>JAHBZB010000001.1 GCA_019635635.1 Xanthobacteraceae bacterium
TTCCCTCGTTCGATCTGTGGGAGCGCGAGCAAGCCGCGCGGTCCCAGCTATGACGATCGACGCCATTCGCGCTCGCGACATTCTTGGCGCCTCATTGATCGACGATCTGGATGCAGCGCTTCTGCCGCTGCAGGTGATCGCTGGCATCGATGCCGGCGACGTGGCTGGCCAGGTGTTCTCTGGCTTCGACTGGAAAGCTGCCTCACGATCGCAACGGCTTGACCGGCTGCGCGTCTGGATCGCAGCCGAGCGCGCGCATTGTAGCGACGGCGATAGTCCGTTCACCGTTCAAAACTACGCCGCGCTGCATTCCCTGATGCGCGCGCTCGAAGAACTCGGCTTCTCCGAACATCTACCGGCGACCATGAACAACGCGCGCGAAGCGATGGCGGCACTTCGCAAGGCATACCCGCTCGCGGATCAGTACGCGCAAACTCAGAGACGGAAGATCGGATGACCACGTTCGAGATGATGGTGATCGCGACCGCTGGCTACGTCGCCGCGCTGATGGTGCTGCTTGCCGTCGCTGGTGCGCATGAGGGCACCGAAAGATTACGGAACACAATTTCTAGATTTGACATTGGAGGAAGTGATGCATCCCGATAAGATTTTTCTGACCGTAAATGGCCGCAAGCGTTCGCTCTCTTGGCTTATCGAGAACGCCGCGAACGCGACGGACGTGAGGGTCATCAACAATTCCGCGCTGACCGCGCTGCCCGATCTTCCGAACGCGACGGACGTGTGGGTCGAAAACAATTCCGCGCTGACCGCGCTGCCTTGGTTAGTCGTTGGTGAGAAGCACAGCCGAGGCTACCACTTTAACGGCATTAAAATTCGTGGCGAATGGCGAATTATTGCCGGTTGCCGCAACTTCTCCGTTACCAGCGCTAAAAAGCACTGGCGGCATAATCACGAAGCGCTTTCCATTGTCGAGAAGATTGCCGCCGAAATCTCGAAGCGAGAAACCGATGAGATTGCAGCATGAGCAAGCTCGCGCATTCCGACGCCGATAGCATGAATCGTATCGACGCACATCGCGCGATTGTAGACGGCAACGAGGATTGCATCGGGCTTTCTCGCGTCACGTCGAAGCGCCGCTGCGCCCGGTTTCAGTGCGAGCAGACCGCCATCTTTAAGATGAACGAAGGCGGCGCCGAATACTGCGAACGGCATGCGATCGATGCCGTGACGGAGAGGCTATAGCGACAATGAATCGCGTCGCTCACACCCTGCCAGAGGCCGCCGCGCTGCTTAGAAAGCGGCCGCGCTGGCTTATGGAATGGCTGCGGCAGCACCCTGTCGGCCTCGACGGAAGCCCCTTGTTCATGCAGGCGGGACGCGACAAACTATTCACCGATGCGGATATCGGTCGAATTCAGGAAGTAATGCGTCAGGAAGCCGTGCCATGCCCCTCAAGCTCGTCCCGCCCCGCAAAGGAAAATCGCCGAATTTCACGATCCGCGGCACATACCTCGGCGTCTATATTGAACGAAGCGCTGGCACTGGCGTCCGGTCGCTCGCAGCCCGCGTCCTCGCAAAAATCAAGCGCGACATTGAAACTGGTGCGCTAACCAGCAGCGCTCGAGAAAAGCTGACCTTCGCCGGCGCGGCAGCCGACTACATGAAGGCAGGTGGCGAAGCGCGGTTCCTGACGCCGATCATCGAGCATTTCCGGCTGCTGCCGGTCGAGGAAATCACCCAAGGCAGCATCGATCGTGCCGCCGCGAAAATCTATCCAGACGCAACGCCAGCGACGCGCAACCGGCAAGTCTATTCGCCGGTTTCCGCCGTTCTCCGTCACGCCGGAATAAAGCTGGCGTTGAAACGTCCCAAGGGCGCGCAGGGCGTCATGCGCAACCGCTGGCTCTGGCCCGAGCAGGCTTTTGCCGTGATCGAGGCCGCGACCATGACCGATAAAGAGCTAGGCATACTGCTTGAATTCCTGCTCTACACCGGCGAGCGGCTTTCCCCGCCGCTGGTCATGCGATGCGACGAGCTGCGGCTGAAAGAAAACTTCTGCTTTATCCGGGACACCAAGAACGGCGACCCTCGCCCCGTTCACCTGCCGAAGCAGGTCGTGGCCGCGCTGAAACGGCATCCTCGCGGGCTGGATCGTGGCGAGCAGCGGGTTTTCCGCTTCACCAAGGGCTCGGCCTTCTACAAGCTGCTGCGGACCGCCACGGCGCGCGCCAGCCGCAAGACGCACTCCGATCTGTCGTGGGTCACGCCGCACGTCTTTTGCCATACCTACGGGACCTGGATGCGCCGCTATGGCGGCCTCGACGTGATCGGGCTGGTTGCGACCGGCAGGTGGAAAGATCAGAAATCGGCGGCGCGCTACACGCATGCGGTTGTCAGCGAGGAATCGCGCAAAGCCGATCTGCTTCCGCGCCCGAAGCGCAAGCGCGCGTAAACTAGAAATTATCGCCGCGGAATCGTATCTTAATTTCGATCAACGGGAGATTGAAAACTTGGCTCTCATTCTCAAGAGAAAAGCTAAATCGTACCGCGACCGAGCAAATAAATTAGGTTTGAACGACAATATGGTGGCAACATGCTGCGGCATGACATTGCCAGAACTTTTGGCTGTATATCATGATCGCGCGAACGTGCCTTTTCAAATGAGAGTGTTCTTTAGCTTGTTTTCCGGGGCCAACGCAGATGCAAGAAAAGCAGTAATCTCTGCGGCCAGCAAAATTGACCCGCTGGTACAAGAAATTTGGCGCGTCATTCCTAGCACAAAATACGAAGCGTCAAGTGAAGGAAGAATAAGAATCATCGGCGGGATGCCACTAAGGCCTACTGCCGCCCCAAGCGGGCACCTGAAAGTTACGGTCTATAAATTAGATGGCACAGCTTGGCGCGCTGGAGTTCACAATCTGGTCGCTCGCGCGTTTCACGGTAATCCGCCGAAAGGAAAGCCGATGTGCTGTCACCGTGACGGCCGTGAATTCAATAATCGTCCTGAAAATCTCTATTGGGGAAGCGCGGCAGAGAACGGCGCAGACCGAAGCCGCCACTGGGGTTCGCGCTCAACTAGTGGAAAATCAGTGGAAAGTAATCTAAGTATCTGATTACACTTATGTTGTGATCCCTTGGTAAGGGAGAGGTCGAGAGTTCAATCCTCTCTCACAGCACCAGCCTCACTCCGCACCACCGAATCAGCCGCTAGTGCCTTTTCCCGCGCGGCTTGCTCTTCGCCTTTTTCGGCTTCTTTTCCTGTTCCGGCTCAAGCCCGGCATAGGCCGCCTTGCCGATGAGGAGCGGGGCGATGAAGGGCAGCGCCAGCGCGATCAGAAGAAAGCGCGCGAGGTGATGCGCGCCGACGAAGGCGGGGTCCAGCCCGATCAGAAAGGCGAGAATCGTCATCGCCTCGAGGCCGCCCGGTGCGAACGCCAGAATCGTCTTCGCGAGGTCCTCGCCGGAGAGCCAGGCTGCGAGAAACGCGAAAGCCGCGCAGATGACGAGCGCCACCACGAAGGCGCCGATGGAATCGACCAGCAGGCGCCGGATCATCGCGGCGGTCGTGCCCGCGAAGCGCGTGCCGGTATAACCGCCGAGCACGACGAAGGAGCCGAGCAGAAAAATCTGCGGCAGGCTTCCCTGCACATAACCGCTGCCGTGGAGCACCGCGTTCACGATCATCGGGCCGATCATCAAGCCGCCCGGCATTCTGACACGCTCGGCGATCAGTGCTGCGACGATGCCGCTGCCCGTCATGATCAGCATATCGTTTAGCGACGCGACATGCGCGCCCAGCGGGGGTGTCGCGCCGCTATGCGGCGAAAGCCCGACGGCCAGCAGCATGCTCGGCAAGGCCGCGATCAGGAAGAAAACGCGCACGGTCTGCACGAAAGCGACGAGCCGTACATCGACTTTCGCGTCGGCGGCCATGGCAAGCACCGCCGAGAGCGCGCCCGGCGCGCTCGCATATAATGTCTCGCGATAGTTCCAGCCGGAGACGTAGCGCAGATAGAGCATCACGCCGCCCATCGTGAAGGGCAGCGAAAAGGCGAGCAGCGAAAGCGTGATCGGCCAGGTGCGGATGCCGGCAATCGTTTCCGGCGTCACGGCCGCGCCGAGCGAAATGCCGAGCACGACGAACACGATCTTGCGAAGCAGATCGGGCAGATAGACCGGCAGCCCCGCGAAGGCGAGCGCGGACACGGCGACCAGCGCACCCGCGAGCCAGCCCGCCGGAAGATTGAAGAACGCAAAGGCCCCGCCGCCGATCGCGGCGGCGATGAGCGTGAGGATCGCGATGACGGGACGCGGGAAATTGCGGATTGAATTGCGCATCAGACGAACCGGCGAAGACCGCACGGTCCTACAGCGACAGCAAAGAAGGTCAAGGCGCGCTAGCGCAAGCCCGCATTGATCTTGTCGAGCGCGTCCGAGCCGGGGCACAGATCGGCGTCGGAGAGTGCGTTCAGCGGGCGCGCCGTCACGCCGAGACGGTCGTGCAGATCTTCCGAATCCGGCTCGACGTAGAGCAGCCCGGTGACGATTTCGCCGCGCGCGTTATGGCGCTGGATGAAGTTCATCACCGAGGCGCGGTCGGTGGGGTCGTGATCTTCCGCGAGCTTTTTCAGCCGCAGCACCGAGCCGTCGTGCTGGGTCACGTTGATCGTGGTGCCCGGGTCGTGGTCGACCGTGATCTCTTCCTTGCCCTCGATGAATTCGAGCGCGTTCACCGCCTCGTTGTGCTCGCGCACGTAATCGAAGCTCTTGGTGGAGCCCGCGTGATTGTTGAAGGCGATGCAGGGCGAGATCACGTCGAGGAAGGCGGCGCCCTTGTGCGCGATCGCGGCCTTGATCAGCTCGACGAGTTGCTTCTTGTCGCCGGAGAACGAGCGCCCGACGAAAGACGCACCCGCGATCAGCGCGAGCGAAACCATGTCCATCGGGCTGTCGGGATTGCTGACACCCTTCTTCGACTTCGAGCCCTTGTCGGCCGTCGCGGAAAACTGGCCCTTGGTGAGGCCATACACGCCGTTGTTCTCGACGATATAGACCATGTTCACGCCGCGGCGGATGCAATGCGCAAACTGGCCGAGGCCGATGGACGCGCTGTCGCCGTCGCCGGAGATGCCCATGTAGACGAGCTCGCGGTTCGCGAGATTGGCGCCGGTCAGCACCGAGGGCATGCGGCCGTGCACGGAATTGAAGCCGTGGCTTTGGCCCAGAAAATATGTCGGCGTCTTCGACGAACAGCCGATGCCGGAGAGCTTCGCAAGCCGATGCGGAGGAAGATCGATCTCGAAACAGGCCTGCATGATCGCAGCCGAAATCGAATCGTGCCCACAGCCGGCGCAGAGCGTCGAAACCGCGCCTTCATAGTCGCGATGCGTGAAGCCGAGCGCGTTCACCGGCAGCTTCGGATGATGGAGCTTCGGCTTTGTAATCCAGGTCACTACACGGACTCCTTCAGCGGCGTCTCGAGGCCAGACTTCAAAGAGATGTCGTTGACGATAAAACGCGCGGTGATCGGGTTGCCGTCGTAATGCAGCACGGAAACGAGCTTTTGCGGATCGACCCGGCCAGTGTCGAGCAGCAGCGTCTTCAACTGCGCGTCGCGGTTCTGCTCGACCACGTAAACGCGGTCGTGGCTCTTGATGAAGTCGATCACCGTCTCGTTGAACGGGTAGGCACGGATGCGCAGCCGGTCGAGCAGGATGTTCTTCTCGTTCAACGCAAGGATCGCCTCGTCCATCGCCGACGTGGTCGAGCCGAAATAGATGACGCCGTATTTCGTGGCCTTCGGCGCATCATATTTCACCGGCGCGGGAACGAGCGACTTCGCGGTCTCGAATTTCTTGAGTAACCGCTCCATGTTATCGACGTAAGCCGGGCCTTCCTCGGTGTAACGCGCGTAGCGGTCGCGCGAGGTACCGCGCGTGAAATAGGCGCCCTTGGTGGGATGCGTACCGGGATAGGTGCGGAACGGAATGCCGTCGCCGTCTACATCGAGATAGCGGCCGAAATCCTTGCCGGATTCGAGGTCGGCAAAGGTCATCACCTTGCCGCGGTCCATTCTCTTCTTGTCGTCCCATTGCAGCGGATCGACCAGCCATTCGTTCATACCGATATCAAGATCGGTCATGACGAAAATCGGCGTCTGCAAACGGTCGGCGAGATTGAGGGCCGTCGCCGCCATCTCGAAGGCTTCCTTCGGATCGGCAGGAAACAAGAGAACGTGGCGCGTATCACCATGCGAAGCGAAGGCGGCTGACAAAAGATCCGACTGTTGCGTGCGCGTCGGCATGCCGGTCGAGGGGCCGCCGCGCTGCACGTCGATCAGCACCGCGGGAATTTCCGCAAAATAGGCAAGACCGATGAATTCCTGCATCAAGGAGATGCCGGGGCCGGAAGTCGCGGTAAACGCACGCGAGCCGTTCCAGCCCGCGCCGATCACGACGCCAATCGCAGCGAGTTCGTCTTCCGCCTGCACGATTGCATATTTGTTGCCGTCCTCGCCGACGCGCAGCTTCTTGCAGTAGCTGCCGAAGGCTTCAGCGACGGAAGTCGAAGGCGTGATCGGATACCAGGCCGCGACCGTGGCACCGCCATAAACGCAGCCGAGGGCTGCCGCCGCATTGCCTTCGATCAGGATGCGGTCGCCGACCGCATCCGCGCGCTTCACCTTCAGCCCGATCGCACCTTTCAGGTGCTCGTCGGCATAATCGCGGCCGATATGCAACGCCTCGAGGTTCGGCGCGATCAGCTTGTCCTTGCCTTTATAGAGTTCCTTGATCAGCGCCTCGGTCGGATCGACTTCGATGCCGAGCAGGCTCCCGAGCGCGCCGACATACATGATGTTCTTGAACAACTGGCGCTGGCGCGGATCGGAATACTGCTTGTTGCAGATCTCGGTGAGCGGCATGCCCACGACGGTGATGTCCTCGCGGAATTTCGACGACGGCAAGGGCTTCGTGGAATCATAGAAGAGATAGCCTCCGGCATCGATGCCGGCGACGTCCTTGTCCCAGGTCTGCGGGTTCATCGCGACCATGAGATCGTAACCGCCACGGCGGCCGAGATGCCCGGCACCCGACACACGCACCTCGTACCAGGTCGGCAGCCCCTGAATGTTGGACGGGAAGATGTTGCGCGAGCCGACCGGCACACCCATGCGAATCATCGAGCGCGCGAAGATGCGGTTCGCGCTCGCGGAGCCGGAGCCGTTCACGTTCGCAAGGCGAACGACGAAGTCGTTGATCTTTTCTACGCGCGAGAGCATCTCGCCTCCGTCGCGTGCGTCATCTCTAACAGGAACTTCTGCATGTCCCAGGCGCCGGTCGGGCAGCGCTCGGCGCAAAGCCCGCAATGCAGGCAGACGTCCTCGTCTTTCACCAGCACGCGATGCGTCTTCAGCGGCGTCGAGACATATAAGTCCTGCGTGAAATTTTCGGCCGGCGCGGTCAGCATCATGCGCAACATCGGCTCCGGCGCGTTCGGCGTGAACGTGATGCAGTCGACCGGGCAGATGTCCATGCAGGCGTCGCACTCGATGCAGAGGTTCGCCTCGAACACGGTCTGCACGTCGCAGTTCAGGCAGCGCTGGGTTTCGGCGTAGCCGAGGCTCCGGTCGAAGCCGAGTTCGACTTCCGCCTTGATGCTTTTCAGCGCAACCGCCTGCTCGCGCATCGGCACCTTGTGGCGCAGGTCGTTCGAGGGCGCGTTGTCGTAGCTCCACTCGTGAATGCCCATCTTCTGGCTCATCAGATGGGTCATCGGCGGCGGCCGCTTCGCGACATCCTCGCCGTTGCAGAATTTGTCGATGGAAACGGCGGCGTCATGGCCGTGCGCGACCGCCCAGATGATGTTCTTCGGGCCGAAGGCCGCGTCGCCGCCGAAGAAAATTTTCGGATTGGTGGACTGGAAGGTGGCTTCGTTCACCTTCGGCATATTCCACTTGTCGAACTCGATACCGCAATCGCGTTCGATCCAGGGGAACGCATTTTCCTGTCCGACCGCGACCAGCACGTCGTCGCATTCGAAATGCTGGTCCGGCTCGCCGGAGGGCAGCAACTGACGGCGGCCCTTCTCGTCTTTCTTTGCGACCACTTTCTCGAAGGTGACGCCGGTGAGCTTGCCGTCCTTGTGGGTAAATTCCTTTGGCACCAGGAAATTGAAGATCGGGATGCCCTCGTGCATCGCGTCTTCTTTTTCCCAAGGCGACGCCTTCATCTCGTCGAAGCCGGAGCGGACGATCACCTTCACGTCCTCGCCGCCCAAGCGGCGCGAAGTGCGGCAGCAATCCATCGCGGTATTGCCACCGCCGAGCACGATCACGCGCCTGCCGATTTTTTCGATGTGACCGAAGGAGACGTTGGAGAGCCAGTCGATGCCGATGTGGATGTTCTTCGCGGCTTCGCTTCTCCCGGGAATGTCGAGGTCGCGGCCGCGCGGCGCGCCGGAGCCGACGAAGACGGCATCGAATTTTTCCGAAAGCAACTGCTTCATGCTTTCGATGCGCGTGCCGAAACGTGTCTCGACGAAGCCGCGGTCGAGGATATAGCCGACCTCCTCGTCGATCACTTCTTCCGGCAGGCGGAAGCGCGGGATCTGCGAGCGGATCATGCCGCCGCCGCGACGATCGCCATCGAACAACACGAGTTCGTAGCCGAGCGGCGCGAGATCGCGCACGACCGTGAGCGAGGCCGGGCCTGCGCCGATCAGCGCGACGCGCTTGCCGTTTTTCTTCACAGGCTTCGCGGGAAGCAGCGCGCCGATGTCGTCTTTATTATCGGCGGCGACGCGCTTGAGGCGGCAAATCGCAACCGGTTCGGCCTCGACGCGGCCACGGCGGCAGGCGGGCTCGCAGGGACGGTCGCAGGTGCGGCCGAGAATTCCCGGGAACACGTTCGACTGCCAGTTCACCATATAGGCGTCGGTGTAGCGGCCGGCCGCGATCAGACGGATGTATTCGGGAACGGGCGTGTGCGCGGGACAGGCCCACTGACAATCGACGACTTTGTGGAAGTAAGCCGGATTGGAAATATCGGTCGGCGGCATTCCGGCAGCCTCGCCGGAATGCCCGACACCGTTCGAACGCTTATCTGGAGCGGTACTTTGCTCCAGTGTCGTTGTGCCCGCGCTCATTCGCGGAACTCCTTGTCACTTCGGCTACATGACAAAAGAAATGCGATGCACGGCGCGCAGGCGCGGCGGCTACGGCGTTTCCTTTGGCTTCACTTGAATTCAGCAAGGCTATTCCAGATTCCGATTTTGTTTTTCTATTTATTCATTCGCTTTCTAGCATAACCAATCCAGCGCTTCTGCCCACCTTGTATTTCGTATTATTCGCAACTGCGTTCGATGTTGCGGCGCAATAGATTGTGGCGAGGAATTTTCGCGTATCAGCGCTTGAGCCAGTCCGCGATGCGGTTCACGGCGATCTCCAGACTCTCCGGGCTGCGTGCAAAGCAGATGCGCAGAAACGGTTCGGCACCGGGACCGAATGCAGTGCCGGGTGCCAAGCCCACGCCCGCTTCATCGATCAGTTTCAGCGCGAGCGCGCGCGAATCACTTTCGCCTTCGACCGAAAAGAACGCGTAAAAGGCGCCGTCGGGCGGCGCGAGCCGCACGCGATTGCTTTTTCCCAGCACGTTCATCGTGATCTCGCGCCCCTTTCGCGAGCGCTCGATCATGTGTTTCACGAAGTTCTCGCCTTTATCGAGGGCCGCGATACCGGCGCGCTGCATGAAGACCGCGACGCCGGAGGTAGAATACTGAATGAGGTTCTCGATCGCCTGGCCGAGCGAGGGATGGGCCTCGATCCAGCCGATGCGCCAGCCGGTCATGGCCCAGTTTTTCGAAAACGTATTGACGAAGACGATGCGGTCTTCCGGGTCCATCACGTCGCGGAACGACGGCGAGCGCTCGCCACCTTTCCAGTTGAAGCGCGCGTAGATTTCATCGGCGACGATCCAGAGGCCATGCTTGCGCGCGAGCGCAAGCACGTTCTTCAGGTCTTCCGGCGTCGCAACCCAGCCAGAAGGATTGGCCGGACTGTTCAGGAAAATCACGCGCGTGCGTGGGCCGACGAGGCTTTCGATCTTCGAGAGATCGAGCGAAAAGCCCCGGTCGCCGAAATCCATCGCGACGAAGGCCGGCTTAGCGCCGATCACCTGTGCCGCGGCAGCCGCGTTCGGCCAAGACGGCGACGGAATGATGACCTCGTCGCCCGCGACCATGGTCAGCGCAAACGCAATCTGGATCGCCTGCATGCCGGAGCCGCAAACGAAATAACGCTCGCGGTCGGCAGGCACGCCGTAGAGCTTGTGATGATAGAGCGCGAGTTGCTCGCGCAACTCAGGAATGCCGCGCTGCCAAGTATAGAACGTCTCGCCGGATTTGAGCGAACGCGCCGCGGCCTCGGAAATGAAATCCGGCGTCGGCAGGTCGCCCTCGCCCGCCCAGAGCGCGATGGTGCCCTCGCGCCTGCGGCCGTAATTCATCACTTCGACGATGCCGCTTTCGGGCAACGACTTCGCGGTCGCGCTCAGCGCGCCGAATAATTTTTGGTTCGTGTTCACGTTATGCCTGAAATGAAATGCCGGGGAGGATTTGAACCCTCCCCGGCTTCTATCGCAAGTCAGAGCAGATATGTGCGGCTATCGCTTCACGAGCGCGTCGCGAATCTCGGTGAGGAGCTTAACCTCTTCCGTGGGCGCGGCCGGCTCGGCGGGCTTTTCGGCTTCCTTCGCGCGCAGCCGGGTGATGGCCTTCACGACTGCGAACAAGATCGCGGCGATGATCGCAAAATTGATGACGACGGTCAGGAAGCTGCCATAGGCGAGCACGGCGCCCTGCTTCTTCGCTTCCGCGAGCGAACTCGCGGTTACCGATTTAGCGAGCGGCAGGAAGTAGTTCGAGAAGTCGAGGCCGCCGAGCACCGCGCCGATGATCGGCATGAACAGGTCGCCGACGACCGACTCCACGATCTTGCCGAAGGCCGCGCCGATGATGACGGCGACCGCGAGGTCGACAACATTGCCCTTCAGCGCGAATTTTTTAAATTCTTCCCACATACCGCCCATTTACATTCTCCATTTATGTCCGCTGCGCGACGAGCAGATCGCGAAGCATTTCGTTGGCATGTTTGATCGAAGACAGCGCGTCCCGCAATCCCGCCTGATCGTCGCGCGAAAGACGCTTGATCTCAACCCGGTTCGAAGGCGGGCGGCCCGCCGCGATATCGGCAAGCTGCTGATCGAGGATCGCATCCAGAATAACGCGGTGCGTTTCGATCATTGCGTTCAGGTCGCTTTCCGAGCCAAGGCCGAGCGCCCTTGCGCCCTCGATTCTGGCCTTGGTCGAATGTTCGGCGATGCCGTTGTAAATCGCAAGAACGCGCGCTGTCGTCACGATGACGAACAGCCCGCCGCGCTTCAGGTCGACGCGGCCGTTTTCGGTTTTCAAGCCGAACCAGCCGAGCGGCGGCTCGAAACTGCCGCCGGATTCCGCGAGCAGCTTGGCGAAGCCGATCTGCCCCTTCGCGAGTTGATAAGCCTCGTGCCAGAGCGCGGCGGCAAGCGCGCCATCGCCATGCACCGCGCGAAAATCGAAAAAGATGTCGACCGCAAGCAGATCCTCCGGGCTCGAGCGGCCGAGCCAGTGCTCCAGCCGCTCGCGCCAAGTCGCGGCACTCCCGCGCCACGGCGCGTTCTTCGCCATCACGCCGCCCTTGCAATAAGGCACGCCGACCTCATGCAAAATGTCCGCGATATGCGTGCCAAGTTGCGCGAACCAGCGGTCCTCGACGCCATCCGGATCGCCGCTCGCAAAGACGATCGCGTTGTCCTGATCCATGGCAAGCAGACTTTCGCCGCGCCCCGCCGAACCGAGCACGAGGAGCGCATAGGGAACCGGCGGCTCGCCTTTGCCTTCCTCGCGCATTCGCATTTCGGCGAGTATCCCCGCGCGGCGCGTCAGCGCTCCCAACTCGCGCGAGATGATCGCGGCGACGTCGCGCGCTTCGATGCCCTCGTCGAGCAGGCCGCGGGCGACGGCGGGAAGTCTGGCCCAGGCCTGCCCGAGTTCGTGGACGTCGCGGCCCTCGTCGATTTCATCGCCGAGCGTCACCGCGTCTCGCGCGCGGAGCCGCAACAGGTCGCGCGCACTCAAGGCCCCGACCACGAAGCCCGATTCATCCACCACGCCGAGATGACGGACGCGCCTGCGATCCATGCGTCCGATCGCACGATAGACAAAGGCCTGCGCCGGGACGGAAGTCAGCGGACGGCTGGCGATCGCACCAACCGGTTTTGCGAACGCGCCCTGCATATCCGCACGCACCGCGCGCAGAATATCGCGCTCGGTGATGATGCCGCTTTCCGCGCCGGGAAAGGGTCCGCTTTCCGGTGTCTTTCCCTCCGGCGTCACGAACAGGGAGCTGATCTTGCCGTCGGCCATGAATTTCAGCGCGTCTTCAATCGTAGCGTCGCTCGCGACGAAACGCGGGGGCGACGACATCAGTTCGCGCACGCGATGCCGATAGGGATAAGAGTCTAGGCGCGCAAGAATCCGTTCCGAGTCAGCGCGCGACGGCACAAGCACCGGCTCGATCCAGCCGGCGCGATGCTGTTCTTCGAGCGCGGCGGAGAGTTTGGCGCAAGCCGCCTCGGCTTCGGCAAGCGTGCGGATGTTGCCTTCACGCAGCTTCGGCACCAGCGCGACGAAAATGCGCGCGGCGGTCAAGGCGTCACCGAGTGCGGCATGACGGTCGGCTGGCTGAATATCGAGCCACGCGGCGAGGCTATCCAGCGAATAGCCGGCGAGAGAGGGCTCCACGATCTGCGCGAGCAGCCGCACATCGAGCGTACGCGGGCGCGAGAACGGCATTCCGGTTCGCGCGCATTCGTTTGCCAGCACCGCGAGGTCGTAGCCGAGCGAATGACCGATCACGACACGGCCGCCGATAAAGTTGCTGAGTTGCGGCCACAACGCAGCGAAGCCGGGCTGACCCAGAACTTTCCGGTCGTCGATTCCGTGGATGCCAATCGCGACCTGCGGAATCGGAATCCCCGGATCGGCGAGCGAACGAAATGTGTCGTGCTCGCTCGGCCTTCCCAGGAGCAGACGCACCGCGCCGATTTCGACGATACGCGCGAGTTTCGGATCGAGGCTCGTGGTTTCAGTGTCGAGCGCAACCGCGTCGAGCGCCAGAAGCGGGGTTGCGCTGGTGCGGCCGGCCATGGCGTTCCTTCAGGCCACGCAGACGCGTGCGGACACGCCGAGATTATCGCACGCGAGAGCCGTTCGCTTGTACCGGCGGCCGGCCGGAACGCGGATGGAGGACGGTTGGTCGCTCATGGACAAGCAGTTCGCGCTATGGTCCCCTTCCTGTCAAATGCCCCGCGCACAAGGATAATTCGCGCTTTCGAGGGCCGGTGACGCGAACGGGATAGAAGAGCCGCCATGCTGCAAGGTTGGGTCGTCGTCTTCACCGCGCTTGCCTATATCGGCTTTCTGTTCGCCGTCGCGAGCTACGGCGACCGCGGACGGCCGCAATGGGCGATCCGCAGCGCGCGGCCGCTGATCTATCCGCTATCGCTCGCGGTCTATTGCACCTCGTGGACCTTCTTCGGCTCGGTCGGCCTGTCGTCGCGGCAGGGGCTCGACTTCCTTACGATCTACCTCGGCCCGGTGCTGATGGTCGGGCTGTTCTATCCGCTGATCCTGAAGATCATCCGGCTCGCGAAGTCGCAGAACATCACCTCGATCGCAGACTTCATCGCCGCACGCTACGGCAAGAGCCAGACGGTCGCCGCAATCGTGACGCTGGTCGCGATCATCGGCGCGGTGCCCTATATCGCGCTCCAGCTCAAAGCCGTTTCCGCGTCGCTTCTTACCATGCTCGGGCAGACGCAGCCGAGCGCGGGACATGATCTGCCGATTATCGGCGATCTCGCGATTCTGGTCACGCTGACGATGGCGCTGTTCGCGGTCCTGTTCGGTACGCGCCACATCGACGCCACCGAGCATCAGGAGGGCCTTGTGCTCGCGATCGCGACGGAGTCGCTGATCAAGCTGCTCGCCTTCCTGATCGTCGGCACTTACGTCACTTATTTTCTGTTCGCCGGACCGAGCGATCTGATCTCGCGCGCGAACCTTCAGACCGACGTATTGTCGGTCTTCACGCGGATTCCGGATGCGACGACATGGATCACCATGACCGCGTTGTCGTTCCTCTGCATCGTGCTCCTGCCGCGGCAGTTCCACGTGACCGTGGTCGAAAACAACGGCGCGCAGGAAATGAAACGCGCGGCGTGGCTGTTTCCGTTCTATCTCGTGCTGATCAACCTGTTCGTGGTGCCGATCGCGATGGCGGGCATGACGATCTTCCCGAAAGGATCGGTCGATTCGGACATGTTCTTGCTCGCGCTTCCCTTGAATGCGGGCAACGGCTGGATTGCAATGATCGCCTTCATTGGCGGGCTGTCGGCGGCAACCGCCATGGTGATCGTCGAGAGCGTCGCAGTCGCGATCATGGTCTCGAACGATCTCGTCGTGCCGCTCCTGCTTCGCCTGCGCGGACGGGACGCGGCGCGGGAATCGCTCGCGGATATGGGCGCGGTACTTCTGCTGGCGCGGCGCATCTCGATTTTCGTCGTGCTGTGCTTTGCCTATTTCTATTACCGCTATGCCGGCGAAGCGCAGCTCGCCCAGATCGGGCTCCTGTCCTTCGCCGCGATCGCGCAATTCGGCCCGGCGTTTTTCGGCGGCCTGATCTGGCGGCGCGCAACCGCGGCCGGCGCGATCGCCGGCATCGTCGCCGGTGTCACGATCTGGGGCTTCACGCTCTTGCTGCCGAGCTTCATCGAGTCCGGCTTTATCGATCCCAAAATCCTCCGAACCGGCCTGTTCGGACTGGAGATATTGCGGCCGCAGGCGCTGTTCGGCCTTACCGGCTGGGCGCCGCTCACGCACGGCGTGTTCTGGAGCCTCAGCATCAACATCGTGCTGTTCACCGTCGTCTCTCTGCTGACGCGGCCGGCGCCGATCGAAAAACTTCAGGCAAACGTATTCGTGCCGTCGAACCTCACGCCGATGGCGTCGAGCTACATGCTGTGGCGCTCGCGGGTGACGGTCGAGGAACTGCTTGCCACGATCGCGCGCTATCTCGGGCAGGAGCGTACCCGGCGCTCGTTCGAGAGCTTCGCCGCCACGCGCGGGCTGACACTCGAGCCGAAGCGCGAAGCGGACGTGCATCTCCTGCGCTACGCGGAGCATCTGCTCGCTTCCGCGATCGGTGCCGCGTCGTCGCGGCTCGTGCTGTCGCTGCTCCTGCGCAAGCGCACCGTTTCCACGAAAGCCGCGCTGAAGCTGCTCGACGACGCTTCCGAAGCGATCCAGTACAACCGCGAAATCCTGCAAACCGCGCTCGATCATGTCCGGCAAGGCATCGCGGTGTTCGACAAGCAGATGCAGCTCGTTACTTGGAACCGCTATTTCGGCGAGATGCTGGAATTATCGCCGGATCTCGTAAGCGTCGGCGTGCCGCTCGACGAAATCCTCTATCGCCTCGCGGAACGCGGCGACTTCGGCACCGGCACGATCGATGCGATTCTTCAAGACCGCTTAGAGCGTTACGTCCGGCACACCGGCATTTTCCACGAACGCATGCCGAAGCGCGGCATGGTGATCGAGGTGCGCTCGAACCGGATGCCGGACGGCGGCATCGTCGTCACCTATACCGACATCACGCCGTCGGTCGAGGCAGCCGAAGCGCTGGAGCGGCGCGTGCAGGAGCGCACCGAGGAGCTGACGCGGCTGAACCAGGAACTCGCGCGCGCAAAAGCCGAAGCGGACGAGGCCAATATTTCCAAGACGCGGTTTCTCGCCGCCGCGAGCCACGACATTCTGCAACCGCTCAATGCCGCGCGACTCTACGCGACCAGCCTGGTCGAGCGCGAGCGCGGCTCGAACGAAGCGAAGCTCGCGGGTAACGTCGATGCCTCGCTCGAAGCGGTCGAAGAGATTCTCGGCGCGTTGCTCGATATTTCGCGGCTCGATACCGGCGCGCTGCAACCTGAGATTTCGAATTTCCGCATCAACGAGCTCCTGAGCCAGTTGCAGCTCGAATTCGCGCCGCTCGCCGCCGAGAACGGGCTCACGCTGAAATTCCTGCCCTGCTCGCTCAACGTGCGCTCCGACCGGCGGCTGCTGCGGCGGCTTTTGCAGAACCTGATTTCCAACGCGATCAAATATACGCCGAAGGGCAGCGTCGTCGTCGGCTGCCGGCGCAAGGGCGGAAAAATCCGCATCGAAGTGCACGATACCGGTCTCGGCATTCCGGCGAAGGAACAGAAGATCATCTTCCGGGAATTTCAGCGCCTCGATCAGGGCGCGAAGGCAGCGCGCGGCCTCGGGCTCGGTCTGTCGATTGTCGAGCGCATCGGCCGCGTACTGGGACACAAGATCGCGTTGCGCTCGAAAGCACGCAAAGGCTCGATGTTCTCGGTCGAAGTACCGACCGTTGCGGTCGCTGCCGCGACCCCGGCCGCGGTTCAAAGCGCCCCCGCGCCTGCGGCCACGCTCGAAGGTATCGTGACGCTCTGCATCGACAACGATCAGCAGATTCTGGACGGCATGAACGTGCTTCTCTCCGGCTGGGGATGCAGGGTCATCATCGCCGCCGATTTCGAGAGCGCGCTCGCATTGTGCCGCAACACCGGCGAGCAGCCGGACGTGCTGCTCGTCGACTATCATCTCGATAAGGGCAACGGCATCGAAACCACCGCAGCGCTGCGCAAGCAACTGGGCAGCGGCCTGCCGGCGGCGCTGATTACCGCGGACCGCACGCCGCAAGTCCGCGAAGAAGCGCGCGAACGCGATATTCACGTGCTGAACAAGCCGCTACGCCCGGCGGCGCTGCGCGCGTTCCTCGCGCAGTGGCGGGTAACAAGGCCTGCTGCGGAATAACTTCGCTCCGCGTCAGTTCAGCGATTTCGGCCACTGGCCGGCTTCGATCTTGGAAGCGGCAATCACGGCCTGGGTGCGGCTTTCGACGCCGAGCTTCTGCAAGATCGCGGAGACATGCGCCTTCACGGTCGCTTCGGAAACCGTCAGCTCGAACGCGATCTGCTTGTTCAGCAAACCTTCCGACAGCATCATCAAGACGCGCACCTGCTGCGGGGTCAGCGTCGCAAGGCGCGCGACCAGATCGCGCGTTTCCTTGTCTTCAGTCGAGGTGAGATCGACATCCGGCGGAGTCCAGACGCCGCCGTCGAGCACCTTGTGGATCGCAACCCGCATTACATCGACGCTCAGCGTCTTCGGCACGAAGCCCGACGCGCCGAATTCCATGCAGCGGCGGATGACGTCCGGCTCCTCGTTCGCAGAAACCACGACAACCGGTACGCCCGGAAACTGCGCACGGAGATAAAGCAGGCCCGAGAAGCCGCGAACGCCCGGCATCGAGAGATCGAGCAGCACAAGGTCCATGTCGCCCTCGCGCTCGAGCAGGCCCTGCAATTCCTCGAAGCCGCCGGCTTCGAAAATCCTGGTGGCGACGAATTGCTGGCCGACCGCTTCCTTCAGCGCGCCGCGAAACAGCGGATGATCGTCCGCAATCACGAAACGATAGGACGCGGTCGGGTCCACCTTGGAAATGCCCTGCGCCACGGAGGAAGCCTGCTGTGTCATCGGAGCGTTACTCATACGCCGGAAGTGCGAATGCAAGCCATTGTTTCCCCCCGGCGAAATCCGAGCAAGGCCGCGGCGCGGTTAGGCTTACCGTCGCCCGCCGGCCGGCCGAAGGCCAAGGAAACAGGATTTTATAAATATTTCAAATGGTTAAGACGCGAAGCGGTCAGGACTTGTTTCGCGGTGTGTCGGCTTCCCAATCCTTTTTCAGGTTTTCGACGACACCGCGAAAGCGCTTCATCATCTTTTCGAAGAAGCCCATGACCTGCTCGATCTCCTGATCGGAAGGCGCGCGGAAGCGGCTGCCCGGCTCGTTCGTCTGCCGCTCCAGTATCGCGACGCGGTCGGTCAGCCGCTTGATCTCCGCTTCGAGCGCGGCGCGGTCGTCGGCCACCGTTTCGCAGCTCCACGCGGTTTCGCGCTCGCGGCAGAAGGACACCTGCCCAGTCTGCGCATCGAGCCGCAGGAAGCCGCCTTCGACCTTCTGCAACTTGAAGCGCCAGCTATCGTTCGGCGATGCCGGCGTCTGCGCGGACGCGCTCACCGAGGCGAGCGACGCCGCGAAAGCAAGAGCAAAAATTGCAGCCGCAGTTTTCATGACGGTTCCTCGGTCGCTCCTGACAATCCCTTCGCCGGAAAATGGAAACGCTCCCCGCACATTCAAGTGCGGGGAGCGCAATCTTGTTCCTGCATTTTGGCTTTCGCGTGATCCTTATCCGAAAACCGGTACCCACTTTTCGGGGATCACGCGTGTCTAGGCGGCCGCCTTTTCGTTCTTCTTCGGCGCGAAGCGGCCGTAGAAGGTTTCGCCCTTGGCTGCCATTTCTTTCAGCAAGGCATTCGGCGCGAAGCGCGGACCCTGCTTGCCGGCGAGCTTCTCGCAGAGTGCGACGAAGTTCTTCACGCCCATGAAGTCGATATAGGAGAGCGTGCCGCCGGTGAACGGCGCGAAGCCGAAGCCGAGGATCGAGCCGACATCGCCTTCGCGCACATCGGTGATCACGCCCTCCTCGACGCAGCGCGCGGTCTCGAGCGCCTGAATGACGAGGAAGCGCTGCTTCAGTTCTTCGACATTATAAGTTTCCGCAGGGCGCGGCTCGCCGACGATCTCGTAGATGCCCTGCCACAGCTTCTTCGGGCCTTTCTCCGGATAGTCGTAGAAGCCCTTGCCGTTCTTGCGGCCGAAGCGCTGGCGCTTCTCGACCATTTCCTCGAGCAACGCTTCCTGCTTCGGATCGATCGCGGCCTCGCCGAGATCGGCTTTCGTGGCTTTCAGAATTTTCCACGCGAGATCGACCGCGACTTCGTCGTTCAGCGACAGCGGGCCGACCGGCATGCCGGCCATGCGGCCCACGTTCTCGACCATCGGCGCAGGCACGCCCTCGGTCAGCATCATGTGGCCTTCGCGGATGTAAGTGCCGACCACGCGCGAGGTGTAGAAGCCGCGCGAGTCCTCGACCACGATCGGCGTCTTCTTGATCGCGCGCACGTAATCGAGCGCAACCGCGACCGCCTTGTCGCCGGTTTCCTTGCCCTTGATGATTTCGACCAGCATCATCTTCTCGACCGGCGAGAAGAAGTGGATACCGACGAAGCGCTTCCGGTCCTTCGACATCTCGGCGAGCGAAGTGATCGGCAACGTCGAGGTGTTGGAGCCGAAGGTCGCGTCGGCGCGGATGACGGCATCGACCTTCGCAATTACTTCCGCCTTCACTTTGCGGTCTTCGAACACCGCTTCGACCACGAGATCGACGTCCTTGATGTCGTCGTAGTTCGCGGTCGCCTTCACGCGGGCGAGCAGCTTTTCCTTGTCGGCTGCGGTCGCGCGGCCCTTCTTGATGCGGCCGTCGATCACGCTTTCGACATGCGCCTTGCCCTTGTCGGCGGCGGCCTGATCGCGGTCCACGAGCACGACTTCGATCCCGGCATCGGCGGTGACGTAGGCGATGCCCGCACCCATGAAGCCCGCGCCGAGGACGGCGACCTTCTTGATGTTGCTCGCCGGAACGCCCGCCGGGCGGCGCGCACCCTTGTTCAATTCCTGCATCGAGATGAACAGCGAGCGGATCATGGCCGCCGCTTCCTTCGATTGCAGGATGTGCGCGAACCAGCGCGACTCGACCTTCAGCGCAAGGTCCATCGGCAATTGCAGGCCGTCATAGACACACTGGAGAATGGCTTTGGCCGCCGGATAGTTGTCGTAGGTCTCGCGGCGCAGAATCGCGTTCGCCGGCGGGAACACCATCATGCCGGCCTTCGAGAACACCGGGCCGCCCGGCAGCTTGAAGCCGTCGACGTCCCAAGGCTGCACGCCCTTGCCGCCGTTCTTGATCCAGGCTTTCGCGGTTTCGATCAGCTTGTCCTGCGGCACGATCTCGTCGACGAGCTTCATCTTGAGCGCCTTATCGGCGCGCAGCGCCTCGCCCTTGAAGAGCATCTGGAGCGCATCCTGCGTCGGCACGATCCTGGGCACGCGCTGCGTACCGCCGGCACCCGGGAAGAGACCGACCTTCACTTCGGGAAGACCGAGGCGCAGCTTCGGATTGTCGCTCACCACGCGATGATGACAGGCGAGCGCGAGTTCGAACGCGCCGCCCATCGCAGTTCCGTTCACGGCTGCAACCCAAGGCTTGCCGGAAGTTTCCAGCTTGCGGTAGGTGCGCGACATGCCGCTCGACTGCTCGAGCAGGAATTTGTTCGCGGCTTCTTCGCCTTTTTCCTTAACGAGCTTCTTGAAGGTGTCGCCCATGGTCTCGAGCATGGTGAGATCGGCGCCGCCAGAGAAAGTGTCTTTCCCAGAAGTAACGACGACGCCCTTCACCTTCGCATCGGCGGAGAGCTTATCGACGATGTCGGTGAGCTCGGTCATGACGTCGGCCGAGAACACATTCATCGAACGGTCCGGCATGTTCCAGGTGACGAGCGCGATGCCGTCGCCATCCACGTCCAGCGTGAAATTCTTGTAGGCCATGATTTCCTCCCGTCGCTTTCCGTTATGCGCGGATAAGCGCGATCAAACGCGTTCGATGATGGTTGCGGTGCCCATGCCGGCGCCGATGCAGAGCGTGACGAGCGCGGTCGACTTGCCCCGGCGCTCGAGTTCGTCGAGCACGGTGCCGAAGATCATCGCGCCGGTGGCACCCAAGGGGTGACCCATCGCGATCGCGCCGCCGCAGACGTTGATCTTCTCGCGCGGGATATTGAAGGCCTGCATGTAGCGCAGGACCACGGAAGCGAAGGCTTCGTTGAGCTCGAAGAGGTCGATGTCGTTCACCGACATCTTCGCTTTCTTGAGCAACTTCTCGGTCACATCGACCGGGCCGGTCAGCATGATCGCAGGCTCCGAGCCGATATTGGCGAATGCCCGGATTTTCGCGCGGGGTTTCAAGCCCGCCTTCTTGCCGGCCTCGGCATTGCCGATCAGCACGGCCGCGGCGCCGTCAACGATGCCCGACGAGTTGCCGGCGTGATGCACGTAATTGATCGCCTCGACTTCCGGATGTGCCTGAATCGCCACGGCTGCGAAGCCGCCGAACTCGCCCATCTGCGGGAACGAAGGCTTCAACTGCGCAAGCGACTGCATGTCGGTCGTCGGGCGCATGTGCTCGTCGTGGTCGAGGATCGTGATACCGTTCACGTCCTTCACCGGCACGATGGATTTCTTGAAGCGGCCTTCCTTCCAGCTTTGCGCCGCAAGCTTCTGGCTTTCGACCGAATACTGGTCGACGTCGTCGCGCGAGAAGCCGTATTTGGTCGCGATCAGATCCGCCGAGACGCCCTGCGGCATGAAGTAGGACTTCACCGCGATTTGCGGGTCCATCGGCCAGGCACCGCCCGACGCGCCCATGCCGACGCGCGACATCGCCTCGACGCCGCCGCCGATGGTCATGTCGTGCTGGCCGGACATCACCTGCGCGGCAGCGAAATTCACCGCGTCCAGACCGGACGCACAGAAGCGATTGATCTGCACACCCGGAACGTGATTCCCGTAGTCGGCGTTGAGTGCCGCGGCGCGCGCAATGTCGGAGCCGGCTTCGGCGACCGGATCGACGCAGCCGAGAATGACGTCATCGACCAAGTGCGTGTCGAGATTGTTGCGCTCCTTGATCGCGCGGAGCGCGGTGGTCGCGAGCGAAAGCGTCGAGACTTCGTGGAGCGAGCCGTCCTTCTTGCCGCGGCCGCGCGGGGTACGAACTGCGTCGTAAACGAATGCTTCGGTCATTGGCGTCTCCCGTTTGTTTTACCTGCGAAGCGTCAGAACGCTTCGGCGGGCATATCCATCAGATTATCGGCGCCGGACTGGATGCGCTTCAGGTGCGCGCCGGTTTCCGGCAACATGCGTTCGACGAAGAATTTCGCGGTCAGAAGTTTCGCGTCCATCGCGGGCGCGGAACCGTTGCCGTTCTTCTTTGCGAGCGCGGTCTTCGCCATCTGCGCCCACATATAACCCAGCGCCACGAGCCCGAAGAGGTGCATGTAATCATAAGAGCCTGCACCGGCATTGTCGGGGCGCTTCATGGCATTCTGCATGAACCACATGGTCGCGCCCTGGAGATGCTTCAAGCTCTCCCCGAGCGGCGCGACGAAGGGCTTCATCTTCTCGTCGGCTTCGTTTTCCTTCACGAAACCAGAGACTTCGTTGAAGAATGCGGTAATCGCACGGCCGCCATCCTTGGGCAGCTTGCGGCCGACGAGGTCGAGCGCCTGAATGCCATTCGCGCCCTCGTAGATCATGGCGATGCGTGCGTCGCGCACGAACTGTTCCATGCCGTGCTCGGCGATATAGCCGTGACCGCCGAACACCTGTTGCGCCATGACCGCGTTCTGGAAGCCCAGATCGGTCATCACGCCTTTGAGGATCGGCGTCAGAATGCCCATGTAGTCGTCGGCGATCTGCTTCGTCTTTTCGTCGGGCGAGCGCGACAACAGGTCGGCCTGCAACGCAATCCAGATCATCAGCGCGCGGCCGCCTTCGTTCACGGCCTTCATGGTCATCAGATTCCGGCGGATGTCCGGATGCACGATGATCGGATCGGCCGGCTTGTCCGGCGCCTTCACGCCGGCGATGGAGCGGCCCTGCAGGCGGTCCTTCGCGTAAGTGACCGCGTTCTGGTAGGCGACCTCGCCCTGTGCGAGACCCTGAATGCCGACCCCGAGACGCGCGTCGTTCATCATCACGAACATCGCGGGGAGCCCGCGGTTTTCCTCGCCGACCAGCCAGCCGGTCGCGCCGTCATAGTTCATGACGCAGGTGGAATTGCCGTGAATGCCCATCTTGTGCTCGATCGAGCCGCAGATCAGCGCATTGCGCTCGCCAACGCCGCCGTCTTTCGTCGGAATGAATTTCGGCACGACGAACAGCGAAATGCCCTTGACGCCTTCCGGTGCGCCTTCGATGCGCGCAAGTACGAGATGCACGATGTTCTCGGCGAGATCGTGCTCGCCGGCGGAAATGAAAATCTTGGTGCCGGTGATCTTATAGGAGCCGTCGGACTGCTTCGCGGCTTTGGTCTTGATGAGGCCGAGATCGGTGCCGCAATGCGGCTCGGTCAGGTTCATCGTGCCGGTCCACTGGCCGCCGATCATCTTAGGCAGATAAATGTCGCGCAGTTCTTCGGTGCCGTGCGTGCGGAGTGCGCGCACCGCACCCAGCGTCAGGCCCGGATACATCGAGAAGGCCATGTTCGAGCTGCATAGATATTCATTCATGGCAGCGCCGATCACGAAGGGAAGTCCCTGCCCGCCGTACTTCTCGTCGGCCGACAAACCGATCCAGCCGCCGTCGGCCATCTGCTTGTAGGCTTCCTTGAAGCCGGTCGGCGTCGTCACCGAGCCGTCGGCCGCGCGCTTGCAGCCTTCGCGATCGCCGACCTGATTGAGCGGCGCCAGTACTTCCTCGCAGAACTTTCCGCCTTCGGAGAGCACCGCCTCGATCGTGTCGGGGGTGGCGTCGGCGAAGCCCGGCAGATTGTCGTAGCGCGCGATATTGAAGACGTCGCGCAGCAGGAACATCGTGTCTTCGACGGGGGCTTTATAGCTCGGCATCTTATCGCTCCGGAATCGCTAGTTTTCGGATTACGCGGACGTGCCGCGCTCTTTCAGCATTTCGGCGAGCGATTTGCTCGCGCGCTCCATCGCCTGGATCGCTTCGTCGATCTCGGCACGCTGCTGCTTCAGGCGCTCGATGCGCTCGTTGAAGCGGGCGTAGGATACTTTGAGTTGTGTGACGCGGCCGTCACCTAGATCGTAGAGATCGAGCATGGAGCGAATCTCCTCGAGCGAGAAACCGACCCTTTTGCCCATCAATACGAGCTTGAGGCGCGCGCGGTCGCGGCGGGAATAAAGCCGCTCCTGCCCCTGACGCTCGGGCGCCAGCAGTTCCTTCTCTTCATAGAAGCGCAGGGTGCGCGCCGTGACCTCGAATTCGCGGGCGAGGTCGCGGATCGTGAAGACCTGCTGGTTCGCGCGCTCGGGGGCGCCGCTGTGGTGGTCGAATTCGGCCCAGAGGTCGCGGGAATGCGAGTCGGCCGGAACGGCAGCTTCGATTTTCTGAACTTGGCCCATTCTTGTCTCCCTTGGCGTATGGCCGGAAGGGGTCGGCCACAGGGTGACGCTAAGGTACCTCCGTTTACGTAAACGTCAAGCTGAATCTTAACCGGCAGGACACAGCGCCCCGGCAATCGGCTGCACTCCTTAAGGAAATCTGCCCCGGGCGAGGAAAATTAACCCAGCATTTACCGTAACTAACAAGATTCAGGGCGGCGGAGCGGCGCTGCCCGAGACCCCGACGCACCTCTATTCCAGCGCCCCGAAGATTGGATTTTTTATGAGCGCAGGTGTGCCCTGGAGCGTCAGCGCGGTGGACCCCGATACCTGGGATGCCGCCCGCGAAGCTGCGCGCCGTGCCGGACTTTCGGTCGGCGAATGGCTGGAAGCGGCGATCCGTGAAAATGCGCGCGGCGGCCATGGCCGCGGGCGCAACCCCGCCACCAATTTCGACCAGCGCCTCGACGACCTCGCCGAGCAGATCAACATGCTTGCGCGCCGGAACGTGCATGTGCGTCCTGACCCGCAGCCGCAGCGCGAAAGCGGCAACGAACAGATCACCGCCTCGATCGACGCACTGACCGACCGCATCGAACAGATGCTGGAAGGCGTGGAACGCGCGCAGCGCAGAAACGGCAATGACGAGATCAATGCCGCGATCCGCAAGCTCGACTCCCGCATCGAATCGATCCTGATCGAACGCCCGGCGAAAGAACAGGATTCCGAAGTCGAGACCAAACTCGACGAAATGACGCGCGTGATTTCGCAGATGAGCGAGCGGCTGGAGCGCGAAGTCGGCGCCGCCGCTTATGCGCCGGTCTCGCAGCCGATTCCGACCGCCGACGAACTCGATGCCGCGGTCGCCGAGATCATGGAACGCCAGTCCATGCTCGACGGCACGCCGATGCGCCGCATGCCGCAACGCGCGGCGGCTCCTGCGCAGCCCGCAGCCGCGGCGCCGCAATTCGCGGCGTTCGAGCGCCAGCTCAAGACGATTGCCGACGAAATGCAGTCGATCCGCAAATCGAACGCAAATGCGCGCAGCATGAGTGCACCGATCGCGGAACTGCGCCGCGACATCGCCGAACTCGCGCATACCATGGCGGAACTGGCACCGCGCCGGACGCTGGAATCGCTCGAGCAGACGGTCGACGCGCTCGCGCGCAAGATCGACCGCTCGGCAAATGCAAAGCAGGATAACCGCGCCGCGCAGTCGGTACTGACCGCGCTCGAGGAAATCCGCGAAGCGCTCGCGAATGTGCGGCCGCAGGAATCCTTCATCTCGGTCGAAGGCGACCTCAACGCGCTTTCCGACAAGCTGGATGTCATCAACGCGAAAAGCGTGGACGGCACCACGATCGCGCGGATCCAGAATCAGGTGCAGGAAGTCCGCGATCTGCTCGCCAATGCGCTCCCGGCGGAAAACCTCCAGGCCGTGGTCGCGCAGATCGAAACCATCGCGAGCAAGGTCGAGCGGGTTTCCTCGCCCGACGACAGCGGTGTCCGCGACATCGTCTCGAGCCTCGAGCATCGCATCGACTCGCTCGCGCAGCGCATCGAAATGAACGCGCAGTCGCCGTCGCTTGCCCCGCAGAATGACGCGCTCGACCGCATCAACGAACGCCTCGACTCGCTCCAGACCGCGCTCGACCGCGCGGAAAACCCGATGGGTCTGGAAGAAACCATGCGCAGCGTGGTCGAGCGGCTGGATGCCTCGGAAGCGAAGCTCTCCAATCTCGGCGCGATCGAACGCGGCATTACCGATCTCTCGGAGCAATTCGACAAGGCGCGTGCGAACGCGATGGACGTTGCCGAGCGTGCTGCCAAGACCGCACTTCGTGAATTGCAGGCCGCGCGCCAGCAGATGCCGCAGCAGATCGCAGCGGCCCAGCAGACGGCTCCCGCCGATGTGCCGCCGGCCGTGCCCGCGAGCCAGAAACCGCTAGCCGGCGAAGCCGTGCCGCCGGGACGCATCACCCAGATCGTTTCGCCTGCCGAAACCAACCAGCGCTTCACGCGCACGCCTCCAGTCACGGTCCGCTCCGCCGACGAATTCGTCGCGACCGACGGCCTTCCGGCCGATCACCCGCTCGAACCCGGCTCCGGCGCGCCGCGCTCGCGCACGACACCGGTGCAGCAACGCATCGCGCAGTCGGAGGCCGCGGTCGCCGACATCGCGCCGCGTAGCGATGCGAACGCGAAGACTTCCGACTTCATCGCCGCCGCGCGCCGCGCCGCGCAGGCTGCCGCCGCAGAAGCGATTGCCGAAGACAAGCCGGCCGATGCCAAGAAGGGCGCGATCGCCGGTATCTTCGCGCGCTCGCGCCGCGCGGTGCTGCTCGGCCTCGTGGTCGCCATGCTCGGCTTCTCGGCGGTCCGCTTCTTTGATTTTGGCCTGCTCACCAACATCATCGGCAGCCACGAAACGGCGCCGACGCCGGTTCCCGAAAAGGAGACGCCTCCGGCCGCCCCGCAATCCGTTCCGCAGACGCAGCAGGACGTGCCGCCGGACGTGAAACAGCGCTCGATGATCCCCGGCATCATCGATCCGATCGGCTCGCTCGCGCCGCCGGCCGGCCAGCTCATGCCGCAGCAGATGCTTTCGCTCTACGCCATGCCGGCCGCCGACAATTTAACCACGCAGAGCGTCAAGCAGACGCCGCAGAAATCGTCACAGCCGCAGACCCAGCCGCAGTCGGCGCAAACTCAGGCAAACGCAGCAAGTACGGCCCATCAGGATGACTCCGGCGAACTTCCCGCCAGCATCGGTAACGCAGCCCTGCGTCAAGCCGCGCTCCGGGGCGACGCCGACGCGGCCTTCGAAATCGGCGAGCGCTATCTCGGCGGCAAGGGCGTGCTCGTGGACATGGCACAAGCCGTCAAATGGTTCGAACGCGCGGCCGGGAAAGGTTCGCCAGCGGCTGCCTTCCGGCTCGGCATGGCTTACGAAAAAGGCCTCGGCACGCAGAAAGATCGTGCACGGGCGCGCACCAACTATGTGCTCGCCGCGGAGCGCGGCCACCTGAAGGCCATGCATAATCTTGCGGTCATGATCGTCGAGGACAGCTCGATCGCCGGCAAACAGCCCGATTATGCGAATGCGATCCCCTGGTTCCGCAAGGCCGCCGAACGCGGGCTTCGCGACAGCCAGTACAATCTCGGCGTGATTTACGCCCGCGGGCTCGGCGGACCTGTAAATCTTGCGGAATCCTTCCGCTGGTTTTCGCTTGCTGCCAATCAGGGCGACAAGGACGCCGCCAAGAAACGCGACGACGTCGCTTCCCGGCTGGACCAGCAGTCGCTGGTCGCGGCCCGGCTCGCGGTCCAGACCTGGACCCCGCAAGCGGCCGACGAAAGCGTTAACGAGCCGCGCTTGAAATCCGAATGGCAGAACGCATCCGTGACGCCGAAAAAGAAGCAAAAGAAGTAACTCTTCTCACCGTGCGTCATTGACAAGCACGGGGCGCGACATGTTGATGCCGTAGTGCTGTCGCTGATGGTGCGGCCACACGAGAGCGTCCGGAAGCCAAATTGTCGATCTACCTTCCGATAGCCGAACTGCCGGTCAATATCTTCCTGATATTCGGGCTGGGGATCGCGGTCGGCTTCATTTCGGGCATGTTCGGCGTCGGCGGCGGCTTCCTGATGACGCCGATGCTCATCCTGATCGGGATTCCGCCTGCGGTGGCGGTCGCGAGCGTGCCGAGCCACATGGCCGCGTCCTCGCTGACCGGTACGCTCTCCTACTGGCGCAAGAAACTGGTCGATAGCGGATTGGGGCTCGTGCTCTTGTCCGGCGGCATGCTCGGCACCGCCGCGGGCGTCTGGATTTTCTCGCTGTTGCGCCGCCTCGGCCAGCTCGACCTCATCATCAACCTCTCCTACATCGTGCTCTTGTCGATCATCGGCACGCTGATGATCGTCGAAAGCATCCGCGCCTTGTGGCGCTCGATGCACGGGCAGGCGCCGGTGTTGCGGCGGCCCGGCACGCATTCCTGGTTTCACGGATTGCCGCTGAAATTCCGCTTCCGGCAATCGCGCATCTATGTTTCGGCGATTCCCGTGACCGCGATCGGCTTCGGCGTCGGCCTGCTCGGCGCGCTGATGGGCATCGGTGGCGGATTTCTGCTCGTGCCCGCGCTCATTTACCTGATGCGCGTGCCAACGGCGGTGTCGGTCGGCACTTCGCTGTTCCTGACGCTGTTCACGATGCTCGCCGCAACCGTGCTGCATGCGGTCGAGAACCGCTCGGTCGATGTGGTGCTTTCCCTCTCCCTGATGATCGGCGGCGTGATCGGCGCACAATCGGGCGCGCGCGCAGGCCAGGCGATCAAGGCCGAGCAACTCAGGTTCCTCCTCGGCATCCTCGTGATCGCGGTCGCGGCCCGCGTCGGCATCGATCTTTTGACCAAGCCGCTCGAACTTTTCTCCGTGATTTCGTCGGAGGCCGGCTGATGTTCGCAGGGCGGACGAAAGCGGCAATCGCGATTGCGCTCTTGACGGCGCCGCTGTTCGTGCAGATCGCCCACGCGGAACGGCTGGTGACTTCGCTCTCGACCCACCGGGTGCTGATCAGCTCGAACTTCACCGGCACGTCCCTCGTCTTGTTCGCCTCGATCGAAGAGAGCGATGCGCCGCGCGACAAGCCGAAGAAATACGACATCGCCGTCACCGTGCGCGGCCCGGCGGCGACCTTCGTCGCGCGCAAGAAGGACCGCATTCTTGGTCTGTGGGTGAACTACGAGTCGCGCAGCTATCCGAACGTGCCTTCCTATCTCGCCGTGCTGACGAACAGGCCGGCGGCGGAATTCGGACCGCTCGAGTTGCAGACGAAATACAAACTGGGCTTAAGCTTCGCAGCCTTCACGCCCTCGATCGTCGCCGACGAAGAATTCAGGAATGCGCTGGTTCGCGTGAAGAAGGCCGAGGGTCTTTTCTACGACGAGGCCAATGCCGTGACTTTCCTGACGCCGACCCTGTTTCGCGCGACGCTGCCCATTCCGGCGACCGCGCCGATCGGGCCATACGAGGTCGACGTGCAGGTTTTCTTCAACGGCGTCTTGACCGCACAACAGACCACCGCGATCGAAGTCGTGAAAACCGGCTTTGAAGCTTTCGTGGCGCATTCGGCGCGCGAAAACCGGCTCGACTACGGCCTCGGGGTCGCTTTTCTCGCGATTGTTGTCGGCACGCTTGCCGGTCTGGTATTCAGGCGCAACTGACGTGAGCCGGAAGGGAACAAGATGGCCGACGATACCTTAAAGCGCTTTCTCGGCGGCTCTCCGCTGGTCGTGTTCATCAAGCTTGTGCTGCTTTCGATTCTGGTGGGTTTCGTGCTCACCGTGCTCGGGCTCGACCCGCGCAACATTCTCTGGAGCATCGAGGCGCTGATCCGCAGCATCTTCAATCTCGGCTTCGAGGCGTTCGACTGGCTGTGGCGTTATCTCTTGCTCGGTGCGGTGATCGTGGTGCCGATCTGGCTGATCATGCGCCTCGTGCAATCGCGCAAATCCTAGGCCTGTTCGCGCGATGCCGCGACCTGCACTGCGTCGCGCCCGATGACATCCTGAATCGAACGGTGCTTGCCGCGGTCGAGCATCAGGCTCAAGCCGCGCTTGACGTCGCCCGCAATCCCGAAGCCTTTATAGACGAGCGCGGTGTAAAGCTGGATCAGCGTGGCACCGGCGCGGATTTTTTTCCACGCCGCTTCCGCGCTGTCGATGCCGCCGACGCCCACGATCGGGAAGGCGCGCTCCGCGCGCAGATAGGTTTCGGCGAGCATCTTCGTCGAGAGATCGAACAGCGGCTTGCCGGATAATCCGCCCTGCTCTTTTGCGTTGCTCTCGCGCAGCGATGCCGGCCGCGTGACGGTCGTGTTGGAAACGATCATGCCGTCGATCGCGCGCTTCTTCGCGATTTCGACGATGTCGTCGAGATCGCCGAGCGCGAGGTCGGGGGCGATCTTCAGAAGGATCGGCTTTCTGCCCTGTCCTTTTTGCGCCCCGCCTTCGCGCGCATCGAGCACGCGCTTGATCAGTTCGTCGAGCACGTCCGCCGCCTGCAAATCGCGCAAGCCCGGCGTGTTCGGCGAGGAGACGTTGATCGTGAGATAGCTCGCGTAAGGCGAGAACGTCTCGACCCCCGCGGCATAATCCGCGATGCGGTCGGCGGAGTCCTTGTTCGCGCCGACATTGATGCCGAGGATGCCTTGCGCACGGCGGCGCGAAAGCCGCGCGACCGCGGCGTGAAAGCCATCGTTATTGAAACCGAGGCGGTTGATCACGCCTTCGTCGCGCAGGAGCCGGAACACGCGCGGCCGCGGATTGCCGGGCTGCGGCTTCGGGGTCAGCGTGCCGACCTCGGCGAAGCCGAAGCCGAGCGCCAGAATGGCGTCGGGTACCTGCGCATTTTTGTCGAAGCCCGCGGCAAGCCCCACCGGATTCCTGAAATTCAGTCCGAAGGCGGAGACCGAAAGCCGGGGGTCATCGGCCGCCACCGCCGGCTTCGGCATCATGGAAAGCGCCCGAATCGCGAGCCGATGCGCGTCCTCAGCCTCGAACAGGCGCGAAAACGGCAAGGCCAGATCGAGCAAAAACGACATATACGCTCCCGAAAAACCCGCGCGGACGCTAGTGACGGCCTTGCCCAGCCGCAAGCGGCAGACCGGACTTGTCACCCGTTATACAGGTGATAAAGCGGATGGGTATAAAATCCTCACGTCGAATCGGGAGGGCCGGATGCTGACCCACGGCCAGGTCTGGGGCGCGGTCGATCGTATCGCCGCGCGCTACAATTTCTCACCCTCGGGGCTCGCGAAAGCGGCTGGCCTCGATCCGACCACGTTCAACAAGTCGAAGCGGGTGACGCCCGACGGCAGGCCGCGCTGGCCCTCGACCGAGTCGATCGCGAAAGTGCTGGAGGCGACCGGCGCCACGATCGACGAATTCATTTCGCTGCTGACGAAGAAGCCGAAGAAGCCCGCGCGGCCGGTGCCGCTGATCGGTTTCGCCGAAGCCGGCAGCGGCGGCTATTTCGACGACAGCGGTTTTCCGGTCGGTTCGGGCTGGGACGAGATCAAGCTGCCAGATGTCGATGACGACCACGCCTATGCGCTCGAGGTCTCCGGCAATTCGATGGAGCCGCTCTACCGCAAGGGCGACGTGATCGTCGTCTCGCCGGCCGCGCCATTACGCAAGGGCGACCGCGTCGTCATCAAGACGCATGACGGCGAAGTGCTGGCGAAAGAGCTGAAGAAGAAGACCGCAAAGACGGTCGAATTGAAATCGCTCAACCCCGACCACAAGGACCGCACGCTCGCGATGAGCGACGTGATCTGGATCGCGCGGATCGTCTGGGCGTCGCAATAGTCAGGCGTGCATCAAGAGCCAAGCGCCGCGCAGCAAATACGTTATCGCAACGGCGAAGATGACCCTGCGCGTCCAGACGCGAAATCCCTGATCGGTCAGCCGCTCGAGCACGAAAGGCGCGAGCGAGGCACCGAGGATCGCAAGCACGACGATCGGGCCGAATACCGCGACCGGCACGGCCTCGGAGAAAGTCAGGAACGAGCCGAAATAGGCGCCACGCAATAGATGTCCGAAGGTCTGTGTCGCGGCCTTGGTGGCAACCGTGGTTTTTCGGTCGAGCATGCTTTTCTGGAAAAAGATGTCGAGGAATAGCCCGCCCACGCCGACCAGCAACTGGATGATGGTCGTCAGAAATCCAGTGAGAACGGGCACGCCGCGCCACTCGATATTCGGCCGTGCCCTGACGGGCAAGAGCTCCACCATAAACGGCAGCAGCCCCAGCGCGATATAGACCGTCGCCTTGTCCGGCACGAAGGCGATCCAGCGCATCACGAAGAACGCAACCGCCGCGCCGCCGACATAGAGAAAGAAAATGCGCCAGCGGATGTGCTTGCGCCACATCATGACGCGCCAGCCGTTCGACGCGAGCTGGATGGTGGAAAACAGCACCATCGCCGGAATCACGTCGAGAAAGAGCAGAAGCACGCCGAGCAGGATCATGCCGCCCGCCATGCCGAACACGCCGGAAAGAAACGACGTGAAAACGACGGTGAGCGCAATGACGATCAGCGTGCCGACGGTCATTGCTTAGGCAGAGCGCGCCAGCGCTCCGTCGATCATGGCAACGGTGTTCTCGACGCCATAGACCGCGACGAACGAGCCGAAGCGCGGGCCTTTCTCCTGCCCGAGCAGCACCTGATAAAGCATGTTGAACCACTCGAGCGAAACGCCGGGCTTGCCGTCTTTGGCCGCCTTCTTGTGATCGAGGAACGGCTCGCGGCGGCCGATCTCATAGACTACGTCCTGAATCGCTTCGGCGGTTGCGCTCGCTGGAAGCTGCGAGAGCGCATCGCGCAGATCGGTGAGCGCCTTGCGTTCGGCGTCGTTCGGCTCGCGGAATTTCTTTTCCGGCAGCACGAAGTCGCGGAAATAATGGATCGCATATTCGACGAGCTTGCCGAGCTTCGGATGCGTCTCGTGGGTCACGCCCGGCCGATAGCGGCCGATGAAGCCCCAGAGCGTTTCGGCGTTCTCCGCGTTCGAAGACGAAACCAGCGTGAGCAACATCTGGAAGGTGACCGGCATATCCGGTTCGGGCGGATTCCCGGAATGGATGTGCCAGACCGGATTGCCGAGCCGCTGCTTCCAGTCCGGCTGCTTGCGGTAGCCTTCGAGAAATTGCTGATAGTCATCGACGTTCCGCGGGATCACATCGAAATAGAGCCGCTTCGCGGCCTTCGGCTCCCTATACATAAAGAGCGAGAGCGATTCCGGGCTCGCGTAGCGCAGCCACTCCTCGATGGTGAGGCCGTTGCCCTTGGACTTCGAAATCTTCTGGCCCTTCTCGTCGAGGAAGAGTTCGTAGTTGAAGCCTTCCGGCGGGTTCGCGCCAAGCGCGCGCGCGATCTGGCCCGAGAGCTTCACCGAATCGATCAGGTCCTTGCCGGCCATTTCGTAGTCGACGCCGAGGGCTGCCCAGCGCATGGCCCAATCGGGCTTCCATTGCAGCTTCACGTGGCCGCCGGTGACCGGCGTCGTCATGCGCTCGCCTGTCTCCGGGTCGTCGTAGCTGATGGTGCCCGCCTTCATGTCGTGATCGACGATCGGCACCTGCAACACCACGCCGGTGCGCGGACAAACGGGAAGGAACGGCGAATAGGTGGACGCGCGCTCCTCACGCAGCGACGGCAGCATGATCGCCATCACCGCTTCGTAGTTTTGCAACACTTTCAGCAGCGCTTCGTCGAAACGGCCGCTCTTATAATATTGCGTCGAAGACGCAAACTCGTACTCGAAACCGAACTGATCGAGGAAGGCGCGGAGCCGCGCGTTGTTATGCTCGCCGAAGCTCGGATGCGTGCCGAAGGGATCGCGAACCTGCGTCAGCGACTTGCCGAGATCCTGCGCGAGCATTTCCTTGTTCGGCACGTTGTCCGGCACCTTGCGCAGGCCATCCATGTCGTCCGAGAAGGCGAGCAGCTTGGTCTTGACCTTGTCGTCGGTCAGCACGCGGAAGGCGTGGCGCACCATGGTGGTGCGCGCGACTTCGCCGAAGGTGCCGATATGCGGCAGGCCCGAAGGGCCGTAGCCGGTTTCGAACAGGACTTCGTCCTTGGGCTGCTTCTTCAGGCGCGCGACAATCTTCTTTGCTTCCTCGAACGGCCAGGCATTCGAGGTTTCCGCAACTTCACGCAAATTCGCCGCCAGGGCGGCCGCTTCCGACGCCATTCTTATTCTCTGCCTGAGGAAATCAGTAAAAACCGACCGGGAAATAACGCAAATAGAGGTCGGTGAATACCCCGCGTTCCCAGAGGCGATAGAGCGCATAATTGAGCGCGCGGACCAGCGTGTCGTTGCCCTTCCTGACCGCGATGCCGACGCCCTCGCCGAAATAGCGGCTCTCCGTGAACGGCCCGCCGCGGAACGCGCAGCAGTTCGCCGAATCCGCGCCATTGAGCCAGACGGCGAGCGCGATGCCGTCGGCAAAGGCAAGATCGGCCTCGCCGGATTTAACCGCACTCAGGACTGCCGCCATGTCCGGCAGGCTTTTGATCGCGGTCTCCGCGAAAAAGGTCCGCAAGTAGGCTTCGTGTGCGCTACCAGCGACCACGGCGACGCTCTTGCCTGCGATCAGTTCCGGCGAAATGTCCTTGAGCGGAGAATCCTTCTTCGCGGCAAAGCGCGCGGGTGTCCGGTAATAGCGATCGGTGAAGTCCGCTTTCGCGCGCGTCTCCGGCGTGATTGCGATCGACGCGATGACCGCGTCCCCCGCGCCCTGATCGAGCGCGGGAAGAAGCGTATCGAAGCGCCGCACCTGCACGGTGCAGGCGAGCGCCAGTTCCTCGCAGATCGCGCGCGCAAGATCGATGTTGAAGCCGATCGGCAGGCCGTTCGGCCCGCGAAAATGAAACGGCGGGAAGTCGTCTTCCGTCATGAAACGGATCTGGGTCATGCGGCCGAGGTTCGGCTTCTCGGGCCTGCGCTTCGGATCCCAGAAACGCGGCACATAGATTTCCTGCGCGTTCGCGTGCGAGGGCGGTAATGCGGCACCTGAAACGGAAAACATGAGAACCGCCGCAAGCATGCATATAAATGCGTTGCGGAGCCGCCTGTCGCCAAAGCACAATAGCCGCCGGGGATTGCTCATCATTCGGGAACCGCTTGCCGGCTCGCGCCGGGGGGACTTGCGGCCTTGTAAACGAGCGGTCCGGGGTGGGTAAAGTTGGCGTTCGGGCCCTCGGGCAATTCGTCCAGCAATATAGGCACCGGGGATGCACGCGAAGTACGGGAATCTTCGCTGCCGACGGTACAATCCGGCTTTGCCGAACAGACCGCCCTTTTTCGTACCGCGACAGACCTTCCGGCCGAGTTGCGCGCGCTGCGCGATCATGTCGATCCGGTGTTCCTGCGCTGGGCCGCCTCGCGCGCGGAAATGCTCGGCATTCCTGCCGACGCAATCGTCCGCCGCAGCGGGGTGTTGCATGCCGACGCGATGCTTGAAATCTATGCCGCGCATTTGGGAACCGCGATCGACCCGCTCGACGATCACTTCGAGACCACGCGAAGCACGGAGAAAATCCTTTCGAGCGGTGTTCTGCTGGAACGGGCGCAGGACGGGCGCAATCTCGCGACCATCGCGCTTTCCGGCGGCAACACAAAAGTGTTGTGCGAGCGGATCGGGCAAAATCCGGCGCTCGCCGGAAGAATCCGCATCACTTCGTCCGAGCGGCTGCGCGCTTTCCTGCAACGCTCGAACGCGGCGAACCTCGCGGAAGACGCCGCGTTCGGATTGATCGAACGGCAACCTTCGCTTTCGGCGGGTGCGAGCCGTTATACGCAGTACTGGCTTGCGCCGCTCTGCATCGCCGGTACGGCCGTGCTTGCGATCTATGCCGCACCGAAACTTTCTCTGCTCGCAATCGAAGCTGTGCTCGCGACAATTTTTATCGCCTGGGCGGCGCTGCGCATTTACGCCTGCCTTACGCCGGCAAGCGCAGACGCAAGACACGAGATTCCGGAGCGTGAACTGCCCATATATACGATCCTGGTGCCGCTCTATCGCGAAGCCGGGATCGTGCCCGATCTCGTGAACGCGCTGTCAGCGTTGAACTATCCACGCGAGAAGCTCGACATAAAGCTCATTCTCGAACCGGACGACATCGAAACCGCGCGAGCAATCGGCGCGATCAATCTCGATCCGTGTTTCGAAGTGGTGGTGGCGCCGGAGCCAGGACCGCGCACCAAGCCGAAAGCGCTGCGCGCGGCCCTGCCCTTCGCGCGCGGCGAGTTTCTCGTAATCTATGACGCCGAAGACCGGCCACATGCAAGCCAGCTTCGCGACGCCTACGCGCGCTTTCTCGAAGGCCAGGAGAATCTCGCCTGCGTGCAGGCACGGCTTGCAATCGACAACACCTATCCCTCGTTTTTGACTGCGCATTTCCGCGCGGAGTATTCAGGATTATTCGACGTGCTGTTGCCGGCCATCGCGCGGCTGCGCCTGCCAGTCCCACTCGGCGGCACGTCGAATCATTTTCGGACCGAGGTATTGCGCGCGGTCGGCGGCTGGGACCCGCATAACGTCACCGAAGACGCCGACCTCGGCATTCGCCTCGCACGCTTCGGTTACACCACCAATGTCGTGGACTCGACCACATGGGAGGAAGCGCCGTCGCGGCTCGGCGCATGGCTGCCGCAGCGGACGCGCTGGATGAAAGGCTGGCTACACACTTTTGAAATAACAAAAATCTAATACAAATCAACGTGTTATCAGTATCTAGGCTTTGTGTCGCAACGTCATCGCAACAACTATTCCGGCCGCCTAAGAACGTTGGTGAACAAAAGCGAACGCGCTCCCGGAAGATTTGGCACGTGCTGATTCGTATCTTTCAAAAACTTGAGAATTTTGAACCCGCTTTCAACAGCGTAGAAGTTGTTAGAAAAAGCGAGTAATTTCATCGCCTATTCCGACAAAACCGCCGTTCCGGCGGTATTGTCCACTAAAACGAAATTTCAGTTTGCCGGAATGAAAGAGTTCTCTCGAAAGCGAGCAAGCCTAGTTGAGGTTTTGCGCAACTTCAGACCTATCTAAACGCAGAGCGCGCCCTCACATATCTGGGTAGATCGGCCCACCGCCAGGCTCCGGAACAGTCCAAACAATATTCTGCTTAGGGTCCTTGATGTCGCATGTCTTACAATGCACGCAGTTCTCTGCATTTATAAGGAGCGAAGGCAATCCGCTCTCGGAGTTGCGGATAATCTCGTAGACGCCGGCGGGGCAATAGCGCTGCTCGGGAGCATCATACAGGTTTAAGTTGATGTCGATTGGTACACTTGCGTCTTGGAGCTTCAAATGAACGGGCTGATTGCGTTCATGATTAGTGTTCGACAGCGCAACGGACGACATTTTGTCGAATGAAACGATCCCGTCTGGTTTAGGATACGCGATCGGAGCGTGTTTTTCCTTTGGATCTAGCTGCAGATGATCTGCATGGTGATGAAACGTCCAGGGCGCACGGCCACGAAAAAGATAGGTATCTACTGCGGAATAAAGTAAGCCGCCGTACAAACCAAAATTAAAGGATGGTCGTATGTTCCGAGCCTTATATAGTTCGTCCCATATCCATGAAGATTTGAGCCGGGCCGGGTACTGCGAAATCACAGACTGCTCAGAATTAGATCTTAGATAATCGAAAATTGCCTCTGCCGCGATCATTCCAGACTTCATCGCCGTATGCGTACCCTTGATTTTCGGAACGTTTAAAAACCCCGCGCCGTCACCCACTAGGACTCCGCCAGCAAACGCGATTTCTGGTATCGACTGAAAGCCACCTTCCGACAAGGCTCGCGCCCCGTAACCTATGCGACGACCGTTCTCAAACATCGGCCGGATTGCAGGATGCGTCTTGAAACGCTGAAACTCGTCAAAAGGACTAAGGTAAGGGTTTCGATAATCCAGACCCACAACGAAGCCTACGGCGATCTTATTCTCATGTAAGTGATATAAGAACGATCCCCCGTAGGTACTCGAATCCAGCGGCCAACCGATTGTGTGCATAACGGTGCCTGGCGTATGCAGAGGGTTGTCCACCTCCCACAACTCTTTAATGCCGATGCCGTAGGTCTGCGGGTCCGCGTTGCGTCGTAAGGGAAATCGCTCAAACAATTCTTTTGTCAATGAACCGCGACAGCCCTCCGCAAAGACTGTCTGCTTCGCGCGAAGCTCCATGCCAGGCTGATATTGATCAGTCTTATTTCCATCACGACCGATCCCGACTTCCCCTGTCATCACCCCGACAACTGTTTCCCCTTCAATGAGTAGGCGAGCTGCGGGAAAACCAGGATAGATTTCGACTCCGAGTGCTTCCGCTTGCTCGCCCAGCCAGCGGCAAAGTGCACCGAGGCTCGCGATGTAATTGCCGTGATTTTCCATCTGCGGGGGCGTCGGCATTCGGAATGCTTTGCTTTCTGTAAGCAGCATGAACCGGTCGTCGGTTGCCGCAGTCGTCAACGGCGCTCCTCTAGATTGCCAATCTGGAAATAATTCAAATAATGCGCGCGGATCGATAACCGCGCCGGACAATATGTGCGCACCAATAGTTGCGCCCTTCTCCAAAAGACAGACACTCAGATCCAAGCTCTGCTCGTTGGCAAGCTGCTTAAGACGGATCGCTGTCGCTAGGCCGGACGGTCCGCCGCCGACCACCACGACGTCGAAAGAAAGACTTTCTGTATCGCTCAAAGATGCCTCGCCTATTCTGCTTGGACGCGATCGCTGTCAGAGGCAGATCGCATTACGAATTGAGCCGCCCGATCTCTTCGACTATTTTCGGTAGCAACTCTTTATAGTCACCTACGATCCCGATGTTTGCATCCATGAAAATAGGGGCATCTGGATCGGTGTTGATGGCAACTATTGTTCTCGCAGCCGCGCATCCCGCCATATGCTGACTAGCGCCAGAAATGCCCACGGCAATGTAAAGATCGGGGATGATTGTCTTACCGGTCAAGCCGATCTGCATTGAGGGAGAACACCAACCGAGATCACACGCAACGCGACTAGCTCCGACCGCCGCTCCCAGCTTTTGCGCAACACTTTCAAGAACCTTGAACCCTTCAGGCCCACCCAATCCGCGGCCGCCCGCGATAACGATTTTTGCAGTTTCAAGCCTGAGGCCGCGCAAGTCTTCACTTTGACGATCGACCAGTTGACTTCGCGCTACCGAGAAATCTGCTTTAATTGGAGTTTCAACGCCCGCGCGCCCAGAATCTTGTTCGGCAGGGGCAGCCGAACCTGAGCGAACTGTGATGACCGCCGGATTTTTTCGAAGTCGTACAATGCCGCGCGCCTTGCCGCCATAACAAACGCGCTTCCCAACAAAATATCCGCCTTCGAAAGACGTAGACTCGCAATTCGTTGCAATTGAGCCGGAAGACCGAAACGCCACACGTGGCGCCAAATCAGAACCAAAGGCATTGTGGCCGAAAAGAATCGCTTCAAAAGCGTTATTCGCGATGGTTTGCACTATCGCGGCAGTGAGAACGTCAGCGTCTACGCTACTCTCGTTCTCCTGGTAAAAAATATGATCCGCGCCGGCGGCGATGAGCGCGCGTCGAGTTGTCTCCTGATTATCAAATACAATCGCACCAACCTGACCGCCTGATTGCTCCGCAAGTTTGCTAGCTAGACTAAGCAATTCAAACGTAATCGGAGCGAGCGCCTTATCGACGACCTCCGCAATCACCAGAATAGATTTTGATTTCGTATCTCCGGTCAAATGAGCCTCGCGTCCCTCAATTTACGAACCAATAAGCTGGCCTGCTCAGCGGCACTGGTGCCCGCCAAAAACTCGCAGTGCTTTTCTTTCTTCGGGATGAACAGCTTGATCAGCTCTTCAGTGGCTTCCATTGGCTCTTTGGACAGGTCGGCCTGCGTCCAGGACTGAGTTGGCTTTCGCGAAGCACGCATGGTTTCCCGTAAATTTGGCTTCCGCGCTGCGCCAATCTCATTCGAAACGGTAATAAGTGCTGGCAGAGTCGTTTCTATTTTCTCACTTCCGTTGTCCACAACGCGATCAACAACGACCTTGCTCTCCACGACTTCGATGCGCTTTGCAAAGGTAATTGCGGGAATGTGCAGTAATTCAGCTAACCCATTGCCAACGACACCCGCGTCAAGGTCGGCGCTTTGGCGGCCCGCGAGAATCAAATCGAAGCTGCCTATTTTGTTGACTGCTTCATGAAGAAACTTTGCGGTCGCATAACTGTCTAGCAAGACGCCAGCAGAAATGTTGACGAGAATAGCCTCGTCTGCTCCCATCGAAAGTGCATGCTTCAGCACTTCGCGTGCCGACGCGGCGCCTATGGTGAGCACAGTAATTTTCGTATCGGGTTTCTTGTCCTTCATCCGAAGGGCGGCTTCGATCGCCTGCTCGTCGTAAGGACTTATTACTTGAGCCAGTCCAGCTACTGACACGACCGCATTTGTCGCTTCGTTGATCGTGAAGAGCGCAGGCGCCACTTCTGGATCATGAACTTGCTTTACACAAACTACGATGTGCATCGTGGTGCTTTAAATAATCTCAACATCGACTGGTGTGATACCGTCGAAATGCTTTTGCTGATAATTCCACGGCTGCTGCGGTTGTACCCTGCCGTTTTCGTCAGTCGCGCGCGCCTTAATCACATACTTCCCTGGTTGCTTGGCCTCCCATAGAAACATCCAGCGGCGCCAGAGCCAACGGTCACCGTGTTGCTCGATGTGCGCGTCCTGCCAAGTCTTACCGTCGTCTACACTTACTTCGACGCGCGTAATTGCGCCTTCCCCGCTCCACGCTAGTCCGCGAATAGCGTGCTCGCCCTTTGGTAGCGGCGAATCCTCATCAACCGGGTAGGTGATAATGCTTTTGCACCCCAGTTGCTTGCAGGGCTTTCTATTCGGGTCGTCAGGTGAGTCACCGAGCACGAAGTACTGGTTTTGGTAATAACACTCAGGCGTATAGTCGAGTAATTGGATTTCCTTGATCCATTTCACCCACCAATTTCCTGACCAGCCCGGTACCACCATGCGCAACGGAGCACCGTGCACATGTTGAAGGAATTCTCCGTTCATCGCCCATGCGAGGATTGTGTCTTCATGCAAAGCTTTTGAGAGTTCGAGCGCTTTGTCGTAGTTGATGACACCCGGGTCGACGTACTCGATATCCATTCGGCCCGTCGACATATAGAGCGGAGTCGGATCCGGCCGTCCTTCATCGTAACCAATGATGTGGACACAGGTTGCTTCAGGTTTTACGCCTGCACGCTTCAATACTTCATGCAAGCTAACGCCTGTCCATTCCCCTCCACTAACAACACCCGAGCTTGGAATTGCCTCGAGAATTTGCTCCATGGTCGGCTTTTCGCCTTCGTTCGACATGTTGTTCCAACCGCCCTGCTCCACTTGCGGACGGAGGATTCGCGAAGGTTTTTTGCCTACGCCTTTCTGCCAGCGGTACCAATCCGCGTCATCACCAGCGCACTCCGTCACAGCTCTGACGGTGCGAGTGGGGAGCTTTTGAAGGTCGGAAAGCTTCAGTTCCAGCGGACGATCAACCAAGCCCGTGATGGAAAAAACATAGTCGTCAGGATGAATTGGATCTGCGGGAGTCAGCTGCGTAACGATGTAGAACGCATCAGTTGGCGTGATCAGCCCCTCTAGCTGATCGAGCGGCGTACGAGCGAAAACAGTACGGCCCTCGGCGTCTTTGCTGGGCATTAGTCTAGCCCGCTTGCGGTCTGGCCAACCTTGAACCCATTCGCCTTCTGGTTCTGGACGCATTTTCTATCTCCTCGTTCTGGACGTCGCGCCGGACCCTTGATCCCAACCACGCGCAGCACCGACTTCCACTTTAACCCAAACTGGCCGATTTATAACACCATCTCGAATAGAACAACAGTATTTCGGCATTTTTAGGCCCATTTTCGCCGAACCAAGTACTGACAGCCGTTTGCGCCATGTTTGTTGGCTAGAAGCAGTGTTCAGTGAGCTAAAGCTCGCTCGGCCGCCTCGGCTACTTGAAAAAGTCGATGGTCGGAACCGGAGGACGCGGCAAGCATAATCCCAAGTGGCGGGTGGTTCGATGCCGTGCCGGGTAAGGTGATTGCGCAGCCATCAATGAAATTTATTAGCGTGCAGTTACGCAGCGTTAGCAAATTAGAATTTGTAAATCCGGGGTCGTTCTGGACATCAGCAATCGCAGGTGCCGCAATCGCCGTTGTCGGAGCAAGTAGCGCGTCGTAACCCGAGAGACACATCGTGATTTGCTTGGTAAGCAAAAACCTACCACGAACGAGTTCGATGTAATCTGCCGCTGTCATTTTCTCCCCGCGCATTATCCTCCAGTGCACCTGCGGGTCGTACTTTTCGCCTCCTCTTTTAAGTAACTCCCGATGCCAATAATAACTTTCACTGGCAGTGAAACCACCATTTTTCAACAGCGGGGCAATCTCATCGAGCCCAGAAATATGCTGCTCAACGATTTTTGCGCCGGCTTTCGAAAGTGTTGCTAAGGCGTTGTCGAAGTGCCGTGAGACCACCGCGTCTAGATCATCGCGCACAACGTTCTTTGGAACAACGAGCCTTACATCTCGTAGCGCGGGTACTTGATGTTCCCTGTACAATTCTTCAGCAACCAACGCATCAATTCGACGGCAACAGTCAACGGTTCGCCCGATGCAACCTACACTGTCGAAGCTAAATGAAAGTGGAATCATTCCATCGCGGGGCACGCGTGATTGAGTTGGCTTGAACCCCACCAAACCGTTGTAAGCCGCCGGGATTCTACAAGAGCCTCCCGTGTCACTGCCAAGCGCGGCATGCGCCATACCGTCTGATACGGATATTGCGGCGCCCGAGGATGATCCGCCCGGCACATAGCCTATATCTCTTCTGTACACGCACTTGGGAGTGCCGAAATGAGGATTTATGCCTAAGCCGGAATACGCAAACTCAGTCATGTTAGTCCGGCCGATGAAAATGAGTCCTGCGCGACGTAATCTCGCAACAGAGGTTGCGTCAATTCTTGATGGCCCACATTCTTGCAGAACGGTTGAACCAGCGCGCGTTACTTGTCCTTCAATGTCAAACAAGTCTTTGATCGAAACGGGAATGCCGGCAAGCGCAGATGGTGTTGCTTCTCGTCTTCGGAGCTGATCGATCTTATCGGCTGTTGCCAGCGCGGTCTTTCCGTCGATCTCAATAAAGGTCGCGCTTCCCTCGCCACCTGGTTCCGCAATTTTCTGTAAGCAATCCTCGACAAGCGAGCGTGCTGTGACACGACCCGCGTCAAGATCGGCTGCCAAAGAACTGAGCGTGGGAGCGATCATTGAACGGGCCCCGCTACCCACATCACGCTCTCAGTTGCTTATCCAGAGCGGTATTAATCGCCGCGGGCTGCTCGATGGGGTGCCAATGCCCGCACTCATCTACCGCGAGCAACTCGCCACGAGGTAACTCTGCTACGAAAGTCTCGGCAACAGCCTGGGGGCTTACTTTGTCTTCAGCGCCGTAGATAGCAAGAACCGGGCACTTTATCTGCGTGGCATCTGCAGCAGTCGCACCCATAACTGCGTGCAGTGAAGCGAGATATCCGCTATCGCTTTGACCAAGGAGAAGCTCGCGCACATAACCTGCCAGCTCCGGCTTCTTTTTCAAAATTGCTGGCGACAATGTTCCTTCGACAACAGCATCGACAATCGAGCTGAGACCGTTGGAAGTTACTTTGTTAATGCGATCAGCCAGAGCTTTGCGGCGCTGCTCGTTAGGCGAACGGTTGGTACCAAGCAAGCACAAATCTATCACCTTATGCGGATACTGCACGGCGAAGTGTTGCAAGATCAGTGTTCCAAGCGAATGCCCAACAAAATGAGCCGCCTTGACTTCATAATAATCGAGCAGACGTGAAAGATCCTCAACCCAGCCCTTCACTGTTAATTCGCCCGAGGGAGATGATCGGCCAGAGCCATCCAAATCGTATCGAATTGTTTTGAAGCGTGACTTAAAATGGCGAATCTGCGCTTCCCATACACTGCTGGTGCTACCTAAGCCGTGAACGAAAACGATTGCTTCACCCTCTCCGACACATTCAGCAGAAATGATGTTTTTCGCTGTGGAGATCATTTGCTAACCTTCTAATCGCTAGGAGCGACTGCGATTGCTCGAGCCAATCCCACTAATTTTCAACCATAACGCCTTCAAGCGTGCCGCAAGAACGGACCATACCAATCCGCTAACGCGCAGCTCGGTCTTGTCACCGTTCTCTTTTCGGCGTCCTTCAATTTCGTCGGAAAGATTTTTTGCAAATGAGCTAATGAGTCTCGCCGAGAATTCTTGGATCAGACCCACGCGGCTGAACTGAGCAAGCGCGCCCTGCAATTGGAACTCCAGCGTCAGATTGACAATAGTGTTTTCACCGCTATTGCCGCCGAGCAGCTGATAGGTAACTTGACCTTTTGCCCGCGAACCACTCGAAGAATCGTTTCCGCCGCCCGCAATTACGCCTTCATAGTTCTTGTCATCGCGTTGAACCGTTGCATTGCCTTTGAAACTCGCCCGTATAGGACCAAAAGCAATACGAACCTGACCCTCAAGCTGGTCGCCATCTGCCTTGGTCAGTGAAGCGCCTGGCATGCATGACGCCATTCGCGCAAAATCAGAAAACAAGCGCCAGGTTTCGTCACGGTTGCGCGCAACAATAAAGCGATCAGTAAGTCTTATCCAACCGTCGACATCCTTCTCGCTTACCCTTTTTGCGGTCATCCTTTTCGATGACGTATTAGTCTGCGTGCTCGATTTGGGTTGGAACGTCTTGAACGGGAAAGTCTGAGTTGGATTCTTTGGAATAACCGGATTGCGTACCCGTTCTTTGGCCGGCATTTCTTCAAGGACTTTTTGCACTGCTTTCACAATGCCCATATACCCCGTGCAACGACAAAGATTCCCTGACAATTCTGTCCGGATTGTTTGCTCATCTGCGTTGGGAAACCTTGTAACAATGTCGCGTGCAGTAATAAGCATGCCGGCCGTACAAAACCCGCATTGAAGCCCGTGTTTAGTGTGAAAAGCATTGCGAACAACTTCCATGACATCGTCGTTCTCAAAGCCCTCAATGGTCTGAATTTTCGCGCCATCAAGCGTAGCTGCAAAAGTAATGCATGCGCGCCCAGGAGCGCCGTTTATAAGAACCGTGCAGGCGCCACAAACTCCGTGCTCGCATGCTAACTTAGTACCGGTTAGCCGCTGCTTGTCTCGTAGAAAGTCGGCTAGGCTTGTCCGCGGTTCGACCAGAGCTTCGACGCTTTTTCCGTTGATAATAATTGAGATGTTTTTGTTCATGCGAGTGCCATCAGAATTGCGCGCCGTACCGCGACCGCATGATGCCTGAGATCAACTGAATCAAAGCCCGGTTCAGATTCCTGAATTGCCTTTTCTACCTCTGGAAGTTCAGGAGTTTTGCCCGTCGCTGCAACAAATTCAGCAACTGTGGGCAGAGACAGAGGCCTGCCATTCATGCCGCCAGCGATAACGCGACCAACTTTTCGGGGTTGGTCGAAGATTACTGCTCCGAGAGCTTCTGGAAACTCTCCAACCTTTCTGCATATACGATAGTAGCCCCAGCGTGCTTCCGAAGATATTTTCGGAATGTCGATCGCGACAAGAAGTTCATCAGGATTTAGTGCAGTCGAGTATGTCCCGAGCATAAACTCCGACATGGGAAGCTGACGACGCGCCTTTGTGCTCGCTGTTAAGAGTGTTGCTTCCAGCAAGGACATGGTCGTCACCCAGTCCGCATTCGGGTCGGCATGACAAAGGCTACCGCCAATCGTCCCGCGATTGCGTATTGCACGGTACGCAATTGATCCTCCGGCCCTTGATAGGAGCTGACCTAGGGGTGTCGGATCAATCCAATCTTCGAAGACAGCATGATTCACACATGCTCCGACGACGATGCGATCAACAAAATGTTCGACAGTCTTGAGCTCGTGAATTCCTCCGATATCGACAATTAGCTTCGGCATCGCGAGTCGCATATTCAACATCGGGCCAAGTGTCTGACCACCGGCTAGGACTCGACCTTCCCCGCTCGCTTCCGCGAGAAGGCGCGAAGCTTCCAATACATTTGACGGACGCTCGTACGTAAACGAGTGTGCTTTCACTGCTGTGCACTCCGCGCCTTCGCGGCCTCAATCGCCGAAAGCACGCGTCGCGGCGTTGCGGGTATCGAGTTAACCTCCGCACCAAGTGGTCGTAATGCATCATTGATCGCACTGACGATGGCGCCCGACGGAGCAATAGCCCCGCCTTCACCGACACCTTTAATGCCGTGCTCCGTGAAAGGTGACGGGGTTTGTGTGTGGAATATCCGAAGCGGCGGCACTTCCGCTGCTCCAGGAATAAGGTAATCCGCTAAATTCGACGCAAGCGGTTGCCCGGCGTGGTCGTAAGGCATTTCTTCGTAAAGAGCGGTCCCAATACCTTGCGCGGCGCCGCCGTAAGTTTGGCCTTCGACAACCATTGGGTTAACGAGAGCACCGCAATCTTCGATGATCACATAGTCAAGAATTTCAACAGTCCCGAGTTCAGGGTCGACGGCAACTACGGCCGCGTGAGTGCCGAACGTAAAAGCACCGGTGTCGACTTTCGGCTTGTATCCGCCGGTAGCTTCTAAGCCGCCCGGGTCGACGTCATCCGGAAGTTGCTCGGGATGCAGGTACCAAACATCCGCAATTTCCCTGACTGAAACTTGCCCATTTGGCCCGACCATCTTGTCAGTCTCCAGTCGAACTTGTTCAGTTTTGCACTGCATTAAGTGAGCGCCAATGCGCTTCATGCGCTCGCCTAACAACACACACGTTTTTGATACCGCGCCACCAGCCATGACAATGCTTCGCGACGCATACGTACCGGTCGAGTAAGGCGTGAATTTCGTATCACCGTGAACGACTCTGATCTTTGACACGTCGATGCCCAGAATCTGATTCGCGATTTGGGCTAGAGTCGTTTCCATGCCCTGCCCGTGAGATTGAACACCGACGCGAATCTCCAATCCACCGCCTGGAGTCAATCGAACGCTGGCCTGCTCGAATCCTGGCACGAGCGGAATTCCCCACGCCGCAAACACTTTCGTACCGTGCGCAGTTTGCTCCGTGTAAGGAGCAAATCCGACACCGATTAAACGACCATCCTTTTCGCCTTGCTTTTGTCGCGCGCGCACGCCGTCAAGATTTATTTTCTCCATCGCAGATCTAAGGCTGCTTGGATAATCTCCGCTGTCGTAATGTTTATTGGTAATGTTCGTGTAAGGCATCGACGCGGCTGGAACGAGGTTTTCGAGCCTAACCTCTGCTGGTTCGCGCCCCACTGCTCTAGCGACAGCGTCGACAGTCATTTCGATTGCGAAGCAAACACCAGGCCGCGACACACCTCGATAAGGAACGAGCGGAGGCTTGTTAGTTGCCATTGAGTACGTTTGACAGCGATAGCCACTGAAAATGTAAGCGCCGGGTAAATTGCCGCCGGCCTGAGGGCCCTCGAAGCATACCCAAGGCCAAACAGCGTAAGCGCCTACATCGACCGTGATCTCTGCGTCCAGCGCAAGAAGCTTTCCCTGCTTATCCGCATAGGCAGTGACTACGTAGTGATGCTCGCGCGCATTAGCACCGCTTACCAAGTGTTCACGACGGTCTTCAACCCATCGCACCGGATGCCGCCGCTTCATAGCGAGCCAAGCCACTGCGACTTCCTCGGGCTGCAGCACACATTTATAGCCGAACCCGCCGCCGACATCCGGCGCCACTACGCGTATTGAACTCTGGTCAATCCCAAGTGCCAGGGAGAGGCCCGTCCGGATCATGTGCGGCACCTGAGTAGAAGCGTAGACTACTAGTTGTTCGTCACGCTCGTCCCAGTAGGCGAGAACGCCCTTGCCTTCCATTGGCATCATACATTGCCGCGCAAGTTTGTATTCGCGCTTGACCACAACGTCGGCTTTCTTCGCGAACTCATCGAAATTTATATCAATGCTCGTAGGCAAAAAAATGTTGTCGCCCCACTCCTCATGTAAAAGAGCAGAGTCAGAGTTTCGCGCCTTGACCGCGTCGATGACAGCAGGAAGCTCGTCAACGTCGAGAGAAATGCGCTGCACGAGGTCTTCGGCCTCGGCTCTGGTGGGAGCAACGCACATCGCGACCAGCTCCCCAACAAATCTGATCTTTTCATTTGCCATCGCTGGGTATTCAGATGGCTTAAATTTTGGAATGCTTGAATTGGCCTCAACCGGCTTCACGCCTGTCAGATCTTTGGCGGAGTAAGTGCGGTCAACAATATCGTCAGGTACGTGAATAGCTTTGATCAGCGCGTGCGCGACTGGACTACGCAAAAATGCAACTTCTTGAATATTGGGCAGATCGATATCTGCGACGAAACTTCCACGACCGTGCAGATATCGAGCATCCTCTTTGCGGAGAAGCCGAGCTCCGATTCCCTGCGCTGCAGTTTTGCCGGTTTCTGTCACCACAATCCCTTTACGGCTACTTTGTATACGCAACGCATGATCTGTAGAACCCGAACTCGACGAACGAGATAAGTATAACGGCTATATTTTGGCTGCAATAGCCGAATTATTCAATTTTTTGATTCTAAAACAGTGTACTTCGGCTTTATAATTCGGTTCTATGCTCTCTTAGCGTCAAATGCGAGAGTTTACCGATGCGGCTACAGCCTCAAATTAGACTTGCGGAAGGACTGCCGGAGCCAACCCAGCATGAATTCCGCATGCGCGCCCTTCGTCACGGCAATAAGCTGATTTTCGTCGAGGGCGCGTCTACCTACGACGTCGGTTTAGAAACAAATGAGCGCGCTTTTCTTTTGGATGATGACCTAAGTCTGGCGCGCAAATGCGCATTGGTGTTGCTTTCCAACCTCAAGCAGGGATGTGGCGGCGATCTCAATCGTGTTGTTCGGTGTCTCAAGTTGACTGCTTTGATCAACTGCGACGCAAAATTTATGGATCATCCGAAAGTGGCGGATGCTGCGTCCGACCTGTTCGTTCAGGTTTTCGGCGAGTCCGGCAAACATGTTCGATCAGCCATTGGCGTCGACAATCTGCCTTCAGGAGTCGCAATTCAAATGCATGCCGCATTTGAAATTAGGCGATAAATCACTTCCCCAGAAATCGGCTCGCTCATTTACTTCGCAACGGCGTCAATCGCACTGCCGTTAACCGCCTATATTTTGGGGGGAAGGGACAGGACTGCTGCCCCGTTGACGGCAGGTCAACGGACCGTACGCATTCGAGAGCGCCAAGGTGTTGGGCAAATATACGCTAAAATTGGCCGATTAGTCCCATATTATGGGCCTTTATTTGGTCACTTCGGCATTTACAACTCATAAACAGCCGCTATCATTCAGAGGCTGAGGGCAATCTTGCGCGCGGCATCCAGGCCGGCCGACGTTTCACTCGACCGACACAGGGGGGACAGACATGAGTCAGAAGACAGACGGTGATATTAAGGTGCCTAACAAGGTGGTCGTTGCTGGGTTCATCAGCACGTTCATCGAATGGTACGATTTTCTTGTTTACGGCACGGTTGCCGCACTCGTATTTAGCCAGCTTTTCTTTCCGAAGCTGGATGCGTTTGCTGGCACACTGGCAGCATTGTCGACATTCACTGTCGGCTTTATTGCTCGCCCGCTCGGCGGGATCGTCTTTGGCCATTTCGGAGACAAGATTGGTCGCAAGAAGACGCTCATCGTGACGCTGCTAATGATGGCTGTCGCAACAACCGGTATCGGCCTGCTTCCTACCTACGACCAGATCGGGATTTGGGCACCGATCATGCTCGTCGTTTTCCGCTTCTTCCAAGGCATTTCAGTTGGCGGTGAATGGGGTGGCGTGGCTTTGCTGCTCATGGAGAAGGCAGCACCCAGCAAACGTGGATTCATCGGCAGCTGGGCACAAATTGGCGGCTATCTTGGACCTCTTGTTGGCGCAGGCGTTCTTGCCGTCGTTACTACTTTCACGACGCCGCAGGAGTTTCTTGCATGGGGCTGGCGCATTCCGTTCCTGATCAGCATCCTGCTCTTCATACTCGGCCTCTGGGTACGCTTGGTGATGGGCGAGTCTCACGTTTTCGAGAAATCGAAGAAAGCACCTGTGCCGATTGCAAGCCTCTTCCGTTACGATACGAAGAATGTTTTAGGCATCATGGCCGTTCACGGCGCTCAGTCTCTGACGCTTTACATTGTGATCGTTTTCTTCGCCGGATTCCTAAAGACTGGAGCTAGCTTCACGGCGGCACAATCGACTCTATCAGTCGTTGCCTACCTCATCGGCGCGACCGCGGCGTCTATGTTTGGCGGCTGGCTTTCCGACTACACAGGCCGCTTCAAAGTAGTAGGCGCAGGTCTTGTGCTGAGCATTCTAATTGCGTTCCCGCTATTCGCTGCAGCGGCAACTGGCAACATATACCTGGTTATGCTCGTAACATTCACCGCTGGTGTCGCTTGCGGGCTAATCTATGGTCCTGAGCCGGCTTATTTCGGCGAATTGTTCCCAACGCAATATCGATACACCGGCGTTTCGGTGGGCGTGCAGTTTGGAACATTAGCAGCAGGTTCGACGGCGCCGATAGTTGGTACTTTCCTGCTTCAATGGGCTGGTGGTGGCACTTGGGCTGTAGCGGCCTATCTCATCGGTTGGCAGATCATCGGTCTCCTCGGGCTAATGGCTCTCGGCGAGACTCGTGGCAAGGCGCTAGAAGAACGACCCGGAGCGTAAAAACCTCCCGAGCCTTGGGCAGCCGCGGATTTTTCGCGGCTGCCTATTTTTTTAGGCCACTGCTAATTAAGTTGCGTTACAGCCGACAACACGGTGAGCGCTTTCTACTGTCTCAGAATTCCGCAATTACAACTTCGCTAAGCGTCCAACACGACATCCGTTGCGGGAGCACCCACACAGGTCAGGCACACTCCATCATCCTCGAGTTCGACATCTGCGGCGTGCCGCACCATGCCGTCGATCACTCTAGTCGCGCAGCTTTCACACTGCCCCACCCGACAGCCGCTCGGAAGTGACAATCCTGATTTCTCAGCCAAAGCCAATAGGGACCCATCTTCAGGTTTCCAGGTTAGCGTCTTACCGGATCGGGCAAAAGTAACTTCGCGCGGGACTAGATCGCCAGCTACCGCTTTCGGAGGCGAAATAAAGCGCTCACTGAAGATTTCGAATTTGGGCACCCCTTTCGAACGAAGCTCGTCGGTAACGCCTTTTATCATCGCGCCAACTCCACAAATGTAGAAACGCGCGCGAGCATCGAGAAGTGATTCATCAACATGTGAAATGGAGAATCTTCCCTTACCGCTCCAATTGACACCAAACGGGATTGGATCTCCGTCCTCAATGAACAGCCGAATTTCAAGATCAGCGCGAGCTTTTGCTAGCTCACTGAGTTCTTCGAGGAATGCTACGCTACTCGCATCACGGCAGTAATATAAGAGCACAATGCGAGGCGGCGACCCTGGAACAAACCGGCGCAACGACCGCAGATAAGAAATAAATGGGGTAATACCAATTCCGCCGGCGATCATTACCACGGGAAATTCATTTACAAGCGGAACGATAAATGAGCCAGATGGTGAACTCAGGTTGACTTTATCACCCGGCCCCAACTGGTCGACAACTACTGTCGAAACTACGCCGCTCTCAACGCGTCGCACTGCGATGCTGTAAGCATCCTGATGGTTATTACGTGACGTTAGCGAATAAGATCTGCGGCCATTCGCAATTTCAAACGAGACAAACTGTCCGGGGAGAAAGCCCGGCAACAATTTATCGTCAACTGCTGCTACGGTGAGAGCAACCGTATCCTCCGTCAGTTTGCCCTTTTCAATAACCCGAAATGCTTTGCTGCCAGGCCAAAATGCTGCAGCTTCAAGTTTTTGCACGCGGCAGCGAGTTGAGCGCAGTGGGAGGCTGCCGCTGATGGGATCTCGTACTTCATCGGGGATAACCTGATTGTACGTTGATGCTCTTGATGTATGAGTGGTTCCCAAATCACTGAGGCCAAGATCATTTGCGGGCTCCCACCACCCGTAGTCGCTTGCCAAAGTCTCGGGCCCCACTGTTTCGCTAACGGAAGCTCGCGCCTGAAATTCACCGCGACCGGTAGTCACAAGCAGCCAGTTTCCATCAACAATTCCATACCGTGACGCTGTTATCGGATTGATCGTCACAACAGGATCTGGATGGCGAGAGCGCAAACTCTTAATCGCTCGATGCTGGCTATGACAGAAATAGCCGTTGTTAACTGAGAACAGTACAATCGGAAATTCGTCCGATTGAACAAACGGAGACACATACTGGGGAACGGGAGAGTATCCATGCCTTAGCAGCTTTTCCGAGTACAGCTCCACCCGCTTTGTTTCTGTGCTAAAACCGTTGGACTTGTATTTCTGAAACTCTTTTTTTAGACGAAGTTTCGCGGCTCCTCCGCCGGCTTTTAGATCTCGTACAGTCAGTCCCAAAGAGCCAAGGATGTAATCATAGCCTGCTTCAATATCACCATCGAAGAAGTCGCTTCCTAAACCCACTCTTGTGGCAAGCTCGAAGACGATTTCGGTATCGGATTTTGCTTCACCCAACCTTGGAAGCATTTTTGGGCGATACTGAATGTGCTCCTGAGCTTCGTGCGAAATTTCAAACCCAATACGCAACGCATCATTTTCCCAAGGAACGCTGACGGGAAGCACAATGTCGGCTAGTTGCGCCGTTGGATTCATGAAGATGTCGCAGTGAACAAAGAAATCGAGCGCTTTAAGCGCTTCGGTACCGCGATCGCGGTTCGGCTGTGACACAAGCAGATTAGCACCGAAACTAAACAATGCTCTTATTGGATAAGGTTTTCGCTCCAAAACGGCGTCGTATAAATCGCCTGCTGTAATCCAGCCTTCCGCGGGTGGGCCTAACGGCCGCTCCTTAAGACCTAGCGCCTTAGCTCTCGCCTCAACTGGAATCATTGAGATGTCGTGAAGCTTAGGCACCGGATGAGCCGCATGGCGTACGTTGCCTCCCGGCTTGTCAAATGAATCTGTCAGCGCATAGAGGGTCGCAATCGAGCGTTCGGTTTGAGTTGCATTTGTATGTTGCCCGACACCAGTCCAAGCGTGATAGGCAATAGCGTTGGCAGCGCCCATCATCTTTGCAAGTGACGCAATGTCAGCAGGTTTCACTCCGCAGATGCTGCCAGCAGTTTCGGAATCGAACGGCTTCAGCGCATCGACAAATCTCGCAAATGCCGTCCGACAAGCAACGATCCCGTTAACTGTCTGAACTGGCTTTACGCCCAAAACTTCAAAAAACGATTCATCGGCCTCATCTGGAGTTCCGAGCTTTTGCTTGGCATCAATCCAAACTAGATAATCTTCAGGCTCACCAATTTCCCCTACTTCGCGCGCTCGGAGAAACTTTCCATTGTCTTCGCGTATCAGAAAGGGAGCATTCGTATGCTTCGTTATGAAGTTCTTATTTACTAGTTGCCCCGAGATCATTTCACGCGCGACCGCCATGGCTAATGCGCCATCTGTTCCTGGATTCACAGGAAGCCACAGATCTGCGATGGCTGTCATTGCAGTTTTACGCGGATCGATAATGACAAGCTGCGCGCCTCTGGCTTTCGCTGCTGTAATCGCTTCAGCCTGCGCGAGCCACACGTTGGAAGGATTGTGGCCCCACAGTATGATCAAGTCAGCATTGCGATAATCTGCAGTCGGAGTGGCGCAGCCAAATGTGAATACATGCGCGAAATCTTTGTGCCAGTTGCAAAGCTCCGTGGCATAAACAGTGTTTGGGCTGCCGAATTTTCTAATGAACCGCCAAATCCATTCGTGAGCGTCGGATATCGACGACGACGACGGCGAGGTCACGCCAAATGCTACGGCCTCGGGACCGGACTCCTCCTTTATACTCAACAATCTACTGGAAATTGTACTTAGGGCTTCTTCCCAAGAAATAGGCTGGAATTGAGGATCTTTTTCGCCTTTGGGTGTGGTACGGCGCAGCGGCGTCGTAAGCCTGCGAGCAGAATGCGCGATCTCGGGAGCGGCTCTACCTTTCAGACATGTAGCCTTGCCGGTCGGATGAGAAGGATCGTTTCTTACATCGATCAATCGGCCATCTTCGATCGTATTAATCGTGCCGCAGCGCGATCTACAAAGCGTGCAGTAGCCAGCGATTTCGCTTCTTGACAAAACTGTCACTCCTCACCGCAACCTCATGACCCGTTCCACGGTTGGCGCCCGCTTAAAGCGACGCTAGGTTCCTGGAAGCCATCCGATCATCTCGATAGTTAGCTCTTTCGCCGTAACTACCATTTCGACCAAAACTGGAACGCCATTTGGAAGGGAGACTGCACGCGTTACACGAGTAGTTTCAATTGAGCCGAATAGTCGAGTAAGCAGTTGGAATGCTGGAGCGCTTACAAGTTCAAGATCAACCTCATCGTTGGCGGATGCAACAATGACATGCGCTTCAATCACTCTATCCACGCGGTCGAGGTCACCTAGAATTTTCTCTGCAGACGAGAGCAGATTAAGTGTGGCGCCAATTAGAATGGTAGATGCGCGCTCATTGCTAAAGTCCGTACCAACATGCCCAACAAAGGCCGGCTTGTTGCCAACCCTAAGAGGACCGTGTCCCGAAAAGAAAACAAATTCACCTGTCCACACCGCGGGGAGATAGTTACCCAGCGGCGTGACAGGCGGAGGTAAAACCAATCCAAGTTCAGCTAACTCTTTGGACACGGCAGTTTTCGATTTCACGAGAGTCACCATTGTGTCCGAAGGCTAGCTCTAACTCTTTGCAACCGCCATCACTTCCATTTCGAATAGTTGGTCTGCAGTAGAAAGAGCAGTAACGACAAAGAACGAACTCACGGGCGGTTTAGTCGGAAAATATTTCGCGCGCGCTTCCATAATTCGCGGTCGAAAAAGAATGTTTGTCGCGAACATCGTAATTTTCACGACATCGTCGAATCCGAGGCCGCAAGAAGCGAGTGAGTGCTTCACATTTTCATACACACACTCGACCTGAGCATCGATATCGCCCCGACCAACTATCTGTCCGTCCGGCCCATGGGAAACCAATCCCGCAGTCCATACAAAATCACCTGTACGAACTACATGCGAATACCCCTTAGCCGGATAGATTTGGGGTACGATCACTGGCGTTTTTTCCATCGCATCGCTCCTTTATTTCACGCTGAAATAGTCCATCAATTACTTCGTTGAGTACCCTTCAGCGCTGTCACGCTCACGAAGCTGACCACTTCGCTCATTCTTTGAACCAAAGCCGCCGCCACCCGGCAGTCCGAGTTCGAGGACGTCGTTCGTTTCGAGAGTAATGAGACTTTTTGGCTCGGTGATTGTAACGCCATTTTTCTTCACGAAGCCAGGACGACCAGGCTCGCCACCGAAAAGACCAACTGCCGGAAACTTAGTACGGTCAGTCAAGAGCGAGACCGCCAACGGAGCTTCTGAAATCGACTCGATTGCAATATCCTGACCAAGACCGCCCCTTTGCCGCCCTGCTCCGCCAGAGTTGTCGGCGAGTCGTTTATACTTAAAGCGAAGTGGAGCTAGGTTTTCAGTGATCTCCACTGGAGAGACAGAGATATTGCTGGGGAAACTCGTGGATGACATACCGTCCCCCCAACTTGTGGCTCCTGTGCCTCCGTTGAAGAAGAGCACACTTGTAGAGCCGCGTTGCTTTTCTGTTTGGGGTGCCTTGAACACTATACTCCAAAGCGGTGTGCCGCTTTCTGCGGGTACTTTGTCGGGCATTGCCTTTGCTAGTGCCTGATAGATCGCTCCCGGCAGCAAGTGACCCGTGAGGTGGCGAGCACCAACAGCAGCAGGCGGCACGGCGTTCACGATGCAACCCAAAGGAGCTCGGACCTCAAAGCAGGTCATTAGCCCTTCATTATTTGGAATGTGAGGAACTAAAAGAGATTTGAATGGGTAAACCGTGAAAGCAAATGTATGGTTGAATACGGCATTAATGCCGCGTTTGCATTGCGGTGATGTTCCGGCGTAGTCCGCAATGATTTTTCCGTCGCGTATTTCTAGGGCGACTTTGATAATCAACGGCTCATCCCATCCGTCCGCGCGGGTCTCGCCGTGGTATATTCCCTCGGGAATTTGTTTGATTGCATCAGCCATGGCACGACGGGAGGCCTCATGGATTGTTTGAGCAAGGCCGGTAAGATCGTCGAGACCAATTTCCTCCATAAACTCAATCAGCTTACGGGACATCACATCCGTAGCAGACAGCTGCGCACGAATGTCTCCAATCACCTGATCTGAGTTACGAACGTTTGTTTCGATAATGCGATGCACATCCTCGTTGAGTTTGCCCTCTTGGATGTACTTAACAACTGGAACCCACAAACCCTCTTCGTGGACTTCCGATGCATCGGCTGACCATTGACGACCGCCGATATCTGACATGTGAGCAGTAATGCAAGTAAACGCCACAATCTTTCCATTGCGGAATACAGGCATCGCAACATTGAAATCGGGGAGATGGCCTGTTCCGATCCATGGATCGTTGGTGATCAGAACATCACCTTGTTTCAACTGATCTTTTGGAATTCGCTTGAGCATCTCGCGCAATGTGCGAGGCATCGATCCAATAAATCCCGGGACACTAATCGTTGATTGCGCTAGCGAGTGACCTTCTGCATCCAAGAGAACACATGCGAAGTCGTTAGACTCTCGCACGACCGTCGAGAATGAAGTACGCACCAAAGCGACCGCGGCCTCATCCACTATCGAAACTAGGCGCGCCCAGCAGATTTCTGTCTCGATCGCATCAAATGTTTTAGGAGCCATTTCCTATTTCCCGCTATTGACCGAACCGAGCTTGATCACAAGGTTACGAAGATGATCGACTGATAGCTTGTCGTCTGGACCAACAATGACCGTTGACTCCCGTTGCTCCACCACTGCGGGCCCGGTAGCTTCGAATCCGACTGGAAGATAGCGGTGATCTAGAACTGGCACTTCTTCATATCGGCCAAGCTCGCTAACGTAAATTTTGCGTCTTCCACGTTCGCGCGACCCGCCATCTTCCAATGCAGCAGTCGCGCTGACGAAATCGAACTGACCAAGAGGGCACATTGCCGTAAGCCGAAGGTTCAGTACTTCCATCGGAATATCTTCAATTGCTCGGCCGAATAGCTGCCGGTAGTCCGCAAAGAATTGCTCGCGCACTTTCGACTTCACGTCTCCCGCAAAATTTCCATCGAGATCAACGTTTAGCTCATGGCCTTGGCCGATATAGCGAACGTCGAGACTATGCTTGTATTCAATCGCATCCTTAGCACCGCCGGCAGCCACCAAAACTTCCGCGGCCTTCTTTTTTAGTTCGACGAACTGCTTGCTTACGTCAGACCAATCCACATCGTTCAGTGGCTGAAATCTCGTTTTTGCTAAATCTATCGAAAGAGGTGCAAGAAGTAGCCCGAGCGCTGAAAACACGCCTGCGCTGAGAGGCACGACCAGAGTGCCGATCCCCAAAAGGCGAGCAATTTCGCGCGCATGGATCGGGCCTGCACCACCGAACGCGATCAACATAGATTTTCGCGGATCTTTGCCCTTCTCAGCGACGTGGATTTTCGCCGAGTTAGCCATATTCTCGTTCACAATGCGGAAAATACCGCTTGCCGCTTCCTCCGCCGAAATACCGAGAGGCATGCCAACCCGAGAACTAATAACGGACTCAGCCTTTGATTTGTTCAGCTGCATCCGGCCGCCATTGAAGAAGTCCGGGTTCAGGTAACCTAAGATCAGGTTAGCGTCGGTAACAGTAGGCTCCTCGCCGCCAATATCATAACAAGCTGGACCTGGCTTCGAGCTTGCGCTGTCAGGTCCTACTTTCAGAAGTCCCATTGCATCAACACGCGCAATACTTCCGCCGCCTGCGCCAATCTCGATAAGATCAACAATCGGAAGGCGCACTGGGAACCCGCTCGCTTTCTTAAAACGATCGGCCCGCGCTGTGTCGAACTCGAAGGTGATGCTTGGTTCGCCACGTGTAACCAAACATGTTTTTGCAGTCGTGCCGCCCATATCAAATGAAATTAGATCGGGCTGCTTCATCAAAGTACCGAACTTCGCCGCGGCAATCGCACCGGCAGCAGGACCAGATTCCAGCAGTCGAATTGGAACCCGTTCTGCCTCCTGCGTATCCAAAATGCCGCCATTAGACTGCATGATATGCAATCTTGCCGGCAGACCAATTTTCATCATTTCATTTTCGAGAGACCTGAAGTAGCTGCCAATAAAAGGCTTTACGTAAGCGTTCAGAACTGTCGATGAGAGTCGCTCGAATTCGCGAATTTCTGGCGCGACTTCAGATGACAACGAGATCATAATATCAGGAGCGACTTCGCTGAAAATCCGCTCGATCGCCTTCTCATGCGAATCATTGCGGTATGAATGCAAGAGACAAATTGCAAGCGACTTGATCCCCTGCTTCTTAAGGGACTGCGCAAGCTCACGAACTTGCTTTTCATCAATTGGCGTGACGGTAAGACCGTCCGCGCCAACGCGCTCGTCCACTTCAAAACGCAAATGCCGAGGAACAATGGGCTCCGGATAGCGAGCAGTAAGATCGTAAAGATCGTACCTGCCCTCGCGACGCATCTCGAGTACGTCGCGAAATCCCGTCGTCGTAATAAGAGCGGTCGGAAGTCCTTTTCTTTCGATAACGAGGTTCGTTACGAGTGTGGTTGCTCCGCAAACGACATCTGCAACCTGCTCAGCCTTGGCAGACCGCGCTTCTAGCAAGGCTTTAAGACCACGGATAATAGGTGCGCCAGGTTCGCTCGCATTCGTCAATTCCTTGCGAACATCCATGTGCCCCGTTGTCTCGTCGTAAAGGACGAGATCCGTGAACGTGCCGCCAATGTCGAAGCTAAAGCGGTAACGGCTATCTTTTGCGGAGCTGACCATTATTGAACTTTTTCGTAGCGATGCAGGACGGTTTCTTTCAGCCAAGTCAAAAGCTCGTAATCGAAGCCAGTCGGCCAAAGCACGAAGTAGCGGACTCCCAACTCAACCAAGTTGTCCAAGCGCTTCAAAATCTGCGCTTTAGTTCCGACCATATAGTCGGCGAGCACGTCTTCTTTCGGCATGTTCGAAATCTTCGCCATGCGCTTGTAGCCTTCTTCCCTATTCGTATCGTCATCCGCTGTCAGACATACGAGGTTGAGATGCGCGAAAGTGATCTCTTTGGGATCCCGCCCGTACTCTTTTGAGTACTGCTGGATCATCGCCCAATCCTTTTTCATAAGTTCCGGATTTGTAACGGCGCGCGACAACCAGCCGTCGCCTTGTCTTGCAATACGGCGCATAACGCGCTCGACCTGGGGCGTATAAACATCGTTGGCGTGGCCGGCTGCGCTGCCACCAGCGTACCAGACCGGAATACGCTTCTGCACGGGGCGTGGAGTCATAGTGATGTCTTTGAACTTCCAGTACTTGCCATCGTGACTTACGTTTTCGCCTGCGCCCAGCTTGTGAAGAATGTCGACCGTTTCTTCGGTGCGTTCGCCACGCTCTTTTTTCGGGAAACCGCAGACTTCGAACTCCTGATCCCACCAGCCCACGCCCGAGCCAAGGATCACGCGACCGTTCGAAAGATAGTCCATCGTATTCAGTGTTTTCGCGAGAATCGCCGGCGTTCTGATGGGCGTTACGAGGATCGACGTTCCGACCGTGACACGCTTGGTCACGGCAATCATCGAAGAAAGAACTGTGAGTGGTTCAAGCCATGCCGTTCTGTAGATTGGCGGAGCAACAACGAGGTGATCAATCACCCACAACCCGTGGAAGCCCATATCTTCAACTCGCTGACCAAACTCGGTCAGACGCGCCATGGTCGGATTGTTATCCTCGTATGCGCCGCCATAAAACGTCGGCAAAACAATTCCAATTTGAACTGGCATCACACCCTCCTGCTAATGCGGTTGTCCGAAATGCCGCCCAACAATCCTCCCAGATCATTCATTTCGGCATTTTAAGGTGATTATTTGACGGTTTGTCCCGCTCCGTCAAGAACAAACTGGTGCTAATCGGCAGAAATACCAATTTCGCGCTTGCTCGCATTTTGGGCGCGAGGCCGACCCCACTCCTGGCGAGGCGGATTACTGTGATTAAGGGGTGTGAAACTGGGAGAAGTATAAGAAAAGCGCGCGAACTTGGGGTTCCGGGCGGCCGGCCGCAATTGCCAACGCTTTATCTTGTGATATCTGCGTCCAACTAGCTTTGTAAGGGGGGAAAAATGGCTCGCCGTCGGCAAACGGAAAAGGCGCCTAACGACCTTGATATCGAAATTATCAAGCAGCTTCAAAGCGACGCCCGAAAACCGTTCACCGCAATTGCCGAAGATCTTGGTCTACCCGAGTCTACCGTTAGAAAGCGGGTCGATCGGCTAGAGGCAACAGGTGTGTTGCAATTCACCGGCTTCGCGGATCCTCTCCGACTTGGGTTTCAGTATTGGTCCTATGTCGCAGTGAAAGTAGAGCTTTCGGCTCTCGAACGATGCGCGCGGGCGATCTCACAACACCACGAGGTATTCTTCGTGGGTATTACCACGGGCGAATTCAACCTTTTCATTGCGGCCGTCTTCCGGTCGAATACTGATCTACTCCATTTCCTCAACGAGCGTCTTCCCAAAAGTCCTGGCGTAGTTGAAACCGCAACATCGAACGCGCTTCGAATTTTCAAGCGCACTGGCCATCTATTCTCTCACAACGCGCCGGCCCCATCGAGACTCAAACAAATTCGTCTCGACGCTATGGAAGATGCTGACATCTCAGATATTGACCTTCGCATAATGGCAACACTGCAAACCGAGGGGAGAAAGTCTTTCGCGCAGGTCGCTTCTCAACTCGAGATCTCGGAATCCACAGTACACAATCGAGTACAACGACTACGAAACCTCGGCATTTTACAGTTTGAGGCCTACGCCGACCCTACGCGGCTTGGTTATCCAATCTGGGCGCTGTTCCAATTTCGTGTTGAAGCACGCCAGCCACCCGCAATAGCCGCCCGCCTCGCACAAATCCCTGAACTCCTTTTCGTCGGAGTCACCACCGGAACGCACGACGTATTTGCGGCTGGGGCATTTCGATCAAATGATGACGTTCTTACCTTTTTGACTTCGAAACTTGCTGAGCTGCCTTCAATAAAATCCGTCACAACGACGAATGTCCTTAAACTCGTGAAGCGCCAACTTGTTTATCCCTTGAACGACGACGGAAAGCTGAAATCGTAACAGAGTTTAGCGAAACTATATCTCGCGAAGAAAAACCAAAAATCAAATCCCGGGTGCAGGTGGCCGCCACCTCAACAAACGCCGCTCAATTGCTTTCGAGATTTCCGTCAAGACAACGCCGATCATCATCAAAATCAAAAGAATTGAATAAACGCGATTGGAATTTAAGACGCCACGCGCTGCTTCCATTTGGTACCCAAGCCCTTGCGTCGAGCCAACAAACTCTCCGACGACAGCGCCAACTAGTGCGAACGCTACGCTCACGCGAAGTGCCGCAAATACCCACGAAAAAACTGATGGCATAATCACGTGGCGGAAGATCTGGAATCGATTGCTTCCCATGATCTTCGCCACTTTCAACAAATCTGGATCGACTGAAAGTATTCCAGCATATGTATTGTAGAAGACTATAAAAAATACGATCGACCAACTAAGAACGATTTTCGACGCCATCCCGAGACCTAGAATAAGCACGAGCACTGGAGCCAATGCCGGCCGCGGGAGAGAATTGAATGCCACCATTAATGGCTCGAACAGGCGATTGAGCCATGGCAAATAAGCGAACAGAAACCCGATCATGATTCCGCTAATGATGCCGAGAACAAGCCCCCACATTGAGGTTTGAATTGTAAAAAGAAAGTCTCGGGTGAACTCTCCTTTTAGCAAGCCGCTGTAGAGATCGCTGGCTACAAGACTCGGGCGGCTGAAAAAAACCGGGTCCAAAGTTTTGAACTCAAGACCAAAACCGCCCGCCATCGCCTCCCATACTACTAAGAGCACTCCAATTACGGCTGCCTGTGCAACGAAGGTCGCGATCCTGTTTAGTGAAGTTCTCCTTTTCATTGCAGCAGACCGCAGAATTCATTCCAAAGATTTTCATACACACTTCTAAATTCAGGCGTCAGTTTTAGGTTCATGATTGACCTAGGATAAGGCAGATCAATTGCTCTACTTGCCGAGACCGTTGCCGGCCGCTTTGTCATCAAGATTACCCTAGTGCTAAGCAGAATTGCCTCTTCAAGATCGTGCGTAACGAACACAACAGTTTTTCGAGATGCAGACCAAAGATCGCTAATCTGTTGCTGTAAGACCATTCGAGTATGCGCGTCTAAAGCACCAAGGGGCTCGTCCATCAGAACGATTTCAGGATCGTAGGCAAGTACACGAATTATATTCGCGCGCTGACGCATTCCACCTGAAAGCTGATACGGATAACGTTCCTCGAACCCACTGAGACCAACGCGATTTATCCACTCTCTTGCCAGCTCTTCCCGCTGCCTTCTTGGCATGCCGGCAATTTCGAGTGGATACTCAACATTCTTGATCAGCGTGCGCCAAGGGAATAGCGCATCCTTCTGGAGTACATAGCCGATAGTTTGCTTTCGCTCGGAGTGATGAACATTGATGGAGCCAGAGAGATCTCCGTCAGAAGGCGACCAGAGACCTGCAGCTAAATTGAGGACTGTAGACTTTCCACATCCGCTGGGCCCGACGATCGACACAAACTCGCCCTCGCGCACATCCAGATTCACATCGCGCAATACCTGAACGACATTCTGATCTTCGACATTCCCGTAGCTGGCAGAAACATGCTCTAGCCGAATTTTGCTTTGGACCACTTACGCCTCACCCGTACAGGAGCCGAGTCTTTAGTGACCCACTCTCCAATCTACTTCTCGCGTCTCATTTTCAGGGCGCAAGGAACCACTCTGCTGGCATTCCTGAACAGACGTAATGATAGCTGCTACGTAGGCAACCTCAATAGTACTTCCCACACGAATATGCCGATTTATTGCACTTTTTAGCTGAATGATTGAGCCAAACAGGCTTTACTTTGATCACATATGCCGCTTTCTGGGATTTTCGTTTGACTTTTGCGGCCTTGCGATCATCATCGAGGGCTAAGCACACCTGCACGGGAGGCCAATGATGAGCAAAGATTTCGAGATTGATCGTAGAAGCTGTCTCTTTGGCCTCCTTGGTTCGATGACAATCGCACCGGTGTGGTCCTCATCCAGTTACGCGCAAAAATCCGATGCAATCGAGATACGGTGGGGTAGCAGCCCCGCGATCGAACTAGTCTTGCCAGTATTTGTCGCAATGAAGAAAGGTTATTTAGCGGAGGAAGGCCTGAAGCTAGATAGAGTTACTTTGGCGCCCGGTGTCCGCCTTCGAGAGGCGATGGCCGCAGGTGAACTAGACTTCGCTGAGAATGCATCGACGACCTATATTCTCGGCCGGCAGGCTGGCCTGGCACAGAAAATCATCTTCCAATACTTCACAAAGGAGATTTTCAGCCTCTTCGCTCCGACCAAACATCAATCGACCATCAAGACTGTTGCCGACTTGAAGGGTAAGATTATTGCGGTTGCAGCACTTGGCACGTCCGCGCATATGTCCGCAATTAACTTCGTCAACAAAGCGGGATTGAAGCCAACCGATGTAACGTTCGTGGGCCTAAACTCTACCGATCCCGCGACTCTGCTTACAGCGGTTGATCAATTCGACGCAATCGTGACTTGGGAACCAATCTCAACCCTGATGGTAGATCGCAAGGCGGGATATCCGCTTGTCGACATAGCTGCACCGGGCAGTCATGAAAAATGGATTGGCAACGACTCAGCGTCAGAAGTGCTTTGGGTCTCAGAGGAAATGATAGCCAAACGCCCAGAAGTTATTCAGCGTAGTGTCAACGCTTTGAAAAAGGCGATGACTTTCATTCGAAACAACTCGCCCCAGGATGTAGCGGCAGTAGGCGCTGAGTCATTCAAGATGGACCCGATCATGTTGGCGCGCATACTTGAGCGCACCAAACAGAATTTCAGCGCGGACGGTCGCATAAGTCGCGCTGGTATGGAAACCGCGATGCAACTGCTGCGTGGCGGTGGTCTCCTTAAAAAGGAAATGAAGTTCGAGGATATGGTCGATACGCGCTTCGCAGGTGAGACCGCTTAACAAGTCCTTCATTCAGAAGGCTATTCAATCAAAGTTGCGAACTAACAACTCGATCGATTTTCTTTCAGCTACTTTGCCTTCATTGGCAGGCATTCCGACCGTAATTAGTGCTTGTGGCTCCCAGTCCTCAGGCAGCCCTAATGTGTCTTTAACAACATCGGAACAAAATAGAGGCGCGCACATCCAGCAAGCTCCGAGACCAATCGATGTTGCGGCGAGTAGTACATTTTGCACAGCCATCGCGGTGCTCTGAATAGCCATGATACGCTCTGCCTCACGGCGAGCTTCATCCTTATACAAATCCATGTCGACAAGAGTCATCGTTACGATAAGCACAAGAGGTGCTTCGGCGATACGAGCCCTAGAACGCTGCATATCCGCGGCGATCACTGTGGGGGCGTCGCCGTCTCGGGTCCGGTCGATTTTAAGCTTTGCGCCCATTGCATCAGCAAGTTTCTCTTTCGCAGCCCGACTTCGTAAGACTGTAAACCGCCACGGCTGTCTATTGTGCGCAGACGGCGCCCAGCGCGCGGCGGAAAGCAGGTAAGCCAACTGCTCATCGTCGACGCTTTTGGCCTCGTAACGGCGAATGGACCTCCGTCTCGTAGCTGCTTCCATAAATTCCATGCATTCAATCCAAATCGACTCTTTGAATGGCTAAGCCACGGCCTGCGATGGAAGCGCATATGAAAGATCAAATTCGACGTCGAGCAGACCCACATCTTCTGGACGATCGACGTCAAAGGCGAGGCCGTCTGAGCGAAAGGTACGCCAGTTGCACTTATGGACAATTGCTTCATGCCGGTGCTTGCGAAGCGAGTTCAATCCAAACCTGAATTCGATCGCACCCGGAGGCGAAACAAAAAGTGCGTTGGTTCCAGTCCCGGCTCGATCAGGCGCAGCAATAATAGCAGGGCGATTGCGGGCTACACTTATCAACTTTGCAATCTCTTGCGTGCTTACGCGTGGAAGGTCCCCGAACAAGAGCAGCGTCGCCGTAGCACCACGCACTTTGGCGTACGCCGACGCCTGTTTCAGTGCGTGATTTAAACCCTTGCGTTTGTCGCGTACGGCATGCAGCCGAAGGCTTCGCGCGAGTCTTAGAATATTGTGATCCTTGCTCACAATTATCACGCGCTTCGGCCCAAATTTTGGGATTACTGCATTTAAAACACTAAAGAACATGTTCAAACTCAATGCCGTTCGCTCGTGACTAGCCAACGCGCCTGCCAGTCTGGATTTTCCAGACTGTAGCGATTTCATCGGAATGATCGCCCAAATACTCATTCTCGTGCCCGCAAATCTGCCACGAGTTTCAGCGCGGCCCCCGCCACTCTTTTCTGGTCGTTTGTGTCCTTCATTATCGTATCAGCGAAAACAGTTCGTATCCTAAACGTCTCAAACTCTCGAGCTAAATGAGAATCAGTCTCGTCTAAGACGAAGCCATCGATAAGGTGCCAGTAGTACCGTGCGACACCAATCGCGTTCGGCTCAAGCGACATCTCTTTCATCATTTTCAATGCCGGACCCTTTACGGCGCGGCCATCGATAATCGGCGAGACGGCAACAATGGGTACTTTGAGCTGATCTATGAGAGCTCTGAGACCAGGAATAGCTAGGATTGGATCGATGCTAACAAAGGGATTAGAAGGACAGATCACGATGCCCTCTAGTTCTTTGCTTTCTAATGTTGCGAGTAACATTGGGCTCGGCTTGGCAAACTCTATTCCATCGAACTTTATTTCCATCACAGCCGGCTCACACTTTAAAGCGACAAAGTACTCCTGAAACGAGTGCCAACGGTCTTTGGAACGGACAATTGTAGCAACGTTATTGTCGCTCATAGGTACGATCCTATGTGCAACACCTAAACGCTCGCAGAGGGTAGCAGTGACGGCCGAAAGTGTTTTTCCTGCTGTAAGTAGTCGCGTGCGCTCGACGTGAGTTGCTAGGTCACCATCTCCCAACTTAAACCAGATCGGCCCGCCCAACCGCTTCATTGCCTCCATGAAATTCCACGTTTCGCCAGCAAGCCCCCAGCCGGTTTCCTTATTGTTTACTCCAGCTAAGCAGTACATGACGCTGTCTAGATCAGGCGAAATGTGTAGCCCGAGGTGACGAAAATCATCGCCAGTGTTTACTGCGATGACAAGCTCGCTAGGACCCAGCAACTGAGCAAGACCGTTTGCCAGCTTTGCACCGCCAACGCCTCCTGCGAGCGCAAGAATCATCTGAACATATTCAGCTTCCGGTCGCGAATGAGATCCGATGCACATCCGTCCGCGCGTTCGTAGCTCAGACCCTTTATCAACACGATTGGCCGCCGTTGATCGGATTGCCCCATAACAAGCGAAGCGGCAGCCGCAATCTCGTCTGCGTGTCCCACTTCAGTAGTCTGGAGAGGACGTCCGAACAGGTCAGGCGCGCCGCGAAGATCCGCGAGCGCAGTAACTCCGCTCACCCCTAGCGCAGTTCCGATTGTGCCATTTCGCCAGGCGCGTCCGAGGCTATCGTTAATTATGACGCCGAGGTTCGCCCCCGTTTCCTGCCGGAGAGCGTCGCGCACCTCGCGCGCAGTTCGGTCAGGATCCTCAGGCAACAGCAGCACGCTATTGTCATCTTCGACGTTGGAGCGATCAATCCCCGCGTTAGCCAAAACGAAGCCGAGGCGATGCGCTACAACAATAACTCCAGGTCTAACTCGCAGTACCTCGCTCGACTCCTGCAAGATAAGTTCGACAAGCCTCGGATCCTTGTCGCATTTTGCACCTAGTTCGACTGCTTTTGCAGATGCGCTGACGGAGTCGAGTGACACCAAACGACCCTGCGCTTTAGATACGATTTTTTGCGCGAGAACAATTACGTCGCCATCCGTGAGCTGCACACCGGCGGACCTCACGCCATCGCGGATGAGAGCGACAAGATTGTCGCCCTTTTTCACGAGCGGAATCCCCGGGAGAGGTATTAGCGATAGACGCGTGGCGCCGTCCGTTTTCGCATTCACGATTATAGCCCCGTAATTCTGATCCCTGTACCTTCGCTCTTATAATGCCGGTTCATGAATATTAGCACCGACGTGAGCGCCTCAGCCGCCGCAGAATTGGCAAGTGTACCGCCATGCAGACCGCGCATGCCAATGGCTTGAGCTAAGGCAACAACGGATTCACGGGCGTCCTTATCGTCTCCAAAAACAAGAACGTCGCAGTCAACTTCGTGCTGTAAGTCTATCAAGTGATGGGCAGAAACATTTTGGAATGCGGCAACTACCCGAACCTCCGGACCAAGATCATCTTGGGCAACAACGACGGCCGATCCGGCGCCAGGCAATTGAACTTTTGAAACCTTCGGCGGTATTAACGGTACCGTGACGTCAACGAGAATTTTTCCGATGAATCGGGTCTTGAGCTCGCGGAGTGTCGGCAATTGCGCCGCATACGGGACAGTCAAGATTGCTATGTCAGCCTGCGAAACAGCATCTTCATTCAACATCCCTTTGATAGATTCTTTACCTAGTAAAGCATTCAGCTCGTCGGCCTTTAATTTCGCTTTTTCAACTCCGCGAGAGCCAAGAAGAACGCGATAGCCCGACTTTGCCCAGCGCACGGCAAGTCCGCTCCCTTCAGCGCCACTTCCTCCGATCACTGCAAGCACAGGTTTTTCAGACATGTTGATATTTCACCACTGGAGTTTCGATAACTGGAGAGAGAGGCGAAGCAGAGAATGAAGCCTCACGACGCTCGGATGCCGCGACTTGATAGAGAGTTGTTCTCTGAACGGGAATGCGACCGATGGAGAACGCGATCGACTCCATGGCTTCAGGCGAAAGCTCTTGTCCGTGCTCTGTGCCAGCGGCACGCGAGATACTTTCATTCATGAGCGTACCACCGAGATCGTTTGCTCCGCTACGAAGCGCAACTTTCGCACCATCAATTCCCATCTTGACCCAAGATGTTTGGATATTCTTGATGTGTGGATGTAGCGCTAGTCGCGACACCGCGTGCATTAGAACTGCTTCCCGAAACGTTGGACCCTTTCGTGCTCTTCCCTTGAGGTACAGGGGAGACTCCATGTGTACGAAGGGTAACGGCACAAACTCAGTAAAGCCGCCAGTACGTTCCTGCAGTTGACGCAAGTGTAACAAATGCCGAGCCCAGTCCTCGGGAGCGTCCAAATGCCCAAACATGATTGTTGAAGTTGTTTTAAGGCCGACGAGATGCGCCTTCTCGATCACTGAAAGCCATTCAGCGGTATTCAGCTTGTCAGGACATAGGCGCGCTCTGACGCCATCGTCGAGAACCTCGGCAGCCGTTCCCGGTAGAGTGCCAAGCCCAGCATCTTTCAGCCGCTCTAGAAAACGTTCTACCGAAATTCCGAGCGTCCGGGCGCCTTGAGATACCTCAAGAGCAGAGAACGCATGGATATGAATCTTCGGCGCGCCTTCACGCACTGCATGGCAGACGTCGAGATACCGTTGCCCTGTGTAAGCTGGATGAATTCCACCTTGTAGGCAAACCTCGGTCGCTCCCCTATCCCACGCTTCCGCTGCCCTTCGAGTAATCTCTGACAGAGCTAAATCGTAGGGCTTGCCCCGCAGATTTTCACTCATCTTGCCTTTAGAAAATGCGCAAAATCCGCATTTAAAGTAGCAAACGTTAGTGTAATTGATATTGCGAGTAACGACATACGTTACTTCTTCACCTACCGTTCGCTCGCGAACTTCATCGGCAACAGCTGAGAGTTCATGAACATCGCCTCCCCGCGCCCGAAATAGCCGCGCGATTTCATCAACACTCAATTCGTTTCCGCTAGAGGCCTTTTCGAATACGGTGTCGAGCGAACGATCTGAAGCGCCCTTTGACAGGCGCGGAGCCGACATCGAAAGGCCGACGGCCCAGTCATCTTCACGAGCAAAGCCGGCACTGTCCACGTTGCGGAGAACAGATGTTTGAAGCCTCGGCGCAACCCATTTCTCCAATTCATCTACATATGATGGATAGAGAGCGAGCCTCGGAACCAATGTTCTACCGCTGATGGTGGATCGATCTGCGAGCTCTGCTATCGCCGGCCAAGGTGCTTCCGGATTAACATGATCGACGGTTACCGGCGAAATTCCACCCCAGTCATTAATGCCAGCACGTATCAGTCGTTCATATACTCCGGGAGATAGATTTGGCGGGGCTTGGATGTTCATCGCTGGACCAAAAACAATGCGGGCCATTGCGATAGTCCACAAGAGGTCATCGAGATCCGGCTCACTAGCCGACGCGCACTTGGTACCTTCCTTTGCGCGAAAGTTCTGAATGATAATCTCTTGGATATGGCCGTAACGCTCATGAAGTGCGCGTAGAGCCAACAAGGAATCAACACGTTCAGTTCTAGTTTCACCGATGCCAATAAGGATTCCGCTCGTAAACGGAACACAGTGCTCACCCGCTAATCGAATTGTCTCCAATCGAGCAGCAGGATCCTTATCAGGCGAGCCAAAATGTACTTGGCCGCGCTTTGTTAGCCGGTCAGAAATGCTTTCAAGCATCAGGCCTTGTGAAACGGAGACTTGCCGAAGCATCACCAACTCGTCGCCAGTCATTACGCCAGCGTTAACGTGTGGAAGAAGACCCGTCTCATTAAGAACCAAACTGCACATCTCGGCGAGATAGCTGAGGGTAGTCTGATGACCTAATGCCGCTAGCTCCTCTGCTGCGACCCGGTAACGAAGTTCTGGTTTGTCTCCCAATGTAAACAACGCTTCGTGACAGCCGGCGCGAACGCCTTCGCGAGCGATTTCCAAGACCTCGTCTTTTGTTAGGAAAGCGCGTTGGCCTGGTTTAGGTCGCTCCGCAAAAGTGCAGTAATGGCAAACATCTCGGCAGAGCTTGGTCAGTGGGATAAATACTTTCCGAGAGTAGGAAACGTTTAGCTCATGACCCTCTGTAGTCAGCCGCTCGGCGATCTTCAGCAATTCGTCGAGCGAAGCGTCTCGGGCGAGAGCATGGAGTTGTGAGGGCAGCATCGTTGCCTGCTTGTTTCTGACTACCTCTAAGACGTCTTTTCCATCAAAAATGCCGATGTTTCGACGTACGGAGCCTATTTTTAGCATAATTCGGCTATCATGCCAGCTAAAAATCCGTTATCAAGATTTCTTCTTCTAACCATATGGCGGTTCACTCGCTTTTTAGCGAGGCCAGTCGAGGAACATTATGGGCGTCGTCAAACTAAACATGGCCGCGAAGGCCGCCTTCCAGTGGGCTGATCCGTTTTTACTTGATGATCAATTGACCGAAGACGAGCGAATGGTGCGAGACACTGCCCGCGCCTACGCGCAGGAAAAGCTTCTGCCGCGCGTTTCTAAGGCCTACCTCGACGAGACTACTGACCGCGAAATCTTCGCTGAGATGGGTGCGCTCGGTCTTATTGGGCTTACCCTTCCGGAAAAATACGGTTGCGCTGATGCCAGCTATGTCGCTTACGGCCTCGTCGCACGCGAGATAGAGCGCGTAGATTCAGGCTATCGGTCGATGAACTCCGTTCAATCTTCACTAGTGATGCATCCAATTTACGCATACGGCGATGAAGATCAGCGGATGAAATACCTGCCAAAGCTTGCCAGTGGCGAGTGGGTCGGATGCTTTGGCCTGACGGAACCCGACGCCGGGTCCGATCCAGGGAGCATGAAAACTCGCGCCGAAAAAGTATCCGATGGCTACCGCCTTACCGGCAGTAAGATGTGGATATCAAACTCTCCCATCGCAGATGTTTTTGTAGTCTGGGCGAAGTCGCCAGAACACGAAAACCAGATCCGCGGATTCATCCTCGAAAAAGATATGAAGGGACTTTCCGCTCCCAAGATTGGAGGCAAGCTCAGTCTGAGGGCCTCCATTACCGGAGAGATCGTAATGGACGGCGTTGTAGTTCCCGAAAGCGCGTTACTTCCAAACGTCTCCGGATTGAAAGGCCCGTTCGGCTGCCTTAACCGCGCCCGCTACGGTATTTCTTGGGGGGCAATGGGCGCTGCCGAAGACTGCATGCACCGCGCACGCCAGTACACACTCGACCGCAAGCAATTTGGCCGCCCACTCGCGGCTACGCAGCTGATACAAAAGAAGCTTGCCGATATGCAGACAGAAATTGCGCTTGGGCTGCAGGCTTCGTTGCGCGTAGGTCGCCTAATGGATCAAGACCAGATGGCGCCAGAGATGATTTCCGTCGTCAAACGGAACAATTGCGGTAAGGCGCTTGATATCGCCCGGGTCGCGAGAGACATGCACGGCGGCAATGGCATTCAAAGCGAATATCATGTGATGCGGCACGCACAGAACCTCGAAACCGTGAATACCTATGAGGGCACACATGATGTCCACGCCCTAATCCTTGGAAGAAGTATCACCGGCATTCAGGCGTTCTCGTAAAAGGTTTGCGTCGTGCCCGGTCCTCTTGACGGAATAAAAGTTCTTGAGCTCGCCCGCGTGCTTGCCGGGCCTTGGGCAGGACAAATTCTCTCCGATCTCGGCGCTGACGTAATAAAGATCGAGCGCCCTGAACAAGGCGATGAAACGCGGACTTGGGGCCCGCCATATGTCGAAGGCGTGGGCGGCGAAAATCTTTCTGCCGCGTACTATCACGCGATCAATCGTGGTAAGCGCTCAGTACTCGCAGACTTTAAGAGAAAAGAAGACGTTGATCTTGTCATTGCGCTTATCAAGGAAGCCGACGTTATCCTTGAGAATTACAAAGTCGGCGACCTAAAGAAATACGGTCTCGACTACGAGAGTATAAACAAGATTAATCCGAAAGTGATCTACTGTTCCGTGACCGGCTTTGGTCAAGATGGCCCTTATGCTCACCGCCCCGGTTACGATCTGATTATCCAGGCAATGGGCGGTATTATGGACATTACCGGCGAGCCGGACCGCGAACCGATGCGGACTGGCGTTGCTTACGTTGATGTATTTACCGGCTGCTATTCAGCCATTGCAATTCAAGCCGCTCTAATCTCGCGGATGAAGAACGGCAAAGGACAGCACATCGACATGAGCTTGATGGATGTTCAGACGAGCGTGCTCGCGAACCAAGCGTTAAATTATCTGGTTTCAGGCAAGGCGCCGCGCCGTATGGGCAATGCACACCCTAACATTGCGCCCTATCAGGCCTTTGAAACGGCTGATGGCTACATCATCATCGCAGTCGGAAACGACAATCAGTTCAAGAACTTCTGCAATGCACTCGATTTAATCGAAGTACGTGACGACTCCAAATACGCTACAAATGATAGTCGAAATAAAAATCGTAGCACACTGATCGCGGCGATCACGGCCACCACCAGGCGAAGAACCCGTGTAGACCTGCTAAACGCGCTCGAAAAGGCTGGTGTTCCCGCTGGGCCAATCCGCTCGATCGATGAGGTCTTTGCCGATCCTCACGTTTTAGCACGAAGGATGCGGATTGATCTTCCTGACGACGACGCGCGAGATCGCTCAATTCCTGGCGTTCGCGCTCCGATCATAATGTCTGGGACACCGTTGCATTATGACAAGCCTTCCCCTCGTCACGGCGCACATTCTAGAGAAGTTCGGCAAGCTCTCAAAGCGGGCAAGCCAGCATTTCGTCAGACACGCCTCTCATAGGCGACACTACCAATCGTGAGAAGCCGGCTTCAGTTGAAGAACTGAACAGTTACAAGACTTACCGCCAGCAGCAGGATCAGGGAAAGAGTGACGGCAAGCGTCACTCTACCACCAACGCGAGTAAGAACGCGCAAATCGACACCAAGGCCAAGAGCAGCCATCGAAATTACCGTCAGTAAAATCGCAAACTGTGTCAGTGCCGATACAATTTCTTCGCTCAACAGTCCGAGCGAGCGGATAAACACAAAAACAAGAAAGCCAAGAATAAACCAAGGCACTAGTTTGAAGAAGTTTATCGTGTGATCCCTTCCCTCTTTGCGCCGCTGCCGTGCGGCCATCAAGGAGAAGCCCATCACAATCGGCCCCAGCATAAGGACGCGCACTAGCTTCACCAGTGTCCCAACTTGTGTACTGAGTAAGCCAGCTGGCAAGGTCGTCGCCAGCACTTGCGGCACCGCGTACACGGTCAAGCCAGCCAATATACCGTACTGAGTTTGCGACAGCTGCAGTAGCGGGATCAGGAGAGGTAGTCCAAGCACAACCAGCACGCCAAGTATGGCTGTGAACGAAACAGATGCTGCGACGTCATTCGCGTCAGCTCTAATTACAGGAGCCACGGTCGCGATTGCCGAATTGCCACAGATTGAATTCCCGCAAGCGATCAAAATCGAAAGCTTCTGAGACAACCCCAGCATTCTTGAAAGGTAATAGGTAAAGAAAAGCGCCAGAGCGACGGTCGCGACAATAACCAAAATCAAAATTAGCCCAGATTTGACGATCGTCGAGAATGAAATGGATGCCCCAAGAAGGACAACGGCTACTTCGAGTATTTGTTTGGCGCTAAAGCTAATTCCAGGCACCCAACGTTCTGACGGCTGCCAGAATTGTCTCACGGCCATCCCAATTAAAATTGCGAGAACGACCGCTCCTACATACGGGAATGCCAACACTTGCAGCTCGAGGCGCTCCAGACCAATGGCGCCCAATGCAATTAGCAAGCATAGAAATATCCCCGGCAGCTTATTGAGAACGCTTCCAACTGGCCTCGGATGCCGCTGCGATACCTTGGTGTTTTCTTCGACCGGCATCTAATTGCTCTTGTTGATCCGTCGCAGCTGCTTAATCGGCGCTAGCAGCGTTGACATGACGAAACCTATAGAAAATGCACCGATAATGTCAATAAATCGGCATTTTCCATGCTGCATATGCCGTTTTGGGGTTGCCCACTATCGAATACCGCCTTAGTAATCAGCGGTGTCTCAGCAGAGCACTCCGCCTCCGTAAACTTGGTGTTCGTTCAATGAAGATCGCGATCTCGGCTGAAACCGAACAGGGCGAGCCGCGCGTCGCGGCTACTCCAGACACCGTTAAACGTTATGCCGGTCTCGGCGCGAAAGTCGCGGTCGAGAAGGGCGCGGGCGTGAAGTCCGGCGTGCTCGACGCGGACTATTCCGCGGCTGGTGCCGAAGTCGGCAGCGGCGTCGTAAACGACGCGGATATTGTTCTGAAGGTTCGCCGCCCGACGAAGTCCGAGCTCGGCAGATATAAGCCCGGCGCGCTCGTCATCTCGATCATGGATCCCTATGGCAACGACGCCGCGCTCGCCGATATGGCGGCGGCGAAGGTCAATGCCTTCGCAATGGAATTCATGCCGCGTATCACGCGTGCGCAGGTAATGGACGTGCTGTCATCACAGGCCAACCTCGCGGGCTATCGTGCAGTGGTCGATGGCGCCGCCGAGTATGGCCGCGCACTGCCGATGATGATGACAGCGGCGGGCACCGTTCCGGCCGCTCGCATTTTCATCATGGGCGTCGGTGTTGCCGGCTTGCAGGCGATCGCAACCGCGCGACGCATGGGCGCGGTGGTGACGGCGACCGACGTTCGCCCTGCCACCAAAGAGCAGGTTGAATCGCTCGGCGCGAAGTTCCTCGCAGTCGAGGACGAAGAGTTCAAGAACGCGCAGACTGCGGGCGGCTACGCCAAGGAAATGTCGAAAGAGTATCAGGCGAAGCAGGCTGCGCTGACCGCCGAGCACATCAAGAAGCAGGATATCGTGATCACGACCGCGCTGATCCCGGGCCGTCCCGCGCCGAAGCTCGTCACCAAGGAAATGGTTGCGTCGATGAAGCCAGGTTCGGTGATCATCGATCTTGCAGTCGAGCGCGGCGGCAACGTCGAAGGTGCTGAGCCGGGCAAGATCGCCGACGTGAACGGCGTAAAGATTGTCGGCCACCTGAACGTGCCGGGGCGCCTCGCAGCGACGGCGTCGGCGCTCTACGCAAAGAACCTCTTCGCTTTTGTCGAGACCATGTTCGATAAGGAAAAGAAGTTCGCGCCGAATTACGAGGACGAACTGATCAAGGCGACGCTGCTGACCAAAGATGGCGCTGTCGTCCACCCGAACTTCAAGAAGGGATAAGGCGATGATCGATTTCGTATCGCTTGCTCTTACCGCTTGTGCAGACGTCAGCGCCTCCGTCGGGGTCGAAGACCTGCTTCCGCTCGGCGCCATGCCGGTGGCGAGCGCAGCCAATGCCGCTAGTCCCTTCGTCTTTCAGATTTCGATTTTCGTGCTCGCCTGTTTTGTCGGCTACTACGTGGTGTGGTCGGTGACGCCTGCGCTGCATACGCCGCTAATGTCGGTGACGAATGCGATCTCTTCCGTGATTGTCGTCGGCGCGTTGCTCTCGGTCGGAGTGCCGCTTGCAGGCGATGCGAGCGGTGCCTGGTGGGCTCGCACCCTCGGATTTTTCGCGCTGATCATGGCAGCGGTGAACATTTTCGGCGGCTTCCTCGTCACGCAGCGCATGCTTGCGATGTATCAGAAGAAGAAGTGAGATCGTTATGAGCGCAGATATCGTCGCACTTCTTTACCTCGTCGCAGGCGTTCTCTTTGTTCTCGCGCTGCGCGGCCTTTCGCATCCGACTACGTCACGCCAGGGCAACACCTTCGGCATGGTCGGCATGGCGATAGCGATCGGCACCACGCTCGCTTGGTCGCCGCCGTCGGACGCTATCGGCTGGGCGCTTGTCATCGGTGGTCTGGGCATTGGTGGCACCATCGGCGCCGTCATGGCCCGTAAGATCGCGATGACCGACATGCCGCAACTTGTGGCGGCATTCCATTCGCTCGTCGGTTTGGCTGCCGTGCTTGTCGCCGCAGGCGCTCTCTATGCGCCTGCTGCATTCGGCATCGGCGCCGCGGGCTCGATCGCTAAAGCCTCGCTGGTCGAAATGGCGCTCGGTGCCGCGATCGGCGCCATCACCTTCACCGGCTCGGTGATCGCGTTTGCAAAGCTCAATGGAAACATGAGCGGTGCACCGATCATTCTGCCGTTCCGCCATATCATCAATATCGCACTCGCTGCAGCCGTAGTCTTCTTCATGTACGGGCTCGTGGTTTCGGAGAGCCATATCGATTTCTGGCTGGTCGTATTCCTTGCGTTCGCGCTGGGTGTCTTGATCATCATCCCGATCGGCGGCGCGGATATGCCGGTCGTCGTGTCGATGTTGAACTCGTATTCGGGCTGGGCGGCCGCCGGCATCGGCTTTACGCTCGGCAACGCGGCACTCATCATCACCGGTGCGCTGGTCGGCTCTTCGGGCGCGATCCTGTCCTACATCATGTGCAAGGGCATGAACCGGAGCTTCATCTCCGTCATCCTCGGCGGTTTCGGCGGCGAGACTGCCGCTGCCGGCGGTGCAGTGGAAACGCGCCCGGTGAAGCAGGGCTCGGCGGACGATGCCGCCTTCATCATGAAGAACGCCGAGAAGGTCATCATCGTGCCGGGCTACGGCATGGCGGTCGCGCAAGCGCAGCACGCGCTACGTGAAATGGCGGACAAGCTCAAGGAAGAAGGCGTGCAAGTGAAATACGCGATCCATCCGGTCGCGGGCCGTATGCCGGGTCACATGAACGTGCTACTCGCCGAAGCGAATGTTCCTTACGACGAAGTGTTCGAACTCGAAGACATCAACTCGGAATTCGCGCAGGCCGACGTTGCCTTCGTGATCGGCGCAAACGACGTGACCAATCCGTCGGCGAAGACCGATCCGAAATCGCCGATCTTCGGCATGCCGGTGCTCGACGTCGAAAAGGCGAAGACCGTGCTCTTTATCAAGCGCGGCATGGGCTCGGGCTATGCCGGCGTCGAAAACGAACTCTTCTTCCGCGATAACACCATGATGCTGTTCGCGGACGCGAAGAAGATGGTCGAGAACATCGTCAAGGGGATGTAACCGTCCGAAAGCGAGACATTCACGTGGCGGATTTCTTTACCCCTACAGTTCTTGCTTGTATTGCCACAGCGCTGTTCGCTGGAGTGCTCCGCGGGGCTACGGGCTTTGGATCCGCGCTCGTAATGGCACCCGTTCTCTCTGTTTTTCTGGGCCCACAAACAGGCGTCCCACTTACGATTCTCCTTGGCCTGACTGGCTCAGTTTTTCTGTTCCCGCACTACAGAACGACAATTCAGTACAGCGTTGTTGGAACGATGGCTGTCATCGGCCTGTTTTTTATACTCCCTGGGGTTTGGTTGCTGAATCTGATCGACGCAAACACGATGCGGCGGATCATCGCCGCTTTGGTTTTCACCATTGCTGGTAGCATGTTGGTTTTTCGGAATTTCAGCTTTGAAGCGCAAAGCAAGGCCGTCGACCGGATCGGCATTACAATCGCGAGCGCGCTCGGTGGATTAATTATGGGCGCAACCGGGATGGGAGGCTTACCACTCGTCACCTATCTCGCGGGGCGGACCGGGACTGCCCAGCAAAAGAAAGCGAATATTCTTTTCACGGTCGGTGCGTTGGAGATTGGGACTATTCTCATTATGGTCCTAGCGAACTTCTTCAATATACAGACGTTAATTCTATCGGCCGTCTTGATTGCCCCTTTTGGGTTTGGCCTCTGGCTCGGCGAACATTGGTTCCGTACGAAGCTCTCGCACATTTATCAGATGATTTTGATCGTCACGTTGATGGCTACTGGTTTGTTCGTCGCTCTATTCTAAAGCGACAACGCGCGGCTCAAATTTCGCGATCTTGTTGTATTTTCTATCTTTTCTAACAAATCTCTGAACGGCGATTTGAAGGGATTTGCGATGGCGCAACATCACAGTGCTCACGGAGCTACAGCCGGCAAGAGCCGAATGGGCCCTTACTCAATGTTGTGGCTGAACATGGTCCTCGGTCTCGCTGTTATGTACTTCGCAATGTTTGCGATGATCGATGGCTGTGCCGATTTCAGCAACAACCTGAATATATTTACATGGCGGTGACGATGTGGGCCCCCATGGGAATATTCATGCTCGCGGCAATGCCGGGAATGTTCCCAAGGCGAGTACTGAATCGCGTCCTGTACGTTTTTTTCGTTTTCCTCACGATTGGAGCGTTTTGGGCGACCCGGACTCAGGCGCTGATTGACGATCGGCAATTTGTGAATTCGATGATTCCTCACCACTCTGGCGCAATCTTAATGTGTCGACAAGCTCGGCTCACTGATTTGGAATTGCTCAAGCTTTGTGAATCTATTGTCAAAGCCCAGCGTGATGAGATTCGACAAATGGAGAGCATCCGCAATCGGCTATAGTCTCTCCAATGGAAATGATATCGTTCCCTTCGCGACAATATCGAGGTCTTAGCCCGATGCAGATGCGAGATATTCCCTTCGGTACAACAGACTGGTCGGTCGTTGAACCGACGCATCACAAGGGTGAGACCGGGACGGCTACCTGGCGAACAAAACAGTTCGGAAACATTCGCGTAAGGCTAGTCGAGTACTCACCCGGCTACTCGGCCGATCACTGGTGCAATAAAGGCCATATTCTCTTTTGTATCGATGGTCGGTTGGACACTGAGCTCGCCGACGGACGAAGCTTCAGGCTAACTTCCGGAATGAGCTACCAGGTAGCCGATGACATTGACCCGCACCGATCGAGAACTGATATCGGAGCTAGCCTTTTCATTGTTGACTGAGCTTGCCCAGACCGGCTGCAGAAAGTCGATACACGAAAAACTTAGCCGCTGCGGCCTTTGAACTTGAACTTGTTAGGTTTGGCGTAAAAGCTAACAAGTTGGCGAACTCATTAGCTTTTGCGCGAAAGCTAATGAGTCCGCACTCGGTGGGTTTTCAGCAAAAGCTCACGAGTTGGAAGTTCGCAATTAAACTGATCATAGCTCGTCTGGCGCGTACATAATGTCTGGGTAGGGTAGTTTTGAATTTACGGCTCGCAGTAGAGCAAGGTAACCTCTCACCGCTTGTTGAAACTCCTTACCGTCACCGATCGCGCGATTCTGAAATGCGTGAACAGCATTTCTTCGTTGCTGAACTAAAACGACCAACGCATCTTCGGAAGAGCTGAGAAGATTCTGCAATTTGCAGTATCTGCGCAATTTCTCCAGCCCTAAAGAATCCGGCTCAATTATTTTCTGTTTAATTTTATTGTACGCGTTTGCCTTTTTGAGATTCTCGAGGTCGTTAGAGTAGTCCTTCAGCCAAACCGAGAGCATTGTCTTTATAGATCCTTCGACTAGGCTACCTAAGTTGACCCAAGCTAGGATGAGTTCTCCAGACGTCAGGTCGTCTGCTGGTTCTCGAATCCAGATTTTGAGAGCCGAAGAAAGTGACACTTGCCAGTCTAATCGTGACTTCGCCAACAATGCTGCAGCATTTTCTGGAGCCCAGCCGATACTATTTAGCCAAAATTTTGCAATCCCAGAATTAAGTTTTTCAATTCTGTCGATAACTTGCAGGATTTTTAAATCGTCTATTGGTTGATCATTCACTGGCGATTTCAATCTACGTACTCTAGTCAGGGGCATTCATTTACCCGCAGAAAATCTTCAATCTAGCATTGACTGAATTTGCAGCGGCAATAGTAGTTCGCAGCAAGTTGATGACGTGTATCGCAGGCGGCGGCGGATTATTGCGCCTGCATTGAGCAAACAGGCTGTCTGGACTCAACGCGGCGCCAAGTACAAGCGCTATCTCGCGATCGGTACTCTGATTTGCAATTCTTGAAGACAACGTCTTCCACGTTCGATCTGCACTTTGACCCCTAATCGCTCTTCTTAGTCGGCGAGCCACCCTACCCTCTCCGCTTGGACCAACCCATGCACCTCCCCACAGATCTACCTGGTAAGGCCGTTCAGCTCCGAACGGCGCGATGATTTTGAGTTGTTTCTGAGCCTGAGCAACGACCTCGTGGAGGGCCGATGCAGAAACTACGCTAGGCGGACTTGACGCTTTTGCATGAACCATTGTCACGACCCAGCGGTCGTTGCGTCTTCCTGATAGAATAAAATCGCAAGACTCTCTTTGACCATCATCGCAAACAGCGATGTCTGCTCCAGGCAAGATTCGGTCGATGTTTCTGTCAATCCAATCAAACGCGCTGTCAGCCGCCCAGCGCGCGCGAGTAGCACTGCCTCGCGCGCCCTTCTCGGAGGTGCATTCTCTAAGTTCAGCAATCTGACTTATAACCTCCGAAATACCCAACGAACTCGGATCGAAGTTATTACCAAGACCCAGCTGCGGATCGTAGAAATTTTCATTGGTATATATGATCCCTGCTGTCTCTGGGATCACAACGAACGACTGCGAAGAGTTTAGTAGTTCGACTAAATCTGCATTTCGACCGTCATCATCTCTTACGTAGCGCCTCGAGAGATCGTCGGACCTTAACTCATAGCGCTGCTTTGATGGGTCGAAAAAGAATGTTCCTCTGCATGCGATGCCATTTGCATCAATTCTTATTTCGCGCACTTCGCCCTGGCCCATTGGCGTACAGTCGACGCTGCAATCAGGTATATCAAGAACCTCCCCTGTATCTGCAGTAAAGAATACTTCGCGAGCTTCATCGAAATTGAAGAGCACATTTCTCGGCACTGTATGACGAGGTGGCGCATCAAGAATCTTGGCGAAGCGTGCCAAATAGTCGGAGCCGCGTCGCGTCTCGTCGAGAGCTGCAGCGATTAAACGTTCCGCCCACGATTTCCAATCGTCGTACGATTTTCGGCGCGAAGTATCAGTTACCCTACCTAAACCGAAGCCAATTGATCTAAATGTAAACTGGTCGTCGTCTTCAACATCATTCGGGATTCTGCCTCTCAAACGTGAGGCAGCGGTTATGGACGACGGTACAAACTGAAACTCGTCCAGAGTTGGAGGAATGTCCTCCAGCGAAGCAGCGGCCACTGAGCGCTTTCGTACGGCGGTAGGCGCAATAGAAGCATTTCGGACATTGACATCTACTATTCTTACGTCGGAACTTTCTTTAATGAGCCTTTCCATTGATTTTCGCGGAATGGGTCTGCCCGCTAACGGCATTAGTTCTCGGTCTACTCCTGATCTCGCGGTATCTAGAAGCGCGACGATGGCTCCTCTTCTAATTGCTATTAATGCGTGAAGCTCCTTCTCTACGTAGAAATGGCGCTCTAGAAGTGGAGACGTTTGTAGCTTCTCGTAGAGAATCACAATTTCGCTCTCACCGGTCTCTAACTCGTAGCTCGGAAATTCGTCATCTGACAGTAACGCTCGAAATCGGCGACTAAATTCGATCAAGTTCGAGGTGTGCTGTGTCGCATACAGATGACACCGAAGTGGCAATCTCAGCGATTCAAAGAGCTCTTGTAGATTCTGTTTCGAAACCTCAAACCTTCTTCTGAACTGTCTCCCCGCGTAAAAGATGTTTGGAAGACTTTTTTCGATAGCGCTCGATACTTCCGCAATTCCGGTCTGAAAGTTTGTTGATGAAATCGCATTATCATACTCGATAAAGCGATCCCACATATCAGAAATGTACCCGTTCGAATGATCAATAATGAGTGCGCGTTCACCAACTTCTAGATTTGGGTTCCGGATTATTCTGCCAACTTGCTGTACCAACGGCCTAGCAGAGCCAATCACTCCAAAGAATGCTAGAGCACGAAAGCTTGGGCCATCGACGCCTTCCAAAAGTTTATGCTGGTGCACCCACACCGCGGCAGAGTTCGCTTCTTCTGGATCTGGAGGCTGACGCAGTTCCCACGGCCTCTGACTACTAGGTTTGAAGTTCTCATGAAGACATACAACACCATCCTTAATGGACGCGTTGGCACGAAGTAGATCTCCAATTTGCTCTATGTCCGATCGTCTCCTGCATCGGATTATTAGCTTGCGATCACTAGTTGGGGCCGCCCCGTAGTACTTTATGAAACTAGCTATAACTGAATCAACAAATGACGAATGCGTACGCGCACTTATCTGTGGTTCTTGAACAATCTCTACTGATCTCAGAATCATTTTATCGGCGAGATCTTGAAAGCTTGAGACGTGAATCGCTGCATCGTCAAAATGAAAGGGCTTCAAATCATTTCTGTAGGGAGTTGCAGTTATAAGAGCGATTGGCTTGTCCAGCCCTCTTATCGCTTGGCTCCATGTTTGCGCCGGCTCGTAATGGCCTTCGTCAACGATCACCGCGCTACATTTGCGTCTAAGTAGATCGTATTGTGGCTTCTCGTTTCGCGTTCTTGCAAAGTCATTGATCAATTGAATTGTTGAAACGACAATTGCGTTGTCCGGAAGCTTCTGCAATCCCTTTGTCGATTTCAACGCGATAACTTTGCGAGGCAATTCTTCCTTCCCAATGTTGAACCGGGAAAAGAACCCACGTTGACCGCTCAATTCTCTGACAAGCTGATCTCGAATTGCTGTTCGAGGGGCAACTACCAGAGTGATGTTTAGCGAAGGGTGCCAGTGCGAAATTAATGCTATTACTGCCGTCTTTCCGCCGCCAGTGGGTATGTTTACTAGCGCGGCCGGCTTGTCCTTTGCTCTCGACGAAACGTATTTCTGAAAGTATTTCTCGACCACTATCAAAGCATCGCGTTGATGCTTCCACAGTTTGATTTTTCTCGGAAACTTCATGAATTTCATCTCTAACGGATGAGCAACGAGGGCTGCCATGAAGAATATCGTAATTTGCTGCGATGGTACCGGCAATGAGATCAGCGAAAACATCTCAAACGTTTTAAAGATTTATCGCGTAATCAGAAAAACGAACAAGACGGAGCCATACCAAGCGGTATTCTACCACCCCGGCGTCGGCACTCTGGCGCAGCCAGACCCTTGGAGGAAATTCTGGCAGGACGCCAAGATTAATTTTGCTTTAGCTACGGGTTATGGGCTCGATTCTGGAATTCTTGCTGCTTATCAATTTCTTGTTGAACAATACGAAGATGGAGATGAAATATTTCTATTTGGGTTTAGTCGAGGTGCCTACACTGTCAGAGCACTTGCAGGCTTAGTTCATAAGATTGGGTTGGTTTCAAAGAACCAACTGAATCTCTCTCCAACTGGGCTAACGGCATATAAGCAAACCATATCATCTACCTTCGATGCCATTCAAAGTGTCGTTCAGGAAGCGGGCGCTGAGGATGTTTTGGAGGATGAGTTTTCAGCGCCTCTGTCGCAGGACGATCGAGCCACACAATTCGCACGTATACTTTCAGTTCGTTGGCCCACAATTAAGTTTGTCGGCGTTTGGGATACGGTCGCAAGCGTTATAGTTCCTAGGCCCGACCGCTTCTACTTCCCTAGCCTTCAAAAGCTTGCGTTCACACAAGAGAACCCAAGTGTCAGGGTTTTTAGGCAAGCGATTGCAATTGACGAGCGGCGCAGAATGTTTCGCTTGGACCCATGGTCGACCAACCAAGTGTTCAGGAGTAACCGCTTTAGTAGGACGAAGAGCGAGAGCCAGGACTCAAAGCAAGTGTGGTTCTCTGGCGTGCATGCAGATATTGGCGGAGGGTATCGCGAAGAAGAAAGCCAGCTGTCGAAGTTTCCATTGCTTTGGATGTTGAACGAAGCCATCCAAGCAGGGCTAGCGGTAGATAAGAGAACAGTAAATCAACTGGTCCTCGGAAAGCAGCGCTTAAACAGCCCCTTCAAGTACGTTGCGCCGGATGTTGGAGGCATCGTCCATAATTCAATGGGTTTTTGGTGGAGACTTCTTGAATACCTCCCTAAGGCCAACCATTACAAAGAATGGCATCACCGCCGCTCCTCATTTGGCTTTTACTTACCGTTGGGAGAGCCAAGACCGATTGAAGAGAACGCCTTGGTTCACGAGTCGGTTATTAAACGTCTCAGCGCAGTACCGAGTTACTCACCCATAAACCTACCTCGAAAATATGACGTTGTGCCGATGCTGGAGCTATCTATTTAAGAATAGAGAAGCTCACTCCCGCAAGCTTTGGCGGCACTTCTCAGAAAGGTCATTCAAGTAATTACGATACTGAAGAAACTCAGCTTTATATTCTTCCTTGTTCTCGTCTCGAAGCTTGTCGAGCTGACCAATGACTTGCGGTATCGTCAGCCAAGTCAAAGGTTCACTATTATTCAGAAGCCGCTCTGCAATTTGTCTTTCGATTCCCTTTCGAGCCTTTTCGGGCAGAAGTTCGGGGCATTCATAGAAGATGAGACGTCTGCCCAACCGGCGGAGTCGCTCGTCATCAAACTCGCTAACTATTTTAACTCGATCCTGCCAATTTACACTATGAAACAACTGCATTCTTGAGCGGTCTTCCGCCGAGAAGAATGGCGGGTCATAAATTTGCCGCTCCACGTGCGGTGACTTTTCGTATAAAAATTCTGATTTTCTTGCTGCTCTCATCAAGCGATCAACTAAGACCTGGTTCTGAAAAATCATCTGCGCTTTGGCGTTCAATTGTGCATGGTCAAATCCATTGAGATGCTCAGGCAGGACGTCGCTCAAGGAGAACAATAATGGAGCAGTATTCACCTTTATCCGGCGCACCGGCCAAGGTTCTCTCTTCAGCCTTTCTAAAAGTTCGTCGTCTGCAAGGTTCTGAAGAACTTCAAGGTCTTGATTCAAATCAAGGCAGTAATGAATGTTAGGTCGTTCATCATTGACGCCTATGAACGCGAGAACATCAATGCGCTCCTCTCCACGAAAGTAGTCGTATCTAACGAATACCTTCTCATGCTCAAGGAACTCTGCTGCCGCAGCTTTTTGAGAGAAGCGAAGAAAGTTTGACCATAGATCAGGAACGCGTTGGCTAACGATCTTACAGAGACCGAGTGTTGCCTCGGCATCTGCCATCGCGTTGTGACTTTTGGAAATCGCAATTCCATTGGCAGAAGCTAAGTCCACCAAGCGGAATGATGCTCTTCCATTGGAATTTCGAAGGAATCGGATGGACGTCGAGTCCAGCGCACTTGCTGCACGGCAAAGATTCAGAACGTCAGCGCGGGAATTTCCATTTGTATTGGTTGCAAACGGCCAGTGCAGGCATTGAAAGAGCGCTTGTCTAATGAACTCCTCGTCAAATCTAATGGAGTTGAATCCCAAAAAGACCGTAGGAGTCCAACGAGAAAATAGCTCCGCAATACGGCAGCTCATTTCATAGAACGAGAGTGATTCTGGATTTGTGAGCCCAGAGATAGTGGCGGAGGTAATTTCCAGCGCGGCTGGTGAAGGCAAAATATGCGGTAGGAGCCTACAGCGAAACTCAGCTCGCGAAATTTCGTTTAGATCTACGTCAGTTTGAATAGCTGCAAATTGGACAATTTGGTCAAAATTCTTGAGAAGCCCTGTAGTTTCTAAATCGTAGACTACGAAACCCAATTGAAATCCTATTCGTCAACCTGCAATCTGAATTTAAGCGCCGCTTCACTGACTCTGAAATGCCTTGCCAAAGATTCAATTAGCTTACTGTCTTCTAAATCTACCGTTCGACCTTTCAAGGCTGCGTTTAATAACTCCCTCGGCATTAGGAGCTCCGAAGCAAAAGCGTTCGCCTCAATCTCGAGATCATTTTCTCCTTTCGCTGACATTGAGTCCCGTCGCAATGATCCTTTGTCGATATGAACCTGTTTTTCTAGTTCTTCACGGTGCAAACGAATATGAGCTAGCTCGTGAGCGAGCGTAAATCTTTGCCGATTTGGATTATGGAGCGAGTTAATACCAGCGATTGGCACGCTATCTTTTATAAAAGCCATTCCAGAAAGATCGCCATCAAGAGGCGCGTACTGAACTCTCACCCCCAAAGCTTTGGCAATTTTCTCCACCGGAACAGGCGCTGATTTAACTTGATGATCTTCAATGAGACGACGAGCAGCGTCTCTCGCGTATGAACTTCGGGGAGCCATAGTTATTTCCTTTCGTACTTATCAGTACGAGCAAGGGCACGGTGAATGACGCTTTCAACTTGCTTCTTTTGAACGGCCGTTATGTCTCGGCTCCGGATGGGCACTGGCTGAATCTCTTCGTTACTCATGTTCGCGGGCAACACCTCTACCACCGAAGGCCATTCAAGTGCTTTCGCGAGTTTATAAACATGATGCAACATTACTTTCTGTCGACCAGCTTCGATGTTTGCCAAAGAAGCCCTAGTCAACCCTATCCGCGCCGCGACCTCCGCTTGCGTGAGTTTTAGCTCATCTCTTCGCTTAGCGACTGCACGTCCGAGCGATCGATAAAGTGTCAGTTCGTCCTTAGGCATCATTCAATTCGAACCCTTTGATTCGCATAGATGAATCCATTTCTATAGTTAGCGTCAATGATGCAAACATGTTTGTGAGAAGCACATTAATCTATATTTTGCGATTGCATCATTGACATCGTATTTAGGTGCCCCTACCGTCCATTTCGATTGTTGGCGGAAGAACTTTCTAAGCTGAGGAGCGCCTGGAAATGTTGGCTAAGGTTCCCGATAATTCGAACCTCCCCAAAGGCATTCATCGAGTCTGGCAACTGCCAGACGAACGTCTGGGCACACTTTGGGACTCGATCGTCGTAGACGAGCAGCTCAAATCCCAATTGGTTTCGCAGGTTGCGCTAAATTTTACGCTTCGGGGCAAAGTCGCTCGAAGCGTCGCACCACTTCATGGCGTCATACTGCTGGTAGGAGAGCCTGGAACAGGCAAGACGTCACTTGCGAGAGGTGTCGCGAATCGTGCGGCTCAAACTTTTCCCAGTGCAGCGTTCCAGTTGTTGGAAGTCGAGCCGCATTCACTGACGAGCGCCGCAATGGGCAAGACCCAGCGCGCTGTAACAGACTTGTTTTCGCAATCGATTGGTGAGGCTGCAGAGCGGGGACCAACGATCGTCCTATTAGACGAGGTTGAAACGCTTGCTGCAGATCGATCAAAAATGAGCATGGAAGCTAACCCTGTAGACATTCACAGGGCTACAGACGCGGTACTGGTACAACTCGATGCGCTAGCAGAGCGCCTCCCCCACTTACTGTTTTTGGCAACGAGCAACTTTCCACAAGCCGTCGATAGCGCCTTTACCTCTCGTTGCGATTTGGTGGTCACGGTTCCTCTGCCTGATGCAAATGCGTGCTCAGCGATTTTGCAGGATTGTCTACGTGGTCTGAGCAAGACGTTCCCTGCAATTGACGCCCTATTGCGCTCCCCCTTGCTTGCCAAGTGCGCAGCGGCTTGCGTCGGCCTCGACGGCAGAACCATAAGAAAGATGGTTATCAACGCGATGGCTCGGGACCCTCGCGTTGCAGTCAACCCTTCGCTCCTTACTGCGGAACATCTGTTGGCGGCAGCTGAAGCTGCTGTGAGAACCCGCCATAAGAAGGCGTCCTGAAATGGCGACGGTGGTTAGCCGGCATTTCATTTGCACGCCGGCTCGCGATGCTAACAGCACTTGGTTAGCAATCGTAGATTTGCTCACGCGAGGCACGAAAGGCCCGAAACGAGATGAACTGCTATCGGTTTCGGGGATCGTAGCAAGCACGATCGCTGATCAGGCCCCGCGTGAGGCTGCTATTACCGTGACCTGTGACGGACCGCGGACACGAATTTATTGCCTCTATGAAGACGATGCCATCGATGGATCAGACTGCAACGAAGATTCTCTTGGCTTCGATCCGTTGGAAGGTAATTGGCAGTTATCGTTGCCGTGCCTAACCGATGATCTTTCTTGGGTTCAGAGCGCGCTTCAAAGGCGTTCAAAGCGAGTCACGGCTCGGGACTGCAATGAAGACGTCGAGATTTCTAAAGCAGAAATTTCATCGTCTACCGAACCATTGCTTATCGATCCGAAAGGATTTTTCAATTCATGACCAGCGTAGCTGTCTATTCATACACGCACTCGGTCACGTATGTGGCTGACAATATCTTGAAAAGCTTCAAAGACATTATTCGTCTTAGCGGGCTAGATCCTAGTAATTTGGTCGAAGAGTGGAGCAGCACGATGAACGCTCTTACAACTTGGCTGCATTCGGGCCATCTAGAACGAGTAATTCTGGAAGTATTCAATCCAAATACTGACGATTTAATTGGGCGCTGGGATGTCGACGTTGTTTACGGCGCTCAAGGGGATGGCAACTTCTGGACCGACAGTGATCAGATTAGATATGCAGTACGCAAGGTGGGGCTTTGGCCTAGTGAGGCGCACTACCGCTTAATCCTGATTAACAAACCTGGCCGTCCAGACGTTCCTGGTTGGGGGTCAACACATTTCCGTTCCACGCAGGGCTTTGTAAGACAGAGCCTTGGCAGCACGATCGAGCACAATGGGTTAGGCGGAAGCGCTGCTTATTGGAGGCGAACAGGATGATTGGCATCGAGGACGCTTTCCGGAAGTTTAAAAGTAAACTCGAACTGAACGATCAAGAGCAGAAAAACGCGTCTCTTCGCCAGAACGAGGTTCGCGATTACCTAGACACTAAGTTTTCAATTGATCGCAGTTTTCTGACTGGATCGTATGCGCGATACACCAAGACTAAGCCGCTCAAAGACATCGACATCTTCTTCGTGCTCAACGCGAAGGAGAATGATTATCGTTCAAAGGCGCCTTCCGTGGTGATCAATGATTTTCACGAGTCCCTTGCTGAAAAGTACGGCGAGAAGGCCGTAAAAAAGCAAGGCCGATCTGTTAACATCGACTTCGGTGTAACAGTCGACTCCGAAGATAACACTGACTATCGCGTTCTCAGCGTAGATGCGGTTCCAGCTTTCGAGTCCGGTAGCAACTATGAAATTCCCGACACCGATGCCGCGAAGTGGATCAAGACAAATCCCGAAATCCACGCCGAAAAGGCGACCGCGGCGCATAAGGCTTTTTCGAACGAGTGGAAAGGCATCGTTCGAATGGTCAAATACTGGAACAACAATCCTCGGCACGGCGAAAAGCCGATCAAGCCCAACTTCTTGATTGAGGTCATGGCGCTGGAGTGCCTGTATGGAGGCTGGCAAGGCCGCTTCGATTACGAGCTCCAAGGCTTCTTCTCGACTCTTGCTGATAGGATCGGCGATATCTGGCCCGATCCTGCTGGCTTGGGCCCGCCAATCAGCAACAGTATGGATGCTGCTCGCAAGGATCGGGCACGTCAGCTGCTAAAGGCAGCTAGTCGCGAAGCGAGCTTGGCGATCAACTGTGCGCGACAGGGTCGGAACGGGGATGCGCTGAGAGCATGGCGTGATCTTTTTGGCCCCAAGTTTCCGCTCTCATGATGACGGGATTTTTACGTGTCTGACTGGTCTTTACAAACGCTGTTGGCTTCGCTCCACGAAGACATACAGACGCGACTTGAAACGGTTCGAAAGTCGTTTGCTCACGGACCTACCAAAGGCGATGCGAGCGAACGCGTTTGGCTGGATCTGTTTGAGAAGTATCTGCCAAAGCGATACCAGGCCGCTACCGCGCACGTAGTCGATAGTCTTGGAGCTTTCAGTGATCAGATCGATGTTGTTGTTTTTGACCGGCAATATTCGCCATTCATTTTCAACTACGAAGGGAAGATCATCGTACCGGCAGAAAGTATCTACGCGGTTTTTGAAGCGAAGCAGACTGTAAATGCCGAGTTAGTGAAGTACTCCAAGGAGAAGGTTGCGAGCGTTAGGCGTCTACACCGAACTAGCTTGCCGATTCCATATGCAAAAGGAATCTATCCGGCGAAGGCGCTAACTCCTATCCTTGGAGGCGTCCTCAGCTTTGAAAGCGATTGGTCTCCTGCGCTTGGGCCGACTCTTGTCAAAGCACTAGAACCAGCCTCCCCAGAGGAAAGATTGGATTTTGGATGCGTCGCAGCCAAAGGTCATTTTTATTTCGACCATGGAGTCCAGGAATATATTATGCGGGCTGAAGGTAAGCCTGCGACCGCATTCCTGTTCAAGCTCATATCGACCTTGCAGTTCAGCGGCACGGTACCAATGATTGACGTCGACGCCTACGCGAAATGGCTTGATGTCTAAACCCACCTTCTTCACTTTTAGCTTCCCGCCACTTCCTAAATATTTTTGACGCACTCGCTAGCTTTACAACTCTTCCTTACCGTAGTGGTCGCACCTCTAGCTTTTGGTTGTTTCCTCACCAGATGTTCTTAGGCTCGGCCCCCAAAGTAAGTTTCGAGAACTCAAGAAAAATCCCCGCTGCAATCGCGCGAGGGCTTCGCTAAACAAGCGATCACTTTCAAGCGTTCTAGTTCATGCGCGCTTAGCTAAACCAGCGGTCGCCCATACAGCTTGTTCATACTCGTCAGTTGTTTTGAACCGTATTTCGTCGCCGACCGAGTATCGCTCAACCTCGTTGTTCTTCAATTGGAAGGCCAGCACCATGGCGACCTGTAATTGTTTGCTGGCGCCATCAACTAAGTTCCTTTTCTTGAATGCATCAACAGCGTAGCCAAGTATCTCCCCCAGTAAGCCGTCTAGGTTGAGCGCGGTGAAGTCAATCGTATCGTCGCAGAGGTTGGCTGGAACGCCTCCCAAGACATCCGGCGCGCTTACAATTTTTTTCCCGGATACACTTTTGATCAAAAGCTTTCCCGACACCTGCAGCCACTTCAAAATTAGTTCTCGGAGAAAGCGATCAGAAGCTTTCTCGTTAGGGTTTGTTTTGTGGTAGCGTGCGATCTCCTGATTAACGAGATTTGTCAGTTCAGACGTTAGAACAATGGACTTTTCCATCGGCGTCATTCCTCGAGTTACGTCTAGTCGATAGCTGGATTACAGGTGTTACTTTGCCTCAATTTCACTCGTTAGCTTTTTGCTGTTTCCTAACGAGTTCTCGACTTGATAGCCGCTGTTTCTGCTAGCCCTGATGATTGAAGCAGCTTCTTGAGTTTCTTCGCGCGCCGAGTAGAACGGAAATCCAACTCTCGGCTAACAATTGCGAGCTGCTGGTTAGCGGCATGGACCGCCTCCTCCAGTTGCTGAATGGAGTGGTACAGAAAGGGCCTCTTCACTGTTGAGCTATTCACGGACATGGTTGCTTGAGGAGGGGAAGCTCAGGCACAAGTCCGGAGCTCCCCCTGCGATTTCCTACTCAGCTGCGCGATATTCCTTGAGCAGATCTTTTATTGCTTTTTTCGCCGATAGCAGGTCTTCGAGATCAGCTTTCTCCGGTACTACGATGACGACAGGATGGAAGTTTGGATCCTTAAGGGTAAGCTCTATCTCGGTTTCGTTTTTGAAACGCCTCTTTCTCGAGGCAGGAATTACAAAGCGACCTGGTGTCATACGATCCCACAGTTTCTCGATCATACCTTCTACGTTCATCTCTCAAGATCCTTGTTTGATTAGCGTTCGCAATTTTTACTTCATTAACGATATTGATCGAAGCCCATCAGCGACTGGTCACGAACAATGACGAACGCAGCACCGAAGTAGATTCCCGATGGACGAATTAAATCCTGAACTCGCCGACTTTTTCGATGCAGATACCGGCGAAGTTCATCACCCTTTGCTGATCACGATTTTAGTGCCGAGTTCAGTAGAGGCGGCCAACGAGATTTTCATTCGGAAGAGTTCAGATGCAACGGAAGCCCTCAAGGCTGGCAATTGGAACGACTATGTTTTCCTGCACGAGCGCCCGTATCGGCTCGACGCACTACGCAGATGTATCGCTGGAGGCATATCCGGTAGCGAATACTGGAAACTTGTTGGAGATGTCTGGAGCGATTCAGAGAACATCTTCGAGAACCTCGCCGGCTGGCGAGAGGTTTGGTCCTCCAATGAAAGGTCACGCGCCTCCTGTATGAACGATGAAGAACGTCAATTTCTCTCATCTTTAGTGTGGCCGCAGAATGTTTGGCGAGGTTGCATTCCTTCTATCGATCATTCCTCTTTGTCTTGGACGCTTGATTTAGAAGTAGCGCGGTGGTTCGCGAAAAAATGCGCAATCAACGGTGATAAGTCAGTGATTGTGACCGGGAGTGTTCGATCAGAAGACGTGTTAGCGTGCTTCCTACGTCGAAATGAAGCAGAGCTCGTTTGCCGTTTCGTGAGAATATCATCCGTCGCGCAGCTTTAGTCTTACTGCTTTTTTGACGTCTACTTAATGTGCTAGCTTTTAGGCACTGACGATTCTGTTTCCATGGCCGGAAAACAAGCGAAAATACTTTCCGACAAAGATGTAACCGCTCTCGTTAGAAGTACCCTCAAATCTCGCTATGCCGCTCGTGACCTAGCCATCGTTTTGCTTTCGGTGAAAGCAGGCCTGCGCGCGAGCGAAATTTCAAAGCTTACTTGTGAGATGTTGCTCACACCGACAGGGCAGATCGGTAGAACTATTGAGTTGCGAGATATTGCTGCAAAGAAGCGTCATGGACGAACCATTCCGATTCATAAAGAGCTTCATCGATCGCTAGAAAGGTTGAAAAGTCTGGCTCCAGGGTCTCATGGGCCCGTTATTGAGTCAGAGCGAGGCGGCAGTATCAGCCCATTGGGGATAGTGAATTGGTTCGCCGATCGTTATCGCAAGCTCGGGTTGCAAGGCTGCTCATCGCATTCGGGAAGGCGAACATTTGTCACTAAGGCAGCTCGACTTGTTCACGCCGCTGGCGGTTCGCTTCGCGATGTGCAGATTTTAGCTGGCCATCGGTCAATTCAGACGACGCAGCGTTACATCGACGGTGATAGTGATGCGCAGCGAAAACTCGTGTCGCTAATCTGATGAGGCCGCACTCCTTAATAGAATATCGCAGAGCCGAACGACTTATCAACACCCTTTGCGACATCGCCCACGGAACGACCGAGCTGCGGAAACTAACCAATCGACGCTTTGCCTCTCACCTATGCCAGGCAATAGTACGAGGAGACAACAACGCGCTCTACTCCTGGCTTATGAACACGTTCAGTTATCAGGGGCTGTCAGATCAAGCTGCAAGAAAATTTATTGAGGAACATGGCAACGCTGAATTTACAGACATATCGAACGGGCTAGAGTCTTCCGTCCTTTGCGACAAACTGAAAGGGTTTTGGACGTTTAAGCACTGCTACTATCAAAAAGCGCGGCAAAGCTGCTCCTGCGCGCGCATGACATCTTGCTGCCCCCTGCCTCGCCCACCACTGCGAAATGGAAGATTGAATCAGACGGCCTTTAGCCTCTATTTTTTTATTAGAGACGTTGCGGGTGGTGATCTCATTAGGTTTGTCGATCGATTGATTGAGGCACTCCCAGAAAACGCCTCGCCGCGAGAAGTTCACGATGGTTTAGTGCCGCCGTGGAAAGGAATTTTCGGGATCTCGGACAAGGTAGTATCGATGGCGCTTGCGACACTCTTGCTTAGCGCGCCAGCCAGCAAGCCGCGGTGGAAAGTATCGGGCCAGCGTCTCATCGTGATCGACACCTTGGTTCACAACTTTCTTCATCGCACCGGATTAAACTCGTATTTTGGTCGACCTCATTCCTACGGAACTGCATGCTACGAAGCCGATGGTTGCTTCGACGTCCTCGATCAACTTTCTAATCACGTGGATGCCCGTCGTTTTGACGCGAATTTTCCCGCTTATTTTCCGCGGTTCGTACAATTGGCAATTTGGCGTTTTTGCTCTCAGTCCTACTGGGGGCTGTGCAATGGCCTAGCGATCGACGATTCAAAGCGGTGTCGTTCGAGAGATTGTTATTTGCGAAGCGATTGTCAGCGCGTTGCTCTCAAAGGCTGAGTAATTCAGCGTTTTGACAGATGCTACTGGTGGTAATATAGTAGTGATGCTCGCTGAGTCGGCAGAATCTGTCGGAATCAGCCATTCATCGAGTTTTCCAAAGCCTCTGCATCCCGCAGAGGCTTTTTGCATAAGAGGGACCCTCATGAATTCGAAAAAGGGTGTGAAGACGCGCGTAGCTGCGGTGGTCTACGGGCTCGACGAAGATACGAAGCCTCACGCAGCAGCATTTTCAGAGAAGGATGCCGAAGCTGCATCGAAGGCAGCTATCCAGCTCAAGATGAGAATCTGGAAACCAACGACCGACCTACCCGGCTCTCTGCAGAAGCTACCGGCTGGAATGATTGCATCGCCTGGGCTTGCAGCAATTCCAAAAGTACCTCGAGAACTTTTCGAGACGGTGTTGCAAGCGGCAACACTCGACAATCCAGAGCGGAAGAATACCGTTCCGATGATCAATGACGACGATAAAGCTGCGGTGAAGCATTTGAAGAATGATGACCGCGCCGAACTTGAACGTCAGATCATCGCGGTAGCTCATGAGCGACAGAACGGCCGACTTCCCGAGGACTGGGCATCTATAAAAAAGGGAAGCGTCGTCCTTGTGCACCAGAATAGAGACGACGGATGGTGGGAAGGACTCGTCACCAATCGGCAAGGTAACATTCTAACTATTATTTGGCGCGACTATCCGAAACAGAATCCAGTCTTAAGGCACTGTTCGGCCGTTGCTCTAATGAACCCACGAACACACTGAGAATAACTTCCTCCAGCAAGGGGCGCCCAAGTGGCGCCCCTGCTGCTTTTTGGATCACGGAGAAACTCTCATGAAGTACGGAAGAGAAAACATTCGAGTATTAAACGACCAGTTGCGAGCCAGACTGACAGGAGGTGCAGCTGTTATGACTCCTGGTGTTGCTGCCTTAGGTGCTGAAGCGGTCAACCGCGCGATTAAAGCAATCTCTATTTTCGACGACTTTTGCGAAGACAACGACCCACGTCACGAGCACGACTTTGGTGCCATAGATATTGAGGGTCAGAAGGTTTTCTTCAAGATCGATTACTACTCTCCTGATCTCAAGACCGGTTCCGAAGACCCATCCGACCCATCCGTCACGCGTCGAGTCATGACGGTTATGCTCGCGTCTGAATATTGAGGTGCAACATGCAAAAGCGCTTTCAGCATGCACCAAACCCATGCGACCTGCTTCCGTCCTACCGCCACGTCATCAAACTGGACCATCGCTTTGCACCAGAGCGTCTGGATTTGGTTGAAGCCCGTGAATTGCTGCGGAATGCAATCTATTCAATCTGGGACAGGTCCGCTGAGAAGGAACTTGATATACATCTCCCTACTTTTCTGAAGTACATCGCGAAGGATGTTTCAACACTTCGACAATTGCTTCAACTTGCATCGCAAGCGTGTGCACCAATTTCGCTAACCGATAGTGCTCTGCAATTAGTGGATCACGCTTACGCTGCTGTCGGAATCTCAGAACATCATGATTATGACTGCGCCATTCCAAATGAGATTTATCGCTTCGATAGTGGCGATCACCTACTTGTTTACTGGGGTCACCACGAGATTGCGGCCGAAGCGACGGTTCTCACAAGCACCGAGAACTTTTCTCTTCCACCGGGTGACTACAGGTCTTATCAGCTGAACGCTTTGGCTGGTCCTCGAGCTCGAAAGGACTGCGCATTGATAAGAGAGCGAATTGGCTTAGGTCCTTGGGCAGTCGTTACGCGAGGCTATTTCTTTCCGTCGCGGTTTCTCATTCACTGCCGGCGTCCTTACCTAGATAGCGACATGAGTATCCGACAAAGACTTTCTCTGCGGGAATCGATCATGGACACTCTTTCGTTGGCGTTCGCGGTCGGTGCAAAGACTGTCTCGCTTCCGCTTATTTGCCCCAGAGGGTCCGGTTCAACTGAGAATAAAGCTTACCGGACAGCATGCGAGGCGGTTTTGAGTGCCCGCAATTTGGGTTGGAGCTTTAAGACGATTCACCTAACCGGTGTCGCCAACAGTAAAGATAACGGCGCGTCAGGTCCGCTTTCGCGGTCCCCTGGCGGGCTTGCGGCCCTTCGATAATTCAATCGGGCCCTTAGCTATCGCTGTTTCTATGTTGAACAAGGCACCTATCCTCACTTCTAAAGCGTTGGCGATCCGGTCAAGGACATCCAGAGACGGGTTTTCCTTTTGCCGCTCAATCCTTCCCAGATGAGCCCGCTCTAGTTTTGCGTCTACCGCAAGACCTTCCTGCGAGAGCCTACGGGCCACCCTCAGTTTCCGAACATTCAAGGCGAGCAAACGGCGACTGTTCATACCCAAAAGCGAACAGTTGGCGTTCCATTAAACCACGTCTAAAAAGACTCATTTAGGGAGCATGCACATGAACCAGCGGGATCAATCCAGTCCAACCTCAACGCCCAGGCCGCCGCGGCCTCTTCGACAACCCAGCAACTCTGAGTGGGGCTTCGCGACCAAGCCCGATGGCACCTTAGTTTTCCGGAACTGGTACTTCCTTGTCGCGACGGCTGGCATAGGTCTTCTGCTAGCCCTCACGGGCGTTCTCATATTCCTAGTCCCGATTCCAGCCTGGATGGTATTTCTTGAATGGAAAGGCGTCGAACTGAAGGACGGGCAAATCACCTATCCCGTTCGGCTTGGACTGCCTCTAGCAACCATTACTGAGGTGCCTGCTCTTTTCCGAAAGACCCTCGACCTCAGCGAGGTTCACGATGCAACCACCGCCACCATTCGGCACGAGCGAGGCGACTTCATCCAGCAGTTTATTCGTGTTGCTAACCTAACCGGTGAGTTCGGGGCCGCAAAAGTTGTATTCGACTCTAAGGCAGGCAGAGACCGATTGTTCGCAGTGCTCAAAAAGCAATTCCCACACATCACAATCCATCGGTGGACGTGAATATGAAAAGCAGCATTTTCGGCAAAAATTCCTCAGGGTGCTGAATTCCAACCCCGTTACCTCAAGTTACAAAACGCTAATTTCTTTCTTCACATGAAGGAAAATTAGTATGTCCCAGGAACTTGAGAGATTGCTCAAAATAGTCGAAGGCCGGCGGTGTTGGGGCGACGAACCATCACCTGAACTCATCGAGCGAATAGAAGAGGAAAGACGAAAGCTTCGACCATCACAAGAACTGCAGGATACTCTCACAGCCCTACGACAACTTTGGTTTAGTTCAGCAGGTTCGACGAAGCGAGACAGGCATATTCCGTTCCTAGGGGAACTGTACCGTGAGGTGCAAAACTACCGTTACCTCAAGACGCTCGACGATCTGAAAGCCGGTCTCACGAAGTTCTATGATGTAGACCCCTTCAACCGGGATGCCTACTCGATGTTGCTGGTCGCAGTTTGCGGTCCAAATCTCAGCCGCAAGGTTCGCTCCACATGGGCGGCCTGTTTGCGAACGGTGGAGCGGAACAAAACACCGAAAGACTTGGGGGCGGCTCAAATTCTACGACTTGGCGGCATTAACCGCTGCGCGCAACGGTAGCTACTCGTACTCATGTAGCGACGTCCGGGACCCGCTTCATCGAAGTAGCGATGTCCGGGAGCCAAATAGTTGTCTGCTACAGGTTTGTCCGTGATCTCGCCGTCCGCAATCTCTTTCACTCTCCATAGCAGAATGGATCATCGTGAGTATAGACAGTGTCATCTACGTATTAGATAGCCACTGAGAGTTGGAAGAGTAGAATACACTGCGTTCCGATTTCAGTCAGCTCGCGGACAAAAAGCTTGCGCGTTAGAACCGCTGAAAAAGCCGCTGCACGATCCCCCATCTGTCTAGCAGTGGCATTAGTTCCGCAAGGTGGATCGCGGACACAGACGGTGCCTTATTGTTCAGATCCGGACGCGGCTGCTTAATCTTGAATGTGCTCTTTAAGGTGTAGGTAGCAACACCCAAAACTTCGGCTTTCCGAACCGCCTTTACGACAACCGAGGAGCTACCTGGAAAGTACTGTTTTAGCGCGGTACGGGCGTCCTCCGAGGAAGACTTAATCAGGATATGCCAATGTGGTTGCCAGTGCGAATTTCCATTCGCACTCACGTTGAATGAGAAATCGATCCCGCCGACTGCTATTGATCCCGACAAGGCGCCGCGCGCAAATTGCTTTCGTAATCGATCTTTTGCTAATTTTGGATTGTAGTCGCTTAAATCCCCCAGCTTGAACTTTTCAGGGGGGACAAGCGTCACAAAGCACCAATCTTCATCATCAGCGCAAATGAGCTGGGCAATCTGTCCGGCCCAACGCAAACGAAATGCTCGCATACATGTTGGACATGCGCCTGAGTGACAACGTTTACCCTTCTTACACTTGGACAGCTTGTCCGCGAGCTTACGCGAACGCGTTCCACCGGCTGCCAGAATCTGCACAAGTGCTCGCAACCTTAGAAGGCACAGGCCCGTACTCTCGAAAACTTCTAGCCTTTTCGCAGCGCTCCACTTCCTCGAAGGTGCATGGCTGTAAAAAATCTGATCTGCGTACCTGAGCCGTTTCAAGGGTTAAAAACCCATCTTCGGTAGCGACTCTAAAAGTGCTATAAGTTCGCTTTTGCGAACCAGCGTTCGCCGACCCAGCTTTAGGGGATTTAATCTTCCCTCATAAGCAAGTTCGTAAAAGAACGTCCTTTTGATGCGAAGGAATTCGCAAGCTTCCTTTACCGAGAGCACTTCAGAGTTTGGCATTCTAGACACCTCTTAGGTTGAGGTGTCCTTCTCAAGAAACTTTTTTGGCAGAAAAAGCCCGGCTATTTTTTGCCTAACAAGTTTCTCCAATCTTCGCGACGGGTTGCCTTAAACTCTTCCTCCATTTCCTTATAATATTTTTCCTTGGCAAGCTTTATTTTTTGATCTGTTGCCTTCTCCGATTGCAATTTCCGCTTGGTATGGATCCAACCTAACTCCAAAAAATTTCTGAAAATATCATCTTTGGCAGTAAACATATCTCTTAGATTTCGTCTTAGCGTGGAGGCATTGATCTTTTCCCCTCCTATCGTTTCGGTCTTTGAGAATAATTCAGGCGTCATAGATCCTGGATTTCTTCGGGCAGCGTCCGCAAATGCACGACCAATCTCAAAATACTTTTGTGACGTTAGCCCCTTTGGCCGACCTTTTTGCTGAGACCACGCCAAGGCTAGAATTAATATGCGCCAATCTTTATAGTCTGTGTGGTCTAGGCCGATCTGCTGAAATAACTCAATCGCCGGCATATCGATCGAACGATCACCATCTAAAACTGCAGGCTGATCCCTTTCCCCTACCATTATCCATGGACCGTTGATCAGAGCTGCTCTTCTAGCAATCGTTTCGACCAAATCCTTTCTCCTTTTTCCCTTTTTAGGATGAAGAATGGTGTCAAGAACTTTGATCGAGCGAGCTAGCATCTGATCGGAATGTTTGTGATGGAAGTCTTCGACGTCAAAGCCGCTCTCGTCCGTTTCCTCATTTGACATAGAAATTCTCATTTGCCGGTTTATTTTCATGCCATTCTTAGCAAGTTGGCGCCGAGCCAAGAAGCCTTCAGGTACCCGACTTTAAAGATTGGCCGTTTGTCGGTACATCGTCCGAATGGCTGTCGCTGGTACCGAAGCGATTGAACTCGATCACGTTGTCTAAGGCCAACCCGAGAATCACACGCAATCGGCCCTCCCAAGCGGCGAGCGCCCTTTCCTTCTCTGCCATGCGCTCGGTCTTTACGTAATGACGCACAAGAGTTCGGGTTTGGCCACTGCCACCCGACTGATGTCCCAATATCGCTGCGACCGTATCAAGTGGAATGCCGAGATCGACCATGCCGGTCGCCGCTGTTCGCCGCAGGTCGTGGCTTGTAAAATGGTCGATCGGCATATCAGAGCGCCTTTTTACGAGAAGGTTGCCAACATTGACGGAGCGAAGCGTGTTGCCGAACTCGGATGCGAAAAGTCTTCCATCTTGCGTCTCATCAACCCGCGAAACGACAATCTCTCGCACCATACCCATCAAAGGCAGAGTCCGAGGCTTCCCATTCTTCGATCTCTCCGCGGGTAACGTCCAAATCGAACTTTCCAGATCAACTTCGCTCGCCTTCATTCCGCAAATTTCACCGCATCGAGATCCAAGAAGCAATTGGAGCTTCAGGATATCGCAGTGATGCTGGGGTAGGTTGGACGGCACCAGCCACGCCCAAAGCGAGGCAACCTCTTCCGATGACAGCGTGCGATCACGAATAGAACCGGACGAGTACGAATTGAGTCCATCAACCGGGTTCACATTTATGTAGTCCTGGGCCTGGGCCCAACGCATCATTGTTCCAAGAACCTGCCGCTGCTGCTCAGCTTCGCGCAGATACCCTCTATCTGCGACCGCATCGAGAATTTCGCGAATATCGCGACGCTTAATGTCTGCTGCAGCATATTTCAGAAGCTTCTTCAGCGAACGCTTGAGCCGCAATTCGATTTCATGTGCCGTCCGTAAGCGCCCCCGAAGCCGGCGCTTGGCGTAGACCTCAATCAGTTCCGAAACTGAAACCCGGCGCTGTTCTTCGATTTGCTTTCGTGCAACTTCTTGAACCAAGTCGCGACCATCGCGAGCGGCCTTGCGGATTTCGTTTGCCCGGATCCGCGCTTCTTCGAGCCCGATGAGCTTCATCATCCCGAGTGACACGCGCCGCACGCGTCCGCGCTTTACCCGATACGAAAAATCCCAAGTCATCGCGCCGTTTGTCGCCACCCGCACAGCCAAGCCCGGACAACGCGTATCCGGTACGCGGTACGGCTTCTCCTCGGCCTTCAATGCCTGAATAGCCAAATGCGTTAGTGCTTTTGCTGGACGTGTACTTCCCGATCCACCCGACATGCTTTTCATCGCTTTCCGTCGCAACACTGTCGCAACAAAATCGTCGTTTCCGAGCGAATTTTCACGATCAACTGCGAACAAGAATAGCACGATTAGTCGAGTGATATCAGTGTGCTGACAAACTTCTACGAACTTTGACGAACACCAAGATAAGTTTTGGCTACAGACCTATTTAGTCCACATGCGCGATCCGCTTCTGCTCCTGAAGCAACTCAAGTGGCGCGGGTTTCTCGCCTTCCAGCTTCTGATCGGCGGTTCGGTGCTTGCGGCGCTCGTGCATCCCTTGTTCTTCGCGTGGCTCTTGCTCGATTCCGCATTCGGCTCGCTGCTTTCGCCGGCGACTTCGGCGTTGCAGTGGTCGCAGAAGGGGCTCGCTTTCGCGACATTGGCGAGCGGATATATCGCGTCCGCGGTGCTTGCCTTTGTCGGCATGCGCCGGCGCGGCGCGATTACCTCGGCCTGGGTATTGCTGACGATTCCGGCTTACTGGCTGCTGCTTTCCGCCGCCGCGTGGCGCGCGGTGTGGAAACTCGTCGTTGCGCCTTATCAGTGGGAGAAGACCGCGCACGGCGTCGCCCGGCGAAGATCCATGCGCTGATGATAAAAATCAGAGGCGCTTGCGTAAATCAGCGGCCGCCGCGTCCGCATCGCGCTTCAAGTTGAAGGGCGCGATGAATTTTCCGTTCTTGTCCATCAGATAGACGATCGCGGTGTGATCCATGGTATAGCCGCCGCCTTCGAGCGGCACGCGCTTGGCGTACACATAATAAGCCTTCTTCACCGCCTCGATCTGCTCGTTCGTGCCGCTGAGACCGGAGATGCGCGGGTGAAAGCTCGAAAGATAAAGTTTCAGTTTCTCGGGCGTGTCGCGCTCGGGGTCGACGGTGATGAAGATCGCGCTCACCTTCTCGGCATCCGGGCCGAGCCGGTTGAACACTTCCGACACCTCGAACAATGTGGTCGGGCAAATATCCGGGCAATGCGTGAAACCGAAAAAGACCAGAAACGGCTTGCCGCGGAAGTCGGCGTCGGTGACCGTTTTCCCGTTCTGATCGACGAGCTGGAACGGGCCGCCGACCGAGGAAGGCCGCGTCTGCTCGGAAGGGCCGAAGGCAAAGATACCGGCCGTCAGCGCCAGCGCGCCGGCCGCGAAAGCGGCGAGAACGGCGAGCGTGCGGATCGAACGGCTCATTGGAAAACTTCAGAAGCAGGCGGCGATGCCGGCCGCGACCATGTCGAAAAAGACCTTGGTTCCGAACCACGACCACATGAAACCCGCCACCGCCGCCAGGGCGCCGAAAAAGACTGCCACACCGAGCAAAAGCGGGCGTGAAGACGGCGTAAACGCGGTGGGTACGGGCTCAGCCATAGGTCTTAGCTAGGGTTCGCAAGCCGCGACGTCAACAACAAGAGTGCTTCCCACCGCACTGCACAGTGTCGCTGTGGCAGGCTGTCACAAAAGTAGCTAGCCTTTGGGGAGAAGGCAGGCCCGTCGCGCGATTGTCGCAATAGAGAGAACCTGCCTCGCTAGGATTCGGAAGAAACCCACCAAGGCGAGTGTTCCCTATGAAACCGACGAAACTGCTGCCTAGCTTTGCTTTTGCCGCCGCTACTTTCCTTGCCACGCCCGCGTCCGCGCAAGTCGAAATCCAGTGGTGGCATGCGCTCACCGGCGCGAACAACGACGTGGTCGTGCGCCTCGCCGACGAGTTCAACAAGTCGCAGAACGAATACAAGGTCGTGCCGAGCTACAAGGGCGGCTATGCCGACACTATGAACGCCGGCATAGCCGCGTTCCGCGCCGGCAACGCGCCGCACATCTTGCAAGTATTTGAAGTCGGCACCGCGACGATGATGGCCGCGAAAGGCGCGATCAAGCCGGTCTACCAGATGATGGCGGAAGCCGGAGAGAAGTTCGATCCGAACGCTTATCTGCCCACAATCACTGGCTACTACTCGACGCTGAAGGGCGAAATGCTCTCCTTCCCCTTCAACTCGTCCTCGACCGTGATGTGGTACAATAAGGACGCGTTCAAGAAAGCCGGCTTGGACCCGAACGCGCCGCCGAAAACCTGGCCGGAAGTCTTCGCTGCGGCGAAGAAACTGAAAGCCGCGGGCTACGACAAATGCGGCTTCTCGAACGCCTGGGCGACCTGGGTGAACATCGAGCAGTTCTCCTCGTGGCACAATCTTCCGATCGGCACCAAGGGCAACGGCATGGACGGTTTCGACACCGTGCTGACCTTCAACAACCCGACCGTGCTGCGCCATCTCGAAACGCTGGTCGAACTCCAGAAGGACAAGACCTACGACTATTCAGGCCGCACCAATACCGGCGAAGGCCGCTTCACCAGCGGCGAATGCCCGATCTTCCTCACCTCGTCGGGCTTCTTCGGCAACGTCGCCGCGAACGCGAAGTTCGACTGGGGCAACGCGCCGATGCCTTATTATCCGGACGTAAACGGTGCTCCGCAGAACTCGATCATCGGCGGCGCTTCGCTCTGGGTCATGGGCGGCAAGAAGGCGGAAGAATATAAAGGCGTCGCCAAGTTCTTCACTTTCCTTTCGCGCACCGACAAGCAGATCGAACTGCACCAGAAGTCGGGCTATCTCCCGATCACCAAGGCGGCCTACGAGCAGACCAAGGCTTCGGGCTTCTATAAGGAGAAGCCGTATCTTGAGACGCCGCTCCTGGAACTCACCAACAAGGCGCCGACCGACAACTCGCGCGGGCTTCGCTTCGGCAACATGGTGCAGCTCCGCGACATCTGGTGCGAGGAAATCGAGTCCGCGCTCGCCGGCAAGAAGACGGCGAAGCAGGCGCTCGACGACGCGGTGAACCGCGGCAATGCGCTGTTGCGGCAGTTCGAGAAGACCGTCTCGCGCTGAGACCGGCAAGTAACGAGTAAGAAGGCAAGCGAATGCAAAAGCGGGCGATATTCGGGGGCAGGACGCTCCCCTATCTCCTGCTTTTGCCGCAGCTCTTCGTCGTCGGCGTTTTCTTCTACTGGCCCGCGAGCCAGGCGGTTTGGCAGTCGTTCCTGCTGGAAGACGCCTTCGGCCTGAATACGAGCTTCATCTGGTTCGAAAACTATAAAGAACTGTTCGCGGACGCAGGCTACTACCGCACCATGCTCACGACCGGCGTGTTCGCGATCATGGTCGCCGGGCTTTCGCTTTCGCTGGCACTCCTGCTCGCCGTGCAGGCCGACAAAAGTATTCACGGCGCGGGCGTCTATAAAACGCTTCTTATCTGGCCCTACGCGGTCGCGCCGGCAGTCGCGGGCGTGTTGTGGATCTTTATGTTCCAACCTTCGCTCGGCGTGATCGCGCACGCGATGCGCAATTTCGGCATCGACTGGAATCCGTTGCTCAACGGCAACGACGCGCTGCTGCTCGTGGTCATGGCCTCGACCTGGAAACAGATCAGCTACAATTTCCTGTTCTTCCTCGCAGGCCTGCAATCGATCCCGCGCGCGGTGATCGAGGCGGCGGCGATCGACGGCGCCTCGCGCACGCGCCGTTTCTGGACCATCATCCTCCCGCTCTTGTCGCCGACCGTGTTCTTCCTCGTGGTCGTGAACATCGTTTACGTGTTCTTCGACACCTTCGGCATCATCGATGCGATGACGCAGGGCGGCCCCTCGAAAGCGACCGAGACGCTCGTTTATAAAGTATTCTTCGACGGCCGCTTGGGTGGCAATCTCGGCTCCTCGGCCGCGCAATCCGTGATCCTAATGGTCATGGTGGTCGCGCTCACCGCGGTGCAGTTCCGCTTCATCGAACGCAAGGTGGCCTACTGATGGTCGAGCACCGCGGATGGAGCCGCTATATTCCCTATCTCGTGCTTTCGCTCGGCGTCATGATCGTCGCCTTCCCGGTCTATCTCTGCTTCGTCGGCTCGACGCATCCGCAGGACGTGATCGCGAACGGCAACATGCCGATCACGCCGGGACCGCTGTTCTTCGAGACCTATTACAAGACGTTGTTCGTCGGCTCCTCGGGTAGCACGCGCGAGCCGGTTTCGACGATGTTGCTCAACAGCTTCATCATGGCGAGCATGATCGCAGTCGGGAAAATCGCGATCTCGATCATCTCGGCCTACTCCGTGGTCTATTTCAAGTTTCCGTTCCGGATGGCGGCGTTCTGGCTGATCTTCGTGACGCTCATGCTGCCGGTCGAGGTCCGCATCTATCCGACCTACAAGATCGCCTCCGACCTGCATCTCTTGGACAGCTACGCGGGTCTCACGATTCCGCTGATCGCATCGGCCACCGCGACGCTGTTCTTCCGTCAGTTTTTCCTGACGATACCTGACGAGTTGGTCGAAGCCTCCAAGCTCGACGGCGCGGGGCCGCTCCGCTTCTTCTGGGATACGGTATTGCCGCTCTCGCGCACCAATATCGCAGCGCTCTTCGTCATTCTCTTCATCTACGGCTGGAACCAGTATCTCTGGCCGATCCTGATCACGACCCGCGACGACATGCAGACCATCGTTATCGGCATCAAGAAGATGATCGTCACCGCCGACGCGCTGACCGAATGGAACGTGGTGTTGGCGACCGCGATGCTCGCGATGCTGCCGCCGGTGATGGTGGTGGTCCTGATGCAGCGCTGGTTCGTAAAAGGTCTCGTGGAAACCGAAAAGTAATCGCGTATGGCAAGCGTAGAACTGACCAATATCAAGAAGGTCTATCCGGGTAACGTCGAAGCGGTGCGTGACGTGTCGCTCACCGTTCCGAACGGCTCCTTCACCGTGCTGCTCGGGCCATCTGGCTGCGGAAAGTCCACGCTGCTGCGCATGATCGCGGGACTGGAGACGATCACCTCCGGCGTTTGCAAGATCGGCGAGCGCGTGGTGAACGACATCGAGCCGGCCGAGCGCGACATCGCCATGGTGTTCCAGAATTACGCGCTCTATCCTCACATGAGCGTCTACGACAACATGGCCTATGGCCTGAAGAACCGCGGCACGCCGAAACCCGAAATCGAAAAGCGCGTGCGCGAGGCGGCAAGCCTGCTTGCGATCGAGGATTATCTTACCCGCAAGCCGCGCGCGCTTTCCGGCGGCCAACGCCAGCGCGTCGCCATGGGCCGCGCCATCGTTCGCGAACCGCAGGTGTTTTTATTCGACGAGCCGCTCTCCAACCTAGACGCGAAGTTGCGCGTGACCATGCGGCTGGAAATCAAGCGGCTGCATAATCGGCTCAACGCAACCTCGATCTTCGTCACGCACGACCAGGTGGAAGCCATGACGCTCGCCGATCAGGTCGTGGTCATGAACGCCGGCAAAATCGAACAGATCGGCGCGCCGGGCGAAGTCTATAAGCACCCCGCGAGCCGCTTCGTCGCTTCCTTCATCGGCGCTCCGGCGATGAACCTGATGCCGGGGAAAATCGCGGGAGCGGGTATCGTTGAAACGCCGGGCGGAAAGCTCTCATTCGATGCTGCGCGCTTTTCGGCCTCCGGCGAAGTCGAAGCCGGCATCCGGCCCGAGGACATCCGCGTCACGGAGGGCGCGAACGGAATCCCGTTCAAGCCCGAGCTGGTGGAAGAACTCGGCGCGACGAGGCTCCTGCATGGGAATTTCGGCACGGCGCCGATCATCGTCGCGATTCCCGCTTCCGGAACGACGCATGAAAACAAGGAAGTGCGGCTTACCGTCGATCCCGCAGCCGTGCATCTGTTCGACAAAGCAACCGGCCGCTCGCTCGCGCGCTAGACGCGGGCGTCGAGCGCCGTCTTCAGCACGCGCGCGAAATTTCCGATCGCAAGTTTGCGGATCTTCGCTTCCGGCACGCCCTGCCGCTGCCAGTGTTCGACCACGCCTTTCAGGTCGCCGTAATTCGAGAGCGAGGCGTAAAGCCCGAGCCCGTTGATATCGGTGCCGAAGGCGACATGATCTTCGCCGAGCCATTCGGCAAGTTCGAGCACGCGGTCAGCGTAGCTTTCGGCGGTCTTGCCGACATCGGGCGCGAGCGCCCACAAGCCGACGACGCCGCCTTTCTTTGCGATTTCCTTCGCAAGATCGAGCGAGAGTTGCCGCCGCCGCCAGATCGCCGTCGAAGGAACGAGTTGCTTCGCGACCGAGCCGTGCGACCAGACGAGCGGCACGCGGGAAACTTCGAGCGCCGCCCGCGTCGTCGCTTCCGAAGAATGCGCCAGATCGATCAGCATACCGAGACGATTGCACTCGGCGACGACGCGCTTTCCGGTTTCGCTCAAGCCCCGATGCTGCGGCGCCTCGGTCTGGATGTCGCCGAGAGAATTGCCGGTGTAATGCACGAGTTGAAGCTGGCGGATGCCGGCGTCGTAGGCGAGCTTCACGCGGGCCGGATCGTTTTCGACGAAGTTCGCGCCTTCGACCGACAACACGATATGCGGCGCGCCGCGCAGCGCAAGATCGACATCGGCGGCGGTCCTGATTGTCTTCAGCCGCTGCTCCGCCAAGTGCGCGCGGATCCGTCCGAGTTCACGCTGAAACCAGCCGAGCGTTTCGCCCGCGGCGGGAACGGATTTCTGCTTGTAGGTTTTGACGTCGAACCACAGGAGATCGCCGACCAGCGACCAGGCGACCAGCGTCGCGTTGCCCGCCGCGAGAGACTGCGCGAAGGGACGAAGGTGATATTTGCTGTTCGCGAAAAACGAATGGACGTGCATGTCGCCCACGAAAACCGGCGTCTGGGCGAAGGCTCTTCCCTGTAACGCAAACGGGGCGCTCAGAACGCCCGCCACGAATTCCCGCCGGTTCATGCGGCTCCCCCGCGAGGATTGGAGCGGGCGATGGGAATCGAACCCACGACATACAGCTTGGGAAGCTGTCGTTCTACCACTGAACTACGCCCGCGAAATAAGGGCTTCCTCAACTTTTGAGAAATGCCCAGGCACCCCCCAGGCACCGGAACGATCGTATTCCATGTTAAGCTTGGCCGGTAGCTACTAAGATAGAAAAAATGAAAATGAATAGATCGATCGAGTTGCAAGTAGAGTTGCTAGGTTCAAAGTCCGTTTTCTCCCAACATCTCCTGAGTAACGGCTGGTCGGCTGCGCAGATTGCCGAAACAATTCAGTCCCTAATAGACGCCCAGCGCTCTGTCGTTCTTTGGCGTTGGATTCAATACTTGGGACTGGCTTTCGTTATCCTGCCACTACCAAGCGTATATATTTCACTTTGGATATTTGAGAATAGCTATACCATTGCGGTACTCGGACTACCAATCGCGATTATCTTGATGATACTTGTTGGCGGGCCGCTTACGTTTGTCGGCGGCTATATGTGGCGGAAATCATGTCGCAAAACATTCATTGAACTAGTGTCATAGTTCACTAGAAAATTATTGAACACCTACAAAATAAATATTTCCCTCTCGTAAAATACTCCCCAGCCTATCTCCTCTTTGAAAGCCAGTGAACTTTAACTTTCCCTGCGCTGCGAGGTCTGTAACGACGGTGAAGCCATCAAGAAGATGACGGGTGAGGACGCTGGTGGGCGCATTTTCTACGTTAATTGTTCTGAGGTTAAAGACTACAGTTGTGCCAACAATAGTACCAAATAAACCGGCTCGATCTTTCTCCGTTTGAAAATTTATTACGTTAGCGTTCGCATTTGCTGGAGCGTTTGTAAGTGAAATTCCAGCCGCATTAAATGTGATTGTGGGGACGCCAAGCATTGCCCCGCTAAAGGCGGAAATTGCGCCCCCAAGTGAATGGCCAGTCAAATAAAGTTTCTCATTCGGATAAGCGCGTTGAACAGCCTCAACCAATGCTAACCCTACGGCATACTGAAACACTTCTGCCGACGACCGGTCTGGAACAAACGGGATTCGATTAACAAGCCCGATTAGCGAATTGAAGCCATTTGTAGGGATCCAATCCGAGAGAATAGCATCCAAACTCCTCGGATCATCCGAACCCTTGAAGGACAGAATAAGCTTTCCATCCACTTTGTAGATCGCTGCCTCAAAGCCAGCTGATGTCGCATCCTTTTTAAACTTCTTGTCTGCATCTAGGTCGTTTGGAAAGAGAACAATATTCTTCCAATCAATAGGGGATTCACCCAACACGTTGGCTAAGGCGGGTTCGTTCAGATGATAAACAGCCTCCGCAGCAAGAATGAAAACTCTGGTATTTCTAATGAGATCATTTGCTGAAATGGGGCCGCTAACTCCGGTCCACAAATTTGCGTCGAGTGGGGGAATTTTTGCGATGATCGCTGCAATTTGATTCTTGACGGCATCTGAAATTACTACCGGCTCGTGGGTCTTGACGTCTAAAACGGAAAAGTCGCCGCCTTGTCCGAGCGCTACCTTACGAATCTGGTCCAATGCTTGGACCTGAGCCGTCCCATAAGGAGACGTGTTCTGCGGCAAAGCAGCGGCACTCGATGCGGTGAATGCCCAACGCAAATACGGATACCCGTTATTGACAGACGAACTAATCGCCCAAACTGACGGACTAAACCCAGCGGGAAGACCTGATTTCAATTGCGAAGTCGTTAATCCTACGCCACCTGCGCTGATCAACGTCCCGCTTGATTGTTGGTCCCAATATGAATTCGAAATAGAAGTCGGAAGAATACCCTGAACCCCTACTAGGCCGCCTGAGTAGGGAGACGCATTTATGGTACCCGCTGCGTACGACTGTATAATAAAGCTTGGGGGATATGCAGAGTCGTTGCTTGAAAATGCAAAGCCTATTAGCCCGCCAGTTCCAGGGAGAAATTCTTGAAATGGAAGCGTGTTGTTACTGGCACCCGTGACATTTCCCAAAGCATAGGATTGAGAAATTCGGCCGTGAAAACTTGCCCCCGCAAGGCCGCCAGTTTCAAACTGACCTTGGACCGAGGCGGTAGAGTAAGAAAATGAAATGATTCCCGCATTGTTATAACCCACGAGACCGCCAACAATGCTGGTAGGGCTAACGCCGGTTACTGAGCCCGTGGAGAATGACCGAGTAACAGTCGCTGATTGCGCATCTTGCGAGGAACCAACGAGCCCACCGGTCAGCTGATATCCTCTCACCGTCCCATTGAAATATGAATCAGTAATCAGACCTTGATTAAGACCGACTAGTCCGCCAACTATAATCCCATCCGGTGATATCACCGAACCTGTTGCAAACGAATTTCGTATGGAGCCGCTAAATAAATAGCCGACGAGTGCTCCCGCAGCGTCGTTGCCCCCGCCTATCGAGACATTTGTCAGCCCTATATTTAGAATATGCGCGGGCGTTAGAAAACCAACCGTGTGGAATAGTCCTACATGGCTATTCGGCGAAGGCGTGGCGTTGATAGTTAGTCGGTCAATAACGTGGCCAAAACCATTCAGCGTTCCGGTAAATGAATCGAATAGAGGGCCACCTATTGGGCGGAAGCCTTCTCCATTATTCCAACTCACCGTAACGCTCGCGTCTATATTTGAACCGAGCCCATATACTCCGGAAAGATTCTGAGAAATATTCTGGAGGTCGTTGATGTTGTTCACCAGCATATAAGCGGTGAATTGATCGACTGCCGCGATGTTCTGCAATACCGACGATGCGTAGTTGACCGGAAACGAATATCCCAATGGTGGATTATATAAAATCTCGACAGTGCCGGTGCTCGCCGAATAATCGATCTTCGCGCTACCGATGAAGTTCACGTAGCCCACGCCGGTGCGCTGGCTATCTGCATTCAGAGTTAGATTTCCAGCGGCGGTATTGGAAATGGTCACGCCGTCGTTGATGACGATGTTACGGTGCGCATTCAGCGTCAGTGAATTATTCGTCGCCCAAGTGATGCTAGCGGCTATCGTAATGTCGCCGTCGCCCGCGACCGCCCCATTCGTAGTAACGACGACATTTGCATTCGCGAGTGTCGCTTGAAGCGTCGATACGAACGTCGTGCTGCCGGGACCGTTGCCGATCACGACGTTTTCAGGATCAAGCAATAGCGAACCCGTTACACCGTTCGGCGCGCGCAGATCTACCGAACCAGCGAAGGTGAGGTTCTTCTTTCCGGAGATTTCGAGCAGCCCGCCATCGCCGGAATTGTCACCGCCGCGATTTACAGCTAGGCCTGCGAAATTCGTTGTCCCGTCCGCCCAAACGATGATCTTCCCGCCATTGCCGTTCTTCAATGCGGAGGCATTTAGGATCGAGAGGGTATCGATCCTCACGCTTGTCGCCGTGGGAATAGCCTTCGTTTCCGGCGTACTGCGAAGGATTGCAGCCAGAGTAGCGTCTATCTGACCCCCTGACAGATCGCCGCCGATGAGGACCGTGCCGCCTTTGATGTTTCCGGAAGCGTTTAGGTTCGCGTTCGTGAGTTGAATATTCTCGCCGGTGATTTCGATGTAGCCGCCGGTTCCGTTCTTCTTCTTGCCTTGCGCCGAAATCGCGCCCGATACGACTACATTTTGCGTAGGTGCATCCTGCTGTTTCGTCTTGGCGACGGGTGCACCGAGAATAATCACGCCGCCATGTTGCTTTACCGTATTCGCTTCGATCACGCCGCGGTTGTTCACGACTGCATCGACGACCTGCCGCGCCGTCACGGCCGTGAGTTGAACCTGGCCGCCGTTCGCTTTGAGCTTGCCGTTATTCTGCACCAGCGAGGTCAAAACTTGACCGGTTGCCACGTCGCGCACTTTTGACGCGATGGCGTCATTCACCGAAAGCTGGATCAGCCGGTCGCCATAGAAATCGAGTACAAACTCATTGGCGGAAGCGAGCGCGATCTTCCCGAGCCGCGCGACGATCACGCCGTCGTTGCGGACGGCCGGAGCAACGAGCGCGGCAAAGCCCTGGCTATGCGCGTTGATAGTTCCGAGATTGACGATAGAGGCATCTGGCCGCCCTGGGATCGTGAAGCGGTAATTGCCAAGCATGAAGTCTTCGTTGCGAATGTCATGCACGCTTGCGAGAAAACCTGCCGTATCGATCCTGGCACCCGCGCCGATCAGAATTCCGTCGGGGTTGACGATGAACACGCGACCATTTGCGGTGAGTGTGCCGTAAATTTGGGAAGGCCCGAGGTTTCCGACCACGCGATTCAAAATGACGGAGGAGCCATCCGGCTGGACGAAACGTACGCTTTCGCCAGCGCCGAGATTGAACGAATTCCAGTTCACGATCGCGCGCGGCGTCTGCTGGATGACGGTCGTATTCGGTGTGTTCTGACCCTGGATTGTGATGCTGCCAGCCGCGACCTGGCCGTTCACCGGGCCTGCGCTTGCTGAAACAGCGCTAAACAAATAGCAACATAAGCCGAGCGGTATCTTGCGGATGCCCATCGTCATCTGCGCCCCGATAAAACAAAAAAGAATCTCCAGTTGCCTTCGGCTGGCCCCTCTAGGGTTTTCGCGGCCGTGAAATCCATGTTCACGGCTTCGAGCCAATCGAGCCTGATACCCGCGCCTGCGGACGTGCCTGTTACCGTCGGCCCCGTGCCGATGGCCGGTTCGATGTGATAGGCTTCGCCCCGATCAATAAAACTATAAACTTGCATTGCCGAAATGACCCCCGGCTGCAACGGCAAGTTATAGCGCAGCTCGGCGGTCGCCATCCAGCAATGATCGCCGGTCATTTGCGAAGGATCGAACGAGCGTCCAAACAATTTGCCGCCATAACCGCATTCTTCCGGTGCGAGCAACGGCGTCCACGCATATTGCCCGTAGATCGATCCATAGAGCGAAACGCCTGCAAAGACCGGCTGCGTTCGTGCCACGATCGATTCGATCTTGGTGAAATCGACTTTACCTGCTGCGCGAGAAGCGAATGGATTGCCATTGTGCGTGCTGCCCCAGCTATCGAATCCTTGGCTGAAGGTCAGATTGATTTGATTCACGCCGGAAAATTGATCGGCCCAATCTGTGTTGAGCCTGGCACGCGCTCCGCGAAGTCGGTCCTCATTGAAAAGGCCACCCAAGATATCGGCGCTGCTGTCGCTTGCGAACAGCAAAACGGTGCCGGTCAGATTCCGCTCGCGCGTTCGGATGAAAGGAAAGCTTGCGCCTGCCTCAAAAGTGAGGCTGCGGTTGTGGTATTCAAGCGTGGTCAGCGCTGGAGTGCCGGGATGGCCAAAGCTATAAATCCCGGTCGCAAAGAAACTTAGAGCTTCACTCGATACGACTTGGCGATAGGTCAGCGACAAATACTGGAGTTCTTTTGCCTGGAACGTGCCAGCATAGGTCGCAGACAGCGAGGCATGATCGCCAAATAGATTGTTGAAGCTGATGCCGGTTTGGGCTTGATACGGCCCGCGCGCAAACGTCCCTCGATTGTCGGAGCCGATGGTGAAATCCAGCTTCTTCTCCACCACTTCGACGACTAGCGTGGAAGCTCCGACCTGTCCGCGCGTAGATGCTTTTAAGCGGGAAGTGAATTTCAATCCCGGTAAATCACTCGCTAGCAACAAGTATCGCTCGATCGTCCTGACATTGATTGGACGTTCCGCCGTGATCTTGGCGGCGTAGGCCGAGAAGAAATCGCGATACCGCGAAAGCGCAGCGGGCCATTCCACGTTATCGATGAAGCCTTCGACAACCTGAATGCGAACCGACGCCGACGCCTGTGTCAGTTGCTGGGGAGGAATGATCGCGCGGGAAAGCGCGTAGCCGTCTTGTCCGTATTTCGCGGTGATGCGCTGGGCGAGATCATAAATCTCCTGAAGCGAAACCTCCCGATCCAGTAACTCCTCATAAAGCGGCTTGAGATCTTCTTTCGAATAAACCGTCGAACCTTCGATCCGAATGTTTCGAAGCCGCAAACGGACCGTGGCAGCCTGCGGGGGAGCGGTAGTGCTGGGAAGCACAATGGCTGGGCCACGCGGCTGCGCTTGCGGCGTTGGAGGCGCGGTAAACCGGTCCCGCTCCCGGCCCGGCTCGGCGCTCGGCGGAACAGCTTGCGCCAAAGCAGCCGCTGGGATGCATAGCAACGCTGCCGCCAACAAGCAGCGATACGCCTTAAACGCCATCCAACCCTCTCCTCGGGCAAGGATGATCGCAGCCGTAAGCCTTCCGTCAAGCAGACCGGGGCTTATAAGAGGGAGGTAATTGAGTAATCTGCCTACGAATGGAATCACAAAAAAATGCCCCTCAAAAATGAGGGGCAAGGCGATCAGAACAGTTGCGCCGAGACTTTCTGCGTTTCCTTCATCAGCGACGCCAGTTGTTCGAACTGCCGCACGCTAATGCTATCTGTGAGAAACGCGATGATCGTTTCCATCGCGATCCCGTTTTCGACGGCTAACAGGAGTTGGAGCGGATCGCGGCAAACGATCAACTCGCCGCCGTCCGTGAGCCGGTGTGCGTTGAAAATCGCAACGCCGGGATCGAAGTTGTGAAATAGCAACTGCGGCGATTGCTGCTTCGATACGGCCAGCCCGGCATAAGCGAGCAAAGTACCTTCCCGGCTATAGACCGGCAAAGCAAAGCGACCGCGAAGGACGCCTTTACCCGCGTAGCCACCTCCGAACGCTTCTGCCGTGGCCACTGAAATACCAAGCGCTTCGACCATGGGATGTTCCGCTTCAAGATAGGGAAGCGGCTTCAGTTTCGCAGCCGTGCCATTCGGCGGGGCGGCGGCATTGCCCGTCTGCACATCTGCCTTTCTATCCGAGGCTCGTTTGTCGCCGATCGCGTTCTCAATCAGTTGAGCGGCTTCATTCTGCGTGCAGCCTTTTATGTGGGCCACCAATTTGATGAAGTCGCCGCCGATTTTCGCGGAGAAGCAATAAAACAATCCGCGCTCAGGTGTGATGACCAGCGTGCGATCTCCTCCCTTATTGCAAGCGGGACAAGGTCCGCGTTGCTGATTGCCATGTGGCTTCAGTACCAGCGGTAGAAGCTGCGCCACTTGCGCGATATCGGTGCGAGATTTCAGTTCCGTGAAGTCAATGTACGGCATGGGGACAACCTCCCGATGTTTGCCGTGCTCCATTGTACCATTGGACAGGAACTGCACTTTGGATGGAGTATCGATATGGCAGCTTCAGAAGGAGAGGCGCAGCCTGCGCGAAAGGGAAGCGAGCGCCGTAAGCCGACTTTCGTAGTGCGCGCACCCGACGCGAATGCACGCGGACGTTGGGTCACGCTCGGCTATGCCTGGCAACGGAAGAATGGCGAAGATGGCTTTAGCGTGAAGCTCAATTCGATCCCGGTGGGGAATTGGGACGGCACGCTGGTGCTGTTGCCGCCGCTATCGAACGAAGAAGTACCGGGACAGCCGGGAGAGTAAATGCAAAGGGCGCCATTTAACGGGCGCCCTTTTCTATGAGGAAAATTCCGTTCAGTTTTCGGTGCGGTTGATGAAGAACGGCGGGTTGCCGACCCGATCCCATCCCGTATCGAAAAGAGAAAATAGCGGCTTTGCCGCGCGAACGAAACTGCCGAGACTCGGCTCTGCCTTAAATAAGAACGCCCGCTTCCATTGCTTTTCACCGGCGAGCTCGCGCAGCAAGCTTTTGATCCCTTCCAAATGCTTTGCATTGGTTGTGATCGTGAGTAGCAGCATAGGGGTTTCGGTCAGGCCGAAATGCATTTTGTAGACGCCGCGCGAAATCAGTTCGCGATATTGCAGCAGCTTTCGAAGATAGGACGTTTCGTTCAAGTTGGCGCGGGTCAGCGGCATGGTGTTGCGGTCAATTTCGAGCGCGAAGCAGCGAAAGGTCTTGTTCGGATATTGCAGTCCAAAGACCGCGTCAGGGACCACCGGCATATCCAGACGCTGCACCCTGCCGTTTGGAGACAGATGCGAAATCGATACCGGAATAGCGAAAGGCTGCCGCGCGTTTTGTGTCGTCCGTGGCGCACGCTGCAAGATTTCCGAACAGGGGATGAAGCGAGCGCCTGTGCGTATGGCGGCGACTTCGATGGCCGCGACCACATGACAGATCATGAGATTATGGGCCGCCAAAGATTTTGCGCCATATCGGCATTGCTTCAGCCAAGTTGCGGGTTGCGAGTTGATATCTTGCCGCAGCAGTAACGCCTCACCCTCCTCCGATAGTTCGTAGATTTCCGGATCATAAAGTGGATCGCGCATGAAGGCGCGTTGCGGTAGCCGGTTAAGCAGCCCGTGTTCGTGGAACAGATCGCCGAGCGCTCTCCTCACGTTGCTGTTGTTCGAGCCCAGCAATGCATGAATGTGCCGGGCGTCCAGGAAACGATAGCGCTGCAACAGCCCGAGAATTTCCAGATGGCGCGGCGTTATGCGCGCCAGTTTTCCGGTCGGAGTTCTATGATTTCGTGAGCGGCGTAGATTCGCTTTCATACTTAGTCGGATAGCTCGTCTGTCCGCGCTGTAAACGGGAGCGATGCAACGAGCTAAACAATGGTGAAGAGGCATGCCATCGCGTGCAATGACAGAAATTATTTTACCAGCTAACGACCTCTAATGTGCAAATTAAGCGCGGTAATAGATAACCTCCTATCTTCACAATTTGCAGTTCATTTCAATTCTGCTCATGATCGATCTAGCGGTTGGGGGATAAGCACCATGCACATTCGTCATTTTTTAGTAGCAGGTTTTGGTTTTTGGCTATGTACATCAGTCGTGGCGCAACAGCATGCTGGCGTTCTCGATCCGGAGAAACTATGGAATTCAGAAAATCCCGCTGCATATGCACTAAGAGCTCTTAGTGGTAGTTGCAGCCTGGTTGTCCCGATGCAGCCGGAAATCGATGACAAGGGAATTCCAACTAGCGCCGCCCGCGGCGCATTGATCAATGCAAAGGACCCGCGCGCGTCGATCATCAATTTGGAAGATCCAGATAGATTTCCATTTTGCAGACCAGATAAATTCCGCCCTATCAGCCCGCTTGATCTCAAGCAGAAAGCATTTCCTGTTCCATTTGGGGTGGTCCTGACGAAAGATGCTGGGTTGGGCATTAAACTCAAGGCCGCCAAAATCCTTAATGTGCTCGATATTAATCTCAAAGACATCGAAGTCTTACGAATCCGATTTGAATTCGGCGCGAGTAAGTTTTTAGACTCGAGAGAACTGTTTGCAGCTGGAGCCGACGCTCAAACCTGCCCGAATGCGTACATCGGCAATCGCCCGAACCCCGAAAACTACTTCGTTAGGGGACTCTGCGTGGGCCACATTGCTATTGGCATGAACGCAACAAAGGGGGCTACGCTAAGTGCTTTTGAACTTGCTTTTAAAGGCTTCACGGTCGGCATCAACGGCAAATGGGTCAAGCAGCTAAACGGAGATTTGACGGACTGCACGCCGGAAAAACAGGCGGCACTTAAGAAAGAAGTCAAAGAGAATCAAGACAAGGTCGCCCAACAGAATGCAGCTTCGCCGAAATCTGATTCGCCAGCTGCGGCGCCAACGAGAAGCCAGAAAGCAGCAAAGATAATTCGTGACGTCACGCCAATTGTGACGGGGCTTTTAGAAAATAAGGGTAACACCGTTCAGGCCCAGAAATCGGATACCCAGCCAAAGAAGGACGATACTCCCCAAGCGCAAAAGGAATGCGTGAAAGATATTCTATACAAAACTGAAGAGCCCGTTGTCATAGGCGTAATATTAGAGAGGAAGAGCAACCAATTTTTTCCTCCTAAGAAGTAAGCTTGGAGGAAGTGATGTTTTCTTCAAGAGTAACTGCCATATCTCTGCTAGCGCTATTATCTTTTGCTGTAGCGTCGTGCGCTCGACCTGATTTGCGAGAGATAGTTTACAACCATCCGGAGATGGGTCGTTACGGGGCGCTCGTTACTCCCCTTCTTTATCAGGTACCCTTAACGCGCAGCCCTGACTATGCGTCAAACCACTATCAGTACCCGCCAGGAACACTCTTCGCGCCATTTCGATTTACACTTCCAAACCCACTTCTAAGGCGTTCAGGTGAATTCTTGGAAGATCCGCTGTCCTGTCTGCATGGATTCTTCCGACTCAAAGACGTCCCGAAGAAGAAGATCGCTGATGAAATTAAGTCGGAGCTTCTGTTCGACATTTCGTTTCCTCGTTTTTTTCGGGAAGCTTATACGAAGAGCTTCTTTGCTAATCTCGAAATCGAGGATGTTCCGCAAAATGCGCTCGTCTATCTCGATTACGTCGCAATACATCTTTCGAATGTTTGGGTGTACGAAGCTACTGACGCTCAATTAGCAATGGTAATGACACGTGAACATTTAGCGTCATGCGGCCACTATCGTGGGATAATGTTCCGATATGCAGTTAAGCGTATTTATGTTGCCAACATTTCAATACGAACTCGCTGGGATCGAGGCTTCCGTGGTGGTGTTAAAGACATCTTGGATGCCAAAATCCGCCGGGCACTTGCCTATTCGTATAGCGGCAAAAGAATCGTTTTTGCCGTCACTCTCGAACCAGTAGGGGGACCTTTGCAATAATACTATTCCGCAATGCCATCTTGGTAATTCTCTTAGCCTGCGTTTCGCTTGCTGCGGATTTAAGGCTGACTGAAGCTTATGGCCAAACATTTGATGAAACAGACCAGTTTCTAACCCTATCTACCTTGCGATTTAGATCACGCTGCGACGTATCTGGTACCAAACTGCATTGCGTGAGCGTGCCTGATGATCATGCGCCGCCCGTAGGTTCAATTGTTTTACTCGATGCAAACATCGGGGCAAGAAAGACATACTCTTTATTGCAACGATGCGATTCCGTTGAGCCGCTAACCTCATTTCGACCCACTACATTTCATAGAAAAACTCGCAGCTCGAAGTTTGCAATCGATTTTCTCAATTCGATCGGTCTATCACGTTTGCAGGTTGATGATTTTTCATCTGCAATTGTGCTGTCCGGAGTCGCAGTGGAGCTTCAAGATTCACGGGAGTTGCTTGTAAGCGCATCCAGTATTTCTAACGATTGCATCGCCGGAGCTCGGCAGCAACTACAACAATGGAAGATAATAGTCGCAAGAGTCCATGCTAAGGTGATAATTGAATTTGAGTTTCATAACGATAAATATCGTAGCGAACTAATAAGTGCAGCGCGAGAAAGTAAGACGCGGGTGGCCTCCGTTGATGAGAGAGGTTTGAAAGTTTCTGTGGCTCTGGTTGAAAATTATATTGTTGCAATAAAGACGCACGAGGCCATGCCTTTCCTCAATCTACGGCCCTCTTTAAGGAAATAGTTTATGCACGCTCGGAATCAACAAGGTTACCATTTCTTGCTTGCGTCCATGGAATGCTCAGAAAATGGTGAGGAGTGTTCTGCTTGCTGTCCTGACGCTAACGGCTGCGCTCCGGCAGGTACTTTCGTCGCCGCGTCGGAAATGGACACAGGCAAAGCCGCATAACGGCCGCGCATATATTCCCGTAATTCGCTGCCCTGCACTTGACCCATTTGTTCCAGCGATTCCAAGACGCCAAAGGGCACCTGTAGCGAGAGGGCGCTCGCGGTATAGTTTCGGACATAGGCGGCCCAGGAGCCTGCTTCCTGTTCCTGGATAAAGGCGGCCGAGCAACGCAACTCGCGCGCCAGCGCATGAGCGTCACGATCCGACACGCCGCCAGCGAATTTGATGCTGGTATTGGCAAACAAGCTTTCCAGCACGCCCGGGCTGATTTGGGACAGATATTGGTGTGCGAGCACCAATCCAACCTTCTGTTTGCGGGCCTGCTCCAGGATCGCGGTGATATTGGCGTCGCGCGCCACGTAATCTTGGCATTCGTCGATATAGACAAAACAAGGCAGCCGCGCGGACACGGGTAAGGTCGCGCGCTCCTGTGCTGCGTTGGCGATCAGGGCGATGAAAAACCGGCCGAAGACTTCGGTGCCGTTTTCTTTAAGCAGATCCTTCGCGGTATCAATCAGGATTACCTTGCCCGCATTCATCTCCGCAAATAGATCGAACCTGGACTCTGCGTGGGAGAACATCCGGCGAAAGGTATTGTTGGATAGGATGCCGTAAAGGCGGCGCACCACTTCTTTCTTTGTGTTCTCGAATTGGCCGCGTTTGACATCGAATTCCTGGTTGAAGAAATCCTGCGCGGTCTGGTCAAGCTTTGCTACGTATTCTTGGTACTTCGCGAGAGCACCCTCCTGCATCAAGTCACGGAAGGTGTGGATGGTGGCGCCGGGAATCTCCAGCATCAGCATCAGTGTGAAATCAAACAGTGTCGCTTGCTTGCTGGTCATGTCGCTGCCAAGCAGCGAACTCAGCACGAAATTTAGAAGCTCCTTGGCGCTGTTGCGCAGGCGCTCCTTGTCGAGCGGGGAATAGGTCTCCAGCCGCCGCATCCCCATGTCGAACAGGTTGAGCGCGACCGGATGCTCGATGTCGTGGGGATCAATCAAACAGAGCTTGTCGGGGTTGTCGGCAAATACCTTCAGGTTCGAAATCGTGCGGATCAAATCGCCTTGGCTATCCATCACCACGACGGAGGCTTCGCTGCGCAGCACGCGGGCGATATCGGCAGACAACAGATGCTGGATGGTCTGGGTCTTGCCGTGTCCGGTGCCCGCCAAGATATGCATGTGTTTGAAGCGCGTTTGCTCCGGAATCCAGAATGGCACCTCGGTCAATAGTAATTCTGCGAGGGGTGTACCCACCAGAAAATTACCGACCAGCTCGCGCGGCGACATGGCTTTCGCGTTGGTGGGGGAGACGACCGAACGCGCGCGCAAGGCTTCTTCTCGGGTCAATCCGGAAGCCCGGCAAAGATTGTCATCGAGCCGCTCACGGATCAGGTCGAATAGTCCCGGGCGCACGATGTCGTCGTCGTAGAAGGTCGCCATGACGCGTTCGATCGCTTCGGCGGGACGAGCGCAAACGTCGATCAAAGCGACACGATAAACGGCACCGGGGCCTCGCTCATCCGCGTCGGCAAAGGCAAATGACGGGAAATACGCCATCAAACCTTCCAGGAGGCGAATGATTTTCTCGCGCCAAACCTGAACGTAGTAGTCCGCGTCGCGCAACACTCGCTCTTTGACCGCAAGCAGGCGTCGCCATGCTTGGCGTTGCTGCAAGGAAAGATGTTGGAAGTCCGGCGCCTCGGGCAAACCGTAAAGTATGGGTTCCTGGATCAATAGCTGCCAAACCAATTCTAGCATGGCGTCTTGAAGGTCCGCGTCGGGACTGCGTCCGGTGCGATGACAGGCTCCTTCCACGACCGCCCGGACGAAATCGAGTTCGGCGTATTCCCGGTTGAAAATGGAAACTTGGTAGGCGCCGGTTACACGTCGATAGAGCGCTTCCAGCTCGGCGCGGTCGCGTTCGGCGAGCGAACCAACGAAAGCCGCGCGTAGGTTGGACCATTGAAACAAATTGGAAACGGCCCAATGAAAGATATTCCGCGATTTAGATTTCAATCGCTTCTTCTCCTCCGAAATTCATGGCCGCATCGAGTACCTGCCGGAAGGTGGAAGCAGCTTCTTTGATTTGCGCTTCTACTGCCAGCATTTCGACGATGTCCTTGCATTCGATCCGCTTGCCCCGGACCAGGTCATTTACGGAAACCGAGATGTTCATGGCTTTGAAGGCGAGACGCGATGCCAAGCCCAGCAGCCCCGCCCCGGGATCGGCGATCTCGCTTCTGGTGTAGAGCACGGTATCGCCCAACCGATAGCGTTCGATGCTTTGATATTCCTGTTCGGAAATCTCGGCGCGTACGTCGAGCTGGAAAATAATCTTCTTCATCAGGCTCGACCGCTGGTCGCGGCGCAACAGCAAATACATGAAAACACAACCTCTCCGCTGAAAGCCTGAATTCTCGGCAACCGCCTTTGGCGCCGTCAAGCGGTATTACGGATAAAGCGGGCTATGCGCTCCTCGATTACCTCCCGTGGCAAGACAAGTTGGGAGCGGCAACGATTGCGGATCGATTTTGCAGTCTTCGCGCGGCCAGATGTCGGCAAGCCTGGCATGTGAAGCTCGAACGTACGGTCCGCACGAACATAGGCCCGATGAGAGGGCAGCGCGGTCAGCGCGATGTCGTCTTGGCTCAACGCGAATTCTGGATCGAGTGCGGCGGCATCCAACGCTCCGATCCGGAACGCGAGCATGGTGCCGGCCGTGCCCAGGATCGCGGCGCGCATCGCCGGCGTGAGCTGGTCGAGATATTGGCAGGCAAGCGTCAATGAGACACCAAACTTACGGATGCCGGAGAGCATCTCGATGACGGTGCCGTTACCGAAATGATGGAATTCGTCGAGGTAAAGATGAAACGGCGCGCGCTCTTTCCGGCGCAAGGCGTTCAAATGAAAATTCGACAGCAACAGCGCACCGATCAGGGAAGATTTCTCGATGCCGAGTTCGCCTTGCGGCAGGCGGGCGATGAAGATTTTTCGTTCCGCCAATATCGCCTCGAAATTAATCTTGGTCCGGACCTGGGCGATGGAATTTCGAATCGCGGGATCGGCAATCAACGCTCCGATCTTGTTCAGCGTGGAGAGTGTGCGTTCACGCTGCTCGCGCTCCGGCATGTGGGTCTCAAAATCGGTTTCCCAGAAATTCCGGATCGCCGGGTCCAACACTTCAGCCATGACGCGGGCGCGATAGCGAGGAGACGTGAGCAAGAACTTCAGTCCGAGCAACGTTCCGTCGCTTCGGTCCAATAGGGCAGCAACACCCGCATAGACGAACATCTCCACCTGTGGGCCCCAGGAATGGCCCCAGATCGCGCGAAAGCAATCGACCACCGCCGAGGCGACGAAAGGTCGCCGCAGCGGCGGCACGCGATAAAGTGGGTTGAAGCCGATGGGGAAATCAAAATCGGACGGATCGTAGAAGATCACATCTTGCTGGCGGCTGGGGGGAACCAGTGAAAGGAGCTGTAAGGCATCATCGCCATGCGGATCGAAGAAAGCACAACCTGAACCATCCGCGATGTCCTGAAGAATGAAGTTCTTCAAGGCAGTGCTTTTGCCGGTACCGGTTCGGCCGATCACGAAAAGATGCTGGAGCCTACGCTCCGCTGAAAGCGCAAACGGCGTGAAGAATTCTCGCCGTTCATGGGGATCGAATTGTCGGACATAGCCAAGCTGCATTCAAGGCAGCGCCGTATCGAAAACAGACATCCAAAGGCTAACGCCTCGTGCTGTAGGAATCCGCCCGATAGGGAACTGCCGTAAACACACCGAAGGAACGGTCCAGCTTCATTCTATCCTGCTTCCGCTCACTGTTCGTCGGCGCCGCTTGGTGTCCAAGCGGTCAAAGGCCGACCCAATCGCTTCGGCTCGGAGCGCCAAGTCCCGTGTAGCAAATGCTCACGGGCTTGGCGCGCAGTAGTGCTTGTCCTTTATCGGGTAAAGGCAAGTGAGATAGGGATTGGGTCGGGCTTTGAAAGCACGACGAACAGTGAGCGGAATTGTTGCTACTGCGCGGCTTTTCCGCGCGGAAGCATGGCAACAGTCCATGGCAACAAGAAGCCATGGTCGTAGCCCCTGGCAGGGAACCGTGATGTTGCGCGAGGGATCGTTACCCGAAGGGCCGAGATAGGGCACCCGCATGACGGTAATGCCCGGCTCGGTCAAGCGCGGCGGGATAGAGCCCAATCGGCGAAGCCGACGCGCCATGATTCTAAGAATTTGAATGGTGAGTGTAGGTAACGCGCAGGCTGCAGGAATAGTTCTTAAAAATGAATCGCAGCAAAGATTTAAGCAATAGCGCGATAGCGCCTGCGCAGCGTGGGGCCTGCCGAAGTTAATGCGTCATTCAGCCGATACGATTACCCGCAACGCCAACCATATTCGCTGTACCACGCACGGTGCCTGTCGAGTTGGCGCAGCGAGTTCTGCTGTTGTTGCAACGTTTCGATCGTTTTGCGCCAAAGCAGCAGATCAAAGATTCTCGCTTGTGGACTGCGGCCATTGCGCGTTTCCCGAGCCGTGGGATAATTCGTGACGAAGTGATTCTTCGCCGTTAGAGGAATTACCTTCTTTTGTTCGGTCATTTCGACCTCCATCAACGGGCGGAATACGAACAGATGTGAGGCCCGGACGTGTTACAGCGCGTCCGGGCTTTTTATTTGCAGCTAGCTGCTGTCGAAGAAACCGAGGGCTATTGGGGGGTCGCAAGAATCAAAAAGCCCGCCATGGAATAGCGGGCCGTCAAAGGAGATCGCACCTAAGTGGGCGCGGTAGGGCCAAGTGTTTCGGTGCCTAGCCACACGGCTACTCCACTGAAACGACACGCTACGTTCTCCTTCTCACCCCGCCTGCTTGTTGGAATCCGCCCCCGCGAGACCCAACTTCTATTTTAATGCTAGGGCTAAGAACCGCTCGATACAAATACTTTTTGCAAAGCTGTTACTTATTCGAAGTATCGAAGCCGCATGAATTACTCTAAGCCACGCTGCGACTTAGCTTTTTCCTTGTCAGTGGGCCCCTTTCCAAATGCAAAAAAGTCGCGCGTTAACGTGCGAACCTTCCAATCGCCGCCGCCATGAATTTCGCTGCCTGGCCGATCAATAGGTTTTCGAACTACGCCGTTTGACGGCGAGAACGATGATGAGCTGCCGGTCTTTGTCGAGTTCGAACAGAATGCGCCAATCACCAACCCGTCGGCGGAAAATTGCGCCCATGCCACGAAGAAATTTTACGTCACCCGAATAAGGGTCTGCGCACATGTCCGAGAAAGCCTGATCGATTTGCTCAAGCTGAGCTCGCGGAGCTTTGCGTAGTCCGCGTTCGGCGGGGCTAGTTATCAATAATCCCCACATCATTTCGCCATTGCGCGAGCGTCTGGGTCTCGCCGCGGCGATAGGCATCTCGGCCGTCCGCTACGTCAGTACGGTCGTCGGTCGAAATTTCATCTACGTAGCGGATCAACTGACGCGCCGCTTTATCCTGAAAGTCTTCAGGAAGATCGCGCAGCTGTGCGAATGCTTGTTCAAGCAATTTACTCATGCCGCAATTGTAGCACGCTTGGAAGAAGCCGGAATCTTGACAGAACAAGATTTGCGTGTCGCAAAATAGAAATTGTGCGACCTATTCTATCGCGCAAATTTTCGCTGCCTTCGCGTTCACTTTTTTGGCTGTGTAGTTCAACTACGCGACCACAAAAATCCAATTCGTCAAGGCACTTTTCTTTCAAAGAAATGGTCTTGCTTCTGCGTATTATTTTATGAGTCTCATTACACTGAATATCATTATAGAGGGGCGGAAGCTTTTTGCCGGTCTAGAACGGTAATTTGCTTCCGGTCTTGACCGGAAGTTTTCTTCCAGTCTGCATGGAACATGTCAGCGGCTACCCGGCGGCTTAAGATTGAGTTCGTAAATGTTGGTCTTCCCCTGCCCGCGCTGCGTAATTGTGAGCAAGCCATGAACTTCAAGAGCCTTAAGATGCGTTCGCACGCTGCGCTCGGTGATGCCCATATCCGCCGCAAGCTTCGCTTGGCCGGGAAAACAAAAATCGTTCTGCCACGCATAACTCAACAGCATCGCGAAGGTGACTTTGTCGCCGGAACTAAGCTTCTTCGACTTCAAAAGAAAATTCGGCAGCTGCGTGAAGCCCATCGCCGTTGCGGCGTCGGCGCCTCTTAGAACAATATTTTTGTCCCGGATGAGATCGCCGATGCTCCTTCCCGAAGAAAACTCCATACAGCGCATTATACGTCGAATTGGAGCGTGTCGCGGAAGCTATCCCCTATTCGCGCCTTTCCCCTGCCCCACCAAGCAAAGGCGAGAGCATTTTTTGCAAGCCTGCGATCAAGACATTCGTTTCTCGTGCGCGCTCAGTCAGTTCTTTGATCTGCCCGTCCTTCACCGTCATCTGCCCACGCAAGAAATCGTTTTCACTTTCGAGGCGCGCGACATAGCGCGACACGTCAGGACCGGTCGTGACTGGTCGCTCCGCCTGTGAAGCCGTCTCGTCGGTTCGTGGTGGCTTCTCGTCGCTTGCTTCCGCCGGTCGACGTGTCGCGAAAGGTCGCGAAGAGTCGTGACCGGTCGCGGGTGTCACTTCGTTGATGTAAGCAATGTGTTGATCAACGGAATCCGGAGCGATGAGGTATTTCTCGCCAAAGCCGGTTTCGACTAGGCGGCAGACCAAATGACCTTTGGCGCAATAGCGTTGAACGCTGCGGGGAGTTCTGGGATGACCGGCACGTGCGTAGCGCTCTAAGGCCTCATCGATCGAAAGGGTAAAGTCGCTGTCGGGACGTGTCGCGACGGAGCGCGACGGATCGGGCGTCATAGGATCATAATAACTTGATTTTGATGATCGTTCTTGCTTATCCCCATGCAGCGGATCGGATTATTGCCATTCGGCTTGCAACTCACCCTCTCGTAACAATTGGCGAAAGCCAGCAATTCGCTGCTGACTGGTGAGGAAGCTACAGGGTTCGCTCGGGTTTTGTGCCGTATAGAATGGGTTTTAAGTCAGCTATCTAGAAAGCGTTTGATCCGGCGCACCAATTTTGTCGGATGCTTTGTTTCGCATTCCCAAACCACCAGAACGCGCTTGCCCATTTTCTTTAACGTCTTCAAATTTTTTCGATCTCTCTCGGCGTTACGGGAGACTTTCTGCACCCAATACGAAGTATTTGTCTTCGGGACTCGAGCGCCTCTCGCGCATCCGTGCCCGTGCCAGAAGCACCCGTGAACGAAGACCGCCTTTTGAAGCCGTGATAGGACGATGTCGGGTTTTCCGGGAAGACTCTTCGAATGCAGGCTGTAGCGAAACCCGAGCGAGCCCAGAATTGATCTGACGAACAATTCGGGTTTCGTATCTTTACTCCTGACAGCGCGCATTATCGCGCTGCGGGCGGCATCAGCCTTCTTTATCTTCTTCTTCGTTTTCAGGGCCGACCTCGACTTCTTTCTCGCCTCCGAGCGCTTCAAATCGGCGTTGTGCAAGCCATTCGAGCCTTTGAGCTTGAGCAAGCAACACGCGCCTCAGGCCGAACTTGACGCTTCGTTCCGAAATCACTTGCGCCAGCCGCGAGACGATTAACGCGCGTCGAGCGATGCGCACGTCTGGATGCTGGCGAATTTCGAGCACGCGGTCAGAGATAATACGTCCGCGTCTAGAGGCTGGCAGCTCGATTTTCACCGTTGGCGCTGGCGGGTCTTTTTCGTTCAGCACCGCCTTGAACTGGCTTTCGGCTTTTAGTCGCGTGAAAACCTCATGCTCAACCGCGTTTAGATAAGCAAGCGCCGCTTTGAACTCTGCGCTGTGGCCTTTCCTGTACTCCTTATCGATGTGATTGAATTGGGGGAGAGGCCAAATCTCAATCTCAGCGACTTCGAACGGGTCAAGCACCGACATGGCGACCGCGTCAGTGCGTTGATTGGTGAGATGGCGCCCTACGCGACCGCTCACTTGCTCTTTGGTCTGACCGACGTAGATCGGCTCGCCGTCATAGTCGTAAAACGCATAGACGCCCCAAATATAGCTGCCAATCGTTTGCGACTTTCCGGTAATCGGGTCGTCGTAGCTTCCTTTGAAAAACTCGCTGATCTGCTTGCGAAGTTCAGCCGTTTCAAACGGCGGGCGTTTGAGTTTGTCGACATCTCCGAGTTTAGGCTGCTTGCTCATGTGCGGCGGATCGCTGTCATCGGTGATTGGCGTTGAACCTCACCGTTACGCACCACTTGTGTTGACCGAACGGTATCAGCCTCGGCATGCGCCACAGTGAACGTGACGGAGTTTACATCCGTAGGATTGGCGTTGAAGCAGTCGGCAAACGCTTTGAGAATCTCAACGTCCTCCAAAGGCTGCGGCGCGGGGCTTGGGTTGTTGCGCGGGCTCGGTATGGTCGAGGGAAACAGATAGATGCATGGCGGTGGCAGACGGTAATGGCCTATCGTTGTAATGCGAGGATCGTTCTCACCCATCAACTTTGGACATGGCCGCCCGATCGTGCTGCACACCCAATCCCAAACGAGTAGTCCATCGACGCGCTGGGAGCGCGAAATGATCTCCGCACTCAGTCGCGTATGAATTCCTGACCAGGCGTTTAGCCGGGGGTCGGCGCCTGGATTGCTGCAAACGCTCCAGATAATGAATTCGTGGGCGTGAGGCGGCCTTTCGAAGATATTCGTATTGTTCCCGTCGAGGCAGCCCTTCAACTCGATAACGGCAGTGCGACCGCTCGGCATGGTGATCGTGTAGTCGTGCCTATTCTCGCTGCCTGATACGTTCCACTCGCCGATGTGTCCGGCGTCTTGCATGTGATTGAGGACTTGCTGAACGAACTCGCGCTTCTCGCGCATAGTCGCAGAAAATTGACCGCGAATGCGTTCGATCGCGCCGCGAAAGAGCCCGCTGTTATAGAATTCGCTTTCTTCTAAACCGTGGTTGCCAAGTGTGTGGGCTTGGGTCTTTAGAATCTCTGCGAATTCCCGAATCTTGGTCTGGAGTGTCTCGTTAAGCTGGCAGGGGATAACGCTCATGCGGCCCGACGAGTTTTTCCCTTCGCCTTGAGCAAGGGCTCAAAGATGTTTTGCGCCAGATAACGAACGACAGGAACGGCAACGCCGTCACCCGTCAAATGATACGCTTCGTTATAATTCTTCGGGAGTTGATAGCTGTCTGATAAGCCCATAAGCCGCGCCGTCTCACGCGGTGAGATCAAGCGGGAGCGAACTTTCTTGCCCTCGACCACAACAATCACTTGGCGGCTAGAACCGCCCGCTGGCGTGCGTAAGCAACCTGCAACATCATCGAACCGCACTTCGGCTCTTTGAACCTTTCGGCCGACCGCGTCGCGTCTCGTGCGCTTGTAAACGGCTCCCACCATCCGACGGCCGGCGCGCTTCGCCTCATCGACTTTTTGACGGTGAATAGCACTCATCATACCCAGCAACTTAGCTGTCTCGGCGGCGGTGTGCCACGCGACGCCTTGCGGGTTCTCTTCGATCAAATCCGCGAACGAGGTTTTTCTCTTTCCCGGGGTGGGAGCGCATAGCCAAATGAGATCATCGCGCACTTTGGGAGTTAAACGCGCGCAAGCGTCTTGAAGGGCACGGGGATGCCATAGTCCTGCTTCGTCGCACACCAATTCATCCGGAATCGGCAAATCCTTGCGAATACCGACGACGAATAAACGCGCTCGCGAATGAGGAACAAAGTTCACTGCATCGACGATGAGTGCGCCAAAACGATAACCAGCCTTTGAATAATTCGTGCAGATCGTCGCGAAGTCTTTGCCTTGGTGCGAAGAAAGAGTGCCGTACACGTTCTCTAAAACGATCAGCTTGGGAGCGCGGCCCTTGGCGATCAAGCCTTCCATCAAACGCCAGAACGGCCAATAGGTGCCCGAACGGTCGCCGCGCAGCCCGGCTCCCGCGCCAGCGAGGGACAAATCCTGACAAGGGAACGACGCCCAGACGAGATCGGCTTTTGCAGGAAGTTCGTCGAGAGTGATTTTAGCGACGTCGCCGATCTTGAGCATATCCGACGGCGTCCAGTTGGCTTGATAGACAGCCGTCTTTTTCAGATCGAACTCGTTGGCGAAGAGGCACTTCCAACCGAGCCCGAACCCGGCTCGGGCCATCCCGCCGCCCGCGAAGAACTCGTAAAAACTATGCACTTCGACCGCCCACGGGTGCAGGGATACCCGGTTCTCTCTTTTCGTGGGCGATTTTTTCGAGGATCGCCTCGGTTATCCAAGTATTGCGAGATACGTTCCCGGGGCGCTGCCTCCGTGCAGCGTCAATCGCCGCCCATTCCTGCGATTCCAGTCGTAGGTTCTGGCGGGGGCGCAAATCGGGGGTCTTGGCCATCGCAATCGCTCGATTCATAGCGCGCCATTAGGCGCCCAATTGGCGCCAAAAACAAGAACGTTCTTAGAACATCGAAGGTAAATATCCGGTTTACGAGCGGAGTGCGCCAAAAATAGTCGTTGACGTGACTCACAGAACCCGGGTACGGCTTGTGTACATCTTACACAGGAGTTCGGCGATGGAACACGACATCGTGGGTATAAATGAAATCGCCGAGATGGCGCGCGTCACCAGCCAAGCCGTTACCAACTGGCGATCCCGCGCGACTGACTTCCCGCGTCCGCTCCGCGAGCTTGCGTCAGGGCCTGTCTTCCGCCGCGCCCAAATCCGGGCATGGCTCCGTCGCAATAACCGCAAGCTCCAGCAGCTCGAAAACGGCTCTGATTTCTATGCCCGCCTGAAAAGCTACCGAAACGATGACGACGCGCTTTCGGAATGCATCTCGCGGGTTATGACGAATCTCGAAGCGGTGAAGACCTCCGGCGACAATCCGGGGATGCTGCTCGGGAAGATTCAGTCAGGGAAAACGCGCGCCTTTGTCGGGGCGGTCGCGCAGGCTTTTGATCGAGGCTTCGACATCGCGCTAGTCCTCACCAAGGGCACGAAGACGCTTTCCGCCCAGACCGTGTCGCGCTTGAGCGCGGACTTCCGAGAATTTATCGACGAAGACGAAGTGATGGTTCTCGACATTATGAAGCTGCCGCAGCTTACGCGCAGCGAGATGCGTCGGAAGATGGTCATTGTCGCGAAGAAGCAGGCGCGCAATCTTGATAAGCTGATTGACTTCGTCAAAGAGCATGAAGGCCAGCGGAATCGAAAGGTGCTGCTTGTTGATGACGAGGCTGATCTCGCAAGCGTTCGCTTCGTCTCCAAAGCGGATGAAGGCATCAAGCAAGGCACGATCGCGGAACAGATCGATGAACTGCGGAGCCTAGTGAAGGACGTGGCTTACCTACAAGTCACGGCCACGCCGTATTCTCTCTACCTTCAGCCCGAAGGCTACGAAGAGGCGTCAACGGGGAGCTATGTGTTCAAGCCGAAGCGCCCGGCGTTCACCGAGCTTCTTCCGATTCATAGCGCGTACGTTGGCGGCGACGACTATTTCGGGACATTCGACGACGATGACCCGCGCTCACGCTTAATCGTTGAGGTGTCCGCTCTCGAACAGGACGCCCTTCGTAGGCCGGATCAGCGCCGCATCAGCGCCGACCGCGTTCTTGATAGCCCCAATACAGCGGGCATCCGGCGCGCCATTGTTACCTTTGTCGTGGCTGTTGGCGTTCGCCAATGGCAGCAGCGCGATGCCGGCGATAAGCCGCGCAAGTATGCGATGATCATCCACAACGATACTCAGCGATCTGCACATGCCTGGCAGGACCAAGTGATCAAGTGGATTTTTGACGCTATCGTGAATGCGGCAGAAGATCGTCCTGAAGAGTTGCGGCCCCTGTTTGACGACGCGTTGGACGATCTGACCGCGTCAGTGACTGCGGACGGAGGCGCTGTTCCGACACGCGAGGAAGCTTTCGATATGTTCATCGACGCTCTTCAAAGCGATGACATCGTCATCGAAAAAATCAATTCGGATCAAGATGTGATGAAGCTACTCGACGAGAAGTCTGAGCTGCGGCTGCGCACTCCTTACAATATTTTCGTTGGTGGCAATATTCTCGATCGCGGCATCACGATTCCAAACCTGATTGCGTTCTACTACGGACGTAATCCCAAAACGATGCAGGCTGACACGGTCCTTCAACATTCCCGGATGTATGGCAACCGCGATCGTCGCGATCTCGCGGTTACGAGATTTTATACCTCGCGTTCGGTTTATGATCGGCTTTACACGATCAACGAGTTCGAGAACGCTCTACGAAAAGCGTTTGAAACGGGCGCTCATGATCGCGGCGTAGTTTTCATTCAGGCCGACGATGCCCGAAGAGTTCGCGCTTGCGCGCCCAACAAGGTGCTGTTGAGCGACGTTGTAACCGTGTCTAGCAATACGATGCTCTTGCCCACCGACTTTCAAACGCGCGGGGGTATTGCGATGGCATCCATCCAGTCGAAACTGGAAAAGCTGATCAAACCTGAATGGCGCGACAAGGGCAAATTTTTCGAAATCGATAAGAAAACGGTGCTCGCAATCATCGATCTAATCGAGCAGAGCATGGAATTCGATAGCGTCGAGTTTGAATGGGACGCCATGCGTTCGCTCATTGACTACTACAGCGATGACGACCGCGGGGGCGATGGAAAGATTCTTGTTCTTGCTGAAACGGGCAGGCGTCTGTCGCGCGCAGGTTCAGGCGATAAATCCGGCCGTTCCATTCTCGGTACGGCGCTCAGAACAAAAGTACTCGGTACCCGGCGCAAGAAGCCTGTTCTTGTTCTGCTTCAGCAGGACGGCGGACGTGAACTCGGTTGGACCGCGCATCACTTCTGGTGGCCTGTATTCGCGGCCCCCACTGATGCAGAGCCGTGCGTTTTCGCGACCAAAACCGCATCCTAACAGTGAGGCGGCAACTCGCTAGCTTCGGGCAACAAACTGACAACCCGGCAGGGCTACAAGAAAACGACCCCCGGCTTGGACACCGGGGGTCGGCTTCCTTTTCAGGAAGCATTCCAATCGTCTGTAACTTTCAGACCGTGGGACTCAAAGTAGGCGAGGATTTCGCTCATTCGCCACACCGGGTGAGCGTTTGGATGCTTACCGAGTTTGCGGCACGCCGGGAAACGGCGGTCCCCATACTCCGGGTCGAACATCAAGCGCCACGTATGGGCTCGTGAGTAGCACCAGCCGAGCTTCTTAAGTCCCTTCCAATCGACAATGAGTGGTCGGTTAGACATTGCAAGACTCCCTTTGAAGGAGAGCTTGCAAGCCCCCGGTTCACCACCGATGGACCTTGAGAAGGTATGCAAAGAAAAGAGGAGCCACAAGATACTCATGGCTCCTCATTGTTTCTTCTTAAGAATCTGGCGCAGCCGAGATTCCCATTTCGCAAGCGCCTTAACCTTCTCGTCGAGGTAGTCGTAGCGGTCGTAAATCTCGTCGAGGTCGTTCCTGTTAGCTCCGGTGACGTGGTTGAGCATGATCTCCGCGATCTCCCGAGGCACCTTCAGCTTGGCCAGGTTCGACCGGAACGTCCGCCGAATATCGCGGAGCTGCCAGTTGTGGACGCCTGACACTCGGTCAAGGTCCGCCTTGAGCTTTCCCCACGAGCCGTCATTGAGGAACGTATCCGGTGACTTACCCGGAAATAAGAACGCGCCCTCCGGCTGTCGGGAAAGCACCTTCTTTGCGAGAGGAAGAAGCGGGATCGCGTGGGCGCGCTTGTTCTTCGTTACCTCTCCCGGGATCGTGAGAACGTTGTCTTCGACCCACAAGCGCTGGATGCGCGCGGTCTCTCCATTTCGTGTCCCCCAGAGGATGAGGAGCCGAAACAAGCCGCCGTAGCGACCTGTAGCGGCCTTCCAAATCTTCGCGAGTTCAGCATCGGAGAGTACGCGCGTGCCTTTCCGATCTTCTCCGGGCGGCTCGTATCCTTCGAGCGGACTGTGCGGAATGTACCGGCGCGGAGGCCGCGTACACCATTTCAGCATCGTTCGAATTGCGCGGAACGCATGGAGCTGCTCGCTTGGTGTCTTGGCAAGTTTTGAAAGAACGGTTCCCACGTCCGTATCGGTAATTTCGGAAATTGGCCGCTTACCAAAAGCCGAGGTGAAGTGTCGCTCAAGCAATCGTTTCGCTTCTGCTTTGGTACGTGGCCTTTTGCTTTTGTAGTTCTCCTCGAGAAACTGGTTGCACGCAATTTCGAACGAAATTCCGGACGGTTTCGGCTTTGCTATGCCCAAAGTCTTCTCGGCGAGGATACGTTTTGCTTCGGCTCTTGCTTCCGCAAGAGTAATAATTCCGAACTTGCCGATCGTTTGGCGCTTCCCACTTCCGACGAGAACGATGAAAGTCTTCGTGCCTCCGGCGGAAATACGCACTCCGACAGGGCTGCTTGAATCCCAAACGGTGATCTGACCACGTGCGGGAGCCTTTAGCGCCCGCACGGAAATATCCGTGAGGACGGCTTTAGGCATTTTCGGGCACCTCTCAGGCACCGATTGGATGGGTGTAGCCGCGCTTTTCAATGTGCAGCTAGGAATAGGATAACACGCGAAAAGCCCCAAAAAACGGAGCTCTTCTTCATCTATGATGAGCCACGAAATTCATTTCGCGTTCGAATGCGTGCAAGGAAGCCAATTCGCCTACCCTGAGACCGGTTAAATAGGGCAGCCGTTGAAAAGCCTGAATCCTTATTGCAGGCCGGGGTCCACATGCCCACATTGCTCGGAATTCGTGGTCAACGGGGGCGGGCATGAGCCTGACGTCTGAGAATCTCGTGGGCTACCTGCGAGCCGAGTTCAAAAAGGCTGCCTTGCTGCGGAAATGGCTCTTCGGTCTGCAGCTCGCCGCGGCTTTGCCGGCGGCGATCTCCGTCGTGGTGCCTGATACGGAAAAGAACCTGATCTACGGCCTCGCAATCGCTGGCGGCGTCCTGCTGATCGCCTGGTGCGTCGTGAACTATTTCTACGTCAAGGCCCGATCTGCGGCGAACGCCGCCCGGCGTGGTGCCCTCCTCCTCGGCGGCCTCGGCCAGCAGCTGTCGACCAGCGAGATCCAGAGCCTGCGCGGCCGGTTCACGGTCGAATCAGCCGACGCGACGAAATGCGAAGACCCAAACTACTACGCGACCAATAAGCCTCCTGGCGCGCCTCGGCTCGCGGAGATGTTGGAAGAGTCGGCGATCTACAGCGAAGAGCTCCACCGAATTAGCGCCGTGGTGATGTTCAGCATCCTGATTTCATTCGGCATCCTTGCACTTGCGATCGCGCTCGGCACGACGCCCTACGCGACCCGCGACACGGCTTTCGTCATGGTTCGCATTTTCCTCGCGATCCTTGTGTTTGTGCTCTCGTCGGACGTGCTCGGTGCGTGGCAAGCGCATCTGTCCGCCGCGAAGGACATCAAGGAAATCCGGCAACGGCTCATGACTGCGGATCGCGCGGGTTACCCGATGGCGGACGTGCTGCTCGCGATGACCGACTACAACGCCGCGATCGAAGGTGCGCCTGAGATCGTGCCATTCGCATACCAGCTTCGGCGGAAGAAACTAGATCAGCGCTGGAAGGACTATCAAAAGGATCGCGCCGCAGATCGGACCAGCCGCGAATGAAACACGTCGATCTGTTCAACGATTTCCTGAAAGACACGGTCAACCTCAACTCGACGCGCGTCAAAAATCTCGACGACAGCCTCAATCCCATCAAAGACGCCGTGCGCGGATCGGACTGGAAGCCACACCTGCATGGGTGGTTGGAGCAAGGCTCGTGGGCTCATAAGACCATCATCAAGCCGGTCGATCAAGGCGAGTTCGATGCCGACTTGATCGTGTTCGTGAAGCCGATCGATGGATGGGACGCAGCTAACTACATCAACACCCTGCTCGACGCTTTCAAAGCGAACAGCACCTACAAAGACATGGTGAAGGCGTGGTCGCACTGCGTCACGATCACCTATGCGAACGACAAGAAGATCGATGTCGCGCCTTGCTTGGTTGATCGCGGTGGATTCACACGCTTCGAAGTTTGCAATCGCGACACGAACCAATTCGAGCGATCTGAACCCGAGAAGTACACGGCGTGGCTCGTCGAGAAGAACAGCTTTTCGGGAAGCAACAGCTTTCGAAAGGTCACGCGTCTTATCAAGTACCTGCGCGACATTAAGACCCGTTTCACCTGCTCTTCGGTGTTGCTCACGACGATCCTGGGCTATCGCATCACGTCGGCCGACAAAGACACCGCCGCGTTCGCCGACACGCCGACCGCGCTGAAGACAATCTTCGGGCGCATGGACGATTGGCTGCAGGTGAACCTGACGAAGCCCGCAGTAGCCAATCCGTTCTTGCAATCTGAGAATTTTGCCGACGCCTGGACGGACGATCAGTATTCAAACTTCCGCGACAAGATCCACACATACCGCGAATGGATCGATGACGCGTACGACGAACAAGATCGGTCCGAGAGCATCGCAAAGTGGCGTCGCGTTTTCGGCGAAGACTTCGCGAGTGGCGCGGTGCTCGACGAAGGCAAGTCGGTCAGCAAAGCGTTGGTCGCTGATGTGCGGCGCCAGTTGGTAGAGGCCTCACAGTTTGCGGGCGATTTAGTGGATGCAATCAAGCGCTTCGGCGCGAGTATCCTCCCGGCGACCTTCAATAAGAAATCGTACATGGAAGCGCCGAAGTGGAAGCGCGTTGCGGCAAATCAGATGATGTCGGTGACCGTGAAGGCCGATCTGCATCGGAGCAAGTACGGCACGCAGATCGTCAATGCGGTGAACTCACTCGACCCGCTGCAGCCCGGCTACTATCTGCATTTCAGGGCCGTCACGAACACCGGGATGCCTTTCGACTCGTCGCTCTATACGGTGCAATGGCGCATTACGAATACCGACGAGGCCGCTGCTGCGGCGGGCGCCTTGCGTGGGAAATTCGAGAAGCCGGAGATCGATAACCGACGCTGGGAAGAGCTGAAGTACCGGGGCGTCCACCTGGTCGAGGCTTTCGTCATCAATAAGCGGACCGATCGGATCGTGGGGCAGAGCGACGCCTTCAGGGTGATGATCGAGTAGCGACAATGCACAAGCCTCACGGACCACGGAGTCTTCGGCGGTTCTTTTTCATGCTGCTTGCCTCAATACCAGTATTTCCGACCGTATACTCTAACAATCTGAGGCACCGCTCAGGCACCGATGGATGGTTGTAGCTGCGTTTTTCTATGTGCAGCTAAGAGTAAGGCGGCGCAGGCAAAGCCTCAAAAACAGGCGCTAATCATGAAACATGGCGAATGATGCAACGCGCGTAGTCTGATTGGGAAGCTGTCGTTCTACCACTGAACTACGCCCGCGACGCCGTGAAGATTACTGGAACCCGCTAACGTAGAAAAGGCGGTTCCCGCCGGATTTGCATTATTCCGAAGAGTCTCTTATATTCTTATTCATGAATATTAAAAACCTCGAACACAAGGCCGACGAGGCTGCTGAATTTCTGGGGCTGCTCAGTTCGCCGCACCGCTTGCGGATTCTCTGCCTGCTCGGCGAAGGCGAGATGTCGGTCGGGGAAATCGTGGAGGCCACGAAGCTGCGGCAGGCGGCCGTCTCCCAGCAGCTTGCATTGTTGCGCGAACACAAGATGGTCAGCGCGCGCCGCGAAGGCACCACGATGTTCTATTCGATCTCGCATCCCGGGGCGGAGAAAATCATCAAGACGCTTTATGGCGTCTTCTGCGAGCCGGCGAAGGGCCGAAAATAAGTCCGGCACGCTCCCGAAAATTGAAACGAAATAAGGAATACTGGAATGCGTGCGCTGCTCGGATTCGGAGACAATCTTCCGGGTTATGATGTCCCGGTGCTGAACGAGCGGGAAGCGCGCGCGGGCGCCGGCATTCTGTTTGCGATTTCGCTGATTGCGTTCATGAACGCGTTCCTTGTCGGCAACTTCGCACCCATCCGCGTGGTTGCGGCCGTCTTCTTCATCGACTTTTTCATCCGGGTATTGATCAGCCCTAGATTCGCACCGAGCCTCGTTCTTGGCCGGATGATGGTGCGCAGCCAGACGCCGGAATTCGTCGGCGCCCCGCAGAAGCATTTCGCATGGGCGCTCGGTCTGGCGCTGGCCACCGTCATGGTCGTGCTGGTCGCCGGGTTCGACGTGCGCGGACCGATCAACATGCTGATCTGCGTAACCTGCCTGACGCTGCTCTTTTTCGAAACCGCATTCGGAATCTGCATCGGCTGCGTTCTTTACCGCGTGGTGCTGCGCCGGGAGACCGGGTTATGCCCGGGCGGCGCATGTGAAGTAAAGGTGATGCATCCGGTTCAGTTGACCAGCAAAGCGCAACTCGCGGCGCTCGCGCTCGCGGGATTTCTCGCGATCGGCGCGGGCAGCGTGATCGGCAGCCGTACCTATGCGGCGCCGTTCGCGGCGCAGGGCGCGGAGCGCTGCAAGGTGCCGCAGTTCGCGATCGCACTCGGACATGAAGAAATGTGGAAGCGTCACAACAACTGTCTGTAGCATGCCAGTTCGTCCCGACTTCACGGAACGCCCGAATACGATCCCCTGGCCGCCGCTGCTTTTGCTCGCCGGCATCGCGGCGGGTGTGGCGCTCGGCGCGTGGCTGCCGATCCCGGTTTCGCCGCCTGCGGCCGTTCAAATTGCCGGGTATTTTCTTATCGCTATCGGCATCGCATTCGACTTTTCCGCGATCTGGACGATGTGGCGGGCGCGCACCAACATCCTGCCCCACAAGGCGGCCGGAGAACTCGTGACCAGCGGCCCGTTCCGGCTCTCGCGCAATCCGATTTATGTCGGCAATACGATTACGCTGTTTGCGATGGCGTTCACGTTTTCAAACCTGTGGTACGCGATCGCGGCGCTCGTCATGGCGCTCCTGGTTGACCGCCTCGCCATCCGCCGGGAGGAAGCGCATCTCGCAGCGCGCTTCGGCAAGACGTGGAATGCCTATGCTTCCCGGACGCCGCGCTGGTTGTTCTGAAGCGTCGAACGCCCCTTGCCTCCCGGCCGCGCCCTGATTTAATGCCGCCGCAATCACGGGCGGAAAATCCAAGTGGCAAAGCGCGCAAATCCGACACGCGAAATTCAAGCGACCTGGGGCGGCGCGCCGCTCGAGAAAATGCGGCACTTTCTCGAGCACCCTACGACCGAGCGCGTGCTTGCCGGACTGATCACCTTGAACGCGCTGGTGCTCGGCCTCGAAACCAGCACGAAGCTCATGGCAAAATACGGCTGGCTGCTCGAGCCGCTCGATCACATCCTGCTCGGCATTTTCGTGGTCGAAGTTCTGGTGCGCCTGCTCGTCACCGGCCGCGGCTTCTTCCGCGATCCGTGGAACGTGTTCGACTTCATCGTGATCACGCTCTCGCTGATGCCGCAGACCGGGCCGCTTTCGGTGCTGCGTGCGCTGCGCATCCTGCGCGTGCTGCGTCTCGTTTCCGCGGTGCCGACGCTGCGGCGCGTGGTCGGCGGTCTGATCGGCTCGATGCCCGGCATCGGCGCGATCGCGTTCCTGCTGACGCTCGTCTATTACTGCTTCGCGGTGATGGCGACGAATTTGTTCGGACCCGATTTTCCCGAATGGTTCGGCAACATCGCGAAATCGTCCTACACGCTCTTTACCGTCATGACGCTGGAGGGCTGGAACGAACTCGCGAACAAGGTGATGGAGAAACATCCCTATGCGTGGCTGTTCTTCATTCCGTACATTCTGACCACGACCTTCACGGTGCTGAACCTCTTCATCGCGATCATCGTGACCGCGATGCAGAACGAAGCCGACAAAATCCGTGAGGCGGAAGAACGCGAACACCGCGAGGAACAGCAGGCGCTGCAATCGCTCAAATCGAAAGAGTCGGTCATTCTCGAAGAATTGCAGGCGATGCGCGCGGAAGTGCGCGCGCTTTCGAGAAAGAAAAAAAAGAAGCCGGCTGCCCGCTAGAGCGGCTTGAAGTGCTTGGAGAGTTTCAGGCCCTGCGCCTGATAATTCGAGCCGACTTCGCCGTATAGTTTCTCCGGCCGCTCGGTCAGGCGCTCGTAGACGAGACGGCCGACGATCTGTCCGTCCTCGAGCATGAACGGCACCTCGCGCGAGCGGACTTCCAGCACCGCGCGCGCGCCATGACCACCGGCCTGCGCGTGGCCGAATCCGGGATCGAAGAAGCCCGCGTAATGCACGCGGAATTCGCCGACCAGCGGATCGAACGGCACCATCTCGGCGGCGTATTCCGGCGGAACGTGCACGGCTTCCTTCGAGGCGAGAATGTAAAACGCATCCGGGTCGAGCACGAGGCGCTTCGACGAGTGCGCAGGCAACGGCTCCCAGAAATCCATCACGTCGTAGCCCGCGCGCTTGTCGACATCGATCAGGCCGGTATGACGCTTGGCGCGGAAACCGGCGAAGCCCTTGCCGAAGTCGGAAAGATCGACCGAGACCGCAACTCCGCCACCGCGCAGATCCGGCTCGGCGGCGCTTACCAAGGTTTCGCGCGCCTGCAAGGCGGCGAGTTCTTTCACGTCCAGTTTCGCTTCGCCGCGGCGAAAGCGGATTTGCGAAAGACGCGAGCCGCGCCGCACCAGAACCGGAAAGGTGCGCGGCGCGATTTCAAGATAGAGCGTGCCGGTATAGCCCGCCGGAATCGTGTCGAAGGCGGCGACACGATCGCCGATCACGCGCGTGAACACGTCGAGACGGCCGGTCGAACTTTTCGGATTGGTCGCGGCGGCAATGTCTTGTGGCAGCGCGAGCCGCTCCTCGACTTCGACGATGTAGACGCAGCCGGTTTCCAGCACCGTGCCGTCCGCGTTCAGCGAAATCGAATGCAGCGCGAGATCGTCGAGGCGTTCGGCGATCGGCGTCTTGCTCGACGGCAGAAAGCTCGCGCGGATGCGCCAGGCGCGCGCGCCGAGCCGAAGATCAAGCGACGCCGGTTGAATCTGGTCGGCGTCGAAATCGCGCTCGGCCACGATCGCCTTCTTATCCGCGAGTTCGCGGATCGCGCGCGCCGGCAGGATGCCCTGCGACATTCCTTGGACGGCTTGCGGGAGGCGGTGCGCGGCGGCGGTTTCCATCCACTTCACCTAGAATAGGCAGAACTTGACGCCAAGCGCGTGGGAGGCATAATCCCCGCACTTCGTGGTCATTTGAGCCGGCCGGCTTGCAGCCACGTAAAATAAATCGCTAAAAGGCCGGGGACGCGTGTACCCGGCTCATGGGCTAACCCCCCGGCCGGGTTTTTGTTTGGAAGGACCGCGTCATGACCGTGAAGATTCCCCGCCCCGCTCCCGATGCCGCATCGCTGCGTCCGGAAACCCGCCTGATCCATTCGGGCATCCTGCGCTCGCAGTTCGGCGAAAACGCCGAGGCGCTCTACCTGACACAGAGTTTCGTTTACGACAGTGCCGAGCAAAGTGCCGCGCGCTTCCGGGGCGAAGACGACGGCTTCATCTATTCGCGCTTTTCCAATCCCACGGTCGCGATGTTCGAGGAGCGCCTCCGCGCGGTCGAAGGCGCGGAAGCGGCCCGCGCGACCGCGACCGGCATGGCGGCGGTGACCTCCGCGCTGCTTTGCTTTCTCAAGGCGGGCGATCACGTAGTCGCGGCCCGCGCGCTGTTTGGTTCCTGCCGTTACGTGATTGAGGAACTGCTGCCGCGCTTCGGGATCACCTCGACGCTGGTGGAAGGCACCGACCTGAAAGCATGGGAGAATGCGATCCGCCCGGAAACACGCGCCTTCTTCCTCGAAAGCCCGACCAATCCGACGCTCGAAATTCTCGACATCGCGGAGATCGCCAAACTCGCGAAAAAGGCGAAGGCGACGTTCATCGTCGACAACGTGTTTGCGACGCCGCTCCTGCAAAGCCCGCTCGCGCTCGGCGCCGATGTCGTCTGCTATTCCGCGACCAAGCACATCGACGGCCAGGGCCGATGTCTGGGCGGCGCGATCCTCGGCTCCCAGCAATTCGTCAAAGACCATCTGCATACGTTCCTGCGCCAGACCGGCCCGGCGATGTCGCCGTTCAATGCCTGGGTGCTGCTTAAGGGCATCGAGACGATGCAGATCAGAATCGAGAAAGCGCAGGACAACGCGCTTAAAGTGGCGGACTTTCTCGCGGGAAAGCCGAAACTCAAAAAGGTGCTCTACCCGTTCCGGAAAGATCACCCGCAATACGAGCTTGCGAAGCGCCAGATGAAAGGCGGCTCGACGCTCTTGTCGTTCGAGGTCGAGGGCAACCAGGCGGGCGCGTTCCGCTTCGCGAATGCGCTGCGGCTGATCCGCATTTCCAACAACCTCGGCGACGCGAAAAGCCTGCTCACGCATCCCGGCACCACGACGCACCAGCGCTTCACGCCGGAAGCGCGCGCGGAAATGGGCATCGGGGAAGGCCTGTTGCGGCTTTCGGTCGGCCTCGAGCACCCCGACGACCTGATCGAAGATCTGTCTCGCGGGCTTGCGGCGGTCTGATTATAATCGCGGGCATGTATCGCGCGACCACCCGCCAGGTTCAGATCACGGTAACGCCGGAATATTCGTCCGAACGCTCCGAGCCGGACGAGGACGAATATTTCTGGGCCTATACGATCGAGATTCTCAATCTCGGCGAAGAAGCCGTGCAGCTCATCTCGCGGCACTGGATCATTACCGACGCGAACGGCCGCACCGAGGAAGTCAAAGGGGCCGGCGTGGTCGGCAAGCAGCCTCTTCTGCGGCAGGGCGAGCGCTTCGAATACACGAGCGGCGTGCCGCTCAAGACGCCATCGGGTTTGATGCGCGGCACGTATCAGATGGTGACGGAAGACGGCGAGGACTTCGACGCCGAGGTGCCGGCATTTTCGCTGGACGCGCCGTCGATGAAGCGCGTGGTGCACTAGCGCTAAGCGCTACACACGAACCGGGCGACCTCAGTCATTCACGCCAACCTCGGTGAAGAGGAAGCCCGCCGGTGTCTTCGTAAAGACGAAGATGTCATCGTCGCAGAAGATGAAATAACTTTCGTTTTTATAGTCATCGCGGCTGTAGACGCCCTTGCCGCGCTGGATGCAGGTCCGAATTTTTGCATTGAAGATGCTGCGATAAGTCTTTGCACGAAACTGCGCAGCGTCAACGCTAGGGTCAGCGCCGAAGGGAAATTTCGTCATTTCCGCGATCGCTGATGCATCGTTCGCCTTCAGCGCTGCCCGAAACTTGGCGATGAACGCCTCGAACTCCTTTTGCAGAGCAGGAGATGCGACGTCAGTATCCGGTGCTTGTGTATTCGGCGTTTGCGCGAAGGCCGGAACAGAATTCACAAGAGCGATCGTAAGCGCGATTCTCAACAAGGCTTTCATGGCTTGTCTCCGCTTCCCATGCACTTGAACAGGACGACGCGATTACTTCGTTTCCGCCTCGACCTCGTCAGGCTCGAACGGATAGACCCGGCCGCAGAATTCGCAGGTCACGGTGATCTTGCCGTCCTTGACCATGCTCGCGCGGTCTTCCGGCGTGAAGCTTTTGAGCATGTCATAGACGCGGTCGCGCGTGCAGGAGCAATGCGCCTCGACCGGGAGCGCGTCGAACACGCGCACGCCGCGCTCGTTGAAAAGCCGCCACAACAGCCGCTCGCTCGAAAGCGAAGAATCGAGGAGTTCGTGATCTTCGACCGTTTCCACGAGCGACTTCGCCTCGATCCAGGCGTCGTCTTCTTTTACTTCGTGTTTCGGCGTGCCTTCCGGCGCGTCGCCCGGATCGATGTCGCCCTGCTGGGCGCGCGCGGATTCTTTCGGCAGGAACTGCACGAGGATGCCGCCCGCGCGCCAGCGCATCTTTTCTCCTGCAAGCATTTCCTCGCCTACTGCGATGCGCGCGCGGGTCGGAATTTGCTCTGAATTCTGGAAATACGTGTGCGCGGCTTCTTCGAGCGAAGCGCCGTTCAGCGCGACGATGCCCTGATAGCGCTGGTTCGCAGCACCCGTTTCGACCGTCATCGCAAGATGGCCGTTGCCGAGCAATTCGCCAGTCGTCGCCTTTCCGGCCGCCGCGAGGCGCTTGCGGTTGAAGCGCGCATAGGCGCGGACTTTTTCGGGCGCCACGACATCGACCACCATGAAGTCGATCGGGCCGTCGGTCTGGGTCTGCAAGATCAGGCGGCCCGCATCCTTCAGCGTGGAACCGAGCAACACCGCGAGCGTGATCGCTTCCGAAAGCGCGCGAGCAACGGGCGCCGGGTAGTTGTGATTTTCGATCGCCTTGTCGAGCGCGGTGCCTAGCCGCACCACGCGGCCGCGCACGTCGAGCGGATCGACCTGAAACGGCAGTACCTTGTCGTCGTCGGCGTGCTGGGTCGGCAGGCGCGCGGCTTCCTGCGCACTCATCCCGCCTGCGCTCCCATGCACCAGGCGAGAATGCCCTTCTGCGCGTGCAGCCGGTTTTCGGCCTCGTCGAACACCACCGACTGCGGACCATCGATCACCTCGTCGGTGACTTCCTCGCCGCGATGCGCGGGCAGGCAATGCATGAAGATCGCGTCGGATTTCGCGTGCTTCATCAGCGTGCGATTGACCTGATAGGGCTTCAGGATGTTGTGGCGGCGCTTGGCTTCCTTGTCGCCCATCGAGACCCAGGTGTCGGTGACGATGCAATCGGCGCTGTCCACCGCTTCCTCGGGATCGCGCATGAAGCGGATCGCGGCACCGGATTCCTTCGCCCATTTCGTCACGATCGGCTTGGCCGCGAAATCGCGGGGCGTCGCCACGTTCAGCTCGAATTCGAAACGCGCCGCGGCATGCACCCACGAGGTGAGCACGTTGTTCGCGTCGCCGGTCCAGGCCACCTTGCGGCCCTTGATCGAACCCTTGTGCTCCTCAAACGTCATCACGTCCGCCATCACCTGACAGGGATGCGAGAATTTCGTGAGCCCGTTGATCACCGGCACGGTCGCGTGGGCCGCGAGTTCCTGCAACGACTTATGATTGAGAATGCGGATCATGATGCCGTCGACATAGCGCGACAGCACCCGCGCGGTGTCGCCGATGGTCTCGCCGCGGCCGAGCTGCATTTCCGCGCCGGTGAGCATGATCGAATGGCCGCCGAGCTCGTGCATCGCGACGTCGAAGGATACGCGCGTGCGCGTTGAAGGCTTTTCGAAAATCATCGCAAGCGTGCGGCCGGCAAGCGGACGCTTCGGATCGCTGTCACGCTTCTTCTTCAACTGCGAAGCGAGCGAAAGAATTTCGCGCAGTTCTTTGCCGGAGAACTCGGAGAGATCGAGGAAATGTTGCACGCCGTTACTCATTACGCGGCTCCCTTGGTCGTCGCCGCTTCGAGCTTCCGGCACGCCGCCGACATTTTGGAGATGGCTTCGTTGATTTCGGTTTCGGTTACGATCAGCGGCGGCAACAAACGCACTACGTTCTCGCCGGCCGCGACCGTGAGCAGCCCTTCGCCCATCGCGGCGTTCACGAATTCGCCGTTCGGCACCACCGTTTTCAGGCCGAGCAGCAAACCCTCGCCGCGCACTTCGGCAATGATGCCCTTGTGCGTGTCTTTCAGTTCCGCGAGCCGCTGCTTCGCGAACAGGCTCATCTGCCGGACATGATCGAGGAAGCCCGGCGCCAGCACCTGATCGAGCACGGCGTTGGCCACTGCCATCGCAAGCGGATTGCCGCCGAAGGTCGAGCCGTGCGTGCCGGGCGTCATGCCCTTGCCGGCTTCCGCGGTCGCAAGACAAATGCCGAGCGGAAAACCGCCGCCGATGCCTTTGGCGACCGCCATGATGTCCGGCGTCACGCCCGACCACTCGTAGGCAAAGAGTTTTCCGGTGCGGCCGACGCCGGTCTGCACTTCGTCGAAGATCAGAAGCAGGCCGTGCTGGTCGCAAAGCTCACGTAAAGCTTTCAGGAAGCCCGGCGGCGGGACGCGAATGCCGCCCTCACCCTGGATCGGCTCGATCAAAATCGCGGCGGTCTCATGCGTGATCGTTTTCTTCACCGCTTCGAGATCGCCGAACTTCACCTGCACGAAGCCGGGCATACGGGGCCCGAAGCCTTCGAGATATTTCTCGTTGCCGGTCGCGGCAATCGTCGCGAGCGTGCGGCCGTGAAAGGCGCCGTCGAAGGTGATGATCTGGTTGCGCTCGGGCTTGCCGGACACGGACTGATATTTCCGCGCCATCTTGATCGAGCACTCCATCGCTTCCGCGCCGGAGTTCTGGAAGAAGGCGGTGTCGGCGAAGGTGTTATCGATCAGGCGCTTCGCGAGCCGCTCGCCTTCCGGGATCTTGTAGAGGTTCGAGACGTGCCAGAGCTTCTGCGCCTGTTCCGAAATCGCCTTCACCAGCGCGGGGTGGGCATGGCCGAGCGCGTTCACCGCGACGCCGGAACCGAAGTCGAGATATTTCTTGCCGTCGGTCGAGGTCAGCCATGCGCCTTCGCCGCGCTCGAAACTGACGTCGGCGCGTGCGTAGGTCGGCAGTACGGGCGCGATCATGGCATGCGCCTCCCATTTCCCTCGGTTCTGACCCCTAAAACGAAATCTGCCGCCCATTACGAGCGGCGCGACGGACGGTCTTGGGGCTGGTCGGCCTTATTTACAACGCGTCCCGCGCCCGTTCAACCGGCCCTTTCCGACTCGAAATCGTCACAACTGTGGGGAAAAACGCATTGAGAGCAGCGGACTCTTGAAGGGCCGAGTCTGCCTATTGTAGCGTTTTATCCGTCGAATACGACATACAGTGCGGCGGACGATCTCAGGCGAAGCGTAGAAGGCCAATCCGGGAGACGGGGAAAACTCCGATTCCGGCGAGCGCGGAAGGATTCTGTCTCGTGGCCACAGGCGGCGCCCAGGAACAGGGGACTACTATGAGCTGGACCGACGAAAGAGTTGAACTGCTCCGGAAGCTCTGGGCCGATGGCCTGTCGGCGAGTCAAATTGCCGCGGAACTCGGCGGCATCACCCGCAATGCGGTGATCGGCAAGGTGCACCGCCTGCAGCTTTCCGGCCGCGCCAAGCCTTCCTCTTCGGTGCCGCGCATCCGCAAGCCGCGCGCCTCGACCGGTGTCATGCGTCCGCGCATGCGCTACTCGGGCAACAACGCGCTGGCCCCCGATTACGTGCGCGAGGCCGAACCCGATCTCGATCCGATCGCGAACGTGGTGCCGATCGGGCCGCGCGTCTCGATCACGGAACTGAACGAAAACACCTGCCGCTGGCCGGTAGGCGATCCGGGCGCGGACGACTTCGGCTATTGCGGCGCGAAACCGAAAGCGGGCGTCGTCTACTGCCCGTATCACGCGCGCGTCGCCTATCAGCCGCTCGCCGACCGGCGGCGCGAGCGCCGGGCCGCACAAGCGCGCTAAAGGCAAACCAAACAAAAACCCCGGAAAGATTTTCCGGGGTTTTTTATTTTCAGGCCGCGTTTTCCGCAAAGCGTTCGTTGAAGGAATAGCCCGACCCGCGCACGGTGCGGATCGGATCCGCTTCTTTCCCGCGCGTGAGTGTCTTCCTCAGGCGGCCGATATGTACGTCGACCGTGCGCTCGTCGATATAGACGTCCCTGCCCCAGACCGCGTTCAACAACTGCTCGCGCGTGAACACGCGGCCGGGCGACATCATCAGAAACTCGAGCAAGCGAAATTCGGTCGGGCCGAGATGCACTTCTCGATCCTTGCGGTGAACGCGCTTCTTCTCGCGGTCGAGTTCGATGTCGCCGGATTTGAGCTGTTGCGATACCTGCTCGGGGCTGGCGCGGCGCAAAAGTGCGCGCACGCGCGCAACGAACTCGGGCACCGAAAACGGCTTCACCATGTAATCGTCAGCGCCGGTCGAGAGCCCGCGCACGCGTTCGGACTCTTCGCTGCGCGCGGTCAGCATCAGGACCGGCAGCCGCTCGGTTTCCGCGCGGGCGCGGAGGCGGCGGCAAAGCTCGATGCCGGAAAGGCCCGGCAGCATCCAATCCAGCACGACGATGTCGGGCAGATTCTCCTTCAGCCGGATTTCGGCCTCGTCGCCGCGATTGACGGTCTCGACGTCGTAGCCTTCGCTTTCCAGATTGTAGCGAAGCAGCACCGCGAGCGCTTCTTCGTCCTCTACCACCAGAACTTTCGGCTTCATGCGGTTCGTTTCCGGTTATGCCTTGGGATAGGCGACGCTGGTCATGCTGGAAGCATCCGACTTCGGACGCTCATCGACAAGCTGCTCGCCGACCACGAGATAATGCACGGTTTCGGCGATATTGGTCGCGTGGTCGCCGATCCGCTCGACGTTTTTCGCCGCAAACAGAAGATGCGTGCACATCGTGATCTGGCGCGGATCTTCCATCATGTAGGTGAGCAATTCGCGAAACAGCGAAGTGTAGAGATCGTCGACCGCACCATCGCGCTTCCAGACCGCCATGGCCCGTTCCGCGTCGCGCGCGCCGAAGGCATCCAGCACCTCTTTCAACTGCTCGAGCACGATCTCGCTCATGTGCTCGACGCCGCGCAGAAGTGCTGCCGCCTGGTACTCGCCCTTGAGCGCAAGCACGCGCTTGGCGGTGTTCTTGGAAAGATCGCCGATCCGCTCGAGATCGTTGCAGATGCGGATCGCGGAGACGACCTCGCGCAGGTCCACCGCGAGCGGCTGGCGCTTGGCGATCAGCGTGATCGAGTCACTCTCGATCTCGCGCTGCAACTGGTCGAGTCGGGTGTCGGCGGCGATCACGCGCTGGGCGAGAATGGTGTCGCGCTTGATCAGCGCGTCGATGGAATCGACCACCGACTTCTCGGCAAGCCCGCCCATTTCGGCGACCTTGCGGTTGATGTCGCGGAGTTCATTTTCGAAAGCGGTAACGATATGTGCCATGGTGAACCTCGCCGGCCTTAGCCGAAGCGTCCCGTAATATAGTCGAGGGTGCGATTGTCCTTCGGATTGGAGAACATCGATGTCGTGGGGCCGGCCTCGATCAGGTCGCCGAGATACATGAAGGCGGTCTGATCGGCGACGCGGGCGGCCTGCTGCATGTTGTGGGTCACGATCACGATCGTGAAGTCGCGCTTCAATTCGTCGATCAGTTCTTCGATCTTCGCGGTCGAGATCGGATCGAGCGCGGAAGTCGGCTCGTCGAACAGAACGACCTCAGGCTTGATCGCGACCGTGCGCGCTATGCAAAGGCGCTGCTGCTGGCCGCCGGAAAGTCCGAGCGCGGATGTGTGCAGGCGGTCCTTCACTTCGTTCCAGAGCGCGGTGCGTGTGAGGGAGGATTCCACGATCTGGTCCATCTCGGCACGCGACGGCTTCATGTAAAGCCGCACGCCGAAGGCGATGTTGTCGTAGATCGTCATCGGGAATGGCGTCGGCTTCTGGAACACCATGCCGACCTTGGAACGCAGGAGATTCGCATCCAACTTCGGATCGAGGATGTTCTCGCCGTCGAGCGTGATCACGCCTTCCGCGCGCTGCCCCGGATAGAGCTCGTAGATGCGGTTCAGGATGCGGAGCAAGGTCGACTTGCCGCAACCCGAAGGGCCGATCAGGGCGGTCACGCGCTGCTCGTAGAGCGGAAGCGAGATATTCTTCAGCGCCTTGTTTTCGTTATAGAAGAACGAGACATCCTTGATGTCCATTTTCGGCTTCGCGTTGGAAAGCGAGTCCGCCGCGGCGTTTACTGCGAAATGAGCCATTAGCTTTCCTTCCGGGATACGAGGACACGCGCGAGAATGCTGAGGGTGAGCACCGCGACGGTAATGAGAAGTGCGCCGGTCCAGGCCAGCCGCTGCCAGTCTTCGTAAGGCGAGAGCGCGAACTGGAAGATGACCACCGGCAGGCTCGGCATGGGGCCGAGAATGTTGGTGCTCCAGAACTGGTTGTTCAGCGCGGTGAATAGCAACGGCGCGGTCTCGCCGGAGATGCGCGCGATCGCAAGCAGGATGCCGGTGATGATGCCGGTCTTCGCCGCGCGATAGCTGACATAGCGGATCACGGTCCAGCGCGGCGCGCCGAGGGCGGCCGCCGCCTCGCGCATCTGGTTCGGCACGAGCAGCAGCATGTCTTCGGTGGTGCGGACCACGACCGGCACGACGAGGATCGCAAGCGCGACCGAGCCGGCGAGGCCGGAGAAATATCCCATCGGGCGGACCATGATGCCGTACACGAAAAGGCCGATCACGATGGACGGCGCGGACAAGAGAATGTCGTTGATGAAGCGCACGATATTCGTAAGCTTCGAATAGCGGCCATATTCGGCCATGTAGGTGCCGGCGAGGATCGCAAGCGGCGTGCCGATCGCAACTCCGAGGAAGGTCAGGATCAGGCTGCCGACGATGGCGTTGAGCAATCCGCCGTCGCTGCCCGGTGGCGGCGTCATCTGCGTGAAGACCGCGAGGTTCAGGCCGCCGAGACCTTTGATCAGCAGCATCGCGAGAATAAAGACAAGCCAGCAAAGGCCGAATGCCGCGGTCAGCACCGACATCGTCAGGTGAAAGCGGTTGCGAAGCCTGCGGCGCTGATAAAGGCTGTTATCCATGACTAGCCTCCCGCGCGCTTGTTTAGGCTTGCGAGAAGAAGCCGCGCGCAGGCCAGTACGAAGAAGGTAATTATAAAGAGAACGAGGCCGAGCGCGATCAGCGACGAGGTGTGCAACGTCTGCAATGCCTCGACGAACTCATTCGCGATCGCTGCCGAGATCGTCGTGCCCGGCTGCAACACGGACGCGCTGATGCGGTGCGCGTTGCCGATCACGAAGGTGACGGCCATGGTCTCGCCGAGCGCGCGACCGAGTGCCAGCATGACGCCGCCGATGACACCGGCGCGCGTATAAGGAAGCACGACCTTCCAGACCACTTCCCAGGTCGTTGCGCCAAGACCGTAGGCGGATTCCTTCAGGACCGGCGGCACGGTCTCGAAAACGTCACGCGTGATCGAGGCAATGAAGGGCAGCACCATGATGCCGAGGATCAATCCTGCGGTCAGCACGCCGATGCCATAAGGCGGGCCTGCGAACAGCGCGCCGATGCCCGGGATATTGCCGAGCGTGTCGATCATCACGGGCTGCACGTAGCGCTGGAGAAACGGCGCGAAGATGAAGAGACCCCAGATTCCGTAAATGATCGAAGGAATGCCGGCGAGGAGTTCAATTGCAATGCCGATCGAACGGCGCAGCGACTGCGGGCAAAGTTCGGTGAGAAAGATCGCAATGCCGAGACCGACCGGAACCGCGACCAGCATCGCGATGATCGAGGTGACCACCGTGCCGTAGATCGGTGCGAGCGCGCCGAAGCGCTCCTTCACCGGATTCCATTCCTCGGTCCAGAAGAAGCTGATGCCGAACTGCTTCAGGGCGGGCAGCGAACCTTCGATCAGCGTAAGGATGACGCCGAACAGAAGCGCCAGCACCAGAAGTGCGGCGAGGCGCGTGAAATTCTTGAAGAAGCGATCCGTCAGGATCAGGCGGCCGAGGGATGCACGGCGCGGATCGCGCTGCTTCTCTTCCGCGCGCGCGTCCGCCGGATCGAACGTCAACTCAACCATCTGCGCCCCCCTGCGGCAGCGTGCGAGAACCTGGAACACTATTTTTGTCGTTCATGAAGCAAGCCTGCGGGACCGGTTGCGGCCCCGCAGGCCATGATCTGTGTTAAGCGGTCAATTACGAGCCGTGGTTGTAAAGCGGCTTGCCGTCCGCACCCTTGATCTCGCCCCAGGCCTTGCGGATGAGCGCGATGGTGCTTTCGGGAAGCGGAACGTAGTCGAGCGCTTCGGCTTCCTTCGCGCCGTTCTTGTAAGCCCAGTCGAAGAACTTGAGCGCGTCCGCGGCGGCAGCGGCATCCGCCGGCTGCTTGTGGATCAGGATGAAGGTCGCGCCCGCGATCGGCCAGGTCTTCTCGCCCGGCTGATTGGTCAGGATCACGTTGAAGCCCTTCGCGTTCGCCCAATCGGCACCGGCAGCGGCAGCCTGGAAGGCGGCGATGCTCGGCTCGACGGTCTTGCCGTCCTTGTTGACGAGGTTGAGGTGCGTAAGCTTGTTCTGCTTCGCATAGGCGTATTCGACGTAACCGATCGCGCCCTTGGTCTGTGCGACGGTGTTGGCAACACCTTCGTTACCCTTGGCGCCGATACCCGCCGGCCACTTCACGGCCGTGGACACGCCGACCTTTTCGTCCCAGTCCTTGCTGACCTTGCCGAGGTAGTTGGTGAAGATGAAGGTCGTGCCGGAGCCGTCCGAACGGTGCACGATCGCAATCGCCGTGCTCGGCAGGTTCACGCCGGGGTTCAGTTTCTTGATCGCCGCATCATCCCAGGTCTTGATGTCGCCGAGGAAAATCTTCGCGAGCGTGTCGCCGTCGAGCTTCAACTGGCCGGCCTTGAAGCCGTCGAGGTTCACGACCGGAACCACGCCGCCGATCACCGTCGGAAACTGCACGAGGCCGTTCTTCTCGAGGTCTTCGCCCTTCAGCGGCGAGTCGGTCGCGCCGAAAGTCACGGTCTTGGCAACGATCTGCTTGATCCCGCCGCCGGAGCCGATCGACTGATAGTTCAGGCCGATCTTGGTCTGCTTTTTGTAGCTGTCGGCCCACTTCGCATAGACCGGATAGGGGAAGCTCGCGCCCGCGCCGGAGATGTCGGCGGCAAGCACGGTTCCGAAAATCGTTGCGCCGCCGAGGATTGCGGAGGCCGCGATGAGAGTGAGCGATTTGTGTTTCACGGAGATGCTCTCCTTCCTGTGAAAACCCGCCCGGGCGGCAGCCCCGCTGCCTTTCCAAAAACCGGACGCTGCGGACTCCTAGGAGCCCTGCATTTCGCTTCTATGACGCCGCCATGACAGGCACATGACAGCGCAAACCGCTCTATTCGCTGGAAAATTGCCGGCGTCAGCCGGTGGATAAAGGAATACGCACGATGAAAACGGCGCCCTTGCCGGGCTCGCTCTCGATCATGAGACGCGCGCGGTGGCGCGCGGCAATGTGCTTGACCAGCGCAAGACCAAGACCAGTGCCGCCCTGCTCGCGGCTATGTGCGACATCGACCCGGTAAAAGCGCTCGGTAAGGCGCGGCAGATGCTCGGGTGCGATGCCGGGACCGAAATCGCGGACCGACAGCACGGCTTCCGTGCCCTCGGTCTTGAGCGAGATTTCCACGCGCTTGCCGCTCGCGCCGTATTTCAGCGCGTTCTCGACAAGATTCTCGAGCAACCGGATCAGGTCGTCACGCTCGCCGCGCACCATTACCGGCGCTTGCAGCGCTTCGAGCGCGATCTCGACTCCCCGGTCGCGCGCCAGCGGCGAGAGTGCATCCCGCACATGCGCGGTCAACGGGACCAGATCGACCGCCGCTTCCGGCGGGCGGTGCACGTTCATCTCGACCCGCGAAAGCGACAACAGATCGTCGATCAGCCGCGACATGCGCCGCGCCTGTTCGCCCATGATGTGCAGGAATTTTTCTCGCATCGCCGGATCGTCGCGCGCGGGACCGCGCAACGTATCGATGAAACCGGCGAGCGAGGCGAGAGGAGTCCGCAATTCGTGGCTCGCGTTCGCCACAAAGTCGGCACGCATCTGATCGACGCGCATTGCCTGGGTCAGATCGCGGAACACAAGCATTACGAGATCGGGCGCGCGCGCCGCTTGTGCCGCAGAATCGAAGCGGATCGGGAGCACATGGGCTTCGAAAGAACGCTCGACCGGCACGCGCAGATTGAAGGTCACGAGATGGGAAGCGCCGCCGATGCCGGCGTCGCGTGCTGCCTCGACCACTTCGGGCGCGCGCAATGTGAGCGAAACCGGCGCGCCGATGCGCGCGGGGCCAAGCATGGCTTCGGCGGCAGCGTTGCCCGCGAGCACGACGCCCGCGGGCGTAAGCAGCAGCGTCGGTTCCGGATAGGCGCGCACCAGTGCCGCAAGCCGCGGATCGAGATCCTGATCCCTGCTCCGGCCGGCTGCGGCATATGAAGAAATATCGCTCATTCTAATCGGTTGCCTGTTCCGCCCTCATAACGCAGCGGCCTCGAATTGGGCAAACGCAGTCCAGCCACCATAGCCGCGCCACCGGCGGCGTGGTATCTGCCGCTGCGGCAAACAAAGGAATAAGGCATGAGCGGCCCGCGCTTCCGGCTCTCGCGGATTTTCACGGCGGCATGGATTTCGCTCGTACCCCTCGCCGGCTTTGCGAACGCGGAGCCCGTTCCCTTGCCGACCATCGACTATGAAGCGAAAGCGAAACTTCTCAACGAGGGCACGCTCTTCGTGCGCCACTCCAACGGCAAGATGCGGATCGAAGTACAGTTGCCGCATATTGCCGAGCCGGTCGTCGGCTTCATCGATCTTAACCGCAAGAAAATGGTGCTGATGCTTCCGATTCCCGGGGTCCAGAATACCGCGATGGAAGTCGATTTCGGCAACGAAGCGATCTTCGGTCAGGTGCTCGGCGAAGGTCAGCCGCGCGGCAATGATGTTGTCGCGGGCGAGCGCTGCACGATCTGGAAAATCGTGGCCCATGACAACGATAACCGCGCGGTTGCCTGCATCACCGGCGACAGCATCGCGCTGCGCACGCAGGCGACGGTCGACGGGAAAACGCGGACGGTATTCGAAGTTACGGAGTTGAAGCGTCAGCCGCAGAACCCGGCGGATCTGGAAGTTCCGGCCAATGTGCGGACGATGAAGTTGCCCAAGGGCTTCAAGGGAATTCCGGGTTTCCCGCCGCTCTAGCGCCGGTGTTTCGCGCTAGTTCTTGCGGATACGCTCCATCACCTGCTGGTAAGCCTTGAAGGCTTCGCCGTCTTTCTTGCAGGCGTCGGGCAGCGTCTTTTCGAAATTGGTTTCAACCTGCTCGTAGAGCACGTCGGCGGCGTCGTCTTTCAGACCGAGCTTCTTCTGCAACGCGGTCGCAGCCTGGATAAGCTTATCCGCCTCCGCCTCGTCGAGATGGAAGTCGCAGCGGTCCGCGGCAATCGACGCGAAATAGAGCGTCATCAATTCGCGCCGGTCGTCTTCGGACGGGTTCTGCGCGGCAGCGCCGCCCGCGAACAAGGCAAGCATTCCAAACGCGGCGACAATGCGCGCGATCACTTGCTTTTCCTTTTCGCACTCTTCGGCTTTGCGGCTTTCTTCACGGACGTTTTTGCCGAGGCGCTTTTGCGAACCTTGCCTGCCTTGGAAGCATCTTCCTTCCTCGCCTCCGCAATCTTTGCCACCACGTGCGAAGCGTTGACTTCGCGCGGCGGCGGCATTTCCTGCGCCGGCGGCTTGATGTCGAGCACGAATTCGCGGATCACGATGATCACCAGCGAAATCGCAAACGGCGCGATGAAATAGAACAGCCGGAACAAGAGCAGCGACGCGAGCAATTGCTCGGGCGCGAATTGCGGCAGCGCAATCAGCATTGCCGCGTCGAATACGCCGAGCCCGCCCGGCGAGTGGCTCGCAAAGCCGAGCAGCGTCGAGGAAACGAAAATCACCGCAAGCGAGATAAAATCGAGCTTCGGCGACACCGGCATCAGCACGTACATGGCCAGCGAACAGCAGGTCAGATCGACGATGCCGATAAGGATTTGCAGGATCGTCAAACGGCCCGCGGGGAGCGTGACGCTCCAGTTCGAGCGGCCGATCACGCGCGGTTTCACGCTTACGTAATAAGTGTAGACAGCAAGCGCGGTCAAAAGGCCGATGCCGATCACGCGATTGACCGCGGGCGGGAGCTGATCGACCATCGAGGCGGCTTCGGGATGGATCGTCATGCCGAGACCGAGCACGGCGATGTTGCCAAGCCAGAACGTAAGCCCTGCGATGAAACAAAGTTTTGCGACCTCGACGGCACTCAATCCGCTCGAGGCGGAATAAATCCGGTAGCGCACCGCGCCGCCGGAGAACGCGGTGAAGCCGACGTTGTGGCCGATGGAATAGCTCGTGAAGCCGCCGACCGCCGCGATGTGATACGGCACTTCCTCGCGGCCGATCGTCTTCAACGCGAAGTAGTCGTAGAAGGTCAGCGTCAGATAGGCGAGCGCCACGAAAAACGCGGCAAGCGCCAGTTGCGTCCAGGTGACGCTCGAAATCGCGTGTCCGACCTCGGCAATGCTGATCTTGCGCAGGATGCGATACAACACGAAGGCCGCGATCGCAAAAACGGTGACGCCGACGGCAATTCCGATGCGATGCAGGCCGATATGCTTTTCGAACCAGTCCGACAGGTTCTTAAGAAACTTGGGCATTCCCTTCCCTGGGCATTTTTTGGCCGAATCCCTCTTCCGGCGATCCAGCCTCTAGCAGAGGCCCGTAAACGGCGCGACTCCAGAGGTAGTCCGCCCGCGCGCGGGTTCAACCGGGCGGTAAATCAAATTCGATTACGCCGCGTATTAGTGGCGTTTTGACGCGCGGAGTGCCGCAATCGTGGTGCGGCTGGAGACCTGCTCGGGATCGGTCATCAGTTCGATCACGGCAGCCTTGCCCGATTTCAGGGCACGCTCGAATGCGGGCATGAAGTCGGCGGTCTTTTCGACCCGTTCGGCGTGGCAGCCGAAGGCTTTTGCGAAAGCAACGAAGTCAGGATTGACCAGATCGGTACCTGACACACGCGCGGGGTATTCGCGCTCCTGATGCATGCGGATCGTACCGTACATGCGGTTATTGAACAAAAGCACGATCGGCTTGCCGCCATGCTGCACGGCCGTGCCGATCTCCTGCCCGCTCATCAAAAATCCGCCGTCACCGACGAAGCTCACGACGACACGGCGCGGATCTGCGATCGAGGCGGCGACGGCCGCGGGAACGCTATAGCCCATCGCACCGGAAGTGGGCCCGAGCTGGCGGCAGGGCCGCGCATAACGAAGGAAGCGTTGCGGCCAGCCGGAAAAATTTCCGGCATCGATGGTGACGACGAAATCTTCCGGCAATGTCTTCGCAAGCTCGCCCATGGCCTTGCCCATATCGAGCGGAAAACTCACTGCCGGCGCGGTAGATGCCTCGACATAATCCTTACGCGCGCTTTCGCGCCAGCTTTTCCACTTCGCTCCCCCGATCGGAGGCAAACCGGCCGCCGCTTCGGCAAAAGCAGACGAAGACGAGACGATTGCAAGATCGGGCACATAGACACGGCCGATCTCGTCGGCGTCTGCGTAAACGTGGATAAGTTTCGGCTTTGGCGTCGGCGACTCGATCACGCGATAAGTCTGGGTCGTGATTTCGCCGAGCCGCGCACCGACGACGAGCAGCAGATCCGCTTCCTTCACGCGCTTCGTCAGTGACGCCGCGACCGAAGTCGAAAGGTCGCCAACATAATTTTCGGAAGCGTTGTCGAACACATCCTGACGGCGGAACGAACAGGCGGCGGGAATTCCGTTCGCCTCGGCAAAGGCGACAATGCCGCGACAGCCTTGATCGCTCCAGCCGCTGCCGCCGACGATCAGAAGCGGACGCTCGGACTTCGCGAGCAGCTCGCGCATCGCGTTCATCTGCGCGGCGTCGGGGGCCGCCTGCGCGGTCACATAAGGCTTCGCGTCCTCGACGTCCGCGGTTTCCGAAAGCATGTCTTCGGGCAGCGCGAGCACGACCGGCCCGGGGCGGCCCGAGGTCGCGATCTGGAAGGCGCGCGCCATATATTCGGGGATGCGCGCGGTGGTTTCGATTTCGGCGGCCCATTTCGCGACCGGCCCGAACATCTGGCGATAGTCGATTTCCTGAAACGCCTCGCGGTCGCGCGTGCCGCGCGCGATTTGACCGACGAGCAGAATCATCGGCGTCGAATCCTGATAGGCGGTATGCACGCCGATCGAGGCGTGACAGGCGCCGGGGCCGCGCGTGACCATGCAGATGCCGGGCTTGCCGGTCAGCTTGCCGTAGGCTTCCGCCATGTTCGCAGCACCCGATTCGTGCCGCGCATTTACGAGCTTGAAACGGTCGCGCACGTCATAGAGTGCATCGAGCACTTCGAGATAGCTTTCGCCGGGTACGCAAAAAGCGAGATCGGCGCCGTGGATCAGCAACTGATCGACAAGTATGCGCCCGCCGGTGCGGGCGTTGGATTGCGCTTTGGCGGAAATCGAGGACGTGCGTTCTTGAACGGTCATGGCGTCATTTTGGCATCGCGTCCGGTCGGGAGCAACGCAGGCGCACTGCGGGTGCCCTAGGAGGGGACGCCCACCGAGTTCAGCGCGGCCTTGAGGTCCTTCAGGTCGTAAGGCTTGCCCAGCACCGCGACCTTTTCGGCTTCGCGCAGCTCTTTGGGCAGAGAATCGCCGCTATGGCCGGTCGCGACGATGATCGGCAGGTCGCCGCGCAGCTTGCGAAGCTCGGCTGCTAGTACGTCGCCTTTCTTGTCAGGCAGCCCGATGTCGACGATCGCAACCTTGATGCCGGCGGCATCCTTCGCCGCGTGGTCGAGCGCCGCTTTCGCGCTTGTCACCTCAACGACCTCGAAACCGATGTCGCGCAGATTCTCGGCGGCGATCGCCGCGACCAGAACTTCGTCCTCGACCAGAAGAATTACACTCTTATCTTTGCCATCAAACACGGCGCGTACCTTTGCTGAAAGCTCGTCGAAGGTGAAAGGCTTGGTGACTACCTGTGCGTTCGCGTCGAGACGTCCCTGACGGAGGATGTCCGTTCGCGCGTAGCCGGTAGTGTACAACACTCTTAAGTACGGTCGCCGACGCCGGGCCTCGTCGGCAAGCTCTTTGCCATTGTAGTCACCCGGCAAGCCGACATCGGTAAACATGAACCGGATTTCCGGGCGCGTCTCGAGAATGCGCAGCGCCGCGGTGCCATCGGCCGCTTCCAACACGCCGTAGCCCAGTTCGCGGAAAAGGCTGGTCGCGTAAAGCCGCACGTCGTCGTCATCCTCGACGACAAGCACGGTATTGCGATCATCCTCGTCTTCTGCCTTCTTGCCGTTCTTCTTGCCGGCGGCCGCGCCGTGATAACGCGGCAGATAAAGCGTCACCTTCGTGCCCGAGCCGACGATGCTGTCCATGGTAACATGTCCGCCGGACTGCTTCACGAAGCCGTAAAGCTGGCTTAATCCCAGACCGGTGCCCTCGCCCGCCGGTTTCGTCGTGAAGAACGGTTCGAACACGCGCGCCAGGGTCTCGGGCGACATGCCGATCCCGGTATCGCTTACCGTGATCGCGACATATTCGCCGGGAATCACGCCGTCGTGCTTCGCGGCGAAGGCCGCGTCGAGTTTTCGATTCGCGGTTTCGATGGTGAGCGAGCCACCCTTGGGCATCGCGTCGCGCGCGTTGACGACGAGATTGAGAAGCGAAGCCTCGAACTGGTTCGGATCGGCCTCGACGGTCCAGAGGTTCTCGACGATCGCGGTCTTGAGCGATACTTTTTCGCCGAGCGTGCGGGCAAAGAGCTCGGTCATGCTGGAAACGAGTTCGTTCGCATTGACCGGCTCGGGATCGAGCGGCTGGCCGCGCGAGAAGGCGAGCAACCGCTTGGTCAGAGCGGCGGCGCGGCGCGCGCCCTGCATCGCGAATTCGGCGTAGTTGCGCACCTTCTCGTCTCCGCCGTCTTTCGTGCGGCGCTGCATGGCTTCGATATTGCCCATCACGACGGTGAGCAGATTGTTGAAGTCGTGCGCGAGCCCGCCGGTCAGCCGGCCGACCGCTTCCATCTTGGAGGCCTGGCGTAGCTGCTCCTCGGCACGCGCACGCTCCTGAATTTCGGAGCGCAGCCGTTCTTCCGCGATCGAGCGCTCGAAAATCTCCTCACGCAGCTTTTCGTTGGCTTCGGCCATCTGCGCCGTGCGAACCGCCACGATCTCGGTGATATCGGTCGCGGTACCAAACCAGCGTTCGATCTCGCCTTCGGCGTTATGCAAGGGCAAAGCGCGGGCAAGAAACCAGTGATACTCACCGGATTTGCTGCGGAAGCGATATTCGATTTCGTAAGGCTCGCCGGTTTTGAGCGAATGCTCCCAGGCTTGCCGCGTGCGTTCGTAATCGTCCGGGTGAAGCAAATCCTTCCAGTCATTGCCCGGCGGCGTGCCCGCGAATTCGATGCACTGCTCGTTATAGAAATCGAAGGTGCCGTCGGGCCGGTTCGACCAGACCAGTTGCGGCATCGCATTCGTGACTACGCGGAATTTGCGCTCGCTCGCGCCCAGCGCCTGTTCCGCCTTCTTCGCTTCTGCGATGTCGAGCAGTGCCACGCCGACGACTTCGACCTCGCCCCGCTCGTTATGGACCGGGAAGAATCCCGCGAGCCAGGCGCGTAGCGCGTCCTGGTCGCCGGGCGTTTCGCGGACCAGTTCGACGCCCGAAATCGAATCGCCGGTTTCGAACACCTCGCGAATTGCGGCTTGCGCCTTCTTCGCATTCAGCGGCGGAAATTCTTCCAGCGGGCGGCCGACAATATACTCGTGACGCACGCCGAATACATGGGCGAGCTCGGCATTGACCTGCGCGTAATTGTACTCGCGATCGATAAAGCCGTAACCGATCGGCGCGTGGGCAAGCACCGCATCAAGTGTGCGGAAAAATTCCTGCCGCTCGCCCGAGAGAAGCTGCTGCGCGTCCTCGGCACGGCGGCGGCGGATCATGGCGTTGCGAAGTGCGGCCGCTGCGAGCGCCATCAAGCCGCAATTCACAAAGAAGACCGCGATCGTGAACAGCTGCGGCAGCTCGGTCTGCGACGGCATCGCGCGCATGCCGATGAACAGATAGGACGCGATGAAGATCGAAAGGACGGTGGCAAGAATGCCGAAGAAAAATCCACCGGCGGCCGCGGCGAACAATACGGCTGGGAAATAGAAGCCGAAGGGAACGAGCGTCGAGGTCGGAACGAAGAAGCCGAGCAGAAAGCGGGTGCCGGTCGCAGCGACGAGCGCGAGCAACATGATCCCGAAGGCGCGCAAAAAGGAGCGCGGTTGCCCGATCCAATGCAGAAAGGCCGTTGCCGCGTTCAAGCGGTCTCCCCCAACGTTGCCGTACGTGCATTATACAAAGCACATTCGGGCAGAGCGAAGGCGCCGCAAACGCGACGCCCTCAAATTCGTTTATCGTTTCAATTCCGTCAGTTAACCGCCGCGAAATCGTGGGATTGCGGAATCTGCGTAATGCAACGGCTCGGCATCCGTGCCAGTTCCTCGCCCGCGGTATGGGCGGTGACCGCGGATTCGCAACCGTCGCCGGGCGCCGTCGGGCTCAGGACCGGCCGAATGCCTTCAACTGGCATGACCTGCACGGCGGAGTCGGCGAGTTCTCGAACCGTGACTTCGGGCAAGACCACACCCTTGGTCACGACGGTGACGTTGGAAACCGGGTCGGTTTTGAACAGCATATTACCGTCTCGGTCACGGTAGACGATCGCGGCATCTTCGATGCCGACGACTTCGACCGTCGTGATGCGTTTCGGCGTTTGCGTATTTACGACAGCCGGCAGTGCGTCGGCTTTACCGTTACGATTGATCTGGGCGCTTTGCGTCGGCGTGGTCGCGATCGCAGCGAATTGCGTCGCAAGCAGATTATCGGCGCCGACAAGCGCGGTGGTGAGAACGGCACCGGCAGCAATTGCGCCGGCAATGGCGGCAGCTTTGCGCAACATGGAACCTCTCCCGCATCCTGGATCACTTATCCTGAGGGGCGCCCCACAGTGAGGGCGTTTCTGCCTATAAAACCCGGTCAGGAAGGAATGGTTCCTGCATCCAAAAGAGGCGATTACGCAGTTGCGAAGAGGTGATGTTTGGGGATCGTCACCACGCAGGCGAGGCCATCTTCGGCAAAACTCAAATCGACATCCGCTTCCAGCGAACGCGACAGGTTGCGCTGGATCGCCATGGTGCCGAAGCCGAATTTTTTCGGCTGCGCGACCTTCGGGCCGTCGCGCTCGATCCAGCGGATGACAATTCCATTGCCCGGATCTGCCTGCTCCCAGACGATATCCACGTGCCCTTTCGGCACGGAAAGCGCGCCGTATTTGGCGGCGTTCACCGCAAGCTCATGCAAGGCGAGGCCGAGGCTTTGCGCAGCTTCCGGCTTCAGATGCACCGCCGGCCCTTCGATGCTGATCTGCGATTCGTTCCGGTCGAGGTAATGACCCAGTTGCGAGCGGACGAGATCGCGCAGGCCCGCCGAGTGCCACTCCTCCTGCACCAGAAGATCGTGCGAGCGCGACAGCGCCTGCAGCCGCGCACTGAATTCCTCGAGAAAGCTGTCGAGCGAACCGGCATGGCGCGAGGTCTGCCGCGCCAGCGCCTGGATCACCGCCAGCAGGTTTTTCGAGCGGTGCGTGAGTTCGCGCATCAGAAGGCGCAGATGCTCCTCGCCCGCCTTGCGTTCGGTGATATCGACGGCGGCGCAGGTAAGCCCGACCACGTGGCCTTCCACATCGCGCAAAGGCTCGAAGTGAAAATCGTACCAGCGGCTCGCAGACGGGCCCTTCAGCCGCAATTCGGCATCCACCGGTTCCCCCGAAGAAAGCGCCTTCTTCTTCAGTTCGACGATGGTGGCGCGGTCGGAGACCGGTACCACGTCTTCGTCGGTAAGGCCGATGATCTGATCGACACGGCGGCCGAGAAAGGCGTTGCTGATCGAGGTGTAACGCAGATCGCGGTCCTGCGTGAATACGGTCACGTTCGAGCCGCGCAGCGCAATCTCGTAGCGATGCAACGCGTTGCGGAGTTCTTCCGCAAGGCGCCGCTGTTCGCCCTCGAGCGAACGAATGCGCGTGATGTCGGCGGCGGCACAACGTACGCCCGCGATATCGCCGTCGAGATTTTTGAGCGGCTCGATAAAGAGTGCAAAGAGCACGCGGCCTTCCGGCATCTCATACCAGGCTTCGATCTCCGCCGGTTCGCCGCTTTCGAGCACCTTGCGCTTGATCGCGGTGATCGCGTCACGCTCGGGCGCGACCAGAATTTCGTCGTCGGTCCGCCCCAGCATCTGCGTACCGGCATCGTCGCCGCGGGGGCCGAAGACGCCGTTATAACGAAGGTCCTTATCCTGTGAGAATAGATAGACCTTGGCGCCGCGTAGGCAGGTGTCGAGGCGGCTCGATACGGTCGCGAGTTCGCCGGTCTTCTCGATCAGCGTATTTTCCAGTTGCGCCCGCAGCGCGTCGGCTTCGTTGGCGCGCTGTACCTCGACCTGGAGATCGCCTTCTGCGCGTTCGCGTTCATAGATCAACTGGGCGGGCGACGGCACGTTCGTGAGCCGGCGGAAAAGCATCCAGAGCACAATCAGCCAGACCAGACCCACTACCGTGCTGGTCGCAGCGAGCGCATCCGGCGTTGGAAATTCAAACGCGCGGCTCAACGGTGTCGTGAGCTGCCAGACCGCAAAAGCGAAGCTCGCGAGAAAAAGCACGGCCGCGGCGATGCGCGCTGCCGCCGACAAATCGGGGCGGCGCCATGACATCCACACCACGCCGGCAGGAATCAGAAAATAGGTGAGCGCGGAGAGCCAGCTTGCAGCCGCCAGCATGGCTTCCGACGACGGCTGCCTCCAAAACGCGACATCTGCGGGAATTGCATCGCCAAGCTGCGATAGCCAGGCAAAAACGCCTTCCATTACTTCTTCCCTGCGCACCCCGCGCTTTCGCGCACATCGATAAAGCTCATGAACTTAACCTGACCGGTTCCGGAATGTTCAATTCCGACACTCTGAAAACCTTTTTGCAACACAGGGAACCGGGACGCGTGAATCGCGTTTTCCTGATGCAACCGGCCACCCCACCAGCCCTCCCCCGTAACATGGCCGGTCGTATCGGACGCAGTTGGCGAAATGCCTTCTGCGTCCGAATTTTTTTGTGCGACCGCCGACACAGGAACGGAGCGATGCATCGTGCGTTTGCTCCACGGCAATCCGCCATCCCCGAAAACACAAAATGAAAGAGGAGTTCGCCAATGAATTGGGATCGCGTTGAAGGTAACTGGACGCAGTTCAAGGGAAAAGTGCAGGAGCAGTGGGGCAACCTCACGAGCGATGACCTCGACAAAATCGAAGGCAATCGCAAACAGCTCTCCGGCCGCATCCAGGAACGCTACGGCATTGCGAAAGAGCAGGCCGAGAAAGATATCGACACCTGGCTGAACAAGGTCAACTGATCGAAGTAAAGCAAATGAGCCCCGGAGAATTTCTCCGGGGCTTTTTTATTAGCCGACGGCCCGCTGCTGGTCCTTGCGCTGCGCCTTGTTCTGGAAGAACAGCGCCTGACTGATGACCGCAGAAACGGTCGCGGGCTGATAGGGCTTCGGAATCAGGAACGCAGGCTCGGGCCGCTCGCCGGTGAGGAAGCGCTCCGGATAAGCGGTGATGAAAATCACCGGCGTGGTGAAGGATTTGAGCAGCTCGTTCACCGCGTCGAGACCGGAGCTGCCGTCGGCAAGCTGGATATCCGCAAGAATAAGACCCGGCTGCTGTTTCTTCGCGATCTGGATCGCTTCGGCGTGGGTGCGGGCGATGCCGATGACGCCATGGCCGAGGCTTTCCACCAGGCTTTCGATGTCCATCGCGATCAGCGGTTCGTCCTCGATGATGAGCACGTCGGTCGCGATTTCGGAGGCGAGCTCGCGGCCCGCACCTTCCATCAGATTGCGTACCGTTGGCACATCCACGTCGAGAATGCGCGCCGCGTCGGTTTCGCTGAAGCCTTCGAGGGCGATCAGCAGAAATGCCTGCCGCGGCCGCGGCGTGATCTGGGTAATGCGATGCTCGGCCGGCATCTTCTTGGAGCCAGGCTCGGTGGCGCCGTTCACGGACATGGAATTCCAGAGTTTCGTGAAGGTGCGGTAGAGGCCGACACGCGGATCGTCTTCGGTTTCGACAGCGCTCGGATCCTCGATCAGGACCTCGAGCACGGCTGCGACATAGGCGTCACCCGACTGCTGGTTGCCCGTCAACGCACGAGCGTAACGGCGCAAAAACGGCAGATGTGGCGCAATAATTTGCGATAGGGACACGATGGCCCTCCCTCTTTGTTCCCAGCGGTCGCCATCTTAACCCGGCCGGCGAATAAAAGTTCCATCCCGTGGAACCCCCCGCAAACAAGGGGGTTATAAGGGTTCGAGCGGGGCAGCGCTTGGGGTGGGAAAAAGCGAATGTCAGAAAAACCTAAAGGACCGGACCCGAATATGAACAACCAAGCAGTCGCGGGAGCCAAGCCCAAATCCGGGGGGCTGGACCGCCAGGTACAAGCAAAGATCGGACAGCAGTTGCGCGCCATGTACGACGAGGTCGTAGATCAGGGCGTTCCCGACCGTTTCGCCGAGCTTCTTCAGAAGCTGGATAGCGCGCAAGGCGCTCCGAAAACGGAAGAGGAGCCGCGATAATGAAAACCGATCCGGCGACCATGCAAATCATCATGGCGATCGTACCGAAGCTGCGCGCGTTCGCGATTTCGCTGAGCGGTAATGTCGATCGCGCGGACGATCTCGTGCAGGAAACGCTGATGCGGGCGATCGCCAATATCGACTCGTTCGAGCCGGGCACGAACATGCAGGCGTGGCTGTTCACGATCCTGCGCAATCGTTTCCGCTCGGAATACCGCAAGCGCCGCCGCGAGGTCGAAGATGCGGACGGTCATTACACCGAAAGCCTCGTCGCGCAGCCCGAGCAGAGCGCCAAGCTCGAATACAAGGAATTGCGGGCGGCACTCGACAAGCTTCCCTCCGACCAGCGCGAAGCGCTGATTCTCGTCGGCGCCTCGGGCTTCTCTTATGAAGAAGCCGCCGCGATCTGCGGCTGCGCCGTCGGCACCATCAAGAGCCGCGTCAACCGCGCGCGTAACCGGCTTGCGACCGAACTCGACGTAAACTCCTCGGAAGATTTCGGTCCGGACCGCAACACGCGCGCGGTAATTGCCGCCAACGAACGCCGGTAATTTCGGAACCAAGTTCCCTCCAAGCAGGTTGTCTCCGCGAAGGCGCAATGCATCGCGCCGCTATCAATGGGAGACGAAACCATGATCGGCTGGGCAATTACCTTTCTTCTGATCGCGCTGATTGCAGGCGCACTCGGCTTCGGCGTCATCGCAGGGACCGCGTTCGAGTTCGCGAAAATCGTATTTTTCGTTGCGATTGTGTTGTTCGCGATTTCCGCGGTCGTCGGCCTGTTCCGCGGCCGTTCGCCGGACGTGCCGTAAAGCACCGCGGGAAGATTTCCTCCCCGCAGCGTTCGCCGCTGCGGGGAGCGTTTGCCTGCATTCTTCATTTTCCATTTCCAAAGGAGATCATCATGAGCATTCGCATGCGCGCGCTGGCCAGCGCTTTCGCCGTCACGGCTCTTGCCGCCACCACGGCCATCGCCACCGCACAGCCGCAGGACCGCATTCAGGCAGGTACGCTCAACTGCGACGTTTCGGCAGGCCTCGGCCTCATCATCGGCTCGCAGAAGGAAGTGACCTGCCAATTCATTCCCGCCGACAATAACAGCCCGCGTGAGGTCTATGTCGGCGTCATCAACAAATTCGGCCTCGACATCGGCGCTACTTCGAAGGGCCAGATGGTCTGGAACGTTTTCGCGCCGACGAGCCGCCCGGTCGCCGCACTCAGCGGCGACTATGTCGGCGCCGGCGCGGAAGCGACGGTCGCAGTCGGCCTCGGTGCCAATGTGCTTGTCGGCGGCAACAACCGCACGGTCGCATTGCAGCCGGTTTCGATCCAGGCGCAGGAAGGCCTGAACGTCGCCGCCGGCGTCACCGAACTGAAACTGCGCCCGGTGCGCTAAGATCGATTCCGCATGAAAAAAACGGCCGCTCCTCGGGGATGGCCGTTTTCTTTTTGGCGGCTCCATGACCGGAATGCGGTTCACGCCGCCATGTGGAACCGCAACCGAGCGTGACGCGATTTCCGGAACGATGCGCGAGAGGCCGGCGTTTTCCTCTGTCTCGATTTTCACGCAGACGGGAGAAAGAACCATGAACCATTCGCTCAAAGCCGCCCTGCTCGGCGCCGCGATCCTGTCGATGCCGGCAGCCGCGCTCGCGCAGACGACTACGATCACGACGACCACGCGCACCGAGCGCGGGCCGGTTGTGCTGACGCCGGATCAACGCACCACGGTTTATCGCCGCGTAATCCGCGAGGAACGTGCGGTGCCGCGCGGCCCGGTGGTCGAATATCAGGTCGGCACGCGCGTACCGCGAGAGGTCGAACTGCGCAGTTTCGACGACGACGTCTATGTCGAAGCGCCGGCGTTGCGCCGCTATCGCTACGTTCACGTGAACAACCAGCTCGTGCTGGTGGATCCGGAAACCAGCGAAGTCGTCGAAATCATCCACGACTAAGCGCGCTAACGAAAACTCCGGGCTTTCGGCCCGGAGTTTTTTTATTGCTTCGCCGCCGGCGCGGCGTCGCCCTCCGGGTCGATCGGCGCCTGCTTGCCGGTGACGGCGGCAAGATTGCCGCGGATGAGTTGCCGCCCGGCATAGATGCCACCCACGATCTGCATCTCGAAGCGCTCGCGGTCGTTGCGGATCACTTCGTCCATCACTTCCTGCACTTCGCCGTCCGGAACGCCGAGTTCTTTCAGCGCTTCCCGGCCGAACGCGACCGCGGAATTGAGTACCTCACGAATCTGATAATCGACGCCCATACGGACGAGTTCGAGCGCGTGTTCGCGGTCGAAGGCGCGGACCATCACCTTGACCAGCGGGAATTCCGCTTTCACCAGCTCGACGATCTTGTTCGCGGCCGCCCAGTCGTTGATGCAGACCAAGATCGCCTGCGCCCTGCCGGCGCCGGCCGCCTGCAACACATGCAGGTGTGTGCCGTCGCCGTAATAAACCTTGAAGCCGAAATCGCCCGCATCGCGGATGATCTGGGTCTGGTTGTCGATGATCGAGATATCGATGCCGCGTGCGAGCAGCGGCTGGCTCACGACCTGACCGAAACGGCCGAAGCCGATGATGAGCACGCTGCCCGAAAGATCTTCTGCCGCTTCGATCCCGTCCATCGAAGGCTTTTCCTTCGGCATCACCCAGCGCAGCGCGAAAACCAGAAGCGGGGTCAGGATCATCGAGACGATGACCGCCGCCGTCATCAGCGCGTTCACTTCGGTCGTGAAAATTCCGGCCTGTGCGGCGGCGGCATACAGAACGAAAGCGAATTCGCCGCCCTGTGCCATCATGGCCGCGCGGTAGAGCCCTTCGCCATGTTTGCTGCGCAGCCGCGCGACCGCGTAAATGCCGATGCCTTTGACTAGCATGAACGAAAGCGTGCCGAGGAGAATCAGCGGCCACTGTTTCGCCATCAGCGCGACGTCGATCGACATGCCGACGCCCATGAAAAACAGGCCGAGCAGAATGCCGCGAAACGGCTCGATATCGGCCTCTAACTGATGGCGGAAGGTGGATTCGGACAACAGCACGCCGGCAAGGAACGCGCCCATCGCCATCGAGAGACCGCTGACCTCCATGATCAGCGCCGCGCCCAGTACGACGAGGAGTGCGGCCGCCGTCATCACTTCGCGCGCATGCGATTCCGCGAGCAGCCGGAAGAACGGGCTCAAGAGCCAGACACCGGCCGCGACCAGCAGCGCAATCGCACCGGCGGCGATTCCGATCGCCTGCCAATATTCGGCCGGCGCAAGTTTCGCGGCACCCGGCGTCAGCAACGTCACCAGAATGAGCAGCGGCACGATCGCAAGATCCTCGAGCAGCAGGATCGAAACGATGCGCTGGCCGCGCGGCGAGGAGATTTCCCTGCGCTCGTCGAGCAACTGCATGACGATCGCGGTCGAAGTCAGCACGAAGCCCATCGAGGCGAAGAAGGAAACCAGCGGCGACAGCCCCCAGGCCATGCCGGTGAGCGTCAGCAGAAGACCGCAGACCAGAACCTGCGCGACGCCGAGGCCGAAAATTTCCTTGCGCAGACTCCAGAGCCGCGAAGGCTGCATCTCCAGCCCGATCACGAACAGGAACATCACCACGCCGAGTTCTGCGACATGCAGGATCGCCTGCGGATCGGTGAAGAGGCGAAAGCCGAAGGGGCCAATCGCGAGTCCCGCCGCGAGATAGCCGAGTACCGAACCGAGACCGATGCGCCGGAAGATCGGCACCGCGATCACTCCCGCCGCGAGCAGCGCCACGACCTGAACGAGCTGGGATCCGGCTTCGTGCGCTTCAGCGGCCACAGGGTTTCTCCAAGTTCAAAAGCATCGCCGGCCATGGGCGGAACCCGGCCGGATGCAACGTCTCATTATATGCGGAAGGAAATGGCGCGCTCGGAGAGATTCGAACTCCCGACCCCCAGATTCGTAGTCTGGTGCTCTATCCAGCTGAGCTACGAGCGCTAATCGAGGCCAGCGAACTACCCGCCCTGCCCGCCATTTGCAAGCGCCGGGCCGGGTGCGGCCGTGGCTTCCGCCAGCGCCCGCTGCTCGATGCGGATCCGCCATACCAGAAGCCCTGCGTTCAGCACGGAAAACAGGACCGCGACCCAGATCAGGCCGAAGGCGAGCGGCAGGAGCGCGACTTCCAGCACCACGATCAGATAGTTCGGATGGCTGAAAAAGCGGTACGGCCCGTGGCGGACCATCGAGGCACCGGGGATTACGAAGACCCGCGTGGTCCAGCGGTCGCCCAAGGTCGCAATCACCCAGTAGCGCAGCGGCTGGAGCGCGAGGAAGGCCGCAACCAGCAGGATGTTCGGCTCGAGGTTCCAGGCAAGCAGCCACAAGATGCCTAGCCAGGCGACATGCAGCGCCACCATCAGCGGATAGTGGTTGGCGCCGGCCTCGACCGCGCCGCGCAGCTTCAGCCGCGCCTCGTTCCGGCGCGAGAGCCATAGCTCGGATAGCCGCTGAAGCGTCACGAAAGCGAGCAGGAGAATCGCGTCACGCATGTCTCGTATCGACCGTTACCATCGTCGCGGTGAAGCCGGGCCCAAGCGCGCTCAGGGCAAGCACACCGCGCGGATTTTCCGCAAGAACGCGCTCGAGCGCAAATAAAACCGTCGGCGCCGACATATTCCCGTATTCGCGCAGCACGGCGCGCTCATGATCGAGCGAGCCGCGCTGCAACTTCAGCGCGTTCTCGAGCGCATCGACCACCTTGCCGCCGCCGGGATGGCAGACATAGCGCGCGACCTCGCGCTCATCCACATTGCAGCGCGCAAGCAGCGACTTCGTCATCTCCGGCATGCGCCGCTCGACGAAAGACGGCACGGAGCGCGCGAGCACCACGCCGAAGCCCACCGGATCGAAGGTCCAGCCCATGACGCCAAGCGTGTTCGGCCAGGTATGCTCGGCAGAGCCGTTCACGCGCGCGAGACCCTGTTCTTCGCGAGATCGCAACACGATCGCCGCAGCGCCGTCGGCGAAGAGAGCCGCTGACACGACATCTTCCTTGATGTCACGGTCGGTGCGCAGCGCAAGCGTGCAAAGCTCGATCACGACGATCAGCGCCGTGGTGCCCGGCGTCGCGGAAGCGAGTTTCGACGCAATCGAAAGTCCGGTGACACCGCCCGCGCAGCCCAGACCGAACACCGGCACACGCCGCGTCCCGGGGCGCAGGCCCAGCTTCTCGAGCATGTGCGCTTCAAGACTGGGTGTCGCAACACCGCTGGTCGAGATCGTAACCACGAGATCGACTTCTTCCGGCCTGATACGCGCACGATCCATCGCATCGCGAGCGACCTGCCCGTAAAGTTTCAAGGCCTCTTCGAGATAAACTTCCGAACGCTCGCGCCAGTCGTGCGGCTTCAGATACCACTCGAGCGGCCGCACCGCGCGGCGGCGCTCGATCCCGGCATTGTTGAAGACTTCGATCATGCCGGGAAAGCGTTCGAAAAATCCCGGCAGCGCCTTCGGCGCGACGGCCGCAACATCGCGCTGCTCGATGACATGAGACGGCGACGCGGTCGCAAGCGAGAGAATCGAAACGGCAGCCATTCCGCAATTCCCTTCCGCGCAACCGCTAAGGGGCGTTTATGCGCGCAATCTGCTTTCGCGATAGGTGTCGAGTTGCGCGGGCCGGTCCGGAATCGAAATGCGGAAAGCCGCGCCGATGGTACCGTCGAGTAAACTGATCTCGCCGCCGTGCAGCCGCACGATTTCGGCGGCAATCGCAAGGCCGAGGCCGGTGCCACCCGAGCGCATCGAGCCATGAAACGGCTCGAACAGATGCTCGCGCGAGCGCGGCGGCAGGCCGGGTCCGGTGTCGGCGACTTCGAGCACCACAACCGCGCCCTCGCGGCGGCCGACTACGCGCACCTGATCGCGCGCCGGTTCGTTCGGCACGCGCGTCTGCAATGCCTCAATGCTGTTGCGGCAGAGATTGAGAAGCACGCGGAACATCTGCTCTGGATCGGCGTCGATCATCAGCCCGCGCTCGATCGAGGGCACCCAGCCGATCCGGCTCGCTTCGTTCAGGTTCAGCGTGTCGCACACTTCTTCCACCAGATGCTCGACGCTCACGGTCTTGCGCTCGGGCAAGGGCTCCTGCGCGCGGCCATAGGCGAGCGTCTGCTGGCAATAGGAAATCGCGCGGTCGAGCGCGCGCATCAACTTCGGCGCAAGCTGGCGAACCAGCGGCTCGCGCAAATCCGCGATGCGGTCCGACATCAGTTGCGCGGACGAAAGCAGATTGCGCAGATCGTGATTGATCTTGGAGACGGCAAGCCCGAGCGAGGCAAGACGGCTCTTCTGGTAGAGCGTCTGCGAGAGCTCGTATTGCATGCGCGCGAGTTCGCGCTCGGCGAGGCCGATCTCGTCGGCGCGGCGCGAAGGCGAAAGAATACGGCTCGCGTCCTCGGGGTTCTGCGCGAAGCGCATCATCTGCACGGTCATGTGCCGCAGGGGCCGCACGAACAGCCAGACCAGCGTCGCATAGACCAGCATCGCGGTGATGATCGAGATGACGAGCGACACCCAGAGAATGTTCTGCGAGGCCGAGAGCATCGCGCCGTAAAGCGGCCGCTCGGAAAGAATGACCTCGATGAACTCTCCGCCCATCGGCGCATTATCGAGTACGCGGATCGTGCGGTTGCCGCCGTTCGCGAGCGTCACGAAGGCGTCCATGATCGAAGCCACAAAAGAATAAGTGCGGAGGTCGATGCTGTCCTGCACCGCGGGCGGCATGTCGGAGACCGAAAGCAGCCGGCGGGTATTGCCGAACTTCACGGCGACCGCGGTCGCGCCGGCACCGTCGAGCAGGCGCTTGGCGAGTTCCTGCGGCACCATGTTGTCGGGGGTCGCGTCGAGCGCGAGCACGGCAAGGCGCGCGGTCGCGGCGCGGTCTTTCAGCCACATCGTGCGAACGTTCGCGATCGAAGGAACGTAGATCAGCACTTCCGCGAGCATGACGAAAAGAATCGTGAGCAGCAGAAGCTTGCCGGACAATCCGACCCGGAACGGCGGATTCGTCCGTTCGCTTGCGTGCGTCTCCGTCGGATTTTCGCTCATTGAGAAAGCATGCTCCCGGGTCGGAAAAGGGTCAATTCGGCAACGGTCAGGGCTTGGCGTGTTCGTTGCGCGCCGAGCGCCGGAATTTTGCAATTCGTTTACGGAATATGATCGGAAGCGCCGCGAGAACCGCGAACAGCACCAGCCCGACGATCAACTCGCGCGAAAGAAAATGCGTAAAATCAAACTCGATCTTGCATTCGGAGAGGTTTGCGGCCTCACAGGCGCGGAACGCCTGCAACTGCTTTTCCAGTCCCCGATCCAGTCCACTGCCGATGAAGCCGAAGCAGAATGCAATCGGCGCAATCCCGATCATGGTCGCGGCGATAAACGTCTTCAGCGGCACGCGAAACAGACCCGACGCGACATTGATCGCGATATAGGGCACCGCTGGAATCAGACGGAGCAGCGCGATGTAGCCGAAGGCGCCATTGCGGAATCCTTCGGCGAGCCGCCGGAACCGCGGCAGCTCCGCATGGCGCAGACTTTCGCCGAGCGACGCGCTGCCGATCAGCACGGTGATGACGCCGCCGATGGTCGAGCCGAGAATTCCGCCGAGCGCGCCGAAGAACCATCCGAACAGAAGGCCGCCGAACATCGTGAAGACGACCGCGCCCGGCGTCGCGCAGGCGATCGCGGCGCTATAGACCGCGACATAGATCGCGAAAGCCGTGAGCGGGTTTTCGTCGACGATCCGGTCCAGGAACTCGCTGTTCCGGACGGCGGCTTCGAGCGAGATATAGCGGTGCAGGCCAAGGCTGAAGACGGCCGTTGCTGCCGCGAGCAGCGCTACGAGCGGCAGATAGCGCAGCGCCAGCACGAGACGGCGCGGCCGGATCGCTTCGTCGGAGTTCTGCATTGGTCGGCTTTGCCGGTTCCCTCGCGAGCGCTACGTGCTCGCGCCCGCGCTTATACTATGTGCGCCGGAGCCTATGACCGGCGAATGACCCAAAAAGGCGATATTTGGCGCCATATCAGGGTGTCCGGTGGCCTTCGGCGGGCCTGTTTGCATTGACTTTAACGGCGCTTGGCCCCTATAAGCCCCGCGCGCAAGCTTGGGCCGATCTGAGCCCCCGCGGATCTTCCAAAATCCCGGTTTATGCGGGTTTCCCGCGCTCTCCCCGAGCCTCGCGCAATTCAGGTAGCCCTTCGGCTGCGATTTCTAGCGGAGTAACGACCGTGAAACGGACGTATCAACCGAGCAAAATTGTCCGCAAGCGGCGGCATGGTTTCCGTGCGCGCAAGGCGACCCTTGGCGGCGCCAAGGTTCTGGCGGCCCGCCGCCGGCGCGGACGCAAGCGTCTCTCGGCTTAATCGAGCGCGCCGGTTCGGGCTCGTCCTTATGAACCGGATTTTGAAACGCGCGGATTTTCTCGCGGCGGCTAAGGCCGCTCGGGCTTCTTCCGTGCCTTTTTCCTTGCAGGCGCGCGACCGCAAGGATGACGCCGGGTTGCGGCTCGGCCTCACCGTCACAAAAAAAGTCGGCAACGCAGTGGAGCGGAACCGTATCCGCCGCCGCCTGCGGGCGGCTGCGCGCGCCGTTCTGCCGCAAGCGGGCAAGGACGGCTTTGACTATGTAGTCGTGGCGCGCAGGGCCGCGTTAACCGCCGATTTCGCCGACCTGACCCTCGGCCTCGAAAATACGCTCAAACAAGTCCATAAGAGCCGGCGCTGAAAAAGCTCCGACGGAGAACAGAATGGCCGACCAAAAAAACACGATTCTCGCGATCGTCCTTTCGGTGATCGTGCTTATCGGCTGGCAGTATTTCGTCGCGAGCCCACAGCTCGAAAAGCAGAAGCAGATTCAGAAGCAGCAGGAAGTGCTGACCAAGGCGCCGCAGCCGCAAGGCCCGCAAACGCCTTCGGCCAATCCGCAGTCGCCGTCCGCACCGCAAACGCCGAATGCTTCGCAGCCGCAGACGCCGGCCACCACGCAGCGGCCTGCGACCCTCACGCGCGACCAGGTGCTCACGGCTTCCGGCACGCGCATCCAGATCGAAACGCCGCGCATCCGCGGCTCGATCGCGCTCAAGGGCGCACGCATCGACGACGTCTCCCTGAACGATTACCGCGAGACGGTCGATCCGAAGAGCCCGAACATCATCCTGCTGGCACCCTCCGGCAGCCCGATGCCGTTTTATGCCGAGTTCGGCTGGGTCGCGGGCGACCAGAAGATCAAGGTGCCGGATGCCGACACCGTATGGACGCGCGATGGCGGCAACGGCGCGCTGACACCGGACAGCCCCGTCAAGCTCGTCTGGAATAACGGCGCGGGCATCACCTTCCGCCGCACGATCTCGATCGACAAGAACTACATGTTCAACGTGGTCGACGAGGTCGAGAACGGCACGCAGGAAACGCTGCAACTCTTTCCCTATGCGCTGGTTTCGCGCCACGGCACGCCGCACGTGCTCGGCTATTACATTTTGCACGAGGGCCTCGTCGGCGTGACCGGCGACGGCAAGCTGCACGAACTGCAATACTCGAAGATCGTCGATAAGCCGGCGGAAATCTTCAAGACCACCGGCGGCTGGTTCGGCATCACCGATAAATACTGGGCGGCAGCACTGATCCCGCCGCAGAACGCGAGCCTTACCGCGCGTTTCTCCTCGGGCAATCTCGGCGCGGCCAAGACCTACCAGTCCGACTATCTGCTCGACGCGGTTTCGGTGGCGCCCGGCAACAAGACGCAGACGCAGTCGCGACTGTTCGCCGGCGCGAAGGAAGTCGCGGTGGTCGATGCCTATGAGAAGAACGAGAACATCAAGAGCTTCGAACTCCTGATCGACTGGGGCTGGTTCTACTTCATCACCAAGCCGCTGTTTAAGCTGATCGACTACTTCTACAAGCTGTTCGGCAACTTCGGCTATTCGATCCTGATCGTGACCGTGCTGATCAAGATCGCCTTCTTCTGGTTCGCCAACAAGTCTTACGCCTCGATGGCGAAGATGAAGAAGGTGCAGCCGATGATGGAGGAAATCCGCAAGCGCCATGCCGACGACAAGGTCGCGCAGCAGCAGGCGCTGATGGATCTCTATAAGAAGGAGAAGATCAATCCGCTCGCGGGCTGCTGGCCGATCCTGATTCAAATTCCGGTGTTCTTCGCGCTCTACAAGGTGCTGTTCATCACGATCGAAATGCGTCACGCGCCCTTCATCGGATGGATCCGCGATCTTTCCGCGCCGGACCCGACCAACCTATTTAACCTGTTCGGGCTTCTGCCGTTCGATCCGACCATGATCCCGGTGTTCGGCCAGTTCCTGCATCTGGGCGTATGGCCGATCCTCATGGGCTTCACCATGTGGGCGCAGATGAAGATGAATCCCTCGCCGCCGGATCCGACGCAGAAGATGATTTTCGACTGGATGCCGCTGATCTTCACCTTCCTGCTCGCCTCGTTCCCGGCCGGTCTCGTGATTTACTGGACCTGGAACAACTTCCTCTCGGTGGTGCAGCAGGGCGTAATCATGAAGCGCAACGGCGCAAAGATCGAACTGTGGGACAACCTGCGGGCACTCCTGCCCAAGAAGAAAGCCGCGAACGACAATTAGCGGCGGCGAAACTCCTGACGAAATTGCATGACCCGTTTCCCTTGAAACGGGTCATGTGCTTTAGAGGCGCGCATCATGATCGTTCTCGACGACATATCGCTCCGCGTCGCGGGGCGCCTGCTGATCGACCACGCCTCGGTATCGATTCCGGAAGGCGCGCATGTCGGCGTGGTCGGCCGCAACGGCTGCGGCAAGACCACGCTGTTTCGCGCGATCGAGAACGAAATCGACATCGAGACCGGCTCGATCCACAAGCCGGCGCGAGCGAAGATCGGGCGGGTCACGCAGGAAGCGCCGTCCGGGCCGGACAGTCTTTTGGAGCGCGTGCTTGCCGCGGATGTCGAGCGCGCTTCGTTGCTCGCCGAGCGCGAAACCGCAACCGATCCGATGCGGATCGCGGAAATCGAAATCCGGCTCGTGGACATCGACGCCTATTCTGCGCCGTCAAAGGCCGCGAAGATTTTGTCAGGCCTCGGCTTCAACGAAGAAGCGCAGGCGCGGCCCTGCTCGTCGTTCTCGGGCGGATGGCGGATGCGGGTCGCGCTCGCGGCCCTTCTTTTCGTCGAGCCCGATCTGTTGCTGCTCGACGAGCCGACCAACTACCTCGACCTCGAAGGCACGCTATGGCTGCAGGATTATCTCGCGAAATATCCGCATACGATCATCCTAATCTCCCATGACCGCGATCTCCTGGACACTTCCGTCACGCACATTCTTCACTTCGACCAGAAGAAGCTGAAGCTCTATCGCGGCGGCTTCTCGTCGTTCGACCGCCAGCGCCGCGAAAAGCTCGTGCTCGACGAAAAGGCGCGCAAAAAGCAGGAAGCGGCGCGCGCCCATATGCAGGCCTTCGTTGATCGCTTCAAGGCCAAGGCCTCGAAGGCGCGACAGGCGCAGTCGCGCATAAAAGCGCTCGCGAAGATGGAGCCGCTCGCGGCCCACATCGAAGACGCGCCGGCGGCAATCTCGATTCGTCATCCCGAGAAGACACTGTCGCCGCCGATCATCGTCTATGACGGCGTCAATGTAGGCTACGAGCCGGGCAAGCCGATCCTGCGCAATCTCGAACTGCGCATCGACGAAGACGACCGCATTGCGCTCCTCGGCCCGAACGGCAACGGCAAATCGACGTTCGCGAAGCTGCTCGCCGAGCGGCTTAAGCCCGAGGGCGGCAAGGTGGTGCGCGCCTCCAAAATGGAAGTCGCCTATCTCGCGCAGCATCAGCTCGACGAACTGAACCCCGAACATTCGCCGGCCGAGCACGTGCGCGAACTGATGCCGGGCGCGCATGAATCGAAAATCCGCGCGCGCGCAGCCGAAATGGGATTCTCGGCCGCCGCTGCTGACACGAAAGTCTCGCAGCTTTCGGGCGGCGAGAAGGCGCGGCTGTTGCTCGGGCTGGCGGCGTTTCACGGGCCGCATCTTCTTATTCTCGACGAACCGACCAACCATCTCGACATCGAGGCGCGCGCGGCGCTGATCGAAGCCGTGAACGATTATCCGGGCGCGGTCATTCTCGTTTCCCACGACCGGCATCTGCTGGAAGCCTGCGCCGACCGGCTGTGGCTGGTCGCGAACGGCACCGTGAAGCCTTACGAAGGCGACCTCGACCAGTATCGCGCGCAGGTGCTGGGCGGCGCGGGCGCGGACCGCATGAGCGGCAAGGAACGCCGCGCGGCCGCAGCGGCTGTGCCGAAGAAGCCCTCGCTCGGCACCATCAACAAGAAGATTGCCGCACTCGAAGCGCAGGTGCAGAAACTCGAAGAAGAGATCGCGAAGCTCGACGCGCAGCTTGCCGACGTTTCGCTGCATCAGCGCGACCCGAAGAAAGCAAGTGCGCTTGGCGAGCGGCGCACCCAAGCGTCGGACGCGCTCGCGAAAGCCGAAGCGGAATGGCTCGCGCTTTCCTCCGAACGCGAGGCGATGGGAGCGTGAGCATGGACTTCACCTCGCGCGAGATCGAAGCGGGCCGAAAACTGTTCGCGGGCGAATTCGAATTTTTCTGGGGCGCGGACAAGCCCGACACGCTGCCGAAGCCCAAAGGCATCGAGGTCGCCTTCGCGGGCCGCTCGAACGTCGGCAAATCGAGCCTGATCAACGCACTCACCAACCGCAAATCGCTGGCGCGCGTTTCGATCACGCCCGGCCGCACGCAGCAGATCAACTTCTTCAAGTCGCAGAGCGATCTCGTGCTCGTGGATCTGCCCGGCTACGGCTACGCGAAAGCGGCAAAGGAAAAAGTAAAAGCCTGGAGCGGCTTCGTCCGCGTCTACCTGCAAAAGCGCGCGAACCTCGGCCGCGTGATCGTGCTGATCGACGCGCGCCACGGCGTGAAAGCGAACGACGCCGAAATGTTGGACGAATTCGACAAAGCGGCGGTCGGCTACATGGTGGTGCTGACGAAGTGCGACGAAGTGAAAGCCGCGGATCTCCCCAAGCGCATCGAGGAAACGAAAGCCGCGATCGCGAAACGCCCTGCGGCATTTCCGGAAGTGTTCGCTACCTCCTCGCACGAAGGCAAAGGTATCGCCGAAGTGCGCGCTGCGATCATCCGGCTGATGAACGAGCGCGGCTATTCCTCGTCTTCTTCCTGATCTTTCTTCGGCTGATCAACCTTCTGCTTGTCGGCGTCCGGCTTCGTATCCGGCGTCTTGTCGGGCGCGGGACGGATCACCTTGTAGAGCTGGAAGCGCGGCCCTTCCTTCACGAGTTCGAGGCGCTCGGTATCGGGATTGACCGCGCCGGGCTCGGTGAACAGCAGATAGACGTAATCGAAATTCGTCGGCCAGTTGTCCCAGTAGTTGTCGGCCTCGTCGGCCTCGACCTCGGTCGCGAGAATGAACTGCCCGAGGCTCGGCGGCGTACCGTCGTCAGTATCGACGATCTTAGAGTATTTGTTCCGGGTCTGGAGAATCTGCTTGCCTTCGACGGTGAAGGCGGTCGTGACCAGCGAAGATTTTTCGATCATCGCAAGACAGGCGGCGTGGATATAAGGCAGGTCGCGCCCCGCCTCGCCCGCGCTCGCATCGGCATAGACCACGAGCACGCGCGAGCCGCGCGCGATCTCGTTCACCGAGTTCCTGAATTCGAGCGTGCCACCCGATAACTGGCGCCACACGATCTCGACTTCCGCGACACGGATCGCGAGCAGCACGAAAAGCACGGCGGCGAATGCCTGCCGCACCGCTTTGCGCGTCAGTTCCAGATGCAGGCAGGCCGCGACCATGAAGGCGAGGCCGATCGGCAGCCGCTGGTCGGCAAGATAGGTCGCAAAGATCACGCGCGGCATCGCGAGATACACAACGCCGCCGACGGCAAGCAGGAACCAGCCGAAGCGATGAAAATGCAGCACGCGATAGCGCATCGCCCAGAGGCCGGCAGCGACCACGATCGCGGCGAGAATGATCGCGATCAGGTCGTAATAGGTCTCGAACACGAGCTTGATGCCGTCGACCTTGCCGTCGGCTTCCCACGAGATCGTGCTGACGAGTTGCAGCGTGGGGCTGAGATATAGCAGCGGCAGGACCACGAGAAACGGCAAGCCGGCCGACATGAATTCGAGATAGCGGCGCGTCGTGAGCTTTCCGGGTGTCTGCCACTGCCGATACATCTCGAACGCGAGCAGACCGACGCCGTAAACGCCGACCGCGAACAGATGGCAGAAGAACAGCAAAAGCACGAACAAAAGCGACATGAAGTAGCGCAGCGGCCAGGCGCGCTCTCGCAATCCGATCCAGCTCGCGAGCGCCCATAGCGCGACGCCGACGCCGAAGAGATAGTTCATGACGCCGACCAGGAGCACGCCGTTATAAAGCAGCGGAAACGAGATCAGCGGCATCGCCGACCAGTAGCCGTAGAGCGCTCGGTTCAGCACGAGCGTGCCGGAGAGCGTCAGCACGAAAATCGAGATCACGAAAATCTGGCCCGCGGCATAGATGTTCATGAAGCGCTCGAGCACCGGAACCACCAGATCCATGATCAGGTTCGGAATCACCGCCCACTCGATCTCGTAAAATCTGGCGAGCAGCGGATCGGAACCGATGGTCGAGATGACGTGCATGCGCGCCAGATGGTTCGCGTAATCGCCGAGCGGCACCAGCGGATGGGTCAGGACCGGCACCGCTGCGACGATGCTGAGCAGGACGAAAAGTGCCGCGATCGCGCGCGGTGAAAAGTCGCCGGGGCGCAACGCGCCCCGCTTTTGTGTCTTGGTTGCCATGGCCGGCCGCATCTTGAAGTTGATCGATTCTCCGATTCGCGAATAATCCCGGCGCGATGAAGGCGGCATGAACGGGGGCGCCCGCCCTTTGGTTCCCGCCGCCAAATCGGCTAGAAAGTTCCGCCAATCCGGAAGCGAGTTTCATGAGCAAAGACGCCATTCCCGCCGACGCCCACGAACAGGCGCGCATCCTCGCGCAGGCGCTGCCGCACATGCAGCGCTATGACGACGAGATCGTCGTGGTGAAATACGGCGGTCATGCCATGGGCGACGAGCATCTGGCGCGGGAATTCGCCCGCGACATCGTGCTTTTGGAGCAGACCGCGATCAATCCGGTCGTGGTCCATGGCGGGGGCCCGCAGATCGGCCAGATGCTGGACAAGCTCGGCATCAAGTCCGAGTTCAAGGACGGCTTGCGCGTCACCGACCAGAAGACGGTCGAAGTCGTCGAGATGGTGCTCGCGGGCTCGATCAACAAGCAGATCGTCGGCTTCATCAACGAAGCGGGCGGCCGCGCCGTCGGCCTTTGCGGCAAAGACGGCAACATGGTGAAGGCGAAGAAGGTCACGCGCACCACGCGCGACAAGGACTCCAACATCGAGAAAGCAATCGACCTCGGCTTCGTCGGCGAACCGGCCGATGTCGATACCACGGTGCTCGAGCAGATTCTCGGCCGCGAACTGGTCCCGGTGCTGGCGCCGGTCGCAGCGGGCGTCAATGGCGGCACCTTCAACGTGAACGCCGACACCTTCGCGGGCGCCATCGCGGGTGCGTTGAACGCCAAGCGGCTCCTGTTGCTTACCGACGTTCCGGGCGTGCTCGACAAATCGAAGAAGCTCATTCCGGAACTGTCGCTGAAAGACGCGCGCAAGCTGATCGCTGACGGCACGATCTCGGGCGGAATGATCCCGAAAGTGGAAACCTGCATCGATGCGCTGGAGCGCGGCGTCGAAGGCGTCGTCATCCTCGACGGCAAGGTGCAGCACGCGGTCCTGCTCGAGTTGCTCACCGACCACGGCGCGGGAACGCTGATCAAGCGTTGATGCGTTTTCTCCTCGCAGCGATCTTCCTGCTCGCTGCAAGCATTGCCGCGCGTGCCGATCTGGAGATCTGCAACCGCACGAGCTTCGTGATCGAGGCGGCGATCGGAATCGAAAGCAAGGGGGCCGCCGCGACGCGCGGCTGGTTTCGCGTCGATCCGGGCGCATGCCGGCTCGTGCTGCGCGGGGAGCTCTCCGCAGATCACCTTTATCTTCACGCCCGCGCGCTTGCGCTTTACGGCGCGCTCAGGCCCTTGAGCGCCGCGCATATCGATCTCTGCACCGGCAGCGGCGACTTTCTGCTGGCGGGCGCGAAACAATGCGCGAAGGCCGAAGACCGCCTGTTGCCGTTTGCGGAAGTGCGGCCGGGCAAATCCGGCGACAATTCCGCGCTCTTCGTCGCGGAGAGTGCTGGCTATGACGCCGAGCAGGCGCGCTTCGCCGCGATCCAACGGCTCTTGACGCTCGCAGGCTTCGACGCCGAACCGGTCGATGGCGTTCCGGGCGCGAAAAGCGAGCTTGCGCTCGCGGCGTTTCTCAAAAGCAGGAACCTCACCGCCGAAGCGGCGCTTCGCCCGGATTTCATCGACGTGCTGCTTGCCGCGGCACGCGACGGTCAGGCGCCGGGACTTCTGTGGTGCAACGACACGAAGCACGCGGTGATGGCGGCCCTTGGCAGCGAGGAAGACGGCGCGGTCGTTACGCGCGGCTGGTGGCGGATCGAGCCCGGCGCCTGCCTGCGGCCGGACGTGCCGCGGCGGGTGTCGGCCCGTCTTTATAGTTTCGCGGAAGCGGTCGATACGTCGGGTGCCGTCGTCGAACGGAAGGGGCGCCCGCTCGCGTGGGGCGGCAACAACAAGTTCTGCGTGAAAAGCATCCGCTTCGAAATCCGCGATCATGCGAATTGTGAAGCGCGAGGGCTCGACACCAAAGGCTTCGCGCCGGTCGAACTCTCGCGGCAGAACGGCGCAACGCTGCGTTTTCGCGAGCCCTGAACTCCCCGCGGTTGACAACGCCATGCCCCGCACGGGAAAACCGCGCGCCATTTTTCATGAACCGGAGCCAAGCCCGTGAAGCCCGCCGAACTCGAAAAGATCATCGACGATGCCTTTGCCGACGCCGGAAAGATCAGCCCGAAGACCAAGGGCAAGGTCCGCAAGGCGGTCGATGAAGCGCTCGATCTGCTCGACGCCGGCAAGGCGCGCGTCGCCGAGAAACAAGCGAGCGGCGAGTGGCGCGTCAATCAATGGCTCAAGAAAGCGGTGCTGCTTTCTTTCCGTTTGAACGACATGGAAACGATCAAGGGCGGCCCCGGCCGCGCCGTATGGTGGGACAAGGTGCCGTCGAAATTCGACGGCTGGAAACCCGCGCAGTTCAAGAAGGCGGGCTTCCGCGCGGTACCCGGCGCAATCGTGCGCCGCTCGGCCTTCATCGCGCCGGGCGCGGTCTTGATGCCGAGCTTCGTGAACCTCGGCGCGCATGTCGGCGAGAACACCATGATCGACACCTGGGCGACGATCGGCTCCTGCGCGCAGATCGGAAAGAAGGTGCACATCTCCGGCGGCGCCGGCATCGGCGGCGTGCTGGAGCCGTTGCAGGCCGGCCCCGTCGTGATCGAGGACAACTGTTTCGTCGGTGCGCGTGCCGAAGTCGCCGAAGGCGTGATCGTGCGCGAAGGCTCCGTGCTTTCGATGGGCGTTTTCCTGGGTGCCTCCACCAAGATCGTCGATCGCGAAACCGGCAAGATCTACATGGGCGAAGTGCCGCCCTACTCGGTCGTGGTGCCGGGCACGATTCCGGGGAAGACGGTTGCGGGCTCGAACGAGCCGGGTCCGGGCCTCTATTGCGCGGTGATCGTGAAGCGGGTCGACGAAAAGACCCGCTCCAAGACCTCGATCAACGAGTTGTTACGCGACTGAAGTCGCGGCGCTTTCGCGTTCCTGTTAGCCTGCCGCCGGGGAACAGGGACGAGCGATGGGCGAAAGCGGCGCGAATCAGGCGACAGCGCAAAGCGGCTGGATCGGAAAACTTCTCACCTTTCGCGGCAGGATCGGCCGGAAGGAATTCGTTCTGGGACTGGCCGCCGAGATCGGGGCGCTCCTTGCCGGCATGTATGCGCTCGCCGCGCTGAACAACCCCACGGGGTCGGGCGGCGGGGCGATCGTGATTGCGATCATCTTCCCGCTCACCGCGATCTATTTTCATTTATGCCTGGTGGTGGCGCGGCTGCGGGATGCGGGTGCTGCCAAGCCGGTGCCGCTTGGCATTATCGTTGCCGTCCTGCCCTTCCTATGGGCCGCGCTTACCTTCGAACTGATCGAATATCTGTGGCCGCTGATCTTCGCCGTTTTCCTTCTGCTCTATTTCGGGCCGGCAATCTGCAAAACTCAGGCTGTCGAAGCGCCGCAATCCTGATAGCGTGGCGCCTGTTTTTCCGGGGCGTTTCCAATGAATCCGCTTTATCTCTTTACGAGCGTCGAAGGCCGTATTTCGCGCCAGACCTACTGGCTCGGCATCATCATCATCACCGTGGTCGGCCTGCCGGTGATCGCGGCCGCGACCTATCTAGGCGGCGGCACCGCGGGTGCGATCGCGAACCTGTTTTTCCTGTGGTGCGGCTTCGCGCTTTCGGTGAAGCGCGTACAGGACCGCAACCGGCATTATCTGTTCGTCGCGGCTTACTTCGCGCTGGTCGCGGTCGTAACCAACCTCACCGCAAGTCAGTCCAAAATGATGGGCACGATGGCGACCGAGCAGCGTCCGCTCGCCATCATTGTCTCGCTCCTGTTTCTCGCTTACGTGATTTTTCTGTTCATCGAACTCGGCCTGCGCCGCGGCACCATCGGGCCAAACAAGTATGGCCCCGATCCCTTGCAGATGCCGGCGCAACCCTCGAACGCCTGAAGTGGAATAACGAATGAATTTCATCGACCTCTTTACGAGCCTGGATGGGCGCATCAACCGGAAGCGCTACTGGCTCAGCATCCTGGCGCTGCTCGTCGTATCGCTCGCCGTGCAGGTGATCGGCTATCTCGCGGGCGGAATGAACGGCGCGATGATCTCCGGCCTGGTCTTCGTCTGGCCGAGTTTCGCGCTCGCGGTGAAGCGCGCGCATGACCGGAACAAGACGGGCTGGATGCCCGCGATCTTTTTCGCGCTCGTACTCGCGGTCAATTACATGCAATTGGCCGGCCTTCACGAAGACGCCTTTGGCAAGCCTTCCCTCGTATTCGGAACGGTGTCGGTGGTGTTTCTCGGCTTCGCGATTTACGGCTTCGTGGTCTGGGGCTGCCTGCGCGGCACCACGGGGCCGAACCGCTACGGCCCCGATCCGCTTCAGCCTTCGAGCTAATTTCCCGGTGCAGCCATGAAGTATCGCTCGCTCGAATCGAACGAAATCGTCCGCACGATCGACGAACTCCATATGCGGATTTCGGCGCGCTTTCCGCGCTCCGATCTCGCCGCGGTCTGCGAAGAACTGCTGGTCGTCGCGAAAGAGACCGAGGCCAAATCGCAGGCGGTCAATGCGCCGAACTTTCCGCTGCGCGCGATCATCATTCTGCTGATCGCCGCCGCGGTGGCGGTAATCGTTTTTCTGGTGCATGCGCTTCAGGTCAAAACCGGCGAAGTCGAAATCATCAACCTGCTGCAAGGTGTCGAGGCCGGCACCAATCTCATCATTTTCATCAGCATCGCGATCTATTTCCTGTTCTCGCTGGAATCGCGGACTTCGAGAACGCGGGCGCTGAACGACCTGAACGAGTTGCGCTCCATCGTGCATGTCATCGACATGCATCAGTTCAGCAAGGACCCGAGCGAGCTCCTGAGCTCCGACAGCACCGAAGGCATGACGCGCACAGATCTTACGCGCTATCTCGGCTATTGCAGCATCATGCTCTCGCTCGGCGCGAAACTCGCCGCGCTTTACGCGCAGAAACTCCCCGACGAAATCGTGATCGACGCCGCAAGCGACCTGCAAAACGTCGCAGGCGGACTGAGCCTCAAGATCTGGCAGAAGATCGCGATTCTCGAATCCTACGAAGACTACCGCGAGAAGCAGAAGTTCAATTATGCCTCGATCTAACGCGGTCGAAATCGCCCAAGCGCTGATCCGCTGCCCTTCCGTCACGCCCGCCGAAGGCGGCGCGCTGGAGACGCTCGGCAGGATTCTCCGCGATGCAGGCTATGATGTGCATCGCGTTCCGTTCAGCGACGCCAACACGCCGGACATCGACAACCTGTTCGCGAAGACCGGCGACGGCGCGCCGCATTTCGTGTTCGCGGGTCATACCGATGTCGTGCCGCCCGGCGACACGGCAAGCTGGAGTCATTCGCCGTTCTCCGGAGACATCGCAAATGGCGAGCTGTTCGGGCGCGGCGCGTGCGACATGAAGGGCGCGATCGCGGCATTCGCGGCGGCCGCCATTCAATTCGGCAAGCCGAAGCGCGGCACAATTTCCTTTCTCATCACCGGCGACGAGGAAGGTCCTGCCGTCAACGGCACGCGCAAGCTCCTGCGCTGGGCGCGCGAGCGTGGCGAGAAGTTCGACCATTGCATCGTGGGCGAGCCGACGAACGTGAATGCGCTCGGTGACATGGCGAAGATCGGACGGCGCGGCTCGCTCTCCGGCACGCTGATTTTCCGCGGGCTTCAGGGGCATGTCGCCTATCCGCATCTCGCCGATAATCCGGTGCCGATGCTCCTGCGCGCGCTTTCCGCGCTGATCGCGGAGCCCTTGGACAGGGGCACGGAAAACTTCGATCCGTCGAACCTCGAAATCACTGCGCTCGAAACAGGTAATCGCGCCTTCAACGTCATTCCGGCCGAAGCTCGGGCACAGTTCAACATTCGCTTCAACGACCTGCACACCGCCGATAGCTTGCGCGAACTTGTATTGCAGCGCGTGATCGCGGCGGCCGGCGACGACGCGCATTTCCAGATCGACTGGGAGCCTTCGAGCGATTGCTTCCTCACGCAGCGCGGCGCCTTCACCGATCTTGTCGCGGGCGCGATCGAGGAAGCAACCGGCGTCGCGCCGAAGCTCTCGACTTCCGGCGGCACGTCGGACGCGCGCTTCATCAAGGACTATTGCCCGGTCGTCGAATTCGGCCTCGTCGGCCAGACCATGCACAAGATCGACGAGCGCGTGCCGGTGTCTGACGTCGAGAAGCTGACGCAGATTTATCTGCGCGTGCTCGAGCGCTATTTCGCGTAGTCCACCCGCACCAGATAAAGCCCGTCCGGCGGGGCGACGGGACCACAGGCGGCGCGGTCGCGCGCCTCTAACGCGCGCTTCATGTCGGCGGGCGACCACTTGCCCTCCCCGACCTGCACGAGCGAGCCGACGATCGAGCGCACCTGATGATGCAGGAAGGAGCGCGCGCTTGCCTCGAGCCGGATTTCCTGCCCGTCTCGCGTGACTTTCAAAACATCGAGCGTCTTTACCGGCGATTTTGCCTGACACTCGGCGGCGCGGAAGGTCGTGAAATCGTGATTGCCGACGAGATGCTGCGCCGCCTCGTGCATTTTCTTCTCGTCGAGCGGACGCGCCACGCGCCAAGCGCGATTTTTCTCGAGCGCAAGATCGGCGCGGCGATTGAGAATACGATAAACATAATGGCGCTTGATCGCCGAGAAGCGCGCATCGAAATCGTCCGCGACCTTCTCCGCCGAAAGGATCGCCACCGGATGCGGCCGCAGGTGTGCGTTCAGCCCGTCGCGGACCGTGTCGGTCTCCCAGTCTTTCGCGAGATCGATATGGGCCACTTGTCCCAGCGCATGTACGCCGGTGTCGGTGCGGCCCGCGCCGGAAACTTTTGTGCGCGCACCGGACAATTTTTCCACCGCGTCTTCCAGCACGCCCGCGACGGTCAGGCCGCTTTCCTGCACTTGCCAGCCGAGAAACTGCGAGCCGTCATATTCGATGGTGAGCTTGTAGCGGGGCATCAGGCGAGATCCGCGAAGGCTTTGGCATAGGCAACCGCGCCGCGCTCCGGAGCATTTCCACCGAGCTTGAGCGCCATCATGTGCGGGCCATCATAAGGCGTTTGATACGCCTTCGCAGCGTCCTGCGAAAAGCCGAAGCGGCTATAGTAAGCGGGATCGCCAAGAACGAAGATCAGGCTTTCTCCCGATGCTGCGAGAACGCGATGCGACCCCCGGATGAGCGCGCCGCCGATGCCCTGCCGCTGCCGCTCGGGCAGAACGCCGACCGGCGCAAGCGCGATCGCGTTCTTATTCGCGCCATCAATCAGAAGCCGCGAATAGACCGCGCTGCCGACGATCGTGTCTCCGCTTGCCGCGACCATGGAAAGCACGATGTCGCCGTCACGCGAGAGCGCCGCGACGAGATCCGCTTCGCCGGATGCGCCGAACGCAGCCCGGTGCACGGCAGCAATCGCATCGGCATCCCCGTTTCGTGCCGGACGCAGGACGATCCCGCCCGCGTTCATGCGAAGCGCGCACCTTTCGCAAGCTTCGCACCGCGCAGAAACTCTTCCGCGCCCATGACTTTCGCGCCGGCCCGTTGCACTTCGATCAGCCGTACCGCGCCATCGCCTGCCGCTACAGTCAGATGATCGTCGATGAGCGTGCCCGGCGCGCCGTTTCCGTTTGTGCGCTCGGACCGCAGCACTTTCACCCGCACGGGCTTGCCTTCGATCCCGGCCTCGAACCACGCACCCGGAAACGGCGAAAGCCCGCGAATGTGGTTGTGCACCTCGCGCGCGGGCTTCGACCAATCGATTTTCGATTCGCTCTTCGCAATCTTGTTGGCATAAGTAACGCCTTCCGCCGCCTGCGGCGTGAAGGAAAGCGAGCCGCGCTCGAGTGCCGCGAGCGCACGCGCCATCAGGTCACCGCCGAGCAGCATCAAGCGGTCATGCAATTCGCCGGTCGTGACGTTCTCGGAAATCGCGACGCGCTCGGCGAGACCGACCGGGCCGGTGTCGAGCCCCTCCTCCATCTTCATCACCATCACTCCGGTTTCTTTATCTCCCGCCATGATCGCGCGATGAATGGGCGCGGCGCCGCGCCAGCGCGGCAACAGCGACGCGTGAAGATTGAGGCAGCCATAAGCGGTCGCTTCGAGAATCGCTTTCGGCAGGATCAGGCCATAGGCGACAACGACCGCGACATCAGCCGCGTGCGAACGAAACAGCTCCGCCGCTTCGTCGCCGCGCAACGACTTCGGATGATGCACGGCGATGCCGAATTTATCCGCGGTCTCGTGCACCGGCGATTTGCGCTCTGCCATGCCGCGGCCCGCCGCCGCCGGCGCGCGCGTATAGACCGCGACGACTTCGTGCCCGCGCGCAACGAGTTCGGAAAGCGTCGGCACCGCGAATTCGGGCGTGCCCAGAAAAACGACGCGCAAGGGCTTTCCTTTCGCGCGTCAGCCCGCGATGGCGGCGCGCTTGCTGGCTTTCGCCACTTTCGTGAATTTCTTGGTGACGCGGTCGCGCTTCAGCTTGGAAATATGATCGATGAACAAGACGCCGTTCAGATGATCGATCTCGTGCTGGAGCGCGCGCGCGAGCAGACCGTCAGCCTCGATCTCGTGCGTCTTGCCCTTCTCGTCCATGTAGCGGACCTTCACCTGCGAGGGCCGCTCCACTTCCTCGTAGAACTCCGCAATCGAAAGGCAGCCTTCTTCCTTCGCGTCGGTTTCGTCGGACGCGGAAACGATCTCCGGATTGATGAAGACCATCGGCTTCTTTTCGTCGTCGCCGCGGGTCGCGTCGATCGTGACCACGCGCTTGGTTACGCCGATCTGCACCGCGGCCAGGCCCACGCCCGGCGCGTCGTACATGGTCTCGAACATGTCCTCGATCAGCTTCTTGATCTCGGCGTCGATCTTCTGGACCGGGGTCGAGACCTTGCGCAGAACGGGGTCGGGCAACTGCAAAATGGGACGGATCATGCGCGCGAAATAAGTGATCGCCCGCACCGGGTCAACGCGCCGCCCACACTTGCGGTGACAGGCGGCAGGTGACATGTTCCCTCTTCGTTCTGGAAGGAATCGGCGGCGGTATGAGCGAAGTTCTCTTTTCCATCAATGGATTGGCGGTAACGCTGGGCGCCCTAATCGCGGTTCTCAGCGCTCTCGCCGTGCTGCTTCTCGTGGGGCTGCTGTTCGCGCAAGGCCGGCAGAGCCGCGCGCGCACGCTGGAAGCGCAGGAGCAGTCGCTTCGCGTCGAGGAATTGCAGCAGCAGATTTTCGAACTCCTGAAGGCGCAGTCGGCCACCACCGGACAGGTGCAGTTTCTGGCGCAGGGCTTCGGCACCAAGCAGGAAGAGCTTTCCCGAACCGTGAACGAGCGGCTCGACGCCGTCACGCACCGGCTTGGCGAGAACATGACCAAGGCCGCGCAGGCCACATCGGAGGGCCTTTCCAAACTGCACGAACGGCTCGCCGTGGTCGATGCCGCGCAAAGCCGGATGACCGAGCTCACGAGCCACATGGTGACGCTCAAAGACGTGCTCGCGAACAAGCAGGCGCGCGGCGCCTTCGGCCAGGGCCGCATGGAAGCGATCGTCGCCGACGGGCTGCACAAGAAGGCTTATGAATTCCAGTACACGCTCTCGAACGGCAAGCGCCCCGACTGCGCGATCTTCCTGCCCGGCGACGAGCGGCCGCTCGCGATCGACGCCAAGTTTCCGCTGGAGGCGATCACCGCCTATCGCGAAGCGCAAACCGAGGAAGCGCGCCGCCCGGCGCTCGCGCGGCTGAAACAGGACATCAACAAGCACGTCAATGATATTTCCGAGCGCTATCTCGTGCCGGGCGAGACGCAGGACATCGCGCTGATGTTTGTGCCTTCGGAGTCGGTTTACGCCGATCTGCACGAAGTCTGCGACGACGTGCTGCAAAAGGCATTCCGCGCGCGGGTGATTCTGGTTTCACCGTCGCTTCTGATGCTGGCGATTCAGGTGGTGCAGGCGATCGTGCGCGACGCGCAGATGCGCGACGCCGCGGAAAAGATTCAGGTGGAAGTCGGCAAGCTGGTCGAGGACGTCGGGCGGCTGCGCGACCGCGCGGTGAAGCTGCAAACGCATTTCGCGCAGGCCTCGGAAGATGTCGGTCAGGTACTTATTTCCGCCGAGAAGGTTTCCAAACGCGGCGGGCGGATCCAGTCGCTCGAACTCGAGGAAGATGCGCCGGCGGTGAAAGACGCCGGCAAAGGCGCGCCCACGCTGCAACTGAAACTCGGCGGCCGCGACTAGTACGATTCACAAAGCGCGGGCCTTGTGCGACAAGCGAAGCGCATGAGCGAATCCGCGGCAAGCCCTTCCACTACCGGCAAATGGCTGAAAGCAATTTCGGTCTATACGCGCCCGCGCGTCTTGATCGTGATGCTGCTCGGCTTTTCCGCAGGGCTGCCGCTCGCGCTGACGACAAGCACGCTGCAAGCGTGGCTCACGCAAAGCGGCATCGACATCAAGACCATCGGGCTCTTGTCGCTGGTCGGGTTGCCCTACACCTTCAAGTTCTTCTGGGCGCCGCTGGTCGATGCGCTGCATGTGCCGCTTCTCACGGGATGGCTCGGGCGCAGGCGCGGCTGGCTCGTGCTGACGCAGCTTCTCCTGATCGCGGCGATTGCGTTGCTCGGCTTCGCCGATCCGAAGACCTCGATCTATTTCGTTTCGGTTGCGGCCCTTTTGGTCGCCGCGGCTTCCGCGACTCAGGACATCGTGATCGATGCCTTTCGCGTCGAAAGCCTGGAGCAAGAGGAACAGGCGGCGGGAATTGCAAGCTACATCCTCGCCTATCGCGTGGCGCTGCTTTTATCCGGCGCGGGTGCGCTCCTGCTCGTCTCTTATCTCGAAGCCAACGGAACGGCGCAGCTTACCGCGTGGAAGATTTCCTATATCGCGGCGGCCGTTTGCATCGTGGTCGGACTGGTTGCCGCTTTTCTGGCGAAAGAGCCGGAGAGCGATACGAAAAATGCGAGCGCGGGAGAATCGCCGATCGCGCGGGTCTATGCGACGGCTTATAGCGCGTTCAGCGAGTTTCTTTCGCGCAAGTTCGCCGTCATCATTCTCGTCTTCGTACTCCTGTTCAAATTCTGCGACGCTTTCGCGGGCGTGTTGACCGTCTCCTTCGTGCTGAAGATCGGCTTCAGCCTCGCGACCTACGCCGCGATCGTGAAAGGCGTCGGCTTCGCGGCTGCCGTGATCGGCGGGCTCGCCGGCGGCGCGCTCGCGCGCTCCTATTCGCTCACGACCTGTCTCTGGATCGCAGCCCTCGTGCAGATGCTCTCGAACCTGATGTTCTCGTGGCTCGCCTGGACCGGCCCCGATCTTTCGGTACTGACGGCGACGATCATCGTCGAGAATTTCACCTCGAACGCCGCGAACGTGATCTTCGTCGCCTATCTCTCGGCGCTGTGCGGCGTACGTGCGCATACCGCGACGCAGTTCGCGCTCTTGTCGGCAATCGCAGCGGTCGGCCGTACGGTGCTCGCGGCGGGCGGCGGCTATGTCGCGGATGCGACCGGCTGGTTCTGGTTTTTCATCGTGACCGCGCTCTCGGCCATCCCGAGCATCCTGCTTCTGTGGTGGCTGCAACGCCGCGGGCATTTCGCGGCGCTCGAAGCAGAGAAGAAGTAGGAGCTAGAACAACGTCCGCTGCCGGATCGCCGCCGAAAGCGTGCCTTCGTCTAGATAGTCGAGTTCGCCGCCGACCGGCACGCCGTGCGCGAGACGCGTGATCTTCACGTCCGCATCGCGCAGGAGATCGGTGATGTAATGCGCGGTGGTCTGGCCGTCGACGGTTGCGCTCAGCGCCAGCACCACTTCTTTCACTTCCGGCTCGTGCGCGCGGGAAACCAGCGAGGCGATATTGAGGTCGTCCGGCCCGATGCCGTCGAGCGCAGACAACGTGCCGCCGAGCACGTGATAGCGGCCGTTGACCGCGCCGGCGCGTTCCAGCGCCCATAGATCGGCGACGTTTTCGACCGCGATCAGAAGCGAGCGGTCTCGGGTTTCGTCGGCGCAGACCATGCAAGGGTTTCGCGTATCGATGTTGCCGCAGGTGTCGCAGACCACGATTTTCTCGAGCGCGTCGCCGAGTGCTGCGGTCAGCGGCTGCATCAATTCCTCGCGTTTCTTCACGAGATGCAGTGCTGCGCGGCGCGCGGAACGCGGGCCGAGGCCGGGAAGTTTCGAGAGCAGTTGAATGAGCCGCTCGATTTCCGGCCCGGCAACGACGCGGCGCATCTAGAGCGTGCTCAAAAAAGTTTCATGCCCGGCGGCAGCGGCAGGCCGCCGGTCAGCGCTTTCGCTTTTTCCTCGACCAGCTTTTCGGATTTCGCGCGCGCGTCGGCGGAAGCCGCGACGATCAGGTCTTCGACGATTTCTTTCTCGTCGGCCTTCATCAGGCTCGGGTCGATGGAAACTTTCTTCAGCACGCCCTTGCCGTTCACGGTGACGGAGACCAGACCGCCGCCGGCCGCGCCGGTGACTTCGAGCGTCTCGAGTTCGGCCTGCATGCGCTCCATGTTCGCCTGCAGTTCCTTGATCTTGCCCATCATGCCGAGCATGTCGCGCATCGCGTTCGCTCCTTATTCTTCGTCGTTTTCGACCGGCGCATCGAGGCCTTCGGCGGGATTTTCGGATTCCGGCGAAGCCGCCTTGCGGCGCACCGCGGTAATCTCCGCGCCCGGAAAAGCATTCAGCACCGCCTGCACGGCGGGATGCTGGCGCACATCCGCTTTCAGTTGCGCCTGGGATTTCTCTTCCTTTTCCGCCAAGGTTTCACCGCCGCGTTCACGCGAGACGATGACGACCCAGCGGCGACCCGCCCATTGCGAAAGTTTCGCGCCGAGCGTGCCAGCGAAATTCAGCGGCGCACCCGCATCGAGCGAAATTTCGATTCTGCCTTCCTCGAGTTTCACGAGGCGGACGAAATTTTTCAGCGCGAGCTTGATCTGCAAATCGCGGTTCTTTTCCGCGAGCGCATAGACATCTTCGAGCGATTGCAGTTGCGGTACGTTGTCGGGTGCCGCGGCGGGACGAGACGCCGGACGCCCGATCGCATTGCCGGCGCCTTGCGCCATCTGCATGCGCGGCGCACCGGAAGGCACGTTCGCGGCGCTGCCGGAAGATGCGCCCGCGCCGTTGCCGCCGCCATCGGCCAGCATCTTCAACGCCTCGTCGGGCGTCGGCAGGTCGGAAGCATAAGCGAGCCGTACCAGCACCATTTCGGCGGCCTGTACCGGCTTGCCGGAGGTGGCGGATTCCGAAATGCCTTTTGAAAGCATCTGCCACGCTCGCGACAGCACGCGGATCGAAAGCCGCTCGGAGAGTTCCTTGCCGCGCTTGCGTTCTGCCTCAACCAGGCTCGTATCGTCGAGCGACGACGGCACCACCTTGAAGCGCGTGAGCAGATGACTGAATTCGGCGAGATCGGTCAGCACCGACACCGGATCGGCGCCGAGGTCGTATTGCTCGCGGAACAGCTTCAGCGCTTCCTGAATATTACCGCTCATCAGCGATTCGAACAGATCGATGATGCGGGTGCGATCGGCGAGACCCAGCATCTCGCGTACTTCGGCGGCTTTCACGCTGGCACCGCCATGGGCGATCGCCTGATCGAGCAAGGACAAGGAATCGCGCACCGAGCCTTCGGCGGCGCGGGCGATCAGCGCGAGGCCCTCCGGCTCGGCGTCGATCTTTTCCGCTTCCGCGATCTTGCCGAGATGCTTGGTGAGCGTATCGGCATCGACGCGGCGCAGGTCGAAGCGCTGGCAGCGCGAAAGAATCGTGACCGGGACTTTGCGCACTTCCGTCGTCGCGAAGATAAACTTCGCGTGCGCCGGCGGCTCCTCGAGCGTTTTCAAAAGCGCGTTGAAGGCAGCGCCCGAAAGCATGTGGACTTCGTCGAGGATGTAAACCTTGTAGCGCGCACTCACCGGAGTGTAGCGCACGGCGTCGTTGATCTGGCGGATGTCCTCGACGCTGTTGTGCGAAGCCGCGTCCATCTCGATCACATCGACATGGCGGCTTTCGAGAATTTCCTGACAGTGCTTGCCGAGTTCGGGCATGTCGAGCGTCGGCCCTGAGTCCTTGCCGGACTTCGGCTCGTAATTCAGCGCGCGCGCGAGAATGCGCGCAGTCGTGGTCTTGCCGACGCCGCGCACGCCGGTCAGCAGATAAGCCTGCGCGATACGCCCGCTCGCAAACGCATTCGAGAGCGTGCGGACCATCGCCTCCTGGCCGATGAGATCGTCGAAATTGCGCGGGCGATATTTGCGCGCCAGTACGCGGTAGGCGCCCGTCTCCTCGCCGAACAAGGAGGCGCCTTCTGCCGCGTTCTTGTGAGGCGTGTCGTCCATCCGGCCCGCGTTCCTTGGAATGAAGTGGGAGGCTGGAACAATGACCCAAACCGGTCTCGTTAGGGCTGCTTCCTTCCGGACCTGACCCGGTTGGCGAGTGGCTCGTCCACCGCCAACCTCCCGCTCTCTATATCGGGCGCTCGGCCACGGAAGGCAAGCGCAAGCCGGAAATTCGCATTATTGTTCCCCGGCCACGGGGACGGAATTCAGGCAAATGACAAAGGAAATTTCGCTCGATCCGCGGCTTGCCGCCGATTCCATCGCGATCGGCAAGCTCGCGCTATGCGAAGTGCGGCTCCAGGACGATGCGCGTTTTCCGTGGCTCGTGCTGGTGCCGCAGCGGGAGAATGTCTCGGAGCTGTTCGAACTTGCGGAGCCGGATCAGGCGGCCGCGATGGAAGAGATCGCGCGCGTTTCGGCGGCGCTGCGCGCGGTCACGCAATGCCTCAAGATCAATGTCGGCGCGCTCGGCAATATCGTGCGCCAGCTTCATATTCATGTCGTCGCGCGCGACGAGGGCGACGCGGCCTGGCCGGGGCCGGTCTGGGGCGCGGGGACGCGCGTGGCGTATGATGACGCGGCAAAAGCCGATCTGATTGCGAGACTGCGAAGCGCATTAGCCATGCAAGGGTGATGGATTGCAGCCGCCAAATCAGCGTGTCAGCGTCTTCAAAGAAAGCGAATTCCAAGCATGTCTCCCCTTCCCGAAATCAGCCTGACCTATGCGGGCTCCGCGCTCGACCGCCTGAGCGAACAGCGCGGCGACGCCGCACTCATTCAATCGCTGCGGCAGAACGCGCGCAATTTCGTCATTGCCGGAGAGTCCTTCGTGCTCGCCAAGCGCGGGGACAGCTTCGACGCGGGGCTCAGCGACGAGGAAGCCGCGCGCACCGGCGAACCGATTGAGATCGCGTTGATCGGAAAAGATGCGAGCGGCTGCGGACATTTTGCACGTGCGGTTTCTCCCGCACAGATCGACGCGATCAAGGCGCAAGGCGGCTTCATCGTGGTCGATCTGCGCTCGATTGCGCTGCAAGGCCTCGTTCCGCATGCGGACCTGTCTTCGCTTGCGACCGCCAAGGCGCTTCTATTCTGGCACGAGCGCCACCGCTTCTGCTCGAATTGCGGGAAGCCGACTGCGCCCGCGCAGGCCGGCTGGCGGCGGGATTGCGCAGCCTGCTCCGCGCAGCATTTTCCGCGCACCGATCCTTGCGTGATCATGCTCGCAATCCACGGCGAACAATGCCTGCTCGCGCGACAGACGCGCTTTCCGCCCGGCATGTGGTCGGCGCTCGCAGGCTTCGTCGAACCCGGCGAAAGCATCGAGGAAGCGGTGCGGCGCGAAACGCTCGAGGAAGCGGGCATTCCCGGCGGTCGCGTCAGCTATTTCGCCTCGCAGCCCTGGCCGTTTCCGATGTCGATGATGATCGGCTGCTTCGTCGAGGCGACGACGGATAAACTGAAGATCGACGAAGTGGAATTAGAGGCTGCGCGCTGGGTCACGAAAGAGGAATGCCGGCTGCTGCTTACCGGCAAGCATCCGGCGCGATTCTTCGCGCCGCCGCCGATCGCAATCGCGCATCATCTAATCAAGACCTTCGTCGAGCGCGGCGAAGGCGTTTTTGGCTAGCGCTCGCTAGGTCGTCCCGCTTTCGCGGGGATGACGAAATTGTAGCGCGTTAGAGCGCGTCTTCGCGCGCCTTCATGCGATACGGATGCGCCGGATAGACACCGAGAATCCGCAATTCCTCCGAAAAGAATTCCAGTTCCTCGAGCGCGAAGCGCAAGCCCCGATCGTCGGGGTGACCTTCGACGTCGGCATAAAACTGCGTTGCTACAAAATTGCCGTCGATCTGATACGACTCGAGCTTCGTCATGTTAACGCCGTTGGTCGCAAAGCCGCCGAGCGCCTTGTAGAGCGCGGCGGGAACGTTCCGCACCTTGAAGACGAAGGTGGTCACGATCAGGCCATCGCCCTGCTTCGCCCAGGCGGGCTCGTTCTGGAGAATGATGAAGCGCGTGGTGTTGTGATCTTCGTCCTCCACATTCTCGCGAAGAATATCGAGGCCGTAGATTTCGGCCGCCAGCCGTGAGGCGATCGCCGCCCGCTCCGGGTCGTTCGCTTCGGCGATCTGCCGCGCGGAGCCCGCAGTGTCGGCGCCGATCACTGCAGTCAACCCAAGTTCGCGGATCACGTTGCGGCATTGGCCGAGTGCCATGACATGGCTCTGCACCGTCTTCACGGTGTCGAGCGAAGCACCTCGCGGCGCCATCAACTGATGCGACAGCGGCAGGAAGAACTCGCCTACGATCTCGAGCCCGGAAGTCGGCATCAGATGATGAATGTCGGCAACCCGGCCCGCGACCGAATTTTCGATCGGAATCATCGCGAGATCGGCCTCGCCGTTCGAGACCGCGGCGAACGCGTCCTCGAAGGTCGGACACGGCACCGGCTCATAGTCCGGAAAGCGCTCGCGGCAGGCGATGTGTGAATTCGCGCCGGGCTCGCCCTGAAAGACGATGGTTCGTTTCGTTGCCATGTCAGGAGTTTCTCAGCTTCTCCGCGAGCAATGCGCGGGCCTTTTCGAGATCGGCGGGAGTATCGACACCAAGCGGGAGCGCGTCAACGATCGCGACATCGATGCGCATGCCGGCTTCCAGCGCGCGAAGCTGCTCGAGCTTCTCGCGTTTTTCGAGTGTCGCCTGCGGCAGCTTCACGAAGCGCTCGAGTGCCGCGCGGCGATACGCATAGATGCCGATGTGATGGTAGAGCGGACCGTCGCCATGCGGCGCGGTGGCGCGCGTGAAATAAAGCGCGCGTAACCGGTCCGGACCCACCGGCGTGCCGACGATTTTGACGACATTCGGATTGGTCTTTTCCTCCGCGTCGGTGATTTCGACGCCGAGCGTCGCAATGTCGACGGCGAGGTCTGCGAGCGGCGCCACCACGCGGCGGATCGAGTCCGGCTCGATGGTCGGCAGATCGCCTTGCAGATTGACCACGATGGAAATTTCAGCGGCGGCATCGGCCTTGCCGAGCGCCTCGAAGATGCGATCGGAGCCGGTCTGGTGATCGGCGCGGGTCATGATCGCGCGGCCGCCCGCTGCCTCGACCGCGGCACGGATGCCTTCATCGTCGGTCGCGACCGCGGAAATCCCGATCCCGGCCTCGCGCGCGCGGTCCAGCACATGGAGAATCATCGGTTTGCCGTGGATGTCGGCGAGCGGCTTGCCCGGCAAGCGGGTCGCCTGCATCCGTGCCGGAATCAGCACGATCAGGTCGGTACGGAGCGCGCCTTCTAGAGCCATGAAACACCCGGAAAAACTGCTATTTTCTGCAACTTTCGCGGCGGCAGAAGGTAGCAGCGGCGGCCGGGTTATACGGGTTGCCTCTATTGAGGCAAAGCGATACGTCTGGCCCTGATTAATGGGGCCTGGCCGCCGGGACGCCGGCGGCAAAACATTCGGAATCGCTGGCCGATGGACAGCTTTGAACTCAATAAAGTCATGGGTGCCATCCTCGGCACCCTTCTCTTCACCCTCGCACTGAACATCGTCTCCGGCGGGATCTTCGCGTCCCACGCGCCGCACAAGGCGGGCTACGAGATCGTGGCGAAGGACGACAAGGGCGGCCAGCAGCAGGCCGCGGTCGAGCCGCAGATTCCGCTCGAGAACCTGCTCAACGAGGCGAACCCCGAAAAGGGCGCGTCGATCGCGCGCCAGTGCGTCGCCTGCCACGACTTCACCAAGGGCGGCCCGAACAAGGTGGGTCCGAATCTCTATGGCGTCGTGAACCGTGATTCCGCGAGCCACGAAGGCTTCAATTATTCGAACGCCATGAAGGCCAAGAAAGCCAAGTGGACGTTTGAGGCGATCGACAAGTTCCTCGAAAACCCGAGCAAGGTCGTGCCGGGCACTTCGATGACCTTCCTGGGCCTGCGCAAGGCAACCGACCGCGCTGCTGTCATCGCCTATCTGAACAAGCAGGCCGACGCGCCCGCACCGCTGCCCAAGCCCGTCGCCGTGAATGCCACGCCCGACGCGCAGAAAAAGGACGGCGACAAGAAGGACGCGGAAAAGAAGGACGCGCCCAAGCAGAAGGACGCCGAGAAGAAGGACGCTCCTGCTCCGGCCGAGAAAAAAGAAATGCCGGCGGAAAAGAAGGACGCGCCCGCTCCGGCCGAGAAGAAAGACGCGCCGGCCAAGCAATAAGGCCGGTTTTTCCTCAAATCATCGCGAGATCGCAGGTGCGCTTTGGCGCGCCCGCGCAAAACGGTCATAATCACCCCCGAAATTGACCCCGCACCGGCGGGGGTTCGACGGAGGTAATTTGTGACGCCGAATCTTTTGCGAACGCTGTTTCTCGCGCTGCTGGTTTTCTCTTCCGCCTCGCCGGTCCCCGCCCAGCAAGAAGCCCAGTGGCGACATGCGCTGTCGTTGATGGGCGACGTCAAATATCCGGCGGACTTCAAGCGGTTCGATTACGTCAATCCGAACGCGCCGAAAGGCGGGTTGTTGCGGCTCGGCGAAAACGGCACCTTCGATAGCTTCAATCACATCATTCCGCGCGGCAGCGCGGCGGCTGGCGTCGGCGGGCTCTACGACACGCTGATGACCGGCTCGCTCGATGAAGTCGCGACCGAATACGGGCTGATCGCGGAATCGGTCCGCTATCCGGCCGACTACTCCTCGGTGACCTACCGGCTGCGCGCGAATGCACGCTGGCACGACGGCAAGCCGATCACGCCCGAGGATGTGATCTGGACGTTTCAGGTGCTGAAAGAGCACAGCCCGACGCAGCGCTTTTACTATCGTCACGTCGTCAAGGCCGAGAAGACCGGCGATCGCGACGTGACCTTCACCTTCGACCAGCCGGGCAACCGCGAGCTGCCGCAGATCGTCGGGCAGATCGCGCCGCTGCCGAAGCACTGGTGGACCGGCAAGGACGCGCAAGGCAACGAGCGCAATATTGCGAACGGTACGCTCGAGCCGCCGCTCGGTTCAGCCGCCTACAAAATCAAGAGCTTCATTCCGGGCCGCACCATCAGCTACGAGCGCGTAAAGGATTACTGGGGCGCGTCGCTGCCGGTGAACGTCGGCAAAAACAACTTTGACGAAATCCGCTACGAATATTACCGCGACGACAATGCCGAACTGATCGGCTTCAAGGCCGACGACTTCGACTTCCGGGTCGAGAACGTCGCGAAAAACTGGGCTACCGCATACGACGTGCCGGCGGTTCAGGAAAAGCGCCTGCTGCTCGAAACCTTCCCCGAGCGCGCGAGCGGCGTGATGCAGGGCTTCATTCTCAATCTGCGCCGCGACAAGTTCAAAGACCCGAAGGTGCGGCAAGCGCTGAACTATGCGCTCAACTTCGAGGACATGAACAAGACGCTGTTCTTCGGGCAATACGAGCGGATCGCGTCCTATTTCAGCGGCACCGAACTTTCCTTCAAGGGCCTGCCGCAGGGCAAGGAACTCGAGATTCTCGAAACCGTGCGGGATAAAATACCGCCGGAAGTTTTCACCACCGAATACAAGAACCCGGTTTTCGATTCCGTCGAATCGCGCCGCACGAATTTGCTTATGGCGGCGAAGCTGTTTCGCGAAGCGGGCTACGCGGTCAAGGAAGGCCGTCTGGTCAACACCAAGACCGGCGAGCCGCTTTCGATCGAGTTCCTGATCGCGAATCCGACCTTCGAGCGCGTGGTGCTGTTCTATGTCGAAGACCTGAAACGGCTCGGCGTGCAGTTCACGATCCGCCAGATCGACGCTTCGCAGTACCAGAACCGCGTCCGCACGCGCGACTTCGATGCGATCGTCGCGGGCTGGGGCCAGTCGCTCTCGCCGGGCAACGAGCAACTCGACTATTTCGGTTCGGAAGCCGCCGACCGGCAGGGTTCGCGCAACTATGCCGGCATCAAGAACGAAGCGGTCGACGCGCTGATCAAGCGGATCATCTTCGCGAAAGACCGCGAGGAACTGATCGCGGCCACGCATGCGATGGATCGCGTGCTGATGTGGAATCACTACGTGGTGCCGATGTGGACCATCAGCGTGACCCGCATCGCGCGCTGGGACCGTTTCGGCAAGCCCGACAAACTGCCGAAATATTCGATCGGTTTCCCCGACATCTGGTGGTTTGACAAGGACCGCGCGGCGAAAACCGGAACGCAGAAGTGAGGCACACGCCGCGGCTGTCGCGCCGCACCGTCATCGCGCTCGGGGCCGCAGCCGGTGTCTCCGCCGCGCTCCCCTTGCGCGCGCAGAACGCGGCCGCCGAGCGTCACGGCATGTCGTCGTTCGGCGACCTGAAATATCCGGCGAACTTCCCGCACTTCGATTATGTCAATCCGGAAGCGCCGAAGGGCGGCGCGTTCTCGCAGCTCGGTTCTTCCGGCCAGGTGAACCAGAACCTCGAAACCTTCAACACGCTCAATATCTATTCGCAGAAGAACGACGGCGCGCTCGGCATGGAGCTAACGTTCGCGTCGCTGATGGTGCGCGCACTCGACGAGCCCGATGCGATGTATGGCCTTGCCGCAAGTTCGGTTTCGTTCTCCGAAGACGGCCTCGTGTGCCGCTTTCGGATTCGTCCGGAAGCGCGCTTTCACGACGGCACGAAACTGACCGCGCACGACTCGGCCTGGACGATCACGACGCTGAAGACGATCGGGCATAATATCCTTCGTCAGTTGCTGACCGATGTCGATGCCGTAGAGGCCGAAAGCGACGACATGCTCGTCGTCCATTTCGTCAAAGGCCGAGGGCGCGAAATTCCGCTGATCGTCGCGGGCCTCCCGGTGCTTTCCAAGAAATACTACGAAGGCAGGAATTTCGAGGAAGCGACCCTGAACCCGCCGCTCGGCTCCGGCCCTTACCGTGTCGGCAAGCTCGAGCCGGGGCGTTTCATCGAGTACGACCGCGTTGCGAACTGGTGGGGCGAGAAACTCAACGTCTGCCGCGGCCAAAACAACTTCGATAACCTGCGTTACGAATTCTATCGCGACCGCGACGTCGGCTTTCAGGGCTTCACTGCGCGCAACTATCTTTTCCGCGAAGAATTTACCTCGCGCATCTGGGCCACGAATTACGACTTTCCCGCCGTGCGCGACGGCCGCGTGAAGAAGGAAGTCCTGCCTGACCAGACGCCTTCCGGTGCGCAGGGCTGGTTCATCAATACGCGGCGCGAGAAATTTTCCGACAAGCGGGTGCGCGAGGCGCTCGGCCTCACCATGGATTTTCCATGGATGAACAAGAACCTGATGTACGGCTCCTACGACCGCACCACGTCCTATTTCCAGAACTCGGACATGGCGGCGACCGGCAAGCCTTCGCGGGAGGAAGTTGCGCTCTTGGAGCCGTTTCGCGGCAAGGTGGACGAAGCGGTGTTCGGCGATGCCTATGTGCCGCCGCAGGCGGACGGCTCCGGTCAGGACCGCACGCTCCTGCGCCGCGCCGCCACGCTTCTTCGCGAGGCGGGTTGCGAGGTCAAGGACGGCAGGCGCGTGACGCCCAAGGGCGAGCCGATCACGATCGAGTTTCTCATCAACACGGTTACCTTCGAGCCGCATCACAGCGCGGTCATTTCCAACCTGCGCCGTCTCGGCATCGAAGCGAATATGCGCGTGGTCGATCCCGCGCAATTTCAGCTCAGGCTGCAGACCTTCGATTTCGACATCACCGTGCAGCGCTTCTCGACGAGTTCGACGCCGGGCGAATCGCTTCGCACTTATTTCTCTTCGGCTGCCGCGAAGCTGACCGGATCGCGCAATCTCTCCGGCATCTCCGACCCGGTGGTGGACGCGCTGATCGAAAAGATCGTGGCCGCGCAATCGCGCGACGAGCTCACCTTCGCCTGCCGCGCGCTCGACCGCGTGTTGCGCGTCGGGCACTACTGGATTCCACAGTGGAATAAAGCGTCGCACTGGATCGCCTTTTGGGACGTGTTCGCACACCCCAAGGAAAAGCCGCGTTACGGGCGGGCGATCCCCGAGACATGGTGGCGCGCCAAGGCCGATTGACCGGGCGTAAGAAGCCGCGCAGTTTGTAAACATCCATTGCCGCAGAGGCCTGCATGCTCGCCTATATCGTTCGCCGGCTGCTTCTCATCATTCCGACCATCCTCGGGATCATGCTGGTCTCGTTTCTGGTGATCCAGTTCGCGCCCGGCGGGCCGGTCGAACAGGCGATCGCGCAACTGACCGGCGCTGACGTTTCCACCTCCGACCGGCTCAACCGGGGCGGCAGCGAAATCTACCGGCAGAACAACCCAAGCAGTTCCGGTTTAGACGCCTCGACTTCGCGTTACCGCGGCGCGCAGGGTCTGGACCCGCAGATCATCAAGGACCTCGAAAAGCAGTTCGGCTTCGACAAGCCCGCACATGAGCGTTTCCTGCTCCTGATATGGAACTATGCGCGGTTCGATTTCGGCAAAAGCTATTTCCACGACGCGCGCGTGCTCGACCTGATCATCCAGAAAATGCCGGTGTCGATCTCGCTCGGGCTGTGGCTGACGCTGCTGACCTATCTCATCTCGATTCCGCTCGGCATCGCAAAGGCGGTGCGCGACGGCTCGCGCTTCGACGCCTGGACCTCGGCGATCGTGATCGTCGGCTATGCGATTCCAGCCTTCATGTTCGCGATCTTCCTGATCATCGTGTTCGCCGGCGGCTCGCTGAACCTGCCATGGGGCCTGAACTCCGCCTTCCCGTTGCGCGGGCTGACCTCGCCGAACTGGGACGAACTTTCCTTCTTCGGGAAGATCACCGACTACTTCTGGCATCTGACGCTGCCGATCCTGTCGATGCTGCTAGGCTCGTTCGCGACCATGACGCTGCTCACGAAAAATTCGTTCCTCGACGAAATCCGCAAGCAATATGTGACCACCGCGCGCATGAAGGGTTTGTCCGAGCGGCGCGTGCTTTACGGCCATGTGTTCCGCAACGCCATGCTGATCATCATCGCGGGCTTTCCGGGCGCGTTCATCAGCGCGTTCTTCTCCGGCTCGCTCCTGATCGAACAGATTTTCTCGCTCGACGGACTCGGGCTTCTGGGCTTCGAGGCAGTCGAGAAGCGCAACTATCCGGTGGTGTTCGCCACACTTTATATCTTCTCGCTGATGGGCCTGATCGTGAATCTGATCTCCGATCTCACCTACACCTGGGTCGATCCGCGCATCGACTTCGAGTCGCGCGAGGTCTGATCGCATGAACGAGATCACACAGACCCCGGTGCTCGAGCAGCACAAGGATAATGTCGAGGCCGAAGCCAAACAGGAACGGCTGTCGCCGATCAATCGCCGCCGTTGGGAAAACTTCAAGCGCCACCGGCGCGGGTATTGGTCGCTCTGGATTTTCGCGATCCTGTTTGCGATCTCGCTCTGCGCCGAGCTGGTCGCGAACAACAAGCCGTTCCTCGTTTCCTACGAAGGCAAGTGGTACTATCCGATCGTCGAATTCTATCCGGAGACGACTTTCGGCGGCGACTTCGAAACCGAAACGAACTACCGCGACCCGGAAGTGCAGCGGCTGATCAAGGAAAAGGGCGGCTACATGCTCTGGCCGCCGATCCGCTTCCACTATTCGACGATCAATTACGACGTGCCGACGCCCGCCCCTTCCAAGCCGACCTGGATGTATTCGGAAGCCGAATGCAAACCGGCGGTGGAGAAGAAGAAGGGCGCGACAAGCTGCGCCGATCTCGACCAGAACTGGCTCGGCACCGATACCGCGGCGCGCGACGTCACCGCGCGCATGATCTACGGCTTCCGCATCTCCGTGATCTTCGGGCTGACGCTCACGATCTTCTCCTCGATCATCGGCATCGCGGCCGGCGCGGTGCAGGGCTATTTCGGCGGCTGGGTCGATCTCGCCTTCCAGCGCTTCATCGAAATATGGACTTCGATCCCGACACTCTATGTGCTCCTGATCGTGGCCGCCGTGCTGCCGCAGGGCTTCTTCGTGCTGCTCGGCATCCTGCTGCTGTTTTCATGGACGTCGCTGGTCGGGGTCGTGCGCGCGGAGTTTCTGCGCACACGCAACTTCGAATACGTGCAGGCCGCGCGCGCGCTGGGCGTTTCCAACACCGTCCTGATGTATCGCCACATCCTGCCGAACGCGATGGTGGCGACGCTCACCTTCATGCCGTTCATTCTCTCGGGCTCGGTCATGACGCTGACCGCGCTCGACTATCTCGGCTATGGGCTTCCGCCCGGCTCGCCTTCGCTCGGCGAGCTTCTCAATCAGGGCCGCAATAACCTGCAAGCGCCGTGGCTCGGCATCACCGGCTTCTTTACGGTCGCGGTCCTGCTCACCCTTCTCATCTTCATCGGCGAAGCGATCCGCGACGCCTTCGATCCGCGAAAGACCTTCTCATGAGCGGCGACGCGCTGTTGCAGATCAAGGACTTCTCGGTCGCCTTCCGGCAGAGCGAGCGTGAAACGCTTGCGGTCGACCGCATCTCCTTCGAGGTGAAGAAGGGCGAGACGCTCGCCGTGGTCGGCGAATCGGGCTCCGGCAAATCCGTGACCGGGCTTTCGGTGCTGCGGCTGTTGCCGCCGTCGGCGCATCATCCGAGCGGCGAAATCCTGTTTCAGGGGCGCGATCTCCTGAAACTTTCCGAGCGGGAAATGCGCGGCGTGCGCGGCAACGACATCACCATGGTGTTTCAGGAGCCGATGACCTCGCTGAACCCGCTGCACACCATCGGCCAGCAGATCGTCGAAGTGCTCGAAGTCCATCGCGGCATGAGCGGCGACGCGGCGCGCCAGCGCGTGATCGAACTGCTCACCGAGGTCGGTATCCCCGAGCCCGCCGAGCGGCTCGGCTCCTACCCGCACCAGCTTTCTGGCGGGCAGCGCCAGCGCGTGATGATTGCTTTGGCGCTCGCAAACGAGCCCGATCTTTTCATCGCGGATGAGCCGACGACCGCGCTCGACGTCACCGTGCAGGCGCAGATCCTGAAGCTACTGAAAGAGCTGCAAGGCCGCCTCGGCATGGCGATGCTGTTCATCACGCACGACCTCAACATCGTGCGCAAGATCGCGGACCGCGTCTGCGTGATGAAGCAGGGCAAGATCGTCGAGCAGGGCCCGGTCGAGGAAATCTTCAAGAACCCGCAGCACCCTTATACGAAAGCGCTGCTTGCGGCCGAGCCGCGCGTGCAGCCCGCACCTTCGCAGCCCGACGCACCGACCATGATTTCGACCGAAGACCTCAAGGTCTGGTATCCGATCAAGCGCGGGCTCTTCAAGCGCACGGTCGGCCACATCAAGGCGGTCGATGGCGTGACGCTGAGAATCCGCCGCGGCGAGACGCTCGGCGTGGTCGGCGAATCCGGCTCCGGCAAGACGACGCTCGGTCTTGCGCTCTTGCGGCTCATTTCGAGCGACGGGCCGATCGTGTTCCTCGGCAAGCCGCTGCAAGGCCTGAAATTCAAGGCGATGCGCCCCTTCCGCCGCGACATGCAGATCGTGTTTCAGGACCCTTACGGCTCGCTCTCGCCGCGCATGTCGATCACCGACATCGTTTCCGAAGGCTTGCGCGTGCATCAGCCGCAGCTTTCGGCGGAAGAACGCGACCGCCGCGCGGCGGATGCGCTCAAGGACGTCGGCCTCGATCCGGCGACGCGGCATCGCTACCCGCACGAATTTTCCGGCGGCCAGCGCCAGCGCATCGCGGTGGCGCGCGCCATGGTGCTGGAGCCTTCGTTCGTGGTGCTGGACGAGCCGACCAGCGCGCTCGACATGCTGGTGCAGTCGCAGATCGTAGATCTGCTGCGCGACCTGCAAAAGAAGCGCGAACTGACCTATCTCTTCATCAGCCACGACCTGCGCGTGGTCGCGGCCCTCGCAAGCCATGTGATGGTGATGAAGGACGGCAGGATCGTCGAGCAGGGCCCAGCGGAGAAGCTCTTCAAAAGCCCGGAGAGCGATTACACCCGCGCGCTGTTCGCCGCAGCCTTCTCGCTCGAAGCCGCGCAGGACATGGCTTCCTAATCTATTTCGCCTCGCGGCCGAGCCGGCGCATGGTCTCCAATCCGCGTGCGCGGGACGCCGGGTTTTCCACGGTGCCGATGAGCGTTTGCCGGACCGGCTTGATGCCTACGAAATAGAGAATGTTTCGCCTGAGGCTGCTTACGCTGTGCGAGAAAAAGAACAGGCGATAGAAAAATCCCGGCATGCCCATGGTCACGGCCACGCGGGCGGATTTTCCTTTTAACAGCCCGCCTGAAAGCGCGCGCTTGCCGGTACCGATCGCAAAGCCGGGACGAAACACTTGCTCGAAAAAGCCCTTAAGAAGCCCCGGCATCGCCCCGAGCCAGAGCGGAAACAGAATGACGACGTGGTCAGCCCAGGCAATCGTTGCTTGCGCGTCCTTGACGGCGGCCGGCACTTCGCCCTTTTCCCAATCCTTGCCGGAGCGCAGCACCTCGATGCCCGCGCTCGCAATCTCGATCGTGCGGACTTCGTGACCGGCGTCTTTCGCAGACGTTGCATAAGCCGCGGCAAGCACGTGCCCGAAGCGGGCGGGATCGGGATCGGGATGCCCGTCGATGACCACGATCTTTTTCATGGAGATCGTCTAGGAGAGGCATGACAATCCGTAATTGATATTCCGCAATCGCCTTAGGGACGCCGGACGGCGATCACTTCCGAACCGGTTGCGCGAATTCGCGCGATTGCGTCGGAGAGCGGCTCCATCGCCACCGCCATGTGGAACGCATTCGCGTGGAGCAATTTGCCCTCGCCCGCGTAAAAACCGACATGGCCTTTCCAGAATATCAGGTCGCCGCGTGCGAGCGCATTTTCGTCGTCCGAGAACGAAACCGGCGTGCCGATCTTCTGCTGCATGTCGCTGTCGCGAGGGCATTCGCGGCCCGTGCTCTGGAGCGCAAGCTGTACGAGCCCCGAGCAATCGAGACCCGCGGAAGTCTTGCCGCCCCAGAGATAAGGCGTGCCGAGAAACCGGCTTGCCACCTCGACCGCATCCTGCTCGCGGAAATCCAGCGCCGCGAGGTGCTGCTTCGGAATAAAGCCGCCATTCGCGATCACGGCGAACATCCCCTCCTCGCGAAGGACCGCGATCTCGCTGCCGAAAGAGAGCGACGCCATCGGCGGTGATTTGATGTCGGATTTCGGGAAGATAAAAGTCCGCAGCGCGCGGACGCGATGCGCCGGCTTTGCGCTTTCTTTCGCGAGCGCATTCGACGGCAGCCAGCCGACATAGCGGTCGCGCGCAAGCTGGCCCCAGCACCAGCCTTCGTCGGTTTCTTCGTAGATGACGACGCGCTCGCCATGCAGCGCTTCGGTATCCAACATGGCTTCGGAAGTCGGGGCGCTGCGCAGCGGCGCGGAAACATCGACGACCTGCATCGTGACGCCGTCCACGAAACGCGCGGCTTCTACCTTGCCGCGCAAGTAAGAGGCCGCGAGATCGGGACGCGCGGGCGTGAGCCGCTTCTCGAAATCGCTCATAGCGGCAACTCTTTGGCTTTCGCGACCATGAGATCGCCGAGCCGCTCGACGTAAAGCGCGCCCTTCACGGTGCGCTGCACGAGCACGTTGCGGCGATCGGAAGGATCGCGGCGGCGCTGCAACAGCTCCATGCGGCCCATGGTGTCGAGCGCGCGGGTGATCACGGGTTTGGTGACGTTCAACTTGGCGGCGAGACCGCGTACCGTATGCGGCGGTTGCTCGAGATAAACGGTGAGCAGAATCGTAATCTGCCGCGCCGAGAGGTCGCGATCGTCGTCGCGAACCATCTCGTAATTCAGGTCGTGCAGGAGCTTCAGCGCCTGCGACGGACGGATTTCGACAGCCACGGCTCGCTCGATAAATCGTTTCGGAGCCGTATCATTTCAGGCGCCGCCGCACCGCGCAAGCCTCAGCCGTAGCGTTCGGTTAACAGCGCATAGAGCGCGCGCGCCGAATGCGCCTCGCCGCCTTCGGGGCGGCCCGGCTTCTCTTTCGGATTCCACGCGAAGATGTCGAGATGCAGCCAACTCTTTGCCTGCGCGACGAATTTGGAAAGGAACAGTGCCGCGACAATCGCGCCTGCGTGGCCGCCGCCGACGTTGTTGGTGTCGGCGGTGCGCGAACTCAGCATCTCCATGTAAGGCTGCCACAACGGCAGGCGCCACAGTGGGTCGGCTTGCTCCGCCGAATGTTTCGCGAGCGCATTCCAGAGTGCGTCGTCGTTCGTGAACGCCGGCGGGATTTCAGGTCCGAGCGCCACGCGCGCCGCACCCGTGAGCGTCGCGAAGTCGATCAACAGCTCGGGCTTCTCTTCGTCGGCCAGTGTCAGCGCGTCCGCGAGCACGAGGCGGCCTTCGGCATCGGTGTTGCCGATCTCGACCGTAATGCCCTTACGGCTCTTGAAGATGTCGCCGGGACGGAAAGCGATGCCGGAGATCGAATTTTCCACCGCGGGAACGATCACGCGAAGCCGGACTTTCAGCTTCGCGTCCATGATCATGTGCGCGAGCGCGAGCGAAGCGGCGGCACCGCCCATGTCCTTCTTCATGAGCAACATTCCGGCGCTTGGCTTGATGTCGAGGCCGCCGGTATCGAAGCAAACGCCTTTGCCGACCAGCGTCACTTTCGGGTGCGAAGGCTTGCCCCAGGTGAACTCGACGAGGCGCGGCGCGCGTTCGCTGCCCTGCCCGACGGCATAGACCAGCGGGAAATTTTTCTTGAGCAAGTCCTTGCCGGCGACGCTCGAAACTTTCGCGCCGTGCTTCTTCGCGAGCTTGCGGATCGCGGCTTCCAGTTCGGCGGGGCCGAGATCGTTCGCAGGCGTGTTCACGAGATCGCGGGCGAGCGAAACACCTTCGGCGATGCGCGTGACTTCCTTCGCATCGATGCCGGACGGCACCACGAGCCGCGGCGCTTTCTTCTTGCCGTCGCGGTAGCGCGTGAAGCGGTAGGAACCGAGCGCGAAGGCGATCGCGGCCATGCGCGCGTCCTTCGGCGCTTGCGCAAATTTCCAGTCGCCCTCCGGCAGCACGGTCGCGAGTTTTCCCGCAAGCAGCGGATCGGGAAATTTCGCATTCTTCTTGCCGAGCCCGAACAGGCATCCCGCAATGCCGCCCTTGCCGTCCGGAAGTACGAGATGCCGGCCGGCATCGGGCGCGAAACCGGAGGCTTCGGCAAAGGCGCGGGCGGCTGCGGGCAGGCTTTCGCGAACCTCTTTCCATGATGCGTCATCGACGCACCAGATGGGCTTGGCTTGGGCGGAGGCAGGCACGAGGGCGAAATGAGGAGCTTGGTCCAAGGGGATTTTTCCGTGTTTTTTGCCGTCTACCACGCCGGAATAGCCTGAGAAAGCGGGCTTAACGCAGCGTTAGGGTTAACTCTCTATTGCTTTGCGGAGCCTTCCGGCCTCCGCGGCCGGCAGGCGCGCGGAGTAATTGTATGCAGTGTAATCCCGCAATCCGGAAGCAGCAGCGCTTCCTCGACAGCGTCTCGAAGTTCGCGCTTCTCGCCGTGCTTGCCGCGTCTCTCGGCGCCTGCGCCACCAAGCCGAACAGCAACGACATCACAGGCTCCATCCAGAGCCCGTTTCGCGCAACGGCGAATGACCCGCGTGCCGAGACCGAGCGGCTCGGACAGGCCTACCAGGCGCAGCCCGCCGACCCCGAGACCGCGATCGCCTATGCCCAAGCGCTTCGCCGCTCCGACCAGAACGCGCAGGCCGTCGCGGTGCTGGAACAGGCGGCGCTCAAGAATCCGAAACACAAGGGCGTACTCGGCGAATATGGCCGCGCGCTCGCCGAAGTCGGACGGCTCCAGCAGGCGCTCGACGTGCTTTCGCGCGCGCATACGCCCGACCGGCCCGACTGGCGTATCCTGAACGCGCAGGGCGCGATCCAGGACCAGCTCGGCAACTACAGGGAAGCGCGCCGCTACTACCAGACCGCGCTCAAGATGGCGCCGGAAGAACCCGCGATCCTTTCGAATCTGGGGCTTTCCTACATTCTCTCGAAAGATCTGAAGCAGGCCGAAACGACGCTGCGGCGTGCCGCCGCCAACCCGCGCGCGGAGAAGCGCGTGCGGCAGAACCTCGCGCTCTCGCTCGCATTGCAGGGCAAATTCGACGAGGCGGAGAAGATCGCAGCCGGCGACCTGCCGCCGGAGGAAGCCAGCGCCAACATCGCGGCACTGCGCGACATGATCCGCCAGCAGCAACAGCCGCGTAACATCCCGCGCACGCAGTCCTGAAGTCCCTGTCCGGAGCGAAAAGGAAACGCCCGCTTTCGAGCGGGCGTTTTTCGTTACTTGAGTTCCATCACCCGGATCGCGGCCGGGCCCATGATGACGATGAACAACACCGGCAGGAAGAACAGGATCATCGGCACGGTGAGTTTCGGCGGCAGCGCTGCCGCTTTCTTCTCGGCTTCGGACATGCGCTGGTCGCGGATTTCCTGCGCCAGCACGCGCAGCGCCTGCGCGAGTGGCGTACCGTAGCGCTCGGCCTGAATGAGCGCGGTACAGACCGCCTTCACACCATCGATGCCGGTCCGGATGGCAAGATTTTCGAAGGCCTGCCTGCGGTCCTGCAAATACGACAGCTCCGCTGTCGTCAGCGTCAGTTCTTCCGCGAGCGGCACCGATTGCGAGCCGACTTCCTGGCTGACGCGCTTGAAGGCGGCGTCGATCGACATGCCGGACTCCACGCAGATCAGAAGCAGGTCAAGTGCATCGGGAAACGCGCGGCGAATGGATTGCTGGCGGCGCGTAATCACATTCTTCAGAAAAAGCTGCGGCGCCTTCATGCCGAGAAAGGCCGCGCCGATGCAGATGCCGAGCTTGACCATCGGCGGCTGATTGATCGGCACCAGCACGAATAAATAGAATACCGCGAAGAGGAACATCGCGATGGGAACGACCATGCGAAAGAACAGAAACGTAACCTGCGGGCCCTGCCCGCGGTAGCCGGCCTGCACCAGCTTTATCTTCGCCTCTTCCTCGCCGACCCACTTCTTCAGGTCGAGCTTCTCGACGATGTTCTGCATGAAGGCCTTCGGCGTCGGCCGCAGGTTGACCTTCTCGCCGCGAGCGAGCTTCTCGCGCTCGCGCGCCCGAATCTGGCCGCGCTCGACGGCAAGCGTCTTCATGCGCCGGTCGAGACCATCGCCGGAGATGAACGGCATCGCGATCGTATAGATCGTCGCAATCACCGCGATCGCGGTGAACAGCGTCGTCATGAAGCGGGCGTCGCTCAGCCTGTCATATATCAGATCGACCATCGGGTCCGCCCTTAGAAATCGAAGTTGATCATGCGCTTCATGACAAAGACGCCCATCAGCATCCACACCACCGAACCGGCCATCAGCACGCGGCCCATCGACGTCGTCCAAAGCAATTCGATATAGCCGGGGCTCGTCAGGTAAACGAGCGTCATGACCGCGAAGGGGAGCGATGCGATAATGGCGGCAGAGGCCTTGGCCTCCATCGACATCGCCTTGATTTTTTCCGCCATCTTCTTGCGCTCGCGCAACACGCGCGAAAGATTGCCGAGCGCTTCGGAAAGGTTGCCGCCGGCCTGCTGCTGAATCGCAAGTACGATACCGAAGAAGTTCGCTTCCGCCAGCGGCACGCGCTCGTACATTTTCGAGGCCGAATCCGAAAGCGACATGCCGACGGCCTGGCCTTCGGCGATCTGGCGGAATTCGCCTTTTACCGGCTCGACGGTTTCGTTCGCGATGATGCGGATACAGTCGCCGATCGGAAGACCGGCTTTCACGCCGCGCACGATGACGTCGATCGCGTTCGGAAGCTCGCTGATGAATTTGTTTTCGCGCTTCTTCTTCCGATAACCCAGAAACCAGCGCGGAATGCCGAAAGCTCCCGCGAGAAACGCTGGGACAGCGAGCAGAAGGCCCATGCCGGACAGATACATCAGCACGAAGCATACGAGGCCGGCTGCCGCGCTGAACATGTAGAACTGCCGTTTGCCGATCGAGAGACCGGCCTGTTGCAGGCGAACCTCGATCGGCGGATTCTTGACGTTCCGGCGGCGTGCTTCGAGATGCTTCAGCGATTCTTCGACCTGCTGCCTGCGCGTCGTGGCCGCGTCCGCACTCTTCGCCCGTCCGCGCTTGGCCTGAATCTCGTCGACCGATATTTCCTTCAGCCGCTGCTCGACGCGCTTCTCTCCCGAGATCATCGGGTAGATGAAGACGTAAAGCACGCCGCCGACGGCGACCGTGATCAGGAATGCGAAGGCGACCGAACTCATTTGCGGCCCAGCACGTCGTCGATTTCAGCACCGTCCAGCGCCGCGGCGAGCCGCGTCTGCTCGCCATAATACTTGGCGCGATCCCAGAAGCGCGGCTGGCCGATGCCGGTCGAACGGTGGCGGCCGAGCAGATTGCCGTTCTGATCTTCGCCGAGATAGTCGAACACGAAGAGGTCCTGCGTGGTGACGACTTCGCCTTCCATGCCGACCACTTCGGTGACATGCGTGATGCGGCGGGAACCGTCGCGCATGCGCGAGGCCTGAATGATGACGTCGATCGAGGACACCACCATTTCGCGGATGGTACGCGGCGGCAGCGAAAAGCCGCCCATGGTGATCATCGATTCCAGACGGGAGAGCGCTTCGCGCGGGGAGTTCGCGTGCAGCGTGCCCATCGAGCCGTCGTGGCCGGTGTTCATGGCCTGCAACAGGTCGAACGCCTCGGGTCCGCGGACTTCGCCGACGATGATGCGCTCGGGACGCATACGAAGACAGTTTCGCACCAGATCGCGCATCGTGACCTGGCCTTCGCCTTCCAGGTTCGGCGGTCGCGTTTCCAGGCGCACGACGTGCGGCTGCTGGAGCTGCAATTCGGCGGCGTCTTCGCAGGTGATGATGCGCTCGTCGTTGTCGATATAGGCGGTGAGACAGTTCAGCAGCGTCGTTTTACCCGAGCCGGTGCCGCCGGAAATCAGCGTGTTCACGCGGCAACGGCCGATGATGCGCAGCAATTCCGCGCCCTGATCGGAGACCGAGCCGAACTTGACGAGATCGGAAAGCTTGAGCTTGTCCTTCTTGAACTTACGAATGGTGAGCGCGGGACCGTCGATCGAAAGCGGCGGCACAATCACGTTGACGCGCGAGCCGTCCGGCAGGCGGGCGTCGCAGATCGGCGAGGATTCGTCGACACGGCGGCCGATCTGGCTGACGATGCGCTGGCAGATGTTGTGAAGCTGCTGGTTGTCGCGGAAGCGGATTCCGGTCTGCTGAATCTTGCCCTTGACTTCGATGTAGACCGTGTTCGCGCCATTCACCATGATGTCGGCGATGTCGTCGCGCGCAAGCAGCGGCTCCAGCGGACCGTAACCGAGCACGTCGTTGCAGATGTCGTCGAGCAGTTCTTCCTGTTCGGCAATCGACATCACGACGTTCTTGATCGTGATGATCTCGATGACGATGTCGCGGATTTCTTCGCGCGCGGCGATCGGCTCGAGCTTCGCGAGCTGGGTCAGGTCGATCGCCTCGATCAGCGCGCCGAAAATCTGGCCCTTGACCTCGTAGAAGCTTTCCGAGCGCTGATTGCTCATCATCGGCGGCGGCGCGGCGGGCGCAAGCGGCGGCGCCGAAAGCGACGGAGCCTTTGCCGGCTGCTTAGGCGCGAAATCGGAAACGGTCGCGGGCGGCAGCATCTGCGCCGGTGCCGGCTGCGGCGCAGGTTGCGCCGGTTGACGCGGTGTCTCCCGCAAACCGGTGTCGCCGCCGCTATTGCCTCTTTTGCCGAACATTCCGAACCCCGAACCTGCGAACTACTTCTTCAAGCCTCTTAGCTTGGCCAGCAGCGGCGAGAGCGCGCTGGTATTCTGCTTCCTTGCTTCCGAACGGCCGGTGATGGTCTTCGCGATCTGGAGGAAGGTTTCGGCGGTCTTATGCTTGGCCGATACCTCGGCGATCATCTGACCGTTGTTCGAGGCGGTGCCGAATATCTGCGGCTCGAACGGAATCGCGGCGATCGGCTCGGCGCCGAGCGCCTTTGCGAAATCCGCCGTTTTTACCTCGGGCCGCTTCGGTATGCCGACCTGGTTCAAGAGATACATCGGCGCGCGATCATTTGGCCGCGCGGCCCTGGCGAGATCGAACATGTTCTTGGCATTGCGCAGGTTAGCGAGATCGGGCGCCGCGACGATCAGAATGTCGTCCGCCGCAAGCAGCGCGCGCTTGGCCCAACCACTCCAGACGTGCGGCAGGTCCAGCACGATCACCGGAACGGAAGCGCGCAACGTATCGAAGATCGGCTCGAAGCCTTCCGGCGAAATGTCATACTCGCGGTCCAGCGTCGCGGGCGCGGCGAGCAGGCTCAGGTGATCGGTGCATTTCGAAAGCAGGCGATCGACGAATGCGTTATCGACGCGATCAGGCGAAAACACCGCGTCGGCGATGCCCTGCGGCGGATCCTGATTGAAGTCGAGACCGGCGGTGCCGAACGGAAGATCGAGATCGGCGACGACGGTGTCAATCGCAAGGTCGCGGGAAATCGCGAAGCCCAGATTGTGCGCAACGGCGGAAGCGCCCACGCCGCCCTTGGCGCCGATCACCGCGATGATACGGCCGACCGGCTTCGCATCGGCGGCGCCATATAAACCCGAGATCGCAGCGACGATATCGAGCGGCGCAAGCGGCGCAACCAGATAGTCGCTGACGCCGCGGCGGACGAGTTCGCGATACAGAATGATGTCGTTGACGCGGCCGACGACCAGCACCCGCGTGCCCTCGTCGCAGCTCTCGGCGAGCCGGTCTAGGCCTTCGAGGAGCGCGTTTCCGTGCCCGTTGTATTCGACCAGAATCACGTTCGGCGTCGCGGCACCGCGATAGGCTTCTTCCGCGGCAGGAAGGCCACCCATGGAAACCTTCACATGCGCGCGCGCCATGCGCCGGTCGGCGCCGGCAGCCTGCACGGAATGTGCGAGTTCGGGCGTTTCGCAGAAGGCCTGAATCGTAATGCGCGGCACCGGAGCGATGTGGTGCTCCGGTTCGGCAACGGCCTGATTATGCTCGAGTACGGGTGCGACTCTCATCACTGTCCCACAGTGCTTGCTTTGGCGGTGTTCGGATAAACCGTCGAAGGATCCTGCCCTGCGCGATATTTCTCCATCACGGCGCGGCGGCGCGCGGCATAAGATGGCTGCTCGGCGCGCGGCTGCACGAGGTCTTCCGGATTGGCGACCGAAGCCGCGAGGTTATGCTGGGTGGCGCAGCCGAAGTTGCGCATCGGATAGTTCTGCCAGCCTTCGAAGCTCGGCGTCACGCCGAGGTCGTCCTGACCGGCGTGGCAGCGGTTCGCAACCTGCGCGCTCACCGCGGGGAACGAAAGCCGGATCGGCGCGATATTCGACGGCGACGACGGCTGATAGGCGACGATCTGGATCGCGCGCGGCGGCACGCCGGATGCCGAAAGCAGGCTGCGCAGTTCGCGCAGCGTGCGGCTCGACGAAACTTCATTGCTGACGCCCGCCGGCAATTCGATCGTCATCGCGCCGGAAGCGTAGCGGCGCCACTGCGAAGCGAAGCCGCCGGCGAGTGCGCGCTGTTCGGGCGTCAGGCCGGTGCGGCCGGAGCCGATGAACATCTGTGCCGTGCGGGTGCCTTCATTGATCTGGATCGGATGCCGGTCGCGGTAATCCAGCGGCACCGTCCCGGTCACGATGCGGTCGGTCTGGCAACCCGCCATCGCGAGCGAAACGATTCCGAGCAGGAGCGCTGCGCGAAGGCGGCCGGAATTACTGGTTACTGACATCATACGCTCCAACAACTCAATCGAGGATGAAGCCGTAGTCGCCCTTGAGGCGCTTCGGCTCGTTCGCACCAGGCACGCCGTAAATCCGGTTCAAGCGGCCGAGCAGCACGGTCGACTGATCGGACGGATTGGCAAAGCCGTCGTCGGGCCGGACCAGCGCCTGCGGCGCATTCGGCTTCACGACATAAGGCGTCACCATGATCATCAATTCGGTCTGGCCGGTGAGATAGTCGCGGCTCTTGAAGAGGGCGCCGAGCACCGGAAGGTTCATCAGTCCCGGCAGACCGTTGAGGTTCTGCTTGGTCTGTTCCTGAAGGAGCCCGGCCATCACCAGCGATCCGCCGGAAGGAAGCTCGACCGTCGAGTTGGCGCGGCGTACGCGCAGCGCGGGAATGGTCACGGTCGCAAGGCGGATCGCGCCTTCCGAAGAAAGCTCGCTGACTTCGGTCGAGACCCGCAGGCTGATCTTGCCCTCCGAGAGCACGACCGGCGTGAACTCAAGCGCGACGCCGAACTGCTTGAACTGAATCTGGATCTGACAACCCGTTGTGGGATCGCAGCTCTGTCCGGCCGGGATCGGAAACTCGCCGCCGGCGAGAAACTTCGCGGATTCGCCGCTGATCGCAGTCAGGTTCGGCTCGGCGAGCGTGCGCATGATACCGGCCTGCTCCATCGCGCGCAGCGTCGCGCTGACGGTGCCGCCGTTCGGCAGGTTGAGCGTCGGCGTGATCGCGCTGTTCGAGAGCGTCTGGTTCTGCGCCGAGAACGGATTGTTGTTGGTGAAGTTGACGACGGCGCTGCCGATATTGACGCTGGCGCCGTTCAGATCGACGCCGAGCTGCTTCAGAATATTCCGCTGCACTTCGGCGACGGTAACTTTCAGAAGAATTTGTTCGCGGTCGCGGATCGTAAGACCGTTCACGACCTTGGCCGGATCCCCCACCAGACGCGCGGCGGTATCGAAAATGTGCTGCGCTTCGGCCGCGGACGCGACCGAGCCGGACAGCACGACGCTGTCGCCGATCGCATCGACTTTGATCTGGGCGCTCGGCGCAAGGCGCTGCACTGCGGCGCGCACGCCGGTCGTGTCAAATGCGACCTCGATATCATAGGCCGCGATCTGCTGGCCCTCGCCGTCGAAGAAAACGATGTTGGTCTGGCCTGCCTTCACGCCGATCAGATAAGCGCGGCGCGCGGAGCGTATCACGGCGTTCGCAATCGCAGGATTGGCGATCAGTACGTCTTTCGCGTCGCGGGGCAGGTCGATGACCACGGACTTGCCGACGCCGAGCGGAAGAAAGCCCGCGCGGGTATGCACCACGGGCGCATTCAGTTGCGGGCGCTGCTGGGTTGCCGCGGGAGGCGGCGCGACCAGCTGCGGCTCGGCGGCACGGAGGCCTTCCGGCACCAACGCGACTGCCATAAGCGCGGCAAGGAAAGCAATTGTTAACCCTGCTTTTGCGGCTAGCGGCTTTTGCATCGTCAGCCTCGATCCTTCGCTTACTTCGCGGTCTGCGTGGAGTTGACGCCGAAACGGACGAAATTCACGCGGCTCGACGTGTGCTGCGGCTCTTCGGTGTCGGTGAGGAGATTGGGTTTAGCGTCGGCAAGCGAGCGCAGCGCGAGCGAGATCGTGCCGCGCTGCCGGGACATTGCGAGCGTTTCGGTCTGCTGCGGCCCGAGTTCGAGCGTCGCGGTCTTGCCGACAACGACCTTCTGGCCGTTCTTCTCTTCGACGGTCTGGTCGATCGCAAGCACGCGGATGTTACGAAGAATGGTGTCGGTCGTGATCGCATCGGCGTTATTCTGGCCCTGCTCGCGGCGCGTCAACAGCACGTCGACGCGGTCGTTCGGCAGAATGAAGCCGCCGGCGCCGGTCTCGGCGGAAATTTCGACCGAGATCGCGCGCATGCCTGCCGGCAGAATCGCGGAGAGGAAACCCGCACCATCGGCGCGAACCAGTTTCTGCTCGCGGATCGGTTCGCCGGCGACGAAGGGCGCGCGGGCCACCGCGCCCTTGAATTCGTCGAGCGCATTCGGGCGATCGGTCTTGCGGATGAAGAGCGGACCGGCAGCGGAAACCGGCCAGGCCTGCCAGGTCAGATCCTCCGGCGAAACCGCGCGGCCAACCGCGATGTCGGTTTTCGCGACGAGAATTTCCACGGTGTCGTTTGCGGGCCGGACGATCTGCTGCACCGGCGCGGGTACGCGTTCGCCTCCCGACAACATGAAGGCGGCGGCTCCGGCCAGAACGGCGATGCCGAGAACAATTAAACGCGCGGGTTTCATACGCTCACTCTTCCACTCGCTAACCGGGACCCGGATATGGGTCGCGGAACTGCCACTTGCCGGATTTCACCAGCTAAGGGTCAACTTATGGTTAATGAGCAGTAGAGGATTTTAATTAACAGAGACTTGCACTTAGAGACTTGCTCGGGCGTCAGAGCGCGAGCGCCTTCATGAAGGACGTTTCGGGATAGACCAGCAGGCCCGCAAGGGCGAGCGCGATGCCGTAGGGAATCCCGGTCTCGAAGTTGTGCAGCCGCGCGATCCATTTCTGCCGCGCCAGCATCGCCGGAATCGGAAGCGAACGAAGCTGAAGCAGAGCCAGCGTAAGAATGCCCCCGAACACCGAGGCGATCAGCAGATATTCCATGAGATGCGAAAAGCCGAGCCAGAGCGCGGTCGCCGCCGCGAGCTTGGCGTCGCCGCCGCCGATCCAGCCGCGCGCGAAGAAGCCAAACGAGACGACCAGCACAGCCGCCCCCGCCAGAAGGTGCCGGCCGATGTCGGTCCAGCCCATGCCGGTCATCCAGGCGACCAGAAAGAAACCGATTATTAACGCAAGCGAAACCCGATTCGAGATCGTCATGCTCACGAGGTCGCTTGCCGCGGCGAAGGCCATGGCGGCGGGAAAAAGACCGAGAACGAGAATTTCGAGGATCATCTGGTTGAAACCGGCTGCCGCTGAACGTGAAAACGATCTAATCGCCAAAGCTTAAGGGAAGCGTGAATCGAAACGGGAGATTCGGGCGTAGCGGGAACCAAAAAGTGGAAGGCCCCGGCGCGAACCGGGGCCTTTCGTACTTCACGGATTTTTCGAACGCTTACTTGAGCGCGTTCTGAACCGAGGTGAACGTCGAGTTCAGCTTGCTGCCGACACCCTGCACCACCGCGATGATAGCAACCGAGATACAGGCGGCGATCAGACCATATTCGATGGCGGTCGCGCCCGACTCGTCCTTAAGGAAACGAGCGATATTCGTCATGTTTCAAGGCTCCTTGAAAACTAGGTTGGCTCTCTGCGTGCCCGCCGGACTATGTTGTCCGATCGAACATGAGGCGAACTTACCGCGAGCGGCTTGCGCCACGGTTAATTCAATCGCAGAAATTTGGGGTTCCGGGCGAGAAATGGAACAGAGTTAACACTCCGCTGCGACGATCGCGGAAAATTCACAAGGCCAGCGAAATCGCCCGCCACCGCGCATCAATAGCCCAAGCGCCGGATCCGTTCGTACTTCATTCACCAATTTCGACGACATTGGCCCGCGTAGTTTCGCGTTTGTTGGAGGCGTTCCTTGCCGCGTCTGTCGTTCAGGGCCCTGCTCGTCTTGGCCGGTCTCATGATCGCGCCGAATCTCGGATTGGCGGATTCCGTCGGGGTCATTCTCGATCAGGCAAAACTTCTGCGTCTTCCCGAGCGGGTATCCACCATCATCATCGGCAATCCGGCCATCGCCGACGGCACATTGCAGGCGGGCGGCTTTCTGGTCGTGACCGGCAAGGGCTACGGCACGACCAACCTTATGGTGCTCGATGCCAAAGGAAACGTGCTTGCCGAGCATATGATTACGGTTTCCGCGCCGACGGCCGGCATGACCGTCTATCGCGGCGCCGACCGCGAAACCCTGAGTTGCGCGCCTAATTGTCAACGCACGCTGGTGCCGGGCGACGCTACCGCGGTCTTCGAATCGGTCGTCACGCAGAACGGCACCCGAAACGGTCTTTCCGTCGGCACGCCTGCCGCGCACTCGGCTCCGCCGGCTCGCTAAAGACAGCCTGATCGTTAACAGATGGTGAATTCTCCCCTGCGTCTTGGCAAAGGGGCGTTCAACCAATTTTCAAGCGATAGACGATAGAGAACGCGGGACAATTTCCGCGCGGGCACGATCATGTTCGGCATCACTTTCCGGAAAGAGAAAGCCAGCAGCGCAACCCGCGGCCTGCGCAAGCTCGTCGTCGGCTTCGGCCGGAAGAACGACGGCGCGGCGGCGGTCGAATTCGCGATCGTGGTGGTGCCGTTCTTTGCGCTCCTGTTCGCGATCATCGAACTCGCGATGGTGTTCTGGGCCGGTCAGGTACTCGAAACCGCGACCCATGACGCAAGCCGCCTGATCATGACCGGTCAGGCGCAGGCGCAGAACTTCGACCAGACGCGCTTCAAGCAGGAACTCTGCGCGCGAGCGCTCGGCCTGTTCAGTTGCGACACCTTCAAGATCGACGTGCGCAGCTATGGCGCGTTCGCCAGCGCCAATATCGGCAAGCCCACCTACAAACAGAACGGCCAGGTCGACGACAGTAATTTCACCTACCAGACCGGCGGTCCGGGCGACATCGTCGTGGTGCGCGTGATGTATGAATGGCCGCTGATCCTGCGCACGTTCGGCCTCGATCTCGCCGATACTCCTGCCGGCAAACGGCTGTTGATGTCGGCGGTCGCATTCCGCAACGAGCCTTATCAATGAGCATCCGTGCAATCTCCGGAATGACTGCCGCGCTGCGGGCCAAGATCGCGCGCTTCTCGCGCGACAAACGCGGCGTCTCCGCGGTCGAATTTGCGATCATACTTCCCTTCATGGCGGCGCTTTACCTCGGCGGCACCGCGCTGACCCAAGGCATCATCGTCAAGCGCAAGGTCGTACTGGTCACCCATACAGTCGGCGATCTCGTCGCGCGCGACAACAACCTCACCGATGCGGAAATCGCGGCGGTGTTCGACGCGGCGAAAGCAGTATTCGCTCCCTATGCCTGGAACAGCAACCTTCTGAAGATCAAGGTATCGAGCATCAACATCGATGCAGCCGGCAACGCCAAGGTCGGCTGGAGCGACGCCTTTCAGGACACCGCAAGGCCGAAGAACTCGACGGTCACGCTGCCGCCCGGCTTGAATACCGCAAACAGCTCGATCATCTGGGCCGAAGTCAGCTACAATTTCACGCCGCCCATCGGCACCGCGTTCACCGGCGGCACGCTGCCCATGACGGACCAGCTCTATATCCGGCCGCGTCTGGTCACGACCGTTACGCGCTCGGCGAACTGACGGCGTTTCAGATCTTCTGATTATATTCGCCGACTTCGGGATGCGTGCGGATCACGGCATCGACGGCTGCGAACATTTCTTTCATCCGCGCTTCCGAAACCGGGCTTTCGACCACGACAACGAGCTCGGGCTTGTTCGATGAGGCGCGCACCAGACCCCAGGTGCCGTCTTCGGCCGTGACCCGGACGCCGTTGACGGTCACAAGATCGCGGATCGGCTGGCCCGAAACTTTTCCGCCATTCGTCTTCGCCGCCTCGAAGTGCTGCACGATTTTTTCGACGATGCCGTATTTCTTCTCGTCGTCGCAATGCGGCGACATGGTCGGCGACTGCCAGGTGCGCGGCAGCGCGAGCCGCAGATCCGACATTTTCTTCCCCGAATTGCGGTCGAGCATCTCGCAGACCGCGATCGCCGATAGCAGGCCGTCGTCGTAGCCGCGACCGAACGGCGGGCCGAAGAAGAAGTGGCCGGACTTCTCGAAGCCTGCGACCGCTTTCAGTTCCGCCGAGCGGCGCTTGATATAAGAGTGACCGGTCTTCCAGAAATCGACCTTGACGCCGTTTTCTTTCAGCACCGGATCGGTGAGCCAGAGGCCGGTCGATTTCACATCGACGATGAACTGGCCGCCCTTGCCGCCCGCCGAGATGTCGCGCGCCAGCATGACGCCTACCTTGTCGGCAAAGATTTCCTCGCCGAGATCGTCCACCACGCCGCAGCGGTCGCCATCGCCGTCGAAGGCAAGACCGACATCGGCTTTATGCGCGAGCACCGCGTCGCGTACCGCGTGCAGCATCTTCAGGTCTTCGGGGTTGGGGTTGTATTTCGGGAAGGTGTGGTCGAGCTCGGTGTCGAGCGGCACGACTTCGCAACCGATGGCTTCGAGCACTTTCGGCGCAAACGCGCCGGCGGTGCCGTTGCCACAGGCCGCGATCACTTTCAGCTTTCGCTTCAACTTCGGGCGGTTTGCAAGATCGGCCATGTAGCGCTCGGCGAAGCCGGGGATGAACTTGAAGGAGCCGCCTTCTTTCGTCTTCGATTTTCCTTCGAGCACAATTTCCTTGAGACGGCTCATTTCGTCGGGGCCGAAAGTGAGCGGGCGCGCGGCACCCATCTTCACGCCGGTCCAGCCGTTGTCGTTGTGCGAGGCGGTGACCATCGCAACGCAAGGACAGTCGAGTTCGAACTGCGCGAAATAGGCCATGGGCGAAAGTGCCAGGCCTACATCGTGGACGCGCATGCCGCCCGCCATGAGACCGGAAGTCAGCGCCGCTTTCACCGACATCGAGTAGCCGCGGAAATCGTGACCGACCACGATATCGGGCCGGACGCCGAGTTCGTGGAACAGCGTCGCCATGCCCAGGCCTAGCGCCTGCACGCCGATCAGGTTGATCTCTTTCTCGAGGAGCCAGCGCGCGTCGTATTCGCGAAAGCCGGTCGGCTTCACGAGCGGGGTCGTCTCATACTCATAAGTATTCGGCTGGATGGACGCTTTCGGCTTCAGAAACATGGAAATTCCGTGCTGGCAAAGACCCGGCGGGCGCCGGGCGAAAAGCGATCTAGCACGAAAGCGGGCGGAATTGAGTATCAGCGTTCGAGTTCGAGCACGTTCTTCTTGAACTCGAAGCGGGCGAGCCGGCGCAGGAAACTCATGCCGAGCAGGTTTTGCGCAAGCGCCCCTTGGTCCAGCACCATGGCCTCGACATCGTGGACTTCGATGGAGCCGACCCGGATCGAGCGCAGCCGGACACGCTTGGCGCGCGTCGAGCCGTTCGCCGTACTGACCTGAATGTCGAAGCGGTCGCTCGGGGTGATCAGGCCGAGCGAACGGGCATCTTCGTAGCGGAGCGCGACCAGCGTCGCGCCGGTATCGACGATGGCGCGGAGGCGGCGGCCGTTGAAATCGACGTCCGAGACGTAGTGACCCGAATAGTCGGCGCGAATGCGGACATAGCCGCCGGCGTTGTTGTCCTTCGCCGTCGGTTCGACCGAGACCGGCTCGGAGCCTTGCTGAAAGGCGACGAAGGCGTCGCGGCCCCGGCGCAGCAGATCCTGCGCGACATCCGGCGCATAGACCGAAAGCGCGACAAATCCCGCGACGACAAGAAAGAGAAAGCGAAACATGAAGAAATCCGTTTCGCGCGATTTTCGCGCGGGAGCGGTGTGAGGCCCGTTAACGCGGGAATTAAGTGGTTACGATTGCGGCTTTTTCAATAAAGCGAATCAGGTGCCGCGCGGCTTCGCGCGCCGGGTCGGGACCGCCGCGGCCGGATCGTCCGGCCAGACGTGGCGAGGATAGCGGCCGCGCATTTCCTTTTTCACATCCGCCCACGAGCCGCGCCAGAACGCGGGCAGGTCGCGCGTCACCTGAATCGGGCGGCCGGCGGGCGAGAGCAGAGAAAGCACCAGCGGAATTTTTCCGGCTGCGACCGAAGGATGCTTCGAGAGACCAAACAATTCCTGCACCTTGACCGAGATCGTCGGTCCGGCTTCCGCCGCGTAGTCGATCGCAAGCTCGGACCCGGTCGGCGCGGTGAAGCGGTCGGGCGCTTCCGCGTCGAGACGTCGCGACAGATCATGCGGGAGCAAAGCGTGCAGCGCGTTCGAGACGTCGCCCACCGAGATTTCGCTGAGCGAGGTTTTTCCGGCGAGGAATGGCGCGAGCCAGCGTTCGGCATTTTTCGCGAGCACATGCGGCGAGACGTCAGGCCATTCCTCGCCTTCTGCCGCGCGCAGGAAGCGCAGGCGCTCCAGCCAGCGCGTGACGGATGCCGATAAAGGAAGTGCATCGATGCCAAGCGCCGCGATACCTTGCGCGAGCGCACGCGCGGTTTCGTCGCCCGCTTCGACCTTCAGCGGGCGTTCGCTCAAGACCAGCGACATATATTTACGCGCGGCGCGGGCGCGGACCGCACGCGCCTTCGGATCGAATACCGCTTCTTCGGTCTGGACGATCTTGTCCGAGAAATGAGCGGCGATCTCCGCTTCCGACATTTTCGCGGCAAGCAGGATGCGGCCTTCCTGGGCCGCGCCCGCGATTTCGGCGACCGCGAGATAGTCCTCACGCGAAAGCGCGCTTGTTTGCTCGAGCTTCGCACCGCGTCCGTTCGCAAGCAGGAATGCTCCGCCGCGCTCGGGGCGAGCCTTGGCGATACGATCGGGATAAGCGAGCGCAAGCAAGCTGCCTGTATGCGCAGGCGGCGTTTCGCGGATTTTTCCGCCCGCGGATTCCGCCCAGCGGCGCGCGAGGTTGCGGGCTTCCTCGCCGCGCCGGGATTTGTCGCGGCGAAACTCGCTTACGCGATGCGAAAGATCGGCGTCGTTGCCGCCAAGCCCGCGCTCGGAAACGACCGCCGCGATTTCGGCGGCGAGCAAGGCATTATCGTCTCCGGCGGCTCTCACGATCATCGCGGCAAGACGCGGATGCAACGGCAGCTTCGCGAGCTTCTTGCCGAGCGCGGTGATCGCGCCATTTTCGTCGATCGCACCAAGAGAAGTGAGCAACGCCTTCGCTTCGTTGATCGCAGCAGTAGGAGGAGCGTCAAGCCATGCAAGCGTCGCCGGATTGTGCACGCCCCATTGCGCGAGATCGAGCACAAGGCCCGTCAGATCGGCGGCGAGAATTTCAGGCGTTGCAAAGGGAAGCAGGCTCCGCGTCTGCTCCTCGTCCCACAGCCTGTAACAGACGCCCGGCTCGGTGCGGCCCGCGCGGCCGCGGCGCTGATCCGCGGAAGCGCGCGACACGCGCACGGTTTCTAACCTCGTCAGGCCGAGATCCGGCTCAAAACGCGGCACGCGCGCGAGGCCGGAGTCGACCACGACGCGCACGCCCTTAATCGTGATCGAGGTTTCCGCGATCGAGGTCGCGAGCACGATCTTTCGGCGGCCCGGGGGCGACGGCTCGATCGCTTTGTCCTGCACGTCCGAATCGAGCGCGCCGTAAAGCGGGACGATGTCGATAGTGTTGTCGCGGACGCGCTCGGAGAGAAAATCGGCCGCGCGGCGGATTTCTCCGACGCCCGGAAGAAACGCGAGGATCGAGCCGTCTTCGTTCGCGGCGACGCGCGCCAGTGCATCCGCCATCTCTTGATGTATCGGCATGCGCGCATCGCGGCCGAGATACTTGGTCTCGACCGGATAAGCGCGGCCTTCGCTTTCGATCACGGTCGCTTCGCCAAGCAGTTTCGCCACGCGCGCGCCGTCGAGCGTCGCGGACATCACGAGGATCCGCAAGTCTTCGCGAAGCCCGCGCTGTGCGTCGAGCGCGAGCGCAAGACCGAGATCGGCATCGAGTGAGCGCTCGTGAAATTCGTCGAAGACGACCGCGGCAATGCCCTTCAACTCCGGATCCTCGAGCACGAGGCGGGTGAAGATGCCTTCGGTGATCATTTCGATCCGCGTCCGCCCGCTCACCATCGAACCGAAACGAACGCGCAGGCCCACGGTATCGCCGAGTTTCTCGCCGATGGAATTCGCCATGAACTGTGCGGCGGCGCGCGCCGCGATCCGGCGCGGTTCCAAAACGAGAATTTTTCCACCCCTGACCCAAGGCTCGTTCAGCAATGCGAGCGGGACGCGCGTCGTTTTGCCAGCGCCCGGCTGTGCCACGAGCACGGCCGCGTTGCGCGCGCGCAAGGCGTCTTTGAGCGCAGGCAGCGCTTCATCGACCGGAAAGGCGCCGCCGCTCGGTTCTCGTGGTGAATTCATTCTTAATGCGTTCGCTAAAACTCTCGCGAAATAGCCGCTCTGTCCGGCAAGGGCAAATAGCGCGAAAAACGGCCCATCCATTGCACCTGAATTTAACGCGCGGCGGCTAGTGTCCCGAACGAGGACACCCGCGCGCAGATCGTGCGGAGACGGATATGAAAGCGATGGCGACATACGAAAAGCCGCGGATCGACTGGGTCGATTACGCCAAGGGCTTCTGCATCGTCATGGTGGTGATGATGCATTCGACGCTCGGCGTCGAGGCGGCGGCGGGCCGCGAAAGCTGGATGCATTATTTCGTCGCCTTCGCGAAGCCGTTCCGCATGCCCGACTTCTTCCTGATCTCGGGCCTGTTCCTCGCGCGCGTGATCGATCGCAACTGGCGCGACTATCTCGACAAGAAGGTCGTTCACTTCTTCTATTTCTACGTGCTCTGGGTCACGATCCAGTTTGTGTTCAAGGCGCCCGCGTTTCTTGCAAGCGGCGGCGTTGCCGGTGTCGTGCAGCAATATGCGCTCACCTTCATCGAGCCGTTCGGCACGCTCTGGTTCATCTACATGCTGCCGGTATTCTTCGTGGTGACGAAGCTGACCCGGCGCGTGCCGCCGCTCGGCATTTTCATGGTCGCGGCCGCACTCGAAATCGCGCCGATCCATACCGGCTGGATCATGATCGACGAATTCGCCGCGCGCTTCGTCTATTTCTTCATGGGCTACTGGCTTGCGAACTATATCTTCGCCTTCGCGGCCGGCGTGCAGAAAGATCCGTGGCTCGCGCTCGCGGGCCTCGGCGCATGGGCCGTCGGCAACGATCTGCTCGTCGTCAAAGGTTACAGCGAATTGCCGTTCCTATCGCTCGCGCTCGGCTTTGTCGGCGCGGGCGCGGTGGTGACGATTGCCGCGCTGCTTGCGAAAGTGAACTGGCTTTCGCTTCTTCGCTATGCAGGCGAAAATTCCATCGTAGTCTATCTCGCGTTCTTCCTGCCGATGGCTGCGACGCGCGCGCTCCTGCTCAAAACCGGCATCGTGCCCGATCTCGGCACGGTCGCGCTCATCGTCACCGCGATGGGTGTCGTGGCACCGCTTCTGTTCCACGCGGCGATCCGCGGCACGCGCTTCAATTTCCTGTTCTCGCGGCCTGCGGCATTCCACCTCGGCGCGCCGCGCAAGACGCCGCTGCAGCCCGCCGAATAAGTCCTTTTCAGGCGCGCAAACTGTCCCCATCTAAGGGGGCGGTTGCGCTTGCCGGGCTCGCCTCGCTTCGGCATCGTGGCCGCTCCCGCGAGGTTCCATGTCCGAAATCCGTCCTCTCAAAAAGGGCGACCGCGTCTTTCTGATCGACGGTTCGTCCTTCATCTTCCGCGCCTATTTCGCGATGTTCAAGGCGGCGCAGTCGCGCGGCAAGGCGTTCACGCGCTCGGACGGGTTGCCGGTCGGCGCGATCATGACGTTCTCGTCGATGATGTGGAAGCTGATGCGCGAGGGCATCGACGGCAAGAAGCCGACGCATGTCGGCTGCGTATTCGACGCGGCCGGCGACGGTTTCCGCAACGAAATCTATTCCGAATATAAAGCGAACCGCGAAGACCCGCCGGAAGACCTGATCCCGCAATTTCCGCTCATGCGCGACGCGGTGAAGGCCTTCGGCCTGAAGCCGATCGAGGAAAAAGGCTTTGAAGCCGACGACCTGATCGCGGCTTACTCGCGCGAGGCGCGCGAAGCCGGCGCGGAAGTCATCATCATCGCCGGCGACAAGGACCTGATGCAGCTGGTCCGCAAGGGCGTCACCATGTACGACCCGATGCCGGGCAACGAGCGCAGGATCGGCGAGAAGGAAGTCGAGGAAAAATTCGGCGTCGAGCCCGAGCGCGTGCCGGACGTGCAGGCGCTTTGCGGCGATTCCACCGACAACGTGCCGGGCGTTCCCGGCATCGGCATCAAGACTGCGGCACTTCTCATTCAGGAATACGGCGATCTCGAAACGCTGCTGAAGAACGCCGATAAGATCAAGCAGGACAAGCGCCGCCAGACGCTGATCGACAACGCCGAGCTTGCGCGCGTTTCGAAGAAGCTCGTGCTTCTCGACGACCGCGCGCCGCTGAAAATCCCGCTCGACCAACTCGGCTTCGATGGCGGCGACCCGGCCAAGGTGGTCGCGTTTTTGAAAGCGATGGAATTCACGCGACTCACGGAAAGTGTCGCGAAGGCTGCCGGCATCGACCCCGCAAGCGTGGAACCGGACCCGCTATTATCCGCAGGCGCATCGATCGCGAAGAGCGAAGAAGCGACCAAAGGCTCGCATGTTACCGACGGCAAGAAGGGCTCGCTTGCCGGTGAGCTCACGCCGCATGCGCTGTTCGCGCAGCGCGAGGCGCAACTCAAAAGCATTCCCTTCGATCACAAGAAATACGAGACCGTCACGACCGCGAAGCAACTCGATAGCTGGATCGAAAAGGCGCGCGCGCAGGGCTATGTCGCGGTCGATACCGAGACCACCTCACTCGATGCGATGCAGGCCGAGCTCTGCGGCGTGTCGCTTTCGGTCGTGCCCGGAGAGGCCTGTTACATTCCGCTCGGCCATTGCGGCGCGGGCGAAGGCCTGTTCGATGACGGGCTGCTCCCCGGCCAGCTTCCGATCAAGGAAACCTGCGCGAAGCTGAAAACGATTCTCGAGGACACAAGCATCCTCAAGATCGGCCAGAACATGAAATACGACTCGCTCGTGCTGTCGCGGCAGGACATCCACGTCGCGCCTTACGACGACACCATGCTGATGTCTTATGCGTTAGATGCCGGCCGCTCCGGCGGCGGGCACGGCATGGACAATCTTGCGCTGCGATTCCTCGGCCATAAGCCGATCGCCTATGAAGAGGTCGCGGGCAAAGGCAAGAGCAAGGTCAATTTCAATCGCGTCGCGATCGACCGCGCCACCGAATATGCGGCGGAAGATGCCGACGTAACCTTGCGGCTCTGGCTTTATTTGAAAGCGCGGCTCACCGCCGAGAGCATGAACAACGTTTACGAGACGCTGGAGCGGCCGCTGGTGCAGGTGCTTGCCGACATGGAAAGGCGCGGCATCGCCATCGACCGGCAGATGCTCTCGCGGCTTTCCGGCGACTTCGCGCAATCGACCGCGCGGCTCGAGCACGAGATTTCGAAAATCGCCGGCGAGGAATTCAACCCCGGCAGCCCGAAGCAGCTCGGCGACATTTTATTCGGCAAGATGGGCCTGCCCGGCGGCACCAAGACCGCGACCGGAGCGTGGTCGACGAGCGCGAAAGTGCTCGAAGATCTCGCCGAGGAAGGCCACGAACTGCCGAAGAAGATTCTCGAATGGCGGCAGCTGTCGAAGCTGAAATCGACCTATACCGACGCGCTTCCCGAATACGTGAACAAGGAAACCAACCGCGTTCACACGTCTTATGCGCTGGCGGCAACGCCGACCGGCCGCCTCGCCTCCTCCGATCCGAACTTGCAGAACATCCCGGTCCGCACCGAGGAAGGCCGCAAGATCCGCAAGGCCTTCATCGCAGAAAAAGGCAACCAGCTCGTCTCGGCCGATTACTCGCAGATCGAGTTGCGCCTGCTCGCGGAGATCGGCGACGTGCCGCAGCTCAAGAAAGCATTCCGCGATGGGCTCGACATTCACGCGATGACGGCTTCCGAAATGTTCGGCGTGCCGGTCAAGGACATGCCGGGCGAAATCCGCCGCCGCGCGAAAGCGATCAACTTCGGCATCATCTACGGCATCTCGGCGTTCGGGCTTGCGAACCAGCTCGGCATCGGCCGCGAGGAAGCGGGGGCCTATATCAAGAAATATTTCGAGCGCTTCCCCGGCATCCAGGACTACATGGAAGAAACCAAGAAGTTCGCGCGAGCGAACGGCTATGTCACGACACTGTTCGGGCGCAAGGTCCACTACCCCGGCATCAAGGACCAGAACCCGTCGGTGCGCGGCTTCAACGAGCGCGCCGCGATCAACGCGCGGTTGCAAGGGACGGCCGCCGATATCATCCGCCGCGCCATGATCCGCATGGATGAGGCGCTCAGCCGCGCGAAAGTAAGCGCGAAGATGCTTCTTCAGGTCCACGACGAATTGATTTTCGAGGTCGCGGATAAGGACGTGAAGAAGACGCTGCCGGTCGTGCAGAAGATCATGGAGGAAGCGCCGCTGCCGGCGGTCGCACTTTCTATTCCGCTTTCAGTCGATGCGCGCGCGGCGAGCAACTGGGAAGAGGCACATTAAGCGGCTATCCTCGCGGTATGAACGACGCACTGCTTTCCTCGCTCTGGAGCTTCGCCCTCGCCTCCCTCATCATCGAGCTGATCCCCGGTCCGAACCAGACCTATCTCGCGGCGCTGACGCTCAATCACGGAATGCGCGCGGGCTTTGCCGCGATACTCGGAATCGCGCTCGGGCTCGGCGTCTATGGCACGGCGGCAGCACTCGGTATCGCCGCGATCATCAGCGAGTCCGCGTTTTTTTATCATCTGCTGCGCTGGGCGGGCGCGCTCTATTTCCTCTGGCTCGCATGGGACAGCTGGCACGATGAGCCGGACGATAAGCACAAGATCGCGGCTGACGCACGCGCGACGCAATCGTTCCGGCGTGGGCTGATTACCAACCTGCTCAATCCCAAGGCGGCGATTTTCTACATCAGCGTGCTGCCGGGCTTCATCGTGCCCGGCACGATTTCGGTCTTCGCGCAAACGGTGCTGATGTCGGTGCTCTACGTCTCGATCGCGACCCTGACCCACATTGCTGTGGTGCTGCTCGCCGGAAGGCTCTACCGGTTTCTCGACGACCCGCGCTGGCGCGTTCCCGTGCGGCGCGGCATCGCGCTGGTGCTGATCGGCGTCGCGGTCTGGTTCCTGCTCGCGAGCGCGCGCTAGATCCAGACGCTCACTTCCTCGAGCTTCTTCTTCGTAATCACCGGCACCTTGCAATCCTGCGCCGGATATCCGGCGACGAGCAGCACGTAAGGCTTTTCGTTCGCGGGTCGGCCACAGATTTCGTTCAGGAATCCCATCGGCGACGGCGTGTGGGTCAAAGTTGCAAGTCCCGCGTTGTGCAACGACGCGATCAGAAATCCCATCGCGATCCCGACCGACTCTGGCACGTAATAGTGCTTCACATGCGAGCCGTCAGGCGCCACCGCGTAGCGCTGGCCGAAAATCACGATCAGCCACGGCGCAATTTCGAGAAAAGGCTTGTGCTCGTCGGTGCCCAGCGGCGAAAGCGCGTGAAGCCATTGGTCCGGCGTCTTGCCGCCCTTGTAGAACTCACGCTCCTCCTCTTCCGCCGCCACGCGGATTTTCGATTTGGTGGCAGCGTCCGAGATGCACGCAAAAGTCCAGGGCTGCTGGTTCGCACCCGATGGCGCGGTCGCCGCCGTCATCACCGCATCTTCGATGATCTGCCGCGGCACCGGCTTGTCCGAGAAATCCCGCACCGTGCGGCGGCGCTTCATCAACGCACGGAAGTCGCCCGCGCGCGTGAGGATTTCGGCTTCGCTTCGCGGCGTAAAATCGAGGGAATGATAGAGAGGCGCGCTCATGTTCCGGTCCGCTGTTGAAAACTGCCGCCAAGATTGGCGATGCCGATCTTCGATGATAGCAAGTCCGGACGCATTCCGCGCCCCGGACAAAACCCCTTGACCCAGACCCTTTCGCTCCCCGATTCGAAGGCCGCCCGCGCACGGTTGAAAGAAATCATCGCGAAGCGCTCCTTCGGCCTTGGCGAGATCACGCTGGCCTCGGGCCGCAAGAGCCATTTCTATTTCAACCTGAAACCGACCATGCTCGATCCCGAAGGTGCGGCACTGCTCGCGCAGCTTTCGCTCGAGGCGCTGGCGGACGAAAAGCTCGACGCGCTCGGCGGGCTCGAGATGGGCGCGGTGCCGATTTCCGGCGCGGTCGCGGCCCTGAGCTTCATCACCGGGAAGCCGCTCCCGAACTTTTTCGTCCGCAAGAAGCCGAAGGAGCACGGCGCGAAACTGCTCGTCGAAGGACTGCTCAAAGGTGAAAGCCTTGCCGGCAAGAATGTCGCCATCGTCGAGGACGTCACCACCACCGGCGAATCCGCGCTCAAAGCCGCGCAGGCCGCGCAGGAATCCGGCGCCAAGATCGGACTGGTGCTGACCATCGTCGACCGGCAGGAAGGCGCCGCCGAGACCTTTTCCAAAGCCGGGCTGCGCTTCCGCGCGCTCTTTACCGCTGACGAATTCTTGAAGCGGCAGGCCTAGCCAAAAGTCGCGCCTTCGGGTGGAATGCGGATTGCAACTTTCCACCGGATCGGGCGTTTAATCCGGCGGTCATGCGGGCGCGGTAACAGCCTCTCGCGTGTGCAGCTGGGAGGCTTGGATACGGTGGCGGCTCGTTCGGTAGCCCGTTTGGTCGTTGCGGCGCTTGGCGCGGGAATGTTTGCCGCGCTCGTGCCTGTTTCGAGCACGCCTGCCGAAGCCCAAGTTTATTACAGCATCTATGGCGGCTACCGGAATTCGCCGCCCGCGCCCTATCGCGACGACCGCCCGCGCTCCAGCGGCAATCCGTTCAGCGATTTCTTCGGCGCGATTTTCGGCCATGGGCCGCGCGGCGACGAGGACGACGAGAGAAAGCCGGATGCCTTCGCCAATCATTGCGTGCGCACCTGCGACGGGAAATTCTTTCCGGTGAATCGCGGCGGCCGCAAGGATCTCTCGCTCGATAAAATCTGCCATGCGATGTGCCCGGCAGCCGAGACCAAGGTGTTCAGCGGCATGGGCATCGACCAGTCGGTCGCAAACGACGGCCAGCGCTATACAGCGCTGCCGAACGCCTTCGCTTACCGGACCAAGATCGTCGAGAATTGCAGTTGCACCGGCAAGGATCCTTACGGCGTCGTCAACGTCGATCTGAACGACGACGTCACGCTGCAAGGCGGCGACATCGTCGTGCAGGAATCCGGGTTCAAGGTGTATCGCGGTCCCAATGTTTTCGTCGCGATCGAAAAAGCGGGCATGAGCCCGGCTTTCGTGAAGCAATTGCAGGCGATTAAGATCCTGCCGAACAATCCTTACGCGCGCCAAGCGATGACCGTCACGGTGCGGCAGACGCCTTCGGACATGCCGGAATTTTTGAGCAACCCGGCGTCGGAAACTCCGAACCCGAACGCAAATGCGCCGGCAGCCAACCAGCCACCGGCGCAAGCGAACTAGCGAAAATTCGAGCCGCGATTACTCGGCGGCGAGCTTGATCTGGGGTGCCGCCTGCTTCACCGCGGCATCGACATGGCTTTCGAACTTCTGGAAATTCTTCTGGAACATGCCGACGAGGTTGCGCGCAGTCTCGTCGAACTCGGCCTTGTTGGCCCAGGTCTTCGACGGATAGAGCAGATGCGGCTCGACGCCCGGCACCGAGTTCGGCACCGAGAAGCCGAAATAAGGATCGGTGTGGAAGTCGGCGCTCTTGAGCGATCCGTTCAGCGCCGCGGTGACCAGCGCGCGGGTCGCCTTGATCGGCATGCGGCGGCCGACGCCGTACTTGCCGCCGGTCCAACCCGAGTTCACGAGCCAGCAATCGACCTTGTGCTCGGCAATGTATTCTTTCAGCAGCTTCGCATATTCCGACGGATGCAACGGCAGGAACGGCGAGCCGAAGCAGGTCGAGAATTCCGGCACCACGCCGGTGAGGCCCTTCTCGGTGCCCGCGACCTTCGCGGTGTAGCCCGAGAGGAAGTGATACATCGCCTGCTCGGAAGTGAGTTTGGCAATCGGCGGCATCACACCGAAAGCGTCCGCCGTCAGCATGACGATATTCTTCGGGTGCGCTGCGCGGCCCGTGCGCGAGCCGTTCGGGATGAAGTCGAGCGGATAGGCCGAGCGCGTGTTCTCGGTCTTGGAAATGTCGGTGTAGTCGGGCGCGCGCGTCACCGGATCGAAGCCGACGTTCTCAAGGATCGCGCCGAAACGATTGGTCGCGTCCCAGATCATGGGCTCGTTTTCCTGGCTGAGATTTACGCACTTGGCGTAGCAGCCGCCTTCGAAATTGAAGATGCCTTCCGGGCCCCAGCCGGTCTCGTCGTCGCCGATCAGCGTGCGGTTCGGGTCGGCGGAGAGCGTGGTCTTGCCGGTGCCGGAGAGGCCGAAGAACAGCGCGCTTTCCTTGCCGTCGTTCGAGACGTTGGCCGAGCAGTGCATCGGCATCACGCCCTGCTGCGGCAGATAGAAGTTCAGCGTCGTGAACACCGACTTCTTCATTTCGCCCGCATAGGACGAGCCACAGATCAGGACGATCTTACGGGTGAAGTCGATCGCCACCATCGTGTCGGAGCCTTCGCGGCTGCCGTGACGCTTCGGGTCCGGCTTGAACGACGGGAAATCGAGAATGGTGAGTTCGGGGGTGAAACCCGTCAACTCGGCCGCCTCCGGGCGGATCAGGAGCGTGCGGATGAACAGCGAGTGCCAGGCGAGTTCGGTATAGACGCGGGTACGGATGCGGTATTTCGGGTCGGCGCCGCCGTAGAGATCCTGGGCGAAGAGTTCTTTGTTTTTGGCGTGGGCGAGGAAATCGGCGAGCAGATTGTTGAAGTGCTCTTTCGAGACTTTCTTGTTGTTGTCCCACCAGACTTTATTCTCGGTGAGTTCGTCGACGACCGTATGTTTGTCTTTCGGCGAACGGCCGGTGTGATGTCCGGTCTCGGCGCAGAGCGCGCCGCCTGCAACGATGTTGCCTTCGTTGCGCTGAAGCGCGTGCTCGTAAAGCGCGGGCGTCTGGAGATTCCAGTGCATGGCCTTCACGCCTGAAAAGCCGAATTTGTCCGCGCCTTCCGCGCTCTTGATACCGGTCTCGATCACGAAACTTCCTCCCGTTCACCCCGCAATTCGGCAGGGCTTCGATCGCTTTGCTTTTGTCGAACAAGAGGGCGGCAAATGGGCGAAATGCCCGTTCCCCAGCCACCGGCCCCCGGAAAGCGCGGGACCATAGTGAGCGGTTCCCGCGTTGTGAAGCCTTTATGTCAATGCAAAGAGCTGATGTTCTCTTCAATCCTGATGAAGTTTCGTTGCAACGCGAAACATCCGGCACCGAAGTTACCGGCACCGACGAGTCACCCTACTCGCTGCTTGGAATTCGAGCGCGTTAACCCTGCGGCCAGTTCATGGTGCCGCTACCAAGGAGTTCCTCGGCGGTCAGATCGGAAATCTTGCCGAAGGTCGCGACAAGATGGCCGTGCTCGATCTCGAGCCGCCAGAAGCCGAAGTCTTTGAAATCGGCGTATTTCGCCGCCTCCGGGTGCCGCACCAGATAGCGGGTCTTGGCCGCCGCCTTGTCCACTTCGGTCACCGTGCCGGTCACCGTCAGGCGCGCCGCGATCATCGGGTCGGGCGCATTGGGCTTTTCCGCCAACAGCAGGGAAACCCGCGGATCCTTCCGGATGTTGATGGTGTGCCGCGCGAGGTTGGAAAGGAGCATCACCGGCGCGCCGTCGGGCATCGCACTGACGCCCGCCAGCGAGACATAGGGGTAGCCTTTCTCCCCCTTGGTCGCGAGGGAGCCGAAAAGCGCCTCGCGCAAAATGAACCGGCTCAAGGACTTGGGCGACTGAAAGTTGTCCTGGGACATGCGGATTTCTGGAGAAATTGTAATATTTCTAGGGGGTTACGTTTCGTCTGCCATGGTCTAGGTTGTAGTGGGCTACCGGGTCGCGCCGTCACATTTCGGCCTGCCATAATTGTTTGAACGGCCCCATTCGTTTCAGTTCCACCGATTCCGGGGCCTTATGGTCCGGACAGGAGATTGCATGCCGACCATCGCGCTTGTGGATGACGACCGCAACATTCTGACATCCGTTTCGATCGCGCTCGAGGCCGAAGGCTATCGCATCCTCACTTTCACGGACGGCGCGTCGGCAATCGAAGGGTTCAAGTCGAGCCCGCCGGACCTTGCCATCCTCGATATCAAGATGCCGCGCATGGACGGCATGGAACTGTTGCGCCGCATCCGGCAGAAGTCCGACCTGCCGGTGATCTTCCTGACTTCCAAGGACGAGGAAATCGACGAGCTGTTCGGCCTCAAGATGGGCGCCGACGATTTCATCCGCAAACCGTTCTCGCAGCGCCTCCTGGTCGAGCGCGTCAAGGCCGTGCTTCGCCGCTTCATTCCGAAAGACCAGTTGCCGCAAAAGGAAACCGACTCCGCGAAGGTGCTCGAACGCGGCCAGCTCAAGATGGACCCGGAGCGCCATACCTGCACCTGGAAGGGCGATCCGGTCACCCTCACCGTCACCGAATTTTTAATCCTGCAAGCGCTCGCCCAGCGCCCCGGCGTCGTCAAAAGCCGCAACGCGCTGATGGACGCGGCCTACGACGATCAGGTCTATGTCGATGACCGCACGATCGACAGCCACATCAAGCGGCTGCGCAAGAAGTTCAAGGCGGTCGATGACGATTTCGAAATGATCGAAACGCTGTACGGTGTCGGCTACCGGTTCAAGGAAGCCTGAACGAAAGCGCGGGCCCTGACCTGCGATACCGCTCGCCTATGAAGGCAGACGTCGAAAAGCCCGCGCAGAACCGCTCCGAAGTTTCGGGCAAATGGCGTTTGCGCTCGCTCCTCGGGCGCATCCTCGATCCGCTGGGCTTGCGCTACTGGCTCGGCCTCGCACAGCGGCCGGAAAACCAGCCGCGCCCCGAAGCGCTGTTGCCGGAAAACGCGGGCTTCTTCCGGCGTGTCGGAAGTTTCCTTGCCTTTCAGGCGTTCTCGTCGCTCCGCCGCCGCATCGTTCTGCTGAACCTGCTTGGCCTCGTCACGCTGGTCAGCGGCATTCTTTATCTCTCGGAATACCGCGCCGGGCTGATCGAGGCGCGCGTGCAGTCGCTGCTGACGCAGGGCGAAATCATCGCGGCCGCGATCGCGAGTACGACCCGCACCGACGCGAGCAATATTCCGATCGACCCCGAGAAGCTTCTGGAGTTGCAGGCAGGCGAAAGTTACCTGCCGAGCGACGACCTTTCGGCGCTGGAATTTCCGATCAACCCCGAAACCGTCGCGCCGCTCCTGCGCCGGCTGATCACGCCGATCAATACGCGCGCGCGCATCTATGACCGCGACGGCGGCCTGCTGCTCGATTCCCGAACGCTCAGCGTCACCGGCGAAATTCTCCGCTTCGACCTGCCGTCGCTGAACGAGCAGCAGCCGCAGATCAACCCGATCCGTGCGTGGTGGCGCAGCGTGCGGCTCTATTTCCGCTCGGGCGGCTTGCCGATCTACAAGGAAATCGGCACCGCAAACGGCAAGGGCTATACCGAAGTCGACACCGCGCTGACCGGGCAAAGCGACTCGGAAGTGCGCGTCAACGAGCGTGGCGAAGTCATCATCTCGGTCGCGATTCCGGTGCAGCGCTTCCGCGGCGTGCTCGGCGTGCTGATGTTGCAGACGCAAGGCGGCGAAATCGACAACGCGGTCGAAGCCGAGCGCCTCGTGATTGTGCGCGTGTTCCTGATCGCGGCTGCGGTCATGATCGTGCTCTCATTCCTGCTCGCCGGCACCATTGCAGGGCCGATGCGGCGGTTAGCTGAAGCCGCCGAGCATGTGCGCCGCCGCACGCGCTCGCGCGTCGAAATTCCGGACATGACCGCGCGCGCAGACGAGATCGGGCATCTTTCCGGCGCGTTCCGCGACATGACCAATTCGCTTTATTCGCGGATCGAAGCGATCGAAAGCTTCGCGGCCGATGTCGCGCACGAGCTCAAGAATCCGCTGACTTCGCTGCGCTCCGCGATCGAAACGCTGCCGCTTGCGAAGAACGAGGAATCGCGCGAGCGGCTGCTTGCCGTCATCCAGCACGACATCAAGCGCCTCGACCGCCTGATCTCCGACATCTCGGACGCGAGCCGGCTCGACGCCGATCTTCTGCGTCATGAGGCGGAGCCGGTCGATCTGCGCAAGCTGCTCACGGCCGTGTCCGATATCGCGAACGACGTGCCGCGCGAGGACGGCGTCTCGGTCGAAGTTCTGTTCGAGCCGAAGAACGGGCAGTTCGCGATTCTCGGCAACGACTCGCGGCTCGGCCAGGTGATCGACAATCTGGTCGAGAATGCGCGCTCGTTCTCGCCGCAGAGCGGCAAGGTGCGGGTGCTGTGCAAGCGCACGGGAGGCGAAATCGAGATCGCGGTCGAAGACGAAGGTCCGGGCGTGCGGCCGGAAGCGCTGACGCGAATCTTCGAGCGCTTCTACACGGATCGGCCCGCGCATCGCTTCGGCCAGAACTCCGGTCTCGGGCTTTCGATCTCGAAGCAGATTGTCGAAGCACACGGCGGGCGCATCTGGGCGGAGAACCGTCTCGCCGCCGCGTCCAACCCCGGCGATGCCCCGAAAATCGCAGGCGCGCGCTTCGTCATGCGGCTGCCGGCCGCAAAAGCCTGATGCTCAAGGGAAGCGGCAGCGAACACGCGACCGCGGTCCTCGCCGGCCCGCGCGCGGTGCTGATCCGCGGGCCTGCCGGTTCGGGAAAATCGAGGCTCGCCTGGTCGCTGCTTGAAGCAGCCGAACGGGGCGAACTCCCGTTCGCGCGGCTCATCGCCGACGATCGCGTTGCGCTTTCAATGCTGAACGGCAGACTGATCGCCTCCGCGCCGAAGCCCATCGAAGGCATGATCGAATTGCGGGGCGCGGGCATCCGCCGCGTCCCGTTCGAGCCGTTCGCGGTGGTCGGCCTTGTGGTCGATCTCGCGGCCAAGGACGCCGAGCGGGTTCCGGCGGAGATGGCGCTCCGGACCGGGCTCTTGGGCGTCACATTGCCGCGCGTTCCGGTTGCGGAAGGCAGCGAGGCATTGCCTTTGGTCCTTCGGGCACTGGCAGAATCAAGCGATCCGCGCTGAACCCTTGCATTCCGCAATGCACCTAACCAATATCCGGCCTCCCGCGTGCTTCGCGGAGGAGCCGGGTTTTTTCTTGTAACCTACCCCGGCGGAGCCTGATGATCGGTCTCGTTCTCGTCACCCATGGCCGGCTTGCCGTCGAGTTCCGCTCGGCGCTCGAGCACGTTGTCGGTCCGCAAAAGCAGATCGAGACGGTTACGATCGGCCCGGACGACGACATCGAGCGCTGCCGCAAGCAGATCATTGACGCGGTGAAGAAGGTTGATAGCGGCAAAGGCGTCGCGATCCTGACCGACATGTTCGGCGGCACGCCCTCCAATCTCGCGATCTCGGTGATGAACACGCCGAACGTCGAAGTGGTGGCGGGCATCAACCTGCCGATGCTGGTCAAGCTCGCGAAGGTGCGCGGCGACACGCCGCTCACGCAAGCCGTCGCGCATGCGCAGGACGCCGGCCGCAAATACATCAACATCGCAAGCCGCGTGCTTGCCGGCACGGGCAAATAACTTGACGAATTCCGAACTGCCGCCGGAAGACGACTGCAAGCCGAACGCGCCGGTGCCCGCTGGCGCATTCTCGAGGGAGCTTCCGATCATCAACAAGCGCGGGCTGCATGCGCGCGCTTCCGCCAAATTCGTGCAGATGGCGGAAAAATACGACGCGATAATCAAGGTCACCCGCTGCGGCGAGACCGTCAACGGCGACTCGATCATGGGATTATTGATGCTCGCCGCCGGTCCCGGCACCACCATTCAGGTGACCTGCGAAGGTGCGCAGGCGCAGGAAGCGCTCGACGCGCTCGAAAATCTGCTGGCTACGAAATTCGGCGAAGAAGAATAACGCCAACAAGATTTTGCCGCGTTCGGTGGCGAAACTTTCTTCATGCTCGATAATTCGCAGTCGATCGAAGTCGGCTGGTACGATTGGGACTACCGCCTCGCGGCGGTGGCGGGCCGCCACGCTTTTGTTCTCAACGAGAGGAAAGGCTGGACCAAGGTAAACGCTGCCGACGTAACCTGGGACGGCAGACTCTTTGCCAATGCCCATGACGCAATCGAAGCGTATTCATTGATCTGGGAAGGGATAGATTCAACCGTGGTCGCGGCGCATGTCGCGCGCGGGATTGCCCCGCCGAAGCCGCACCATTACCGCCGCTATCTTCTTGTCGAGAGCGGAATTGCACTCCAGGGCCCGAACGATTTCGACGGCAGCATTTTCGTCGAGTTCGACGACGGCTGGATGCGCAAGATCAACGGCAAAGAACTGAGCGCGCTCGCCAGACTATATCTGCGCCTGAAAAACTGGCGGTTAGCGGGCCGCGAAAATTACTAGCGAAGTTTAGCGCACATCGGCGGCGTCGCCGACGTGCCCTTTCCTTCCCGCGTGCCAGCCGGCGGCGATCTGCACCAGCGAACAAGCCACCATCATCCAGAGCGGCGCGACCCAGCCGTGCGACCAGTCATGGAGCGCGCCGAACAGCACCGGTCCCATCGCCGCAATGCCGTAGCCGACCGATTGCGCCATGCCGGAAAGCGCCGCCGCCTGCCGGGCATTCGATGCGCGCGTCACGAAGAAGGAAAGCGCGAGCGGAAAACAGAAGCCGATCGCCAGTCCGCCGACGACGGTCCAGGCCACCATGTATTGCGGCAGGAAAATCATGCCGATGTAGGAAGCGAACGTGACGAGGCTGCTCGCGACGGCAAGACCCCGCTGATCGGCGAAGCGTTTGACGATCGGAGAAAAAACGAAACCGACCGGAATGCCGAGCGCGGGAAACAGCGCCACGACCCAGCCGGCAGCAGCGGCGGTATAGCCCTGTTCCTGCAAGAGCGACGATAGCCAGCTCAGCACCGTGTAGAAGCTCATCGATTGCAAGCCCATGAACAGCGTCACGTTCCAGCCGAGCCTGGAGCGCCATACGCTCTGCACGGCTTTTTCGCCGGGCTGCGCAAGCGGCTTGGTCGCATGCTTGAGCTGCGGCAGCAGAACGAGCGCGGTAACGATCGCGGGCACGAACCAAACCGCGAGCGCGCCGCGCCAGCCGCCGGGCAAACTATTCGCGAGCGGAACCGCAACGCCGGAGGAGATCGAGGCGAAGGTCGCAAGCGTGGTCGCATAGATGCTCGTCATCAGTCCGACCTTGTCGGAGAAGTCGCGCTTGATCAGCGCCGGCACCAGCACGTTGCCGACCGCGATCGCCGCGGCCAGCAAGATCGACCCGGCATAAAGCGCGAACAAGGAGGGCACCGAACGCAGCAGCGTGCCGGCCGCGAGCACGATCAGCGCAACGAAGATCGCGCGCTCCATCCCGAGCCTGGCGCCGACCGCCGCCGACCACGGCGAAACCACCGCGAAGATCGCAAGCGGGATCGAGGTGAGCACGCCCGCGAGCACCGCGGAAAGGCCGATGTCGGCGCGAATGAATTCAAGCAGCGGCCCCACGCCGGTGATCGCCGGACGCAGGTTCAGCGAGATCAGGAATATTGCGACGACGAGCATCAGGCTCGAAGAAGTGCGGGCGGTATGATTCACGATGGTTCCTTGGAGGCGCCGCGATTGCGATGACAGAAGAAAGAAAAGAAAAACTTCCGGCCGTGCTAACGCGTCGAGGCCTTTACGCGACGGCTCATAGTCCTAACTTCGTTCAGGAGAAAGTTGCCGGCACGCTTGGCACGGTTGCGAACGCGGCGGAGCAATGTGTCGTCGACGAAATAGGTCAGTAAAATCGAATCGCGGGAGGTTACTTCGTCGCCCACTTTGTCGGCCGAATGCCATGAAACGTCCGTGACGGCGAAGGCGTAGCCGCTGTTTGGCGTGAACGGCATCCGGCGGACATTGGTCAGTTTTCCGTCCGCTTCGCAGCCATGGAAAATCGTTCCGATCCCGGCATGGGCGTCGTTGGCGGGAAGATAAAGCTGGACGGTAATGCCCTTCCAGTGCGTGTCGGTATGCGGCGGAATCCGGTAGCCCGAGACATCGCGCGTGAGCACCGGAATCGGATACATGCCGACCGCTTTGTGCTGCGCGCCGAAGCGGCGCGCCAATCCCGGCGCGAGCCTGTGCATGAACGCGTCGCGCACCTCGGCCGAGCAAAGCGCAGCGCTGACGGTGTACCAGATCTCGCGCTGCGCCGCGGGCAGTCTGCGGATCAGTTCGGGGAACAGATCGATCTTCACGCGCGTGGAAGAGCCGTCCGGCTTCAGGTTCACGTTGTTCCTGCCCGGCAACGCCTGATAGTCGGCGCCGTGCGGCATCGCATGCAGCATTGCATCGTAAATATCGGAAGGGAAAAACTCGGCGAGCGTGAGGTGCGCAAACGGCGCCTCGAAAAACGGCGCCGCGTCGATCTTGCTCACCAGATGATCGATCAGGCGCGCCGAATCCTGCCGCTGCATTTCCATCCTTCCCGGCCGCCCCTCGCCCGCCTTCGCACATCTTCCCGCAACGGCCCGCCACTCATAGAAGCAGTGCGCGCTTCCCGCCACCGGAGCGCGGCCGCGGCTGCCGGAATTGCGGGATTTGTCCCGGAAATACCGGAAAATCCATCATATAAAGAAATCCTTATGTGTTCTTGCCGTGGCTGGCCACGGCTGCTATAGGCTCCGCGACCCGCGCAGGGCGGCGCCCGCCAATGCCTGCGTTCCCTTTTTCAATATCAATCGAGGTTGCAATGACCGCTGCGTTGAAGGCCGTCGCCAATGACTACATCGTCAAGGACATCGGCCTCGCCGAGTTCGGCCGCAAGGAACTGAACATCGCCGAAACCGAAATGCCGGGCCTGATGGCGACCCGCGAGGAATACGGACCGAAGCAGCCCCTGAAGGGCGCGAAGATCGCGGGCTCCTTGCACATGACGATTCAGACCGGCGTACTGATCGAAACGCTCAAAGCGTTAGGTGCCGACGTCCGCTGGGTCTCCTGCAACATCTATTCGACGCAGGACCACGCCGCGGCTGCGATCGCGGCAGCCGGCATCCCGGTGTTCGCGATCAAGGGCGAGTCGCTGAAAGAATACTGGGACTACACCCGCAAGCTATTCGAGTGGCACGACGGCGGCATGCCGAACATGATCCTCGACGACGGCGGCGACGCGACCATGTTCGTCCATCTCGGCCTGCGCGCGGAAAAAGGCGACGTCGCGTTCCTCGAGAAGCCGGGCTCGGAAGAAGAAGAGATCCTGTTCGCGCTCCTGAAGAAGACGCTTCAAGAAAAGCCGAAGGGCTGGTTCGCTGAACTCGCGGCTTCGATCAAGGGCGTTTCCGAAGAGACCACCACCGGCGTGCATCGCCTCTACGAAATGCAGAAGGCCGGCACGCTCCTGTGGCCCGCAATCAACGTCAACGACTCGGTCACGAAGTCGAAGTTCGACAACCTCTATGGCTGCCGCGAGTCGCTGGTCGACGGCATCCGCCGCGGTACCGACGTGATGATGGCCGGCAAGGTCGCGATGGTCGCGGGCTTCGGCGACGTCGGCAAGGGTTCGGCAGCTTCGCTGAAGCAGGCCGGCTGCCGCGTCATGGTCTCCGAAATCGACCCGATCTGCGCATTGCAGGCGGCGATGGAAGGCTATGAAGTCACCACCATGGAAGACGCGGTGAAGCGCGCCGATATCTTCTGCACCGCCACCGGCAACAAGAACGTGATCACCGCCGACCACATGCGCGGCATGAAGGATCGCGCCATCGTCTGCAACATCGGCCACTTCGACAACGAGATCGACGTCGCCGGCATCCGCAACAACAAGTGGGTGAACATCAAGCCGCAGGTCGACGAGATCGAATTCCCGGACGGCCACCGCATCATCCTGCTCTCGGAAGGCCGCCTCGTGAACCTCGGCAACGCCATGGGTCATCCCTCCTTCGTGATGTCGTCCTCGTTCACCAACCAGACGCTCGCGCAGATCGAGCTTTGGACGAACCAGGGCAAGTACGAGAAGAAGGTCTATACGCTGCCCAAGCACCTCGACGAGAAGGTCGCGCGTCTGCACCTCGACAAGATCGGCGTGAAGCTGACCAAGCTGTCGAAGGATCAGGCCGACTATATCGGCGTGAAGCAGGAAGGCCCCTACAAGGCGGACCACTATCGTTACTGATTTCTTCGCGAGCGGGTCGGCTTTCCGACTCCAATCGTTAACTTTCGTGATCGCCGGACGGGAAACTGTCCGGCGATTTCGTTTTCGGCGGCAATTTTCGTCACAACTTCGCCGGTTTAGCGTAAGATATGAGTCGATAAGGGGCTGGCATCGAACTGAATCGCGCGCTCGCGCGTTGGGCTGAAGAATGTGCCGCTGGATTGCCTATCGGGGCGAAGAGACCGCGCTCGAGCGCTATGTCACTGCGCCTGACCACTCCCTCATCCATCAAAGTCTGCACGCGCTGGAATCGGAAGGCGCGACCAATGGCGATGGCTTCGGCCTCGGCTGGTATTCGCCGCGCGCGACCGAGCCCGGCATTTATCGTGAAATCCGTCCGGCCTGGTCCGACGACAACGTGCGCAATCTCTGCCGCCACATCCGCTCGAAACTTTTCTTCGCGCATATCCGCGCCTCCACCGGCACCGCGACCACGCGGCCGAACTGCCATCCGTTCTCGTATGGCCCGTGGATGTTCATGCATAACGGCCAGATCGGCGAATGGCCGCTGATCCGCCGTCAGGTCGAGGCGCTGATCGACGACAAATTCTATCCCTGCCGCATCGGCACCACCGATTCCGAGGCGGTGTTTCTCGCGATCCTCTCCGCGGGGCTCGAAAACGATCCGATCGGCGCGACCGCACGCACCATGACGGTCGTCACCGACCTCGTGAAGAAGAGCGGCACCGAGCGCCCGGTGCGCTTCACCGCGGCGCTCTCCGACGGGCAGAACCTGTTCGCATTCCGCTATGCTTCCGACGACACCGCGACCTCGCTTTATTATCGCGACATCGGCGACGCGGCGCTGGTCGTGTCGGAGCCCCTGGACATGGACCGCACCTTCTGGAATCCGGTGCCGGCCAATTCGCTCGTCATTGCGGCTGAAGGCAAGAAGCTCGCGGTGCAACCGTTCGCGGTCGAGCCGCCGCAGTTGAGAGCGGTGGGGTGAATTCACTGCCATTCCGGAGGGCGCGCAGCGCCGATCCGGAATGACAATTGAGGCGTCAAAGCACCTTCTGCATCAGCACGAGATCGAGCGGATGCCCGAACTTCGCGCCAATGCCGGGCATGCGACCCACTTCCACGAATCCAAACTTCTCATGCAGCTTGATCGACGGCGCGTTGGCGGCATCGATCGCGCCGACCATGTTACGCTTGCCCATCTTTCTCGCTTCCGCGATCAGCGCTTCCATCAGCATCCTGCCCGCGCCGTTGCCGCGCGAGCCCTTGTCGACATAGACCGAATGCTCGACGCTCACGCGGTAGCCTTCATGCGGACGGAAATCGCCGAAGGTGCCATAGCCCAGGACACCATCGGCCTCGGCGACCAGCACCGGGAAGCCCTTCCCGGTCCGCTCCAGAAACCAGGCCTTGCGATCCTCGAGCGAGCCGACGGTCTCGTTCCAGATCGCTGTCGTGTTCTGGACCGCGTCGGCATAAATCAGGAAAATCGCCCGGAGGTCGGCTTCGGTCGCGGGGCGCACTTCGATGGTCGCTTTCATCATCATGGCGGCAGTCTAGCCCAGATCCACATGGTGATGAGGCCATTTAAGCCCCTTTGCGCGGCCATGAGCAGGTGCTAACACCCGCGCGCCATGCCAACGCCCATCGAAAACATCCGCAATTTCTCCATCGTCGCGCATATCGACCACGGGAAATCCACGCTCGCCGACCGGCTGATCCAGCTCACCGGCGCCATGGACGCGCGCGAGATGGCGGGCAAGGAGCAGGTGCTCGACAACATGGACATCGAGCGCGAGCGCGGCATCACTATCAAGGCGCAGACCGTGCGCCTCAACTACAAGGCCAAGAACGGCCAGACCTATGTGCTGAACCTGATCGACACGCCGGGCCACGTTGACTTCGCCTATGAAGTGAACCGCTCGCTCGCCGCCTGCGAGGGCTCGCTGCTCGTCGTCGATGCGTCGCAGGGCGTGGAAGCGCAGACGCTCGCCAACGTCTATCAGGCGATCGACAACAATCACGAGATCGTGCCGGTCCTGAACAAGATCGATCTGCCCGCCGCCGAACCGGAAAAGGTGAAGGCGCAGATCGAGGAAGTGATCGGCATCGACGCGTCAGGCGCGATCGGTATTTCGGCCAAGACCGGCGAAGGCGTGCCGGATGTCTTGGAAGCCATCGTCGAAAAATTGCCCGCGCCGAAGGGCGACCGCAATGCGCCCTTGAAGGCGCTGCTCGTTGACAGCTGGTACGACGCCTATCTCGGCGTCGTCGTTCTGGTGCGCATCATCGACGGCACCATGCGAAAAAATCAGCGCATCCGCATGATGGGCGCGAAGGCGGCCTACGACCTGGACCGTGTCGGCGTCATCAATCCGAAAAAGACGGAAGTCGACGAACTCGGGCCCGGCGAAATCGGCTTCTTCACGGCATCGATCAAGGAAGTCGCGGACACGCGCGTCGGCGATACGATTACCGACGACCGGAAGCCGGTCGATACGCCGCTTGCGGGTTTTCGCCCGGCGCAGCCGGTCGTGTTCTGCGGACTGTTTCCGGTGGACGCCGCCGACTTCGAAGCGCTGCGCGCGGCGATGTCGAAGCTGCGCCTGAACGACGCGAGCTTTTCCTTTGAAATGGAAACTTCCGCCGCGCTCGGTTTCGGTTTCCGCTGCGGCTTCCTCGGACTTCTGCATCTCGAAATCATTCAGGAGCGACTTTCGCGCGAATTCGATCTCGAACTGATCGCGACAGCACCCTCGGTGATCTACGAGATCCGGTTGATCAACGGCGACGTCATGGAACTGCATAACCCGGTGGACATGCCGGACGTAGTGCAGATCGAGGAAATTCACGAGCCGTGGATTCGCGCGACCATTCTGACGCCCGACGAATATCTCGGCTCTGTCATCAAGCTTTGTCAGGACCGGCGCGGCAACCAGAAAAATCTTTCCTATGTCGGCGCGCGCGCGATGGTCGAATACGAGCTGCCGCTCAACGAAGTGGTGTTCGATTTCTACGACCGGCTGAAATCGATCTCCAAGGGCTACGCCTCGTTCGACTACAAGATGGAGGACCGCCGCCCGGGCGATCTCGTGCGGCTATCGATCCTCGTGAACAACGAGCCGGTGGATGCGCTCGCGATGCTGGTCCACCGCACGCGCGCGGAGAGCCGCGGCCGCGCGATGTGCGAGAAGCTCAAAGAACTGATCCCGCCGCATATGTTCCAGGTGCCGATTCAGGCCGCGATCGGCGGCAAGGTGATCGCGCGCGAAACCGTGCGGGCGCTCCGCAAGGACGTGACGGCGAAGTGCTACGGCGGCGACGCCACCCGCAAGCGCAAGCTCCTCGAGAAGCAGAAAGAGGGCAAAAAGAAAATGCGCCAATACGGCAAGGTCGATATTCCGCAGGAAGCGTTCATCGCGGCGCTGAAGGTGGATGGGTAGGAACTTATCGCGAGGTAATGGAATACAATCGCCTTTTACATTCGTTGTTGCAAAATCGCTCCGCAAGTTCTGCGGAGCTTTTTTATGTCTAGTCCAAGCATCCCTCTATTTGGCGCTCGCCGCGCAGCACATGAACTCTACCGCGAACTCAAAAACGCCGAGGCGCAACGCGATAGATTTGCTGAGCTGGGCCAAAAGCTCGTCGAAGAAATCAAGGCGGTAAGAGTCGAGCGCGACTCTTTTCGCCAGCAACTGGAGCAGATCGGGGGATTGTCCGCTGTCGAACTTGAAAGCCATTCGCAGACGTTAAGAGAACAAATCGATCTGCAAAAGCGTGAACTAAGCAGGCTCGAGGCAGAACTAAAAAAGGCTCGCACTAACCTAGTTGCAGTCGACGATGCGATACTGCTGGAAGAGGTTGGAATTTATCACTATCGGCACAGGTTATCCGACGTCGTAGCGTATGAAGAGGCGCTGGAAAGGCTTCAGGACCAGATAAAAGCAATGAACCGGAAGGAAGGCGGAGCAATTCTGGCAGCAACGAACTGGACAGTTAATGGCTCTGCGTCTGAAGGAAAGCGTATGGTACGCGATTTCTCAAAGCTCATGCTTAGAGCCTTCAATTCAGAAGCCGACGACATAGTTCACACCCTAAAGCCCTATAAACTCAGCAACGCTCTCGATCGCCTCAAGAAAATTGCCGACAGCATCGAGAAGCTCGGCGCAACGATGAGCATAAGAATTGCTCCGCTCTATTATCTGGTGCGCGTACAAGAACTAGAACTTACAGCCGACTATTTACAGAAAGAGGCCGAAGCAAAGGAAGAGGAGCGGCTGGAGCGTGAGCGCCTAAAAGAAGAACGAAAAGTCCAACAAGAGATCGAACGCGAACGTGCCCGACTAGAGAAAGAGCGCCAGCATCACATCAACGCCCTCGAGGCTCTGGAAGCAAAAGGTGACGAGGCTGGCGTAGCTCGAATTAGCGAGCAACTTGCCGAGATCGAAGAAGAGGTCAGGAAAGTTGACTTTAGAGAAGCCAATATACGGGCCGGTTATGTCTATGTGATTTCTAATATCGGCTCGTTCGGGGAAGAAATGGTCAAAGTTGGCATGACCCGAAGGCTTCAACCCATGGATCGAATCAAGGAGTTGAGCGACGCTTCGGTGCCATTTAATTTCGACGTGCATGCGCTTTTCTTCTCCAACGATGCGGTTGGAATTGAAGCCGAAATGCATAGCCGCCTTTCCGATTGCCGAGTGAACCTGGTGAATCTCAGACGAGAATTTTTTCGGACCAGCCCTGCAAAGGTGAAGTTTTTACTTAGTGATCTTGCTGGAGAATTATTGGAGTTCAATGAAATTCCAGAGGCGCTCGAATATAGACAGTGCCTTCATGGCCGGGCGTAAGGAATGCCCCAGAGAAAGCTAATTAGCTGCCACGAAAAATCTTGACCTCAATCCTATATAGGAATATATTCTTTCGCATAAGCTCCCGCGGCAGGGTCCCGCCGCGCGGGTGGAGCGCCCGGAGGCGCCGGTCCTTCCCTCGCAAGGAAGGACTGGAACGTCTCGCAAGCGTTCCGGCGGAGTTCGCTTGCTCCGTCAAGAGCGTCTCGCAAACGCTCTGGCGCCTCCCGGCGCTCCACTCCCCTACGGGAGAAAGGAAAAGGGAACGGCGGCGCGGCGCCGAATACGACGATCCGCGAGCGAAATCGCGCGTCCACGCAACTCGATCCCGCGCCGGACTTCTATTTTCCGATCTCGGGCAAGCCCGAGATCGGCGCGGCGCCGAACAAAACGATCCGCGAACAATTTCTCTTGGCTGTTTGATATTTGAATCGGTTTTGTTGCAAAGCGGATAAGAGAAACGCCCCGCTTTCGCGGGGCGTTTTCGTTTTACATGTTTTCTGTGAAACACCCCCACCCTTAATCCCTCCCGGCAAGCGCGGGAGGGAAGTGAGCGCAGCGAGCGGGTGGGGTTGGTGGCGCTCAAGCCCAATAGGTCGGCACGCCGTAGTGGCCGTAGATTTTCTGGCCCTGCACGGTGTCCCAGGAATATTCCTTGCCCGGGTCGAAATGCGGCGCGGCTTTGAGTTCCGCTTCCGTGATGTTCACCTCGTAGCCGCCGAGCTTCGGGTTGTAGTCGAGCTTGGCCCAAGGCACCGGATAATGATCGTGGCCGAGGCCGAGGAAGCCGCCGAAGCTCATCACGGCATAGGCCACCTGTCCCGAATATTTGTCGATCATGACCCGCTCGATCGAGCCGATCTTGGTTCCGTCCGAGCGATAGACGTTGGTGCCTTCGACGCGATCGCTCTCGATCAGGTCATGGGTGAGTTTGGTGTGCGCGGTATCGGCCATCGCGCGCGGTGCTGCTGTCGCCATCTGATCCTCCTGGAATGCGGTTTGCCCTCCGCTTGCAATGAGAACGGCAGAACGAAATCATTGTTCCGTAAATCGAGGAACAAAGGGCACAAGCCCGCGTTCGCGCCAGACGGCGGACACATTCTTTATGGAGTCGAACATGCCTCGCGGAGACAAGTCGTCCTACACCGACAAGCAGAAGCGCAAGGCCGAGCATATCGAGGAAGGCTACGAAGATCGCGGAGTCGGCCACGAAGAGGCCGAGCGGCGCGCCTGGGCCACCGTGAATAAAGAGAGCGGCGGCGGCAAGAAATCCGGATCCGGCCGCGGCAAGAAGGAAAGCCACGCCGCCTCGCGCAAGGGCGGACGCAAAGGCGGGCGCGCTTCGGCTGCGCGCTCCAAGGCCGCGAAATCGCGCTCCGCAAAAAAGGCGGCGAAGACGCGGGCGCGGCGCAAATCGGCGAAGAAGCGCAAACGCGCTTGATCTCGTCGCTTGTTGCGCCAATGATGCCTTCCCGACACAAGAGGAGGAGGCTGCAATGGCTTACAAGTTCGAGATTTACAAGGACAAAGCCGGCGAGTTTCGCGTGCGCTTCAAGGCGCCGAATGGCGAGAAAATGCTTTCGAGCGAAGGCTATTCGAGCAAGGCGGCCGCGAAGAACTGCATCGAGTCGGTGAAAAAGAACGCCGCCGGCGCGGAAATCGAGGACAACTCCTAAAAGCAAAACGCCCCGCTCTCGCGGGGCGTTTCATTCGTCTCGCCGGTAAGCTCAGCGCACGAGCGAAGTGCTCGAAATCCGCTGGTCGTTGCGCACGACCACGACCTTCAGGCTCTGCGGCCCCCGCGCCTTCACCATCTCGAACAGGATTTTCGCGTTGTCCGGATGCAGCCGGGTGCAGCCCATCGAGGCGGTGCGGCCGAGCAGATGGATCGCCATCGTGCCGTGGATCGCATAATGGCCGTCATAGAAGATGGCCCAGGGCATCGGCGCGTTGTTGAAGAGGCGCGACACCGCGTGCTGGTTCATCGACTGCACCTTGAAGGTGCCGGCGGGCGTAATCGCAACGCCGTCGCGTCCGGTCGAAACCGGCCAGACATATTTCTCGACGCCATCGACCACGACGTGCATTTCCTGCTTCGGCACATTGATCGTGACCTCGATGGTCGCTTCGGAGAGCGCCGCCGCCTGCTGGTTGTGCTGCTGCGCGCCCGCGGGAGAGACGGCGAGCGCGGTCAGGAACGCCGCGGCGACGAGAATCCGTTTCATGAAAAGCCCCGTAAAGTTTCGATTCAGCCCGGGGATATTTATCGAGGCGGGGGCGAGGATGCGCAAGTGCGGGAGCGCCACACCCGGGCAATGTCGCGGTATTGTTACGCGGATAAGCCTTTCGGGCGCCCATTTTTGGCGGCTAGACAGGGTCTGGGGTAGGATTCGCAAATGATCGTGATGCGCCGCTTTATCCTTTCCGCTCTCGCCCTCTCCGCGCCGGCGCTTGTCTGCGCCGGTGCCGCACAGGCGCAGGCCCCTGCTCCCAATGCGCCGGCCAAGGAATTCTTCGGCAAGAAGGTGGATGCCGCGCCGCTGAAAGCGCGCTCGATCGGCTTCTACTCGAAGGGTTGTCTCGCCGGCGCGGTCGCGCTGCCGGTGAACGGCCAGACCTGGCAGGTGATGCGGCTTTCGCGCAACCGCAACTGGGGGCACCCGGACCTGATCTCGTTCCTCGAGCGCTTCGCGACCAAAGTGCCAAAGGTCGCAGGCTGGAAGGGAATCCTCGTCGGGGATCTCGCGCAGCCGCGCGGCGGGCCGATGCTCACCGGCCACGCCTCGCATCAGGTGGGGTTAGATGCCGACATCTGGCTTACCCCGATGCCGGCTCGCACGCTCGGCAACGACGAGCGCGAAACTTTCCCGCCGCAACTGATGGTGCGCGCCGACCGCCGCGACGTGGATCCGAAATTCTTCACGCCCGGTCATGTGCAGGTGATCCGTGCTGCCGCGGAAGATCCGGAAGTCGAGCGGATTTTCGTGAACGCCGCGATCAAGAAGGCGCTGTGCCGCGAAGCGCCGCATGCCGCGTGGATGTCGAAGGTGCGGCCCTATTGGGGCCATGACTACCACATGCATGTCCGGCTGCACTGTCCGAAGGACAGCCCGGACTGCAAGCCGCAAACGCCGCCCGGAAACGACGACGGCTGCGGCAAGGAACTAGACTGGTGGTTCCGCGACGCGATCATCAATCCGCCGCCACCGAAGGAAAAGCCGAAGCCGAGACGCCCGATCACGATGGCGGAGTTGCCGCCATCGTGCCGGGACGTATTGCTTGCGAAGTAGCGCCTAGCGCAGCAGCGCGCCGGCAAACGGCAGCAACAAGAGGCCACCGACCACCGAAACGATCACGAGCGAAACCACGATCGCGCAGATCAAAGCGACGATGAAGTAGCCCGTCACCTTGTCCGACGGCGTGCGCATCATGACCGGCAGGCCTATATACATCGTGTAGAGGCTGTAGATGCCGCCAAGCAACGCGATGATGCCGCCGAGCACCGGAATGAAGCCGAAGATGCCCGCGACCCACGACGCCGTGTAGGAATAGGCGGTCAGCTTGAGCGCGCTCGGCATGTGCTTTTCGCTGCTGAAGGTCGGCGCGAGCGCGTTGATGATGAAGGCGACGATATAAACTACGACCAGCGCCAGAATGAACTGCACGATCGCCAGCGGAATGACATAGGCGAGCGGCAGAATGCCGGAAACCAGTCCGCCAATAATGGTCCCGAGCAGCGGCAGCAGCGCGAGAATTGCGACGTAAGTAAAGACTTCCTTGGTGTCGCCGGCCTCGCCGTCGATCACCGGCCATTCGGCTTTCGGATTGAGCAAAATATTTTTTACGCGGTCGACAATTCCGGCCATTTGAACCTCCTGCCCCGATGCCCCGACCCCCGAGGCGATTCGATTTCGCGACGGATATTCCCGCCGGGCTCATATAAAGTCACGCGGAACGGGCCGCAGATCAACGGATTTCATGGCTTTGGACCGGCCGGTAACCGCTGAAATTTTCGTGAAAACCGCTTTATATTTTAGAGCCATGCGAAACTTCCCGCCCCGCCGCATCGTATGCCTGACGGAGGAGACCGTCGAAACGCTTTATCTGCTTGGCGAGGATGCCCGGATTGTAGGCGTTTCGGGCTACGCGGTGCGGCCGCCGCAGGTGCGGCGCGAGAAGCCGCGGGTCGCGGCCTTCCTCTCCGCCGACGTGCCGAAGATCCTCGCGCTGGAGCCCGACCTCGTTCTCACCTTCTCCGATCTCCAGGCCGGGATCGTCGCCGATCTCGTCAAGGCCGGCGTCGCGGTCCACGCCTTCAACCATCGCGACGTCGAGGGCATCTTCGCGATGATCGAGACGGTCGGCGCTCTCACGGGCGCATCCGAAAAAGCTGGTTTGCTTTGCGCGAGCCTTCGCGCCCGGCTCGATGGCGTGCGGGCAAGAAGCGCAAGGCTCACGCGAAAGCCGCGCGTCTATTTCGAGGAATGGGACGAGCCGATGATCTCCGGCATTGGCTGGGTGTCGGAGCTGATCGAGATCGCGGGCGGCGTCGAGACCTTTCCTGCGCTGGCGGCAAAGAAATCCGCGCCGGAGCGCATCGTGACGCCGGAGCAGGTAATTGCCGCCCGCCCCGACATCATTGTCGGCTCCTGGTGTGGAAAGAAATTCGTGCCGTCGCGCGTATCGGCGCGCGCCGGCTTCGCCGCGATCCCGGCGGTGCGCGACGATTTTCTGCGCGAGATCAAATCGACCCTCATTCTTCAGCCCGGTCCGGCGGCGCTCACCGACGGACTTGCGGCAATCGAAGCCATCATCGGCGAATGGGCGGCACGGGCGGAAGGTAAACAAGCGCTTGCCGCCACGATCTGATCGCTTTTGCGATTCCCCGCCGCATTTGTTTTAGTAAGCCCTCACAGAAAGAACCGGCGCGGCCCCTTGGCAACCAACAAAAATTTCCTGAGCGAGCTTTTTCAGACCATCTCCGACCGCGGCCGGGATCTGCTCGCACGCGCGCGCGGACAGGCGCGGCCCGCTGGCGAAACCCGCACCGAAAATCTGGTCGAGCTTTGCGAGCATCTTCTGTCCGGACGCGGCGAGGCGTCTGGCGTAGCGCTTGCCGCCGAAATTCTCGACGCCTATCGCGAACTGAAAACCGGCGAGCGCGTCGCCTTCTTCGAGGCGCTCGCGCATCGTTTCGGCCCGGATCGCGAGAAGCTCAAGCAGGCGGCGGCGCAGTATCTTGAAACCACCGACGAAAAGGCGGAAGCCGCACTCCACGAAGCAAGCGAGCCGCGGCGGCAAGAGATCGTGCGGCGGCTGAACCTTGCGCCCGACGGCACCGAAACGCTGGTCGCCATGCGCGCGCACCTGATCGACGCGCTAGAGCGCCGCTCCGATCTCGCGGCGGTGGACCGCGACTTCGTGCATCTGTTCGGCTCGTGGTTCAACCGTGGCTTTCTGGTGCTGCGGCGGGTCGACTGGGCCTCGCCCGCGATCGTGCTCGAAAAGATCATCCGCTATGAAGCGGTCCACGAAATCCACGGCTGGGACGATCTGCGCGCGCGCATCGATCCACCCGACCGGCGCTGTTACGCTTTCTTTCATCCCGCACTCGTCGACGAGCCCCTGATCTTCGTCGAGGTTGCGCTGACCAAGGAAATTCCGGGCGCGATCGAGCCGATCCTCGCGCGGGGACGAAAGCCGCTCGATCCGCGCGCGGCGACAACGGCCGTGTTCTATTCGATCTCGAATACGCAGCGTGGGCTTGCCGGGGTTTCGTTCGGCAGCTTTCTCATCAAGCAGGTGGCGGAAGAGATTTCGCGCGAGTTTCCGAAACTCGAAACCTTCGTCACGCTTTCCCCCGTGCCCGGCTTTGCGAAGTGGCTTGCGCGCGAGCGCAAGAACGAAACCTCCGCCGCGATTCGCGAGTCCGACCGCACCGCGCTGGCACTGCTCGACCAGCCCGGATGGGAGCAGAGCGAAGCCAGCCGGGACACGCTCGCGGGTCCGCTTTCGGCGCTTGCCGCGCATTATTTTCTGCAAGCCAAGACGAGCTACGGGCGGCCGCTCGACCCGGTCGCGCGATTCCACCTTGGCAACGGTGCTGCGCTCGCGCATATCCATGCCAATGCCGACCTGTCGCCGCGCGGCATCGCACAATCGCACGGCGTCATGGTGAACTACCGCTACGATCTCTCCGAGATCGAGAAGAACCACGAAGCCTATGCCGAGGCCGACGAAGTCGTCGCCAGCAAGGATGTCCGCAAGCTGCTGCGGCCCTCGCAACCGCCGCGGCCCGCAATCCAGAGACTGCCCGCAATGAATAACGCCAACTACCTTTTCTCCGCGCTGGAAGCCGCGATTCCCTCGCGCGACAAGATCCTGATCGAATTGCCGGACGGCAAGACTCATTCTTATGGCGAGGTGTTCGAGCTTGCCGCGAATATTTCCTCGCGCCTGATCCGGCTCGGTGTGGTGCCGGGCGACCGCGTCGCGGTGCAGGTCGAAAAATCCTGGCAGAATCTCGCGCTTTATCTCGGCGTGGTGCGCGCGGGCGGTGTTTATCTGCCGCTGAACACGGCCTACCCGCTTGCCGAACTCGAATATTTTCTGGGTGACGCCGAGCCTCGCGTCGTCGTCTGCAAACCGGAAACCGAAAGCGGCATCCGGCCGCTTGCACAGAAGCTGAAGATTCCAGCGGTCGAAACGCTTGGCACGAACGGCGATGGCTCACTGCTTGCGAACGCGAAGGACGCGCCCGCCGTGGCACCCGTCGCGCGTGGGGCGAAGGATCTTGCCGCCATTCTTTATACGTCCGGCACCACCGGCCGCTCGAAAGGCGCGATGCTTTCGCACGATAACCTGCTTTCGAACGCGATCACGCTGAAGGACTACTGGCGCTTCACGGCGGATGACGTGCTCCTGCACGCGCTGCCGATCTATCACACGCACGGGCTGTTCGTGGCGACCAACGTGGTGCTGCTTTCCGGCGCGTCGATGATTTTCTTCGGCAAGTTCGATGTGGAGGAAATGATCCGGCTGCTTCCCAAGGCGACCTCGATGATGGGCGTGCCGACGTTCTACGTGCGTTTCGCGGATCATCCGAAGATCACGAGAGATGTCACCAGGCACATGCGCCTGTTCGTGTCGGGCTCCGCGCCGCTGCTTGCCGAAACGCATCGCGCGTTTTCGGAAAAGACCGGGCACGCGATCCTCGAGCGCTACGGCATGACCGAAACCAACATGAACACGTCGAACCCTTACGACGGCGACCGGATTCCGGGCACTGTCGGCTTCCCGCTGCCGGGCGTGGAGTTGCGCGTTGCCGATCCCGAAAGCGGAAAGGTACTCGCCCAAGGTGAGATCGGTGTGCTCGAGGTCAAGGGACCGAACGTGTTTCAGGGCTACTGGCGGATGCCGGAGAAGACCGCGGCCGAATTCCGAGCGGACGGCTTCTTCATCACCGGCGACCTCGGCAAGATCGATGAGCGCGGCTACGTCCACATCGTCGGGCGCGGCAAGGATCTTGTGATTTCCGGCGGCTTCAACGTCTACCCGAAGGAAGTTGAGAGCGAGATCGATGCAATTCCCGGCGTGGTCGAATCCGCCGTGATCGGGCTCGCGCATCCCGATCTCGGCGAAGGCGTTACGGCGGTTGTCGTGCGCGCGAAAGATGCTTCCGTTTCGGAAGCCGACATCTTAAGCGCGCTCGAAGGGCGGCTCGCGCGCTTCAAGCAGCCGAAGCGAGTGTTTTTCGTGGACGATCTGCCGCGCAACGCCATGGGCAAGGTGCAGAAGAACGTGCTCCGCGACACCTACGCCAAGACCTATTCCAAGAACGTCGCGTAAGCGCCTGACAAGCTGCCGCTACATGTGCGACGGCAACCAGGTCGCGAGCGCCGGGAACGCGACGATAATCAGAAGCCGCAGGATGTCGGTGATGATGAACGGCAGCACGCCATAAAAGATCGTCGAAATACTGACGCGCTCGATCACGCTTTTTATCACGAAGATATTCATGCCAACCGGCGGGTGGATCAGGCCGAGTTCGACCGTCATCACGATGATGACGCCGAACCAGATTGGATCGAAGCCGAGCGACTGAATCACCGGAAAGATGATCGGCACCGTCAGGATGATCATCGCCAGCGCATCCATCAGACAGCCGAGTACGAGATACATCAGCAGTATCAAAAACAGCACGCCATAGGGGCCGACGCCCAAGCCCGTGAGGAAGGCCGTCACCTTCTGCGGTGTCTGCGTGATCGTGAGAAAATAGCCGAACAGCATCGCGCCGATCAGAATCGTGAACACGGCGGCCGTCGTGCGCGTCGCTTCGAGCAGTGAGCGCAATATGTCGGCGCGAGAGAGTTTTCCGCGTGCGACGCCGATGAGGAACGCGCCCGCCGCGCCCATGCCGGCGGCTTCGGTTGCGGTGAATTTCGGCAGAAACGGCAGGCCGTAAAGCCCGCCGAGCACAAAGGCAAACAGCAACAGCGTAGCCCAGATGTGCTTGAGCGCGCTTACGCGCTCGCTCCAGGGGGCGCGCGGGCCGGCCGGCAGAAAGTCCGGACGCATATAGCTGATGAGCGTGATCGTCAGCATATACATCGAAACGGCGAGGATCCCGGGAATGATGCCCGCGATGAAGAGCTTGGCGATATCCTGTTCGGTAATCAGGCCGTAAACCGCAAGCACGGTCGACGGCGGAATCATGATGCCTAGCGTGCCGCCGGCGGCGATCACGCCAGTGGAAAACGAATCCGGATAGCCGAAGCGCTTCATCTCCGGATAAGCGACCTTGGAAAAGGTCGCGGCGGTCGCGACCGAAGAGCCGCAGATCGCAGCGAAGCCGCCGCAGGCGGCGATGGTCGCGATACCCAGGCCCCCCCGGAGATGGCCGACAAAGGAATTCGCCGCGCGAAACAGTTCGCGGCTCATGCCCGAAGTGGTGGCGAAGGCGCCCATAAGCAGGAACAGTGGCACAACCGCGAAATTCCAGTCGGTCACCGTGCGCATGGTGGTGTGGCCGACGATCTTGAGCGCGGGTCCGCCCGAGGTCAGATAGCCGAAGCCCGCGACACCGACCAGACCCATCGCCATACCGATCGGCACGCGCAGAAGCATCAGCGCGAAGAGAGAAAGGAAGCCGACGATGGCGACGCCGTCCGGTCCGAGTACAGGCATCGCTTACTCCGCGGTCTTCATGACGTCGGGCGGCGGCGCAATCAGATCAGGCCGGAAGATCAGACGATAGGTGCGGACCGCGATCAGCAACACCGCCGCAGCATCGCCGAGCCAGGCGAGCAGGAAGAACGGCCAGTGCGGAATCCGCAGGCCAAAGGTCTGCACGTTTGCGGCATAGGTGGTCGTGACTTTGTCGAACAAGGTGTAGGTCTGCACCGCGACCACGAAGAGCAGCACCAGCGTCGCGAAGATGTCGATCACCCGCTGCCAATTCTTGTTCACGTTGGCCCAGATCAGGTCGACCGTGATGTGGGTGCCGCGATAGGAGGTCGCGGCGATCCCCCAGAAAATAAGAATGCCTAGCAACAACTGGCCGAATTCGTACCCGTCCGGAAGGTCGATCGAGAACAAATTGCGCAGCATCACCGAGGCGAAAACCAGCAGCGCCACAATGCCGATGAAGATCGCGGCGACCCATTCGATCCCGTCGATGAAATGGTCCATCGCGTTACGTTTCAAGAAATCCCCCGGGGCGGAATTTGAAGAAACGGCGGCGGAAAAAAAATCCGCCGCCGTTCGATCCTGTCGAAGCGGATAGCTAGTAGGCCGCCTTGTACTTCGCGAGCGATTCTTTCAGCTCTTTCATCGCGGCTGCCGCATCGACGCCCGCCTTGGTAACGCCTTCGGCCCAAGCCTTTTCGAGCGGCTCGGCAGCCTTGCGCCACTGCGCGAGCTGGTCGGCCGAGATCGAATAGACCTCGTGGCCGGCGGCGGCTTTGAGCTTGGCGCGGCCGCCGAACTCGTAGTCCGCCCAAGGGGCGGCAACTTTCAGTGCCCATTCGGTCGAGCAGTGATCGTCGATGACCTTCTTCTGGTTCGCCGACATCTGCTCATAGACCGCCTTGTTCATGACCCACGCGAAGGTCGTGGCATAAAGCGGAACGTCCATGTGGTACTTCGCAACGCTGTCGATCTTGAACAGAAGGATCGAGCCCCAAGGGAAGGTCACCGCATCCGCGACACCCTTTTCGAGAATGTCACGCACTTCCGGCGCAGAGGACTGCACGTTGGTGCCGCCGAGCAGCGTCACGAACTGGCCCATGGTCGCGTGCGCGGGACGGATCTTCATGCCCTTGATGTCGCCGGGCACCATGACCTTTTTCTTCACCGAATGGATCGCGCCGGGATCGTGCACGAAGGCGAGACAGAACTTCACGTCCTTCATCTCCTTCGCTGCGTATTTGCGATACCAGGCGTCGAGCGCCTGCGAGCCGCCCTTGCCGTTCGCCATCAGGAACGGCAGTTCGCCGGCGGCGATGACCGGAAAGCGGCCGGGCTGATAACCGGGATTGATGTAGGTGACATCGGCGATGCCGTCGCGCGCCATGTCGTAATGGTCGAACGCCTTGCCGAGCTGTTGGGCCGGAAACACCGAGAAGGTGATGGTGCCGTTCGACGCTTTCTGGATCGACGCGCCCCATTCCTCCATCGCCTTCTGCAACGGATGCGAAGGCGGGACCCAGTGGGACAATTTCAGATGAAAGCTCTTTTCTTGTGCGGCCGCGGAGCCGGCAATGCCGAAGGCAAGCAAGGCTCCCAGCGCACACGCGCGCAACTTCATTGTAGTCCTCCCTTTTTATGCTCCGGTTATTTTCTGGCGTTACCGGAATTGTCAGGCCGGTTTTTCCGGCGCTACTAGTTATGCCACAGAACTATTCGCTTTTCTCGTTTCCTGTCGCGGTCCAAACTGTTACCCCACGGCCACAAACCGCCGCCGCGCGATTAACTTTGCGATTGAGCCAAAGCGCCAGGGGCTTGTAAAGTAAATTAGTTGGGTACAAAACCAATTTAGGCTAGTACCTTTCAAGGACTTATTGAATTTCGCCCGCGCCAACGGCCAATCGGGAAGTTCCGGACATGAAACAAGACGCACTCTCCCGCAGCGCGGAAGCCGACAGCGCTTCGCAACGCAAAGGCGCTGCAAACGAAAACGTAGATTTCGGGCCGCTCGCCGACTGGGTGGGCTTTCATTTGCGGCTGGCACAGACCGCGAGCTTCCAGGCCTTCGTCGAGGAAGCACGCGAAATCGATCTCAGCCCCGGTCGCTTCGCGACGCTGATGCTGATCGGGCGCAATCCCGGCATCAGCCAGACCGCGCTTGCGGTCGCAAACGGCCGGGATAAGTCGACGCTGACACCGATCCTCGAAGATCTCGAGCGGCGCGGCTTCATCCTGCGCGAGAAACTGAAAACTGATCGGCGTAGTTATCAGCTCACGCTCACCGACGCGGGCAGGAAGATGCTGGAACAGCTCACTGCTTGCGCGAAGCGGCACGACGACAATCTCGACCGCATCATCGGCGCGAAGGATCGCGCGAAGTTCCTCAAGATTCTGCAGAAGATCACCGCCGAAATCGGCGGCGAAGCGTAACAAGCGGAACGCACGAATGGCCGAAGTCTCGTTTCATAGCGAGATCAAGAGTCTCACGCTCGGCGACGGCGACACGTTCCGCGGCGAAGGCATTCTCGCGGTCACGAAAGCGCTACTGCAATCGGGCGTCGCTTATGTCGGCGGCTATCAGGGCGCGCCGGTCAGCCACCTGCTTGACGTGCTGGTGCAGTCCGAAGACCTGCTTTCCGAACTCGGCGTACATCTGGAAACCTGCACCAACGAAGCGGCGGCGGCGGCCATGCTCGGCGCCTCGATCAATTATCCGCTGCGCGGTGCGGTGACCTGGAAGTCGATTGTCGGCACCAATGTCGCGGCCGACGCGCTTTCCAATCTCGCATCCGCAGGCGTGATCGGCGGCGCGCTGATCGTGGTCGGCGAAGATTACGGCGAGGGCGCCAGCGTTATTCAGGAACGAACGCATGCATTCGCGCTGAAGTCTTCGCTCTGGCTGCTCGACCCGCGGCCCGATCTTCCGACCATCGTGCACATGGTGGAAAAAGGCTTCGAGCTTTCGGAAGCGAGCAACACGCCGGTGATGCTGGAACTGCGCATCCGCGCCTGCCACGTCTATGGCGCGTTCGACGCCAAGAACAACGTCGCCGCGAAATTCTCGGCGAAGCACAAGATTCCCTCGCCAGCCGTGTTCGAATACGACCGGCTCAGCCATCCGCCCGCGACCTTCGCCCAGGAAAAGCACAAGACCGAGCAGCGCCTGCCTGCCGCGCAAAAATTCATTCTGGAAAACAAGCTGAACGAAATTCTCGGATCCGAGAACGGCGACGTTGGCATCATCGTACAGGGCGGGCTCTTCAACGTACTCAACGGCCGCCTCGCGCTAGCGGGTCTTTCCGACGCCTTCGGCAACGTGAAAGTGCCGACGCTGGTGCTGAACGTCACCTATCCGCTGGTGCCCGAGCAGATCGCAAGATTCTGCGCGGGCAAGAAATCGGTGCTGATCCTCGAGGAAGGCAATCCCGAATTCATCGAGCAGGCGGTCGGGCAGATTCTGCGCAAGGCCGACCTGAACACGAAGATTTTCGGCAAGGATGTGCTGCCGTCCGCGGGCGAATACACGCCGCTCGTGGTCGCGCGTGGATTAACAAAATTCTTCGAGGCCCACGGCCACGAGACTCCTGCGCTGGCCGACTGGTTAGCCGCGGCCGACGCGCACCAGAAGGAAGTCGCAAGCGCGCTCGGCGGCCCGCTGCCGCCGCGACCGCCGACCTTCTGCACCGGTTGCCCGGAGCGCCCGGTATTTTCGGCGATGAAGTTGCTGAAGCAGGAAATGGGTCCGGTGCATGTCGCCGCCGACATCGGCTGCCACGCCTTCGGAACCTTCGCACCGTTCAGCCAGGGCAATTCGATCCTCGGTTACGGCATGTCGCTCGCTTCCGCCGCAGCCGTTTCCGGCACGCAGAGGCAACGCCCGGTCTCGATCATGGGCGACGGCGGCTTCTGGCATAACGGCTTGCTTTCGGGCGTCGCGGGCGCGGTCTTCAACAAAGACGATTCCGTGCTCGTCATCATGAACAACGGCTACTCCAGCGCGACCGGCCTGCAGGACATTCCCTCGAGTGCGCCGGAAAAAGACGGGCGCGGCAACGGTCTTGAAATCGAAAGCACGTTGAAAAGTCTCGGCGTGCCCTGGGTGAAAAGACAGCGCACCTACGGCGTAGAAGGCATGATGGACACGCTGCGCGAGGCGCTCACCTCGGACGAAAAAGGCTTGAAGGTCGTGATCGCCGATGGCGAATGCCAGCTTGCGCGGCAGCGCCGCGTAAAGCCTGTGTTTGCGCGGCTGAAGAACGAAGGCAAGCGCGTCGAGCGCACGCGCTTCTGGGTCGATCCCGATGTCTGCACCGGCGACCATTCCTGCATCCGCCTCTCCGGCTGCCCGTCGCTCACGATCAAGCCGAACGAAGATCCGCTGCGGCCCGATCCGATCGCGCATGTGAACAACGACTGCGTCGGTTGTGGGCTCTGCGGCGAGGTAGCGCATGCCGCGCAGCTTTGCCCGTCGTTTGCCGAGATCAAGGTGATCGAAAATCCGAACGTGTTCGACCGGCTGAGGCATCGCATCGCCTCCGCGCTGATCCGCCTGATGGGCAGCGGACGCAAAGCGCCGATGCCGATGCCTGCGGAATAGCGCGATGAAGGAAATCCGTCCGGTTCGTCTTCTGATTGCGGCACTCGGCGGCGAAGGCGGCGGCGTGCTCGCCTCTTGGATCACGAACGCGGCGGTCGCGGCCGGGCATGTCGCGCAACGCACGTCCATTCCTGGCGTCGCGCAGCGTACCGGCGCGACGACCTATTATCTCGAGATAGCGCCTGACGCCGGCAACGGCGAAAAGCCCGTGCTCGCGCTGAACCCCGCACCCGGCGAAGTCGACGTGATGCTCGCCAGCGAGTTGCTGGAGACGACGCGCGCGGTGCAGGCCGGATCCATCACGCCCTCGCGCACGCATCTGATCGCATCCACGCATCGCGTGTTCACGGTCGAGGAGAAGTCGGCGATGGCCGACGGGCGCATTGACCCCGAGAAGATGCAGGGCGTGTTGCGGCAGTTCTCGAAAAGCGCGGTGCTAGCCGATCTTGCCGCGACTGCGCGAGCGGCGAACAGCCAATTGAATGCGGTTATGCTCGGTGCGCTCGCGGGCACGAAAGCGCTGCCGATCGCGGATGACTATTTCCGCATGGCGATCCGCGCCGAGGGCAAGGCGATCGACGCCAATCTGCGCGGCTTCGAAGCGGGATATGCACTCGCGGCGCAAGGAAACACAGCAGAAGAGAAGTCCACGCCCGTCCTTCGCGCGCCGCGCGCGGAAAACCAGATCGAAGCGCGCGCAATCCGTATTCTTCCCCGCGAAGCCGCGGAAATCGCGCTCGAAGGTGTGCGGCGGCTCACCGACTACCAGAACAAGGCCTATGCGGCGCGCTATCTCGACCGGCTCGAGCGCTTCGCGAAGAGACCGGTGGCGGATGCGGACTTCCTGCGCGAGCTTGCGCGTCTGCTCGCCGTGCGCATGTCGTTCGAGGATACGATCCGCGTCGCGCAACTGAAAATCCGCGAAGGCCGGATCGAGCGGCTGCGTCGTGAATCCGGCACCGGCGACGACGCGCTGATCCGCGTTTCCGAATTCATGAAGCCGGGCCCGGAAGAGATCTTCTCGATGCTGCCGCCCGCGCTCGCGCGGCGTGCGCTCGCTTGGGTAGAGCGGCGCGGCTGGAGCGAGCGTTCGATCAAGATGAAAGTTTCGACGACCAGCGTATTCGGCTTTCTCCGGCTGCGGCTCCTTGCGGGCCTGCGCTGGTGGCGCCCGCGCACGCTACGCTTCGCCGAGGAAAACGCATGGGTCGAACGCTGGCTCGATCTCGTCGAGCGCGCGCTTACGCGCGATCCGGAAGCGGCGAAAGCCGTGGTCGCTACCGCCTCGCTCGTCAAAGGCTATGGCGAGACCATGAAGCGCGGCTTGAAGAACTGGAACCTGCTCGCCGATTTCGTGATCGAGCCGTTCCTCGACGGCAGGCTTCCGCGTGAGCAATTCGCCAATGCGGTAACGCAAGGCCGGATCGCGGCGCTGAAAGATGCCGACGGCAGGCCGCTCGGGGCACTGATCGAATCCCTGCGCGCGCTGCCGGGCCCACAGCAGATCGCCGCGGAATGAACGCTGCACCGATCTGCGGTGTGGTGCTTGCGGGCGGCCGCGCCTCGCGCATGGGCGGCGGCGACAAGGCGCTGCTCGAAATCGGCGGCGAAGCCATTCTCGACCGCGTGCTCGAGCGCATCGCGCCCTACTGCATCGACATCGTGCTGAATGCGAACGGGGATGCGTCGCGCTTTGCCGCCTTCGGTCTGCCGGTCGTCGCCGACAGCGTGCCAGATTTCGCGGGTCCGCTTGCGGGTATTCTCGCGGGCATGGACTGGGCGCAGGCGCATCACCCGGAAATCGAATGGATCGCAAGCGTCCCCGGCGACTGCCCGTTCCTGCCGTACGATCTTTTGCCGCGCTTGCAGGAAACGGCGCTCGACGCCGCAAGGCCGGCTGCTTGCGCGAAGTCCGGCGGACGACTGCATCCGCTGGCCGCGGTGTGGCGCATTTCGTTGCGCGGAGAATTGCGGCGCGCACTCGGCGCGGGCGAACGCAAGGTCGAACAATGGGCCGCGCGTCACGGCGTTGCGTATGCGGAATGGCCGATGAAGCCGTTCGATCCGTTCCTGAACGTGAACAGCCCGGAAGATCTGGAAGCAGCGGACGAAATCGCCGAACGCGATCCGGAACTCTAGCTGCCTTCGCGCATCGGCTTCAGGCGCTCCGCCGGCATTGCTTCCACCGTCATCACGTCCGCGATCTTTTCAATATCGCCGATCGGAATCACCGGGACCTTCGCCTCCGGCACTTCGGCGTTGGATGTGATCGCGACGATGTAATCGTCGTCGGGATGCAGAAGCGGCTTGCCGACTTCGGGCCGGTAGATCTCGAGCTTCGGGTGGCGATGACGCTTGAAGCCTTCGACGATCAGGAGATCGACCGACGCGAGCATCGGAATGATGTCGGCGAGATCCGGCTCCGGCTCGTCGCGCAACTCATGCACCAGCGCCCAGCGCACACCGGAGGCCACGAAGACCTCGGTCGCGCCCGCCTCGCGGTGGCGATGCGAATCCTTGCCCGGCAGGTCGATGTCGAAACCCTTGTGCGCGTGCTTGACGGTCGAAACCTTCAAACCGCGCGCGCGGAAAACCGGAATGAGCTGGGTGACCAGCGTGGTCTTTCCCGCTCCGCTCCATCCTGCAAGGCCGATAATGCGCATCTGCAATCTATAGCAGGGGAAGCGGCCGATCCGTAAAGGGCCTCTTGACGCCGGAATACAGTGAGTCAGTGTCGGCGGTAATTCACGGTTTCGAGGTTATGCATCATGCGCCGCCGGTTTTGCGCTTCCCTGTTCTGCGCTCTGTTCGCCCTCTCCGCCCCGGCCATGGCGGAGGCGCCTTACGACGGTCCGATCTTCGACGCGCACCTGCACTACAACTGGGAGCCGACGCCGCACTACAATCTCGAAGAGGTGTTCGCGCTTCTGAAGCGCAATAACGTGAAAGGGATTCTTGCGACCAGCCGGCCCAACACCGGCACGGTCGCGCTGATGGAAGCCAAACAGAGCGAAGTCTGGGTCGTCCCTTTCATCCGGCAATACAAGACGCGCGCGGACATCCCGACCTGGTTCAAAGACGACGCGATCTTCGAAATGACGAAGGACGAGTTCAAGCGCGGCTATTATCGCGGCGTCGGCGAATTTCACATCTACGGTAAGGCGGCGGCGACAGAAGGTGCGGCAAAGCTCGTGCGCTTCGCGGTCGAGAACGACCTCTATATTCATGCGCATTGCGACGTCGAAGCGCTGGAACTGCTCTATTCGCACGACAAGCGCGCGCGGATCATCTGGGCGCATACCGGCTTTTCGACGCCCGCGGCCGAGGTGAAAGCGCTACTTGCGAAATACCCGTCGCTGATGGGAGAGCTCTCCTATCGCGGCGGCATCACGCAAAGCGACGGCAAGCTGACCGACGACTGGCGCGAGCTTTTCGTCCGGCATTCGGACCGTTTCCTGCTCGGCTCCGATACCTGGATCACGCCGCGCTGGCTGCAGTATGATGCGCTGATGACGAACTACCGCACATGGCTCGGCCAGTTGCCGAAAGAGCACGCGCAGCGTATCGCTTTCGGAAACGCGGAACGCCTGTTCCGCTCCGAGAAGAAATAGAAGAAAGACCCCTGGAATGACCACAGCAACCGGCATCTGGCCGCCGGCGGCAACGCCGTTTCGCGAAGACCTTTCGATCGACACCGAGCGCTATGTCGCGTTCTGCCATGAGCTACTGCGAGACGGCGCGCATGGTCTCGCCGTGCTCGGCACCACCAGCGAGGCAAACTCGCTCGATTTCGAGGAGCGAAAAAGCCTACTCGAGAAACTCGTCGCTTCCGGAATCGATCCGGCGCAACTCCTGCCCGGCACCGGCGCGGCCTCGTTCGGCGACGCGGTGAAACTGACCAAACACGCAGCCGATCTCGGCGTGAAAGGTTCGCTGCTCTTGCCGCCGTTCTACTACAAGGGCGTTTCCGATGAGGGCCTGTTCGAATTCGTTTCCGAGGTGATTGCGCGCGTAAAAAACCCGCGCCTGCGGCTTTATCTCTACAACTTCCCGCAGCAGACCGGCCTCGTATGGTCACCGGAACTGATCGCGAAACTGCGCGGCGCGTTTCCGGAGACCGTTGTCGGTATCAAGGACTCCTCAGGCGACGCGAAGTACCTCAACGCGCTGCTCGAGAAATTTCCGGGCTTTGCGATTTTTCCCTCGTCGGAGTCGCTCATGGTCGATGCGCTCGGCAAGGGTGCCGCGGGCTGCATCTCGGCCAGCGCAAATACGCATGTGAAGGAAATCCGCGCGCTCTATGACGGCTGGAAATCGCCGGAAGCGGCGGCGATGAACGAGCGTGCAAGCGCGATCCGCGCATTGATCGTGTCTTTTCCGCTGATCGCCGCCGTGAAGGCGACGCTCGCCGAGCAGCATAAACATAAAGGCTGGCAGCGGCTGCGCCCGCCGCTGACGGCGCTCACCGATCGGCAAGCCCAAGACCTGCGCGACAAACTGGCCGCGCTTTAAGCCCCGCCGAGTGGGCGGAAGTGTGGGCAAGTCAACGTTTGCGCGATTTGGTCTTGCCGCAGCGCGTATTTGCGACCGGCCAAACTTGGGCTAGAACCGCCCTCAGAAGAAAATTGTAATAGGACATAACTACCATGCAGAGGACAACGCCCCCGTTCCGCGCCGATCAGGTCGGCAGCATCCTGCGCACCGCGCCGCTGAAGGAAGCACGCGCCAAGCATGAGAAAGGCGAGATCGACGACGCCGCGCTGAAGGCGGTCGAAGACGCCGAGATCCTCAAGATTATCAAGAAGCAGGAAGAAGTCGGCTTGAAGAGCATCACCGACGGCGAATTCCGCCGCTCGTGGTGGCACTTCGACTTTCTGAAGAAACTCGACGGCGTCGAAGGCTATCAGGCGTCGCAGGGCATCCAGTTCGCCGGCGTGCAGACGCGCGCGGAAGGCGTGCGCATCGTCGGCAAGATCGGCTTCTCGACGCACCCGATGATCGAGCACTTCAAGTTTCTGAAAGCCAACACCAAAGAAACCGCGAAGATGACGATCCCCGCACCGTCGGTGCTGCACTTCCGCGGCGGCCGCAAGGGCATCAACGAAAAAATCTATCCGGATCTCGACCAGTTCTTCCACGATCTGGGCGCGGCCTACAACAAGGCGGTGAAGGCGTTCTATGACGCGGGCTGCCGTTACCTGCAGCTCGACGACACGGTCTGGGCCTATCTGTGCTCGGCGAAGGAATTGCAGGGCGCGAAGGATCGCGGCGACGAGCCGGAAAAGCTGCCGATGTGGTACGCGCGCACGATCAACCAGGCGCTCGCGAACAAGCCCGCCGACATGACGATCACGACCCATGTCTGCCGCGGCAATTTCCGTTCGACCTGGGTTTCCGAAGGCGGCTACGAGCCGGTGGCGGAACGTCTGTTCCAGGAAGTGAACTACGACGGCTACTTCCTCGAATACGACAACGACCGCTCCGGCGGCTTCGAGCCGCTGCGCTTCGTGCCGAAGGGCAAGAAGCAGATCGTGCTCGGCCTCGTCACCTCGAAGTCGGGCGAACTCGAAAATACCGACACCATCAAGAAGCGGATCGACGAAGCGACGAAATATGTCGCGCTCGACCAGCTTTGCCTCTCTCCACAATGCGGCTTCGCTTCGACCGAGGAAGGCAACGTGCTCTCCGAGGACGAACAGTGGGCGAAGTTCAAAATGATCGTCGATGTGTCCAAGGACGTCTGGAAATAACGAAAGGGGCGGCGTAAAAGCCGCCCTCTTCTTTCCGGGAAATCGTGATGGCGAACGCAAAAGCACTGAAGCCGAAGGAGCGCGACGAGGCGAACGCCGCCGATCATCTCGATCTCGGCGAATTGCCTTCGCTTTCGGGCTACATGCTGCGCCGCGCGCAGTTCGCGGCCTTCAACGATTTCCTGCGCTTCTTCGACGATCTCGGCGTGCGGCCCGTGCAATACGCGGTGCTGAACGTAATCGACCGCAATCCGGGGCTGAAACAGTCGCAGGTGTCCGAGGCGCTCGGCATCAAGCGCGCGAACCTCGTCGCAATCCTCGATGCGCTGGAGCGCCGCCAGCTAGCAAAGCGCGAAGCGGTCGCGACCGACCGGCGCTCTTATGCGCTGCGGCTCACGGACAAAGGCAGCGCCTTGATGCAAGAATTGCGCGCACGCTCGGAAGCCCACGAGAAGCGCCTTGCCGCCGTGATCGGCGAAGACGGCAGGCAGCAGTTACTGAAATTGTTGCACGGCGTGATCGAGGCAGTCGGCCCGGGCAGCGAAGGCGACGAAGACTAGACTTCGACCGTCTTCTTGCCGCGCAGCTTGTTTGCGACCTCGTCCGGAATCGGCTTCGATTTGATCTTCGCCGGGTCGTCGGGATGCGTTCCCACCCAGACGCGCTTTTCATGCGCCTCGATCGCGAGCTTGTCGCCTTTCCAGACCTTGTGCGAAATCTCGAAACTCGACGTGCCAAGCTCGGAGATCGTCGACTCGATCACGATGTCGTCGCCGAATTTCGACGGTATGAAGAACTTCGCACCAGTATCGATCATCGGAAAGCCGACGAAGTCGTATTTCTTCGTCATCTGATATTTGGTGAAGCCGGTCGCGGCCTCGAGCAACATCGCGGTCGAGTGATCGAACATCGCGAAATAGCGCGGGTAATAGACGATGCCCGCGGGGTCGCAGTCGCCCCATTCGATGCGGACCGTGCGGCGATTGACGAACATTATTTGGGCGCCATACGCAGCGAGCCGTCGATGCGGACCACTTCGCCGTTGAGATAAGTGTTGCGCACCATTTCCATCGCGAGCGACGCGTATTGCTCCGGCTTGCCCAGGAGCTTCGGGAACGGCACCGAAGCCGCAAGGCTCTGCTGCACTTCCTCCGAAAGACCGAGCAGCATGGGCGTGAGGAAAATGCCGGGCGCGATCGCAAGCACGCGGATGCCGAACTGCGCGAGCTCGCGCGCCGCGGGCAAGGTCAGGCCGACGATGCCGCCCTTGGATGCGGCATAAGCCGCCTGCCCGATCTGGCCTTCATAGGCCGCGACCGACGCAGTCGAGATGCAGACGCCGCGCTCGCCATCGGCCAGCGCCTCGGCGTTCTGCAAGTCGGCCGCGAACAGGCGCAGCACGTTGAAGGAGCCGATCAGGTTCACGCGGATGATGCGGTCGAAGTCGGCGAGCGGCTGCGGGCCGTCGCGCCCCAAAATCTTCTTCGGCGTGCCGATGCCGGCGCAATTGATGAGCACGCGCGCGACGCCATGCTTCTCGCGCGCTTCCTTCACCGCCGCGACCGCGCTGTCGGAATCCGAAACGTCACACTTGATCGCGATGCCGCCGATCTTCGCGGCATGCGCCTTGGCGGCGTCGATGTTCACGTCGAGCAGCGCGACCTTCGCGCCCGCAGCAGCCAGCGCCGACGCGGTCGCCGCGCCCAATCCCGAACCGCCGCCCGTGACCAGCGCGGCATGACCTTTTACGTCCATATCAGTGTTTCCGTGCGTTCATGTTTTCGACGAGCAACGCGATGCCCTGCCCGCCGCCAATGCAAGCGGATGCAATGCCATAACGCAAGCCCGCGCGCGACAGCTCGCGCGATACCGTGACCGCGAGACGCACGCCGGTCGCGCCCAAAGGATGGCCGATCGCGATGGCGCCGCCGTTCACGTTCAGCTTGTTCTCGTCGAGCCCGAGCTCGCGCGCGCAGGCCATGACCTGCGCGCCGAAAGCCTCGTTGATCTCGAAACGGTCGATGTCGGAGAGCTTCAATCCCGCCTTTTCCAGTACCGCCTTGATCGCGGGCACGGGGCCGATGCCCATGATTTCGGGCGGGCAGCCCACCGCAGCACCCGCGACGACGCGCGCGAGCGGCGTCTTGCCGTGCTTCTTCGCGTAATCGCCGGATGCGACGAGCGCCGCGGCCGCGCCATCGACGACGGCCGAAGAATTGCCACCGGTTTGTACACCGCCGAAGGCGGGACGAATTTTCGCGAGTGTCTCGAGCGGCGACGGGCGGATATGCGTGTCGTCTTTCAATTCTTCGATCTTGCTGGGAAGTTTGATCCCGCGTGCGTTATAGCCTTCGCGCTCGAACTTCTCGGTCTTCACCGGCGCGATTTCGCCGGCAAGGAAGCCGCTCTTCTGTGCGGCAACCGCGCGCTCGAAGGAGCGCGCGGCGTAGGCGTCCACTTCCGCCCGCGTAATCTGATATTTCTGTGCGAGGTTCTCGGCGGTGTCGCCCATGGTCACGCTGGCCGCGGGATCGAGCAGCGCTTCCCACAGAAAATCCTTGAACTCGACCTGACCCATGCGGAAGCCGTTACGCGACGTATAGGAAGCGACCGGATTGCGGCTCATCGATTCCGCGCCGACACAAAGCGCAAGATCGACACCGCGATGCGTGATCGCGTCGGCCGCCTGCATGATGACTTCGATGCCGGTGCCGCAGACGCGCTGGACCATATGCGCGGGCACTTCGATCGGCACGCCGGAATAAAGCCCGACATGACGCGGCAACATGTAGGCGTCGAAACTCGCCTGCGCCATGTTGCCGGTGACGACGATGCCGACATCCTCCGGCGAAAGCTTCGTCTTCGCGAAAGCCTCGCGGGCGGCCTTGATGCCGAGGTCGATCGGCGACACTTGCGAGAGTGCGCCGGTATAGTCGGCAAACGGCGTGCGAACACCATCCACGATCCAGACGTCGTTCCAGCTTGCCGCGAGCGGTTTCGGGTTCGCCATCTTCACTTTCCTTCCGCAACAATGACCCGCGGGGACGGCGGGTTGGAGTAAAGTTCTTTCACAAGATCGGCGCGGCGGCCAAGCACCGCGCGCTGGTTGATCGAGCCTTTGTCCGTCATTTCGCCAGCGTCCATCGAGGGCGGCTCGGCCATCAGGAGAATACGCGCCAGCCGGTTCGAGCTGCCGGTGCTTTCGCGCTGGAGCGCGGCAAGCCGCTCACCGACTTTCGCGCGCACGATTTCCGCGCCAAGCACTTCCGCGTCGGAAAGATTTTTGTCGAGTTCGGGGTGCAGCGCGCGGATTCCCGGCATGTCGGGAATGCCGAGCGCGGTAACGTCGTTCTCGTTCTCGCCCGCCAGCACCACGTCGCGCATATAAGGCTGGAAGCGATTGATGATCTGCGTACGCAAAGGCCCGACGCTGACCCAGGTGCCGGTGGAGAGCTTGAAGTCTTCCGTCAGGCGGCCATCGAACAGGAGTCCTTTTCGCGGCTCGTTCGCATCTTCGAATTTCAGTGCGTCGCCGAGCCGGTAGAAACCCTCCTCATCGAATGCTTTCGCGGTCAGTTCCGGCTGGCGCCAGTAACCGGGCGTGATGTTCGGACCTTTCAGCCGCGCCTCGAGTTTGCCCTGCGTGGGAACGAGTTTCAGCACGATGCCCGGTGCAGGCAGCCCCATATTGGTCGAGTAGTCGCTGTCCCACATGCGGCCCAGCGCCATCGGCGCGGTTTCGGTCGAGCCGAGTCCGGTCAGAAACGGAATTCGCTCGCCACAGGTTTCGACGGCCAGATCTTTCATGGCGTCGAATACCGGCTGCGAAAGCGCGGCACCCGCGAACCAGAGCACTTTCAGTTTGCTGAAAAAGTTTTCGCGCAGTTCGCGGTCTGCGCGCAGAAACGGAATTAGCGCTTCGTAACCCTTAGGGACAGTGAAATACCAGGTCGGCGCGACGTCGCGTAAGTTTCGCACCGTCAGTTCGATCGCGCCCGGCGCGGGCTTGCCTTCATCCACATAGAACGTGCCGCCGTTATAAAGCACGAGATAGACGTCGTGATTGCCGCCGGCGGTGTGATGCCACGGCGCCCAGTCGAGTACGACCGGCGGCTCGTCCTGAAAATATTGAAGGGACGAGCGCAGCATGACCTGGTTCGAGCAGAGCATGCGCTGGGTATTGATGACGCCCTTCGGCACGCCGGTCGAACCGGACGTGAACAGGAATTTCGCAATGGTATCCGGGCCGACTTTGCGGTGCGCGTCGTCGATTGCGGAAGTCGGCGCGGTGCGTGCGAGATCGGAGAGCGATGTCGTCTTGCGGCGTTTCAGCGGATTCTTCGCGACCACCACTTCGAGGTCGGCCGGAACCACCGTTTCGATCGCTTTTTCGAACGGCGCACCGTCGGCCACGAAGACGAGGCCCGGCGTCAGCAGCTTGAAGATGTCGCGCAGCTTTCCGAAGTCGGTTGAAATCAGCGAATAGGCAGGCGAAATCGGTGCATAGGCGATTCCCGCATAAAGCGCGCCGAGCGAAAGCATCTGGTGATCGACGCCGTTGCCGGAAAGAATGACCAAGGGCCGCTCCGCCGAGAGATTGCGCGACACGAGCGCTTCGCCGTAGCTGCGCGCAAGCGAGAGCGTCTCGGCGTAGGTAACCTTGCGCCAGCCGCCGCGCTCGTCACGCTCGGCCATGAAGACGCGGTCGGGTGCTGCTTTGGCCCAATGTTCGAGGCGCTCGGTGATTTTCTCGGGAAACGCATCGAGCTCGTCCCGGCACGTCATCAGGATCGCGCCGTCGGCACGCCGCTCTATGTTCGGTTCGAGCCGGCTCAGGCGAACCTTGCGAACCGGAATTTCAGCGGCGGAATTTTCCCGCCGCGCCGTGTTGGACATTCCGCTCTCCCGACCTTCGAACCGTTTGCCGGTTTCTTCGTTCTCGATTTCGATTCTCAGCGAACGACTTTCGGTCCGCGCTTTTCCAGAAAATCCCGCAGCCGCTTCTTGGCTTCCTCGTCGGATGAGGCGACCGAGGAGATGATCGACTCCACCACATAGCCGCCCGCGGTATCGAATTCGGCAATACGCGGCAGCACGTTGGTGATCGCGAAGTTGGTAAGCGGCGCATTCTCGGCGATGCGCTTTGCGAGCGCGATGCCTTTCGCCAGACCCTCGCCGTTCTCGACCAGATAATTCGAAATGCCCATCTGCTGGCCATCGTCGGCGCCGAAGATGCGGCCGGTCAGCATCATGTCCATCATCTTCGCGGTGCCGATCAGGCGCGGGATCCGCACCGAACCGCCGCCGCCGACATAGATGCCGCGGCTGCCTTCGGGCAGCGCGTAATACGCCGACTTCTCCGCGACGCGGATATGGGTCGCGCAAGCCAACTCGAGACCGCCGCCGACCACCGCTCCATGTAACACGGACACGACCGGCGCGCGGCCGAACTCGATGCGTTCGAAGGCGTAATGCCAGCCGCGCGAGTGATGGTAGCCCTCGGTAAAATCGGTTTCGGTGAGCGAGGAAAGGTCAAGGCCGGCCGAGAAGTGCTCGCCTTCGCCGTGCAGCACCACCGCCTTCACGTCCGAAGGCAGATCGATGAAGAAGTTTTCGAGCCCGCGCACGATTTCGTTGTTCAGTGCGTTGCGCTTGTCGGGGCGCGCAAGCTTCAGAATCGCGATCTCGCCGTCGAACTCGACGGCAAGCGACGACGGCAGGCTTTGCGCAAGCCGGCTTTTGGCGGAAGTAGCGGGCATCTCAGCTCCCAAGAATTTTGTTATATAATATAACTTTCTTGGCGGGCTGCAAGCTGTCGATTTTCTTAAGCGATTACAACCGCTTATTCTCCGGTCATCTAAAGCACTTCGAACAGGTCGAGCTTCACTTTCATCTTCTCGCGCGCGCCGACGGCAATGCAGAGCACACGGTTGAGCCAGTCCGCTTGCGAATCCCCGGTCTCGAAACGCACGCAGGTCCGGAAATAATACTGGTCGCGCGGGACGGCCTCGCCCTTCGCGAGTCTTGCGATCACCTCCGGCGGGCCATGGCGCAGCCCGGCACTCGTCACCAGCACGAAGCCGCCGCCATCGATCTGAACCGTGTACTTCGCGAAGATGTCGGCCGCGCCGTCGGCGCGGATGATCTGCCAGTCCGCGCCCCCGGGCAGTATTTTTCCGCGCAGTCGCGGACCGGAGACCTTGCCGCCGGTGATATTGATGACGCGCCGCTCGCCGTACGGCGTGTTGCCGAAGAGTTGCGGCGCCTCCAGATCGGCCTCGATCTGCATGATCGGATCATTCGACAGCATCGGCGTTCCCCAAATTCATTCTTCGATTATCGCGATCGTTGCCCGATCGCTTGCGTACTCACCAGTCGCTCTTGCGACTCAATCGCGGAAGAAACATTTCAATAGGAACACTCTATTGCTTTCGACTAATCGATTCAAAAACTCGCACGTGCGGTACGATCATTCGCGCAGTGCATCAACGATTTCAGCAACTTCCGTGGAATAATGTATGCACAATTCACTGGACTCCGTGGAAGTTCGGATTAGCCTTCGTTCATCCCAACCCGACGTTAGATCGCGTGGGACTGTCTAGGGAGGACGGGATGATCCAATCCAAATCGACATCTTTCTATGTAGCAGCCGCGGCACTCGGTCTTGCGCTCAGCGGAACGCCTGCACTCGCACAATGGGAGCCGCAGCGCCCCGTTGAAATCATCGTACCCGCCGGCACCGGCGGCGGCGCGGACCAGATGGCACGCGCGATCCAGGGCATCGTCGCCAAACACAACCTGATGAAGCAACCCCTCGTCGTCATCAACAAGGCGGGTGGCGCCGGCGGCGAAGGCTTCCTCGACGTGAAGGACTCGAAGGGCAATCCGCACAAGCTCATCATCACGCTTTCGAACCTGTTTACGACGCCGCTTGCGACCGACATTCCGTTCAACTGGAAAGACCTGACCCCGGTCGCGATGCTCGCGCTCGATGAATTCGTGCTCTGGGTGAACGCCGAGAAGCCCTACAAGAACGTGAAGGAATATCTTGAAGCGGCGAAGAAGGGCGGCTTCAAGATGGCCGGCACCGGTTCGCGGCAGGAAGACCAGATCATTACGGTCGCGATTCAGAAGGCCGCGGGTGTCAAGTTCACTTACGTGCCGTATCGCGGCGGCGGCGAAGTCGCCGTCCAGCTCGTCGGCAACCATGTCGACTCGACGGTGAACAACCCGATCGAAGCGGTTGCGCACTGGCGCGGCGGCAAGTTGCGTCCGCTCTGCGTGTTCGACTCCAAGCCCTTGGCCTATAACGAGAAGGTCGCGGGCGACAAACCGTGGAGCTCGATCCCGACCTGCAAATCGCAAGGTCTCGACGTCGAATACCTGATGCTGCGCGGCTTCTTCATGCCGGCTGGCGTCACCCCGGATCAGGTCAAGTTCTATGTCGACCTGTTCCGCAAGGTCCGCGACACTCAGGAATGGAAAGACCTGATGGCGAACGGCGCCTTCAACACGACGTTCATGATCGGCGACGAGTTCAAGGGCTGGGTGGCGAAAGAAGAGAAGCGCCACTACGAGCTGATGAAAGACGCGGGCTTCCTCGCCAAGAAGAGCTGAGTGCCTAGCGCCGGCGGATCTTTCGATCCGCCGGCGGTTTTCTTCTTCAATTTCAAAATTCGCAAAACGGGAATGGCGTCATGAGTGGCGATAGGAACAGTGCGGCCAAAGGACCCTCGCAGCGGTCGGTAGAGATCGGTCTGGCGCTGCTGATTTTGGTATTCGGCCTGATCATCATGGCCGGCGCGCTGAAAGCCGGCATCGGCTGGGGCTTCGACGGACCGAACGCCGGCTTCTTCCCGTTCTATGTCGCTCTTCTCGTCATCGTCGCGGCGCTCATCACCCTGTTCAACGAGTGGTCGAACAAGGAATCACAGAAGACTTTCGCGGAATGGGACCAGCTCAAGCAGGTGCTTTCGGTGGCGGTGCCGACGCTGGTCTACGTCATCATGATTGCGTTTCTCGGCATCTACGTCTCGTCCGCGATCCTGATCGCCTATTTCATGCGGGTGATCTCGAGCTTCAGCGTTCTACGTACCGCACTGATCGCGATCCTCGTGCCGCTCGTCACCTTTTTCGTATTCGAGAAATGGTTCCTGGTCGCGCTCCCGAAGGGGCCGCTCGAGACTTTCCTCGGCTACTAAACGCAAACCCGAACAACAACAGCGCTTCGCATAAGAATCAGAGAGTTCGTCATGGAAGAGATCGGTAACCTGTTTCACGGCTTCGCGACGGTTTTAGCCTTCCGTGACATGAACATTTTCGGCGTCACGATGAGCATCCCGTTCAACGTGATCCTGATGGTGATCGGCATCGTGCTCGGCATTATCATCGGCATTCTGCCGGGGCTCGGCGGCGCGAACGGCGTTGCAATCCTGCTTCCCCTCACCTTCTCGATGCAGCCGACATCCGCGATCATCCTGCTCTCATGCATCTACTGGGGGGCGCTGTTCGGCGGCGCGATCACCTCGATTCTATTCAATATTCCGGGTGAGCCTTGGTCGGTCGCGACGACCTTCGACGGCTATCCGATGGCGCAACAGGGCCGCGCCGGAGAAGCGCTGACCGCCGCCTTCACCTCGTCTTTCGTGGGCGCATTGTTTGCGATCATCCTGATCACGCTGCTCGCGCCGCTGGTCGCGAACTTCGCGCTGCGCTTCGGCGCGGCGGAGAAGTTCGCGGTCTACTTCCTTGCGTTCTGTTCCTTCGTCGGTCTTTCGAAGGAACCGCCGTTCAAGACGCTGGCCGCGATGATGATCGGATTCGCGCTTGCCACCATCGGCACCGACCAAATCACCGGCCAGCTTCGCCTGACCTATGGGTCCACCGAACTGATCGCGGGCTTCGACTTCCTGATCGCGGTGATTGGCCTGTTCGGCATCGGCGAAATTCTGCTGACCATGGAAGAAGGCCTCAGCTTCAAGGGTCGCGACGCCAAGATGAACATGAAGATTGTGGTGCAGACCTGGGGCAAACTCCTCCAATACTGGTGGCTGTCGCTGCGCTCCTGCATCATCGGCTGCTGGATGGGCATTACGCCGGCGGGCGCCACGCCTGCGTCCTTTATGAGCTACGGCATCGCCAAGCGCATCTCGAAGAATGGCAAGAATTTCGGCAACGGCGAAATCGAAGGCGTGGTTGCGCCGGAAACCGCAGCGCATGCGGCCGGCACCTCCGCGCTTCTCCCGATGCTGGCGCTCGGCGTGCCAGGTTCGCCCACGGCGGCAGTGCTCCTCGGCGGCCTCCTGATCTGGAACCTGCAGCCCGGTCCGATGCTGTTCGTCGAGAACAAGGAATTCGTCTGGGGCCTGATCGCCTCGATGTACCTCGGCAACGTCGTCGGCCTGATCATCGTGCTCACCTGCGTGCCGCTGCTCGCATCGATCCTGCGCATTCCGTTCGGCATCATCGCGCCGATCATTCTCGTGTTCTGTGCGATCGGCGCCTACACGGTTCACAACAACTTCTTCGACGTGGTCATGATGCTGGTGTTCGGCGTCCTCGGCTACGCGCTGAAGAAATGCAATTACCCGCTCGCGCCGCTGGTGCTCGCAATGGTGCTCGGCGACCGCGCGGAAGAAGCCTTCCGCCAGGCGTTGATCACCTCGGACGGCAGCCTCGGCGTGTTCTTCGAGAACGGCCTGGTTAGCACCATCATGACGCTCGGCCTGATCGCGCTGTTCTGGTCGGTCATTTCGGCAGGCATCAGCCGCATCCGCGGCACGGCGCCGGCCACGGCCTGAGAAATTTAAGGGCGGGGAAGGCGACAAAGCAGTCGCCTTCCCCGTAATTATGTATTACAGTAAAAATATCATGCGGTTAGCATGTGGGTTAGAGTATGAGCACACCATTGACCGGCGTGAGCGTCGCACAGGAAGAAGCCGAGCGGATCACCGCCGAGCCGCTTGAGGGCACCGCGACCTTCAAGGACCGCGCCTATAACGCGCTGAAAGATGTTCTTCTGTCGCTCGACATCTACGGGCGGCGCGGAGAAATCCGCCTCGACGAGCGCGCGCTGGCGCTGCAATTCGGCATCAGCCGCACGCCGGTCCGCGAAGCGATGGCGCAGCTCGAGCGCGAAGGTTTCGTGCGCTCCGTTCCCCGCCGCGGCATCTACATCGTGCGCAAGACCAAGCGCGAAGTCGTCGAACTGATCGAAGCCTGGGCCGCGCTTGAGAGCATGGCTGCACGCCTGATTACCGAGAACTGCTCGGACGAAGAGATTTCACATCTGCGCGAAATGTTCGCGAAGTTCGAGAACGGCAAGCTTCACGTGAAGCTCGACGAATATTCCGAAGTGAACATCCAGTTTCACCAGACCATCATCTCGATGAGCAAGAACGCGACGCTGATCCGGCTCGCGGAAAACCTGTTCACGCATATGCGGATGATCCGCCGCAAGACCATCGTGGAAAAGAACCGCGCCGACCGTTCGATCCACGATCACCTGAACATCATCGAAGCGATCGAATCGCGCGATACTGCACGCGCGGAATCGCTCGTTCGCCAGCACGCGCTCGGTCTCGCCGATCACGTCGCCAAGAACGCCGACTATCTCGACTGACCAAGACAAGAATTTCTGGAGGACCAAATGGCAGAAGCGGCATTGAAAGCAGCCGGGCCGGAAGAAGAGCTGACCGACGGCTTCAATCTGATCATCGACGCGCTGAAACTGAACGGCATCAAGAACATCTATGCCGTTCCCGGCATCCCGATCACCGATTTCCTGCGCATGTCGCAGGCCGCAGGTCTTCGCGTCCTCTCTTTCCGCCACGAACAGAACGCGGGCTACGCCGCCTCGATCGCGGGCTGGCTGACCAAGCAGCCCGGCGTTTGCGTAACCGTCTCCGCCCCGGGTTTCCTGAACGGCCTGACCGCGCTCGCACACGCCACCACCAACTGTTTCCCGATGATCATGATCTCCGGTTCGTCGGAGCGCGAAGTCGTCGACCTGCAACAGGGCGACTACGAAGAAATGGATCAGCTCGCGGTCGCCAAGACCATGTGCAAAGCGGCTTATCGCGTGCTGCACGCGCAGGACATCGGCATCGGGATCGCGCGCGCGATCCGCGCGGCGGTTTCGGGCCGTCCCGGCGGCGTCTATCTCGACCTGCCCGCAAAACTCTTCGGCCAGGTCATGGGCGCGGAAGTCGGAAAGAAGTCGCTCGTCAAAGTAATCGACGCCGCGCCCGCGCAGATTCCCGGCGCCGATGCGGTCAAACGCGCGCTCGATGTCATCAAGGGCGCTAAGAAGCCGCTCATCATTCTCGGCAAGGGCGCGGCCTACGCGCAGGCCGACGAAGCAATCAAGGATTTCGTCGAGAAGTCCGGCATTCCGTTCCTGCCGATGTCGATGGCGAAGGGCCTGTTGCCCGACACGCATCCGCAATGCGCGGGTGCCGCGCGTTCGCTGGTGCTGAAGGATTCCGACGTCGTCATCATGATGGGTGCGCGTCTCAACTGGCTCCTCTCGCACGGCAAGGGCAAGAACTGGGGCGAACTGCCCAAGAAATTCGTGCAGCTCGACATCGAGCCGAAGGAAATGGACTCGAACGTGGAGATCGTGGCGCCGGTCGTCGGCGACATGGGCTCGTGCGTAAGCGCGTTGCTTTCCGCCATGGGTAATAATTTCCCGAAGGGAAATGCCGACTGGATGGCGACCGTCGCCAAGAAGCGCGACGAGAACGTCGCCAAGATGGCGCCGAAGCTCATGAACAACAACGTGCCGATGGACTATCACGGCGCGCTCGGCGTTATTAAGCAGGTCATCAAGGAACGCCCCGACACGATCCTCGTCAACGAAGGCGCGAACACGCTCGATCTCGCGCGCGGCATCATCGATATCTACAAGCCGCGCAAGCGCATCGACGTCGGCACATGGGGCATCATGGGCATCGGCATGGGCTACTCGGTCGCCGCCGCGGTCGAAACCGGCCACAAGGTGCTCGCGGTCGAGGGCGACTCGGCGTTCGGGTTTTCCGGCATGGAGACCGAAACCATCGCCCGCTACAAGCTTCCGGTCTGCATCGTCATCTTCAACAATGACGGCATCTATCGCGGCACCGACACGAACGCCGCCAGCAGCGACCCGGCAACCACCGTGTTCGTTAAGGGCGCGCGCTACGACAAGATGATGGAAGGCTTCGGCGGCGTCGGCGTGAACGCGACTTCACCCGACGAACTGCGCCAGGCGATCAACGCGGCACTCGACAGCGGCAAACCGACACTGATCAACGCGGTGATCGATCCGGCAGCGGGCTCGGAGTCCGGCCGCATCGGCAATCTCAACCCGCAAAGCGCACTCAAGAAAAAGTAATTCGAGCGAGAACAGTCATGGCAAAAGCAAAGAAGAAATCGAAACTCAAAGCCGTCAAGACGAAGAAGCCTGCCGCGAAAAAGGCGGCGGCGAAGAAATCGAACGGTCTCCCCTCGCCCTCGAAGAAGCCGTTCGGCCAGGCGGGATTGGCACTCGACGGCGTGCGCATTCTCGACTTCACGCATGTTCAGTCCGGCCCGACCTGCACGCAGTTGCTGGCATGGTTTGGCGCGGACGTGATTAAGGTCGAGCGTCCGGGCGTCGGTGACATCACGCGGGGCCAGCTCGTGGACGTAAAGGGCGCGGACTCGCTCTATTTCACGATGCTGAACCACAACAAGCGCTCGATCACGATCGATTCGAAGCACAAGAAGGGCAAGGAAATCCTCGATCGCCTTATTAAAGAGTGCGACGTGCTGGTCGAAAACTTCGCGCCGGGTGCATTGGACCGCATGGGCCTTACCTGGGAGCACATCCACAAGCTGAACCCGCGCATGATCGTCGCTTCCGTCAAGGGCTTCGGTCCCGGACCCTACGAAGACTGCAAGGTTTACGAAAACGTCGCGCAGTGCACCGGCGGCTCGGCATCCACCACGGGTTTCCGCGACGGTCCGCCGCTCGTGACCGGCGCGCAGATCGGCGACTCCGGCACCGGCCTGCATCTCGCGCTCGGCATCGTGACGGCGCTTTATCAGCGCAGCCGCACCGGTCGCGGCCAGAAGGTGCTCTGCGCGATGCAGGACGGCGTGCTCAATCTCGCGCGCGTGAAACTGCGCGACCAGCAGCGCCTGAAGCACGGCCCGCTCACCGAATACTCGCAATACGGCGAAGGCATTCCCTTCGGCGACGCAACGCCGCGCGCGGGCAACGACTCCGGCGGCGGCCAGCCGGGCCGGATTCTGAAGTGCAAAGGCGCGCCGCAGGATCCGAACGCCTACATCTATTTCATTACGCAGGCGCCGGTCTGGGAATCGATCTGCGACGTGATCGGCGAACCGACCTGGAAGACCGATCCGGAATTCTCGACGCCGAAGGCGCGCCTGCCGAAGCTGAACGCAATCTTCGAACGGATCGAGCGCTGGACCATGACCAAGACCAAGTTCGAGGCCATGGACATCCTCAACAAATACGACATTCCGTGCGGCCCGATTTTGTCGATGAAAGAGCTCGCCGAGGACCAGTCGCTGCGCAAGACCGGCACGGTGGTCGAAGTCGACCATCCGAAGCGCGGTAAATACCTCTCGGTCGGCAACCCGATCAAGCTCTCGGACTCGATCTCGAAGGTGAAGCGCTCGCCGCTTTTGGGCGAGCACACCGACGAAATTCTCAAGGATGTGCTGCGCTATTCGGCCAAGGAGATCGCCGACATCAAGGTGTCGGGCGCCATCACCGCGCCGGAGAAGAAAGAGAAAGCGGCTTAAGACGAAATCACCCCGCCTCCGAACGGGGCGGGGTTTTCAATAGAAAATTCGAGGGAGATCAGACGATGCGTATCGTCGTGCATGGCCAGCAGGCCTTCGGCAAAGCCGTTCTCGAAGCGCTCATCAAGCGCGGTGAAAATGTGGTCGGCGTTTACGTCGCGCCGGAGAAGCCGGGACAGAAGGCAGACCCGCTGAAAGAGGCCGCGCTCGCCGCGAAACTCCCGGTGTTCCAGCCGGAATCCTACAAGAACCCGGAAGTGTGGGAGCAGTTCAAGTCGCTGAAACCCGATCTTCAGGTTATGGCTTTCGTGACGCTGTTCGTGCCGGAAGAATTCCTCAACATTCCGACGCACGGCTCGATCCAGTATCACCCGTCGCTGCTGCCGCTCTATCGTGGCGCGTCGGCGATCAACTGGCCGATCATCAAGGGCGAGAAGGAAACCGGGCTTTCGATCTTCTGGCCGGATAACGGTCTCGATACCGGCGACATTCTCATCCAGAAGACGACGCCGATCTCCGGCAAGGACACGCTCGGCACCGTCTATTTTGACCGCCTGTTTCCGATGGGCGTCGATGCGATGATGGAATCGGTCGATCTCGTGAAAGCCGGAAAGGCGCCGCGCGTAAAGCAGGATCACTCAAAGGCGACCTATGAAGGCCTGTGTCGCCCCGACAACGCGCATATCGATTTCGGCAAGCCGTGGGAGCAGATCGACCGCCTGATCCGCGGCTGCAATCCCGCACCCGCCGCCTGGGCCACGATCAACGGGACCAAGCTCAAGATTCTCGAAGCGACGCCGTTGCCGGCGCGCGACCCGAAAGGCATCGGCGGCAAGCTCGGCGAAGTCGTGCTCGTCGAAAGCGACGGCGTCACGGTCGTTTGCGCCGACGGCCGCTTCAAGCTGACGCGCGTACAGGCCGATGGGCCGAAGGTGGGCGCAGGCGAATGGGCAGCCGCGGCGAAAATCGAAAAAGGCGCGCGCTTTTCATAACGACTTTCACTAGCTTCTCGAAACTCATCCAGTCACGGATCAAGTCACATGCCCGCTTCACAACACCAGAATCCGAAATCGGATATCGAAATCGCCCAGGCCGCGAAGATGCGGCCGATCGTGGATGTCGCGAAAGAACGCCTCGGCATCGACGCGAAGAATCTCGAGCCTTATGGCCACTACAAGGCCAAGGTCTCGATGGACTACATCAAGTCGCTCGCGGGCAAGAAGGACGGCAAGCTCATTCTCGTTACCGCGATCTCGCCGACACCCGCGGGCGAAGGCAAGACCACGACCACCGTCGGCCTGACGGATGCGCTGAACCACATCGGCAAGAAAGCGATGTGCGCGCTGCGCGAGCCTTCGCTCGGTCCCTGCTTCGGCGTCAAAGGGGGTGCCGCCGGCGGCGGCTACGCGCAGGTCGTGCCGATGGAGGATATCAACCTCCACTTTACCGGCGACTTCCATGCGATCACGTCGGCGCACAATCTCCTCTCCGCGCTGATCGACAACCACATCTATTGGGGCAACCCGACCGGCATGGACTCGCGCCGCGTCGCCTGGCGCCGCGTGCTGGACATGAATGACCGGGCGCTGCGCGAAATCGTCTGCTCGCTCGGCGGAGTTGCGAACGGTTACCCGCGCGAAGCCGGCTTCGACATCACGGTTGCCTCCGAAGTCATGGCGATCTTCTGTCTTGCGAAGGACCTCGAAGACCTCAAGACCCGCCTCGGCAACATCATCGTGGGCTATACGCGCGAGCGTAAACCGATCCGCGCCAGCGAGATGAAGGCGCACGGCGCGATGACCGCGCTTCTTAAAGACGCGATCGCGCCGAACTTGGTCCAGACGCTCGAAGGTACGCCCGCGTTCATTCACGGCGGCCCGTTCGCGAATATCGCGCATGGCTGCAACTCGGTGTCGGCGACAACGTCGGCGCTGAAGCTCGCGGACTATGTCGTGACCGAGGCCGGCTTCGGCGCAGATCTCGGTGCCGAGAAATTCCTCGACATCAAGTGCCGCAAGGCCGGTCTCAAGCCCGATTGCGTTGTCATCGTCGCGACTATCCGCGCGCTCAAGATGCATGGCGGCGTCGCGAAGAACGACCTCAAGAAAGAAGACCTGAAGGCGCTGGAAGCCGGCATGTCGAACCTTCAGCGGCATATCGAGAACATCAAGAAGTTCGGGCTACCCGCGGTCGTATCGATCAATCGCTTCTCCGCCGACACCGATGCCGAGATCGCGCTGGTGAAGGAAAAATGCAAGGCGCTCGGCGTCGAAGCGCTGATGGCCGACCACTGGGCCGAAGGCGGCGCGGGTGCAGCCGATGTGGCGAAAGCCGTCGTCAGGATCTGCGACGAAGGCAAGGCGAACCTCAAGCTGCTCTATCCCGACGAAATGCCGCTGTTCGAAAAGATTCGCACGATCGCGAAGGAAGTCTATCGCGCGGACGACGCCACCGCCGACAAATCGGTGAAGGATCAGCTCAAGACCTGGGAAGAAATGGGCTTCGGCAAGCTGCCTGTTTGTATCGCCAAGACGCAGTACTCGTTCTCGACCAACCCGGACGCGAAAGGTGCGCCGACCGGCTTCAACATTCCGGTCCGCGAAGTGCGTCTCTCGGCGGGTGCGGAGTTCATCGTCGCGATCTGCGGTGAGATCATGACCATGCCGGGCCTGCCAAAGGTGCCGTCGGCCGACTCGATCGACGTCAACGCCGAAGGCAAGATTGTCGGCCTGTTCTGACGGAAAGAACGAAGGGACGTCCCGTCCCCTTTTAAACTTGAAGCCGCCCCGAGGGGCGGCTTCTTTTTTTAGATGATCGTCACTTCGACGCGACGGTTCTGCGGCTCTTTAATATTCGGGCCGGTTCGCACCAGCGGTGTCGAGACGCCGTTGGTGATGACGTTGAAGCGCACTTTCGCAAGCGAGGGCTTGCGGAGAAAATATTTCAGCACTTCGTTGCCGCGCGCGTAAGAAATCCGCTCCGGCGAGGTTTCGGCGGTGTCCGCATTGCCGGCAAGCGTCACGCGCGCGCTCGGCAGGATTTCCCGTGCGAGTGCTTCGACGATTTGAGAAGCTGAAGGCGAAAGCTCCACGCTCTCGAAGTCGAAGAATATGTTGAACGGACGCGACTGGATCGACGCGAAGGCAGGCGACACGGCCGCTAGGCTACAGGCCGCGGCAAATTGCAGAACGCTTCGGCGGTTGGGGGAAAATAGCATGATCCACCTCTTCTGCTCTCGACGTGTGCGATGCAGCAGGAGGCGGACGGACTTAAGAGCCGCTTTCTATATGCTCGCGCACCTCGGCGCTCAGATCGGAGCCGATTCGCTTGGCTTCCGCAACGAGCGCTGCGGTAAGCGGCGTCATCGGCTCGCGCTGCGGTACCACGAGGCCGACGGTATGGACGGCCTCCGGTTCTACAATCGGGATCGCGCGAATTGTTTCCGTGAGCCCCAGCGTTTCCGCGAGTTTTTCCGGCATCACGCTCGCCCATTTGCCAGTACGGACATGGGCGAAAAGCACGATCATGGAATTGGATTCCAGCATCGGCCGCGGCTCGCCGCCGGCCGCGCGCAGGAGCCCTTCGATGATGCGCCGGTTCTGCATGTCGGGGGTCAGCAGGCAAAGCGGGACGCGGGCGACTTCCGCCCAGGTGACGCTGTCGCGATTGCCGAGCGCCGCCTCGGAAGAGGTCAGCAGGCAGTACCGCTCTCGATACAGCGGCACCATGCTGACACGGCCCAGCGGTTCGTTGTCGAGATAGGTGATGCCGGCGTCGATCTCGAGGTTTTCGAGCGCAGTGAGAATCTGGATCGAGGTCGCGGAGGAAATGGTGAAGCGGACCTCCGGATGACGCGCGCGATAAGGCGTCGTCAGTTCGGCGACCATGGCAAGCGCGGTCGGAATCGCCGCGATGCGCAGTTGCCCGGCGAGGCCCGATTTCAGCGCGCGCATTTCCTCATGGAGCGTGCGGCTGTCGGCGAGGATGCGGCGCGCCCAGTCGAGCGTGCGCTCGCCCTCCGGCGTGAAGCCGATGAAGCGCGAACCGCGCTGGACGAGGAGCACGCCGAGCTGCGCTTCGAGCTGCTTGATGCCTGCCGACAAGGTTGGCTGCGTCACGCCACAGGCCTCGGCTGCGCGGCCGAAATGGCGCTCGCGCGCCAGCGCCATCAGATATTCAAGCTTGTCTATCAAGGCGTTACCTTCCCTTTGAGGGAGCCTAGCGCATCAATAGATTTTTTCAATCGTGTCGTTCCGGCGTGTCTGGAGCCGCCCAAAAAAGAAAAAGCCCCGCGCTTTCGCACGGGGCCATTCTCGCAACGATCGCTCGTTGCTTAGTCGAGCCACCACAGCAGGCCGTGGTTACGGCGGTGATAGCGCTTCGCATAAACGTACTGGCCGTTCTTGCAGCCCGAACCGCCCAGAATAGCGTGGAAGCCGGTGCACGGCGTGGTCGCGGCATGGATCAGCGCGGTGGTCGCGATCCCCGCGATCAGGCCGCCGGCGATCGCGCCGCCAGTGCTGTTCACGCCGAGCGTGGCGAGCGACGAATTACCGAGCCAGCTCGAACCGTTGTAGAGGCTAATGCCGATTACGGTGCCAACGACGGCGCCCGCGACCACTGCCTTCTTGTTGTGGTTGTACTTGTAGCCGGCGCTGGCCGGCGACGACGCGAACGCGACAGCCAAAGCAGCCACCAGCGTGAGAATAATCTTGCGCATTTCTGCACTCCTAAAAATGTTGCGTCATCCACCCAGCCGGGAGGACGCGCGACAGAGAAGCCATCGGCAAATCCAATGGCAGGTTGTTGCCGCGGAAGCGCAGAAACCTGATTCTTGAGCGAAATGCAAAAGGAAAAGGCAGTTTTGCTGTCACGGTTGAGTGACATTCGATTGCAGAACCGCACGCTGGTTAATCGGTATCTCCGCGTTCATTTCGTATTCATCTAAAAATGAAAGGAGCCCCGCGAAGACGCTTCGCGGGGCTCGAAGATCGAATTGACGTAACGTCAACTTGAGGCTGGCGTTATCCGCCGACGTATTGGCCGTTCACGCAGCCCGAGCCGCCGAACAGGGCATGAAAGCCCGTGCACGGAGTGGTCACCGCATGGATGAGCGCGATCGTACCGGCGCCGGCAAGGATGCCGCCGGCAAACGCGCCGCCGGTGGTCGAACCGAACGTGGTCGCAAGCGTCGAGCCGCCCCACCAGCCTTGCGAAAGGCCCACACCGACAACGGTGCCCGTCGCTACACCCGCGACCGGTGCGACCGCGGCGTGATTATGATGATGACGATGCTGCCACTGATTGGCGAGCGCAGGCGAAGCCGCAGAGCCGGCGAGCGCGGCCGCGGCAGTAAGCGCAATAAGTGTCTTACGCATTTTGAATATCCTCACGTTTGATCGCCCTCCGCCGAATAGAAAAACGCTGTGTTTCCAACAGTGTTCCTAACAAATGCACGGGGCGCGACATTGCCGGAACCATGGCAACAGCGTGACGGTTTCGTGAGGCACCGAAAGCTGCGGCAACACTTCGTGACATGCGAAAGTGCAACGAAGTTACGTCGCGGCTACGCGATTGCTATTCGCGCGAGGAAGCGGCTGGTGCCGCGCGAATGGTCTTGTCCAGCAGATCGTAAAGCAGCTTCACGTCATGCGAACCGATGCGCCGCTCGATCGCACGGTAGATTTCCTCGGATTCTTTCGCGACGCGCTCGAACAGCGTTCTTCCTTTCGCCGTGATCGACACGATCGTGTAGCGCTGGTCGTCCGTGTCGGCCCGCCGTTCGATGCGGCCTTCTTTCTCGAGATTGGGCAGCATGCGCGAAAGACTCGCCGGATGAATCTGGCAAGCCTCGCCAAGCGCGTTGATTTCCATCGACCCGGTTTCCACCAACGCGCGCACCACGCGCCATTGCTGCTCGCTCAAACCCCGTGCGCGCAGATGCGGGCGGAACTGCTGCATCAGCGCTTCACGCGCGCGCAGAAGCTGCATCGGCAGCGAGCGCGCAAAGGGGCGCATGGCCAGGCTATCCGACGCAGAAGATTTGCGGCCGCTCATGCTTCCGCGACGACTTGATTGGAAAGCATGCCGATATCCGGCACCTCGACTTCGACGACATCGCCCGCTTTCAGCCATTTCGGCGGATCAAAACGCGCGCCGGCCCCGGTCGGCGTGCCGGTGACGATCATGTCGCCGGGCTTCAGCGTCGTGAAGGTCGTGATGTAGGCGAGCAATTCGGCGAAGGAAAAGATCAAGTTTTCCGTGGTGTCGTGCTGGCGAACTTCGCCATTCACGCGGGTCGTGAGTTCAAGCGGCTTCGAGGGATCGAGTTCGTCCACCGTCACCATCCATGGACCGATGCTGCCGGAAGCGTCGAAATTCTTGCCCTGCGTCACATTGAACTTGCCATGACGCAGCCAGTCGCGCACCGAGCCTTCGTTGCAGAGCGTCATGCCGGCAACGTGCTCGAGCGCGCGCTCGCGCGGAATGCGGCGGCCACCCTTTCCAATCACGAGCACGATCTCGCCCTCGTAGTCGAACTGATCCGACTCGCGCGGCTTCACCAGCGGCACGTCATGGCCGACGAAGGAGCCGGGCACACGCATGAACAGGCTCGGATATTTCGGGCGCTCGGTGCCGTCTTTATATTCCTCGTTGCGGTTCGCGTAGTTCACGCCGACGCAGAGGATCTTTTCCGGCTGTGTCACGGGCGGCAGCAGCGTGACCTCGTGGAGCGCGTATTCCGCACCGCCCGCTTTCAGCGAGGAAAGCGCGCCGCGCCGCAGCACATCGAGCAACGTAGCGCCCTGCCCGCTGCAATCGGCGATGCGGCCGCCCGAGACCAGGCCGAAACTTTCCTTATTCCCTTTGCGAAAACTCGCGATTTTCAAGGGTCACCTTTCCTGCTTGACGGGAGAGTGCTTCCGCCAGATACTTAACATGTTAAGTTTATGGACGAGGCGGGTCAACCGCCCGAAACACGCCATGCCCCATTTCGTAATCGAATATTCCGCCAATCTCGAGCCCGACGTCGATCTACGCGCAGTGGTCGATGCCGTGCACAAATCGGCGGTGGATTCGGGTCTATTCAAGATCGGCGGCATCCGCGTGCGGACCTTGCGGCACGAAATCTACAAGATCGCAGACGGCAATCCCGAACACGCATTCCTGCATGTGCGGGCAAATATTCTCGAAGGGCGTTCGGTCGAGGACCGCGAGCGGCTCGGTAACGCCATGATCGCCGCGGTCGATGCGCTGTTGGGTAATGCACACAAAAAGCGCGGCATCGCGCTTTCGGTCGAGATCGGCGAGATCGATCACAACATGAGCTTCAAGAAAAATTCGCTGCACGCGCAGCTTGCAAACAAAGGAGGCGCGGCATGAGCGAATTCGACCGCAACGTCGTGCGGGCGCAGGAATACCTGAAGCGCTTTCGTGGCAAGACCGTTTCGCATCTCATCGGCGGCAAACACGAGAGCGGCAACGGTGCGACGTTCGAAACGCTCTCTCCGGTCGATAATTCGGTGCTTGCCAAAGTCGCCCGCGGCACGCGCGCCGAAATAGACCGGGCGGCGGAGGCCGGGAAACGCGCGTTCGCGTCCTGGCGCAAAACGAGCGGCGAGAAGCGCCGCGATATCATGCACCAGATCGCGGATGCGATCGAAGCGCGCGCCGAGGAAATCGCGCTGGTCGAATGCATGGATACCGGCCAGCCGATCCGCTACATGAGCAAGGCGGCACTTCGCGGCGCGGAAAACTTCCGCTTCTATGCCGACCGCGCGCCGGAAGCAGCCGACGGCCTCTCGCTGCCGACTGGCACGCATCTGAATTACACGATCCGCGAGCCGATCGGTCCGGTCGGGGTGATTACGCCGTGGAATACGCCGTTCATGCTCTCGACCTGGAAGATCGCGCCGGCGCTCGCGGCCGGCTGCACGGTCGTGCACAAGCCCGCGGAATGGAGCCCGCTTACCGCCTCGCTGCTTGCGGAGATCGCGCTGGAAGCGGGACTGCCCGCGGGCGTCCTGAACGTCGTGCACGGCTTCGGCGAAGACGCGGGCCGCGCGCTCACCGAGCATCCCGACATCAAGGCGATCGGTTTTGTCGGGGAAACCACAACCGGGAGCGCAATCATGGCGCAGGGCTCGCAGACGCTGAAGCGCGTGCATTTCGAGCTTGGCGGAAAAAATCCGGTGATCGTGTTCGACGACGCGGATCTGGAGCGCGCGCTCGACGCGGTGCTGTTCATGATCTACAGCCTGAACGGCGAGCGCTGCACGTCTTCGAGCCGCGCGCTGGTCCACGCCTCCATATATAAAGAATTCTCCGCCAAGGCCGCCGAGCGCGTAAAGAAAATCCGCGTTGGCCACCCGCTCGATCCGGGCACCGAAATCGGCCCGCTCATTCACCCGCGCCACGTCGAGAAGGTGCTTTCCTATGTCGATGCCGCGCGGAGCGCGGGTGCCACCGTCGCCGCCGGCGGCATCCGCTCCTCGCTCGGCGACAACTATGTCGAGCCGACGCTTTATACAGGCGCGCATAACAGCATGAAGATCGCGCAGGAAGAAATCTTCGGCCCTGTGCTGACCATGATTCCGTTTGCCGACGAGCAAGAGGCGCTCTCGATCGCAAATGACGTGCGGTACGGGCTGACCGCCTATATCTGGACCCGTGACGTCGGCCGCGCGCATCGCGTCGCACAGAGCGTCGAGGCTGGCATGGTCTGGGTCAATTCGGAGAACGTGCGCCACCTGCCGACGCCGTTCGGCGGCGTGAAAAACTCCGGCATCGGCCGCGACGGCGGCGACTACAGTTTCGACTTCTACATGGAAACCAAGAACATCGCGATCGCGCTCGGCGATCACAAGATTTCGCGTCTCGGCGTCTGAGGGGCTTAAGCCAATGCCAATCCGCAATCCCGTTTTCAACCCGCCGTTCAATGTCGTGCGCGTTTCGCATGTCGAGTTCGGCGTCTCCGACCTCGAGCGCTCGCGCACCTTCTATGTCGATTGCCTCGGTTATGCGGTGACCGCTACCTATAAGGACGCGCTGCATCTGCGCGCGATCGAGGAGCGCAATCATCACTCGATCATCCTGAAGAGAGCCGAGGCAAAGGCGCGCGCGCTCGGCTTCAAGGTCGGCAGCGAGGAAGATCTCGAACGTGCCCGGCACTGGTTCGAAAAGAAGGGTCTGCCCGCGAAATTCGTGGAGATTCCGCATCAGGGCCGCACGCTGCACGCGAGCGACCCGCTCGGCATGCCGCTCGAATTCTATTTCTCGATGGATCAGGCGAACTCGCTCCTGCAGAAATACGGCGAGCATCGCGGCGCGCGCATCCAGCGCATCGACCATGTGAACTGCTTCACACCGGACGTGCAGAAAAGCGTCGATTTCTATACCGAGCTCGGTTTCCGCGCGACCGAATACACCGAGACGGAAGACGCCGATCCGAAGCTCTGGGCGGTGTGGATGCACCGCAAGGGCAACGTCCACGACCTCGCCTTTACCAACGGCTACGGGCCGAAGCTGCACCACATCGGCGTCTGGACCGCGACGCCGATGGACATTCTCAACATCTGCGACGTGATGGCGACGACCGGTTTTCTCAAGAACATGGAGCGCGGTCCCGGCCGCCACGGAATCTCGAACGCTTTCTTCTTATATGTGCGCGATCCGGACGGTCACCGCGTCGAGCTCTTCACCAGCGACTATCTCACCGCCGATCCCGACCACGCGCCGATCCGCTGGACCTTGCGCGACCCGCAGCGCCAGACGCTCTGGGGACACCCTGCCCCGCAGTCCTGGTTCGAAGAGGGTTCGGAGTTTCCGGGCGTGCCGGTGATCGAGCCGGTGCTGAAAGCACAACCGATCGTCGCGCGCTAGGCGCGCGCGTTAGCGCGCGTTGCGGATCGAATCGTCCAGAAGGTCGATGTTGTTCTGGATGTATTTGTTGTTCGGGGCTTTGGCTTTCGCCTGCGCAAGCGTGACGCGCGCGCTCTTGTAGTCGCCGCGCAGGATATAAGAATAGCCGTGATTGTTCAGGAGTTCCGGCGTCGGCCCGACGATCGAGAACGCCTGCTTGTAGGCGCGATCCGCGAGATCGAAGCGGCGCAGCTTGTCATAAGATGCCGCTAACCCCATCCATGCCTCGGCGTTGCGCGGTGACGCTTCGACCGCGCGGCGGAAGTGACGTTCGGCGAGACCGAAATTCTGTTCGCGATAATGCTTCTTGCCGAGCTTGATGTCGTCGGCCGGATTGTTTCCGGTCAAGGCTTCGCCGCGCGGCGTGTTGTTCAGCGGATTGTTGTAGACCGGCTGCTGCTCCTGCGCGGGCGGCGGCGCGTCCTGCTCGCCGTAACTGGTCGCCCGCGGTGCCGGCGGCTGGTCGAACGCAGCGTTCGCGTTCGGCGCGGGCTGTTCGTTCATGCCGAAGAAATCGAATGAGCCGTCGGTCTGGCAACCGGCAAGCGCCAGCGCCGTGACGGAGGCGAAGATCAGCGAACGCACAGCTACCAGACGCATTGGCTCACACATGGGGCTCACATGGGGGCTTTCGAAGCGGAACACGCTCCGCCCGGACGCGCGAAAGCACACGCTGCCGGACAGCCCACCCCGGGAAGGAGAGTAAAAGCAGGCGGTAAAGGAAACCTTGCAGGCGATCCTTCATCAGAATGGTCCGTATTTCACGCGGATATAGGCGGGCAGCATGGTGACGATGACCAGCACCGGGAAGATACAAAGCACGAGCGGCACTGAGAGCTTGGCGGGCAAGCTGTAGGCCTTCTCCTCCGCGGTCGAGAGCCGCTTGTGGCGCATGTCGTCGGAATAGACGCGAAGCGCGTCGGTGAGGCTGGAACCCAGTTCAGCGGACTGTTGCAGAAGGGTCGCAAAGGCGCGCGCTTCCTCAAGTCCGAGACGATCCGCGAGATGCTCGAGCGCCTCGCTTAGCGTCCGGCCAGCACGGATTTCGAGTGTCGCCATATGAATGTTCGCGCTCAGCGACGGATAGGAATCCGAAAGCTCGCGGCCCACCCGGTCGAGCGCCGCTTCGATCGAAAGTCCGGCATCGGCGCAGACCACGAGCAGGTCCATGAAATCGGGAAAACCCGCGCGATGCTCGACCTGCCGTGCCTTGATGCGGCGGTCGAGATAAAGGCTTGGCGCCATGTAGCCGACCATACCGGCGCTGATGACGCACATCCAGAACCAGCTCGGCGTCAGACCTGGCAGCGCCATCGGCACCAGCGGCAAAGCCGCGCCGGCAAAAAGGATCGCAAGCGCGGTACGCGCGATGAAGAAGAAGCCCGGCGCACGCGGATCGAGGATGCCGGCCTCGACCAGGCGCTTGCGCAGCACCTTCATGTTCGCGTCGTCGGCGGAGGCGTAGTGCTTGGTGGTGTATTCGATCAGCTTCTGCGCCGCCGTGATGCTCGAGAACCGCAGCGAACGCTTATCGGCGGCATCGTTGACGCGCCCCGGAATATCGACGGTGATGGCCGCGGCGCGGCGCTTGAGCTCTGCGCGACTTTTCATCACCGACATGATGCCGAGCGAAAGCGCTGCCGCCGCGAAGAAGATCAGCGCGCTGACCAGCGTCACCGGATTGTTGCCGAGGACCGGCGCGAACGCGGAAAGAATCGTATTCATCTCGCTAGATCCTGAAATTCACGAGACGCCACATGATGTAGTTTCCGGTCAGCATCCATGCGGCGGCGCAGCCGAGCACGATCTTGGTGAGATCGATGTGCCAGACTTTGCCGTAGAAATCCGGCGTCATGCTCTGAAGGATTGCGAACATCGCAACCGGAAGGCCCGAGAGAATGAAGGCGGAATACTTACCTTCCGCCGCCAGCGCCTTGACCTTGCGCCGCATCTTGAAGCGCAGACGGATGATCGCAGAAAGATTCTGCAGGATTTCGCTCAAGTTGCCGCCGGTCGAACCCTGAATGGCGACCGCGGTCACGAATAGCGGCAGATCGTCCTGCCCGACCCGGAAGTAAAGATTCCGCATTGCGGTTTCGAGATCCGCGCCATAGGTCACTTCGTCGGAGACGATGCCGAATTCGGAGCCGACGGGATCGGGCATTTCGCGCGCGACCATGGAGATCGCGACCGGCACCGGATGGCCCGCCTTGAGGCTTCGCACGATGATGTCGATCGCGTCGGGGAACTGCGCGCCGAACATCTTATGACGGCGCGCGCGCTTCGCACGCAGCATCATGAGCGGAACGAGGATCGCGCAGAAGAAGGCCGCGATCGCCGCTTGAAGGATCGAGCCGCGCATCATCCAGGTGAGTGCGAGAATCACGACAAACAGAACGCCGCAGACGATCATCAGCTTGCCGACCCGCATCTTCACGCCGGATTGCAGCACCAGACGGTTGAGCGACGTGAAGGCGCTCGCATAAGTGCCGGCCGAGGTCAGCGAACGCTCCCGGCGCAGCTGCACCAGGATTTGTTCGCGGTTCGGCTGATGCTTCATCAGCCGGAGCCGCCGGTTCAGATGACTGCGATAAGACGCCTTGTTGTAGAAAAACAGATAGCCCGCCTCGGCGACAAGAATCGCTGAGACCGCCGCCAGAAAATAGAAGAGTGTCAGTTCGTTGATCTCGAACGGCATCGACGTTCCTAAAGCGGCTGGGCCGGGTCGAAATAGGCGCCGGGGATGTTGATGCCGCGCGCAACGAGGTCGGCAAGAAAGCGCGGGCGCACGCCGGTCGCACGAAACTCGCCTTCGACCGTGCCGTCGGCGGCGGTGCCGGTGCGGTGATACTTGTAAATCTCCTGCATTTGCAGGATGTCGCCCTCCATGCCGGTGATCTCGGCGATGCTGGTCACCTTGCGCTTGCCGTCGGAGAGACGCTGCAACTGCACGATCATGCGCACGGCCGAAGCGATCTGGCCGCGGATCGAAGCAATCGTCATGGGCATACCGGCCATGCCGATCATCTGCTCGAGACGCGAAATCGCCTCGCGCGGGGCGTTCGCGTGGATCGTCGCCATCGAGCCTTCGTGGCCGGTGTTCATCGCCTGCAACATGTCGAACGCCTCTTCGCCGCGACATTCGCCGAGGATGATGCGGTCGGGACGCATACGCAGCGCATTCTTGACAAGTTCGCGCTGGCGAATTTCGCCCTTGCCTTCGATATTTGGCGGCCGCGTTTCCATGCGACCGACATGCGGCTGCTGAAGCTGCAATTCGGCGGCGTCTTCGATCGTGACGAGACGCTCCTTCTCCGAGATGAAAGCGGAGAGCGCATTCAGCATCGTGGTCTTGCCGGAACCGGTGCCGCCGGAAATCAGGAGCGTTACGCGCGCCTTCACGGCGGCGGCAAGCACTTCGGCCATCTGCGGACGGATCGCGCCGATGTCGATCAGTTTGTTGAGGTTGAAGGGCTTCTTGGAAAACTTACGGATCGAGACCAGCGGACCATCAACCGCGATCGGGCGGATCGCGACGTTGACGCGCGAGCCGTCGAGCAAACGCGCATCGCAAAGCGGATGCGATTCGTCGACACGGCGGCCGACCGCGGCGACGATCTTGTTCACGATGCGCAGGAGATGCGGCTCGTCCTTGAAGCGCACCGGAGTCGCTTCGAGCATACCGAGGCGCTCGACGAAAACGCATTCCGGACCGTTGATCAGGATGTCGTTGATGGTCGGGTCTTTCAGCAGCGGCTCGATCGGACCGAGGCCGGTCATCTCGTCGATGATCTCGCTGACGAAGTCGTCGAGTTCGTTGCCGTTCAGCGCGATGCGCTCGGCCTTCGTGAACTGCGAGACCATGTTGTAGACCTGCCGGCGGACCTCCTCCTCCGGCATCTTGTCCATCGCGGACAGATTGAACTCTTCGATCACCTTGCGGTGCAGGCGCACTTTCGCGTCCAGCATCTTGCCGGTGATCAGGAGATTTTGCGCGCCCTCCGGCTCGGGTTCGGGTTTGCTCGCAAGATGATCGAGCAGCGACGGCTCGAGCTTCGGCGCCTCGACCACCGGAAGCGTTGCCGGCTGCGAAGCCGCGGTTCGCGCGCTGAAACGTCCGAGTACGGGCATGCGCTATCCTGCCTTGCTGAACATGCGCGAAATTCCTTTCGCCTGCTTGGTTTCCTTGGCGGCCGGAAGAATGAGTTTTTTCAGCGCCAGCACGACGTTGTTGCCGGGCTTTACTTCCTCGAGCGGGATGCCGCGGTCGATCGCCTCGCGCACGATACGGAAATTGTTCGGCACCGAGCCGGCGAAGGCTTTGCCGAGCGCGCTCTCGATGTCGGCAAGCCTGAGACCCGGCGCGAACATGCGGCTCTCGAAGCGATTCACGATCACCTGCGGATTCGCACTTTCGCCGAGACGCTCGTTGATCGCGGAGACGAGTTTCTTCGCATGACGCAGACCGGGAATCGTCATTTCGCTGACGATGAAAAGCTTGTTGGAGCCGAGCAGTACGCTGTCGGTCCATGGAAACCAGGTGCGCGGCATGTCGATCACGACATAGCGGAAGTGCGAGGACACGAGATCGAGGAGCCGCGTTACCATAACCGGATCGAACGAGCGCATTTCGGCGGGCCGATTTGGCGCCGCGATCACCGAGAGGCCGGAGGAATGCTGCGTCAGCATGATCTCGAGCAGATGCCGGTCAAGCCGTTCCGGGCGCGGCTCGATTTCGCTCAGGTCGAGGCGTGGCTCGATGTCGAGATAATCGGCGACCGCGCCGTGCTGGAAATCGAGATCAACCAGACAGGTCGAAGAGCCGCCGCGCGTCGAGTCCTGCAACAGGAGCGCGGACTGAATCGCGATCGACGTTACGCCGACGCCGCCGGCGGAAGGCAGGAACGTAAAAATTTCGGCTTCGGCGGAAGATTCGCACGCTGCCGGCGTCTTCGCCGCACGCGCGCAGGCGCGCACCAGCTCGATCGGCGCGACCGGCTTCACCAGAAAATCCGCCACGCGAATCTGCAACAGGCGTCGCGCGACATTCTCGTCGAACAGCTGCGTGACGACGACCGTGGGTGCGCCTCCCGGCCTCGTGGTAATGCGCGAAAGGGCTGCGACCTGCGCTTCGTTCGAGGCGTCGAGATCGACTACGATCACGGCGGCGTTGTCGAGCGGCGCATCCTCGATACGGGTGAGATCCGCCTCGAGCATTTCCAGCGAAATCTGAAGTTGCGAGGAAAAGGTATTTTCGACCATCCGCCGGAATTCTGCATCCGACGAAATCGTCACGACGTGCGTCGCGCCCCTTTTCTTGCTTTGCTCGTTCATCGCGCCCAGTAGTCCCCGGCATTGGCCGCATTTTTCGCGGCTTCCTTGCCTCCAGTTCTAGCGTGGGGCGCCTTTCTTCTCGATGAAATTGAGGAATTGAATTGAGTAGAATTTTATGCGTTTCGCATGAAATCCGGAAACGAATTTCCCGCCCGCGCGGAAAGCACGGGCGGGACCAATTTATCGCCGCGGCTACTTCTGGTCGTTCTGTGAAGCGGCGCTCGGCGAAATCTCGATCGAGCTGGTGCCGAGGCCGCGCGGCGGCGTGACCTTGCCTTCCTTGTAGCGCTGGATCGCAGGCTGGATTTTTTCGCCGTTGGTCTGAATGTCGCGGTAAGCGGCATGACGCGGCCACGGATCGATGGTCTGCGAGGCAATGTTCGATGCGTTGGCGTCGCCCGCCGACAGATGGATCGCATCGCGGCGGTCGTAATAGATGTCCGGTCCGGCCGAACAGGCGGCGAGCGTCGCAGTCAATACCAGCGCTGCGACGGCTTTGTTCAGACGGTCAGTGGCCATTGGTGATCTCCGGAAGATCGAGTTGATGGCCGACCTGCGAGCGCTGCGTGATGGGGCCATAGAGTTTGCGAACGTCGGCGGCGGTCATTTCCATCTTGCCGTAGAGGAACAGGTCGTTGTCGTTCGGCGGCACAGTCGCATCAAGCGGCGTGCGCAACACGTCGCCGGGCCGCGTCGGCCGCACGAGGCGCGGCGTCACGATGATCACGAGATCAGTCTCGCGCTTCTGGAACGAGGCGGAGCGGAACAGCGAGCCGATCACCGGCACCTCTGCGATCCAAGGAAGCTGATCGGCGGTCGTGCTGTTCGTCGCCTGCAAGAGGCCCGCGATCGCGAAGCTCTGGCCGTCACGCAATTCGATCGTGGTGCTCGCGCGACGCACGATCAGGCTCGGCACCGCGATGTTGCCGACCTGCACTACGTTGGTCGGGTCGAGCTGGCTGACTTCCGGCTCGATCTTCAGATTGATCAGGCCATGCGAAAGCACGGTCGGCGTGAAGGCAAGACCGACACCGAATTTCTTGAACTGGATCGTGACCTGGTTGAACTGCGATGCGACGGGGAACGGAAACTCGCCGCCCGCAAGGAAGCTCGCCGTGTCGCCGGATAGCGCGACGAGATTCGGCTCGGCGAGACGGCGCGCGACGCCCTTCTCCTCGAGCGCGTTGATCATGGCGTCGACCTTGACGCCCCGGTCGATCAGGCGGCCGAGCACGGAACCGAACGGCGTGCCCGAGAGCACACCCGCGGTGCCGGCGGTCGCGAGTAGATTGTTGCCGGCGACGTCCCAGCGGATGCCGAGTTCACGGCCCGCGTTGCGCGAGGCTTCGATGAAGCGGACTTCGAGCAACACCTGCTGTGGCTGCGCGACGCTCATCGAGTTGATGACGTCCGGGCTGAACTGCTTGGCGAATTGCAGCGCCTTGTCGAGCGTCACCGCGTCGGGAACGACGCCGGACAGCATGATGCGGCCGTTGACGGTAGAGACGCGAACCTTGGCTTCGGGAAACTGCGCGCGGATCGCCCCGGCAATCGCGTTGGTATCGTGCGAAACCTCGACATCGAACACGCCGACGAGCTGCTTTCCCTCGCCATAAACCGAAATGCGGGTCAGGCCGACCTTGCGGCCGAGCACGGAGAGTGTGCGGTCGGTGAGCGGCATCACGTCGGCGATCTCCGGATCGCCTACCACGACATCGGCGAAGCCTGCGCTGGTGCGGATATTCTCCGACTTGCCGAGCGGGACCAGTACTTGCGAAGTACGCTCGTTCGGAGAGAGTTTCACGAGACGCTTGTTCGCTTGCGCCTGCGCTTCGCTCGCGGCGATGGACGCGAGCGGGCTCGACAATGCAAGCAGCGCGACGAGCCAGGAGATCGTGGCGCGCCTGAAGAGCGCCCAGCCGACTAGGTTGGATTGCTTCGTGTTCACGTCTGTGCCCCGTTTGCCCGCCAGCCCTAGCGGGTCGCCTCTTGATTGATTGCGCTGTTGGTGAGCGTCTTCTGTGTTGCTTCGGCGGGAACGCTGTAGTTTTCCTTCTTCGTTCCGCGCGTAACCGTAATCGTCGAATAATTTCCGTTCGGACCGTTCTTCTTCTGCGATTTGCCGAGATCTTCCGAGGTGATCTGGCGCGACGGCTGGGCGGCAAGATCGCCGGCCTTGCGCAAGGCGAGCGTTAGCGTGCCGAGCGACGCAGCGAGCGCCAGCTTCTGGCCATCGGACATTTCGACTTCGAGCGTCACGGCCTTGACCACGGCCGGTTTGTCGATGCGGTCGTCCGCGATCTGGTCGATCGCAAGTACGCGCACGTTTTGCAGCACGACGTCGGAACTGCTGTTCGCGTTCACGCCCCGCTCGGATGAAGTGTTCCGGGTAAGGAGAATGTCGACGCGGTCGCCGGGCAGCACGAAGCCCGCGACGCCTTCGATATCGTTCACGCGAACAGTGACGGCTTTCATACCCGGCGTGAGCACGGCCGAAAGCGTGGCGCGCTGGCCGGGACCGGTGATCTTGGCGGCGAGCACCGGCTCGTTCTCGGCAATCGCGGTCAGCACCATGCGCTTGCCGGCCGAGAGCAACGCTTCGATCGAAGCGAACGATCCGTCCGGCACCGCGTTCTCGGGCCATGGCACTTCGCGCAGATTGCCCGCATTCAATTCGACGCCGAAGCGCAGCGGCGCAGTCGCCACCACGATCTTGCGCGTCTTCACCGCGACCGGCGCGGGAACGTTTTTCAGGCGCGCGTCGTTCTGACTGTTAAGCCAGGATTGCGCGACGAAAACCGCGAGCGCGCCGAAAACGAGCGCGACGACGATCATGAGAACGGCGCTGATACGCAAAAGAATGCACTCCGCGGACGAGAACTTGTTCTTGTTGCCTAATGGAACATCGTCCGCAGTGTGGATTCAGTGAAAGAATTCCGCGCATTTGATTTATAATGAAAGGCAACTGAACCCGTATCGTTTTTGCTTCGTTACTTCACGCGCGGTGACGAAACGCGGGCGAAGGCCGGGCGGTTTCTTTGCGATTGATTCAGGATACCGAACGCGTTGCGCGCGTCCTGTTCGCAAATCCGGACGGGCGAAGCGCCGCGCCCGCGCGAGCGGCGACTGAACCGTGGTGGCGACGGCCGGCATTCCCGTCATATTGGTATGGTTAATGCATATTAACCATTTGAAGCAAAAGCCCGCTTTTATGGTGAAGGATGCGTTAATATGTTCGAGTTCGGTGGCGGACCCGATGCGGCAAATTTCGGCGTTCCCGTTCAAGAAGGCCTGTTATTCAAGCCTTTTTGCTTGTGCCGAGCTCGTATGAGTTGCGTTGGGGATGCGTAACAATGAGCCAGCCGAAATACACTTTGATCTCGAACCCTTGGTTCGTGCCGCCTGAAAATTACGGCGACGCCTACCATCTGCCGCCTGCGCAGGCGAAATTTACCAGCCAGCGCTTTGCCGAACTTCAGGTCGAGTTCGACGAAAAGACGCGCGCCTGCTGGTGCTTCATGAAACCGCACGGACGCCCAAGCTACACGCCGGGGCTTTTGCGCGATCTCGATACGCTGCAACAGGCGATCAAGAAGGAAAGCACCGAGGCGCGCGCGAACCGCGAACTGCCGGTGCAGTATTTCGTTCTGGCTTCGAAAATTCCGGGAATCTTCAACCTCGGCGGCGATCTCACGCTGCTCGCGCACCACATCCGCGCACAGGACCGTCACGGCCTGATGTCCTATGCCCGCGCTTGCATCGACGTGCTGCATTCAAATGCAGTCGGTCTCGACGTGCCGCTGATGACGATCGCACTGGTGCAGGGAGATGCACTGGGCGGCGGCTTCGAATCCGCGCTCGCCTGCGACTTCATCGTCGCTGAACGGCATTCGAAATTCGGCTTTCCGGAAATCCTGTTCAATCTGTTCCCCGGCATGGGCGCCTATAGCCTGCTCAGCCGGAAACTCGACGCTGCGCGCGCCGAGCGCATGATTCTCTCCGGCAAGGTCTACGACGCCGAAGAGCTTTACGAGATGGGCATCATCAACATGCTCGTCGATTCCGGACAGGGCGAAGCGGCGTTGCGCGACTATCTCGCGAGCCGCGGCCGGCGCTTTACTTCACAATGCGCGGTCTATGAAGCGCGGCGCAAGGCGCAGCCATTGCCGTTCGAGGAACTGCGCGACATTGTTGAAATCTGGGTCGATACCGCGCTGAAGCTTCAGGAGATCGACCTGCGCAAGATGGAGCGGCTGGTCGCCGCCCAGGATAAGCGCAGGAACGGCGGCGGCAGCCTGCGGCCGGTCACCCAGGAGTAAGTGCGTTCAAGCCTGCTGCGAGACTTCCGCGGAACGCTGCGAAGAATACGCCATGAGTGCGTCGCGAACGCGATCGAACTCCGAGCCGAGCTTGGCTAGATAATCGGTGCCGCGCATTTCTAGTTCGCGCTCGCCGATGTGGCGCCACGACAGACACATCTTGTAGATCCGGCGCGCGCCGATGTTCGCCGCACCGCTGCGCATCGCATGCAACTGCTCGCGGAACGCCGTGACGTCGCCCGCTTTCGCGGACTGCTTGAGTTCGAGCAGCAGCGTTTCGGTATCGCGATTGAAATCGCCGATCAGTTCGTCCACGAATTTCGCACCGCCAAGCACTTCGAGATCGGTCAGCGCGCGGAGATCGATCGCGGATGCGTCGGACGAACGGAATTTCGGATGCGACGTGATGCGCTTCACGGTTTCGCTTTCCGCGAAAGCCTGCTTATCGCTGACCTGCTTTTCGCCCACGATCGAATCGATAATGTTCAGGAGACGGGCGGGCTCGATCGGTTTGATCACGCAGGCGTCCATGCCGGCTTCCTCGCAACGCTGCTTGGTTTCCGGCGTCGCGTCGGCGGTCAGCGCCACGATCGGCAGGCGCTGCTTGCCTAGCGAAGCAAAGCGATGAAGCTTCGTCGCTTCGATGCCGTTCAGCACCGGCATGTTCACGTCCATCAACGCGATGTCGAATACCTTCGCCTGCATGGCGTCGAGCGCCTGCTCGCCGTTGTCGACGATACTGACGTCGTGACCGGCGCGCTCCAGGATCTTGCCGATGACCTTCTGGTTAGTGCGGTTGTCGTCGGCGACCAGGATGGAGAGCTTGCGGCTCGGCGCGTGATTGGCGGGATTGACCTCGTCGTCCATTCCGATCGCATCGACCGCTTTTGCCGCCCGCAGTGCGGCACCCAGCGCCGCCGGCGTCAGTGGCATTGCGGCCATCGACACGAATTCGAAGCGGAGCGGAAGCGGCAGCATCGCCGCAGCGGCGGTTCCGGACAGCAGAATGAGCGAAAGGTTTGCGCCATGATGCATCTTGTTCAGCGTCGAGGCGACCGTTTCCAGATCGGCATCGAACTGATCGCCGTCGAGCAGTACAACGGTACGGCGAATGCCCGCCGCTTCGGGAAGCGCAAGCTGATCGCAAGCCTGACCCGGCGTGCGGACGACTTCAACCAAGGCGCCGAACGGCTCCAGCATCTTTTCGATGACCGCTGCGTTGTCGCTGTCCCGGGAAAGCAGCAGCACGCGCGCGTCGGAAAGATCGGGAATTATATCCGCCGCCCCGCGTTCGCGGATGCCATAGGGCAGTTCGAACCAGAAGGTGCTGCCCTCGCCGGATTTGCTGTCGACGCCGATGGTGCCGCTCTGGCGCTCGACAAGCTGCTTGACGATCGCAAGGCCGAGGCCGGTTCCGCCGAAACGATCGACGATCGTTTCGTCGGCCTGCGTGAAGCTCTGGAAGATTTTCTCGCGTGCGGCTTCCGCGATACCGATGCCGGTGTCGGTGACTTCGAAACGGATGCGCGTCGGGCCGTCCTGCTGCCCCACGGCACAAGCGGCGATCGAGATATTGCCGCGTTCGGTAAACTTAACCGCATTCGCGGTGAGATTCGTCAGAATGTCGTGGAGCGCCCGCGAATTGCCGTGCAGCAGGTTCGGCGTCTGCGGCGCGACGTGCAGCGAAAGCCGCACGCCCTTTTCCTTCGCCTGCGCGACCAGCATCGAACGAACCTGCCCCATGATCGCGTGAAGATCGAAATCCACCGACTGGTCCGGCATCTGGCCAGCTTCGATACGAGAATATTTCAGAATGTCATTGATCTGGGCGAGCAGCGCGCGCGCCGAGCCGCGGATCGTCTGCGTCATGTCGAGCTGCTCGGCATTGAGCTTGGTATCGCGCAACATGTCGCTCATGCCGATCACGGCATTCAGCGGCGTGCGAAACTCGTGGCTTACGCTCGCAAGAAAGAGGCTTTTCGCCTTGTTCGCCTGCTCGGCTTCGTTCTTCGCAGCCTGCAACTTGCGGATCAGCGTCGCGGCATAGAGCGGCAGGATCACAAGGCCGCCGATCAGTCCGTATGCGAGCTTGTAATGTGCCGCCCAGTAGCCGGTCGTAGCAACCACCGCCGAGAAGCCGGTGACGGCGACCAGCATCGAGCCGAACAGGTAGGTCAGACCGAAACGGAAACCGTTGCCGAAGATGATCCAGAGATAGATCGGATAAAGCAGCGAAAGCGTTTCGTCGCCAGCGTGAATGCCCCACGACAGAAAACCGAGATCGGAGATGATCGCAATGGTGCGGCGGGGAACCGAAACGCCCGGCTTCCACAGCATGTGCGCGAGGAACGCGAAGGAGATTCCGAAGAACGACGCGGTGAGCACCAGCGCATCGTGCACGCTGGTATCGCCGAACAACGCCGCGCCGCAGAGATAAAGCAGGATCAACGCGCTGATCACAACGCGATTGATGACCATTTCGTGCTCGCCATCCGGACGATTCTGAAGACGGCTCTTCAGAAACCCGATCGGCAAGAAACGAAATTTTTCGGCCATCATCGCGTTATCCTCACGCGGTTCTCGCCAGCAGATTCTGCTGGTTAAAAAGGAAACCGAAGTCCTCCGCGGGAACCGGCGGGCTGAAATAGAAGCCCTGCACCTCGTCGCAACCCTCATTGCGGACGAAGGCAAGCTGTTCGGCGGTTTCGACGCCTTCAGCCATGATCTTCAGGTTGAGGCTGTGCCCAAGATTGATGATCGCGCGCACGATCGCCGCGTCGTTCGGATCGGTATTGACGTTGCGGATGAAGCCCTGATCGACCTTGAGGCGGTCGACCGGCAGGTTCTTCACGTAAGAGAGCGAGGAATAGCCAACGCCGAAATCGTCGATCGAGAAGGTGACGCCGAGTTCCTGGAGGAAGCGGACATCGTTCGCGGCCGACTCCGGATTCTGCATCAGGATGCTTTCGGTCAGTTCGAGTTCAAGCGCTTTCGGATCGAGGCCGGTTTTCTCCAGCACGTCGATCACATGCTGGCGGATGTCCTGCTTGCGGAACTGCACGGGCGAAAGGTTCACTGCCATGCGGAAGCCGGGATGTTCCTTGGCCCAGATCTTGGCCTGCATGCAGGCCTCGAACATGACCCATTCGTTGATCGGAACGATGAGGCCATTTTCTTCCGCGAGCGGCAGGAATTCGGCCGGGCGCACGAGACCGCTGCCCGGTCGGCGCCAGCGCAGGAGCGCTTCGGCGCCGACGATGCGGCCCGAGCGCAGATCGATCTGCGGCTGATAGTTCAGCAGGAACTGCTTCTTGGCGAGCGCCTGACGCAGATCGCCTTCGAGCACGATCGCTTCTCGCGCGGTCGCATGCATGTCGGACGCGAACACGCGCCAGGCATTCCGGCCTTCTGCCTTGGCCTGATACATCGCGAGATCCGCGTTCTTGATCAGTGCATCGACATCGACGCCGTCGGTCGGATGCACGGTGATGCCGATGCTCGCCGTCGTATTGATTTCCTGGCCCTCGAGCTCGAAGGGCTGTTCGAGCGCTTCGATGATCTTCTTCGCGAGCGTGACCGCGTCGTCGGTGCGGCCGATCTCGGTCTGGAGAATCGCGAATTCGTCGCCGCCAAGGCGCGCGACAATGTCGGTTTCGCGAACCGTGTTGCACAGCCGCTGCGACACGGCTTTGAGCAACTGGTCGCCCTGATGATGACCGAGCACGTCGTTGACGCCTTTGAAGCGGTCGAGGTCGAGCAGGAGCAGCGCGAATTGCTTGTCGCCACGGCGGGTGCGGGCGATCTGCTTGCGGACGCTGTCATGGAAATACGTGCGGTTCGGCAAGCCGGTGAGCGGATCGTGATGCGCGAGGTGATGGAGGTGTTCCTCTGCCTGCTTGCGCTCGGTGATATTCAGGGACGTCGTGAGCACGTTCACGACCTTGCCGGCGCGGTCGCGCAACGGCGATTTCGTGGTTAGAAAGACGTGACGGTTGCCGGCGCGATCGACGATTTCTTCCTCATAGCTCGGCAGGCCCTTGCCGTTCTCGAAGACGACGCGATCGAGGCCAGCGCTTTGCGGGCCGAAATTGGAGCCGAAGATTTCGGCCGCGGTCTTGCCGCTCGCCTGGGTCGGATCGACGCCGTAGAAATTCGCGGTGAAGGCGTTGAGGAAGACGCAACGGCCGTCTCGGTCGGTCGCAGAAATCAGCGCGGGCACGGTATCGATGACCTGCGCCAGGCGCTCGCGGCTGTCGCGCAGCACTTCCTTACGGAAGCGCTCGCTGTCCATGAGTTCGCGCTCGAGCTCAGTTGCGCGGCTCTTGATGACAAGCTGCTGCTTGCGAAGCTTCAGAAGGTTGCGCGCGCGCGTGAGAAATTCGTGATGATCGACCGGGCTTTGCAGGAAGTCGGTGGCGCCAGCTTCGAGCGCCTTGATCCGGTGCGAGCGTTCCTCGTAAACGGTGATGACGACGGCCGGAACATCCACACATTCCGGAAGCTGCCGGAACCGGCGCACGAATTCCGCGCCGTTCATGTTCGGCATCTTGTAGTCGGTGACGACGAGATCGGGCGTGTTGTCTTTGAGCCAGTCGAGCGCTTCCACGGGATCGCCGAACGCGCGAACGGCCACGCCCTCTTCGATCGAAGTGGCGAGCTTCGCAAAAATGTTCCGGTTCGTAATCCGGTCATCTACGATGACGATCAACGACATTCCGCGAACGCAGTCCCCTGGCACGCCGCGATTTTGCGGCTTCATTTTTATTCTGGATCGCCCTTCGTCTGCGCGTATTTTCATACGCGAGACGCAATGCGCCCTCGTTTTTTCTAGCAAGGATTGTTGAAGAACCTGCTAATCGCAGCGCTACGAATTGTTAGCGTTGTTCCACCAAGTGATGGGAACTTCGGTAACGATTCCGGATTCGTTAAGGCTAACGAAGCGTTACAAAATGCAAAAACTCCCCGCCTTGCGGCGGGGAGTCCTTATATACGCGTATATGGGTGCGGCTCGCGTTTAGCTGCCGCGCACTTCGCCCGACAGGATCGGGCCGAAGAACTCCCACTTATTTTCCTTGGCGTTGAATTTCATCATCTGCTGCTGCTCGATCGGATAGAAATCCGTGGCGCTGGTGTTGATCTTGATGCCCGGAAGCAGGAGATCGAGGTCGAGGTCCTTCATGTTGGCGGCAGCCTTCATGACGGCGTCGCGGGTGACGTTCTTGCCGAGGCCGAGCAGAATCTTGTGGAGGTTCTGCGCGACCGTGTAGCCATAAGTATTGAAGCTCGAAGTCTTGTCGCCGTCCGGATAATATTTGTCCATGAAGGCGAACCACTTCTTCATGCCGGCGTCATCCTTCCATTGCGGATCGTTCTGATCCTTCAGGTAGCCGGTCGAGAAAATGCCGTCTGCATTTTCAGGGCCGGCGGGCTTGATAACGCCGCCCACCGAGTTCGACACCTGGTTCAAAAAGTGAACCGGCTTCCAGCCGATCTCGGCCATCTTCTTGATCGACTGGGCCGCGAATTTCGGCGTGGTAGCGTTGAAGAGGATGTCGGCGCCGGAGGCCTTCAGCGCGATGATCTGGCTGTCCACCGTCGGATCGGCCACTTCATAAGGCTGCTCGGAGACGATCATGGTTTTCGCCTTCGCACCCAAGCCGTCTTTCAGACCTTTGAGATAGTCCTTGCCGTAATCGTCGTTCTGATAGAGCACGCCGATTTTGCCGTTCGGGTAGTTTTTCAGGATGTAGGCGGCGTAGATGCGGCCTTCACTCTGGTAGTTCGGCTGCCAGCCCATAGTCCAGGGAAACTTCTTCGGGTTGCCCCACTTGGTAGCGCCGGTCGCGACGAAAAGTTGCGGAACTTTCTTGCCGTTCAGGTAGCCCTGAATCGCGGTGTTCGATGGCGTGCCGAGCGGCTGGAACACCAAGAGCACGTTGTCGGATTCCACGAGCTTGCGCACCTGCTCGAGCGATTTCGGCGGCGAGTAGCTGTCGTCGTAGGAGATGAAATTGACCAGGCGGCCGTTGATGCCGCCTTCGGCGTTCACCATCTTGAAATAAGCGGCGATCGCCTTGCCGATGGTGCCGTAGGCGGACGCGGGTCCGCTGTACGGATTCAAGTGACCGATCTTGATTTCCTTGTCCGTCACGCCCGGCGACTGCGCGAAGGCGGAGCCGGCCATTGCCACGGCGAAGCCCAGCGCGAGTGCCGGGATCATTCCGTACTTCTTTGTCTTCATTGTTTCCTCCCTTGGAAAAAGGCCGCCTAGCTTCTCGCTCGCGCGAGGCGCTCCGCGGCCAGTCGAAGCAATCCGGCGAGGCCGGACGGCATTACGTAAATGAGCAGAATGAGAAAGACGCCGTAGACCGTACCCGTCAGACCCTTGGCGCTCTGCTCGCTGACAGTCGGAAAGAACGGAACGACCGAGCGGATTAGATCGAAAACCCACCCGAGGCCGTGCGCAATGTGTTCGGCGATATTCGGCACGAACAGAATGAAAAGGCCGCCGAGAAAGGCGCCGGGAATCCACCCCACGCCTCCGACCACCATGCCGACGAAAATCGCAATCGCGAGCGTGATCTGGAAACTGTCCGGCGCGACGAAGGCGATCAGAAGTGCGCTCAAGGAACCGGCGACGCCGGTGAAAAGCGCGCTCATGCCGAAGGTGAGCGTCTTGAACAGCGAAAGATTGATGCCGGTGACCTTGGCCGCGATCTGGTTATCGCGGATTGCTTTCATTGCGCGGCCCGATCGGCTGTTCACAAGACTGAAGGCGATAAAGAACATCAGGATCGTGACCGCGAAGGTGACGTAGAAAGTCCATTGATCCTGATCGAACGGCAGCCCGAACGGTGCTTCCGGTTTCAGATTGAACAAGGCAAGACCCTGCACGCCGCCGGTGAGGTGTTCGATCGGCTTGAATTTGAGAATTTGCGGCGTCGCAATCGCCAGCGCGAAAGTCGCAAGCGCCAGATAGATGCCTTCGAGCCGCAAAGCCGGCAGGCCGAACAGGAAGCCGAAGACGAAGCAGACCACCGCCGCCACCGGAATTGTCCAATAGAACGGCATTTCGTATTGCGTCATCAGTACCGCGGATACATAGGCGCCGATGGCATAGAAAGCGCTATGGCCCAGCGAGAACTGGCCGTTGAAACCGGTAAGCAGGTTCAGGCCCGCGATCGCGATCGCATAAATCAGCAGCTGCGTGATCTGAAACGTGAAGACACCGGTGGCGACCAGCGGGAAAATCGCGCCTGCGATCAATATCAGTACGAAGCCCGCGAGCTTCCAGTTGTTGCCGAGCGTAATCAGCGTCGCGCCGATGGCGGCAATGATCGAGGTGACGGGGGAGGTCGTTTTCATGGCGCTAGACCCGGCTCACAATTCTTCGGCCGAACAGGCCGTTGGGCTTCAGCGTCAGCACCAGGATGATGAGCGCGAGCGCGATCGTGAGTTTCATCTCCGCGCCGAAATGGGGAACGAAGGACGCAAGATTCTCGACGACGCCAACTGCGAAGCCGCCGAAGACCGCGCCGCCGGGGCTGGTCAGGCCGCCGACCACCGCGCCGGCAAAGCCGTAAAGCAGGATCGTCACCATCATGTTCGGTTCGAGAAACACGACCGGCGCGATCATAATGCCGGCAACGGCGCCGATCGCGGCGGCCATGCCCCAACCGACAGCGTTCATGAAACCGACACGAATGCCGACGAGGCGGGCAGAGTCCGGGTTCGCCGCCGCAGCCCGCATTGCAAGACCCACGCGCGTGAAACGAAAAAAGAGATAAAGCAGCGCGAGCATAATGCCGGTAACCGCGATCATGCCGGCGCCGTGCGCGCTTAAGAGACCGTCGCCGAGTACGGATTTGGTGCCGAACGGCGTCGGGAATGGCTTGATCGTGAACTCCCAGATGAAGCCCGCCATCGAATTGATGATCGCAAACAGCGCGATGAAGATCACGACGTGGCTCAGAACCGAGGCGTTGTGCACCGGCTTGAAGACGATGCGCTCGATCGCGTAGCCGAGCACGAAGGAGATCGCGACGGTGAGAAAGAACGCGAACCAGTAAGGCATTCCCCATTCCATCAGCTGCCAGGCGATGTAGGTGGAGAACATCGCCATTTCGCCCTGCGCGAAATTCAGGTGGTCGATGGCCTGGTAAATCATGACGATCGCGAGTGCGATGCAGGCATAGATCGCGCCCGTCGCCAGTCCGCCGATCACCTGCTGTACGACCTGTTCCATCGTTCTTCCTCAGTATCCGAGATAAGCGCGCCGGATGCTTTCATCCTGGCTGAGTTCTTTCGCCGGTCCCGACATCACGACGCGGCCGGTTTCCAGAAGATAAGCGTGGTCTGCGAGATCGAGCGCGAGCGAAGCGTTCTGCTCGACCAGGAACATGCTCACCTTTTCCTTCTCGTTCAGCGTCCGCAGGATCGAAAACATTTCCTGCACGATGAGCGGCGCGAGGCCGAAGGAAGGCTCGTCGAGCAGCATGATCTTCGGCCGCAACATCAGCGCGCGGCCGATTGCGAGCATCTGCTGTTCGCCGCCGGAAAGCGTGCCGGCCTGTTGACGGAAGCGCTCTTTCAGTCGCGGGAAATAGGCAAAAACCCGCTCCATATCGGCGGAAATCTGCCCGGCGGGCTGCGTGATACCGCCGAGTTGCAGATTTTCCTCGACCGTCTGACGCACGAAAGTACCGCGGCCTTCGGGCACATGCGCCACCCCGAGACGGACAATGTCGGCGGTATCCTTGTTCGAGATCACTTTGCCCTCGAAGCGGATTTCGCCGCCGGTTTTCACCATGCCGGAAAGCGCGCGCAACGTGGTCGTCTTGCCCGCGCCGTTCGCGCCGAGCAGCGTGGTGATGCCGCCTTCGTGCATATCGAAATTGAGATCGAACAGAATCTGCGTCGGGCCATAGAAGGCGCGGAGATTCTTCGCGGAAAGCAGCGGTGCCGTCATTTCTTGCCGCTCCCAAGATAGGCGCGGATCACTTCCGGATCCTTCTGCACTTCAGCGGGCGTGCCTTCGGCGATCTTCCTGCCGAAATCGAGCGCCACCACCTTGTCGGAGATCGACATAACAAGGCTCATGTGGTGCTCGACGAGAAGCACGGTGACTCCGCGGTCATTCCTGATCTGCTTGATCAATTCGCCGAGTTCGCCGACTTCGTGGTGCGTCAGACCGGCCGCCGGTTCGTCGAGCAGCAGGAGTTTCGGCTTCGCGGCGAGTGCGCGGCCCAGTTCCACGCGTTTCTGCGTGCCGATAGAAAGTCCCGAGACCAGCGTGTTCGCGACCTTGCGCAACTCGAGATAGTCGATAATCGCGTGCGCTTCCCGGTCGATGTCGCATTCCTGTGCGCGCACCCAGGGAAGACGGAAAGAGTCGCTGAAGTAATCGCTGTTCGTAACCGGATGAAACCCGACCTTGATGTTGTCGAGCACGGTCATGTTCTTGAACAGCGCGAGATTCTGGAAGGTGCGGGCGATGCCGAGCCCGGCGATGCGGTGCGGCGCGAGTTTCAGAATCGACTTGCCGCCGAAAGTGATGTCGCCCGTGTTCGGCGAATAAAGCCGGCTCAGGCAATTGAACATCGTGGTCTTGCCCGCTCCGTTCGGGCCGATCAGACCGAGAATCGTGCCTTCATCCTGATCGAAGGAAATGCCGTCGAGCGCGACGATGCCGCCGAAGCGGACGCCGACTTTCCGCACCGAAAGAATGGTGCGCGGCGAAGCCGATGTTTGTTTTGCGACCGGAGCCGAAGGTCCGGCCACGCGCATATCCATCATCGCATCTCAAAGCGATGATGCAGTGTCTCCTTGCTGCTCACTTGCCTTCCCCTGCTTCACGTCGCTTCCCTCAACCGCCGCTTAGCGCGGCTTCTACGTTTTTAGCGAGATTAACGAGACGCGGCCCGACTTCCCCTTCGAGCTTCTCTCGCGATGTCTGATAGACGTTCGCGCCACAATTAAATGCGAACACGCCGGAATCGTCCGGCGGAATCAGCGGCACGCCGACGGCAAACACATCCCTTTCCCACTCGCCGAACGAGGTCGTAAAGCCGCGTTCGGCAAGATCGAGAACCGCCTTTTCGATCCCGGCCTTCACCTGCTGCCAGTCGCTGCCGGCATGGCGTTTGACATGGCCCATGAGCCAATCGCGCTCGTCCTCTGGAAGTGCTGCGATCAACGCACGGCCCATCGCCGTCGTCGCGATCGGAATACGCGAGCCGAGATTGAGACGTAGCAAGCCGTCGGATTTGGAGCGGCAATGCTCGATATAAATGACGTGCATGCGGTCGCGGCTGCCGAGCGCGACGGATGCGCCCGCGTAATTCGCGAAATCCTGCATCTGCTTGCGCGCCACCTGGCGGATCCGCAGGTTCGCAAGCGTGGAATAGCCGATGGAAAGTGCCGCGGGCGCCAGCGAGTATTTGCCGAGCCGCTCGACATGGGTGAGGTAACCGAGCTTGGTCAGGGTGTAGGTCAACCGCGAGATCGTGGTTTTCGGCAGGCCGGTGCGCTCGGCGATTTCGTTATTGCCGAGCAACCACTCGCCGGGTGTGAAGGCGCGCAGAACGTCGAGCCCGCGCGCCAGCGCCACCACAAACTTCCGATCGTTGCCCTCGTCGAGTTCGGTGAACTGACTGTCGGTACGCTTCGCCGCTGCACTCGGACTATGCACTTCTGAAGCCCCTGCTCATGCGCGAACTTTATTGACTTGGATCGCACCACTTTCTAGCTTTTGCGTCAAGAATGCAGAACAAAGTTCCGCATAGCGGAATTCCACTTTCGGAGACTGCAACAGGGTCTTGAGTTGGGAACGGCTCGCCGCGCCGCGAAAATCCGCTACGCTCCGAGCCAACAAAAAGACGATCAGGAAACGCCAAGGAAAATAGAAGTGAGTGATCCAGTCACGCTGCGCCGCGAGGGCGTAATCGCCGTCATCACCGTCGACAATCCGCCCGTGAACGCGCTGAAGCACGCAGTGCGTGCCGGTTTGCAAAAATTGTTCAAGGAGGCGGACGCTGACGCAGGCATCGAGGCGATCGTACTCACTTGCGCGGGCCGCACCTTCATCGCCGGCGCCGACATCACCGAATTCGGCAAGCCGCCGATGGCGCCTTCGCTGATCGAAGCGATTACCGACATCGACAACGTGTCAAAGCCGACGGTTGCCGCAATCCACGGCACCGCACTCGGCGGCGGCCTCGAAGTCGCGCTCGGCTGCAATTATCGCGTGGCAAGCAAGGACGCGAAATTGGGCCTGCCCGAAATCAAGCTCGGCCTCATTCCGGGTGCCGGCGGCACACAGCGGCTGCCGCGCCTGATCGGAATCGAGAAGGCCCTGACGATCATCCTCTCCGGCAATCCGATTTCGGCGTCGCAAGCGCTGAAAGACGGCCTGGTCGATGAAATCATCGAAGGCGATCTCACCGCGGGCGCGATCGCGTTCGCAAAACGATTGGCGAGCGAAACCCTGTCGCTGAAGCGCGCAAGCCGGATGGAGGACAAGCTTACCGAGGTCCGCAAGAACCCGGACTCCTTCAATGAGATTGCGGCCAAGGCGCTCGGCCGCAACAAGGGCCTGAAAGCCCCGATGGCGGCGGTCGAGGCGGTGAAGATGACGCTTTCGGTTCCGTTCGAGGAAGCGGTGAAGCGCGAGCGCAACATGTTCATCGAACTGCTCACTACCGAGGAATCCAAATCGCAGCGGCACGCCTTCTTCGCCGAGCGCGAAGCGAGCAAGGTGCTGGACATGCCGAAGGAAACGAACGCGCGCGAAGTGAAGCGTGCGGCGGTGATCGGCGGCGGCACCATGGGCGGCGGGATTGCGATGTGCTTCGCCAATGCCGGCATCCCGGTGACGCTGATCGAAACCACTGACGAGTTCCTGAAAGGCGGCCTCGCGAAAATCCGCACCAACTACGAGAACACCGCGAAGCGCGGCGGCCTCACCGAAGCCGACGTCGAAAAGCGCATGAGCCTGATTACTGGCGCGGTCGGCCTCGAAGGCGCGAAAGACGCCGATATGGTGATCGAGGCCGTGTTCGAGGAAATGGGCCTGAAGAAGGAAATCTTCGGCAAACTCGACACCATAACGAAGAAGGGCGCGATCCTCGCAACGAATACTTCGACGCTCGACGTGAACGAAATCGCAAACTCGACTTCGCGGCCGCAGGACGTGGTCGGGATGCACTTCTTCAGCCCCGCCAACATCATGAAGTTGCTCGAAATCGTGCGCGGTGAAAAGACCGCGTTCGACGTCTTGCAAACCGCGATCGCGGTCGGCCGCAAGATCGCGAAAGTGCCGGTCGTGGTCGGCGTCTGCTACGGCTTCGTCGGCAACCGTATGCTGCACAAGCGCGGCGTGCAGGCCGACCGCCTGATCCTCGAAGGCGCGCTGCCGCAGGACGTGGACGCGGCGACGCTGGAATTCGGCTTTCCGATGGGGCCGTTTGCGATGGGGGATCTTGCCGGCATCGACGTCGGCTGGCGCATCCGCCGTGCGCGCGGGGAGCGCAACGAAGTCGCCGACACGCTCGCAGAAGCCGGCCGCTTCGGCCAGAAGACCGGCAAGGGCTTCTATATATATGAGAAGGGTTCGCGGACCCCGATCCCCGATCCCGAGGTCGAGAAAATCATTCTCGATGCCAGCGCGAAGAAAGGCATCACCCGCCGCCCGATCTCCAAGCAGGAGATCATCGAGCGCACGATCTATCCGATGATCAACGAGGGTGCGCGCATCCTCGAGGAAGGCATCGCTTCGCGCCCCGGCGACATCGACGTGATCTGGCTCTACGGCTACGGCTGGCCGGTATGGCGCGGCGGACCGATGCATTACGCCGACACGGTCGGGCTGAAGCATGTGCGCGACCGGCTGGCGCACTACGCGAAAGAGAGCGGCGACAAGACGCTCGAACCCGCGAAGCTGCTCGACCGGCTTGCGAATGAAGGCAAGACCTTCGCTTCGCTCGCGAACGAGATGAAGCAGGCGTCATGACCTATAGCCGCCCCTACCCTTGGGAAAAATCCTATCCCGCTGGCGTCGATGCGGCGGCTCCGATCCGCGCCGGCACGGTGAATGAGCTTTTCGACCGTGCCGTCGCTGCCTATCCCGACAACTACGCCATCGAATACCGCGACCGGCGCACGACCTATCGCGAGTTGCACGATCTGGTTTCGCGGGCGGCGGCCGGACTCCTGTCGCTCGGCGTGAAGCCGGGCACGGCGGTCGGGCTTTATCTGCCGAATACGCCGGTGCATCCGATCCTGTTCTTCGCGGTGCTCAAATGCGGCGGCCGCGTCGTGCACATGTCGCCGCTCGATGCCGAGCGCGAGCTTGCGCACAAACTGAAAGACTCCGGCGCGCGGATTATGGTGACGACGAACTTTCAGGGCATGGTGCAGCGCGCGCTGAAGCTGGACGCCGAAGGGCTGCTCGATCACCTCATCATCGGTGACGACGCCGAATTCGGTCCTGCGCCGATTCCCTACGACGCCATTCCCGCGAACGGCCATACGATCACGCTGACGAATCTTCTGAGCCTCGCCCCACCGCCGGCGGCGTGGCCGGAAGTGAACGAAAACGACATCGCGCTCCTGCAATATACCGGCGGCACCACCGGGTTGCCCAAGGGCGCGATGCTGCTCCACCGCAACCTCACCTCCACGAATTCCATCTACAAGTACTGGGGTTCCGCGCAACGCGAGTTGAAATCCGGCGAGAAGGTCATCATCGTCCTGCCGCTGTTTCATATTTACGCGCTGAGTTCGGTGTTCCTGCGCGCGATCGACCAGGGCAACGAGTGCATGTTGCGCCCGCGCTTCGATGTCGAAACCACGTTCCGCGACATCGAGGAAAAGAAAGCGAATTATCTGCCGGCGGTGCCGACGATCTGGATCGCGCTGATCTCCGCGCCGGGCCTGGAGAAGCGCGACCTTTCCTCGCTTTCGATGTGCGCTTCCGGCGGCGCGCCGCTGCCGGTCGAAGTGTTCGAACGCTTCAGGAAACTTACCGGGATTTCGCTGGGCGGCGGCTGGGGCATGACGGAAACGTCTCCGGCAGGTACCAACCAGCCGTATGACGGCGAGCCGCCGGCCGGCACCATCGGCCTGCCGCTGCCGGGGCTCTATATCGACATCGTCGCGCTGGACGACCCGACGCGCGTGCTGCCCTTCGGCGAGACCGGCGAAATGCGGATCAAGGGTCCGAACGTATTCGCGGGCTACTGGAACAAGCCGGAAGAAACCAAAGCCGTTTTCGTCGAGGACGGGCATTTTCTCACAGGCGACATCGGCTACATGGACGAGAACGGCTGGCTGTTCCTGGTCGACCGCAAGAAGGACATGATCATCTCGGGCGGCTTCAACGTCTATCCGAGCGTGATCGAGCACGCGCTGTTCGAGCATCCCGACATCGAAGGCGTGATCGTGATCGGTGTGCCGGACGACTATCGCGGCGAGGCCGCCAAAGCCTTCATCAAAATGCGGGCGGGCGCGGCACCGCTCACGCTTGAAGCGGTCCGGGAATTTCTCGCCGACAAGGTCGGAAAGCACGAGATGCCCGCGGCAATCGAAATTCGCGACGCGCTTCCGATGACTTCGGTCGGCAAGCTCTCCAAGAAAGAGCTGGTCGAGGAGGAGCGCCGCAAATACCAGGCTTCGAAACAACAGACCTCGCCTGCTTCCGCAGGCGCATCCAGACAGTGAGGAAATGAAAATGCGTGAGGCCGTTATCGTCTCCACCGCCCGCACCCCGATCGGCAAGGCTTATCGCGGCGCCTTCAATAACACCGAAGGCGCGACCCTCTACGGCCACGCCATCGAGCACGCGGTGAAGCGCGCGGGCATCGACGGCGCGGAGGTCGAGGACGTCGTGATGGGCACCGCGCTCCAGCAGGGCGCGACCGGCGGCAACATCGCGCGCAAGGCGCTGCTGCGCGCAGGGCTGCCGGTGCAGGTCGCTGGCACCACGATCGACCGGCAATGCGCGTCCGGCTTGCAGGCGATCGCGCTGGCCGCGCGCTCGGTGATTTTCGACGGTGTCGAGATCGCGGTCGGCGGCGGCGGCGAATCGATCAGTCTCGTGCAGAACGAGCACATGAACCTGTTCCATGCGGTCGATCCCGAACTGAAGGCGATCAAGGGCGACGTTTACATGCCGATGCTGGACACTGCCGAAGTGGTGGCCAAGCGCTACAACATTTCGCGCGAGCAGCAGGACGAATATTCGCTGGAAAGCCAGCGCCGCACCGCGAGCGCGCAGCAGGGCGGACGCTTCAAGGAAGAAATCGCGCCGATCTCGACCAAGATGGCGGTGATGGACAAGGCGACCAAGGAAGTCTCCTACAAGGACATCACGCTTTCGCAGGACGAAGGTCCGCGCCCGGAAACGACGGCGGAAGGGCTGGCGTCGCTGAAGCCGGTGCGCGAAGGCGGCTCTGTCACCGCGGGTAACGCGAGCCAGCTCTCGGACGGCGCGGCCGCGACCGTCATCATGAGCGCGGAAACGGCCGCGAAGAAAGGCTTGAAGCCGCTCGGCATCTTCCGCGGTTTCGTCGCGGCAGGTTGCGAGCCGGACGAAATGGGCATCGGTCCGGTTTATGCGATCCCGCGTCTTCTGAAGCGGCACGGGCTGAAGATCGACGACATCGGCATCTGGGAATTGAACGAGGCCTTCGCGGTGCAGGTGATCTATTGCCGCGACAAGCTCGGCATCGACCCGGAGAAGCTCAACGTCTCCGGCGGTTCGATCGCGGTCGGCCATCCCTACGGCATGACCGGCGCACGCCTCACCGGCCATGTGCTGATCGAAGGTGCACGCCGCAAGGCGAAATACGGCGTCGTGACCATGTGCGTCGGCGGCGGCATGGGTGCGGCCGGCCTCTTTGAAATCCAGTAACGCGGGAGCACGCGATGGACCTGAATTTCACCAAGGAAGAACTCAGCTTTCGCGACGAAGTGCGCGACTTCTTCGCGAAGAACGTCCCGGCGGAAACGAAGAAGAAGCTGACCGAAGGCCGCAAGCTCGAGAAGGACGACATCGTCAACTGGCAGCGGATTCTGAACAAGAAAGGCTGGGCGGTTTACCAGTGGCCCAAGCAATATGGCGGCACCGGATGGACGCCGGTGCAGAAATATATCTTCCTCGAAGAACTCCAGCGCGCACCCGCGCCCGATCCGCTGCCGTTTGCGGTCAGCATGGTCGGCCCGGTGATCTACACCTTCGGCAACGAAGAACAGAAGAAGCATTTCCTGCCGCGCATCGCGAACCTGGATGACTGGTGGTGTCAGGGTTTCTCGGAGCCGGGCGCCGGCTCCGACCTCGCCGGCCTTTCGACGAAGGCGGTGCGCGAAGGCGATCACTGGATCATCAACGGCCAGAAGACCTGGACCACGCTCGCGCAGTACGCCGACTGGATTTTCGTGCTGGCGCGCACCGACTCGAAGGCGAAGAAGCAGGAAGGCATCTCCTTTATTCTTTGCGACATGAAGACGCCGGGCATCACCGTGCGGCCGATTCAACTGATCGATGGCGGCAAGGAAGTGAACGAGGTGTTCTTCGACAACGTGAAGGTGCCCTACGAAAATCTCGTCGGCCAGGAAAACCGCGGCTGGGATTATGCGAAGTTCCTGCTCGGCAACGAGCGTACGGGTATCGCGCGCGTCGGCATTTCCAAGGAGCGCATCCGCCGCCTGAAAGAGCTTGCCTCGCTCGAAGTTTCCGGCGGCAAGCCGATGATGGAAGACGCGCGCTTCCGCGCGAAGATTTCGCAGGTCGAAATCGAGCTGAAGGCGCTCGAGATGACCCAGATGCGCGTGGTCGCGGCGGAGGGCACGCGGCGCGACAACAAGCCCGATCCGGCGTCTTCAATCCTGAAAATCAAGGGCTCGGAAATCCAGCAGAACATCACCGATCTCCTGATGGAAGTCGTCGGCCCGTTCGCGCTGCCGTTCACGGACGAAGACGAAGCCGCGGGCTCGAACGAGTTGCCGATCGCGCCGGACTACGCTGGACCGCTTGCGCCGATCTATTTCAACTATCGCAAGGTTTCGATCTATGGCGGGTCGAACGAGATTCAGAAGAACATCATCGCGAAAGCGATCCTCGGCCTCTAAGGCCGAGGCGGGGGAAGAAAGACAAGTATTATGGATTTCGAGTTTTCCGAAGAGCAGCAGTTGCTCAAAGACAGCATCGAGGGACTGCTCGGCGACAAGTATGATTTCGAGTCGCGCAAGAAATTTCTCGCAAGCAGCGACGGCTGGAGCCGCGAGATCTGGAAGCAATATGCGGAACTCGGCCTGCTCGGCCTTCCGTTTTCGGAAGAACACGGCGGCATCGACGGCGGTCCGGTCGAGACCATGATTGTGATGAGCGCGATCGGCAACGCGCTCGCGCTCGAGCCTTATCTGCCGACGGTCGTGCTCGCAGGCGGGTTGATCCGCCGCTTCGGCACGGAGGCTCAGAAGAACAAGTACCTCCCGCAGATCGCGGAAGGAAAGATCACTGGTGCGTTTGCCCATACCGAGCGGCAGTCGCGCTACGATCTGTTCGACGTGAAGACGACGGCAAAGCCTTCCGGCAACGGCTTCACACTTGACGGCCAGAAGGGCGTGGTACTGAACGGGGAGCAAGCCGACTTCATCATCGTCACCGCGCGCGTCTCGGGCGGCCAGCGCGACAAGGATGGTCTCGGCCTGTTCATCGTGGACGCGAAGGCGAATGGCGTTTCGCGCCGCGGCTATCGCACGGTCGATGGGCTTACCGCGGCCGAAATCCAGCTCTCCGGCGTGAAAGTTGACGCAGATCAAGTGATAGGCAAGCCCGGCACGGCATATCCGCTGATCGAGCAGATCGTGGACGACGGCATCGCCGCGCTCTGCGGCGAAGCGGTCGGCGTGCTTTCGGCGCTGACGGAGGCGACCACGGATTATCTGCGCACACGCAAACAGTTCGGCGTCAACATCGGTTCGTTCCAGGTGCTGCAACATCGCAACGTCGAAATGCTGATCGCCGCCGAGCAGGCAAAGAGCATGGCGATGCTCGCCACCATGATGGTCAACGAGCCTGATGCCGTGCAGCGGCGCAAGACGATGTCGGCGGCGAAGACGCAGATCGGCCGCTCGGCGCAATTCGTCGGCGAGCAGGCGATCCAGCTCCATGGCGGCATCGGCATGACGATGGAACTCAAGACCGGTCACTGGTTCAAGCGCGCGACCGCGATCGATATCCAGTTCGGCGACGCCGACTATCATCTCGAGCAATTCGGAAACATGGGCGGGTTTGAGACCGCCGCGCAAAGATAAAAGAGTAAGGGAGAGAGAACATGTTCATTCCGCTGTCGCCGCGTGCGGCCGAACTGAAGAAAAAAGTAGCCGCGTTCATGGACGAGCATGTCTATGCGGCGGAACCGGTCTATGCGCGCCAGCTCAACGAAGGCGGCGACCGCTGGAAAAGCCCACCGGTCATGGAAGAACTGAAGAAAAAGGCGCGTGCACAGGGGCTGTGGAATTTGTTCCTGCCCAAGGCCCATCATGAAGAGGGACTTACCAACTACGAGTACGGCCAGATCTGCGAGATCATGGGCCGTTCGCCGATCGGCCCGGAGAGCTTCAACTGCTCCGCGCCGGACACCGGCAACATGGAAGTGATCCTGAAATACGGCACCAAGGAGCACCAGAAAGAGTGGCTCGAGCCCTTGATGGACGGAAAAATCCGCTCGTGCTTTGCGATGACCGAGCCCGCGGTCGCCTCATCGGATGCGACCAACATCCGCTCCGAGATCAAGAAGGACGGCGATCATTACGTCATCAACGGCCGCAAGTGGTGGACTTCGGGCGCGAACGACCCGCGCTGCAAGATTTCGATCTTCATGGGCCAGACCGACCCGAACGCGGAGCCGCACAAGCGCCAGTCGATGATTCTGGTGCCGATGGAAACGCCGGGCGTGAAGGTGCTCCGTCACTTGAACGTCTTCGGTTATGACGACGCGCCGCACGGCCACGCGGAAGTCGTGTTCGAGAACGTGCGGGTGCCGGCGTCGAACATCCTGCTCGGCGAAGGCCGCGGCTTCGAGATCGCGCAAGGCCGCCTCGGACCGGGCCGCATCCATCACTGCATGCGCGCGATCGGCTCGGCGGAACGGGCGCTGGAGCTGATGTGCCAGCGCGCGGTTTCGCGGACCGCCTTCGGCAAGAAGCTCGCCGAGCACAGTGTGAACAAACACTGGATCGCGGAATCGCGCATGGACATCGATCAGGCGCGTCTCTTGACGCTCTACGCCGCGCACAAGATGGACGAACTCGGCAACAAGGAAGCGCGCGCCGAGATCGCGATGATCAAGGTGGTGGCGCCGAACATGACGCAGCGCGTGATCGACCGCGCGATCCAGATGCACGGCGGCGCCGGCGTCTCGCCGGACTTTCCGCTCGCCAAGGCCTGGGCCGGGAACCGCACGCTGCGGCTTGCTGACGGTCCGGACGAGGTGCATCGTGAAACGATTGCCAAGATGGAACTGAAGAAATACACGGCGTCGAGCGGCAACGCGCGCTGAACTTTTCTAGTGCAAAATAAAAAGCCCGGCCTTGTGCCGGGCTTTTTTAGTTTGTGACGCGTGCCGGCTAAGGCGCGATCGTGACCCCGCCATCGACCACGATCACCTCGCCGGTGATATAACTCGCCGCTGGCGACGCGAGAAACGCCGCGACCCCGCCGATCTCATGCGGCTCTCCGAGGCGGCGCAGCGGCGTCTTGTTCTCGCGGTCCTTGCGAAGCTGCTCGTTTTCCCAGAGCGCTTTCGCGAAATCGGTCTTGATCAGACCCGGCGCGATACAGTTCACACGGACGTTCTTGTGGCCCCACTCCTGTGCGTAATTGCGCGCAAGCGCGAAGTCGGCGGCTTTCGAAATTCCATAAGTGCCGATCATCGGGGAAGCGCGCAGCCCACCGATCGACGAGACAATGATGATCGAGCCGCCGCCCTGTTTGACCATATCGGGGATCGCGAGATTGCAGAGCCAGACATTACTTTTCACGTTCGAGCCCATGATCTTGTCGAAGGCTTCGTCGGAAATTTCGCTCATCGGACCATAAGCCGGATTCACCGCCGCGTTGCAGACCAGGATATCGATACGGCCGTATTTATCCTTGGTGCCTTTGATCAGTGCTTCGACTTCGCTCCTGCGCGAGATGTTGCAGGGGATGACACTCGCCTCCCCACCGTCCGCGCGGATCACCTTCGCTACTTCCTCGCAGGCATCCGCCTTGCGGGATGAGACGACGACCTTCGCACCGAGACCCGCCATGGTTTCGGCAATCGAGCGGCCGATGCCGCGGCTCGAGCCGGTGATCAGCGCGACCTTTCCCGAAATATCGAATGGCGATTTCATTCCTTTTCCTCCGATTACGCGCGATTGAACAAGGTTTGAAGCGGCTCTCCAAGTAAAATGACAGCGTGCCGCAAGGCGGAAGGTTGTGATGCTGCAAAGCGGCGGCTAGTCTAAAGCAAAACAAAAGCGCCTTCGGGGGAGAAATCGGGATGCGCGTTACGCTTCGGAAAATCTGTACGGCGGCGCTCTCGGTTCTATTTCTCGCGGCAAGCGCACCACAGGCTTTTGCCGCGGATATGAACGGCGCGACGCTGGGCCTCGCCTGGGCGCTTCCCTTTGCAGGAATTCTGCTTTCGATCGCGCTGTTTCCCTTGCTCGCGCCGCATTTCTGGGAACATCACTTCGGGAAAATCTCGGCGCTATGGGCGGTACTTGTTATCGTTCCGATCGCGCTCGTATTCGGCGCGACACCGGCGGTGCATGTGCTCGCGCATACCGCTTTTCTCGAATACATCCCTTTCATTCTTCTCCTGCTCGCGCTTTTCACAGTCGCCGGCGGCGTGGTCGTTTCCGGCAACCTGCACGGCTCGCCGGGCACGAATACGGTCTTGCTCGCTATCGGCACCGTGCTTGCCAGCATCATCGGTACCACCGGCGCCTCGATGGTCATGATCCGGCCGATGATCCGCGCGAACGACGACCGCAAGCACAACGTACATGTATTCGTATTCTTTATTTTTCTCGTCTCGAATATCGGCGGCTCGCTCACGCCGCTCGGTGACCCGCCGCTGTTCCTCGGCTTCCTGCGCGGAGTCGATTTCTTCTGGACGACGACGCATCTGTTTCCGGAGACGCTATTCTGCGCGGGCGCGCTGCTTGCCGCATTCTTCGCGCTCGATTCGATCATCTACAAGCGCGAAGGGCACTTGAAGAAGGATCCTACGCCCGATAAGCCGGTGCGGGTTCGCGGCGGCATCAATTTTATCCTGATCGTCGTGATCATCGCGGCAATTCTTCTGAGTGCGAAGCTCAAGCTCGGTTCGTTCACGCTGCTCGGCACCGAAATTCTAATCCAGAATCTTTTACGCGACGTCACAATGATCGTGGTCACGCTGGTTTCGCTGTGGCTAACGCCGAAGGCGAGCCATAAAGCAAACGGCTTTTCCTGGGGGCCGATCCAGGAAGTCGCGAAACTCTTTGCCGGAATTTTCGTGACCATCATTCCGGTGCTTGCGATGCTGCAGGCGGGGAAGAACGGCGCGTTTGCACCGCTGGTGGCCCTCGTCACCAATCCGGACGGCAGCGCCAATAACGTCGCTTATTTCTGGCTGACGGGCGGCCTTTCATCGTTTCTCGATAACGCGCCGACCTATCTCGTGTTCTTCGAGCTCGCGGGCGGCGATCCGAAACAGTTGATGGCGAGCGGTGCATTGACGCTTGCTGCGATCTCGGCGGGCGCGGTGTTCATGGGCGCGAACAGCTATATCGGCAACGCGCCGAACTTCATGGTCTATGCGATCGCGCGCAACGGCGGCGTGAAGATGCCGAGCTTCTTCGGCTACATGCTCTGGTCCGGCCTGATTCTGGTGCCGCTGTTCATCGTCGCGACGTTCCTGTTCTTCGTCTGATCAGGAACGCATGATCAAGGGCGCATGGGCGCGGCGCGCGGGCCGGGCTTTCGCAGTTTCGCGGTGAGATTCGCAAATTCGCAGAGCAAAGGCCGCGTGTCGCGCGGGTCGATGATCTCTTCGGCCATGAAGGTCTCGGCGGTACGAAACGGCGAGCGATAGCGATTGAGGCGCTCCTCGATTTCGGTGAGCAGCGCTTTCGGATCGGACGAGGCTTCGAGTTCAGCACGATAGGCGGCCTCGATGCCGCCTTCGATCGGCAGCGAGCCCCAGTCACCCGACGGCCAGGCGTAGCGGTAATGCAGGCGCGTGTGATTCATGTGGCCGGCGCCTGCGACACCGAAACTTTTCCGTACCATGATCGAGCATTGCGGCACTTCGCTCTGGTACATCGCAGCAAGCGCTTTGGCACCGAAGCGGATGGTGCCTGCCTTCTCGGCGTCGGGGCCGATGATAAAGCCCGGCACATCGACGAAATTCACGATCGGCAGATGGAAAGTGTTGGCAAGATCGATGAAGCGCTCCGCTTTCTGCGCGGCGGCCGCGGTCCAGGCGCCGCCATAGAAGAATGGATCGCTTGCAAGTACGGCGACCGGCCAGCCGTCGAGCCGTGCGAGCGCGGTGATGCACGGGCCGCCAAACTTGCGGCCCATCTCGAACAGCGAATCCTTGTCCATGACCGCATTCAGGATTTTCCGCATGTCGTAAACCTTGCGGCGGTCGCGCGGCACGGCGGAAAGCAGCGATTCGTCGCGGCGTTCCGGATCGTCCGGCGGTGCGCGGCGTTCGGCGAGTTCGTCGACTGACGGCGGCAGATAAGAAAGAAATTTCCGTGCGCGCGCGAAAGCTTCGTCTTCGCTAGCGACCACATCGTCGACCGCACCGGCTTTGGCGTGAATCTCCGCGCCGCCGAGTTCTTCCTTGGTCATGGTCACGCCGGTGCGGGCGACCACCGGCGGGCCGGCGATGAACATCTGCGAAATGCCCTGCACCATCACCGAGTAATGGCTCGAGACGAGCCGCGCCGCCCCCAGCCCCGCAACCGAACCAAGGCCCAGCGACACCACCGGCACGGTGCCGAGATTTTTCACGACCCAGTCCCAGCCGGGATTGTGCGCGAGATACGTGTAGCCGAGCACTTCGATGGTCTTCACCGAACCGCCGCCGCCGGTGCCGTCGATGAGACGCACGATCGGCAGGCGCAGCTCGTTCGCCATCTGCTCGGCATGAACCTGCTTCTGCATGATCGCGGCGTCGCCGGCGCCGCCGCGCACGGTGAAATCGTCGCCGCCGACCACGACCGCACGCGCATCGATCTTGCCGCGGCCGAGCACGAAATTCGCCGGCTGAAAGTCGATCATCTTGCCGTTCGCGTCGTATTTTCCCTTGCCCGCGATCGCGCCGACTTCGTGAAACGTATCTTTATCCAAGAGCCGTTCGATACGCTCGCGCACCGTGAGCTTGCCGGCGTCGCGATGGCGCTTCACTTTTTCCTCGCCGCCCATTTTCTTCGCGAGTTCTTCGCGGCGGCGGAGTTCTTCGAGTTCTTTTTCCCAGCTCATGCGAATACCCGTGACGCGGCTTGACAGAAGAAGGCGGCAGCAAGAATGCTGCGGCCCGCAGACTACTCATCCGTCACGGGAAATGAAAATGGCCGAGTTCGAGGTGCGTTCCGAAATCGCGGGCATCGTGCGGAAGATCGAAGTCGCGGCCGGCGGCACGGTTGCGCCGGACGGCGAATTAATCATCCTCGAATCCATGAAGATGGAAATTCCCGTACTCGTTCCGCAGGGCGGCAAAGTGAAGTCGCTGCTGGTCGAGGAAGGCGCGGTCGTCGAGGAAGGGCAAAAGCTCGCGGTCCTCGAGCGTTAGCCCGCCGCGCGCCGCGGCTCGAATTCGCGCCGCGATTTTTCCTTCGACAGGCCGGAAAGCTCGCGCGCGTCGAAGTCGTCGACCTCGACGACCTTCGCAACCGCCGCGTCGGCTTCCTCCACGAGGCGCGCCTCGGCATCGCTGACGAGGCCGCTTTCTTTCGCGGCCTTCAGATCAACGCGCCGGTCCTTGAGCCTGCGCAACACGTCCTCGACGGCGATGACCTTCCTGAAAGCGTCCTCCAGCAGCCAGACGCCGTCGCCTTCGCGGCCAGCATAAAGTCCCGAAGTCAGCCGCTCGCGCGCCGTGGACGGCGACGAGATCAGTTCGGCGCAGGCTTGCGTAAGACGATCCGGCGGCTCGCGGCGCGAGCCGAGCGGCAGCATCAGCCAAAGCAACGTCGCCGCAAAACGGCTCGGCATATTCGCGAACACGCCATCGAAGGCGCGGTTGATGCGCGCGATGCCATCGGCCATGCACCAGTCGACGAGCGGCAGATCGTCGTTCTGCCTGCCCTCTTCTTCCCAGCGTTTCAACACTGCGGATAGGAGATAAAGCTCCGAAAGAATGTCGCCGAGACGCGCGGAAATATTTTCCTTGCGCTTTAGCGCGCCGCCCATCGTGAGCAACGCCATGTCGGAGGTCAGCGCGAAGGCCGCTGCGTAGCGCGAAAGCTGCCGGTAATGCCTCGATACAGCGCCTGCGTCGGGGGCCGGCGCGAAGATACCGCCCGTCCAGCTCCGCCATTTCGCACGGAACGCGGTCGCGAAGGTATGGCCGACATGCTTCCAGAACGCGCGGTCGAACGCATCGAGCGACTGCGCTTCATCCTCGATCTGCAATGCCTCCATCTCGGAAAGCAGATGCGGATGGCAACGGATCGAACCCTGCCCGAAAATAATGAGATTGCGCGTGAGCGCATTCGCACCCTCGACCGTGATGCCGACGGGTGCAGCACGATAAGCGTTGCCGAGATAATTCAGCGGGCCGTCCATGATCGCCTTGCCGCCATGCACGTCCATCGCGTCGATGATCGCAGCGCGCATGCGGTCGGTCGCGTGATATTTCAGGATCGCGGAAGAAACAGCAAGCTTGCGGCCCTGATCGAGCGCGGCGCAGGTGAAATGCCGCGCGGCGTCCAGCAAATATGCGGTGGCGGCGATACGGCCGAGCATCTGCTGCACGCCTTCGAATTTTCCGACCGGCAAGCCGAACTGCACGCGCACCCGCGCATAAGCGCCGGTCGTGCGCGCGGCCATCGCGGCACCGGCGGCGGAAAGAGAAGGCAGCGAAATGCCGCGCCCCGCGGCGAGAGCCGCCATCAGCATGCGCCAGCCCTGGCCTGCCTGCTTTTCCCCACCGATGATGAAGTCCAGCGGAATGAAAACGTCTTTGCCTTCGGTCGGACCGTTCTGAAAAAACTGAAACGCCGGGAGATGACGGCGACCGGTCGTGACGCCTGGCAGCCCGGTCGGAATCAGCGCAACGGTGATTCCGATGTCTTCTTTTTCGCCGAGCAAGCCGTCCGGATCGTAGAGCTTGAAAGCAAGCCCGAGCACGGTCGCGACCGGGCAAAGGGTAATGTAGCGCTTCCTCCAGTTCAGTCGGATGCCGAGCACTTCCTTGCCATCGAATTTCCCACGGCAGACGACGCCGGTATCGGTCATCGCGGCAGCGTCGGAGCCGGCCTGCGCGCTCGTCAAACCGAAGCAGGGAATTTCTTCGCCGGAAGCCAGCCGCGGCAGCCAATGGTCGCGCTGCGCGTCGGTGCCGAACTGCATCAGGAGTTCGCCGGGACCGAGCGAGTTCGGCACCATCACCGTCACGGCGCCGGTGTTCGAGCGCGACGAGAGCGTGCGGATCACTTCCGAATGCGCGAAGGCGGAAAAGCCGAGGCCGCCGTATTTCTTCGGAATGATCATGCCGAAGAATTTCTTCTCGCGCATGAAACGCCAGACTTCCGGCGGAAGATCGCCCTCTTCCCACGAGATTTTCCACTCGTCGAGCATCCCGCAAAGCTCGCGTACCGGCCCTTCGAGAAAGGCCTGTTCTTCCGGCGAAAGTTTCGCAGGCGGCGCCTGCATCAGCACGCGCCAGTCCGGATTGCCGGAAAACAGTTCGGCATCCCACCAGACGTCGCCGGCCTCGATGGCGGCGCGCTCCGTCTCCGACATTTTCGGAAGTGCTCGCTTGGCCCAGCGATGAATCGGTCTGGTGAGATAATCGCGACGAACGCTGCGTAAAGACATGAGACGGCCCTCTCGTTGAGCCTTCAACCGCTTTGCGAGTTCGGAAGTTCCACCCGTGGCGCGCGCGGGTCAATATTTAATGTGCGATGCCAAGATAAGCTTGGCGGACTGCGTCGTCATGCAGCAGCTTCTCGCCGGTGCCCGAAAGCACGATGCGGCCGTTCTCGATTACATAGCCGCGGTCGGCGAGTTTCAGCGACATTGCGACATTCTGCTCCACGAGCAGAACCGTGAGCCCGCTCTCGCGCAGTTTGCGGATGGTCTGGAACAACTCCTGCACCAGCGCGGGCGCCAAGCCCAGCGAAGGCTCGTCGAACATAATGAGTTCGGGCTGGCCCATCAGGCAGCGGCCGATCGCGAGCATCTGCTGCTCGCCGCCCGACATGGTGCCGGCGAACTGATCCTTGCGCTCGGCGAGCCGGGGAAAAAGCGAATAGACGTGGTCGAGTTCGGCTTCCATCTTCGCGCGGGCACGCGGAAGTAGCGCGCCCATTTCGAGATTTTCCTGCACCGAAAGCGAGGGGAATATCTGGCGGCCTTCGGCGACCTGACCGATACCAAGATTGCAGACGACGTAGCTCGGCTTACCGGTAATGTCTTCGCCCTTGAAGCGGATCCTGCCGCCGCGCGGACGCTCGATACCGGCAATGGTGCGAATGAGCGAGGATTTCCCGGCTCCGTTCGCGCCGACGATCGCGACCAGTTCACCCTTTTCGACCTCGAGCGAGACGCTGTCGAGCGCCTGCGCGTCGCCGTAATAGAGGTCGAGGTTTTCGATCTCGAGGATCAAAGCGCTTCCTCCCCGAGATAACATTCAAGCACTTTTGGATCCTTCGCGATTTCGTCGGGCGTGCCGCGCGAAATCAGCTCGCCGTGATGGAGCACGATCACGTTGCCGGAAAGCGCCATCACCGCGCGCATGACGTGCTCGATCAGGAGGATCGTCAGTCCGCGCTTGTTCAGGTCGAGCAGCACGCTCACGATCTGGTCGACTTCGGTCGGGCGAAGCCCCGCCATGACTTCGTCGAGTAGAAGCAGCTTCGGCTGGGTCGCGAGCGCGCGCGCAACTTCGAGCCGCTTGCGGTCGGGCAAAGTCAGCGTGGAAGCGGGCTGCAAGCGCTTCGGCGCAAGGCCGAGGATCTCAAGTACTTCGTCGGCCTTGCGGCGCGCCTCGATGATCGAGGACGCCGAGTTCAGCGCGCCGACAACCACGTTGTCGAGCACGCTCAGACCCGCGAAGGGCTTCACAATCTGGAAAGTGCGGCCGATTCCGGCCTTACAGATTTCGTCCGGGCGGCGGCCGTCAATGCGCGCGCCGTTCAGCGTGATCGAGCCGGTGTCCGGTTGATAGACGCCGGCGATCAAATTGAAGCAGGTGGTCTTGCCTGCGCCGTTGGGGCCGATCAGCGCGACGATCTTTCCTTCCGGCACGTCGAAAGTGACGTTCTGCACGGCTTTCAAGCCGCTGAAGCTTTTCGAGATGCCGGAAACTTCGAGGAGCGCCATCGTCAGCTTCCCTCGTTGCCGCGATCGAGGCCGAGCTTCTTTTTCAGCGACGGCCACACGCCTTCCGGCAGGAACATCACGACGCCGAGCAGGCACAGCCCGTAGAACACCTGCTTGACGCCCGGCAGGTCGATGCCGAGGCGCAGCATGACTTCGCGCAAGCCTTCCGCGAGGCCGGTAAGCAGGAACGCGCCGACGATGGGGCCGAACAGCGTGCCGATGCCGCCGATGATCGGCCCGAGAATGATCTCGATCGAGCGCGAAATGTGGAAGACCTGCTCAGGAAACAGGTTGTTGTAGAAGAACGCGAAGATCACGCCGCCGAGCGAGGTCATCGCAGCAGAAAGCACCACCGCGTACATCTTATAGCGGAAGACATTGATGCCGAGCGCTTCGGCCGCTTCCGGGCTTTCGCGGATCGCGAGCCAGTAATAGCCGGCGCGGCTTCGGAGCAGCAGATGACAGATGATGAACGCAATCACCGTCATCGCAAACACGATGTAATAGAACATACGCTGGCTGCCGCGCAGATTTAAGAGATCGTTCTGTGTGTAATTGGCGACCGGCAGGAAATAGCCGGCAGCGCCGCCGACCCAACTGAAATGGTCGAAGCCGATGCGCGCGAATTCTGCGAAGGCGATGGTCAGAATCGCGAAGTAGACGCCGGAAACGCCGAAGCGGAAGGCAAGAAATCCGATCACAGCGCCGACCGCACCTGCAATGATCATCGCGGGCACGAGCCCGATCCAGGGGCTTACGCCGAATTTCACGTACAGCGCCGCGGTGACGTAGGCGCCGAGCCCGATATAAAGCGCGTGGCCGAGCGAGAGCTGGCCCGCGAAACCCATCATGATGTTCCAGCACTGGCCGGCATAGGCAAAATAAAGAATCGTGATCAGGACTACGAGCAGATAGTCGTTGACGAATAAGGGCGCTGCGGCCAGCACGGCGAAGAACAGCGCAAGCAGGATGAGCGCGCGGCCGGAAACGCCGTCGAACAGAAGTTTCATGCCGCTTTCCGCCCCATGATGCCCTGCGGACGGAACAGGAGAATGAGCACGAGAATGGCGAAGGAGAACATCGACTTCGCCGAGGGCGTGAAGAAGAATCCGCCGAGCGCTTCGGTGAGCCCGATCAGGACGCCACCGATAATGGCGCCCGGCATCGAGCCGAGGCCGCCGGTAATCACGATGACGAAGGCCAAGAGCGTATAAGCGGGTCCGATCGCCGGAGTCACGTCTGTGACGATCATCAGCATGGTGCCCGCGGCGCCGACGCAAGCAGCACCAATGCCGAAGGTGAGCGCGTAAAGCCGCTTCACGTTCAGGCCAACGACAAGCGCACCATTATAATTGTCGGCGCAGGCGCGGATAGCCTTGCCGGTAAGCGTGAGCCGGAAGAACGCGAACAGAAGCACGGCGACGATCAATGCCGCGATCGCGGCGTAGACCTTGCCCGCGTCGATGATAATGCCGCCGACATCGAAGCTGTCGAACGAATAAGAGGTCGTGACACCCTGCGAGTCGGGGCCGAAAATCAAAAGCAGCGCGTTCACGATCACTAGCGCCACTGCGACCAGCAGCATGAACTGGCTGTGTTCGGGACGGTTGATGAAGGGATTGATGATCGCGCGCTGCATCAAATAGCCGAGCGCAAACAGCACCGCGGAAATCGGCACCAGCATGATCAGCGGGTCCAACCCGAGCGCGTTGAAGGCGACGATCACGAGATACATCGCGATCGTCATCATCTCGCCGTGGGCGAAATTGACGACGCGCACGACGCCGAAAATCACGGAGAGGCCGAGCGCCATCAGGCCGTAGATCAGGCCCGTCAACACGCCGCTGATTGCGATTTTCAGAATGACGTCGGTCGTCACGGCTAACCCTTAGCAACATTGCTCCGGCCGCAGTCGCGGCCGGAGCGTGTTTCCGGAGAATGGCAAACGCCGATTTAGCGCTTGTCGTAAGGCTTCATCGGATGTTCGGGCTTGGCGTTCGAAGCGGACGCCGGCGCGATCGTGACGAGCTTGCCGGCGCGATTCTGGATCGCCGAGTTCTTCAGCGCCGAGTTCTGGCCCTTGGCGTCGAACTGGATACCCGGTCCGGGCGAGACGTTGTCCTTGATGTTCGTCGCACGGATCGCGTCGGCCAGCGCCTTCGGATCGGCGGAGCCGGCACGCTTGTAGGCGTCGGCGGCCACGAGAAGCGCCTCGAAGGTGTAGACGTGGTTGGTGTTCAGGTTCACGCCCGGATGCGCCTTCGCGAGTGCAGCGTCGAGCGCCTTCGTCAGCTTCTTGTTCGGATCGTACCAGGGCACGAAGCTCATCGGACCGTCGCCGAACTTGCCCAGCGTCTTCAGATACTGGTCTTCGTACCAGCCCGGGCCCATCGAGAGCACGCACTTGGGCGACCAGCGCTGCTTGATCAGTTCGCGCGTGATCAGGATCGCGTCGTTGAGGCGGCTGACCATGACCAGCGCTTCCGCGCCGGTGGCCTTGGCCTTGGCGACTTCGACCGAAAGGTCGCGTGCGGTGCCGTCATAGGCGATGGTTTCGACGATCTTGTAGGGCAGATCGGCGGCAAACTTCGCGCTGACCGCCGAGATGCCCTTCTGCATCGCCGTGCCGAAGGTATCGTTCACGTGCATGAAGACTGCGGTCTTCGGCGCGTTTCCGGTCGCCTTAAAGATTTCGATCTGGTTCTCGAAGGCGTCGGCAAGAATGCGTCCGGCAACCGGGAAGTTGCGGAATACGAACTTGTAGCCCTGCTCCGTGATCGGCGGCGCGGCGGCGATATTGATGACGTAGGGAATGCCCTTCTGCTCGGCGACCTGTGCGATCGCGGTCGACTGGCCGGAGTCGAATGCGCCGACCAAGAGCTGCGCGCCTTCGTTGATGAGGCGCTCGGCGCGGGCGCGGGCGACTTCGACGTTGGTTTCGGTGTCGCCGTTCATGATCTGAAGCGCAGGCAGCTTCAGATCCTTGAGCAGACCGGCGGTGACATCGACGCCGCGCTGGCAGTCCTGACCGATGCCGGCCTGCGCGCCGGAGCGCGGCAGGAGCACGCCGACTTTCAGCGGCGCGCCTTGCGCCGAAATGATGTTGAACGGCGCGGTACCGGCAACGATGCCGGCTGCGCCGAGGCCCGCGGTGAATGTGCGGCGCGTAACTCGAGTCTTGGAAGCCATTTGAATTTCCTCCCCTTGGCTTTGTTTTTTGTAGTTTGCCCCTGACACGAGGCGATTGTCGATCATTATATCACATTACAATCGTGTTACGCGGCGTGCTGCGCAGGTCATGTCGTTATGAATTATAATACATTTGGCTAAGGCAGCCGCAATCTCGCACTGCACCCAAGAAATTTTCGCGCAACGCGCGCGGCACCCACGGCACCAATTTTTGAAATGCTTCCAGAAACCTGCTTGCCGCTCCCGCCGCACGCCTCCATACTTGAAACCAGCTGGGATCGAACAAACGAGAAAGGCTGCCGGTGCCGAAGATCGGTGCGGCGGCGTGAAACTCGCGGCGATTGCCAGACAGGGAGGAGATAACATGCACAATAAGTCACGTATTACGCGCCGCGATGCCTTGAAGCTCGCCGGTGCGGGCGCCGCCGTCGCGGCGTTCCCTTTTGCCCGCCCCGCAATCGCGCAGGGCGCACCGCTGAAAGTCGGCCTGCTGTTGCCCTATAGCGGGACCTTCGCGGCGCTGGGCGATGCCATCACCAATGCGATGGACCTTTATGTGAAGCAGCAGGGCGGCAAGCTCGGCGGCCGCACGATCCAGTGGGTCAAGGTCGACGACGAATCCAAGCCCGAGCGTGCGGTCGAAAACACCTCGAAGCTCGTCGAAGGCGAGAAGGTCGATGTGCTGATCGGCACCGTCCACTCCGGCGTCGCGATGGCGATGGCGAAGATCGCGCGCGAAGCCGGTCTGCCGACGCTGATCCCGAACGCGGGAGCGAACGCGCTCACCCGTTCGCAGTGCGCGAAGAACATCTTCCGCACCTCGTTCGGCAACAGCCAGCCCGGCGTCGCAGCCGGCAAGGCGATGATCGACGCCGGCATCAAGACCGCCGTCACCTACACCTGGGGCTATGCGGCCGGCGAAGAATCCGTCGAGGGCTTCAAGCAGAGCTTCCTCGCGGGCGGCGGCAAGATCCTGAAGGAAGTCCGCCTTCCGTTCCCGAACGTCGAATTCCAGGCGGGCCTCGCCGAAATCGCCTCGCTCAAGCCGCAGGCGGTCTATTCGTTCTATGCCGGCGGCGGCGCGCTGAAATACATGAAGGACTACGCGGCGGCCGGACTGAACAAATCGGTGCAGCTCTGGGGACCAGGCTTCCTTACCGACGGCGTCGAAAAGGCCGCGGGGGAAGCCGGCAACGGCGTCAAGACCGCCTCGCATTATGTCGATACGCTCGACAATGCCGAAAACAAGAAATTCCGTGCCGACTACAATGCAGCCTTCAAGAAATTCCCGGACGTCTATGCGGTGCAGGGCTGGGACACGACCCATCTCCTCGACATCGGCCTGAAGGCGGTCGGCGGCGACGTGTCGAAGAAGGACGATCTGTTCAAGGCGATGCGAAACGCGAAATTCAATTCGCCGCGCGGGCCGTTCCGTCTTTCGGCCTCGCAGAACCCGATCCACAACTTCTATCTGCGCGAGTTGAAGAACGGCGAAAACGTCTTCGTGAAGGTCGCTGCGACCGACGTTTCCGATCCGACGACCGGCTGCAGCCTCGCCTGATCGTTGACCGATAAACTTCTAGCGGGGGCGAAAGCCCCCGCTAGCCGCTTCTAAAGCGGTCGCGTGCGTAAAGGCGCCGGGGGACGCCGAAGATGGATCTCGTACTCATCCAGTTGCTGAACGGCATTCAGTACGGATTGCTGATTTTTCTCGCGGCATCCGGCCTGACGCTCGTGTTCGGCATCATGGGGGTGATCAACCTCTCCCACGGCTCGTTCTATATGCTCGGTGCCTATTGCGCGCTGACTCTGACCCAATTCACCGGCGACATCTTCCTTTCGCTCCTGCTCGGCGTGCCGCTCGCTTTCGTGTTCGGCGTCATCATCGAGTGGCTGTTCATCCGCCATCTCTATGACCGCGATCACCTGCAACAGGTGCTGCTCACCTTTGCGCTGATCCTGATCTTCAACGAAGTGCAGAAAATCCTCTGGGGCAGCTATCCGCACAGCGTGCCGGTGCCGGGCTATCTGCAAGGCGGCGTGAAAATCTCCGAGCTCTTGAGCTATCCCTATTACCGGATCGCAGTCGCGGGCTTCTGCGTCGCGCTCGCGCTCGCGATGATGTTCGTGATCCAGAAGACCCGCATCGGGCGCATCATCCGGGCGGGCGAATCTAACCGCGAAATGGTCGAGGCGCTCGGCATCGACTCGCGCCTCTTGTTTCGTTTCGTGTTCGCGGCCGGTGTCGCACTCGCGGCGACCGCCGGAATCGTCGCATCGCCGCTCGAGAGCGTCTATCCCGGTATCGGCGAGCCAGTGCTCATCATTTCGTTCGTCGTAGTCGTGATCGGCGGCATCGGCTCGATCAAAGGCGCGTTCCTCGGTGCGCTCTTGATTGGCGTCGCCGACGCGCTCGGCAAGGTCTATTTTCCCACATTTTCATCGAGCGTGGTTTACGCGCTGATGGCGGCGGTGTTGATCGCACGGCCCGGCGGACTGTTCGGGCGGGCGGCCTGAAATGCTCGCGCGCCCTCGCCCGCTCGTCATCGTCATCCTGCTCGCGCTCGCGGCTTATGCGATCGCGCTGCCGTTTTTCGGCGGCGCTTTCGCGTTGAAATTCGCGACCCGCGTCATGATCACCGGCATCTTCGTGATCAGCCTCGATCTTCTGATCGGCGTCACCGGCCTCGTCAGCTTCGGGCATGCGCTCTATTTCGGGCTCGGCGCCTATTCGCTCTATTTCATCTCGCCGACCTCGGCACCGGCGAATGCGTTTCTCGCGATTCCCTTTGCCATGCTGCTCGCGGGTGCCGTCGCGCTCGTCGTCGGCTCGGTCGCGGTGCTGACGCGAGGCTTCTACTTCATCATGGTGACGCTCGCCTTCGGGCAGATGGGGTTCTCGCTGTTCTTCGACACCAAGATCGCAGGCGGCACCGATGGCGCCTACATCAATGTGCGGCCGGTGTTCTCGCTCGGCTCGTGGCAGATCCTGAATTTCCAGAACCGCGCTGCGTTTCTTTACTTCTGTCTCGCCGCGCTGGTGCTGTCCTATCTCTTTCTGTTGTGGATCGTGCGCACGCCGTTCGGCCGCGTGCTGCAGGGCATCCATCACAACGAAGCGCGCATGAGCGCGCTCGGTTTCAACACCTACGCCTATAAGCTTGCGAGCTACGTGATCGCGGGGACGCTCGCGGGCTTCGCGGGTATGCTGTTCGCGGCGATCGACGGCTATGTCGCGCCGGAACTCTTGGGCTGGCGCGAATCCGGTCTCGCGATCATGATGGTGGTGCTCGGCGGCGCGGGCACGCTTTACGGCCCGCTGCTCGGCGCGATCGTCTATTCGCTGGTCGAAGAGACGCTCAAAAGCGCCAGCGAACTCTCGGCGTTCTTCTCGCTCTTCACCGACACGGCAAACGCAAAATGGCTTGGCGGCATTCTTGCGAATAGCTGGTCGATTCCCCTCGGGCTGTTTTTGATCGCGGCCGTGCTTGTCGCACCCAAAGGCATCGCGGGCTTTATCGAAAAATTCGCGGGCCAGGCGAAGCGCGGCAAGCCTCGCGAGGTCGCGCCTTCCACCGAACAGCGCGCGGCAGCGAAAGCCATGCAGCTCGAAGTTCAAAATCTCGTGCGCGCCTTCGGCGGTCTGGTCGCGGTCAACGGCGTGAGCGTGAAATTCTCGCCCAACAAAGTGCACGGCATCATCGGACCGAACGGCGCGGGCAAGACGACGTTCATCAACGTGCTTTCCGGCGCGCTACGGCCGACCGGCGGCAATATCCGGCTGGAGAACGAGGAAATCGGCGGGCAGAAGCCGCACAACGTCGCGCGGCGCGGACTTGGCCGCTCGTATCAGCGCACCAACGTCATTCTTCCCTTCACCGCGCGCGAGAACTGCGCGCTCGCGGCACAGGCGCGTTTTCCGAGTCCGCTTCGCTTCAGCAATTCCTGGCGCCGGCGCGAAGAAGACGAAGCGGTCGAACGGGCATTGGCCGCCGCGGGAATCGCGTCCGAGCGCGCCGATATTCGCGCCTCGAATCTCAGCCATGGCGAACAGCGTCAGCTGGAAATCGCGATGCTGATCGCATCGGGGGCAAAACTGTTGCTGCTCGACGAGCCGCTCGCCGGCATGGGGCCGGAGGAAACTGGCCGCGTCACCGCGCTGCTGCGCGAGCTTTCCGCCGACCACACCATCGTGCTGATCGAGCACGACATGGACGCGATCTTCGCCGCGGCCGACACGCTCACCGTGCTCGTCGAAGGCAGGTTGCTCGCGCACGGCACGCCGGAAGAAATCCGCATGAACAGCGCGGTACGCGAAGCCTATCTCGGCGAATGGGGACAGGAGGCGAAACCATGAGCATGCCTGCGATCCTCGCCGAGAACATCAATACCTATTACGGCCGCAGCCACATCCTGCGCGGCGTCTCTTTCACGGTCGCACCCGGCGAAACCGTGAGCCTGCTCGGCCGCAACGGCATGGGCAAGACGACGCTGCTCCGCACCCTCGCGGGCCTGTTGCGTCCCGCGTCGGGAAGCGTGCAGTTGAACGGCGCCGATGTTACTTCGGCGCGCGCTTCCGCGCGTTCGCGCGCGGGCCTCGCGATCGTGCCGGAAGGACGCGGTATTTTTCCCAATCTCACGGTTGCGGAAAATCTCACCTTCGCCTCGCGCGCAAATGCCAGAGGCGATCGGCCCTGGCCGCTCGAGCGCATCTACGCGCTGTTTCCGCGTCTTGCCGAGCGCAGACACCACTGGGGCAACGAACTCTCCGGCGGCGAACAACAGATGCTTTCGATTGGCCGCGCTCTGATGACGAGCCCCTCGATCGTTCTGCTCGACGAGGCGACTGAGGGCTTAGCGCCGAAGCTGCGCGACGAAATCTGGGCAACGGTAAAGCAGATCACGGATTCCGGCATCGCCGCAATCATCGTCGATAAAAATTTGAACGATCTTCTGGCGCTAGCCGACCGCAACACCATCATGGCCAAGGGCGAGATCGTGTTCGATGGCACTTCAGATGCGTTGCGCGCGGACGAAGCGCTGATCCACCGCCATCTCGGGGTTTAGGCGATCCGGCGTTCGGTCGCGGGCTTGGGATAATCGATCATCGCGACGAGGTCGCGAAGCGACTGTTCCGGCTTCTTGCCTTCGGTATCGAGCACGCGATCGGCCTTGGCATAAAGCGGCTCGCGGCTTTTCAGGATCGAGACGAGATCGTCCATCGCTTTCGCGTTCTCGGCCATGGGGCGGAAGTCGCCCTGCTCGATCACGCGGTTCATGTGCTGGTCAGGGCCGGTACGAACCCAGACCGTGAGACAGGAAGTCAAAAGAAGTTCATAGGTCGCGGGCTCGGTGACGAGGCTGCCGCCGGTCGCGAGCACGAAACGCGGATGATCGGCGAGCGCTTTTTCCAGCGCCTCGCGCTCGAAGCGGCGGAAGGTCTGCTGGCCAAACATCTCGAACAGTTCGGAAAGCTCCATGCCGCTTCGCGTCTCGATCTCGCGGTCAAGTTCGATGAAGGGCACTTCAAGGGTATCTGCGAGCAATTTCCCGAGCGTGGACTTGCCGCCGCCGCGCAGGCCGACGAGCGCAATGCGGCCGCGCCGGTCCTCGCTCGACGGGCCGCCGAAATGCGAAAGCAGCACGTCGCGCGCTTCCGCGCGTTCGACGGGCGAAAGGCGATCCAGAAACTGCTCGAGCAGAAGATGCTCGACTTCGCGCTCGGGCCGGTCATCGACGAGTTCAGCGACCGGAACGCTCATGGCTTTTGCAATCCGGCGCAGAAGCACGATCGAGCAGTTGCCTTTGCCGAGTTCGAGTTGCGCCAGATAGCGCTCGGAAACCTTCGATTGCTTGGCGAGGACTTTGCGCGACATGCCGCGTCGGGCGCGCAGCACGCGGACACGTTCGCCGAGCTGCGCCAGAAAGCCGTCGCCGTTCGCTTCCTTCTTTACGGTCTCGCCGCGGTATTTCGCCATCGGAACCTCTATTCCCAGATTGCAGTATAATTCATCAGGCCCTAGGATTGGAACAGCGGAAGCACGAGGGAAACACGGCTTTCGCGAGTTTTGGAATTATTATTCATCGAATGCCGGGCCGCGAAACGAGCCCGCCGCGATGAGCCCGCCATTGCCGGCGGCACGAAAAAGGGAGCGGGAGGATGGTCAATCTGGCGGCGGTCACGGAGCGCCGTGGCTATAACGCGGCGAGCGATTTCGTCGATGCGAACGTCGCGGCGGGACGCGGCAACAAGATCGCCTTCAAGGAAGCCAACAACACGCTCACCTACGGCGAGTTGCAGAAGCAGAGCTGCCGCTTCGCGAGCGGGCTTGCCGCACTCGGCTTCGGCCCGGAGACGCGCATGGTCGTGCTCGCGCTCGATACGATCGAATTTCCGGTTGCGTTCTGGGGCGCGATCCGCGGCGGCATCATTCCGATCCCGCTCAATACTCTGCTCTCGACCGAACAATATGCCTACATGATCGAGGACAGCCGCGCACCGCTGCTGCTCGTGTCCGAGGCGCTCGCAAAGACCGTTGAGCCGGCGCTGCCGAAGATGTCCTGGCTCAAGGCCGTGATCGTGATCGGCGACAAGAAGATCATCTCGACCGGAAGCATTCCCGCTTATTCGTTCGACGATGTCGTCGCCAAGGGGAAAGCCGATCTCTTCACCGCGCCGACGCTTTCCGACGAAGTCGCGTTCTGGCTCTATTCGTCGGGCTCGACCGGCGCGCCTAAGGGAACCAAACACGTTCACTCCTCGCTGATGTTCACGGCTAAAAGTTATGCCGAACAGGTGCTCGGGATCCGCGAAGACGACGTCGTCTATTCGGCGGCAAAACTTTTCTTCGCCTATGGCCTTGGCAACGCCATGACCTTTCCGATGTCGGTCGGCGCAACCACCGTGCTGCTCGCGGGGCGGCCGACGCCGGATTCGGTGTTCGAGATCATCAAAAACGAGCAACCTTCGATTTTCTGCGGCGTACCGACGCTTTACGCCGCACTCATCGCCGACAAGCGCGCGACCAAGGGTGCGGGCTCGGCAAAACTGCGCATGTGCGTTTCGGCGGGCGAAGCCTTGCCGCAGCATGTCGGCGAGAACTGGAAACGCCAAGTCGGCGTCGACATTCTTGACGGCATCGGCTCGACCGAGATGCTGCACATCTTTCTTTCCAACCGCCCGGGCGAAATCCGCTACGGCACTTCCGGCAAGCCGGTGCCGGGCTATGACGCGAAAATTCTCGACGAGCACGGCAAAGAGTGCAGCGTCGACGAGATCGGCGAACTGGTGGTGCGCGGGGCATCCGCTGCGGAAGGCTACTGGAACCAGCGCGAAAAGAGCCGCCGCACGTTTGCGGGCGAATGGACCTATACCGGCGACAAATATGTCCGCGACGCCGACGGCTTTCTGCGCTGCTGCGGGCGCACCGACGACATGTTCAAGGTGAGCGGCATCTGGGTTTCGCCGGTCGAGGTGGAAGCCGCGCTCATTTCGCACGAGGCGGTGCTGGAAGCGGCCGTGATCGGCCACGAAGACTCCGACGGCCTCCTAAAGCCGAAGGCCTATATCGTGCTGAAGCAGGGTTTCGCATCCGACGACGCGCTGTTCGAAAGCCTGAAGGCGCACGTGAAGGACAAGGCCGGCGCCTGGAAATATCCGCGCTGGATCGATGTCAAAGCCGAACTGCCGAAAACCGCGACCGGCAAGATCCAGCGCTTCAAGCTGCGCGAGGAAGACGCCGGCACAAGCGCCTAAACCTTTGAGATTCAGGGGTGAATCGGATTCCTGAATTTTAATGCATTAGGATGCTTGCGCCCCTGGAAAACGCCATTTAGAACCATGCAAAATAATGCATGTCGCGAAAAACGCGGATGGAGACGTCAGTTATGAAGACCATCGATTGCCAGACCGAGCCATCGAAATACCGGCACTGGAAGCTCGAATTCGACGGCGAGATCGCAAGCCTCATCATGGACGTCGATCCGGCGGGCGGGCTCTCGAACGAGTATGAGTTGAAGCTCAACTCTTACGATCTCTCGGTCGATATCGAACTGAACGACGCGATCCAGCGGCTGCGCTTCGAACATCCTGAAGTGCGCGCGGTCGTCATCAAGTCTGGCAAAGAGAACGTGTTCTGCTCGGGCGCGAATATCCGCATGCTCGGCAAGGCCACGCACGGGCATAAAGTCAATTTCTGTAAGTTCACGAACGAGACGCGGCTTTCGATCGAGGACGCCAGCGAAAACTCTAAGCAGCATTATCTCTGCGCGGTGAACGGTACGGCAGCGGGCGGCGGCTACGAACTCGCGTTGACGGCCGATCACATCATGCTGATCGACGACCGCCGCTCCGCGGTGTCGCTGCCCGAAACGCCGCTGCTCGCCGTTCTACCCGGCACGGGCGGCATCACGCGCGTCACCGACAAGCGCAAAGTCCGCCGCGACTACGCCGACTTCTTCTGCTCGACCGAGGAAGGCATCCGCGGCCAGAAGGCCGTGCAATGGCGCCTCGTTGACGAGACGGTTGCGAAGTCGAAATGGAACGACGCGGTCGCGGCGCGCGCGAAAGAACTTGCCGCGAAATCCGACCGCCCGAAGGACGCCAAGGGTGTTGCGCTCACGGCGCTCGATCGCAAGATCAACGGCGACCAGATCACCTATCCGAATGTCTCGGTCGAAATCGAACGTGAACGCAAGCTCGCCACGATCACCGTGCGCGCCTCGAAGGAAAAGGTACCTGCCTCGGCGGCCGACGCGCTCGCGCAGGGCGACAAATTCTGGCCGCTCGCGGTTTCGCGCGAACTCGAAGACGCGATACTGCATCTGCGCTTTAACGAGCCTGCGATCGGACTGCTTCTTTTCAAGACGCTGGGCGACGCGCAAAGCGTGCTCGACTTCGACAAGTTCATCGCGACAAACCAGAACGACTGGTTCCTGCGCGAGGTGCGTCATTACATCAAGCGCACGCTGAAGCGCGTCGATGTGACTTCGCGCAGCTTCGTTTCCCTGATCGAACCCGGCACCTGCTTCGCGGGGATGCTCGCCGAACTCGTGTTCGCGTCCGACCGCGCGCTGATGCTGATCGGCCAGCGCGAAGGCGACAACCAGCCGCCGGCCGCGATCATGCTTTCGGAAGCGAACTTCGGCCTCTATCCGATGGGCAACGGCCTGACGCGCCTCGAAACGCGCTTCCTCGGCGAACCCGAAAGTGTCGAAAGGGCAAAGGCAAAGCAAGGCGAGAAGATCCAAGGCGACGAAGCGGTCGAACTCGGCCTCGTCACGTTCGCCTACGAAAACTTCGACTGGGACGACGAAATTCGCGTGATGCTCGAGGAACGCGCGAGCTATTCGCCGGACGCGCTCACCGGCATGGAAGCGAATATCCGCTTCGCGGGTCCCGAGACGATGGAAACGAAAATCTTCGGCCGCCTCACCGCTTGGCAGAACTGGATCTTCCAGCGCCCGAACTCGGTGGGCGAACAGGGCGCGCTGAAACTTTACGGCACCGGCATTCAACCGACCTTCGATCGCGAAAGGGTATGAAACGATGAACATCATGAACGTCGATTACGACGGCCTCATCCCGAACAACGTCAACTTGAGCGGCGACCCGCGCGTCAAAGCCGCGCTCGAGAAATGGCATCCCGGCTATCTCGACTGGTGGAAGGACATGGGTCCCGACGGCTTTCAGGAGTCGCTCGTGTACCTGCGGACCGCGGTCAGCGTCGATCCGAAAGGCTGGGCAAAGTTCGATTACGTGAAGATGCCCGACTACAAGTGGGGCATCCTGCTCGCACCGCAGGGCGAAGACCGCAAAATTCCGTTCGGCGCGCATGCCGGCGAAAAAGCGTGGCAGGAAGTGCCGGGTGAGTATCGCGCGATGCTTCGCCGCCTGATCGTGATTCAGGGCGACACCGAGCCCGCGTCAGTCGAACAGCAACGCTTCCTGGGCAAGACCGCGCCGTCGCTTTATGACATGCGCAACCTCTTCCAGGTGAACGTAGAAGAAGGCCGCCATCTCTGGGCGATGGTTTATCTGTTGCAGAAATATTTCGGTGCCGACGGCCGCGAAGAAGCCGAAGCGCTCCTGCAACGCCGCTCCGGCGACGAAGATACCCCGCGCATGTTAGGGGCCTTCAACGAGGAAACGCCGGACTGGCTCTCGTTCTTCATGTTCACGTTCTTCACCGACCGCGACGGCAAGATGCAGCTGGAGGCGCTCGCGCAATCCGGCTTCGACCCCCTCTCGCGCACGACGCGCTTCATGCTGACGGAAGAAGCGCATCACATGTTCGTCGGCGAAACCGGCGTCGGCCGCACCATCGAACGCACCTGCCAGGAAATGCAGAAGGCGGGAATCGAAGATCCGTTCGATATCAATGCCGTGCGCAAGCTCGGCGTGATCGACCTGCCGACGATCCAGAAGAAAGCGAACCTGCACTTCTCCCTGACGCTCGATCTGTTCGGCAACGAGATCTCGACCAACGCGGCGAACGCGTTCCACGCCGGCATCAAGGGGCGCTACCGCGAAGACAAACTCGACGACGACCACAAGCTCGATTCGTCGACCTATCCGGTCACGCGCTTCAAGGACGGCAAGATCGTCACCGAGGAAGTGCCCGCGCTTTCGGCGCTCAACATGCGGCTCCGCGACGATTATGTCGCCGACTGCCAGGGCGGCGTGTCGCGCTGGAACAAGGTGATCGAGAAGTACAACATCGGCTTCCAGTTGAAGCTGCCGCATGTCGCTTTCCACCGCCACATCGGCGAGTTCTCGGCGGTGAAGGCGGATGTCGACGGCAACGTCGTCGACGACACGACCTGGGAGAAGAAGAAAGAGGAAGTGCTGCCTTCTTCGAGCGACAAGGATTACATCGAAAGCCTGATGAATCCGCAGTTCGAGCCGGGCAAGTTCTCGAGCTGGATCGTGCCGCCGAAAGTCGGCATCGACAACAAGCCGGGCGACTTCGAGTATGTGAAGATCGCGTAACTAGATGATGCGTCATGCCCCGCCTTGTGCGGGGCATCCACGCCTTCAAAGCCTCGCCGCACGAAAGGCGTGGATGGCCGGGACAAGCCCGGCCATGACGAGGTAGAGACTGCCAACATGTCCGCGCCTATCAAGCAGCACCTGATCGACCCCGCCGTCTGCATCCGCTGCAACACGTGCGAGGCGACGTGCCCGGTCGGCGCGGTCACGCACGACGCGAACAATTACGTGGTCGACGTCACCAAGTGCAATTTCTGCATGGACTGCGTCTCGCCCTGCCCGACCGGCTCGATCAATCACTTCGTGAAGGTGAAGGAGCCGTTCTCGCTCGACGACCAGTATTCGTGGAGCGACCTGCCGGAGATCGAGGAAATTCCGGATTCGGAAGGTCCTGCGATTTCGGTCGCCGAGGCGATCGACGACGAAGCGGCCGCGCTCCTCGACGACGCACACAAGGGTGCGGGCGGCCAGATGAAGGCGCCGCTTTCCGCGAGCAAGCCCCGTATCAATCTCTTTAGCCGCAAGTCGCCTGCGGAAGCCACCGTCAGCGGAAACCTGAAGCTGACCGGGGAAGGCGCCTCGGCCGATATCCATCACATTATATTGGACTTCGGCACGACCTCGTTTCCCGTGATCGAGGGCCAGAGCATCGGCATCGTGCTTCCCGGCGTTGATGAAAGCGGCCGGCCGCACAAGATGCGGCTTTATTCGATCGCTTCGCCCCGCGACGGCGAGCGCCCGAACACGAACAACCTTTCGCTTACCGTGAAGCGCGTGGTCGCGAAGAACGCCGGCGGCCACGAGCACAAAGGCATCGCCTCGAACTACGTCTGCGACCTCAAACGCGGCGACAAGGTGCAGGTCGCTGGCCCCTTCGGTTCGACCTTCCTGATGCCGGACGATTCCGAAGCCGACATCGTGATGATCTGCACCGGCACCGGCTCGGCGCCATTCCGCGGCTTCACCGAGCGCCGCCGCCGCTCCATGCCGAACGCGAAGGGAAAACTCTATCTCTTCTTCGGCGCGCGCACGCCGGAGGAACTCCCCTATTTCGGGCCGTTACAGAAGGTGCCGAAGACGCTACTTGACCAGGAACTCGTGTTCTCGCGGCTTGCCGACAAGCCGAAGGAATATGTGCAGGACCGGATGCACAAGCGCTCGGCCGATCTCGCAGCACTCCTGCAAAAGCCCACGACACATATCTATATGTGCGGGCTGAAGGGCATGGAGAACGGGGTCGAGGAATCCTTCGCCTCGATCTGCCGCGAACACAAGCTCGACTGGGCCGCGGTCCGCGCGAAGATGCGCGACGAAGGCCGCTTCCACGTCGAAACCTACTAGTTTTTCGCGGCGTGATTTGAAGCGCCGTTTCCTCCGCCGCGGGGAGTGACTAGTATTCTTCGCAATGCATAACGCGGCCGGAACAGATGCCGCGATAACGCGAGGAAAGCCGCCCGTGAATTTCTCGACCTTCAAGCCGCAGCATTTCCTCTGGAGCCTTTCGGACGGCGTTGCCACCGTCACGCTGAACCGCCCCGAGCGGAAAAATCCGCTGACGTTCGAATCCTATGCCGAGCTGCGCGATACCTTTCGCGCGCTCAACGATGCAAAGGAAGTGAAGTCGGTCGTCATTACGGGTGCGGGGGGGAACTTCTGCTCGGGGGGCGACGTGCATGAAATCATCGGGCCGCTGGTCGAGATGCGCCGGAAAAACGACAGCGTGGGCCTTCTGAATTTCACGCAGATGACTGGTGATCTCGTCAAGGCCATGCGCGGCTGCCCGCAACCGATCGTGGCTGCGATCGACGGCGTCTGCGCGGGCGCGGGCGCGATCCTCGCAATGGCCTCCGACCTTCGCTACGGCACGGCGCAGAGCAAGGTCGCGTTCCTGTTCGTGCGTGTCGGATTGTCCGGCGCGGACATGGGTGCTTGCAACCTGTTGCCCCGCATCATCGGCGCGGGGCGCGCGGCGGAACTGCTCTATACCGGCCGCGCGATGGGCGGCGAGGAAGCCGAGCGTTGGGGTTTCTACAATAAGCTTTGCGCGCCTTCGGGTGTTCTGAACGACGCCATCGCGCTTGCGGCATCGCTCGCAAGCGGACCGTCCTATGCGCACGCCATGACCAAGCGCTGCATTCACGACGAATGGGTCATGGAAATCAACGATGCCATCGATCACGAAGCGCGCGAGCAGGCGATCTGCATGGAGACGATGGATTTCGAACGCGCCTATGAGGCCTTCGTCGCGAAGCAGAAGCCGATATTCAAGGGCGACTGATTACTCCGGAAGCACCGCGGTCGCCTCGATCTCCACCAGCGCTTCCCGCTCGACGAGACGCACGACCTGCACCACCGCCATCGCGGGAAAGTGCTTGCCCATGACTTCACGGTAAGCGCTACCGATCTCGCTTTGCAGGCCAAGATAATTCTCGATGTCGGTGACGTACCAGGTGAGCCGTACGATGTGTTCCGGCTCCGCGCCCGCTTCGGCGATGATCGCAACGATATTCCGAAGCGTCTGTTTCGTCTGCGCGGCGAGGCCGGTTGCGAATTTGCTGTGCTCGTCCCAGCCGACGACGCCGCCGGTTACGACCACGCGGCCCTGCGCGCTCATGCCGTCGGAATAGCCTTTCGGCTGTGGCCAGCCTTTGGGGCGCAGCGCGACCGGCCCGGATTTATTCTTGTCGAGCATCTTCAACCCTCACGAAGCGAGTTTGGCGCCGGCGGATTGCGACGCGATTTCGCGCAAGCGGAAACGCTGGAGCTTGCCGGTATCGGTCTTCGGCAGGCTGGTGACAAATTCGACCGCGCGCGGGTACTTGTAGGGCGCAACTTCGGCTTTGACGAATTCCTGCAAGGTCTTCGTCAGTGCGGCATCGCCCGCGAATCCCGGCCGCAGCACCACATAGGCTTTCACGATCTGGCCGCGCTCGGCATCGGGACAGCCGACCACGCCACATTCGGCGACCGAAGGATGCGCGAGCAACACCTGCTCCACTTCCGGGCCCGCGATGTTGTAGCCGGCGGAGATGATCATGTCGTCGGAGCGCGCCTGATACCAGAAGTAGCCGTCGTTGTCGTAGAGATAGGTGTCGCCGGTGATGTTCCAGCCGTCCTCGACGTATTTCTTCTGCCGCTCGTCAGCGAGATAGCGGCAGCCAGTCGGCCCGCGCACCGCAAGACGCCCCGGCGTATCCGGCGGCAGCGCGTTGCCGTGCTCATCGACGATCTTTGCCTGATAGCCGGGCACCGGCTTTCCAGTCGCGCCGGGACGAAGATTTTCTTCCGGCGAGCCGATGAAAATGTGCAGCATTTCGGTCGAGCCGATGCCGTCGAGAATCCTGATGCCGGTCGCATCGAACCACGCCTGCCAGGTCGCCTTCGGCAGCGCCTCGCCCGCGGAAACGCATTTACGAAGCGAGGAAATGTCGCTGCCATCGAGTTTACCTAAGATCGCGCGATAGGCTGTCGGCGCGGTGAAGCAAACCGTCGCGCGATGCCGTTCGATCGCGGCAAGCAGATCGTCCGGCGTCGCCTTTTCGAGCAGCACGGTGGAAGCGCCCGCGCGCAACGGAAAGAACACGAGCCCGCCGGTGCCGAACGTGAAAGCAAGCGGCGGCGAGCCGATGAAGCGGTCGTCCGCGTTCGCGCGCAAAACATGCTTCGCGTAGCTGTCGCAGACCGCGAGCAGATCGCGGTGGAAATGCATGGTGCCTTTCGGCTGACCCGTGGTGCCTGAAGTAAAGGCAATCAGGCAGACATCGTCGGCGGCGGTGTTGCAGGCGGCAAAGTTTTCGTAGCCGTTCTGCGCCATCAGCGTTTCGAGCCCGCCCTTGCCCCAGTAGGCGAGCTTCTTCAAATCAGGCGCGAGCGGCTTGGTCTTTTCCATCTCCTCGGAGAGCCGCGCATCGCAAAGCGCGAACTTGATCTTCGCCTTCTGCACTACGTAGGAAATTTCCTTGGCGCGCAGAAGCGGCATGGTGGCGACCACGACGCCGCCCGCCTTCAACACGGCAAGATAACTCGCCGCCATCATGGCATTGTTCGCGGAGCGAAGCAGGACGCGATTTCCCGGCACAAGGCCGAGGTCGTTGACGAGCACATTGGCAATGCGATTTACGCGCTCCTGAAACTGCGCGTAGGTGAGCGATTCCGCCGGCGTGATGATGCAGGGCCGCTCGCCGGCATCCTCCTCGACCCTACGGTCAAGCAATTCCACGCAGGCGTTGAGCCGATCCGGATATTGCAGATCGGGAAGATCGAACACGAATTGCGGCTGCGATTCCGCGGGCGGCAGGTTGTCTCTGGCGAAGGTATCGATATGGGCGCTTGCGATCATACGAACCTCCCTGCCGCGTCAGTTTTGCGCGATTGCGCCGCGGACGCTGGTCTTGAGCTTGCCGAGCAGTTTCGTCAGCGTCGAAAATTCGTTTTGCGAAAGTTCGCCGAACATTCCGGCGATCCAGTCTTCGTGCTCCTTCGCCATGCGCGCGAACTGGCGGCGGCCCTTTTCGGTAAGGCTCACGATGTGCGAGCGGCGATCACTCTTCTGCTGGCGGCGGGTGACGATTTCTTCCGCGAGCAGCCGGTCCACGAGGCCGGTGACGTTGCCGTTCGTCACCATCATGCGCTGCGAAAGCTCGCCGAGTGTCATGCCGTGCGGCTTTCGCTCGAGCTGCGCCATCAGGTCGAAGCGCGGCAGCGTCACCTCGAAGCGCTCGCGCAAGCGGCGGCGGATTTCGGTTTCGATCAGGGTGTTGGTCGCGAGCAAACGCAGCCAGAGCCGCAACTCGGCTTTGTGATCGCCGGGCGCTTCGGCGATCTTGGTTTCGGCATCCAGCGCCGCGGAATGTTCGAGCTCCATGTCGGGCCTCGATCCGGCTTGCAGTGAAAATAGTTTAAGCCTAAACTAATTTTCCTGCAAGCGGCGTAAACGCGAGGTTTCTTGCCATGCGCATCGCAGTCGTGGGCGGCGGGCCGGCCGGGGTCTATTTTTCGATTCTCGCGGCCAAGGCCTGGCCGAAGGTCGAGATCGACGTGTTCGAGCGCAACCGCGCCGACGACACCTTTGGCTTCGGCGTCGTGTTTTCCGACGAAACGCTCGACACCTTCGAAAAGGCCGACCGCGAAAGTTATCGGGCAATCGCCGATAACTTCGCCTATTGGGACGACATCGAGATTCATTTCAAAGGTAGCCTGCACCGCATCGGCGGCAATGGCTTCTGCGGTTGCGCGCGCACAACGCTTTTGAAGCTCCTGCACGACCGGGCGCGTGCGCTGGGCGTGAGGCTGCATTTCGAAGCGGAAGTCGATCCTTCGCTCGCGACGCTCAAGGACTACGACCTGATTATCGCCGCCGACGGCGCGAACAGCCGGATCCGCGAGACGCACGCCAAGCACTTCGGCACCGAGATCGACTACCGGCCGAACAAATTCGCGTGGATGGGATCGACCCGCTCGTTCGATGCCTTCACGTTTTTCTTCAAGGAAACCGAATACGGCATCTTCATCGCGCATTGCTATCAGTACGAACCCGGGCGCTCGACCTGGGTCATGGAAGCGCAGCCGGACACCTTCGAGCACGCGGGATTGGCGAAGCTTTCGGAAGAAGAGTCGGCTCGTTTTCTGGAGAGGATTTTCGCGAAAGAACTCGCCGGTCACAAGCTCATCACCAACCGCTCGACTTGGCGTAATTTCCCGCGCGTCGCAAACGCGCGCTGGGTCATGAACAACGTGGTGCTGCTCGGCGACGCCAAGGCGACGGCGCATTTCTCGATCGGCTCGGGCACCAAGCTTGCGATGGAAGACGCGATTGCGCTCTTTCAGTCGCTCGAAAAATCACGACTCGATGTGAGCGCCGCGCTCCGCCATTTTGAGACCTCGCGCCGCGAAGACGTCGAGAAAACCCAGCACGCCGCCGACGTCTCGCTGGTCTGGTTCGAGCATGTCGACCGTTTCTGGAACATGGACCCGCGCCAGTTCGCGTTCGGCCTGATGACCCGCTCGAAGGCGATCACGTGGGACAATCTTGAACTGCGCGCGCCGGAATTCGTCACAGAGACCGCCGAAATGTTCGCCGAACAGACGCCGGGCGCGGACAAGGAGCATCCGCTGCCGCCGATGTTTCAGCCGTTCAAGCTGCGGGAGATCGAAATTCCCAATCGCGTGGTGGTGTCGCCGATGTGCCAGTATTCGGCCAAAGACGGCGTGCCGAACGACTGGCATCTCGTGCATCTCGGCGGACGCGCGATCGGCGGCGCCGGACTTGTGTTCACCGAAATGACCGACGTTTCGGCGGAGGCGCGCATCTCGCCGGGCTGCGCCGGCATCTATACCGACGAACAGGAAGCAGCGTGGAAGCGGGTGACCGATTTCATCCACGCGAACTCGGCTTCGAGAATCTGCCTTCAGCTCGGTCATGCGGGCCGCAAGGGCGCGACGAAGTTGATGTGGGAGGGCATCGACGAGCCGCTCGAATCCGGCGCGTGGCCGATCCTGGCGCCCTCGCCGCTTCCCTATTACCCGCACAGCGTGGTGCCGCGCGAAATGACACACGCCGACATGGAAAAAGTAACGGCGGAATATGTCGCGGCGGCAAAGCGCGCGGAGCGCGCAGACTTCGACATGCTCGAAGTGCACTGCGCGCACGGCTATCTGCTTGCGAGTTTCATCTCGCCGCTCACCAATCATCGCAGCGACGAGTACGGCGGCTCGCTCGAAAACCGTCTTCGCTTTCCGCTCGAAGTCTTCCGCGCCGTTCGCGACGCGTGGCCGAAACATAAGCCGATGTCGGTGCGCATTTCCGCGACCGACTGGAAGGATGGCGGCATCACCGGAGAAGATTCGGTCGAAATCTCGCGCGCCTTCGCGCGCGAAGGCTGCGACCTGATCGACGTCTCGACCGGACAGACGGTTTACGACGCGGAGCCGGTATTCGGCCGCATGTTCCAGACGCCGTATTCCGATCAGATCCGTAACGAAGCGAAAATCGCAACGATGTGCGTCGGCAATATTACGAGCGCGGATCAGGTGAACACGATCCTTGCCGCGGGACGCGCGGATTTGGTGGCGCTCGCGCGGCCGCATCTGGTCGATCCCTACTTCACGATGCGCGCGGCAGCCTGGTACGGCGCGGAAAAAATCGCGTGCCCGCCGCAATATCTCTCCGGCAGGGATCAGGCGTTTCGTACCGCCATGCGCGATCGCGCCGATCTCGCAGAACTACGAAGGCGCGTGAAGCCGCGCAGCCATCAGCGCGGAACGCGAAAAGAAGCCGCGGAATAGCGTTCGTAAACGGCGCGGCGGCAATTTCTTCCGCACAGCGGACTTATTGTTGCGGCGCATCATGCCGCCGATTCATGCTGCGAAGATTTCATGCATCAAGAGGCCTTCGCAGTCGCCGCAAAGCTATTGACGAATGCTTCGCAAGTGCCTGAAAGTCTTACGTGATGGCTCTTTGAAGCCAGCGTGCGAACCGATCTTTTTGAATGTGCTGGCGAGTTGGCGTCGAACGATCAAAAGAACAAGAAACAAGAACGCGGCGCATCAAATCGGTCGCAAAATTCCGTAGGGAGGAAAACCACGATGAAATGGCAAATGCCTAAGAAGCTGTTCGGGCTCGCCGCCGCCGGTCTCGTTGCCGGTGCCGGTTACCTGGCGCTTCCGCAGAAGTCGGAAGCGCAGAGCGGCACTATCCGTATCGCTTACGTCGATCCGCTGTCGGGTCCGATGGCCGGCATCGGCGACGCCGGTCTCAAGAACTTCCAGTACATTCTGGAAGAGATCAACAACAAGGGCGGCGCAAACGGCAAGAAGCTCGAAATCGTTCCGTTCGACAACAAGCTGAACGCCCAGGAAACCATCGTGCAGGTGCAGAAGGCCATCGACGACGGCATCCGCATCATCACGCAGGGCAACGGTACCGCGTTCGCGATCGCGATCTCGGAGTTCGTTACCAAGTACAACGAACGTAACCCCGGCAAGGAAGTCATCTATCTCAACTACGCCGCGGTCGATCCGATCCTGACCAATGCGAAGTGCAGCTACTGGCACTTCCGCTGGGACGCAAACACAGAGCAGAAGATGGCGGCGATCACCGCCTTCCTGAAAGACCGCAAAGACGTGAAGAAGATGTACCTGATCAATCAGGACTACGCCTTCGGTCAGGGCGTTCGCGATCTCGCGCTCAAGATGCTCAAAGAGCGCCGCCCCGACATCGAAGTCGTCGGCAACGAACTGCACCCGCTCGCCAAGATCACCGACTTCGCGCCCTATATCGCGAAGATCAAGGCTTCGGGCGCGGACAGCATCATCACCGGCAACTGGGGTTCGGACATCGCGCTCCTGATCAAGGCCGCGGCCGACGCCGGTCTCCAGGTGAACTTCTTCACCTTCTATGCCGGCGGCACCGGCGGCCCGACCGCGATCAAGCAGGCCAACCTCGCAAACCGCGTTTATGCGGTCGGCGAAGGTTTTGCGAACATCGACCACAAGGCTTCGCAGGACTTCGAAAAGGGTCTGCGCGCGAAATATAAGGTCGGTCTGTTCTATCCGCGCGGCGTCAACCAGATGCGGATGCTCGCGGAAGCGATCAACAAGACGAAGTCGGAAGATCCGAAGAAGATCGCTGCCGCACTCGAAGGCATGAAGTTCGAGGTGTTCAACGGCGGTCAGGGCGAAATGCGCGCCTCCGACCACCAGTTCATGCAGCCGATGTACATGGCGAGCTTCGGCCCGCTGAAGGCTGGTCTGCCGTTCGACGAAGAGAACACCGGCTGGGGCTGGAGCGTCGCGGGCAAGGTCGATCCGAAGGACACCAACGTCCCGACCACCTGCAAAATGAACCGGCCGTCCTAAGCGGCTCGATTCAAGCGTCCGGCCGGAACCCCCGGCCGGACGTTCTTTCCTCATTATAAGTATCAACCTCGGGCTGGCAGGGAACCGTGGCTGAACTCATCATCATCTCGACGCTGAACGGCGTCCTTTACGGCATGCTTCTGTTTCTGATGGCGAGCGGTCTCACGCTCATCTTCAGTATGATGGGCGTGCTCAACTTCGCGCATGCGAGCTTCTACATGCTCGGCGCGTTTCTCGGATTTCAGATCAGCCAATGGGCCGGATTCATTCCGGCGATCATTCTGGCGCCGATCATCGCGGGCGGTCTCGGCGCGCTGATCGAGCGCTACGGCCTCCGTACCGTTCACAAGCACGGTCACGTGGCGGAGTTGCTCTTCACCTTCGGGCTCGCCTTCATCATCGAGGAAACCATCCAGATGATCTGGGGCAAGCTCGCGGTCGATTATCGCGTGCCGAGCTTCCTCGATTTCTCGGCTTTCACGGTCTATGCGACCAACTATCCGGCCTACAAAGCCTTCATGCTTCTGTTCTCGATTGCGATTTTCATCGGGCTGATTTTCCTGCTCACGAGGACGCGCGCCGGACTGATCATCCAGGCCTCGCTCACGCATCCGCACATGGTCGGCATGCTCGGCCATAACGTGCCGCGCGTGTTCATGATGGTGTTCGGCCTCGGCACCGCGCTCGCGGCCATCGCCGGCGCGGTCGCGGGTGCCGCCTTCGTTACCCAGTCGAACATGGCGGCGCTGCTCGGGCCGATCCTGTTCGTGGTGGTGGTGGTCGGCGGTCTCGGCTCGCTGTGGGGGGCGTTTGTCGCCTCGCTCCTGATCGGGCTGCTGCAGACTTTCGCGATCGCGTCCGACTGGTCGCTGTCGAAATTTCTGGGCGGATCCTTTACGCCCGAGCGCGGCACTATTCTCTATGACGTATGGACGGTGACGATCGCGCAGATCGGCCCGATCCTGCCATATCTCCTGCTCGTGCTCGTGCTGGTGTTCCGGCCGACCGGCCTGTTCGGGACGCGCGACACATGAGCAACAATACAATGTCCGCTTCTCTCAAGCGCTATAGCGTCTGGGTTCTCGCGGCACTCGTGCTGCTGGTGCTGCCGCTTATTTTCTCGTCGGGCGCGTCGCTTACGACCATGTGCCTTGCCGGCATCATGATCATCTTCGCGCTCTCTTATAATATGCTGCTCGGCCAGACCGGCATGCTCTCGTTCGGGCACGCGGTCTATTACGGGCTCGCCGCCTTCGTCACCGCGCATACGATGAACTGGCTTGCGAAGAACGGAATCCCGATTCCGCTGCCCCTGGTTCCGATCGCCGGCGGCATTGCGGGGCTGTTCTTCGGCGTGGTGTTCGGCTCGGTTTCGACCAAGCGCGGCGGCACGGCTTTCGCCATGATCTCGCTCGGTCTTGCCGAACTCGTCTATTCGAGCTCGCTGATCCTGCGCAGTTTCTTCGGCGGCGAAGAAGGCATCAGCACCGACCGCACCAAGCTTCTGCGCGTGTTCGGCTATAATTTCGGACCGCAGCTTCAGGTCTATTACCTGATCGCGGCATGGACGCTGCTTTGCGTCATTCTCATGTACGCGCTGACGCGCACGCCGTTCGGGCGCATGTGCAACGCGGTGCGAGAGAACCCGGAACGGGTCGAATTCGTCGGCTATAACCCGCAATTCGTCCGCTTCATCGCGTTTTCGCTGGCCGGACTGTTCGCCGGCGTCGCCGGTTCGCTTGCCGCGATCAATATCGAGCTTGCGCAAGCGAGCTTCGTCGGCGCGGCGCAATCGGGCGCAGTGCTGCTTGCCGCCTATATCGGCGGGGTCGCCTTCTTCGTCGGGCCGATCCTGGGTGCGATCCTCGTTACGCTCTTGTCGATCAAGCTCTCCGACTTCTCCGAGATCTGGCTGCTTTATTTCGGCATCCTGTTCATCACCATCATCCTGTTTGCGCCTTACGGCCTCTCGGGATTGCTGATGATGCATGCGCAGTTCTGGCGCGGGCCGATGGGTGCACGCATCTCGCGGCTGCTGAGGCTCGCAGGCGCTTATGTGATCGCGGCCATCCCCGCGATTATCATGGTCGCGGGCGCGGTGCTGCTGATCGAGATGATCCATCACGTCTCGCAGAAGACCGCCGAAGGCCCGATGATGCACTTCCTTCGCCGGCCTTATCTCACGATCAACACAGCCTCGGCGTTGCCCTGGATCGGCGCGCTGGTCGCTCTGTTCGCGGGCTTCTTCGCGTTCCGGTTCACCTGGCAGACCGTTGCAAGCGCATGGCACCGGGCGCTCGCCGACATGCAACGGAGCGGGTCATGAACTCCGCAGTCGAACTCAAAAGCCTGGAAAAACGCTTCGGCAAGACCGAAATCATCCGCGGCGTCAGCCTCGACGTGAAATCGGGCGAGCGCCACGCGGTGATCGGGCCGAACGGCGCGGGAAAATCGACGCTGTTCAATCTCATCAGCGGCCGCTTTCTGCCGACCTCCGGCGCGATTCACCTGCACGGCGAAGACATCACCGGCATGCGGCCATTCGAGATCAACCGCCGCGGGCTGTCGCGCAGCTTCCAGGTCACGAACATCTTCCCGCGCCTCTCGGTGTGGGAAAATATCCGCTGCGCGGTGCTGTGGTCGAAAGGCCATAAGTATTCGTTCTGGCGCAATATCGACAAGCTCGAGGACGTGCGTGCGCGCACGCAGGAAATTCTCGAGCAGATCAACATGGCGAACCGCGCCGACATTCCCGCGGGCGTGCTGTCCTACGCCGAACAGCGCGCGCTCGAAATCGGCATCACGATCGCGGGTGGCGCCGACATCATCCTGCTCGACGAGCCCACCGCCGGCATGAGCCGCTCGGAGACGGAGCACGCGGTCGCCTTGATCCGCAAGGTCAGCGAAGGCCGCACGCTCATCATCATCGAACACGACATGGGCGTCGTGTTCGATCTCGCCGACCGCATCTCGGTGCTGGTCTATGGCCAGATCATCGCGACCGACGAGCCGGCGAAGATCAAGTCGAACCAGAAAGTACAAGAAGCCTATCTCGGAGCCGCCGGCCATGACTGACGTGATGCTCGAGGTAAAGGACCTGCACGCCTATTACGGCAAGAGCCACATTTTGCAGGGCGTGAACCTGAACGTGAAGAACGGCGAGATCGTTTCGATCCTCGGCCGCAACGGCGTCGGCCGCTCGACCACGCTGAAAGCGATCATGGGCGACGTGCCGCCGCAGGGTTCGATCAAGTTCAAAGGCAAGGAAATCGCGGGCCTGAAATCCTATCAGGTGGCCTACTGCGGCCTCGGCTATGTGCCGGAAGACCGCTCGATCTTCCCTTCGCTTACGGTCGAGCAGAATCTCATTCTCGGCGAGAAGTCGCGCCGCAAGGATCCGCGCTGGTCGATCGAGGATGTCTATAACCTGTTTCCGATCCTGCGCGAGCGCAAGGATACGGACGCAAGCGTGCTTTCCGGCGGCGAGCAGCAGATGCTCACCGTCTGCCGCACGCTGATGGGCGATCCCGATCTGATCATGGTGGACGAGCCGACCGAAGGGCTGTCGCCGCAAATGACCGAGCGGGTCGGCAATCTCTTGCAGAACATCGCCGAACGGAAGATTTCGATTCTGCTGGTCGAGCAGAAACTCACGATCGCGATGCGGATTTCCCACCGCGTCTATGTGATGGGCCACGGCCATATCGTGTTCGAGGGAACGCCCGCCGAGCTCGAGAAGAACGATGCGGTGCGGCGCGAGTGGCTCGAGGTCTGAGATCGTCTGATCGGATTTGCGAAACGGCCGGAGCATGCTCCGGCCGTTTTTCTTTGGCCTAGCCCTTCCAGGCCAGAATCCGCTTGTCGGCGAGCGCCAGCCCGTAATTACTCACGAGGCCGATCACACCGAGCAGGATGATCCCCGCATAGAGATCGTCGGCACGATATTGCCGCGAAGCGTGCAGTACCGCGGTGCCGAGACCGAGCTCGCCCGTGAGCAATTCGCCGACCACCGCGAGAATGAGCGCAACCGTAAGCGAGAGCCGCATGCCCGCGAGAATATCCGGTACCGCGTTCGGCAGTCCGATCTTGAAGATGAAGGCGAGCCGCGACATCTGCAATAACCGCGAAACCTCGACCAGCCTCGGTTCGACATGCGCGAAGCCGTGCACGGTCGCGAGCAGCGTCGGCCATACCGAGCCGAATACGACCACGAACAGCACCATCTTCCAGCTCAAACCCACGACCGCGATCGCGACGGGAATGATCGCGGACGCAGGCAGCGGACGGAGAAATTCGAGCGTCGGCTGCAAGTAAGCCCGCGCCGTCGACGAAACGCCGATCAGGCTGCCGATCGCAATCGCAACGACGCTTGCGAGCAGCCAGCCCTGCAACATGCGTTCGATGGTCGCCCAGGTCTGCGGCAGAAGCGCGCCTTCGACGATGCCGCGTTCGAGCGAGCGGAAGGTCGCGGCCGGCCCGGGCAGGAACACGCGGGAAATCAATTCGTAGCTGGTCACGAGATGCCAGAGCCCGAGCAGGATAAGAATGCCCGCAACGCCGAGCACGATGTCGAGCGTGCGCGAACGGATCATGGCGCGGTACTCCCGCCATGCGGCGTGCGATGCGCAAACAGCCGGATCTCGAACAACAGCAGAAAATAATTGATCGCCCAGCCGAGCACGCCGAGCCAGATCAGATAAGCGAGCATGCGGCCCGGCTGCAATTCTTCCTGCGAACGCATGAGCCCGAGGCCGAGCCCTTGCGGGTTCGCGGCGATTTCGACCGTGACGGCGACCACGAGCGCGAGTCCTACGGAGAGCCGCAGCGCCGTGAAGAGGCGCGGTGCCGCGGCAGGCAGCATGATCTTCCAGATGCGCTTCAACGGACCGAAGCCCATCAGGCGCGAGACTTCGATCAGCCGGACGTCAATCTGCCGGAGCGCGTTGTGTGTGAGAATCAGAAACGGCCAGAAGGTCGCCCAACTCACGACGCTGTATTCCATGCGGTAGCCATAGCCGAACGTGAGCAGCGCCAGAGGAATCAGCGCGACCGACGGGATCGGCCGCAACAGTTCGACCACCCAGGCCGCGGTGCGCTCGGCGGTGCGGATCAAACCGATCGCAAAGCCCGCGGCGGTGCCGGCTACCATGCCGATCAGCAGTCCCGCCGCGGCGGAAACCAGCGTCTGTCCGGTCGCTTTCAGAAGCGAGCCGTCGAACAGCATAGCGAGGCCGTCACGCGCGATCTTGGAGGGCGGTGCCAGGGTGTCGCTCAGGATCGGATTGAACGCGAACCACAACTCGGCGGCGGCAAGCACCGCCACTGGAAACAGCCAGCCACGCCAGCTTCTTGCGAGTGCGGCGGTCATGCGTGAATCTTGTTCATGATTTCGAACATCTCGCGGCGCAGCCGCAGAAATTCAGGATGTTCGCGGGTGGTCAGTTGATCGCGCGGCCGCGGCAGGGGCACCTTGATGTCATAGGCGACGCGGCCCGGATTGGAATCGAGCGCGACCACGCGGTCGCCGAGATAAAGCGCTTCCTCGATATCGTGGGTGACGAAGAACACCGTGGTTTTGCGCTCCGAGACCAGCCGCAGCACTTCGTCCTGCAAGGTCTGCCGGGTCATGGCGTCGAGCGCGCCGAAGGGCTCGTCCATCAGAAGCGTATCGGGTTCCTGCGCCAGCGCGCGGGCGATCTGCAAACGCTGCTGCATGCCGCCGGAAAGCTGGCCCGGAAACTTGTCTTCGTGGTTTCCGAGCCCGACCTTCGCGAGCAATTCGCGGATGCGCGCAGGGCGCTGGCTTGCCGGCATGCCGCCTGCTTCCAGCGGCAGGCTTACATTGGCATAAGCACGACGCCACGGCAGCAAGGCGCGGCCGTAATCCTGAAACACGACGGCAACGCGCCGGCTCGGCGAGCGCACCGGCTTGCCATGCAACAGCACCGCGCCGCTGGTCGGCGTAAGCAGGCCCGCGATCATGCGCAGAAGCGTGGTCTTGCCGGAGCCGGACGCGCCGATGACGCAGATGAACTCACCGGGTTCGACACGCATGTCGATCCCGGTGAGAATTTGATTGGAGCCGAAGGAGAGGCTGACCTCCTTCAGCTCAATCGCATTACGCGCAGCCGTCATTACTCGGCGACGAGCTTCTTCAGGTCGAGCTTGGTGCGGAGCATGCCCTGCTTCTGCATGATCTCAAGCCAGCGGGCCATGCTTTCCTGCGGAATTTCCGCGCGCCACTGACCGTTGATCGGCATGGTCTTCAGCACTTCCGGCGGCAGCTTGATGTACTTGCCGATCGAAGTGCGCAGGAAGGCGTCGTCCTTACGGACGTCCTTCACGCCGTCGGCGACCGCGTCACGGAACGCCTTGGCCGCGGCCTTGTTCGCATCATACCATTTGCGGGTCGAGGAATAGACGATGATCGGCATTTCGCCTTTCAGCACCTCGTTGAAGTAGGTCGCGACCTTGCCGATCTTGGCCTGCACGATGCGGCTCATGATCGGTTCGCCGGTGATCACGCCGTCGACGTTACCCGCACGCAGCACGTCGGCCATCTGCGGGAACGAGACCTCGACGAAGGTGACCTTCTTGATATCGACGCCTTTTTCCAGAAGCCAGTTCTGGAACAAGACGTGCAGGAAGGCGCCGAGACCGGGAACGCCGATGCGCTTGCCGACGTAATCTTCCGGCTTCGAAATCGTGACGTCGGTTTTGACGACGATGCCGAAGTTCTGGTCGGTCGGCAGCGTGATGCCGGAGCCGGCGATTGCGACGAGATCGAGGCCACTGTCGACTGCCTGCAAGAATACCGGCAGCGTGGTGCCGGCGAGATCGATCGAGCCGGATTGCAAGGCGGCCGGCATGGTCGAGTTCAGCGGAATCAGCTGGAATTCGACGTCGAGCCCGCGCTTCTTGAAGTAGCCCGCCTCCTGCGCGATGAAGCCGCTCGCGAAGTCCGAGGTCGCGGTATAGGCGACCTTGATCTTGGTCGGCGTTTGCGCAACGAGCGCGTTCTGCGCCGCAAGCGTCACGACACCGGCCGCGACGATTGCGAGCGCCGCAAATAGTTTCCGTTTCATTTTCCTTCCTCCCTTGGTCGGATTTTTTTCGTTCGTTCTTCTGGTTATGCCGCTTTGCGGCCCGTCTTTTTCTTTTTGTTCCGTTCTGGCCGGGGCGCCAACCTGCCCTGTTCCTTGGCATGCAACACTTCGGCAATCACGTCGTTCGTGATCGCGATATGCTCCCGGATCGTCTCCTGCGCGCGCGCGATCTTGCGGGACAGCACCGCGTCCATCAGCTCGCGATGCTCGGCGATCACTTCCTTGGCGGTAAAGCCATAACCGCCGAGCAGACGGCGGTAGCGCGTCTTGCGGATATAAAGTTCGTCGCAGAAATTCCGCATGGACTCGAGCGGACAGGTGGCGATCAGCGCGCGATGGAAGCGGTGATGGCGCTCCTCGAAATAGTCGCGCTCTTTCTCGCCGTTCTTCATCAGAATGATCGCGCGCTCCAGCACGTGATAGCTCGCAACGATCTCTTCTTCCCACTCGACGGAGGCGTTCTGGATCGCGAGCCGGATCGCCTCGCCTTCGACGAACTGCCGCGTCTTCGTGATGTCATTCAGTTCCTCGATGCTGACCGGCGGAACGCGAAAACCTTTCTGGGCGCGCTGATGCACAAAGCCTTCGGCCGCTAGCTGGGCCAGTGCCTCGCGCATCGGGCTCGCGCCGATGCCGTAGCGCGACTTCAACTCACGCATTTTGAGCTGCGAATCCGGCGCCAGCGCGCCGGACATGATGTCCTGCTTCAGCTTCTTCACCGCGGCTGCGGTCGCGGTGGTGGATTCCTTGATCAGGCTCGCGGGCGACATCCGGCAAAATCCAAAATGGTCGACAAAATCAAAAATATCGATATTTTTGCCGGGACGCAACAAGGCGGCCAACCGCCGGCGGAGGAAATCGCCATGAAAATCATCGACCTATCGGTACCCCTGGAAAACGACGTGCCGGCCGATCCGCCGGGCCGCGGCCCGAAAATCGAATACACGAACCACAAAGAGTCCGCCGAAGGTGTCTGCGCATTCTTTCCCGGCCTGAAGCCCGCCGATCTTCCCGACGGCGAAGGCTGGGCGGTCGAGCAGGTGAACCTCACCACGCATAACGGCACGCATCTCGACGCGCCCTATCACTTCGCATCGACCATGAATAACGGCGAGCGCGCCTGGACCATCGACGAGGTCCCGCTCGACTGGTGCTTCCGTCCCGGCGTGAAACTCGACTTCCGCCATTTCGATCACGGCTATGTCGCGACCGCCGCCGACGTCGAAGCCGAACTGAAGCGCATCGGTCACGACTTGCAACCGCTCGACATCGTGGTCGTGAATACGTCCGCGGCCGCGCGGTTCGGGAAGCCCGATTATCTCGCAAGCGGTTGCGGCATGGGCGCGGAAGCGACGCTCTATCTCACCTCGCGCGGCGTGCGGGTTACCGGCACTGACGGCTGGTCGTGGGACGCGCCCTTCGTGCACACGGCGAGAAAATATTCCGAAACGAAAGACGCTTCGCTGATCTGGGAAGGACACAAGTCCGGACGCAAGATCGGCTATTGCCACATCGAAAAGCTGCACAACCTCGAACAGCTTCCGGCACACGGATTCCGGATCGCCTGCTTCCCCGTAAAAATCAAGGCCGCCTCTGCCGGCTGGACGCGCGCTGTCGCGATCATGGAGAACTAAGATGAAACTCGCGACTTTCGAGAAAAACGGCAAGCAACTCGCCGGCGTGGTCGATACCGCAAAGAAGGAAATTCTCGATCTCTCGGCCGCAAGCGGCGGCAACGCGGCGTTTGCCTCGATGCTGGCGCTGATCGAAGCGGGTGCGCCTGCACTTGCCGAAGCTAAAAAACTTGCCGGCGAACGGAAGAAGGAAGCCGTTGTGCCGCTCGACGGCACGAAGTTGCTCGCACCGATTCCGGTGCCGCCGCAGATGCGCGACGCCTCGGTCTATGCGACGCACGTGAAGAACGCGCCGCGCGGCATGCAGCGTTATCTTGCGCGCAAGTCGCAGGGCGAAGAAGCGGCGGCAAAGATTCAGGCCGAGCCTGACGTGCCGCCGGTCTATCGCCAGCTTCCGGTCTATTACATCACCAACCGCTTCAGCGTGGTCGGCCCTGACACGACCGTGACCTGGCCGCGCTACAGCGAGTTGATGGATTTCGAGCTCGAGTTCGGCGTCTATATCGGCAAGCCCGCGAAGAATGTGACTGCCGCGAACGCGAAGGACTACATCTTCGGCTACACGATCTTCAACGACTTCTCGGCGCGCGACCAGCAGGTGATCGAGATGCAAGGGCGGCTCGGGCCGACCAAGGGCAAGAGTTTCGACATGGGCAATTCGATGGGCCCGTGGATCGTGACGCCCGACGAACTAGGCGATCCCGAGAAGATGAACGTCGAAGTGCGCGTGAACGGCGAAACCTGGGCCAAGAACACCACCGCCGACATGCTGCACACCTTCGAGAAGATGATCGAGCACATTTCGAAGGACGAGACGCTGCATCCGGGCGAATTCATCGGCTCGGGCACGGTCGGCAACTGCTGCGGCCTCGAGCAGGACCGCTTCCTCAAAGACGGCGACACGATCGAGCTTCACGTCGATAAAATCGGCGTGCTGCGCAACAAGGTCGTGCGGCAGAAGTAACTAGTACGAGCGCGGCAGACCCAGCACGTGTTCCGCGAGATAGGATAGAATCAGGTTGGTCGAAACCGGCGCGACCTGATAAAGCCGCGTCTCGCGGAACTTGCGTTCGATGTCGTATTCCTCGGCAAAGCCGAAGCCGCCATGCGTCTGCACGCACATGTCGGCGGCCGCCCATGAAGCATCGGCGGCGAGCAACTTCGCAAGGTTCGCTTCCTCGCCGCAGTCTTCGCCGTTTTCATAAAGCTTTGCTGCTTCCGCGACCATCAGTTCGGCGGCACGCATCTGTGCGTAGCTCCGCGCGATCGGGAACTGCACGCCCTGATTCTGGCCGATCGGACGGCCGAACACGTTGCGCTCGCGCGCATAATTGCTCGCCTTTTCGATGAACCATTTCGCGTCGCCCACGCATTCGGCGGCGATCAGGATGCGCTCCGCGTTCATGCCGGAAAGAATGTAGCGGAAGCCCTTGCCCTCCTCGCCGATCAGGTTTCCGGCAGGCACGCGCAAATTCTCGATGAAGATTTCGGTGGTCGCATGGTTCATCATGGTGCGAACGGGGCGGATCGTCAGCCCATTGCCGAGCGCCTCGCGCATCTCGACGATGAATACGGAAAGACCTTCGCTGCGCTTCGAGACGCTTTCCTTCGGCGTAGTACGCGCGAACAAAAGCATCAGGTCGGAATGTTCGGCGCGCGAGGTCCAGATCTTCTGGCCGTTGATGACATAGTGATCGCCGTCGCGCCGCGCCGAAGTTGCGATGCTGAGCGTGTCCGTGCCGCTGCCGGGTTCAGTGACGCCGAACGCCTGGAGCCGCAATTCGCCGCTCGCAATCGAAGGAAGATATTTTCGCTTCTGCGCGTCGCTACCGTGGCGAAGCAGCGTGCCCATCATGTACATCTGCGCGTGACAGGCGGCACCATTACAGCCCGCCGCCTGCACTTCCTCGAGAATGGCGGCGGCTGCGGAAAGCGGCAGTCCGCTGCCGCCGAATTCTTCCGGAATGAGTGCGGACAAAAAGCCCGCTTTCGTCAACGCATCGACGAAGGCTTTGGGATAAGCGCGTTCGCGGTCTAGCTCGCGCCAGTAGCTTCCGGGAAACTGCGCGCAAAGCGCGCGGACCGACTGACGGACTTCGTCATAAGAAGCCGGCTCGGAACGCATCGCGGCACTCCGCGAGGACTAGCCGTCTTTCTTCGGCTCGTCCTGCTTCCGCTCTTCTTTTTTCTTCTTCGCTTTCGGCTTTTTCTTCGCCGGCGCGTCTTCTTTCGCCATGCAGCGGGCGATGAATTTCTTGCGCTCGGCGCCTTTGAGCTTCTGGTCGTCGGCGCCGAATTCGCAGGTGCCTTTTTTATCCTGCGCGAAGGTTTTCACGCTGGGCGAAAGCACGAAAAAACCGGCGGCGAGAAGTGCGGCCGTCAATACGCGAAACCACATAAGATACCCCTTCATCCTGCCGTGTCGGCCTGAATGCCTCTAGCTTGCGGCCTGACTGGCCGCAAGGCCGCCGCTTGCGCCTGCGCCAGGGCTCGTTCATTTTCACGGCAAAGAACGAACGAGCTGCCGGAATCACCCGTGCAACGTAGCCCAACGAATCCGGCAAAATCCTGATGGCAACCGTCCTTATCACCGGGGCTGCCGGTTTTATCGGCCGTGCGTTAACCACGGCGCTGAACGGCCCGCATTACGTGGTCGCGCTCGACCTGCGCGAGGTGCCCGAGGCGCAGCGGATTACCGGCGTGACCTATGTCGCGGCCGATATCGGCGACCCCAAGCTCGGCGAATTGTTCCGGACCTATCAGCCGCAGACCGTGGTTCACCTCGCCTCCGTGGTGGCGGCGGGCGGCGATCCGGCGCGCGACTACGCAATCGACGTGCTCGGCACGAAGAACGTGCTCGAAGCCTCGCTTGCCGCGGGCGCGAGGCAGATCGTCGTGACTTCGAGCGGCGCGGCCTACGGCTATCGCGCCGACAATCCGGTGCCGCTGCGCGAAAGCGATCCGCTGCGCGGCAACGAGGATTTTCCTTATTCGAAGCACAAGCGGCTGGTCGAAGAGATGCTCGCCGAATGGCGCGAAAAATATCCGCAACTGAAACAGACCGTGTTCCGCCCCTGCACCGTGCTCGGCCCGGGCACCAACAACCAGATCACCGCGATCTTCGCGCGTCCGGTCGTGGTGGGCTTAAGCGGAACCACGACGCCGTTCTCGCTGATTTCGGAAAGCGACGTGGTCGCGGCGCTTGCAAAGGCGGTGAACGAGACGCGCGACGGCGTGTTCAATCTCGCGGGTGACGGCACGCTGAGTCTGCGCGAAATCGCGAACCTTCTCGGCAAGAGATTTCTTCCGTTGCCGCCCGCGCTGCTCAAGACCGCGCTCTGGATCTTCAAGACGCTACGGCTCACCAATCTCGGGCCGGAGCACGTGAAGTTCATCCAGTACCGGCCGGTGCTTGCGAACGAAAAGCTGAAAAGCGAATTCGGCTACACGCCGCAATATGATGCGGCTGCCGTATTCCAGCGCTATCTCAAGAGCAGCCGGCAATGACTTATCTCGTCATCGGCACTGGCCCAGCCGGGCTCGCTGCGATCCGCAGCTTCAAGGATGCGGGGCTTCCTGTCGAAGCGGCGGAGCGCAATGCCGATGTCGGCGGACAATGGCTTTACGGCGCGCAATCCAGCGCGGTCTACGCCTCGACGCATCTGATCTCGTCCAAGTTCACGACCGCGTTTGCCGATTTTCCCATGCCGGATGACTGGCCCGCCTATCCAAGCCGCAAACAGATCGAGCAATACTTCAAGGATTTCGCGAAGCACTTCGATCTCTATCCGCTGATCCGCTTCAACGACGGCGTCGCGAAGCTCGAGCGGAATGGCGAGCGCTGGCGCGCGACCTTCGATCAAGGCGAGACCCGCGACTATGACGGCGTCGTGATCGCAAACGGGCATCTGAGCGATCCGCTGATGCCGAAGGTCTCCGGAAATTTCTCCGGCACGTTGATGCACGCGAAGGACTATAAGTCGCCCGAAATTTTCGACGGCAAGCGCGTGCTGATCTGCGGCATGGGCAATACCGGCTGCGATATCGTGGTCGATGCAATCCACCGCGCGAAATCCGTATTGTGGAGCGTGCGCGGCGGCAATCATTTCGTGCCGAAATTCGTAGCCGGAAAGCCGGCCGATCTCAGCAATCACCAGGCGAAATTCGTGCTGCCGAAGTGGCTGCGCTCGCGGCTGCATGAGCCGTTCGCGCGGCTGCTCGCCGGACCGCCGGAGCGTTTCGGCCTGCCGAGACCTGCGCATCGGCTTTACGACCGCACGCCCATCGTGAACTCGCTCGTGCTCCTGCATCTCGGACAAGGCGACGTTGCGCTCCGCAAACCCGTGAAATCCTTCGACGGCGACAGCGTGATCTTCGAGGACGGTAAACGCGACGAGGCCGATGTCGTGGTGTTTGCGACCGGCTATCGCATCACCTTCCCGTTTCTCGACGATCTCGCGCCGCTGAACTGGCAGCCGCGTTTCGGCGCGCCGCGTCTTTATATGAATGTGTTTCCGCCGACCGATAACGGCCTGTTCGTCGCGGGCTTGCTCGAAGGTGCGGGCGTCGGCTGGCCGGGCCGCGCGCTGCAAACCGATCTGATTGCGGCCTATATCAAGGCAAAGAAAGAAAAGCCCGAAGCGGCCCGCGCATTTCGTGGCGAGATCGAGCGCCACGCCACGGCCGGCGAAAAGACAGACCGCGGCGAGCACGGCATCTTTGTCGACTTTCTGCAATACAAACGCGATTTGCAAAAAGCGATTGCACGGCTCGGCTGAAGGACAGGCCGCAAGCCCCGTACTTTAGACCAGCGCGTGCAGATCGAGGGTATCGCGCCGGGCTTCACCGGCGCTCCCCTTTTTTCCGAACCGGATCAGAATTTCGCCTGCACCGTCTCGCCGTCGCCGTTCGTGATCTGTACCGCGCCGCGGATCGGCACCGCCAGTTCGACGGGAGAAGTACCCGTGATCCTGTTCTCACCGCGGGGCGCGAGCGAAATCCGTACCGGCTTTCCGTTCACGACCAGGATCGCGGTGGCCTTGAAGCCTTTGGTCGGCACCGGCGTTTCCCCATGGTCGGTGAAGAAGAGATCGATGGTGTTCCCTTTCACCACCGCCTCGACATGATAATTGCCGGCATTGACCTGTTGACCGCCGTGTTTGCCCTTCTCCGGCGCATGAGCGAAAGCGGCACTTGAAATAACAAGCGCGGCGACGGTGGAAATAGCTTTTAGACTCTGCATTTTTAGTTCTCCTTTTGATTCAGAATGCTTCCGAAGTTTTCTCGTGGCCCGCGTCTCCCGCTTCCGCCGACAATCTTTCGAGCGGCTTTCTTCCGTAGCGAAGAAACAGTAGCGGGGTCAGAATTGCGTCGAGCAAGGTCGCGCTGACCAGACCGCCGAAAATCGTGACCGCGACCGGGTGCAGGATTTCCTTGCCGGGCGAGTCCGCATCGATCATCAACGGCACGAGCGCCACGCCCGCCGATAGCGCCGTCATCAGCACCGGCGTCAGCCGGTCCAGCGTGCCGCGTACGATCAATGCTTCGCCGAACGTCATGCCCTCGCGCAACGAGAGGTTGATGTAGTGGCTGATCTTCAGGATGCCGTTCCGCGTCGCAATGCCGGTGAGCGTGACGAAGCCGATCATCGACGCGACCGAGAGCGGCAGGCCCGCGAGCAGGAGCGCCACAACGCTGCCGACCAGCGCGAAGGGAATGCTGCCCAGAATAATCAGTGTCAGCGTAACCGAGCGATAACGGCTGTATAGCACCGCGAAAATCAGGAGCAGCGAGATCGCCGAAAGACCGGCGATCTTTCTGCTGGCGCTCGCCTGTGCCGCGAAATTTCCTTCGAGTTGCACGAACATGCCTTGCGGCAATCGGGTCGCGTCGATCTGCTGCTGGATCGCCTGCGCGATCGCGGCGGCACCGGAACCGTCGGTGTTGGCGAAGACAGCGATGCGGCGACGGCCGTTCTCCCGGAGAATCTGGTTCGGTCCGTCGGTCTCGCGGATCTCCGCGATCTGGCGCGCGGGAATCCAGCCCGACGGCGTCTGCATGAGATAGTCGCCGAGCCCTTGCGTCGTCCGCATCCGTTCGGGCAGGCGCAGCACCACATCGAAGCGGCGAACGCCATCGACCACGCGCGAAACCACCCGGCCGCTCGACAAACGGCTGATCTGTTCGACTACCGCCGCGGGCTGCACGCCATAGAGCGCAGCCTTGCGGTAATCCACGCGCACTTCGAGTTGCGGAATGAGAACCTGCTTTTCGACCTGCAAATCGCGCACGCCCGGGATCGCCGCGATCTTGCCGCGCAGTTCCTCCGCCACGCGGCGGAGCGCATCGAGATCGTCGCCGAACAGCTTTAGCGCGATCTCCGCGCGCACGCCGCTCAGCATATGATCGATGCGGTGCGAGATCGGCTGCCCGACGATGACGGAAACGGGCAGCACGGAGAGCCGCGCGCGGATTTCCGCCGCTACCGCGGTCTTGTCCGCGCCCGGCCGCAATTCCACCTCGAGCTCGGAGACATGCACGCCCTCGGCATGTTCGTCGAGTTCGGCGCGGCCAGTTCTGCGGCCGACGAGCTTCACCTGCGGGATTTCGAGCACCAGACGTTCCGCGATCGCGCCGATCCGGCCCGATTCAGCAAGCGAGATTCCGGGATTGAACTGCACACCGACGGTGAAGGTGCCTTCGTTGAAGGTCGGCAGGAACACGCGCGGCAGGAACATGAGCCCGGCAATGCCGAGCGTAACCAGCAGAGCGGTCACGGCCAGCACTGCGCGCTGATGGAGGAACGCGCGGCGGAGCAAGGCGGCATTCCACCGCTTCAAAGTGGAAACGACCGCGCTTTCCCGCTCGCCGAGCGATTTCATGTCCGGCAGCAGGTAATAGGCAAGGACCGGCGTCAGCGTGATCGATACGAGCAGGCTTGCCAGAATCGAAATGACGTAGGCCTGCCCGAGCGGCACGAACAGCCGACCTTCGATTCCCGAAAGCGCGAACAGCGGCACGAACACAAGGATGATGACAAGGGTCGCGTAGACGATCCCCGAGCGGACTTCCTGACTCGCGCTGAAGATTACCTCATAAGCCGAGCGCGGGTTCCCCGCGGCGCGGTTCTCGCGCAGCCGCCGGAAGATATTCTCGACATCGACCACCGCGTCATCGACCAGTTCGCCAATCGCAATCGCGATCCCGCCGAGCGTCATGGTGTTGATCGACAGTCCCGCGAAATGGAATATGAGCGCAGTGACGAGCAGCGACACCGGAATCGCGGTAAGCGAAATGGCGGTCGTGCGCACGTTCAGAAGAAACAGAAACAGGATGACGGCGACGACGACGACCGCCTCAACCAGCACCTTCCGCAGGTTGCCGATCGAGGCGTCGATGTAATTGGCCTGCCGGAACAACACCTGATCGAGCTTCGTGCCTTCCGGCATGGCGCTCGCGATCGATTGCAGCGCGGCCTCGATGTCTTTGGTCAGCCTGATCGTGTCGACGAACGGCTGCTTCTCGACCGATACCATGACGGCCGGACTGCCCATGTAGCCGGCGTCGCCGCGCTTCACGCGCGCGCCGAAGGCGACGTCGGCGACCTGGCGCAGAAAAATCTGGCCGCCCGCGTCGCTGGACACCACGATATTGCGCAGATCGTCGAGACTCATCGAGCGCCCGACACTACGGATCAGATATTCGCGCGCGTGCTGGTCGGTAAATCCGCCGCCGAGATTGGCGCCGAAGGAAACGAGCGCCTTTTCCACCTGCTCGGGCGTGACGTTGAAGGCGCGCATCGCCGGCATGTTCACGAGGATGCGAAACTGGCGCACCTCGCCGCCCATCGGAATAACCTGCGCGACGCCGGGCACGGTGAGAAGCCGGGGGCGGATGGTGAAATCCGCAAGCTCCCGCAACTCCATCGGCGAAATCTTCGGGTTCGTCACCGCGAACATGAACACCTGGCCCATGATCGAACTAACCGGGCCGAGTTGCGGACTAATGTTTGCAGGCAATTGTTCCCGCGCGAGCGCAAGCCGCTCGGCGACCTGCTGGCGGATGCGGAAGATCTCCGCGCTCCACTCGAACTCCACATAAACGAAAGAGAGCCCGACGCCCGAGACAGAGCGCACCCGCGTCACGCCGGGAAGCCCGTTCATCTGGGTTTCGATCGGGAAGGTGACGAGCTGCTCGACTTCCTGCGGCGCGTACCCTTCGGCTTCGGTGATGATGGTGACGGTCGGCCGGTTGAGATCGGGCAGCACGTCCACCGGCAACTGCGTGATCGCAAAGCCGCCATAGATCATCAGCGCAGCGGAAGCCGCGAGCACGAGGACGCGATTGCGAAGCGAGCGGCTGACGAGAAATGCAAACATCAGCGCACCTGATCGAGCAGTTCGGCACCGCGCACCGCAATGCGGGCGCCATCTTTCAGGCCGTCCATGACCAGCACATTGTCCGCATCAAGCGGTTCGATCTTCACGAGCTTCGGCGCGAAACGCTCCGCGCTGACGTGTTCGAAAATCACCTGCTGCCCGTTCGCGGCCCGCACCACCGCGGCGCGCGGCACCCGGATTCCACGGCGCTTCCCGGGAAGGCTCGCAAACACGGTGACGAACTGCCCAGCCCATACGTCCGTGGTGCTGCCATCGATTGCGAACTGCACCGCGATCGACTGGTTGCGCAGCGCGGCAGCACTTCCCCGGAAAAGCAGCTTAAGCGAATGGCCGCTTTCGGTTCGCGCGCTCGCGTCGCCGACGCCCGCGATGGCATCGAAGCTCAGCGCCTCTACCCAGAGGCGCGCGGGATCGATGATCTGGAAGACCACGGTGCTCGGCTGCGCGAGTTGCCCCGCGACGGTGTTCGCTTCCGCGATCACGCCGCTGACCGGCGCGACCAGCACCTCCGGCTCGCGGCGGATTTTCTCGAGTTGCGCCCTGCGGCCGCGCAATCCTTCGAGTTCCGTTCGCGCGTCTTCGAGTTGCGTGCGGGGAATTGCGTTGCTTTCGACGAGCTTTTCGAAGCGCACCACGCGCCGCTCGACAATCGCGATCTGCTGGAGCAGCTCGCCCTCCTTCTGGCGCATGTCGGAAACGTCGATCGCCTGGATCGGCGGCTCGACATAAGCCAGCACCTGCCCTTTCGTTACCCGGCTGCCGAGCGCCGGAAATCCGTCGGGCGGCGGCAACAGCCTTCCGGCAAGCGTCGACTGCACATATCCGCTTGCATTGGCATCGGGGATGACCCGTCCGGGCAGTTCGACGGTGCGCGCATATTCGCCGTCCTTTGCCGCCCCGGTCCGGATCGCGAGCAAGCGCTGCACCGCTTTCGGAACGAAAATCGTGCCGTCGGGAAGGCGTTGCGAAACATCCTGGGCGCTTGGCGCCGGGGAATGATTGTCGTTGTTCGCTTCATGCGCCTGCGCCGACGCAAGCACGGCAAGCACGGCAAGCATGACGAGCACGACGGCGCCTAGATAGCGCCGCGCAAGCCTCGGGGAGCGAACGATCGTCACCGCGCCTGCGATGAAGGCAATAAATGCGATCGCAAAGCCCGCGAGCGCGAGCGTCCATCGGGGCGCCGGCTTGGCTTCGAGCTTGTCTGCTCGCGCGGTTATCCCGGCGATCGTCACCGGGAGCACCTCGCTGCTCCCGGCGCGCGTGACGGTGAAGATCAGATCGAGATGATCGGATGCATTCGTCCACTTCGCGGGTATGCGATACGTGCCGCCTGCGCCGCGTTCCGCTTTTTGCGTGCCGGATGGCGTGAGCGCCTCGATTTCGGCATCGGTGACCGGCTCGTTATTCGACAGCCGGTCGAGATAGACCGTCACCACGCCATCGCGAAGCACCGCGACCAGTTGCATATCCCCGGACACGGCTTCGCCGCGAGGCGCGGCCTGACTTGCCGCCTGCGCGGGCTCGTCGTGATCGTGCCCGTCATGCGCAAGCGAGGGCGTGAGCTGAAAGCCGAATATAACGAGAAAACTCGCGGCATAAGCGAGACGTGCGCGCATGGAAAATCCTTCGCAACATGAACCCAATGCGCCCGGCCTGACGGCAGGGCGCGTTCGTGATCAGGCGAAGATTTTCGGAGGTCGGCTCAGGTCGAAGGATGTTTGCCGCAACCGAAGCGGCGCGGCGGCAAGCAATCGCGGCTTTGCAAGCGGAAAGTTACCGACAGCCAATTCATCGGTGACGATCGCCGCAGACACGCCGGACGAACACGCACAACAGGATTCGCAATCGGCCCGGTTCGCGCCATGCGGACAGAGTTTCTGCTGCGTGCTCGAGGCGGTAACGAATTCGCCGGGCAAGCGTTTCGTCCGGATCTCTTCCGCGCCGGTTGCGGCATGAGAGGACGCGACACTCGGCGAAGCATGGGCGGCCGCGGAATGCGCAAATGCGCTGTCCGCCGCTCCGAACAGGAGCGCCGCAACGGCAAATGCGATTAACCAGACGACCTTCCGCATCCGGCCTTCATAGCCGACCTCGCGGGCGAAGTCATTTATGGCGCTCGCGTGGCGAGAGCGCGCTACAATATATCCGCGCGCGAAAAGCCCGCCCCGGTCTTTATTCCCTGGGATCAAAGCGACCGGCGGGCCGTAACCCATCACGCCAGGCCGGACGATATTTGAGGTCTTGGTTCACGGATGTCCGCCACCAGCAGTTATGCGACTATGGGCTCCTCAAAGGTCCGAACCAACAGCAACTTCCCTGTGGCAAATTTCCTGCACCGGTTACGGCGCAACGCGGCGCAAATCGCTATCCGTCAGTCGATCGTTGCAACCGCGGCGCTTTCGATTAGCGCGCAGCGTTCGACCGTTCGTTTCCTGGTCTGGCTTGCGAGCAGCATTCCGATGCTGCGTCGGAGAGTTCGAGAGAACATGATTCTGGCTCTGGGCGACGAAGTGCCCGCTCAAGCCGAGCGCCGCTATTTTCAACACGCCGGCTGGTCCTTGTCCGGCGCGCTGGCAACATTCCACCACGGCCTCACCGGGACGCCGATCCCGGGAGAGGTCAAATTCGATGAAACGATACGGCTCCTGGATGAAGCCGTTGCCGAAGGGCGCGGTGTTATCCTCACTGCGCCGCACTGGTCGGGGCACGAACTCCTGGCCGCGAGCGTCAACCTCAGACACAAGAACAAACACCCGATGGTTATGCTGGTGCGTCAAGCGCCAACGCCGGAACGGGCCGCGCGCAAGCAGAAATGGTACAATGCGCTCGGCGCCGAGATCGTGCTACGTCCGAATGGAAGCTCGGCAATCAAAGACGCCGTGACTTATCTGAAGTTTCTGAAGCACGGCAAAGTGCTCGCTATCACGCCCGATCTTCTTGCAGATGCAGAACACGGCGTTGAGGTATCGATCTTCGGACGCAGGGCCAGATTGCACGGCGGCGCCTTTGCTCTGGCGATCTTGGCGCGGGCACCGATGATACGAGCGTCCGTACAATGGCAAGGTGATTCAACCGCGATGCTGGCCTTCGAGCGTGCGGGCGTTGCCGATACTGGCGACCACGATGCCATCATGCGTGCGGCCGCCCAGGACTGGTGCCGCTGGTTTGAGGGCAGGCTTCGAGCGAACCCGGAGAACTGGCTATTCTGGCTCGACAGGCGCTGGGGCCGTTTCCTGCACGCGACGCCGAGAACATCGACAACCGAATGAATGTCTTGATCGTATTAGGAACTGCCGCGCTCGGGCTGAGCGCGCTCTGGGCGATTCAAAGCGTCGTACTCACGCTTGCCGGCGAGCCCTTGGCTTGGCCATTGAGATTCAAGAAGCGCGGCCCTGTGGCGGTGTGGACGGGCCGTGTGCTGATCCACTCATTCTGGATCTTTGTTCTGGTTGCGACGCCTCTTGCTCTCGGCATTCGTCCGATCGACGCGCTGCATCAAGCTTTTCCAACCCCTGTTCCTTGGCACAGTATCGCAGCGGCGTTTTCGATCATGTTTTTTCCGGCCGCCTCGATGTACGCGCTCTACATCGCAGCCGGTTGGGCACGATTCGAGCCGCAGCACGATCAAGCGAAGCGGCGCGGCAAACTGCTTCGGCGCATTTTTCCGGGACCATTGCCGGTCTCGATTTTCGAGGAGGCAGTGTTTCGAGGAATTCTTCTCGAACAGATGCTCCGGTTGCTTCCGCAATCATCCGCTTATACGGCGCTGGCGATCATCATGAATTCCGCTGCGTTCTCGGCGGTACACTTTGTAAAGCCGGTCGATTGGAAGCCAATCAAGCAGGTGGCCTACGGCTATTTCATTGTCGGCTGCCTGTTCGGACTTGCCTATGTCGTCGGCGGGCGCAACCTGTGGCTTCCAATTGCGGTTCATGCCGCGGCGATCTTCGTCATCGAGGTCGCGCGACTTTACGTCGTCTTCCAGGCTCCGCCCTGGCTCGTCGGTTACACTGAATGGCCGCAGAGCGGCCTCGTCGGAAGCGTGCTCGTACTGGGCGTGGCGGTGGCCCTATTGACGCTGATCTGATGCATGCGGTGCGCCAAGCCGGCGTCTAATGGTTGCAATGAGTCTTCGATATTGTCAGCGGACATAGTGAGGCTTTCCGGGGACCACGCTATTTCCTGCGCTTTCTGATCCCACTCTTTGCTCAGTTGTTTTGCTAACGCGAAAACTACTGTCCTACCCGCTCGCGTCGGACAAGGGCGACTCCAGAGAGTCAGCGTCTTCAATCGCTTGAAAAATAAGTGGCGGAGAGAGTGGGATTCGAACCCACGTTACGGTTTCCCGTAAACACGCTTTCCAAGCGTGCGCCTTCAACCACTCGGCCACCTCTCCATGCAGGCACGTCAAACACGTCGGCGAAGGCGCACGCCTCTTTCCTTTAAATCCGCTCGCCGGAGGCGAGCGGGTGCGCCTTCAACCACTCGGCCACCTCTCCGCGGGAGCACTTCGGCGGCAAGGGGCATAATACGGGTTGGCGTTCAGGACAAGAACGCAGCGAAAATCGCGGTATTGCCTTGCCGAAAATCGACCGTAAGGTCGCGGCAAGCCTCGCCTTGGAGCCCCCCATGATCCGCTTTTTGTTCCGCTTTATCGGCCTGTGGTTGCTCGCGGGCGCATTCGTCGCGCTCGTGATCGACGGGACCCGCAGCGTGAGCGCCTCGCAATTCGTGGCCGCACCCCTGCGGTCGATCTGGACGCTCCTCCACCCGGCGAGCCTCGCCGCCGCGCAAGCGCGGTTCGCGGGCGGGCCGGGCGAGCCGCTTTTCGAATATTTGCTTTCGGCTCCCTTCTTCGCGTTTCTCGCCGTGTTCGGACTTCTGTTTCTGCTGATCGGGCGGCGGAAACGGGAGAAAATCATCGGCTATTCGTCGCGCGACTAGGGCTGCTCGCGAGGCTTTGATCGGCGGGCCGCTCGCGGGAGCGGGCGCCCGACCTTATATTGGCGGCAGAACCCAAGGAGACAGACGATGCTCTTCTTCCGCAAAAGCCTCGAAATCCCCGCTGCCAAAGACGCGCTGCCCGGCCGCGCGCAGGCGATGCCGACCGCGCAAAACCATTTCGTGTTGAAGACCCCGATCAAGGGCTCTTACCCTGCCGGCTTCAAGCAGGCGATCTTCGGCCTCGGCTGCTTCTGGGGTGCAGAGCGCAAATTCTGGGAATTGCCCGGCGTCTATACCACCGCGGTCGGCTATGCCGCGGGTCTCACGCCGAACGCGACTTACGAAGAAGTCTGCTCGGGCCGCACCGGGCACAACGAAGTCGTGCTCGTGGTCTACGACCCCGCGAAGACTTCCTTCGAAAAACTGCTCAAGACCTTCTGGGAAAGTCATGACCCGACGCAGGGCATGCGTCAGGGTAATGACATCGGCACGCAGTATCGCTCCGGCATCTACGTTTCCGATCCGGAGCAGAAGCAGGCGGCGCTTGCCTCCAGGGCCGAATATGAGAAGGCGCTGAAGGCCAAGGGCTATGGCGGGGTCACGACCGAAATTCTGGACGCGCCGGAGTTCTATTTCGCCGAGGAATATCACCAGCAGTACCTGGCGAAGAACCCGCACGGCTATTGCGGCCTCGGCGGCACCGGCGTTGCCTGCCAGATCGGCACCGGGGTCAACGCCTCCGCCCATTAACAGAGCGCTTGCGCGAATCCGGCCGGCCGTGGCATCGATTGCTTCATGGCGAAGCAACCCGAACCACGGTCGGTCCCTTTTTTCGAGCTTTGGCTTGAACGGCTGATCTTCCAGAGCCGCTGGGTGATGGCGCCGTTCTATTTCGGCCTCATCATCTCGCTCCTGATCCTGCTGATGAAGTTCGTGCAGGAGCTGATCCATTTCATCGCGATCGCGGCCGGTTCGACCGAAGCTGACATCATCCTCGGCGTGCTCGCGCTGATCGATCTGTCGCTCACCGCCAATCTCGTGCTGATCGTGGTGTTCTCGGGTTACGAAAACTTCGTCTCCAAGATCGATCCCGAAGGTCATCCCGACTGGCCGGAATGGATGACGCAGATCGACTTCACGGGCTTGAAGCAGAAACTGTTCGCGTCGATCGTCGCGATCTCGGCCGTGCAGGTGCTGAAAGCCTTCATGAAACTCGGCAACATGCCGGACGGCACGACCGGCGCCAGCACCGACCGCTATCTGTTCTGGCTGGTCGGCATTCACATCGTCTTCGTGCTTTCGGGTCTCGCGCTCGCCTGGACCGACAAGATCGGCGACGCGAAGCACGCCAAAGGCCACTGAACGCGGGGCGCGCGCTCAGACGCGGAAATAATCCCGGTACCAGTCGACGAATTTCGCGACGCCTTCCTCGACCGGCGTCGAGGGACGATAGCCCGTCAGCTCTTCCAGAAGGTCGGCGCTGGCAAAGGTGTCGCGCACGTCGCCCGGCTGCATCGGCATCATGTTCCTGATCGCCTTCTTGCCGAGCTTCTCCTCGATCGCCTCGATGTAACGCGTAAGCTCGACGGGCGAACCGCCACCGATATTGACGACGCGAAACGCGGCCGCCGGACTTAAAGAATCGATCGCGTCGCTCGCCGCACCCAACTCCGGCGGCAGCGGCACGAGCCGCGCAATCGCCTCGACCAGATCGTCGATGAAGGTGAAGTCGCGCGACATGCGGCCTTCGCCATACACGTCGATCGGCTTGTCTTTCAGGATCGCGTCCGTGAACTTGAATAGCGCCATATCGGGACGGCCCCACGGCCCATAGACCGTGAAGAAACGCACCACCGTCGTGGGAATTCCGAACAAATGCGAATAGGAATGCGCCATCAGTTCGCCGGCCTTCTTGGTGGCGGCGTAGAGCGTCAGCGGATGATCGGCGCGCTCGGTTTCGACGAAAGGCATTTTTTTATTTGCGCCGTAAACCGAGCTGGTGGACGCGAAGATGAAATGCTTCGGCGGCTTGCGGCGCATGATCTCCAAAAGATTGAACGTGCCGTCCACGTTCGAGCGCACATAGGCTTCCGGGTTTTCAAGGCTGTAGCGCACGCCCGCCTGGGCTGCGAGATGCACGATCACGTCCGGATTGGCGCCGGCGTGAATCGCCTCGAACTTCTTCGCGTCCTCGATGTTGGCGACATGCGCGGTGAAGCGGTTCGAACCCGCGAGAATGCCATGACGCTTCTTCTTCAGTTCGACGTCATAATAAGGCGTCAGCGCATCGATGCCCTGCACTTCGTGACCGTCGGCGAGCAGCCGCTTCGCGAGATTGAAGCCGACGAAGCCGGCGGTGCCCGTGATCAGAAAGCGCATCGAGGTCTTTGCGGAAATATTCGGGAAAAATGGCGCACCCGACACGATTCGAACGTGTGACCTTTGCCTTCGGAGGGCAACGCTCTATCCAGCTGAGCTACGGGTGCTTGGCTTTTCAAATATCCGATTGGGCGGCCTATCGCAACGCATGGGCAAGTGCCGCCAATCGCTGCGAGATTCGGCTTTCCGGGTCGCTCAGGGGATCGAGCGCCGTGAAGTGATTTGCGCCCGCAATCTCGCAATAGGCGGTCTCGGCACCCTGCTTTCCCCACGCCTCGGCGACTGTCCGGCTTTGACGCAGATATTCGGCACTTTCCACGCCGCCGACCCAAGCGTCCAAGGTCCGCTTTCCGGAGAGCAGCCAATGCAGCGGCGAAAGCCGCGCGGCTTCGGCCTCGTCCAATTGAAGCGCGTTGTTCACCGTAGTCGGAACCAGTGGCCTCAGATCGAACAGGCCCGAAACAGACAGACCGGCGGAAATGAGATCCTCGGGTAAATCACGCTCCGCGCTCCACTCGCGCCAATCGGTCGCGAGCAGACACGCAGTAAGGTGCCCGCCCGCGGAATGTCCGCACGCCAGAATCCGCCGCCGATAGCGGCGCCAGAGACTGAACACCGCGACCCGCACTTCTTCGATAATCAATCCGACCGAAACCGCCGGACAAAGATTGTATCCGCAAAGCGCGAGCGCGACGCCGTTCGCATTCGCAGCCTTCGCGAGATGACTGAAGAACGAAGGGTCGAGCGCCTGCCAGTAACCGCCGTGAATGAAAAGCGCGAGCGGCGCATCGCGCGAAGCGTCAGGCCAGAAAATATCCGTCTTGAGCCTCGGTTGCGGGCCATAAACGTCCTGCTCAACGTTCTTATGCGCTGCGCGGAACATCTCCGCGTCGCTTTTCCACTTCGCGATGATGGCCGGGTGTTCCGGCACGCGCGCGCGGTTGTTGTATTCGGCTTCGAGATCGATTGCAGTCATGGCGGCCGCGAGATTGCGCGAAAGCCCGAATGCAAACAAGGGCGGCCATGACAGCCGCCCTTGTCTTTGCTTTACGCGTATCTTTTGCGCGTTCAGTTCACCGGCGCGGGGCGGATCTGCATGCGCAGCGTTTCCTCAACCACCTGATCGAAGGAATCCTTCTTCGCGGCGGGCGCATTCTTCTTGCGCTCGGCGGCGACATAGGCGTCGCGCTCTTTCACGAGTTGCGCGAGCTTTTCGTCGATCGCCTTGCGCTCGGCGTTCTGCTTCTCGACTTCCACCTTGCGCGCGGCAGGCGGCAGCTTTTGCAGGGTTTCCGGCAGTTCCGCATCCGGGACCGCTTCGAGCTTCACGCGGCCCGATTCGACGTCGGCCACGAGATCGCCATCGGCCGAAACCACGCCCGAGTTCTTGCTCTTGTTGCGATAGACCGCGATGTCGGTCGCGGTCGAAACCGGCGCCGAGGCGACATTATCTAGCCGCTGCCTGACGTTTTCCTGCTGCGCGCGCTTGCCGTAGGGAAGCACGGTGCGGTTCAGGCGGATTTGCAGTTCCAGAATTTCGCGGTCGTAAGGCGTCTTGATGATGACGGCGACGCCGCCGTCCTGCGGGATCTGGATATATTTGCCGTCGCCGAGTTGCGCGATCTCGCGCCAGAAGCGCTCGGTATCGCGCGCAGGCCCCGCCTGCACTGCGTTCACGATGATGCCGCGCGCGCGCGCATCTTTGACGACTTCGGAGTATTTGCGGTCCTGCTTGTAATCCATGTGCGGCGGCGCATCGCCGACCAGGAACACGATCTTGCGGACGCCGCTATCCTGCGTCCAGTTCAGCTTGGTGACCGCGACGTCGAGCGCCTCGTTCACGCTTTCCGGCCAGTCGCCGCCGCCCTGCGCGCGGAATTTCAGAAGCTCCGCATAGAGGCCCTGAATATCGACCGTGAGATCGAATTTCTTCGTCACGTACTCGTCGCCGATGTCGCGATAGGCGACCAGCGCCATGCGGACTTCGGCGTCGGGATTTGCGTCCACGATCGCGGTCGCAATCGACCAGATCTTGCGCTTCGCGTTTTCGATCAGCCCGCTCATGGAGCCGGTGGTGTCGAGCACGAAGGCGACCTCGACGATCGGTTTAGCGGCGCGCGCCGGATAGACCGAGAACGGCACCACAAGCGCGGTGACCAGAGCCAGATAGATAAGCGTCAATCGCATGAAACCCTCTCCCATTGGATTGCAAATGCGCGGGGATGATTTCGCGGCATGCGGGCCGAACGGGGATGGAACCGGGGCGAAGCGCGGGCGGCTGTATGGCGAAATTCGCCGCACCTCAGGTCAGAATTGCTGCCGGGATTTTTCGCGGTTTCACGAGAAACGCTTCTGCTGGTATTCTCGGCCTCACGCCATGACGAATCCGGTCCCGATCCCGCCGCCTTTCGGCCAAAACAATTTCGAACCCGCGCGCACGATCTGCCGCGGCGCGATTCGGCTGCTTCATGCGATGGGTTATGCCGCGATCACCGAATTGCCGCTGCCGTCGGGCCGCCGCGCCGATATCGCCGCGATCGGCACTTCCGGCGAAATCTGGATCGTCGAAGTGAAGTCGTGCCTCAATGATTTCCGCACCGATCAAAAATGGGAAGAATACCGCGCGCACTGCGACCGGCTGTTCTTCGCGGTCGATTGCGATTTTCCGCAGGAAGTGATCCCGCAGGAAGCCGGGCTCATGGTGGTCGATGGTTATGGCGGCGCGATTTTACGGGAGGCCTCGGCGCATCCGCTGGTGGCGGCAACGCGCAAGGCGGTGATGCTGCGGATCGCACGGATTTCGTCGGCGCGGCTCTCCGCGATCAACGATCCGAAAATCCAGGCTGAACTTTTCTAGAGGTCAGCGCGGCGCGCGCTTGGCGAGAATGCGCTGCAAGGTGCGGCGATGCATGTTCAGCCGCCGCGCGGTTTCCGAAACATTGCGCTCGCAAAGCTCGTAGACGCGCTGAATGTGTTCCCAGCGCACGCGATCGGCCGACATCGGCTTCTCCGGCGGCGGCGCTTTCTCACCGCCGGCCGCGGTCAGCGCAGCATAAATGTCGTCGGCATCGACGGGTTTTGCGAGATAATCGACCGCGCCCAACTTTATCGCGGTCACGGCGGTGGCGATGTTGCCGTAGCCGGTGAGGACGATGCCGCGCGCTTCCGGGCGTTTTTCCTTGAGCGCCGAAATCACATCGAGGCCGTTGCCGTCGCCGAGACGCATATCCACGACCGCATAAGCCGGCGGATTGTCTTTCACCTTCGCAAGGCCGTCCGCGATCGAATCGGCGGTCGAAACCTCGAAGCCGCGGCCTTCCATGGCGCGGGCCAGCCGCTCCAGAAAGGGCTTGTCGTCGTCGACGATCAGAAGATGTTTATCGGTTCCAAGGCCGTTAGCGGATGCGCCGGCCATTGCAAAATGCTCCATATCTCACTCTGCGGCGCTGCTTGCCGCCTACTTGCCCGCTTGGAAGTGCCTGAAAAGCGGACCTTCGCCGCCCCTGCGACATTTAGTGCGCCCGGGGGTCGCTGGCAAGGGAAGGTTCAGCCGGACGTTCCGTGCGCGCCTGGGTTGTGCCGCTTGCGACTTCAAGCGCCTCTCGGCGCCAGCTCACGCGAACCACCGCGCCGGTATGCGGCGGCGTACGATTCTCGACGCGCAGACTGCCGCCGCCGCGTTCGAGCAATGTCTTTGCGATGAAGAAGCCGAGACCGAGACCGCCCCGCTCCTCGTCGCCCTTGTTCCGACGGAACGGGCTCTGTCCGCGCGCACGCAAATATGGCTCGCCGATGCGGCCGATGATCTCCGGTGCGAAGCCCGGACCGTCGTCGGAGACAGCGATGTTCACGACCATCGCGTTCCATTCGGCGACGATGGTGACTTTTTCCTTCGCGAAGTCCGCTGCGTTCTCGACGATGCTTTCCAGCCCGTAGAGAATCGCGGGATTGCGCACGACTATCGGCTCGTTGCTGCGATCTTCAGGAAGGCGAATCTCGAACTCGATGTCGAAATCGCGCAAGGGTGCCACCACCTCCTCGATCAGATGCGAAAGCGGCATCTTGTCGAAGGGCGCGAGCCCCGATTCGAGCGACGTCAGCGTACGCAGGATCGTGCGGCAGCGCTCGGTCTGCTGGCGTAGCAGCCGGATGTCGGCGCCGTGTTGCGCATCCTCGGGAATCGCGCGCTCGAGCTCGCGCGTCACCAGCGCAATCGTCGCAAGCGGCGTGCCGAGCTCGTGGGCGGCGGCCGCGGCCAAACCGTCGATCGCGGAAATCTGCTGCTCGCGCGCGAGCACGAGTTCGGTTGCGGAAAGCGCATCGGAAAGTTTTCGTGTCTCGTCGGCGACGCGCCAAGCGTAGGCGCCGATGAACACCACCGAAATCACGATCGAAAACCAGATGCCGGCGACATAAGGCGGCGGCAGCACGATCGGCTCGCCGTTCCATGGCAAAGGCAGCGAATGCACCGCGAGCACGGTCGATACCGTCACCACCAGCGCGCCGAGCAAAAGCGTGGTGCGGGGCTTCAACGCCATCGCCGAAATCAGAACCGGCGCCAGGAACAAGACGCTGAACGGATTGACCAGCCCGCCGGTCAGATACAGCAGCATCGCAAGCTGCACGATGTCGAAACCGAGCAGCGCGCCCGCTTCCTTGTCGGACAGGCGATAAGTGGTGGCATAGCCGAGCCGCAGCGCAACGTTGACGGCGGCCGTGACGCCTACGATCGCGAAGGCGGGGATCGCCGGCAGCGAATAATCGAGGCCCCACTCGACGATCGCGAGCGCGACGGTCTGGCCCGCGACCGCAAGCCAACGCAGGTTGACCAGCGCGCTCAGGCTGAGCCCAAAATGATGCTGGCCGCTGATCCGCTCGCCGGGGTTGCTCATCCCGCCATCCTAGGCGTTTCGCGGCGGCCCGACGAGAATTTACGGGCGGACCTGCCCCAATTCGGCTAGAAGGCCGAGCTAGTTTCGGCATTCCCTATGAACGTGAACGTCTCCCCGCCTGCGATCGAAGCGGATCGCCTGACCAAGCGCTACGGCGACGCCGTCGCGGTGGACGCGATTTCGTTCAGCATCCCGGCGGGCAGCGTGACGGGGCTGCTCGGCGGCAACGGCGCCGGCAAGACCACGACCATCGGCATGATCATGTCGCTGGTGGCGCCGACCGCAGGCCGGGTCAGCGTGCTCGGATACGACATGGCGCGCGACGCCTACCGCGTGCTGCACCGGATGAATTTCGAAAGCCCTTATGTCGATCTCCCGCACCGGCTGACGGTGCGGCAGAATCTTTCGGTATTCGGCAGGCTTTATGGAGTTGCAAACATTCCGGAGCGGGTCGCGCGGCTTGCCGCCGATCTCGATCTCAAATCTTTCATCGACCGGCAGTCGGGGAAACTTTCGGCCGGCCAGAAGACGCGCGTCGCGCTTGCGAAAGCGCTGATCAACGAGCCGGACATTCTGATCCTCGATGAACCGACCGCCTCGCTCGACCCGGACACTGCCGACTGGATTCGCGGCCATCTCGAGCGCTATCGTGCGACCAACAACGCGACCATCCTGCTCGCTTCGCACAACATGGGCGAAGTCGAGCGGCTCTGCGACCGCGTCCTGATGATGAAGCGCGGCAAGATCGTCGACGACGATGCGCCGGAAAAGCTGATCGCGCGCTACGGGCGGCAGAATCTGGAGGAAGTATTCCTCGACATCGCGCGCGGCACGGGTGCCGCGAAGAAGGAGGCCGCGGAATGAGTGCTGCCTCCTCGCCTGCATTTTCGTTCTCGCGCATTTTCGCGATGGTGATGCGCCACTGGTATCTTTTGCGCTCGTCGTGGCCGCGGCTCCTCGAACTGATCTACTGGCCGCTGGTGCAGATGATCATGTGGGGCTTCCTGCAAAGCTTCATGGCGAAGCAGACCGGCACGCTCGCGATGGCAGCGGGCACGTTCCTCGCCGCCGTGCTTTTGTGGGACATTCTGTTTCGCGGCCAACTCGGCTTTTCGTTTTCGTTTCTGGAAGAAATGTGGTCGCGCAATCTCGCGAACCTGATGATCTCGCCGCTTCGCCCAATCGAATTCGTGCTTTCGATGATCGCGATGTCGCTCATCCGGTTGATCATCGGGGTGGTGCCGGTGACGTTTCTGGCGATGTTCTTTTTCGGATTCAATTTCTGGGGGCTCGGCTTCGCGCTCGCGGCGTTCTTCGCGAACCTGCTGCTGACGAGCTGGGCGATCGGGCTGTTGTGCGCGGGGCTGGTGCTGCGCAACGGCCTGGGTGCGGAAGGTCTCACCTGGTCGATCATGTTTTTGTTTCTGCCGCTGACCTGCGTTTACTACCCGGTCGCGACATTGCCGGCGTGGTTGCAGCCGATCTCCTGGGCGCTGCCGCCGACCAGCGTATTCGAAGGCATGCGCGCGCTCGTGCTCGAACACACGTTCCGCGCCGATCTGATGCTCTGGGCCTTCGGGCTCAACGTGATCTGGATTTCGCTCGCGGGCTGGGGCTTTCTCAAGCTCATGCATTCGTCGAAGCAGATCGGCTCCCTGATGAGCGTCGGCGAATAACTGCCAAGCGCTCGTAGATTTGACCTGATCAAAAAAACGTCACAGGGTCCCGCGCTGCAACATGGGACGCTGAATAGCGTTGTAATTTCATGCCGATTGGCGAATTTGGCCGCGCGCCGGACATGCCGGAAGAGACCGGCGGGCCGGTTCTCGCGACGCCGCTCTACTGGTTCTACGAATGGGGCCAGGCGGCGCTGAACCCCTCGCGCGCGCTCGCCGACGCGACCAAGCTCTATTTCAAAAACCCGCTCAATCCGTTTTCGCAGACCGAGTTCGGGAAGAACATGGCCGCCGCGGCCGAACTTTTCGAGCGCACCACGCGCCGCTACTCGAAGCCCGAATGGCATATCGATTCCACGCTGGTCGGCGGCGAACGCGTACCGGTCACGATCCGCTCCGTATGGGAGCGCCCATTCTGCAAGTTGTTGCATTTCGAGCGGCACTTCGACCATGCGCCGAAGCGGCCGCAGCCGCGGCTCCTGATCGTGGCGCCGATGTCGGGCCATTACGCGACGCTCTTGCGCGGCACGGTCGAAGCGTTCCTGCCGAATCATGAGGTTTACATCACCGACTGGGCCGACGCGCGCATGGTGCCGCTTGCCGAAGGCCCGTTCGATCTCGACGATTACATCGATTACGTGATCAGCATGTTCCACTGGCTCGGCATCGGCGCGCACGCGGTCGCGGTGTGCCAGCCATCGGTGCCGGTGCTGGCTGCGGTCGCGCGCATGGAAGCGGAGAACGATCCTTACGTGCCGTTCTCGATGACGCTGATGGGCGGTCCGATCGACACGCGCAAAAGTCCGACCGCGGTGAACAAGCTCGCCGAAGAGCGCGGCATGGGCTGGTTCCGCACGCATGTGATTTCGAAAGTGCCGTTTCCGCACCCGGGCTTCATGCGCGGAGTCTATCCCGGCTTCCTCCAGCTCGGCGGCTTCATCGGCATGAATCTCGACCGCCATGTCGAGGCGCATCGCGCGCTGTTCAATAATCTGGTCGAGGGCGACGGCGATTCCGCGAAGAAGCATCAGGAATTCTACGACGAATATCTCGCGGTGATGGACCTTACCGCCGAGTTCTATCTCCAGACCGTCGAGAAGGTTTTCGTCCGCCATGACCTGCCCAACGGCACCTTCAAGCATCGCGACAAGCCGGTCGATCCTTCGCTGATCCGCCGCACGGCGCTGCTCACCATCGAAGGCGAGAACGACGACATCTCCGGTCTCGGCCAGACCGAGGCGACGCATGCGCTGTGCCCGAACATTCCGGAAGCGAAGAAAGTGCATTACGTGCAGCCGAAGGTCGGCCATTACGGCGTCTTCAACGGCTCGCGGTTCCGCGCCGAAATCGCACCGCGGATTTCCGACTTCGTGCTTTCGAACAACAACAGCTACGCCGACGGCACCAGCGCCTCGCCCCGTGCGAGACCGCGAACCACGGCGTAACCCCAAGGCTTGCCTAATTTTGCCATCGGCGGTTGCCTGACTGGGGTCAGAGGCGAATCACTTTGGCGATGCGCGTACTCAATTTTCTCAATCGGCAGGCGGCCCCGGTTCCTGAGACGATGACCGTCGTTTCGGGCGAGCGGCGCTTCGAGCTCGCGGTCGTGCGCCATCCGCGCGCGCGGCGCTACACGATCCGCGTGCGCGCGGCGAACCGCGACGTGGTGCTGACGATGCCCCGGCGCGGCAGCCTCGCGGAAGCGCATCAATTCGCGCAGAAGAACGTCGCCTGGATCGCGGCGAAACTCGAGAAGCTGCCCGAGATCGTACCCTTTGCCGACGGCGCTGCGATTCCGTTTCGCGGCGTGGCGCACCGGATCGAGCACAGGCCAGGTGCGCGAGGCACGGCATGGATCGAACATGACGAAAGCGGGAGCGCGAAACTCTGCGTCGCCGGAAACGCCGCGCACGTTTCGCGCCGCGTGACGGACTTTCTGAAACGCGAGGCGATGCGCGCGCTTTCGGAAGCAAGCCGCGCCTATGCTTTGAGGCTCGGCGTCACGTTCGGGAAAATCACGCTTCGCGATTCCGCCTCGCGCTGGGGCTCGTGTTCGGAAAATGGATCACTGTCTTATTCTTGGCGGCTGATTCTGGCACCCGACTTCGTGCTCGATTATCTCGCTGCGCACGAGATCGCGCACCGGGTCGAACTCAACCATTCGCCGCGGTTCTGGAAGCTGCTCGACACGATGACGCTGGATCGCATGCGCGCCGAAGCGTGGCTGGATGCGCACGGCAACGGCCTGCATCGCTACGGCAAGCCGCGCGGCTGAGAACTAGTTTCTGCGGATTCCGAAAAGCCGGTCGAGGAACCAGCCATCGATGCCGCGATCGGCCTGCCGGTCGGTCTGCGGTTCGTCGTTGCGGACATCCGCCGGCGGCACCAGCGGGCCGTCCTGATAACGCTGGCCGCTGCCGGGCAATTCGACCGGCGGCAGATTCTGGTGCGCCGTGCGCATGAACTTGTTCCAGACGTCGACCGGCAGGTTCGCGCCGGAGGCTCTGCGCGTCGGCGAGGAATCGTCGTTGCCGATCCAGACGCCGGTGACGAGAGCCCCGGTGTAGCCCACGAACCAGGCGTCGCGATAATCCTGGCTGGTGCCGGTCTTGCCGGCGGCGGGCCAGTTCGGGATCGACGCGCGCTTCGCGGTGCCGGTGATGAGCGTCTCCTGCAACATCTGATTCATCTGCGCGACATGGGGCGGCGCAATCACGCGGCCATGACCGGGCTGGCTGCGCGCATAAAGAATTTTTCCCTTGGCGTCGCGCACCTGCGCGATCACGTGCGGGATCACGCCGATGCCGCCGTTTGCGAACGGCACGTAAGCGCCGACGAGTTCGAGCACCGAGACTTCCGAGGTGCCGAGCGCCAGTGTCGCGTTCGCGTTCAAATCGGAGACGATACCGAGGCGATGCGCGGTTTTCGCGACCGCGGCGGGGCCGACTTCAAGCGCGAGGCGAACCGCGACCGTATTCAGCGAAAGCGCAAGCGCGGTCTGGAGCGACACCGGGCCATAATACTGACCCGTCGAATTTTCCGGACGCCAGCCGCGCACCTGAATCGGCGCGTCGTCGCGCACGGTATCGGGTGTCATGCCGCGCTCAAGCGCGGTGAGATACACGAACGGCTTGAAAGCCGAACCGGGCTGGCGCTTCGCGGACACCGCGCGATTGAACTGGCTCTCGTTATAATTGACCCCGCCGACGAGCGCGCGCACGGCGCCGTTCGGGTCCATCGCGACGATCGCGCCCTGAGACACGCCATATTTCTCGCCCTTCTGCGCGATCTCGTCGGCAAGCGCGCGTTCGGCCGCCGCCTGCAAGTTCGCGTCGATCGTGGTCTGCACGGTGATGTCGACGTCGAACTGACCGACATAATCGTTGAGCGCGTCCATCACCCAGTCGGCGACATAGCCCGACGAGCCGGTGCGGTTGTTCGCGATCTTCGGCGGACGGGCCTGCGCGATCTTTTTCATCTCGGGCGTGATGAAGCCCGCCTCTTCCATCGCCGCCAGCACGAGAAGTGCGCGCTCTTGCGCGGCTTCAGGATTGCGCGTCGGCGCAAGCCGCGACGGCGATTTCACGAGGCCCGCAAGCATCGCAGCCTCCGAAAGCGTGACGGCGCGCGCGGATTTCCCGAAATAGCGTTGCGCCGCCGCCTCGACGCCGTAAGCGCCGGAGCCGAAATAGACGCGGTTCAGATACATCTCGATGATCTGCGCCTTGGAGAACTTTACCTCCAGCCAGACCGCCAGAATGACTTCCTGCAATTTGCGCTCGAGCGTACGCTCCTGCGTCAGGAACAAATTCTTCGCGAGCTGCTGCGTCAGCGTCGAGCCGCCTTCGCGCAATCGCCCGCGCAGAATGTTCACGCCGATCGCGCGCGCAATGCCGATCGGGTCGATGCCGAAGTGATAATAGAAGCGGCGGTCCTCGATCGCGACGAAGGCCTGCGGAAGATATTTCGGAAGCGCGCCAAGCGGCAGCTCCTTGCCAGCCATCTCGCCGCGCACCGCGATCACTTTATTATCGAGGCCGACGATGGTGATGGTCGGTGGCCGCTTCGGAATGACCAGCGTCTGGATCGGCGGCAGCTTGGTGAATTGCCAAGCAATCAGGCCCGAGAGCGCGAAGCCGCCCCAGAGCGCCAGCACGAACATCCAATAAAGGAAGCGGCGTACCGGGCCGCGGCCCTTGCCGCCACCGGAGGAGCGGCGGCGTTGCGGTTTTCCTTTGCGCGCGCCGCGGCCGGAATGCGGACCGCCCGCACGATCGCGCGCACTCAGGCGCAGATCGAGCCGCGTCTCCCGGTTCGTCATTCTGGGTTCGCGACGCTTCGTGCGCCCGCCGAGCCAGCCCATATATAAAGAGCCTCGCTGCCCGCGCGCGGTCTTCCGCGCTCGTTAAGGAGTCTTAAAGGGCCTGCTTTAAGGCGAAGTTAAGCCGATTTATCGTGCGGCCGCGGCCTTGCGCGGCTTTTCTTCCAGCGCTTCACGCTCGAACACCGCCAGTAACGCGCGTTTGATCGAAGCCTGCCGCTGCGCGGAGGCGATCTTCGCACCCATCAGATCGGTGACATAAAAGACGTCCACCGCGCGCTCGCCGAAGGTCGCGACGTGCGCGGAGGCGATGTTGAGATTAAGCCGTGAGATCGTGTTCGTCAGATCATAGAGCAGGCCGGGCCGGTCGAGGCCGGTGATCTCGATCACGGTATAGCGGTCGGACCAGGCATTGTTAACGTTGACCTCGGGTTGCAGGCGAAACGGCTTGATGCGCGGCCGCGGCGGGCGTTTGGCGACGATTTCCGGAAGCCGCATTTCACCGCGCAGCGCGGCTTCGATGCTACTCGCGATCCGTTGCGCACGCCGGATTTCGTCCTCGTCCATGTCGAATTCGCGCGAAATCGAAATCGTGTCGAGCGCGTAACCGTCGGTCGTGGTGTTGATCTGCGCGTCCACAATATTGGCGCCGGCCGCGGCACAAGCGCCGGCAATGGCAGAGAGCAGCCGCGGGTGGTCGGGCGTGAACAGCGTGAGCTCGGTGACGCCGCGCGCGAAATCGGCGCGTACCGACGACGCGACGATCTGCCCGCTCGCTTCGGCCTCGCGGATGAATCTCGCGTGTTCAAGCTTGCGTGCGAGATCGACCTTCAGCCAATAGGGCGGATAGTGGCGCAGGATGTAGCGGTCGAGCTCCTGCGGATTTGTATCGCCCAAGGCCGCACGGAATTCGGCCTGCGCCATCTCGACTCGGCGCGAGCGGTTCACTTCCGAGAAGCCGCCGGTAAGCACCGGCTCGGTTTCGTAATAAAGTGTACGCAGAAGCTGTGCCTTCCAGCCGTTCCAGACGCCGGGGCCGACCGCGCGGATGTCGGCGGTCGTGAGAATCGTCAGCATCTTCAGCCGCTCGAGATTCTGCACGACGGCGGCAAAGTCCTCGATGGTCTTGCGATCGGAAAGGTCGCGCGACTGCGCGATGGTGGACATGGTCAGATGCTGCTCGATCAGCCAGGCGACGGTTTCGCTATCGGCCGGCGACAGCCCGATGCGCGGGCAGAACTTGCGCGCGACCTTAGCGCCCGCGATCGAATGATCTTCCGGCCTGCCCTTTGCGATGTCGTGCAGGAACAGCGCGACATAAAGCAACTCGCGATTCTTGATGCCTTTCATCAGTTCGTTCGCGACGCCGTATTCCGGATTGGTGCCGCGCTCGATTTCAGACAGCACTCCGATGCAGCGGATCAGGTGCTCGTCCACCGTGTAGTGGTGGTAGAGGTTGAACTGCATCATCGCAACGACATGACCGAATTCCGGCACGAAGCGGCCGAGTACGCCCGCCTCGTTCATCTTGCGAAGCACAATCTCGGGTGCGTGTTTCGATGATACGATCTCGCGAAACAGCTTGTTTGCGTCTTCGTTCGTCCGAAGATCGCCGTCGATCAGCTTCAGGGAATTCCGCGCGAGCCGCAGCGCGTCCGGATGAAATTCCAGATCGTGCTGGTCAGCGATGTGGAACAGGCGCAAGAGATTGATCGGATTTTTCTGAAAGACCTTGTCGTTCGCGACGTTCACGCGCTCATTGTCGATCACGAAATCCGGATAGTCTTTCACCGGGCGGCGCTTGCGACGGACGAAGCGGGAAATCACGCGCGTCAGTGCGGGGGCGCTTTTGACGTGTATTTCCTCTAGTTCCGCGCAGACGATGCCGGTGAGATCGCCGACGTCCTTTGCAACGAGAAAGTAGTGCTTCATGAAGCGCTCGACGTCACGCTGGCCGGGGTGGTCGGTGTAGCCTAGGCGATGCGCCATCTCCTCCTGCACCTCGAAGGAAAGACGCTCCTCCGCGCGGCCGGTCAGGAAATGCAGGTGGCAGCGGACGGCCCAGAGAAAATCGGCGCAGCGGCGGAACAGCGCGCGCTCGGCTTTCGTGAACAGGCCCTTACCGACGAGTTCTTCCACGTCGCGCACGCGATATACGTATTTGCCGATCCAGTTCAGCGTGTGCAGATCGCGCAAGCCGCCCTTGCCGTCCTTCACATTCGGTTCGACCAGATAGCGAGACTGGCCGACGCGCTTGTGGCGCTCGTCGCGCTCGGCAAGTTTTGCGGTCACGAACTCGGCGGCCGTGCCCTGCACGACTTCCTTGTCGAAGCGCTTCTGGAATTCGTCGAACAACGCGTCGTCACCGACCAGCAGGCGCGCTTCGAGGAGTGCTGTGCGGATCGTCATGTCGGCGCGGCCCTGACGAATACATTCGTCGACGGAGCGCGTGGCGTGGCCGACCTTGAGGCCCATGTCCCAGAGCGCATAGAGGATCGCTTCGGCGACGCTCTCGCCCCAGGCGGTCTGCTTGTAGGGAAGCAAAAAGAGAAGATCGATGTCGGAGCCCGGCGCGAGCAGGCCGCGGCCGTAACCGCCGACCGCAACCACGCTCATGCGCTCGGACGATGACGGATTGTCGGAACGATAAAGCTGTTCGGCCGCGACTTCGTAGGCGAGCGTGATGATCGAATCCATCAGGCGCGAGAGCGCTTCGGCGCAGCCGCGTCCGGGCAGCCCGCCGAGCAAACGCTTTTCAGCGTTCTCGCGGCCTTCGTTCATCGCCGCTTTCAGGCGTTGCGTGAGTGCGGCGCGAATGTCCGCGGCGCGGCCCTCGTGCGCAACGGAAAGACCCGCAAGCTCGGTGCGGAGCTTGGCAACATTGATGAGATCCGCCTGACCGGGCTTGGCCCGGCGGCGGCGTTTGGGTTCGCGCGACATGTCGGGGAGATAGCGGGGAATCGTTGCTTTCCGAATATCCGATTGCGCGATTGCCGTCATCGCCCTTCAACGTATATTACGTGTATAATTTGTACTTATTTTCTATTGACAGTTAATCTACGTATGAAGCAGTGTATTCCACGAAATTCACGGAATTTCTCAGGGGTATCCAATGAAAATTCTTTCTCGCGTAAGCCGCATCGCTCTTGCCGCCGCTGCCGCACTCTCTTTCGCCGCCGCCGCGAAAGCGCAGGTCACCGAAATCCGCGTGGACTGGGCGACCTATAATCCCGTCTCGATCGTGCTGAAGCAGCAGGGCCTGCTCGAAAAAGAATTCGAGAAGGACGGCATCAAGATCCGCTGGGTGCAGACGCTGGGCTCGAACAAGGCGCTGGAATTCCTGAATGCCGGTTCGATCGATTTCGGCTCGACCGCCGGCTCGGCAGCGCTGGTTGCCAAGATCAACGGTAACCCGATCAAGTCGATCTATGTCTATTCGCGTCCCGAATGGACCGCGCTCGTCACCGGCGCGAAGTCGAACATCACCAAGGTTTCCGACCTCAAGGGCAAATCGGTCGCGGTCACGCGCGGCACCGATCCGCACATCTTCCTCGTGCGTGCGCTCGCCGAGGCGGGCCTGACCGACAAGGACGTCCGCTTCGTATTGTTGCAGCACGCCGACGGCCGCCTCGCGCTCTCGCGCGGAGACGTCGATGCCTGGGCGGGTCTCGATCCGATGATGGCGGCCGCCGAACTCGACGAAGGCGCGAAGCTCTTCTACCGCAAGCCCGAAGCGAACACCTGGGGCATCCTCAACGTGCGCGAGGAGTTCGCCAAGGCGCATCCCGAGCTCGTGCAGCGTGTGCTCAAGGTTTACGAACAGGGCCGCCGCTGGTCGCTCGCCAATCCGGACCAGTTGACGAAGCTGCTCGCCGCCGCCGCGAAGATTCCCGAAAAGGTCGCCGCGAAGCAGCTGAAAGAACGCACCGAGCTCACGCATAGCGCGATCGGCAAGCCGCAGCGCGATTCGATCCTTGCCGCCGGCATCGCACTTCAGAAGGCAGGCGTGATCGACGCGAAGGTCAATGTCGAACAGGTGCTGAACGACCTGATCGACGAGCGCTTCAACGCGTCGCTGTCGAACTAATGGCCTGACACTGCTATCATGAGCGTCATGGACGCCATTCAACAACGAGACGCCGCCGTCGAGGCGGCGTCTCCCGTTAGCAGCCCGGCGCGGAAATCACGCTTCGGCGCGCGCTTCGTGCTGGGCATTTTGCTTCCCGTTGTGCTTGCGGCGGGATGGGAATTTGCCGTCGCCAAGGGCTATGCGCAGGGCCGCCTGATGCCGCCCCCGAGCCGCATCTTCAAGACGCTCTACGATCTCGCCGCGACCGGCGAACTCTGGCGGCACATCTTTGCTACGCTCGCGCGCGTGCTCGCGGGCTTCCTGCTTGGCACCATCGCGGGCACCATCGTCGGCGCGATCGCGGGCGCTTCGCGCATTACCAAGGAAATTCTCGATCCGTCGCTACAGGGCCTGCGCTCGGTGCCTTCGATCGCATGGGTCCCGCTCTTTATTCTCTGGCTCGGCATCTTCGAGGAATCGAAGATCGCGCTGATTGCGGTCGGGTGCTTTTTCCCGGTTTATCTCGGCGTGCTTGGTGCGATCGCTACGGTCGACCGCAAGACGGTCGAGGTCGGGCGCATGTTCCGGCTTTCGCAGTTTCAACTGGTGCGGCGGATTCTGCTGCCTGCGATTCTTCCCGCCTATATCCTCGCGCTGCGTCAGGGTCTGGGCCTGGGGTGGATGTTCGTGGTCGCCGCCGAATTCATGGGCGCTTCCGAGGGCCTCGGCTATCTGCTCGTCGACGGACAGCAACTCGGCAAGCCCGACCAGATTCTCGCATCCATCCTCACCTTCGCGATTCTCGGGAAAATCACCGACGGATTGCTGGCGGCGGCAAGTACGCCGTTCCTCACCTGGCAGGACGCCTTCGCGCCGAAGAACTAGATCATGCTCAGCATCGAAGCGGTCGACAAAATTTATCCCAATGGCACGCGCGCGCTCGACCGCGTGCGGCTCGACGTGCAGCAGGGCGAGATCGTCGCGGTGGTCGGCGGCTCCGGCTGCGGCAAGAGTACGCTTTTGCGTCTCGCCGCCGGGCTGGACCAGGCGACGCGCGGCTGCATCACGCTCGACGGCGAGACAATTTCCGCGCCGCACGAATGTGTCGGCCTGATTTTTCAGGAGCCTCGGCTTTTGCCCTGGCTCACGGTCGCGGACAATGTGGGCTTCGGACTTTCGCATCTGCCGCGTGCGAAACGCGAGAAGATCGTCGGCGACGTGCTCGCGCGCGTCGGTCTTGCCGATTACGCTGGGCGCTGGCCGCGCGAACTGTCCGGCGGACAGGCGCAACGCGTCGCAATCGCGCGCGCACTCGCGCCGCGGCCGAAAGTGCTGCTCTTGGACGAGCCGTTTTCCGCGCTCGACGCGTTTACGCGCGCGAGCCTGCACGAGCACGTACTCGACCTGTGGCGCGCGTTGAAGCCCACGCTGGTACTCGTCACGCATGACGTCGAGGAAGCCGCCTATCTCGCCGACCGCGTGGTCGTGATGCGGCCGCGGCCGGGCCGGATTTCTTCGGTGTTCGATCTCGATCTCAAGCGTCCGCGCGACCGCTACGGCGCCGATCTCGAGGCCGCCAAGCGCCGAATTCTGAACGCGCTCGACCAGTCGCTACGCGAACGCTCTGCCGGCGACGAACTGGTGCCGGCCGCCGCGATCTGACATAACCGCCGAAATCCTGGGAGACGCACGATGGACGCATCCGAACTCCGCGCGCTGCAAGCGCCGATCAAGGACAAGTACAAAACCGACCCCGACGCTGCGGTGATCACGCTGAAAGCCAACGGCTCGCTCGACGACGGGATCGCCTGCAAGGTCGAAACCGGCCGCGCGCTCCAGATCGCGGGGCTGCATCCGGCGAGCGGCGGCTCGGGCCGCGAGCTTTGCTCCGGCGACATGCTCCTGGAGGCGCTCGTCGCCTGCGCAGGCGTCACGCTGAAAGCGGTCGCGACCGCGATCGAGATTCCGCTGAAATCCGGCAAAGTCTCGGCGGAAGGCGATCTCGACTTCCGCGGCACGCTCGGGGTCGCGAAAGACGCGCCGGTCGGTTTCCGCGAAATCCGGCTGCGCTTCGACGTGCAGACCGACGCGCCGCAGGAAAAGCTCGATCAGTTGCTCAAGCTCACCGAGCGCTATTGCGTGGTCTATCAGACCATCAAGGCCGGGCCGAAAGTCGACGTCTCGTTGCGGAGCGTCTAACCTCGCGCCCACCGCTTTAATAAAAAGGCCTGCAAATGTAGGCGGCGGTAGCGCCGCCTATTTTTTAATGGCCCCGGAAATTTTCTACTGGTTCACGATCGCGCTGAAAATGGCGATCGCGGCTTCGGTCGTGATCGGCGCGACGGTCGCCGCCGAACGCGCGGGGCCGCTGATCGGCGCGCTGATCGCGACCCTGCCGGTATCGGCCGGGCCGTCCTACTTCTTTCTCGCATTCGAACAGGACGCCGCCTTCATTTCGCAGAGTGCGCTCGGCAGCCTGCTTCTGAACGCAGCGACCGCGATCTATGCCACAACCTATGTGTTGCTCTCGCAACGGCATCCCTTCATCGTCTGCGTGCCGACGGCGATGGCCGTATGGCTCGGCTCGCTCTATCTATTCTCGCGCTTTGCTGCGAGCGCGAATGCCGCGGCACTCCTGAACGTCGCTGTCTTTACGATCTGCTTCTTTCTGGTGCGGCGCTACCGCGATGTGCGCATGCCGAAGATCCGGCTGCGCTGGTATGATTTCGCGTTTCGCGCAGGTCTCGTCGGCCTGCTCGTCGGCATCATCCTCGGGCTAAACAAGTTGATGGGGCCGATCTTCACCGGCGCGCTCGCGGCGTTCCCGATCGTGTTCACGAGCATGATGCTCATTTTGCATCAACGCTATGGCGGCCCGGCTTGTGCAGCGGTCATGGCGAACGGCATCACCGGCCTGATCGGCTTCGGCATCGCGGCTTATGCGTTGCACGTCTCGGCGATTCCGCTCGGCGTGCCCGCGGCGCTGACGCTCGCGCTCTGCATCACGGTTGCGTGGAATCTCGGCGTGTTCGCGTTACGCAGACTTCGCCGCGCCTAGCGCTCGCGCAGAATGTTCTTGAGCTTATAGAGTGCTTCCATCGCTTCTTTCGGCGACATTTCGTCGGGATGCAGCGCATCGAGCGCGTCGCCCAGCGGATCGGATTTCGTTTCCGGGTCCTGCATCGGCGAGCGCGGCGCCTTCAACTGCTGAAACAGCGGCAAATCCTCGAAGCCCGAAAGCGGTTTCGAACGCTGCTCCGATTCGAGCTCGGCTAGTACCAAACGCGCGCGCTCGATCACGCTATGCGGCAGGCCTGCAAGTTTCGCGACCTGAATGCCATAGGAGCGGTCCGCGGTGCCGCGCGTGACTTCGTGCAGAAAGATGACTTCGTTCTGCCATTCCTTCACGCGCACGGTCGCATTCACCTGACGCGGCAGCTTCGAAGCGAGCGCGGTCAACTCATGGAAATGCGTCGCGAACAGCCCCCGGCATTTATTGACTTCGTGCAGGTGTTCGAGCGTCGCCCAGGCAATCGAAAGACCGTCGAAGGTCGCCGTGCCCCGGCCGATCTCGTCGAGGATCACGAGCGAGCGTTCGGTCGCCTGATGCAGGATCGCTGCAGTCTCGACCATCTCGACCATGAAGGTCGAACGCCCGCGTGCGAGATCGTCGGCGGCACCCACGCGCGAGAACAGCCGGTCGACGATGCCGATCTTAGTGCGCTTCGCGGGAACATAAGAACCCGCTTGCGCCAGAACCGCGAGAATCGCGTTCTGGCGCAGGAACGTCGATTTGCCGGCCATGTTCGGGCCGGTCACCAACCAGATCGCGCCGGCGTCTGCGCCGGATGGCGGTGAAAGCGAGCAGTCGTTCGGAACGAAGGGTCCGCCATCGATCACGATCGCCGCTTCGACCACCGGATGCCTGCCGCCTTCGATCTCGAAAGAAAGCGACTCGTCGATCTCCGGCCGCACCCAGTTCGATTCCGCCGCGCGCTCGGCTAGCGCGCAAGCGACATCGATCTCGGCAAGCGCATTTGCGACCATCTCGAGAAGTGAAGCCGATGCCATGACGCGCGCGGAAAGCTCGTCGAAAATTCCGAGTTCGATCTTGATCGCGCGTTCGCCGGCGGAAGCGATCTTCGATTCCAGTTCGCCGAGTTCGGCGGTGGAGAAGCGCATCGCACCCGCCATCGACTGGCGGTGGATGAAGCGCTCGCGCGCTTTGGAGCTGAGAAGTTTTTCGCCGTGCTGGCTCGGCACTTCGATAAAGAAGCCGAGCACGTTGTTATATTTCACTTTCAGCGACTTGATCTGCGTCTCGTCGGCGTAGCTCTGTTGCAGACCCGCGATCACGCCGCGCGCTTCGTCGCGCAGGTTTCGCGCGGCATCGAGGTCTTCGTGGTAGCCCTTCCGCACGAACCCGCCGTCGCGCTTTGAAAGCGGAAGTTCGTCGGCAAGCGCCTTGGCAATCGCGTCGCGAAGTCCGCGATCCGGCGCCCCCATGGCTTCCGCCGCGAGCGCGATTTCGTCCGGCACGCTGTCCGAGTTTTTCAGGACCGTCGAGAGCGCAAAGGCCGCGCTCAGCGCCTGACCGATCGCGGCCAGATCGCGCGGGCCGCCGCGCGAGAGCGCAATCCGCGCAAGCGAGCGCGAAAGATCGGGGGCGCCGCCGAGCGCCTTTCTGATTTCCGCGCGCAGCGTCCAATGCTCGAAAAAATATTCGACGCCATCGAGCCGTCCGCCGATTTCGGCGGCGCCGCGCAGCGGACTTGCCAGCCGCCGCGCGAGCAGCCGCGCGCCGGCCGCGGTCATTGTGCGATCAATCACCGAAAGCAGGCTGCCGCGGGTGTCGCCGCCCATCGTGCGGAGCAACTCGAGGTTGTTGCGAGTTGCTGCGTCGATCTGCATCACGCCGCTTGCATGCTCACGCGCCGGCGGCGAGAGCGCAGGCCGTGAATTGAGCTGCGTTCTCTCTATATATGTCGCTGCCGCCGCGGCGGCGGAAAGCTCAAGCCGAGTGAAGGCACCGAAAGAATCCGAAGTCGCGACATTGAAGAAGCTCGCGAGCCTGCGCTCCGCGGTGGCGCCCTCGAAAAGCTCTTTCGCCATCGGGGTCACGTTCGAAAGCGAGCGCCAATAGGCCTTCAGTTCGGGATCGTCATAGAGCGTATCGGACAGCAGGATTTCACCGGGCTCGATCCGCGCGATCTCGGCGGAGAGCCGCGTCTGGTCCGTCTCCGCGACCCGGAATTCGCCGGTCGAAATATCGAGCCACGCAAGCCCGAAACTCGTTTCCTCGTCGGAGGATTTCGCGCGGGAAATCGCCATCAGCCAGTTGTTGCGCCTGGCGTCGAGCAGCGTGTCTTCGGTGAGCGTGCCGGGCGTGACCAGCCGCACCACGCCGCGCCTGACTACCGACTTCGCGCCGCGTTTCTTCGCTTCCGCCGGGTCCTCGGTCTGCTCGCAGACCGCGACCCGGAATCCTTTCGCGATCAGGCGATGCAGATATTCTTCCGAGCGCTCGACCGGCACGCCGCACATCGGAATATCGAGACCCTGATGCTTGCCGCGCTTGGTCAACACGATGCCGAGCGCGCGCGAGGCTTTTTCAGCGTCTTCAAAGAACAGCTCGTAGAAGTCGCCCATCCGGTAAAACAGAAGACAATCCGGATTGGCGGCCTTGATCTCGATGAACTGCTCCATCATCGGCGTGACGCGCTGGGGCGCATCCTGCGCCGCCTCTTGCGGCGGTTCGATTTCCGGGAGCGGTGGAGCCGCGTTTTTCATGACGCGGGACCCTAGCAGAGCGGGAAACGCGCTTGCGAGCGCGGGTTAGCAGTTATCCCTGCTCTTCAATGCGTTGATATAGCTCGCGTTTCGCGGCGCGCAGCACGGCGTCGGAACTTGCACCATCGGCCACGCGCGCGGTGATGAGCGCGCCGACCATGGTCGCGACGAAGGCGCTGGCGCGCGCTTTCACGTCCGCACCCTTCATATAGCGCGCGACCAGCGAGACGAGCCGCTCGCGGCCCGCTGCGAGCGCTTCGCGCGCCGGGCTTTCGCGGTTCGCGGCTTCGCTGCCGAGCGCTGCGAGCGCGCAGCCCTTGCCCGGATTGTCGCGATGCCTTTTCGAGAGGTAGCGATCTACGATCGTTCTCAATTCTTCGCCGGGGTTCGCAGCTTCGGCGGCCGCGCGCAGGCCTCCGCCCGGATCCTGAAACGACCAGGCACAGGCTTCGTTCACCAGCGCGTCCTTCGATTCGAAATGCTTGTAGAAGCCGCCATGCGTCATTCCGGCCGCTTCCATCAGTTCGGCAACCCCAACCGCCGTGGTGCCGCGCTCGCGAAACAGCCGGGCGGCCGCGGCCACGATCCGCTCGCGATTTTCGGCGGCTGCTTCCCTGGAATTTCGCATCGTTCTGTGCGGCCCATGCGTTGCGTGAATAGATGATGGTTATCATCTAATTATTGACAGGACAAGCGGGCCATGGGATTGGCCGGAGCGCAGAAGCAGGAAACGAACGCATGAGCGTTGAAGCCGCCGCCATCGACGGGAAGCCCGTGCGCCTTACCGGCAAGCCGCTCATCTTCTTTCTGACGCTGCTCGCGGCACTCGGCATGCTCGCGACGAACATGTACCTAGCGTCGTTTCCCTCGATCGGGCGCGATCTCGCGGCCTCGCCCGCGCAGGTAAAACTTACGCTGACGGTCTTCCTGCTCGGCTTTGCCTTCGGGCAGCTCGTGATCGGCCCGCTCTCCGACATGCTGGGACGGCGGCCGCTCCTGCTCGCCGGGCTGATCGTCTATGCGATCACGAGCGTGCTTTGCGCGATCGCCACCCATATCGACTGGATGATCGGAATCCGTATCGTGCAAGCTGTCGGCGCCTGCACCGGCTCGGTCATCGCGCGCGCGGTCGCGCGCGATCTCTTTCAGGGCGACGCGCTCAAGCGCTCGCTCGCCATGATCACCACGCTGGTCGCGGTCGCGCCCGGATTCTCGCCGCTGCTCGGCGGCATCATCGAAACGCTGGTCGGCTGGCGCGGGACGTTCGCGTTTCTCGCGCTGGTCGGCGCTTTCGCCGCCGCCGTCGTCTGGCTGCGGATTCCCGAAACCCATGACGCACGCGACAGCGCGCCGAAACTCGGCGAGGCGTTCGCCAGCTATTTCGAATTGCTGGGAACGCGCGCCTTTCTCGTTCCGGGCCTTTCGATCGCCTGCGCGATGGCGGGACTGTTCGCGTTCTTCGCGTCCGCGCCGATTATCTTCATCGAACACTTCGGTGTCGCGCCGATCGTGTTCGGCACGATCCCGTGTTTCACCGTGTTCGCAGTCTTCGCGGGCGGCTTCAGTGCGCCGCGGCTTGCAAAGCGCTGGAGCGGCATGAAACCGATTTTGTTCGGGCTCACGATCATGCTGATCGGCGCGAGCGCGATGTTCACTGCGGCGTACCTGAACTACGCGGGCATGCCGCAGGTGCTCGCAACGCTCATGATCTTCCTGTTCGGCATGGGAATCGTGAGTCCGCTTTCGACGGTGGTGGCGATGCGTCCGTTCCCCGAAAAAGCGGGTGCGGCCTCGGCGCTGATCGGCTTCTGCCAGATGGCGGGCGGCGCGCTCGGCACCATCCTTTTGAGCCTGTTGCCATTTCCGCTGTTGCAGGCGCTGCCGACGGTAATGGCTGGTGGCGCTATCATCGGGCTTGGCGCGGTGCTGCTCTTCGGAAAACGCAGCTAGAACGGGCCGGTTTTGCCGTTTTTTCTTCTCCGCCAATGACTTGAGCCCGTAGCAGTCGCGGGGCTATGGTCCCCGCCCCGGCGAAAAGACCGGGGCATGGGGAGTGAGTAATGGCTGACAAGAAGGGCCGCAACGCGCGGCCGACCTTCACCGATCAGGAAGCGCTGCAATTCCATTCGTCGGGACGTCCCGGCAAGCTGGAAGTCGTCGCGACCAAGCCGATGGCGACGCAGCGCGATCTTTCGCTCGCATACTCCCCCGGCGTCGCCGTACCCGTGCTTGCCATCGCCGAAGACCCGAGCCGCGCCTTCGACTACACCGCCAAGGGCAACCTCGTCGGCGTGATCTCGAACGGCACCGCGATTCTCGGCCTCGGCAACCTCGGCGCGCTCGCGTCCAAGCCGGTGATGGAAGGCAAGGCGGTGCTGTTCAAGCGCTTCGCCGACATCGACGCCTTCGACATCGAAATGAATACCGAAGATCCCGAAGAGATTATCAACGCGGTGAAGCCGCTCGGCGTCACGTTCGGCGGCATCAACCTCGAAGACATCAAGGCGCCGGAGTGCTTCATCATCGAGCAGCGCCTGCGCGAATTGCTCGACATTCCCGTATTCCACGACGACCAGCACGGCACCGCGATCATCACCGCGGCCGGCATGATCAACGCGCTGCATCTCACCGGGCGCGACATCAAGACCGCGAAGCTCGTCGTGAACGGCGCAGGTGCTTCGGGCATCGCGACCGTCGAGTTGCTCAAGGCGCTCGGCATGCAGCCGAACAACATCCTGCTCTGCGACACCAAGGGCGTGGTTTACAAAGGCCGCACCGAGGGCATGAACCAGTGGAAGTCGGCGCATGCCGCCGACACCAAGGCGCGCACGCTTGCCGACGCCTTCAAGGGCGCGGACATCTGCCTCGGGCTTTCCGCGAAGGGCGCCTTCACCGCCGACATGGTGAAGTCGATGGCAGCACAGCCGATCATCTTCGCGCTCGCCAATCCCGATCCGGAAATCTCGGCGGAAGAAGTGGCGCAGATCCGCGAAGACGCGATCATGGCGACCGGCCGCTCGGACTATCCGAACCAGATCAACAACGTGCTCGGCTTCCCCTATATCTTCCGCGGCGCGCTCGACGTGCGCGCGACCACGATCAATATGGAAATGAAGATCGCGGCGGCGGAAGCGCTCGCGCAGCTTGCGCGCGAGGATGTGCCGGACGAAGTGGCGGCGGCTTATGGCCAACGGCCGAAATTCGGCCCGGACTACATCATTCCGGTGCCATTCGATCCGCGACTTATCTCTTATGTGCCGCCGGCGGTCGCGAAAGCGGCGATGGACACCGGCGTCGCGCGCCGGCCGATCATCGACATGGAGGCCTATGCGCAGCAGCTTCGCAACCGCCGCGACCCGATCGCGGGCGTGTTGCAGCGGGTTTACGAACGCCTGCGCCGTCAGCCGAAGAAGGTGGTGTTCGCGGAGGGCGAAGAAGAGCAAGTGATCCGCGCCGCGGTGAGCTTCGTCTCGCGCGGCCTCGGTACCGCAGTGCTGGTCGGCCGCGAGCCGCGCGTAAAGGAAACCGCGAAACTCGCCGGCGTCGAACTGCCCGAGGGCGTCGAGATCCACAACGCGGCGCTTTCGAAGCGTACCACCGACTACGCGAATTATCTCTATGAACGCTTGCAGCGCGAAGGCTATCTCTATCGCGATTGCCTTCGGCTCGTGAACAACGACCGCAACAACTTCGCGGCCTGCATGGTCGCGCTCGGCGACGGCGACGCGATGATTTCGGGCGTCACCCGCAATTATTCGGTCGTGCTCGAAGATGTGCAGCGCGTGATCGATCCGAAGCCTGGCCACCGCGTAATGGGCGTCTCGATCGTGGTCTCGCGCGGGCGCACGGTGCTGATCGCGGATACCGCGGTGACCGAACTGCCGACGGCGGAAGAACTCGCAGAGATCGCGGTCGAAGCGGCGGGCGTCGCGCGTCGGCTCGGTTATGAACCGCGGGTCGCGATGCTTGCGTTCTCGAGCTTCGGCCATCCGCCGGGAGAGCGCACCCAGCACGTGAAGGATGCGGTGAAATTGCTGCACGACCGTCGCGTCGATTTCGAAGTCGACGGCGAAATGGCCGCAGACGTTGCACTGAACCGCGAGCTTGCGGCGGCCTATCCGTTCAGCCGCCTCACCGGCCCCGCAAACGTGCTCGTGATGCCGGCGTTCCACTCCGCATCGATCTCGACCAAGCTGTTGCAGGAAATGGGCGGCGCGACCGTGATCGGTCCGCTGCTCGTCGGTCTCGACCGCTCGGTGCAGATCGTGTCGCTCTCAGCCAAGGATTCCGATCTCGTGAACATGGCCGCGATCGCCGCTTATAATGTGAGCGGATAAGATCGACCGAAGATAGATATGAAAAAGGCCGGCTTCACGCCGGCCTTTTTATTTACCGCAGCAAGCCGTTCTCGTTCGCAAGATCGCGCAGGTTTCGCTCGGGCCGCGCGCCGATATGCGAAATGATTTCCGCCGCGCACAGCGCGCCGAGTTTCAGCGAGCTGGTGTGCGGCATTCCCTTCGCGAAGCCGTAGAGAAAGCCCGCGGCGAACAGATCGCCCGCGCCCGTCGTATCGACCACGCGCTCGACCGGAAACGCCGGCACCGCGTCGATGGTGTCGCCGGTAACAACCATCGCGCCATCCTCGCTGCGGGTGACGACGGCAATGCTCGCGTCCTTGCGCAGCGCCTCGACCGCGGCGTCGAAATCGCCGGTTTCGTAAAGGCTTTTCAGCTCGGCCTCGTTCGCGAAAATCAGATCGACCGTCTTGTTGCGAATGAGCTGGAGAAATTCCTTGCGGTAGCGGTCGACGCAGAACGCGTCCGAAAGCGTCAGCGCCACCGTGCGGTCGTTGTCATGCGCGATTTCCGCGGCCTTGATGAAGGCTGCCTTCGCCTGCTTCGGATCCCAGAGATAGCCTTCGAGATAAAGCACCTTGGCGGAGCGGATTTCATCGACGGAAATGTCGTCGGAGGAGAGATCCTGGGCCGCACCGAGATAGGTGTTCATGGTGCGCTGGCCGTCCGGCGTAACCAGAATGAAGCTGCGCGCGGTCGCGGGGCCATCGGTCGCAAGCGGCGTCGAGAAGGCAACATTGGACGCGCGGATGTCGCGCGCGAACGTCGCGCCAAGCTCGTCGTCCTTCACCTTCCCGATGAAGGCGGCGCTGCCGCCGAGCATAGCAACGCCGACAATGGTGTTCGCGGCCGAGCCGCCCGAACATTCGATCACCGGGCCCATCGCATTATAGATCGCTTCGGCGCGCGGCTCGTCGATCAGCGACATCGAGCCTTTCGGCATCTTCTGGCGTGCGAGAAAGTCGTCGTCGGAGTGCGAAAGCACATCGACGATCGCGTTGCCGATGCCGATGACGTCATAGCGCGTGGATGACATTTATGGATCTCCCCGGTTCGGGCACCGGGTAGCAAAGCCGGTTGCTTCCCGCAATGTTGGGGCGGCTATTTTCCGCCCAGTGCCTTCTGCATGGCAGCGGCGCCCGCGTCGATCATTCCGGCAATCGCAGGCTTCATTTCGTTGGGCAGCAAATCCGCAATCCAGACGACTTTGGTTTTTCCGCCTTCGGCAAAGACCTGTGAGGAGGCGTTGTGATGGGAAAGGCGGGGTCCGGTCGCCGACCAGGCGATCCGGCGCGCAGCATCATCGACATCGACAATGACCTCGCGCGCGGTAATTCCATTGCCGAAGGTAACGAGCCGCGCGTCGCCTTCGAGTTTGCAGTCGATGACGAAGCCGGGGACGAGCCGGGTATGGAGTGCGCCGACGTCGCGCATGGCGTCCCATACCGTTTCGGGACTTGCGTCGATCAGAAACTCCTTGCGGATGGTGGCCATGGCCGATGTCCTTTCGCGCAGGCCAATAATTTAACGGCATTTACGCCCCGAAACCATGACCGGAAGCCTGCCCTTGCGAGGCCGCGCGCTGCCGTGGCATGACGCGCCGCGATATTGAAGGATCAGACAGATGGCCGCCTTCCACCAGCGGGTCTTCTCCGGCGTTCAGCCCACCGGAAACCTACACCTCGGCAATTATCTCGGCGCGATAAAGCGTTTCGTCGAATTGCAGGCAGAGCACGAATGCATCTACTGCGTCGTCGATCTGCACGCGATCACGGTCTGGCAGGAGCCGGAAGAACTCCTGCGCCATACGCGCGAAGTGACCGCGGCCTTCATTGCCTGCGGCATCGATCCGAAGAAGCACATCGTCTTCAACCAGAGCCAGGTTTCCGGTCACGCGGAGCTTGCCTGGATCTTCAATTGCGTCGCGCGTCTGGGCTGGCTCAACCGCATGACGCAGTTCAAGGAGAAGGCGGGCAAAGATCGCGAGAACGTCTCGGTCGGGCTTTACGCCTATCCCGATTTGATGGCAGCCGACATTCTGGTCTATCGCGCGACGCATGTGCCGGTCGGCGAGGACCAGAAACAGCATCTCGAGCTTTGCCGCGACATCGCGCAGAAGTTCAACAACGACTACGGCAAGCGCATTGCCGATCTCGGTTTCGGCGACGCTTACTTTCCGCTGACGGAGCCGTTGATCTCCGGTCCGGCGACGCGCGTGATGTCGCTGCGCGACGGCACCAAGAAAATGTCGAAGTCCGACACCTCCGACAATTCGCGCATCAACCTCACCGATGACGCCGATGCCATCGCGCAGAAATTCCGCCGCGCGAAAACCGATCCGCATCCGCTGCCCTCGACGGTCGCGGAAATGGAAGCGCGGCCCGAAGCCGACAACCTGATCGGCATCTACGCGGCACTCGCCGACAAGACCGCCGAAGACGTGCTCAACGAATTCGGCGGCGCGCAGTTCTCCAAATTTAAGGAGGCGCTGACCGAACTCGCGGTGACGAAACTCGGACCGATCGGCGCGGAGATGAAGCGGCTCACCGCAGACCCCGCGCATATCGACGCAGTGCTTGCCGACGGTGCGGCGCGTGCGCGCGTAATTGCAAGCGGCGTCATGAAGGATGTCGGCAAGATCGTCGGTTTCGTCGGATCGTAATCGCCGCATAACATCGCAGTATCGCGTTGCGGCTTGGCCGCGGCGCCCGCGCGTGGCAGAGTCTCGCGTCAACGGAATCGATCCCATGCCCCGCACGCGCCAGAGTTTCGAATCCGGCCACCACCGCAAGTTTATGGTCGTCATCGACGAAACGCCGGAGTGCGACCGCGCCGTCTATTACGCGAGCCGCCGCGCGGTGCGCACCGGCGGCAAGCTCGTCATGCTCTCGGTGATTCCGACCGGCGAAGCGAATCAGCAATGGCTTGGCGTCGGCGAACTGATGCTCGCCGAAGCGCGCGACGAAGTCGAAAAGCGGCTCGATCATTTCTCCGCGCGTGCGCGGCATCTCGCCGGCATCGACGCGGAGCGCGTAATCCGCGAAGGCAGCAAGGCCGAGGAAATCCAGAAGCTCATCGACGAGGATCCCGACATCGGCGTGCTCGTACTCGCCGCGGGAACGGACAACAAAGGTCCCGGCCCGCTCGTCTCGTCGCTTGCGAGCAACCGCTCGGTGACCATGACGATCCCGATCACCATCGTGCCGGGCCAGCTCACTGACGAAGAGCTCGACGCCCTGGCCTAAGACTTCGCGCCGGGTTGGCATAAAAGCCCCGCGAAGCGCTCCCTTCCGCAAAGCCGTTGGAACCCCTACATAGGGGATGAAACGTGCCGAACGGGCCTGAAGGAGGCCGGAACCATGTTCATCCAGACCGAAACCACGCCGAACCCGGCGACCCTGAAGTTCCTGCCCGGCAAGAGCGTATTGCCGCAGGGGACGCTCGACCTGCGCAGCAAGGAAGACGCCGAGCGCTCGCCGCTCGCAGCCACGCTGTTCGAAATTCCGGAAGTCTCGGGCGTGTTCTTCGGCCAGGACTTCATCACCGTCACCAAGACCGGCGGCGAATGGCAGCACCTGAAGCCCGCGATCCTCGGCGCGATCATGGAGCACTTTCTCTCCGGCCAGCCGATCCTAAAATCGGGCGCCTCGGTGCAAACTTCCGCCGACGAGGAATTCTTCGATGCCGACGACGCTTCCACCGTCGCCACCATCAAGGAACTGATCGAGACGCGGGTGCGTCCCGCGGTCGCAAACGACGGCGGCGACATCACCTTCCGCGGCTATAAAGACGGCGTCGTGTTTCTCAACATGAAGGGCGCGTGCGCCGGCTGTCCGTCGTCCACCGCGACCCTGAAAAACGGCATCGAGAATCTGCTCCGGCATTTCGTACCGGACGTGCAGGAAGTCAGGCCGATGTGATGACGCGGGCCGCCTTCACCGGGCGGCCCGTTTCCTTTAAGACGCAACGCACCGCTCCCGGATTGCGCGCCGTCCATGAAAATTTTAGCGATCGATACCGCGCTCGACGCCTGTCAGGCCGCGATCTTCGATTCCGGCGAAGTGAAGACGATCGCGTTTCTCTCCCACGACATGCGCCGCGGCCACGCAGAGGCCTTGATCCCGACGATCGCGGACGCAATGAAAGCTGCCAGTCTCGCTTACGGCGACCTCGACCGGATCGCGACCACGGTCGGACCCGGTAGCTATACCGGCCTGCGCGTCGGCATCTCGGCCGCGAAGGGCCTTGCACTTGCCTCCGGCAAACCCGCTGTCGGCATCACGACGCTCGCCGCGTTGAGCGCGCCCTTGCTCGACGACGATCCGGCCGTGCCCGTTGTCGCCGCGATCGACGCGCGGCATGGAAATGTTTTCTTTCACATGGCGGGCGCGGGACATCGCGTGCTCTTGAGCCCGCGGCATGCCTCGATCGAGGATGCGGTGCAGGCGGTTTCGACCGGACCGGTACGCTTGGTGGGGCCAGCAGCGCCGCTGCTTGCTGCGAAGTGGCCGCGCCAATCGGCTTCCGCGCCGGTCGCGGTCGATGCGCGCACGAAACCCGCGATCGAATGGGTGGCGCGGCTCGCCGCACTCACCGACCCGATCCGCTCGCCGGCAAAGCCGCTTTATCTGCGTGCGCCCGACGTGACGCCGCAACAATCGCATCACGTGCCGCGGCGATGATCGGCAAACTCGCGCGGCTTTTTAAGCGAGCCGAACCCGCGATCCTCGATGCAAAGCCGGGCGATGCATCCGCGCTCGCGGCACTCCATCGTATTTCCTTCCGGCACGGCTGGAGCGAAACCGAATTCGAGCGGCTGCTCGCCGACCGCGGTGCGATCGCGCATGTCGCGCGCGCGAGCGGCGGGCGCGGCCCGGTGCTCGGTTTCGTGCTTTCGCATCGCGTCGACTTCGAGGCCGAAATCCTGCTGGTCGCGCTCGCGCCCAGCGAGCGCGGACATGGCACCGCAACGAAGCTGCTCGCAAAACATCTCGCAAGACTCGCGGCGGCAGGTGTCCGGCGCGTGTTTCTCGAGGTCGATGAAGGCAATAGGGCCGCGCGAAAACTTTATGCGCGCGCGGGCTTCGAAGAGGTCGGCCGCCGTGCCGGGTATTATCGTAAGCCCGAGGGAAATGCCGCGGCACTCGTGCTTGGGCGCGATCTTTCAGCCTGACGCCTGGTGGACGCGCGGACGAGGCGCCCCTAGAATCCGCGAGAAGGCGGCGAAAAGGACGGAAATTGGGAAACGAACGGGAGCTTTCTGCGATCGAACAGGCCTGCGCTGCCAAGGGCATGCGCATGACCGAGCAGCGGCGCGTGATCGCGCGCGTGCTCGGCGCGTCGCAGGATCATCCCGACGTAGAGGAGCTTTACCGCCGGGCGTCGGCGATCGACGACAAGATTTCGATTTCGACGGTCTATCGCACCGTGAAGCTGTTCGAGGATGCCGGCATCATCGAACGGCACGATTTCCGCGAAGGGCGCTCGCGCTACGAACAGGTGCCCGACGAGCACCACGATCACCTGATCGACGTGAACAACGGCAGCGTGATCGAATTCCGCTCGGAAGAGATCGAGCGCCTGCAAGAGGAAATCGCGCGGCGCTACGGCTACAAGCTCGTCGGCCACCGGCTCGAACTCTACGCGGTACGCCTCAAGGGCAAACCTTCCTGAACGCCATGGGCTTTGCGTATCGCGCAACTCTGTTCGTGCTGCTCCTCCTGTTCGTGGTGCCGGCGCAGTGGCTCGGCCTGAAGTTCAAACTGCCTTATTTCCGCACTCTGCCGGTCTGGTTTCACCGCACGACGCTGAAAGCGCTCGGCATCAAGGTCGAAATCCTCGGCACGCCATCGCCGCAGGACCGGCCGCTTCTGTTCGTCGCCAATCATAATTCGTGGCTCGACATCCTCGTGCTCGGCTCGACCGTGCCGCTGGTCTTCATCGCGAAGGCGGAAATCGCGAAGTGGCCGCTGTTCGGCACGTTTGCGCGCATGCAGCGCTCGATCTTCGTCGATCGCTCGAAGCGGCACGGTACCGGACAGGTGAATCAGTCGATCGCGAAGATGCTTTCCGGCGGCGACCCGGTGGTGCTGTTCGGCGAAGGCACCTCGAGCGACGGCAACCGTGTGCTGCCGTTCCGCTCCGCACTCCTCGGGGGCCTGCGCGACGCGATGGAGGAGAACGGCCGCGGCTTCGTGCAGCCGGTCTCGATCGCCTACCGGAAGTTTCACGGCATCCCGATGGGCCGCCAGTACCGGGAAATCGCGGCCTGGTACGGCGACATGGACCTCGTGCCGCATTTGCTGCGGGTGATCCGCGAAGGCGCGATCGATGTCACCGTCGCCTTCGGCAAGGTCATGGAAGTGGCCCACGAGGACGACCGTAAGGTCTTGTCCCGGAAGGTAGAATCGGCGGTGCGGGAGCTTGCGACGCTTTCGCTCGCCGGGCGGCCCGAGATGCTTGCGGAATCCGTTTCCTTGGCCGGGGAAAGGCGCTAAGACTTTCCACATGCCAATTCAGGGTGAATTGCCTTGCTCCCGCAACCTAGGCGGGTGCCTGCGCATTTCGACTTAATGAGCGACGCTCGCAAGGTTCATATCAAGTCCTTCGGCTGCCAGATGAACGTCTACGACGCGCGTCGTATGGCGGACACGCTGGCGCGCGACGGTTACGCCGAAACCGCGCATGCCGAAGAGGCCGACCTCATCATTCTCAACACCTGCCATATCCGCGAGAAGGCGGTGGAGAAGGTCTATTCGGAACTCGGCCGCCTGCGCGAGATGCGCGCGGAAGCCGAAACCCGGGGCCGCTCGCAGATGATCGCGGTCGCGGGCTGCGTCGCGCAGGCCGAAGGCAAAGAAATCATCCGCCGCGCGCCTTCGGTGCGGCTCGTGGTCGGCCCGCAGAACATCCACCGCATTTCCGAACTGGTCGCGCGTGCGAACAACGGCGAAGCCGTGGTCGATACCGAGTTCGCGGTCGAAGATAAATTCGAGCAGCTCGCGGCACCCAAACCGGAGGCGACCCGCGCGCGTGGAATCTCCGCCTTCGTGACCGTGCAGGAAGGTTGCGACAAGTTCTGCACGTTCTGCGTCGTGCCTTATACCCGCGGCAACGAAGCGTCACGTTCGGTCGAACGGATCTTGCGCGAGACGCAGACGCTGCTTTCGCAGGGCGTCAAGGAAATCACGCTGATCGGCCAGAACGTGAATGCCTATCACGGCAAAGGACCCGAAGGGCGCGACTGGACGCTTCCGCGGCTGATCGCGCGGCTCGCGGAAATGCCGGAGCTCTTGCGCATCCGCTACACCACCAGCCATCCCCGCGACATGGACGACGAGCTGATCGAAGCACACCGCGACATCGAAAAGCTGATGCCGTTTTTGCACCTGCCCGTGCAGTCGGGCTCCGACCGGATTCTCGACGAGATGAACCGCAAGCACACACGCGCGGAATACTTGAAAATCATCGAGCGCGCGCGCAAAGCGCGTCCCGACATGGCGTTCTCGTCGGATTTCATCGTCGGCTTCCCCGGCGAAACGGATCAGGATTTCGAAGATACGCTCTCGCTCGCGCGCGAAGTCGGCTACGCGCAGTGCTTCACCTTCAAATACAGTCCCCGCCCCGGCACGCCGGCTGCCGATTTCGGCGCGCAGGTTCCGGAAGAGATCAAAAGCGAACGCCTCTATCGCCTCCAGGAATTGATCGAGGCGCAGCAGCACGCATTCAACCTGTCCTGCGTCGGGCGCGAACTCGACGTGCTGTTCGAGAAGCCCGGCCGCCACGAAGGTCAGATCGTCGGACGCTCGCCTTATCTTCAGCCGGTGCCGGTGATCGCGCCCTCGTCGATCATCGGCTCGGTGGCGCGCGTGCGCGTCAACGAACTCAGAACCTACAGCCTGATCGGCGAACTGGTGGCGCAGCCGCAAATTTCGCCTACCAATAATTCCGCCGCGGAGGTGAACGCGTTTGCGTAGTTCTGGTCCTGAAGCCGGCAAGAAAGCGCCTTGGGATCGCGGGCGCGAAAACGAGGCAAGCCTCATGGTCGCGTTCGACGACAACCGTCTCGCGAGCGCGCTGTTCGGACGTTATGGCGAAAATCTCGCGCTGATCGAGCGCCGTCTCGGCGTCACGATCGACCAGCGAGGCAATCACGTCTCGATCGACGGTCCGCGCGACGCCTGCGAAAAGGCGCGCAAGACGCTCGAGGGTCTTTATGACGAGTTACGCGCAGGCCGCGACGTTTCATCGGGCGACGTCGAAGGCGCGCTGCGCGCCGCGCAAACGCAGACCTCGTTCTTCGACGGCGAAGCCGGTACCGAGAAAGTTGCGTTCGGCGACATCCGGTTGCGCAAGCGCGCGGTACGCGCCCGCACGCCGATGCAGGACGCCTATATCAAGGCGATGCAGCGCAATACGCTCGTGTTCGGCATCGGCCCGGCCGGTACCGGCAAGACCTGGCTCGCGGTCGCACATGCCGTGCATCTTTACGAGCGGCGCGAAGTCGACCGCATCGTGCTGTCGCGGCCCGCGGTGGAAGCGGGCGAACGCCTCGGCTTTCTTCCCGGCGATATGCGCGAGAAGGTCGATCCATACTTGAGGCCGATGTACGACGCGCTTTACGACCTGATGGACCGCGCGCTCGTCGAACGAGCGCTGCAATCGGGTGAAATCGAAATCGCGCCGCTCGCCTTCATGCGCGGCCGCACACTCGCGCATGCCGCGATCATTCTGGACGAGGCGCAGAACACGACGCCGATGCAGATGAAGATGTTCCTCACCCGTCTCGGCGAACATTCGCGCATGATCGTGACCGGTGACCCGTCGCAGATCGATCTGCCGGCGGGACAAAGCTCGGGGCTCGTCGAAGCAACCTCGCTGCTTTCCGGAGTTGAGGGCATTGCGCAGGTTCAGTTCACCGGCGCCGACGTGGTGCGGCACGAACTCGTCGGCCGCATCGTCGCGGCCTATGACAGCGCGGACAACAAGAAGAAAAACAAATGAGTTTCGCGATCGACATATCGCTGGAGTCGGAAGACTGGGCGAAGATTCCCGGCATCGAAGCACTGGTGCGGCGCGCGGCGGAGGCGGCACTCCTCGACAACGACGCGCCGCCTTCGGAAATATCCGTCGTGCTTTCTGGCGACGAGCATATCCGCGAGCTGAACAAGCACCACCGCGGCATGGACAAGCCGACCAACGTGCTGTCGTTTCCGGCGGCGCGCATGAAGACGCCCGCCGGCGGCCCGCGCCTGCTCGGCGACGTGGTGCTGGCCTTCGAGACCTGCCAACGCGAAGCGGCTGAAGAGGCCAAGCCGATCGAGAACCATGTCACGCATCTCGTGGTGCATGGCGTCCTGCATCTGCTCGGCTACGATCACGAAGACGACGACGAGGCGGAGACCATGGAGGGACGCGAGCGGCAGATCCTCGCGAAGCTCGGCATCCCAGATCCTTATGCGGAGCGCGGCGCGGCCGCGAAACGCGCATGAGCGACGGCGACAGAAGCAACGGAAACGAAAACGGCGACTATAAACTTTCGTGGCTCGAGCGGCTGCTCGCGAAAATCGGTTTCTCGCGCAAGAAATCGATCCGCGACGATCTCGCCGAAGTGCTCGCCGAAACGCCGACCAGCCCGCAATCGCAGACCGGCTCCGAATTCTCGCCCGCCGAACAGTCGATGTTGCAGAACGTGCTCGCGCTGCGCGAACGGCGGATTGGCGACGTCATGGTGCCGCGCTCGGAGATTGTCGCGGTCAAGCAGGACATTCCGATCGGCCAGTTGTTGCAGACCTTCGCCAAGGCCGGTCACTCGCGGCTCGCGGTTTACGGCGAGACGCTGGACGAGCCGACCGGCATGATCCACATCCGCGATCTGGTCTCTTATCTGACGACGCAGGCCGCGGCTGCGCAGAAGGGCAAGCGGGTACGCAAGAAGTTCGATCCGAAGTCGATCGATCTCACGCAGCCGCTCATCAATACCAAGATCGTGCGGCGGATTCTGTTCGCGCCGCCCTCGATGCCGGTGGTCGACCTGCTGGTGAAAATGCAGGCAACCCGCATCCACCTCGCGCTCGTGATCGACGAATACGGCGGCACCGACGGGCTCGTATCGATCGAAGATATCGTCGAGGAAATCGTCGGCGACATCGAGGACGAACACGACGAACAGGAGACCCGCATCGTCGCGCTCGGCGACGGCAGCTTTCTTGCCGACGCTCGCGCGTCGCTCGCCGAAACGCTGGAAGCGGCCGGCACTGGTTTCGATGTCGGCGCGCTTGCCGACGAAGTCGATACGCTCGGCGGCCTGATGGTGACGCTCGCCGCGCGAGTGCCCGCGCGGAACGAAATCCTGCGCGGGCCCGGCGAGTTCGATTTCGAGATCATCGACGCTGACCCGCGCCGCGTGAAGCGCGTGCGCATCTTCCGCCGCCCGCCCGATCCGCCGAAGCGGGAGCGCAAACGCAAGCCGAAGATAACGCCTGACGCCGCATCGGCGCAAAACAGCGAATCCGAATCGGTAACGCCGACAGACATGGACAACCGCAACGCCAGCGGGTAACCGGCGAGCATGACGCTCGCGGACGTAGCGAATCGCGTGGTGCTATCCTGGGGCTGGAAACGGCGCGGCATCGCGTTCGTCGCCGGTGCCCTGTCCGCGCTTTCGATGGCGCCGTTCAATCTCTTTCCGGTACTTCTGTTCACCTTTCCGGTTTTCGTCTGGCTGCTCGACGGCGCGGGCGCGGGCAAGCGCGGGCTGCTCGCTGCATTCGGCGCGGGCTGGTGGTTCGGCTTCGGCTATTTCGTCGCCGGCCTCTACTGGATCGGCATGGCGCTGTTCGTCGAGGCCGACAAATTCGCCTGGCTCCTGCCGTTCGCGGTGCTCGGCATTCCTGCGGGGCTCGCGTTCTTCACCGCATTCGGCGCGCTCATCGCGCGCATGATGTGGGTGACCGGGCCAACGCGCATTCTTGCCTTCGCGGCGGGCCTGGGAATTTCCGAGTGGCTGCGCGGCACGATTTTGACCGGCTTTCCCTGGAACAGCTTCGGCTATGCGCTGACCAGCGTGCCGCAATTCGCCCAAGGCGCGTCGCTCGCCGGGCTGTGGGGCCTGACGCTGCTTGCGCTTGCTATCTTCGCGTCGCCCGCGACCATCGCGGATGCGCGCGACCGCACGCGGCATCCACGGCTGCCGGTGATCCTGTCCGCGCTCGCGCTCTTTCTTCTGGGCGCTTACGGCTGGCATCGGCTCGCGAACAACGCGATCGCGAATGTCGAGGGCGTGCGGCTTCGCTTGATGCAGCCGAACATTTCGCAGAATCTGAAATGGCAGCCGGAACAGCGGCCGGCGGTGATGCGGCGCTATCTTTCGCTCTCCGATCAGGCAACGTCGCCGGAGCGGCAGGGCGTCAAAGACATCACGCATCTCATCTGGCCGGAATCCGCGTTTCCGTTTTTTCTCGACCGCGAGCCGCAGGCGCTCGCGCAGATCGCGGAGCTTCTGCCGAGCGGGGTCACGCTCGTCACCGGCGCGATCCGGCTCGACGCACCGCTGCCGGGATCGCAGACGCCGCGCGTGTTCAATTCGATCCGCGTGCTACGCGATGATGGCGCAATCATCGCGACCTATGACAAGCTTTATCTCGTGCCGTTCGGCGAATTTCTGCCGTTCCAGTCGTTGCTCGAAAGCATAGGCCTGCGCCAGCTTACGCACCAGCGCGGAGGTTTCACCGCCGGCGCACGGCGGCGCGCGCTCACTATTCCCGGCCTGCCGCCGGCAGCACCGCTGATTTGCTATGAAGCGATCTATCCGGGCTATGTGCTGCCGGAAGGACCGCGGCCGCGATGGATTCTCAATCTCACGAACGATGCATGGTTCGGCATTACACCGGGGCCGTATCAGCACTTCGCGCAAGCGCGGCTGCGCGCGATCGAGGAGGGGCTGCCTTTGGTGCGCGTCGCCAATAACGGCATCTCCGCGATCGTCGATCCGTTAGGACGCATCGTGCATTCGTTACCGCTCGGTAGCGACGGATTGATCGACGGCGCGCTTCCGGAAGCGCTCGACGAAACCGTGTATTCCCGCCACCGGAACGGTCCCGCCTTGCTATTGGCAGCCGCCTTCGCTATCGCCGCTTTTGCTGCGCGGCGTCGCAAAGCAAAGCGTCCAAAATAATCTTCCATGTGGCGTAGCCGGCGTAAGCCATTCGATCCGTAAGTGTACTTTCGCTTCCTTCACTAGGATCGAGGTAGTAGTGTCTCGCAGGACTACGCACACACGAGCAGTAACGGAAGCCGAATGACGAAGAAGGAGCCGAACCCCATCGACCGCCACGTGGGCAGCCGTGTCCGCATGCGCCGGATGATGATTTCGATGAGCCAGGAAAAGCTCGGCGAACGTCTCGGCATCACCTTCCAGCAGGTGCAGAAGTACGAGAAGGGCACGAACCGAATCGGCGCGAGCCGCCTGCATCAGATCGCGAATATTCTTAGCGTTCCGGTGGCGTTCTTCTACGATGACATGCCGGGCGGCGAGGCTGCCGCTGGCTTCGGCGAGAGCGGCAATCCGGTATATGTCTCGGAATTCATGTCGAGCCCCGAGGGACTCGCTCTGGCAAAAGCGTTCATGAAAGTTGCCGACCCCAAGCTGCGCCGCCGGATCGTCGATCTGGTCGAAGCGATGGTCGCGGCGAGCGCGACCGACGCGAAATAGCTACGGTCCCGCCGGGAAGTATTGCCCAATCAGCCCACACCTTGACCATGCTTTGCATGGCTGCGAGAACCCTTGCCGCGAAATACAGCCGCGACTGTATTTTCAATAGATTTCACGCCGCCGCGCAGGAGTTTATCGGTGTCCCTCAAGAACTACATCTTCACGAGCGAATCGGTTTCCGAAGGCCATCCCGACAAGGTTTGCGATCGCATCTCCGACGAAATCGTCGATCAGTTTTTCAAAGCCGATCCGATGGCGAAGGTCGCGTGCGAAACGCTCGTCACCACCAATCTCATCGTGCTCGCCGGCGAAGTCCGCATGTCGAAAAAGGCAGCCGGTCCGAGCCAGATCATGAGCAAGACCGGCAAGGTCAACAAGGCGCTCGCCGAGAAGCTCGCGCGCAAGGCCGTCAAAGACATCGGCTACGCGCAGAAGGGCTTCCACTGGAAGACCGCGAAGGTGCAGGTTCACCTGCACGGCCAGTCGGCCGACATCGCGCAAGGCGTTGAAGCCGCCGGCAACAAGGACGAAGGTGCCGGCGACCAGGGCATCATGTTCGGCTACGCCACCAACGAAACGCCGGAGCTGATGCCGGCGCCGTTGCAGTATTCGCACAACGTGCTGAAGCTGATGGCCGAGGCCCGCCACTCGGGCACGCAGAAGCTGTTCGAGCCGGACGCGAAGAGCCAGTTCACGCTGCAATACGAAAACGGGAAGCCGGTGAAGTGCACCGCGGTCGTAGTCTCGACGCAGCATAAGGAAAAGGACGGCAAGAAGGTTCTGGAGTCCGAAGACATCAAGGAACTGGTGCTGCCCTACGTCAAGAAGGTGCTGCCCGAAGGCTGGATGCCGCCGCTCGATCAGGTTTACGTCAACCCGACCGGCCGCTTCGTCATCGGCGGCCCGGACGGTGACACCGGCCTCACCGGCCGCAAGATCATCGTCGATACTTACGGCGGTGCTGCCCCGCACGGCGGCGGTGCGTTCTCGGGCAAGGATCCGTCGAAGGTCGACCGCTCGGCCGCTTACGCCGCGCGCTATCTCGCGAAGAACGTGGTTGCGGCCGGCCTCGCCGATCGCTGCACGATCCAGCTTTCCTACGCGATCGGCGTTGCGCATCCGCTCTCGGTCTACGTGAACACCGACGGCACCGGCAAAGCCGACGAGCAGAAGATCGCGAAAATCCTGCAGGAACTCATGAGCCTGACGCCGCGCGGCATCCGCACGCATCTGAAGCTGAACAAGCCGATCTATGCGCGCACCGCCGCTTACGGTCACTTCGGCCGTCAGCCGGACAAGGACGGTGGCTTCTCGTGGGAGAAGACCGATCTCGCGGACCAGCTCCGCAAAGCGTTCTGATCAACAACGATACAAGCGCCGCGCATCAGCGCGGCGCTTTTTTCGGCCGCCGCAAAGGCCATCCGCTGCGCAAGCAGCAGGCCGAACTTTACCAACAACTCCTCCCGAAACTTTCGCTCGACCTCGAAAGCGATGCGCCGCGCGAACTCGCGGCCTTGTTTTCCTTTCGGCCCGCGAAGTTTCAACTCGAGATCGGCTTCGGCGGCGGCGAACACTTGCTGCACGAGGCGCGCGCGAACCCGGATACCGGCTTCATCGGCTGCGAGCCCTTCATCAACGGCATGGCGAAGATGCTGGCCGTGATTTCGAACGAAAAGATTCCGAACATCCGGCTCCACGCGGCCGATGCGCTCTATCTCCTGGAATGGTTACCGGCTGCTTCGCTGGACCGGATCGACATCCTCTATGCCGACCCGTGGCCGAAGAAGCGGCATTGGAAGCGCCGCTTCATTTCCGACGAAAATGTCGCGCGCTTTGCGCGCGTGCTGAAATCCGGCGCTACGCTTCGTTTCGCGTCAGATATCGACACCTATGTGGAGTGGACGCTGGTGCGGCTCTTGCGAAACCCGGACTTTCTCTGGGGCGCCGAGAAAGCCGATGACTGGCGGATCGCCTGGGCCGGATGGCCGGGCACCCGTTACGAGCAAAAGGCGCTCCGGGAAGGCCGAAAACCGGCCTATCTCGAGTTCCGGCGGCTCTAATCTAGGGTTGCGATTCCGGGGATCGGCGCTATATTCCCGGCCAATCAACAACATCTCAGAACGATCCTAGGGATCGATGATGAGAGTGGGGACCGGACCGGGCCCCGCTCCTTTTCCCGTTTCTTACCCGGTCAACTGAAACGCGAATGCAGTCAGACGCCGACCAGAACGAGCCGCGCCTTGTCGTCGAACAGGGTCTTGCCGCGCGTATCGCCGCGGCGATCGAGCCTGCGCTCGGTACGCTCGGCTTCCGGCTGGTGCGCGTGAAGGTCACGGGCCGCGACGGCGGCACGCTGCAAGTCATGGCGGAACGCCCCGACGGCACCTTCACCATCGACGATTGCGAGGCGGTCAGCCGCGCGCTCTCGCCGATTCTCGACGTGGAAGACCCGATTCAGGCCGCCTACCGGCTCGAGGTTTCCTCGCCCGGCATCGACCGCCCGCTCGTGCGCCGCTCCGACATCGAGCGCGCGCTCGGCCATGAAGCGAAGATCGAAATGACGGCGATGGTCGACGGCCGCAAGCGCTTCCGCGGCATTCTGGAAAGCATCGAGAACGGCGCGGTGAACGTAAAAAGCACCGAGGGCAAAGCCGACGCGCTCCTGCCGCTCAACGAGATCGCGGACGCGAAGCTGATGCTAACCGACGCCTTGATCGAAGAAGCGCTTCGCCGCGACAAGCGCGCAAGCGAAGCGCAGGAAATCTCACAAGAAACCGCGGACGAAACGTCCGCTCCGAAAAACCAGAAACACCCGGCGAAGCGCCGGGCGTCACGCTAACCGGAGAGCGCCACCATGGCCGTCGCCGCAAATAAACTCGAACTCCTCCAGATCGCCGACGCGGTCGCGCGCGAAAAATCGATCGAACGCGGCATCGTGATCGCCGCGATGGAAGATGCGATCGCGAAGGCCGCGCGCTCGCGCTACGGCGCGGAAACCGACGTGCACGCCGAGATCAACGCCAAGACCGGCGAACTCCGCCTCTCGCGCCACATGATGGTGGTCGAGAACGTCGAAAACTCCGCGATCGAAATGACGCTGGAAGACGCGCGCCGCCACAACCCGGCAGCGCAGGTCGGCGACACCATCGCCGACACGCTGCCGCCCTTGGAATACGGCCGCATCGCCGCGCAGTCGGCGAAGCAGGTCATCGTGCAGAAAGTGCGCGAGGCCGAGCGCGACCGCCAGTACGCCGAATACAAGGACCGCATCGGCGAGATCGTGAACGGCGTCGTGAAGCGCGTGGAATACGGCAACGCCGTGCTCGACCTCGGCAAGGGAGAAGCGGTGATCCGCCGCGACGAACTCCTGCCGCGCGAAACCTTCAGAAACGGCGACCGCGTGCGCGCCTATATCTACGACGTGCGCCGCGAGCCGCGCGGACCGCAGATTTTCCTCTCGCGCACGCATCCGCAGTTCATGGCGAAGCTGTTCACGCAGGAAGTGCCGGAAATCTATGACGGCATCATTGAGATCAAGGCGGTTGCCCGCGATCCGGGCTCGCGCGCGAAGATCGCGGTGGTTTCCCGCGACTCTTCGGTCGATCCGGTCGGCGCCTGCGTCGGCATGCGCGGTTCGCGCGTGCAGGCGGTGGTGAACGAACTCGCCGGCGAAAAGATCGACATCATTCCGTGGTCGCCGGACGTCGCGACTTTCGTCGTCAACGCGCTGGCGCCGGCCGAAGTCGTCAAGGTCGTGCTCGACGAAGTGCGCGAGCGTATCGAAGTCGTGGTGCCGGATGCGCAGCTTTCGCTCGCGATCGGCCGCCGCGGCCAGAACGTGCGTCTGGCCTCGCAGCTCACCGGCTGGGACATCGACATCCTCACCGAAGCCGAGGAAAGCGAGCGCCGCCAGAAGGAATTCGCGGAACGCTCGAATATGTTCATGGAAAGCCTCGACGTCGACGAGACGGTTGCGCAGTTGCTCTCGTCGGAAGGCTTCACCTCGGTCGAGGATCTGGCTTTCGTGCCGGCGGACGAACTCGCAAGCATTGAAGGCTTCGACGAGGACACCGCGGCCGAATTGCAGAGCCGCGCCAAGGAATATCTCGACAGGATCGAGCAGGAGCTCGACGACAAGCGCAAGGGCCTCGGCGTCAAGGACGAGCTTGCCGAAGTGCCCGGCATCACGACCAAGATGATGGTCGCGCTCGGCGAAAACGAAGTGAAGACGGTCGAAGATCTCGCGGGCTGCGCGACCGACGACCTGATCGGCTGGACCGAACGCAAGGACGGCGAAGCACAGCGTCACGCCGGCTTCCTCGACGGCTTCGATCTCGACCGCGATGCGGCCGAGGCACTCATCATGCAGGCGCGCGTCAAGGCGGGCTGGATCGACGAAACCGCGCTCGCCGCCCCGGCCGAGGAAGAGGCCGAGGCGGAAGCCGAAGCGCAGAACTAAGGAGCATGAATGCTCGCGGACGTGGACAAGACCGAAACCGACGAGGGGCTCGCCGCGGCGCGGCGCGCACCCGAACGGACGTGCCTTGCCACGCGCGAGAATGTTCCGATCGCGCGGATGATCCGCTTCGTGGTCGCGCCGGACGGCGCAGTGGTGCCGGATCTTTCGCGTAATCTGCCGGGACGCGGTGCGTGGGTCACGGCCTCGCGCGGGGCGGTCGAAAAGGCACTCGCGCAGAAGGCCTTCGCGCGTGCCTTCCGCGGCAAGGCAAATCACGACGGGAATCTTGCCGAACTCGTGGACCGGCTGATCGAACGCGCAGCGCTGGAAGCACTTTCGCTTGCGAATAAAGCCGGGCTGATCGTCACCGGAAACGCGAAAGTGGAGAGCGCGATCCTTTCCGGAAAGGCGATCGCGATTTTCCATTCCAGCGACGGATCGGCCGACGGAAAGCGCAAACTGGACGGGCTTTTGCGCCGAATCGGGGCCGAAGGGGGTGGGAAAGCACCCTCTTTGACCCTATTTACCGGGAGCCAAATGGATTTGGCCCTCGGACGGCCAAATGTGGTACATGCTGCCCTGCTCGCGAGCCCGGCGAGCGGCGGTTTTCTCGAACGCAGCCTGAGACTGAAGCGCTGGCGTGACGGCGACATCGCCTTTGGCGAAGCCGCGCCGGGCCTGAGCAAACAAGAACTGGAAGACGAATGAGCGATACCAAAGACTCTGGCGACAAAACGCGTGCATCCGGCAAGACGCTTTCCCTGAAGCGCTCCGAACCTGGAGTCGTGCGCCAGAGCTTCAGCCATGGCCGCTCCAAGCAGGTCGTCGTCGAAGTGAAGCGCGGTCCGCGCTCCGCGGCGAAGGCAGGCGTGGGTGCCGCGTCCGGAAAAGCCGCCGCGCCGAAAGCGGCCCCCGCCGCCGCGACTCCTGCCGCTCCCGAGAAGAAACCGGCCGCGCCGCTCAAGCCCGCCACCGCGCCGAAGACCGGCGGCATGGTGCTGCGCACGCTCACCGACGAAGAGCGCGATGCGCGCGGCAAGGCGCTGATCGACGCGCGCGTGCGCGAAGAGGAAGAGCGCCGCGAAGCAATCGAGGAAGCCAAGCGCCGCGCCGAACGCGAAGCGATCGAAAAGACCGAGCGTGAAGCGTCGGAAGCGCGCAAGAAAGAAGAAGAGTCGCGCCGCCAGCACGATGAAGAGCGCAAGAAGAAGGCCGAGCAGGAAGCGCGCAAGCGCTTCGGCGAAGATCCGGCCGCTGCCGCTGCCCGTCCGGGTGCGCCGCGCGTCATCGTCGCCGACGAAGAAGAAGAAAGCCGTCCGCGCCGTCCGGGCGCGAAGGCTCCCGCACCGGTGCGGCCGCAGCGCATCGGCGAGGTCAAGCAGCGCGGCCGCCTCACGCTGACCAACGCGCTTTCGAGCGGCGAAGAACGCCAGCGCTCGACAGCGGCGTTCCGCCGCCGCACGCAACGCATTACCGGCCACCGCGACGAGCCGAAAGAGAAAGTGGCGCGCGAAATCGTCGTGCCGGAGACTATCACGATTCAGGAACTCGCGAGCCGCATGGCCGAACGCTCGGTCGATGTCGTGAAGCTCTTGATGAAGCAGGGCCAGATGAAACTGGTCACCGACCTGATCGACGCCGACACCGCGCAGCTGATCGCCGAAGAAATGGGCCACACCGTCAAGCGCGTCGCCGCGTCCGACGTCGTGGAAGGCCTGTTCGATGCGCCCGATGCGGAAGGTTCGCTGAAATCCCGTCCGCCGGTCGTGACCATCATGGGCCACGTCGACCACGGCAAGACCTCGCTTCTGGACGCGATCCGTTCGGCGAACGTGGTCGCGGGCGAAGCCGGCGGCATTACGCAACATATCGGCGCCTATCAGGTGACGGCGCCTTCGGGCGCGAAGATCACCTTCATCGATACTCCGGGCCACGCGGCATTTACCGCGATGCGCGCACGCGGCGCGAAGGTGACCGACATCGTGGTGCTGGTCGTTGCCGCCGACGACGGCGTGAAACCGCAGACGGTCGAAGCGATCCAGCACGCGAAAGCGGCGAAAGTGCCGATGATCGTCGCGATCAACAAGATCGACAAACCCGACGCCAAGCCCGAGCGCGTGCGGACCGAACTCCTCCAGCACGAAGTGCAGGTGGAAACCATGGGCGGCGATGTGCTCGAGGTCGAAGTCTCGGCGACCAAGAAAATGAATCTCGACAAGCTGCTCGAGCAGATCGGGCTGCAGGCCGAAATTCTCGAACTGAAAGCCAATCCGGATCGCCCGGCCGAGGGCACCGTGATCGAAGCGAAGCTGGATAAGGGCCGCGGCACGGTCGCGACCGTGCTCGTGCAGCGCGGCACGCTCAACGTCGGCGACATCGTGCTTGCGGGCGCCGAATGGGGCCGCGTGCGCGCGCTCGTTTCCGACAAGGGCGAACAGCTCAAGTCCGCCGGTCCTTCGACTCCGGTCGAAATCCTCGGCTTCAACGGCGCGCCGGAGGCGGGCGACCGTCTCGCGGCGGTCGAATCCGAAGCGCGTGCGCGGGAAATCGCGGACTATCGCCGCAACGAGCGCCGCGACAAGCAGGCGGCAAAGACTTCCACTGTGCGCGGCTCGCTCGAACAGATGATGAGCCAGCTCAAGGCTGCCGGCGCTGCGGAATTCCCGCTCGTCATCAAGGGCGACGCGCAGGGTTCGGTCGAAGCGATCGCGGGCGCGCTGGAGAAGCTCGGCACCGACGAGGTGAAGGCGCGCGTGCTGCTCACGGGCGTCGGCGGCATTACCGAATCCGACGTGACGCTGGCGGCTTCGTCGAACGCTGCGATCATCGGCTTCAACGTCCGCGCGCATAAGGAAGCCGCTACCGCGGCCGAAAAGGCGGGCGTCGAAATCCGCTACTACAACATCATCTACGATCTCGTGGACGACGTGAAAGCCGCGATGTCGGGCCTGCTCGCGCCGGAACTGCGCGAGACCATGCTCGGCAACGCCGAAATTCTCGAAGTCTTCAACGTCTCGAAGGTCGGCAAGATCGCGGGCTGCCGCGTCACCGACGGCCGCGTCGAGCGCGGGGCGAACGTGCGGCTCATCCGCGACAAGGTCGTGATCCACGAAGGCAAGCTCTCGACGCTCAAGCGTTTCAAGGACGACGCCAACTCGGTGGTCGCCGGCCAGGAATGCGGCATGTCGTTCGAGAACTATCAGGACATGCGCAAGGGCGACGTGATCGAGTGCTATCGCGTCGAGTCGATCGCCCGCGCGCTCTAACTCTTAGCTAACGCGCCCGCTCCGGTTCGATTCCGGGCGGGCGTTTTCATTTATGACAAAGAACAACGAAAAAGCCCCCTCGCAACGCATGCTCCGCATGGGCGAACTCGTGCGCCATGCGCTCGCGGAAATGTTTTCGCGCGGCGAAGTGCACGACCCCGTGCTGGAAACGCATGTCATCACTATTCCCGAGGTCGCGATGACGCCGGATCTTCGCCACGCCACCGCCTATGTGATGCCGCTCGGCGGCAAGGACGAGCGCGCGGTGATCGACGCACTCAACCGCAACAAGAAATACATGCGTGGCGTGATCGCGAAGAAGATCCAGGCGAAGTTCGCGCCCGACCTGCACTTTCGCATCGACGAGCGCTTCGACCGCGCCGACGAGATCGACAAGTTGCTCAAGCGCCCCGAAGTGCAGCGCGACCTGCACAAGGACGAAGACGAATGAGCCAGCCCAAAGGCCAGCACAGGCGCGAGAAGCGCAAGGTCGACGGCTGGGTGATTCTGGATAAGCCGCTCGGCATGACCTCGACCACCGCGGTCGCGGCCGTGCGCCGCATTTTCAAGGCAGAAAAGGCGGGACACGCCGGGACGCTGGACCCGCTTGCGTCGGGCGTGCTGCCGATTGCGCTCGGAGAGGCGACCAAGACCGTGCCCTTCGTGCAGGACGGGCGGAAGATTTACCGCTTCACGGTGCGCTTTGGCATCGAGACCGATACCGACGATGCGGAAGGAAAAGAGTCGGCGCAATCCGAAAAGCGTCCGTCGCGCGAGGAAATTCTCGCGCTCCTGCCCGCCTTCACCGGAACCATCCTGCAAACGCCGCCGCAATTCTCGGCACTGAAAGTCGGCGGCGAGCGCGCCTACGATCTCGCGCGCGACGGCGAGACAGTGGAGCTTGCACCGCGCGAAATCGAAATCGACTCCTTCTCGCTCGTTTCTATGCCTGACGCGGACCACGCCGAGTTCGAGGTCGAGTGCGGCAAGGGCACGTATGTGCGTTCGCTCGCGCGCGACATGGGCCGCAAGCTCGGCTGCCTCGGGCATGTCAGTGTGCTTCGCCGCACGCTGGTTGGGGATTTTCCCGAAGACGCCGCCGTCAATCTCGTGCAGCTCGAACAGGCGGGTGTGGACGAAGCCTCGCTTCACGCGCTCCTGCAACCGGTCGCGGCCGGCCTGCAATCGCTCCCGGCGGTGAAGGTTTCCGAGCCCGACGCGCAGCGGCTGGTGCAAGGACAGCCCGTGTTCCTGCGGGGCCGGGATGCTCCCGTTTTCGAGGGCCCGGTATCGGTTTCGGTCCATGGCGCTTTGGTGGCGCTTGCCGAAATGGAGGCCGGCGCGCTCCATCCCCGGCGCATTTTTAACCTTCCCCGATAAGGGCTTAGCTAGAATTGCGAGTTATGCCCTTTTTCCTCGCTTTCGAGAGGCTTTTGGCTATAACAGCGCGCGTCGGGCCCGAGGCCCGGCTTTCAGTGCGACCCTTGCTGGACGACATCCCGGATGGGCCGCTTTTCTTGAACTCCAGACATTAAGGAGCATCCGATGTCGGTAACTGCCGAGCGCAAGCAAGCGCTCATCAAAGACAATGCCACCAAAAAGGGCGACACCGGTTCGCCGGAAGTGCAGGTTGCGATCCTCTCCGAGCGCATCGCGAACCTGACCGAGCATTTCAAGACGCACGTGAAGGACAACCATTCGCGCCGCGGTCTTCTGAAGCTGGTCTCGCACCGCCGTTCGCTTTTGGACTTCCTGAAGAAGAAAGATGAAGCGCGCTACAAGGCGCTCATCGAGAAGCTGAACATCCGCCGCTAAGGCAGATGGGTAACGGCCGCGCGCGGGAATGGTCCCGCGCGGACGGCCGAGTATGAAGCGGCGGAATTCGCCGCCGCACGAAACCGACGGAACAGGACAAGTCATGGCAGGATTGCCAGACGCTCTTTCCACTTTCGCGCTGCATTAGCGTGGGAGAGCGCCTCGTTATCTTGCCCATGGCTTTCCTGATCCTCGTCCGATGATGGGAAAGAGAAATGTTCGAAATACATCGTGAAGAACTCGACTGGGGTGGACGCAAGCTCGTCCTCGAGACCGGTCACATGGCGCGCCAGGCTGACGGCGCGATTCTGGCCACTTACGGCGATACGCAACTGCTCGCGACCGTGGTCGCGGCGAAAGAACCGAAAGCCGGCATCGATTTTCTGCCGCTCTCGGTTCATTTCATCGAGAAGTTTTACGCAGCCGGCCGGATTCCCGGCGGCTACTTCAAGCGCGAAGGCCGTCCGACCGAGCGCGAGACGCTGATCTCGCGCTTGATCGACCGCCCGATCCGTCCGCTGTTCGCCGACGGCTGGCGCTGCGAAACGCAGGTCGTGATCCACGTGCTGTCGCACGACATGGAGAACGACCCGGACATCCTCGCGATGGTCGCGTCTTCGGCAGCACTCACGATCTCCGGCGCGCCCTTCATGGGCCCGATCGGCGGCGCGCGTGTCGGCTTTATCAACGGCGAATACGTACTGAACCCGACGCTCGAGGAGATGAAAGAGTCGAAGCTCGATCTCGTCGTCGCCGGCACCCAGGACGCAGTCCTGATGGTCGAATCCGAAGCGCAGGAGCTCACCGAAGAAGTGATGCTCGGCTCGGTCATGTTCGGCCACAAACACTTCCAGCCGGTGATCGACGCGATCATTCGTCTGGCTGAAAAGGCCGCGAAGGAGCCGCGCGAACTCAACGCGCCGGATAACTCCGCGCTGAAGGAAAAGCTCAAGGGCCTTGCCGAAGCCGACCTTCGCGCCGCTTACGGCAACAAGGTCAAGCAGGACCGCTACAACGCGGTGGGCGCCGCGAAGAAGAAAGCCAAGGAAGCGATCCTCGGCGACGGCACCAATCCGGATGCGCCGTCCCCGTCGCTGGTCGGCGAAGTGCTGAAAGAGCTCGAAGCCGACATCGTCCGTAACTCGATTCTCGATACCGGCATCCGCATCGACGGCCGCGACGTGAAAACCGTCCGCCCGATCGAGGCCCTCGTCGGCGTGCTCCCGCGCACGCATGGCTCAGCACTTTTCACGCGCGGCGAAACGCAGGCGCTCTGCATCGCGACGCTCGGCACCGGCGAAGACGAGCAGTGGATCGACGCGCTGCCCGGCACCTACAAGGAAAACTTCCTGCTGCACTACAACTTCCCGCCGTTCTCGGTCGGCGAAGCAGGCCGCATGGGTTCGCCAGGCCGCCGCGAAGTCGGCCACGGCAAGCTCGCCTGGCGCGCGGTGCATCCGATCCTGCCGCCGAAGGACGAATTCCCCTACACGATCCGCGTCGTGTCGGAGATTCTGGAATCGAACGGCTCGTCCTCGATGGCGACCGTTTGCGGCACTTCGCTCTGCCTCATGGACGCGGGCGTGCCGCTGCGCGCGCCGGTCGCGGGTATCGCGATGGGCCTCATTCTGGAAGGCAAGAAGTACGCGGTGCTTTCCGACATTCTCGGCGACGAAGATCACCTCGGCGACATGGACTTCAAGGTCGCCGGCACCGAGAACGGCGTGACCGCGCTCCAGATGGACATCAAGATCGCGGGCATCACCGAAGAGATCATGCAGGTAGCACTTCGCCAGGCGAAGGACGGCCGTCTGCATATCCTGAGCGAGATGTCGAAGGCGCTCACCGCGGCGCGTCCGCAGCTCGGCGAACATGCGCCGCGCATCGAGGTCATCAAGATCCCGACCGACAAGATCCGCGACGTGATCGGCACCGGCGGCAAGGTGATCCGCGAGATCGTCGAAAAGACCGGCGCCAAGATCAACGTCGAGGACGACGGCACCGTGAAGGTGGCGTCCGCCAAGGGCGAAGCGATCGAAGCCGCGATCAAGTGGATCAAGTCGCTGACCTCCGAGCCGGAAGTCGGCGCGATCTATGACGGCAAGGTCGTCAAGGTCGTCGACTTCGGCGCTTTCGTGAACTTCTTCGGCGCGAAGGACGGTCTCGTCCATGTCAGCCAGATGGCAGCCAGCCGGGTGAACAAGCCGTCCGACGTCGTGAAGGAAGGCGACATGGTCAAGGTGAAACTGCTCGGCGTCGACGAGCGCGGCAAGGTCCGCCTCTCGATGAAGGCGGTGGACCAGCAGACCGGCGAGGACATCGAGCACAAGGGCAAGCAGCAGGCCGAGCCCGCGGCGGAGTAAGCGCTTCTCGAAACGATAATAAGAAGGGCGGCTGTTTCAGCCGCCCTTTTTGCTTTCCTACTTCCGCTTGCTGCGGGACTTCGTATTGGTCGGCCCGCTCACATATTCGGCGTGCAGCCATTTTCCGATTGTTCCTCCGATCACGCCGCCAACGATCGGTGCGACCCAGAACAGCCATAGCGATTGCAGCGCGACAGCGCCGCCGAACACAGCAGTCGCCGTCGAGCGCGCGGGGTTAAGCGAAGCGTTGCTCACCGGAATCGCGACAAGGTGAAACAGAACCAGCGCCAGGCCGATCGCGATCGGAGCAAAACCCGCCGGAGCGCGCGGCGAGGTCACGCTTACAATGACCAGCACGAACAGAGCGGTAATGACGACTTCAATCAATGCGACCGCGAGAAGAGAAAAGCCGGCGCCTCCATAAAGATTGGATACTGCGACGAAATTATTCCATTTACCTGCGGCGGGAGCGCCCGAGAGAATGGCGTAGAATACCGCCGCAGCAGCGACGCCGCCCAGCACCTGCGCGATGACGTAGGGTGCGGCCTTGCTCGAATCGAAGCGGCCAGCGGCAACGAGGCCGAGGGTCACTGCAGGGTTGAAGTGGCCGCCCGAAATGGGCCCTACCGCGTAGGCCATCGCGAGTACCGACAGGCCGACCGCAAATGCGACCGCGATCAAACCCGCGCTCGGCGCGGAAAAGAGTGCCGCGCCGCAGACGGCCGTGACAAGCGTGAATGTACCGATGAATTCGGCGCCGAGTTCTCGTGACATCTGATGTTTCCGGAATCAGTGATTGGACGCCGCAGAAAGTGGCATCGCGAGGATTCGGGAGCAACGCCGACGCGTGCGCTGCCTTGAGTTCATCAAGAGTTTTGACAGGGTCGCCTTCGCCTGTGAAGCCGACGAGGGCCGCTGAATAGCCGTTCAGACAACCCGCAAATCACAAAGTGCGATCCTCACGGATCGCCCTTTTTCGTTATATTTCAATGACTTGAACAAGTGTTCATTCACGCAGCCGTGATCGTAACAGGCGCCCTCCTGTGACCCGCATCACACGCGGCGGCGCTCGCCTCCTCTACGTTCCTTCCCATGACGAAGCGATCGTCGCTTCGAGAAACGAGGAGAGAGAAATGACCAAGACGAAGAAAATCCTGACCGGTGCCGCCGCTGCTGTTGCCCTTGCCGTCGTGAGCCTGTCTGCCGGCACGACCGCTGCGGAAGCGGGCTGGAAGCACAAGCATCACCACTACAAGCACTTCTACGGTGTCTACACCGTCGCGCCGCTCGCCTACTACGGCTACTACAACAACTGCGGCTGGACCTGGACCAAGTTCGGCAAGCAATACGTCTGCTTCTAAGCGGATTTTCCCCGTCCTCCAAAGCGCCGCCCGGCCCAAAGCCGGGCGGATTGCTTTTTGAGACGCCGCGCGGCTTAGTTCGCGGCATGGAGAACAAGCGGGGCCACTTCCGGCGAAACAATCATTTTCTCGCGGCGCTTCCCGGAGAAATTTCGTCCCGGCTATTCGCGAAAGCGGTCCCGGTAAAGCTTCCGGCCGATGCGCTTCTGTTCAATGCCGGAGACGAAGGCAACGGCTGCTACCGGGTGGAAAGCGGGCTCGTGAAGCTCAGCGTGCTTTCCGCCGAAGGCGACGAGCGCATTCTCGACATTCTCGGGCCCGGCGCGATTGTCGGCGAGCTTTCGATGATCGACGCGGCACCCCGCTCGACCGCGGTCTATGCGCTGCGCGACAGCACGCTTTCCTTCATCAGCCGCGCCACTTTCATCGACTATGCCGAGAAGAACCCGGATCTCTACCGGCAGGTAACGACGCTGCTTGCGGCGCGCGTGCGGGAAATGAACGACATCGCGGTCGCCTGGAGCTTCCTATCGCTCGAGGGCCGCGTCGCCTATGCGTTGCTCGAACTCGTCGAAGCCTGCGGCGAGGAAATCGACGGCGGCCGTATGATGATCCGGCAGAAGATCGAACAAAGCGATATTGCCGCGATGGCGGGAATGGCGCGCGAAAACGTCAGCAGGATTCTGAACCGCTGGATCCGCGAGAGGCTGATCAGCCGCCACGCCGGCTATTACTGCATCGAGGCGCAGGAAAGGATCGAAGAATTCGCCGGGAACTAGCGGCTGCTGGTGCGGGTTATTCGGCGGCCTTCGCGTTGCCGTTCGCGGATTCCTGACGAAGCACTTCCGGATTCGGCATCGCGATCACGTTGTAGCCGGAATCCACGAAATGGATTTCGCCGGTGACGCCGCCGGAAAGATCGGACAGAAGATAAAGCCCCGCGCCGCCCAATTCTTCTAGGGTTACGCCACGGCCGAGCGGCGAGTGGCGCTGCTGGAAGGCAAACATCGCGCGCGCGTCGCCGATGCCGGCACCGGCGAGCGTGCGGATCGGGCCCGCCGAAATCGCATTCACGCGGATTTTCTGGTGGCCGAAATCGACCGCGAGATAACGCACGGAAGATTCAAGGGCCGCTTTCGCGAGGCCCATGACGTTGTAGTTCGGCATGGCGCGGTCGCCCCCGTTATAGGTGAGCGTCAGCATCGAGCCGCCGTTCGGCATCAGTTCGGCGGCACGCTTCGCGCCTTCGGCGAAGGAGAACGCCGAAATCACCATGGTGCGCTGAAAGTTCTCGCGCGTGGTGTCGGCGAAGCGGCCCTTCAATTCGTTCTTGTCCGAAAATCCGATGGCGTGGACGTAGAAGTCGATCGTACCCCACTGCTTTTTCAGTTCGGCAAAGACCGCATCGACGGTTGTGACGTCCTCGACGTCGCAAGGCAGCACGATCTTCGAGCCGACCGATTCCGCGAGCGGCCGCACGCGGCGCTCCAGCGCTTCGCCCTGATAGGTAAAGGCGATCTCCGCGCCCTGCTTCGCGATCGCCTGCGCAATGCCCCAGGCGATCGAGTGGTCATTGGCGACGCCCATGATGACGCCGCGCTTACCTTGCATCAGTCCCTGCATTCTAAAACTCTACGCATCCAGTTTCTTGAAAAGAAGTGTCGCATTGGTGCCGCCGAACCCGAAAGAGTTCGAGAGCACGCAGTTCAAATTCGCGTTGTCGACGCGCTGTCGCACGATCGGCAGGTCGGCGAATTCCGGGTCGATTTCGTCGATATGCGCGCTCTCGCAGATGAAGCCGTTGTTCATCATCAGAAGCGAATAGATCGCTTCCTGCACACCGGTCGCGCCCAACGAATGCCCGGTCAGCGACTTGGTCGCGGAAATTGGCGGAATGTTCTTGCCGAAGACTTCGCGGATCGCCTCGATTTCCTTCTGGTCGCCGATCGGTGTCGAGGTCGCATGCGGGTTGATGTAGTCGATGGGAAGTTTCACGCCTTCCATCGCCATCTTCATACAGCGCACGGCACCTTCGCCGGAGGGCTGCACCATGTCGTGACCATCGGAAGTCGCGCCGTAGCCCGCGATCTCGCCATAAATCTTCGCGCCGCGCGCTTTGGCTTTCTCAAGTTCCTCGAGCACGAGCACGCCCGCGCCGCCCGCGATCACGAAGCCGTCGCGGTTCTTGTCGTAGGCGCGCGAGGCCTTGGCGGGGGTTTCGTTATAAGAGGACGACATCGCACCCATGGCGTCGAACAAAACGGAAAGCGTCCAGTCGAGTTCCTCGCAGCCGCCCGCGAACATCGTGTCCTGCTTGCCGTTCTGAATCAGCTCGTAAGCATTGCCGATGCAGTGGTTCGAAGTCGCGCAGGCCGACGAGATCGAATAATTGAAGCCCTTGATCTTGAACCAGGTGGCGAGCGTCGCCGACGCGGTCGAAGACATGGCCTTCGGCACCGCGAAGGGGCCGACGCGCTTCGGTCCTTTTTCTTTCGCGATCTGTGCGGACTCGACGATGGTACGGGTCGAAGGACCGCCCGAACCCATGATGATGCCGGTCTTCGGATTCGAAATGTCGCTTTCTTCCAGATTCGCGTCACGAATCGCCTGATCCATCGCGACGTGATTCCAGGCGGTGCCGCCGCCGTGAAAGCGCATGGCGCGGCGATCGACGATCGCCGACGGATCGAGCGTCGGCGCGCCCGCGACCTGACTGCGGAAGCCGAGTTTCGACTGATCTTCGGAAAAGGAAATGCCGCTCTTTGCTTCGCGCAGCGAGGCGAGCACCTCCTGGGTGTTGTTGCCGATGGACGAAACGATGCCCATTCCGGTGACGACGACCCGACGCATATTTTGCCTCTTCGTTTCCTGTCCGCGCTGTTCGACGCGCGTGAAAATTTAAGCGGCGGCCGGCGCCGCATCCTTGAACAAGCCGACCTTCATATCGCTGACGCGATAGACGACTTCGTCGTCGGCCTTCAGCCAGCCATCGGCGATGCCGAGCACGAGCTTGGAGCGCATCACGCGCTTGAACTCGACGCCGTACAATAGCTTCTTCACCGTCGGCACGATCTGGCCGGTGAGCTTCACCTCGCCGACGCCGAGCGCGCGGCCGCGGCCTTCCGCACCCGACCAGCCGAGAAAGAAACCCACGAGCTGCCACAGGCCGTCGAGGCCGAGGCAGCCCGGCATCACCGGATCGCCCTTGAAGTGGCACTGGAAGAACCAGAGGTCCGGCTTCACATCGAGTTCGGCGCGGACATAGCCCTTGCCGTTCTCGCCGCCGGTTTCCGAAATCTCGGTGATGCGGTCGAACATCAGCATCGGCGGCAGCGGTAACTGCGCATTGCCGGGCCCGAACATCTCACCCCGGCCGCAGGCCAAGAGGTCTTCATAGGCAAAACTGGAGCGCCGCTCGGTCATATTCCCTCGGTTCGTTATCGTCCCCTTATCCCTCGCCCTGCGTAGCAAAGGCAAACGGTCCGCGAAAGGCGGCGACGCGCTCCGGCTAAGGACTTATAATAACTATAGAATCCAAACTTTATTGCGCGGCTTCGGGCGAGCAGGTACTATAGTGCATGACCAGTCGCCAGCGCGGAAAGAACCGCTTTCCCGCGCGAGCCATCTTGGTTTAGACCCTAAGATAGCTTTGTAACGGTAGTTTCCGATGGCCGAGTCCCCGAACCAGTCGACCCCCCGCGTGGTCTTCGAGCAGGAAGACATGGTGCTTCCGGTTGAGCGGCTGCGCGTCGAGCAGCCCGCTGGCCGCCGCACCGGCTGTCCGTTCCACGACGTGCGCGAAATGCTGCGCGAAGTCGGCCTTCGCCCCACCCGCCAGCGCCTCGCACTCGGCTGGCTCCTGTTTGCCAAGGGCGACCGCCACATCACCGCGGAATCGCTGCATGAAGAAGCGCTGCGTGCGCGCTTCCCGGTTTCGCTCGCCACCGTTTACAACACGCTGCATCAGTTCACCGAAGTGAGCCTGCTGCGCGAAGTCGCGGTCGACGGCTCGAAGACCTATTTCGATACCAACGCGTCCGATCACCACCACTTCTATGTCGAAGGCCAGAACGAGTTGCTCGATATTCCGGGCGCCGAAGTGATGGTCGACCGCATGCCGACGCCGCCGGAAGGCTTCGAAGTCGCGCGCGTCGATGTCGTGGTGCGGCTCCGCCGCAAGCCGCAGGCCTAAGCCCTACTCGATTACTTCGTCCGGGTAGACGCCCCACAGGAGCGTCTGGAGGATGAACCCGTCGAAACGGTCGCCGTAAATCCGGCACCAGCCCTTGCCGCAACTTTTCACGTTCGCGACTACGCCGGGCTGCAATTCGGCAATCAGCCTGCCCTCGCCGCGTGCGTTTTCGTAGAGCGGAATCGTTTTCGCCTTGGAATGGGGTGCGACGATCACCGTGCGCTTGCCGGACAGCATGACCTGATGAACCCAGCCATCCGCGCCGTCGGAATCGCGGATCCGGCGCCAGTTCTCGAACTCGGCGATGATCTCGACCGGCAGGCCAGCGCGGGCAAAGGTCCAGCGAATATCCTGATTCTGGCTCGGACCGTTTCTGACATGCACCTTGTCGGCGCGCAGGCTGACGAAACGGGGTACCTGCGACTTCTGCTGCTCGGCGGCCGCGGGCGCTGCGGCGGCAATGGCCCAGAACAGCGCGGCGGCGAAGAGGACGCGAATTGCCTTGATCATTCCCCGTACCAAAAGATTCTCGCCCCAAGGTCAAAAAATCGCCGCAAGCCCTCGATGTCAATAGCGGGCGGAACGGGCCCCATCGGCGCTTTGAGTTTCCAAAAACCCTCTGCTAGACCAATCGCGAACCGGCCGGGGTAACCCGGCCATCTCCTTGCTCGCGAAAGGCTTTCCGGGAAAATAGAGCGATGCCGAAGAAAAAGCCGCTCGTCGTCGTGACGCGACGCCTTCCCGACATCGTCGAGACTCGGATGCGGGAATTGTTCGACGCGCGCCTGAACGTCGAAGACCGGGCCATGAGCCAGACCGAACTCGCCGAAGCCGTGAAGATGGCCGACGTGCTCGTGCCCACGATCACCGACCGCATCGACAACGGCGTGCTGGCGCAGGCCGGGCCCAATCTCAAGCTGATCGCGAATTTCGGTAACGGCGTCGATCACATCGACGTCGCGACCGCGCTGGCGCGCGGCATCACGGTGACGAATACGCCGGGCGTGCTTACCGAGGATGTCGCCGACATGACCATGGCGCTGATCCTCGCGGTGCCGCGGCGGCTCGCGGAAGGCTCGACACTGCTCGTCAATGACGCCGAATGGGGCGGCTGGTCGCCGACCTGGATGCTCGGCAAGCGCATGGCGGGCAAACGCCTCGGCATCATTGGCATGGGCCGCATCGGCTCGGCGGTCGCGAAACGCGCGAAGGCCTTCGGCCTGCAAATTCACTATCACAACCGCCGCAAGGTCGCGGCCGATCTCGAGGAAGATCTGGAAGCGACCTACTGGGAAAGCCTCGACCAGATGCTGGCGCGCATGAACATTGTGTCGGTGAACTGCCCGCATACTCCGGCGACCTATCACCTGTTGTCGGCGCGGCGGCTGAAACTCTTGAAACCCGACGCCTATATCGTCAACACCGCGCGCGGCCATGTCATCGACGAAGGCGCGCTCGCGCGCATGATCGAGAACAACGAGCTTGCGGGTGCCGGTCTCGACGTGTTCGAGGAAGAACCCGCGATCAATCCGAAGTTGCTCAAACTCGCGCGCAACCACAAGGTCGTGCTGCTGCCGCACATGGCTTCGTCCACGATCGAAGGCCGCGTCGACATGGGCGAGAAGGTCATCGTCAACATCAAGACCTTCATGGACGGCCACCGTCCGCCGGACCGCGTACTGCCGTCGATGCTCTAGGCCGACGCGGCCCATGATCGACCACGTTTCCCTCATCGTCGGCGATCTTTCCCGCGCCGAAAAATTCTACGACGCGATCATGCACACGCTCGGCTATCCGAAAATCGCGCGCGACGAAAACCGGATCGGCTATGGCCTGCGCTCGTCGGCCGAGCATCCTGAACGCTGTTACATCTCCATTCGCGGCGGCCTGCCGAAGCGCTCGGAATCGCGGCGGCATTACGCGTTTCGCGCGCCGTCACGCGAGGCGGTGAACGCGTTTCATCGCGAGGGACTGGCGAACGGCGGGCAAGACGACGGCGCGCCGGGATTGCGGGAATATCACGCGCATTATTACGCGGCGTTCGTGATCGATCCCGACGGCAACCGGCTGGAAGCCGTGTGCCACAAGGCGGAATAATTTTCCGCGAATTATTTCTGAAACGCCGAGAGCCGCGTCTTCGGCGCGGGTGCTTCCGTTCCCGACAACGGATTTTCCGGCGACCACTCATAGCGCAGCGTCTCGAAACGCATGTTGCGCAAATCCATCATCAAGAGCTTGCCGACGAGGCTTTCGCCGAAGCCGACGATCGCGCGCAAGACTTCGACTGCGGCGAGCGTCCCGGCGACGCCTGCGATCGCACCCAGAATACCCGCCTCTTCGCAGGCGGGCACCGTGCCCGCGGGCGGCGGCTCGGGAAACAGGCAACGATAGGTCGGGTTCGGCTTGCCGTCTTTATTCGTTTCGTACGCACGGATCGTAGTCAGTGTCGCGTCGAAAGTACCGAGTGCCGCTGTCACCAGCGGTTTCTTGTGGTGATAGCAGGTGTCGGAGACGAGATAGCGGGTCGGGAAATTGTCGGAGCCGTCGAGCACGATGTCGTAATTCTTGATCACGCGAGAGGCGTTCCCGGCGTCCAGCCGCAGCGGATGCACCTCGACGCTGACATGCGGATTGAGCCGCGAGATCGCAAGCGACGCACTCTCCGTTTTGGGCCGATCGATATGCGAAGTTCCGTGCAGCACCTGCCGCTGCAAATTCGAGAGCGAAACCTTGTCATCGTCGACAACACCGAGCGTGCCGACGCCTGCGGCCGCGAGATATAACAGCGCGGGCGAGCCGATGCCGCCGGCGCCGATCGAAAGCACGCGCGCGGCCTTTAACTTCGCCTGTCCCTGCCCCCCGACCTCGCGGAGCACGATGTGGCGCGCATAGCGCTCCAGTTCTTCCGGCGACAACGCCATAAATTCAGCCTCGTCATTTCGCTTGGCCTAAGCCTATCATGTCCCGATGGGCCTGAACGAGCGCATTTCGCGAAGGAATGCCTGCCTCGCCATGCTGACGGCGGCGGCGTTTTTCGTTTCGGCTGTCCCCTTATCGGCACAGGTAAACGAACGCTGCCCGCGCCTCGTCTCCGCGCTTCCCGCGAACGCAAAGCCGGTTTCGCTCAGGCTCGCGCAACAGACGCCCGGCGCGGTCAAGATCACCTTCGTCGGACATTCGACCTTCCTGATCGAAAGCCCCGGCGGCATCAAGATCGCGACCGACTACAACGACTATGTACGGCCGGACGCCGTTCCCGATGTCGCGACCATGAACCGCGCACACTCGACGCATTACACGCTCTCGCCCGATCCCGCGATCAAGCATGTGTTGCGCGGCTGGGGCGAAGGCGATCAACCCGCGCGGCATGAAGTCGAGATCGGTGACGTTTTCATCCGCAACGTGCCGACCAATATCCGCGACTGGGATGGCGGCACGAACTACAACCAGAATTCGATTTTCGTGTTCGAATTAAGCGGGCTTTGCATCGCGCATCTCGGGCATCTGCATCACACGCTGACGCCCAGGCATCTCGATGCGCTCGGCAGGATCGACGTCGTGCTGGTGCCGGTCGACGGCTCTTATACGCTCAATACCGACGGCATGGCGGAGGTGCTAAAACAGATCGATGCGCCGGTCGCGATCCCGATGCATATCTTCGGCGAACACACGCTTGCGCGCTTTCTCGACAAGATGGGTTCGCTCTACGAAATAAAGCGCGAGATGGAGGCGAGCATTTCGCTTTCGCGCGCGACGCTCCCGCAGAAGCGCACGATGATCGTATTGCCGGGGCGCTAGCTTTAAATATCCACGTTCGCAGCGAGCGCGTTCGACTGGATGAAGTCGCGGCGCGGCTCCACCTCGTCGCCCATCAGCTTGTTGAAGAGTTCGCCCGCCTCGTCGACCTCCTTCACCTTCACCTGAAGAAGCGAGCGGGCGTTGATGTCGAGCGTCGTTTCCCAGAGCTGATCCGGATTCATTTCGCCGAGGCCTTTGTAGCGCTGGAGCGAAAGGCCCTTGCGGCCGGTCGCAACCGCGGCGTCGTAAAGCCCGATCGGGCCGAACACGGTCGTTTCCTCCTCCTTGCGGACGAGCTTCGCGGGCTTCGCATAGATTTCCTGCAGGTGCGGCGTCATCTGATCGAGCTTGCGTGCGTCGAGCGAGTTCAGGAACGCCTGATCGACGTTCACGACTTCCTTCACCCCGCGCAGCGTGCGGGTGAACTTGAACCCGGCTTCATCCGACGCACCTTCCCAGCCGCGCTCGGTTTCGTCGGAAAGCGAATCGAGGCGCTTTGCGACATAGACCGCGGCCTGGCTTGCGCTTTTCGCGTCGGCCAGCACTTCGGTCGAAAGCGCGCCGGCAATCGCGATCTGCTCGACCACGCGGCGGTCGTAGCGCGGATGCAGCCCGCGCAGTACGGCGCGCGCTTGGCGTGCCTGGTCGACGATGTCGGCAAGATCGGCGCCCGCACGCGTTTGACCGTTCGCGAGCTTCAAGACGCTTTCGTCGAGACCGCCCTGAATCAGATAATCGTCGAGCGCGCGCTCGTCTTTCAGATATTGCTCCGACTTGCCCTTCATCACTTTGTAGAGCGGCGGCTGCGCGATGAAGAGATGCCCGTTCTCGATCAATTCCGGCATCTGGCGGAAGAAGAACGTAAGCAACAGCGTGCGGATATGCGCGCCGTCGACGTCGGCGTCGGTCATGATGATGATCTTGTGGTAGCGCAGCTTCGAAACGTCGAAGTCCTCGCGGCCGATACCGGTGCCGAGCGCAGTAATCAGTGTTCCGATCTGCTCGGAGGTCAGCATCTTGTCGAGGCGCGCGCGCTCGACGTTCAGGATCTTGCCGCGCAGGGGGAGCACCGCCTGGAACGAGCGGTCGCGGCCTTGTTTGGCGGAGCCGCCTGCCGAGTCACCCTCGACGATGAAGAGTTCGGACTTCGCCGGATCGCGCTCCTGACAGTCGGCGAGCTTGCCGGGAAGCGAGGCGATGTCGAGCGCGCCCTTGCGGCGCGTGAGCTCGCGCGCTTTTCGCGCGGCTTCGCGCGCGCTTGCCGCTTCCACCACCTTGCCGACGACGGCTTTAGCTTCCTGCGGGCGCTTTTCGAGCCATTCGGAAAGCGCGTCGGAGACGATCGTTTCCACGATCGGCCGTACTTCGGAGGAAACGAGCTTGTCCTTGGTCTGCGAGGAGAATTTCGGATCCGGCACCTTCACCGAAAGCACGGCGGTCAGGCCTTCGCGGCAGTCCTCGCCGGAGAGCGTGACCTTTTCCTTCTTCGCGATGCCGGAGCTTTCGGCGTAGCTGATGACCTGGCGGGTGAGTGCGGCGGCGAAGCCCGTGAAGTGCGTGCCGCGATCGCGCTGCGGGATGTTGTTGGTGAAGCAGAGCACCGCCTCGTGGTAGCTATCGTTCCACGAGATCGCGCATTCGACGCCGACGCCGTTCTGCTCGCCCTTGATCATAACGGGCTTCTCGACCAGCGACTGCTTGTTACGGTCGATGAATTTCACGAAGGCTTCGACGCCGCCTTCGTAGAGCATCTCCTCGACCTTCGGCTCGGGGCCGCGCAGGTCTGACAGGATGATGCGCACGCCGGAATTCAGAAACGCCAGTTCGCGCAGACGATGCTCGAGCGTCGCAAAATCGAATTCGATCTTGGAGAAAGTTTCCTTGCTCGGCAGGAAGGTGACCTTGGTGCCTTTCTTACCGCCGGCATCGCCCATGGCCTTCAGCGGCGCTTCCGCGTCGCCATGCTTGAAGCGCATGAAATATTCTTTGCCGCCGCGCCAGATCGTCAGGTCGAGATACTCGGAAAGCGCATTCACGACCGAGACGCCGACGCCATGCAGTCCGCCGGAGACTTTATAAGAGTCCTGGTTGAATTTTCCGCCCGCGTGCAGCTGGGTCATGATGACCTCGGCCGCGGAGACGCCTTCGTCCTTGTGAATGTCAGTCGGAATGCCGCGGCCGTTGTCGGTGACCGTGCAGGAGCCGTCGGCGTTGAGCGAACAGGTAACTTCGGTCGCGTGGCCTGCGAGCGCTTCGTCGATCGCATTGTCGACGACCTCATAGACCATGTGGTGCAGGCCCGAGCCGTCATCGGTGTCGCCGATATACATGCCGGGACGCTTGCGCACCGCGTCCAGCCCTTTGAGAACCTGGATCGAATCCGCGCCGTATTCGGCGGGAGTAGCACTGCCGGCAGCCTTCGCCATTTTTCAGATTTTCCGTCGCGATTCGGGGCTCGAATTTCGAAGCCGATTTTACTCCATATAGGGTCGCGAAGGGCGCGAAAAAATGGCCCGCGAGAGCCGATTTTTTGCGCGGTAAGCCTTTGAAATCTTGACGATATTCGGCACGAATTGAAGCCGTTTGGCGCGCGTCCCCGAAGACCGGAAATCGCGCGATCTGAAGCGCGATTTTTTGACAGATTCAGCCGTTCCGGACCGCTTCGCCCGGGCTCACGCGGAAGCGCACGGCAGACGGATCGAGCGCGGAAAACGCGCTCTCGTCGACACCCGTCACCAGCACCTGCGCGCCGAGCTTTTCCAGCGCGCCGAAGAGTGCGGCGCGGCGCTCGGCATCCAGAAAGGCGGCGACATCATCGAGAAGCACCACCGGCGCGAAGCCATGCATCGAAGTCACCAGCCGCGCATGCGAAAGGATGAGGCCGACGAGCAGCGCCTTGCGCTCGCCGGTGGAAGCGCGCGAGGCCTCGATCGCTTTCTCCTGATGCAGCACGATCAGGTCCGAGCGGTGCGGGCCTTCGAGAGTGCGTCCCGCGGCACGGTCGCGCGGGCGGTTATCGCGGAGCTTCTCGCGATAGCGTTCCTCGACCTCGGTCGCACTTTCTATCTCAAGCGCGCGCTCGATCTCGCCGTCGAGCGCAATCTGCGCAGTGGGAAAACCGCTCTCCAAGTCCCGGCTACTTTCGATTTCGGTGGCGAGCCGCTTCACGGTTTCGGCGCGGGCGGCGGCAACGGCAATCGCAAGTTCCGCGACCTCGTGCTCGATCGCATCCATCCATTTCGCGTCGAAGTTCTGCTCCTCCAAAAGCCGGTTGCGCGAGCGCAGCGCGCGGTCGAGCGCGTTTACGCGCGCGGCATGCTCAGCGTCGATCGCAAGCACGAGACGATCCAGAAAGCGCCTGCGCTCGCTGCCGGGTCCGAGAAAAAGCCCGTCCATCTCGGGGGTCAGCCAGATCACGCGCAGATGTTCGGCAAAGGCGCTCGCAGAAGACACCGGCTCGCGGTCGATGCGGGATTTGCGCGGGCTGCTTTCATCGCCCGAGGGCGCTTCGATGCCGGTGCCGAGCAGCGCATTTCCAAGCGCGCCGTCGATTTCGGCCGCGACCGCCCAGGAGCCGTCGCCTTCGGTCGCGGCGACATCATCCAGCGTCGCACGGCGAAGCCCGCGTCCCGGCGTCAGGAACGAAACCGCCTCGAGAATGTTGGTCTTGCCGGCACCGTTAGGTCCCAGAAACAGCGCGCTTTTGCCTTCGAGGCCAAGCGACGCCTGCCGGTAGGAACGGAAATTGGAAAGCTTGAGCGTGAGGATACGCGTGTGCGGGATCACGTCGTTTCGCGGGGCGGACCCGCTCACACCCGCATCGGCATCAGCACATAGAGCGCGCCGGCCACTTCCATGTCTTCGAGCAGCGTCGGCGAGCCGGGATCGGCGAGTTTCAGCCGCGCCTTCTCGCCCTCGATCTGCTGGAGGATGTCGAGGAGATAACGGCCGTTGAAGCCGATATCGAGCGCTTCCGCGCCGTACTCGACTTCGAGTTCCTCGGTCGCCGAGCCTGAATCCGGATTGATGACGGAGAGCGTGAGCTTGCCGTCGGTGAGCGCGAGCTTCACCGCGCGGCCGCGCTCGCTCGAAACCGTCGAGACGCGGTCAACCGCCGACATGAACTCGCTCTTGTCGACCACGAGCGTCTTGTCGTTGCCGGCCGGAATGACGCGGCCATAGTCCGGGAAGGTGCCGTCGATCAGCTTGGAGGTCAGCACCGCGTTGCCGAGCGAGAAGCGGATCTTGGTCGCGGAGAGTTCGACCTTCACTTCCTCGCCGGCGTCGTCGATCAGGCGTTGCACTTCGGCGACGGTCTTGCGCGGCACGATCACGCCCGGCATGCCCTTCGCGCCCTTCGGCGCCTTGATCTCGGCCTGTGCCAGGCGATGGCCGTCTGTCGCGACCGCGCGCAGCTTGTCGTCGATGGCGTGGAGATAAATGCCGTTCAGATAGTAGCGCGTTTCTTCGGTCGAGATCGCGAACTGCGTGCGGTCGATCAGACGCTTCAGATCGGCGGCGGCGATGTTGAAAGAATGCGTCATCTCGCCGGCAGCGAGATCGGGAAAATCGGTTTCGGGAAGCGCCTGCAAGGTGAACTTCGAACGGCCCGCGCGCACCTGCAACTGCGTGCCGTCCGAAGCACTCTGCAATTCGACCTGCGCGCCTTCGGGAAGTTTGCGCACGATGTCGTAGATCATGTGCGCGGGCACGGTGGTGGAGCCGGTGGTCTTGCCTTCGCCGGGTGCCGTCTCCACGATTTCGAGATCGAGGTCGGTCGCCTTCAACTCGACGCTCGACTTGCCCGCGCGCAGAAGCACGTTTGCGAGAATCGGGATCGTGTTCCTGCGCTCGACCACGCGGTGAACGTGGGCGAGAGATTTCGCAAGCTGCGCGCGTTCGATCGTGACCTTCATGGAAGAAACCCGGCAATACGCCTGTTTGAGACTATTCCGGCGGCGGGCCAGCCTTGAGAAAGGCCGCCGGACGCCGCCGGGACCGTCACATTAAGGGACTGCGCCGGAGGCGCAAGAGCCCTTATTCCATGAGCATTCTTTTGAGGACTTCGATTTCCTCGGCCAGCGCCTTATCGCCCTGCACCAGACCCTCGATTTTCCGCACCGCGTGTAAAACCGTGGTGTGATCGCGGCCCCCAAATCGCCGCCCGATCTCGGGCAGCGAACGCAGCGTCAGCACTTTCGCGAGATACATCGCGATCTGACGCGGGCGGACGACGTTCGCGGTGCGCCGCGAAGACAACAAATCCGCGCGCGTCACGTTGTAGTGTTTGGAAACCACCCGCAGGATGTCCTCGACCCGGATGCGGCGCGGATCGGTCGGCTTCACCAGATCGCGGATCACTTCGTCGGCAAGCTCGGTGGTGACCGCTTTCTTATAGAACTGGCTGTGATGCAGGAGCCGTGTAACGGCGGCCTCGAGATCGCGGCCCGACTGCGTCACCTGTCCGGCGATGTGCGCGAGCACCGGCATCGGCACGTCGAAGCGGGCATCTTCCGCGCGAAGCAGCGCGGCCCGCGCCATCAGAATATTGAGGCGAAGCTCTTCGTCCATCGGTCCGACTTCAACAGTGAGTCCGCCGCCGAGGCGCGAGCGCACGCGGTCTTCGAGATTTTCGAGTTCCACCGGCGGGCGGTCGGCGGCGACCACGACCTGACGGCCGGCGTCGGTGAGCGCGTTCAGCGTGTGGCAGAATTCCTGCTGCACCGCGCGGCCTTGCAGGAACTGGAGGTCGTCGATGATCAGCGCGTCGATCCCGCGCAGCGCTTCCTTGAACGCGATCGCCGACTGGTTCTTCAGCGCGGCGACGAAGCCATACATGAACTTCTCGGCGGTGAGGTAGACCGCGCGCTTGCCCTGCGCCTCATAGGCCCAGGCGATCGCCTGCAGGAGATGCGTTTTGCCCAAGCCCACCGAAGCGTGAACGTAAAGCGGATTGAAGCGCGGCGCGCCGCTTGCGTTGGTCCCGGCTTCGACGATCTGCTTCGCCGCGGCATGCGCAAGACCGTTCTGCTTGCCGACGATGAAGGTCGAAAAGGTCATGCGCGGGTCGAGGGGCGAGCCGACCGGGCCGTCCGCACGAATGCTGCCGATGCCGCGAGCTGCACCAACCTTGCCGAAGCGCTCGGTCTCAGGCTTCACGAGCTTTGCCGCGTCCTGCTTTTCGCCGGCAACCTGCGAGCGCACGATCGCGGTGCGCACCACGACGTCGATCTTCTCGACGCCAGGGAGATCGGTCTGCCAATGCTCCGTCAGGCGGCGCATGTGGTGTTCTTTCTCGATCCAGGATTTCAGAAAGCGCGTCGGCACCGACAAGAGCACGCGCTTGCCGTCGCAACTGACGAGCTGAAGGCTCGCGAACCAGCTCGTATAGGTTTCCTCGCCGACCTCCGCACGCAGCTTCTTGCGGATGCGCTCCCATCGGGCGGCATTTGCGTCGGCAGCCGCGTCGATGGCTGCGTCGTTATCGGAGTTTTTCTTCGGAACGTTCATCTTTCGCTCCACTCGAGGTGGTGACGGCTCCGCTTCCGGCGCGAGAACGCGCCCGGGAATGCATTGCCAAATTTCAGGAAGAGGATCGGCAGGCTTAAGCGGCGTCAGCTTTGCTGCGAACATCGCTGCCGGCAGCTCGTCCAGGACGGCGCCTTGGCGCGAATGGAGATATTTTCAGATCGAACAAGCTCGAAAGACATTTTCATTGCCGCCCCGCTCGGCACGCGGTGAACCCGCGCGATTGATTTTTTCATCTTTCTCCGTCGTCGCCGCCGGAGACCCGTCGCTGCCGTCTTCATCAGGCCCGTTTTGCTTCGCAGGCACCGCAGATGCATGACCACTTGCGCTCTTTTGAGACAAAAAGTCCCCGCCTCAAAAAATTGAGTGCGTCACGCCAGAACCCTGAAGCTGATGCCCGCCGGGAAACCCGGAAGACGATTTGACGATAGCAGCGCTTTCGAAGTCCGCAATCGACTTTTCGTATGTTTTTGCGTGACGCTCGTCGCATGCGTGCGGCGCGTGTTCTCGCAGATGCCGGTTCTGCTTTTTAACGCGCTGACTCTGCAAGCAGAATCGGTGCGGCGTGCGTTCGGGCATATGACGGTTGCACAACGAAACCATGAAACGAATTTTCTTCGCCGCATCGTGCGCAAGAACACAATTTCCAACCCCGCGCGTCTGCTTATCCAGCAAGGTTCTGTGACTCTTTACATTTTTCGTTCAAACAGAAGCATGTAGCCCCGCGCAAATTTGCTCTCAAAATATTCTGCGCGTTTGCGAAATCGAATTTCAAAAACAAAAAGCCCGGCACAAGGCCGGGCTTTTCAGAATTCTTGAAATATTCCAGCGCGGCGCGTCAGCCGAGCTTCTTTACGCGCGCACTCAGACGCGAAACGGTGCGCGATGCGGTATTGCGATGGATCACGCCGGTCTGCGCGGCGCGGACGATCGCTGGTTCGGCGGCTTTCAGCGCGTCACGCGCCTGCTTGGCGTCACCGCCGGTAATCGCTTCCTCGACCTTGCGCACCAGCGTGCGCATGCGGGAACGGCGATTGATGTTGATCTCGGTGCGGCGAGCAATTTTGCGCGACGCTTTCTTTGCAGAAGTCGTATTGGCCATGAAGCCTGTACCGTGGTTTCAGTTTTTCGACATTCCGGAGCGGCGGCGGAGCCGGCCGCTCACGGAGCGCGTTCCTATAGGCGGGCATTCCACCCCCGTCAATCGAAGAATAGGGACGAAAATCGCTATATTTTACCGGTGCTTGAAAGCCGGAACACGCTTGGAAACGAAGGCATTCATGCCTTCCTTCTGGTCGTTGGTCCCGAACAGGGACTGGAATATGCGCCGCTCGAAGCGGATGCCTTCGGCAAGCGTCGTCTCAAAGGCGCGGTTTACACTTTCCTTCGCCGCCATGACCGCAGGCAAGGAGAGCGCGGCAATGCCTTCGGCAACCTTCATCGCCTCGTTCTTCAGGTCGGCAAGCGGCACTACGCGGGCGACCAAGCCCGAACGCTCGGCTTCTTCCGCGCCTATCATGCGGCCGGTCAGTACCAGTTCCATGGCCTTCGCTTTTCCGATGATACGGGTCAGGCGCTGGGTGCCGCCGGCACCCGGTATGACGCCGAGCTTGATCTCGGGCTGGCCGAACTGCGCGTTGTCGGCGGCAAGAATGATGTCGCACATCATCGCGACCTCGCAGCCACCGCCGAGCGCATAACCCGCGACCGCTGCGACCATGGGTTTCCGGAACCGGCTCATGCGGTCCCACGGCGTGATGAAGTCGTCGACATAGGTACCGGGATATTGGAGCGGCTCCATCTCCTTGATGTCGGCGCCGGCGGCGAAGGCCTTCTCCGATCCCGTGAGCAATACGCAGCGAATGTTCTCGTCGGTCTCCCAGCCGTCGAGTACGGCATTCAGCTCCTTGAAGAGCTGGGAGTTCAGCGCGTTCAGCGCCTTCGGCCGGTTCAGCGTGATGACGCCGACGTGACCCTTGGTTTCGACAAGAATGGTTTCGTAGGCCATGACGTTCCTCCCGTGCCGGGTTTTTAGCTAGCCAAGGCTTCGCGGCCCGGCAATCTCAGCGCTGACAGACCGGACAATAATAGGTCGAGCGGGCATTCTGCACGATGGCCTTGATGGTGCCTTTGCAACCGCGGGTCGGGCATTTCACGCCTTCACGGTCATAGACCCGGAAACGGTGCTGAAACATGCCGAGGTCGCCGTCGGTCTTGCGGTGATCGCGCAGGCTCGAGCCACCGGCCTCGATCGCGGCGGTCAGTACCTTCCTGATCGCGGGTACGAGGAGCTTCGCACCCTCGGTCGGTACGCCCTTCTTGTCGGCGAGTACCCCGGCCGGGCGCTTCGGCGACAAATGCGCCAGATGCAGCGCCTCGGAGACATATATATTGCCGAGGCCCGCGACGATGCGCTGGTCGAGAAGCGCCGCCTTGAGGCTGGTTTTCCGGCCCGCGCATTTCCGCGCGAGATAGGCGGGCGACAAGTCCTCGCCCAAAGGCTCAGGCCCGAGGCTCCTGAACAGCGGATGATCGACGAGCCGCGCGGTGTCGCTCAAGAGCATCGCGCCGAAACGGCGCGGATCGTTGAAGGTCACAGTCGCGCGCGGGTGCAGATGAAACACCACATGATCGTGAACCGACGCTTTCGCTCGCGGATACATGAATTCGCCGGGCGAAGTCTCTTCGTTGCCGAGCAGCACCCGGAACGAGCCTGACATGCCCAGATGCATGATCAGCGTTTCGTCGCGATCGAGATCGGCAAGAAGATATTTCGCCCGCCGCCGTAGCCGCTCGATCCTGCGGCCTTTCATGCGCTCCACGAAATGCTCGGGCAGCGGCCAGCGCAGGTTCGCGCGGCGTGCTTCCAGCCGCTCGACCGTGGCGCCTTCCATGACCGGCGCAAGTCCCCGGCGCACGGTTTCAACTTCGGGTAATTCGGGCATCCGGTAACGCTGTTTTCGCGAGGATTTCTCTGGTGATAGCGAAAGCGGAAGGCCCGCGCTATGGTCCCCGCGCCTTCCATGGAACCCCGATGACGACCTCCGAGAACTCAACCCATTTCGGCTTTCGCGACGTGCCGCTTTCCGAGAAGCAGCGCATGGTCGACGACGTGTTTCATTCGGTCGCGGGCCGCTACGACCTGATGAACGATCTGATGTCGGCGGGCATGCATCGCGCCTGGAAAGATGCGCTGATTTCGAAGCTGCGGCCGCCGCTTTCTTCGCAAGAATACGCCGTGCTCGACGTCGCGGGCGGCACCGGCGACATCGCCTTCCGGATCGTCGAAGCCGGCGGCAGCGGCACGGAAGTCACCGTCGCCGACATCAATGGCGAAATGCTCAAAGTCGGCCGCGAGCGCGCCGAAAAACGCGGCATCGGGCATGCGGTGCGCTTTGCCGAAGTGAACGCGGAAGCGCTCGCCTTTCCCGATAAGCATTTCGACGCCGTCACCATCGCATTCGGCATCCGCAACGTGCCGCGCATTCCGGTGGGATTGAGCGAAATGTTTCGCGTGCTGAAGATCGGCGGGCAGTTCTTCTGCCTCGAATTTTCCAATGTCGATCTGCCGGGGCTGGATGCGATCTACGACGCCTATTCGTTCCGCGCGATTCCGGAAATCGGCCGCCTCGTCACCGGGGACCGCGAGGCGTACCAGTATCTCGTCGAATCGATCCGCAAGTTTCCGGACCGCGAGGCGTTCTCGAAGCTGATGCGGGACGCCGGCTTCTCGCGGGTCTCGGCGACCCCGATGAGCGGCGGCATCGTCGCGCTGCATTCCGGCTGGAAACTCTGAAATTGCTTTCCTCGCTCGTTCATTTTTTCCGGCTGGCGCGCGCGGGTTTCGTGTTCGCGCGCGAGGGCGTGCTTGCGCTGATTGATCCGGCGATGCTGCCGCCGGGCGCGGCTCCCCTTGTGCGGATCGCGCGGCTCTTTGAGCGCAGGAACGCGGGCTCGAACGCGGTGCGGCTTGCCAAAGCGCTCACCAAGCTCGGGCCGTCTTACGTGAAACTCGGACAGTTTCTCGCGACGCGCCCCGACGTGGTCGGTGCGCAGATCTCGCGCGATCTCGAAACGCTGCAAGACAAGATGCCGCCGTTCGAGCAGAACACGGCGGAGAAGATCGTGGCCGACGCGCTGGGTGCGCCGGTTTCGGAGTTGTTTCTTTCTTTCGGCATGCCGGTCGCGGCGGCCTCGATCGCGCAGGTGCACCGCGCGGAATATGTGAAGGACGGCGAAAAGATTGTCGTCGCGGTCAAAGTGCTGCGCCCGGGGATCGAGGCGCGCTTCAAGCGCGATCTTGAAACCTTCTTCTTCGCCGCGCGCATGGCCGAAGCGCGTGACCCGGAAGCGCGGCGGCTGCGGCTGGTCGCAACCGTCGAGACGCTTGCGCGCTCCGTCACGATGGAAATGGATCTGCGGCTCGAAGCCGCTGCCCTTTCCGAGCTTGCCGAGAACACGAAAGACGATCCAGATTTCCGCGTGCCCAAGGTCGAATGGGACCGCACTGCGCGCACGGCGCTGACCACGCAATGGATCGACGGCATTCCGCTCAACGACCGCGAACGTCTTCGCGCCGCCGGACACGACTTCGTGCGGCTCTCAAAAGTCATCATCCAGAGTTTTCTGCGCCAGGCGATCCGCGACGGCTTTTTCCACGCCGACCTTCATCCCGGAAACCTGTTCGTCGATGCGCAAGGCGGCCTCGTCGCGGTCGATTGCGGCATCATGGGACGCCTCGGCCTGAAGGAGCGGCGCTTCCTCGCCGAAATCCTCTACGGCTTCATCACCAAGAACTGGATCCGCACCGCCGAAATCCATTTCGAGGCGGGCTATGTTCCAGCGCATCACTCGATCGAGGATTTCGCGCAGGCGATCCGCGCGATCGGCGAGCCAATCCACGACCGGCCCGCGCACGAAATCTCGATGGCGAAACTCTTGACGCTGCTCTTTGAAGTAACTTCGCTGTTCGACATGCGCACCCGGCCCGAACTTCTTCTGCTGCAGAAGACGATGGTGGTGGTCGAAGGGGTCGCGCGTACGCTCGACCCCACGCTCGACATGTGGACCACCGCGGAGCCGGTGGTGCGCGAATGGATCGAGCGGCATCTTGGCCCCATCGGCCGCATCGAAAATGCCGCAAACGAACTCGGCGGGCTGGCGCGGCTCATTGGCGATGCCCCGCAACTGATGACGCGGGCATCCGCCGCCTTCGAGCGCTTCGACGAGCAGACCCGCGAGGGGCTCGTGCTCGCAACGGAAACGGTCGATGCCATCGGCCGCGCCGAAGCCAGGCACTGGCGCTGGGCCACGCTCGCGCTCTGGGTGATCGCCGGATTGGCGGCGATCTGGCTCTTTCGCTGAGCCGCACTCTTATTAACTTAACGGTGTTTCACGCGGCGATTGGCAGCCGCGGCGGGGCATGCAATTATACAGAGAGTTTCTGATAATTGGCCTCGAAATCCAGGCTGGGGCCGGAGTTTTGCGTAAGCCATGCCGCTTGAAGGCAAGAAAATTCTGCTCGTCATCGCAGGCGGGATCGCGGCCTATAAAAGCCTCGACCTGATCCGGCGCCTACGCGAACGCGGGGCGAAAGTGCGCGTGATCATGACGCGCGCCGCGCAGGAGTTCGTGACCCCGCTCGCGGTGGGCGCAGTCGCAGGCGAACGTCCCTTCACCGAACTCTTCGACCTTTCCGCCGAATTCGACATCGGCCATATCCGGCTCGCGCGCGAACCCGATCTGATCATCGTTGCGCCCGCGACCGCCGATCTGATGGCAAAGATGGTCCAGGGCCGCGCCGACGATCTTGCTTCCACCGTGCTGCTCGCCACCGAACGGCGCATTCTCCTGGCACCGGCCATGAACCCGGCGATGTGGAATAACGCGGCGACGCGCAGAAACTTCGAGCGCCTGCAGGCCGATGGCGTCGCTTTTGTCGGCCCGGAAGCAGGCGAAATGGCCGAGAGCGGCGAGCGGGGCGTCGGGCGCATGAGCGAGCCGCTCGTCATCGTCGCGGCGGCCGAGAAAAATCTGTTCGACCTGCCTGCGCGCGATGCGCTGCTCGGCAAGAAAATTCTTGTCACCTCCGGCCCGACGCGCGAGCCGATCGATCCGGTGCGCTACATCTCCAATCATTCTTCGGGCAAGCAAGGCCACGCGCTCGCGCGCATGGCGGCGCAAGCCGGCGCGGAAGTCGTGCTGGTTTCCGGCCCGGTCAATCTTCCCGATCCGTCGGGCGTGAAGACGATTCACGTCGAGACCGCGCAGGAGATGCTGAACGCATCCGAGAACGCGCTGCCCGCGGACGCCGCGATTTTTGCCGCCGCCGTCGCCGATTGGCGGGTGACGCAGGAAGCCGCGCAGAAAATGAAAAAGCAGGAAGGCAAGCTCCCTTCCCTTTCCTTCGCCGAGAACCCGGACATTCTGGCGGCCATCTCAAGCCATTCGAATCTGCGGCCCCGGCTCGTCATCGGCTTCGCCGCCGAGACGGAAAAGCTGATCGAGAACGCGCGGGCGAAACTTCTAAAAAAAGGCTGCGACTGGATCGTCGCCAACGACGTTTCCACCGGCACCGCCACTTTCGGTGGCGCCTCCAATGAAGTGCATATCGTGACGGCGAACGGCGTCGAATCCTGGCCGATGCAATCGAAGGACGCGGTCGCGGCGGGGCTCGTGAAAAAAATCGCGGCGACTTTGGGAGGCGCGCAATGAACGCGATCTCGTTCACCCGCCTCGATCACGGCAAGGATTTGCCCGCGCCGGAATATGCGACCCCTGGCTCGGCCGGCATGGATCTCGTCGCCGCCGTTCCCGCGAACGAGCCGATGAAGATTCTTCCCGGCAGCCGCGCGGCGGTACCGACCGGACTCGCTTTCGCAATTCCGCAAGGCTTCGAGGGCCAGGTACGCCCGCGCTCGGGGCTGGCGCTGAAGAACGGTGTCACAGTGCTGAACGCACCGGGCACCATCGATTCCGACTATCGCGGCGAGGTGAAGGTCATTCTCGTCAACACCAGCGACGAGACGTTCGAAATCACGCGCGGCATGCGGATCGCGCAGATCATTTTTGCCCGCGTCGAACAGATGCATTTGCAGGAAGTGAATTCGCTCGACGAAACCGCGCGCGGCAGCGGCGGTTTCGGCTCGACCGGCGTCCAGTCATCACGAAAGAGTGCTTGAGTTATGGCGCGTTTATCCGAAAAAAGTCTGCTTGCAGTCGCGGCCGTGGTCGATGTCGCGATCCATTCGCGCGGCACGCCGGTCGCAGCCAAAGCGCTTGCTGAGCGGCACAACCTCCCGCCACGGCATCTGGAGCCGGTGTTGCAGGCTCTCGTTCACGCCGGAATCCTCAAGGGCGTGCGCGGGCCGCGCGGCGGGTATGAGCTTGCGCGCGAACGCCGCCGCATCTCGGTCGCAGAAATCTCGCAAGTGGCGGAAAGCTCGGACGATGACGGCAAAGGCAAGAAGCCGCCGGTGGTCGCGAACGTGATCGCGCCGGCGCTTGCGAAAGCCGAACGCGCGTTCGAAGCGGCACTCTCGGAAATCACCATCGATGCACTGTGCCGCGAGGCCGAACGCGTCGGCATGAGCGAAAGCACGGCGAGCGCCGATTTCAACATTTAATTTTCGTTATTATTTCGCTTCATCGACTTGAAAACGTGATTATGCTACTGCGCACGCACTGAAAAAATCGTGCGTGGAGCGAAGCATGTCGAAGCCCGGCCGCGGAAAAATCTTCAACTCGATCACGGAAACCATCGGCGACACGCCGCTCGTGCGGCTCAAGCGCCTGCCGGAATCGCGCGGCGTAAAGGCGAACATTCTCGCGAAGCTTGAATTCTTCAACCCGATCGCCTCGGTGAAGGATCGCATCGGCGTTTCGATGATCGACGAGATGGAAAAGGCAGGCCTTCTCAAGAAAGACACCGTGCTGGTCGAGCCGACTTCCGGAAACACCGGCATCGCGCTTGCCTTCGTCGCCGCTGCGCGCGGCTATCGTCTCATCCTGGTGATGCCGGAATCGATGTCGCTCGAGCGGCGCAAGATGCTTTCGCTCCTGGGCGCCGAGCTCGTGCTGACCGAAGCGGGCCAAGGCATGCGCGGCGCGGTCGGCAAGGCCGAAGAGATTATTTCGCAACTGAAAAACGCGGTGATGCCGCAGCAATTCCGCAACCTCGCCAACCCGAAGATCCACCGCGAGACCACGGCGGAAGAAATCTGGAACGACACCAACGGCGAGATTGATGCCTTCGTCGCCGGCGTCGGCACCGGCGGCACCATCACCGGCGTCGGCCAGGTGCTCAAACCCCGCAAAAAGTCGCTGAAAGTATTCGCGGTGGAACCCGAGGACAGTCCGGTGCTCTCCGGCGGCCAGCCGGGACCGCACAAAATTCAGGGTATCGGCGCCGGATTCATTCCCGAAGTGCTCGACCGTTCGGTGATCGACGAGGTCGTGACCGTCGGCAACCAGACCGCGTTCGAAACCGCCCGGTCGCTCGCGAAGCTCGACGGTATTCCGGGCGGCATCTCCTCGGGTGCGGCGGTCGCCGCCGCGCTCGAAATCGGCGGACGGCCGGACTATGCGGGGAAGAACATCGTGGTGATCATCCCGAGCTTCGCCGAGCGCTATCTGTCGACGGCGTTATTCGAGGGCCTCTGAGCCCGAAACCTCTTCAACCCCGACTCCTCCGGGGGGTAGAGTGGCTCGATTCGCGGCCACGGCGGCCGCGGAATGCGGGCGTCTTTCGTTCGCACCAAACGAGGGCAGCGTAAGCGGCATGCCGGAAGCGGCGGGAACCGGCGCATCGCTCACCCGGGCGAGAAAAATTTACCGAGGCGCGGCCGTGACCGGCCCGGCGCTTGCGATGATTGTTGCCACGACGCCCGCAAAGGCCGCGCCGACGCTGATCGAGCAACTGCTCGCCTTCGGGCGCGCGCTGACCCGGCAGGAAATCACTTCGCTCACGATCACGCTCGGCGTGCTTCTGTTCGCGGTCGTGACCGCGATCGCGCTTTTGCGCGCGCGCACGATGGCGGCGGCCGAACGGACCGAAGCCAAGCGCGAAATCGCGCGGCTGCGCGCTGAAGCCGACCGCATGACGGCGCTTCTTCTCTCCGAGCCCCAGGTCGTGGTGATCTGGCGGAGCCTGAATGCCGAACCCGCGGTGCTCGGTGATGTCGCGACCATCAGCGGGCTTGAGTCCTCCCGTCGGGTTCTCGCCTTCGGCTCCTGGCTCGGCGCAGAGGCTGCGAGCGCCATGGACACGGCAGTCGATGCGCTGCGTACCCGCGGCAAGGCGTTTGGATTTTCGGTGCTGACACCGCGCGGAAAACATATCGAGGCCGAGGGCCGTCCGGTCGGCGGCGTCGCGGTGCTGCGGCTGCGCGACGTGACCGGCGCGAAGCGCGACCACGCCGCGATGGCGGCGAAGCACAAGCAGCTCGAGGACGAGATCGAGCTGGTGCGTAACCTTCTGGAACTGATGCCGGCGCCGGTCTGGATCCGCAACAGCGACGGCAAACTCGTGTTCGCAAACCGCGCCTTCGCGGCGGCGGTCGATGTTTCCGATCCGGACGAGGTGACGTCTCGCAATCTCGAACTCCTCGACCAGCCGGTGCGCGCGGAAGCCGCGCGCGGGCGAGACCAATCCGGCGTCTTCCACCGCCGCGTACCGGCCGTCGTCGCGGGAAAAAGGCGCACGCTGGAAGTGTTCGAGGCCGGATCGAAACGGGGTGCCGCCGGAATCGCGCTCGACATGACCGAAGCGGAAATCGCACACAGCGAGATCGCGCGGGTCAACGAAGCGCACCGCCGCACGCTCGACCAGATGCCGACCGCGGTCGCGATCTTCAACGCGGAGCGTCGTCTGATTTTTTACAACACCGCCTACCTCTCATTGTTCAAGCTCGACGCCGCATTCCTCGACCAGGAGCCCGACGACTCCATGGTGCTCGACCGCTTGCGCGCGCAGCGCTGTCTGCCGGAAGCGTTCGACTTCCCCGAACAGGAAGTCGATCCGCGCAAGGCCGCGGACTTCAAGCACTTCAAGACCAAGCTGCACGAAGCCTATTCGGCGGTCGATCCGAAACACATGATGTGGCATCTCGCCGACGGCCGCTCGCTGCGCGTGACCGCAAGCCCGAACGCGCAAGGCGGCGTTACTTATCTCTTCGACGACGTTTCCGAAGGCTATGCGCTCGCGAGCCGCTTCAGTTCGCTCGAAACCACGCAAGGCGAAACGCTCGACGCGCTCAGAGAGGCGGTCGCGGTGTTCGCGGGCGACGGACGGCTGCAACTCAACAACAGCGCGTTCCAGAAACTCTGGCGCTTTTCCGACGTCGATCTCGCCGACAAGCCGCCGGTCGGCGAAATCCGCCGCATGTGCCGTGCGACCGAACCCACCAGCAACGACGTCTGGAGCGAGATCGAGCAGGCGATCACCACCACGAGCGAGCGGCGCGGCTTCTCGAAGCCGCTCGAACTTTCGAACGGCGTGACACTCGACGCCGCGATCGTGCCGCTTCCCGACGGCGGGCATCTCGTCACCTTCCGCGACGTCACCGATACCGTGCGCGCCGAACGCATTTTGCGCGAGCGCAATGCCGCGCTGATCGCGGCCGACGCGATCCGCGACACCGTGATCCGCTACATCTCGCACGACCTGCGCTCGCCCTTGAACAATATCAGCGGCTACACGCAATTTCTCGAAACGCCCGAGGCCGGGCCGCTCAATGCGAAGCAACGCGAGTATCTCGGCCATATCTCGTCTTCGAGCGCGGAACTGCTCGCCATTATCGATGGGTTGCAACTCGCGATCCTGGACGCCGGCGGCAACAACGCGCCCGCAGCACAGGTCGAAATCCGCAAACTGCTCGACGCGATCGCCGAGGACGCCAAGAACCGGCTCGCCGAAAAGCAGCTTTCGCTCGTGGTCGATGTGCCCGCGGGGATCGGCTCATTCTCAGCCGATGAGGAGCGCGTGCGGCAAGTACTGCAAAACCTCGTCGCCAACGCCGCGACGCACTCGCCGCGCGGCGAAACCATCGGGCTGTCGGTCGAACGGCGCCAGGAGGCGATCCTGTTCCGGGTCGCGGACCATGGGCCCGGCATCCCGCGCGATGTGCAGGAGCGGCTGTTTCAGAATCTGGAAACCCTGCCGATCGATTCCACCCATCGCGGCGCGGGACTTGGCCTTTCGCTGGTACGCTCGGCGATGAAGTTGCAGGGCGGCGACGTCATGATCGACTCCGAGCCGAACCGGGGTACAGTCGTGACCTGTATCTTCCCGTTGACACCGCCTGAAACCAAGAAATAGCGCGACTCCGCACGAGATGAATGTGCCGCATAAAACCTGGGAGATCGTCGTTCCCAGCGAGCTTGCCACGCGGGAACTCGCGCGCGACCTCGCCTTTGCGATTTCGCCGGGCGACGTGATCGCGATCGGCGGCGAACTCGGCGCGGGCAAGACCGCGCTCGCGCGCGCGATCATCCGCGCGATGGCGGCTGACGAAAAGCTGGAAGTACCGAGTCCGACCTTCACCTTGATGCAGGTTTACGAGTTGCCGCGCTTCCCGGTCGTGCATGCCGACCTGTTTCGCGTGAATACGCTCGCCGAACTTGCCGAACTCGGCTGGGAAGAAGCCTCGGCGGGTGCCGCGGTGCTGGTCGAATGGCCGGAACGCGCCGGGCCGCTGTTGCAGACCGAACGGCTCGAAATCCATATCGAACTCATGCCCGAGGCCGGGCCCGAATATCGCCGTGTGCAACTCACCGGCATCGGAACGTGGTCGGAGCGGCTGGCGCGGCTCCGCGCCGAGCGCGCGCTGCTCGACGCTTCGCATCACGGCAATGCGCGGCGCGAACATATTCAGGGCGACGCGTCGACCCGCAGCTATGAGCGGCTCTTTTTCGACGACGGCACCGCGATCCTGATGAAGGCGCCGGCGAGCAAAGATGGGCCTGCGATCCGGCAGGGCCGTACTTACGGCGAGATCGCAAAGCTCGCACAGAGCATCGAACCTTTCGTCGCGCTGTCGCGGGGCCTGCGCGCGCGCGGGCTTTCCGCGCCCGAGATTTTCGCGGCCGATCTGCACAACGGGCTCCTCCTGATCGAGGACCTCGGCACCGACGGCATCGTGACCGGCGACCCGGCAGAACCAATCGAGGAACGCTACGCGGCGGCAATCGATGTCTTGATCGCGCTCCACACGCAGGAGCTGCCGCCCGCGCTGCCGATCGCACCGCGGCTCGAATATCAGATCCCGCGCTACGACCTCGACACCTTCCTGATCGAAGCGGAATTGCTGATCGACTGGTACCTGCCCTATCGCAAGGCGGGGCCGGTTGACGCGACCGCGCGCGAAATCTTCCGCGCGCTGTGGCGCGATGCGCTGCTCGAACCGCTAAGTCATTCGTTGACCTGGGTGCTGCGCGACTATCATTCGCCGAACCTTTTGTGGCTCGAAGAACGCGAAGGCGTGCAGAAGGTCGGACTGCTCGACTTTCAGGATGCGCTGATCGGGCCTGCCGCCTATGACGTCGCCTCACTCCTGATGGATGCGCGCGTGACGGTGGGCGACGATATGGAAGTGCGGCTCTTGTCGCGCTACGCGGTCGGCAGGCTCAAGGCCGATCCTTCGTTCGATCCGGCGCGCTTCGCCGCGCAATACGTCATCATGGGCGCACAGCGCGCGACCAAAATTCTCGGCATCTTCGCGCGGCTCGAGCGGCGCGACGGCAAGCCGCAATATATCCGCCACATCCCGCGGGTATGGACCTATCTCATGCGCACGCTCGAACACCCCGCGCTTTCCGCGATCAAGGGTTGGTACGCCACGAACGTGCCGCCGCCCGGCGAGAAGAAAGTCAGCCCGGAAGAACCGGAGTTGCCGTTCGGAAGTGCTGCGGCAGTGCCGCCGGTTTCTCCCGAAGATGTCGCGCAACTCGATCAACTCGCGAACGAACTCGCGAAAGGCCAAGGCGAACAGCAAGGCGACGCGCCGTCCGGCGCATCGCCCGACAGCGGCAAAGCGGACCCCCATTGAGCGCGCGGAAGATCGACACTGCGATGGTGCTCGCCGCCGGTTTCGGCAAGCGCATGCTGCCGCTCACCGAAAAAATGCCGAAGCCCATGGTGCAGGTCGATGGCGTCTCGCTGATCGACCGCGTGCTCGACCGGCTGCACGACGCAAGTGTCGCGCGCGCCGTCGTCAACGTGCATTATCTGGGCGATGTCGTGATGCGGCATCTCGCGAGCCGCGCTTCACCGAAGATCAAAATTTCCGACGAGCGCGATGCGATCCTCGATACCGGCGGCGGTATCGTCCGCGCGCTGCCGCTCCTCGGCGGCGCGCCATTTTTTCTCGTGAACTCCGACACGATCTGGATCGAGGGCGCGGCTCCGAATCTGCCGCGGCTCGCCGCCGCCTTCGACGAATCGAAAATGGATGCGCTGTTGTTGCTTGCGCCCGTCGCGGGCGCGGTCGGCTATGGCGGCCCAGGCGATTTTTCGATGAGCCCGGAAGGACTGCTTGCGAAGCGCGGCGAGCGCGAGGTCGCGCCCTTCGTGTACGCGGGTGCCGCGATCCTGCATCCGCGCCTGTTTCGCGACGCCCCGCGCGGCGCGTTTTCGCTGCTACGCTCGTTCGAGCGGGCCGAATCCGAAGGCCGTCTGTTCGGACTCCGGCTCGACGGTATTTGGATGCATGTCGGCACGCCGGAAGCGATTCGCGACGCGGAGGATGCCATTCGCAAGCGAGGCGAGTAATCTCGCCCTCGATGAGTCCCCTTCCCCGCGTTTTCACGATTCCGCCGACCGTATCGTTTTTGCCCGCACTTGCGCGCGGCATTCTCGACGGCAAAATCGTGCCGGGTTTCAACCCGCGCGGGAAACCGGAACTCCTGGCCTCGGCTACGATCTACCTGCCGACGCGGCGCGCCGCGCGCGCGCTCGCCGAAGCATTCTTGCAGGAGACGAAAGCCGACGCGCTTTTGCTTCCCCGCATCGTGCCGCTCGGCGATGTCGATGAAGAAGCTTTCGCTTTCGAAGGCGGCGATCTCGAGCCGCTTGCGCCCGCGATCAGCGTCGGCGAGCGCAGGCTCGCGCTTGCCAAGCTGATCTCGGGGTTCGCACATAGCGCAGACCGGCCGCTTCCCGAATCTCCCGCGATTGCGATCGCGCTCGCCGACGAACTCGCGCACCTGATCGACGACTTCATCACCGCGGACAAGGATTTTTCCGAAGCGCAGAACGCGGTCGAAGGCGAGTTCGACGAATACTGGGACCGCTCGCGCGCGTTTCTCGGAATCGTCGATCAGGGCTGGAACGGCTTTCTCAAAGAGCACGGCAAGATCGACGCCGCCCGCCGCCGCGATCAACTGCTCGCGCGCGAGGCCGAGCGGCTTGCGAATTCGAATGCAGGTCCTGTGATCGCGGCGGGCTCCACCGGCACGCTGCCGAAAGTCGCAGGACTGATGTGGGTCATCGCGCGGCACCCGCAAGGTGCGGTCGTGCTGCCGGGCCTCGACCAGTTGCTCGACGGCGAAGCGTTCGCGCTGATCGACGGCGACGCCGAGCCGATGCCCGGTCATCCGCAGTTCGGTCTGAGGCGCCTGTTGCAGCGGATCGGGATCGAACGCGATGCGGTGACGCCGCTTGGCGTTGCGGACAATCTGGCGCGCGAAGAAATTCTTTCGCTCGCATTCCGGCCGCAGCCGAAGTCCGGCGAAAGCGCGCGACGGATCGCGCCCGGACATTCGCTGCAAGGCGTCACGCTGATCGAAGCCACCGACGCGCGCGAGGAAGCCCTTGCCATCGCAATCGCACTTCGCGAGGCCATGCAGCAGGAAAAGACCGCGGCGCTGGTAACGCCCGACCGCGCGCTGGCGCGCCGCGTCTGCGCGGAGTTGACGCGCTGGAACATCGAGATCGACGATTCCGCGGGCCTGCCGCTTGCCGACAGCGAAGCGGGACGGCTTGCGCAACTGACCGCGAAGGCCGCGACGGATGATGCCGCGCCATCGGCGCTGCTCGCCTTCCTCACGCATCCTTACATGCGGTCCTCGTTTGCCGCGGATGACGTGGCGCTTCTCGAAATCGCCTGCCTGCGCGGGCCGCGGCCCGAAGGTGGTGCTGCCGGGATTCCCGGCGCACTTGAAGCCAAGCGCAGAGATACATTCCACCGTAGCGACCGGCGCAGCCGCTTCGCGCAGGAAGATTGGGACCGCGCATCCGGCCTAGCCGCCCGGCTTGCGCAACTGCTTGCGCCACTCTCGGCGCTCGCAAAGGGAGAGCATGCCTTCGCAAAAATCGCCGCCGCGCATTTCGCCGCGCTGCTGCCTGTTCTTGCCGAGAACGAGAATGCCGGCTGCGCGGAAATCCTCGACGCGATCGAGGCGCTATCGGAAGCGGGCAACGCAGCGCCGGAATTTTCGCTTTCCGATTACGCCGAAGCCTTTCCTTCCACCATTCGCGAAGCGGTGTTGCGGCCCGCGCGCGCAGAAAATACGCGGCTTCGCATCCTAGGGCCGCTCGAAGCGCGCATGATTTCGGCGGACCGCATCGTGCTAGGCGGCCTTTGCGAAGGCGTGTGGCCGCCCGAAGCGCATACCGATTCCTGGCTTAACCGCCCGATGCGCAAGCATCTATGCCTCGACCTGCCGGAGCGGCGGATTGGGCTTTCCGCACACGATTTCGTGCAGGCCGCCGGCAACCGTGAGCTTTTCCTGACCCGCGCGCGCAAGCAGAACGGAGTCGAGACCATCGCGTCGCGTTTCGTGCAGCGATTGTCTGCGGTTGCCGACGAAGGCGACTGGGACGAGGCGAGGAAGAACGGCGAGCGGTATCTTCGTTTTGCGCGCGGCCTCGAAGCGGCGGCGCCCGAAGATGCTGCGACACCACCCGCGCCGAAGCCCCCGCTTGCTTCGCGCCCCCGCAGCTTCAGCATGAGCGACATGCGGGATCTCGCGCGCGATCCCTATTCGATCTATGCGCGGAAGATTCTCCGGCTCCAGAAACTCGAGGCGATCGACGAAGAGCCGGGGGTCGCGGACCGCGGCACGCTGTTGCACGAGATTCTCTCGAAATTCGCGGCCCGCCATCCCGGCGCGCTCCCCGCCTCGGCGCTCGACGACATGCTCGAAATCGGCCGCGGGGAGTTCGCATCCCTGCAAAGCCATCCGGCTGCAATCGCGATCTGGTGGCCGCGTTTCGAGCGCGCGGCGAAATGGTTTGTCGCGGAAGAACGCAAGCGCCGCGCGAACATTGCACGCATTCATTCGGAAGTCGGCGGGAAGCTCGAGATCGACGCGGGCGGCACGCGATTCACGCTGACCGCGCGCGCCGACCGGATCGAAGTGAGAGTGGACGACAAACTTTCGGTGCTCGATTTCAAGACCGGAGTTCCGCCAACGTACAAGGCCGCGATCCTCGGCTTCGAGCCGCAACTGCTTTTGGAAGCTGCGATCGCGCGCAACGGCGGCTTCGAGAATATCGAAGGCGGCGATCTTGCCGAGGTCGGCCCGATCAGGATTTCGGGCGGGCAGCCGCCCGGCGAGTTCGCGCTGTTCGAACCGGCGAACAGCAAGGACTTCAAATCGGTCGCGGAGCCGCGCGGGATCGTGGGCGAAGATCATCTCGACAAGGCCGCGGAATACGCGCTCGCGGGCGCGCGCCGGCTGCTTGCGGAATATACCAAGCAAGCGACCGCCTATCCGTTCGCACCGCGCGTACAGTGGCAGAAAGAATATAACGACTACGAACATCTCGCCCGCTTCAAGGAATGGTCGGAGGGCGAATGAACGAGCGCGCGCAACCCTCCCCGCAGGCACAGGCTTCCGATCCGCGCGCGTCGGCGTGGGTTTCGGCGAACGCAGGTTCGGGCAAGACCACGGTGCTCGTGCGCCGCGTGATCCGGCTTCTCCTCGACGGCGTGCCGCCGGGGCGGATTTTGTGCCTCACCTATACGAAAGCTGCCGCCGCGCACATGGCGAATAAAGTGCTGGAGCGGCTTTCGGCATGGGTGCGGCTCGACGACGACGCGCTCGACCGGGCGATTTCCGAAATCGAACCCGGCACACCCGATGCCGCGCGCCGCGCCGCTGCACGGAGATTGTTCGCGGCAGCGCTCGAAACGCCGGGCGGGCTGAAAGTGCAGACGATCCATGCCTTCTGCGACCGCGTCTTGCACATGTTCCCGGTCGAGGCGGACGCGCCCGCGGGCTTCGAAGTGCTCGACGAAATGGGCGAGAGCGATCTCCTGGAGGCCGCAAGGTTGGACGTGCTGTTGCGCGCGGGCCGCGAACCCGGTTCCGCATTAGGGCGTGCGCTCGCCTATTGCGTCGAAACGGCCGGCGACGACACGATCGAGAAAGTGATCGCGGAAGCCGTGCGCGAGCGGGAGCATCTTCACGCCTTCGACTACGATGCGGCGAGAGCCGCGATGCTTTCGGCGCTCGGACTCGACGTGGACGAGACACACGCGAAAATATCAGGCGCGATTCTGTCGGGCGGTACGCTGCCGGATAGCGAATGGCAAGCGACTGCGCTGTCGCTGCAAGCCTTCAGCGGCAACGCGGCGAAGACCGGCGCGGCACTTTCGCAGGCCATAAGCGCACCGGACGGCGAACGGCTCGGCGCTTATCTCGGTGTCTTCTTCACCGCGAAAGGCGAGCCCAAAGCGGACACTTCTTTCGGTGCGAAAGGCGATCTCGCGAAAATCGCCGCAGTCCGCGACTGGCTTTTTGCCGAACGTGATCGCCTCGTGCCACTCCTGCAAAAGCTTCGCGCGGCGACCGAATGCGACCGGTCCTGCGCGCTGCTCACGCTCGCGGCCGCCGTGTTCAAGCGCTACGAGACGCTGAAACGCCAGCGCGGCGTGCTCGATTTCTCCGATCTCGTGATCCGCACGGTCGAACTGCTCGAGCGCGAAAGCTCGGCCTGGGTGCATTACAAGCTCGACGGCGGCATCGAGCATATTCTGGTCGACGAGGCGCAGGACACGAGCCCGGAACAATGGCGGATTATCGCCAAGCTCGCGGAAGAATTTTTCGCGGGCAAAGGCGCCTCGGAGCGCAACCGCACGATTTTCGCGGTCGGCGACGAGAAGCAGTCGATCTTCAGCTTTCAGGGCGCGGACCCGCAGCGCTTCGTGCAGATGCGAGATCAATTCGCGAGAAAGATCGGTGCGAGCGGGGCTACGCTCGAGCAGCCGCGGCTGCGGCTTTCCTACCGCTCGACCACGATCGTGCTCGGCGCGGTCGATAAAGTGTTCGAGGAAAAAGACGCGCGCAAAGGCTTATCCGCGCACGATGCGCAAGGGCCGCAGCACGAAGCCGTGCGGCAGAACGCTCCCGGCATGGTCGAAATCTGGAAGCCGGTGAAAGCCAAAAACGAGGGGGGCGAAGACGAGGGCTGGGACAAGCCGTTCGATACCGCGCGCGAGGCCTCCGCGCCGGTGCAGCTCGCGCAGCAGATCGCGAAAGCCGTGCGCCATTGGACGAACGGCGGCCTTTCGATCGGCGACCGCAAGAACGGCGAGACGCCGCGCGCGGTGACGCCGGGCGACATCATCATCCTTGTGCAAAGCCGGGGTGCGCTGTTCGACGCGATCCTGCGCATACTCAAGAAAGAAAGCATCCCGGTCGCAGGCGCGGACCGGCTGCGGCTCACCGAGAATATCGCGGTGATGGACTTGCTCGCGCTCGGCGACGCGCTGTTGCTGTCGGAAGACGATCTCTCCCTCGCCTGCGTGCTGAAGTCGCCGTTGTTTCATTTCACCGACGAGGATCTGTTCGCGCTCTGCCATGCCCGCAGCGACGCGCTCCGGCAAAGTCTCGCCGCTTCAAGCGAGCCGCGCTTTGCCGAGGCCGCGCGCGTGCTTTCGCGCTGGCAAGAACTTGCCGCGCATCTGCGGCCGTTCGATTTCTATTCGCGCGTACTCGGCCGGGACGGCGGCAGGAAGAAAATGATCGCGCGTCTCGGCGCGGAAGCCGCCGACGCGCTCGACGAATTTCTTGCGGCGGCCCTCTCCTACGAATCCTACGAAACGCCGTCGCTGCACGGTTTTTTGAGTTTCCTGCGGCGGGCGGACGCCGAGATCAAGCGCGATCTCGAGGCGGAAGGCAACGCGGTGCGCGTGATGACGGTGCATGGCGTGAAAGGCCTCGAAGCGCCGGTCGTGGTGCTTGCCGATACGACGGCGCTGCCGCACGCAAGCAAGGACCCGCGCGTGGTGCCGGTCGCGCGAGCGGACGCGCCGGACGGCGCCTTGCCCGCCCTGATCTGGGCGGCGCGCAAGGAAGATAGTTCAACCAAACTGAACGACGCGCGCGGCGAGGTCCGCGAGCTTCGTCTCGAAGAGTATCGCCGTTTGCTTTACGTCGCGCTGACACGCGCGGCGGATGCGCTCGTCGTCTGCGGCTACCTCAACAAAAAGCAGAAGGGGCCGGACGAAGGCTCCTGGTACCATCTCGTGGATTCGGCGCTTGCGAAAGACACCGCACGGATCACCGAACACGAAGTGGGCTATAGCGCCGAGAGAATTCTCCGCTGGCGCACGCCCGCTTTCGAAACGGTTAGTGCTTCAGAGACAGCGCCATCACCGATAACGCCCGAACTGCCGGATTGGCTTCGCGCGGGATGGGCCCATACCGGCGGCGAACGCAAGCGGCTTCGGCCTTCACGCACGACGCGCGGCGCGCGCGCGAAAGAAGCGCCGGAAAGCAAAGGCGGCCGCGTGCGCGGCATTCTCCTGCACCGGCTCCTGCAATCACTGCCCGAACTTCCCGCAAGCGAACGCGAGGCGGCGGCCATTCGTTATCTGAAACAGGCCGCACCCGAGCTTGTGGAAGCATCGCAAGCCGCACTCGCCGCGGAAGCGCTGCGCGTGATCGCAGAGCCTGCGTGCTCCAAGTTATTCGGCCCCGGCAGCCGCGCCGAGCCGGAACTGATCGCGCTGATCGAAGACGTGGAAATTTCCGCGCGACTCGACCGCATCGTGATCGAGGGCGACGAGGTGACGTTCGCCGACTTCAAGTCCGACGCCGTGGTCCCGGCTTCCGCTGCCGCGATCCCGTCCCATTATGTGACGCAGCTCGCAGCCTATCGCGCGGCACTTCTGAAAACCTATCCGGGCAAGCGCATCCGCGCGCTGCTGATTTTCACGGCAGGCCCGCGCGTTTTCGAAATACTTGAGGAATCGCTCGAATCCGCCTGGCGGGAGCGCAAAACGCAAGGCAACCCTGCGTTCGCCTAATCGTGTCTTGACCCTGCCGCACGGCAAACCTACCTATGCGCGACAAACGACTTTCCCCCCGATTCCAACGTTCCCAAGAGGTCCGTCATGGTCGACAAAGTATCCGACGCTTCCTTCGATAACGACGTGCTCAAATCCACCGAGCCCGTGCTGGTCGACTTCTGGGCCGAGTGGTGCGGACCCTGCCGGCAGATCGCGCCGGCGCTCGAGGAAATCGCGGGCGCCAACGGCGGCAAGGTCAAGATCGTGAAGCTCAACGTCGACGAGAATCCGAACGTCGCGTCGAAATACGGGATCATGTCGATCCCGACGCTGATGATCTTCAAGAACGGCGAGATGGCCTCGCGCCTGATCGGCGCCTATCCCAAGGCGAAGATCGAGCAGTGGATCGACACCACGGTTTAAGTTTCCGCTCGACGGAAGATTGCAAACGCCGCCCCTAGCCGGGCGGCGTTTCGTTTGCGGCGAGCACTTCGCCTGCGAGATAAAGCGAGCCGGTAATCAACACGCGCGGCGGCGCGGGCAGGTTCAGTTCATTCACGCGGTCGAGCGCGTCCAGAAATCCGCTCGCCACTTCCGCCTCGATCCCCGCGGCCTGCGCGGCAGCGACGATCTCGGAAGACGGCCGCGAGGCTTCGCCCGGCGGCGACACGCCGAACACATGGCGCGCGATGCCGGAAAAGCGTGAAAGAAAATCGTCGGCACTTTTCGTGTTCAGCATGCCCGCAATCAGCACCAGCGGGCGGGGCACACGCTCCTCCATTTCGCCGATGGCGGCCGCGACCGCATCCGCGCCGGCTGCATTATGTCCGCCATCGAGCCAGAGTTCGGAACCCGCGGGCAGCCTTGCCGCGAGTTTTCCACTCGACAGATTTTGCATGCGCGCAGGCCAGTCGGCCTTCTGCAGGCCCGCTTCCATCGCGCTCGCCGGAATCGCGAGGAACGGGATTGCCCGCAACGTTGCGACCGCGATGCCCGCGTTCTCGATCTGGTGACGGCCGAACAGACGCGGACGCGGCAGGTCCAGGAGCCCGTTCTCGTCTGAATAGACCAGCCGGCCGCCTTCTTCATGCGCGTGCCATTGCTCGCCGGAGACAAAGAGCGGTGCGCCAGCCTTGCGTGCGGCGCGCTCCAACACGCGCAGCGCTTCACCGCTCTGCTGCGCGATCACCGCAGGCGAGCCGCGCTTGAAGATGCCCGCCTTCTCGGCCGCGATATTCTCGATCGAAGGTCCCAGATACTCGACGTGATCGATTGAGACCGGCGTAATCACGGTCGCGAGCGGATGCTCGATCACATTGGTTGCATCCAGCCTGCCGCCGAGGCCCACCTCGAGCAGCAACACATCGGCCGGAGTGCGCGAAAACAGCAATAACGCCGCCGCAGTCGTAATCTCGAAAAACGTGATCTCGCCGCCCGCATTTGCGCGCTCGGTTTCCTCGAGGCTTGCTGCAAGCGCATCGTCGCTTACGATCTTCCCGGCGAGCCGGATGCGCTCGTTGAAATGCACGAGATGGGGCGAGGTATAGACATGCGTGGTCTTGCCCGCGGCCTCGATCATCGCGCGCAGGAAGGCGACGGTCGAACCCTTGCCGTTGGTGCCGCCGACGTGGATGACCGGCGGCAGTTTCTTTTCCGGATTGCCGAGTGCGGCAAGCAGCCGGTTCAGGCGGCCGAGCGAAAGGTCGATCCGTTTCGGGTGAAGCGCGCCGAGCCTTGCAAGTACCTTGTCGGCGGAAGACTCCGGCGGCGTCGTGCCGCTGCTCAATTAGAAGCCTCCACGGGCGCGGCGAGCGCCGGCGCCGCTGTGGCAGCGGGCGCCTTGGTCATCAACCGGCAAAGCTGCGCCAAGGTTTTCCGCATCTCATGGCGATGCACGACGATATCGACCATGCCGTGATCGCGCAGATATTCCGCGCGCTGGAAGCCGGCCGGCAATTTCTCGCGGATCGTCTGTTCGATCACGCGCGGGCCGGCGAAGCCGATCAGCGCGCCGGGCTCGGCGATCTGCACGTCGCCCAGCATCGCATAGGACGCGGTGACGCCGCCCGTAGTCGGATTGGTGAGCACGACGATGTAGGGCTTCTTCGCCTCGCGTAAGCGCTGCACCGCGACCGTGGTGCGCGGCATCTGCATCAGCGAGAGGATACCTTCCTGCATGCGTGCGCCGCCGGAGGCGACAAACAGAATGAACGGCGACTTCTTTTCGACCGCAGTCTCAAGACCCTTGATCACCGCTTCGCCCGCGGCCATGCCGAGCGAGCCGCCCATAAAATCGAAGTCCTGCACCGCGACCACGACCGGCACGCCCTCCAGCTTGCCGTAGCCGAGTTTGACCGCGTCCTGCGCGCCGGTCTTCGTGCGCGCGTCCCGGATGCGATCCGCGTACTTCTTCTCGTCGCGGAATTTCAGCGGGTCGGCGGCGACACCCGGCACCGCGATGTCGAGCCAGGTTTCGTTGTCGAAGGTCGATTTCATGCGCGCGGAAGCGCCCATGCGCATGTGATAGTTCGAGCCGGGAATGACCCACTGGTTCGCCTCGACGTCCTTGTGAAAGACGAGCTGGCCGGTCTCCGGACATTTGATCCAGAGATTCTCCGGCACCTCGCGGCGGCCGAGGAACGAGCGGATTTTCGGGCCTACGTTCGAGATCCAGTTCATGGCCGGTGCTCCGGGCGAATTTCAACTGACATTATATAGGGTGCGGAAGGCGCGCGCGAAACCGCCTATTCGGCGGCCTTGCGGCGCGCGGAACGCACGCCCTCGGCGAGTGCCGAAACGAGATCGGTTACGGCGTTCACGGTTTTCCCGGTGGCACGGCCTTTTTCGTCGAGGCTCGTGCGGACGGCTTCGACGAGGGCGGAACCGACGACGGCTGCGTCCGCGCCCATCGCAATCGAACGCGCGTGCTCGGGCGTCTTCAGGCCGAAGCCGACCGCGATCGGCAAATTCGTGTGCTTCTTGATGCGCGCGACCGCGTCGATCACGTTTGACGTCTGCGGCGTTGCCGCGCCCGACACGCCCGCGATCGAAACATAATAGACGAAGCCTGAAGTATTCTTCAGCACCGCAGGCAGCCGCTTGTCGTCGGTCGTCGGTGTCGCGAGGCGAATGAAATTGATTCCCGCCTTCATCGCGGGAAGGCAAAGTTCTTCGTCCTCTTCCGGCGGCAGATCGACCACGATAAGCCCGTCGACGCCCGCTTCCTTCGCGTCTTTGAGAAACTTGTCGACGCCGTAGATATAGATCGGGTTGTAGTAGCCCATGAGCACGATCGGCGTCGCATTGTCGCCCGCGCGAAATTCGCGAACCATGGCGATAGTTTTTTTCAGCGACTGTCCCGCCGCCAGCGCGCGCAGGGAAGAGGCCTGAATCGGCGGGCCGTCGGCCATCGCGTCGGTGAAGGGCACGCCGACTTCGATGATGTCGGCACCGGCCTTCGGCAAGGCTTTAAGAATCGCGAGCGAGGTGTCGTAATCCGGGTCGCCGCCGGTGATGAATGTGACGAGACCCGCGCGGCCTTCGCGGCCGAGTTCCTTGTAGCGGGTGTCGATGCGGGTGATAGCGCTCATTTGGGCGGGATGGCCTTGATCAGGATTTCGCGCACGACCTTGTCGGGGCAGCGCATCGGATAGGTAACCAGCGTCACTTTTTCCTTGGTATCGCGGTCGATGAAACTCGTCGTGACCTTGAGATAGGTGCCGTCACGCTCGAAAATATTCTCTTCGTTCAGCGCGAACTTGCGGCGGCCGTCGGTCTCGGTGCCGGTGCAGGTCGAAGTCTGTTTCTCGGCGTTGAAGGTGCAGGCGCCGCTGGTATCGACCGAGAGCTTCTTCTTCATGCGCGCGATCGGCTGGTTCAGCACGGTGAAGAAGCCACCGTCGGCGAAATGCACCGAGAAGCCCGACTGGCAGAACGCCTCGATGATCGCAGGTGCGATCTTCTCGGTCGGATAGACCCAGGCGCCTTCCTTGATCGGATTCTCCGAGAAGCGCTCCTGCGCGTAGCCTGCAAACCCGCCGCCTGCGAGTAGCGCGGGCACGAGCAGGAATTTCGCGAGGCTGCGCGCGTTCATGCCGACATCTTCTTGTTGAGATAGCCGGCGACCGACGCGAGATCCTTGTCGCCGCGCCCGGACATATTCACGACGATAAGATGACTTTTTGGTTTGCCGCGCGCGAGCTGCCCGAGTTTCGCGAGTGCGTGGCTCGGCTCGAGCGCGGGAATGATGCCTTCCATGCGCGCGCAAAGCTGGAACGCTTCCAGCGCTTCGTCGTCGGTCGCAGAAAGATATTTCACACGGCCGATTTCATGCAGCCAGGAATGCTCCGGCCCGATGCCGGGATAATCGAGACCGGCGGAAATCGAATGCGCTTCCTCGATCTGGCCGTCCTCGTTCATGAGCAAATAGGTGCGGTTGCCATGCAAAACGCCCGGACGGCCGCCTGCGAGCGACGCCGCATGCTGCTTGGTAAGCCCATGGCCCGCCGCTTCGACGCCGTAGATTTCGACCTCGCGGTCGTCGAGAAACGGATGAAACAGACCCATCGCGTTCGAGCCGCCGCCGATGCAGGCGACAAGCGCGTTCGGCAAACGGCCTTCCAGTTCCATGATCTGCGACTTCGTCTCGTCGCCGATCACGCACTGGAAATCGCGCACCATCGCCGGATAAGGATGCGGGCCCGCGACCGTGCCGATGCAATAAAAAGTATCGTGCACGTTCGTGACCCAGTCGCGCAGCGCCTCGTTCATCGCGTCTTTGAGCGTCTTCGAGCCGCTTTCGACGGGCCGCACTTCAGCACCGAGCGCGCGCATGCGCAGCACGTTCGGCTCCTGGCGCGCAACATCGACCGCGCCCATGAAGACCACGCATTGCAGGCCGAATTTCGCGCAGAGCGTCGCGGTCGCAACCCCGTGCATGCCCGCGCCGGTTTCGGCGATCACGCGCGGCTTCTTCATGCGCTTCGCCAGCATGATCTGGCCGAGCACGTTGTTCACTTTATGCGCGCCGGTGTGATTCAGGTCTTCGCGCTTGAAATAGATTTTCGCGCCGCCAAAATGCTCGGTCAGACGCTCGGCGAAATAAAGCGGGCTCGGGCGGCCGACGAAATGCTTGAGATGGTAGTCCATCTCTTTCTTAAACGCCGGGTCTTTTTTGGCTTCCTCGTAGGCCTTCTCGAGATCGAGCACGAGCGGCATCAAGGTTTCCGCGACGAAGCGGCCACCGAAAATGCCGAAATGGCCGCGCTCGTCGGGGCCGGTGCGTAAAGAATTGACGCGATCGTTCACGACGCGCGCTCCATGACTGCATTCCGCGCATTGCGGACAAAGGCGAAAATCTTCTCTCGGTCTTTCACGCCGGGCGCGCTTTCGACGCCGGAGGAAACATCGACCGCATCGGGCCGCACGGTTTCGATCGCGCTCGCGACGTTCTCCGGGTTGATGCCGCCGGACAGCATCAACGGCTTGCCGCGCTTCACGTTCGCGAGCAGCGACCAGTCGAAGGTCCGGCCGTGACCGCCGGGACGGGTCGCGTCTTGCGGGGCTTTCGCGTCGAACAAAATCCAGTCGGCAGCCGCTTCATAAGATGCGAGCGGCGCAAGATCGGCCGCGGACGCGACGGGGATCGCTTTCATCACCGGCTTCGTCGTGCGTGCGCGCAGCTCAGCGACGCGGGCAGGCGACTCGCTTCCATGCAACTGGTGAAGATCCGGGGCGATGCTCGCCTCGATCGCGTCGATCAGCCGGTCGTCGGCATCGACCGAAAGCGCCACCACCCTGGCGCGGCCCCTGGCGCGGGCCGCGAGTTTTTCGGCGTCGTGCGGCGTCACATTGCGCGGACTCGGCGGAAAAAACACGAGCCCGACCATGTCCGCGCCCGCTTCCAGCGCCGCGTCCATCGCCGCCAAGTCCTTGATCCCGCAGATTTTGACGATCATTTTGCCCGTCCGTCGCCCGCTTTCTTGGCGCTTCCGATGGCATGGCCTGCCGGTCCTGTCCACTTGACCGGCTTGGCGCGACCTATGCGCGCTTTTTCCAGACCTTGATCGCTGCCGCCAGGTCCTCGAGCGCGTTGCCGACCGACTTGAAGAGCGTGATTTCATCCCGCGTTTCCCGGCCCTTGGCCTGCCCCCGGCAGAGGTCAAAGAGGTCGGCCACCACGTCGCTTTCTTTGATAATTCCGGCGGCCATCGGGATCACAAGATCGCCCGCCTCTTTCAGCGCACCACGGCGGGTATCGACATAGATGCGGGAGCGCATGATCGCGGCGTCGTCTGCCTCGCGCGCGTTTGGACGGAAGGCCCCGACCAGATCGGCGTGCGCGCCCGCTTTCAGCCAGTCGCCCGAGAAGACCGGCATTTTCGAGAGGGTGATGCAGGTGACGATGTCGGCGTCACGCACCGCCTGCCCCAGATCGCCCGCGATCTCGGCCTTGAAAGCCTCGCCGGAGAGTTCTTCGGCAAGCGCTTCCGCGCGTTGGCGCGTCCGGTTCCAGATCGAGACTTTCTTGATCGGGCGCACGGCCGCGTGGGCGCGGGCAAGATAAGGCGCCAGTGCACCCGCGCCGATCAGGAGAAGATGCGAAGCGTCCTCGCGCGCGAGATATTCCGCCGCCAGCGCGGAAGCCGCAGCGGTTCTCCATAACGTGAGACGGTGACCGTCGATCGCGACGAGCGGTTCGCCGGTGTCGCCTGACATCAGAAGATAGGTGCCCGCGACCGAGCCGACGCCCTTCGCGAGATTGCCGGGATAGACGGTCACGACCTTGGTGCCGAGGAAGCTTGCTTCCTTTTCCTTGGTCCAGGCCGGCATCAGCAGGAGTGCGGCCTCGCCTTCTTCGCGCGCGATCGCATGGTGATGGCGGAGCGGGGTTTCGATATCGGCGCGGAAAGCGTCGCGGAGCGCCTCGATCAGCGACGGAAAGTCGAGGAGCGCGTCAATTTCGTCCGCGGCGATGAAAGGAAGCGGCCCGCGCGGCATTACTGGCGGAGCGCGATCTCGCGCGAAGGCGTTTCCGCCTCCCGCTCCCGCGCAGGAACCGAGCGGAAGAAGGCTTCGTTTTCTGCCGAGAGTTTCTCCGCCGCGCGCTCCGCGCGTCTCGCGCGATAGCGCCAGCGCATCCGGCCGATGCCGGCGGCAACACCGCCGATCACCACGCCGAGCACCACCGCCAGGAGCAGCGCAACGAACAAAGGAACGGTGACGGCGAATGCGGGCGCTTCGCGCGAGAACGGATCGAGCGAAAGCGTCACCGGAGCGCGGTTCGCGACCGCGAGCAGCACCAGAAGGACAGCGAGCGGAACGACGATCAGCCAGCGCAGAAGCTTTCGCATTCAGGCGGCTCCGTGACTTTGCAGCGGAAAATACAACTCTACTTCGCGGGCGCCGGCGTGCGCGGCTTGTTCAGCCGGTCGCGCATTTCCTTGCCGGTCTTGAAATAGGGCACGACCTTTTCCTGCACCTTCACCTGCGCGCCGGTGCGCGGATTGCGGCCGAGCCGCGCGGGACGATTCTTGACCGAGAAGGCGCCAAAGCCGCGCAACTCGACGCGGTCGCCGCGCGCAAGCGCCAGCGTGATCTCGTCCAGGATCGCATCCACGATATTCTCGACGTCGCGCTGATAAAGATGCGGGTTCGCCGTTGCGATCCGTTGCACGAGTTCAGACTTGATCATCGACAAGGTTTGGATCCGCCGCTGAAGAACGAGAAAGGTTCAAAAAATCGCTCGTCAAAAAAGCGAAAAGCCGAGCGATCAAAATAGGTTGCGCAGCTATCAATTACGCAGTTGAGGGTGCCAGAGCGCCAAAAGCCCGTCAAGCTGCGTGCTCGCTGCGGCGCGCAATAGCGAGTCGTTCGACAGCGCGGCGGCGAGGTTCGAGAACCCGGCGTAATCGAACAGCGGCGCAAGAGCGCTGAGCCACCGGAACTCGGAGCCGACGGACTTGCCCTTCCAGTCGCGCGTCGTCAGATCGGCGGGCACGTTCTTGTTCTTTGCGAGCCACGCGCGCGCGGCCTTCTCGTCGCCGATTTCGTCGATCAGTTTCAGCGGCAAGCCCTGCGCGGCGGTGAAAACGCGGCCGTCGGAAACCTTCGCGAGCGTTGCCGCGTCCATCGCGCGGCGCTCTTTCACCAGATCCTTGAACCAGGCGTAGCTGTCGGCGACCAGCGAGGCGACCGCGGCCTTCGCTTCCGGCGAGGTCGGCTCGAGCCCATTGGGCGAGGCTTTCAGCGGCGACGACTTGATGCTCTCCACGTCGACGCCGATCTTCTGCAAGAGCTGATGGAAATTCGGATACTGGAAGATGACGCCGATGGAGCCTACGATCGCGCTTCTCGGCGCGAAGATGCGCTCGGTGCCGATCGCCGCGATATAGGCGCCGGATGCGGCCGAACCTTCGACCACCGCGATCACCGGCTTCTTCTCGTTGAGCTTGCGCAGCGCGTTATAGAGCTGCTCGGAGCCGGTCACGGTGCCGCCAGGGCTGTCGATGATGACGAGCACAGCTTTCGCGCCGGACTTCGCGATTTCTTCGAGCATCTCGACACGCTGCTTGTCGTTGCGGATCAAGCCGCCGATGGTGACGCGCGCGACATGCGCGGTCGATTTCTCGATGTAGCGCGCGCCGCCCGCGCCCGCGATCAGTCCGGCGAGCGCAATCAGCACCGCCACCACGGCGAAGACGCGCCAGAAGGTTACCCTGCGCCGCAGGCGGCGGCGGTCGATTGCCTGATCCACATCGAGCGACATTTCGCGTTCTCCGTTCCCAAGCCGGGGCTAAGCGGGTCTATGCCCCGCGATTCAGTTCGAAGCCACTCAAAAAGCAGTTAACGGCGGATTTTCGTCCGCCGTTAACAAGCCGTTTGCCAGTTGAAGCGTTTCTTCGCGCTTACTTGTTTTCGCGCTGCTTCAACGCGGTGCCGAGAATGTCGCCGAGCGTCGCGCCCGAGTCTGAAGACCCGTACTGCGCAACGGCTTCCTTCTCTTCGGCGATTTCCAGCGCCTTGATCGACACGCCGACCTTGTGGGCCTTCTTGTCGAACAGGGTCACGCGGGCGTCGACCTTCTCGCCGACCGCGAAACGCTCAGGCCGCTGATCGTTGCGGTCGCGCGCCAGATCCGAACGCTTGATGAAGGCGGTCATGTCGGTATCGACGATCTTCACTTCGATGCCGCCGTCGTTCACCGCGGTGACTTCGCAGGTCACGACCGCGCCCTTCTTGAGATCGCCGGCTTCCGCGAACGGATCGCCGCCAAGCTGCTTGATACCGAGCGAGATGCGCTCCTTCTCGACGTCAACGTCGAGAACGACCGCCTTGACCATGTCGCCCTTCTTGAACTCCTCGATCACCTGCTCGCCCGGACGGTTCCAGTCGAGATCGGAGAGATGGACCATGCCGTCCACGTCGCCGTCGAGGCCGATGAACAGACCGAACTCGGTCTTGTTCTTGACTTCGCCTTCGACGGTCGAGCCCTGCGGGTGCTTCTCGGAGAAGGCTTCCCACGGATTCGCCATGGTCTGCTTGAGGCCGAGCGAGATGCGGCGCTTGACCGGATCGACTTCGAGGATCTGCACTTCGACTTCCTGCGAGGTCGAAACGATCTTGCCCGGATGTACGTTCTTCTTGGTCCAGGACATTTCGGATACGTGCACGAGACCTTCGATGCCCGGCTCCAGTTCGACGAACGCACCGTAGTCGGTGATGTTGGTGACGCGGCCCTTCATGCGCGCGCCGACCGCGAACTTGTCGGAGATGTTCTCCCACGGATCGCCCTGCAACTGCTTCATGCCGAGCGAGATGCGGTGCGTCTCGTGGTTGATCTTGATGATCTTGACCTTCACCGACTGGCCGATGGTGAGCACATCCGTCGGATGGTTCACGCGGCGCCAGGCGATGTCGGTGACGTGCAGGAGGCCGTCGATGCCGCCGAGATCGACGAACGCACCGTAATCGGTGATGTTCTTCACGACGCCGTCGATCACCTGACCTTCTTCCAGCGAGGACACGAGTTCCTGACGCTGGCCGGCGCGGGTCTCTTCCAGCACCGTGCGGCGCGACACGACGATGTTGCCGCGGCGGCGATCCATTTTCAGAATCTGGAACGGCTGCGAATTGTGCATGAGCGGGCCGACGTCGCGGATCGGACGGATGTCGACCTGCGAACGCGGCAGGAAGGCCACTGCGCCGTCGAGATCGACGGTGTAGCCGCCCTTGACCGAATTGAAGATGACGCCCTGCACCTTCTCGTTGTTGGTGAAGGCCTTCTCGAGCTTGCCCCAGCTCTCTTCGCGGCGCGCCTTGTCGCGCGACAGCACGGCTTCACCGAGCGCGTTCTCGACGCGATCGAGGAAGACTTCGACTTCGTCGCCGACCTTGATGTCGGCGGTGCGGCCATGGCCCGCGAATTCGCGGAGCGGCACGCGGCCTTCGGTCTTCAGACCGATGTCGATGACGGCGATATCCTTCTCGATTCCGACGACTTTGCCTTTGACGACGGAACCTTCCATTACGTCGTTCCGGGTGAACGACTCTTCGAGCATCGCGGCGAAATCTTCGCGGCTCGGATTCTTGTCAGCGGTAGCAGTTGCGGCTCTAGCCATACTTTTTCCTAAACGTCCGTGCGCCGGTGGTTTTCGTGGGTTGCGCCTCAAATCACGCGGGCTTTCCGGGCGGATGCCCGAGAAGCAACTTCAGCCATTGCCAATGCAGCGAATGCCAAAGCCGGCGCGGTTTCGCCGCGCGATCAGAGACGGTGTTTGAATTTCAGGACCGGACTTTTCGGCCTAACGCGAAAAGCGGGACGGGCGATCCTCCAGATATGGAACGCGGCTTTCAGGGCCGCGTTCGGCCCGCCCGGGGTGCTTCCACGATTTCGATGGCCGCCCGGAACGCGGCCTCTATATCCAAGTCGGTGGTATCCAGCAAGACGGCGTCCGGGGCCGGTTTTAGGGGCGCAATCGAGCGTTCCGAGTCCCGCTCGTCGCGCTTTTTTATGTCGGAAATGACCGCGCAGTATTCAACCGGGGTGCGGCGGGCGGCGAGCTCGATATGGCGGCGCTTGGCCCGGACCTCCGGCGAGGCGGTCACGAACAGCTTCACGTCGGCGTCGGGCGCGATCACGGTTCCGGTGTCCCGGCCGTCGAGGACCGCGCCGCCGGGCTGACGCGCGAAGTCCTGCTGCAATTTCAGGAGTGCCGCACGCACACCCGGAATCGCAGCAACCTTTGAGGCCGCCTCGCCGACTTCGTCGGAGCGCAGATGTTCCTGATCGATCTTGAAAAGATCGAGTTCCTGCGCGACGCGGGCGGCCATCGCCGCGTCGTCGAGCGCATGCCCGGACTGCATCATCAGGTAGCCGACCCCGCGATAAAGCAGACCGGTATCGAGATGCGGCAGGCCGTAATGCGCCGCGAGCTTTTTTGCGAGCGTGCCTTTGCCGGACGCGGCGGGACCGTCCACCGTGATGATCACGCGGAAATCCCCGCGCCGAGTTTTTTCATGGTTTCGATAAAGGCCGGGAAGCTGGTGGCGATAAAGGCGCCGTCATCGACCACAACCGGCTTTTCGCTCGCCAGTCCCATCACGAGGAAAGCCATTGCGAGGCGATGATCCATGTGGGTCTTTACCGTGCCGCCGCCCGCGACATGACCGCGCCCGCCGACCAGCAGATCGTCGCCGAGCGTTTCGCAATCGACGCCGTTGACGCGGAGGCCGTCGGCGGTCGCTGCGAGCCGATCGGACTCCTTCACGCGCAACTCCGAAAGCCCGCGCATGCGGGTATCGCCTTTGGCAAAGGAGGCGGCGACGGCAAGCACAATATATTCGTCGATCATCGATGGCGCGCGGTGCGCCGGGACATCGACACCTTTCAGTTCCGAGTGGCGCACGCGCAAGTCTGCGATCGCCTCGCCCGCGTCGTCGCGGCGGCTCACTTCCTCGATGCTCGCACCCATTTCGCGCAGCGTTTCGATCAGCCCGGCGCGGAGCGGATTGAGGAGCACGTTTTCGAGCACGACATCGGAGCCGGGAACGACAAGTGCCGCGACCATCGGGAAGGCGGCGGAAGAAATATCCGACGGCACGACGATTTTCTGCGGCTGCAATTCGGGCCGCCCGCGCAACACGACCTTGCGGCCATGCGCGCCATGCGGCTCGCTCGAAATCTTCGCGCCGAAATGCGCGAGCATCCGCTCGGTGTGATCGCGGGTCGCTTCCTTTTCGATCACGGTGGTTTCGCCATCGGCGCAAAGCCCACAGAGCAGCACCGCGGATTTGATCTGCGCCGAGGCGACCGGCGTTTCATAGACGATCGGAATCACTTCGCGCGCGCCGCGCAAACGAAGCGGCAGCCTGCCGCCTTCGGCCTGCTCGACCGTTTCTGCGCCCATCAGCATCAAGGGATCGAGAATGCGCCGCATCGGGCGCTTGCGGAGCGAGGCGTCGCCATCGAACACCGCCTCGAAGGGGTGGCCCGCGACCACGCCCATGGTGAGACGGCTTCCGGTGCCGGCATTGCCGAAGTCGAGCACGTCGCGGGGCGGAAGCAGCGTGCCGACGCCGAGCCCGTTCACCCGCCAGCGGCCATCGCCCTCGCGCGTGACGCTTGCTCCCATCGCGCGGACGGCATTCGCGGTGGCGATGACGTCTTCGCCCTCGAGCATGCCCTCGATTTCGGTGCGGCCGACGGTGAGCGCGCCGATCAGGAGCGCACGGTGCGAGATCGACTTGTCGCCCGGCACGCGCAGGCGGCCCGAAAGCGCGCGGCTCCGGACCGCGGACATCGGGATTACGCTTGCTCCATGGTGCGGCGATTTCGACATGGCGCGCTCCCTAGCACATGGTGTTCCGGCCCGTCTCGCCGAAGAAAATCACGCTTTCCCGGCCCTTGACAGGTTTGGGAGTGCGGTCCAAGGGAAGCCGCCTTTTCGAACGAGCGACTTTGAAGGAGCGAGCGGCGTGGCGAAACCCGAACTCGGCACCAAACGCGTCTGCCAGAGCTGCGGCGCCAAATTCTATGATCTTTCGAAAGACCCGATCACCTGCCCGAAATGCGGCGCGGTTTACGAGGTCATAGTGCCGGTCACGCGCGGCGGCCGTCCGGCCGCGGCGGCGGCCGGTGCAGCGGCCAGCACGGGGACCGACGAAGCCGAGGCGCGCAACGACGGCGCCGAGGTGATTTCGCTCGAGGATGCCGACGCGGAAGCCACCGGCTCCAAGAGCAAGGGCAAGGGCGCGGTCGATCCGGAACTTGAGTCCGAAGACGACGTCGAGGTCGAAGGCAGCGACGACGAAGAGGACAACACCTTCCTCGTCACCGACGAGGAAGAAGAAGGCGGTGACGTTTCCGACATCATCGGCGACGGCATCGAGAAGGAAGAAGAAAACTAACTGGTGATCCTGGCGCCGATTGGCGCTAGACAATCGCCTTCCCTAGCCGGCCTTCGAGCCGGCGACGGCCAGTGGGGCCATAGCTCAGTTGGGAGAGCGCTTGCATGGCATGCAAGAGGTCGGGGGTTCGACTCCCCCTGGCTCCACCATTTCCTTCCAGACGCCTGATACGGCTGCGTTTTTCCAACGCTTGAATGCTCCTTGCCCGGTTCCCATATGGAGGGAGCCGGAGGCGATGTTCGTTTCCGGCTTCGGGCGCCAAATTTGGGCCCAGCCACAAAGTCGCTTGAACGAGGACTTTGCACCGATGTCGCGTATTCAATCCCTTTCGTCGCCGTTCCTGCTCGGCTTCGACCAGATCGAGCGTGCGCTCGACCGGGTCTCGAAGGCGGCGGACGGCTATCCGCCCTACAACATCGAGAGGTTGCGCGCGGCAGAAGGCAAACCCGAACGGCTTCGGATCACGCTCGCGGTCGCGGGATTCTCGCGTGAGGATCTCGACATCACCGTCGAGCAGAAGGAACTCACGATCCGCGGCAGGCAGCGGGACGATTCCGGGAGCCGCGAATATCTCCACCGTGGAATCGCAGCGCGGCAGTTTCAGCGCACTTTCGTCCTTGCCGACGGAATCGAAGTGGTCGGTGCGGACCTGCGCGACGGACTCCTGTCCGTCGATCTGGAGCAGCCCGAAAGGATGAGCCAGGTACGCCGGGTCGATATCTCGAGCGGCGGCGCGAAGTAAGGAAGGAGTATCGAAAAATGACCAATCACACCGAACTGACGCTCACTCCTGAAGCCTTCGCCGTGCTCGGCGGCGGACAGGTCGCCTATGTGCGCGAAATCAAACCGGAAGAAGTGAAGACGCTATTTCCCCAGGCGCCGCAGATGGCGCCGGGCATGAAGCTGTTCTCGCTGCACGCCGCAGACGGCACGCCGATCGTCGTGACCGACAGCCGCGAAGCCGCGATCGCGAATGCGCGCGAGCACGAACTCGACATGGTCAGCGTTCACTAAAGACGAGACAGCGCGCCGCCTGTGACGATCAGGCGGCGTCGCTTGCGGCAGTCGCCGTAAGCAACCTGTAAGCTGCGCCGGCGTCACGCGCGCCGCGCAGCTTTTTTGCGACCTCGGGGTCGCGAAGCAGGCGCGCGATGCGCGCAAGCGCTTTCAAATGGTCCGCGCCCGCGGCTTCGGGCGCGAGCAGCAGAAAAATCAGATCGACCGGTTCGCCGTCGAGCGACTCGAAATCGACCGGCGTGTCGAGCCGTGCGAACAGGCCGACGATCTTTTCGAGCTTCGGCAACTTGCCATGCGGAATCGCGACGCCGCCGCCGACGCCGGTCGAGCCAAGCCGCTCGCGGCGCAGTAGCGTCTCGAAAATTTCCCGCTCGTCGTGACCAGTCAGGTTTGCTGCCTGCGCAGACAATTCCTGTATCGCCTGTTTCTTGCTGGTGACGGCGAGCGAGGGGAAGACCGCATTCGGTGCGAGCAAATCGCTAAGCGGCATGGCCTCTGATCCGTTATTCCGGTTCCAAAGTCGCGCTCGCGATTTCGTTGCGGCGCGTCCCGGGGGGACCGAACGGCGCGGGTATAGGGGCGGCTTGCCGCGCGGTCAACGCCCCTTTTCCGTGGATTGCGCGAAAAATTACGGATCGCAATCCTGCGCAAGGCGTGGGCGCAACAGAAGTTAATTTGGAGGCACACTAAAGAAATCAGCCCGCGATCGGGCCCGCGCGCTTCTCGCGGCGGCGCTGCACCGAAGATGGAATGCGGAGCGCTTCACGGTATTTCGCGACCGTGCGGCGTGCGATATCGATGCCGGCATCCTTCAGCTTGGTCACGATGGTGTCGTCGGAGAGAATGTCGTCGGGACTTTCCTCGTCGATCAGCCGCTTGATGCGGTCGCGCACCGCTTCAGAAGAATGCGCCTCGCCGCCCTCGGAAGAGGCGATCGAAGACGAGAAAAAATACTTCAGTTCGAAAATTCCGCGCGGTGTCGCCATGTATTTGTTCGCGGTGACGCGCGACACGGTCGATTCGTGCATCTCGATCGCGTCGGCGACCATGCGCAGATTGAGCGGCCGCAGATGCTGCACGCCGTGGACGAGGAACGCATCCTGCTGGCGCACGATCTCGGTCGCGACCTTGAGAATCGTGCGGGCGCGCTGGTCGAGCGAGCGTGTAAGCCAGGTCGCGGTCTGCATGCATTCGGTAAGAAACGCCTTCTCCTTGTCGGAGATCGGGCCTTTGCTGACGCGCGAATAGTAAACCTGATTCACCAGCACGCGCGGCAGCGTGTCGGAGTTCAGTTCCACGTTCCAGCCGCCGTCGGAAGCGGCCCGCACGAAAACGTCCGGCACGATCGGCTGCACCACGCCGCCGCCGAAAGCGAGGCCCGGCTTCGGATTGAGCCGGCGCAGTTCGGCGACCATGTCGGCAAGATCTTCTTCATCGACATTGCAAAGCCTACGCAGGCCCGCGAAATCGCGCTTGGCAAGCAAATCCAGATTGTCGATCAGAGTCTTCATCGCCGGGTCGAGCCGGTCGCGCTCGCGCAACTGGATCGCGAGACACTCCGCCAGATCGCGGGCGCCGATGCCGGGCGGATCGAAGGTCTGGATTTCCGCGAGCACCGATTCGATTTCGCCTTTCGGCGCGCCGAGTTTTTCGGAAATGCTTTCGAGATCGCCGCGCAGATAACCGGCTTCGTCGATCGAATCGATCAGATGCTGGCCGATCATGCGGCGCACGGGATCGAAGATGGTGAGCGAAAGCTGCCGCGAGAGATGATCGGGCAGCGTTACTTCCGCCGAGACGAATGCTTCGAGATTGTAGTCGTCGTCGGGGCGGCCGCCGGAACCGACGCTTGCCCATTCGGAATAAGCGGCGGGCTCCTGAGTGGCTGGCGTCGCTTCGGAAGGTGCGGACGGCGCGTCATCGGGAAATACGTTTTCGAGATTGGTGCCGAGCTGCTCTTCCATCGCCGCGCGGCTTTCGTAACGGTCTTCCATCCAGTCGTCGTTGGATGAAGACGGTTCGCCGCCTTCGGCAAACTCTTCCGTCTGCACTTGGATGTCCTGCGCGCTGTCGCCGCGCTCGGGTTCGGGACCGTCCTCGCGTTCGAGCAGCGGATTGCGTTCCAGTTCGGCCTCGACGAAGGCGACCAGATCGAGATTGGAAAGCTGCAAGAGCTTGATCGCCTGCATCAACTGCGGCGTCATCACGAGCCCCTGGCTCGTGCGCATCTCGAGTTTCTGCGAGATCGCCATTAGAGCCGGAACTCCTCGCCGAGATAGAGCCGGCGCACCTCTTCGCTCTCGACGATTTCCTCGGGCGTGCCTTCCATCAGCACCGAACCGGAATGGATGATGTAGGCGCGGTCGACGAGGCCGAGCGTTTCGCGCACGTTGTGATCGGTAATCAGTACGCCGATGCCGCGCTGCGTAAGATGGCGCACCAGCGCGCGGATGTCGCCGACCGCGATCGGGTCGATGCCTGCGAAAGGTTCGTCGAGCAGCATGTAATGCGGATTGGTCGCAAGCGCGCGCGCGATTTCCACGCGGCGGCGTTCGCCGCCGGAAAGCGCGATCGAAGGCGATTTGCGGATATGCTGGATCGAGAACTCGTCGAGCAGTTCTTCGAGCCGCTGCCTGCGGCGGCGCTTGTCGGGTTCGACGACCTCGAGCACCGCCAAGAGATTGTTCTCGACGTTCAGCCCGCGGAAGATCGAGGCTTCCTGCGGCAGGTAGCCGATGCCGAGGCGCGCGCGGCGATACATCGGCAGCTTCGTGACGTCGTGACCATCGAGCGAGATATGCCCGGCGTCGGGTTCGACGAGGCCCGTCACCATGTAGAAGCAGGTGGTTTTGCCTGCACCGTTCGGCCCGAGAATGCCCACCGCCTCGCCGCGCATGACGTCGATCGATACGTCGTTGACGACGCGGCGGCCGCCGTAGTTTTTCTGGAGACCGTCGGCAGCGAGGATGCCCTCGCGCGGCACGGGCACATGCGGGGGATGCGCACGCGGGCGCGCGCGACTTTCGTCGTGCGCGGCGCCCCGCAAACGCTGTTCGAGATTGAAGCCGTTCGCGAGCGGTTGCTGCGCGGGCGCGCGCGGAGGCGCGCGCAGTTCGTCGGCCGGCGGCCGCCAGGTCTGGGCGGGACGCGCGCGGGGCGCTTCCTGCTGCAAGGGGTGCGGGCGCGGCTCCGGCACCGGCCGCGGCTGTGCCTGCGGTTGCGGCTGGCGCTGTTCGCGCGGGGCGGGTTGCTGCGGGCGCTCGGCTACCTGACGCGGCTGCATCCCGCGCTGGCGCTCCGGCGCATCGAGACGCCATTGGTCGGCCAGCGCGGGCTTGTCGCGCTTGTCCTTGTTGCCAGACCGGAACCAGGGGACTTTCAGCGTCCTCACTCCATTCCCAATAACCGCATCGGAAAATCGACGGCGGATATCCGCCTTGCGGGAAAATCGAATCGGACTTGGCGGGTATTCGGGCCACGCCAAGGCCGAATTCGTACGGAATGAGAGTTAGGTAGCCCGTTCGCAGGCTTGAAGCAAATTAACCAAGCAAAACCGGGGCCAATTCTCAGTTGGCAGGTGGCTGTTTTTTACGCGGAGGCCGGTTTTTGCCGTCCGGCCCTTCCTTCTTGTCCATCGAGCTCGGCACGAAGACGCCCTTCACGCGCGACACGCCTTGCTGCTTCGGTCCATCGAGCCGCGAGGTGCCATCGGTGAGATTCACGACCAGCTTCTCGCCGTGCATCACGTTCTGCCCCTGCGTGATGACGACATTGCCGTCGAGCGTAACCATGTTGGTCGCCATCTCGAACACGCCCTTGTCGCCGACCGCCTTCTGGTCCTTGGCGGTCACGATCACGCCGCCGATCGCAACCAGCCGTTTGATCTTCTGCGCAGACTCGTTCTTCTGCTGGGTCTTGGTCGCAGGCACCTTCTGGCGCGGGTCCGCGCCGAGCGCGTTGCCTTCATAGAACACGTGCAGTTCCTTGCAGCGCATCGTGGTGTCGCCCTGCACAACCACGACATTGCCGGTGAAAACCGCAACCTTGTCCTTGTCCTTCACCTCGAGGTAGTTCGCCTCGATCTTGACCGGGTCCTTGCGGTTGCGCGTGAAGCCCTGAAACGCGCTCGGCAGCGGCGCGTTGTTCGCCGCCGGCTGCTGTTGCGCGAGCGAGAGCGTAGTCCCGACGCCGCCGAGAAGTACCGCGGAGAGCAAGGCGGCGAGCAGCCGCGACCCGATATTCGCGCCGACGGATTTCATTCCTGCGCCTCGTCTTTCGCGGGCGGCAGCTTCATGAACATCGTGATGCCGCCCTCGAACACCGCACGCGCGCCGTTGTCGAAGATTTCCATCCTATCCGCGCGCAGCGAACCGTTGTTGAAGGTAATGTCCACGGGATTCGTCGTGACGACATGGCCGCGCTTCACTTCGATCATGGCGTCCTGCAATTTGCCTTCATAGCCCGCGGTCGAGCGGATCACGACGCCTTCGGTGAGTTGCACGAAGTCGGCTTTCGCGTCGTAGACGCCCTTGGTCGCGATCAGTTCGGTCCTGCCGTTATTGGTCAGCGTGAAGTTCGCCTTGATGCCTTGCAGTTCGATCACGTTCATTTTCGTGAGGTCCTGCGCCGCGGCGTCGGCAGTGATGCTGTAGCCGCGCCCGTCCTTGGTGAAACCCGAGAGCTTCGGCGCATCCATCACGAGCTTGTTGTCCTTGATCGAGAGCTTCAGCACGTCGAGCGGAAAGTCGCGCACGATGCGGAACGGATCGAGCCAGGCAATCACGCCGGCGAGCAACAGAATGACGAGAACGATGATGGGCAGCACGCGGCGCAGGAAGCGCACGCGCGAGGAGTGGCGGACGGCGGCGCCATAGCCGTGCATCCGCGGATCGGGCGCCTGCCGCCGCGGGTTTCTGCCGGCTGCGCGGGCATGCTCCGGCCGGCGCGAATAAGCGTGGTCACTCATGGGTTTCCGCAGGTCTATTCCCGGCAATTGCGGCATTCGAACGGCCCGCGCCGCGGGCGCTCAGGAATGGGCGAAAATGTCTTCCTCGGCCCAGCCGCCGAGGTCGAGCGCGACCCGGGTCGGCAGGAACGAAAAGCAGGCTTCCGCCAGCGCTGCGCGGCCTTCGCGGGCCAGCATCTGGTCGAGGCGCTGCCGGATCTCATGCAGATAGAGCACATCGGAGGCGGCATAGGCGACCTGGGCTTCGGAAAGCTGGGCCGCGCCCCAGTCGGAACTCTGCTGCTGCTTCGACATGTCGATGTTGAGCAACTCGCGCGCCAGATCCTTGAGGCCGTGGCGGTCGGTGTAAGTACGGGTCAGGCGCGAGGCGATTTTGGTGCAATAGACCGGCTGCGGCATGACGCCGAGATTTTTGTAGAGCACCGCGAGATCGAAGCGCGCGAAGTGGAAGATTTTCGTCTTCGCGGGATCGGCGAGCAGCTTCGCGATATTCGGCGCGCTGTGCTTGCCTGCGGGAATCTGCACGACGTCGGCGGTGCCGTCGCCCGGCGAGAGCTGCACCACGCAGAGGCGGTCGCGGCTCGGATTGAGGCCCAGCGTCTCGGTGTCGATCGCGACCGCGCCGCTGTAGCGCGAAAGGTCCGGCAGATCGCCCCGGTGTAGTCTGACCGTCATGCTGAAAGTCCCGCGTCCCGCTTAAAGAGCGGCGGAACATACCATTTCACGCTACGCAAAAAGATTAACGCTGCGATTTCCGGCGCGGTCCGCCCGATTGCGGTGCCAACAGCGAGCCGATGGTGCCCAGGAGAGGACTCGAACCTCCACGGTGTTACCCGCTAGTACCTGAAACTAGTGCGTCTACCAATTCCGCCACCTGGGCAGGTCGCGCGGCCTTTAAGCGGCGCTAGGTAGGGCTAGGGCTCAAGCCTTGTCAATCGACGGAAAGTGCAGCGGCGATCCGCACTTTGACGGCGAAAAACCGATCTTGTAACGCTCGTTGAAGCAAGGCTTTCCCAGCGAGTTTCATCCATGGCGCAGATTCCGTCCGACCGTCTGGTCACGATTTACGGCGGTTCCGGCTTTGTCGGACGGCACCTCGTGCGTGCGCTGGCCAAGCGCGGCTGGCGCATCCGCGTCGCCGTGCGCCGCCCCGATCTCGCGGGGCACCTCCAGCCGCTCGGCGTGGTCGGCCAGATCCAGCCGGTGCAGGCGAACTTGCGCTATCCGGATTCGGTCGCGCGCACGGCCGAAGGCGCCTCGGCAATCGTAAACCTCGTCGGCATTCTTTATGAGAGCGGCGCGCAGACCTTCGACGCGGTGCAGGCCGAGGGTGCGGCTTCCGTTGCGAAGGCCGCGAAAGCCGAAGGCGCGCGGCTCGTGCAGATGTCGGCAATCGGCGCGGACAAGGATTCGGCGTCGGGCTACGGCCGCTCAAAGGCGCTCGGCGAAGCGGCTGTCTTCGCGGCCAAACGCGATGCAATCGTAATGCGCCCCTCGATCATATTCGGGCCGGAAGACGATTTCTTCAACCGCTTCGCGTCTCTCGCGCGCATTTCTCCGTTCCTGCCATTGATCGGCGGCGGGGAAACGAAATTCCAGCCGGTGTTCGTCGGTGATGTAGCCGAAGCGCTCGCGAAAGCCGTCGAAGGCGAAGCCAAGGGCGGCGAGATCTACGAGCTCGGCGGTCCTGAGGTAAAAAGCTTCCGCGCGTTGATGGAACTGACGCTTCAGGAAATCGGACGCAAACGCATCTTGCTGCCGCTGCCGTTCGCACTCGCGCGGCTGCAAGCCTTCTTCATGGAATTGCTGCCGAAGCCGATGCTGACGCGCGATCAGGTGACGATGCTGCAAACCGACAACGTCGTGTCGGATGAAGCTGCGCGCGCGAACCGCACCCTCGAAGGCCTCGGCATCAATCTGACCGCGATGCGCGCGATTTTGCCGAGCTATCTCTGGCGCTATCGCAAGGCGGGCCAGTTCACGAAAGCCGCGACCTGAACTTTATCGCGTGAGATAAAGCCCGAGCAGCGCGGCAGAGCCGACGACGATCCGCCACCAGCCGAAAATCGCAAAGCCGTTTCGCGACACGAAATCGAGCAGCGCGCGCACGACCAGAAGTGCCGAGCAGAACGCGGCGACGAAACCGATGACGACAAGCACGCCGTCGTCCATTGTCAGGTTCTTGTAGTTCTTCGCGAGATCGAACACGAAAGCGCCAAGCATCGTCGGCATTGCGAGAAAGAACGAAAATTCCGCGGCCGCGCGGCGGTCCAAGCCAAGCAGAAGCGCGCCGACGATGGTCGAGCCCGAACGCGAGACACCGGGGATCAGCGCAAGACATTGAAAGAGACCGATGCCGAGCGCGGTCATCGGCGGCAGTGCCATCGCGTTATCGTATCTCGGCTTGAAGGCGATCCTGTCGACGAGAATCAAAATCACGCCGCCGACGATGAGCGCGATCGCAATCAGCATGGGGCTCGCGAACAGCACCGTCTTGATGAAGTTGTGCAGGAGCGCACCCAGGATTGCCGCCGGGATGAAGGCGAGAATGATTCCGAGCGCGAAGCGCCGCGCCGCCGGATCATACGGAAGCGCGAAGGCGACCTTCGCGAGCCGCGTGAAATAGACCACCACGATGCCGAGGATCGCGCCGAGTTGCACCAGCACCTCGAACGTCTTTCCCGAGGTGTCGAACTTCAGAAAGTGCGTCGCGAGCAGCAGATGCCCGGTGGAAGAGACCGGGATGAATTCGGTGCCGCCTTCGAGGATTCCCAATAGCAGCGCTTCGAGCATTTTGCCGAGGGTCATGATTTTCCGTTCCGGAAGGCTTCGATTGGGCGTCGCTCTTAATCTGCTTCGGGGGCGGCAGCAAAGCGGCCGTCAAATCTTTGCCCGCTTCACACGGTTTTTACGCGATGGATGCGGGCGGAATGCCCGCAATGATTAAGAAAATTAAGGAAGTTCGGGCAGGAATGCCCTCGCAATGCAGCTTTATCATCAGTTCTTCTGCCCCCATTCGCGTTTCGTCCGCCTCGCGCTCGCCGAGTACGGGATCGATGCGGTTTTGACCGAGGAGCACGAATGGAAGCGCCGCCCCGAGTTCCTGTCGCTGAACCCGGCGGGCACCGTGCCGGTGCTGGTCGATGAGACATTGGCCGTGCCGGGCGCAAACGTGATCGCGGAATATCTCGACGAGAGTTATGGCAGCCAGGTCGCCGACCGGCGCCTGATGCCGGCGTCCAGCGCCGATCGCGTCGAAGTGCGGCGTCTGATGACGTGGTTCAACTCGAAGTTTTTCAGCGAAGTCAGCGAGCTGATCGCGCGCGAAAAAATCTGGAAGCGCTACATGCGGCCCGAAGAGGGCGGCGGGCCGCCGGACAGTTTCGTGATCCGCACCGCGCGCGCCAATATCGGCGAGCATTTGCGCTATCTCGGCTGGCTTGCGAAAACCCGCAAATGGCTGGCCGGCGAGAAACTGACCTATGCCGATCTCGCGGCGGCCGCACACTTATCGACGTGCGATTACCTGGGTGACGTGCCGTGGCAGGAAGACGAGAACGCGAAGAACTGGTACGCGAAAGTGAAGTCGCGCCCGGCATTCCGCGTGCTGCTCGCCGAGACGATTCCGGGTCTGCCGGCGGCGGCCTCCTACACCAACCTCGACTTCTGAAAAATCCGGCATCGCTCAAAGCCGAACTGATCGCGCGCGCGCGGCAGGAAGGCTTCGACGCGGTCGGCGTCGCGCATCCGGATTCGATCCGGGACGCCGCGCCGCATCTTCACAGATGGATTGCCGAGCAGCGTCATGGCGACATGACGTGGATGGAAACGCATGCGGCGCGCCGCGCGCACCCGAACGCGCTCTGGGAGCACGCGGGCGCGGTCGTGATGTTCGGACTGAACTACGGCCCCGGTCACGACCCGCGCGAAATCCTGAAAGAGAAGATGCGCGGCGCGATTTCGGTCTATGCGCAGGGCGACGACTATCACGAACTCATCAAGGGCAAGCTCAAGCGTCTCGGCCAATGGCTCGCGCACAAGACCGGGAGCGAGCTGAAAGTCTTCGTCGATACCGCACCGCTGATGGAAAAGCCGCTGGCGCAATCCGCAGGGCTCGGCTGGCAGGGCAAGCACACCAATCTCGTTTCGCGCGAGCATGGCTCCTGGTTTTTTCTCGGCGCGATGCTCACGCAAACGGCGCTGCCGCTGGACGCGCGCGAGATCGACCATTGCGGCTCCTGCCGCGCCTGTCTCGACGCCTGCCCGACGGATGCTTTCCCCGCGCCCTATCAATTGGATGCGCGGCGCTGCATTTCGTATCTGACCATCGAGCATAAAGGCCCGATCCCGCGCGAGCTCAGGAAAGCCATCGGCAACCGCATCTATGGCTGCGACGACTGCCTCGCCGCCTGCCCATGGAATAAATTCGCGCGCGCGGGGCGCGAGCAGAAACTTGCCGCGCGTGAAGAGAACCGCGCGCCCTCCTTGTCCGGACTTGCATCGCTCGATCAGGAATCGTTTCGCGCGCGCTTTTCGAAATCGCCGATCAAGCGCACGGGCCGCGACCGGTTCGTGCGGAACGTCCTGATTGCGATCGGAAATTCAGGGGCGCCTTCGCTCGTGCCGGACGCGGTCGCGCGGCTCGAGGACGAATCTCCGCTGGTGCGGGGCGCCGCGGTGTGGGCAGCAGGCGAACTCTTAAGCCAGGACGAGTTCGCGAAACTCGCGGCGGAAAAATTTTCGGAGGAGAGTGATGACGGTGTGCGCGCGGAATGGAGCGCCGCGCTTACGGCTTCGCGCTGACTTCGCCCGCGAGTTCTTCCACGGTCTTCAATAGCCGTTCGATGTCTTCCGGCCGCGACAGGCGATGATCGCCGTCTTTGACGAGCGTCATGGTCACGTCGTCCTGCGCCAAACACGAAACCAGTTTCATTGCGTGCTGCCAGGGCACGTCCGGATCGAGCACGCCTTGCAGGATGCGCACCGGGCATTTCACCTGAATCGGCGAGCCGAGCAGAAGATGCTTGCGGCCGTCTTCGATCAGCCCCTTCGTGATCGCGTAGGGCGGATCGCCATAAACCGAGGGCCGCTCCCACTGACCGGTTGTCTCGATCTGCTTTCGCACCTCGTCCGAAAAATTCTTCCACATCAGTTCTTCGGTGAAATCCGGCGCGGGCGCGATCAGTACGAGGCCGGCGAGCTTCGCGTCCGGCGCGAGCGAGGGATCGTTTGCAAGCGCGCGCGCGAGCAGCAGCGCCATCCAGCCGCCCATCGAGGAGCCGATTACGATCTGGGACCCGCGGGTGCGCGTCTTGAACACCGCGAGCGATTCCTCGAGCCACTGCGAGATGGTGCCGTCTTCGAATTTTCCGCCGGATTCGCCGTGACCCGAATAATCGAAGCGAATGAAGGCGCGGCCGGTCTTCGCCGCATACTCCCCCAAAGCGACAGCCTTGGTGCCCTTCATGTCGGACTTGAACCCGCCGAGCCAAAACAATCCCGGAGATGTTCCGGCGCGCGCACGAATAGCGATCCGCCGCGCAGGATCGCCTACCGATAGATATTCGGGTTCGCCGTTTTCCATGCTCGCCGCGTAATATGCCGCGCAAGTGAAGGCAAGCCGCCTTGCGATTGCCGCATCCGGATTTTAAGAATCCGGCCGTGGCGATTCCCGCGAACCAACTGCACGAAAGACCGCTCACCGTCGTACAGGTCGTACCCGACCTGCAACCGAGCGGCACCGTCCATCACGCGCTCGAAATCGCGGAAGCGCTTTCGCGCGCGAAGCACCGCCCGGTCATCGTTTCCGAAGGCGGGCGCATGGAAGCGGCTGCGGAGCGCCTCGGCGCCACCGTCATCAAGCTTCCGGTCGCGAGCAAGAATCCGACCCAGATGGTCGCAAATGCGCGGAAGCTCGCGGAGTTGTCGCGCGATCTTTCGGCCGATGTGCTGCATGCGCAGGGGCGCGCGCCGGCGTGGAGTTGCCTCGTCGCAAACAAGATTTCCAGGGTGCCGTTCATCGCCACCTATGACGGCAGCTTCTCGGAGCGCAATCCGCTCAAGCGCCTCTACAACAGCGTGATGGTGCGCGGCGCACGCGTGATCGCGCCGGGCGAGCGGCTCGCGAAGATGATCGAGGAGCGCTACGGCACCGCGCGCGAGAAGATTTCCGTCGTGCCGCATGCGATCGACTTCGAGGCGTTCAATCCGGCGCATGTCGATCCGCTGGAGCGCGCGCTGCTCGCGAACCAGTGGGGCGTGGCTCCCAAGGATCGCGTGATCCTGCTGCCCGGCAGGTTGTCGCGCCCGAAGGCGCCGCATCTGCTGGTCGAAGCGGCGGCGCGCCTGCGCGAAGCCGGCCTGAAAGACTTCATCTGCATATTCGCGGGCGAGCATCCCGAGCGTTCGGGCTATGCCGGCGATGTCTGGGACCGCATGCACCAGCTCGGCCTTTCGAGCCATGTGCGCTTTGTCGGGCATACCGAGGATATGGTCTCGGCCTATTCGCTCGCCGACATCGTGGTCTGCACTTCGGTGAGCCAGGGCGGCCACCGCCGCGCGGTCTTGGAAGCGCAGGCGATGGGGGTTCCGGTCGCGGTTTCGGATTCCGAGAACGGGGATGAAATCGTGCGCGCGGCTCCCTATATCTCGGAGGCACGGGCGACCGGCGTGCTCTACCGCTCGGGCGATAGCGCAGAGCTGGCGCAAACTCTCTTCAAATTGCTGGCAATGGGTGCTGCGTCCCGCCGCGCCATGGGCGTGCGCGGCCGGGAATGGATCGCCTCGCATTTCTCGAAAGAGAGCTTTGCGGAGCGTCTGCTCGCAGTCTATCGCGAAGTCGCCAACAAGCCGGTCGCATCATGATGCCAATCTCGGATAAATCCGAGATTGGTGCAGCAAGTTGACTTACCGCCCGTTTCTACCGATCTTCCCGATGCTTCGCCGTTTTGGGCTGGCCTTCCCATGAAGGTTCTGGTTCCGGCGTAACAGCGTTCGTTTCAACTGCTAGAGGAGACTGCCCCCATTCGTCGTCCCATGAGAGCCGCCGCGCCGGTGCAGAAAGATGGCCCGCGCACCAACGAGGAAATCCGCGTCCGCGAAGTTCAGCTGATCGATGCCGATGGCGAGAACCGCGGAACCGTTCCGACCCACGAAGCCCTCCAGATGGCGAAGGATGCGGGTCTCGACCTCGTCGAAATCTCGCCGAACAACAACCCGCCCGTCGTAAAGATTCTGGACCACGGCAAATTCAAGTTTCAGGCCCAGAAGAAGGCCGCCGAAGCGCGCAAGAAGCAGAAGACCGTCGAGGTCAAGGAAATCAAGCTGCGCCCCGGCATCGACAAGCACGACTACGAAGTGAAGATGCGCTCGATGGCCCGCTTCTTTGAAGAAGGCGACAAGGTGAAGGTCACACTTCGCTTCCGCGGCCGCGAAATGGCGCACCAGGAGCTGGGCTACAAGCTCTTGCAGAAGCTGAAGGAAGACACGACCACCATCGCGAAAGTCGAGATGGAGCCGATGTCCGAAGGGCGCCAGATCGTCATGATCCTCGCGCCCCGGTGACGCTGCTAAACACCAAACACGTTTGTACGCTGTCCTCTCTCGCGCTGGCCGCCGTCGTTTCGGCCTGCGCGGGCGGGAGCGGCTTGAGCGGCGCCGGTGAGAATGTTGTCGTAAGCGGCCCCTATCGCGGGATCGCCGACTGCACCTTCGGAAAAATCCGAATGGCGCAGGCCGCCGGACTCAAGCAGAGCGTGGTTCCGAACGAGCAGAAAGTACTGCTGACGCTCGAGAGCGGGTCCACGCAGCATTGGGAAATGACCTTCACGCCGGCAGGCGCGACTGCGACGAACGTCGCCATCAGCGGCTCGCTATCCGCGGGTCCCTATCCGGCCGACAAGGCGCTTCAGACCGCGCGAAGCTGTGCCGCCCGCTGATTTTACTGCCATCCCGACAGGCCGGTGGATATGACGATCCTGGCGCCGCGATAGATCGCGGCGCCTTCCCTCTTTCTAGTTCGACGCCGCGCGCTGTTCGCGCTCGCGGGCGATGCGGCGCGCGGGCTTCGACATGCCGCTCAACACGTTCGCACCGATCGGCCAGGGCTTGTTCGCGCCCGAGACCACCGACACGATATCGCGCAACGGCACGCGCTTAATCTCGGCTTGCGGCCGCGAGACAAAAAGCTCGGCGTGATAGAAGCCGTCGGCTTCCCGGCCAAAGGCATCGAGACCGAGCGATTCCACGGAGCGAACCGTGGTGTCCATTTCGTCGAGCGTCGCAAAACGCCGCTGCACGAAACTCGCGCCTTCGAAATGCTCGGTGACCAGCCCCTGCTCGGCAAGCGTCTGCGTGATCGCGCGATAGGGAAACATCCGCAGCACGAAGGACGCGACCCAGGCCGGACGGCCTTTGCGGGCGAGCTTTGCCAGCCGCTCGAAGGTCTTGCTGGTGACATATCCGACGCAACCGGTGGAAACGATGATGTCGGCCTTGGCGAGCTGTTCGGCTTGCTCCGGCGTCGGATCGTTCTGCTCGAGATCGAGCGCATAGCCGAGATCGATCGCGCCGCTTTCCTGCGCATAGCGTACGGCATTTTCGGAAACGTCGAGGCCGATCACGCGCACGCCCTCGTTCTTCGGCCAGGCGCGGTAGAAGGCGCGGTCGTGGGCCACGAGTTGGTCGCTGGTCAGTGATTGCAGGTGGGGCGAGACATAGCGCTCGCGGATCGCGTCATAGCTCAGCGCGTATTTCATGAGCGCGCCGTTGACGCCGTAGGAGCAGCCCAGATCGAGCACGGTAACAGGCTCGTCCTGCTGTTCGGCGCGGGCCTGAATGAGTTGGTCGAAGACCGGCTGCGCGAGATGCGGGATGATGTAGTCGAGTTGCCCGAGCACGGAAAAATACCGGCGAGGGTCGGCCGAGACATAGATGTCGTCGAAATTCGCCTTGCCGTCGTTGATGGCAGCAAAAGCGAGCGTCGCGGAATGCGAATTCATAGGCTGTAGCCTCCGGTTTGCGGACCGTACGGACCTCCGAGTTTCAAGGAATGGACAAGTGCCCTGCCCGGATCGACCTTAGGAAAGCGATCCCACGGGTACAACCACGGATGGCGTCTTTGCGGGGATATGCCGCGCCAGATCAAATTGTTGGATTCTTTCAAAGGGTTAGTAACCCCTTGATTCATAATGCTGAATCTATTATATTGCTTTTAATTCGGCTACGGTCGAAGGGAGATCGCTTGCGATCGCCGGGGGCTATAGGCCCCCGGGTTTCGTTTAGGGGAGCCACTTCCTTCCATATCCCTCGATGCGACCGATCCAGCTTCGATGATAGGTCTTATCGAGCAAAATCTTGGCTACGGTTGTGCCGTAGTCTTGTGGTTGTGCGATTTTCAATCTCTCAAATTTGTAGGCACGGTGGGCTGGGTGTGCCAGCAGGTCGGCAATCTGCACCGCCGCCACATTATCCGTTTTAGGCACGAGCTTTAGCTCGCGGGAGATCAGACACCTTTGAATTACGTCTGGCCTCACTGTCGTTCCGTTATCGTAAAAGTATCGAAACGCGCGTCGTAACTGCGCGTCGTCTTTGGGATTACGCGCTTCGCCCATTACATCGCCGGTGAACCCGGCATAATGCAGAAAGAGAGCGTATCGCTCCAAAAGGCATGTCAAAACGTAATGATATGGACTGAACTGCCAGACTTTGTACTTTTCGAAATGCTCTTGCTTATCGATGGAAACAGTAAACGCGGGTTTCGGAAGACCATGAACAATATCGAGGAATCCGGTATCGAATTTCGCTCTCACGCCCTGCTGCTTGAGGACTTCGAATTTGCCCTTTGCGTCAATAATTTCTCGACGATGTAGGACGATGTCTTTAGTGCCAAAGACGTTGAGCTTCAGATCATCGAGATGCTTGGTTGCAACCGCGTCGTGGTTGTCTTGGCGAATAACGACGCCGGTGAGGCTCAGATACCGTTGGTTTTGATCCTTCCGATGCGCTTTTAAATCTCCGGTTCCAGTTTCGTCGAAGTAAAGGCGATACCGCGAAGAAGGATGTACGAACGCCATGACCCAAGCTCCGAAACAGCCCTAGCTAATGATCTGCTACAACCTACGATTCATCCGATTCTTGGATTAGCCGCAAGGTTGTATCAGCAGTGGTAGCGGACCTGCGTCACTCCCGCCCGGCTCAAATAGACATCCCTTGAAAACCCTCGCCGTCTCGTCTATCGAAGCGGCCTTCGAGCCGACCGGCCATCATCAGGGCTGCCGTGGCGGCTTTCGAGCGCTCAATTCCGAGCAAATACAGTGACTTAGCCGGGCTTGCCCGCGTCCAAGTCCATGGAGAGCAAAATGCCCAAGCTGAAGACCAAGTCCGGCGCGAAGAAACGCTTCAAGATTTCTTCGACCGGCAAGGTGATCTCCGGTCAGGCGGGAAAACGCCACGGCATGATCAAGCGGACCAACAGCCAGATCCGGAAGCTGCGCGGCACGCGCGTGATTTCCGAATCCGACGCCGTGCGCGTCCGCAAGATTTTCCTGCCGAACGGCTAAGTGCCGCTCGTTTTCCTATTTTCTGATCTTCAAGGAGTTTCACCATGGCTCGCGTCAAACGCGGCGTAACCGCACACGCCAAGCATAAGAAAACCTACAAGGCCGCCAAGGGCTTCCGTGGCCGCCGCAAGAACACGATCCGCACCGCGAAGGCGGCTGTCGATCGCTCGATGCAGTACGCCTACCGCGACCGCAAGAACAAGAAGCGCACGTTCCGCGCGCTCTGGATTCAGCGGATCAACGCGGCGGTGCGCGAAGAAGGGCTTGTCTACGGCAAGTTCATCAACGGCCTGAACAAGGCCGGCGTCGAAGTCGACCGCAAGGTGCTCGCGGACCTCGCCGTGCACGAACCGGTGGCGTTCAAGGCGCTCTGCGCACAGGCTCGCGCCGCGCTCGGCTGAGCGCCGCGATGAGCGACCTTTCGAAGCTCGAATCCGATCTCGTTTCGCAGATCGCGGGCGCGGCCGACGAAGCCGCGCTCGAATCCGTTCGCGTTAGCGCGCTCGGCAAGAAGGGCTCGGTCTCCGAACTCTTGAAGGGCCTCGGTGCGATGTCGCCGGAGGAGCGCAAGACCGAGGGCGCGAAGATCAACGCGCTGCGCGACCGCGTCTCGTCCGCGCTGGACGCGAAAAAGTCCGAGCTGAAAGAAAAAGCAATCGCGGCAAAACTGGCAGCCGACGTCGCCGACGTGACGCTGCCGGTTCGCGCGGCACCCGCCGAAACCGGCCGCATCCATCCGATCAGCCAGGTGATCGACGAACTGACCGCGATCTTCGCCGACATGGGTTTCTCGGTCGCCGAAGGGCCGGACATCGAAACCGATTTCTATAACTTCACGGCGCTGAACTTCCCCGTCGGCCATCCGGCGCGGGAAATGCACGACACCTTCTTCTTTCCGCCGGACGCAAACGGCGAACGGAAGTTGCTTCGCACGCACACTTCGCCGGTGCAGATCCGCTCGATGCAGAAGCAAAAGCCGCCGATCAAGATCATCATTCCGGGCCGCACCTATCGCTCGGACTCGGACCAGACCCACACGCCGATGTTCCATCAGGTCGAAGGTCTCGTGATCGACCGCAAGTCGCACCTCGGGCACCTGAAGTGGATTCTCGCCGAGTTCTGCAAGGCGTTCTTCGAAGTCGACGACGTGAAGATGCGCTTCCGTCCGTCGTTCTTCCCCTTCACCGAACCGTCGATGGAAGTCGACATCCAGTGCGACCGCTCGGGCGGCGACATCAAGTTCGGTCAGGGCACGGATTGGCTGGAAATTCTCGGCTGCGGCATGGTGCATCCGAACGTGCTTCGTAACTGCGGCCTCGATCCCGACGAGTATCAGGGCTTCGCCTGGGGCATGGGCATCGACCGTATCGCGATGCTGAAATACGGCATGCCGGACCTGCGCCCGTTCTTCGAAGCGGATGTGCGCTGGATCGAGCATTACGGCTTCCGGCCGCTCGACTTCCCGACGCTTGCGGGAGGGTTGAGCACGTGAAGTTCACCCTCTCCTGGCTGAAAGATTATCTCGCAACCGACGCGACGGTTTCGGAAATTTCCGCGAAGCTGAACGAAGTCGGCCTCGAGGTTGAGTCCATCGAGGACAAGGCGGCGACGCTCGCCCCCTTCGTCGTCGCGAACCTGATCTCCGCCGAAAAGCATCCGAACGCCGACAAGCTCCGCGTCTGCATGGTGGACACCGGCGACGGCAATCCGATCCAGGTCGTCTGCGGTGCGCCGAATGCGCGCGCGAGCATGAAGGCCGTGTTCGCGCGCCCCGGCACCACGATTCCGGCGAGCGGCGACGTGTTGAAGATCGGCGCGATCCGCGGCGTGGAATCGCGCGGCATGCTCGTGTCCGAACGCGAGATGGGTTTGTCGGACGAACACGCCGGCATCATCGAAATGCCCGCCGACGCGCCGCTCGGAAAGCCGTTTGCGGAAGTCCTGGGTCTGAACGACCCCGTGTTCGATGTAGCCGTGACGCCGAACCGCCCCGATGCGCTCGGCGTACAGGGTATCGCGCGCGACCTCGCGGCGGCAGGTCTTGGCACCTTCAACGAGAAAGCGCCGAAGCCGGTTGCCGGAAAATTTCCCTGCCCGATTCAAGTGAAAATCGAAGCCCCGGAGCTTTGCCCGGCCTTCGGTATCCGCGTGATCAAGGGCGTCAAGAACGGCGCATCGCCGGAATGGCTCCAGAAACGCCTGCGCGCGATCGGCCTTCGCCCGATCAATGCGCTGGTCGACATTACGAATTTGCTCACGCACGACCGGTCGCGCCCGCTGCACGTGTTCGATGCAGCCAAGGTGAAGGGTAATCTCGTCGTGCGCCGCGCAAAGCAGGGCGAGAAAATTCTCGCGCTCGACGGCAAGACCTATGAGTTGGATGACACGATCTGCTGCATTTCCGACGACCGTGCGGTGGAATCTCTCGCAGGCGTCATGGGCGGCGAGGAAAGCGGCGTCTCGGAAACGACGACCGATGTCGTGGTCGAATCCGCGCTCTGGAATCCGCTGAACATCGCGCAGACCGGACGCAAGCTCGGTCTTCTCTCCGATGCGCGCTTCCGCTTCGAGCGCGGCGTCGATCCAGCCTTCATGATGCCGGGGCTCGAATTGGCTACCCAGTTGATCATCGAAATGTGCGGCGGTGAGCCATCGGAAGTTTTCGTAGCAGGCAGCGTGCCTGATACCAGCCGCGTGATCGATTTCCCGATCTCGGAGCCGAAACGGCTCACCGGCATCGAAATCAAAACCGACGAGATCAAGCGCATTCTTGCAGCACTCGGCTTCACCACCGCGGGCTCTGGCGAGTTGCTGAAAGTGTCGCCGCCGAGCTGGCGCGGCGACATCGAAGGCAAGGCCGATCTTGTCGAGGAGGTCGTACGCATCGCGGGTCTCGAGCGTGTGCCGATGACGCCGTTCGAGCGCGACGAGAATGCGCGCAAGCCCGTGCTGACCACGCTGCAAAAGCGCACCCGCGCCGCGAAGCGCGCACTCGCTGCGCGCGGTTCGGTCGAAGGCGTGACGTGGTCGTTCATTTCCAAGGAGCACGCCGAGCGTTTCGGCGGCGGCGCGGCTTCGGTGGCGCTTTCCAATCCGATCGCGTCGGACCTGTCCGACATGCGGCCGAGCCTGATCCCGGGTCTTGCGCTCGCCGGCCAGAAGAACGCCGACCGCGGCTATGCCGACGTGGCACTCTTTGAAGTCGGGCAGATTTTCCTCGGCGACAAGCCGGAAGAACAATTGATGGCGGCGACTTCGCTACGCCGGGGTGCAGCGAAAGTTTCCGGCTCGGGCCGTCACTGGCAGGGCTCGGCCGGCAACGTCGATGTCTATGACGCGAAAGCCGACGCGCTCACGGTGTTGGCCGCCTGCGGCGCGCCGACCGACAAGGTGCAGATCGTGGCCGGCGGTCCGAACTATCTGCATCCGGGCCGCTCCGGCACGATCCAGTTAGGTCCGAAACTGATCCTCGGTTACTTCGGCGAGTTGCATCCCCTGACGTTGGATGCGCTCGACATCGACGGGCCGATCGCGGTCGCGGAAATTTTTCTCGACCGTTTGCCCGAGCAGAAGGCAAAGCCGACCAAGGTGAAGCCTAAGCTGGAACTCTCTCCGTTTCAGCCGGTGACGCGCGACTTCGCGTTCCTCGTCGACCGCAAGGTCACGGCCGCCGAAATCATTCGCGCAGCACAAGGTGCCGATAAGGCTTTGATCGCGCATATCGACGTGTTCGATCTCTACGAGGGCAAGGGCGTGCCGGAAGGCAAGAAGTCGCTTGCGATTGCAGTCACGTTGCAGCCGCGCGAGAAGACGCTCACGGATGCCGAGATTGACGCGGTCGCGAAGAAGATCGTGGACGAAGTCTCGAAGAAGACCGGCGCGACGCTGCGCTAAACAAGCATCAAATCCGCGAACACGAAGCCGTCGCGCTCGACGACTTCGCCGGTCTTCACCTCCAGATTTTTCGAGAACATCGGCCCGCCGGTGACGCAGGTGTGAAACTCGCCGTTCTCGGCGCAGGGATCGACGTTCGGCGGCAGCGCCGCGAGCAGTTCTTCGTCAAATTCTTTCCCCGCAAGATCGCGCGGCATCTTTTTCGGATCGAGGCACGCAACGCGCGCCTGCAGCCCGCTTGCGATCATTTCGCGTGCGAGTTGACCGGTCGGCTGCTGCCATAACGGAAACACCGCCTCGATACCGCTGCCGCGCAATTTCTCCTCGCGATAAGCGCGGATGTCCTCGAGATAAAGATCGCCGAAGACGATCTTCGTGACACCGTTCGCGCGCGCGGCCGCTATCGCCTCGCCCATGCGCGCTTCGTAGATCTCGTTCGGACAGGGCGACGGAATCCTCACGGGGAAAAGCGGCAGACCTGCCGCCGCAAGCTGCGCCTCCAGAATTTCACGCCGCACCCCGTGCATGGAAACGCGGTCGAAATTTTCGGTGATGGTCGTGAGCGCGCCCACGATCTCATATTCGCCGGCCTGCCGCGCGCGATGGAGCGCCCAGGCGGCATCCTTGCCCGAGGACCATGAGATCAGCGCCTTCGGCTTCATGCGTGAACGCCGCGACAGAAATGCCTTTGAAAACGTGTCGGCATGGTAAAAACTGCTTTAACAACAAGAGTCTAACACCCAAGTTTCGGGGACCGGAAACCGCCCGCGCGCAGCCTTGTGAACCGCAATGAAACAAAATTCGGCTAGGTTCCCCGGCGGGGAAACGCTTTGGGCCCGAAGAATTCGGGCGGGGACTGGCGCATGACGGATATCGCGCACGGCTGGCTGAGCCGCCAGATCGTCAAATACCTGGAACAGGTCTCGCCGGGGCAGGAGCCGTTCACGCCGAGCGATCCGTCCGCGCTCGAAGCCGTGCTGCAACCCGGCGACGTGCTCCTCGTCGAAGGCAACACCCGCGTCTCGGGCATTATCAAGTATCTCACGCAATCGACCTGGTCGCATTCGGCGCTCTATGTCGGTCCGCGCTTCAACAAGCGCGCGATGGACGGCAAGCCGCATGTGCTGATCGAGGCCAATCTCGGTCAGGGCGTGATCACCGCGTCGCTTTCGAAATACACCTCGTTCCATACCCGCGTGTGCCGCCCGGTCGGACTTTCGGAAGACGACCGCGAGCGCGTGGTCGATTACATGATCAAGCGGCTCGGCATCGAGTATGATGTCAAGAACATCATCGACCTGATGCGCTATCTGGTGCCGGTGCCGGTGCCGGCGCGCTTTCGCCGCCGCATGCTTTCCTTCGGCTCCGGCGTGCCGACCAAGGTGATCTGTTCCGGACTGATCGCACAGGCTTTCGAATCGGTGCGCTATCCGATCCTGCCGCGCATCGAACTCGTCGACAGCAAGGAAAAGCGCCGCGAGATCCTGCACATCCGGCATCACTCGCTTTACATGCCGCGCGACTTCGATATCTCGCCCTATTTCCGGATCGTGAAGCCCACGATCGAACTCGGCTTCGACTATCATAACCTGCGCTGGGCTAACCGCCCGATGCCGCCGGAAGAGGAGCGGGCCAGCGCGCCCCGCCCTTTAGCGGAGGGCGGGAATCCGCCCCTCGTCCCCGATCTTCCTGAACCTGTCGCAGCGGCCGCCTCAATCAAGGCGTAATGCCCGCTACAAGCGCGGGGCATGATTTCCGACGCCCTCGGCGCTTTCGCGCAGACCTTCTCGCCTCCGCTCCGGAAGATTCTTCTGAAGTCGGTCGGGCTTGCCCTGCTCTTGCTCATCGCACTCGGCGGCGCGCTGCAATGGCTGTTGGGGCTATTGCTGCCGCTCGCGCACCCTTACGACTACATCGCCGAAATCCTGCTCGGCGTGCTGACGCTGACCGTCGCCTTCTTCACCATGGCGCCGGTGACATCCGCGATCGGAGCGCTGTTTGTGGACGATGTCGCGGACGAAGTGGAACGGACTAAATTTCCGGCCGACCCGATCGGCAAGCCCTTGCCGATGGCGCGCGCGATCATTCTATCGGTGAAATTCTTCGGCGTGGTGCTACTCGTCAATCTCGTCGCGCTGCTCTTATGGTTCGTGATTCCGGGCCTGAACGTCGGCGTGTTCTTCATCGCCAACGCCTATCTCCTCAGCCGCGAATATTTCGAACTTGCGGCCATGCGTTATCGCACGCCCGAAGAAGCGCGGCGTCTGCGGCAGCAGAACGCCGTGCCGATCTTCATTTCCGGCATGGTGATCGCCGCGGTGGTGCTGGTGCCGGTCCTGAACCTGATCACGCCGGTGTTCGCGACCGCCTTCATGGTGCGGCGGCACAAGCGCTTCATGCCGAAGCGCGAATTGCTACCGCCGGAACGCAGCGCGGGAATCTAGAGCGTCTTCTCCGGCCAGAGGCAGAGATCGCTGATGATGCAGGCGGGGCACTTCGGATTGCGCGCAAGACAAGTGTAACGCCCATGCAGGATCAGCCAGTGATGCGCGTGCGTCATGAAGCGATCAGGGATCACGCGCATCAGTTCCAGTTCGACTTCCAGCGGATTTTTCCCGGGCGCGAGCCCCGTGCGGTTGCTCACGCGAAAGACATGGGTATCGACCGCCATGGTCGGCTCGCCGAAGGCGATGTTCAGCACCACGTTCGCGGTTTTACGGCCCGCGCCGGGGAGCGCCTGCAATTCCTCGCGCGTCTTGGGCACCTGTGCATTGTGCTTCTCGATCAGCATTTTCGAGAGCGCGATCACGTTCTTCGCCTTGCCTTTGTAGAGACCGATGGTCTTGATGTAGTCGCGGAGCTTCTCCTCGCCGAGTGCAACCATCTTTTCCGGCGTGTCGGCGACCTGAAACAATGCGCGCGTCGCCTTGTTCACGCCGGCGTCGGTTGCTTGCGCCGACAAGACCACCGCGACCAGGAGCGTGAAATGATTGACCGATTCCAGTTCGCCCTTGGGATGCGGGTTCGCTTTCCGGAAGCGGGTAAAGGCCTCGACCACTTCGGCTTCGCCCCAGCGTTTTCCCGCTGCTTTTTTTCGCGGCGACGGCTTTGCCGCGCGCTTTTTGGCGGTCGCTTTTTTGCCCATCCGTCCTCTATAATCGGCGCATGAACGCGAGCAACCCGATTCCGGAAACGACGCTTCTGTTCGAGCGCTTATCCCCGCACCGTTCGCTGGATTCGCGCGGCTTTGGGATCGTGATGGGCGCGCTGGGTGTCGCGAGCTTCATCCTCGGCGTCGTTTTCCTGTCGCTCGGCGCGTGGCCGATTTTCGGATTTCTCGGCCTCGACGTGCTGCTCGTCTATATCGCGTTCCGCGCGAATTTCCGTGCGGCGCGGGCGTTCGAGGAGATTCTGGTTACGCCAGTGCGGCTCGTATGGCGGCGCGTCTCGCCGCGCGGCGAAGAGCGCGAGGACACCATGAACCCGCGCTGGGTGCGGCTCGAGACGACCGAGGACGAACTTTCCGGTGTCACGCGAATTGCGCTAACCGAGCGGCGGATTACGCGCGTGATCGGCTCGTTCCTGCCGCCGGTCGGCAAGGAGAGGCTTGCGAAGAACCTCGCCGCAGCCCTCGCCACCGCGAAACGCTAGAGCCCTTTTCGCCCGCGAAATCGGGTGGTTTCGCGCTATCCTCCCGCCTATGTCCTCCCAAGATGACGGAGGATTTTCTCATGCTCGCAAGACCCATGAAAATCTCGGACGCAGCAAATCGTCAGGACTACGAAACCGTCCGGCGCGCGATCGAATTTCTGACCAGGAAATTCCGCGAGCAGCCGGAAGTGGAAGCTGTAGCCGCGGCGACCGGCACCGATCCGCGGCACCTGAACGAACTCTTTCGCCGCTGGTGCGGCCTGACACCGAAAGCGTTTCTCCAAGCCGTCACGCTCGATAACGCGAAGAAATTACTCGCAGACGCGCCGAACATTCTGGAAGCAAGCTACGAACTCGGTCTTTCCGGGCCGGGGCGGCTGCACGATCTTTTCGTCGTGCACGAAGCCATGTCGCCGGGCGAGTGGAAGACCGGTGGCGAGGGCCTAGAAATCCGCTACGGCTTCCATCCGTCGCCGTTCGGGACAGCGCTCGTCATGGTGACAAAGCGCGGGTTATGCGGGCTCGCCTTTGCCGATCCCGGCAAGGAAGCGGCGGCACTCAAGGACATGCGCGCGCGCTGGAAAAACGCGCATTATGTCGAAGACTCGGCTTCCACCGCCGACATTGCCGCGCGCATCTTCCAGTCGGATCGCTGGAAGCCCGACACGCCGCTTCGCGTCGTCTTGATCGGCACCGATTTCGAAGTGCGGGTCTGGGAAACGCTTCTGAAAGTCCCGCTCGGGCGCGCTGCGACCTACAGCGAAGTCGCGCGGCAGATCGGCAAGGCGAACGCACCGCGCGCGGTCGGTGCCGCGGTCGGCAAGAATCCGATTTCATTCGTGGTGCCGTGTCACCGCATCGTCGGCTCGAACGGCGCACTCACCGGCTATCACTGGGGATTGACACGCAAGCGCGCGATGCTCGGCTGGGAGCAGGCGAAGCTGATTGCGTAACGCTTACGACGCGAGGTCAAGCTTTTCCGCGACCGTCGAGTCGGCATTCAGCTTGTAGATGATCGGCACGCCGGTCGAGAGTTCGCGCTTGATGATGCTTTCGGGCGTGTGCTTCTCGAGCACCATGATCAGCGCGCGCAGCGAATTGCCGTGGGCCGCGACCAGCGTGCGTTCGCCGCGCAAGACGCCCGGCAGGATGTTCTGCACATAATAAGGAAGCGCGCGGGCGACCGTGTCTTTGAGCGACTCGCCGCCCGGCGGCGGCGTATCGTAGGAGCGGCGCCAGATATGCACCTGTTCTTCGCCCCACTTCTTGCGGGCATCGTCCTTGTTCAGTCCGTTCAGATCGCCGTAGTCGCGCTCGTTCAGCGCCTGATCCTTATGAACGGTGATCCCGCCCTGCCCCATCTCGTCGAGCACAAGGCCGAGCGTGCGCTGCGCACGCTTCAACGCCGAAGTGTAGGCAACGTCGAAAATAATGCCGCGTTCTTTCAGGCGCTTGCCAGCGGCCTTCGCCTCGCCGACGCCTTGCTCAGTCAGATCGACGTCGCGCCAGCCGGTGAAAAGATTTTTCAGATTCCACTCACTCTGGCCGTGGCGGACAAGAACCAGCAGGCGTTCCATTCCCTTATTCCTATGTGTGCGCGCGGGCGAAAAGGTTTTCGGCGAAGCGCATAGCGAGATAAGCCTTCGCTGTCGATACGGCTACCGGTCGCGCTGCGAGGCGAGCCGGCCCAGCATCATCGCCGCGATCCCGAACAGCATTACGCAAAAGCCCGCGCCGAGCGAGATCGTGCGCGGCGCAATGCCGGTGAGCCGCGCGAGCCAAGGCGTGCCGAGAAAGTAAATATAGAGCGCGGCGAGCAGCACAAGCAGGCTCGCATAGACATAGCGCTTCACAGACCTCACGAGAGCCCGAGCACGTCGGCCATGGAATAGATGCCGGGCTTCTTGCCCTTGCCCCACTTCGCCGCAGCGAGCGCGCCGCGCGCGAAGATCATGCGGTCCTCGGCCTTATGTGCCAGTTCGATGCGCTCCGAGGGCCCTGCGAAAATCACGCTGTGCTCGCCTACCACGGTGCCGCCGCGCAGCGTGGCAAAACCGATGTCGCCGCTCTTGCGCGCGCCGGTGTGGCCGTCACGCGAACGCACGGAATTTTTTTCGAGCGCGATCTTGCGGCCTTCGGCGGCGGCGTTGCCGAGCAACAACGCGGTGCCTGACGGTGCATCCACCTTCTTGTTATGATGCATCTCCAGCACTTCAATATCGAATTCAGGTCCGAGGCTTGCCGCCGCGCGCTTCACGAGTGCTGCGAGCAGATTCACGCCGAGGCTCATATTGCCGGAGCGCACGAGCGCGGCATGACGCGCCGCCGCTTCCAGCTTCGCGTCATCCGCCGCAGACAAGCCGGTCGTGCCGATCACGTGGACGATCCGCGCCTGCGCCGCGAGCCCGGCGAGCGCGACGGTGGACGCCGGCGTGGTGAAATCGATGATGGCGTCGGCCTGCGCGACCAAAGGCAGCGCGTCGTTCGTGACCTTCTTGCCGGAAGGCGAAAGGCCGGCGAGCGTGCCGGTATCGGCGCCGATTTCGGCCGCGCCTTCGCGATCGACGGCGCCCGCGAGCGCAAAGCCCGGCATTTCATGGATCGCGCGCAACAGCGTGCGGCCCATGCGGCCGGCGGCACCGGCAATGACTAGACGAAGTTCGGCCATTTTTCGCGCTCCGAAAGACGAGCGCGGGTATAGCGCGGGTCGGCCGTTCAAGAAAGCGCGGGCGGGTTCAGGACGGCTGCGGTCCGTCGTAGCCCTCGATGATCACGATGTCGCCCTCGGAAATCGGTGCGCGGATCGAGATCGCGTGCTTGTATTCCGGAGAGTGGTAGCAATCGACCGCCGCCTGATAGCTCGGAAATTCGATCACCACGTTGCGCGAGCGCGAGGAACCTTCCGGGTTCTCGAACTTGCCTCCGCGGATGATGAACTTCGCGCCGTATTTCTTAAACGCAATCGCGTTCGCATCGCGATACTTGCCGTAGACCGCGTCGTCTCGGACATCGACCCGCGCAATCCAGTAACCCTTTGCCATTTCGCTCCCCTTTATTTTTTTGCGGCTTCGATCTCGGCGACTATCGCCTCGGCCGCCGCTTTCGGATCTTCGGCGGCGAGAATCGGCCGGCCGATCACCATGTAGTCGACGCCGGCCTTGATCGCGTCGCCCGGCGTCATGACGCGCTTCTGGTCACCCTTCTCACTCCCGGCCGGGCGAATGCCGGGGGTCACGAGCAACATTTTCGAGCCGAGCCGCTGGCGCAGGTCTTTCGCCTCCGCCGCCGAGCTGACAATGCCATCAATGCCGATGGCCTCGGCTTGCGCGGCACGGCGCGCGATCAGTTCCGGCACGGTCGTCGTGTAGCCCGCGTCCTTCAGGTCGTTATCGTCCCACGAAGTCAGCACCGTAACCGCGAGCAGATCGAGATCGCTGTCCGCGCGGCCTTCGACCGCCGCGCGCATGGTCTGCGGAAAGGCATGCACCGTCAGGAATGTCGCGCCGAGTTTCGCCGCGCGGCGGGTCGCGTGCATGACGGTGTTGCCGATGTCATGCAGCTTCATGTCGAGGAAGACCTTCTTGCCGCTATGCACGAGGTCTTCGGCAAGCGAGAGGCCGCCCGCCATCACCAGCTCGAAGCCGATCTTGTAGAAGTTGACGCTGTCGCCGAGCGTCCAGATCGCTTTTTCCGCGGCTTCGACATCGGAGAAGTCGAGCGCGACGATCACGCGGTCGCGGGCGGCGATCTCCCCGCTCATGGGAGTACCCCCGCAAGCGCGACGAATTTTTCGAGCTGCGCCTTCAATATCTTCCGGTTGCCTTCGTCCTTCAGCGCGCCGCGGTCGTCGAACGCCTCACTCGCGCCTGCGATCGCGACCTGCTCAGGGATCACGAGCGCACCGAGGCCCAGTTCGAGCGACTGGCGCAGATGATAGAGGCCGCGATAGCCGCCGAAGCGACCATCGGAAGTAGCGCCCAGCGCGAAGGTGCATTTTTTATAAGGGTTGCCGGCAGGCTCTTTCGCGCGCGAGATCCAGTCGATCGCGTTCTTCAAGAGCGGCGGCGTGGAGGCGTTGTATTCAGGCGAGGCGATGTAGATGCCGTCGTTCGTCAGCATCATTGCTTTGAGCTTCTTCGCGTTCTCAGGCACGCCCTCGTCCTTTTCGAGGTCGCCGTTGTAGATCGGCAGCTCGTAATCGGCGAGCGAGATCAGCGTGGTTTCCGTATCCATCAGCGCGAGTTCTCGCGCTACATGCGCCGCCAGTCTTGCGCTCAAGGCGCCGGAGCGGATCGAGCCTGCGAAGACCAGAAGCTTCTTCATCATCTCTCCTTATCGCGCACGATAGGTCCAGACGCGCGCCGGCGGCAAATTCCACCAGATGCGCTTCGAGGCGCTCGTTTCGTAAAGATGCGACATCACCGGCAGCGGCGAGTTCGCGCCGTAGGTAAACTGGATGAAGGGTGCGCGGGGCCGCAGCATCCGCATCGAAATTTCGACCAGTTGCTTGCGCTGCTCCGGCAAGAAGTTGAGCAAAGGCAGGCTCGAAACGATGGCCGCGAAAGGCGCGGAAGCATGACCTTCAAGCGTCCGGTCGAGCGCGAAGGCGTCGCCCTGCACGACATTGACCTGCGGATATTTCTTGCGAAGCGTCGCGCAGAACGCTTCGTCATATTCGACGAGCGTCAGCCGCGACGGATCGATGCCGCGCGCAAGCAGTGCCGCCGTCACCGGTCCGGTGCCGGGCCCGAGTTCAACAATCGGGCCTTCGAGCGCGGGATCGACGATCGCCGCCATAGTGCGCGAAAGCACCGGGCCGGAAGGCGCCACCGCGCCGACGTTCTTCGGATTCTTGAGCCAGGAAGACAGGAATTTTACGCCGTCAAAGCGCGGGGCCGCGCGTTTTTCGCCGGGCGCTGTCTGCATTGTCGGCTACGCCTTACTTCTGACGGAACGGCTTACGCGTAGCGCTTCGCGGCCACGCCGGTCAAGCTAACCGAAGAGTTCGCGCACTTTTGCGAAAAAGCCCGCGGATTCCGGCTGCGTATCTTTCGAACTGTCTTTATCGAATTCGCGCAGCAATTCCTTCTGCCGCTTGGTCAGCTTCTGCGGCGTCTCGACGGCGACCTGCACAACCATGTCGCCGCGGTCGCGCGAGCGCAGCACCGGCATGCCCTTGCCCGATAGCCGGAAGCGCTTTCCGGTTTGCGTCCCTTCGGGCACCTTCACCTTGGAGCGAGAGCCGTCGATGGCCGGCACTTCGAATTCGCCGCCGATCGCCGCCGTCACCATCGAGATCGGCACGCGGCAATAAAGATCGGCGCCCTCGCGCTGGAAGATCGGATGCTGGCTCACGGAAAGAAAAATATAGAGATCGCCATTGCCGCCGCCGCGCATGCCGGCTTCGCCCTCGCCGCCGAGGCGAATGCGCGTGCCATCCTCGACGCCCGCGGGAATGTTCACTTCGAGTGCGCGCTCTTTGACGACCCGGCCCGCGCCCTTGCAGTTCTTGCAAGGGTCGGTGATCACCGAGCCGCGGCCCTGACAGGACGCGCAAGTGCGCTCGAGCGTGAAGAAGCCCTGCGCATGGCGGATGCGGCCGGTGCCCTGGCAGGTCTTGCACTGCACCGGCTGGGTGCCGGCTTTCGCGCCGGTGCCCGAGCAAGTCTCGCAAACCACGTTGGTCGGCAATTCGATCTGCGCGGTCTTGCCGTTGAAGGCTTCCTCGAGCGTGATTTCGAGATTGTAGCGAAGGTCCGCTCCGCGTTCGCGGCCGCCGCGCGCGCTCCCGCGTCTTCCGCCCATGCCGCCGAAGAGATCGTCGAAAATATCGGAGAAGGTGGAAGTGAAATCGCCGCTGAAGCCTCCGAAGCCGCCCGCGCCCCCGCCGCCGTTTTCAAACGCGGCATGACCATAGCGGTCATAGGCCGCGCGCTTCTGCGGGTCCTTCAGGCAATCATAGGCTTCGTTGATTTCCTTGAACTTCGCTTCGCACTCGGCATTGCCGGGGTTCTTGTCCGGATGCCATTGCATCGCGAGCTTGCGGTACGACGTTTTCAGTTCGCCGTCACTTACCGTGCGCGAGACGCTCAGGACTTCGTAATAATCGCGTTTCGCCATCAGCAAGCACTCAAGAAAATGGCCTTCGTCCGGGGCGTATCGTTGCTACGCGGGACGAAGGCCATTCGCATTCACTCGATATAGAAGACCGCTTACGCGGACTTCTTATTGTCCTTGTCGTCCTTCACTTCCGTGAATTCCGCGTCGACGACGTCATCCTTCTTGGCGTCGGCGTCGCCCGAACCCGCGTTGTTGTCCGCGGATTTCGCAGCATACATTGCTTCGCCGAGCTTCATCGACGACTGCGCAAGCGCGGTCGTCTTGGCCTTGATGTCGTCCGCGTCGTCGCCCTTGAGCGATTCCTTGAGATCGTTCAGCGCGGATTCGATCGAAGACTTGGTCTCGGCATCGACCTTGTCGCCGTGTTCGGAGAGCGACTTCTCGGTCGCGTGCACCAGCGCCTCGCCCTGATTCTTGGCTTCGACGGCGGCGCGGCGCGCCTTGTCTTCGGAGGCGTGCAGTTCGGCATCCTTGACCATCTTTTCGATGTCGGCATCCGAAAGGCCGCCGGAAGCCTGAATGCGGATCTGCTGCTCCTTGCCGGTGCCTTTATCCTTCGCCGACACGTTGACGATGCCGTTCGCGTCGATGTCGAAGGTGACTTCGATCTGCGGCACGCCGCGCGGCGCCGGCGGAAGGCCGACGAGGTCGAACTGGCCGAGCAACTTGTTGTCGGCTGCCATTTCGCGCTCGCCTTGGCTGACGCGAATGGTGACGGCACCCTGATTGTCCTCAGCGGTCGAGAACACCTGAGACTTCTTGGTCGGGATCGTGGTGTTGCGCTCAATGAGCCGCGTGAACACGCCACCGAGCGTTTCAATGCCGAGCGAGAGCGGGGTCACATCGAGCAGGAGCACGTCTTTCACGTCACCCTGCAACACGCCCGCCTGCACCGCGGCGCCGATCGCAACCACTTCGTCGGGGTTCACGCCCTTGTGGGGTTCCTTCCCGAAGAACTGCTTCACAACTTCCTGCACCTTCGGCATGCGGGTCATGCCGCCGACGAGAACGACTTCCTGAATTTCGCCGGCCGAAAGTCCGGCGTCCTTCAATGCCTGACGGCAGGGCTCGACGGTCTTCTGGATGAGGTCGTCGACCAGCGCTTCGAATTTCGCGCGGGTGAGCTTCATCGTGAGATGCTTCGGACCCGAGGCATCGGCGGTGATGAAGGGCAAATTGATTTCGGTCTGGGTCGCGGAGGAAAGCTCGATCTTCGCTTTTTCCGCGGCTTCCTTCAGACGCTGGAGCGCGAGCTTGTCTTTGCGCAGATCAATGCCCTGCTCTTTCTTGAATTCGTCGGCGAGATAGCTGACCAGACGCATGTCGAAGTCTTCGCCGCCGAGGAAGGTGTCGCCGTTGGTGGACTTCACCTCGAACACGCCGTCGCCGATTTCGAGCACGGAAATATCGAAAGTACCGCCACCGAGGTCATAGACGGCGATCATGCCCTGCTTGCCTTTGTCGAGGCCGTAAGCGAGCGCGGCCGCGGTCGGCTCGTTGATGATGCGAAGCACCTCGAGGCCAGCGATCTTGCCCGCGTCCTTGGTCGCCTGACGCTGTGCGTCGTTGAAGTAGGCGGGAACGGTGATGACGGCCTTCTCGACCTTGGAGCCGAGATAGGATTCGGCGGTCTCTTTCATCTTCTGGAGAATGAAAGCGGAGACCTGCGAGGGCGAATATTTCTTGTCGCCGTCGGAGAGCCAGGCGTCGCCGTTGTCGCCCTTCACGATGCTATAGGGGACGAGCTTCTTGTCCTTCTCGACCATCGGGTCGTCATAGCGGCGGCCGATCAGACGCTTCACCGCGAAGAAGGTTTTCTCGGGATTGGTGACCGCCTGGCGCTTCGCAGGCTGGCCGACGAGGCGTTCGCCTTCGTTGGTGAAGGCGACGATCGACGGTGTGGTGCGCGCGCCTTCGGCATTCTCAAGAACTTTCGGCGTCGTGCCGTCCATGACGGCGACGCAGGAATTGGTGGTACCGAGGTCGATTCCGATGACCTTGGACATGGCTTACCTCTCGTTTCCGGCAGGCCGGGTGGGTCCGTTCGGCACCCTTGGAAACGGCGTTCCTCGCCGTTCCCCTCGGCCCCCGCGTTGGGGATTTGCCGCGAGCGCGGCAGTTGCGAGGGATATAGGCAGGGGCTTTTTCAGCCGCAAGGCGGCCAAGCCCTTAAAGCTCCGAAGAATTACGCCCCGGACGGGCACGGTAAACGGGAAGCGACCAGCCCCGGAGCAACGCACCGGCACGGATGCCGAAAGCCACGAGAAAACCGAGGGTTGCGCCGCCCCAGAACGGCGTTCCGGCAGCCGACAGAACCACGAAAACTAAGGCACCCGCGAAGGCACAGGTGATGTAAAGCTCGCGGCGCAGGATCACCGAAGGCTCGCCCGCGAGCACATCGCGAATCACGCCGCCGAAGGTCGCAGTGAGAATGCCGAGCGCCAGCGCATCGGCCGCCGACGCGCCCGCGGCCAGGGTCTTCGCCGCACCCACCACCGTATAGGCGGCAAGCCCGACCGCATCCGCCCAGAGGAGCACGCGATAGCGCGATTCAAAAAGATGCGCGGTGAAAAAGACCAGCACCGCGACGCAAAGCGGAATCGCGAGATAAGCCGGGTGGCGAACCCAGAATACCGGCACGTCGAGCAGAAGGTCGCGCAACGTACCGCCGCCGGTCGCCGTCACCGCGGCAAAGAACACGAAGGCGACGACGTCGAGTTGTTTGCGTGACGCGGCCAGCGCACCGGTCGCGGCAAACACCGCGATGCCGACATAGTCGAGTGTCTGGAGAAGAACCGAAACCTGATTCATGCCCGCGCGACGGGACAACGGCGCGGCGGCGAAGTCAATCGCGCGTCATTCGCGGCGCAGCACGATCACGCCGATACGAAGTCAGACCGACTTATCGACATCGCCGCCATTGGCGGGACCCGCTTTCGGCGCGGCCTTCGCGACGCCGACCATGGCGGGACGAAGCACGCGCTCGCCGATGGCATAGCCCGGCTGCACCACCTGCTTCACGGTGCCGGCCGGGACCGAGTCATCCGGAATTTCGAACATGGCCTGATGGAAGTTCGGGTCGAACTTCTGGCCCACCGGATCGAGCAGGCGGACGCCGTGCTTTTCGAGCGTCTTGGCAAGTTCGCGATTGGTGAGTTCCACGCCTTCGAGCAGGGTTTTGAGCGTGTTGTCGGCGGCGTCGCGGATCGCGGGATCGACCGCCGCCAGTGCACGGCCGAGGTTGTCGGCGACGGAGAGCATGTCGCGCGCGAAACCCGCGATCGAGAAGTTGCGCGCGTCGGCAACATCCTTCTCGGCGCGGCGGCGGGTATTTTCCATCTCCGCATGGGCGCGCAGATACTTGTCTTTGAGTTCCGCGACCTGCGCCTCGAGGACGGTGCGCTCGTCCACATAGGCGGCATGCTCTTTTCCTTCGCGGGCCTGATTTTCGTTCGCGGCCTGCGGGTCGAGCGGTGCTTTGTCTTTTGCGTTTTCGTCGGCGGTCATGGGTCTCGTTTTCCGTTCGCCCCGCATATCAGGGCGATGGCCGCAAAAATCAAGTTCCGGCTTCTATTTGCCGCCGAGGATCTTGCTCACCACGAGCGCGGTGTAGTCCACCATCGGGATCACGCGGGCATAATTGAGCCGGGTCGGGCCGATCACGCCGAGCACGCCGACGACCCTGCCCTCGCCGTCGCGGTAGGGCGCGACGATGGTCGAGGAGCCGGACAGCGAAAACAGCTTGTTCTCGGAACCGATGAAGATGCGAAGCCCTTCGGCCTCTTCCGCCTTGCCGAGCAGTTCCGCGACTTCGCCCTTCTGTTCGAGATCGTCGAACAGAAGCCGCACGCGCTCCAGATCCTCGGCGGCATTCACATCTTCGAGGAGCTTCGCGTGGCCGCGCACGATCAAGCGGCGCGTGTTCGCGTCACCGCCGGACCAGCTTGCGAGGCCCTCGCTCACGATGCGCTGGGTCAGTTCATCAAGTTCGGCGCGCGCGGCATTGAGCGATTTCTCGAGATCGTTCCGCGCTTCGCCGAGCGTACGGCCGCGAATGCGCGCGTTCAGAAAATTGGTCGCTTCGACCAGCGAGGAATTTGGAACGTCTTTCGGAATGTTCAGGAGCCGGTTTTCGACCTGACCGTCCTCCGAGACCAGCACCGCGAGCGCGCGGGCGGCATCGAGCCGCACGAATTCGATCTGCTTCAGGCGCGGATTGGTCTTGGTCGCCGTCACCACGCCAGCGCCGCGCGAAAGGCCGGACAGAAGTGCGGAAGCTTCACCAAGCACGGATTCGATATTGCCGCCGCGGGTCGCGCTCACCTGCGCGTCGATGTTGCGCCGCTCACGCTCCGGCAGGTCGCCGATTTCCATCAGCGCATCGACGAAGAAGCGGAGACCCTGCTGGGTGGGGAGTCTACCTGCGCTCGTGTGCGGCGAATAAATCAGGCCCGCGGCCTCGAGGTCCGCCATGACGTTGCGCACGGAAGCCGGCGAAAGCGTCATCGGAATGATGCGCGAAAGATTGCGTGAGCCGACGGGCTCGCCGGTCGCGAGATAGGATTCGACGATCTGCCGGAAAATCTCGCGCGAGCGCTCGTCGAGTTCGCGTAACGCCTGACCCGGCGGTCTTAGCGGAATCTCTGCGGACAACGCGGCCTGCTCCTGTCTGCCCCGAAACGCATACTTGCCTACTATATCTCGGGTTTTGGCGCCGTTCGAGCAAGACCGGGTTGCCGCGCGGCGCCTGCTGCCCCTACAAGGGCCCGCAACAGTGAATGAAGGAGCGACGATGGCGCGGCCGGGCGGACGAGCGAACGACCAGATGCGGGCGGTTTCTTTCGAGCGCGGGTTCTCGCGCCATGCCGAGGGTTCCTGCCTCGTGCGGTTCGGCGACACGCATGTGCTCGTCACCGCTTCGCTCGAGGAACGGCTGCCGCCGTGGCTCAAGGGTCAGGGCCGCGGCTGGGTCACCGCGGAATACGGCATGCTGCCGCGCTCGACGCATGACCGCACGCGCCGCGAGGCGGCGGGCGGCAAGCAGTCGGGACGCACGCTTGAAATCCAGCGCCTGATCGGGCGGAGCCTGCGCACCGTCACCGATCTTGTCGCACTCGGCGAGCGGCAGATCACGCTCGACTGCGACGTGATCCAGGCCGACGGCGGCACGCGCACCGCGTCGATCACCGGCGCGTGGATCGCGCTCCACGACTGCATCGCGTGGATGAAGAAGCGCGGCATGGTGACGAAGCCGGTGCTCACCGATCAGGTTGCGGCGATCTCCTGCGGCATCGTCGAGGGTACCCCGGTGCTCGATCTCAATTACGACGAAGACTCCACCGCCGAGACCGACATGAATCTCGTGATGACCGGCAACGGCGGCATCATCGAAATTCAGGGCACCGCCGAGAAGAAGCCCTTCACTAACGACGAGATGACGGCGCTGATCGAACTTGCGCGCAACGGCATCAACAAACTCGTCGATATGCAGAAGATGACGGTCGCCTGATGGCGCGCAGACTTTCCGGGAAAGTCGTGCTTGCGACCCATAATTCCGGGAAGCTGAAGGAAATGCGCGAACTGCTCGCGCCTTACGGCGTAGAGGTGGTTTCCGCGGGCGAACTCGGACTTCCCGAGCCGGAAGAAAACGGCACCACTTTCGAAGCGAATGCGAAGATCAAGGCGGAAGCCGCCGCGCAAGCGTCGAACCTTCCGGCTTTCGCGGACGACTCGGGGTTGGCGGTCGAGGCGCTGAACGGCGCGCCGGGGATTTACTCCGCGCGCTGGGCGGGCTCTTCCAAGAATTTCGCGCAGGCCATGCGGCTCGTCGAAGAGAAGCTGCACGAAGCCAATGCAGTCGCGCCCGCCCAACGCAAAGCCGCTTTTATTTCCGCACTCTCTGTCGCCTGGCCCGACGGCGAGACGATCACGTTCGAAGGCCGCGTCGATGGCACGCTGGTGTGGCCGCCGCGCGGCACCGCGGGCTTCGGTTACGATCCGGTGTTCCTGCCTGACGGAAAGAACAAAACCTTCGGCGAGATGACGGCGGAAGAGAAGCATGGACTGCCCCCGCACGGCGAAGGCCTTTCGCATCGCGCACGCGCTTTTCTGAAACTCGCGGAGGCGTGCCTTGGCTGACGCCTTCGGCGTTTATGTGCATTGGCCGTTCTGCCTCGCGAAGTGCCCCTATTGCGATTTCAATTCGCATGTCCGCCACGAGAAGCCGGATGAAGCGCGTTATGCGCGCGCGATCGCATCCGAACTTGCGTATCTGAAGCTGCATACGCGCGCGCGCGAAGTCACGAGCATTTTCTTCGGTGGCGGCACGCCGTCGCTGATGCAGCCTGCGACCGTGCAAAGCGTGCTCGATGAAATCGCAAAACATTGGACGATCTCGAAAGACGCCGAGATCACGCTGGAGGCGAACCCGACCAGCGTCGAAGCCGAACGCTTTCGCGGCTATCGCGCGGCCGGGGTCAATCGCGTTTCGCTCGGCGTGCAGGCGCTCGACGACGTTTCGCTGAAGAATCTCGGGCGGATGCATACGGCGGATGAGGCGCTTGCCGCGGTCGAAGTCGCGCGCGGGAATTTTCCGCGCATTTCCTTCGACCTTATTTATGCGCGGCCCGATCAGTCGCCGCAGGCATGGCGCGAGGAATTGACGAAAGCGCTCGCTTTTGCGCCCGAGCATCTGTCGCTCTATCAACTCACCATCGAGCCCGGCACCGCGTTCGAACTCCTGCATCGCGCGGGCAAGCTGAAAACGCCCGACGCCGATATCTCGCGCGCGCTCTGGGACGTGACGCAGGAGCTCTGCGAAGCGCGCGCCATGCCGGCGTATGAAATTTCCAATCACGCGAAGGCAGGCGCGGAGTCGCGCCATAACCTCGTTTACTGGCGCTATCAGGAATATGCCGGCGTCGGCCCCGGTGCGCATGGCCGTATCGGCGCGGATGGCGCGCGGATCGCGACTTCGACCGAAAAGAATCCGGAGCGCTGGCTTGCGCTGGTCGAAGCGAACGGCCACGGCCTCGTAGAAGAAGAAAAACTTTCGCAGCTCGAGCAGGCCGACGAGATGCTCGTGATGGGTCTGCGGCTCGCGGAAGGCATCGATGTCGCGCGCTTCGAACGGCTTACCGGCGTTTCGCTGAATCCCGAGCGGGTGTCGTTCCTCGAAAGCGAAGGACTGGTCGAGCGCTCGCACGATTCGCGGCTGCGCGTGACGGCTTCCGGCTTCCCGCTGCTCGACGCGATCGTGGCCGATCTAGCTGCCTAGAGTGCTGCGCTGTTGAAGTTGTTCGGCGCGGGTTGCAGCACGCGCGAGGTCCGGTTGCGGATTTCCATCACCGAAAGCGAGCGCTCGCAGGTGCCGTCGTTGCGGAAGCGGAACACGCCATCGACGCCGGCGAAGCCTGCGCGGCTCGTTAGCACCTCTTCGGTGAAGCGGCTCGGGCCTTTCGTTTTCACGAGCTGGCAGACCAGCGAAACCGCGTCATAGGCGAGCGAAGCGGTGCGCGCCGGATCGGAGCCGAAGCGCGCGCGATAGCGCTGCGCGAAACCGCGAAAGCCGGAATCGTCGGGTGCCGCGAACCACGCGCCCTCCAGTTCGGCGATCGAGAATACGTTCTGGTCGTCCCACAGCCCGGCGCCCGCGAACTGCACCCGTTTCGGATTGACGCCGACGGAGGCGAGCGCCTTCAGCACGAACGAAGTGCCTTCCGCACCGTCAGCAATGATGATGAAGTCGGTCATGCGGAAGCCGGGTTGTGCGCGGCGCACGGCCGAAAGCGCATCGGTCGGATTCTGGTTGTAGCGCTGGACCGCGTTCACGTTCGCCTTGCGCGCGGACGCGAACTGCTTGATCGCCGCTTCGCAGACGTTGCCGTAGGCGTTGTCGGGCACGAAACCGGTAATGCCCCGCTTGCCGCGCGACGCGCCGAACGTGATCACGCGGTCGATGTCGTTTTCCGGCTGGAAGCTCAGAAGATAAATGCCGCGCGCAGCGACGTTCGAATCGGTCGAGAACGCGATCATCGGCACCGAGCGCGTGCGCGTCACCTGCCCGGCGGCGGCGACAGCGTGACTGAACAGCGGGCCGAGCACGATCTCCGCGCCTTCGGAGATGGTGGCCTGTGCCGCGGCCTGCGCGCCCTGCGCGGTGCCGCCGTCGTCCTTGATGATGAGCTGGATGTTCGGATTGTTGAATTCGGAAAGCGCAAGCTCGGCGGCGTTACGCATCGACTGCGCAGCGACGCCGGCATTACCCGCGCCGCTCAGCGAAAGAATGAGCCCGACACGGACATTGCCCGCGCCGAGATTCTGCAACGGCTGCGTCTCGATCTGGTTGTCGAGGTTAGGTCCCTGCGCGGACTGCGGCGAGTCGTTCAGGAAGCTCGGCATGGATGTCGAACACGCCGCGAGCGAGAGGCCCGCCGGCAGAATTAGAACGCTGCGGCGCGTCCACAGAAGCGTTCCGCCGTTTTCTCCGCTGGGGGTCGTTCGTTTCCGCACACTCGCTACCTTTACGCCTGCTTATTACGTTCGCGCCGCGGCGATGGCCAATCGGGAGGGCTGCCATACGCCATCAGAATCAGGCTTTCTCCTTGAAAACCTTGAATTTTCCGCCTTTTCTGTCCCGCGCCTCGGGAATTGTCCGCGAAGCCCTTTAAGAAATCATGCACCATAGCGCAATGGACGACAGACGCAGTTCCAAAACGCCGAAAGCGAGGTCCGCTACACCGGTGCAATCGCCGCGGCTCGCACCGGGGCTCTATGTCGTCGCGACTCCGATCGGAAATTTGCGCGACATCACGCTGCGGGCGCTCGAAGTCCTGCGCGCGGCCGATCTCGTGCTCTGCGAGGACACGCGCGTCACGCACAAACTGCTCGAGCGGCATCAGCTTTCGCCGAAGCTTGCCGCCTATCACGACCACAATGCCGCGAGCGTTCGCCCGCGCGTGCTTGCCGAGCTTGCCAAGGGTTCGGCGATCGCGCTGGTTTCGGATGCGGGAACGCCGCTCGTCTCCGATCCGGGCTTCAAGCTGGTCGAGGCCGCAATCGAGGCGGGCCACCGCGTATTTCCGATTCCGGGCGCGTCGGCGGCCCTTGCGGCACTCGTCGCCGCCGGATTGCCTTCCGACCGATTTTTCTTCGAGGGATTCCTGCCGCCGAAAAGCGGCGCGCGAAAAGCGCGGCTTTCTGAACTGCGCGCGATTCCGGCGACGATGATTTATTACGAAAGCGGGCCGCGGCTTGCGGAATCGCTTTCCGACATGGCCGCCACGCTCGGTGCGCGCGATGCCGCCGTCTGCCGCGAACTGACAAAAGCGTTCGAGGAAATCCGGCGCGGCACGCTTTCGGATCTCGCTGCTCATTATGAGGAGGCCGGCGCACCGAAGGGCGAGATCGTTGTCGTGGTTGCGCCGCCCGGCGAAACGCCGCTGCTCGACGAAGAAGACATCGAGCAGAAAATAAAGATGGCGCTGAAGACCCTTTCGCTCAAAGACGCATCCGCCGCGATTGCGGCCGAGACCGGATTGCCGCGCAAGGAAATTTACGCACGCGCGCTTGCGCTTGCCGGGAAAAAGTAATGACGACCGCGAAGCGGAACGCCGATCCGAAACGCAAGGACGCATTCCTGCGCGGCGTCTCGGCGGAAGGCCGCGCTTCTCTTTATCTCGCCGCCAAAGGCTACCGGACGCTCGCGCGGCGCTGGAAAAGCCCGGCCGGAGAGATCGATCTCGTCGTCAAGCGCGGCAGGCTGATCGTCTTCGTCGAGGTCAAGGCACGGGGCGATCTCGACGCCGCCGCCTTTGCCGTGTTGCCGCGGCAACGCAAGCGGATCACGGCGGCGGCGGAAGCCTGGCTCGCAACGCATCCCGAGCATATGAGCCATGATCTGCGTTTCGACGCGGTGCTGATTGCGCCGAAGCGCCTTCCGCGTCATATCGAGGCGGCGTTCGACGCCGAATATTGAGGAGCACGCGCTTGGCACTAAAAGTCGCCGTCCAGATGGATCCGATCGAGCGGATCAAGATCGCGGGCGATTCCACCTTCGCGCTCCTGCTCGAGGCGCAAAGCCGCGGCCACAGCCTTTCCTACTACACGCCGGACAAACTCTCGCTGTCCGAGGGAAAACTCTACGCAAGCGTGAACGCGCTCGAAGTGCGCGACAGGGCGGGCGACCACTTCACGCTCGGCGAAGCCAAACGCACCGATCTTTCCAGCTTCGACGTCATCCTGCTGCGGCAGGATCCGCCGTTCGACATGCATTATATCACGACGACGCATCTGCTCGAGAAGCTGACCGGTACGCTCGTCGTCAACAACGCGCGCTCGGTGCGCAACGCGCCGGAGAAAATGTTCGTGATGGAGTTCGGCGACCTGATGCCGCCGACTTTGATCACGCGCGATCTCGAAGAGATCAAGGCGTTCCGCGCGAAGCACAAGGACATCGTGATGAAGCCCTTGTACGGCAAGGGCGGCGAGAGCGTATTCCGCATCGCGCCGGACGACCTGAATTTCGGTTCGCTCTTCGACCTGTTCTCGGTCACGTTCCGCGAAGCCTGGGTAGTGCAGAAGTTCCTTCCCGAAGTGAAAGACGGCGACAAGCGCATCATTCTTGTCGACGGAGAATTCGCGGGCGCGGTGAACCGCGTGCCGGCGGAAGGCGATCTTCGCTCCAACATGGTGCGCGGCGGCTCGCCGAAGAAAACCGACCTTTCTCCGCGCGAGCGCGAAATCTGCGACCGGCTCGGGCCGGAGCTGAAGAAGCGCGGGCTTCTTTTCACGGGTATCGACGTGATCGGCGGTTGGCTCACCGAAATCAACGTGACGTCGCCTACCGGAATCCGCGCGATCAAGAATCTGGGCGGGCCGGATGTCGCGGCGATGATCTGGGACGCCATCGAGAAGAAGCGCAAATGAACGTGCAAGCCGAAGCCGTGCCCGCAGGTTTCATCGAACTGCCGTTTGCAGGCGGCGAGCATTTTCTCTCGCTGACCGGCCCGCTTTACGCCAAGCGCGACGGCGACAAGCTCGTGCTTGGGCTTCGCATCGAAAAGCGCCACTGCAACATCGCGGGCATCTGCCACGGCGGCATGCTGATGACTTTCGCCGACATGCAGCTTGGCCTGGGCGCGCGCTTCGGAGCGGAAGAGGAGTTCGGCTTCATGCCGACGGTTTCGATGACCGCGGACTTTCTCGCACCCGCGCCGCTTGGCGCGTGGGTCGAAGGCCGCACCGATCTTTTGCGCGCGACGCGTAATTTTCTGTTCTGCCAATGCATCGTGTCGTCGAACGGCGCGCCGGTTATGCGCGCGAGCGGAATAATGAAACTCGGCGGTGCGCCTATACCCATCAAAGGGCTGCCGAATCTGCGTACCCTCTTGAAATAACGTCGCTATTTTGTTCACGTAATGTTCTTGACGATACGAACGAAGTTCCGTTAGCCTCCTCCGATATCGGGGAGAGCCACGCGCGATGGTGCAGCATGTTTCGACCGTTGCATTCGAAGGCGTCGAGGCGCGACCAATTGACGTACAGGTGCAGGTCGCACCCGGACTTCCGGCTTTCAACATCGTCGGCCTTCCCGACAAGGCGGTTTCCGAAGCGCGCGAGCGCGTGCGCGCGGCACTGATCGCATCAGGCCTCGCACTTCCCGCCAAACGCATCACCATCAATCTCGCGCCCGCCGATCTGCCGAAGGAAGGCAGTCACTACGATCTGCCGATCGCGCTCGGGCTGATGAGCGCGATCGGCGCAATTCCCTCCGACGCCGCGGAAGGATTTATGGTGGTCGGCGAACTCGGGCTCGACGGTTCGCTCGCGCCGGTGTCGGGCGTGCTGCCGGCGGCGGTCGCCGCGAACGCACGCGAACAGGGATTGATCTGCCCGGCCCCTTGCGGCGCGGAAGCAGCCTGGGCCTCGCCCGAAATGAACCTCGTCGCGCCGCGTTCGTTGCTGCAGCTCGTCAATCACCTGCGTGGCACGCAGGTGCTCGCACGGCCCGAGCCGAAGATCCGCGAATTCGCGGAGAACATGCTCGACCTCAAAGACATCAAGGGACAGGAAAGCGCGAAGCGCGCGCTCGAGATCGCGGCCGCCGGCGGGCATAACCTCTTGATGGCGGGGCCTCCCGGCTCCGGCAAATCCATGCTTGCCGCAAGGCTTCCGACGATATTGCCGCCGCTCTTGCCTTCGGAGTTGCTCGAAGTCTCGATGATCCAGTCGGTCGCAGGCGCAATCGAGGGCGGCGCGCTCACGAACAAGCGGCCGTTTCGCAATCCTCACCACTCGGCAAGCATGGCGGCGATGGTCGGCGGCGGATTGCGCGCGAAGCCCGGCGAAGTTTCGCTCGCGCATCTCGGCGTGCTTTTCCTCGACGAGTTTCCGGAGTTTTCGCCGCAGGTGCTGGACTCGCTGCGTCAGCCGCTCGAGTCCGGCGAGGCGGTGATCGCGCGCGCAAATCATCGTGTGACGTATCCGGCGCGCTTTCAACTCGTCGCCGCGATGAACCCGTGTCGATGCGGGCGCGCGACCGAACTCGGCTTCACCTGCAAGCGCGCGCCAAACGCGCGCTGTGCTGCCGATTACCAGTCGCGCGTTTCGGGCCCGCTGATGGACCGCATCGATCTGCATATCGAAGTGCCCGCGGTCTCCGCCGCCGATCTCGTGTTGCCGGCACCCACCGAAGGCAGCCGCGAGGTAGCGGCACGCGTTGCCACCGCACGTGAAGTTGCGCTTGCCCGCTTCAAGGCGCTCGGCCGCGAGGACCTGCGCACCAACGCCGAAGCCGACGCGAAGCTGATCGAGCAACTGGCCGCGCCCGATACGGCGGGGCTTGCGCTCCTGCGCGACGCGGCGGAAGCCATGCGGCTCTCCGCGCGCGGTTATCATCGCGTACTGAAAGTCGCCCGGACCATCGCCGATCTCGACGGCGCCGAATCGGTCGGGCGCGCGCATCTCGCCGAGGCGCTCGCCTACCGCGCCGCACAGGATCGGGTCGCGCTCGCCGCCTGATCTTAACCTTCCCTTAACCACCGGCGCATTTTCAGAGCTTCGATGCGTCCCGATTTGCGCGTGTTAAGCGCCGGGGTGTCATCTTTCGGACCGGCAACATTTCCGCGTTTTCAAAGGTCCGCCATGACGAGAGCCGTTCGTCGCCTTCTTCTTCTGCCGTTCGCTGCAAGCGTGTCGCTGATGCCGACACTTGCGTTCGCGCAGGATGTGATCGGCGACGGCCCGGAACTCGGCTGGATAGGCCTCGGCGGCATGATCGCCTGCGCGATCGGCATCGTGTTCGGCGTCATCAATCGCCGCGCGATCTCGCTGCGGGAAAAAGTTTCGCGCTTAGAAAGCGAGGTCGAGACGCGAGACGACAAGATCTGGGCGCTCGAGGAACGGCTGGCGCATCTCACCGCGATGGTCGATAGCCAGGACGACCTCGTGCTGCGCGAAGACGAACATGGCCGTGTCACCTATGCGAGTGCCGCGACCTGCGCGCTCGCGGGCAGGAACTCCAGCGAGGTCATCGGCCGCCCGCTGAGGTTCAAGATATTGCGTTCGGGTGCCCGCAGCCAAACCGCCGACGGCAACTTTGCGTTCGATCAGGAGATCGAAACGCCGGAAGGCTCGCGCTGGATTTCGTGGAAGGAAGCGCCGGTTCGCGGCACGCGCGGCGAGATCGTCGAGATCCAACGCACGGGGCGCGACATCACCGCGCGCGTCGCCACCGAACATGCGCTTGAAGACGCGCGCGAACAGGCGGAAGCCGCAAGCCGCGCGAAGTCGCGCTTCCTCGCGGTCGTCAGCCACGAAGTGCGCACGCCGCTCAACGGCATCCTCGGCATGACGCATCTGCTTTCCGACACGGCCATGAGCCAGGAGCAGCAGACTTATGTCCGCGCGGTGAAATCCTCCGGCGAAGCGCTGCTCGGCCTGATCGAGGAAATTCTCGACTTCTCGAAGATCGAAGCCGGCCGCATCGAACTCGAAGCCGCGCCATTCGATCTCGTTGAACTCGTGACCGATGTGGTAGAGCTGCTCGCGCCCCGCGCGCAGGCGAAAGGCATCGAGATTGCGGCACAGTTCGGCCGCGGTCTTCCGCAGAGGGTTTCGGGCGACGCCGCGCGGTTGCGGCAGGTGCTGCTTAACCTCGCGGGCAACGCGGTGAAGTTCACCGACGAGGGCGGCGTTGCGGTCGCCATCGAGACCGCAGGCAATCGCATCCGTTTCTCGGTGCGCGACACCGGCCCCGGCATCGAGGCCGACGCGCAGGCGCGCATCTTCGAGGAATTCGAGCAGGGCGACGGCACGCTCGCGCGCAAGCATGGCGGCACCGGCCTCGGGCTTGCGATCGCGTCCCGCATCGTCGAGCGCATGGGCGGCGAGATCGCGCTTTCGAGTGGCCCGGATGGCGGCACCGTATTTCGCTTTACGATCGAGCTTCCCGCCGTCGCGGACGGCGCAGTCGAAGGCCACCCGGATTTCATGAATGCGGACGTGCTGGTGCTTTCGCCGTCCATGATCGTCGGGCCGCTGCTCGCGAACCAGATCGAGCAATGGGGAGCGCGCGCCGCGGTTGCCGATACACATGAGCTTGCGCTTACGCTGCTGCCCGAGCGGCACTGGAGCCATTGCATCATCGACCGTGCTTTCGGGCAGGACGAAACGCTCGCACTTTACGAAATCGCGCGCGGCAACGCGGCACATTGTCATGTGCTTTTGACGCCCGCCGAGCGGCGCGAACTGCCGGCGCTGCAAGCCAGTGGCCTTGCGAGCTATCTCATCAAGCCGGTACGCGCCGCTTCGCTCGCCGCGCGGCTGTTCGATCCCGCCGCAAGCGCAACGGAAGACGAGACCGCGCAAGCCGCGTTCGAATTCGCAACCGGCAAGGGCGGTCTGTCGATTCTGGTTGCCGAGGACAACGACATCAACGCGCTCCTGGTGCAGGCGCTGCTCGCACGGATGGGCCATCGCGTGGCGGTCGTCGGCGACGGCGCGATCGCGGTAAATGCAGTCGCGAGCGCGCATACGATGAACGCGCCCTACGACGCCGTGCTCATGGATCTGCATCTGCCCGGCATGGACGGACTCGAGGCGACGCGGCGCATCCGCGCGCTCGGCGGTGCTGCCGGCACGATTCCGGTAATCGCACTCACGGCGAATGCCTTCGAGGAAGACCGCGCGGCCTGTCTGGCCGCGGGCATGAACGGCTTCGTAGTGAAGCCCGTGGATCGCAAGCGGCTCGAGGCTGCGCTCGCGGAAGCCCTGCCGGAAAGCTCCCAAAAGGCCGTCGAAACTGCAGCCTGACTGAGCTTTTTTAAGCCCGTACAAATACTTAGCTTGAAAAACGGATTGCCGCATCGTTGTCACGATCGCGTTCAATACCTATGTTCTATCAAGCAAGACGGGCCGCCGAATCAATCGCAGTCCGCATCCCTCGGGGGAAACGCTACGCCATGAACCACGTCGTTCCGCGCGGAAAGGTTGCGAACCTTCTGCCGAAGCTGCGCGCCTATAGCGGGCTGCGATTACCGGAGGCAAAGAGCGATTTTACGCGCACGCTCGGACGCGCCGGCTCGCTGGAGGTGAAGCTCGCGGGCAAGGCGCACGAAGTCCGCAGCGCACAGCGGCTGCGCTACAATGTTTTCTATAAGGAAATGTCGGCGATTCCGGCGGCAGCGACCCTGCTCGCGCGGCGCGACGTCGATGCCTTCGACACGATCTGCGACCACCTCAATGTCGTCGATCACGACTGGCCGCGGCTGGTGTTCGGCCTGAAGCGCCCGCGCGTGGTCGGCACCTATCGCCTGCTGCGCCAGGAAATCGCGCAGCATCACGGCGGCTTCTACACCCAGAACGAATTCGATGTCGGCGCGCTGATGGCGCGGCACCGCAATCAGCGCTTCCTCGAACTCGGCCGCTCCTGCGTGCTGCCGCAATACCGAAACAAGCGCACGGTCGAGCTCCTGTGGCACGGCATTTCGAATTACGTCGCGCAGCACCGGCTCGACGTGCTGATCGGTTGCGCTTCGCTCGAAGGCACCAACCCCGACAAGCTCGCGACCCAGCTTTCTTTCCTGCACCACTTCGCGCGCGCGCCCGAGCAGTGGCGCGCAACCGCCGTTCCTTCGCGCCGCGTCGATATGAACCGGATGCCGAAGGAAGCGATCGACGCCAAGGCCGCGCTTCGCGAACTGCCGCCGCTCGTGAAAGGTTATCTGCGTCTCGGCGCCTATATCGGCGACGGCGCGGTGGTCGATCACCAGTTCGGCACCACCGACGTGTTGATCGTGCTGCCGATGCAGAACATCACCGCGCGCTACCGCGACAAGTTCGTCGGCGGCGACGAGCAGAAGATCGCAGCTTAAAGTTTTCTCAGCGCCACCGACTCGATGCGGTGATCCTCGCCCTTGCGGAGGATCAGGCTCGCGCGCTGCCGCGTCGGCAGGATGTTTTCGCGAAGATTGGCGAGATTGATCCGCGACCAGATGCCGTGCGCGATCTTCTGCGCTTCCTCGTCGGTCACCTGCGAATAGCGGTGGAAGTAGGAAAGCGGGTCGCGGAACGCGGTCGAGCGCAGCGCGCGGAAGCGGTCGATATACCACTTCTCCAGCACGTTCTCCTCGGCGTCGATGTAAACCGAAAAGTCGAAGAAATCCGAAACGTAAGGGATCGCCTTGCCGTCTTTCGGCGGGCGGCCGGTCTGCAACACGTTCAGGCCTTCGACGATCAAAATGTCCGGGCGATCGACTTCGATCGTCTCGCCTGGAATTACGTCGTAGGAGACGTGGCTATAGATCGGCGCACGCACATGACGCTGCCCCGCCTTCACGTCGTGCAGAAAGCGAAGCAATGCCGGAAGATCGTAGCTTTCCGGAAAGCCCTTCTTCTCCATCAGCTTTTCTTTTTCCAGCACCGCGTTCGGAAACAGAAAGCCGTCGGTGGTCAAAAGCTCGACCTTCGGCGTATGGGGCCAGCGCGCGAGCAACGCCTGCAACACGCGCGCGGTGGTGGATTTGCCGACCGCGACCGAGCCCGCGACGCCGATGACGTAGGGCATTTTGCCGTCGCGCGCGCTCAGGAACTTCTGCACGCCGTCAAACAACTGTTGCGCGGCCTCGACGTAAAACGCGAGCAGGCGCGAGATCGGGAGATAAATCTCCTCGACCTCTTTCATCGAGAGCTTGTCGTTCAGCGCCTGGAGATGGACGATTTCGCTCTGAGTCAGCGTCATCGGCGTATTTTCGCGCCGCGCAGCCCATTCCTCGCGCGAGAACACGCGATAGGGGGAGATATCTGACTCGACGCGCTGTTCCATGACGGCTCAGCTTTACTCGTGACTGTTACTTGCTACGCGACGCTTTTTCTTCGAGGCCCGACTGCGCGGTGCGGCGCGAGAGCTCCGCATAGACCTCGGACAGATCGACGCCGCGCGCCTTCAGGACCACCAGCAGATGATAGAGCAAATCTGCGCTTTCGGCGACGGTCTGCTCTTTCGTACCGGAAGTCGCGGCGATGATGGTTTCGGTCGCTTCTTCGCCGAGCTTCTTCGCGCATTTCTCGACGCCGGCGTCGAGCAACTTGCGCGTATAGGATTTGTCCGCGCTTTCGCCGGCGCGGGCCGCGATGATCTTCGCCAAATCCTCAAGCGTGAAGTTTGCCATGACGCGGCTTTATCAGGCGTCCAGCCGCACGGGAAGTCCGGCTTTCGCCATGTGCTCTTTGGCCTGGCGGATGGTGAATTCGCCGAAGTGAAAGATGGAAGCCGCAAGCGCCGCCGTCGCATGGCCGTCGCGGATGCCTTCGACCAGATGATCGAGCTTGCCGACGCCGCCCGAGGCGATCACTGGCACCTGCACCGCATCCGCAATCGCGCGCGTCAGCGGCACGTCATAGCCGATCTTGGTGCCGTCGCGGTCCATCGAGGTGAGCAGGATTTCGCCGGCACCCAATGAAACCACCTCGCGGGCGTAATCCACGGCGTCGAGGCCGGTCGGCTTGCGGCCGCCATGGGTGAAGATTTCCCAGCGCGGCGGCTCGCCTTCGCTCGAGACTTTCTTCGCGTCGATTGCGACCACGATGCACTGCTCGCCGAATTTTTCCGCCGCCTCTTTTACGAATGCGCGGCGGCTCACTGCCGCCGTATTGATCGAAACCTTGTCCGCGCCGGACGCGAGCAACGCGCGCACGTCTTCGACCGTGCGCACGCCACCGCCCACTGTGAGCGGCATGAAACAGGCTTCCGCCGTGCGTTGCACGATGTCGAGGAGCGTGCCGCGGCCTTCATGGCTCGCGGTGATGTCGAGAAAGCAAAGCTCGTCCGCGCCCGCGGCGTCGTAAGCCTTCGCCGCTTCCACCGGATCGCCGGCGTCGCGCAGGTCCACGAACTTCACTCCCTTGACCACGCGGCCGTCCTTCACATCGAGACAGGGGATCAGGCGGACCTTGAACATTACTCGCCTTTCAGAAGAGCCAACGCTTCCGCAGGATCGATGCGGCCGTCGTAAAGCGCGCGGCCCGCAATGGCGCCTTCGAGTTTTTTCGCGCGCGGCTCGAGCAACGCCTTCACGTCGTTGATCGACGCAAAGCCGCCCGACGCTATCACCGGAATCGAAACCGCTTCCGAGAGCGCAATCGTCGAATCAAGATTCAATCCTTGCAACATGCCATCGCGCTCGACATCGGTGTAAATCAGCGCGGCAACGCCCGCGCCCTCGAAGAGTTTCGCGACTTCAACCGCCTCAAGCTGCGTTTCCTCGGCCCAGCCGGAAATCGCGACCTTGCCGCCGCGGGCGTCGATGCCGATTGCGATCTTGCCGGGAAATTTCCGTGCCGCTTCTTTGACGAAAGCCGGCTCGCGCACGGCCGCGGTGCCGATAATGACGCGCGAAATGCCTTCGCCGAGCCAGGCTTCGATCGTTTTCATGTTGCGGATGCCGCCGCCGAGCTGCACTGGAATTTTCACGGCCTTCAAGATTTGCGCGACCGCGAGCGCATTCACGGGCTTGCCGGCAAAGGCGCCGTCGAGATCGACCAAGTGCAGCCAGTCGAAGCCCTGTTCCTCGAACTGCTTCGCCTGTTTGGCGGGATTCGAGTTGAACACGGTGGCGCGCGCCATATCGCCCTGTTGCAGGCGGACGGCTTCGCCGTTCTTCAGATCAATCGCGGGAAACAGGATCATGGCTTCCACTGTAGAAAATTGGCGAGCAGAGCGAGCCCGAGCTTCTGGCTTTTCTCGGGGTGAAATTGCGAGCCCGCGATGTTGTCGCGCGCGACGAAGGCGGTGATCGGTCCGCCATATTCGGCCTGCGCCACGAGATCGGAATCGTCCGCGGGCTTCAGGTGATAGGAGTGGACGAAATAGGCATGCTGACCGCGATCGCCAAGATCGATGCCATCAAACAGCGCATGCTTGCGCTTCAGGCGCAGCGTATTCCAACCCATGTGCGGAATTTTCAGCGACGGATCGGACGGCGCGATGCGGTCGACTTCGCCCTTCAGCCAGCCGAGCCCATTATAGACGCCGTGTTCGAGACCGCGCTCGGCGAGCAATTGCATGCCCACGCAGATGCCGAAAAACGGCTTTCCTTTTTTCAGCGTCGCTTCGTTCAATGCCGCGACCATGCCGGAAATATCATCGAGTCCGCGCTTGCAGTCGGCGAACGCGCCGACGCCGGGAAGCACGATGCGGTCGGCACGGCGCACGTCGTCGGGATCGTTCGTCACCAGAATCTTTTCGTTGCTGCCGCCCTCGCGCGCCGCACGCTCGAGTGCCTTCGCTGCGGAGTGCAGATTGCCGGAGCCGTAATCGATTACTGCGACGGTCATCGCTGCCCCGGAGCCGGAAACATGCCGATGATGTTCTGTTCGGCGGATGCAACGGCGAACTTCGTTTCGGGATAAGCGGGCGGGGCCGCTTCCGGCGCGTAAGGATAATCGCCCTTCACAGGCGCGTTCTTCCAGCTTTCGAAGAAGCGGCGCTCGGCGGTCTCGAGATCTTCCGCGATCACGACGCCTGCCTCGCGATAGTCTTTCTTCACGAGCTTGCGCGCGCGAAGATTGACCGCTTCGAATCCGAGTACGAGCGAAGGAAAGAACGACGCCGCGAGTGCCGCGTAAGGACCGAAACCGAGCCATGCGCCGAGCACGCTGATCGCGGCGAAAGCGGCCAGCCACAACAAGAACGCAAGCCACAGCCGGTAGCGCAGCAGCCAGAATGGCGTAAACACAAAGGCCCAGCCCGAGAATTTCTCGCGCAGGAACACGACACGCTCCGCATTAGCCTGCGTGTGTGCGCCGTCGGCCGGTTCGAGAACGAGATAAGTCGCCACGTCTGACGTCCTGACCTGTATCATGTCGAGCGCGATCCGCGTCGGATCGCACGCCCAAACTACGCGCCGAGACTACCCTTGGTCGATGGAATTTCCGTGGCGGCCGCCGGATCGATCGAAAACGCGATACGAAGCGCGCGCGCCAGGCCCTTGAAGCAGCTTTCTGCGACGTGATGCGCATTGTCGCCGTATAACGTCTGGACGTGCAGCGTCACGCCCGCGTTCATCGCAAACGCCTGGAAAAATTCGCGCACGAGATCGCTATCGAAGTCGCCGATCTTGTCGCGCGGGAAATCGACCTTGAAGACGAGCACCGGACGGCCGGAAACGTCGATCGCGACGCGGGTCAGCGTTTCGTCCATCGGCATATAAAGGCTCGCGTAGCGCGTGATGCCGCGCATGTCGCCGAGCGCCTGTTTCACCGCCTGGCCGAGCACGATGCCGACATCCTCGGTGGTGTGGTGATGGTCGATGTGCAGATCGCCCTTGGCCTTGACCGTCATGTCGATCCGCGCGTGGCGCGACAGGAGATCGAGCATGTGGTCGAAAAAGCCGATGCCGGTCGCAATCTCGTTCTGGCCCTTGCCATCGAGATTAACCTTCACCGAAATCTCGGTTTCCTTGGTTTTGCGGGCGATTTCGCCGGTACGCATCAGAGAAGCTCCTCGGAAGGCGGGTCCATAGCAGCCTGCCCCGGCTGCCGCCACACAATGCAGCGATCACCTTTCCGGATGGTTTGCGGATGCCTCCCGACGCCCTAGATAAGGGGCCGGAGGCCCCATTCCCCCATGAACACCCCCCATAAACCAGACACTTTCTACGGCACCACGATCGTCGCGGTCCGCAAGGGCTCGAAGGTCGCGATCGCCGGCGACGGCCAAGTCTCGTTCGGCAATACGGTGATGAAGTCGAACGCGAAGAAGGTCCGGCGTCTGACCGGCGGCAACGTGATCGGCGGCTTCGCCGGCGCCACCGCCGACGCGCTGACCCTGTTCGACCGGCTGGAGGCCAAGCTCGAACAGCACAAAGGCCAGCTCGCGCGGGCCTGCGTCGAGCTTGCCAAGGACTGGCGCACCGATCGCTATCTGCGCCGGCTGGAAGCCATGATGCTGGTCGCCGATAAAGACATCACGCTCCTGCTCGCGGGTACCGGCGACGTGCTCGAACCGGAGAACGGCATCGCCGCGATCGGCTCGGGCGGTTCCTATGCGCTTGCCGCCGCGCGGGCACTTGCCGATTCGCAGCACGATGCGGAAGAGGTCGCGCGCCGCGCGCTCGATATCGCAGCCGACATCTGCATCTACACCAACCGCAACGTCACCATCGAGACCATCGGATGATCCGCGAAAGCGACCTAGAACAGGCGGTTTCGCAGAACGTCATCAGCGCCGAGCAGGCGGCGAAGTTGCGCGCGCTCGCCGAAGCGCGCATCCGCAAGCCGCACGAGACCAATGAGCGCTTCGTGGTCGTCAACAATCTCGCGGAGTTGTTCGTCTCGATCGGACAGGTGCTGTTCTTCGCGGCCCTCCTGATCGCGGGCGGCAGCATCGGCGCGGGCTTCGGCGTAATCGCCGGATGGGCCATGGCGGAATTTTTCGCGGGTCATCGCAACATGCGCTGGCCCGCGGTGGTCGCGAGCATCGCGGCGGCCTTGTGCGCGGCCTGGCTCGTCTTCGTCGCAACCGGCGGATTCGACCGCGACGAATGGCAGGCGAAATTGTTGCTGCCTTATCTCGCGGCGCTTATCAGCATCGGCCTTTCGATCTGGCGCTACCGGCTACCGTTTCTCGCGCTACCCTTCGCCTGCTCGCTCGCCGGACTCGCGGGCGCGCTCCTGCCCTGGCCGCGCGAACTTAGCCTCGTTACGGCCGGCGCGATTGCGCTTCTGCTTGCGGTCGTGCTCGATCTTTCGGATCGCGACCGCATGACGCGAAAGAGCGCGTTTGCGTTCTGGCTCTATGTCGCGGGCGCGCCCTTGTTCCTGCATCCGATCTATTCCTCGGTGACGTCGCCCGGGCAATCGCTGGTCGCGATCGCGCTGGTGCTCGGGATCGCGGCGGCGTCGTGCCTGTTCGGGCTGCTCCTCGACCGGCGCTCGCCGATCGTGGCGTCCTTGATCTATCTCGGCATCATCATCGTCTGGAGCGCGCGGGCGCTTGCGATTTCGCCTTCGCTACAGACAGCACTCGCGCTCTTCATTCTCGGCAGTGGCGTGATGCTGCTCGGTATCTGGTGGAAGCAGGCGCGCGCAGCACTGCTTTCGGTGGTGCCCGCTGCTTTCGTAAACCGGCTGCCATTAACGGAAGTCCGTACATGACCGCATCGATGCCGCAGGCCGACTACGAAGCGGCAAAACGCAATACGCTGCTCGTTCTCTTGGTGCCGCTCGCCATCGTCGCGTTGCAGGCGTTAATCCTCTACGCGATGGGCCGCCAGCCGATCTGCGCTTGCGGCTTCGTGAAGCTCTGGGAAGGCGACGCTTTCGGTCCCGGTAACTCACAACACCTTGCCGACTGGTACACGCCGTCCCACGTCATTCATGGCTTCATCTTCTATTTTTTTGCGTGGGCAATCTTTCGCAAGGCGAGCATGCCATGGCGCTTTGCCGTCGCGGTGCTGATCGAAGCCGGATGGGAAGTCGCCGAAAACACGCCCTATGTCATCGAGTACTACCGCAACAATACCGTGTCGCTCGGTTATGTCGGCGACAGCATCATCAATTCGGTGATGGACGTGGTCTGGATGGCGCTCGGCTTTCTCGTCGCCTGGCGCGCGCCGGTGCTCGTCACCGTCGTGCTCGCACTGGCGATGGAGGCGCTCGCTGCCTATGTAATCCGCGACAACCTCACGCTGAACATCCTGATGTTCGCCTACCCCTTCGAATCTATCAAGGCGTGGCAGACCGCCATCGGCCAGTAACCCAGAGTATCCATGTCCGACTTCTCGCCCCGCGAAATCGTTTCCGAGCTCGACCGCTTTATCGTCGGCCAGCACGACGCCAAGCGCGCGGTCGCGATTGCGCTGCGCAACCGCTGGCGGCGTCTGCAACTCGACGACAAGTTGCGCGAAGAAGTACTGCCGAAAAATATCCTGATGATCGGGCCGACCGGCGTCGGCAAGACCGAGATTTCGCGCCGTCTCGCGAAACTCGCGAACGCGCCGTTCCTGAAGGTCGAAGCGACCAAGTTCACCGAAGTCGGCTATGTTGGCCGCGACGTCGAGCAGATCGTGCGCGACCTCGTCGAAATCGGCATTGCACTGACGCGCGAAACCAAACGCCGCGACGTGCAGGCGCGCGCGCATGTCGGCGCGGAAGAACGCGTGCTCGACGCGCTCGTCGGTCCGGCGGCAAGCCCTGCAACGCGCGAGAGCTTCCGCAAGAAACTGCGCGCGGGCGAACTGGATGAGAAGGAAATCGAGATCGAGATTTCCGGCGGCGGCAATCCGCAAATGCCGATGATCGATATTCCCGGCATGCCGGGCGCGCAGATGGGTGCGATCAATATCGGCGACATCTTCGGCAAGGCCTTCGGCGGCAAGCCGAAGACGCGGCGCGTCACCGTGAAGGAGGCGCATCCGCTTTTGCTCGCGGAAGAGTCGGACAAGTTGCTCGACCAGGAATCGGTCACGCAGGAAGCGATCCGCATCGTCGAAAATAACGGCATCGTGTTTCTGGACGAAATCGACAAGATCTGCGCGCGCGAAGGCATGCGCGGCGATGTTTCGCGCGAGGGCGTGCAGCGCGATCTTCTGCCGCTAATCGAAGGCACCACCGTCAACACCAAATACGGTCCGGTGAAATCGGACCACATTCTCTTCATCGCGTCCGGCGCGTTCCATGTCGCGAAACCCTCGGATTTGCTGCCTGAATTGCAGGGCCGGCTGCCCATTCGCGTCGAATTGAACGCGCTCAGCCGCGACGATTTCCGCCGGATTCTGACCGAGACCGAAGCCTCGCTCATCAAGCAGTCCATCGCGCTGATGAAGACCGAAGACGTGAACCTCGTGTTCACCGACGACGCGATCGACGCACTTGCCGACGTCGCGGTCGAGGTGAATGCCCGGCTCGAGAATATCGGCGCGCGGCGGCTGCAAACCGTGATCGAGCGGGTGCTGGACGAAATCAGCTTCACCGCGCCGGATAAGTCGGGCGAGACGCTCACGATCGACGGCGAATATGTGAAGAAGCGAGTCGCGGATCTCGCGAAGGACGCGGATCTTTCGCGCTATATTCTGTAAACCGCCGACTTATCGACGGCGGCGCACGCGAATATAAAGCGCGCCGGCGCCGCCGTGACGGGCCGCGGCTTCCTCGAAGCCGATCACCAGCGCGCGAAATTCGGGCAGCGAAAGCCAGAGCGGCACCTGCCGCTTCAACACGCCGCCTTCGTTCGACCAGCTATCGTCGCTGCGCTTGCCCTTATCCGTGCCCTTGCCGGTAATCACGAGCACCAGGGCGTGCTCGCGTGCCTGCGCGGTTTCGAGAAAGCGCAACAGCCGCGACTTCGCTTCGGCCTGCGTGTAACCGTGTAAATCGAGCTTCGCGTCGTAGCCGGCGCTGCCGCGCGAGAGTTTCGATTTCAGCCGCCGGTCGATCGGCGCAAGCGGAGGCGGCGGCGGATCGCGGTGCTTCACCGGAGGCACAGCGAGGGGACGTTTTCTTTTCTCGATGCCGCGCGAAAGCTGATCTTCGACCGCAAGCGCTTCCGGCTCGCGGCCGGTTTTGGTGCGGCGGCCGGGAAGCGGTTTGATCGATTTTGCGATCTCGTCCCAGAGCGACTGGTCCTCGCCGGTCAGTCCGCGCTTTTTGCCCCCGCCGCTGCCGCTCATTTTTTCGGCTCGTCTTTTTTAGGCGCGTCTTTCTGCGCGTCAGGTTTGGGCGCTACCTTCTTCTGCGCGTCTTTCTTTTGCTCTTCGGCTTTCGGCGGCTCTTTCTTTTCCGGCTCGGGGCGATAATCGGGATTGGGAATATTCGCGGCCGCGGCAAGCCGCACCGGATCGATCTCGTTCGGCACCAGCATGAAGAACGCACCGGGATTGCGAATGCGGCCCGCGATCGCGCCGGCATCCGCGCCGCCGCCGAAATAAATATCGGCGCGCGCAATGCCGACAATCGCGGAGCCGGTGTCCTGCGCGATCATCAGGCGATTGAAGGGCTGGCCTTCCTTCGTGTTCTGCAGTTGCAGCTTCGCCTCGATCCAGAACGGTGTGCCATAGACGTGCAGTTTGTTGTCGACTGCAATCGAGCGCTCTTTCACGAGCGATAAGCCCTGCGCGCCGACCGCTTCTGAATCGGGCGGCAGGTTGTCCACGATCCGGAAGAAGGTGAAAGCCTTGTTCTGCCGCATCAGCTCGCGGCCTTCCTCCGGCATTTCCGCGATGAACATGCGGATCGTTTCCATCGAGATTTCGTCGCGCGGCACGATGCCGGTCGCGATCAGGTTACGGCCGATGGGCGTGAAGGTATGGCCGTTATGCGCGGCGTAATTCACTCGCACGAGTTTTCCGTCAGGAAGCCTGATCCGTGCCGAGCCCTGAATCTGGATAAAGAAGGCGTCGGCGGCGTCGCGCAGCCACACGATCTCGAGGCCGCGTCCGGCAAGCGCGCCGTCTTCGATCGCGGCGCGATCATGATACTCGACGAACTTGCCATTCACTCGATGACCGGCACCACCGGTGCTCGGGAAGCCCGCACGCAGCACGCGCTTGCCGAGCCGTGCCTTCGAGATCAATTCCGGCGGGCGGCGATAGAGAGGAACGGTGAAGCCTTTGGTCAGCGTCAGGCTGCCTTCAACTTCCGGTTCGTAATAGCCGGTGAGCAGGCCGGTGGTTTCGCCAAGCTTGGAAACGCGGACCGGACGGAAGTTTGTTTCGAAGAATTTTTTTGCGGCTTCGTCGCCTGTGTTTTCCGGCAACGCAAGCGCGCGCGGGCAGACGTCGCGCAGGGCATTTTCCATCGGCCGCGCGGCGGCGGTTTCTTTACGCTTGAGAATTACTTCGCAACTTTTGCGGAACCCGGCGAAGACCTGGGCCTGTTTATCGGCACTCCAGCCGTCGAGATCGGCGAAGGTGACGAAGTCGTATTGCGTGTCGGCAAAATCGAGCGGAGCAATATTGGCGGCAGAGATGCCGCCCGGAAACAGCATCGCGCAGCACGCGATAAATAATTTCGCGTGATGAAGATGCTGCATCGGCGTCAGGCCGTTTCGTTGTTCTCGACGAGTTTCCAGTTCGGATCGGAAGACTTCACGTCGCGCGCGAACATCCAGAGATCTTCGACATCGGTCAGCGCCTCGGCGCTGCCTTCGACGACGTTGCCGTCCTTGTCGCGCGTTGCCGACACGAGCTGCGCCAGGAAGTCGATCGTGATCCGTGCTTCGCTGCCGGCAAGATCGGCTTGTTTGATCTCGGCCTTGTCGAGCGAGACGAAACGCGATTCCATCTTGTGGCCTTTGGCCTCGCGATCATTCAGCGAGGCGGCGAATTCCTCGAACAGCTCCTTGCCGAGCATGTTGCGCAGCGTTTTGCGGTCGCCTTCCGCGAAGGCCATCACGATCATCTCGTAGGCAGCTTTCGCCCCGTCGAGGAACTGGCGCGCGTCGAAACTGCGATCGGCCTTCGCGATCGCGTCGAGGCCCGCTGCAACGGCACTGCCCGGCGTGGCAATGCCGGCCCAGCGTTCCGCCGCCGGCACTTCGCGCTCCGCGTCGCGCGCGACGGGGGCCGCCTCTTCATTGCGGTTCGGGATATTGGCGGGCTTGTCGGGAAGCGTCGCCGGCTTCGGCGTCTCGCCTGAATAAGGGTCGAACGGCGGCCGCTCGTGGCCAGTGCGGGTGCCAAGCACGCTACGCAGCTTCGCGAAGATGAAGACCGCGAGGGCGAGGAATATGATTGTGTAGATGTCGAACACGGCGTTCATCGTCTATGTCGTTCCGGCCCGGAAGCGCTGCAAGGAGCGGTTTTGAACGGTATTTCCCCGCTCATATGGGATTTTTGCGACCTCTTCCAAGCCGCTGCGTCGATTTAGGCACTCCAATAACTCACCGGCAGGTTAAACGATCCGCTTTACCCGCGCCAATGGCGCAAATAGCCGCCAAAGCGGGCTTTCTTGTGCCCCTTCCGGCCCCATGGTAGCGAGCCCGCGTTCCGGCGGAGGGCCGCCGGCCGCATCCGAAATTCGAGGCTGGAGCAGAAATCATGACGACGCAGAACGGCGGCACCACGGACGCCCAGGTGCCCGGCCTCGGAATTCTCGGTCAGTACGTCAAGGATCTCTCGTTCGAGAATCCGCATGCGCCGCAATCGCTGATGGCGCAGCCGGAGCAGCCGCCGGCCGTCGACGTTCAAATCAACGTCAATGCCAAGCCGATGGCGGAGACGGACTACGAGGTCGAGCTCAAGGTTGAGGTAAAGGCCGAGGACAAGAAGGCGAAGCGCGTGCTCTTCAATCTGGAGCTGACCTATGCCGGCGTGTTCCGCCTGACCAACGTACCGAAGGACAGCGTGCAGCCGCTTGCCCTGATCGAATGTCCGCGGCTCCTGTTTCCCTTCGTGCGCCGGATCGTCGCCGATTCGATCAGCGAAGGCGGCTTCCCGCCGATCATGTTGCAGCCGGTGGATTTCGCGGCGCTGTTCCGCGCGCGCGCGGAAAGCCAGAACGCGGTAAAATCCTGAATTATTCGGCGGCGGTGATTTTCTCGTCGCTGAGATAATCGAGCCAGACCGCCTTTTCCCCGAGCGTCGAGACAAATTTGCGATGCTCGCTGCGCTCGGTTTCGCTTAGAAGCGAAATCTGCCGTGATTGGCGCGACGCGCTTGCGGCCACCGTTATCGTCAATTCCTCGCGGACTTCAGTGACGAGGCCGAGTCTCGCCTGACGGCCGCCGGCAAGCTCCGCATAGACTTCGGCCAGCAGTTCCGCGTCGAGCAGCGCGCCGTGCTTGGTGCGGCGCGAATTGTCGATGCCATAGCGCGCGCAGAGATCGTCGAGCTTGTTGCCGCCGCCCGGATGCTTGCGGCGCGCAAGCGTCAACGTGTCGATCACGCGGTCGCGCGTCGGCGGCACCAGCCCGCACTTCTTCAGCTCGAAATCGATGAAGGTCATGTCGAAGCCCGCGTTATGCGCGACCAGCTTCGAATCGCCGCCGATGAATTCGAGGAATGCTTCCGCGACTTCCGCGAATTTCGGCTTGTCTTTTAGAAACTCTTCGCTCAGCCCGTGGACCGCTTCGGCCTGCGGGGGCATGTCGCGTTCGGGATTGATATAGGCGTGAAAGGTCGCGCCGGTCGGAATGCGGTTCAACAACTCGACACAGCCGATTTCGACGACGCGGTCGCCGGTCGAAGGGTCGAAGCCGGTGGTTTCGGTGTCGAATACGATTTCGCGCATTTACTTTTTCCTGGTCCAGCCGGGCGAGAACACTTCGGCGAGCACTTCTTTCACCTGCTTCCGGGCAAATTCGAGTCCCTGGCCGGTATCGATCACGAAATCCGCGCGGGCGCGTTTTTCCGAATCAGGCAGTTGCCGCTTCAGGATGGCCTCGAATTTTTCCGGCGTCATCCCCGGCCGCGCAAGAACGCGCGCACGCTGGATGTCGTGCGGCGCGCTGACCACGATCACGGCATGGAACTTTCCCGGATCGCAGGTTTCGAACAGGAGCGGAATGTCGAGCAGCACGGCCTTGGCGCCGGATTTTTCGGCGTCCGCCATGAATTGCGCGCGGAGTTTTCCGACCAGCGGATGAATGAGTTTCTCGAGTTTCGACAAGGCTTGGGGTTTGCCGACGACATGCGCCGAAAGTTTCTCGCGGTCGACGGTTCCGTTCCTGGTGGTGCCGGGGAACTCGCGCTCGATCAGCGGCACCGCTTCACCCGCATATAATTGATGCACGGCGGCGTCGGCATCGAACATCGGCACGCCTTCCTCGACGAACATCTGGGCTGTGGTGCTTTTGCCCATGCCGACAGAACCGGTTAGCCCGAGCACGATCATTTCCCCGCGCCCTTCAAAAGATCGGCGACGATCAGATCGCGAAGTTCCTTAGTGACTTTGGGACGCACGCCGAACCAACGCTCGAAGCCGGGAACGGCCTGATGCAGCAACATCCCGAGGCCATCGACCACCGGGTAGCCACGTTCGCGCGCCTGCTTCAACAGCTCCGTCTCGAGCGGCGCATAGACAATGTCGCTGACGGCAGCGCCGGTTTTCAGATTCTTCAGGTTGATTTCGAGCGGCGGCTGCCCGCTCATGCCGAGCGAGGTCGTGTTGACGAGGAGATCGGCGGAAGAAAGCAGCGATTCCAGATCGCCGAAGCCGGCAATGTTCGCTTCGATCTTTATTTCGTTCGTGAGTTGCGCGGCGCGTTCGCACGAGCGATTCACGATGGTGATTGTTTCAACACCGCGCATCTTCAGTCCGTAAGCGATCGCGCGCGCGGCACCGCCGGCGCCCAACACAATGGCGTGCCGCGTGTTTGCATCCCAGCCGGGAATCGTATCGTCAAAATGCGCGAGATAACCCGCGACGTCGGTGTTGTCGCCGTGAAGCGTGCCGTTTTCGACCCAGAGCGTGTTTGCGACACCGAGCGCGCGCACGACATCAGTCGCTTTCGCGACGTTTCGTGCGGCGGCTTCTTTATGAGGGAGCGTCACGTTGCAGCCAACGAAAGAGCCGTTTGCGAAGTTCTTCAAGAACGCGTCGATCTCGGGCGGCTTCACTTCGTGGCGGACATATTCGCCGTCGATCTTGTATTTGCGGAGCCAATAGCCGTGGATCAGCGGCGAGCGCGAATGCGCGACTGGATAGCCGATGACGCAGGCGCGCTTTTTCACGACACGATCATCCCGGCTTTTCTGCAATAAGCGAGCAGCGGCATCAGCGGCATGCCGAGGATCGTGAAGTGATCGCCCGCGATCTTTTCGAACAGATTTACGCCGACACTTTCGAGTTGGTAGGCGCCGACGCTCTGCATGACGCGATCCCCCGCATCTGCGAGATAGGCGTCGAGAAAAGCGTCGCTAAGCGCGTGCATTGTGAGATGTGCGGAGGACACCGTCTCGAACAACACGTTACGATCGCGCAGAAGCGCGATGCCCGAATGCAGCGCGTGAGTCTTGCTCGAAAACTTTTTCAATTGCGCGCGCGCGGCATCGATCGATTTCGGCTTGGAGAAGCGTTCGCTGCCAAGCGCGAGCGTCTGGTCGGCGCCGAGCACGATCCTGCCGGGGTTGCGTTTTGCAGTCTCGAGCGCTTTCGCGCGGGCCAATAGTAATGCAGCGCCTTCGGGCGTGGCGGCTTCCTTCGGCGACGCGGCTTCGGCCGCGCGCTCGTCGATGTCCGCGGGGTCGATCACGAGCGGAATGCCGGCGGCTTCCAGGAGCGCGCGGCGCGGCGCGCTTTTCGAGGCGAGCACCAGCGGCTCTCCCTGCCACAGCGTCATTGCACGGGTGCCGTGTCGCGACGGCGCTCCTGCAGGAGCGCGATCACCGCGGCCGCGGTTTCCTCGATCGAGCGGCGGGTGACGTCGATGATCGGCCAGTTATGGCGCGCGCAGAGTTTTTTCGAATGCGCGATCTCGTCGCTCACCGAATGGCGATCGACGTAATTCGAGTCCGACTGATTGGCGTTGAGACCGAGCAGCCGGTTCTGGCGGATCTGCACGATCCGCTCCGGGCTTGCGATCAAGCCGACGACGAGGGGTTTGCGGATACGTTCGAGTTCGCCCGGCGGCTCGATGCCCGGCACCAGCGGTACGTTCGCAGCCTTGATGCCGCGATTGGCGAGATAGATGCTCGTCGGCGTTTTCGAGGTGCGGGAAATGCCGACCAGCACCACGTCGGCATCGTCGAGATTCTCGGTATGCTGGCCGTCGTCGTGCATCAAAGTGTAGTTCAGCGCGTCGATCCGGCGGAAATATTCGGCATTGAGCATGTGCTGGCCGCCGACGCGCGGCGTAGTTTCGGTGCCGAGATAAGACGCGAAAAGACTGAGTACCGGATTCAAAATAGAGAGGCAGGGAATGCCTTTCTCTTTGCAGTGATCCTCGAGCCGCCCGGTCAGCACGGGATCGACCAACGTATAGAGAACAATGCCGGGATTGGCCTCGATGTCGATCAGCACCGGGTCGAGCTGCTTCACGTTGCGGATCAGCGGGTACACATGCTCGATCGGCGAAACGGTCGAATATTGCGCGCAAGCCGCGCGGCCGACCGCGAGCAGCGTTTCGCCGGTCGCGTCCGAGACGAGATGCAGATGGAAATAGCTTTCCGTCTTCGGCAACGGCGGAACATCCATGGAACTGTGAACTGCTGGGGAGAAGGCCACGCAAAACGAGCCCGCGCAAGGGTGGCCGGGGATAACGGCTGGAATCGTCCAGAATCCTGCCGGAGCGGTCCGAAAGATCGCGTCGTTTGTGAATAATGAGAAGAACTCAGAAATCGTTTTGAACGCTGGCGTCCTGCAGCTTGTGAATTTTGTGGACAGCGTGAAACGTGGAGTGTGTCGTGAGGAGAAAACTTGTCCACGGACTCAAGGGGTCAAACAGACTCTAAATAAGATTCTAGAAAGGATTCTAGTAAGGAAGGGATAAGTCGAGAGGGCAGTGATCGGTTCCTCGCATTCAGTTCGAGTCTAGCTCGATAGGGATGAGATTGAGATCGGAGGAGGCTGTTGCGTTTTTCGCGCCCCGAAGTTGGGTTTGTGAGTCGCCGCCGGTCGAAGTGAGCGACAGCGTGAAGGCGGTCGTTGACCGCAGCACAGTAGCTTCGGGCTCTACCAACAATCATGTGAGCAGCGGGGAAAACCGGAATAGGCAAGGAATTGCCTGTGCTTCGATAGTAGCGTCCGGTGGACAGGCCTTGGATCAAGGCTCGAGCCCGGGATTCGGCGAGGCGTCGGCAGCCATAATCCCCCAATCCGGTAGGTGAAGCCGATTTAATCCGGTCAGGCTTGCCTCGCCGCCCCGTTTTTCCTATTTTCCCGCTGCCTTCCTTCCAATGCAGGCATCGACCGCGGTTCGCCGAGAGCGTTTTCGTATCGGCAGCGGCTCCGGGCTTTCAGCCTTCCTCCCTAAGCCCGAAAGACCTGCACCTCCCCTCTGCAAAGACCGTGGCGGCGGTTTCCGCCAAGTAATTGGACTAAGACAAGGACTATCCCCAATGCGGGAAATCAAACTTCAAGAACTCAAAGCGAAATCCCCGGTCGAGCTGATTGCAGTGGCCGAGGAGCTCCAGGTCGAAAACGCGAGCACACTGCGGAAGCAGGAACTGATGTTCGCGATTCTCAAGCAATACGCCGCCAAGGAAGTCGACATCGTCGGCGAAGGGGTCGTGGAAGTGTTGCCGGACGGCTTCGGCTTTCTGCGCTCGCCGGACGCGAATTATCTCGCGGGTCCGGACGATATCTACATCTCGCCGTCGCAGATCCGCCGCTTCTCGCTGCGTTCGGGCGATACGGTCGAAGGACACATCCGTTCGCCGAAAGACGGCGAGCGCTACTTCGCGCTCCTCAAGGTCAACACGATCAATTTCGAGGACCCGGAGAAGATCAAGCACAAGGTCCACTTCGACAACCTCACCCCGCTCTATCCCGACGAGCGGATCAAGATGGAAATCGAAGACCCGACGCGGAAAGACAATTCCTCGCGCATCATCGACATCGTGGCGCCGCTCGGTAAAGGCCAGCGAGGGCTGATCGTGGCGCCGCCGCGCACCGGTAAAACCGTTCTCCTCCAGAACATCGCGCACTCGATCACGGCCAATCATCCGGAGTGCTATCTGATCGTTCTTCTGATCGACGAACGTCCGGAAGAAGTGACCGACATGCAGCGCTCGGTGAAGGGCGAGGTCGTTTCCTCGACCTTCGACGAGCCGGCGTCGCGCCACGTCGCGGTCGCGGAAATGGTGATCGAAAAGGCGAAGCGCTTGGTCGAACACGGCCGTGACGTCGTGATCCTACTGGATTCGATCACGCGCTTGGGCCGCGCCTACAACACCGTCGTCCCGTCGTCGGGCAAGGTGCTGACGGGCGGTGTCGATGCCAACGCGCTCCAGCGCCCGAAACGCTTCTTCGGTGCTGCGCGTAACATCGAGGAAGGCGGCTCGCTGACCATCATCGCGACCGCGCTGATCGATACCGGCTCGCGCATGGACGAAGTCATCTTCGAGGAATTCAAGGGCACCGGTAACTCGGAAATCATCCTCGACCGCAAGGTCTCGGACAAGCGCGTGTTCCCGGCAATGGACATCACCCGCTCCGGCACCCGCAAGGAAGAACTTCTGGTGCCGCCGGATCAGCTCAAGAAGATGTACGTGCTTCGCCGCATCCTCAACCCGATGGGCACGGTCGATGCGATCGAATTCCTGATCGACAAGCTGAAGCAGACCAAGAACAACGCGGAATTCTTCGAGAGCATGAATACCTGAGCGCTCGAAGCCGCAAAGAAAAAGCCCGGTGGCGACACCGGGCTTTTTTATTGGCTGCGCCGCGCGCGGCCTACGCCGGCGCGACGTTCCGCCTCGAAACATAGACCGCAAACAGGGTCGCCGTCAGATACATGCAGAGCGTGTAGATGCCGGGCACGAGCGACGCCGCCGGATTGTTCAGCACGTTCAGCGCGACATAAATCGCAAGTGCGGTGTTGTGAATCCCGATTTCCATGGTGATCGCGATCGCCTGCCGCTCGGGGAGCCTGAGTGCAAGCGGCGCGAGATAGCCGGTCAGCATGCTCACGACATTGAAGAGCAGGCATGCGAGACCGACCGCGACGATGCTGTCCAAGAGTTTTGCCCGCTCGATATAGATCGCGGCCAGAATCAGGACCGTCAGGATCAGGATCGAGAACAGCTTGATCGGCTTTTCCATCCGTTGCGCGAAGCCCGGCGCGCGGGCGCGGACGAACATGCCGATCAGGACCGGCACCAGGATGATCGCCGCGACCTCGATGATCTTGCGGTGCGGGGGCGGCACGTACTGGCCGGCGCCGAAGAAATATTCGAGCGCGAGATTGACAATGATCGGGAGCGTGAGGAGCGCGAGTACGCTGTTCACGGCCGTCAGCGTGATGTTCAGCGCGACGTCGCCCTTGGCGAGATGACTATAGATGTTAGCGGTTGCCCCGCCGGGCGCGGCTGCGACCAGCATCAGCCCTAGCGCATGGTTCGGGGAAAGCTTGAGCGCCACCGCGATCAGGAGCGCCGCGAACGGCAGAAGCACGATCTGGAGGAACAGCCCGCCACCGACCGCAAGCGGATAACGCGCGACACGCTTGAAGTCCTCGACCGTAAGACTGAGGCCGAGGCCGAACATGATGATGCCGATGGAAAGCGGCAACAGCAGGTCGGTGAGGATGGATGCTTGCATGGCCGTTCGCCCCCGCGAATTTTCTTCGTTGGCGGCAAGCTATGGAATGCGCGCATGCTTCGCAATCCGCAGCGCAGCAGGATTAGTTCGCGAGCGCGTCCGCAAGCTTTGCCGGATCGGCGATCGGCAGCGAGCAGACTTGCCCGCGGCAGACGAAAGCCGCGCCCTCGCCACTCACGGCGGCGAGCTTTTCCCGCGCGGGATGACCGGCAGGAAGCGCGGACTCGTCGGGCGCGCGCAAGAGCGTGCTTGCAAGGAAGGATTGTGCGAGCGCGGCCTTGGCAAATTCGCCGGCTCGGGCGCCGGTGACGACGATTTCATTGAGGCGGAGCCGGGTGTCGAGCGCGGCTAATAACGCCGCGTGACCGAAAAGGTTCGCGGCTGCGAGCGGCAGCACGCCCTCGAACAGCCGGTCGGCTTTTTCGGTATAGGAATATTGTCCTGTAAGCGCCGCGAGCCGTGCGAGGTTCTGCGCCATCCAGGCATGCGGGTTCGGGATCGCATCGTCGCGCGTCGAGTGCGGCCGCAGGATCAGTTCGCCGCCGTCATCGGCGGTGAGAAAATATCCGCCGGTTTCCGGGTTTGCATGATGGGCCTCGAGCAGGTGCTCCCACTTGATCGCGCGGTCGAGATATTTTTTCTCGCCGGTCGCGCGATGCAGCGCGAGGGCGGCGCGGATCATGGAGCCGTAGTCGGAGGACAATCCGGGAAAGAGCAATCCGCCCGCGCGCCATGAATGGCCGAGTCGGCTATTCTTCGTCATCGAGTCGGAGACGAAACGGAAAGCGCGCGCGCCGAGTTCGATCCATGCCGCTTCGCTAAACAGCGCGCCGGCGTTGGCGAGTGCCGCGCACATCAATCCGTTCCAGTCGGCGAGCACCTTGTCGTCGAGTCCTGGCCGGACTCGTTCTGCGCGAGCGTCCAGAAGTTTCGCGCGCAAGGGCGCAAGCCGCACCTCGTCTTCGGCGCTCGCGCTTCCGGAGAGCAAGCGGTTCGGAATGTTGTGGCCTTCGAAGTTGCCGTCGCGGGTGAGGTCGTAGGCTTTCGCGAAGAAGGCGGCATCGTCCGCGCCGAGCACGCGCGCTACCTCGTCGAGCGACCAGACGTAGAACTTGCCCTCCTCGCCTTCGGAGTCGGCGTCGAGACTGGACGCGAAGCCGCCGCCTTCGACGATCATCTCGCGGGTCAGCCATTCGACCGTCTCGTGCGCGCGGCGGCGGAACAGATCGTCGCCGGTCTTCTTCCAGGCCAGCGCCAATAGTTCGAGCAATTGCGCGTTGTCATAGAGCATCTTCTCGAAGTGCGGCACGAGCCAACGGTCGTCGACCGAGTAGCGCGCGAAGCCGCCGCCGAGATGGTCGTAGATGCCGCCCTCGCACATGTTGCGAAGTGCGACGAGCACAGCGTCGAAGAACGATTCGGATCCGGTTCTTTCCCCTGCCCGCCACAGCATTTCGAGAATCGCGCTTTGCGGAAATTTCGGCGCGCCACGGATGCCGCCCTTTTCCATGTCGAGCAGATTCAAAAACTGGTTCGCGAGCTGGTTCAGCTCCTCAACGCCGATCGTCACTTTGCCCGCCGGCCGGGCCTTCTGGCGGAGGGCGGCGATGAGCGCGTCGCGGTTCTTGCCGACCTTCTCCGGCTCCTCGCGATAGATGCGCGAGAGTTCGCGGAGCACATCCGTGAAGCCGGGGCGGCCGTATTGCGCGGTCTTCGGAAAATACGTGCCGCCCCAGAACGGCTTGCCGTCGGCATCGAGAAACATGGTCAGCGGCCAGCCGCCCTGCTCGCCGAGATGCTGGAGCGCGCTCATGTAGATCTCATCGACCTCAGGCCGCTCTTCGCGGTCGACTTTGATGTTCACGAAGAGATCGTTCATCACGGCGGCCGTGGCGGCGTCCTCGAAGCTCTCGTGCGCCATGACGTGGCACCAGTGACAGGCGGCATAGCCGATGGAGAGCAGGACGGGCTTGTTCGCGCGCCTGGCCTCTGCGAAGGCTTCCGGAGACCACGGCCACCAGTGCACCGGGTTATCCTTGTGCTGGATGAGGTAAGGGCTGGTTTCGTTGGCCAGCCGGTTTTGCGCGAGGCTGTTTTCGGACATGCGATGGTCTAACACGATGCTCCAGAGAGTGTTCGCATGAGCGACGACACGATCTTTGCGCTCTCGTCGGGTCGGCTGCCGGCGGCGATTGCGGTCGTAAGAATCAGCGGAGCCAATGCTCGAGTCGGACTCGAAACATTCGGCGTGAAGTTGCCTGAGCCGCGCCGCGCGGCGCGCGCGAAACTGATCGACCCTGATTCACGTGAAACAGTCGACGATGCGCTGGCGCTCTGGTTTCAGGGCCCGAAAAGCGAGACCGGCGAGGACATGGTCGAGCTGCATCTGCATGGCGGCCGCGCGATCCTGGCGCGCGTGTTTGCGGTGCTCGGCGCCCTACCCGGCTTTCGGCCCGCGGAGGCTGGCGAGTTCACGAAGCGTGCGGTTTTGAACGGCAAGATGGATCTTTCGCACGCCGAAGGGCTTGGCGATCTGGTCGTTGCCGAGACGGAAGCGCAGCGCCGTCAGGCGATGCACCAGTATCAGGGCGCGCTTTCGAAGCAGGTCGAAGCCTGGCGCGAGCTGCTGGTCGAAGCCATGGCGCTGATCGAAGCCAATCTCGATTTCGCCGACGAAGCCGATGTGCCGGAGAATCTCTTGCCTCCCGCCGCTCGAGTCGCATCCGAAATGTTGTCGGAGATCGAGGCGGCGCTTTCGGATGCGCGGCGCGGCGAGCGGCTGCGGGAAGGTTTTGCGGTCGCGATTGCAGGCGCGCCGAATGCCGGAAAATCGACGCTGCTGAATGCGCTGGCACAGCGCGACGTGGCGATTGTCTCCGACATTCCCGGCACCACGCGCGATGCGATCGAAGTCGCGCTGGACCTTTCCGGTGTGCCGGTGGTGCTGATCGATACGGCCGGAATTCGCGAAACCTCTGATCCGGTCGAGCAGGAAGGCGTGCGGCGTGCGATGGCGCGGGCGGAGGCCGCCGATCTTGTGCTGTTGCTGGAGCCTGCGGGCGGCGCTTCGATTTGCCTGCCGACCCAGCCGCATCAGACGCTTTGGAAAATCCAAACCAAATCAGACCTGATCGATTCAGACTCGAAACAATCGTTGAATCGAAACGAGACTCTCGCGATTTCCGCAAAAACAGGCGCGGGCATCGACGAGCTTTTGCGCCGACTCGCGAAGGAAGCGGAGCGTTTCGCAGGCGAGCCCGCGCTGGTCACGCGCGAGCGCCAGCGCGTTGCGCTGCGCGAAGCGTCGGCGCGAATTTCGTCCGCGCTTTCGCTGGCGAAGCCGGGGCAGGAAGAACTGTTCGCGGAAGAACTGCGGCTTGCCGCGCGCTCGCTCGGACGCATCACCGGCCGGGTCGATGTCGAAGACGTGCTCGATAAAATTTTCAGTTCTTTCTGTATTGGTAAATGAAAGGTTAACGCGGCCGCGAAGCGCGGATCGCGGGTGTTTCACGTGAAACACGCCTTTGACGAGTCCCTGATCCGCGCTAGAGGACTCGCGCTATGCAGACATTCGACGTCATCGTTGTGGGTGGTGGACACGCCGGCTCCGAAGCCGCGGCTGCATCCGCGCGCATGGGCGCGAATACCGCGCTCATCACACACCAATTCGCGACCGTCGGCGCGATGTCCTGCAATCCTGCGATCGGGGGTCTCGGCAAAGGCCATCTCGTGCGCGAGGTCGATGCGCTCGATGGTTTGATGGGGCGCGTGGCCGACGCCGCCGGAATCCAGTTTCGCGTGCTCAACAAACGCAAAGGTCCGGCGGTGCGCGGTCCCCGTGCACAGGCCGACCGCAAGCTCTATGCAGCGGCGATGCAGCGCGAACTTTCCGCGCAGAAGAATCTCACCATCATCGAAGGCGAGGCCGACGATCTGGTTCTCGCAAATGGAAAGATCGCCGGCGTGCGGCTCGGCGACGGGCGCGAGTTTGCCTGCGGCGCGGTGGTGCTCACGACCGGGACGTTCCTGCGCGGTCTGATCCATATCGGCGAACGGCAGATCCCGGCCGGTCGTGTCGGCGAAGCGCCTGCGATGGGACTCTCGCGCACGCTTGCGGCTTTCGATATTTCGCTCGCGCGTCTGAAGACCGGGACGCCGCCGCGGCTCGACGGCAAGACCATCGACTGGGCCTCGCTCGAAATGCAGCCCGGCGACAATCCGCCGGAGCCGTTCTCGATGCTGACGACACGCATCGAAAACGCCCAAGTCGAATGCGGAATCACACGCACGACCGAAGCGACCCACCAGGTCATTCGCGACAACATCCGTCGCTCGGCGATGTATTCGGGCCGCATCGAAAGCCGGGGTCCGCGCTATTGCCCGTCGATCGAGGACAAGATCGTGCGCTTCGGCGAGCGCGACGGGCACCAGATTTTTCTAGAGCCGGAAGGTCTCGACGACGACACCGTTTATCCGAACGGCATTTCGACCTCGCTGCCCGAGGATGTGCAGGCGGCGCTGCTTGCGACGATCCCGGGGCTCGAGCGCGTGGTGATGAAGCGCTGCGGCTATGCGATCGAATACGATCATGTCGATCCGCGCGAACTCACGGCTTCGCTCGAGACCAAGAAAATTCCGGGGCTGTTTCTCGCGGGCCAGATCAACGGCACCACCGGCTACGAGGAAGCCGCAGCGCAAGGCCTGGTCGCGGGTTTGAATGCCGCGTGCCGCGCCGGCGGTGGCGAGGCGATCACGTTCGACCGGACCGAAGCGTATCTCGGCGTGATGATCGACGATCTGATCACACGGGGTGTCACCGAGCCCTATCGGATGTTCACCTCGCGCGCCGAATACCGGCTCGCGCTGCGCGCCGATAACGCCGACCAGCGGCTGACGGCAAAGGGCGAGGCGCTTGGCTGCGTCGGTACGGTTCGGGCGGCAGCCTTCGGCAAGAAGATCGCGGAGCTCAATGCGGCTCGCGCGGAAGCAAAGTCGGTTTCGGTTACGCCGAACGAGGGCGAGCGCTTCGGCATCGTGTTGAACCGCGACGGACAGCGTCGCACCGCGTTCGATCTTCTGTCCTATTCGCATGTCACGACCGAGCAGGTCGCGAAGATCTGGCCCGGGCTTTCCGCACTCGACCCGAAGATCGCCGAGCAGCTCGAGATCGATGCGAAGTATTCGGTCTATCTCGACCGCCAGCGCGAGGACGCCGAGCGTTTCCGCCGCGACGAAGCAATGAGCCTTCCGGACGCGATGGATTTCGATGCGATCCCGGGGCTCTCGAACGAACTTCGCGCGAAGCTCTCGACTGTGCGGCCGAAGACACTCGGTCACGCCAACCGCATCGAGGGCATGACGCCGGCAGCGCTCGGGTTGCTTGCGCTGCATGCGCGCCGCAAAGCCGGATGATCGACGAGAAGCTGCTCGCGCAGGACCGCGAAAGCGCACTTCGAATCACGCCCGTTTCACGTGAAACAGCGGAGCGGCTCGATCGCTTCGTCGCGCATTTCCTAAAGTGGCAGCAGGTCGTGCAGCTCGTTGCGCCTTCGACCCTGAACACAGTTTGGACGCGCCATATCGCGGACAGTTTGCAGCTCTTGCCCGACATCGAAGACGTGAAAGAAATTGTGGATGTCGGGAGTGGCGGCGGCTTCCCCGGACTCGTGCTTGCGATCGCTTCGCCGGATAAAAAATTTCACCTGGTCGAGAGCGACACGCGAAAAGCATCTTTCCTTCGCGAAGCAGCGCGTATCGCCGACGCGCCACTGACGGTTTATGCCGAAAGGGTCGAGTCGGTTACGAAACGGATCGGCACAGGAATTCAAACGGTGACTGCGCGCGCCTTCGCGCCCTTGCCAAAACTGTTGGAGTTAACCGAAGACTTCTTGCGCGCGGGCGCGAAAGGAGTCTTTCTCAAATCCCAAGATATAGATGACGAATTGACTACAGCCGCTAAATCTTGGAACGTTAACTATCAATTAAGGAACAGCCTGACCGATCCGCGTGGTAGAATCCTCCTGATCGACAAGGCATCGCGGCGCTAACGCTTATTGGATGCGGCCATGAGCAACTCTCTTCGTCCCCGGGTACTTTCGCTCGCCAACCAGAAGGGCGGGGTCGGCAAGACCACGACCGCCATCAACCTCGGAACGGCGCTCGCCGCGATCGGCGAGCGGGTCCTGATCGTGGACCTCGACCCGCAGGGCAACGCCTCGACCGGGCTCGGCATCGACCGCAAGGATCGGGACCGCTCCACGTTCGACGTGCTGGTCGGCGAATCGGACATGCAGGGCGTTATCCGCGAGACCGCCGTTCCGGGTCTTCACATCGCGCCTTCGACGCTCGACCTCTCCGGTCTCGAACTTTCGCTCGCCACCCGCAAGGACCGCGCCTACCGGCTGCGGGACGCGATAGGAAAACTTTCCCGTCCGTCGCGCGGCGCCGACGGCGTGCTCGAGGCAGAGGGCTACACCTATGTATTGGTCGATTGTCCGCCGTCCCTGAACCTGCTCACCGTAAATGCAATGGCGGCGTCCGACGCGGTGCTCGTGCCGTTGCAGTGCGAGTTCTTCGCGCTCGAAGGTCTTTCGCAACTGCTGAAGACCGTCGAGCAGGTGAAGATGAGTCTCAATCCCGCACTCACCATCCACGGCATCGTGCTCACCATGTACGACGCGCGCAACAATCTCTCCGACCAGGTGGTTGCCGACGTGCGGCAGTTCATGGGCAAGAAAGTTTTCGACACCGTGATCCCGCGCAACGTGCGCGTCTCCGAAGCGCCGTCCTACGGCAAGCCGGTGCTGCTCTACGATCTGAAATGCGTCGGCAGTCAGGCTTACCTGAAACTTGCATCCGAGATCGTGCAGCGCGAACGCGCGCTCGCGGCCGCGTAAATAATGTGATGCGGGGAGAGCGATAGTGGCGATGGCGGAAGAACGCTCACGATTGGGACGGGGACTGGCGGCGCTGATCGGCGACGTCGGCGACGAGACGGCCGCGATCGATCGCGCGCGCGGACAGAAGCGTGTGCCGATCGAATATCTCAAGGCCAATCCGAAAAACCCGCGCAAGGTTTTCGATTCGGAAGAGCTCGACAATCTTTCCGCGTCGATCCGCGAGAAGGGCATCCTTCAGCCGATTCTGGTGCGCCCGGTCAGCGGAAAGAAAGACCAGTACGAGATCATAGCCGGCGAGCGGCGCTGGCGCGCGGCGCAGCGCGCGGGCGTGCATGACGTTCCGATCACGCTACTCGAGATCGGCGACAAGGAAGCGCTTGAGATCGCGATCGTCGAGAACGTGCAGCGCGCCGACCTCAATCCTTTGGAAGAGGCAGCAGGCTACGAGAATCTCGTCGAGCAGTTTCACTACAGCCAGAACGATCTCGCCAAGGTCGTCGGCAAAAGCCGCAGCCATATCGCGAATACGCTGCGGCTATTGAAGCTGCCGAACTCGGTGAAGAAGTATCTCTCCGAGGGCAAGCTCACCGCGGGTCACGCGCGCGCGCTGCTCGCGCATGACGATCCGGAGAAACTCGCGAAAGCCATCGTCGACGGCGGCATGAACGTGCGCGATGTCGAGGCGCTTTCGCCGAACGAGCGCAAGCCTTCGAAGACGAAAGCCGGCGGCAAGGCGAAGCCCGCGAAATCCGCCGACGTACGCTCGCTCGAGAAGAAACTGGTCGATCAGCTCGGCATGGCGGTTTCGATCAACAACCGCGGCGCCAAGGGCGAGATGAAGATCAAGTACAAATCGCTCGAGCAGTTGGATGCGCTCTGCCGCAAGCTCGGCGTGAGGTATTAAAAGTCCTTATTTCAAGCGGACTTTCGCTTATCTAAAATTCCCGTCATGCCCGGCCTTGTGCCGGGCATTTCCTTTAATAGCGCATTGCTTCGGAAATCGAGATGGCCGGGACAAGCCCGGCTATGGCGAAACTATGCGCCTTTCCGCTTGCCGCGTTCGGCGAGCGAGAGAATGGCGCGCTCGGCAATCACATCGGCGAGGTCCGCGGAGCGGCGCGATTGCAATTCCGCTTCGCCAAGCGAGATCAGCGCGCTTTCGATCGAGCGCGAACCGAGGCGGCGCAGCGCGCGCTTGTGATCGTCCATCCGGCGCCAGAATACACGGCCGCGTTTCAGCACGCTTTCGGTGTCTTCTCCGGCTTCGACCTGAAGACTCATTTTATGGAGTGCCGCGAGATAACGGATCGCGGCGTTGATGACGCTTGCGGGTGAGGTGCCTTCGGCGCGGGCAACGGATAGCGCGCGGAGTGCCGCTTTCGAATCGCCGGCGGCAGCCGCGTCCAGTACGTCGTCGATGGCAAGCCCAGAAGCGTCGGCGACAACCGCGCGGACATCGGCAAGCGCGATTTTCTTCGTGTCGCCGGCATAGAAGATGAGCTTCTCGATCTCGCCCCGGGTCGAAAGCCGGTCGGCGCCGACGAGACTCACGAGCGTTTCTTTCGCGTCACGGTCGATGGTCAGGCCCGCGCGCAGGAGGGAGCTGTCGATCAGCGCGCCGATGGAGCGGGCATCGTCGTCGTAACAGGGAATCACGGCGGCCGACTTCGCTGCTTCGCATGCCGTCCGCAGCGGCGAGTTCTTCGCAATGTCGCCGGCCTCGATCGCGATCACGGTCTCGCGCACCGGCTCTTCCAAAAGCGGCTTCAGGCCTTCGACGAAAGAGCGGCCACCCGCGCGAACATGCAGGATGCGCTTGCCGCCAAACAGGCCGATGGTGCGGGCTTCGTCGGAAAGCTTGCCCGGGTCGCTTGCCAGCGCATCGCCGTCGAGCGCGACCACTGTGAAATCGTCGGCGTTTTTTCCGCGCAGGTTTTTCAGCAGCGTCTCGATCCGCTCGCTGACCAGCCCGCGGTTAGGGCCGTAAATCAAAACGACCGGATAACGGGGATCGGGATCTTCGACGAAGCTGTCGTAGTCGCTGCGGTTCAGTGCGACCATTTCCGGAAGGCTTAGGTGCGGGTCAGGAAATACGACGCGAGGCGCGAGCGGATCTGCTCGGCGACCAGTTTCGCCGCGCGGTTCTGTGCGTCGCGCACCGCGCGCATGCCGGCGAAGCGTTGCTGGGTGCGGTCGATCGAAATGCGTGCCAGCGCTTTTTCGGTCAGCACGATTCTGTTCGTGCCGACTTCGAGTACGCGATAGGTGACGTCGAGCACCACGGTTTCGGATGTCGCGCGGCCGGAGGCGACGTCGACCAGCGGCGTCTGCGAGGCCGACGTAATGGTCATCGCAAGCTGGTACGGCGCGCCGACCGGATTGCCCTTGCCGCCGGTGAGCTCGAAGATCAGATCGTTGCGGATTTCCTGACCAAGGCGGCCATCGATTTCGAGAATCTCGACCTGGCGGAGATCGTCGCGCAGCTTCGCGCCGGCGCCGAACAGGGTCGACTGGCCATACATCGGCTGGAAACAGCCGCCGAGGGATGCAGCCAGCAGCAATACCGCAGCACCCCGCCAAGCCTTTGAAATTGTTGAATTACGCAACCACATTCACGATTCTCTGCGGGACCACCACGATCCGCTTCGGGGCCTTGCCGCCCAGGGCCTGTTGTACCGCATCCAATGCTAACACGGCCTTTTCGACTTCGCCCGCAGGCGCGTCGCGCGAGACCGTCACATCCGCCCGTTTCTTCCCGTTGACCTGAACAGGCAGGGTAATTGTGTCTTCCACAAGGAGGCTGGCCTCGACTTCGGGCCAGGGCTCCTCGGCGATCAGTTTTTGATGGCCGAGCGCGGCCCAGCATTCCTCGGCAAGGTGCGGCATCATCGGGGCGGCGATGCGGACCAGAATTTCCGCGGCCTCGCGGAAGGCGAAAGCCATATCCGGCGTGGGCGATTTGTTCGCCTCGACCGCGGCGCCGATCGCATTCGCGGCTTCGTAGATGTGCGCGACGCAACGGTTGAAGCGGAGCTTCTCGATATCCTCGCCGACGCGGGCGAGCGCGGTGTGCGCGACCTTGCGCACGGCGGTCGCTGCGTCGGAAAACTGCACGGGCTTCGCCGTTCCGGCTTTCGCGCCGATTTCGGCAAGTTCGTTTGCGATTCTGTAAAGACGCTGCACGAAACGCGAGGCACCCTGCACGCGGTCTTCAGTCCATTCGACATCGCGCTCGGGCGGCGAGTCCGACAACATAAACCAGCGCGCGACATCCGCGCCGTAGGTTTCCATGATGTCGTCGGGATCAACGGTGTTGCGTTTGCTCTTCGACATCTTCTCGATCGGGCCGACGGTCACCGGCTCGCCGTTCGAGAGAAGAAAAGCTTTGCGCTTGTCGCCGTCGAGTTCGATCTTCACTTCGGCGGGCGAAACGAAGCTGCCGTCTTTCTTCTGATAGGTCTCGTGGACGACCATGCCTTGCGTGAACAGGCCCTTGAACGGCTCGTCGATATTGGCGTGTCCGGTCTGTTTCATCGCGCGGGTGAAGAAGCGTGAATACAAAAGATGCAGAATCGCATGCTCGACGCCGCCTATATATTGATCGACCGGCATCCAGTATTGCGCGGCCTTCAAGTCGGTCGGCGTCGCCGCATCGGGCGCAGTGAAGCGCAGGAAGTACCACGACGAATCGACGAAGGTATCCATGGTGTCTGTTTCGCGCCGCGCGGTGCCGCCGCATTGCGGGCATGACACATCGCGCCAGGTCGGATGGCGGTCGAGCGGATTTCCCGGGCGATCGAAATTGATGTCTTCGGGAAGCACGACCGGAAGGTTCTCGTCCTTCTCCGGCACCACACCGCATTTCTCGCAGTGGATCACCGGGATCGGGCAGCCCCAGTAGCGCTGGCGCGAAATGCCCCAGTCGCGCAGGCGAAACTGCACCTGGCGCTGCGCCACCGGACGGTTGCCGATGCTTTGTTTTTCAAGCCTTTTTGCAACTTCTTCCTTCGCGGCTTCGACGCTCATGCCGTCGAGGAAGCGCGAATTCGCAAGCCTGCCATCTTCGACATAGGCCTCGTCGCCGACTTCGAACGTCTTCGGGTCGGCGCCTTCGGGAATGACGACCGGGCGAACCGGCAGATTATATTTGCGAGCGAAGTCGAGGTCGCGCTGGTCGTGCGCCGGACAGCCGAAGATTGCGCCGGTACCGTATTCCATCAGCACGAAGTTCGCGATGTAAACCGGCAGTTCCCAGGAATCGTCGAATGGATGCTTCGCGCGCAAGCCGGTGTCGAAGCCGAGCTTCTCGGCTTTATCGATCGCTTCCTGCGCGGTGCCGATCTTCTTGCACTCTTCGATGAAGGCGACCGCTTTCGGATCGCGTGCGGCTACCGCCTTCGCAATCGGATGATCGGGCGAGATCGCGATGAAGCTGGCGCCGAACAGCGTGTCGGGGCGTGTGGTGAAAACTTCGACTTCGCCGGACTCGCCCTCGGGCTTCGCCAGCATGAAGCGGCAGAGCAGGCCTTCCGAGCGGCCGATCCAGTTCTTCTGCATCAGCCGGACTTTTTCCGGCCAGCGATCGAGCGTGTCGAGCGCGTCGAGCAATTCCTGCGAATAATCCGTGATTTTGAAGAACCACTGGGTCAATTCGCGTTGCTCGACTTCCGCGCCCGAGCGCCAGCCCTTGCCGTCGATCACCTGCTCGTTGGCGAGCACGGTCATATCGACCGGGTCCCAGTTCACCTTCGAGACCTTGCGTTCGACGAGCCCGGCCTTCCAGAAATCCAGAAACATCTTCTGCTGGTGGCGGTAGTAGCTCGGATCACAGGTCGCGATCTCGCGGCTCCAGTCGAGCGAGAGACCCATCGACTTGAGCTGCTTCTTCATGGTGGCGATGTTTTCGTAAGTCCACTTCTTCGGGTGAACCTTGTTCTGCATCGCCGCGTTTTCGGCGGGCATACCGAAGGCGTCCCAGCCCATGGGATGCAGCACGTTCTTGCCCTTGGCGCGCATGTAGCGCGCGACCACGTCGCCCATGGTGTAGTTGCGGACGTGACCCATGTGGATGCGTCCCGACGGATAGGGAAACATCTCGAGCACGTAATATTTGGGGCGCGGGTCGTCGTTCTTCGTCTTGAAGATTTCGCGCTCGTCCCAGATTTTCTGCCAGCGGGGTTCGGCCGCGCGGGCGTTGTAACGCTCGTTTTTCATGGGTCTTTATAGGGTCCGAAAACGGCCGGTTTGGACCACGAATCGCCATTCCAAGCAATGGTTTCGGGCTTGTCAGGGCTGTCCGGACGCGCGAGACAGGCGAAATGAGCGATGCCGGCGCCGAAAACCTGCGCGAAATCCTTCGCCAGATCGAAAAGGCCACGAAAGCCGCGGGGCGCGCACCGGCTTCGGTCCGTCTGATCGCGATTTCCAAGACTTTCGGCGCCGACGAAATTGCGCCGGTGCTGGATGCGGGACAGCGTCTGTTCGGCGAGAATCGGGTACAGGAAGCAAAGGCCAAGTGGCCCGGATTGCGTGAGCGCTACCAAGGCATCGAGCTGCATCTCGTCGGGCCGCTGCAAACCAACAAGGTGAAGGAAGCGCTCTCGGTCTTCGACGCGATCCATTCGCTCGACCGGCCGAAGCTCGCCGCCGAACTCGCGAAAGAAATCCAGAAGGCGGGAAAGTCGCCGCTTCTGTTCGTGCAGGTGAATACGGGTGCCGAGCCGCAGAAGGCGGGCGTGCTGCCGGAGAATGCCGACGCTTTCATCAAGGAATGCCGCGAGACGTATTCGCTCGAGATCGCGGGTTTGATGTGCATTCCGCCGGCGGACGAAGCGCCGGCGCCGCATTTCGCGCTTACGAAAAAAATCGCAGAGCGCAACGGGCTGACATTGCTCTCGATGGGCATGAGCGCGGATTTCGAGAGCGCAATCAATCTAGGTGCCACGCATGTGCGCGTGGGGAGCGCGATTTTCGGCAGCAGGCCGAAGATTGTTTGATCTTGTCGTCTCCGCTTTCCGCGGGAATCAAATCTAGCGAATCTCCACCCAGCAATCTCTCGCCAGCCGCGGCAAAAGTTTCTGCAAGTGGCCGCGCTTCAGCGCGACGCATCCGGCCGTCGGTGTGAAGCCTATTCGTGCGAAGTGGATGAACACGGCGCTGCCGCGATAAGGCACGCGCGGGCGCGTGTTGTGGTCGAGTTCGATCACGAGATCGTAGAGATGATCCTCGCGCCATAGCCGGTCGGCATGGCTCTGGGCTGAGAGCTTCACCGGGCGATTGTAGTTCCGCGCGCGCGGGTCCTCGCACCAGCCGTCGTTCTTGCCGATGCGGCGAATCGCTAAGGCCGCACCCGGCCGGGGCAGCCGGTCAGCGCGCCACCAGATCCGCAGGAGCTTGAAGCGCCCGCGCGGCGTAGCGCCATCGCCCTCACGCTTATTTGCGCGGATGCCGCCGCGCCCCAGCGCGACTGGAAATACCCGGTTTCCGGCGATCAGGTGCCCACGAGTTGGGCCTCCGGCCGCCGCCGTGACCCGAATGAGGCTCAGTCCGCCGTTTCGCACCCGATTGTCCCGTCTCGTTCCGCCGCTACACAAAAGCGTGTAATGTCAAACCCTTGCTTGGCAAGGGGGAGTTGGTTACTCCCCCGGACCAAGAAAAACAGCAACAGGTTCAAAGCGCTCCATGGCCAATGCCCGCACGATTGTCGTTGTCGATGATGACGCAGAGTTGCGCGAAACGCTGCTCGAACAGCTCGCGCTGCATCAGGAATTTGCCACCGAGTCCGCCGATTCCGCGCAAGCCGCGATCGAGCGCGCGGGTCAGGGCCACATCGATCTCCTGATCATGGACGTCGGCCTGCCGGACATGGACGGCCGCGAAGCGGTGCGCGTCATGCGCAAGAACGGCTTCAAGTCGCCGGTGATCATGCTCACCGGACACGACACTGACTCCGATACCGTGCTCGGGCTGGAAGCCGGCGCGAACGATTACGTCACCAAGCCCTTCAAGTTCGCGGTGCTCTTGGCGCGCATCCGCGCGCAGCTTCGCAGCCACGAGGCGAGCGAGGACGCGATCTTTCCGGTCGGCCACTATTCCTTTCGTCCGGGCGCGAAACTGCTGGTCGATGAGAAAGGCAAGAAGACGCGGCTAACCGAAAAGGAAACCGCGATCCTGCGCTATCTCTATCGCGCCGGAAAAACGCCGGTGCCGCGCGATCAACTGCTGACCGAAGTCTGGGGCTATAATTCCGGCGTGACCACGCACACGCTGGAAACGCATATCTATCGTCTGCGGCAGAAGATCGAAAAAGATCCTTCCAACGCGAGCCTGCTCGTCACCGAAGGCGGCGGCTACAAGCTGGTACCTTAAAGAATCGATGGCGCTCGAAGACGACATTCTTTTTCTGCGCCGGATCGCAACGTTCCGCGTGCTCGGGCCGGATGCGCTGCGCGTGCTTGCGATCAGTCTCGAAACCGTTCATCTGCGTGCGAGCGAATTGTTGTTCGAGGAAGGTGAGCCCGCCGACAGCGCCTATGCGGTAGTAGCCGGCGCAATCCGTCTGCGGCGCGCGAGCGCGAAGCCGCTCGAAGAGCCGATTGTCGTGGGTGAAGGCGGCTTGATCGGCGAAAGCGCGCTGATCGTCGATACCGACCGGCCGGCGTCGGCGATTTCAGTCGAACCTTCGACCCTTTATAAAATTCCGCGCGGCATTTTCATGCGTCTGCTCGAAAGCGATGTCGAGGCCGCGGCGGGCCTGCGCACGATGATCGCGCGGCGGATCGATGCGGTGCTCGACGATCTCGATACAGTGCGGCCGCGTTTCGAGCCGAACGCCTAAGCGCTAGAGCGCAAATTCCGCGATTACCGGAACGTGGTCGGAGGGTTGCTGCCAGCCGCGCGAGGGCTTGAAAACTTTCATGCTTTGCGCCGCACCTTCGAGCGCCGAACTTGCCCAGACATGGTCGAGGCGGCGGCCGCGATCGGCCTGCTTCCAGTTGTCGGCCGCGCGATAGCTCCACCAGGTATAGAGTTTCTGGTCGTCGGGCACGAAGCCGCGCATCACGTCGATCCATCTGCCAGCGTTGCGCGCGTGCTCGAATTTTTCGACTTCGACCGGCGTATGGCTCACCACCTTCAACATTTGCTTGTGGCTCCAGACATCGTGCTCGCGCGGCGCGACGTTGAGATCGCCGACCAGAATCGCGCGCGTACCTTTCTTCGCGTCCTGCGCGACCGAGCAGGTCGCAAGCTCATCGAGAAACCGGAGCTTATGCTCGAACTTCACGTTGAGCGACGGATCGGGGATATCACCGCCTGCCGGCACATAGAAGTTATGGATCGTCAGCGGCTTGTCGAGTTTCGCCTTGCGCTCAAACGTCACCGAAACGTGACGCGCGTCGTTCTTGCCGCAGAAGAAATTCCTGGTCTGATCCTCGAACGGATGCCGCGCGATGACGGCGACGCCGTGATAGCCCTTCTGGCCGTGGATCGCGATGTGCTCGTAGCCCAGCTTTTTGAAGTCGTTCAGCGGAAACTTGTCGTCGGGGCACTTGGTTTCTTGCAGGCAAAGCACATCGGGCGAGAAGCGCGCGAGAAAACGCTTCACTTGCGGGAAACGAAGACGAACCGAATTGATGTTCCAGGTCGCGACGGAAAAAGTCATCGTGCATCTAGGCGCATTCGCCGGTCGCGCGCCAGCGCTATTGTTGATAGCGCGTGAAGTCGATCTTGAAGAGGCCAGGATCCGGCCGCGTCTTGGAATCGAGATCGAAAACCGTGACCGTGGTGTCGAAGCCCTGCGGATCGGTGATGGTCCACTGCTTCAACTGATTGTCCTTCGCGCCGAACAGCATGCGCAGACGGTGGGTGCCCGCGATCTGCGACTTCTCCTCGATCACCACGGTGATGAAGATGTCGTCCTGAAAAACATTCGTGATGTTGCTGTCGTTCAGGAGATCGATTTTCTCGGCCAATAGAAAGCGCAGCGGCGTCTGCCCGAGCGGATAGATGTCTTGGGTAGCTAACGTCCGGTTACGAACGGCGACCGACGAGCCGTCGGAGATCAGTTCAATCGGGCTCGGCTCGTCATATTGAAAGCGCACGCGGCCCGGGCGCTGCATGAAAAATTCGCCGTCGGTCTTGCCGCCGTCGGGACCGATCTGATGGAATTTTCCGACCAGCGTCGCGGTCGAATTGAAAAACTTGGTCACGCGCTCGAGTGCCGCGACCTGCTTGGCATCGAGTCTCACGCCGGATTTGGTAACGGCGACGGCCGGGCCCTGCTGTTGCGCATTCGGTTGCTGTTTCTTTTCCGCCGCGTTCTGTGCGAGCGCAACGGAGGCAAGCGGCAGCGCGCCAAGCGCCAGAATTGCAGAGAACTTGGTCAGCCGGTTCATCTGTTCCTCGAGGATTGCCGAATCATCGGGTTGGCCCCGCGCAGGGCCGATACATAATACCGGTAGCGGCGGGAAAGTAGCGGTTCCGGGGGCGGCGTGAACATGGCGCTCCCGCAAACGGTTTCTAGAAAGCGGCTATGGCGATTTGGCGACGATTTCGGGGTCAATCGGCTCCGCCGCCCGCGAGAATCTCGCGCTTTCCGGAGTGGTTCGCGGCGGAAATGACGCCTTCCATCTCCATGCGCTCAATCAGGGTCGCGGCGCGGTTGTAGCCGATCTGGAGACGGCGCTGGACATAGGACGTCGAAGCCTTGCGGTCGCGCAGCACGATCGCGACCGCGCGCTCGTAAAGATCGCCGCCCTCCTCGCCCATCGCGGATTTGTCGAATATCGAACCGTCCTCGCCTTCCTCGGGCTCCGCGGTGATCTCCTCGAGATATTCCGGAACGCCCTGTTCTTTCAGGTGACGCACGACGCGCTCGACTTCGGCGTCGGAACAGAACGGACCATGGACGCGCGAAATGCGCGAGCCGCCGGCCATGTAGAGCATATCACCCTGGCCGAGGAGCTGCTCGGCGCCCTGCTCGTTCAGAATGGTACGGCTGTCGATCTTCGACGACACCTGGAAGGAAATGCGGGTCGGGAAGTTCGCCTTGATGGTGCCGGTGATCACGTCGACCGACGGACGCTGTGTCGCCATCAGGAGATGGATGCCGGCGGCGCGCGCCATCTGCGCGAGGCGCTGAATCGCGCCTTCGATGTCCTTGCCCGCGACCATCATCAGGTCTGCCATTTCGTCGACCACAACGACGATGAACGGTAACGGCTCGAGATCCATTTCCTCGGATTCGTAGATCGCCTCGCCGGTTTCGCGGTCGAAGCCGGTCTGCACCGTGCGCTTGATCGACTTGCCCTTGGCAGCGGCTTCGACGACGGCTTCGTTGAAGTTCGCGATGTTGCGCACGCCGAGCTTCGACATTTTCTTGTAGCGTTCTTCCATCTCGCGCACCGCCCATTTGAGCGCGATCACGGCCTTGCGCGGATCGGTCACGACGGGCGAGAGCAGATGCGGGATGCCGTCATAGACGGAAAGTTCGAGCATCTTCGGGTCGATCAGGATGAGACGGCACTGCTCGGGCGAGAGCCGGTAGAGCAGCGAAAGAATCATGGTGTTGATCGCGACCGATTTGCCGGAGCCGGTGGTACCGGCAATCAGCAAGTGCGGCATGCGCGCGAGATCGGCGATCACCGGCTCGCCGCCGATGTTCTTGCCGAGACAGAGCGGCAGGCTCGAAGGCGTGTCGCGGAAGTCGCGCGATTCGAGCTGCTCGCGCAGCACGACCTTCTCGCGCTTCGCGTTCGGCAATTCGATGCCGATTGCGTTCTTGCCGGGGATGACAGCGACGCGCGCGGAGACTGCGCTCATCGAGCGGGCGATGTCGTCGGCAAGGCCGATCACGCGCGACGACTTGATGCCGGGCGCGGGTTCGAGTTCGTAGAGTGTGACGACCGGGCCCGGACTTGCGTTGACGACCTGACCCTTCACGCCGAAATCCTCGAGCACGCTTTCGAGCATGCGCGAATTTTCCTCGAGCGCCTTCACAGAAAGCGCGGGTGTGCGCGAGCCGGAAGCGGCGGCGAGAATATCGAACGGCGGAAGTTTGTAGGTGCCGCCGCGGCGGCGCTTCTTTTCGCGCGACTGCGCGGGCGCGGGCTTCCTGCGCGGCGCGTCGGCTTCCTCTTCCTCGTCCTCGTATTCTTCCTCTTCGTACTCGCCCTCTTCTTCGTACTCGGCGTCCGCACCCTTGCCCGGCACCAGTGTTGGCTCGCGGCGCGCGCTCTTCGCGGGCGGTAGCTCCGGTTCGGCTGCGAGGAAGGCGGCGAGACGTTCGCGTAACGAGCGCTTCACTTTCGGCTGACGGCGTCCCGAGAGACGTGCGCGCAACATATAGAAGACATGAAAGACGCTGCCGAAAGCGGCGGAGACGCGCGCGAACAGGTTCGCGGGTTCGGTGGGCTCGCCGAGTTCGCCGTCGTCGCCGTAGTCGTCGAGCTCGCGTGCGGGGGGCTCTTGCTGGAAACCCGCGCCGAGCGCGATCGCAAGCGTGAAGACCGTCGGCATCGCGAACAGAAGGCCCATGAGAATCCGGCTCGCATTCGCGGTCGAGCCGAGTAACAACGACGGAATGAAGATCAGCGAATCGCCGATCGCGCCGCCGAGGCCGGTCGGCAGCGGCCAGCTCGAAGGCGCGCGAAAGCAGGCGGCAAAGCCGCATGCGAACAACACCGCGCCGAGCCAGAACAGGATGCGGATTTTCCAGCGCTTCAACGCGCGATGCGTCATCACGAGCCAACCCCAGATCGCGACCGGCAAAAGCAGCGCGAGCGAGCCGAGGCCGAACACCTGCATCATGAAATCGGAGAAGGCGGCACCCGCGCGGCCCATCAGGTTATTCACGTTGCCGTCGGCGGCGTAACCGAAATTCGGGTCCTGAGACGACCAGGTGCCGATCGCGACGAGACACGCGATCACGAACACGATCAGCGCAAACCCGCGCAATTCGGCGAGGCGGCGATGGAACGCGCTGACGATTTCTTCGGGAAACAGGCTGGCGTTTCTGGCGGAGGACTGGCGCATTCTTGCGATCCGACTACTTTCCGAACGATGCGAGGCGCGTGAGCGCTTCTTCGGTGGTTCTCAAATCATCGACAAGGGCGACCCGGATATAGCCGGCGCCCGGATTTTTTCCGTCGCTGCCCTCGCGGGCGAGATAACTTCCCGGCACGACGCGAAGCCCGGCTTCGGTGAACAGCGTCTTCGTCGCGGCTTCGTCGTCGCCGAGCGAAGTCACATCGAGCCACAGAAAGAATCCGCCTTCAGGGCGTTTGTGCCCGAAGTGGGCGCCGAGCAGTTTATCGGCGAGATCGAATTTCTCGCGATAGAGCTTGCGCGTGTCTTCAACGTGATGTTCGTCGCCGTAAGCCGTGACCGCGACTTCCTGCAAGGGCTCGGGCACCTGCGGCGCGCAGACATTGCGAAGATCGGCGTAGGCTGCGATGAATTTCGCGTCGCCGGCCGCGAAGCCGCAGCGCAGTCCCGGCAAGTTCGAGCGCTTGGACAGTGAGTTGAAAGCGACGACGTTATCGAAGCTCGCGCCGCAGGCTTCCAGCGCGCCCACCGGCTTCTTGTCGCCGAGCCAGATTTCCGAATAGCACTCGTCGGCGAAAACATATGCGCCCGCCTCGCGCGCGCGCGCGATCACGCTCGAAAGCGTCTCGCGCGGCAGTACCGAGCCCTGCGGATTCGCGGGCGAGCAGAGATAGATCGCGACCGTGCGCGCGAGCAGTTCGTCCGGCACCGCGTCGTAATCGGGAATGAAATTGTTTTCGCGCAAAGCGGGGAGTGCCACGAGTTCGCAGCCTGCTACTTCCGCGCCCGCGCCATAAGCGGGGTAAAACGGATTGGGCACGATGATCGCGGGCTTGCCAGCGCGCTCGCCGAGCAGACGCTTCGCGGCAACGCCCGCGAGGAACAGGCCTTCGCGGCTGCCGTTCAGCACCACGACTTCCTTGTTCGGATCGATGGCGCGCGGGAGTCTGTAACGGCGGCCGAGCCAGTTCGCGGCGGCGGTCCGGAACCGGTCCGTGCCGCGCAGCATCGGATATTTCGCAAAGCCGTTGACGTTCGCCGCGATCACGGGGGCCACGAAATCCGGCATGGGATGGCGCGGCTCGCCGACGGAAAGATTGATCAGCGGTTTGCTCGGCTCGAGTCCTGCGAGCAATTCGGTCAGCCGCACGAAGGGCGATCTCGTGCCCCCATGCTCGCGCCTTCCGGCCAGTGCGCTTCCTGCCATGCCCGCCTCAAAGCCCTTCAATTTCAGGCCCAGACTTTAGGAATCGGCGGTTAAGGCGCGTTTAACCATGGGGGCGGCCATCCGCGGGTAAAGAAAAACCCCGGCTCGGGAAGAGCCGGGGTTTCCTTACTTTTGTAAGGAAGGCCGGAGGCTTGCCTCCGGCCGACCAGACTTAGTTGTAGGCGCGTTCGCCGTGATCGCTGATGTCGAGACCTTCGCGCTCCTGATCCGGGCTCGGACGGAGGCCGACGACCATCTTCACGATGAAGAAGAGGACCGCCGAAAGAATGCCCGACCACAGGATCGTGATGCCGACTGCCTGGGCCTGAATGAGGACCTGGCCGGCGATGTCGTAGGCGGGCGAGTCGACCTTCAGGATCGGGCCGGTGTAGTCGGTGATGCCGACGCCGCCGAGCGACGGAGCGGCGACGATGCCGGTGCCGATCGCGCCGACGATACCGCCGATGCAGTGAACGCCGAACACGTCGAGCGCGTCGTCGTACTTGAAGATGTTCTTCACCGTCGTGCAGAAGAAGAAGCACACGACGCCGGCGACAAGGCCGAGCACCAGACCGCCCATCGTGCCTGCGAAGCCCGACGCCGGGGTAATGGCGACGAGACCGGCGACGATACCGGAAGCAAGACCGAGCAGGCTCGGCTTACCCTTCACGAGCCATTCCACCAGCATCCAGGAGATGCCGGCAGCGGCGGTTGCGATGAAGGTGTTGACGAAAGCGACGACTGCCGAGCCGGTTGCCTCAAGGTTGGAGCCGGCGTTGAAGCCGAACCAGCCGAACCAGAGAAGCATGGCGCCGATATAGGTCATCACCAGCGAGTGGGGAGGCATCAGTTCTTTGCCGTAGCCCAGACGCTTGCCGACGATCAGCGCACCCATCAGGCCGGCGATGCCGGAGTTGATGTGCACGACCGTGCCGCCGGCGAAGTCGAGGGCGCCGAGCTTGAAAAGATAGCCGCCGTCGGCCTGAACGGCCTCAAGCGCTGCCTGTGCCTTGGTCTTGGCTTCGCCCGCCGCTGCCGCAGCCACCGCTTTCGCGGCGTCGACGACGGCGTCCGGACCGGCCCAGTACCAGACCATGTGGGCAATCGGGAAATAGACGATCGTGATCCAGAGCGGAATGAAGAGCGCTACCGCCGAAAACTTCATGCGTTCGGCGACCGAGCCGAGCAGCAGCGAAGCGGTGATCGCGGCAAAGGTCGCCTGGAACATCACGAACACGAGTTCGGGAATCGCAACGCGATCCGAGAACGTGCCGCCCTTCGATTCGAAGGTCACGCCGGAGAGGAACGCCTTCGAGAACCCACCGAAGAAGTCGGAGCCGCCGGTGAAGGTGACCGAGTATCCGTAGATGACCCAGATCAGGAAGACGATGCAGACGGTGTAGCCGACCTGCATCAGTATCGAGAGCATGTTCTTCGAACGGACGAGGCCGCCGTAGAACAGTGCGAGGCCGGGAACGGTCATCACGAGAACGAGGACCGTGGCGGTCATCATCCAGGTGGTGTCGCCCTTGTTGATGGTCGCGTCCTGCGCGAGCGCCGGATCGACGGCGAATACCGTCAAAGCCAGCGCGGCGAGAACCGCACCGAGAATGTTCTTAAACGTCATGGGAGAATTCTCCATCACAGGTCTATGAGAGTTACGGGGATCAGAGCGCATCGGCGTTCTGTTCGCCGGTGCGGATCCGCACCGCTTGATCAATCGAGAAGACGAAAATCTTTCCGTCGCCGATCTGGCCGGTCTTGGCGGCCCCGGTGATCGCGTCGATCACCTTCTTCACTTGGTCAGTCGCGACTGCGACCTCGATCTTGAGTTTGGGAAGGAAATTCACCGCGTATTCAGCGCCGCGATAAATTTCGGTGTGACCCTTCTGTCTTCCGTAGCCCTTGACCTCGGTAACGGTCAGTCCGTGTACGCCGATACCGGTGAGGGCATCACGCACCTCCTCCAGTTTGAACGGCTTGATGATGGCCATGACGATCTTCATTTGGTTCCTGTCCCCCAGTGGTGCCGGAGACAAGGAGCTGCCGCCGGACGTGCTGATCGGACTCCGCCCACGGGAAATCGCTCCCGGAGGCGAGTCAGAACCTCCTTAAGCAGACGCCGTGCCAGAAACGGGCGGTTTGAGGGATTCGCTTGAGTCGCAAGGGCTTGGCTGACTCAGAAATGGGCAGGGCGAGGGGGCGGTCTACGGAAAGCCGTAATTTTCGAGGATTACGCCTAATTTATAGGCAGAGGCTTCCGATCCGGCCAAATTTTCGGCAAGACGAAACGCGCGGGCTTTCGGCCGCGCGTTTTCCTTTTTCGGCAAGCGGATCAGGTGTGGACCGATTCACCGTGTTGCGTGATGTCGAGGCCCATGCGCTCGTGATCGAGCGAGACGCGCAAGCCGACGAGCACGTCCACGATCTTCAGAATCACCCAAGTCCCCGCCGCGCACCAGACGAAGCAGATGCCGACGCCGATCAGTTGGGTCAGCACCTGCGCGGCGTTGCCCTCGAGCAATCCCTGTTGTCCATGCGGCAGATCTTTCGTCACGGTGAAGGCGCCGACCGCGAATACGCCGGTCAGTATCGTGCCGAGAATGCCGCCGATGCCGTGGATACCAAATACATCAAGCGAGTCGTCGTAGCGCAGCCGCTCCTTCAGCCAGGTACAGGCCCAGAAGCAGACGACGCCGGCGGCAAGGCCGATGACCACGCCGTGCCACGGCAGGATGAATCCCGACGCCGGGGTGATGGTGCCGAGACCGGCGATCGCGCCGGAGATGATGCCAAGCACGGAAGGCTTTTTCCGCAGCCACCACTCCATCGCCATCCATGCGATCGCGCCCGAGCAGGCCGCAAGATGCGTCGCAAGAATCGCCATGCTCGCGCGCGAGCTTGCGGTGAGCGCCGAGCCGCCGTTGAAGCCGAACCAGCCGACCCATAGAAGTGCAGTGCCGACTGCGGCCATGGTCAGATCGTAGGGCGCAAGATTTTCGGTGCCGTAGCCGCGGCGCGAGCCGAGCACGTAAGCCGCGACCACGCCGGCGACACCGGCGTTGAGATGCACGACGATGCCGCCCGCGAAATCCATCACGCCCATGCTTGAGAGAAAGCCGCCGCCCCAGATCCAGTGCGCGCTCGGCACATAGACCACGAAGAACCATGCGATCATGAAAATAATGAAGGCCGAGAAGCGCATGCGGTCGGCGACCGAGCCTGCGATCAGCGCGCAGGTGATGACCGCGAACGTCATCTGATAGGTCGCAAACAGAGACTCGGGCAGGTTGGACGCGAGCGTGTTGACCGAGTTCAGGTCCATGCCGCGGAAGAAAAGTTTATCGAGATTGCCGAGCCACGCGCCGTCGCCCGAGAAGGTCAGCGAATAGCCAAACGCGAACCACAAGACAGAGATGAACATCACGGCCGCGAAACTCTGCGCCATGGTCGCGAGCAGATTCTTCTTCCGCACCAGTCCTGCGTAAAACAACGCAAGTCCCGGTATCGTCATCAATAGGACGAGTGCGGTTGCCGCGATCATCCACGCGGTGTCGGCGGCGTTGATGGTACTCGCCTGCGCAAGCGCGGGCGTCGTGGCGACACAGGTGCACGCCGCGAGCAGAATCCGAAAGCGTTTCATCGATAGCCCCCTGATCGCTATTTTTGATTTGCGCATGATCTGATCCGAAAACCGGTTCCCACTTTTCGGGATCATGCGCTTCCTTAGAGCGCGTTGTTGTCGGTTTCGCCGGTGCGGATGCGGATCGCGCGTTCGATCGAGGTGACGAAAATCTTTCCGTCGCCGATCTGGCCGGTCTTCGCCGATTTCACGATGGCATCGACGACGCGATCGGCGTTCGCGGAGGTCACGCCAATTTCGAGCCGCATCTTCGGCAGAAAGTGAATCGCGTATTCGGCGCCGCGATAGATTTCGGTGTGACCTTTCTGGCGGCCGTAGCCCTTCACCTCGGAGACCGTGATGCCCTGCACGCCGACGGCGGCGAGTGCGTCGCGCACCTCCTCGAGCTTGAACGGTTTGATGACGGCGATGATCAGCTTCATGAGCGCTCCCCCGTGCTGCCGGTTGTTTTTATGAAGAAGTGACGTCGGCAGCGCGCCGCCCAAAATTGAGGCGGCATTCGCTGCACAGATTATCGGCGTTTCGCCGGAATTTTAAGCGGGCAGGGGCGCGCCGCGCTGCTTTTTGAGCAGCGCAGGCCACGGCATGATTTTTCGAGTTTTGGCCGCTTCCTACGGCTTTTTCTTCTCGAAATTCGGATCTTTCTTCCGAATCAGCCCTTCCTGGGCGACGGAAGCGACCAAAGTGCCGTCGCGGGTGAAAAACTGGCCGCGGGAGAATCCGCGGGCGTTATTCGCGTTCGGCGAATCCTGTGAATAGAGAATCCATTCGTCGGCCCGGAACGGCCGGTGGAACCAGAGCGCATGGTCGAGGCTCGCCGGCTGGATCGAGCGCGAGAACACCGAGCGGCCGTGGGGGATGAGGGAAGCGTCGAGCAAGCCCATATCGGACGCGTAAGCCAGCACGCAGCGATGGATCACCGGATCGTCGGGCAAGGGCGCGATCGACTTCATCCAGACGTTGAATTTCGGTTCGCGGTAGTCTTTGGAGAGGTAGCGCATGTATTCGACCGGGCGCATCTCGATCGGGCGCGGGCGCTCGTAATATTTGCGCACCGCCTCGGGGAGCATCGGCATTACTTTCTCGCGCACGTCTTTCTCGCTCGCGAGTTCTTCCGGCATCGGCACCTTCGGCATCTCGGCCTGATGCTCGTAGCCGTCTTCCACTTTGTGGAACGAGACGCCCATCGAGAAGATCGCTTCGCCATGCTGGATCGCTTTCACCCAGCGCGTGGTGAAGCTGCCTCCGTCGCGGATGCGGTCGACCTCGTAGATGATCGGCACCTTCGGATCGCCACCGAGCAGGAAGTATGCGTGCAGCGAATGGCACTGGCGCTCCGGCACGGTGCGATAAGCCGCGACCAGCGCCTGGCCGATCACCTGTCCTCCGAAGACGCGCGTGAAGGTGTCCTTGGGCGAATAGCCGCGAAACAGATTCACCTCGAGCGTTTCGAGATCGAGGATTTCGAGCAGCGACTGGACCGGCTTTTCCATCGGTAAACCTTCGTTACAGCCCGCGGGTTGCCGCGGGAGGCCTAACCTACCTATCTTGCCGCCATGAACAAGCAAATGCCGGACAAGCCGCTGGATACCGCAATCGCGGGCGCGGGGATCGCGGGTGCCGCACTCGGCGTCGCGCTGAAACAGACCTTGGGCAGCGGCTTTTCGGTCGCGGTCTTCGATCCGGCGCTCGCGCGTGAGCCCGCGCGCGACGAGCGGGTGGTCGCGATTGCCGGCGGTGCGCGGCGGCTGTTCGAGGCGCTCGGTGTGTGGGAGCGGCTTGCGGAGACGCAGCCGATCCGCGCCATGGAAATTACGGATTCGAAACTTTCCGACGCGGTGCGCCAGACTTTCCTTGAGTTTGCAGAAGACGAAGAAGGCGAGCCTTTCGCGCACATGGTCGAGAACCGCGCGCTGATAGTCGCGCTGCGCGAGGCGGCGGCAGAGGCCGGGATTGAACTCGTCGCTTCCGGAATCGATTCATATGCGGCAGACGAAAGCTTTGCGCGTTTTTCATCCGGCGAGAAACAATATCGCGCGCGGTTGATCGCCGCCGCCGATGGCGCCAACTCGAAATTACGTTCGCTTGCGAAGATCCAGACCATCGCGCGGGGCTACGACCAGTCCGGCATCGTCGCGACCATCGGGCATGCGCGCGAACATGACGGTAAGGCCGTGCAGCATTTCCTGCCGAGCGGTTCGTTTGCGATTCTACCGCTTACCGGAAAGCGTTCGTCCATCGTCTGGACGGAATCGAGCGCGGAAGCAAAACGCATCGTCGCACTGCCGCCGGCGGAGTTTCTCGCCGAACTCGAATTGCGCTTCGGGCTGCAACTCGGCGAACTCGAAGTGCTGTCGCCCGCGCGCGGCTATCCGTTGCAGATTTCGATTGCGCGCTCGTTCATCGCGGAGCGCCTCGCGCTCGTCGGTGACGCGGCGCATGTCATCCATCCGCTCGCGGGGCAGGGGCTGAACATGGGCCTGCGCGATGTCGCGGCACTCGCCGAGTGCATCGCGGACCATGCGCGGCTGGGGCTCGATCCGGGCGCGCCGGAACTGCTCTCGCGCTACCAGCGCTGGCGCCGCGCCGACACGGTGGCCATGGGGCTTGCGACCGACGGGCTCAACCGGCTTTTTTCCAACGAGTCCACGCCGCTCAAATATCTGCGCGATCTGGGTCTCGGCATCGTCGATCGCGCGCCGGCCCTGAAAAAGTTTTTCGCCCGCGAGGCGGCGGGCCTCACGGGCGATGTACCGAAATTGCTTCGGGGAGAATTTATTTAGTCTGCGAGCGGGCGCGCTTCTTCCGGCAGCATGATCGGGATGCCGTCGCGGATCGGATAGATCAGCTTCGCCGCGCGCGAGACCAGCACCTGCTTCTCGGCATCGTATTCCAGCGGACCCTTGGTCACGGGGCATACGAGAATTTCCAACAACTTGGGATCGACGGTGTGACGGTCGGTGTTCATTCTTCTCTCCAGTGGCGGGAAGATCAGCGCGGTAAACGCCGATCTTACTGCAAGGTTCCGTTCTCTTCACCCTCGCCGGCGGCGAGCGTGATTTCGGTGGCTGCGACAAGAAGCTGCGCCCGCGTCTTCAGGTCGCGCGCTTCGAGCAGCGCCTGTTTCTCACGCACGCCGAAGGGCGACATCAAAGAAAGCCCGTTGACGAGTGCCTCGGTCGGCGCCTGCGTGATGCCGGACCAGTCGGCGTCGATGGAGTTCGCGGCGAGATAATTCGCGAGCGTTTTCAGAAGCGACTCGCGATCGACTTCGTCCTCGCCCAGCCCCTGCACGAGATCTTCGGCGAACAGGCCGTAATCGACCCTGCACTGGCGATAAGGCGTCGTGACCGTCAATTCCTCGACCACGCGAAAGCGCGCAATCCCGGTGAGGATGACGGAGTAGCGTCCGTCGCCGCTCTCGCCGAAGTTCGTGAGCCTGCCGACGCATCCGACCGGATAAAGCGGCGGAATTTTCTCCGCGCCTTCTTCGGCTTCGTTCGGCTGGATCATGCCGATCACGCGCTCGCCCTGAATTACGTCCTCGATCATCTGGAGATAGCGCGGCTCGAAAATATTGAGCGGCAATTCCACGCGCGGAAGCAAGAGCGCGCGCGGCAGCGGAAACACCGGAATGATGTCCGGAATATCCGCCGGCGAACGATAGGGACTGTTGATCGCCATTCGCTGCTTTCGCTCTTAGGAGAACAGAATTGTCGAAAGTTTCTTGCGCGCATCGACCGTGGCTTCGTCCATCGGACCCCAGGCGTCGAAGAATTGCAGCAGCTGCTTGCGCGCGGCTTCGTCGTTCCACTTGCGATCCTTCTTGATGATCGCAAGCAAATGCTCGGCGGCTTTCGCCTTCTCGCCTTTCGCGCTCAGCGAAATCGCCAGATCGAGGCGAGCCTGATGATTGTCCGGGTTCGCATTCACTTTCGCTTCGAGATCGCCGCCTTCGCTGCTCACCTTTCCGGCCTGTTCGGCCAGATCGAGCGCGGCTTTGGCGGCTGTGATCGCGGGCGCGACAGTTTTGTCTTTCGAAGCGTCCGCCGGAATCAGCGCGAAGGTTTCCTGCGCCTGCTCCAGATCGCCGGCCGCGATATGGCAGCGCACGAGGCCCGCGAGCGCGCGCGCATTCGCGGGCTCTTCGGTCAGGACCTCGGCGAAGAGCGACGTCGCCTCGTCGAATTCGTTGGCGGCGAGTTTTGCTTCGGCTTCGTTGAGCAACTCGGTCGAAGGATTGGCCTTGCCGGTCAATCGTTCGATGAAGGCCGTAACCTGACCCTCTGGCAGCGCACCGACGAAGCCGTCCACGGGCTGACCCTTGTCGAAAGCGAACACCGCCGGGATCGACTGGATACCGAGCTGCCCCGGAATCTGCGGGTGCTTGTCGATGTCCATCTTCACGAGCTTCACCGCGCCGCCGGCCGCGCGCACCGCCTTCTCAAGAATGGGCGTCAGCGTCTTGCAGGGGCCGCACCATTCGGCCCAGAAATCCACCAGCACCGGGCGCTTCTTCGATTCCTCGACCACGTCCTTCATGAAGGTCTGGGTCGTGGTGTCGGAAACCAGATCGCCCGTGGCGGGCGCACCGGCGCCGTTACCCTGATTCAATTCCATTTTCTTCGCTCCCGGGCCCGCTTTTCGCGGGCTTATTCGGACCATAGATGGGGCGAGGAGCCACCGAAAGCAAATCGGGGGAACCGGAACAGGCCCGTTAGCCTTGGCTTATCGAAGGTGTTGCGCGGGCCGGGTCTTTTGCCTAGAACCCCGCTCTACCCGGCGGGGGCGACCCCGCCAAACCGGATGCGGGTGTAGCTCAGGGGTAGAGCACGACCTTGCCAAGGTCGGGGTCGAGGGTTCGAATCCCTTCGCCCGCTCCAATTCTTCAAGTAGCAGAAATGGACGCGCCCTAAGTGGGCGGGCCGTTACTCGCCGATGGCGTGCAGCACGATTTCGCGCCTATGCGGGCGCGCGCGGTGCTCGAAGAGATAAATGCCCTGCCAGGTGCCGAGCGCCGGGCGGCCATCCATGATCGGAATCGACAGGCTGGTCTGGGTCAGCGCCGCGCGCAGATGCGCGGGCATGTCGTCGGGGCCTTCCGCCGAGTGGATATAGACGTCGGATTCAGGCGCGAGCCGCTCGAAATAATTCTGCATGTCGGTTTGCACGTCGGGATCGGCGTTCTCCTGAATCAGGAGCGATGCCGAGGTGTGGCGGCAATAGATGGTGAGCAGACCGGCCGAGAATTTTTCGGACGCGAGCCAGCGCAAGACCTGATGCGTGAACTCGACGAGGCCGCGGCCTTTTGTTTCGAGGAGCAGCGTGTGGATCGCCTGACGCATGTTCGATGTCCCGGTTCAATGTCCCGCGGCGAGCGTGCCGATATAGCGCGGATCGGAAACGCCGGTGATGCCTTCCGGCGTCACCAGAATCGAATTCGCAGCGCCAATACTGAACGGAAAGAAGTTCACCTTGTGGCCATAACGCGCAAGCGCGGCCATGCCTTCCGGCTTCATGAAATGTTCGAGCGCGCGCTCGGCGCGGATTTCGTCCGGCATCCACTGATGATGGAAGCGGGGTAAGAGCACCGCGTCGGCGACGTCGAGCTTGTGATCGATCACGCCGGAGACGACGCGCAACACGGTGGTGATGATGGTCGAGCCGCCGGGCGAGCCGGTGACGAGAAAGACCTTGCCGTCTTTCAGCAAGATCGCAGGCGTCATCGAGGAAAGCGGCTTCTTGTTCGGTCCGGGCGCGTTGGCAACACCTCCGATCAGGCCGAAAGCGTTCGGCACGCCGGGCGCGAGCGAAAAATCGTCGAGCTCGTTGTTGAGCAATACGCCGGTTCCTTCCGCAACCAAGCCGAGCCCGAAATTCAGGTTCAGCGTGACGGTGGCGGCGACGGCGTTGCCGTATTGGTCGAGCACGGAATAATGCGTGGTGTTGTCGCCTTCCTCCTTCGGCGTCACGCCTGCGCGGATTTCGGAAGACGGTGTCGTGCGCTCCAGATCGATCGTTGCGCGGACGCGAGCCGCATACTCCTTCGACGTCAGGTGCGTGAGCGGCACGTTCACGAACGACGGATCGCCGAAGAATTCCGCGCGGTCGGCGTAGGCGCGTTTCATCGCTTCGACCATGAGATGCACGGTTTCCGGCGCATTCGGCCCGTGTTTCCCAAGATCGTAGCCCTCGAGAATGTTGAGGAGTTCGATCAGAAGTGCGCCGCCGGAGGAAGGCGGCGGCATCGAAAGCACATCATAGCCGCGATAATTGCCGCGCACAGCTTCCAGCACTTCGGTCTTGTAACGCGCGAGATCGTCCGCGGTCATGACGCCGCCGGCTGCGCGCACCGCGCTTGCGATCTTTTCCGCGATCTCGCCGCGATAAAAAGCGTCCGGTCCCCGCTTCGCAACCGCCTCCAGCGTATTGGCGAGATCGGTCTGCACCAGTCTATCGCCGTGCTTGAGCGGCGCGCCGTCTTTGGCAAAAATCTTGGCGGTCGAAGGCCAGCGGAGCAGCGTGCGCTGAAAGAATGCGATCGAGCGCTCCAGATCGCTTTCGACCGGGATGCCGTCGCGCGCGAGTTTGATCGCAGGTGCGATCAGTTCGGCAAGCGTGAACTTGCCGGAGCCGAATTTTTCGAGCGCGGTGGCAAGCCCCGACACGCTGCCTGGCACGCCGGTGCCAAGTCCGGTGCGGAGCGATTTCGCAATATCGGGCTTGCCGTTCTCGTCGAGAAAACTTTCCGCGGTGATCGCAGCGGGCGCGATTTCGCGGAAGTCGAGCGCAATCGCCTGCTTCTTCTCCGCGAGCCAGATGACGAAGAAGCCGCCGCCGCCGAGATTGCCGGCACGCGGATGGGTCACCGCAAGCGCGAAGCCGACCGCGACCGCGGCATCGACCGCGTTGCCGCCTTTTTGCAGAATATCAAGCCCGATGCGGGTCGCGATCGCGTCCTGCGTCGTGACCATGCCGTGCTTCGCGACGACGGGTGCGAGCTTGCCCGCAAGCTTCGTGATGTCGGTCGCGGCATCCGGCACATTCTGCGCGAGCGCCTGCGAAGCGAGCGCGACGGATAACGTCGCGATGCCAAGGAGCCGCAACGCCGGATGAAAGATCCCCAACAAGAGGGTCACGCCCGTTTCAGCGTGCCATCGAATAATATTCGGGGTTCGGCTCATTGCCGGTCGCGGTCGCGAGCCTGTTCGACATGTTAAAGAAGGCGGCAACTGCGGAAATATCCCAGATGTCGCGTTCGGAAAATCCCGCTTTGCGAAGGGCAGCGCGGTCTTCTTCTCCGACTTCCCAGGGTGTTTCGGTAAGCCTCCACGAGAAATCGAGCATCGCGCGCGTACGCGTATCGAGTTCTGCGGCGCGATAATTCGCGACCATCGTTTCCGCCAGCATCGGATCGCCGGTGAGTTTGCGCAGCACCGCGCCATGCGCGACGAGGCAATAATGGCAATGGTTCGCCGAGGAGACGACGACCGCGATCATCTCGCGCTCGATCTTCGAGAGGCCCGATTTCGCGAGCATCAGGTCGTCCGACATCGCGACGAAGGCCTTGAGCTTCGCGAGATCGAACGAATAGGCCTGAAGCACGTTGGGGATGAAGCCGAGCTTCTCCTTACACTTGGCGAAATAAGCCTGCATCGCTTCGTCGAGTTCGGCGGGCGAAAGGTCGAGTGCGATCACTTTTTCGCTTTTTGCTCCGGCTTTCGCGGTTTCGGCAGCGGCCTTCATGGTGATGTCCTTTTTGGCGTCTAGAGCGACACTATCAGCCGGAAGGCCCGGCTGAAACCGCGGGCTCTCGACAGCAGCTGCGCGGAGGCGGAAACTCATCGGAAACCGGCGCCGCGACTCGCGAGAACGACCGGGCTTCCAGGGGCAGGAAGGCGGCGGAATGAACATCGCGGAAAAATTCGCGGGCGGCGGCAACCCGGATATCGAAGTCTTATTGCGCGAGGCCGGTAAGCTCGCGGCCACGGCGAAACTGCCGCCGGATTTCATTTCCGCGCTGTTCGGCGCGGCTTCGCCCGAAGATCTCGCGCCTTATTCGCCCACGGAAATTTCCGCGCTTGCCGTCGAAAGCTACGCGCACCTTGCGAAGCGCGCGCCGGCCCATGCCGATATCCGGATCTATAATCCCGCGCCGGCGGGCGGGGGCGCCGCGCTTTCCGCGATCACCGTGATCGAAATCGCGAACGACGACATGCCGTTCCTGCTCGATTCGATTACCGGCGAACTTTCCGAGCAGGGGCTTGCGCTCCGGTTAGCCGTGCATCCGATTTTTTCCGTCGAGCGCAGCGATAGCGGCAAGCTCGAGGAATGGCGCGGACTTGCGAAAGACGGCAAGAAAAAGCGCCGCGAGAGCTTCATTCACATTCACGCCGATCGGGTCGACGAATCGCGGCACGCGAAAATCGCGGATGCGCTGCGCGCGGCGCTCGACGATGTGCGGGTCTGCGTCGCCGACTGGCCGGCGATGAACGAATATGCGGACGAAGTCATCGACGGATTGCAGAAGAAATCGCATCCGCTGCCGGAAGAAGAACTCGCGGAAGCGGTCGCTTTCATGAAATGGCTGCGCGACGGGCAGTTCACGTTCCTCGGCTGCCGCGACAATATCGTGATGGGCAGCGGCGAGAACTTCGCGCTCGAGCCGCAATATGAATCCGGTCTCGGCATCCTGCGCCGCCGCGACATTCGCGTGTTGAGCCGCGCGGGCGAGCCGGTTTCGACCAGCGCGGAATTGCGCGAATTCATGAAGCTGCCGTTGCCGCTGATCGTCACGAAAGCGAACCTGCGCTCGCGCGTGCACCGGCGCGCGCACATGGATTACATCGGCATCAAGCGCTTCGACAAGAACGGCAAGCTTGCCGGCGAACGGCGGATCGTCGGCCTGTTCACCTCGCCGGTCTATCGCGAATCGGTTTTCAAGATTCCGTATCTTCGGCGCAAGGCGGCCTTCGTGCTCGATCACGCGGGTTTCGCGCCGGAGAGCCATTCCGGCAAGGCGCTCGCGAACGTGCTGGAGACCTATCCGCGCGACGATCTGTTTCAGGTGGACCGCGATACGCTGCTCCGCTCTTCGCTTGCGATCCTGCAACTCGAGGAGCGGCCGCGGGTGCGGGTACTGGCACGGCGCGATCGCTTCAACCGCTTTGTGTCCGCAATCGTCTATGTGCCACGCGAGCGCTACAACAGCGTAATCCGCGAGAAGATCGGCGCATATCTGGCGCAGATCTATCAGGGCCGGATTTCGGCGTTCTATCCTTATTTCCCCGACGGCCCGCTGACACGCGTGCATTTCATCATCGGGCGCGATTCGGGCGAGACGCCAAACCCCTCGCGCGAGGAACTCGAAGCCGGCATCGCCGCGATCGTGCGGAGCTGGCACGACGAATTTTCGCAGGAGTTGCTCGGCGCGCTCGATCCGGTCAAGGCGCGTGCGCTCGACGAGAAATACAAGGGCGCATTGTCTGCGGCTTATCGCGAGGCGTTCCCGGCGCGGGACGCAGTCGCCGACATTCGCGTGATCGAGAATCTCTCCAAGGAAAAGCCGCTCGCGATCAATTTCTACCGCGCGGCGGATGCGGAGAAGAACGGCGTCAACCTGAAAGTCTGGAATTGCGAGCGGCCGCTGCCCTTGTCCGAGCGCGTGCCGCTGCTCGAAAACATGGGCTTTTCCGTCATCGACGAGCGCACGTACACGATCGAGCGCGCTCCCGAAATGGGCGGCGAAGTGTGGCTGCACGACATGACCCTCGTGCGCGCGGACGGCGAGGCACTCGACGCCGACGCGCTCGACGCGCGCCTCGAAGCCGCGTTGATGGCGGTTCTGCAAGGCCGCGCCGAGAACGACGGCTTCAATGCGCTGGTGCTGAATGCCGGCATGCCGTGGCGCGACGTGACGCTGGTGCGCACATTTGCGCGTTACCTGCGGCAGGCGGCGATCCCCTACAGCCAGGATTATCTCTGGCAGACCGCGAACAAACACGCAGGCATTTCGCGCGATCTGGTCGCGCTGTTTCATGCGCGTTTCGATCCGCGCGAAGAACAAGGCGCGCGTGCGGAAAAGGAAAAAGAAATTCGCGCGCGTATCGAGACCGCACTTCGCGACGTACAGAGTCTGGATGAAGACCGCATCATGCGCCGCTTCGCCAACCTGATCGCCTCCGCCGTACGGACCAATTTCTACCAGATCGCGAAAGACGGCGGGCCGCGCCCGACGATCTCGGTAAAGTTCGAGAGCCGGAAGATCGACGAGTTGCCGCTGCCGCGGCCCCTATTCGAAATTTTCGTCTATTCGCCGCGTGTCGAAGGCGTGCATCTTCGCTTCGGCAAGGTCGCTCGCGGCGGCATCCGCTGGTCCGACCGGCCGCAGGATTTCCGCACCGAAGTCTTGGGCCTCGTGAAAGCGCAACAGGTGAAGAATGCGGTGATTGTGCCGGTCGGCGCGAAGGGCGGCTTCGTGCCAAAGCTGATGCCGGCCAATCCTTCGCGCGACGTATTCATGGCGGAGGGGACCGAGACCTATAAAATCTTTATCCGTTCGCTGCTCGAAATCACCGACAATCTCTCAGTGGAAGGCGACGTCGTGCCGCCGGAAAATACCGTGCGGCACGACGCGGACGATCCCTATCTCGTGGTCGCCGCGGACAAGGGCACGGCGACGTTTTCCGACACCGCGAACGCGCTTGCGATCGAGCACGGCTTCTGGCTCGGCGACGCTTTCGCTTCGGGCGGTTCGGCCGGTTACGACCACAAGAAAATGGGCATCACCGCACGCGGCGCGTGGGAAGCGGTGAAGCGGCACTTCCGAGAAATGGATATCGACATTTCGAAGACGCAGTTCACGGTCGCGGGCGTCGGCGACATGTCGGGCGACGTATTCGGCAACGGCATGCTGCTCGAGCAAACGATCAAGCTGGTCGCCGCCTTCGATCACCGCGACATTTTCATCGACCCGGACCCGGACCCGGAAACGAGTTTCGCGGAACGCAAACGTATGTTCGAGCTGCCGCGTTCGAGCTGGCAGGACTACGACAAGTCGCTGCTCTCCAAAGGCGGCGGGATTTTTCCGCGCAATGTGAAGAGCATTCCGCTCTCGCCGGAAATCCAAGCGCTGCTTGCGCTTTCGAAGAACGAAGCGACGCCCGCCGAAGTGATGAACGCGATTCTCAAAAGCAAGGTCGATCTTCTGTGGTTCGGCGGCATCGGGACTTACATTCGCGCTTCATCCGAAAGCGATGCGATGGCCGGCGACCGCGCGAACGATGCGATCCGCATCACCGGCAAGGATGTCGGCGCGAAAGTGATCGGCGAGGGCGCGAACCTCGGCATGACCCAGCGCGGGCGCATCGAGGCTGCGCAAAGAGGCGTGCGGTTGAACACCGACGCGATCGACAATTCCGCGGGCGTGAATTCCTCGGACGTCGAGGTGAATCTGAAGATCGCGCTCTCGCAGCCGGTGCGCGCGGGGAAATTGTCGCTCGAAGACCGCAACAAACTGCTCGTCGAAATGACGCCGGACGTGGCTTCGCTCGTGCTTCGCAACAATTACTTGCAGACGCTCGCGATCTCGCTGGTCGAGCGTGAGGGCGCGGGCGACACCGGCTTCGAGATGCAGCTCATGCGCAATCTCGAGCGGCGCGGGCTGCTCGATCGCGGTGTCGAATATCTGCCGTCCGACATCGAGCTTTCGGAGCGGCAGACAAAAGGCCTGGGGCTGACGCGCCCCGAGCTTGCGGTGACGTTGGCTTATGCAAAGCTGACGTTGTTCGACGATCTGGTCGCCTCGGACGTGTCGGACGATCCTTATTTCGAGGAAGAGCTGGTCCGCTATTTTCCGTCCGCGGTGCCGGGGCGTTTTCCCGATGCGGTCAATACGCATCGGCTGCGGCGCGAGATCATCGCGACCCGGCTCGGCAACTCAATCATCAATCGCGGCGGACCGTCGTTCGTCGTGCGCGTCTCGGACGAAACCAGTGCGTCGCCGGCTGCGATCGCGAAGGCTTATGCCGCCGTGCGCGACAGCTACCGGCTGCTTGAGCTCAACAACGCGATCGATACGCTGGACGCAAAAATTCCGGGTGCGGCGCAACTCGCGCTGTACGGCGCGGTGAAGCGTCTCCTGCTCGACCGCGTGGTGTGGTTCGTGCGCAATGCCGATTTCTCGAAAGGTCTTGCGGCGCTGATCGCGCATTACCGCGAGGGCATCGAGACGGTCGAACAGAATATCGAGCGGCTTCTGCCCGCCGAACGCGCGGCGCAACTGCAGTCGCGCGCGGCCGATCTGGTCGCGAAAAGCGTGCCGCAGGAGCTTGCCGCGAAGATCGCGCGTCTTCCGGAAATCGCGGCGGCAAGCGACATCGTGCTGATCGCCGGAGAAGGCGGCTGGAAAACGCGCGCGGTCGCAGAAACCTATTTTGCGGCGGAAGACTATTTCCGGCTCGACCGCGTGCTTGCCGCAGGTGGCGGCGTAACGCTTACCGATCACTTCGACCGGCTTGCCTTCGATCTGGCGCTGGCGCGGATTTCCGCGAGCCAGCGGCGGATCGTGGCCGCCGCACTCAAGACCGGCCAATGCGGACGCGAGGCAATCGAGGCCTGGGTCGGCGCGCATCGGGGCAACGTCGATCGCGCGCGGCGCGGCGTGCAGGAAATCGCGGAGTCGGGGCTGACCTTGTCGAAGCTTGCGGTCGCTGCCAATCTCATCAGCGAACTGGTTTCCTGACTTTATGCAGCAAGCACCGCGCCGGGCGATCTTCGGCTGGATATTGTTCGACTGGGCGTGTCAGCCGTTCTTCACGCTGGTGACGACTTTCATTTACGCGCCGTATTTCGCTTCCGCGGTCGCGGGCGATCCCGCGAAAGGGCAGGCCCTCTGGGGCTTTGCCACCGCCGCCGCCGGTATCGTAATCGCACTCACCTCGCCCTTCATCGGCGCGATCGCGGATGCGACCGGCGCGCGCAAGCCGTGGATCGCGGGCTTCGGCCTTCTTCTTATCTTCGGTTCGCTCGGCCTCTGGTTCGGGCTGCCGGGTGACCCGAACACGATCATGATCGTGCTGGTCTCGTTTGCAATCGCCACCATCGGCGTCGAGTTCGCGACCGTGTTCAACAACGCGATGATGCCCTCGCTGGTGCCGCCGTCGAAAATCGGCTGGCTCTCGGGGCTCGGCTGGGCGACCGGCTATCTCGGCGGGCTCGTGTCGCTCGCGATCTCGCTTCTGTTTCTTTCGACCAATCCGAAGACCGGGCTGACACTGATCGGTACGCCGCCGATTTTCGGATTGAACGCACTCGCGCGCGAAGGCGACCGTTTCATCGGGCCGCTGACCGCGATCTGGTTCGTCGTGTTCGTCGCGCCGCTGTTTCTGCTCACGCCGGATAACAAGAAGGCGCTGAAACTCGGCCCCGCGATCGGGCACGGCATCGCTTCGACCATCGCGACGCTGCGCGAGGCGCGCAGGCACAGAAACATCGGCACCTTTCTGCTTGCGAACATGCTCTATACCGACGGATTGATTGCGCTGTTTGCTTTCGGCGGTATCTATGCGGCCGGTACTTTCGGCTGGGGCGCGATCCAGCTCGGCATCTTCGGAATTCTGCTCACCATCACCGGCACCATCGGCGCGCTCGCGGGCGGCAAGCTCGACGATAAGTTAGGGGCGAAGCCGGTGATCCTTTGTTCGCTCGTTATCCTGATTTTGTCCTGCATCGCGATTCTGTCGATCGGCCGCGACCGGATTTTCTTTGTGATCCCGGTAACGCCGGTCGATACCCACGCGGGACTGTTCGCGAGTGTTCCCGAGAAACTCTATATCGCGATCGGTCTCTTCATCGGGCTTGCGGCGGGGCCGTTGCAGGCGGCTTCGCGCGCGTTGCTGGTGCGGCTCGCGCCAAGGGAGAAGCTCGCGCAGTTCTTTGGGCTGTTTGCGCTTTCCGGAAAACTGACTTCGTTTCTGGGGCCGTTCTTCGTCGCAACGGTCACGGCGATTACGATGAGCCAGCGCGCCGGGGTTTCGGTGCTGGTCGTGTTTCTCGCGGTCGGCGGCTTGTTACTGCTTCGTGTAGTCAGTGCCGAAAGTGACGCACGCCGGTAAAGACCATGGCGATGCCGGCCGCGTCCGCAGCCGCGATCACTTCGTCGTCGCGGATCGAACCGCCGGGTTGAATCACGGCGGTCGCGCCCGCTTCGATCGCTGACAAGAGACCATCCGCAAACGGGAAGAATGCGTCAGAGGCCACCACCGAGCCCTTGGTGAGCGGCGTATCGATTCCGGCGGTCTTTGCGGCATCCTCGGCCTTGCGCGCGGCGATGCGGGCGGAATCGACCCGGCTCATCTGTCCCGCACCGATGCCCACCGTGGCGCGGTCTTTTGCGTAGATGATCGTGTTCGACTTGACGTGCTTCGCGACCCGGAAGGCGAAGCGCAGGTCGTTCATCTCGGCTTCGGTCGGAGCGCGTTTGGTCACAACCTTCAGTTCGAGATCGTCGGCGACTGCGTTGTCGCGCGACTGCACCAGAAGACCACCTGCGATTGATTTGAAAGTCAGGCCCTTCGCGCGCGGGTCGGGAAGCGCGTCGGTCAGGAGCAGGCGCAGGTTTTTCTTCGCGCCGACGATCTTGATTGCCTCCTCGCTCGCGCCCGGCGCGATGATGACCTCGGTGAAGATTTCAACCATGGCTTTTGCGGCTTCCGCATCGAGCGCGCGGTTGGTCGCAATGATACCGCCGAAAGCGGAGACCGGATCGCAGGCGAGCGCTTTCTGATATGCGGCAAGCAGCGTTTCGCCTTCCGCGACACCACAAGGGTTCGCGTGCTTCACGATCACGACCGCGGGCCCGCGCTTCGGATCGAATTCGGCGACGCACTCGTAAGCCGCGTCGGTATCGTTGAGGTTGTTGTAGGAAAGTTCCTTGCCCTGAATCTGCCGGGCCGAAAGCACGCCGGCGCGCGGTTCGCCGCCTTTATAGGACGCCGCAATCTGGTGCGGATTTTCGCCGTAGCGGAGCTTCTCGACAAGCTTGCCGCCGAACGAGCGCCACACCGGGGCATCGTCTTTCAGCTCTTTCGCAAACCAGTTCGAGATCGCGGCGTCATAAGCCGCGGTGCGGGCGTAGGCTTTCGCGGCGAGACGCTTGCGGAACGCGAACGTGGTGCCGCCGTGCGCGGTGACTTCTTTCAGAAGCTCGGTGTAGTCGGCGGGATCGACCACGATCGCGACATCACCGTGATTTTTCGCGGCCGCCCGCACCATCGCCGGGCCGCCGATGTCGATGTTCTCGATGCAGTCGTCGTAGTTCGCGCCCTTGGCGACGGTTTCCTCGAACGGATAGAGATTGACGACGACGAGGTCGATCGGCTGGATCGCGTGCGCTTTCATCGAGGCCGCGTGCTCGGCGTTGTCGCGGATCGCGAGAATGCCGCCATGCACTTTGGGGTGCAGCGTTTTCACGCGCCCGTCCATCATTTCCGGGAAGCCGGTAAAATCGGAGACGTCGGAAACTTTCAGGCCGCTGTCTGCGAGCGTGCGCTTGGTGCCGCCGGTCGAGACGAGTTCGGCGCCGTGTTTCACGAGCGCGGATGCGAAATCGACAAGGCCGTTCTTGTCGGAAACGGAGAGGAGCGCGCGGCGGACGGCGCGGATCTGATCGGGCATGGCAGGCCGATAGCACGGGGGACCCGGCAGGAAAACGGCGCTCGCGCTTTTTCCAGCAGAACCTTCGGGCTAGATCGGCAGTTGCAGATCGTCGCCGGGGTCGCGGCGCGTGGGCTCGGGCGTATCGGCGCGGGCGAAGGTCCAGATCACCCGCGCGATGGTGCGGGCGTTGTCGGCAATCACGATCTGGTTGGTACGCCGCGGGCCTTCGCTGGAGGAAAGAAACACGCTTTCTTCCAGTTCGACATGCATGTTGGGTGCTGTGAAGAGCCAGCTTTCGCGGCCCGGCAGGATCAGGAGCACGGTGCGGCCGTCATTCACCCGGCTCGCCTTTACCGAAGGATGCAGGTGAAAGCGGATCACGTAATCGTCGGCGAGATCCGGCGGGAAGTCGCGCGAGCGGGGCATTGTAAATACATCCTCGCCGTCGAGCCGGTCGCCGTCGGGCGAAAGCCGCCAGGAGCGCTGGTGCACGATACCGAAGCCGGGCACGTAACCGTCATGCGAGGCGCGGACGATGATCGCATCCTCGCGGCCCAGCCGCGCGATCTGCACGTCACGCGGCCCGGCCGCCACCAGCGGCACGCCGTTGCGGCCCATGCGGAAACGGCAGGATGAAGTGTCGTGCCAGGTGACCGTGGAATGCGCGGCGGTCGCGCGCGCGACTTCCCGCCAGCCGTCGCGGTTCAACGCGGGCATGCCGCAGTTGATCACGACACGGTTTCGTTTGGTCGAAAATTCGAACGAGAGACAACCGGCGTGCGCCTCACTGCTCACCGGTGCGGGCGGCGAAGTCCCGGTGTCGGCGATGACGACGCTGCCGGACGCCTCGAGCCGCTGGTAGCCGGAATAGTTCGCGTCATAAAGCGGCGGCCCGCGCATTTCGTCATAGGCGAGCACGGCCGCGAGCATGTCGGTAGGCGTCGCGCCCATGCCGTTGAATTGCGCGAGCGCGCCGTCCGTGTGACGGAAGAAGCGCAGCATCGGGATCATGCGATCGATGGCGGAAGAAAGGATCGCGGGCGCGGGCACGTTCCTCGACTCGAAAATCTGCCGCAGTGGCAACAGATCAATCAGGATTTCGATCAGTGTCCCGGGATTGCGGCCGATATGCCCGCCGTCTGGAAGAATCTGCCGGCGCAACTCGTCGATCAGGCGCTTTGCAGATTGCCGCAGCAGGCGCTGTTCGCCCGACATGCAAAGGCCCGCGAAAGTCAGCGCGATCGCGATCAGCAAACGCGGATAGCCATCCTCGACCGCCGAGTATACGCGGCGGAGAAACCGCACCTGCCGGGAGAGGCTGCGCATATAGGCGCGGTAGAAAGCGTGATCGGCATCCTGCAAAATCAGCGGCGCATGTGTGAGCCAGGAGATCACGCGGCGCGCGACGATCTCGGGACGCCACGAATCCGGGTGCGAGCCGCCATGCTGCGAAATCCAGTCGGTGATGAGCGCGCGCGCGTTCTTCTGCGAAAGCGTGAGACCCGCCGAACGCAGATGCCGGAGCCAGCCGAAGCCGAGCAGCGTGTCGGACCATTCGCGGGAGGGAGAGCGGATTTCGAACGGCGAGCGCCCTTCGGTCGCGACAACCTTGCCGGCGAAGCTGAACACGCCGCCGTAGATATCTTCCGCGACCGTGGGGTCGCCGGTGCGCAGGTCCTGCGGTGCGATCAGCAGGCGTTCGGGAATCGGCACCCGGATGCGCCAGCGGTAGGCTGGGTTCGCGGCAAGCCGCGTCCACCAACCTCGCCATCCGTTGCCCCCCAGCGCAGGCCGCTTCCGCTCCGCCATCGGATGTCAGTGCCTTCCGATTCGCCAGTTCGCCGACCGGCCGTTTGCTCCCGAATACGGCAGCCAAGATAGCCTAGACGCGACTCCTGTCCACTTCCGCGGCAATCACGCCTTCCGTTGCAGGCGGCTTGCGAAGAAGCCGTCGCAGCCCGAAAGCCGCGGGTCGGCGTTCGGAAAGTGAAAGGGGAGTGTGCGCAGTTCGCCGCGCGCGGTCAGCGCGGCCGGATCGCCCGCTTCTTCCGCGCGAATCGCGATCCGCTCGAGCGCCGGATTGCGCGAAAGCAGGTCCGCGATCTGCATTTCGCCTTCCTCCGGCTCGAGCGAACAGGTGGAGTAAACGAGTAGTCCGCCGGGCTTCAGCAGCTTCGCGGCGTTGTCGAGGAGCCGCGCCTGCAACTTCGTCACCTGCGCAAGGTCTTCGGGCGATTTCTGCCAGAGAATATCCGGGTGGCGGCGGACGGTACCGGTCGCCGAGCAGGGCGCGTCCAAGAGGATCGCGTCGAAGGGCTCGGCTTCCCATGTCGCGGCGTCGGCGACGATGACTTCGGCCTGAAGTTTCGTGCGCGCGAGATTCTGCGAAAGGCGTTTCAGTCGCGGCGCAGAGCGATCGATTGCGGTGACGCGCGCGCCTGCGTTTGCAAGCTGCAAGGTTTTGCCGCCGGGGGCGGCGCAAAGATCGGCGACGCGAAGTCCGCGAATGTTGCCGAGCAATTTCGCTGGGATCGAGGCGGCGGCGTCCTGCACCCACCACGCGCCTTCGTGATAGCCGGGTAACTCCGCGACCGCGCCCTTGCCGGTGACGCGCACGCTTCCCGTGGGAAGCACGACGCCGTCAAGTTCGGCCGCGAGCGCTTCGGGGTTTTCCTTCGGCGTGATGTCGAGCGCGGGCTCGACGCGGTGCGCGAGCACGATCGCGCGCAGCGCTTCCTCGCCGTAGGCCGCAAGCCAGCGCGCGCGCATCCATTCCTGGGTGTCGATTTCGGGCGCGAGCGTTTCGAGAATCGCGGGGCCTTCGGCGGAAACCCGCCGCAGCACCGCGTTCACGAGACCCGCATAACGCTTGTTGCGGATTTCGTTCGCGAGATCGACCGAGAGATCGACGGCCGCGTGGTCGGCGACTTCGAGCAGGAGAATTTGCGCGGCCCCCGAGAGCAGGATCGCGTGCACGCGCACGTCTTCAGGCCAGCCGCTTTGCAGAAAGCGCTCGATCACGGCTTGCAGGCTGCCGGCGCGACGAAGCGCGGTCGCGACGATCATGCGCGAGAGCGCGCGATCGCGTTCGTCGAGCGCGCGGAATTGCCGCCCGGTTTCGCCGTGCTCGAACACATCTTCCAGCGCGCGCCGGCCGTGCAGGATCGCCAGCAGCGCGTCGGCAGCAAAGCGCCGGGCGGTGAGGCCCGGCGCTTCGTCTTTATCTGCTTTATGTTGGCCTTTTGCCATCAACCCGAATTCTGTCAGCCCCAGGGACCGCGCGGACGCGCCTTCGGTCCTGTTACGCCGGAAACGCGCGGCGTGGAAGTCGCGCCCGGCATGGCTCCCATTTCGGCTGCGATCTTCTGCAATTCGGCGATCCGGTTCTCGGTCGCGGGGTGGGTCGAGAACAGATTGTCCATCCGCTCGCCCGAGAGCGGGTTGATGATGAAAAGATGCGCGGTCGCGGGGTTCGCTTCCGCCGCCTCGTTCGGGATCGCGTGGGCCGCACCCGCGATCTTGTTCAGCGCGGAGGCCAGCGCCAGCGGCTTTCCGGAAATCTCCGAGCCCATGCGGTCGGCGGCATATTCGCGCGTGCGCGAAATCGCCATCTGCACGACCATGGCGGCGAGCGGCGCGAGGATCATCATCGCGATGGTGCCGATCATGCCGATGCCGTTGTTGTTGCGGTTGCCGCCGAACATCATGCCGAAGTTCGTGAGCATGGAGACTGCGCCCGCAAGCGTCGCGGTGATCGTCATGGTGAGCGTGTCGTGGTTCTTCACGTGTGCCAGCTCATGCGCCATGACGCCCGCGATCTCGTCACGGTTGAGCATCTGCAACAGGCCGGTGGTCGCGGCGACGGCTGCGTTTTGCGGATTGCGGCCGGTCGCGAATGCGTTCGGCTGCGGGTTGTCCATCAGATAGACTTTCGGCATCGGCAGGCCAGCGCGTTGCGAGAGTTCGCGAACGATCTGGAATAGTTCGGGTGCGACACGCTCGTCGACTTCCTGCGCGCCGTGCATCGACAAGACCATCTTGTCGGAATTCCAGTAGCTGAAGAGGTTCATGCCGGCGGCGATTACGAGCGCGATCAGCATGCCCTGCTGCCCGCCGATCAGCGCGCCGATCCCCATGAAGAGCGCGGTCATGCCGGCCAGCAAAATCGCGGTTTTCAGGTAGTTCATCGAGGCAGTTTCCCTTTCCGGCGCGATCCTGCGCCACCTTCACCCGAGAAAAAGAATGGGGTGCCGGAACCCCCGCCGCAAGACCGGGGTTTCCGCGGATGCTTGACGCCCAGACCAGAAGATTGTTCCTGACGGTATGACCGAGAAGAAGCCGCTTTCCGACGCAGCCAGACGTGCGCTCGCCGAAGCCGAGGCGCGCCGCAAGGAAATCGACGCGGCCGCAGCCGCGCTGCCGCCGGAGAAGGGCGCCAAGCGCGAGAAGGAGCCGTCGCGCTACGGCGACTGGGAGAAAAAAGGCATCGCCAGCGATTTCTGATGCGAAGGTTCTTTCGCTGGTTCTTCGCGCTGTTCTTCGTCGTGGTTGCCGCTTCCGCGATCTACGCCGCCATCAACTTCGAGAAGCTGCTCGACCGCTATGCGCCGTTCGACCTGCGCGAGGAGCCGAACTGGCTCACGAACGTGCAGCTTTATTACCTGCGCACGAGCCCCGAAAAATGTTTTGCGGTGCTCACGCGCAGCGGCGTTTCGTTCAACCGCCAGCAATATCCGCTGAACGAGCGTGGCTGCGGCTTCGAAGACGGAGTGCTGCTTACGAAACAGAGCGTGAGTTACGGCGGCGGGGTGTTGCGCTGCTCCGCCGCGGCGTCACTTGTGCTGTGGGAGCGGCACGTATTGCAGCAGGAAGCCGAGCGCGTCTTAAAGAATAAAGTCCGCGCGATCCGCACGCTCGGCAGTTTCTCTTGCCGGAACATCTACCACAAGAAGGATGCGCGGCTGAGCCAGCATGCGACCGCGAATGCGATCGATATTGCGAGCTTCACGTTTGAGGACGGTTCAAGCGCGAGCGTGCTGAAAGACTGGGGCAAGGCCGAGCGCGGCGAATTTCTGCGCGGGGTCCGTGACGGAGCCTGCCGTTTCTTCGGTGGCGTGTTGTCGCCGGATTACAACGCGGCGCACGCCAACCATTTTCATTTCGACATGGGCTGGTGGAAGGTTTGCCGCTGACCGGCAGCTTATCGCGTCACGATCACCGGCGTCCCGACCCGCACGCGCTCGTAGAGATCGACGATGTCTTCGTTGAACATGCGGAAGCAGCCATAGGACGCGAAGCGGCCGACCGAATTCGGCCGGTTAGTGCCGTGAATTGCATATTCGCCGCCGGTCAAGGTGAGCGCGCGCACGCCCATCGGATTGTCGGGCGCGCCGCCTTCATAGACGCGGCGCATAGCCGGGAAATCGCGGCGGACTTCCGGGGGCGGCGACCACGCCGGGTTCACATATTTTCCGTCGACATAGCGCGTGCCGTACCACTGCTTGCCGCGCTTGCCGACCGCGATCGGATAGCGCAACGCGCGGCCCTGTCCCAAGGTGAAATAGAGCGAGCGCTCGCTGGTCACGATCACGATGATGCCGGCCGGCGCATCCTCGAACTCGACGAGTTCGCGCGCTTTCGCCGCGAACACGAGGCCGAAGAGAAAAACCAGCACGAGGGCAATCTTGAGTTTCTGCATGGCCGCGGTTGTAGCGGCGGCCCATCGCGCGCGGTGGAAATTAACCTTTTAGCGTGAACGCCAAAACAAAAGCGCGGGCTTTGGGCCCGCGCTTTCTTGGAATTACCGGTTAACTTTATGCGCTCTTTCGGTTCTGGCGGTTGTTCACCAGATCGTCGACCACCGCGGGGTCGGCGAGCGTCGAGGTGTCGCCCAGGCTCTGGTATTCGTCCTCGGCGATCTTGCGCAGGATGCGGCGCATGATTTTGCCCGAGCGCGTTTTGGGCAGGCCCGGCGCGAACTGGATGAGATCGGGCGAGGCGATCGGGCCGATTTCTTTTCTCACCCAGCCGACCAGTTCCTTGCGCAGATCTTCGCTCGCGGCTTCGCCTGCCATCAGCGTCACATAGGCATAGATGCCCTGACCCTTGATGTTGTGGGGATAGCCGACGACCGCCGCTTCCGAAACTTTCGGATGCGCGACGAGCGCGCTTTCGACTTCCGCGGTGCCCATGCGGTGGCCGGAGACGTTGATGACGTCATCGACGCGTCCGGTGATCCAGTAGTAACCGTCGGCATCGCGGCGGCAGCCGTCGCCGGTGAAGTACTTGCCTTTGTAAGTCGAGAAATAGGTCTGCACGAAGCGCTCATGGTCGCCATAGACCGTACGCATCTGGCCCGGCCAGGAATCCGTAATGCAGAGATTGCCGGAGGTCGCGCCTTCCAGCACCTTGCCTTCGGCATCGACGAGCTGCGGCTGCACGCCGAAGAAGGGGAGCGTCGCCGAGCCCGGCTTCTGCGCGATCGCGCCCGGCAGCGGCGAGATCATGATGCCGCCGGTTTCGGTCTGCCACCAGGTATCGACGATCGGGCAGCGGTTCTCGCCGACCACGCGGTGATACCATTCCCACGCTTCGGGATTGATCGGCTCGCCGACCGAGCCGAGCAGGCGAAGCGACTTGCGCGAAGTCTTCTTCACCGGATCGTCGCCGGCCTGCATCAGCGCGCGGATCGCGGTCGGCGCAGTGTAGAAGATGTTGACCTTGTGCTTGTCGATCACTTCCCAGAAGCGCGACATCGACGGGTAGTTGGGAACGCCTTCGAACATCAGCGTCACAGCGCCGTTCTGGAGCGGGCCGTAGACGATGTAGCTGTGGCCCGTGACCCAGCCGACGTCGGCGGTGCACCAGTAGATGTCGCCATCGTGATAGTCGAAGACGTATTGATGCGTCATTGAGGTGAAGACCGAATAGCCGCCGGTGGTGTGCAGCACGCCCTTTGGTTTTCCGGTCGAGCCCGACGTATAAAGAATGAACAGCGGATCTTCCGCGTTCATTTCCTCGCAGGGGCAATCGGCGGAAACGGTTTTCGCGGCGTCGTCGTAATAGACGTCGCGGCCCGCTTTCATATCGACCGCGGCGTTGGTGCGCTTCACCACGATCACCGACTTCACGCCGCCGGCCTTGTCGGCCGCGGCGTCGGTGTTGGCTTTCAGCGGAATCTTGCGTCCGCCACGGATGCCTTCATCGGCGGTGACGACGATTTCCGATTTACAATCCTCGATGCGGCCGGCGAGGCTGTCCGGCGAGAAGCCGCCGAACACGACCGAGTGGATCGCGCCGATGCGCGCGCAGGCGAGCATGGCGTAAGCCGCTTCGGGGATCATCGGCATGTAGATCGTGATGCGGTCGCCCTTCTTGGCGCCCTGCGCTTTCAGGACATTCGCCCAACGGCAAACTTCAGCGTGCAGCTCTTTATAGGTGATCTTCTTGTCGTCGGTCGGCTCGTCGCCTTCCCAGATGATCGCAACCTGATCGCCGCGCTTTTCGAGATGGCGGTCGATGCAATTGTAGGAAATGTTGGTCTTGCCGTCCTCGAACCACTTGATCGAGACGTTGCCGTCGAACGAAGTGTTCTTCACCTTGGTGAAGGGCTTCATCCAGTGGATGCGCTTCTTCGCTTCCTCGCCCCAGAATTTCTCAGGGTCCTTGATCGAGGCGGCGTACATTTCCTTGTACTTGGCTTCGTCGAGCCAGGCGCGCTTCTGCCAATCCGGCGAAACCGCGTAAATCTTGTCTTCGGACATTCCATTCCTCCCTTGCGCGTCCCCGGCGGCTCTTCAGGCCGCCTTTTTATTGGGCGGCATTATGCGCCCGGCGGAACTCGCGCTTCAAGGCGCGGCGGTTCCGACTTTGGTAAGGGACAGCTCGTTCAACTGCCGAAAGCGCCAATAACCGCGCCCATCAGTAGCAAAACGCCGAGCCAGTGGCCGCCATCGATGATGGTCAGCGATGTCGCACGTCCGCCAAAGGCATAATTCACCGAGAGCGTGGTCGCGACGAAGCCGAACCAGCAAAGCGCCCCGGAAATCAGGCCGTTCTTGATCGTCATCTGATCGACGCCCAGATGGCCGATCAGGCCCGCCAGAATCCATGCCATGATCAGGTTCGCGCCGATGGCAATGACGAAGGGCGTCTTGTTGGCGCCCATACCGGCCTTCGTCTTCGCGGTCTGTTCTTCCGCGCTCCAGCCCATCGCGTTCATCCATGGCTTCGAGAGCGCGATGTAATAGACGGCGCCGAAGCCGAAACCGGCGAGGGCCGCGATTGCGATTGCGAGATAATTGATGCCGCCGAAGATCATGGGAGTGATCCTTGTTGCCGCCGGATCAGCCTACTCCTTCAATCGGCGAGCGCCCATACCCTGGTGCGCTTGATCTCGGCGTCTTCGAGATCGCGGATCACCGGCACCTCGTATTCGGCGAGCATGATCATTTTATCTTTCGGCAGATAGGTCCGGCCCGGGTCGCCGACCAAAACACACGCGTCTTGCGCCTTCATGCGTTGCAAAAAGGAGAATGCGCGCGCGGCGGTATCGCGCTCGTAGAAGATGTCGCCGGCCAGCACCGCGCCGAACGATTCGGGCGCGGTTTCGGGCGCGAGGCGATCGGTGGTTTCTGTCTCCAGCGAAATCCCGTTCGCCGCCATGTTCAGCGCGACCGCCGGCATCGCGAAAGCGTCGATGTCGTTTGCGACCGCCCGCGCGGCACCGGCCTTCACTGCCGCGATCGCGACCAGGCCGGAGCCGCTGGCGAGATCGAGCACGGTTTTCCCGCGCACGGATTCAGGATGGTCGAGCACGTAGCGCGCGAGCGCCTGACCGCCCGCCCAGGCGAAAGCCCAGAACGGCGGCGGCAATCCCATTTGGTCAAGTTCTTCTTCGGTCTTCTGCCAGAGCGGCACCGCTTCGTCGGCGACGTAGAGCGAAATTTCGGGGACATGCGGGACGGGACGAAGCCGCGTGTTCTTGCGGATGAACTGCTCCGCGCCGGAAATCGTCAGGGCTTTATGCCGCCGAGTTTGCAGATCGTGGTCCATTCCGCGTCGGTAACAGGCTGCACCGAGAGGCGCGAGAGTTTTATCAGCGCCATGTTCTTCAGCTTCGGCTCGAGCTTCACCGCGGTCAGCGTGACCGGCGTTTTCAGCGGCTCTTTTGCTTTCACATCGACCGCGACGAACTTCTCCGTCTTATCGGTCGGATCGATGTAATGTTCCTTGATCACCTCGGCGACGCCGACGATCTCTTTGCCTTCGTTGGAATGATAGAAGAAGCAGCGCTCGCTCTTCTTCATGCGCATGAGATTCAGTTTCGCGGCATGATTGCGAACGCCGGTCCAGGCGGTGCCTTTCGCGCCGCATTGGACCTGCTCGACCCACGACCAGGTGCCGGGCTCGCTCTTGATCAGCCAATACGCCATAACGCTCAGATCGGCGTGCCGATCACCCAGCGCCAGGGGCGAACTTCGACTTTCGAAAACAAATTGGCTTTCTTGTACGGATCTTCGGCGAGAACCTGATCCGCCGCGGTGCGGTCGGGAACGTCGAGTACCAGCATCGAGCCGATCATGGTTTCGTTGTCGTCTGCGAGGAGCGGACCGCAGGTCTTGATGGTCTTGGCATGGGCGCGAAGATAGTCGAGATGCGCGGCGCGATTGGCGAGGCGCAGATCAAGGCTGTTCGGCTTATCGAGACAGATCGCAACGAAATGCATGGCCGACCTCAAGAAAGCGAGCCGTCTATCATCACCATAAAGAGTACGCCAGACGGTTAACGGCAGATTGCGCTTAATCTTCCTGACGCAAGGGCCGCGACAGCAGGCTTGCGATCGCTGCATCGACGCCGATCTTGCCCGCAAGCACCGCGGCAACCGCTTCTGCTATCGGCATTTCAACGCCTTTTGCGCGCGCGGTTTCGACGAGGACGGGCGCGGTATAGACGCCTTCGGTCAATTTCTTTCCGCGAACGTCAACGGAAGCAGCACCGCCTAGCGAAACACCGAATGCATAGTTGCGCGACTGCGGCGACGAGCAGGTGAGAATCACATCGCCCAAGCCTGAGAGTCCTGTGAGCGTTTCGGTCTTTGCGTCGAAAGCGCGGGCGAGACGAAGAAGTTCCGCGAAGCCGCGCGTGGTGAGAGCTGCCTGTGCGCTCGCGCCTAGCTTTTTGCCCGAGACAATGCCGGCCGCGATCGCAAGCACGTTCTTCGCGGCCCCGCCAATCTCGACGCCCCGCACGTCGGTCGAGTGATAGAGCCGGAAGTTTTGCGAAGAGAGCGTTTCCGCAAGCTCGATCGCGAGCGCTTCCTCGTAGGCGGCAAGCGTCACCGCGGTGGGCAGTCCGGCAGCGACATCCTCGGCGAAGCCGGGACCGGAAAGAATCGCCGGCCGCGCCTGCGGCAGCACTTCCGCGATCACTTCGGTGACGAATTTCTTCGAGCCGATCTCGATGCCTTTGGAGCAGGCGATGGCGGGCGTGTTCGCACGCACGAGCGGCGCAAGAAGCGTTGCGGTCTCGCGTAGCGATTGTGTCGGCGTCACGAGCAGGATCGCGTCGGTGTCGGCCGCGCGTGCGAGATCGGTGGTCGGCGTCACGTTTTCTTCGAGGCGAATGCCCGGCAGATATTTTTCGTTGCTTCGCGCTTTGCCAATGGCCTCGATCAACGCCGGATCGCGGCCATGCAGCGTAACTTCGCAGCCTGCTTTCGCAGCGGCATTTGCAAGCGCGGTGCCCCAGGCGCCCGCGCCGATCACGCCAATTCTGTTCATGCAGGCGTCGTGCTTTCCGCGAGCGGCCAGCGTGCACGCGGCGCGAAGTCGAGGCCGTCTTCGATGCCGCGGGCGAGCCGCTCGGCGGCGGCCCAGGCGATCATCGCGCCGTTGTCGGTGCAGAGCGATTGCGGCGGCACGATCAGCGGCGTGCCGAGTTGCGCGGTTTCTTCTTCCAGCATGCGGCGGATCGCCTGGTTGGCGGCGACGCCGCCTGCGACCACGAAAGCGGTCGGGCGGTAGACGCTGTCGTCGAGCAGCCGCAAGGCGACGCGCATGCGGTCCGCGATCACATCGAGCACGGCCGACTGAAAGCTTGCACAGAGATCGCTGACATCCTGCTCGGAAAGCGGCGCGATCGCTTCGGCTTCAACGCGCAGCGCAGTCTTGAGGCCCGAGAGAGAAAAATCCGGTTCCGCGCGGCCGAGCATCGGGCGCGGCAGATCGAAACGCTCCGGATTGCCGAGGAGCGCGCGGCTTTCGACCGCCGGGCCGCCGGGATAGCCGAGCCCCAGCATCTTGCCGGCCTTGTCGAAGGCTTCGCCGAGCGCGTCATCGACCGTGCCGCCGATTTTCCGGTAGCGGCCAATATCTTCGATCAGCACGAACTGGGTATGACCGCCGGAGGCGAGCAGCAGCAGGTAAGGAAAATCGACGCGGCCGATGAGACGTACCGAGAGCGCGTGCGCCTCGAGATGGTTGATTGCGACAAATTTTTTCTTTGCGGCGAGCGCAATCGCCTTCGCCTCGGTGAGTCCCACGATCACGCCGCCGATCAGGCCGGGCCCGGCGGCAGCCGCGATCGCGTCGCAATCCGAAAGCCGCACCTGTGCATCGACCAGCGCTTTGCCGATTACCTGATCGAGCACCTCGACATGGGCGCGGGCTGCGATCTCGGGCACCACGCCGCCGAATTCCTTGTGCTCGGCGATCTGCGAATAGACGACGTTGGAGCGGATATAGCCGGTACCGTCGCTAGCGCGATGAACGACGGCGGCCGCGGTTTCGTCGCAAGTGGTTTCTATGCCGAGAACAAGCATGAGGCCGGAAATAGCAGGATTTCGTGAGAGCGCCCATAGTGCTAATCGGGGTTCGAAATTTGGCGAAGCCGGACGGCGCGTTCCGGATTGTCCGCGCTTCATGCGTTGGACAAGACGCAGGCCAGCGAGGAAACTCCCGCCATGACAGAAGAATCGGATCGCGAAGAGGGGCCGGTCCCCAATCCACGCCCGAAACGCAAGCCGCCGGTGATCGACGCGGAGGCAAAAGACGTGACGCCGCCAGAGCCGGAAACCGAAGCTGAGGCAGAAATCGAGCGCGAGCAGGAGAAGCCTTCCGCGCCGAAACCGGCTGCGGCAAAACGATTCGACTGGCGCGCGGCCTTGCCTGCGATGGCGGTCGCCGCCGTTTGCGGCGCCGGCGCGGGATTGTTCGGGGCGTGGTTTTTCTCGCCGGGCGCGTCACAGTCCGTCGATACGAGCGCGACCGAGCAGGCGCTCGCGCAATTGTCTTCGCGGCTCGCCCAGCAGGAAACAAAGCAGATTCCCGCGCCTGACCTCGCGCCGCTCAACGAACGCAGCGCGAAGCTCGAGACCGCGACCGGCGAATTGCGCGGAGAGCTCGCGGAAGTGAAGAAGCTTCTCGAAGCGCAAGCCAATGCGCCGACTGCCGCCGAACTGAACGCGGTCAACCGCAGGCTTGCGGGGATCGAAGAGAAGATCGTCGCGCTTGCAAATCCGCCGAAGCAGGAAACCAAGAACGAGCCGCAGCCCGCGGATATCGTGGCACTCGGTGCATTGCGCGACGCGCTCGCAACCGGCGGGCCGTTCGCGAACGAGCTTGCGGCGGTGCGCGCAATCCTGAAAGACCGCGCCGCACCGCTTGCCTCGCTCGATCCGTTCGCGGGCAGCGGCCTGCCGACGGTGGCGGCCCTCGCCAAGCGTTTCGAGCCGCTCGCTGCGAAGCTCGTGAGCCCGCCCGCGCCGCAGGACGGCGGCGTATTTCAGCGGTTACTCAACAACGCCGGCAAGCTCGTCGAAGTGCGCCCCGTGGGTGAGCCGAAAGGCTCGGACGCGGGCGCGGTGGTCGCGCGGATGGAAACGAAGCTCGCGCGCGGCGATCTTGCGGGCGCGCTCGAAGAATCGAAGGCGCTGCCTCCGCAGACGCGCGAACTTGCGAAAGACTGGTTCGCGCTCGCCGAACAGCGGCGCGACGCGGAGCTTGCGATCAAGAATCTCATCAACGCGGCGCTGGCCGCGATTTCCGCGGAGCGTCCGAAGCAGTGATCCGCATTGTTCTATTTCTTCTTGCGGTCATCGCGCTCGCGCTCGGCGCGATGTGGATCGCCGACCGTCCCGGCGATGTTGTGCTGACCTGGCAGGGCTGGCGGATTGCGACCAGCATCAACGTCGCGCTGCTGGCGCTCGGCGCGCTTCTGGCCGCTACGATTCTGATTTGGTCGCTGTTTCGCTTCTTCGTCGCTGTGCCCGGAAATCTTTCGATCTTCCTTACCGAACGCCGCAAGGCGCGCGGCTGGCGCGCGCTGTCGCGTGGCATGATCGCAGTCGGCGCGGGCAATCTTCAGCTTGCGCGAAACTCCGCGAACGAGGCGCAGCAGATTCTCGGCAGCGAGCCGCTCGCGATGCTCTTGGCCGCGCAAGCCGCGCAACTCGACGGTGACGCGCCGCGCGCTGAAGCGGAATTCCGCGTGATGCTGACGCAGCCCGAGACGCGGCTTCTCGGCCTGCGCGGGCTTTATCTCGAAGCACGGCGGCGCGACGATCATCACGCCGCGCGGGATGCGGCCGAGGAAGCGGCAAAATCAGATACGAATATCTTCTGGGCGTCCGAAGCGTTGCTCGAATATCAAAGTCTCGGCGGCGAATGGGACGAGGCGCTTGCGACCGTCGCGCGCGAAGCGAAAGCAAAGACCATCGACAAGCCGACGGCAAAACGCCGCCGCGCGGTGCTGCTTGCCGCGCAAGGCCTGACCATCGAACACAGTGACGCGGAAAAAGCGCTCGTGCTTGCGCGCGAGGCCGCGAAGCTCGCGCCGTCGCTCGCGCCCGCAGCCGCACTCGCGGGACGGCTCGAAGCGCGTGCCGGTTCGATCAAGCGCGGCAGCCGCGTGATCGAAAAAGCGTGGGCGCTCGCGCCGCATCCGGAGCTTGCGGAGTCCTATGGCGGTCTTCGTTTGCAGGCCAATGCGAAGGAGCGGCTCGAGCGTGTCGAGAAGCTCGCCGCAAAGAATCCGGAGCATCCGGAATCGGCGCTCGCGATCGCGCGCGCCGCGATCGACGCGCAGGATTTTTCAGCCGCGCGCGCAGCGCTATCCCCGTTCGCCGCGAACCCGACGCAGGCGATGTGCCTGATGATGGCGGAGGTCGAGGCGACCGAGCACGGCGATCACGGCAAGGCGCGCGAATGGATGGCGCGCGCGGTGCGCGCGAAACGCGATCTCGCCTGGGTCGCGGACGGATACATTTCGGAGCGCTGGCTGCCCGCGTCGCCGCTGACGGGCCGTCTCGATGCGTTCGAGTGGAAAGAACCGCCGGTTGCCCCGGCCGGTCCCATTCTCGAGCATGTCGTCGAACAGGGATTTCAGAAACCCGCGCCCGCGCCGGTTTCCCCGCCTCCCGCGCCGCCTTCGGTCGCGGCCAAGCCGGCGGAAGATATCCTGCTCGTGCCGGAAGACGCGCGGCCGCGGTTGCCTGCCAAGCGCCCGGCGATCGCGCCGGTGATCGCCGAGCCGCCGCTGCCCGACGACCCGGGGCCGGAGCCGGAACAGGACGACGACGAGAAAGCCGGGAAATCCTCGATCTTCGGCTGGCTCAACCGTTCCGCTTGAAATGCCCGGGCCCTGCCGCTATCAGGGCGCAATCCAAGCGAGGCAAGCCGCAATAGCTCAGCTGGTAGAGCACGTCATTCGTAATGACGGGGTCACAGGTTCGAATCCTGTTTGCGGCACCACTTCCACGTAGCGCTATTTTCGCTTTCGCTTCGGCCGGCCTTTTGCGTAGGCCTCCCAATTGTGTTCGAGAATCCGGAGCCGGCTCGTCACCGAGAGCAGAAATGCGCTCGACCAGCCGATCAGGATAAGGCCGGTTACGCCTTCGACCGAACCGAACAAGCGCCAATCGTGATTGAGTATGACGTCGCCAAAGCCAAGCGTGCTGAACGCCGTTGCGGAGAAATATAGCGCAGTCGGAAAATGATCGAAGGCACCTAGCACCATATACGCGATTGCGTAGAGCCATACTTCGACGGTGTGCAGAAGGAATATTCCGAGTACCACACCGAGCATGAGCGCACCCTGTCTGACGAGGCTGGGGGCACCTTGTCCCTCGACGCGGTGGGCGTTGCGGCGAAGAAAAAAGAGAAGCAGGAAAATGCCCACCAGATGTACGGCAACGACAATCGCGGTCATGACAACCGAGAGGGAAAGATTCAGAATCATGGGATTGACCGGGGTTCGAGCACACGCGATTCCATGGTAATAAAGAAGTCATTAAAAACAATCGGCCTGTGCCCGCATGATCCGTTCGCTCACCGATTTCATTTCTTCCATCGCCGGCGGTGAGGAATCCAAGGAGTTCGATGCCGACGACTATCGCCTTTCGGCAGCGGCGCTGCTGGTGCATGTCGCGGCCTCCGACGACAGTTTCGATCAGGCCGAGCGAGCGGTGCTGCATGACGCGCTGACCCAGCGCTTCGAGGTAGATCCGGAAGACGCCAATGCGATGATCGATGCGGCGGTTGCTGCCGACAGGCAGGCGGTCGATCTCTACCAGTTCACAAGCATGATCAATCGCGCGCTCGAAGACGAAGGGAAGAAGAAGCTGGTCGAAGTGCTGTTCCTGATGGGCTACGCCGACGGCAAGCTCACCGAATTCGAGAACAACATCGTGTGGCGCGCATCCGAACTGCTGCATGTTTCCTCGCAGGATCGCGTCGAAATCCGCCGCCGCATCCGCGCGACGATCGGAGATCGCGCGTGAGCCGCGTCACCGTAATTACCGGCGCGTCCGGCGGCATCGGCGAGGAACTCGCCTATTGCGCGGCGAAAGCGGAGCGTAAGCTCGTGCTGGTCGCTCGTTCTTCGGACAAGTTGAAAACGGTCGCGGAAAAGATCGCGGCGCTCGGCGCGCCCGCGCCGGAGATCGTGGCGCTCGATCTTGCCGATCCGAAATCCGGCGAGATGCTTGTGAGCGCGCTCGCACAGAAAAATCTGAAAGTCTTCGAGTTGATCAACAACGCCGGCTACGGCCTCGCAGGCCCGGTCGAACAGCTCGACCGCGCCGATCAGGTCGGCATGGTCGATCTGAACATGCGCGCGCTGACCGATCTCACGCTGCGCTTCCTGCCCGAGATCATCGCGGCAAACGGCGGCGTGATGAACGTCGCCTCGACCGCGGCATTCCAGCCGGGGCCGAACATGGCGATCTATTACGCGAGCAAAGCCTATGTGTTGTCGTTCTCCGAGGCGATCTGGTTCGAGTTGCGTGGCCGCGCGCGCGTCACCTGTCTATGTCCGGGGCCGACGCCGACCGGATTTTCCGCGCGCGCCAAGAAGGACGGCAAGCTGCGGCTGATGAACCTCTCGATGACGTCCGCGGCATTCGTGGCCTCGCGCGGATGGGAGCGCTTCCAGCGCGGTCAGCGGGTCGTGGTTCCGGGCGTCATGAACGAAATCGCAGCGACGCTTGCGCCGCTGTCGCCGAAAGCGCTGGTCTTGTGGCTCGCCTCGAGGCTTTCGCGCTAGGGCGGACAGCCATGCCGCACCATGTGTTGTACGCGGCGGCGTTCCGTGCGACCGATTGAACCGCGCGTGACTTGGATGACGAAAAAGATTCTCACCATCCTGCATCAGGAGCGCTCGAGCCCGGGACGGGTCGGGCGACTGCTTGTCGAGCGCGGTTTCACGCTCGACATCCGCAAGCCCTGCCTCGGCGACGAACTGCCGCCGACGATGGAAGATCATGTGGGCGCCATGATCTTCGGCGGGCCGATGTCGGCGAACGACGATCACGACGGCATCAAGCGCGAAATCGAATGGTGCGAAGTGCCGCTCAAGGAGGACAAGCCGTTCTTCGGCATCTGTCTCGGCGCGCAGATGCTGGCGAGGAAGCTCGGCGCCAAGGTCGACTTCCACGAGAAGGGCCTGACCGAGATCGGCTATTATCCGCTGCGCGCGACCGAGGAAGGCCGCGCCATCCTCGACTGGCCGGATCACATCTATCAGTGGCATCGCGAAGGCTTCGCGCTGCCATCGGGGGCGGTGAAGCTCGCCGAGAGCGATACCTTCGAGAATCAGGCGTTCCGTTTCGGGCGCGCGGCCTTCGGCGTACAATTCCACCCGGAAGTCACGCACCAGATGATGTGCCGCTGGACCACGATGGCCGCGCACCGGCTCGAGCTTCCCGGCGCCCGGACACGCGCCGAGCATTTCGACGGGCGCTATCAGCATGATTCTAAAATCCGCGCGTGGCTCGATCGCTTCCTTGATCACTGGACCGGGCTGATGAATTTGCCCGGCGAAAATTCGCAAAATGCGAAAAGCCTCGCAAAAAGCGAAAGCTGACCGCGCGCGCCTTCGCCGGATTTCCCTAGCTATTGAATCGGTCTCGCGCGGCACGCTGCATCTTGTGTACGGGTCACGCGGAAAAAACTGGCAAAGCAGTTGCTGAAGGAATGCAGGCCGGCATCAGGTAATGCGTCGCCGGCGTCATCGTGTACCTAAAGGGCGGAAGCTAAGACCCCAGCTTCCGCCCTCTCTCATTTCCGGCGTATCTGCTGAAGCTGCACGATCGCCGCCGCCGAAAGAATGGCGGCCGCGCCGCAGGCGCCGACCAGCGTTAACCCCTCATTAAAGAACAGCCACGCGCCGAAGGCGGCAAACAGCGTTTCGGTCATGATGATGATCGCCGCTTCCGACGGCGAGGTCGCGCGTAAGGCGAATGTAAGGATCGTGAAGCTCATCGCGGTCGAGAGCATGCCTACATAAAGAATGTTCGGGGCCGCCGCGCGCAACGAATCGAGCGTGATCGTTTCGAAGAGGACGGCGCCTGCGAGCGCGGTGGCCGAGACGACGGAGAACTGCACGACGGAAAACAAAACGGAGCGGCCCATGGGTGCGGCGATGCCTGCGATCACCATGTGAAGCGCCCAGAAGAAAGCGGAGATCGCGACCAGAAGGTCACCGATGCCGAAGGTCGTGAGCGTGCCGCCGCCGAGCAGCCAGGTACCGATGAAGGAGAGCGCGACCGCGAACCAGATCAGCGGTGCAACCGGCTTTCCGGTCAGTGCGAAGCTGATGAAGGGTGTGGCCACGACATAAAGTGCGGTGAGAAACGCCGTGTTCGTCACCGACGCCGTAATCAGTCCCGCCTGCTGCAACACCGCACCGGTGACGAATGCAAGGCCGGCGAAAAGGCCCGTTCTGAGATAGGCGCCGGTCACCGGAATGCGCGAGCGCCGGTGTTCGAGATAGGCAAAGGGAGCGAGTACGAGGGTCGCGAGCAGCGCACGCGTGCCGACGAAGGTGAAGGGACCGATATGGTCCATCGCCGACTTCTGAAACAGGAAGGCGAAGCCCCAGATCGCGGCGCAGGCGAAAAGCAGGAGATCGGCGCGGATGCGGGTCATGGTCGCTTGAACAGATTCAAAGGCAAATCAAGTTTGCAGGGCCAAACGGGCTTAGCATAATCCGCGGCAGACCAAGTCACGCAGGATTCAGCTTATGAGCCAGTACCCGATACCCCAGGACAAGCAGCAGGCGTTTGTCAGTTTCGCGCCGCAGGGCGCGGAGCGGGAGAAAGTCAGCGCCGAGCGTGTCCGGGAGCTGATATCGTCGGTCTGGGTTCAGTCGAGCGAGCGCGTTGTCGCCGGCGTGGCATTCAATAAATTCGATATTGTCGGGCAACTCGATCTTTCGAACCTCGGCGACGCGAACCATCCGCTGCCGCGGCTTATTTTTCATAGCTGCCAATTCGATCAAATTCGCGCGCACTCTGCCACGATGCTCGGGATGTATGTCGAAGCGAGCGAAGGCGCTTCCGTGCATCTGCTTCACTGCGACGTCCTCGTCGGAATCAATATCAACGAGACGAAACTGAGCGACGCCGTTCCGGTTTGTATTTCGGACTGCAAAGTCGGGGGGCAGGTCTTGTTGATGGGGGTCGCCACGGCACCCGAAGCCGACAAGACAATCCTGTTCGACCTCGAGAACCTTTCGGCTGACTCGCTTTCGATCGATGGATGCAAGTCGGGCCAGACGCTCGACATTTCCAATGCGGACATAAGCAGCAGCCTGATCGTCCACGACTGCACGTTTTCGTCGAACGACGCGTTGGTGGCATTGCGGCTAGGGAATTTGAAAGTCGGAGGCTATGTGCGCTTCAGCAATTGCACGATTGCGGGACAGGTCTTCGGCAACACGGTTTCGGCAGGCTCCCACTTTCAATTTGCAAACGTCAAAGGGCGCATCGAGAAAGGCAACTGGCTGCTTTGCGACAAGTTCGAGATCGGCGGTTCGGTGCAGTTCGATGCGGTCGACATCGTAGGGCAGCTCACGGTGCTTTCGGGCACCGTCGGCTTGAATATTCGCGTTTCCAATTCGATGTTTCGCGCGACGCAATCGGGATACGAGCTGTTCAGCTTCTATCGTCTCAAACTGGGCGGCGCGCTGCATCTGGATGCTGGCAGCACCTTCGACGGCGCTTCGCGGTTCAACGACTGCTCGTTCAAGAATATTTATGTAAACAAGTGCGAATTCACTAAGCAGAAAAGCTGGGCGCTCTCGATCTGGGGCTGCGAAGTAACCGGCGACACAAAAATCTCCGATGTGAAGACGGCGGGAGAGCTGATCTTCTCCGAGAGTAAACTTGCGGTCGTCGATTTTTCCAATCTGAAATTCGTGCCCGAAAAGCCCTCTCAATCAACCAAAAGAGGGCAGATCGTCTTCGAAACCATCGATCTTTCCTCGACCAAAATCGACAAGCTCAATCTCGATCTGCCGACCATCACGACCGCGGGAGATACGATCGTGGTCGATCTGTCTGCAAGCGAAATAGGCGCGATCAAATATCGAAAAGACGATTATTACGTGAAGGGGGTCGACGGCGGCGAGCATTGGCTGCTGCGCTTCTTCTCCTCGATGGCGAACGTGTTCGCGCGTTTCAACGCGGAGCCGCGCAAGACGCGCTTCATCTGGGAGGGCTGCAAGTACAACTACAAATCCGCCGATGACGCCGAGTGGGCGAGAAATGTCGAGGACATTGCCTGGTCGAGATCCTATCGGACCTATCAGCGGCGCGAGAATACGACGCAGCCTTACGCGTTTCTTGCCGAGTATCTGCGGAAAATCGGTCTCGAACATCTGAGCGACCGGGTCATTCTCGAAATGAAACGCGACGTTCGCCGCAGGCACGAGACCGGCTTGGGGCGTTTCTGGTCGTGGCTGTTCGATATCTTCTTCGGCTACGGCTACAGTAAACTGCGGGCCGCCATCACGCTGATCCTTTGGGTGGTCGTGGGATCGTATTTCACCGCCATCGCGCTGGAGCGCGGCGCGCTTGTTCTGGATACGCAGGTGGTGTCGACCTACGTCGCAAGGCCCGGAGGGACACAGGAGCCGCGGCCCGTGCTGCCGCTGAACCCGCAGGAAAACAGTATCGCCGAACCGATACCGTGCGCCGGCAGCGTGGATCCTACCTTGTACGCGATCGACCTGATGATCCCGTTGCACGACTTCGGCCAAGCCAAAGTCTGCACATTGAAATCGGCAAGCAACGTGCTCTCGGGAGCGCTACAGCTCGACGAAATCTCGATGTGGTGGATCGGGAAATATCTTTACACGATGTTCGGGTGGCTCATCGTTTCGCTGGTACTGCTGACCTTCACCGGCACGCTGAAAGCCCGGACATAAGCCCGGGCGCAGTCGTCTTGATTTTCGGCTTGGCGGGACTGGTGGAGCCGAGGGGAGTTGAACCCCTGACCTCTGCAGTGCGATTGCAGCGCTCTCCCAACTGAGCTACGGCCCCGGTCCGGCGAGGCGGCATCTAGGGCGGGCCTCCGAGGAGTGTCAAGAACCGCGTTAATCACACGGGGTTCCTGCGCCTTCCTTTCGGCGCCCGGCGCGGCTATCTAGGGGCCGGATTTCGAGGGACTGCCCGCATGAACCCGTTTCTCCGGCTTCTGGACACCGTCATCACGCTCTACATCTGGGTGCTGATCGCGTCCGCCGTGCTTTCCTGGCTCGTCGCCTTCAACGTGGTGAACCCCTACAACAACGTGGTCCGCGCGATTTCGGGCGCGCTCTATCAGCTCACCGAGCCCTTGCTCCGGCCGATCCGCAACGTGCTGCCGAATCTCGGCGGCCTCGATATTTCGCCGGTCATTTTGATCCTGATCCTGATGTTCATACGCTAGACGGTGTTCTGGCTATTCACCCGCTAGTGACGGCGCGGTCTTCGGCCGCGCGTCCCTGGCGCGCGGTTGCGGGCGGCGTTCTCATCGACATCCGCGTGACGCCGAAGGGTGGGCGCGATGCCATCGACGGCGTCGAATTGCTTTCGAATGGGCAAGCCGTTCTGAAACTGCGGGTGCGGGCGCTGCCCACCGACGGCGAAGCGAATGCGGCCGTGATCGCGCTGATCGCAAAACTCCTGAAATTTCCGAAGTCGAGTATCGCGCTTGAGCGCGGCGGGACTTCGCGTGTTAAAACGCTGCGGCTCGCCGGAGACGCAGCAGCGATTACTTCGGCGCTGGAAACAATGACGAAGGCGGAAACGTGAGCGCGAAAATTCTCGACGGCAAGGCAATCGCGGATGAGTTGCGCGCGAAAGTGGCGCAGGAAGCGGCGAAGATCGCGGCAAAGCTCGGACGAAAGCCGGGGCTCGCCGCCGTGCTGGTCGGCGAAGATCCGGCGAGCCAGACCTATGTAAAGAGCAAGGCGAAAGCGACCAACGAAGCCGGGATGATTTCGTTCGAGCATCGGCTTCCGGAAAATACTTCGGAAAAGGATTTGCTCGCGCTGGTCGCGAAGCTGAACGCCGACGATGCGGTGGACGGAATTCTGGTGCAGCTTCCGTTGCCGAAGCAGATCGACACTGCGCGCGTGATCGAGGCGGTCGATCCCGCGAAAGACGTCGACGGCTTTCATCCGATGAACGCAGGGAAACTTGCGACCGGTTTGCCTTCGCTCGTGCCCGGTACGCCGATGGGCTGCATTGTCATGGCGAAGAAGGCGCATGCTTCGCTTGCCGGATTGGAAGCGGTCGTGGTCGGGCGCTCGAATATCGTCGGCAAGCCGCTTGCACAGTTGCTGATCGCGGAAAGTGCGACGGTAACGGTCGCGCATTCCAAGACGAAAGATTTGAAAGAAGTCTGCCGCCGCGCCGATCTCCTATGTGTCGCGATCGGCAAGCCGCAGTTCGTGAAGGGCGACTGGATCAAGCCGGGCGCAACCGTGATCGATGTAGGCATCAATCGCGTGGCGGGCGCGGACGGAAAAAACAAGCTCGTCGGTGATGTCGCGTTCGACGAAGCTTTGAGCGTTGCCGGATGGATCACGCCCGTGCCCGGAGGCGTCGGTCGGATGACGGTCGCGTGCCTGCTCGTGAATACGCTGCGCGCAGCGGCGGCGCGGGCGGGGTTAGAAGCGCCGTAATTGTGATCGTCGTCCCGGAATTTCGCGCAGCGAAGTATCCGGGACCGTTATCTGATTTGTTTTGAGAACGATCCCGGCTCGCGCTCGCTTTGCGAGCTTGGCCGGGATGACGGCTGGAAGTTAGCGCGCCCAGCCGAAGGCGACTTTATCCAGCACCTTGGAGCCGAAGCGTTCGGTAGAACGTGCGATCGGCTTGCCGCCGAGGGAACGATAGAAATTCATTGCCGGCTCGTTGTCGGAAAGCGCCCACACGACGAGGCTGGTCTGGCCCGACTGGATGAGGTCGCGCTTGGCGGTGGTGAAGAGGCGGCTGCCGAAACCGAGGCCCTGATATTCGGGCTTCAGGTAAAGCTCATAGACCTCGCCGGTATAGGGCAGGCTCTTTGCGCGGTTGCGGCCGTAATTCGCGTAGCCCGCGACCTCGTCGCCGAAATTCAGGAGAATCACGCGGGAGCCGCGCCGAATCGCCGCATCCCACCAGGTCGGCCCGCGGCGCTGGACGAGCTTTTCCAGTTCCGGACCCGGAATGATCCCGCGATAGGCGGCGCTCCAGGCTTCGTCATGCGTTTCCGCCAGCGCTACCGCATCTTCGGAGCGCGCGCGGCGGAGTTCGATCAGGACCGTGCTCATGGGTCCAATCGAAACAGGGTGAGGCCCCCGTTTCAAGCGTTTCGTTAATGAGCGGTTAACTTATCCGGTAAAGCGCGGCGGATCGGCCACACTTTTCCCGGCGCCTGTCCCAAAATGAATCAGGCGGCGTTCTCGGCCTCGCGCTTGCGCTCCTCACGCTTGCGGTCGTTCGGGTCGAGCATGACCTTGCGGAGCCGGATCGATTTCGGCGTGATCTCGACCAGCTCGTCCTCGCCGATATAGGCGAGCGCTTTTTCCAGAGTCATTCTGATGGGCGGCGTGAGACGCACTGCTTCGTCCTTCGACTGCGTGCGGATGTTGGTGAGCTTTTTGCCCTTCAACACATTCACTTCAAGATCGTTGTCGCGCGTGTGTTCGCCGACGATCATGCCGCGATAGACCTTCCAGCCCGGCTCGATCATCATCGGTCCGCGGTCTTCGAGATTCCACAGCGCATAAGCGACCGCTTCCCCCTGATCGTTGGAAATCAAGACGCCGTTTCTGCGGCCGGGAATGTCGCCCTTGTAGGGCGCGTAGGAATGGAAGATGCGGTTCAGGACCGCGGTGCCGCGCGTGTCGGTGAGCAACTCGTTCTGGTAGCCGAGCAGGCCGCGCGTCGGCACGTGGAAGACGAGGCGCAGACGATTGCCGCCCGACGGACGCATGTCCATCATCTCGCCGCGGCGCTCGGAGAGTTTCTGCACGACGATGCCGGAATGCTCCTCGTCGACGTCGATCACGACTTCCTCGATCGGCTCCATCATCTCGCCGGTTGCTTCGTCGCGGGACAGCACGACCTTGGGGCGCGCTACGGAAAGTTCGAAGCCTTCGCGGCGCATGGTTTCGATGAGAATGCCGAGCTGCAATTCGCCGCGGCCCGCGACTTCGTAAGAATCCTTGCCGGTGCTTTCCGCGATTTTCAGCGCGATGTTGCCTTCGGCTTCGCGGAACAGGCGGTCGCGGATCATGCGGCTCGTGACCTTGTCGCCCTCGGTGCCGGCGAGCGGAGAGTCGTTCACGCGGAAGGTCATCGCGAGCGTCGGCGGATCAATCGGCTGCGCCGGGATCGGCGTCGTGATGTCCGGGTGGCAGATGGTGTCGGCGACGTTGGCTTCGGTGAGGCCCGCGATCGCGACGATGTCGCCCGCGCTCGCCTCATCGACCGGCTGACGCTCGAGGCCGCGGAAGGCTAGCACCTTGGTGATGCGGCCGTTCTCCAGCACCTTGCCGTCGCGCGAGAGCACTTTCACGCTCTGGTTCGGTTTCACCGAGCCGGACGTGATGCGGCCGGTGAGGATGCGTCCGAGATAGGGGTTCGCTTCGAGAATCGTCGCGAGCATCCGGAATTCGCCGGGCTCGACGGTCGGCGCGGGAACGTGCTTCACCACGAGATCGAACAAGGGCTTCATCGAATCTTTCGGACCGTCGAGCGAAGGCGCCATCCAGCCTTCCTTCGCCGAGCCGTAGAGAATCGGGAAGTCGAGTTGCTCCTCGGTCGCGTCGAGGGCTGCGAACAGATCAAAAACTTCGCCCGCGACTACGTTGGCGCGGGCGTCCGGGCGATCGACCTTGTTGATGGCGACGATGGGCTTCAGCCCCATCTTGAGTGCTTTGGACACCACGAACTTGGTCTGCGGCAGCGGACCTTCGGCGGCATCGACCAGCACGATCACGCCATCGACCATATTGAGAATGCGCTCGACCTCGCCGCCAAAATCGGCGTGGCCCGGCGTATCGACGACGTTGATGCGGATGTCGTTCCAGAGGATCGAGGTGGCTTTGGCGAGAATCGTGATGCCGCGCTCGCGCTCGAGATCGTTCGAGTCCATCGCGCGCTCGGTGACTTTCTCGTTGGCGCGGAACGTGCCCGCCTGTTGCAACAGGCGATCGACCAGAGTCGTTTTGCCATGGTCGACGTGCGCGATGATCGCGATGTTACGAAGCTGCATAATTTCGGGTCCGGAAATGCTTCGCGGGCCCAAATGGCCCGCGGATTCGCGGCTCGTATATAGGGGCGGGCCGCCGCTTGGCAACCGCCCGGGCGGCCTGGCGGCGTTAACCCAGACGCCGCCGCCAGGGCCCTTCATAATCCTTGGGCCGGGCGGCGCGGACCATCATCATCTCGCCGAGGTTTTCGGCCGTTAAGAGCCCGACCAGCCGGTCGGAACTGTCGGTCGCGCCGATCGCGGGCGCGCGGCTCTCCTGCAAAAGCTTGATTGCGCTTTCAAGCGTGGTGCGGGCGGAGACGGTGGGAACCTCGCCGGTGGTCGCTTCCAGCACGGGGCATTGCGGGCCTTTTTCTTTCAGCGCCTTGATCATGGCGTCGCGGGTAAGCACGCCGCGCAGCTTTCCCGCGCCATCGACGATCGGAAACTCTTTCTGCGTCGTCTGAATCAGCGCGTTGGCCGCTTCGTCCACGGTCGATTGCGTGTGGAGTGAACGGAACTGCGTGATCATCGCGTCGGAAACGAGCGCGCCGCGCGAGACGTCGCGAAGCTGCGCGTGTCCGGCTTCGGCAGAGGCGGCCAGAAACACGAAGACCGCGATCACGACCAGCATCGGATTGCCGAAAATGCCGAGGATGCCGAAGAACACCGCGAAGGCCTGTCCGACCATTGCCGCGAGTTCGGTCGCGCGGCCGAAGGAAAAGCGCGTCGCGAGGAGTGCCCGCAGCACGCGGCCGCCGTCCATCGGAAACGCGGGAATGAGATTGAACAGCACGAGAAAGATATTCGCGCCGGCAAGCTTCACGACCATCGAGGTTGCGGGGTCCTCGATTTTGGTCAGCGTCTGCACGTCCATGTTCGTCGTGCCGAGGTAAGCGATCAGCGCACCCGCGATCGCGACATTCACGAGGGGGCCTGCGATCGCGACGATGAATTCCTGATACGGCTTTTCCGGAATGCGCTCGAGCGAGGCGATGCCGCCGAACGGCCAGAGCGTGATGTCCGGCGTCTTCACGCCGAAATAGCGTGCGGCGAAGACGTGACCGAACTCATGCAGCAGCACGCAGAGAAGCAGGAGCGAGATGAAGATCACGCCTTCCCATGCGGCGTCGGTGCCGCCCTGCCGGTAATAGGCGTACCAGATCCAGACGAGGAACAGGAGCAGCGTGACGTGGATGCGGACGGCGGTGCCGGCAACGCGGGCGACGGTCAGCGACCAGAGCATGGCGGATTTCCTCGCGAGGATCTCCGCCTAAGATAGGCCGTCCGGGGCTTCGCGCAATCAGCCCGCGATCTTGCGGCCGAGCTTGTAGATGCCGAAGCCGATCGCGAAGCCGAGCGCAATCATCAGAAGCAGGATCGAGCGGCCTTCCCAGCCGCCGGTTTCCTTCGCGTCCCAATAGGCGCCGGTCAAAACGATGCCGGGGATGGAAAGCGCGAGGCCCAGCAACACGCCGAAGATCGCGACCAGAAATCCGACGATCCGGCGCGGGGTCATTTATTCTTCTTGTTGTTGCGGCTGGCGAGCGTGCGGAGCCGCAGCGCGTTCAGCTTGATGAAGCCTTCGGCGTCCTTCTGGTCGTAGGCGCCCTTGTCGTCCTCGAAGGTGACCAGCGTCGGCGAATAGAGCGACTTCGGCGAGGCGCGGCCGGCCATCAAGACGTTGCCCTTATAGAGCTTCAGCGTCACTTCGCCCTCGACATGCTCCTGGCTCTTGTCGATCAGGGCCTGCAACATTTCGCGCTCGGGCGAGAACCAGAAGCCGTTATAGATCAGCTCGGCGTAGCGCGGCATGATCTCGTCTTTCAGATGCGCGGCACCGCGGTCGAGCGTGATCGATTCGATCGCGCGGTGCGCCGAAAGCAAAATCGTGCCGCCGGGCGTTTCGTATACGCCGCGCGACTTCATGCCGACGAAACGGTTTTCGACCAGATCGAGCCGGCCGATGCCGTTGTCGTGGCCGAGTTCGTTGAGCTTGGTCAGCAGCGAAGCGGGCGAAAGCTTCTTGCCGTCGATGGAAACGGCGTCGCCCTTCTCGAAACCGATTTTTACGGTTGTCGGCTTGTCCGGCGCGTCCATTGGCGAAATCGTGCGCTGAAAGACGATGCTTGGCGCTTCGACGTTCGGGTCCTCGAGCACTTTGCCTTCGGACGACGAGTGCAGAAGGTTCGCGTCCACCGAAAACGGCGCTTCGCCTTCCTTGTCCTTGGTGATCTGGATCTGGTGGTTGCGCGCGAAGGTCAAGAGTTCCTCGCGGCCCTTGAATTCCCATTCGCGCCACGGCGCGATGATCTTGATGCCGGGTTCGAGCGCGTAATAGCCGAGCTCGAAACGCACCTGATCGTTGCCCTTGCCGGTTGCGCCGTGAGACACGGCATCGGCGCCGGTTTTGCGCGCAATCTCGATCTGCTTCTTTGCAATAAGAGGCCGCGCGATCGAGGTGCCGAGCAGATAAAGGCCTTCATACTGCGCGTTGGCGCGGAACATCGGAAACACGTAGTCGCGCACGAATTCCTCGCGCACGTCCTCGATGAAGATGTTTTCTTCCTTGATGCCGGCGCGCAGCGCCTTTTCGCGCGCGGGCGCGAGCTCGCCGCCCTGGCCGAGATCGGCGGTGAAGGTCACAACCTCGCAATTATAAGTGGTCTGGAGCCACTTCAGGATGATCGAGGTGTCGAGGCCGCCGGAATAGGCGAGCACCACCTTCTTGATTTCTTTGGCCATTAACCGCGCCCCGTTTGGAATTTCGGGGAGTTATAGGCGGCTTATTGCCGTTCGCAAGCCGCGCTATTCTTCGCGGGAATCAGGCGCTTCGCGATGGCCAAAATCGACTTCTTCTACGAATTTGCCTCGACCTATTCTTATCCGTCGGCGATGCGGATCGACGACCTCGCGCTCGACTATGACGTCGAGGTGAACTGGCGGCCGTTTCTGCTCGGGCCGATCTTCAAGGCGCAGGGCTGGGTTACTTCGCCCTTCAACCTCTATCCCGACAAAGGCCGCTACATGCGCCGCGATCTGGAACGGGTCTGCGAGGCGCTTGGGCTGCCGCCCTTCAAAATGCCGAAGACCTTTCCGGCACATTCGCTGCTGCCGGCGCGGGTCGCGCTCTGCTTCTCCGGCGAAATGCGCGCCGCGTTCTCGCGCGCAGTCTATGACGCTGAGTTCGCGCATGGTGCAGATGTTTCCGACACCAAGGTCATCGAGAAAATCCTGAAAAGTCTCGGCGAGGAGCCCGCGAAAATTTTCGAGAAGGTGAATACACAGGCGATCAAGGACGCGCTGCGTACAGAGACCGAGGCCGCGCAAAAGTGCAAAATTTTCGGCGCGCCTGCATTCGTTACCGAAGACGGCGAATTGTTCTGGGGCAACGACCGGCTGGAGGCGGCGCTGGAGTGGGCCGCGCGTTAGCGCTCGCGCCACATGCCGGAGAATTTCCCGGCGAAGCGCCAGTAGGCGAGCGCGCCGAGCGCGCCCGCGAAGAGCACGATTCCACCTTCGACCGCTCCTTGCGCGGGAGTCCCGCTCAGATCGAGCGAATGGGAAATGCTGCGAAGCCAGCCGGTGAAGAGAAGCCCGATTGCCGCGCCCGCCAAGATATAAAAAGCGGCAGAGCGCAGCTTGAAAATTTCAGCGACGAGAATTGCGATCAAGGCAGGAAGCGCGAGCGCCTCCGTAAAAAACAGCCAGTCGACGCTCGCGATCGTTAGAAACTCCCGGAACGATGTGTAGGGCACTTCCGGCTGCCACGGCAGCAACCGGGAAAGAAAATGCACGGCGAACGGCGCGATCACGGTTGCCGCGAAAAATCCGAAGGCGATTCGCGTAAGCTGTAAGATCGCTTTCATGGCATCATTTTCCACTTCCCCGCGCCGCGGCCCGCGATCGCCCAGAACACGAAACCCGCGATGATCCCGGCCGCGGCAAGCCACTGCAATTCGTCGGTGATCGGCATGACCGCGCCCTTGCCCTGCAAGTGCGCGCTTGCATCGGTCATGAAATAGGCGAGCGCGCCGATTACCGCGCCGCCGAGCGCGTAATAGATCACCGAACGCAGCGAAAACATTTCCGCGATCAGGATCGCGACGAAGGCAGGCGCGAACACATAAAACGGCGTCACCAGTCCGGCCGCGCCCGCAAAGAAAAGGATCAGCAGGAAATATCCCGCGCCGCCATCGGCGTTCTGCGGAAGATCGGGCGCAACGAGGCCATAAGCGACGACGAAAGCGGCGACGAGACAGGAAACGAGGAAAGCGACGGCGATCACGATGGAGCGAAGGAAGAGCGCCATCGCTTTCTTAATCCGTCATCGCCATGGCGCGGAGCGCCATGCGCTCGCGCGCAGACAGCTTCTGGGTTTCGGACTTCAACTGGCCGCAGGCGGCGAGGATGTCGCGGCCGCGCGGCGTGCGCACCGGGCTCGCATAGCCCGCGTTGAATACGATCTCGGAGAATTTCTCGATCGTCTCCCAGTCCGAGCATTCGTACTTGGTGCCGGGCCAAGGATTGAATGGAATGAGATTGATCTTGGCGGGGATGCCTTTGAGGAGCCGCACCAGTTCGCGTGCGTCGGCGGGCTTGTCGTTCACGTCTTTCAGCATCACGTATTCGAACGTGATGCGCCGCGCATTCGAGGCGCCCGGATAGGCCCGGCAGGCGTCGAGCAGATCCTTGATCGGATATTTCTTGTTGAGCGGCACGAGCTCGTCGCGCAGATCGTCGCGGGTCGCATGCAGCGAGATCGCGAGCATCGCGCCGACGTCGTTGCCCAGAGGCTCGATCATCGGCACCACGCCGGAAGTCGATACCGTGATGCGGCGCTTGCCGATGGAAATGCCCTGATCGTCGGAAATGATCGCGATCGCGTTCTTCACGCCGTCGTAATTATAAAGCGGCTCGCCCATGCCCATGAAGACGAGATTGGTAACGAGGCGCGGCGCGTCGGCTTCCGAAGCAGTACCTTCGGCGCGGGTCGCGCCGGGCCATTCTCCCAAACGGTCGCGCGCGATCATTACCTGCGCCACGATTTCGGAGGCACGCAGGTTGCGCACCAGCTTCTGCGTGCCGGTGTGGCAGAAGGAACAGTTCAGCGTGCAGCCGACCTGGGACGATATGCAGAGCGTGCCGCGGTCGCTCTCGGGGATATAAACCGCCTCGACGTCGTGCGGTTTCTCGCCCGGCGTGTCGGCGGGGAGCCGAATGAGCCATTTGCGGGTGCCGTCGGTCGAAACCTGCTCGACCACGACTTCCGGGCGCTCGAGCGTGAAGTGCTCTGCGAGCTTCGCGCGCAGATCTTTCGAGACGTTGGTCATCGCCTCGAAGTCGCGCACGCCGCGAAAATAAATCCAGTTCCAGAGCTGCGAGACGCGCATCTTGCGCTCGCGCTCGCTTACTCCGATTTCGGCGAGTGCCTCGCCCAGTCCGGTGCGGTCGAGGCCTGCGAGAGAACGCATCACGGACATTCCTTCGTCACGCGCTCGAGCGCCTGCGTGAGCCCGGTCAGCGAATAGCGGTCGGTCGTGACCGCGCCTTTGGCGGGGGTGAGTTTCAGCGTGATCTCGGCGTCCTTCTTCAGCGCTTCGAGGAGTTTCGCCTCGTCGGCGGGTTCCTTGATCCAGAGGCCGTTGCCTTTGACGAACATCGGGAAGTTCATGCTCGACGCGGTCAGCACGACATCGGCGTCTTCTTTGAGCGGGAAGCCCGCCATGATGCTGATTTCGTTTTCGAGCTTGTCGGCGGGGCGCGTGGTGACGAAGAAGTAGGCGGGATCGCGCTTCACGTTCGCGGGCTGGCGCTCTTTCGGTTGCGTCAGCGCGAAGCAGGTCTTGCCGGCCCTGTTCACGTAAACGCCCCAGTCGCCGAATTGCGCGACAAGCGTCGGCGTGCCGGGCGTGGTCTTTTTCTGCTGCGCTTTCTTCTGTTCGGTCTTCTGTTCCGCTTTAGGCGCTTCCTGCTTTTTCGCAGGCGTCTTTTTCGGCGCGGCTTTTACCGGGGCTTTCTTGTTGGCGTCCTGCGCAGCGGAATGCATCGCGCCGGTCGAAACCAGAGCGGCGCCAAGCAACGCGGCAAAGACGAAACGAGCCTTCATTTGAATTCCTTTTTTGCCGGCGGCCGTCAAAAGCCCCCGCGACAAAATCCGCCACTAATACTAGAAATAGCCGCCTTTCGGGCTCGATGCCAAGGAAGCGATCCGGCCGGATTTCGGCGGTTTCTTAGGCAGCGACGCCGACAAAAACATGGCGCGGAGCGAGCGCCGTTCAAGGGATGGAGAGAAGCGATGAAAGCGGTACTTTGCGTGCGTCACGGCGGGCCGGAAGCGCTCGAAATCCGGGACATCCCCGATCCGGTGGCCGGCAAGGGCGAAGTCGTGGTGAAGGTCGCGGCCGCATCACTCAACTTCTTCGACACGCTGATCATCCAGAACAAGTATCAGTACAAGCCCGAACTGCCGTTCTCGCCCTGCGCGGAATTTTCCGGAACGGTGGAATCGGTCGGCGAGGGCGTCTCCGGCTTCAAGCCCGGCGACCGCGTCTGCGGCAACCTGCCGACAGGTGCTGCGCGCGAGAAGATTGCGGTGCCGGCGCGCGCGCTAATCCACGTTCCGGAAGCGCTGGAACTCGAAAAGGCCGCCGGCCTCATCATCACCTACGGTACGACCATTCATGCGCTGAAGGACCGCGCGAAGCTGAAAGCAGGCGAAACGCTCGCGGTGCTCGGCGCATCGGGCGGCGTCGGCCTTGCCGCGATCGAACTCGGCAAGGTGATCGGCGCGAAAGTGATCGCGGCTGCGTCTTCGCCGGAGAAGCTCGATTTTGCGAAGAAGCACGGTGCCGACGAAGTCATCGACTATTCCAAGGAAGACCTGAAAGAGCGGCTGAAGGAACTCACCGGCGGCAAGGGCGTCGATGTGATCTACGATCCGGTCGGCGGTCCTTATGCCGAGCCCGCGCTGCGCTCGACCGCGTGGGAAGGGCGCTATCTCGTGATCGGATTCGCAGCGGGCGACATTCCGAAGATTCCGCTGAACCTTGCGCTCCTCAAAGGCTGCGACATCGTCGGCGTATTCTGGGGCGATTACGCGCGCCGGAATCCGGAAGGAAACAAGAAGCACCTCGACGAGATCGTGAAGCTCGCCGCCGAAGGCAAGCTCTCGGCGCATCTCGACGCGCGTTACAAGTTCGACAACGCCGTCGAAGCGTTCCACGCGATCGCGCAGCGCAAGGTGAAGGGCAAGATCGTACTCGTTCCTTGACCTTGTCATTCCGGATCGCGCCTTCGGCGCGTCCGGAATGGCAGTCACTTCTTCACAGATTCGATATCGCGCAACGCCGCTTTCGCGGCGTCGCGATGCTCCGGCTTGATGTGCGCAGCGATCAACTGGAAGGTCGCGACCAGTACCGCGGCGTCGTCGGTGAAGCCGAGGACCGGCATCACATCGGGCACGAAGTCGAGCGGGATCACGAAATAGGCGAGTGCCGCAAGCAGCATGCCGCGCACGCGCAAGGGCGTCTGGCGGTCCATCGCGCAGTAATAAGCGGCGAGCGCATCTTCCGCGAAGGGGATTTTCGCGGCGACCGCGCGGATTTTCGGCCAGAACTCCTCGCGCACGCGCGAGGCGTCACCCTTGCGGGCACGGAACTTCCAGAAAAAATTGCTCGCCTGAAACGCTGCCATGCTCTTAGCCCCGCTGCGGCGGAACTGCCGCAAGCCATTTACATGGCGTTTGCGTAGCGCTGTTCAAGACCTGCGCGGCCGCGCAGCGGGTAATCGGCCTCGACGATGTAAGGCCCGCCGCCCTGAGACGCGCGCGAGGAATAAAGTACGAAACGCGACACCGGGAAGCTGACGGAACGAAAGCCGCCGCGGGTCGAGAGATAATCCGCGACCTCGATTACGGAGGCGTCGCGAAGGCGGGCGAGCGTGACGTGCGGCGTGAAGCGGCGGCCTTCGGCGGGGAGCCCGATCCGCTGCATCATGCGCTCGTGCTCGGCCTGCAACTCGATCAAGGCCGGCGTGGGCTGCACCGAAGCGATGATCGCGCGCGGTTTCTTGCCGCCGAACTGGCCGAGGCCGGTGAGCGTCACCTTGAACGACGGACGCTCGACAAAATCGAGGATGCCCGCGACTTCGTTCGCGGTGCGGTCGTCGATGTCGCCGATGAAGCGAAGCGTGAGGTGGTAGTTTTCCGGGTCGATCCAGCGCGCGCCGTGGATTCCGCCGCGGAGCATGGACAGCATCGTGCCGATCTCTTTCGGCACTTCGATCGCAGTAAAAAGGCGCGGCATGACAAGTTACCCGCGGCGTTTTTTGACTCGCTCGATCAGCGATTCGACGCTTGGCAGTATACGCTCAACCACGAGAGATACACCCTTCGCCGTCGGGTGAATTCCGTCGTTGAGGTTGAGATCCCGCTGCCCGGCCACTCCTTCGAGGAAGAAGGGGTAAATCAGCGTGTCATATTTCTTCGCCAGTTCCGGATAAATCGAATCGAATTTCGCGGCGTAATCAGCGCCGAGATTGGGGGCGGCGCGCATGCCGCCGAGCAGCACTTCGATTTTCCGCGCCTTTAGCCGCGTGAGCGCCTCATCCAGGCTTTTGCGGGTCAGGCCCGGGTCGATCCCGCGCAGCATGTCGTTGGCCCCGAGTGCCAAGATCACGGCGTCGGTGCCGTCGGGGATCGACCAGTCGAGGCGCGCGAGCCCGCCCGCCGCCGTGTCGCCGGACACCCCGGCATTGGCGACCGCGACATCATGGCCACGCTTTTTCAGCGCGGCTTCGAGCTGCGCCGGGAAGGCCTCCGAAGCGGTAAGCCCGAAGCCCGCGGTCAGGCTGTCGCCGAAGGCGACGATTTTGAAGGTTTGCGCCCGGAGCGGCGCTGCGAACGACGCCACCAAGAAAGCCACAATGATTACGCCATAGAAACGGGGAGCTTTGCGCTTTCGGCTGCCCTGGCGATCCGTGGCAGAACGGTCGGCGCGAAAGCCGCGCCGAAAGAGATCAGTCCACATGAATATCTCCACGCCGATAGCCGAACAGCCTGCAATCCGGCTCACCGATGTCGACCTGAAACTGGGGTCGGGCGCCGCGCGCGTTCATATCCTCAAGAAAGTGTCGCTCCAAATTGGCCAAGGTGAGGCGGTCGGCCTTGTCGGCCCTTCCGGCTCCGGGAAGTCGACGTTGCTCATGGTGATGGCGGGGCTGGAGCGCGCCGACAAAGGCACGGTCGAGGTTGCGGGACAGAATCTCACCACGCTCTCCGAGGACCAGCTTGCCCGTTTTCGCGGCAACACGGTCGGGATCGTATTCCAGTCGTTCCATCTCATTCCGACCATGACGGCGCTCGAAAACGTCGCGGTACCGCTTGAGCTCGCGGGCCGCACGGATGCCTTCGAGCGGGCGAGCCGCGAACTCGAAGGCGTGGGTTTAAGCGCGCGCATGCGCCACTATCCGGCGCAACTCTCCGGCGGCGAGCAGCAACGCGTGGCGCTTGCCCGCGCGCTGGCGCCGGAGCCCTCGATCATCTTTGCCGACGAGCCGACCGGTAATCTGGATGAAAAAACCGGCAAGGAAATCATGGACCTTCTGTTTGCCAAGCAGGCGGAGAAGGGTGCGACGCTCGTCATCGTCACTCACGACCTCACGCTCGGCAATCGCTGCGACCGCCTGATCCGCATGCGCTCGGGCGAGGCACAGCTCGACACGCCGAAGGCGCGCGCATGAGCGCTATTACCGCGAGCGGCGCGTCCCCGTCGCGCATGTTCGTTTCGCTGAAACTTGCGCTGCGCGAATTGCGCGGCGGCGTGCGGGGCTTCGGCGTATTCCTCGCCTGTCTTGCGATCGGCGTGACCGCGATCGCGGGCGTCGGCTCGTTCGCGCGCGCGCTTTCCGACGGTATGCTGCGCGAGGGCGGGCGCATTCTCGGCGGTGACATTTCGTTCTCGCTGATCCATCGCCAGACCAGTCCCGCCGAGATGGATTTTCTCAAAAGCCGCGGCGCGGTTTCGGAAATCGCGAGCATGCGCGCGATGACGCGCGTCACCAACGGCGCTGCGACGCTGGTCGAACTCAAGGCGGTGGACGCGAACTACCCGCTCGACGGCAAGATCGAACTGGATCCGAAAGTGCCGCTTCCGCGCGCGTTGCAGAAGGTCGGCAACCGCTATGGCGCGGTCGCCGAACCGACGCTGCTTCTGCGGCTCGGCGTGACGCCCGGCGCGGAAATCAAGATCGGCGACGCGACCTTCGTCATTACCGCCTCGATCGTGAGCGAGCCCGACCGCGTCGCGGCCGGCGTCGGCTTCGGACCGCGGCTGATCGTTTCACAGGAAGGATTGCAGGCGACCGGACTGGTGCAGCCGGGCAGCCTCGTGCGCTGGAGCTACCGCGTGAAGCTCGCGGACCAGAGCGACACGTCGCTTCTCTTCACGCAGAGGCAGGCACGCGATCTGTTTCCGAACGCCGGCTGGGAAATCCGCACCCGCTCCAGCGCCTCGCCGCAGCTCGAGCGCAATGTGCGCAGGCTCGCGGAATTTCTCACCCTCGTCGGTCTGACGGCATTGCTCGTCGGCGGCGTCGGGGTCGCGAACGCGGTGATGCATTATCTGGAGCGCAAGCGCGCGGATATTGCGACCTTCAAGGCGGTCGGCGCCTCCGGCGGCACCGTGTTCTCGATCTATCTTGCAGAGATCGGAATCATCGCGCTGATCGGCATCAGCATCGGCGTCGTGCTCGGCTCCGCGATTCCCTTCGTCGTCACGCATTTCTTCGGGCGCGCGATTCCGCTGCCGCTCGCACCCGGAATCCATTTGAGCGTGATCGCGCTCTCGGCGGCTTTCGGTTTGCTGGTCGCGCTTGCGTTTGCGCTGTGGCCCTTGGGCCGCGCACATGACGTGCCGGTGTCGGCGCTGTTTCGCGACAGCGTCGAGCAGACGCGCAGGTTTCCGCGCCCGCGTTATGTCGTGATGGTTGTCGCGGCGATCGTCGTACTTGCGGGGCTGGCGCTTCTGGTTGCAGAAAGCCGCCGCATCGCGCTGATCTATATCGTCGCGGCGGCCGCGATCTTTCTCGTGCTGCGCCTGCTCGCATGGGGATTGATGGCGATTGCCGTAAAGTTGCCGCGGCCGCGCTCGACCGCGCTTCGGCTCGCGCTCGCGAACATCCATCGTCCGGGGGCGCTGACGCCTTCGGTTGTGCTTTCGCTCGGACTGGGGCTCGCGTTGCTTGTCACGCTTACCCTGATCGACGGCAATCTGCGGCGGCAGCTTACGCAGGCGCTGCCGAAAAGCGCGCCTAGCTTTTTCTTTGTCGATATTCCCTCGACTGATGTCGAACGCTTCAACGCTTTCGTGAAGCAGGCGGCACCCGACGCGGAACTGACCGAAGTGCCGATGCTGCGCGGGCGCATCCTGAAGGTGAAGGAAGTTCCCGCCGAACAGGTAAAGCCCAATTCCGAACAGGCCTGGGTACTGCAATCGGATCGCGGCATCACTTACACCGAGACGCTGCCAGAAGGTTCGGTGCTGACCGAAGGCGAATGGTGGCCCAAGGATTATTCGGGACCGCCGCTGGTCTCGTTCGAGAAGCGCGCGGCGGATGGCCTCGGGCTTCGCGTCGGCGACAAGGTTTCGGTGAACGTGCTCGGCCGCACCATCGAGGCGACCATCGCAAACCTGCGCACGGTGGAGTGGGAAAGCCTCGGTATCAATTTCGTGATGCTGTTTTCGCCGAATACGTTTCGCGGGGCGCCGCATACGATTCTGGCGACGCTCGCCTATCCCGGCGGCGGCAATCAGAAAGCCGAGATCGAATTACAGCGCGCGGTGGCAAGCGAGTTTCCGGCAGTGACGGCCGTGCGCGTGAAAGAGGCGCTGGAGGCGATCAACACGCTCGTCGCCGATATCGCGGTCGCGGTGCGGGGAGCGAGCGCGGTGACGCTGATCGCCAGCATCCTCGTGCTCGCGGGCGCGCTTGCGGCAGGACATCACAGCCGCGTTTATGACGCCGTCATCCTGAAGACGCTTGGCGCCACGCGCGCGCGGCTCGTGTTCGCCTATGGGATCGAATACGCGATCCTCGGACTTGCGACCGCGATCTTCGCAACCGCCGCCGGGGCGGTCGCGGCATGGTTCGTGGTCGAGAACGTGATGAATTTCCGCTTCCGGTTCGAGCCTGCCGCCGCGGGCCTTGCGGCTCTTACGGCGGTACTTCTGACGATCGGCCTCGGGCTGATCGGCACCTGGCGCGCACTCGGACAGAAGCCCGCGCCGGTGCTGCGGAATCTTTAAAATTGGAAGCAATTCCAATCGCTTCAATCCGTCACGTAACCTTGACGTAAATTCACTTGCCGGAGGGTTGGGGCAGCCCCATATTCGATGCCGGTTTCAGGACAAGCGCCGGAAGCCGGCGCGCGATGTCCTGCTTACAAGGGAGAAAGGGACCCTCGATGTCCGACCTGAACAACAATCCTGCTGCTCGTTACGGTGGCGCAGTTGCGCGTGCCGACGTCGATCAGGGCCTGCGCGCATACATGCTCGGGGTCTACAACTACATGGCGATCGGCCTTGCGATCACGGGCCTGTTCGCTCTCGGCATTTACATGCTCTCGATTTCGGGCACGCCGACGCCGTACCAGATTCGCGGCGGTCTTTACCTGACCACGCTCGGCTACACGCTGTTCGTCAGCCCGCTGAAGTGGGCGGTGATCTTCGCGCCGCTCGCGATCGTGTTCTTCATGAGCTTCCGCATCGACAAGATGAGCGTAAGCGCAGCACAGCTCACCTTCTGGATCTATGCCGCGCTGGTCGGCGTTTCGCTCGCGACGATCCTGATGGTCTATACGCACACTTCGATCGCCCGCGTGTTCTTCATCACCGCGGCGTCGTTCGGTGCGCTCAGCCTCTACGGCTACACGACGAAGCGCGATCTTTCCGGCATGGCGACGTTCCTCGTCATGGGCCTGTTCGGCGTGATCATCGCCTCGATCGTGAACATCTTCCTCGGCTCCTCGACGCTCCAGTGGATCGTTTCGATCGCCGGCCTCCTCGTGTTCGCGGGCTTCACCGCCTACGACACGCAGGACATCAAGAACATGTACGATGTGAACGACGACGGCACTGTCGCCGGGCGCAAGTCGGTGATGGGCGCGCTGCGCCTCTATCTCGACTTCCTCAACATCTTCCTGTTCCTGTTGCAGTTGCTCGGCAACCGCGAATAAGCGGAACGGAACTGAAAAATGCGAAGGCCCGGCGAAAGCCGGGCCTTTTGCTTTTGGGGGTCGCAGCGCGCGAGCCTAGTTCACGACGCTCAAGCGCTTGTCGATCACCGAAAGCACGCGGCCCAGATCGCGGCCGCGTTTCAGCACGAAGCCGGTCGAGTTCACGACCGCGTATTCGCCCTGTTTGCGCGCGAGCGCCGGGCTTTTTTCGATGCGGTAGAGCGGCTGCTCGGAGGAGCGGCGGAAGATCGAAAACACCGCGCGGTCCTTCATGAAGGCGATTGCGTAGTCGCGCCATTCGCCGGCGGCGACCATGCGGCCATAGAGATCGAGGATGCGCAGGAGTTCGCGCCGGTCGAAGGTGGTGTTTTTGGGTGCGGAGGCGCGGGAAGCCAACCGCCCCGGAAACGCTATCGGCTCGAGATCGCTCAAATTCCAGCGCCCTCCTGATCCGTCACTGACGCGGCATGTCGCGCTAGTGTCATGATCGCGCCGGGCTGAAATTCGGGCAAGCCTTTGTTTTTCACTTGAGATTGCTTGCTTTTTCGGCGCGCGAGCGGGACGCGAAAAATCATAAAGACGCCCAATTCCGGCCCCCCCGCCGCCAAAGCGCGAAGCGAGATTTCCTCTCGTAGCCTCCGGGCCGGTTCCGAGGGAGATCCGGTCAATCCCAGCCCCCCAGCCCCCCGGGCTCAATCGGGCCGGCCCATCTGGCTGCAACCGCGTACGGTTCAAACCCCAGAATTTAAGGGCCGCTCTTTCGGGCGGCCCTTCTTTTATTTCCGGATCGATTTTTTCGTCAGTGCGCGTTCAACGCAGCGCAACGATCTCTGCATTGCGAATCGCGCCTGGAGAATTTTCCGCACCGTTCTGCACGAAGACCACGACCGAGTCGGCGCCGTCTTTGGTCAACTCCGCGACCGGAACGGACGTCTTGATCGGCGAGCCCGAATAGGCGCCGAGATTGCGCCACGAGCGCACCACGTTGAAATAACTGATGGTCTCGCCCTTGTTCTCGCCGCGTGCGATCTGCACATCGACCTTGTTCTTCACGGTAACGAGCCAGACGGTGGCCTTGCCTTCGCTTGCGCCGACATCGACAACGATGTTGTCGCCGTCGCGCTTCACGGTGAGCGGAATTTCACGCTCGTTCGCAGGGTGGTTACGCAGCGCCGCCGAAATTTCCCGCTCGTCGCTGCCGACCGCATATTTGACGCCGTTCACGATCGCCTGCGGCGTATAGACGTTCATGTCGCCGCGCACTTTCGCGTAATTGCGCTGGCGCAGCGTGTGGCCGTGCAGCGCAAGCGTGTCCTTCCAGCCGAGATAGTCCCAGTAGTCGACCGCGAGCGTCAGCGGGATCACGTTCGGATTTTGCGTGAGCCGCCCCAGGAGCTTGTCGGCGGGCGGGCAGGAATTGCAGCCCTGACTCGTAAAGAGTTCGACCACGGTTTTGCCGCCCGCGAGCGCGGGCGAGGACGACCATCCGGTCATCGCGGCGAGGACGGCGAGCGCGCCGAGAATGCGAGACACATGCATCACGAACCTGTCGGGTTGAGCGAAAGACGATAAGCCCACAAACGCAAAAGCCGCCACTCACTAAGTGGTGAGCGGCGGCTTCGCATTGAAATCGCGGCGTTTTACGCGGCGAGGTTACGCAGCACGTATTGCAGGATGCCGCCGTTCTTGAAGTAGTCGAGTTCGTCGAGCGTATCGATGCGGCACAGGAGCGGCACGGTCTTCTTCGAGCCGTCGCCCATGGTGATTTCCGCCGACATCACCTGCTGCGGCTTCAGGCCTTCGGCGAGGCCCTTGATCGTGACCTTCTCGTCGCCCTTCAGACCCAGCGTCTGCCACGAAGTGCCTTCCTCGAAGACCAGCGGTACCACACCCATGCCGATCAGGTTCGAGCGGTGGATGCGCTCGAAGCTCTGTGCGATCACGGCGCGGATGCCTAGCAACACGGTGCCTTTCGCCGCCCAGTCGCGGGACGAGCCGGTGCCGTATTCCTTGCCGGCGAAGACCACGAGCGGGACCTTCTCCTGCTTGTACTTCATCGCCGCGTCGTAGATCGGCAGGCGTTCACCGCCGGGATAGTGGATGGTGACGCCGCCTTCGACGCCCGGCACCATCTGGTTCTTGATGCGGATATTCGCAAACGTGCCGCGCATCATGACTTCGTGGTTGCCGCGGCGCGTGCCGTACTGGTTGAAGTCGACGACCGCGACGCCGTGGTCGGTGAGGTACTTGCCTGCCGGAGACGCCGCCTTGATCGAGCCCGCCGGCGAGATGTGGTCGGTGGTGATCGAGTCGAGGAAGAGGCCGATCACGCGCGCATTGTCGATGTCGGTGATCGCTTCCGGGTCGCGCTTCATGTGGGAGAAATACGGCGGGTTCTGCACGTAGGTCGAGTTGTTGTCCCAGCCGTAGGTGTCGGAGGCAGCGACCTTGATCGCCTGCCAGTATTTGTCGCCCTTGAAGACGTCCGCGTATTTCTTCTCGAAAATCTTCTTCGAGATCGAGCGGCGGATGAAGGTCGCGATTTCCTTCGGGCTGGGCCAGATGTCTTTCAGATAAACCTTCTTGCCCTTCTTGTCGGTGCCGATCGGGTCCTTCGCGAGATCGACCTGCATCGAACCCGCGAGCGCATAAGCCACGACCAGCGGCGGCGAGGCGAGATAGTTCGCGCGCACGTCCGGGTTCACGCGGCCTTCGAAGTTGCGGTTGCCGGAAAGCACGGCGGCCGCGACCAGATCCTTGTCGTTGATGGTCTTGGAAATTTCTTCCGGCAGCGGACCGGAGTTGCCGATGCAGGTAGTGCAGCCGAAGCCGACGAGGTTGAAGCCGAGTGCGTCGAGGTCCTTCTGCAAGCCCGCCTTCGCGAGATACTCGCCGACGACTTGGCTTCCCGGCGCGAGCGAGGTCTTCACCCAGGGCTTGGTCTTCAGGCCCTTCTTCACGGCGTTCCGCGCAAGCAGCCCAGCGCCGATCATCACGCTCGGGTTAGAGGTGTTGGTGCAGGAGGTGATCGCGGCGATCACGACGTCGCCGTGACCCATGTCGAACTTCTTGCCATCGACGGGATAGCGCGTGGTCACGTCGGCGGTTTTCTTGAACTCGGTCTCGAGCGCGCCCAAGAAGCCGCTCTTCGCCTTGGAAAGCGCCACGCGATCCTGCGGGCGCTTGGGACCGGCAAGCGAAGGCTCGACCTTGGAAAGATCGAGCGCGAGCTTGGTCGTGAACACCGGATCCGGCGTCGAGGGCTTGCGCCACATGCCCTGGGCTTTCGCATAGGCCTCGACCAGCTTCACCCGATTCTTGTCGCGCGCGGTCTCCGACAGATAACGGATGGTTTCGTCATCGACCGGGAAGAAGCCGCAAGTCGCCCCGTATTCCGGCGCCATGTTGCCGATGGTCGCGCGGTCCTCGAGCGAGAGCGAGCCCAAGCCCGCGCCATAGAACTCGACGAACTTGCCGACCACACCCTTCTTGCGGAGCATCTCGGTGACGGTGAGCACGAGGTCGGTCGCGGTGACGCCGCTCTTGAGTTTGCCGGTGAGCTTGAAGCCGACGACTTCGGGAATGAGCATCGAGATCGGCTGGCCGAGCATCGCGGCTTCGGCTTCGATACCGCCGACGCCCCAGCCGAGAATCGCAAGTCCGTTGACCATGGTCGTATGCGAGTCGGTGCCGACCAGCGTGTCGGGATAGGCGACCTCGACCATCTTCGGCTTGCCGGTCTTCAGGTCGACCGCTTCTTCGTTGCGGGTCCAGACGGTCTGGCCGAGATATTCGAGGTTGACCTGATGGCAGATGCCGGTGCCCGGCGGCACGACGCGGAAATTGTCGAAGGCGAGCTGGCCCCATTTCAGGAACTTGTAGCGCTCGCCGTTGCGCTCGTATTCGAGATCGACGTTTTTCGAGAACGCGGCCGCCGAGCCGAAGTAGTCCACGATCACGGAGTGGTCGATCACGAGGTCGACCGGAACGAGCGGGTTGATCTTTTTCGGCTCACCGCCGAGCGACTTCATCGCGTCACGCATGGCGGCGAGATCGACGACCGCCGGAACGCCGGTGAAATCCTGCATCAGGACGCGCGCGGGGCGGAAGGCGATTTCGCGGTTCGACTTGCGCTTCTTGCCCCAGAAGGCGAGCGCCTTGATGTCGTCCTTGGTGACGGTGCGGCCGTCTTCGAAACGGATCAGGTTTTCGAGCAGAACCTTGAGCGAGAACGGCAGCTTGGCCGCGCCCTTGAGGCCGTTTTTCTCGGCGACTTTCAGATCGTAATAGACGTATTCCTTGCCGCCCGCTTTCAGGGTGCGGCGGCAGTTGAAGCTGTCGAGAGAGGTCACGGCGATATTCCCGCTGGTTCAGGGTGAACGCCCGTACCGGCCGGCGGCGTTTCTCGTCCGGTGCCAAGGCTGATAAGCCGCTTTATAGAACTATTCGGAACAAGGGCAATGGAGCCGCGCTTGATCGAAAGTCGCGCCCGATGAGGCTTACCGCGAACGGCGTTTCCTGTGTCCGCGGCGGGCGGAAACTCTATGACCGCGTGTCATTTTCGCTGACCGGAGGCGAGTTGCTGCTGCTTTCGGGGGCGAACGGCGCGGGCAAGACCTCGCTCCTGCGGCAGGTGGCGGGGCTTTTGCCGCTTTCGGGCGGCGAGATCGGTTTCGAGGGCGGGGATCTGGCCGAAGAAACGCACTTCGTGGGCCATGCTTCGGGAATCAAGGACACGCTTTCGGTCGCGGAAAACCTCGCCTTCTGGTGCAGCCTCTATGGCAGCAACGATGCCGCGCCGGCCGACGCGCTCGCGCGGCTGAAACTTGCACCGCTTGCGGCACTTCCGGCCCGTGTACTTTCCGCCGGGCAGAAACGCAGGCTCGCGCTCTCCCGGCTGCTCGCGATCCGCCGTGCGATCTGGTTGCTCGACGAGCCGGACGCCGCGCTCGACGCCGAGGGACGCGATACGCTTCTCTCGATCATCACCGAGCATCGTGCGCGCGGCGGTATCGCGATCGTTGCGGGTCATGCGACGCTCGCGCTTATGCCTTCGCGGGAGATCGTACTCGGCGCTGCGGAAGCGGCCGCCGCATGACGCGCGCTTTCTCCGCCATGCTCCGGCGCGATCTGGTGCTGTCGTTGCGCGCAGGAGGCGGCGCGGGCATCGGCGTGATCTTTTTTCTCGCGGTCGTGATGGTGGTGCCGTTCGCAATCGGGCCGGACCAGAAACTGCTTTCGCAGATCGGCCCGGCAATTCTCTGGAGCGGCGCGCTGCTCGCGTCGCTCCTTGGGCTGGATCGCGTGTTCGGCGCGGATGCCGAAGACGGCAGCCTCGATCTCCTCTTGCTCGCGCCGTTGCCGCTCGAAGTCATCGCGTTTGCAAAGGCGCTCGCGCATTGGCTTGCGACCGGGCTGCCGCTGGTGATCGCCGCACCCTTGTTCGGGCTGATGCTCGGCGTCGAGGGGAAGGCGTCACTCGCGCTTGCCGCGATGCTGCTCGTGGGCACGCCGGCAATCGCGTTCCTGGGCCTGATCGGGGCGGCGCTCGCTGCAAGTCTTTCGCGCGCGGGACTTCTGATCGCGGTCCTGATCGTGCCGTTCACGATCCCGGTTCTGATCTTCGGCACGGCGGCGACGGAAGCCGCGATTGCTGGGACGCCGTTCGGAACTGCGTTCAAGCTGTTCGCAGCACTTCTCCTGTTCTCGCTCGTGATCGGGCCGGTCGCGGCGGCCGCGGCGTTGAGAATCGGGCGTGGAACATGAGCCGTCTTCGCCGCATTGCCGGAAAATCAGCCGATGCCTAAAACGCGCGGCATGAAGATCGGCGAACTCGCTAACCCCAACCGCTTTTTGCGGATCGCGCGTTTCGCGATTCCGCTTTGCGCGGGGCTAAGCGCGTTGCTGCTGGCCTATGGTTTCTATCGCGGCTTCCATACGCCGGCCGAGCGCGATCAAGGCACGGTGTTCCGGATCATGTTCGTGCATGTGCCTTCGGCGTGGCTCGCGCTCGGCATCTATTCGCTGATGGCAATCGCCGCACTCGGCACGCTGGTCTGGCGGCATCCGCTCGCAGACGTCGCGCAGAAGGCGGCGGCACCCATCGGCGCTGCGTTTGCGCTGATCTGTCTCGTCACCGGCGCGATCTGGGGACGGCCGACCTGGGGCACCTATTGGGAATGGGACGGGCGGCTCACTTCGATGCTCGTGCTCTTTGTCATCTATCTCGGCATCATCGCGCTGTGGCGTGCATTCGAGGAGCCGTTACAGGCCGCCAAGGCGGTCGCGATTCTTACGCTGGTCGGCTTCATCAATGTACCGATCGTGAAATTCTCGGTGGACTGGTGGAGCACGCTGCACCAACGCGCGTCGGTATTCCGGCTCGACGGGCCGACCATGCATCCGGCGTATCTTTCGCCGCTGCTTGTTTGCGCGTTCGGCTTTTCGTTTCTGTTCGCGGCGCTCTTGATGGCAGCGATGCGCAACGAGTTGATGCGCCGGCGCGTGCGCACGCTGACGCTGTTCGCCGCACGGGAAGCGCGCTGATGGCGGCGTTGCATTCCACCTTCATCGCGGCGGCCTATGGCTTCGCGGGCATTATCCTTTGCGCGCTGGCGCTCTGGATCGCGCTCGACTATCGCGCGCAGAAGAAAACGCTGGCCGAACTCGAAGCGCGTCGCGCGGAAAAGAAATGATGCGCCGCGCGGCCGTCTTCATTCCGCTTTGCATCTTTCTCGCGCTCGCGGGTGTGTTCTTCTTCCGCATCAACAGTGGCGATCCTTCCGTGGTGCCGTCGGCGCTGATCGGGAAGGAAGCGCCGCAACTCGTCTTGCCTGCACTCGAAGGCGCGAATGTTCCCGCGATCGATTCGGCGGCATTCAAGGGCAACGTCACGGTCGTGAATATCTGGGCGTCGTGGTGCGCGCCTTGCCGCGCCGAGCATCGCTTTCTGAAACTGCTCGCGAAGGATGCGCGGATCCGCGTCGTCGGCATCAATTACAAGGACCCGCAAACGGCGAACGCGCTGCATTTCCTGAACGAAGTCGGCAATCCCTTCGCCGCGATCAGCACCGATCCGCGCGGACGCGGCGCGATCGAGTGGGGCGTCTATGGCGTGCCGGAAAATTTCATCGTCGGGCGCGACGGCAGGATCAAGTTCAAACAGGTCGGGCCGATCACCGACGAGAATCTCGCGCGTTTTCAGGCCGAGATCGAAAAGGCGCTCGCGAATTAGTTTTTCGCGTTCGGATCCTTGATCGCGTATTTCGCCATGATCGGCGCTTGCATGAGCGCGAATACGAGCGTCAGCGGCAGAAAGCCGAAGGTCTTGAAGGTCACCCATTGATCGGTGGTGAAGGAGCGCCAGACGAACTCGTTGACGACCGCCATCGCCAGAAAAAAGAACGCCCAGTTGCGCGTGAGCAGCTTCCAGCCCTCTTCCTTCATGTGGAAGGCGCCGTCGAGCACGAGTTGGAACAACGGGCGGCCGGTGGCGAGCCCGAACAGAAGGATCGCCGCGAACATCACGTAGATGATCGTGGGTTTGAGCTTGATGAAGGTGTCGTCGTGCAGCCAGAGCGTGAGCGCGCCGAACACCATCACGATCACGGCGGTGAAGATCGGCATCACCGGGAAGCGGCGGATCAAATAATAGCTGATGGCGAGCGTGGCGACGGTCGCGACCATGAAGGCGCCGGTCGCGAAATAAATGCCGCCGTAGGAGTTTGCGAAGAAGAAGAGGAGCAGCGGCCCCAGATCGAGCGCGAGTTTTGGGAGCGGCGCGAGATGTTTTTTCGGAGCGGCGGCGTCGGTCATTTTCTTTTGTTGCCCGGTGAATGCGGCGGTTTCAAGCGGGCTCGTCGAGGCCCACCAGCGCGCGCGAGAAATCTTTCGCGGAAAAAGCTTCCAGATCGTCAACGCTTTCGCCGACGCCGATGAAATGCACGGGCAGGCCGTGGCGCGCGGAAATCGCGACCAGGATGCCGCCCTTGGCGGTGCCGTCGAGCTTGGTCACGACGAGACCGGTGACACCGGCGGTCTGCTTGAAGGCTTCGACCTGAGAGAGCGCGTTCTGGCCGACGGTGGCGTCTAGCACGAGCAAGACTGCATGCGGCGCGCTCTCGTCGATCTTCTTGATCACGCGCACGATCTTCTCGAGTTCGCCCATCAGCGCTTCTTTGTTTTGGAGGCGCCCGGCGGTGTCGATCAGCAACACGTCGGCGTTCTCCTCGCGCGCTTTCGTCATCGCGTCGAAAGCGACACCCGCGGGATCCGAACCCTGCGCCTTCGCAATGATCGAAGAATTCGTGCGGCTCGCCCAAAGCTTGAGCTGCTCGATTGCCGCGGCGCGGAAGGTGTCGGCCGCACCCAGCGTCACCTTCTTGCCTTCGGCGTGGAATTTCGCAGCCAGCTTGCCGAGCGTCGTGGTCTTGCCGGAGCCGTTCACGCCGACCGCGAGAACGACGAAAGGTTTGTGCGAGGAAGTATCGAGGGGCTGCTCGACTTTCTCCAGCACCTTCTCTACTTCGCTCGCAATCAACGCCTTGAAGTCGGCTTCCTCATAGCGCTCGCCAAGGCGGCCGTCGTTCAAGGCAGCCACGATTTTCGTCGCGGTTTCGACGCCGATGTCCGACGAGATCAGGAGGTCTTCGACTTCCTGCAAGGTCTTCGGGTCGGCGCCGCGCATGCCGATGCGCGCCAAGCCTTCGCCGATTTTTGACGCGGAGTGCGAAAGCCCGCCGGTGAGACGCTTCCAGAAACTCATGCCGCCAGTAATCCGCGTTCGTCGTGGCTCGCAATGCGTACTTCCGCGATGGCGCCGCGCGCGAAAGTCTTTGCGAGCTTCACCGGCATGAAATGCTCGCTGCGGCCTTCGACACCGCTTTGCTCGACGAGCACGCGGCGCGATTTGCCGATCTCGCTTTGAAAATGGCGATGCAGGAGTTCATCGCCTTTCGCGCGCAGGCGGCCTGCGCGCTCTTTCGCGATTGCGCGCGAAACCTGCGGCATGCGCGCGGCGGGCGTGCCGTTGCGCGGCGAGAACGGAAAGACATGCAGGAAAGTCAGCCCGCAATCTTCCGCGTGTTGCATCGTATTCGCGAAGTGCGTTTCGGTTTCGGTCGGGAAGCCCGCGATGAAATCCGCGCCGAATACGATGTCCGGCCGCAGGCGGCGGGCTTCTTCCGTGAAGCGGATTGCGTCGCGCGTCATATGCCGCCGCTTCATGCGCTTCAGAATCAGATCGTCGCCCGCCTGCAAGGAAAGATGCAGATGCGGCATCAGCCGTTCTTCTTCCGCGAGCGCGCGCATGAAGTCGTCGTCGACTTCGATGGAGTCGATCGAGGAAATGCGCAGACGCGGCAATTCCGGAACGTGCTTCAAAATCTGGCGCACGAGCGAGCCGAGCTTCGGCGTGCCGGGAAGGTCGCCGCCCCATGAGGTCAGATCGACGCCGGTCAGCACGACTTCACGATAACCGCGCTCGGTGAGCGCGCGGATTTGCGAAATCACTTCGCCAGCACCGACCGAACGCGATGGCCCGCGGCCAAAAGGAATGATGCAGAAGGTGCAGCTATGATCGCAGCCGTTCTGGATCTGCACGAAAGCGCGCGTGTGGCCCTCGAAGCCGTCAACGAGATGGAGCGCGGTCTCGCGGATCGAATCGAGATCGTCGATCTGCACTTTCTCGAGTGAGCCGAAGGGCACGGTCCATGTCGCGGCGTCCAGCTTGCGCGCGTTACCGACGACAGCCGCGACTTCGGGCATGGAGGCGAAAGTTTCGCTTTCCGTTTGCGCCGCGCAGCCGGTGACGACGATTTTTGCTTCGGGCCGCTCTCGCTTCATGCGGCGGATTTGCTGGCGCGCCTGCCGCACGGCTTCGGCTGTCACTGCGCAAGAGTTCACGATGATCGTGTTTGTCAGCCGTGCCGCTTCCGCGTGGCGGCGAATGGTTTCCGACTCGGTGATATTGAGCCGGCAGCCGAAAGTGACGACTTCAACAGGCATCACGCAGCCGGCGCCGTGTTCAGGATTTTTTCGTCGAGCACGCCCTCGAACTCGAACTCGGCCGGGCCGGTCATGAGCACATGATCGTCGCTATCGCGCCATTCGATGAAAAGATTGCCGCCGGGCAGAGCAAGATGAACCTTGCGGCCCGTGCGCTTGGTGCGCGCTGCCGATACCGCGACCGCGCAGGCCGCCGAGCCACAGGCCTTCGTTAAGCCCGCGCCGCGCTCCCAGGTGCGCATGACGATGTGTTCGCGGTCCTTCACGCTCGCCAGCGAAATATTCGCGCGCTCGGGAAAGATCGGATGGTTCTCCAAGAGCGGTCCGAACTTCTCGAGGTCATAGGCGTAAGGATCGTCGACCCAGAAGATCGCGTGCGGATTGCCCATCGAGACGACCGAAGGCGAGTGCAGCACCGGCGCGTCGATCGGCCCGATCTGTAATTCGATCATGCGGGTGTCGCGAAATTCTTCCGCCAAAGGAATGTCGCGCCAGTCGAAGCGCGGCTTGCCCATGTCGACCGTGATCGTGTTCTCGTTCTCGAAATGCGCGGGGATCAGTCCCGCGCGCGTCTCGTAAACGAAGTCGTGCTTGCCGGTCCGCTTCACGTCGCGCGAGACCACGCAGCGCATGCCGTTGCCGCAGGCGCCAGCCTCCGAGCCGTCGTTGTTGTAGATGCGGACGAAGGCGTCGGTGCCGCCCACGCGCGGCGGGTAAAGTACCATGAGCTGATCGAAGGGCACGGCCTCCTTGCGGGCGATGGCCTGGGCATCGGCGGCCGTGACCGGCGCGGAATCCGCCCGCAGGTCGAGAACGACGATGTCGTTGCCGATGCCGTTCATCTTGACGAAGGGGCGGTTCAGAAGCGCGCTCATGACGGCCATATATGGCGATTAGGCCTATTCCTGCCAATCCGGGCCGGAAATGCCCGATTTCCTTGACTTAAGAGGTCCCGGCCCCTAGTCGTCCTGCCACCAAGCGACCTCGCGAGACTTCCTCGCGGCCCACCGGGACTTTGAGCCCGGAGGTCACCCTCCGACAGCGCGTTGCGCCCTCGGGGGCGTTCGTCGTTTGGCTGGAGTTGATGGCTAAGTGTTCGAGAACCTGACCGGCCGCCTCGGCGGCGTACTCGACAGGCTTCGTGGCCGCGGCGCGCTTACCGAGCGCGACGTGACCGAAGCCATGCGCGAGGTGCGTCAGGCGCTCTTGGAAGCCGACGTCTCGCTCGAAGTGGCGCGCGCCTTCGTCGAGAAGGTGACCGTGCGCGCGGTCGGCGCGGAAGTCATCCGCTCGGTGACGCCGGGCCAGATGGTCGCGAAAATCGTCCACGACGAACTGGTCGCGGTGCTGGGCTCCGACGCGAAGCCGATCGATCTGGCAGCGACCCCACCGGTCGCGATCCTGATGGTCGGCTTGCAGGGCTCGGGCAAAACCACCTCGACCGGCAAGATCGCAAAGCGCCTGAAAGAACGCGCGCGCAAAAAAGTTCTGATGGCGTCGTTAGACGTGCGCCGCCCGGCAGCGCAGGAGCAGCTCGCGGTCCTCGGCAAGCAGGTAGCCGTCGATACGCTTGCCATCGTCGAAGGCGAGAACGCGGTCGCGATCACGAAGCGCGCTTTGAACGAAGCGCGCCGCGGCGGCTACGACGTCGTGATGCTCGACTCGGCCGGTCGCGTCACGGTTGATGAAGAACTCATGCAAGAGGCGGCGGACGTCGCCGAACTCGCCAAGCCCCACGAAATTCTGCTGGTCGCGGACGCACTCACCGGCCAGGACGCGGTGAACACCGCGCGCGCGTTCGATGCGAAGCTTGCCGTCACCGGCATCGTGCTGACGCGCGTCGACGGCGACGGGCGCGGGGGCGCGGCACTTTCCATGCGCGCGGTCACCGGCAAGCCGATCAAGCTGATCGGTACGGGTGAAAAACTCGACGCGCTCGAGGACTTCGATCCGTCGCGCATCGCCGGCCGAATCCTGGGCATGGGCGACGTGGTCGGCCTCGTCGAGAAGGCTACCGAAAATCTCGACGCCGCCAAGATGCAGGCGACCGCCGAGAAGATGCGCAAAGGCTCGTTCGACCTTTCGGATCTGCGCGATCAGCTCGACCAGATGAGCAAGATGGGCGGGCTCGCGGGGCTGATGGGCATGATGCCCGGCGTCGCCAAGATGAAGAACCAGATGGCGAACATGAATATCGATGACGGTCTTCTGAAGCGGCAGAAGGCGATCATCGACTCCATGACGCCGGGCGAGCGCCGCAACCCGGATGTGTTGAAGGCGTCCCGCAAGCGCCGCATCTCGGCGGGTTCGGGCGCGAAGGTCGAAGAGATCAATCGGCTTTTGAAAATGCACCGGCAGATGGCCGACGTCATGAAGTCGATGCGCAAGGGCAAAGGCGGCGGCATGCTTGCGGGCTTGGGCAACATGCTCGGCATGGGTCCGGGCGGCCAGATGCCTTCGCAGGAAGAAATCCAGAAACTCGCCGAGAAAATGCCGGACGCAGGAAAGCTGCCCGCGCAATTTCCCGGCCTCTCCAACATGCCTTCGAAATTTCCCGGCTTGCCGGGGCTCGGTGGCGTGAATCCACTCAAGAAAAAGTAGTCACTTCTAAAAAAGGAAACTGAAATGTCAGTCGTCATTCGTCTTTCCCGCGCGGGCGCGAAGAAGCGTCCGTTCTACCGTCTCGTGGTTGCCGACTCGCGCTTTCCGCGCGACGGGCGCTTCATTGAGCGCGTCGGCACCTATGACCCGAAGAAGCCGAAGGATTCGCCGGAGCGCGTGAAGCTCGAGCTCGAGCGCATCAAGTACTGGCTCTCCAAAGGCGCGCAGCCGTCGGACCGCATCACGCGCTTCCTCGACGCCGCGGGTCTCTTGAAGCGCAAGCCGCGCAATAACCCGCAGAAGGCGAAGCCGAAGAAGGAAGCGGCTGCGGCTCCGGAAGCTGCGGCACCCGCCGCTGCTGCTCCTGCCGCCGAAGCGCCGGCTGCGAGCTAACGGACCTCGATGGATCGCGTCTGCGTCGCAAAGATCGGCGCCGCGCATGGTTTGCGCGGCGAAGTGCGATTGCAGGTCTTCACGCAAGACCCGGATGCGATCCTCAAATTCGGCGAACTGACAAGCGAGGACGGCACGAAGAAATTCCGTGTCGCCTCGCTGCGTCCGGCCAAGGGTCACTTCGTGGCCAGGCTCGACGGCGTGAACGACCGCAACGCTTCGGAACTGCTCACCAATATCGAGTTGTTCGTCGCGCGCGAGAAACTTCCCAAGATCGAAGACGATGGCGAATTCTATCACGCCGACCTGATCGGGCTTCGTGTGGAAGACAAGGCCGGAAAAAATTACGGCGTCGTCGTCGCGGTCCGGAATTACGGCGCGAGCGATTTGCTCGAAGTCGCGGAGCCCCCGAAAAAATCCGGTGCGCTCATTCCGTTTATCGATCAATTCGTGCCGGAAGTGGATCTCGCAGGCGGCCGCGTCGTGATCGAGCCGGTGCCGGGGTTGTTCGACGAGCCGAAGGCGGAATCGAAATGACCTGGCGCGCGTCGGTGCTGACCCTGTTTCCGGAAATGTTTCCGGGGCCGCTCGGAATTTCGCTTGCGGGCAAGGCACTCGGCGCCGGAACGTGGTCGCTCGAAGCGCAGGACATTCGCGCATCCGCCACCGACAAGCATCGCACCGTGGACGACACGCCCTCCGGCGGCGGTCCGGGCATGGTGATGCGCGCCGACATTCTCGCGAAAGCCATCGACGCCGCTTCCCCCAAAGACGATCCGCGGCCGCGACTCCTGATGAGTCCGCGGGGGCTGCCGCTCACGCAGGCGCGCGTTCGCGAACTCTCCGCAGGGCCGGGCGTCGTGATCGTCTGCGGCCGTTTCGAAGGGGTGGACGAACGCATCATTGCTGCCCGCAACCTCAAGGAGATCTCGGTCGGGGACTACGTGCTTTCGGGCGGCGAGATCGGGGCCTTCGTGCTCTTGGACGCCTGCGTCCGGCTGCTCCCCGGCGTCATGGGAGACGAGGCTTCCGGAACCGAGGAAAGCTTCTCGGACGGGCTTCTCGAGTACCCCCAATACACCCGGCCGCCGGAGTTCGAAGGGGTATCGATTCCGCCGGTTCTGACCTCCGGGGACCACGCCAAAGTGGCCGCCTGGCGCCGTGCCGAGGCCGAGAAGTTAACGGCTACCCGCCGCCCGGACCTGCCGGGCCAAAAGGGGGGCAAAAAGGCATGACAAGGCCGGAATCTTCCCCTATAGACCCCGCCCATCCCGTTATGGATTTCACTTCCCGGCGCCGGATCGCTGGCGCGGAGCAACTGTCATGAACCTCATCCAGACTATCGAAAAAGAAGAAATCGCCCGCGTCACCGGCGGCAAGCCGATGCCGAAGTTCCAGCCCGGCGACACGCTGATCGTGAACGTCCGCATCAAGGAAGGCGAGCGCTCGCGCGTGCAGGCCTATGAAGGCGTGTGCATCGCGCGTTCCGGCGGTGGCCTCCAAGAGAGCTTCACCGTCCGCAAGATTTCCTACGGCGAAGGCGTCGAGCGTGTGTTTCCGCTCTACTCGCCGAACATCGAATCGATCGACGTCGTGCGCCGCGGCAAGGTCCGCCGTGCGAAGCTCTATTATCTGCGCGAACTCGAAGGTAAGCGCGCCCGCATCGTCGAGCGTCAGGACGCGGCGGCTGCCGCGATGGACGCGGAAGCGGCGGCGCTGAAGGCCGCGGCCCCGAAGGCCGAGAAGGTCAAGAAAGAGCGCCCGAAAGCTGTCGCGGCGACGCGCGCGGCCAAGGGCGGCGGCAAGAAGTAAGCCTTCGCTTACCAAGACTTCGCTCACGAAGAATTCAAAAAGGCCGGCGCATTCCCGCCGGCCTTTTTATTTATGCATGTGCTCACGCAACCGGATCGCGCATGGGGAGTTTTCAATGACGATGTCTGGTGTTTCCAAAGCGAAAACCGTGCTGATCGCGGCCTTTGCCGCGGCGGCGTTTTCGTGGCCGGCACTCGCGGAAACCCTCAACGTCGAAGTGCAGTCGTCCTCGGTCGAGCGCGATAAAATCACGAACGATGTCGTGGTCACGATCGAGCTTTCGCCGGATGGCAAGACCGCATTCGAGAATTTCACCGAGCGCAACAAGGGCCGCCAGATCGAAGTGCGCGTCGGCTCGACCGTGCTTCTGAAAGCGCGGCTGGTCGAAAAGATTTCCGGCGGCATCATCCGGGCGAGCACGAAATTCACCGAAGAAGAAGGCCGGAAAGTCTCCGCGCAACTCACGCGCGGCACCATGATCACGCTCGAAGACAAGCTCGACTGACGCTTCCCATGATTTCCAGACGCGCTTTCCTGCGCCTGTTCGGCGGGGCGTTCGCCGCGAGTGCCGGGCTTCTCTCTTACGCTTTCATCGAGCCGCGCTACCGTCTCGTCACCACGAGCTATCGCTTCACGCCGCCCGGCTTTCCGAAGCGCGCGAAGCCGTTACGCATTGCCGCGATCGCAGACCTGCATGCGGTCGAGCCGTGGATGCCGCTTTCGCGCATCGAGGAAATCGTCCGCGCGACCAATGCGCTCGAACCCGACCTGATCGTCCTGCTCGGCGATTATGTTTCGGCGATTCCGCGGCGGCTGCGCTCCGGCATTGTGCCGATGCAGGTGTGGGGCGGAGCGCTCGCGAAACTTTCGGCTCCGCTCGGGACCTTCGCGGTGCTCGGCAATCACGACTGGTATCACGAGCCGGAAGCCGTGCGCGCGGCGCTCGCCGGCAATGGGATTCCGGTGTTCGAAAACGAGGCGAAGAAGCTCGAGACCGCCGACGGGTTCGAATTCTGGCTGGCGGGGCTCGGCGATCAGGTAGCGCGGCGCGACGATCTCGCAAGCACGATGCGTGCGATCACCGACGATGCGCCCGCGCTTCTGCTTGCGCACGAGCCCGATATTTTTCCGCAGGTGCCGGAGCGCATTTCCTTGACCCTGTGCGGGCATACGCATGGCGGGCAAATTCGGGTTCCCTTCCTCGGGCCGCTGATCGTGCCGTCGCGCTACGGCACCCGCTATGCCTATGGCCACATCGTCGAGCAGGGCCGGCATCTCGTGGTGTCCGGCGGCCTTGGCTGCACCTTCCTGCCGGTGCGTTTCGCCATGCCGCCGGAAATCGTGCTGCTCCAATTAGGATAGTTTGCGGGCCGATTAGAGCGGGTCTATATGAGCCCCATGCCGAAGACCCGGACCCCGGAACGTATTGGAAATGCAGGCGCCGCGCGCCCGCTGACCTTTGTCGTGCTGCGCGATCACGCGCGGCTGCCGGGCCGTTTCTTCGGGCGGCTGACCGCCTCGATCCAGGCAGCGCTTTAAGCGGGCGTTCGCGGTTCGCCGCGTATTTTTAACCCGCTTCCATTCAATCGAATTTAGCCAAGAGCCAAGACGATGAAACCGCGCACTCTCTACGACAAAATCTGGGACGATCATCTGGTCGACGAACAGCCCGACGGCACCTGCCTGCTCTATATCGACCGCCACCTCGTGCATGAGGTGACGAGCCCGCAGGCCTTCGAGGGCCTGCGCATGGCCGGCCGCAAGGTGCATGCGCCCGAGAAGACGCTCGCGGTGGTCGACCACAATATCCAGACCACCGACCGCTCGAAAGGCATCGCCGATCCGGAATCGCGCACGCAGGTCGAGGCGTTAGCTTCCAACGCAAAAGAATTCGGCATCGACTATTTCGACGAGCACGACCGCCGTCAGGGCATCGTGCACATCATCGGACCCGAGCAGGGCTTTACGCTGCCGGGTACCACGATCGTCTGCGGCGACAGCCACACCTCGACGCATGGCGCCTTCGGTGCGCTCGCGCACGGCATCGGCACTTCGGAAGTCGAGCATGTGCTGGCGACGCAGACGCTGATCCAGAAAAAAGCGAAGAACATGCGCGTGACGGTGGACGGCAAGCTGCCGGAAGGCGTCGGCGCGAAGGACATTATTCTCGCGATCATCGGCGAAATCGGCACCGCCGGCGGAACGGGGAGCGTCATCGAGTTCGCGGGCGAAGCGATGCGTTCGCTCACGATGGAAGGCCGCATGACGGTCTGCAACATGACCATCGAAGGCGGCGCGCGCGCGGGCCTCGTCGCGCCCGACGAGAAGGCGTTCGAGTATCTCAAGGGCCGTCCGCGCTCGCCGAAGAACGGCGACTGGGACGCGGCCATGCGCTACTGGGAAACGCTCTACTCCGACGACGGCGCGCATTTTGACCGCGAGGTGAAGCTCGACGGCGCAGCACTTCCGCCGATCGTGTCCTGGGGCACGAGCCCGGAAGACGTGGTTTCCATCTCCGGCGTGGTGCCGGACCCCGCGAAGCTCGCCGACGAGAACCAGCGCATCGCGAAGCAGCGTGCGCTCGACTATATGGGATTGAGCGCCGGAACCAGGATCACCGACATCAAGCTCGACAAGATTTTCATCGGCTCCTGCACCAACGGCCGCATCGAGGATCTTCGCGTGGTCGCGAAGATGGTCGACGGCAAAAAGGTGCATGACGCGGTGAGCGCGATGATCGTGCCGGGCTCGGGTCTGGTGAAGGCGCAAGCCGAGCAGGAAGGTCTCGACAAGATCTTCAAGGCGGCAGGCTTCGAATGGCGCGAGCCGGGCTGCTCGATGTGCCTTGCGATGAACCCCGACAAGCTGAAACCCGAAGAGCGTTGCGCCTCGACCTCAAACCGCAACTTCGAGGGCCGTCAGGGCTACAAGGGCCGCACGCATCTTGTTTCGCCCGCGATGGCGGCGGCTGCGGCGATCGCCGGTCACTTCGTCGATGTGCGGCAGTGGCCGAAGCACTGAGCCAATAGGCAATCTGAAAAGCAAAAACGGGCGCTCTTTCGAGCGCCCGTTTTCGTTAGCGGATCTTCGCGTTCTCAGAACCGCGAATAGATCGTGTTGTCGTCGTTATCCTGCTGCCGAGGCTGCCAGTAGTGCTGCTTCACCGGCTGCGGCGCGTAGTAATATTGATGCGCGCGGGCCGGATACTGCGGCTGGGCGACGTAGGTGTAAGGCTGCGCGTACTGCACGTAAGTCTGCGGCTGCGCATAGTAGTAGGTCGTGGTCGCGTAGGCATAAGGCCGCGCGTAAGTCTGCTGCTGCACGTAATACTGCGGCTGCGCGGCATAGTACTGCGGCTGGGCCGCGTAATATTGCGGCTGCTGCGCGTAGTAATAGGGACGCGCGTAGTGGAAGCGCTTCGCGTAGCGATGGCGCGGGCCGTAATAGTTCTGGTTCGCGTAGTGATAGCGGCGCGCGTAGTTGAAACGCTGCGTGTGATGGCGGTGCGAATAGTGATGCCGCTGCGCGTGACTATGATGCCGGCGATAGCAGTCCGGATGATTGCAGTTCGCCTTGACGGCGTTGTTCTGCACCGACGGTGCCGAAGCGGCGACGCGTGCGTCAGCGGCGGTCGCGAGCGTTGCAATCGCGCCGGCGGCGGCGATCGCAAGGATGAATTTTTTCATTGTGATGGCTTTCCCTGTTAACCATGTCTCGCGCGCATTATTTCCTCCGGCGCGTGCGCGCGAAAGCGAAAGCCGTTGGTATGGTAACCCGATATGGTAACCGCGATGAGCGCGCGCCAGTCTCAACGCCAGGGCGAGGCGTAATAGCGGTAACGCCAATAAGGCCAGCCGTAATAATAGTGATCGTCCGGCTTCCAGTAGAAGCGCTGCGCGTAATGCGGCGTGCCGCCGAAATAACGCTGCGGATAAAACAGCGGCGGGCGCGCCACGAAGCGCAATGTCTTCGCGCTCGTGCAGCGCCGCTGCGAAGACCAGCGATAATGATGGCAGACGCGGCTGACTTTCACGTTTCGGGAGACGACCTCCGGCGCCGCGACCGCCGCAGCCGGTGCCGCACGGGCAACCGCGGCGGGCATGAGCCATGCGATCAGTGCAAGAGCGGGAAGAAGACGTTTCATTGCGTTCTTCCTTTAGTCGCCGCCTGCGTCCGCTTCAACGAAAAACGGGCGCTTCGAGAAGCGCCCGTTCCGGTCAGCGGTGGTGCCGATGATGGTGGCGGCGATGATGCCAGTGGCGATGCCGGTGCCAGCGATGCGGCTGGTAGTAGAACGGCTGCACGTAATGATGACGGCGGAAACAACGCCAGCGGGACGACCAGCGGCGGTGATAGCAGCGCGCCTGCACGGTATTGGTTTCGACGGACGGTGTCGTCAGGCCGGAGACGCCGGCGCTTGCTGGAGTTGCAGTTGCCGCAAGACCTAGGAAACCTGCGGCGGCTAAAGCGAGTACGAGTTTTCTCATTTTTTCCTCTCTCCCCATCGCGCGCGAAGAATGTAAATTTTTGCGTGAACCTCCGGTGAGATCACCGTTCACGGCAGGTTCAGCAAAAACGCAGCGCACGAGAATCGGAAACGGGCGCGCATCGCGCCCGTTTCACTTTCATGCGGCCTGCGGTCAGCGCCAGTGACGCGAACGCCAGCGGCGATGCCAGCCGCGCTGACACACCCAGCGCGAGGACCAGCGCCGATGCCAGCAACGCGCATCGATGGTGTTGGATTCCACCAACGGCGCTCTCACGCCGGCAATGAAGCCGGCATTTACCGGCGTTGCAGTTGCTGCAAGGCCGATTGCACCGGCGGCGGCGAGCACAAGAGCGATATTTCTCATCGGCGATTTTCCTCCATTCATAGCCTGAAGAGGAAATCATCGGCAGCGCGCTTCGTTCCGGCGATGGAAAGTAAAATCGCGGATAACGCTTCAACCTGAACGGTTGTTCAGAGTTTCGCGGAAATTTTCCGCGCCGGAGTTCCCGCGCTATAAGCGTGCGTCACCGTGACCGCGCAAATGAACGAGCAACCTTCCGATCCAGACGACTGGCATTCGCGCACTGCGCCCTCGCTCGGCGAATTCGAGCGCATGGCGGAAGCCGCGTTCGCGCGGCTCCCGGAAAATTTTCGCGCGTTGTGCCGCGACGTGGTGATTCTGGTCACCGATTTTCCCGACGAAGATGTGCTCGAAGAGTTGAAGGCGGAGAGCCCGTTCGACCTGCTCGGGCTTTTTTCCGGCGTCGGTCTGCCGCAGGATTCCGCCGTCGCCGAAACCGGAAGGCTTCCGAACCACATCCATCTCTATCGCCGCCCGATTCTGGATTACTGGGCGGAACACGAGGAGACGCTGGGCCATATCGTGACCCATGTCCTCGTTCACGAGATCGGGCATCACTTCGGCATGTCCGACGACGACATGGAGCGCATCGAGGCGCTTGCGGATTCCAGCGCGCAGTAGCCGGAAGCACCCTGAAATCAGGCTGTTTTCGCGGGCCTTACGAGGCCCTTGATCGTCATGGGGCCGATGTGGGACAGGAACGGCGCATTCCTCGTCTTCAGGTAGCAGTCATGGAAAAGTTCACCACCCTCACCGGCGTCGCCGCACCGCTCAGGATCATCAATATCGACACCGATATGATCATCCCGAAGCAGTACCTGAAGACGATCCAGCGCACCGGGCTCGGCAAGGGCCTGTTCTCGGAGATGCGCTACAAGGACGACGGCTCGGAAAATCCGGACTTCGTGCTCAACAAGGCGGCCTACAAGGGTGCGAAGATTCTGGTTGCGGGTGACAATTTCGGCTGCGGCTCCTCGCGCGAGCATGCGCCCTGGGCGCTGATGGATTACGGCATCCGCTGCGTGATCTCGACGTCGTTCGCGGACATTTTCTACAACAACTGTTTCCAGAACGGCTTGCTTCCGATCGTCGTCTCGAAGGACGATCTCGAGAAGCTGTTCGACGACGCCTCGCGCGGCGCGAATGCGACGCTCACCATCGATCTCGAGAAGCAGGAGATCCGCGGGCCGGACGGCGGCACGATCAAGTTCGACCTCGATCCGTTCAAGAAGCACTGCATGCTGAACGGGCTCGACGGCATCGGACTCACGATGGAGAAGAAATCCTCCATCGATGCGTTCGAAAAGAAAGACGCCGCAGCCAGGCCCTGGGCGTAACGCCTCGGACAGAAGCGCCGGTTCACTCCAGTTCCGATTTCGTAAGCGAGCAATCATGCCGACATATAATCTCCTCCTGCTGCCCGGCGACGGGATCGGTCCCGAAGTCATGGCGCAGGCGAAGCGCGTCATCGAGTGGATCGAGAAGCGCGGACTTGCCACCTTCAACATCGAGGAAGGTCTGGTCGGCGGCGCCGCCTATGATGCACACGGCAAGGCGATCTCCGAAGACGACATGAAGAAAGCGATGGCTTCGGATGCCGTGATCTTCGGCGCAGTCGGCGGTCCGAAGTGGGACAAGGTGCCTTATGACGTGCGGCCGGAAGCGGGTTTGCTTCGTTTGCGCAAAGACCTCGCGCTGTTTGCGAACCTTCGCCCTGCGATCTGTTACCCTGCGCTGGCGGATGCGTCGTCGCTCAAGCGCGAACTGGTCGAGAACCTCGACATCGTCATCGTGCGCGAACTGACCGGCGGCGTCTATTTCGGCGAGCCGAAGACGATCACGGATCTCGGCAACGGCCAGAAGCGCGCGATCGACACGCAAGTTTACGATACCTACGAGATCGAACGCATCGCGCGGGTCGCCTTCGATCTCGCGAAAGCGCGCAAGAACAAGGTGACCTCGTCCGAGAAGCGCAACGTGATGAAGTCGGGGGTGCTCTGGCACGAAGTCGTCAGCCAGGTGCATCAGCGCGAATACAAGGATGTCGAGCTCGAGCATCAGCTTGCGGATGCGCTCGGCATGCAGCTCGTGCGCAACCCGAAACAGTTCGACGTGATCGTCACCGACAACCTGTTCGGCGACATGCTATCGGATGTCGCTGCGATGCTTACGGGCTCGCTCGGCATGCTGCCTTCGGCGTCGCTCGGCGAGGTGGACGCGAAGACGAAAAAGCGCCGCGCGCTCTACGAGCCGGTGCATGGCTCCGCGCCCGACATCGCCGGCCGCGGGATGGCGAACCCGATCGCGATGATCGGCTCGCTCGGCATGGCGCTGCGCTATTCGTTCGGCATGGGAAAGGTCGCGGACCAGATCGAGGAAGCGATTTCGAACGTGCTGGCGAGCGGTCACCGCACCGCGGATATCCGCGGCTCTGCTACCAAGATCGTATCCACGCAGGATATGGGCGACGCGATTCTCGCCGAGCTCGACAAGCTCGCAGCGTAATTCACGCGCGCCGCAAAAACAAAAACGCCGGGCAAGAGCCCGGCGCTTTTTTTAATCTCGGCTTCGCTTGGCTTAGCGGAAGTACGGCAGCTCGAACTGCATCGGCAGCGGCCAGCGCGACTGGCCGGTCGGATCGGCCGAATAGGTCGGGAACAACGCCTCGCGGGTATAGATGTGCGAGTGATAGTTCTTCGAGCCGGGGGTCACTTCGGTGCCCGCGTCGAGATAGCTGCGGTGCTTCTTGATGTAGACGCGCGGACGCTGATCGCGGCGCGACTGGGCGTCGGCCTCATAGGCGGTCGCGGCCAGAATCGAAAAACCGGCCAGCAGGGCGATAAACGGCGCGAAACGCATGGCTTTCTCCAGCAACCCTTGATTTCTGATAACCTTTTAGCCCGGAACCGGTTTCATAGCCTAGTGGCCGAAAGCCACACAGGTCCGCGGATCGAACGAGCGCCGGACGGTCTCCGATAGGCTAAAATGCGTGAGGCAGCCCGATTTATAGCCGGCGGCGAGGTTCCCTTGAACGAGCAAAACGCGAAGGGCGCATTCTCACATGCGGAGCGCGATCCCGCGCTGGCCGGGAAAGACCCGCGCGTCTACGTGATCGGGGAAAATCCGCTGGTCGCGGAAACGCGGCCAGACGCGCTCGATGACGACACCACGCCCACGGAAAAGTTTTTCGTCCGCAATAACGGCAAAGTTGTTTCACCGACGGACGATCCGCCGCGCTGGACGCTTTCGATCGACGGCGAGGTGGAGAACGCGCTCGCGTTGCCGCTCGGCGAGATCAGGCAAAAGTTCACGCATGTAACGCAGCGCATGATGCTCGAATGCGGCGGCAACGGCCGCGCTTTTTTCTCGCCGGAGACCAAAGGCGTCCAGTGGCATCACGGCGGCGCGGGCTGCGCGGAATGGACCGGCGTTCGCCTGCGCGACGTACTCGCAGCCGCAGGATTGAAAGAAACCGCGCGCTTCACCGGACACTTCGGCGCAGATCCCGCGCTCGACGCGGAGCATCCGTCGCCGCCGATTTCGCGGGGCATTCCGATCGCAAAGGCGATGGACGAGAACACGTTGCTCGTTTTCGCAATGAACGGAGAAGATCTGCTTCCCGTGCACGGATTTCCGCTGCGGCTTGTGGTGCCGGGATGGGCGGGCTCGGTTTCGCACAAGTGGCTGACGCGAATCCTGATCCGCAAGGACCGCCACGACGGCACGCTGATGGACCCCTGGCACTATCGCGTACCGGCTTCGCCGATGAACTACGGCGACAAGTTCGATCCGACGAAATTCGTCGATCTCGAAGCCATGCCGGTGCGCTCCATCATCACGTCACCTGCGCAAGGCGCGCGTGTCGCTGCGGCGTGTTCACTTCGCGGCGCGGCCTGGGCCGGCGACCGGCCGGTGCGGCAGGTCGAGATTTCAAAAGACAAAGGCGCAAGCTGGCAGCAGGCCGGACTTTCCGCGCCGAAGAACCCATACGACTGGACGCGCTTCACCGCGCAGGTGACGCTTTCTCCGGGTACGCATGAACTTTGGTCGCGCGCGACCGACAGCGAAGGCAATGCGCAGCCGGAAGAAGCGCGAGGATGGAATCCGCAAGGCTATTGCGCGAATCCGGTTCACAAAATTGAAGTGACGGTGGGCTAGGAAGCCCGCCTTCAGCGCGCGCTGATTTTCCCGCGCAGCACGGGGATGGCTTTCGAGTCGAGCCAGTCCGGTGCGTTGTGGCGGGGCGCATTGCCGTAGAGCGTGTTGCGGGCGTCGCAGAAGCTGCGGTTCAGTTCGGCTTTCGCGAAAAAGTCGATCAGCTTCTCGTCGCGGCCCGAAGTCACGAGCGATAGCCGGTCCAGGAGACAGGCAAGCTGGCCGACGGCGACGATCTCTTCGCCCGGATTGCAGTACCAGATCACGAGACCGAGGCCGGCCGCATCGAACTTGCCGCTTGCGGCAAGACAATTGCGCGAGCGGTTCGCGGTTGTGAGCTGCATGTCGACGGTCGTAAGCCCGCCGAACTTGGTCAGGACTTCTCCCGCCGGGCCTTTCATTTCGGCGTCGATGCGGGCGTCGAGCGCTTCCGCCGCGACCGCCTCGACCGGATCGATCGACACGGCACCTTCGCTGCCGGGGCGATAGATCGAAACCCGCACGAACGGCACGGCGGCATCGGCCGGCGCGCCGAAGGTGATGATGTCCTTGCGGCCATTGCCGGTGCGATGGCGGCGCGTCATGTGACTCTGTTCGATGCCGGAAAGCAGCGGCGAGCTGAGGTCGAAGGCACCGCTCGCGCGCGGGATTTCGAGCCAGGCCGAGCGCGGCTGCGGCTCCTGCGGCACCGAGGATTTCGCGGGCGTCGGGCTCACGAGATCGGCTGCGACCACCGCGAGCAGCACGGCCGCCGAAACCGCCGCGAGCGCGCGCGAGAGCGTCAGGCGCTTGCGCGGAGAGATCGCCGGAATCCTGGGCGCCGGCGCGGGTTCGGGCTTGCGGAACACCGAAAGCGGTTCTTGCGGCTGCACGTCTTGGCTTCCCTGAAGGCTTAAAGGCTTGGCTGCCCCATGTTTTCCGAGGCTTGGCGTTGCCATCCTTCTCGCGTAGAACCCGCCGCATTCCGGTTAAAAGCGTGGAGCTGCGCGGCGGTTTCCGCCGCCAGAGTGAACAATGGGTTACAAGGTTGCCGTAGTCGGCGCGACGGGGAACGTCGGCCGCGAAATGCTCAATATCCTTGCCGAACGCGGGTTTCCCGCGGACGAGGTCGTGGCGCTCGCGTCGCGCCGCTCGCTCGGCGTCGAGGTTTCCTACGGCGACCGCGTGCTGAAATGCAAAGCGCTCGAAAATTTCGATTTCTCGGACACCGACTTCTGCCTGATGTCGGCGGGTTCCTCGGTCTCGAAGGAATGGTCGCCGAAGATCGGCAAGCAGGGCTGCGTCGTGATCGATAACTCGTCGTGCTGGCGCTACGACGACGAGGTGCCGCTGATCGTGCCGGAAGTGAACGCGGACGCGATCACCGGCTATACGAAGAAGAACATCATCGCGAATCCGAACTGCTCGACCGCGCAGCTCGTGGTCGCGCTGAAGCCGCTGCACGATGCCGCCAAGATCAAGCGCGTCGTGGTCTCGACCTATCAATCGGTATCGGGTGCCGGCAAGGACGCGATGGACGAACTCTTCAACCAGACCAAGGCGATCTATGTGAACGACTCGGTCGAGCCGGAGAAGTTCACCAAGCGCATCGCCTTCAACGTCATTCCGCACATCGACGTGTTCCGCGAGGACGGCTACACGAAGGAAGAGTGGAAGATGGACGCCGAGACGAAGAAGATTCTCGATCAGAAAATTCTGCTCACCGCGACCTGTGTGCGCGTGCCGGTGTTCGTCGGCCACTCGGAAGCGGTGAACGTCGAATTCGAGCAGCCGCTTTCGGCGGATCAGGCGCGCGACATCCTGCGCGAAGCGCCGGGCATTCTCGTCATCGACAAGCGCGAGAACGGCGGCTACGTGACGCCGTTCGAGGCGACCGGCGAGGACGCGACCTATATCTCGCGCATCCGCGAAGATCACACGGTCAAGAACGGCCTGAACTTCTGGTGCGTGTCCGACAACCTGCGCAAGGGCGCGGCACTGAACGCGATCCAGATCGCGGAAGTGTTGGTCAACCGCAAGCTGGTGCAGCCGAAGAAGAAGGCGGCGTAAGCTTCGCTATTTCGAATATGAAAATGGCCGGGAATTTTCCCGGCCATTTTTCTTTCTAGAACCTCGGCGCGGCGAGCGCCGCCGCGTGCTCGGCCTTTGCGACCGGCACGAATTTTCCCTGTGCCGCGTCGTGGACGAGCAGGTCGCCCACCGCCACGCCGAAATAGGCGCCGTGCAGTTTCAGCTTGCCCTTGCCGACGAGAATGTTGACGCAGGGAAACGTCATCAGGTTGTCGAGGGTGAGCAGCACCGACGCCTGCTCGAGCCGCGTCAAATACTCGCGCTCGCTTTCGTCGTGCCTGCGCCGCGGCATTTTCTTCACCGCGGGCTCGATCAGCTTCATCCAGTTGCCGATGAAGTCGCCGGGCGAGAGCGCTTCGATGTTGTTGGCGTGGGCCGCGATGCCGCCGCATTGCGCGTGACCGAGCACGACGATGTGCTTCACGCGCAGCGCCTGCACCGCGAATTCGAGGGACGCCGAAACCGCGCGGGTTGCGCCGTCCGGCGAATAAGGCGGCACCAGATTGGCGACGTTGCGGGCAACGAATAATTCGCCGGGCGCCGCGTCAAAAATGACTTCCGGCGAAACGCGGCTGTCGCAGCAGCCGATCACCATGATTTCCGGCTTCTGGCCTCGGGTCGCGAGTTCCTTGAAGCGGTGCTGCTCTTCGGGCAGCCGCGTTTGCAGGAAATGACGATAGCCTTCGGTCAACCGTTCGGGAAAATCCATGTGGCGCGCTCCTGAGGCGGCAATTTCCTACGAAAGAAAGCACTCCCGCCCGCGCGTCAAGGGCTTGGCATGCCGGATGCAGCGGCTTACGAGACTGGGCTTGTCAGTTGGGGGTTCATCTATGGGTTCGATCATCCGTCCGCGCCGCAGCGTTCTCTATATGCCGGGGTCGAATGCCCGTGCGCTGGAGAAGGCGCGTACGCTTGCCGCCGACGCGCTCATTCTCGACCTCGAGGATGCGGTCGCGCCCGATGCGAAAGAGATCGCGCGCGAGCAGGTGACTTCCGCCGTAAAGGCGGGCGGTTATGGCAAGCGCGAAATCGCGATCCGCGTGAATGCGCTCTCGACCCCGTGGGGTGCGGAGGATTTCAAGGCCGCCGCGGAAGCGAAGCCCGACGCGATTCTGGTGCCGAAGGTTTCCTCCGCCGACGAAGTGCACGATATCGCGCGCGCGCTGGCGCAGGCGGGGGCGGACGCAAGAACGCGGATCTGGGTCATGATCGAGACCGCGCTTTCGGCGTTCCGCCTCGAGCAGATCGCGGCGACCGCAAAGGACGACAAGACCCGGCTTTCGGTCTTTATCCTCGGCACCAACGATTATGCCAAGGAAACGCGGGCAAAAATCACGCGCGGCCGCGCGGGGCTGATCCCGTTCCTCGCCAATTCCGTCGCCGCCGCGCGCGCCTATGGCATCGACGTGATCGACGGCGTTTACAACGACATCTCCAATATCGACGGCCTGAAAGAAGAGGCCGCACAGGCGCGCGATCTCGGCTTCGACGGCAAGACCATCATCCATCCGACGCATATCGCGCCCTGCAACGAGGCGTTCTCGCCGGGCCAGGAAGAAGTTGCGACCGCGCGCAAGGTAGTCGGCGCGTTCGAGCAGCCCGAGAATGCCGGCAAGGGCGTGTTGCAGATCGACGGCCGCATGTATGAGATTCTCCATGCGGAGATTGCGAAGCGCACGGTCGCCGTCGCCGACGCGATCAAACAACGGGAAGCTGCGCAATGAACCCGATCGTCACCAAGGCGAAGACCTCGGCCGGAAATTTCTTCGAGGATTTCAAGCTCGGCCAGGTGATCCATCACGCGACACCGCGCACGATCACGGTCGGCGACGTTTCGCTTTATTCGGCGCTTTACGGCACGCGCTTCGCCGTGCAGTCGGCGGAGAGTTTCGCCCGCGCAATCGACTATCCGCAGTCGCCGGTGGACGATCTGCTCGTTTTCCATGTCGTATTCGGCAAGACCGTGCCGGATATTTCGCTGAATGCCGTCGCCAATCTCGGCTATGCCGCGTGCCGCTTTCTCAGCCCCGTTTATCCGGGCGATACGCTCACCGCCGTTTCCGAAGTGATCGGGCTGCGCGAAAACGCGAACCGCACCTCGGGCGTTGTGTATGTCCGCTCGACCGGCTTCAACCAGCATGGTGTCGAAGTGCTCGATTATGTGCGCTGGGTCATGGTGCGCAAGCGCAACGAACATGGCGGCGCGCCGGAACCGGTGGTGCCGAAGTTGCCTTCCGCAATTTCGGCGGACCAGTTGGGCAAGGGCCTGCCGCCGCTTCATGTGCGCGAATACAATTTCCGGCTTGCGGGGAGTGAGCATCGCTTCGATGACTACGCGCCGGGCGAGCGCATCGATCATGTCGATGGCATGACGGTCGAGGATGCCGAGCAGCAGATCGCAACGAGGCTCTACCAGAACACCGCGAAGGTGCATTTCAACCACTTCGCGCAGAAGTCGGACCGCTTCGGGAAAAGGCTGATCTACGGCGGCCACGTGATTTCGCTGGCGCGTGCGCTGTCCTTCAATGGGCTGGCGAATGCCTTCCATGTCGCCGCGATCAATGGCGGGCGTCATGTCGCGCCGCTGTTCGCGGGCGACACCGTGTTTGCATGGACCGAGGTGCTGGACGCGCAGCCGCTTCCGGGCCGGAGCGATGCCGGCGCGTTACGACTCCGCACGATCGCGACCAAGGATCGCCCCTGCGCCGATCATCCCTACAAGAACGGCGACGAATACGAGCCGGGCGTGATCCTCGACCTCGACTACTGGGCGCTGATGCCGCGCTGATTACTCTTCCTGCGCGCGCAGATGCGTAACCAGTTCGCGCGCAAACGCGGGCAGCTCCTCGAAGCTGCGCACGCAGATTGTCAGATCGCGCTCGGCCCAGCTATCGGAGAGCGTCACCGAAGTCACGGCCATCGAAAGGGCCGCGCGTCTTGCCGTCGTTTCCGGAACGACCCCGATGCCGACATTGCGCTCGACCATGCGGCAGACCGCATCGAAGCTACGGAGTTGAATCCGCAGCCGCAGCGGCCGCCCGATGCGCGCGGCCTTGTCGGCGAGAAAGCGTTGCAGCGCGGAGGCGCGATCCAGCCCGACGAAGTCGTGGTCGAGTACCTGCGCGAGCGAGACCGCCGAGCGCACCGCGAGCGGATGATCGTGCGCGACCACGAGCACGAAGCGGTCGCGCCGATAGGGGTACGTTTCGAGCGAGCCGGAATCGACCGTGCCCGCGACGATGCCGAGATCGGCGACGCCTTCGGCGATCAGGCTCACGATCTCATCCGAAAGCCGCTCCTCGAGATCGACGCTGACGTTCGGGTTCGCCGCCAGAAACGAGGCGAGCGCCTCGGGCAGAAATTCGGTGAGTGCGTTCGTATTCGACAGCACCTTGATCTGGCCGGCCTGACCGCCCGCGAAGACGCCGAGTTCCTCGCGCAGCTTTTCGGCCTGCTGGAGCATGGAGCGGGCATGCGCGAGCAGGATGCGTCCGGCCTGTGTCGGTGCGGCACCCTGACGGCTCCGGATCAGGAGCGGGGCGCCAAGCGCCTCCTCCATGTTGCGGATCCGGGTCGAGGCGGCGGCGAGCGCAAGATTTGCGCGTTCCGCACCGTGGGTAATGGAGCCCGCGTCGACCACGTGGCGAAACAGGCTGAGATCGGAAAGGTCGAAACGCACGGATTTCTCGCTGGTATGCCAATCCTTCGTATTTCGCGAAGGAACACTACGCCAAATAAGGCTTGTTAGGAAGTTCGCCGCGAATATGGTTCGCGGAACACGAAGTCAGAGCCGTTCCAAACTATGTGGATTGCGACGGCTTTGCATTGCCGCGCTGGCGGGAACGGCCAATTCTCCGGCGCATTCAGGATAGAGAGCCAGCGATGTCAGAAACATCAGCCCGCCCGCGGCCGGTCTCGCCGCATCTGACGATTTACCGCCTGACCTGGACGATGGCGATGTCCATCATTCATCGCATCTGCGGTATCGGGCTCTATTTCGGTACGCTCCTGCTTGCCTGGTGGCTGGTTGCCGCCGCGACCGGCGCGAAATATTTCGACACCGCCAGCGCCTTTTTCGGAAGCTGGTTCGGGCAACTGATCCTGCTCGGCTACACGTGGGCGCTCGTGCATTACCTGCTCGGCCTGATCCGCCATTTCATCTGGGACACCGGCTTCGGCTTCGGGCCGGAGCGGCAGACGCTCGCGCGCATGACGCTGGTCGGCTCGGTCTCGATCACCATTCTTCTGTGGGCGCTCGCCCTCGTGCTCAGGAGCTGACGCATGATGCGCACGCCTCTCTCCCGCGTCCGCGGCCTTGGTGCCGCGCACCACGGCACCGAGCAGTTCTGGCTCGAGCGGCTCACCGGCGCGTTCAGCGTGATCCTGCTCGTTATTCTCATCGGCATCGTCATCACGCTGGTCGGCCGCAGCCATGCCACCGTGATCGCGACGCTGTCGAAGCCGCTGGTGACGGTGATTTTCGTCGCCGCGATCATCTCGTTTTCGATCCACATGAAACTCGTCATGCAGGTCGTGATCGAGGACTACGTGCATACGCCGCTGCGCAAGGTCACGCTCCTGATGCTGAACACGTTCTTCTGCTGGGGGGTCGGGCTCGCCTGCGTCTTCGCCATTCTCAAAATTTCCTTCGGACCTTAAAGCCATGACCGCGATCAACGGACGCGCCTATCCGATCACCGAGCATCTTTATGACGTCGTCGTCGTCGGCGCCGGCGGCGCGGGCTTGCGCGCGGTGGTGGGCTGCGCGGAAGCCGGCCTGAAGACGGCTTGCCTGAGCAAGGTCTTCCCGACGCGCTCGCACACCGTCGCGGCGCAGGGCGGCATTTCGGCTGCACTCGGCAACATGGGCGAGGATGACTGGCGCTGGCACATGTACGACACCGTGAAGGGGTCGGACTGGCTCGGCGATCAGGACGCGATCGAATATCTCTGCCGCAACGCGCCGCAGGCGGTCTATGAACTTGAGCACTGGGGCGTGCCATTTTCGCGCACCGAGGCCGGCAAGATCTATCAGCGCCCGTTCGGCGGCATGACGACCCATTACGGAAAAGGCACCGCGCAGCGCACCTGCGCCGCCGCCGACCGCACGGGTCATGCGATCCTGCACACGCTCTATGGCGCGGCGCTGAAGCATCGCGCGGAATTCTTCATCGAGTATTTCGTGCTCGATCTTCTGATGAACGACGACGGCGATTGCTGCGGCGTACTCGCGCTCAAGATGGACGACGGCACGATGCACCGCTTCCGCTCGCATGAGACGATTCTTGCGACCGGCGGCTATGGCCGCGCCTATTTCTCCTGCACGTCCGCGCATACCTGCACCGGTGACGGCAATGCCATGGTGCTGCGCGCGGGGCTGCCGTTGCAGGACATGGAATTCGTGCAGTTCCACCCGACCGGCATCTACGGTGCGGGTTGCCTGATCACCGAAGGCTCGCGCGGCGAGGGCGGGTATCTCGTCAACTCCGAGGGCGAGCGCTTCATGGAGCGCTATGCGCCGTCCGCCAAGGATCTCGCCTCGCGCGACGTCGTTTCGCGCTCGATGACCATCGAAATCCGCGAAGGCCGCGGCGTCGGCAAGAACAAGGATCACATCTACCTGCACCTCGATCATCTCGATCCGGCGGTGCTGCACGAGCGGCTCCCGGGCATTTCGGAATCCGCGCGTATTTTTGCGGGCGTCGATGTCACCAAGGAGCCGATCCCGGTGATTCCGACCGTGCACTACAACATGGGCGGCATTCCCACGAACCCGCACGGCGAGGTCGTCACCAAGAAGGGCGGCGATCCCGATACGATCGTGAACGGATTGATGGCGATCGGCGAAGCGGCCTGCGTCTCGGTGCACGGCGCGAACCGGCTCGGCTCGAACTCGCTGATCGATCTCGTGGTATTCGGCCGCGCGGCTGCCGACCGCTGCGCGGAGAAGCTGACGCCGAACGACAAGCACATGATGCTGTCGGCCGAGCCGACCGAGAAGGCGCTTGGTCGCTTCGACCGGTTGCGCAACGCCAACGGCTCGACCTCGACCGCGGACCTGCGGCTCAACATGCAGAAGGTCATGCAGACCAACTGCGCGGTGTTCCGCACCAACGAGATTCTCGAGGAAGGCACCAAGCTCATTCACGGCGTGTTCGGCAGCGCCGGCGACGTGAAGGTCACGGATCGCTCGCTGGTTTGGAACACCGACCTGATCGAGACGCTCGAATTCGACAACCTGATCTCGCAGGCCGTCGTCACCATGGACTCGGCGCTGAATCGCACCGAGTCGCGCGGCGCGCATGCCCGCGAGGACTTCCCGAACCGCGACGACAAGGACTGGATGAAGCACACGCTGTCATGGGTCGATTTCGACAAGAAGAAGGTCGAGATCGATTATCGCCCGGTCCACACTTACACGCTGACCAACGAAATCCAGTACATCGAGCCGAAGGCGCGCGTGTACTGATGAAGCTCGCGCTGGTTTCCGACGGGAACGATTTCGCAGTCTACGAGGACGCCGCCTGGAAGGCCGGGAAGGCGACGAAGCTCGCGATGCTGAACCGCAACCAGGCGGACTTCAGCATCGAACCCACCGCCGATGCGCCGAAGGCGCTGCCGACCGGCGACTTTCAGACGCTCAACGACGCCCTGATCGCGCTCCGCGAAGCGGGTTTTGAATTCGAGAGATACGAGAAATAGCCATGGTCGAACTGACACTGCCGAAAAACTCCCGCGTGGTCGAAGGCAAGACCTGGCCGAAGCCGGAAGGCGCCACCAACATCGAGGAACTTCGGGTCTATCGCTACGACCCCGATCAGGACGCAAATCCGCGCATCGACACCTATTACGTCGACCGCGACGATTGCGGGCCGATGGTTCTCGACGCGCTGATCTGGATCAAGAACAACATCGATCCGACGCTGACCTTCCGCCGCTCCTGCCGCGAAGGCATCTGCGGCTCCTGCGCCATGAACATCGACGGCGGCAATACGCTTGCCTGCACCTGCGGCATGGACGAGATCAAAGGCACGGTGAAGATCTATCCGCTGCCGCACATGCCGGTGGTGAAGGACCTGGTGCCGGATCTGACCAACTTCTACGCGCAGCACGCATCCATCGAGCCGTGGCTACAGACTACGACGCCGGAGCCTTCTGCCGAGTGGAAGCAAAGCCACGACGACCGCCAGAAGCTCGACGGGCTCTACGAGTGCATTCTCTGCGCCTGCTGTTCGGCGTCGTGCCCGAGCTACTGGTGGAATTCGGACCGCTATCTGGGTCCGGCCGCGCTGTTGCAGGCCTATCGCTGGATTGACGACAGCCGCGACGAGGCGACCGGCAAGCGGCTCGACAATCTCGAAGATCCGTTCCGGCTTTATCGCTGCCATACCATTATGAATTGCGCGAACACCTGCCCGAAGGGTTTGAACCCGGCGAAGGCGATCGCGGAAATCAAGAAGAAGATGGTGACGCGCCAGCTCTGAAGCGGCGCTCTCTTGCTCAGTCGGCGTGATTGCTGGCCCGAAACGGCCAGCCCTTCAGCATGCGGGTAATGCCGAGCACGATCACGATGCAGGAGGCGAAGACCGGCAGCATCACGATGCCGAGGACAAACGCCCAGACCAGCCACGCCATGGTGCCGCCGCCGGGAACGGCGGGCAGGAGCGCATTATAGAGCGAGGCGGAGGCGACCAGCGCGACGGTTTTGAGCGCGGCCAGCGCCAGCGCGACGATGACAAGCGCCGCCGCAGCGATCCAGAAGGCGAAGAACACACGAAGGAAAGAGCGCATCGAATGACCGAAGCAAATCGCCGGTTCCATTCGATAGCGGGCGCCGGGTTAAGGACCGGGTAACGCCGTCTCCCAAAAGCCGTTAATGCGGCGTTTTCCGGCGAACTTGCTTCGGCGGCGGCCCCAAAAAGTTGATGGCCGCATGCCTTGCGGCATACGGCCATCGAAAACTATTCGCGAGTAGCGAAGAGTTACATCGCCTTCTTCTTCTTGCGACGCTTCTTGGTCTTCTTCGCTTTGGCCTTCTTAGCCTTCTTCGCTTTTGCCTTCTTACGACGTTTTGCCATGATATGCCTCTTGGCGGATGTTGGGTTGCGCGCTTCAGAACCGGATTTAGCTTTCGATCCCTTCGTGCGGCGCGGTCTTGAAGGAGATGTTTCCTTCGGTTCGATCCCGAAGATGCCCATCATGGGACTGGTTGAGTCGCTCCTGGGCATTCGCTTCCGAATCAAACAACCGGCAGCGACATATCGCGCATGCATTTGTTGTTTGCCAATAGGGGGAGCAGATGTCGTGCGTGTTCGCGTGCCGGACTACGAAGTATTGCGGCTCGAAACTTCGCAGCGAAACGAGTTTTCGATTGACAAAGAAAACTTCCCACAGCGCTTCCATTAAAAAGAAAACGCTCGAACTTTCAGTACGTTAGCGCGTTCGCGTTTTTGCTGCGCGATTCTTGTTTTCGCCGCGCGCGACACGACAAAGATTCCTGCGCGCAATCGTTTAACCCTCTTGAAAAAATTATTCACAGGCATGCGAAATCGCGCGCCGGAAACCTCACTCGGAGTCATTTTTTGGCAAAACGCGCACTGATTCGCGCAAAGTGATTCGTTTTTGAGAGCGCGAGGCGAACGAAAAACGCGCTACGCGCACTCCGAAACCTTCTTTTAACGAATCAGAGCGGGCAAGCGCGCGATTTACGCCGAGCGAAGCGCGCGCGTCGTAGTTTGCATCACCGAATTGGCGATGTCCTGACCGTCGGTGAGCGCTTCCTTCCACATCGAAAGCGGATTGGCGCGCGGCGCTTCGATCTGTGCGTGGCCGCCGTCGGAATCATAGGTCACGACCGCGTCGAACTTCCGCGCAATCGCCTGCATCCGCGCGTTCTGCGAGAGGAAATTGACGAAAAGCTTGGAAATTCCGCGATTTCGCGCGGCCAGAACGGTGCGTCCGAACAATTCGGTGCCGATTCCGCGGTTCTGGAAGTCCTTTTCGACGCTGAAAGCAGCTTCCGCTTCGCCACCGGCAACGCCGCGAAAGCCGCGAAGCTCGGCTACGCCGCGCAATACGCCGTCCACGAAGTAGCCGTGCGCGACCGAATGACCGCCGAGCGCGTTCTGCGCGTACTGGCCGATGAAATAGTCGCTGACCGGCGTACCGAAACGCATGCGGCGGCTCTCCGGATCAAGGCGTAGGAGATGCGCCTTAAGCGCGGCGGTGTCGCTCGCCCACAACTTGCGGAAGGAAATCTGCGCTTCGTTCGTCACGTTCGTCGTCATCGTCCTCACTCCGGGCCGGCGGGCCGAATCGGGCTTGCCTTTCCGTTCACGGAAAGCATGTATGTGCACTGCAGCAATTTGCAACCCTGACGGCTGTCTGTAGCGGCCAGATGACCATGGGGCGGCGAAAGCAGGGCCGGGCCAGATATTCGCTAAGCCGCTGTATTAGAATAATTATTCTCGTCATCCGCCAAGCGTAAACAATTCCCTAATGCAGGCTGTGCAATGCCGTGCTGCGTCTGCGAAGGGCTACGGCGCGCGGCTTGCCCGTTCTGCCGCCGCGGGGTTAGGTCCGGGCGCGAAATTCAAACCGAAAGGCCGCCCGCGTCCGATGCCGGGAATTGCCGAACGCTATGCGGGTCTGGCCGAAAGCGCTGCGCTGGAACGCGATCCCGCGCAGGTTCGCTCGGTCGAGCGGCTGCAGGCGCTTCAGGACGAACTCGCAAATTATCGGCGCGCGTCGAAATCCTCGCCGCTAGGCTGGCTGATGGCACGAGGCCCGCAAAAGGCGCCACGCGGTCTTTATATCTGGGGCGACGTCGGCCGCGGCAAAACCATGCTGATGGACCTCTTCTTCGAGACCGCGAAGGTCGAGAAGAAGCGCCGCGCGCATTTCCACGAATTCATGGCCGACGTGCAGGACCGGTTGAACGAGGCGCGCCAGGCGCTCAAAGGCGCCAAGGATGCCGACCCGATCGCGCCAGTCGCTGCCGAGCTTGCCGACGAGGCGCTGCTTCTTTGCTTCGACGAATTTCACGTCAACGACATCGCCGACGCGATGATCCTATCGCGGCTGTTCGAGCGGTTGTTCGAACGCGGCGTGGTCATGGTCGCGACCTCGAACGTCGCGCCCGACGATTTATATAAAGAGGGCCTGAACCGGCCCTTGTTCCTGCCTTTCGTGAAGCTTCTGAAAGAGAAGTGCGACACGATCAATCTGGCGGCGCGCACCGACTATCGTCTCGAAAAGCTTTCCGGCACACGCATGTGGCACGCGCCGAACGATCTGGAGGCGCAGCAGCAGATCGACGAGATCTGGCGCAAGCTCGTGGGCGGATCGCGCGGCGGGCCGTGCGACCTTTCCTATCGCGGACGCAAGATTCATGTGCCCTTCGGCGGCAACGGTGCCGCGCGCTTCGATTTCGCCGATCTTTGCCGTCAGCCGTTGGGCGCTGCCGACTTCGTGCAGATCGCGCGCAACTTTCATACGGTCGTGATCGAAGACATTCCGGTCATGAGCCCAGACCAGCGCAACGAAGCCAAGCGCTTTATCCTTCTGATCGACGCGCTCTACGACAACGCGGTGAAGCTGATCGCCTCGGCGGAGGCGGAGCGGGAGGAGATTTATCGGGGCGAGGGCACGACCGAGGCCACCGAATTCAAGCGAACGATCTCGCGCCTGATCGAAATGGGCTCGACGGAGTATCTTGCTTTGCCGCATGGCGGACACGGTGCGGACAGCGCCGGAAGGCAGTGAAGGGGCCGGAAAAATGAGGGGGAAGATGTCGAAAAGCAAAAACTACCGGGTGTTCTTGCTCGCGACGGGTCTGCTCGGCGGGGCGCTGCTCGCTTTTGCCTCTGCGGCAAAGGCGCAGAGCTTCAACTGCAACTATGCGCGCACCCCCGATGAAGTCCTCATTTGCCAGGAAGGCGAGCTGGCGCGGCTCGATGAGCGGCTGGCTTCGATCTACGCACGCGTGCGTGGCCGCTTGGACGCGCAGGACCGGCGCGAACTCGAGTTTGAGCAGTCGTCATGGTTGCAGAGCCGAAAGGAATGCGGCCGCGATTTTCGCTGTATTGAAAGCCATTATCGCCGCCGCATCGACCAGTTGCTCGGCAACTAGCGCGCTCTAATCGACGCGATCAATCGAACTTAAAAGCCTTGCGCCGCAGCGACTTTTGCTGCGGCGCTTATGCGTTTTCCGGCTGGACGGCCATCCGGTTAACTGCTGGTATTATGTATTACAGGCACGGAAATAAGCCCCACGTCTTGTTGCAGTGCCCCCGTCAAATGGATAAGCCAGCGCAGTCTTTTCCAACGCTAGCGAAGAGTTTTCCCACCATGGCTCGCAACAAGATTGCCTTGATCGGCGCCGGTCAGATCGGCGGCACGCTCGCCCACCTCGTAGGACTCAAGGAACTCGGTGACGTCGTCTTGTTCGACATCGCCGAAGGTATTCCCCAGGGCAAAGCGCTCGACCTCGCGGAATCCTCTCCGGTCGATATGTTCGATGCGAAGCTTTCCGGCACCAACACTTATGAAGCGATCGAAGGTGCCGACGTCGTGATCGTCACCGCCGGCGTGCCGCGCAAGCCCGGCATGAGCCGCGACGATCTTCTCGGCATCAATTTGAAAGTGATGGAGCAGGTCGGTGCCGGCATTAAGAAGTACGCGCCGAACGCTTTCGTCATCTGCATCACCAATCCGCTCGACGCCATGGTCTGGGCGCTCCAGAAGCATTGCGGCCTGCCGAAGAACAAGGTGGTCGGCATGGCGGGCGTCTTGGACTCCGCGCGCTTCCGCTACTTCCTTGCCGACGAATTCAACGTCTCGGTCGAAGATGTCACCGCCTTCGTGCTCGGCGGCCACGGCGACACCATGGTGCCGCTCGCGCGCTACTCCACGGTCGCCGGCATTCCGCTGCCCGATCTCGTGAAGATGGGTTGGACCACGCAGGAACGCCTCGACAAGATCATCCAGCGCACGCGCGACGGCGGCGCGGAGATCGTGAACTTGCTCAAGACCGGCTCGGCGTTCTATGCGCCCGCCGCTTCCGCGATCGCGATGGCGGAAAGCTATCTCAAGGACAAGAAGCGCGTGCTGCCGGTGGCCGCACATCTCAACGGTGAATACGGCTTGAAGAACATTTATGTCGGCGTTCCGGTCGTGATCGGCGCCAAGGGTGTCGAGCGCGTGGTCGATATCGAAATGGACAAGACCGAGCGCGCGATGTTCGACAAGTCGGTCGACGCGGTGAAGGGCCTGGTCGAGGCCTGCATCAAGATCGCGCCGGATCTCGGCAAGTAAAACTCGAGGGGGCAAAGACTTGCGATGAACATCCACGAATATCAAGGCAAGGCGGTTCTTCGCGAGTTCGGCGTTCCCGTCGCAAACGGCCTCCCGGCGCTCTCTGTTGAAGAAGCGGTGGCGGCGGCGAAAAAGCTTGGCGGCCCGGTCTGGGTCGTGAAAGCGCAGATCCACGCCGGCGGCCGCGGCAAGGCCGGCGGCGTGAAGGTCGTCAAATCGATCGAGGACGTCGAGAAGGAAGCCAAGCGGCTGCTCGGCTCGACTCTGGTTACACACCAGACCGGTCCTGCCGGCAAAGAGGTCAACCGCCTCTATGTCGAAGAAGGCTCGGCGATCGAGAAAGAGTTTTATCTTTCGATGCTGGTCGACCGCGAAACCTCGCGCATCGCATTCGTGGTTTCGACCGAAGGCGGCATGAACATCGAGGAAGTCGCGCACGATACGCCGGAAAAGATCGTGACCTTCTCGATCGATCCCGCGACCGGTGCGATGCCGCATCATGGCCGTCGGGTCGCGGCGGCACTGAAGCTCGAAGGCGATCTCGCCAAGCAGGCCGAGAAGATGGTGGCGAAGCTCTATGCCGCCTTCTCCGCAAAAGACATGAGCCTCTTGGAAATCAACCCGCTGGTCGTCACCAAGGACAACCAGTTGCTCTGTCTCGACGCGAAGGTCGGCTTCGATTCCAACGCGCTCTACCGGCATCCGGAAATCATGGAGCTGCGCGATCTCTCGGAAGAAGACCCGAAAGAGATCGAGGCGTCGAAATACGACCTCTCTTACATCGCGCTCGACGGCACCATCGGCTGCATGGTCAACGGCGCGGGCCTTGCCATGGCGACGATGGACATCATCAAGCTCTATGGCGAAGCGCCCGCGAATTTCCTCGACGTCGGCGGCGGTGCCACGACTGAAAAGGTGACGGCGGCGTTCAAGATCATTACCGCCGATCCGAACGTGAAGGGCATTCTCGTCAACATCTTCGGCGGCATCATGAAATGCGACGTGATCGCGACCGGTGTCGTGACGGCCGTGAAGGAAGTGGGCCTGAAGGTGCCGCTGGTCGTTCGCCTCGAAGGCACGAATGTCGAGCAGGGCAAGAAAATCATCAACGAATCGGGATTGAATGTCGTCTCCGCCGACGATCTCGACGATGCCGCACAGAAAATTGTGAAGGCGTTGAAGGGAGGCAAGTGAGATGGCGATCCTCGTCGACAAGAACACGAAAGTTCTCACTCAGGGCATGACCGGCAAGACCGGTTCTTTCCACACCGAGCAGGCGATTGCCTACGGCACCAAAATGGTCGGTGGCGTCGCGCCCGGCAAAGGCGGCTCGACCCATCTCGGCCTTCCGGTGTTCAACACCGTGCGCGAGGCGAAGGAAGCGACCGGCGCGGACGCGACCGTGATCTATGTGCCGCCGGCGGGTTGCGCCGACGCGATCTGCGAAGCGATCGATGCCGAAATCCCGCTGATCGTGACGATCACCGAAGGTGTGCCGGTGCTCGACATGGTGCGGGTGAAGCGCTCGCTGTCCGGCTCGAAATCGCGGCTCCTCGGCCCCAACTGCCCGGGCGTGATTACGCCCGGCGAGTGCAAGATCGGCATCATGCCGGGCCACATCCACAAGCCTGGCAAGGTCGGCATCGTCTCGCGCTCCGGTACGCTCACTTATGAAGCGGTGTTCCAGACCACCGCCGAAGGTCTTGGCCAGACCACCTGCGTCGGCATCGGCGGTGACCCCGTGAAGGGCACCGAGTTCATCGACGTGCTGGAAAAATTCCTCGGCGATCCCGCAACCGAAGCGATCATCATGATCGGAGAAATCGGCGGTTCGGCCGAGGAAGATGCCGCGCAGTTCCTGAAGGACGAAGCCAAAAAGGGCCGGAAGAAGCCGATGGCCGGATTTATCGCCGGCCGCACCGCGCCTCCGGGCCGCCGCATGGGGCACGCCGGCGCGATCATCTCGGGCGGCAAGGGCGACGCCGAATCCAAGATTCAGGCGATGGAGTCCGCCGGTATCAAGGTGTCCCAGTCGCCGGCGCGGCTTGCCAAGACCTTGGTCGAGGTCCTCAAGGGCTGATCGGGCCGACCCTCGAGAAGTGCATATAAAACGGGCGCTTTTCGGCGCCCGTTTCGCATTTAATTCGTCGGTTACGAACGCCTTCTTATGTTGAGATAAGGGCCTTGCCCGACTAAAAGAGCCCTGCGCAGCGCGAAGGCCTGCCCGGACCTCGTTTCCTCATATTTTCGAAGTCTTATGTAGGTAATGAAACGGCAGCGCAGCCCCTTCGGGCAGGCGCGCGAAATGGCGGACGCTTTGAGAGCGTCAGGATGAAAATGGCACGCGAAGCAAGCAACCAAGGCTTTCTGGATTCGTCTTTCCTCTATGGCGGCAACGCCGCCTATATCGAAGATCTCTACGCGCGATATGAGAAGAACCCGGCGTCGGTGGACGCTGAGTGGCGCGCGTTCTTCGAGCAGCTGAAGGGTGACGATAAAGCCGCGATCGAAAAGAGCGCAAAAGGCCCGTCTTGGAAAAAGCCCGGCTGGCCCATGATCGCGAACGGCGAACTCGTCGCCGCGATGGATGGCAACTGGGCTGCGACCGAAATCGCGGTCGGCAACAAGATCAAGGGTAAAGCGGCAGCCAAAGGCGTCGAGCTTTCCGAAGCCGATGTGCAGCAGGCAACGCGCGACTCGGTGAAGGCGCTGATGATGATCCGCGCGTTCCGCATGCGCGGTCATCTGGAAGCGAAGTTGGACCCGCTCGGCATGGAGCCGGAAGTTCCGCATCCCGAACTCGATCCTGCGTCTTACGGCTTCTCCGAAGGCGATTTAGATCGCAAGATTTTCATCGACCACGTGCTCGGGCTCGAATTCGCGAGCGTGCGCGAGATGATCGATATTCTCCGCCGCACTTATTGCCAGACCATCGGCATCGAATTCATGCACATCTCCGATCCGGAAGAGAAGGCGTGGTTGCAGGAGCGGATCGAAGGGCCGGACAAGGAAATTACCTTCACGCGCGAAGGCAAGCGCGCGATCCTGAACAAGCTGATCGAAGCCGAAGGCTTCGAGAAGTTCATCGACGTGAAATACACCGGCACCAAGCGCTTCGGCCTCGACGGCGGCGAAGCGATGATTCCGGCGATGGAGCAGATCATCAAGCGCGGCGGCGCGCTCGGCTGCAAGGAGATCGTGCTCGGCATGGCGCACCGCGGCCGTCTCAACGTGCTCAGCCAAGTGATGGCGAAGCCGCACCGCGCGATCTTCCACGAGTTCAAGGGCGGTTCCTCGACGCCGATGGAAGTCGAAGGCTCGGGCGACGTGAAGTATCACCTGGGCGCATCGTCGGACCGCGAGTTCGACGGCAATCAGGTTCACCTGTCGCTGACCGCGAACCCGTCGCATCTCGAAATCGTCGATCCGGTCGTGCTCGGCAAGGCACGCGCGAAGCAGGACCTGTTCGGCGACAAGCCGGAAGACCGTATCTCGGCAATGCCGCTCCTCATTCACGGCGACGCGGCCTTCGCGGGCCAGGGCGTGGTCGCGGAATGCTTCGGGCTTTCGGGCCTGAAGGGTCACCGCACCGGCGGTTCGCTACATTTCATCATCAACAACCAGATCGGCTTCACCACCGATCCGCGTTTCTCGCGCTCCTCGCCCTATCCGTCGGACGTCGCGAAGATGATCGAAGCGCCGATCTTCCACGTGAACGGCGACGATCCGGAAGCGGTGGTGTTCTGCGCCAAGGTTGCGACCGAATTCCGGATGAAGTTCCACAAGCCGGTCGTGATCGACATGTTCTGCTATCGCCGCTTCGGCCATAACGAAGGCGACGAACCGGCGTTCACGCAGCCGTTGATGTATCAGCGGATCAAGGCGCACGCCTCCACGCTCGATATCTACGCAAAGAAGCTGGAAGAAGAAGGTGTGGTCGCGAGCGGCGAAGTCGACGGCATGAAGGCCGAGTGGCGTGCGAAGCTCGAGACCGAGTTCGAGGCAGGTCAGAGCTATAAGCCGAACAAGGCCGACTGGCTCGACGGCCGCTGGTCCGGCATGAAGGCGGCGAAGGAAATCGACGATCCGCGCCGCGGCGATACCGGCGTTTCGCTCGACGTGCTGAAAGAAATCGGTGCACAGATCACGTCGATTCCGGAGGGTTTCCACGCGCACCGCACGATCCAGCGCTTTCTCGACAATCGCAAGAAGGCGATTGAAACCGGGCAGGGCATCGACTGGGCTACCGGCGAAGCGCTCGCGTTCTGCTCGCTCCTACTCGACGATCATCGCGTGCGGCTCTCGGGCCAGGATGTCGAGCGCGGCACCTTCTCGCAGCGCCATTCGGTGCTGGTCGATCAGGAGAACGAGAACCGCTACACGCCGTTTAATCACGTTCGCGAAAAGCAGGGCCGATACGAAGTCATCAACTCGATGCTTTCAGAAGAAGCAGTGCTCGGCTTCGAATACGGCTATTCGCTCGCGGAGCCGAATGCGCTGACGCTATGGGAAGCGCAGTTCGGCGACTTCGCGAACGGCGCGCAGGTGGTGTTCGACCAGTTCATCTGCTCGGGCGAACGTAAGTGGCTGCGCATGTCGGGCCTCGTCTGCCTCCTGCCGCATGGCTACGAGGGCCAGGGCCCGGAACATTCGTCGGCGCGTCTCGAGCGCTTCCTGCAACTCTGCGCCGAAGATAACATGCAGGTTGCCAACTGCACGACGCCCGCGAACTATTTCCACATCCTGCGCCGTCAGCTGAAGCGCGACATCCGTAAGCCGCTAATCCTGATGACGCCGAAGTCGCTGCTTCGCCACAAGCGCGCGGTTTCGCGCCTCGACGAACTCGGTCCGCAGACCTCGTTCCATCGTGTGCTGTGGGACGACGCGCAGTATCTCAAGGACCAGCCGGTCAAACTGGTCGCCGACGAGAAGATGCGCCGCGTGATCCTGTGTTCGGGCAAGGTCTATTACGACCTCTACGAGGAGCGCGAGAAGCGGGGCTTGAACGACGTCTATATCCTGCGCGTCGAGCAGCTCTATCCGTTCCCGCTGAAGGCGCTGACCACCGAGCTTTCGCGCTTCAAGAACGCGGAAGTTATCTGGTGTCAGGAAGAGCCGAAGAATCAGGGCGCCTGGGCCTTCGTTCAGCCTTACGTCGAATGGCTGCTCGAAAACGTGGGTGCGAAAAACAAGCGGGCGCGCTATGTCGGCCGCGCGGCTTCGGCTTCGACCGCGACCGGCCTGATGTCGATGCACACCAAACAATTGCAGCAATTCCTCGAAGAAGCGCTGGGCTGAATTTAGAGAGCGCTGGAGAAGACGATGGCGACCGAAATCCGCGTGCCGACCCTTGGCGAATCCGTCACCGAAGCCACCATCGGAAAGTGGTTCAAGAAACCCGGCGACGCCGTGAAGGCCGACGAGCCGCTGGTTGAGCTCGAAACCGACAAGGTCACGGTGGAAGTGCCGGCCCCCGCTGCCGGCGTCCTCGAGGAAATCGTCGCGAAGGACGGCGAGACCGTCACGATCGGCGCGGTGCTCGGCTCGATCAAGGAAGGCGCGGGCGGCGCGAAAGCGGCTCCTGCCGCCGCGGCACCCAAAGCCGCCGCTCCGGTGCCCGCGAAATCCGAAGCGCCGAAGGCCGCGCCCGCAAGCGCGCCGAAGGGCGAAGGCCAGGCGCCGTCCGTGCGCCGTATCGGCGCTGAAAGTGGCGTCGATCCGGCAAGCGTTTCCGGAACGGGCCGCGACGGCCGCGTGACCAAGGGCGATATGCTCTCCGCAATCGAGCGTGGGCCGTCAGTATCTCCTGCGCCGGTTGCGCAGATGCGCGTACCTTCTTCCGCGGACGACGCCTCGCGCGAAGAGCGCGTGAAGATGACGCGGCTCCGCCAGACCATCGCGCGCCGCCTGAAAGACGCGCAGAACACCGCGGCGATGCTGACCACGTTCAACGATGTGGACATGAGCGCGGTGATGAAGATGCGCTCGGAATATAAGGAAGCGTTCGAGAAGAAGCACGGCGTGAAGCTCGGCTTCATGGGCTTCTTCGTGAAGGCCTGCATCCAGGCGCTGAAAGAAGTGCCTGCGGTCAACGCCGAGATCGACGGCACCGATCTCGTCTACAAGAATTATTATCATATCGGCGTTGCGGTCGGCACCGAGAAGGGTCTCGTTGTGCCGGTGGTGCGCAATGCCGACATGATGTCGATCGCGGAAATCGAGAAGACGATTGCCGACTTCGGCCGCCGCGCGCGCGACGGACAGCTTTCCATCGACGACATGCAGGGCGGCACCTTCACGATCTCGAACGGCGGCATTTACGGCTCGCTGTTGTCCACGCCGATCCTCAACGCGCCGCAGTCCGGCATCCTCGGCATGCATCGCATCGAGGAACGCCCAATCGCGGTGAAGGGCCAGGTGGTGGTGAAGCCGATGATGTATCTCGCGCTTTCCTACGACCACCGCATCGTCGACGGCCGCGAGGCGGTGACCTGCCTTGTTCGCATCAAGGAAGGTCTTGAGGATCCTGCAAGGCTGGTCCTCGACCTCTAAAGTTTGCTTGTGGCCGGGCATCGTCCCGGCCATATGTTTTTCAAATCCGATCGTGCGGCGCGCGCCGCCAAGACTAAAAGGAATTCGTCATGTCCTACGATCTCGTCGTCATCGGCACCGGCCCGGCAGGCTATGTCTGCGCCATTCGCGCGGCGCAACTGGGCCTCAAAACCGCGGTGATCGAGAAGGACAAGACCTTCGGCGGCACCTGCCTCAATGTCGGCTGCATTCCGTCGAAAGCGCTCCTGCACGCCTCGCATCTCTTCGAAGAAGCCGGTCATGATTTCGAAGGCATGGGCATCGGCGTCTCGAAGCCGAAGCTCGATCTGAAGCAGATGCAGGCCTTCAAACAGGAAGGCGTCGACGGCAACGTGAAGGGCGTCGATTTCCTGTTCAAGAAGAACAAGATCGACGCCATCAAAGGAACCGGCAAGATCACCGGACCCGGCAAGATCGATGTCGACGGTAAGACCGTCGAAGCCAAGCACATCGTGATCGCGACCGGCTCGGACGTGACGCGGCTCAAAGGCATCGAGATCGACGAGAAGCGCGTGGTGTCGTCCACCGGCGCGCTTGCGCTCGACAAGGTGCCGGGCAAATTGCTGGTGGTCGGTGCTGGCGTGATAGGCCTCGAACTCGGCAGCGTGTGGCGCCGTCTTGGCGCGGAAGTGCAGGTCGTCGAATTTCTCGACCGCATTCTGCCCGGGATGGACGGCGAGGTCGCGCGGCAATTCCAGCGCATTCTCGAAAAACAGGGCGTGAGCTTCAAGCTCGGCTCGAAGGTCACGGCTATCGATAGCAAGGGCAAGACGCTGAAGGCGAGCGTCGAGCCCGCGGCAGGCGGCAAGGCCGAAATGATTGAAGCCGATGTCGTGCTCGTGGCCGTCGGCCGCGTTCCCTACACGCAGGGGCTGGGCCTGAAAGAAGTCGGCGTCGAGATGGACGAGCGCGGTCGCGTGAAGATTGACGATCATTTCCAGACCAATGTGAAAGGCATCTTTGCGATCGGCGACGTGGTGCGCGGCGCGATGCTTGCGCACAAAGGCGAGGACGAGGGTGTTGCGGTCGCCGAATTGATCGCGGGCAAGGCCGGTCACGTGAACTACGACGCGATCCCGAACGTGATCTACACCTATCCGGAAGTCGCTTCGGTCGGCAAAACCGAAGAAGAATTGAAGCAGGCGGGCGTCGCCTACCGCGCCGGGAAATTCCCGTTCACCGCGAACGGCCGCGCCAAGGTGAACAAGACCACCGACGGCTTTGTGAAGATTCTGGCCGACGAAAAGACCGACAGGATTCTCGGCGCGCATATCATCGGGCCGGATGCCGGCACGATGATTTCGGAAATCACGGTCGCGATGGAGTTCTCAGGCTCGGCGGAAGATGTTGCGCGCACCTGTCATCCGCATCCGACGCTTTCGGAAGCGGTGAAGGAAGCGGCACTCGCGGTCGACAAGCGCCCGATTCATATGTGATCGGCTATCGCGCCCGCGGATGCGCGGCGCGATAAGCCTCCAAGAGATGCGTCGTATCGACCTGCGTATAGATTTGCGTGGTCGCGAGCGATGCGTGGCCGAGCAATTCCTGGATTGAGCGAAGATCGCCGCCGCGCGCCAAGAGATGTGTGGCAAAGGAATGGCGCAAGGCATGCGGTGTCGCGCTGTCGGGTAGCCCGAGCGCGCCGCGCATCCGCTCCATCGCAAGCTGCACGATGCGAGGCGAAAGCGGCCCGCCCTTCTCGCCGCGAAACACGGCCTCCTCGGCGGGAAGATCGAACGGGCAGATCGCGATGTAATCGTTGATCGCCTGCGTGATCTGGGGAAGCAAAGGCACCATGCGCGTCTTGTTGCCTTTGCCGGTGACGGTGATCGTGTCCGCCGTGCCGCTTGCGGGAATCTGGTTGCGCGTCAGGGACAGCGCTTCCGCGATACGAAGTCCCGCGCCATATAAAAGCGAGAGCACGGCCGCATCGCGCGCCAGCACCCAGGGCTCGCGTTCCTCGTAGCGCCTCGTCGCGGGATCGGCGAGCGCGAGCGCGGAAGTTGCGTCAAGCGGCCGCGGCAAGGTTTTTGCGATCTTCGGCGCGCGTACGGCAGAAAGCGCATCGGATTTTCCGCGTCCTTCGCGCTCGAGATAGCGCGCGAACGAGCGTGCAGCCGCAAGCGAGCGTTGCAACGTGCGCGCTTCAACGCCGTTGCCGCGGCGAAACGCGAGAAAGGAGCGGATGTCGGCGGGCGCGAGCTTCGATAGATCGGTGAGCTTCGGCGCGTGCCCGAGATGCTCGGTGAGAAATTCGAGAAAGAAGGAAACGTCGCGCGCATAGGCTTCGCAAGTTTTCGGCGAAAGGCGGCGCTCGGCGGCGATGAATTCGAGCCAGCGCACAAGCTCGGCCCGCACATCCTTGGCGGCGACCAAAAAGAGCCGGGCTTCCGCGGTGTTGCGGGCGTCCTTATCTAAGGGCTTCACGCGGCTTGACATGGAATCCAGTATGTCGCCCGCTCCACTTAACTTCCGATTAAGCGCCGGAAACCCGCGAGAATCATGGCGGCGAAAAACCCGACCGAACAGATCGTCGATGTGCTGGTGCCGCTCGCGGTGGACCGGCCTTATTCCTATAAGGCGGACGAAGCGCTGCGCGAGGGCGACATCGTATACGTGCCCTTGGGCAGTCGCGAGGAGACCGGCGTGGTATGGCCGGGCAGCGGCGCGAAGCCCGCGAAGGTGAAGCTCAAAAGCGTAATCGCGAAAGCCGATCTGCGTCCGCTCCCACTCGAACTCGTCAAACTCATAGACTGGATCGCGGATTACACGCTCAGCCCGCGCGGCATGGTGCTGCGCATGGCGCTGCGTCGAAGCGCGGAACTGGGTGCCGCGCGCGAAAAAATCGGCGTGCGCGTCACAGGCATCAAGCCCGAACGCATGACGGAGGCGCGCGCGCGCGTACTTTCGCTGCTCGAGAACGGCTTGCTGCGCTCGAAGTCGGAAGCCGCGGAAGAAGCCGGTGTCTCGCCGGGCGTGATCGACGGGCTGGTCGATCAGGGTGCGCTCGAAACGGTTGCGTTGCCGCCCGAGCCAGTGGCGCTGCCGCCGGATGCGGATTTCGCCGTGCCCGAACTCAATCCAGCGCAGGCCGTCGCCGCGAAGGAATTGCGCGACGCCGTGCGCGCGAAGAGATTTTCGGTGAGCCTGCTCGACGGCGTCACCGGTTCGGGAAAAACCGAAGTGTATTTCGAGGCGGTGGCCGAAGTCCTGAAGCAGAAGCGGCAGGCCTTGATTCTGCTTCCCGAAATCGCGCTCACCACGCGCTTTCTTGATCGTTTCGCCGAACGTTTCGGCGTGCGTCCGGCCGAATGGCATTCGGAGATCGCGCCGAGGAAGCGCGCACGGACATGGGAGGGTGTCGCGAAAGGCGAGATCAGCGTGGTCGCGGGCGCGCGCTCGGCACTGTTTCTACCGTTTCGCGATCTGGGGCTGGTGGTGATCGATGAGGAACACGACCCCGCCTACAAGCAGGAAGACGGCGTGCATTATCACGCGCGCGATATGGCGGTGGTGCGCGGGTCGATGGCGCAGGCGGCGGTTGTGCTGACTTCCGCAACGCCCTCCATCGAAACCGAAAACAACGCGCGGCGTGGGCGCTACAAGCGGCTGCAACTCTCCGAGCGCTACAGCGGCACCGAAGTGCCGCAACTCGAGGCAATCGATCTGCGTAAGGAAAATCCCGGTAAAGGCCGCTGGATTTCTCCGCGTCTCGAGAACGCGATCAAGGAAACCGTTGCGCGCGGCGAACAGGTGCTTTTGTTTCTGAACCGGCGCGGTTATGCGCCGCTCACGCTCTGCCGCTCCTGCGGCTTCCGCATGCGTTGCGTGAACTGCGATAGCTGGCTCGTAGAGCATCGCTACCGGAAAAAGCTGGCGTGCCATCACTGCGGCTTCGAGATGCCGCCGCCGCAGCACTGTCCGAAATGCGAAGCGCCGGATTCCTTCGTGCCGATCGGTCCCGGCGTCGAGCGGCTGGAAGAAGAAGTGCGCGCGGCGTTTCCCGAAGCACGCACGCTCGTGCTTTCGAGCGACATGGCGGGCGGCGTCGAGCGGCTGCGCGCCGAACTCGAAGCGGTCACCAACCGCGACGTGGACATCGTGATCGGTACGCAACTGGTCGCAAAAGGCCACCACTTTCCGGGACTGGCGCTGGTCGGAATCGTGGATGCCGATCTCGGGCTGAACTACGGCGATCCGCGCGCCGCCGAACGCACATTCCAGCTTTTGCATCAGGTCGTGGGCCGCGCAGGCCGTGAAAGCGTCGGCGGGCGCGGGCTTTTGCAGACCTATCAGCCCGAGCACCCGGTGATGAAGGCGCTCTTGGCGGGCGACCGCGACGCCTTCTACGACAGCGAGATCGCGGCGCGCGAAGAGGCGGGGCTGCCGCCGTTCGGGCGCATGGTCGCAGTCATCGTTTCTGCAAAGGACGGCCCGAGCGCGGAAGCCCATGCGCGCAGGTTGGCTGCACACGCGCCGATTTCGGACGACGTGCGGCTGCTCGGTCCGGCGGAAGCGCCGCTTTCGATGATCCGCGGGCGGCACCGCTGGCGGTTGCTCGTGTCGTCGCCGCGCAATTTCGATCTTTCTTATTACGTACGCGAGTGGCTCGCGGCCGCCCCGCCCGCCAAAGGCAGTGTGCGCGTGCAGATCGATGTCGATCCGCAGAGTTTTCTTTAGTTCTTCGGTCCCCTGAAGTCGTCGAGGTTGCCGGACGGAATTACGATCCAGCCGGTCGGTGCTGGAAAGGCGGTCACGTTCTGCTTCTTTCCGTAAAGACGCACGAAGAACAGCGAGGGACCGTCAGTGCCGCCGAGCGCAAAGGAATTGGCCGCCGCTTCCAGCCGCATGCCCGCGTAGAAAACGGTTTCGGCGATGAAGCCGCCGTTCTGCAAACGGCCGACGATGGTGAGACAGAGATCTTCATCTGTGTCGCAGGTGGTCTTCGCTGCGATGCGGATCAGAAAAAGCTGCTCGGTGAGGCGCGTATAACGCGATGAAGCGGCGAGCGCATCCGTGTCTTTCCATCCGCTTGCAGCCAGAAATGCAGCGAGCGGCTTCTTTACTTCTTCCGGAATGGATTGTGAGATTTCATCCTGCGCGCGCAGGCTTGCTGTGCAGGCGCCTTGCAGCGCCAGCGACAGGACAAGAATGCGGAACAACTTTCGCATCGGCCGAGACTAGCAGACTTCGCCCGCCGGTCAGGCGCTGCGCTTCATCCGCATGATGCGAAGCAGGAAAGAAAGCGCGACACCGATGCCGATTGCGACCACCAGATCCTCGAAGGCGGTGAGCAGGAAGGTGGCAAGCAACACCAGCCCGTCGGCCCAGTTGTTTTTAAGCAGCGTCCAGAATTCGTGGCGCTCCGCCATGTTCCACGCGACCACCGTCAGCACGGCAGCGAGTGCCGCGAGCGGAATGTAAATCGCAAGCGGTGCCGCGATCAGCATGAACAGGAGCAGGTAGAAGGCGTGCAGCATTCCCGATACCGGGCTTTTCGCGCCGGCGCGAACATTGGTCGCGGTGCGCGCAATGGTGCCGGTCACGGGAATCCCGCCGAAGCAGACCGAGGTGATATTCGCAAAGCCCTGCGCGACCAGTTCGCCGTTCGGGCGGTGCTTCTGTCCGCTCATGCGGTCGGCGACCACGGCGGACAGAAGCGACTCGATCGAGCCGAGCAACGCGATCGCGATGGCGTCGGGGAGCACGGCGCGCACTTTCTCCCAACTGAACATCGGCAAGGCTGGTGCGGGCAGCGAGTTCGGCACCGCGCCGAAGCGCGAACCGATGGTGGCAATGTCGAGATGAAAGAGCGCTGTGATCGCGGCACTTGCGATCACGACGATCAGGAAGCTCGGCCAGTTCGGACGGATTTTCCGAATCAGCGCGATAACCGCGATGCAGCCGAGCGCGATCGCGACCGCGGCGGGCTTGATCGTGTCGAGCGCGCCCCAGAGGGCCGCGAGCTTGGCGGCGAGCGGCCCCGGCTCTTTCGCGAGTTCCAGCCCAAGGAGGTCGCGCAACTGGCTCGCGAAAATGATGACCGCGATGCCGGCGGTAAAGCCGACCGTCACCGGAAAGGGGATATGGCGGATATAACTGCCGAGGCGAAATATGCCGAGGGTGAGCATCATCATTCCTGCGAGCGCGGTCGCGAGCACGAGCCCGTCATAGCCGTGGCGCTCGACGGTCGCCGAAACCAGCACGATGAAGGCGCCCGCCGGGCCGCCGATCTGAAAGCGGCTGCCGCCAAGGAGAGAGATCAGGAACCCGCCCACGATCGCGGTGTAGAGCCCGCGCTCGGGCGGCACGCCGGAAGCGATAGCGAGCGCCATGGACAAAGGCAGCGCCACCACGGCGACGGTGAGCCCCGCGACGGCGTCGGAGCGCAGGGCCGAAGGGCCGTAACCCCGTTTCAATACGGAGATCAGCGCTGGCTTGAACAGAAATTCCCGCTCGGGGTTGCCGGGGCGGGTGCTGGAATCGGGTGGAATCATCGGTAGTTCCCGGGGCCAGCGTGGCATCCCCGGACCGCTACCGTGAAGTCGCATCCGCTGCGGCGAAAAAGGCGGAATTTCCGCCCGCATGCGGCAAATCGGACGGGGGAAAACATTGCGTAACGGCGGGGCCGCGTGGTAGCAAACGCCCGATTTTGCAGGGCTTCCGGGGGCAATCCGAGGCCTTCTGCTCAATCGGAATTCCCACTTGAATTCCAAGGGTTTACGGGGCCGCCGCCGCGGTGCCGAGCGCTTGGAACGGGACAAAAAAGAACAGTCACAGATGGCGGCCGAACAACCCATCATTTCCGGCATGGCCGGGCGCTATGCGACCGCTCTTTACGAGCTGGCGCAGGACGCGAAATCCATCGACGTCGTGAAGGCGGATCTCGACCGCTTCGCGGGCCTGCTCGAAGGCAGCGGCGATCTGGTCCGTCTGGTTCGCAGCCCGGTGTTCACCGCGGAAGAGCAGACCAAGGCGATCGAGGCGGTGCTCGCGAAGGCGAAAATCTCCGGCCTTGCCGGCAAGTTCATTTCCACGGTGGCCTCGAACCGCAGGTTGTTCGCGATCGGTCAGATGATCGCGGGCTTCAATGCGCTGGTTTCGCAGGCGCGCGGTGAAACCCGCGCCGAAGTCACGGTCGCCGAGAAGCTCGACGACAAGCACCTCGCGACGCTGAAGGAAGCGATCATCGCTTCCACCAAGCAGAAGAACGTCGAACTCGACGTGAAGATCGATCCCTCGATCCTCGGCGGCCTGAAAGTGAAGATCGGCTCCCGCATGATCGACGCCTCCCTCAAAACCAAACTCAACTCCATTCGTAACGCGATGAAAGAGGTCCGCTGATGGACATCCGCGCCGCCGAAATTTCGGCAATCCTGAAAGAGCAGATCAAGAATTTCGGCGAAGCCGCCGAAGTGACCGAAGTGGGACAGGTGCTTTCCGTCGGTGACGGTATTGCCCGCGTCTACGGCCTCGACAACGTGCAGGCCGGCGAAATGGTCGAATTCGAAAACGGCGTGCGCGGCATGGCGCTCAACCTCGAGAGCGACAACGTCGGTATCGTGATCTTCGGCTCCGACCGCGACATCAAGGAAGGCCAGACCGTCAAGCGCACCCGCGCGATCGTTGACGTTCCGGTCGGCAAGGAACTGCTCGGCCGCGTGGTCGACGCGCTCGGCAATCCCATCGACGGCAAGGGCCCGATCAAGGCCGCCAAGCGCGCCCGCGTGGACGTGAAGGCGCCGGGCATCATCCCGAGAAAGTCGGTGCACGAGCCGATGGCGACGGGCCTCAAGGCGATCGACGCCCTGATCCCGATCGGCCGCGGCCAGCGCGAGCTCATCATCGGCGACCGCCAGACCGGCAAGACCGCTGTCGCGCTCGACACGATCCTGAATCAGAAGGCGCTGAACGTTGCCGGCGCCCCGGAAGCGCAGAAGCTATATTGCGTCTATGTCGCCGTCGGCCAGAAGCGCTCGACGGTCGCGCAGTTCGTCAAGGTGCTCGAAGAGCAGGGCGCGCTGGAATATTCGATCGTGGTCGCCGCGACCGCGTCGGACGCAGCCCCCATGCAGTTCCTGGCGCCGTTCTCCGGTTGCGCCATGGGCGAATTCTTCCGCGACAACGGTATGCACGCGGTCATCATCTATGACGACCTTTCCAAGCAGGCCGTCGCTTACCGCCAGATGTCGCTGCTGCTCCGCCGTCCGCCGGGACGCGAAGCCTATCCGGGCGACGTGTTTTATCTCCACTCGCGCCTGCTCGAGCGCGCGGCGAAGATGAATGACACGCAGGGCGCGGGTTCGCTCACCGCGCTTCCGGTCATCGAGACGCAGGCGAACGACGTTTCGGCTTACATTCCGACGAACGTTATTTCGATCACCGACGGCCAGATCTTCCTCGAAACCGATCTGTTCTATCAGGGCATCCGCCCTGCGGTGAACGTCGGCCTTTCGGTGTCGCGCGTCGGTTCTTCGGCACAGACCAAGGCGATGAAGAAGGTCGCCGGCAAGATCAAGGGCGAGCTCGCGCAGTACCGCGAAATGGCGGCCTTCGCGCAGTTCGGCTCCGACCTCGACGCCGCGACCCAGCGTCTGCTCAATCGCGGCGCGCGCCTGACCGAACTTCTCAAGCAGGCGCAGTTCTCGCCGCTGAAGATGGAAGAGCAGGTCGTCGTGATCTGGGCCGGCACCAACGGCTATCTCGACCAGCTTCCGCTGAACCGGGTGAAAGCGTTCGAAGACGGACTGCTGTCCAACATCCGCTCGCAGCACGGTGGGCTGCTCGACTCGATCCGCAACTCGAAGGATCTGTCGGACGCGGATGCCGCCACGCTGAAGGCAGCGGTCGATTCCTTCGCGAAGTCGTTCAGTTAAGGAAAAGACCTAGCCCATGGCTTCGCTCAAAGACCTCCGCAATCGCATCGCCTCGGTGAAGGCGACGCAGAAGATTACGAAGGCGATGCAAATGGTCGCCGCGGCGAAGCTGCGCCGCGCGCAGACCGCGGCCGAAGCCGCGCGGCCCTATGCCGAGCGCATGGACACGATCCTTGCCAATATCGCCGGCAAGGTCGCAGGCCAGGCGGGCGCCCCGGCGCTGCTCAGCGGCACCGGCAAGGACGACGTGCATATGCTGCTCGTCTGCACCGCCGAGCGCGGCCTTTGCGGCGCGTTCAACTCCTCGATCTCGCGTCTCGCGCGCGATCGCGCAAATGCACTGATGGCGGCCGGCAAGACCGTCAAGATCATCTGCGTAGGCCGCAAGGGCTATGACATCCTGCGCCGCACGTTCGCGAAGAACATCGTTGATGTGATCGATCTGCGCACCGTGCGCACGCTGGGTTACACGAACGCCGAGGAAATCGCGCAGAAGATCGTTGCGCGCTATGAGGCGAGCGAGTTCGACATCTGCACGCTGTTCTATTCGCGCTTCAAATCGGTGATCGCGCAGATCCCGACCGCGCAGCAGATCATTCCGCCGCAGCTTCCCGAAGCCAAGACCGAAGCCGCGGCCGGCACCAATACGCCGGTTTACGAATACGAGCCGGAAGAAGACGAAATTCTCGCCGAACTGCTCCCGCGCAACCTGGCCACGCAGATTTTCCGTGCGTTGCTCGAGAACGCGGCCTCCGAGCAGGGCGCGCGCATGTCCGCGATGGACAGCGCGACGCGCAACGCCGGCGACATGATCAAGAAGCAAACCATCACTTACAACCGCACCCGTCAGGCGATGATCACGAAGGAATTGATCGAAATCATCTCCGGCGCGGAAGCGCTCTAAATTTCAGGTACGAGGTCGAACATGGCAACGAATACCACCGGTAAAATCACGCAGGTCATCGGCGCCGTCGTCGACGTGCAGTTTGACGGTCACCTGCCGGAAATTCTGAACGCAATGACGACGAAGAACGGCGAGCAGACGCTGATCCTCGAAGTTGCGCAGCACTTAGGCGAATCGACCGTCCGCGCGATCGCGATGGACTCGACCGAGGGTCTGGTCCGCGGTCAGGACGTCTCGGACACCGGCCAGCCGATCGCGGTGCCGGTCGGTGACGGCACGCTTGGCCGCATCATGAACGTCGTCGGCGAGCCGATCGACGAAGCGGGTCCGGTGAAGGCTTCGGGTACGCGCCCGATTCACGTGCCCGCCCCGAGTTACACGGATCAATCGACGGAAGCTGAAATTCTCGTCACCGGCATCAAGGTCGTCGACCTGCTTGCTCCCTATGCCAAGGGCGGCAAGATCGGCCTGTTCGGCGGTGCGGGCGTCGGCAAGACCGTGCTCATTCAGGAACTCATCAACAACGTCGCCAAGGCGCACGGCGGTTACTCCGTGTTTGCGGGCGTCGGCGAGCGTACCCGCGAAGGCAACGACCTCTATCACGAGTTCATCGAGTCGGGCGTGAACAAGAAGGGCGGCGGCGAAGGCTCCAAGTGCGCGCTCGTGTTCGGCCAGATGAACGAGCCGCCGGGAGCGCGCATGCGCGTCGCTCTTTCGGGCCTTACGGTCGCCGAGCATTTCCGCGACCAGGGCCAGGACGTCTTGTTCTTCGTCGACAACATCTTCCGCTTCACGCAAGCCGGTTCGGAAGTGTCGGCGCTGCTCGGCCGTATTCCTTCCGCGGTCGGCTATCAGCCGACGTTGGCTACCGACATGGGCGCGCTACAGGAGCGCATCACGACGACGCAGAAGGGCTCGATCACTTCGGTGCAGGCGATTTACGTCCCGGCCGACGACTTGACCGACCCGGCGCCCGCGACCTCGTTCGCGCATCTTGACGCGACGACCGTGTTGTCGCGCTCGATCGCGGAAAAGGGCATCTATCCGGCGGTCGATCCGCTCGACTCGACCTCGCGCATGCTTTCGCCGCTGATCGTGGGCGAAGAGCACTATGCGGTTTCGCGTCAGGTGCAGCAGATTCTCCAGCGCTACAAGGCGCTGCAGGACATCATCGCCATTCTCGGCATGGACGAGCTTTCGGAAGAGGACAAACTCGCGGTCTCGCGCGCGCGCAAGATCGAGCGCTTCCTCTCGCAGCCGTTCCACGTCGCCGAAGTCTTCACCGGATCGCCCGGCAAGTTCGTGGAGCTCGCCGACACGATCAAGGGCTTCAAGGGCCTAGTCGAAGGCAAGTACGACCATCTTCCGGAGCCCGCCTTCTACATGGTCGGCACCATCGAAGAAGCGGTCGAGAAGGGCAAGAAGCTCGCGGCGGAAGCCGCGTAAGCAGGAACCACAATGGCCAGCTTCCAGTTCGAACTCGTCTCGCCGGCGAGGCTCTTGTTCTCCGGCGAAGTGGACGAAGTGATCGTGCCCGGCGCGGAAGGCGAATTCACAGTACTCGCCAATCACGCGCCGCTGGTTTCGACGCTGCGTCCCGGCATTCTCACCGTGAAGGCGGGCGGGGACGTGAAGCGGCTTTATGTGCGCGGTGGTTTCGCGGAAATCAGCGAGAAGGGTCTCACCATTCTCGCCGAAGACGCGACCGCGGTCGAAGACGTCAACCTGACCGAATTCGCGGCTTCGGTTTCGGCCTATGAAGCCAAGCTTGCGCAGGCGCCGTCGGACGAAGCGCGTTACAAGATGGCGGAGACGCTGTTTCAGCTTCGGGCCGTGCAGGCGCAGCTCGGCGGCGGTGGTGCGACCGCGCACTAAACGTTGCCAGGTCAAGAATTCAAAAAGCCGCGCTAAATGCGCGGCTTTTTTGTTGCGGATCAGGTAGTTGGCAGCCTTATGGAACTGGCTGGCAGCATCGCGAGTTTTGTCAGGCGGCTGTAACTGGAAAGGGTGCCGGGATGTCGTTCAGCAATTTGAGAGTGATTTGTCTGGTTTTAGGTATCGTCGCGGGCGGTCTGGTTGGCTATGTCACCAAGCCACCGCAGTGGGTGACAGTAATTCCGGTCTTCAACATCGTGGTTGAAGCCGAGCCAAAGGAAAAAGGCGAGCTCACGGAGCGCCAGTTTAACTACGTCGCGCTGTGTGCATTGATCGGCGGGATCGTAGGCTTCGGCGTCGGTGTTGTTGGCGATCGCCGCCGCGCCTGAGGGACCGGCTCCCAAACGAAAAGCCGCGCTCACGTAGCGCGGCTTTTTTATTCGGGATCGAACGCGCGGGTCATATAGACCGCTTCTCCGTATCCCGCGGCTTGCGTTTTCATCTTCTCGTTCATCGGCGCGCGGCGGAAGCCGTAGCGGAACCAGGCTTCCTCCGAGCCATAGACGGCAGTCAGCGTCATATGGTCGAGATCCAGCTCGTGGCCCGCGGCGCTCAGCAGCTTCAAAAGTTCTTCCACGAGACCGAGACTTCGTGCGCTCGGCAGGAGCGCGACATCGTGCACGAACAGCACGGAGGCATCCACCGGGAGATGGCCAAATAGCGCATCGAGCTTCGGAATGTCTTCCATCCGCCACGGATAGGCGATCGCATAGCCTCTGACATTTTTTCCGTCGCAGACGACGAAGTTCGTCGAAGACGAAAGCGCGATCTTCTCCGCGAAAGTCTCGGGGCGTTCGGGAAGATCCGGATGAATGATCTTCGCAATCCGGTCGATTTCGGAAACATCGGCTTCGGTCGCCGCACGCCAGCGCAGGCCGCGTGTTTCCGTCATGACGTTGCGTTCGCGAAGCCGAGGAAATTTTTTACGACGTCGTCGTAAACCGGGCGCTTGAAGGGAACGATCAACTCCGGCGTATTCTCGAGTTTTTCCCAGCGCCATTCGACGAATTCGGGTTTGTGTTCGCCGCCGCCGGGTGTGGCGATATCGATTTCGCTCTCATTGCCGGTGAAAGCTAGCGCGAACCATTTCTGCTTCTGCCCGCGATACCTTCCCTTCCACGCCTGTCCCGCGATGTCGCGCGGGATGTCGTATTTTAGCCAGCCATCGACTTCGCCGAGGCGGCGGATCGAGCGGATGCTGGTTTCTTCGTAGAGTTCGCGGAGTGCCGCCTCGAATGGGTCTTCGCCCTCGTCGATGCCGCCTTGCGGCATCTGCCAGGAATGCGTCGCATCGACATGCTCCGGTCCGCCGAGGCGGCGGCCGACGAAGACGCGGCCTTGCGCATTGAATACGGCGAGCCCGACGCAGGGACGATAGGGCAGGTCTTCGAACTTTTTCATGAGGCGTTTTTACAACGCCCGGAAGTTACAGTCAGCTTTGTTTCGCCTTGCGATGAAATGCGGCGCTGACCGGCACTAGCCGGATACCGCGGGTTTCAAGTGTCTTTGCCCAGCGTGCGAGCCGCTCGATCGTGACGGGGAGCGAACTTGCCGTTGCAATCGCGATACCTTTTTCCGCTGCGATCGCTTCGAGCTTGACGAGGGCGGCGTCGATTTCGGCCCATTCGGCCTTGCTGTCGATCACAACGTCGGCTTTGAGAAACGGCGCCTTCGTCCGGGCAGCCGCTTTCGGCGAGATGCTGCGCGGCGACGTGCCGTCGTCGAGGAACAGGAGACCGCGCTTACCGGTCTCGCTGAGCACGGTTGCGAGCGCTTCCTCGTTCGCGGTGAAGCGCGCACCCATGAAATTCGCGACGCCGACATAGCCCTGCGTCCGGCTCAGAAAGTAATGCAGCCGGTCGATGTTCTGGTCCTTCGGCGCGCTTGCGGTCAGCGTCTGCGGGCCGGGATCGTTGTCGGGATAGTCGAAGGGCTCCATCGGGATTTGCAGAAGCACCTCGTGGCCGGTCGAGCGGGCACGCGCAACCCAGCGCTGGAGTTCGTTGCCGTAGGGCACGAAACCGAGCGTGACCGCAGCGGGGAGCTTGCTGATCGCGTCGCCGGTGCTGCTCGCGCTTACGCCAAGTCCGGTAATCACGATGGCGATCATCGAATCAGCGCCGGTCGTGGTGACGGGAATCGGGCTCGCATAAGCGTCGAGCGGGCGCACGCCATCGGGTCCGATTTTCGGCAGCGAGCCGTGCTTGGAAGCCTCGATCAGCCGGCTGTCGGCGGGCGGTACGTTGCTGGTCGGCTCGTTCGCGGGCGTATTCTTGTCGTCGGTCTTCGGGCCGTTGATGACGATTTCGCGCTTGGTCCCGGTATTGCCGTCGATGATGGTGATGGTGCGCTGGTCGCCGGTCTGTTGCGGCGGCGCCTGCTTTGCAGGCAGATCGTTCGTGTCGGGCGCGGTCTTGGTCTGCTGCGAAGGCGGCACGATGATCTGTTCGATTTTCACGACATGCTTCGGCTCGCCGCCGAGCGGATCGTCGAACAGCACGACCCAGCCGATTGCGATGCCGAGCGTGGTGGCGAGCGCGAGCGTAAGCAGGCCGAGCAGGCTCACCGGCAGACGGCGTCGCGCGCCCGCGCTTTTCTGCGCTTTCAGGGGTGTGTCGAGATCGTCCACTGCCCACGATCATCCGCGAAAACGAATCACCGGGACTGTATCACGCGCGCCTTTCCGGGCCGGTTAACGAGACCTTACCAATGAAAAAGCCCCGCCTTCCGGCGGGGCTTTTCGTTCGCTCGCGTGTCCGAAGCTTAGTTCGGCTTGGCCTTCGGGTTGGGCGGGAAGGCCGCGTTCTTCTGAATGCCGCGCAGGAGATCGAGCGCGAGATTCAGTTGCTTGTCGTTCTTCGGATCCGGCGGGATGTAGGCCGGGGAACCGGTCTGTTCTTCCGCGCCGTCATTCGTCTTCAAGTGGCCCTTGAGCGAAGCCTCGCCGCGCGGCTCGACCTTGCCCTTGAGTTCATCCGGAAGATCCTGAACGAGTTCGATATCCGGCGTAATACCCTTCGCCTGAATCGATTTGCCCGACGGCGTGTAGTAGCGCGCGGTCGTCAGCTTCAGCGCGCCGAAGTTTCCGATCGGCATCACCGTTTGCACCGAACCCTTGCCGAACGAGCGCGAGCCGAGAAGCGTCGCGCGCTTGTGGTCCTGCAAGGCGCCGGCGACGATTTCGGAGGCCGAAGCCGAGCCGCCGTTGATCAGCACGATCAGCGGCTTGCCGTTCGTGAGGTCGCCGGCCTTCGCGTTGTAGCGCTGACTGCCGTCGTTGCGGCCGCGGGTCGAAACGATTTCGCCGCGTTCGAGGAAGGCATCCGAAACCGCGATCGCCTGATCGAGCAGGCCGCCGCCGTTGTTGCGCAGGTCGAGGATGTATCCCTTCAGCTTGTCGTTCGGGATCTTTTCCTTGATCTCCTTGATCGCCTCGACGAGCTGCTGGATCGTGCGCTCGCCCTGGAAGCTGACGAGGCGGATATAACCGACGTCGTCTTCGATCTTGGCGCGGACGTTGCGGATCGAGATGATTTCGCGAACCAGCTTGATCTCGACCGGCTTCTCGACGCCCTTGCGCTGAATGCGCAGTGTGATCGGGGTGTTGACCGGTCCACGCATCTTCTCGACCGCCTGTTCGAGGGTCAGGCCCTTCACCGGCTCGCCGTCGAGATGCGTGATCAGATCGTTCGGCTGCACACCGCCGCGGGAGGCGGGCGTGTTGTCGATCGGCGACATCACCTTGACGAGGCCGTCTTCCATCGTGACCTCGATGCCGAGGCCGCCGAATTCGCCACGCGTCTGGGTCTGCATGTCGCGGAAGTTCTTCGCGTCGAGAAACTGCGAATGCGGATCGAGCGAGGAAAGCATGCCGTTGATCGCAGCTTCGATTAGCTTGGCATCATCGACCTTCTCGACGTACTGCGCGCGAACGTGCTCGAAGATGTCGCCGAAGAGATTGAGCTGCCGGTACGTGTCGGCGGATGCCGCGCGCGCCTTGGTGAAAACCTGCGGCTGCGCGGCGACCGCCGCGATCAGCGCGCCGGTGATGGCGCCGATGAAAAATAGCGAGATTTTCCGCATTCTGTCGCGAACCTTCTGCTTGTCGGTTGCCGGCCGGGAAGGCCGGAATCTGCCGCTTCGCTGCTTTGCGCGATACTCGCTTGGCGCGAACCGGTTTGGGGTTGAAAGCCTCGTTGCCGGAGGCCTGAATTCGTCCTGTTATCCCTCACCGCGGCGGACGGTCCGGCGAGGACCGATCCCTTAGAGTTCCGCAGTGAATTTCCCACCCCTGCCAATGGCCGATAATACCCGCCGCTCGTGTTGCGTAGCAAGAGATCGGCCCGGTTCCCGCGGGTTCGCCGCGAAAAGCGCCAGCCTGAAAACACTCGATTTCGCCCGGCTCCGGCGCCGTTTTCCGAATGAACCGGCGGGCCGACGACGAGCAGGCCGGGTGATCGCGCAAAAGTGAGCCCGAAGCAGGGCGATGCCGGCGCGCGGATTAAATTTCCGCAAGGCGCCGGAATCACCCGCCGCGATGATAGGGGTGGCCCGAGAGGATCGTGACCGCGCGATAGATCTGCTCTGCGAGCAGGATTCGCACCAGCTGATGCGGGAAGGTGGCCGCGCCGAAGCCGATCACGATATCCGCTTTTTTACGCAAAGTTTCGTCGAGGCCGTCGGCGCCGCCGATCAAGAACGCTGTGCAGGCCGCGCCGTCGTCACGCAGGCGCGCGAGCCTGTTCGAGAAATCTTCGCTGGAAACATTTTTCCCGCGCTCGTCGAGTGCGATGATCTTCGCTTTCTCGGGAATTGCCGCGAGCAGCGCTTTGGCCTCATCGGCTTTTCGCTTGGTTGCCGTTTGCGCCGGGCTTTCGGAAATCTCGACGATGTCGAGCGGCGCTAAAGAAAGCGATTTACCCGAAGCGTTTGCGCGTTCGACATAGCGCGCGAGAAGTTCGCGTTCCGGCCCGGCCTTGAGGCGACCGACGGCGGCGATCAGCAAGCGCATGGAAAGTAACCGTCAGGCCTTCTTCGCGGCGGTGCGCGGCTGCCACATTCTTTCCAGGCTGTAGAACTCGCGAACCTCGGGCCTGAAGACATGCACGATGATGTCGCCGGCATCCAATACGACCCAGTCGGCGGCAGGCAGGCCGGAAATGCGCGGCTTGTTGCCCGCTTTGGAAAGCGCCTCGATCAGATGCTCGGCGATCGACGCGACATGGCGGTTCGAGCGTCCGCTGGTCACCACCATGTGGTCGGCGATCGATGTCCGTCCGCGGACATCGATCGGCATCGTGTCCTCGGCCTTGTCGTCGTCGAGTTGTTTCAGGATGAGGGAAAGTAGGGCGGGCTCTTGCTTGCGCGCCACAACTTTGGGCTTCGCGGCTCTTTTTGCCGTTACGCTGCGTACCTTGGTTGCCAGGCTATCGATTCCTTCCATCAGGCCTCGGTTAGCGAATCGGTACTGGGATCGAGCATACGCCTTCACCATTACCGTTCAATTACTATGCTTGCCGCAGTCCCTTCACCCGTAAGCTGGTGGAGGAGAGCGGGGATTTCAAGCCGTGCAGATAAACCCACGCCGGCGGCTGCATCGACAAGAGCAGCGGCGCATCGCTTTCGTCGATGCGGAACCCGCCCAGCGTATGCGCGGCTTTCGAGGAAAGCGGCGCGTCTTCGTCGCCGGGGCGTTCGATGATCGCCATTGGCATCAATGCCGCGATTTCCTGCCAGCGTTTCCAGCGGTGGAACTGTGCCAGATTGTCCGCGCCCATCAGCCAGACAAAACGCGCGCCACGATGTTCCGCGAGCAGGCGCTTCAGCGTGTCGTAGGTATAGCGCGTCCGGTAGGCGACTTCGGGCGCTGCTACATCAATATAAGGAGAGTTTGCGACTTCGTGCGCCTGCGCGATACGCGCCTCCACCGGCGGCAGCGCGGAATTTTCCTTCAAGGGGTTACCCGGAGACACGAGCCACCAGACGCGGTCGAGACCAAGCCGTTTCCAGGCGAGCAGGCTAAGCGCGCGATGCGCCTCATGTGCGGGGTTGAAGCTGCCGCCGAGGAGCCCGACCCGCATGCCGGGTGAGGCGGGTGGTGCGCGGAAATTCAAGGCCGGGTCTGACCGTTGCCGTGGACGCGATACTTGAACGATGTCAGCTGCTCGACACCGACCGGCCCGCGCGCATGCATGCGGCCGGTGGCAATGCCGATCTCGGCGCCGAAGCCGAACTCGCCGCCGTCCGCGAATTGCGTCGAGGCATTATGCAGCACGATCGCGGAATCCACTTCGCGCAAGAAAATCTCCGCGTCCGAAGGATCGTCGGTCACGATCGCGTCGGTGTGCTGCGAGCCGTATTTCGCGATGTGATCCATTGCCGCCTGCAAGCCGTCGACGACTTTCACCGCGATGATCGCATCGAGATATTCCTTCGGCCAGTCTTCTTCGGTGGCCGCTTTGACGCGGGAATCGACCGCTTGCGTTGCCGTGTCGCCGCGCACTTCGCAGCCGGCGTCCAGCAGCATTTCCACGAGCGGCTTCAGGTGCGTGGCCGCGATCTTTTTGTCGACCAGCAAGGTTTCGGCGGAGCCGCAGACGCCGGTGCGGCGCATCTTCGCGTTGAAGACGATGCGCTTCGCCATTTCGAGATCGGCGGGCGCATGGATGTAGACGTGGCACACGCCTTCGAGATGCGCGAACACGGGCACGCGCGCTTCCGTCTGCACACGCGCGACCAGGCTCTTGCCGCCGCGGGGAACGACAACGTCGATATTGCCATCGAGCCCTGAAAGCAGTTCGCCTACGGCAGCGCGGTCGATAGTCGGCACGAGTTGAATCGCATCTTCCGGCAGGCCCGCTTCCTTCAGTCCCGCGACCAGACATTCGTGGATCGCCCGGCTCGAATGAAAGCTGTCGGAGCCGCCGCGCAGAATCACGGCGTTGCCCGCCTTGAGACAGAGCGAGCCTGCATCGGCCGTCACGTTGGGGCGGCTTTCATAGATCACCGCGACCACGCCGAGCGGCGTGCGCACGCGCTGGAAAATCAGCCCGTTCGGCTGTTCCCAGTCGGCAATCACTTCGCCGACCGGATCGGGAAGGAGTGCCACCTGCTCGACGCCCGCCGCAATCGCGTCGACGGAGTTATCGGTGAGGGTGAGGCGGTCGAGGAAGGCCGCGGAAATGTTCTGCTCTTTCGCCGCGGCAAGGTCTTTGCTGTTCGCTTCGAGAATCTTCGCCTTGTTCGCGCGGATGGCTTTGGCGGCGGCTTCGAGTGCGTTCGTCTTCTGCGCGGATTCGGCAAGTCCGAGTACGCGCGCGGCCGCACGCGCGCGCGTTCCGATGTCCTGCATCAGCGCCTTCACGTCGCCGGTCTCGCGCATGTTCATTTTACTCTCCCGCCATCGCGAGGTCGTCACGATGGATCATGGCGGCGCGGCCTTCATAGCCCAGAATGAGGATGATCTCGTTCGTGGACTTTTTCACGATCTTCGTCGCGTCGTCCGAGTCGTAGGCCACGAGCCCGCGCGCGATCTCCTCACCGTCAGGCCCGCGCACCAGCACCGCGTCGCCGCGCGCGAACTCGCCGGAGACCTTTACCACGCCGGCGGGCAGCAGGCTTTTGCCGTTGCGGAGGGCGGCGACCGCACCGGCATCGACATGAATAATGCCTTTCGGCTCGAGATTGCCGACGATCCATTTCTTGCGTGCGGTGACGGGGTTCGCGGGTGTGAGAAACCACGAACAGGGCTCGCCGTTTGCGATCGCGCGAAGCGGATGCAGCTTCCGGCCTGAGGCGATGATCATGTGCGCGCCCGCGAGCGTCGCGATTTTCGCCGCTTCCACCTTGGTCACCATGCCGCCGCGCGAAAGCTCGGAGCCCGCAGCTCCCGCCATGCTTTCGATCTCGGCGGAAATGCGGGAGATAACGGGAATGAGTTTTGCGTCCTTCTTCACGTTGGGCGGCGCGTCGTAGAAGCCGTCGATATCGGAGAAGAGAATGAGCAGGTCCGCGCCGATCATCGAGGCCACGCGCGCAGCCAGGCGGTCGTTGTCGCCGTAGCGGATTTCTGATGTGGCAACCGTGTCGTTCTCGTTGATGACCGGCACCGCGCCGATGTCGAGGAGCTTGCCGATGGTCGCGCGCGCATTGAGATAATTGCGCCGCTCCTCGGTGTCTTTGAGCGTGAGCAACACTTGCCCGGCGATGAGGCCGACCTTGCCCAGCGCCTCGCTCCAGGCGCGCGCGAGTGCGATCTGCCCGACGGCGGCCGCCGCCTGGCTCTCCTCGAGCTTCAGGGCGCCTTTTGCGAATTTCAAAACGGTGCGGCCGAGCGCGATTGCGCCCGACGAAACGACCAAGATCTGCGCGCCGGCTTTTGCGCGCTCGGAAAGATCTTCGGCGAGGGCGTTCAGCCAGTCCGCGTGCAACTCGCCGCGTCCGGCATCGACCAGCAAGGACGAGCCGACCTTCACGACGATCCGCTTGAAGTTCCTGAGCTCGGGGGTCACGGACGCCATGCGGCACTCTTTTCCGATTTTTTTGTTTTGATCTTCGCCTCGCGAGAACCCGCGAGCTTGAAGATCGCGCGCAGCGCTTCCGTGACACCTTTTTTCGAGTGTGCGGAAAGCGCGAGCGGCTTTTTCTTCGTGACCTTTTGCAGCTTCTTCAACTGGCTTTCAATCTGCTTCGGCGTCAGCGCGTCGATCTTCGAGAGCGCGACGATCTCGGGTTTTTCCGCCAAGCCGCCGCCATAGGCCTCGAGTTCGTTCCGCACGGTCTTGTAAGCACCGGCGACATCTTCCTGCGTCGCGTCGACGAGATGCAAAAGCGCGTTGCAGCGCTCGACGTGACCGAGAAAACGATCGCCGAGGCCCGCGCCTTCGTGCGCGCCTTCGATCAGGCCGGGAATGTCGGCGAGCACCAGTTCGCGGCTGTCGGTGCGGACGATGCCGAGCTGCGGATGCAGCGTGGTGAAGGGATAATCGGCAACCTTCGGCTTCGCGGCGGTGACGGAAGCGAGAAACGTGGACTTGCCCGCGTTCGGCAAGCCGACGAGACCTGCGTCCGCGATCAGCTTCAGGCGAAGCCGGATCGTGCGCTCCTGTCCCTCAATGCCGGGATTAGCGCGGCGCGGCGCGCGGTTGGTGGAAGACTTGAAATGCGCGTTGCCGAAGCCGCCTTGTCCGCCTTCGAGGAGAACGACGCGCTGGCCGACTTCGGTGAAGTCAGCGAGCACCGTCTCGCCGTCTTCTTCCAGCACCTCGGTGCCGACCGGGACTTTCAACACGACATCCTTGCCGCGTCCGCCGGCGCGGTCGCGGCCCATGCCGTGGATACCCGTTCCCGCTTTGAAGTGCTGCTGGTAGCGGTAGTCGATGAGCGTGTTCAGGCCGGAAACGCATTCGATGACGACATCGCCGCCGCGCCCGCCGTCGCCGCCGTCAGGCCCGCCGAACTCGATGAATTTCTCGCGCCGGAACGAGACCGCGCCGGCACCGCCATTGCCGGAGCGTACATAAACCTTGGCTTCGTCGAGGAATTTCATCGGTCATCACATCGGTAACTTCCCATCCGATGCCCGAGCGCCGGATGGGAAACCAGTTGTCTATCCCGCTTTGGTAAACGTGGGCAAAGCGGAAGCGCCCCAGGCGCGCAAGCTCTCCCAGGTCCGGCGCGACAGCACGAAGCGGTCGACCGGCACCGACGCGCCAAGCGCCTTCACCTGATTCAAGCCCGTGCCGACCCACTGGAAGCCGCACTTCTCGATCACGCGGCGCGAGGCTTCATTGTGAATCCGGCACGATGCCGAGAGCGCATCGATCTCCGTCTCCGAAAACGCATGATCGATCAGCGCGCGCGAGGCTTCGGTGGCGAAGCCCTGCCGCCAGTGCGGCTCGCCGATCCAGTAGCCGATCTCGGGATTATGCTCCTCGCCGCGATGGCCGAAGCCCGCGACGCCGACCAGCACGCGCTTCTCGCCCTTGGCGAACAAGACCATGGAATGCCCGCGCCCGGATGAAACCTTATCGAGCCAGCTCTCGGCATCCTTGCGCGTATAGGGATGCGGAATCGTCGCCGTCATCTCCGCGACCTTGAGGTTGTTCGCGAGCTCCACGATCCCGTCGAGGTCGCGTTTGCACGGGGCGCGCATGACAAGACGGGCGGTCTCGATGATGAGACTGCTCTTCTCGCGGGGAATGCTCGCTTCCATCTGCAACGTCATGACGGGTCTCCGTCTTTCAAAAACAATTCAGGGGAGACACCTGTCTCCCCTGAATTCAGACCCGTCTTTTTCGATTGGGGTCCCGCGGAGCGACAAGTGCCGGCGGGACCTTTTGAAGTCTCGCCTATTCGGCTGCTTTCGGCATCGGTACGATGTTTACGAGGTTGCGGTCTTTGTTCTTGGCCTTGAACTCAACGATGCCGTCGGTGAGTGCAAAAAGGGTATGGTCCTTGCCGACGCCTACATTGGCGCCTGCGTGAACCTTCGTGCCGCGCTGGCGGACGATGATGTTGCCGGCAAGCACGGCTTCGCCGCCGAAGCGCTTCACGCCGAGGCGCTTGCCAGCCGAATCGCGACCGTTGCGCGAGGAGCCGCCTGCTTTTTTATGGGCCATCGTTAGTCTCCGAACTCTTGACGGGGCCTATACCCCAAAATCCCGAATTAGTCTTGCTTTTTCGCCTTGGAAGCGGCTTTCGCCTTCTTCGGCGCTTCCGCGCCTTCTCCGGCCGCTTCGCCGGCACTTGCCTTCTTCGCCGGCTTCGCGCGCGCAGCCTTGGTGGGCTTGGCGCCGTCGAGCAGGATCTCGGTCACGCGGACCAGCGTGTAGTGGTCGCGATAGCCACGCTTGCGCTTCGAGTTCTGGCGGCGGCGCTTCTTGAAGGCGATGACGGTGCGCTCGTGCGTCTGCGCGAGCACTTCGGCCGCGACCGACGCGCCATCGACCAGCGGCGTGCCGAATTTCGGCGTGTCGCCGCCATGCGCCGTCACCGGAAAGGTGACGATGTCGCCGACATTGGCGTCGTGCAGGTAAACTTTCAAAGTCTGGTCGGCCACAACGCGATGTTGCTTGCCGCCGGTCTTGATGACCGCAAACATGTTCAGTCTCTTTCTCCGGCCTCAACGGGCCCGGCTTCTTGCAGTCAGGCCCTGATTTCAGGGCCTGCCGGGACGTCGTTCATGCGTCCTGTTTTGGATTGCCGGGGTGATAGAGGCGGGGTGTGGCGGAGTCAAGGAAAAGGGCCGAATCGGGCCTTTTGGGGTGGAAATCAGGCCTTGGCGGGCGATTTTCGGGCCCTCTTCGCCCCCACTTTATCTTGTGCCGCGTGGGGGGCTTGGCTAAACAGCGGCTCGACCAGACCCGTTGATCCGGGTCGCCCGCGGAGAGGTGCCAGAGTGGTCGATTGGGACGGTCTCGAAAACCGTTGTGCGTGCAAGCGTACCGTGGGTTCGAATCCCACCCTCTCCGCCAGATTTCAGTTTATTTCCTAAAATTTGTTCCGACGGTGGGTCTAATCACAGATGGTTCGAACCCTGTCTCTTCAGCAAGTAATGGATGCAAAGCTCACCTCGATCAGCTCCATTCGCGATAACGTTCAAGACGTTTTTGAGCGTTATGAAAACAGCACACCTGAAGTCACGCCTACTTTAAAGCGACTGTTTCATTATTTGTCTGCGAGAAGTCAGGCGGTTTCTTATTTGCTGTCTGCTGGCTATGCATGGGACGCGGAAATAATTCTACGATCATTCTACGACACGGCTGCAAAAATACTTCTCATTTCGTTACTCCGCGAGAGGAGCAGCCGACGCTCATTAATGAATACTGGAATGATCTGGGTGCAATATATAATCGCAAAAAAGCGAGGCGCGCAAAATTAGCAAACAAAATTCCGGAGAAAGATCCCGCACTTCTAACGGATGCAATCCTTAAGACGCTTAGTGATAGCACGCTGTACGACATCGCCGACGGCATATCCAAAAGAAAACGCAAAACACTCGAACAAAAATGGTCGTTTGACGGAGTAATTAAGCAGCTTCAAAATCTAGGAGAAAAAGGGAAGCCGTTGATTGGTGCGGATGTCCTTTTTCATATGTATGGAATGGCCAGCCACTTAATACATGCAGATTCCGCCGCGATGGATTTAATCGATGACAGGAAATTGCGAGAGCCGAACGAGCGAGTACTGTTAGAGGCGAGTCATGCATCGCGGATCATGAGTGACCAAGTATGCTTGTGGTGGTTTTGTGCCTATGCAGTATGTCGCCATTACAATGGAAAGTTTAAAGACGAGAAAGCGTTTTTTGATATTTTCAAGAGTTTCGATGAACTAACTAAGCCTATTCAAAAAGCATTTCACGAATCTCAGAGAGATTTTTATGCGAAGCGCAATGCAATCAAGCGCGAACAATAGAGTTTTGGTAGCAGCTAACAACTCGTTTGAACTAGAGTCGGTCTCGCAATAATTAAGAAACGCAGCAACTGATGTGGTCCGTCGCAGCCCTTTATCGTTTTCAAACCGTCGCTGAGCCCGAGTGGTTTGCGGCTGCGCTGCGCGCGGCGTGTGATGAAAACGAAATCTGCGGCACGCTGATCGTAGCGAGTGAAGGCATCAACGGGACGATTGCGAGCGCGAATAACGCGCAGATGGAGAACATGCTGCGCGTCATCCGCACGCATTTCGATGATCTCGAACTGAAAATGTCGGCGGCAGTCGAAAAGCCGTTCGGCCGCATGAAGGTGAAGGTAAAATCCGAGATCGTCACCATGCGCACGCCGCACATCGACCCGTCAAAAAGCGTGGGCACATATGTCGATGCGAAAGACTGGAACGCATTGATCGAAGACCCGGAAGTGCTCGTGATCGATACACGCAATTCGTTCGAGTTCGAGAAGGGCACGTTCGAGCGCGCGATCGATCCGGGCACCGCGAGCTTCGGCGAGTTTCCGGACTTCGTCGAGCAGTCGCTCGACCCCGCGAAGCACAAGAAGATCGCGATGTTCTGCACCGGCGGTATCCGCTGCGAGAAGGCGTCGAGCTATCTGGTCGCAAAAGGATTCAAAGAGGTCTATCACCTCAAAGGCGGCATCCTGCAATATCTCGAGGACGTGCCGGAGGCGGACAGCAAATGGCGCGGGCGATGCTTTGTGTTCGACGAGCGCGAAACGCTCGGCCATGGCCTCGCGGAAAAGGAACACGCAAATGCCGAAGGATAAAAAGAAGCCCTGCAAGAATTGCGAAGGCCGCGGCTTGCTCAAGGTTGGCGACAAGAAAGTAAAGTGCCAGCGCTGCGGCGGCACCGGCGTGCAGCACTGAGCGCGGCCTTATGATTTGCCGCCTCGCGCTTTCGGCGCTTGGGACGCTCATCTCGATTGGGTCCGCGCATGCGCAGACGGCGTTCGAGCCGCACACGGTCGCTTATGTTCTGTGCGTCACCAACGAGACGAAGAAGCTCGCACTGGCGATTCCAGAAATCGCGAAAGACTCGATCATCGAGCGCGCGTTCGGCGCCTGCAAGGACGAGGAAGCGTCGGGCAGGAAATTACTCTCGGAGAAGGGCGTCAGTGCCGCCGCGATCGACGAGCGTTTCGCGCGAGTGAAGAAATTCGTCCGCCTGTCCGCGCTGGACGATATCGACCGCCAGCGCGCGAACCGTATCCCGCGCTAGGCGGCAGGCGCTTTCTTATTGCTCTCTTGCCAGCACGCTCACGCGCTCGACTTTGGGGAGCTTGCGGATTTTCTGAACCAGTGTGTCGACGTCGCGCGATGCGACTTTCGAAATCACCAGCGTGATCTCGTCGTTGCCGCTCAACGTGCGCACCAGAAAGCGCTTGATGCGGCCGCTCCGGATCGAAAGCGTGCGCTTCAGGAGATCGGGCGTGACGACGCCGTGCTTGGCCTGGATTTTCAGGCGGCAGCTTTGCGTGCGCGTGCGATAGGCTTCCTCGAGCGGCTTGATGCCGGCCAGAATAATAATGATGACGGCGGTGGAAGCGACCGCCGCGAAATAAAGCCCGCCGCCGACCGCAAGCCCGATCGCGGCGACACTCCACACGCTCGCGGCCGTCGTCAGCCCGCGAATGATTTCGTTGCGCGCGAGAATGGCGCCCGCACCCAGAAAGCCGATACCTGAAACCACCTGTGCCGCGACGCGCGAGGGATCGAGCACGACATGGTTCGCGTTCACGACTTCGCTGAAGCCGAAGGCCGAGACGATCATGATGAGACAGGCGCCGACGCAGACCAGCATGTGCGTGCGGATTCCGGCAGTCCACAGCAAACGCTCGCGCTCGAAGCCGATGATGCTGCCGAGTGCAGCCGCCGTCAGCAGACGAATCAGCGTTTCGTTATTGGATAATGCCGTCATTCGTTTTCCTCATTCGCTCGCCGCGCGCATTATACTTCTCCGATCTGCGCGATGCGCGTCGGCGCGCATAAAACTTGCGTCAAAAATTTCATGCAAATCGGGTTTCAGTTTGTTGCACGCGCGGAACGAAATCCCGTGCCGCGCGTTTGCGCGCATCTCGCCGCAGGCAGGAACGATCAGAGGGGCGCGTGCGTTTCCCCCGCACAACAACGATGGGAGAAGTCACATGTTGAAGACTACGCTTTATAGTGCGGTTGCCGGCGGTCTTCTCGCCGCTGCGACGATTGCGACGCCGGTGAACGCGGCTCCGGCCGCGCCGAAGGCGGAAGTGCAGAAGAATACGACGGACGTGCAGTATCATCACTGGCGCCGTCACCATCGCCATCGCCATCATCACGGCTACTATTATCAGCCCTATGGCTATTATGCTCCGCAGCCGGGCGTCGGTATCTATCTCCGCACCTGGTAACGAGTTGTAACGAGCCGTTCGGAAAAGCCCGCGCCTTGAAGCGCGGGCTTTTTCATGCGCCCGGACTTCAAGATCAGCAGACTTCGACCCATTGCGCGCCGGTGAGTTGCACCATGCGTTCGGTCGGAATTTTCACCGCGGCGTTGCCCGCGCCCGCCGCCGGAACGACGATGTCGAAAGCCTTGAGCGAAACATCGCAATAGACCGCGAGCGGCGTCGCGAGGCCGAACGGACAGACGCCGCCGACCGGATGACCCGTCAAGGCAAGAACGTCTTCCGCGCCGAGCATGCGCGGGCGCACGCCGAAGACGTTCTTGAATTTCTTGTTGTCGAGGCGGGCAGCGCCGCTTGTAACAATCAGCAACACTTTGTCGTCCGCGCGCACGCAGATCGTTTTGCCGATCTGGGCGGGTGCGACGTTATGGGTCGCGGCGGCCTCAGCGACGGTGGCCGAACTTGTCGGCGTTACCAGCACTTCAATGTCGGGGGCGTGTTCGGCGAACCAGCGGCGGACAGATTCGAGGCTCATTTCAGCCCTGGAAAGATCACGGGAGGCGAGGGGAACGGGCGGGGACGCCGCCGGTTATATCCCAAAGTAGAGGGGAAGCGCGGCGCGATCCAACATGTTTGCGCCATTTTCTCCGGAGATATCGCGGCCAACTTTACTGGGAAGGGGAAATACCGTGAACGGTGACCAGCGACTTATTTGACGTAGCAATCTCTCACACGCACCAGGGCCTGCGCCTGCCGCTCCAGCGGCGAGCCAGGCCCTCTTCTATGAGCGTGTCGCCGAGCGATTTTCCGTCGCGCAGGACGACGCGCAGCTTTCTTCCGTAGCGATCCTTGTCGCGGCTCTTGTAGCCGCGCAATTCGAACGGGCCTTCGTTGAGCAACTCGCGGAGGCGCGCGGTCGCACGTGCGCCTAAGTCCGCTTCGTAGTCGCATTGCGCGCCGCCGGTTTCGGGCGCGTCGATGTCAGCGATGCGGATTTTCTCGCCAGACAGATAGAACGTGTCGCCGTCGACGACGCAGTTGTCGCGCGCGAACTCGCCGCATTTGGCGAAGCGCTCGCTCTTCAGCGAGGGCAGCGGCAGCGCGGTGTTGCTCTTCGAGAAGCCGTAATAACCGACGATGCCGATCGCGGCGGCGAATAGAAGCAGCCAGAAGCCCGGTAACACGGTTCGGCGGCGGCGGAGCGCAAGTACGATTCCCATAATGGAACCGGTAACCGGGAAGTCGCTTCACTTGCGTTAATCTGGGCCAAGACCCCCGCGCCGCGAACCGGATTTTGACGAGGTTCATTGGCACGGATTAAGTATCGGGAATGAGGCAACTCGTTCTTTCCGCTTTCTTCGCCTTCGCCGTCTCGCCGGCGATCGCCGCCGACGAATACCGCTGGCTCGGCGAGAAGACCGAAGACGGCGCGGTATTGCGCTACGCAATTCCGGAGAGCGATGCGGTGCAGCTCGACTTCCAATGCGAGCGCAAGAGCGGCAAGCTCATCGTCACGCTGGAACACGAGCCGATCGTCGCCAAAGACGGCGTGAAGGTCGATTTCCTGCTGAAGCGGCTCGATACCGGCACGAAAGACGAAATCCGTATCCGCGCCACTGGCCATCGCCTCGAACTCGACGACAAATTCATTCTCGAGGGTGAGACGCGTATGCTCGCGAAGTTGCGGCGCATTCTCGAAGGCGGCGGCACGCTCGTCGTCCGGGTCGAGGACGGCGCGCTGGAAATCCCGCTGAAAGGTGCGGCGGCCGCCGCCCGGCATCTGTTCGCGGCCTGCCCCTCCTGAAAGCCCTTTGCCCGCAAGGCTCTGCCGCCCTTCAAAGCCTTGCGATTGCCCAGAAAAAGCAGCACTGTAGCGCCCGTTTTAGCGGTTAATTCGGCGTGCGCACCGATTCGGGCGGCGCTTCTAGAATTCGAGGGGAAGAGCGCGTGGCGAAAGAACCGAAAGAAGCGAGCAGCAAGAAGTCGGGTTCCGGCAAGCAGAAGCCCGCGGTGATCATCGTCGGTGCGGACAAAGGCGGCGTCGGCAAGACTACGGTCGCACGTACCATGCTCGACTACTTCGCGGGCAAGAACGTACTGACCCGCGCTTTCGACACCGAAAGCCCGCGCGGTACGCTCAAGCGCTTCCATCCGCGCGTTACCGAAGTGGTCGATCTCACCCAGGTTGCCGACCAGATGCGCGTGCTCGACACGCTGCACTCTTCGGAAGTGAAAGTTTCAATCATCGACGTGCGCGCGGGGCTGCTGTCGCGCACGCTCAAGGACATGACCGACGTCGGCTTCTTCGACGCGGTCGAGAACGGCGAATTCAAGTTCGCGCTGTTCCATGTGCTCGGACCCTCGGTCGCGTCGCTGAGCGAAATCGAGGACATGCTGCCCTATACCGAGAACGCCGAATATTACGTGGTGAAGAACCACATCAACGACACCAATTTCTTCGAGTGGGACCAGGCGACCTACGACAAATATTTTCGCAAGACGCGCCGCTCCGCGAACGAGATCGCGATCCCGAAGCTCAACGAAATGGCCTATGAGCAGGTCGAGGTTGCGGGCGTACCGTTCGTCTCGTTCGGCCAGAACAAGAACGCGCGCAACCAGAAGGCGGATTATTCGCTGGTGCTGCGCGGCTATGTGCGCACCTGGGAAAAAGGCATCCACGAACAATACGACGACACGGGGCTGATGGAGTGGGCGACCGACGGCTCGCAGGCTTCCTGAAGCCGTTTCGCGTCACGCCGCGCGCGTTCTCCTCATAGGGGCGACAATGCTCGGAAAGAGCCTTGCCATTCTTGTCGTCTCGCCGCACGAAGCATCCGGCTGCACGCTGATCGCAAGACTGTTCGCGGAATTCTTCCGGCTTTCCGGTGACGCGCCGATCCTGTTCGATACCGACGCGCTCAAGCCGAAACTCTCGCTCTATTTTCCGGAAGCCGAACTCGCCGATCTTTCCAAGACCAAGGGACAGATGCGGCTGTTCGATACGTTGCCCTTGCGCGCACACGAGCCGAAAATCGTGGATGTCACGTGGCGGTCGTTCCAGACGTTTTTCGAGCAGATGCGCGACATCGACCTCGTCGCCGAAGCGCGCGCGAATAACGTCGAACCGGTCGTGGTCTATATCCCGCATTACACGGCCGACGATTTCGAGCGCGGCTACCGGATCCGCGAGCATTTCGGCTGCGAGTTCGTGCTGGCGGACAACGCGTTTCTCGGTCCGGCACCGCAGGCGCTGCACAGCGTCAATTCCTACTGGGCGCTGAAGGCGCATCCGGTGCACATGGCGATTTCGCTCCTCGATGAAATGAGCATGAACCTGCTCGAAGACACGCGCGTCTCGATGGCGGAATTTCTCAAAGCCTCCGCGCCCGGCAGCATGCCCGTGACGGGCGAGAAGACGCAGTTGCCGCTCGCTTATCTTTCGCTCGACGCGCGCTCGAAAATCCGCGCATGGTTGCGGCCGTCGTTGCGCGAAGTGCAGCGCACGGTGCAATTGATCCAGGCACGGCTCAATACGCCGATCAGCGTGCCGCAATCGTTCTGAAAATTTATCCGGCTGCCTTGCGCGCGGCGTCGAGCGCCTGCGGCGTGTCGATGTCGGTGAAAGCGCCATCGTCTTCGACCGCGACCTCGCGCAAGCCCTCGTCATAGAATCCGGCGAGCTTGCGTGCGCCCATGTCGCCTTCGAGCTTGAGCAGTTCCGGGAAGAAGCGCCGCGCCCACAGCACAGGATTGCCGCGTTGGCCGCTACGCGACGGCGCCACGATCATCGCGCCACGCTCGGGCGCGAAGTTCCCCATCAGGCGGTCGATCAGCGCGGAAGAAACATTCGGCATGTCGCCGAGGCAGATAATCGCGCCCGCGCTCGTCTCCGGCACGGCGCGGATGCCAACTTTCAGCGAAGACGAAAGGCCTTCGGCAAAATCGGGATTGTGCACGAAACGCACATCCAGTCCTTCGAGCGCGGCTTTCACCGCTTCCACATCCTTGCCGGCGACGACGATCACAGGTGAGGCCTTGGAGCCGAGCGCGTTTTCGACCGCGCAGCGGACGAGCGGCTTGCCCCTGAAATCCTCGAGCAGCTTGTTTCTGCCCTCCATGCGGCTCGATTTGCCGGCGGCAAGCACGATGGCGGCGATGTTCTTCTTCGTTTCCGCCGTGCTCTCTTCGCGCGGCTGCGGTCGCGTGACGATTTCCATCAGGAGGCCGCCGACGCCCATGCTCGCGATTTCCTCACGCCTGACCGCAAGCCCCGTGAGCAGACGCGACAATACCCAATCGAAACCGTTTTCCTTCGGGCTGCGCGCGCAACCCGGCGCGCCAAGCACCGGGGTGCCGGCGACTTCGCCGATCAGCATGAGATTCCCCGGATCGACCGGCATGCCGAAATGCTCGATGCGGCCGCCGCTCTGTTCGATCGCGGCCGGGATTACGTCGCGGCGGTCGGCGATCGCGGATGCGCCGAAGACGAGAACAAGTTCTGCGCCGGCATTGAGCATCTCGTGGATCGAAGGCGCCAGTTCCCGGGTGTCGTGCGCGACGCGCTTCTCCGCGACGATTTCCGCGCCGGCAGGCGCAAGCCGCTCGCGGGTCACGCGCAGCGTTTTCTCGATCACTTTTTCGGCGAGTCCCGGAAGCCGCGTCGAAATTACCCCCACTTTCTTAATCCGGTAGGGTGCGACCCGCACGAGCGGTGCTTCGCTTGCGGCTTGCAGCGCGGCCTTGTGCGAGCAGCCGCTAACCGAAAACGGAATGATCTTCGCGGTCGCGATCATCTTGCCTTCGACCACCGGGCTGAAGGCGGGGAGGGTCGCGAACGTGATCGCTTCGTCGATCCCGTTGAGCCGGTCGATCCGAGGCTTGTCGACGATCAGGACGCCGGCCGCCGAAGCGAACAGATTTGCGCGACCGGTGAAGGCCTCATCGACGCGGACATTATCGCCCTTCGCGACTTCGGCGAGCGCCTGCGCGGCTTCGTCTTCGCCGATGTTGCCGGGCTCGACCTGCGCGACCGTGATCTCGTCGATACCGGCGGCACGAAGCGCTGCGATCTCGGCGTCGCCGATCTTCGTGCCCTTTTTCAGCACGAGCTTTTCCTTGCGGATCGAATGGACGGCGATACCGCCTTTCGCCTCCTCGAGCGGCAGCGTTCCGAATTTCATTTCAGCGCACCGTCGCCGAGCCGCAGCCGCGCGGTGATCTCGGCCAGAATCGAGACCGCGATTTCGGCGGGCGATACCGCGCCGATGTCGAGGCCGATCGGCGCATGAATGCGGGCAAGCCGCGCGTCGCTGGCACCCTTCGATTTCAGGCGCTCGAGCCGGCTCGCATGCGTGCGCTTCGAGCCGAGCGCGCCGATATAGAAACAGTCCTTCGACAACGCATGCAGCAGCGCCGGATCGTCGATTTTCGGATCATGAGTCAACACGCAGAAGGCGGTATGCGCGTCGATGCCCAGATCGGGGAGCACCTTGTCCGGCCAGTCGGCGAAGAGCTTCACATTGGCGAAGCGCTCGGGCGTCGCGAAGGCGGTGCGCGGATCGATGATCGCGACGTCATAGCCGAGGCGTTGGGCCATCGGCCCAAGTTCCTGGCTGATGTGCACCGCGCCGGTCACGACCAGCCGCGGCGGCGGCGCGAACACCGTGAGAAAAACTTTCCCGTCTGGCGTTTCCTCATTGCCGCTTTTGCCGGAGCGCAGCCGCTTCTCCAGCGCTTCGCGCAATTCGTCGCCTGCGACCTCGGCAGCCTTCACCAGCCGCTGCGCGCCGCTTTCGAGCGCGGTCACGACCACGGCCGCGCGGCGCGCGGCGCGTTCTTCGTTCAGGGCGTTCAGGAGCGCGAGCTTCATCGGAATCGTTCTGCGCTATTCGACGCGCTCGACATAGACCGAAATCTTGCCGCCGCAGGAAAGACCGACTTCCCACGCGGTTTCGTCGGCGACGCCGAAGGAGACGAGTTTCGGCTTGCCGCTCTCGATTACGTCGAGCGCTTCGGCGACAACCGCGCCTTCGACGCAGCCGCCCGAAACCGAGCCCAGAAAATTGCCTTCGCCGTCGATCACGAGATTGGAGCCGACCGGCCGCGGCGCGGAGCCCCAGGTTTCGGTGACGGTCGCAAGCGCGACCTTGCGGCCTTGGCCGCGCCATGAGGCGGCGGTGGCGAGCAGATCTTCCTGTGCCATGAGCGGGCTTCCTCCTGCTTCTCTTCTTATGGAGGATTGTAGCGCCTCGCGCGCGCTTCCAGAAGCGCGTGGCTGCCTTGCTATTTCGGCGCAGCTTTGCGGCGCGGATCGGCCTTTTTCTTCGCGGGCGAAGGCGGCCGATCGCTTGCGAGGAAACATTCGTAATAGCGTGCGGGGTCTTTCGCCGCCGCCGCCGCGCAGCGCTGGACGGCGAAGAGATCTTCCTCGCGGGCGTAGAGCATATAAGGCGCGATCAGGAAGCGCTCGGAGCCGTCGAAGCTGCCGCCGAAGCGGTCGATCTTGCCCTTGAGATAGGGTGCTACTTCGAGGATCGCCTTTTGCAGATCGTCGCCCTCGATGAAGTTGTCGGGAAGCTGATCGAACGGCCCGTCGAAATAATTATTTGCGAGCGCGTTGCCTTCGAAGACGCCGATCAGGATTTTCCGCTCGCGCTTCAGGTCGCGATAGAAGGCGAAGCCGGTGCGGACCCCAAGCAGGATGCGGTCGGTCGATTTGATGCGGTTGAACTGGTCGGGCACCGGCACGGTTTCGTCGAGGATGTAATGAAAGAGCTGATACTTCGAATTATAAACGAGAAAGAAGCGGATGCCGGATTCGTCGAACACCGGGCCGATGAAGCGCTCGTCGGGATCGAGCGCGCCTTCCGGCGGGCGCACGGCGGAGAGATCGTTCAGTTCGAACAACACGCTGCGGTCGCCGACGCTCACTCTATATAAGAAACGCTCGACCTTCTCGACGCGGATGCCGTCCTTCTCATCCATCACGGCATAAGTGACGGGCCCTTCCGATTTATAAGGGACATTATCGACGAAATAGGCGAAGTGCAGCTTGCCATCGTCGCGATTGCTGGCATCGAGGCGGATGTTGCCTGCGTATTGCACGCCGCCGGAATAGAAGCGGAAATAATAATAATTCTCGGTTGGATAAACCTTCACACGGTCGGGCAACGACTTCAGCACGAAGCGCAGCATTTCCTTCTTGTCGGCGACCGGGGCCTGCGCGTTCCGAGAAAGCTCCTCGATATACTCCTGGTTCGTTTGCAGCTTCGGCAATTCCTGCGCGTGGAGCGCGGGTGCCGCGAACAGTGCGAACGGAAGAACAAGTTTCAGAATTTTCATGCGGGCGACCTTAGCCGGTAACGCGTGCGGGGCGAAAGCGAAGATCGCGCGGGATTGCGCCGAAGTTGCGTTCAGACAGGAAGGCCGAGTGCGCGAAACGCCGCGCGGTGATGAGCGGCGGAGGCTTCCGAGAAGCAGCAGAAGATTACGCGCGCGGAAAGGTCTCGCACTCTGCCGTGCGCAGCGAGGATGCGACCGCAATCATCGCGGCGCGATCCGGGGGGAAGCGATAGACACCGGTGGAAATCGCGGGAAACGCGATGGAATCGAGGTTACGCGCCCGCGCGAGCCGAATCGATTTTTCGTAGCAGGAGGCGAGCAGCGCATCCTTGTCGCCATGCTCGTGATCCCAGACCGGGCCGACGGTATGGATCACGAAGCGCGCGGGCAGGCGATAGCCGCGCGTGATCTTCGCGTCGCCCGTATCGCAGCCGTCGAGCGCGCGGCATTCTTCGAGCAATTCGGGACCGGCGGCGCGGTGGATCGCGCCATCGACACCGCCGCCGCCCAGGAGCGAATTGTTCGCGGCGTTTACGATTACATCGACGGAGAGCTTCGTGATGTCGCCGGTGACGATCTCGAATTTCGTGCGCATGCACGAAACGTAACGTCAGGCGGCTTCTTTTCGCAAATCGAGCGTCGAGCGGCGGCCGATTGCGCGGTAGTTCTTTATCAGAAATGCCTCGGCGGCATCGCGGCCAATGTCGCGCAGATGTTCGAAGAACGACCAGTCCACGTTGAACTTGGAACTGGAGGTCAATTCGAGCAGTCCTTCGCCCGCTTCGACGCGATGCAGCCGTACTTCGGCGACCTCGCGGCCGGTGATGCGGCGGAGAATTTTCGCGCCCAGCATCCGGTTCACGAAGCCGATCGCACGGAATTCGGAAGCGAGCGAGGCGTTGAAGGTGATTTCGTTGATGCGGTTCAGGATGTCGCGCGCGCTCTGCGGCGTTTCCTCGCGGATCACCGGATTGGTCTGCACCAAGAGAATGTCGCCGCCTTCGCCGCTACGGAAAAACGGAAACAGCGGCGGGTTGCCGACATAGCCGCCGTCCCAATAGGGAGTGCCGTCGATCTCGACCGCCTTGAACAGGAACGGCAGGCAGGCGGAGGCCATCACCACGTCGGCGTTGATTTCCTTGGTCGGAAATACGCGCACCTTGCCGGTGTGCACGTTGGTTGCGGAGAGAAAGATCTTGATGTCGCGATTTCTGCGCAATGCCTCGAAATCGACTTCGCGCTCCAGCACGTCGCGCAGCGGATTGATGTTGAACGGATTGAAGTCGTAAGGCGAAACGAAGCGGGTCGCGACATCCATCGCGAGGAAGAACGGATTCTTGTCGAGCGACCAGTTGCCGAGCAGGCGGTCCATCAGTCCGCGCTGGATCGGGCTCAGGCGGCCGTCGCGCGAGACCCCGCGCCAGAAACTTTCGAGCGCGGCGCGCGCACCGTCGCGGCCGCCTTTTTCGAGACCGCTCGCCAGCACCACCGCGTTCATCGCGCCGGCGCTGGTTCCGGAAATGGCGCCGATCTCGATCCGGCGCTCTTCCAGCAGCCGGTCGAGTACGCCCCAGGTGAAGGCGCCATGCGCGCCGCCGCCCTGGAGGGCAAGGTTTACGGGTTTGGCCGAACGCAGCATCCGCGATATATTGTGCGCTGCAACATAAAGCGCAAGGGCTGGTTTTGGGGTCCTTCCGCCTGATATTCTATATCCATGCACAAGGCTTTCCCGGACCCCGGTCACGACCACGACCAGTGCGTCGAAGACGCGCTTTCCCGTGCCGAAAAGGCTTGCGGCGGGCGCGGCTTGCGGCTGACGCCCTTGCGCCGCCGGGTGCTCGAAATTCTCGCGCAGAGCCACGCGCCGGTCGGCGCCTACGAGATCGTGGAGAAGCTGGCCGCGACCGGCGAGCCGGCGCCCGCCATGTCGGTCTATCGCGCACTCGATTTTCTCACGGCCGAAAATCTCGCGCACCGCATCGAAAGCCGGAACGCGTTTCTCGCCTGCAACGCGGGCCACGAGCGCGCGGAGCCGGTGATGTTTCTGCTTTGCGAAAAATGCGGCGCAGTCGCCGAGATGCAGGCAGTGTCATTCGGCCGTGATGTCGCGAAGGCGACCAAGGCGGCGGGCTTCGAGGCGCGTGCCTCGATCATCGAAGTCAGCGGCATCTGCGAGCCGTGCCGAAAGAAATCCAGACGATGACCACACAGGAAAACGAAACCATATTCGGCGCTGCCGCGCGGCGCGTCTCCGTGCCGGTCGATGTCGGCGGCGTCATGGTCGGTGGCGGTGCACCGGTCATCGTGCAGTCGATGACCAACACCGATACGGCGGATATCGAGAAAACGGTGAAGCAGGTCGCCGATCTCTTTCGCGCAGGCTCCGAGATCGTGCGCGTGACGGTGGACCGCGACGAGGCGGCGGCGGCGGTACCGCACATCCGCGACCGTCTCCTGAAAATGAATCTCAACGTGCCGCTGGTCGGCGACTTCCACTATATCGGCCACAAGCTCTTGGCCGATCATCCGGCCTGCGCGGAGGCACTTGCGAAATATCGCATCAATCCGGGCAACGTGGGTTTCCGCGAAAAGCGCGACAAGCAATTCTCCTCGATCATCGAGATAGCGCTCCAGCACAATAAGCCGGTGCGCATCGGCGCGAACTGGGGTTCCCTCGATCAGGAACTGCTTACGCACCTGATGGACGAGAACGCGAAGTCCGCGAAGCCGGTGGAAGCGCGTGCGGTGACGCGCGAGGCGCTGGTGCAGTCCGCGCTGATTTCCGCGAGCCGCGCCGAAGAACTCGGCATGAAACGCGAACAGATCATTCTGTCGGCGAAAGTCTCGGCGGTGCAGGATCTGATCGCGGTCTATCAGGATCTCGCGAAGCGCTCCGACTACGCCTTGCATCTGGGGCTGACCGAAGCCGGGATGGGCTCGAAAGGCATCGTGGCCTCCGCCGCGTCGCTTTCAATTTTGCTGCAACAAGGCATCGGCGACACCATTCGTATTTCGCTCACGCCGGAGCCGAACGGCGACCGCACGCTGGAAGTGAAGGTCGCGCAGGAACTCTTGCAAACCATGGGCTTCCGCACGTTCGTGCCGCTGGTCGCGGCCTGCCCCGGATGCGGGCGCACGACCTCGACGGTGTTTCAGGAACTCGCGTTCGAGATCCAGTCTTACATCCGCGACTCGATGGCGGAGTGGAAGAAGAAATATCCGGGCGTGGAGACGCTCAACGTCGCGGTCATGGGCTGCATCGTGAACGGTCCCGGCGAATCGAAACACGCCGATATCGGCATTTCGCTGCCGGGTACGGGCGAAGCGCCGGCGGCACCGGTCTTCATCGACGGCAAGAAAGCGATGACGCTGCGTGGCGCGACGCTTGCCGCCGACTTCAAGGCGATCGTGGAAGATTACGTCGCGCGGCGCTTCGGCGCCGCCGCGCAGAAACCCGCTGCCGAATAACTACTTTCCGAACAGTTGCGACGCGACGCTGACGGTCAGCGCAATGATCGCGGTATTGAACAGGAACGCGACCAGTCCCTGCACCATCGCGGTCCGCCGCAAGGTACGCGAGCGGATTTCGACATCGGAAGTCTGGAACGTGGTGCCGACCACCATCGCGAAATAGAGAAAGTCCCAGTAGTCCGGCTGCTTCTCGTTCGGAAAGCCGAGCGAGTTGACGCTGAGTTTGGTGCGGTAAACCTCGTGCGCGTAATGCAGCGCGAAGGAGAAGTTCACGAACAGCCACGAGCCGAAGATCGCGGCAAGCGCGAGCGAAATGCGGAAGATCGCGCACGCCGCTTCCGGCCGTAGCGCATCGGCGAGTTCGAAGCCGAGCGCCACCACCGCAACAACCGTTCCCGCGGTAACAAGCCCGAGCGTCGCCGCGCGGCCTTCGTCTTCCATGCCGGCGCGCTTCTTCAGACCGGCGAGGGTCGCATGTGCCATCATCCAAAGCGCAAGAATGAGAAACAGCCAGATGCCCGCGTTCCAGCCGATCAGGAAATGCGTCACTGCACCCAGCTTGACTGGAGCCGCAAAAGAAAGCGCCCAGACGCAAAGCCCGAATAGCACCGCGATGAAAAACCGCGCGTGCGCCTTTAACTGGCGGCCCAACATGGTCTGCGGCTTTTCCGGCAGTTTCACGATTTCCTCGCCGCGATGAAGTCGGCGCAGGCGCGAAGCCATTCCGCGCGTTCGCCGAACGGGTAAAGCGCGCGCTTGGCCTCGTCGACGAGGTCGCCAAGCCTGCGCCTGGCGGCGATCGGGCCGAGCGCGGAAACGAGTGTCGCCTTGTTCTTCGCGGCGTCCTTGCCAACCGCCTTGCCGACTTCCGCGGCGTCGCCTTCGGCGTCAAGCAGATCGTCGGCAAGCTGGAAAGCAAAGCCGAGGGCGCGGCCGTAGCGCGCGATGGCGCCGGCTTCCAGTTCGCGCGCGCGGCCGAGAATCGCGCCGGCCTGGCAACAGGCACCAAGCAGCGCGCCGGTTTTCATGCGTTGCAGCTTTTCCACGTCTGCGAGCATGAGCCCCGGCGGGCGCTTGTCTTCGGTGTAGCGGCCCTCGGCTTCCAGATCGAGCATCTGGCCGCCGGCCATGCCGCCGATGCCGCTCGCTCGCGCGAGGCATTGTACGAGCGAAGCACGAACCAGCGGATCGCGGTCGGTCGCCTCACGCGCAAGTATTTCATATGCGAGCGTCTGCAACGCATCGCCCGCGAGGATCGCGGTGGCTTCGTCGAAGGCGTTATGCACGGTCGGCTTGCCGCGGCGGGTGTCGTCGTTGTCCATCGCCGGCAGATCGTCGTGCACCAGCGAGTAACAGTGCAGCAGTTCGAAGGCGACGCCCGCGTGCATCGCATGCGGTTCGCTGATGCCGAAAAGTGCCGCGGTCTCGACGACCAGCATGGGCCGGATCCGCTTGCCGCCGTCGAGCACGGCATGACGCATCGCCTCGATCAGCCGCGCAGGCCGTGCGATCTCGCCTGCCTGCGGTTCCCGGCCCAGCACGATGTCGAGCGTATGCTCGGCGGCACTCGCGACTTGCGCGAGGCGCTGCTCGAACTGGCTCGGAATAGTTGCCCTGCCTGCTTTTATGTTCATCCCGCGCATTTGGTGCCGCAGCGCCGCGCCGCCGTCAAACATTGCTTGCCGCGCCTTCGCGCGCCCGGTCTAATGTCCGCGCATGGATCAGGAGCGCCAGCAGGAAACGGTATCGAGGCAAGCGTCGTTTCCGTTTCCCGTGACTTATGAATACACGGCCCGGCGCGGCCAGCCGGCTCCGCGGCGTGCTTCATTTCTTACCTATGCGCTGCGGGTGGTGCTGGCGCTGGTGCTTATTCCGGTGATCCTGGTGCCGCTCTATGCGCTGGTGCCGCCGGTTTCGACGCTGATGCTGTGGCGCTATCTCACGTTCCAGCGGGTCGAACGGGTCTGGACGCCGATCGAGGAGATTTCGCCGCGGCTGATTCAGACGGTGGTCGCGAGCGAAGACGGCCGCTATTGCTCGCATTGGGGCGTGGACTGGTACGCGGTGCAGTCGGTGCTCGACGACTATGAGGATTTCGGCGATGCGCGCGGCGCCTCCACGATCCCGATGCAGACCGCGAAAAATCTGTTTCTCTGGCCGGGACGCCAGTACATCCGCAAGGCGCTCGAGGTGCCGCTCGCCTATTATATGAGCGCGGTTTGGTCGAAGCGGCGGATGATGGAGGTCTATCTCAACATCGCCGAATGGGGGCCGGACGGCGAGTTCGGCGTCGAGGCGGCCGCACAGCGGGCCTTCGAGAAAAGCGCGCGCGATCTTTCGTCCGGGCAGGCAGCACTCCTTGCCGGGGCCTTGCCCAATCCGCTGATCCGCGATCCCCGGCGGCCGGGGCCGGTGCTGACGCGGGCCGCCCAGCAGCGCCAGCGGCTCGCCGGAAAAGCCGGCATGGCCGCCATATCCTGCGTGATTCCAAGGCCCTAGAACCGTCTAGCCGGGACGGAATCAATCCTCTATAAGCCCGGGCTTCCAGACCGATTTCCGGCCCCGTCTCCGCGACCGCGGGCCGCTTTTTCCGGAGACGAAAATGGCCGTTCCCAAGCGAAAAACCTCGCCCTCACGCCGCGGCATGCGCCGTTCGGCCGACGCGCTGAAAGCCCCGACCTATGTCGAAGACAAGGACTCGGGCGAACTGCGCCGCCCGCACCATCTCGACCTGAAGACCGGCATGTATAAGGGCCGGCGGGTGCTGAAGGCGAAGAGCGACAACTAAGGCTTTCTCGGCAAGCGGAGAACAGACGCGCCATGGTCGCTTTTCCGCTGCTGCTGATTTCCTTCGCGATCTACAACATGATCGCGTTTCTCTGGGCGGGCAGTTCCTGGACCGCGACGGTGTTCTCGGTCCGGATGCCGTCGGGTGCCGAATGGGCGATCTCGACCGGCGATATCCTGATCGCCTTCACGCTGTTTCTTCTGTTTTTCGAAGTGCTGAAAGCCGCGCGCAACACCGCGCGGTCGATCTTCGATCACGTGCTCTCGACGCTGATCTTCATCGGCGCGCTGGTGGAATTCCTGCTGGTGAAGGAAGCGAGCACTTCCACCTTTGCGATCATGCTGATCATCGCGCTGGTCGACGTGCTCGGCGGCTGGTCGGTCGCGGTGCGGACCGCGCGGCGCGACTTCTCGATCGATTCTCAGGCACAGTAATTCAATTTCGTCCCGGAAGGACGGTGCGCGAGCGCGTTTGCGACCGTGCTGCGGTAGCGTTCCGCGCCGATCTCGGGCTGTTCGCGGCGCTTGGCGCGATACTGCGAGAAGCCGCCTTTGTTCGCGGCGAGCTGGGTCAGGAAGGCCGCGTCGGCAAGCGAATAGCCATGGCAGCGCGCATCCGCCGTCAGGGTTAACGGCACGAGGGCGCGGCATTCGCCGGCTTCTTCGTTTGTGAACTGCGGTTCGAAATTCATGTTTCGTCTCGGAACGGGACAACGCATTTCGTTGCGCTTTGTTCAGTGCAAGCGCCGCACCAGCGGTAACGTCCCGTTAAGGATCGCATCCGAAGCGGGAACTTCTGGTGACGGCGCATTAAGCGCCCGCGCGTTATCGGCTTTCCTCAAGAAGAAGACGGGGAAGCGAAGAAGTGAGTATGCCGCCGCGTGCAACGCGTCTGATGCCGATTCACGGCGAAGATAAACCCATTACCGCGCCGATGCTTTCGCCCGAACGGATCGCCTCCGTTTTGTTTGCGAGCGGCGAGGCGGCGTACTCGTGGAATTGCGCGAGCGACGTGCTGGAATGGAGCGGCAATGCGCCGGCCGTGCTGAACGTCGTTTCGACCGAACAGATTTCTTCGGGCCGCGCCTTCGCAGCACTCTTATCTCCCGAAAGCACACAGAACCGTCATGACGCGATTTTTGGGGACCAGCGCCGCGATCCGGGCGTCGGCGTCGCTTACGAAGTCCGCTATGCGCTGAAGCAGAGCGCGCCCGGCCAGGTAGTCTGGATCGAGGATGCGGGCCGCTGGTTCGCGGGCGCGGACGGCAAGCCTGCGCGCGCCGACGGCATCGTGCGCAACGTCACCGAGCGCCATCGCCGCGAGCAGGAATTGAAGGCGCTCTCGCAATCCGATCCGCTGACCGGCGGGCTGAACCGCGCGGTGCTGACCAAGGCCATCGCGGACGAATTCGAGAATGCGACGAAATTTAAGACGAGCTTTGGCTTCATCGTGGCTGCGATCGACGATCTCGCGTACTGCAACCAGACTTACGGCTATGGCGTCGGCGACCAGATGATCGCGGCGATCGCGGAGCGGCTGCGCACCCACAAGCGCGGAAAGGACCTGATTGGGCGCTTTTCCGACAACAAGTTCGGCATCGTGCTGCACGAATGCTCGCTCGAAGACCTGTTCGTCGCGGGCAACCGTTTCGTGAGCGCAGTGCGAGAAGCGCCGTTCGAGACATCCGCCGGCCCGCTTTCGCTTTCAGTGACGGCAGGCGGCGTGGTTGCGCCTCGCTATGCGCGGGACGCCGGCGAAATTCTGGCGCACGCCAATATCGCGCTCGAGCAGGCGAAGGCCGCGGGCAAAGGCAGCTTCGCGGATTACCAGCCACCGCGCGCGGTCGCTCCTCACGGTGAGGGCAACAAAAAAGCCGGCTGAAATAGCCGGCTTTTCCTTATATCTTTCAGACCGCTTATTCGCCGATCTTGTCGAGCTTCTTCTGCATCTCGGAGACCTGACGCTTGAGCGCGTCGATGTCGTCGCCGGAGGCCTCCTGCGGTGGGTTCGCGACGTTGTCCTTCGCGGTCGGCAGGAACATCGTGAAGGCGCGCTGGAACATCTCCATGTTGCGCTTCACCTGTTCGTCGAAGGCGCCGAAGCCCGGGATGTTGAAGGTTTTGCCCATCTGCTCGCGAAACTTTTCCTGCTCCTGCGTGAAGTGCGAGAGCGAGGTTTCGAGATAGCGCGGGACAAGAAGCTGCATCGAGTCGCCATAGAAGCGGATGAGCTGGCGCAGGAAGTTGATCGGAAGCAGGTTCTGCCCGCTCTTGCCTTCCTGCTCGAAAATGATCTGGGTCAGGACCGAGCGGGTGATGTCCTCGCCGGTTTTTGCGTCATAGACCACGAAGTCTTCGCCGGACTTCACCATGACGGCGAGGTCTTCCAGCGTGACATAGGCGCTGGTTCCGGTGTTGTAGAGCCGCCGGTTGGCGTATTTTTTGATCGTTACGGGTTCTTGCGGCTTGGCCATTCGCTACTCCCTCACGCTACGCGAGCGTTTTCCCCCGCTCTATGTTCAAAAGCTTAGGGCCTTTTCCGCACTGCGGCTACCGCTTTGTGCAATGCCGGTAAACGAATGACGCACAGCAGCAATGGGCCTATATAGGCTATTGGCAAGAGGCCGGTGGCCGGGGTCCAATGCGGACCGGCCAGCGAAAAGTCAGCGAAAACAAGGCCAATTACGAGGAGCAGGAAATGGCGGATGGAGTGGTCATTGTCGGTGCAGCACGTACCCCGGTCGGAGCCTTCAACGGCACGCTCGCAGGCACGCCGGCGCACGAACTGGGAAAAGTTGCGATCGAGGCGGCGCTCTCGCGCGCGGGCGTCGAGCCGAAGCAAATCTCGGAACTCATTTTCGGTCAGGTACTGACTGCGGCGCAGGGCATGAACCCCGCGCGTCAGGCGTCAAAAGCCGCGGGCCTGCCGAACGAAACGCCGGCCTGGCTCGTCAATCAGGTTTGTGGTTCGGGCCTGCGCTCGGTCGCGCTCGGCTATCAGTCGATCATGAACGGGGACAGCGACATCGTCGTCTCCGGCGGTCAGGAATCCATGTCGAACTCGGTGCACGCCGCACACCTGCGCGCAGGTCATCGCATGGGCGACGTGAAGTTCATCGATACCATGATCCGCGACGGCTTGTGGGATGTGTTCAACGGCTACCACATGGGCGGTACTGCCGAGAACGTCGCCAAGCAGTGGCAGATCACGCGCCAGCAGCAGGATGAATTCGCGGTCGCCTCGCAGAATAAGGCAGAAGCGGCGAAGAAGGCCGGCAAGTTCAAGGACGAAATCGTCCCGGTGACGATCAAGTCGAAGAAGGGCGATATCGTATTCGATACCGACGAATATATTCGCGATGGCGCGACGTTAGACGCCATGGCTAAGCTGAAGCCCGCCTTCGACAAGGAAGGCACCGTTACGGCGGCGAACGCCTCCGGCATCAATGACGGTGCCGCCGCGCTCGTGCTGATGCGCGAGAGCGAGGCGAAGAAGCAGAACAAGAAGATTCTGGCGCGCATCGCCTCTTGGGCGCAGGCGGGCGTAGATCCGGCGGTCATGGGCACGGGGCCGATCCCGGCTTCGCGCGCGGCTCTGAAGAAAGCCGGCTGGAGCGCGCAGGATCTCGATCTCGTGGAAGCCAATGAAGCCTTCGCCGCGCAGGCCTGCGCCGTGAACAAGGACATGGGCTGGGATACGGCCAAGGTGAACGTGAACGGCGGCGCGATCGCGATCGGCCATCCGATCGGCGCTTCGGGTGCGCGCGTGCTTGTGACGCTGCTTTACGAAATGGAGCGCCGCGGCGCGAAAAAAGGCCTTTCCACGCTCTGCATCGGCGGCGGCATGGGAATTGCCATGTGCGTGGAACGGCAGTGACGCGCACCAAAAAAGAAAGCGTGGAACGCAGTTGAGGCGGAAGCAGCATTGACGAAAACTCCCGGGCGCGCGGAAATCGCGTCCGGGACACAAGATCCGGCGGGAAGGCTGGACGAAAACAGGGGAAGGAAATGGCACGCGTTGCGTTGGTTTCGGGCGGCACCCGCGGGATCGGGGCTGCCATTGCGAAAGCGTTGAAGGCGGCGGGCTACAAGGTCGCGGCGAACTACGCCGGTAACGACGAGGCGGCCGCGAAGTTCAAGAGCGAGACGGGCATTTCCGTTTTCAAGTGGGACGTCAGTTCGTTTGACGCCTGCTCCGAAGGCATCAAAAAAGTCGAAGCCGAACTCGGCCCGGTCGAAATTCTCGTCAACAACGCGGGCATCACGCGCGACGCCATGCTTCATCGCATGACCGCCGATCAGTGGAACGCGGTCATCACCACGAACCTCAACTCGCTGTTCAACATGTGCCGACCGGTGATCGAAGGCATGCGCGCGCGCAAGTTCGGCCGCATCATCAACATCTCGTCGATCAACGGCCAGAAGGGCCAGATGGGCCAGACGAATTATTCCGCGGCGAAAGCGGGCGATATCGGCTTCACCAAGGCGCTGGCGCAGGAATCGGCGAAAGCCGGCATCACCGTGAACGCGATCTGCCCCGGCTACATCAATACCGAGATGGTGCAGGCCGTGCCGAAGGAAGTGCTCGAGAAAAGCATCCTGCCGACGATCCCGGTCGGGCGTCTCGGCGAGCCGGAAGAGATCGCGCGCTGTGTCGTGTTTCTCGCGGGCGACGACGCCGGCTTCATCACCGGCTCGACGATGACCGTGAACGGCGCGCAGTACATCACGTAAGAAATGAATTCATCTTCTTTGCAAACGGCGGCGACGCTTACCGGCCTCGCCGCCGTTTTCATGTGGTCGTTCCTGTCACTCCTGACAGTCGCGAGCGGGACGATGCCGCCGTTTCAACTTGCCACGATCACCTTCGCGATCGGTGGACTGATAGGCGTGTTGAGCTGGACATGGCGGCCAAGTGCGGCGCGTTCGCTGAAGCAGCCGCTTCGCATGTGGCTGCTCGGCGCGGGCGGATTGTTCGGCTATCACGCACTCTACTTCGCAGCGCTCCGGCTCGCGCCGCCCGCGGAAGCGCAACTCTTCAACTACCTCTGGCCGCTTTTGATCGTGCTGTTTTCGGCCTTCCTGCCGAATGAGAAGCTGAAATCCCATCACATCGCGGGCGTATTGCTTGGGCTTGCCGGGACGCTCGTCCTGATCGCGGGCATGCGCGGCGTCGAAATCAAGCGCGAATATATCGTCGGCTATTTCTGCGCGCTCGGCGCGGCGCTCGCCTGGTCGGGCTACTCGGTATTGTCGCGGCCCTTCAAAAACGTACCGAGTGATGCGGTGGCGGGCTTCTGTCTTGCGACCTCCGTGCTCTCGCTGCTTTGTCATCTTCTGTTCGAGCAGACGGTCTGGCCCTCGACCGCAATGCAATGGCTTGCGATTCTCACGCTCGGAATTTTCCCGGTGGGTCTCGCGTTCTATGCGTGGGATCGCGGTGTGAAGTTCGGCGACATCCGCGCACTGGGTGCTGCGTCCTACGCCGCGCCGCTGTTGTCCACGATCTTTCTCGTCGCCGCGGGCTACGCCGAACCGCGCTGGACACTTGCGCTTGCGGCGATCCTGATTTCGCTCGGCGGCGTTGTCGCCGCCAAAGACCTGTTCGTGAAATCTAGGCCAGCGGGCCAGGACTCCAATCTTTCTTAGCCAGTTCGAAGCCGGAGAACTCAAAACCCGGCGCGACCGTGCAGCCGACCAACGTCCATTCACCGAGCGTTTCCGCCGCCTGCCAGTTGCCCTGCGGGATCACGAATTGCGGCTGCTGGCCGTTCGCGATGTCGTTGCCGAGCATGATCGAGGCGGGCGGGGTGTGGTCGCTCGCCGCGTAATAAAGCGCGAGCGGGCTGCCGGCGTAGAAGTGCCAGACTTCGGCGGCATCGACGCGATGCCAGTGCGAGCGCTCGCCTTTCGCGAGCAGGAAATAGATCAGCGTTGAAGCGGCGCGGCCGTCGGTCTGACGGATGTCGCGGAAGGTTTCGCGAAAATGCCCACCTTCGGGATGCGGCTGCAAACCGAGACGCGCGATCACATCCGCTGCCGTCTGTTGTTCGACACTCATCCCTTGAACGTGTTTTTCAGTTCGCGAAGCTTGGTGAAAACCGCGGCCGGATCGCCGCCCTTCATGCCGACCGCTTCCTGCACGGCTGGAACGTCCGCGCGCAGGAACGGATTGGTGTGAATCTCTTCTTCCATGGTCGAAGGCACCGTGGGTTCATTCTTCGCCCGCATGCCTTCGATCTGCTTAAGGCGTTCCTTCAATTGCGCGTTATTCGGATCGACGGTGACCGAGAACTTCGCGTTGCCGAGCGTGTATTCGTGGCCGCAGTAGATCTGCGTTTCCGGCGGCAACTCGCGCAATTGGAGCAGCGACTGCCACAGCACTTCCGCCGGACGCTCGAAAGGCCGGCCGCAGCCGAGCGCGAACAGCGTGTCGCCCGCGAACAGGAGCTGCTCCTTCGGGAAGTGATAGACGATGTGGCCCGCGGTGTGTCCCGGCGTGTCGATCACGTTGGCGCGGAGCGGTCCGACTTCGGCGACGTCGAGATGGCCGAGCTTGATCGAGATGTCGGGGATCTTGTCGGCTTCGGCACGCGGGCCATAAACCGGCACCGGATATTTCGCGCGGATTTCCGCAATCCCCTGCACGTGATCCGGATGATGATGCGTGATCAGGATGTGGGTGAGTTTCCAGCCTTCCTTGTCGAGCGCTGCGAGAATGGGAGCCGCCTCAGGGGCATCGACCAGCGCGGTCGTCTTGCTCTCGGGCTCGTGCAAAAGCACCGCATAATTGTCGCTCAAACAGGGGATCAGCCGGACTTCGACCGCCATTTCTTGCTCCACTTTTTCGATTTAACCGGAACGTAGTCCGGTCATATCGTTGCCGCAAGGCGCGCTTTGTAGTGGCGGCGATGCAAGGCTAATGTAATCGCAACGCAGGCGTGAGCCCGTATGTTCCTCGATGTCGTCGATCTTCGATCCTTCTACGCGCAGCCGCTCGGCGTCGTGACGCGGCGGCTGCTCGTGCGCGCGATCCGTGCGCGCTGGCCGGATGCAAAAGGGCAGTCGATCATGGGGCTCGGCTATGCCACGCCCTATCTCGGCATCTTCCGCGAGGACGGCGAGCACACGTTCGCCTTCATGCCGGGTGCGCAGGGCGTCGTGAAATGGCCGAGCGCGTCACCGACGCTCTCCTCGCTGGTTTCGGAAACCGCCTTGCCGGTGCGCGACGCGATGATCGATCGCGTGATTGCCGTGCATGCGCTGGAAATGACGCCGCATGCAGCCGACATGCTGCGCGAAGTCTGGCGCGTACTCGCGCCCGGCGGAAAACTTCTGCTGGTGGTGCCAAACCGCGCAGGCCCTTGGGCGCGGATGGATTCCACGCCGTTCGGGCAGGGCCAGCCGTTTTCGCGGACGCAACTCGTATCGCTCTTGCGCGAGGCGCTGTTCACGCCGGTCGGCTGGCATGAGGCGCTGTGGATGCCGCCGTTCCAGCGCAAGTGGCTGATGCGCGCCGCACCCGCATGGGAGCGCGTAGGCGCGACCCTATCGCTGCCGTTCTACGGGCTGCATATCGTGGAGGCGACCAAGCAGGTATGGCGGCCGGTGCCGGTCAAGAAAAAGCGCGAGGTGCGCGTGTTCGCGCCGGGCGCGGCGCCGGCTTAAGTTTTCAGTTTAGTTCTTGCGCGAAAGCAGGAACACGGCCTGTTCGCCGAACAGATTCCAGAACCACCACGGCGCATCGAAGCGCACACGTCCGCCGCTCGGACCGAAGGCGACCGCGCGCTCGATCTTCACATCGAGTTCGCGCGCGAGATCGACGAAGTCGCGGATGGTGCAGAAGTGGATATTCGGCGTGTCGTACCAGCTCACCGGAAGATTCTGCGTGATCGGCATGCGGCCGTACCACAACAACTGGCCGCGGATGCGCCAGTGGCCGAAATTCGGAAACGACACGATCACGCGCTTGCCGATGCGCAGCATCTGCTCGAGCACCCAGCGCGGGCGGCGCGTCGCCTGCAAGGTCTGCGAGAGAATGACGTAATCGAACGTGCTGTCCGGATAGTCGGCAAGGTCGGTGTCGGCGTCGCCCTGAATCACGGCGAGCCCCTTTGCCACGCATTCGTTCACGCCGTCGCGCGAAATCTCAATGCCGCGGCCGTCGGCGTTGCGCGTTTCAGTGAGCAGTTGAAGCAACTGGCCGTCGCCGCAACCGACGTCGAGCACGCGCGATCCCGGCTCGACCATGTTCGCGACCACGACGAGGTCGAGGCGAGGCGCCTGCGGGATTGCTTGGGCGACGAAAGTGCCCGGGCTGGTCTTGGTGAGCATGTTTACTTCGGCGCTTTCACGCCGCGCTTCTTGGCAGCCGAATCGAGAAAGCCGCGCACGATCGCGAAGAGTTCCGGCTCGTCGAGCAGGAAAGCGTCGTGGCCCTTGTCGGTCTCGATTTCCGCGAACGACACCGGTGCGCCGGCCGCGTTCAGCGCATGCACGACGTCGCGCGCTTCCTCGGTCGGAAACAGCCAGTCGGACGTGAACGACACCATGCAGACGCGGGCTTTCAGATTGCGGAAGGCGTTGGCGAGCACGTCGCCGTGTTCGCCCGCGAGATCGAAGTAATCCATCGCGCGGGTGATGTAGAGATAGCTGTTCGCGTCGAAGCGCTCGACGAAGGACGAGCCCTGATAGCGAAGATAATTCTCGACCTGGAAATCGGCGTCGAAGCCGAAGGTCGGGAGTTCCCGATCCTGCAAGCGGCGGCCGAACTTCCGGTGGAGTGCTGCGTCCGAAAGATACGTGATGTGCGCGGCCATGCGCGCGACTGCGAGGCCACGGCGCGGGCTCGTGCCTTCGCTCAGATATTTTCCGTTGCGCCAGTCGGGATCGGCCATCACGGCCTGACGGCCGACTTCATGGAAGGCGATGTTCTGTGCGCTATGCCGCGCGGCGCTCGCGATCGGGAGCGCAGAGAAGATGCGCTCGGGATAGGTCACCGCCCATTGCAGTACCTGCATGCCGCCCATCGAGCCGCCGGCGACGCAAAGCAACTGATCGATGCCAAGATGATCGAGGAGGGCGGCTTGCGCGCGCACCATGTCGCGGATGGTGACGACCGGAAACGAAAGTCCGTAAGGCTCGTCGGTCGCTTCGTTTCTTGAAGCCGGGCCGGTGGTGCCGAGACAGCCGCCGAGCACGTTCGAGCAGATGACGAAGAAGCGGTCGGTGTCGATCGGCAGACCCGGACCGACGATCGAATCCCACCAGCCTTCTTTGCCGGTGACCGGATGCACGTTGTGCACGTGCTGGTCGCCGGTCAGCGCGTGACAAATCAGGATCGCGTTCGAGCGCTCCGCGTTCAGTTCGCCATAGGTTTGATAGGCAACCTGATAGGAGGAAAGCTCGACGCCGGCATCCAACTTCAGCGGCTTGTCGTTGCCGAAGCGGACGACCTTCGAATGCGGCTCGTCGGCCTCGCGGCGGATGATGTCCGCGGGGCTGTTTTTCTCGCGCTCGATACGAATGATGGTCATGGCGTTCGGGTCTTGCCGTCCTTGGAGCCGGTTTCTGCCAGTATAACAGGGCGAAAGGGAGGTAGGCACCGGGGCCTGAACCGGCAATGAATTCTTTGCTTCGCGGCGCCCCCGCGCTATCACGGGCCATTCTAACAGCATCGGCGCGATTGCATGGTTAATACGCCAAATCCGAAGCCCGGCGCGGGGCCGACGCCCACGCTTGCCGACCTGCGCACGGAGATCGACCGCATCGACCGGGCGATGCATGAGCTTTTGATCGAGCGCTCGGGCATCATCGACACGCTGATCTCGGTCAAGAAATCGGACGAGACCGGCTCAGCGTTCCGCCCTGCGCGCGAGGCCTCGATGATGCGCGCGCTGGCCGAGCGGCATCGCGGCATTCTTCCGCTCGATACGGTCGAGAGCATCTGGCGCGTCATCATCGCGACCTTCACTTACGTTCAGCGTGCCTATTCGGTGCATGTCGATCTTTCCTCGGGCGACGCGCTGGTGCGCGACTCGGTGCGCTTTCATTTCGGCTACACGGTGCCGGTGTTGCAGCATGTCGGCGCAAGCGCGGTGGTCGAGGCGGTTGCGTCTTCGCGCGGCGATCTTGGGCTCGTGCGCGCGGAAGCGGTCGCGGGCGGCAAGGCGTGGTGGCGCGAACTCGAAGGCGAGGGCAAGCCGAAGATCATCGCGCGGCTGCCCTTCGTTGAGCGCGGCGATCATCCGGCGGGGCTGCCCTTGTTCGTGATCTCGAAGCCGCTGCCCGCGGATGCGGCGGTCCACGAAGTCGAAGTCTGGAGCGTGCATGTCGCGGGCTGGAATACGTCCGTTTCCCGCGCGCTCGCACCGCTTGCCGAAGTCATCGCGCAGCCGGATAGCGGCTTTGACTCGGCTGCATTACTGATCTCGGTGCCGCAGAGCCGGAAAATCGACCAGATTCTGGCGTCGCTGAAGGAAGCGGGCGCTTCGGTGCGCGCTTCCGCCCTCGTCGGCGGCCACGCGACCCGCTATACCGTCCCGCCCAAAGCCTGAAATTCTTTCCGAAGTACACGACCAAGGTTCACGTCAATGAGCGCCTCACCAGAAGCCCTTCGTCCGCAGCCGCGCGCCGGCGTCATGGAGATCGACGCCTATATTCCGGGCCGCAGCCATGCGCCGGGTGTGGCGAAGGTCATCAAGCTCTCTTCGAACGAGACGCCGCTTGGGCCGAGCCCGAAGGCGGTCGAGGCCTATAAGAAAGGCGCGGATACGCTCGAGCTTTATCCAGACGGCGGCGCGACCGATCTGCGCGAAGCGATCGGCAAGGCTTACGGCCTCGACCCGAACCGCATCGTCTGCGGCGCGGGCTCAGACGAACTGCTCGCGGTGCTTGCGCGCGCCTACTTAAAGGACGGCGACGAGGCGATCTACACGACGCACGGCTTCCTGATGTATCGCAACGTGACGCTGTCGGCGGGCGCCACGCCGGTGATCGCGCCGGAGAAGAATTACGCGACCGATGTCGATGCGATCCTTGCCTGCGTCACGCGGAAGACGCGGATGGTGTTTCTCGCGAACCCGAACAATCCGACCGGCACCTATACGCCGATCGCCGAAGTGCGCCGCTTGCACGCAGCACTTCCCGGCAACGTCATTCTCCTGATCGACGCGGCCTACGCGGAATATGTACGCAAGAACGACTACGAAGCCGGCATCGAGCTTGCGGGTTCGAGCGAGAACGTCGTGATGACGCGCACGTTCTCGAAAATCCATGGGCTGGCCGCGCTTCGCATCGGCTGGATGTATGGCCCCGCCGCAATCATCGACGCCGTGAACCGCACGCGCGGACCGTTTAATCTCGGCGCGCCGTCGATCGCAGCGGGTGCCGCGGCGCTTGCCGATCTCGCGCATGTCGAGCGCGCGGTCGAGCACAACGCGAAGTGGCTGCCGTGGGTCAGCGAGGAACTGAAGAAACTCGGGCTGGACGTCACGCCGAGCGTCGGCAACTTCGTGCTGATGCATTTTCCGAACAAGCCGGGCAAGGGTGCGAAGGAAGCGGATGGGTTCCTCGTCGCGCGCGGGATCGTGCTCAGGCAGATGGGCGCCTACAAGCTTCCCAACGCGCTGCGCATGACCATCGGCACGGAAGAGCAGAATAAGGCCGTGATCGCGGCACTTGCCGAGTTTTTGAAGTGACCTTGTTGTCGTCATGGCACCGGTCGTAAATCGCCTTGCGGTTATCGGTCAGGGGCTGATCGGCTCGTCGATTACGCGCGCGGTGAGCGCGAACAAGGTCGCGCGCGAAGTCGTCGTGACCGACGCCTCGGCGAAAGTGCGCAAGACCGTTGCCGAACTCGGGCTTGGGATTGCGAAAGTCGTCGAGACCAGTGTGGAAGCCGTGCGCGGCGCCGATCTCGTGATCGCCTGCGTACCGGTCGGCCAATACGGCGCGCTGGCCCAGGAAATCGGTCCGCATCTGAAGGCGGGCGCGGTTCTTTCCGATGTCGGTTCGGTGAAGGGTGCCGTGGTGCGCGACATGCTCCCGCATCTGCCGAAATCCGTGCATCTCGTGCCGGCGCATCCGCTCGCAGGCACCGAGCATTCCGGGCCGGAAGCGGGGCTTGCCGATCTTTTCGAGAACCGCTGGTGCATCGTGACGCCGCTCGAAGGTGCGGACGAAGACGCGGCCGAAACCGTGCGGCAATTCTGGAAGGCGCTCGGCGCGGAAGTCGAGACCATGCCGGTAAAGCATCATGACGAGGCGCTCGCGATCACGAGCCACCTGCCGCATCTGATCGCGTTTGCGATCTTCCATACCGGGCTCAAACACGAAGAAGTGTCGCAGTCGGAAGTGATGAAATATTCCGCCGGCGGCTTTCGCGACTTCACGCGGATCGCGTCGTCGAACCCAACCATGTGGCGCGATATTTTTCTCAACAACAAGGAAGCCGTGCTCGGCGTGTTGCAGCAGTTTAACGCCGACCTTTCGGCGCTGGCGAAAGCGATCGAGGAAAACGACGGCGAGATGCTGATCGATGCGCTGTCGAAAAGCCGGCTCACGCGGCGCAAGGTGATCGAGAAGGAACATATCTCGGTAACTTCTGCGAAGCGCGAGCACGAGGACGCGTTCCCGATCGTGCGCCCTTATGGCGACGACTAGCGCCACGATGCGCGGAGACCTCTGGGTGTTCGGTTACGGCTCGCTGATGTGGCGGCCGGGATTCGAATTTCTCGAAAAGCGCCCCGCACGGCTCAATGGCGCGCATCGCGCGCTTTGCGTGATCTCGCATGTCCATCGCGGCACGCCGGAAAAGCCGGGACTGGTGCTCGGGCTCGACCGCGGCGGCTCCTGCCACGGGATCGCGTTTCGCGTGGCGGCGAAGAACCGCGATCTCGTGATTCAATACCTGCGCGAGCGGGAGCAGGTGACGAGCGTCTATCTGGAAAAATTCCGGCTGGTCGATCTACTTGACGGCGACCGCGCACGGGTGAGCGCGGTCTGCTACCTCGTCGATCGCGGTCATGTGCAATATTCCGGCATGCTCACGCCGGAAGAACAGCTCGCTTATGTAAAGCGAGGGCACGGCCAGTCGGGAAACAATCCCGACTATGTGCTGGCGACCGTCGAGGCGCTGCATAGTCTCGGCATCCGCGACCGCGGGCTCGAATGGCTCGCGGAACGGCTGAAGGGCGAGCGGCCCTTTACGCTGCGCGACGCGGATTGAACGGAATAACGTTGCTGCCCGGATTGCCGGAAGACGCATTACCCGGCGCGCTGCCGTCATCGATCAGTGCGCGAAGATCCCGGTGCGCGAAAGCCAGCGCTTCGATCCGCTCGACGACATGGACGTGCACTTCATCGGCTTCCACCGGCGCGGCTTCGTTGGCAGGACCTGCCGAAATCGCGATGACCTTGGGGCCATCGGGAGTCTGTTTCACGTAAAGCGAGACCGCGAGGTCGTAGGCAGGCGTCTCACCCGGCGCGTAGCGGCTGGTGGCGTAGCGGCGGCCAGAGCCGCCGCACCAGAACTGGAAACGGCCGGCGAGGCCTGGGAATTTCGTCGCGGCGAGCTCTCCCGCGTATTTCGCTCGTTCGAATCGCGTCATGAGAACAAAACTAGAACATCAATGGTTAATGTCAACTTAACGATTGGAATCAAGTTCTCATGCGCGAGATTTCCTCCTTGCCTTGCTCGACCAGCCGGGCGGTCGCGGTTTCGATGACTTCTTCAAGGTGCTTGAGAAATTCGAGCTTCGGCATGCCGGGCTCAATCGGGTCGAGAAATTCCATCCGCACCGTGCCGGGCGTCATGCGCAGCGAGCGGCGCGGCCAGTAAAGCCCGGAGTTCAGCGCGACCGGCACGCAGGGCACGTCCAGTTCACCGTAGAGATGTGCGACACCGTATTTGTAGGAAGGCTCCGCGCCGACCGGACGCCGCGTGCCTTCGGGATAAATGATGATCTGGCGGCGTTCCTTCATGCGCTGGCGGCCGACCTGCGTGATCTGGTCGAGGGCTGCCTGCCGCGCGCCGCGGTTCACCGGGATCAGGCGGGCCTTCATCGTGTACCAGCCGAACAGCGGGATCCATTGCAGCTCGCGCTTCAGCACGAAGGTCGGGTCGGGCAGCATGGCGGCGATCGTGTAGGTCTCCCACGCCGACTGATGCTTGGAGGCGACGATGATGCCGCCCGGCGGCACCTTCTCGAACCCGATGATTTCCGGCTCGATGCCGGCGATCCATTTCAGGAGAAAGCGGTTGCCCGCAGCCCACGAGCGCACCGGAATCCAGACGTAGCGGCGCGGCAGCAGCAACACCGGCAGATAGAACATGATCTGCAGGAAGGTGTTCAGATAGAACGCGACGTTGAAGAGAAGCGAGCGGAAAAGCTGCACGGGCCGGGACTTTCCTTGTTCTTCGCCGCCGAAGGTCTCAGGTCGCGCGGACGAGCGCGGCAAGATATTTCAGATACTCGAAAACGAGAAGCCGCACGGTCTGCGGGGTCGACCACCAGCTATGCTCGCGCATGCGCTCGGTGAACACCGGATAAGGGATCAGTTCGATGCCGTCGGTTTCGTGCTCGAGCTCGACCAGCGCGCGCGGCATGTGCCAGGCAGAGGTCACGATCAGGAGCGACTTGAAGCCGTGCTTCTTCGCCCAGCCCGCGGTTTCGACTGCGTTGCCGAGCGTGTTCTGCGCCTCGTGGCCGAGATCGATGCAACATTCCGAAAGCCGCGCGAAATCCGGAATCTGCTTCTTCAATTCGTCTGTGGTTGTGATCGGATTGACGCCGGAAACGAGGAGCCGCTTGCCGCGGCTCTGCGCGAGCAGTTCGATCGCATCGGCCATGCGCTGGGCGCCGCCGGTCAGCACCACGATGCCGTCAGCGCCACGCGTGGTGCGCGTCTCGACCGAAGGAATTTCCTTCAGATAGACGACGAAGCCCGCGATCAATCCCGCGATCACCGCCCCGGAAAAACTCCAGAGCAGCACCGACAAAAAGCTGCGCCCGCGCCTGCCGCGCGCGGCGTTTCCCGCCATCGGCGGCGAATCCGGCTCGCTCCCGCTCGTCATCCCGTTCATATCCAGCATGGTATTTCCAAATACGGCAAGCAGGCGGCCCATGCGTCTCTTTCGCGCGCGGCGTCCCGTTTCGGGAAGCCGCGATGGAAAAGGCCGCCGTACCGGCACTTTCCATGCAGCAGATGCCCAAATTACGGTTTTCGATCCATTAACGGGTCTTGCGGCATCATGCGCGCAGTAATTGTTGTGTGAGGCTTGCAATGCGTCTGGTTTGCCCGTCCTGCGCGGCAGGATTCGAAGTGAATCCTTCGGCTCTGGAGCCGAACGGCCGCACCGTGCGTTGCGCGGCCTGCAAGACGACGTGGTTCGCGAAAGCCCCGAGTCTCGTGCTCGCGGAAGCCGAGCCGGAACCGGCGGCGCCGATGCCGTGGGTGAGCGAGGAAGACCGCGCCGATCATCATACACGCGCGGCGGTTGCAGAGCGAAATGCGGCGGCGATTTCCGACGACGCCGAACTCGCGCAGATCGAGCATTCGCCTTCGATTTCTCTGGGCGCCGAAGAAGAAGCACCACGCCCGAAACGCAAGACGGTCATATCGGGACGCTCGACGGCAAAAGCGCACGCGCGGCGCATGCCGCTCGGCTCGGTCGCGATCCTGCTTGCCGCGGTGCTCCTGTTGGGTCTGGCCGGCCGCCAGTCGGTGGTGCGCGCCGCGCCGGAACTTGCGAGCCTCTACGCCACGATCGGCCTGCCGGTGAACCTGCGTGGCCTCGAGTTTCAGAACATCCGTACCAAGCAGGAAATTCAGGACGGCGTCACGGTGCTCGCAATCGAAGGCGAGGTCGAGAACATCGCGCAGGGCGCCGTCGAGCTGCCGCGCGTGCGGCTCGCGGTTCTCGGGGACAACGGTGTCGAGCTTTATTCCTGGACCGCGCTTTTGCCGCGATCGATCCTCTATCCTCACGAGCGCGTGCCGTTCAAAAGCCGGCTCGCGTCGCCGCCGGCGGCGAGCAAGGAAATCATGGTGCGTTTCCTGACGCGCCGCGATCTGATGGCAAGCACCCGCTGACGCGTCGGGATTTTTTGCGTGAACCCCCAGGAGGGGCATTGCCGTGGCCCGTATCGTGATTGCCGAAGACGAAGAGGCGGGGCGCGTGCTGTTGTCGCGTGCGCTCGAACTCGACGGTCATGTCGTCCACGCCGTCGATGACGGCGCCGCCGCGCTCGACTATCTGCAAGCCGGCAACGAAGCGGACCTTCTGCTCACCGATATTTCGATGCCGGTGATGGACGGGATCGCGCTTGCGCTCGCGGTTTCCCGTGACTGGCCGCAATTACCAATATTGCTGATGACCGGCTTTGCCGATCAGCGCGAACGCGCGAGCGGTCTCGAGGCGCTGATCAAGGGCGTGATCGTGAAGCCGTTCCAGGTCGAGGACGTGCGCGCGAAAGTGCGCGAAGTGCTCGCTTAATAGTCCCTGAGCAGGCGGTCGAGATAATCGAGTTCGAGTTGCGGCCGGGTGGGTTCGCTCAAGCGGCGACGCAATTCCTCGAGCACGCGGCGCGCGCGTTGCGCGTCGATTTCGTCGGGCACTTTGACGGTAAAATCGTCGCCGAATTCGCGGCTTCTTACCGGACGGCCGAGCGGATCGGTGCGGTCGGCCGATTCCGCTTCCGGGCCTTCCGGATCGCCGGGTCCGTCGCCGGGGCCGCGCTGCTGCATGGCGTCGGCCATCGCCTGCGCGCCGCGGCGAAGCTGCGAAAGCGCGCGGCCCTGCGAGTCCGCCGCGCCGTCGGCGTCGCCTTGGCCTAACTGGTTCTCCGCGTCGCGCATGGCCTGCTCGGCTTTGTCGAGCGCGTCGGCGGCGTCGTTGCCCGGTCCTTGTTGATCCTGACCGTTCTGCTGTCGCTGGCGCTTGCGAAGCTGCTCCAGCATTTTTTCCAGTTGCTGGCGGAGATCGCCCTGACCCTGCCTGAGCTGGCCCATCTGGTTCTGGCCGTTTTTCTTCTGGCCTTCACCCTGTTGCTGCTGGCGGCGATTGCTCTGTCCCTGACGGAAGGTGCGGTCGCGCAGGCGTTGCTGCTCCTGAATCATGCGGCCGAGCCGGTCGAGCGGATTTTCCTGATTCTGCTGCGGGCCCGCGCGGCGGTTCTTCTGGAGATTCTCCATCATCGATTGCAACTGATCGAGCAGGCGTTGGGCTTCCTGCCGGTTGCCGTTCTTTGCCATGCGCTCGATCCGGTCGAGCATGTTCTTCAAATCCTGCGGGCGCAGCACGCGCGCATTCGGATCGGGGCGCTGCAAGTCCGGATTGTTGTTATTGCGAAGCTGCTCGGCGAGCGCTTTCATGTAGCGATCGAGGGCGGCGCGAAGCTGGTCCATCAGCTTCTTGATTTCTTGCTCCGACGCGTTGCGCTCGAGCGCCTGACGCAGCGCGTTCTCGGCGGCGCGCAGATCGCGCTCGACGTCGGAGAGCGTGCCGTCCTCGATCAGGACCGCGACTTCCCAGAGATAGTCGATCACGCCGCGCAGGTCGTCGTCAGAGCGCGCGATGCGCAGCCGCGTGCTTGCGGTGCGCAGGCCCAGATAGACGTTCGCTTCCGGCGTGAAGCGCTCCGGCGCGATCATCAGCGCGTCGAGTGCGGCCTGCACGCGGCCGCGGGCATTGGCATCGAAAGCAAGCTCGCGGCGCTGTTCGATCAGCACGCGGGCGACCGGCTTCTGGAACGAGCGCTGCGGAATCGTGATTTGCCGCGGTTCGCTTTTGCCTTCGTTGCCGCCTTCGTCGCGGGCAATCAGCGTCATGGTTACGGTCGCGCCGGCCCAGGGATGTTCGGTCAAATCCTTGGTGGTCTGGCCGACGCCGCTCTTGGTGCGCGCCTGCGGCAGCACCAACGCGAAATTCGGCGCGGGTACGAGCGGGCGCGGCGTGAGCGAACTCGCATTCGGATGGAGCGGCATCACGCGTTCGAACTGTGCTTCGGCAGCGGTGACGCCGTAGTCATCGCTGACGCCATAGGCGAGGTTGAGCGCACTGCGGCCCGCGATCTCCGGGTCTTTCGCGAGCCGGATCGTCGGCGGCTGGTCGGCGATCGCGCGGAACGACCACTTCGCCTCGCCGACGGGAAGACCCTTCACCGTGATCGAGGCATCTTCGAGAATACGGAAGTGCCGTTCGATGCCAGTCTTTTCGGCGCCGGTTTTGGCGGCGTCCGGTTTCTCGTTCGGTTCTTCCTGCAATTTTCCGTCGATGACGAGATCGAGCGCCGCAAGATTGGTGCCGCGCACGATCAGCATGCTGCCCGCCGGAACGGAAACCTGCGCAACTTCGCCGGGTGCCGCTTCGTCGTGGCGGATGCCTGCAAGCAGCACCGGCGCGCGGCCGGTATAAAGCGGCGATGTGATCCACGCATCGACCCGATAAAGCCGCGGCGTGAGCGCGCCAGTCCAGTCGAAGGCGGCGGCGATACGGCGTGTGCGGTCGCTATCGGCGATGAAGTAAGTAGCGACGAGCGCGAGCAGAATCAGCGCGCGAAATGCAAACGGATCGCGCAGCGCAAGCCGCGGGCGCGGCATGCCAGCGCGAAGATTCTTCGCGGTCTCCGCGGTGCGCGCGAGATGCGCGCGCCAGAGTGCGGCGGCCATCGGGTCTTCGGATTTCGTTGCTAGTTTGTCGGTAAGCGCGGTCGCAGGACGGTGGGCGCTCACGTTGTTGCGGTCGAGCCTCGTCACGCCTTCGCGCAAGCCCGGAATGCGGATGCGGATTGCGGGAATAAGAACCGCGATCAAAAGGAGTGCGAAGAAGATGCTGCCTGCGATGCGGCCGTAAGGCGGGAGTGAAATCCATAGCCCCGCCCAGGAGAGGCTGAGAAAAATTCCGAGAAGCGAAAGAACCGCGACCAGAACCGGCCACACGCTTTCCCAGAGCAGCGCCTGGCGGGCACGCGCGACGGCGAGCGATAGCGCGGTCAGTGCTTCGCGAACGACCCCGGAGGGAAGTTCGCCGCCGTTCTTCGTATCAGGTGCGCCGCTCAACTCGCCGGTTCCTCGCGGGATCACCCCATGCCCGGCAGGAAGTTTACCGGGCGAATATGGCCGCGGCCAATGACTTTTCGGCGATGCAATATTTCAGCATTGCCAGGGCGCCAGCTTGTCGAGCGCAATAATGGCGGCGGCGTCGAAGCGCGGCCGCACCACGGCGTATTCGCCTTCGCGCACAAGCACTTCGGGAATGAGCGCGCGGGTGTTGTAGGTCGAGGCCTGCACAGCGCCATAGGCGCCCGCGGTCATGACGGCCACCAGATCGCCTTCCTTCATTTCCGGCAGGCGGCGGCCGAGCGCCAGATAATCGCCCGATTCGCAAACCGGCCCGACCACATCCGCCGTGACCCACGCTGCATCGAGGGCCGCTTCCTGCACCGGCTTGATCTCGTGCCAGGCCTCGTAAAGCGTCGGGCGAATGAGATCGTTCATCGCGGCGTCCACGATCAGAAAATTCTTCGCCTCGCCCTGCTTCCAGAAGATCACGCGGCTCACGAGAACGCCTGCGTTGCCGACGATCATGCGGCCGACCTCGAATACGAGCTTCGCATCCAATCCCTTCAGATGCTTCTTCACCACCGCCGCATATTCGGTCGGCAAGGGCGGCGGCGTGTTGTTGTCCTGATAGGGGATGCCCAAGCCGCCGCCGAGATCGAGATGCTCGATCCTGTGGCCGGCCGCGCGCAGATCGCGCGCGAGCTCCGCCATGAGCGCCGCAGCATTGTCGAACGGCGAGAGCTCGACGATCTGGCTGCCGATATGCATGTCGATGCCGGCGACCCGAATGCCGGGAAGGCTGGCTGCTTCCGCATAGACTTCGCGCGCGCGCGCAATCGGAATGCCGAACTTGTTCTCGCTCTTGCCGGTCGCGATCTTGGCGTGCGTCTTCGCGTCTACGTCCGGGTTCACGCGTACCGAAACTGGCGCCTTCACATTCAAAGATTGCGCGACTTCGGAAAGCGCGACGAGTTCGGGTTCGCTTTCGACGTTGAAGCAATAGATTCCAGCACGAAGTGCAGCCGCCATTTCCTCTCGCGTCTTGCCGATGCCGGAGAACACGACCTTATTCGCGGGCACGCCAGCTTCGAGCGCGCGCGTAAGCTCGCCGCCCGAAACGATGTCGGCACCCGCGCCGAGTTTGGCGAGCGTTGCGATCACCGCCTGATTGGAGTTCGCCTTCAGCGCGAAGCACACGAGCGACGGTGTATCGGCGAAGGCGTCCGCGAAGACGCGGTAGTGCCGTTCCAGCGTCGCGGACGAATAGCAATAGAACGGCGTGCCGACTTCGCGCGCGAGCGCGGTCAGATCGACGTCTTCGGCGTGCATGACGCCGTTACGGTAGGCAAAATGATGCATCGAAGGAGGACGTTATCAGAGCAGGTCGTCGAGGATGAAGCCGCGATCCGGCCGCGGCGGCTTGCTGGTCACCGGGACGTTGCCCTGTTTCAGGCGCTTCTTCTTTTCCTGCGATGCCGACGTGCTGAACGGCACCGTGAAACCCCGGCTGCTCGTGGTCACGGTCTGGGTCGAGGTGACCGAGGTCGCGCTCGAATCCGGGGTAACCGTGGTCTGGAGCGGATTGGGAGCAGCCGTATTTTCCGCGCCGAGCGGCGGCTCCAGCGGGCCCTTCACGCCGCAACCGGCAAGCAAAAGGGCCGTGGCCAGCACGGCGATCGGCAGCTTCTGGTTCGAACGGATGGTCAAGGAAATCTCCCGCGAGCGGCACTGCACTATAGGAAAACCGCGGCCAAAGCGAGGCCGCGGCCGATGCGTCATTTCGGGTCGTGGCCCAGCTTTTTCAGCCAGCGCTTGGCCTGCACGCGCACGTTCTTCGGCGCGGTGCCGCCGTAGCTGACGCGGCTTGCCACCGATTTGGTCACCGAAAGCACGTTGAAAACGTCGTCGGTGATCCGCGGTTCGACCGACTGCATTTCTGCAAGCGGCAGGCGATGCAGCGGCAGTTTCGCGCCGGACGCCTTCGCGACAATCGAGCCCGTGATGTGGTGCGCTTCGCGGAACGGAATGTTCAGCGTCCGCACCAGCCAGTCGGCAAGATCGGTCGCGGTCGAATAGCCGTCGCCAGCCATCGACTTCATGCGTTTCTCGTCTGCCACGAGATCGCGCGTCATGCCGGCGGTTGCCGCGATCACGATCGAGAAATCCGAAAGCGCGCGGATGGTGCCGTCCTTGTCTTCCTGCATGTCCTTTGCGTAGGCGAGCGGAAGACCTTTCATCACCACCAGCAACTGCACGAGCGCGCCGATGATCTTGCCCGCTTTCGCACGCACGAGTTCGGCCGCGTCCGGGTTGCGCTTCTGCGGCATGATCGAGGAGCCGGTCGTGAATTTATCGGAGAGCGCGACGAAGCCGAACGCCGGCGTGGTCCAGATCACGATTTCCTCGGCGAAGCGCGACAGATGCATCGCGCAGATCGAGGCCGCTGAAAGCGTCTCCAGCACGAAGTCGCGGTCGGACACTGCGTCGAGACTGTTCGCGGTCGGCCGGTCGAAGCCGAGCGCCTTGCTCGTCATGTCGCGATCGATAGGAAACGACGTTCCGGCAAGCGCGGCGGAGCCCAGTGGATTTTCGTTCATGCGCGTTCTGGCATCGGCAAGCCGCCCGCGGTCGCGTGAAAGCATCTCGACGTAAGCGAGAAGATGATGCCCGAAGGTGACGGGCTGCGCGGTCTGCAAATGCGTGAAGCCGGGCATCACCGCCTCGGCATAGTGGAGCGCCTTCTCGGCGAGCGCGACTTGCAAGTCCGCAAGCGACTTGTCGAGGCCATCGATGGTGTCGCGGATATAAAGCCGGAAGTCGGTCGCGACCTGATCGTTCCTGGAGCGTGCGGTATGCAGGCGTCCCGCGGACGGGCCGATCAGCGCGGCAAGGCGGCTTTCGACATTCATGTGAATGTCCTCGAGTTCGCGTGAGAAATTGAACTCGCCGCTTTCGATCTCGGCCAGAATGGCGTCGAGGCCCTGCGCGATTTTGTCCGCGTCGGCTGCCGTAATGATGCCTTGAGCGGCCAGCATCGAGGCATGCGCCTTGGAGCCGGCGATGTCCTGTGCGAACAAGTGCCGGTCGAAGTCGATCGAGGCGTTGATCTCCTCGAGGATCGCGTCGGGTCCCGCCGCGAACCTGCCGCCCCACATCTTGTTGCTCATGCGCGAACTCTGTTGTCTCGAACCCTGACGGCCTGAACCATGACCGCTTCAAACCCCGAACCGACCGCTCGCGTAATCTGGCTGCGCCGCGCGCGCTATTTATTGCTTGCGGCATTGCTCGGCACGATTGCGGGGTTCGCCGGGGTATATCTGACCGGAGGCTTGCCGCGCAACGCGGGCGTCGTTTCGGACGCATCCTGTGTTAACGCAGGCCTCACCGCCAAACGGTTAATGCCGCTCGCCAAGGGCGAAGTCGCGGCTTTCTCGCCGAATGCGAGCCCGCGCCGGGCGACGCCCATCACCTTCAAGGACGGCTCAGGCCGGACCGTCAGCCTCGAGGATTTCAAGGGCCGTATTGTGCTCATCAATCTCTGGGCGACGTGGTGCGTGCCGTGCCGCAAGGAAATGCCCGCACTCGACGAACTCGAAAGCAAGCTCGGCGGGCAGGATTTCGCGGTGCTTGCGATCAATCTCGACCAGCGCGGCGGCGACAAGCCGAAGAAATTTCTGGAAGAGATCAAGGTGAAGCACCTCGTCTATTACGAAGATCCGACGACGAACGTGTTTCAGAAACTGAAAGGTGCTGGCCGTGCGCCGGGGCTGCCTTCGACGATCCTCGTCGACCGCGATGGGTGCGAACTCGGCTTCATGCCGGGACCGGCGGAATGGGCGAGCGAGGATGCGCTCGCGCTGAGCCGCGCGGCGATCGCGAAGAACTAAGTTCCTGAGCGCCGTTTCCATTCATTCTGTCATTCCGGACGCGCGCTCGCGCGCGATCCGGAATCCAGGGCTACCGAGACAGGCTTTGGTTTGAGGCTCTGGACTCCGGGTTCGCACCTTTGGCGCCCCGGAATGACAATCAAAGACTAAACGCTGATATCGAGATTCTGTCCGAGGCCGTTCGCGGCGTCGGCGAGTTTCTGCAAGTTCTGACCGGCGGCCTCGACCAGCTGCGCGATCGACTGTTCGCTCGCGACATTCATCTTCGCGAACTTGGCGGCAAGCGCCATCTGCATCTGCGCGGTTTTGCCGGCCATGACGGCGGAGACGAGGGCGGTTTCCATGGCCGTGAAAATGGCGGCCGCGGGTTAAGGAACGCTTAGCGCTTGCCGATCAGCGGGTGGGAACCGGCTTTTCGCCGCGATAATCGTAGAAGCCGCGTTTGGTCTTGCGCCCTAACCAGCCGGCTTCGACATATTTCACAAGAAGCGGGCAGGGGCGGTACTTCGAATCCGCGAGACCCTCGTGCAGCACCTGCATCACCGAAAGCACGGTGTCCAAGCCGATGAAGTCGGCAAGTTGCAGCGGGCCCATCGGATGATTGGCGCCGAGTTTCATCGCCTTGTCGATCGCTTCGACCGAGCCCACGCCTTCATAAAGCGTGTAGATCGCTTCGTTGATCATCGGCAGCAGGATGCGGTTCACGATGAAGGCGGGGAAGTCTTCGGCCACCGCGTAGGTCTTCTGAAGCCGCGAGACGAATTCCTTCGAGGCCTCGAAGGTGTCCTCGTCGGTGGCGATGCCGCGCACCAGTTCGACCAGCTCCATTAGCGGCACCGGATTCATGAAGTGAATGCCGATGAACTTTTCCGGGCGGTCGGTGGAGGCGCCGAGGCGCGTGATCGAAATGGACGAGGTGTTGGACGCAAGCAGCGCATCTTTCGGCATCAGCGCCGAAAGCTCGCCGAAAATCTTCTTCTTGATCTCTTCCTTTTCGGAGGCCGATTCGATCACGAGATCGCAGTCGGTGAGATCCTGAAACGTGGCGGCGGGCGCGATGCGGTTGAGCGCGGCCTGGCGGTCGCCCTCCGAAAGCAGCGCCTTGGAGACCTGGCGCTGCATGTTGCCGTTGATGGTGGCAAGGCCCGCCTTGATGCGGTCGTCGGAAATGTCGTTGAGCTTCACGTCATAGCCTGCGATCGCGCAGACATGGGCGATGCCGTTGCCCATCTGGCCCGCGCCGATCACACCGATTTTTTTCAAGGCTTTCATCGCGCGGCCGCTCGCTATTTACCGAGTTCTTTTTCGAGTTCGGGCAATACCTGGAAGAGATCGCCGACAAGACCGTAATCGGCGACCTGGAAGATCGGTGCCTCTTCGTCCTTGTTGATCGCGACGATCACTTTGGAGTCCTTCATGCCGGCTAGATGCTGGATCGCGCCGGAAATGCCGACGGCGATGTAAAGCTCAGGCGCGACCACCTTGCCGGTCTGGCCGACCTGCCAGTCGTTCGGAGCGTAGCCGGCATCGACCGCAGCGCGGGACGCGCCCATCGCGGCGCCGAGTTTATCGGCGACCGGTTCAATGTATTTCGCGAAGTTTTCCTTATTCGCCATGGCACGGCCGCCGGAAATGATGATGCGCGCCGAGGTGAGTTCGGGACGATCTGATTTCGAAAGCTCTTCGCCGACAAACGAGGAAATGCCCGGGTCGCCCGCACCCTCCGCGTTCTCGACCGAAGCCGAGCCGCCTTCGCCCGCCGCCTGAAAGGACGCGGTACGGACAGTGATGACTTTCTTCTTGTCGGACGACTGCACGGTCTGGATCGCGTTGCCGGCATAGATCGGGCGCTGGAAGGTGTCGTCACTCTCGACCTTGGTGACTTCCGAGATCTGCATGACGTCGAGGAGTGCGGCGACGCGCGGCATGAAATTCTTGCCCGACGTCGTCGCCGGCGAAACGATCGCGTCGTAGTTCGCGGCGAGCTTCACGATGAGCGCCGCCATCGGCTCGGCGAGCTTGTTCTTGTAAGCCGCGTTGTCGGCGAGCAGCACCTTCTTCACGCCCGCGAGTTTCGCGGCCGCATCGGCAACCGCCTTCGCACCTTCGCCCGCGACCAGCACATCGACGTCGCCGCCGAGCGCAGCCGCCGCGGTCAGCGCTTTCGCGGTCGCAGGACTGAGCGTCTTGTTGTCGTGTTCGGCAATCAGGAGTGTCGCCATGGTCAGATCACTCCCGCTTCGTTTTTGAGCTTGTCGACGAGTTCGGCGACCGAGCCGACCTTCACGCCGGCCTTGCGGCCCGCGGGTTCGGCGGTCTTCACGATCCTCAGGCGCGGCGCGACATCGACGCCGTAGTCGGCCGGCGCCTTCTCGTCGATCGGCTTCTTCTTTGCCTTCATGATGTTCGGCAGCGACGCATAGCGCGGCTCGTTCAGGCGCAGATCGGTGGTGACAATCGCGGGCAGATTCAGCTTGACGGTCTGCAGGCCGCCGTCGATCTCGCGGGTCACGCTCACGCTGTCGGCTTCCATGGCGACTTTTGAAGCGAAGGTGCCCTGCGGCCAATTCAGGAGTGCCGCCAGCATCTGTCCGGTCTGGTTGGAGTCGTCGTCGATCGCCTGCTTGCCGAGGATCACGAGGTTCGGTTTCTCGGCGTCGACGATGCCCTTGAGAATCTTGGCAACTGCGAGCGGCTCGACCGGGCCGTCGTTCTTCACGAGGATGCCGCGGTCGGCGCCCATCGCGAGCGCGGTACGGATGGTTTCGGACGCCTGCTGGGGCCCGACCGAAACCGCGACGATTTCGGTCGCCTTGCCGGCTTCCTTCATGCGGATCGCCTCTTCGACGGCGATTTCGTCGAAGGGATTCATCGACATTTTGACGTTTGCGAGATCGACGCCGGAACCGTCAGGCTTCACGCGCGCCTTCACGTTGAAATCGATAACACGCTTTACTGCGACCAGAACTTTCATCCGCGCCCCATTTGTTGCGGTGCGGCGGGCAAACTATGGCTGGTCCTTGGGCCTGTCAACGCGAACCACGACCGTCGGCGCGTCGATCTGGGGCACCGGCGCTTCGGTCGTTCCCTCCGCGACCGGCTCGACCGGCGAAACCGTTGCGGCATCCGCGACCGCGGCGACCGTGTCGGGCTCGCCCTTGAACAGCCCGACTTCCTGGCGGCGCATTAAAATGACGAGGATCAAGCCCGCGCCGAAGCCGCCGATATGCGCCCACCACGCGACGTTATCCATCGAGCGGAAAAAGACCTGCGCGAGATTGAACAGCAGGTAGATGCCGAGCACCCAATAGGCGCGTAATTTGATCGGAATGCGCGTGAAGAACAGCACCCAGACTTTCGCGCGCGGAAACAAGACGAGATAGGCCGCGAGCAGACCGGAAATCGCACCGGATGCGCCGATCAGCGGCGTGGTCGAACTGCTTTGCGCGAGGAAATGCACGAGGCCGGCCGCGACGCCGCAGGCGACGTAGAACAGAAAGTAGCGGAAGCGCCCGAGCGCATCCTCGACGTTGTCGCCGAATACCCAGAGGAAGATCATGTTGCCGAACAGGTGACCGAGGTCGCCGTGCAGGAACATATAAGTAAAGAGCTTGATGCCCGGCACCTGCGCGATGATCGCGGGCACGTCGGTGGAGCTGCCGGAGTTCGCAAGGATCGAAGCCGGCATGAAGCCGAGATTGCGGTTCAGGTACTCGTCGAAATTCCAGACGAGGCCGGACTGAAACAGGAAATAAATAAGAATGTTCGCTGCCATCAGCCCCCAGGTGACGTAAGGGCGCTTGATGTAGCGAAGCTGGTTGTAATCGTAGACTGGGAGAAAAACCATGAGCGGCTCAGCGGTTCGCGCCCGGCACCCATAACACGTCGCGCTCGCCCCGGCCATTGACGTATCGCGCCGCGACGAAGAGCAGATCCGAGAGGCGGTTGAGATAGCGGATTGCGGCCGGGTTCACCTTTTCTCCGTCCCGCTTCGAAAGCTCGACCGCGAGCCGCTCCGCGCGGCGGCAAACGGTGCGGGCGAGATGCAGATAGGCCGCCGACGGTTCGCCGCCGGGGAGCACGAAAGAGCGCAAAGGTTTGAGGGAGGCGTTGAGTTTATCGATCTCAGCCTCCAGCCGCTCGACCTGCGCCTCGACCACGCGCAGCCGCTCTTTCGGCGCGTTCCCCGTTTCAGGCACCGCAAAATCGGCGCCGAGATCGAACAGGTCGTTCTGTACGCGATTCATGATCGCGTTCACATCCGGCTCGTTCGAAAGATGCAGCCGGGCGATGCCGATCGCGGCATTGGTCTCGTCGACCGTACCATAGGCATCGACGCGCAGATCGGATTTTAGACGCCGCTCGCCGCTCCCAAGCGCGGTGGTGCCGTCATCGCCGGTCTTCGTGTAAATGCGGTTCAGGACAACCAAGTCTGAATCCTCCCTGCGGAGGCCGGTTGTAGCCTATTTTTCGCGCCGCCGGAATTTCGCTACTTGCCGAGCACCCAGAGGGTGAACATCACGAGCGCGATCGCGATGCCCTGCAAAAGCACGCGCATGCGCATCAGCTTCTGCGATGTGTTGCCGGAGCCGCCCTTGAGCAAATTCCACAGCCCCAGAACCAGCACGATGCCGACCGCGATCAGCGCGAGCGGCACCGCGATCGTTTGCAGAAACGCACCCATGCGAACATCTCCTTGGGCTTATGGATTGAGCGAGGCAATCCCGGCGTTGAGCGCGGTAGCGTAGCCGATCCAGAGGAGATAGGGCAGGAGCAGGCTCGCGGCAAAGCGATCCACCTTCCATGCTGCCAGAATCGTCATCGCAACCAATACGTCCAGCGCGAGAATCGTGGAAAGTCCGCCGCGGATCGATTCCGCACCGAAGAAAATCCACGACCACGCGAGGTTCACGGCAAGCTGCAATAAAAAGAGCGTAATTGCGCGGGGGCGCATTTCCCCGCGCGGCGCTTGCCAGAGCCGCCACAGCGAAAACGCCATCAGCGCATAAAGTACATTCCAGGCGATCGGGAAGATGACGTTCGGCGGCGTGAAAGAAGGCTTCTGGAGTGCGGCGTACCACGTTGCAATTTTCGGCGCGGTCGCAATCGCACCGAGACCGGCCACGCAAAAACACAGGACGAGGCAGGCGGCGAGACGCAGGAGCGGTTTCGCATACATCAGTGCGTCAGGTGTTTTTCGATCTGGTCGGCCGGCATCTTCACGAGGTCCTTGTCGATTTCATTTTGCAGGGCCTGTTTGATCGCGGGCGTGTAGTGCTCGCGGAGCATGCCGAGCGCGCGCGGCGGCGCCACGATCACGATTTCCTTCGGCGTGCCGGAAAGCACCGCGTGATGAACCTTGCCGGCGAGGCCTTTGAGAAACTCCGCTTCGGCCTGATCGTGCCAGTCGGTCTGGCCGACGGCGCTGCGGCCCGGGCCAACGGAAGAATGGGAGCGGCCGGGCTTGTCCGCGCCCTGTTCCGCGGTTGAGGGATTTTCGTGCTCGAACACCTCGCGCATCCGCAAATCCGGATATTCGCGGTCGCCGACGTTTTCGAAGAGCAGCGCCTTGCCGCCGTCGCAGACCAGAACCCAGCCGCCGGTATCGATTTTCAACTTTTCCAAGGACGTCCTCCGCTATTTGATGACATCAACGCAGCAGACGCGAAGGAGTTGCTTCGGGGCTTTCCGCGCGCCGCCGTTCGCCCGGGCTTTATCATTCTCCGGGCGCACGCCTTTGCGCGCGGTCAAACGCGAGCGGAGCGGCTTAGTTGGTACCGTCGAGCAGACGGCGCGCGATCACCTGTGCCTGAATCTCCGCCGCGCCCTCGAAGATCGAGAGAATGCGGGCGTCGGCGAGCACGCGCGACACCGGATATTCCATCGCGAATCCGTTGCCGCCGTGAATCTGCAAGGCGTTGTCGGCCGAGGCCCATGCGACGCGGGCGGCAAGCAGCTTCGCCATGCCGGCTTCGAGATCGCAGCGGCGGCCGGAATCCTTCTCGCGCGCCGCGTGATAAGTGAGCTGGCGCGCAATCAGTATTTCGGCGGCCATGCTCACGATCTTGTCGGCGACGCGCGGAAACGAATAAAGCGGCTTGCCGAACTGGATGCGCTCATGCGCATAGCGCAGGCCCAGCTCCATCGCACATTGCGCGACGCCGATCGCGCGCGCGGCGGTCTGGATGCGCGCGGCCTCGAAGGTCTGCATCAGTTGCTTGAAGCCGTTGCCTTCCGTGCCGCCGAGCAGATTTTCGGCTTTCACTTTGAAGCCGTCGAAACCGATCTCGAATTCCTTCATGCCGCGATAGCCGATGACTTCGATCTCGCCGCCGGTCATGCCTTCGGCCGGGAACGGATTTTCGTCGTCGCCGCGCGGCTTTTCGGCGAGCAGGATGGAAAGACCCTGATAACCCTTTTCCTCCGGCTTGGTGCGGCACAAGAGCGTCATCAGGTCGGCGCGGACCGGATGCGTGATCCAGGTCTTGTTGCCGTACACTTTATAAACGTCGCCGTTCTTCTCGGCGCGGGTTTTGAGCGAGGCGAGATCGGAGCCCGTGTTCGGTTCAGTGAAGACCGCGGTGGGCAGGATTTCGCCCGACGCGATCTTCGGCAACCATTGCTGCTTCTGCTCGTCGGTCCCGCCGCCGAGGATCAATTCGGCTGCAATCTCGGAACGCGTGCCGAGCGAACCCACGCCGATCCAGGCGCGCGAAAGTTCTTCGGAAACCAGAACCATCGACTCCTTGCCGAGGCCGAGGCCGCCGTACTCCTCCGGGATCGTCAGCCCGAAGACGCCGAGCTCGGCCATCTTCGAAATGATATCCATAGGGATGTATTCGTTCTTCAAGTGCCATTCGTGGGCATGCGGTACGACTTCGCTCTCGGCGAAGCGGTGCATTTCCGCGCGCATGGCATCCAGCGTCTCGTCGAGGCCGGCGTCGCCGATGGTGAGCGAGCCTTGCGCTTTGGCAATCAGCTTTGCGAGCGCGGCGCGCGTTTCAGCATTGTTGCCCGCGATCAGTTCCTTCACCGCCGGCGTCATGCGCGCAGCGGCCTTCTGCTCGGTCACGCCGAGGTCGGCGAGGCGCAGCATCTCGCCCTGGCTCATCGGGATGCCGCCGAAAATCTGCGCGAGATATTCGCCGGCGCCGACCCGCACCAGAAGTTCCTCGATCTCGCCGAAGCGGTTCGTCTCGATCATGCGGCCGGTATAGGCGGCAAGCTGGCGGACCGACTCCACATAGGTCGCAAGCCAGGCATAGCCGTGCGCGGCGTGCTGCTCGCGCTCGAGTGCTGCCGACGAAATCTTGCCGCCCTCCGTCACCTTCAGGCGAACCGAGGCGGCGGCTTCGGCAAGGAGTGCCTGCACCGAATCGCTTGCTTCGATCAGGAGCGGCAGGAGGCCGGTGTCGGCGCCGGCGGCACGGGAAGCGGCTTGCGTCATCGGTAGCCCTTTTTAGCGGGTTAAGCGGCGCATCCTTATTGGTGCATTGCACAAAAGCAAGAGGCAACCAGTTGTTAACCGTCCAGCCGCTTTACTCACGACGATTTCAGAGGGCGCGGCCCCGGATGGCACAGCCACCGGCGCGGCGCTTTTCGGCTACGCAAGGGCCTTAGGATGTCGTTGCCGCAATTTGCTTCATTCATTTTACGCCGCTTGCCAGCGCTTTCGGTTCGCGCTCGCATCTTCACACTTGCGCTGATCCCGGTCATAGGCCTTGCCATCATCGGCATCTTCTTCGCGAACGGCGAGCGCACGGTCAGCGCGTCCTTCGAGACGGTGCAGAATTCGAGCGATCTTGCCAATGCAAGCCGCGAATTCAACAGCGCGCTTTCGGTCATGCGCGTAGCGATGAAGGACTACGTCGAGGGCAAGGATCGCGCGCAGAAGCAGGCGTTCTACGACCAGCTCAGCATCGCGCTCGAGAACCTTACCACGATCGAGAAATACGCAGAGAAGCGCGACGCTACCGCGATCGCGAAGCTGCGCGGCTCGCTGGTGACGCTGCGGTCGAACTTCGAATATCTCGCCAAGGCGAAAAACGAACTCGGCTTCTCGGAAGAGGAAGGCATTCGCGCGCGTTTCGCGCAAGCTGCCGCCAAGGTGGAAACGCTCGTCACGTCGGATGTCGCGAAGATGTCCGAACTTGACGCGCTGCGGCTGGTCGCATCGCTCTCGCAGCTTCGCCGCTACGAGATGGAATTCATTCTTTCGGGCGATCTTTCCGCGACTTACCGCATCTACGGTGAGCTTGCGATGTTTACCGGCCATCTCGGCAAGTCCAGCCTCCCGGAGCCCGTGAAGAACGAGATCACGGAAGCCGTGGAGCAGTACCGCAACGAATTCGGGGAATGGATTTCGCAGACGCGGATCGTCTCCACGCAGTCGATCGTGATCCAGAATTCCACCGCCGACATGCAGGCTTCCACCGATAGCATTATTCTCCATGCCAAGCAGGCGCAGGCGACAGCCGCCAACTCGCTCGACGTGTCGCAGTCGCGCACGCGCAACATCATCATCAGCGTTGGGATCGCGGTGGCATTCCTCGGTCTTGCGCTCAACTGGCTGATCGGTTTGAGCGTCACCGGGCCGTTGCGTGGGCTTTCGGATGTGATGCGCCGTCTTGCGGGCGGCGAAACCGTCACCGATATTCCGGCGGTCAACGCGCGTGACGAAATCGGCGCGATGGCGCGCACCGTGGTCGTGTTCCGCGACAACGCGCGCGAGCGCAGGCGCCTCGAAGGCGAGCAGGCGGATGCGACGAGCCAGCGCGAGAGGCGCGTGCAACTGGTCGAAGAATTGATCCGCCGCTTCGGCGATACCGCCAATGCCGGTCTCGACGCAGTGCGCGATGCGTCGCAAAAACTGACGAGCGCCGCCGACAAGCTCGAAAATACCGCGGGCAATGTCGATTCCGAAGCCTCGCGCGCGGGACAAGCGGCGGGTGCCGCTTCCTCGAACGTCGCGCAGGCCGCGGTCGCGACCGAGCAGCTTTCCGTTTCCGTTTCCGAAGTCGCACACCAGACCTCGACGTCCACCGAAGTTGCGAACCGCGCGGTCGCCGAAGCGCAGCGCTCGGTTGCGATCATGCGCAACCTCGGTGATGCCGCGTCGCGGATCGGCGAAGTCGTCGGACTCATTCAGTCGATTGCAGCACAGACCAACCTGCTTGCGCTCAATGCCACCATCGAAGCCGCGCGCGCGGGCGATGCCGGCAAGGGCTTTGCGGTCGTTGCGCAGGAAGTGAAATCGCTCGCGGCGCAGACGGCGCGCGCGACCGAAGACATCGCGCACCAGATCGGTTCGATCCAGGAAGCCTCCGGGGATGCCGCGACCGCGATTGATACGGTTTCGACCGTGATCGAGGAAATGTCGGCCATCGCCTCCTCGATCGCTTCGGCGATCGAAGAACAGAACGCGGCGGTCGTTTCGATCGCCGAGAACGTCGGGCGGGCGTCGAACGACGCCGACGCCGGCGCCGGTGCGATGAAATCGGTGCAGACGGCCGCTGCCGGAGCGACGGCGACGGCGAGCGAAGTCGCGGGGCTTGCGGTGCATCTCGGCGGCGAGGCGGAGAAGCTGGACGCCGCGATCCGCGATTTCCTCGGTGCGGTACGCGCCGCGTAAATCGCCGGGAACGCGGCAAGACTTGCATTTCGGCCCGCAAATCGCGATCTGAGGGGATATTCCCGAGCAGGAATTCCGCTTGCCGAAACCGTTACGCATCGCCATCGACGCCTTCTGGCGTTTCAACGACGACGACGGCTGGGCGATTGCCAGTCACATCGCGCTTTCGGGCCTGATGGCGCTGTTCCCGTTCATGATCTTCGTGACCTCGCTTGCCGCTGTGTTCGGCTCGAAGGAGCTTGCCGACAACACCGCGCAAATCCTGCTCGATACCTGGCCGAAGGAAGTCGCAGGCCCGATCGCACGCGAAATCCATGACGTGCTGACGAACATCCGCACCGATGCGCTCACCTTCGGTATCGCGCTTGCGGTCTATTTTTCTTCCAGCGGAATCGAGAGCCTGCGCATCGGGCTGAACCGCGCCTATGACGTCGGCGAGCAGCGGCATTTCTGGTGGTTGCGGCTCGAATCCATCGGCTATGTGCTGGTGGGTGCGGCGGGCCTGCTTGCGCTCTCGTTCCTCGTCGTGCTGTGGCCGCTGTTGTGGCAGACGGCGGTGAAGTTTGTGCCGGCGCTCGAGCCGTTTCGCGGGATCGCGGCCTTCGTGCGCTACGCGACCGCGTCCGCGGTGCTCGTGGTGGCGCTGATCGTCGTACACATGTGGCTGCCTGCGGGCCGGCGCACCCTGAGCGAGGTTGCGCCCGGCATCATCGTGACGCTGATCCTGTGGCTGATCGCGGGTGCCGCCTTCGGCTATTACCTTGGCCGCTTTTCCTACAATTACGTCACGACCTATGCGGGTCTTGCGTCCGTGATGGTCGCGCTCGTGTTTCTCTACACGACCGCGTCGATCTTCATTTACGGCGGCGAGTTGAACGCGGCGATCAAGGACGAGCGCTACGCGCCCGCGATCCAGAAAACACCGAAAAAAACCAAGCGGCGGAAACGCGCCTAAACCTTCGTGCCGGAGGCCTCGATCACGTCGTCGAAGGTGCGCATGCCGGGGCGTTGCGCGTTGACGAGCACCGCCATGTTGCCGGGCTTATGCTGGTTCTTCCACATCTTGGTGTGGGCGTGCGGAATTTCCTTCCATGGCAGCACTTCGCTCATGCAGGGATCGACCCGGCGGTCGAGCACGAACTGGTTCGCGGCCGCGGCCTGCTTCAGGTGCGCGAAGTGCGAGCCCTGCACGCGCTTCTGGCGCATCCAGACGTAGCGGGCATCGAAGGTGATATTGAAGCCGGTGGTGCCGGCGCAGAACACGACCATGCCGCCGCGTTTCACGACGAGACAAGAGACCGGGAAAGTCTGCTCGCCCGGATGTTCGAAGACGATATCGACGTCCTTCTTGCCGGTGATGTCCCAGATCGCCTTGCCGAACTTGCGGGCTTCTTTCACCCACTCGTTATATTCGGGCGTGTTCACCGTGGGCATCTGGCCCCAGCATTTGAAGTCCTTGCGGTTGATGACGCCCTTGGCGCCCAAGCCCAGCACGTAATCGCGCTTGTCGTTGTCGGAAATGATTCCGATCGGATGCGCGCCCGATGCGGCAGCGAGTTGAATGCCGAACACGCCGAGACCGCCCGACGCGCCCCAGATCAGCACGTTGTCGCCCGGCTTGATCGTGTGCGGCGCGTGGCCGAACAGCATGCGGTAGGCGGTGGCGAGCGTCAGCGTGTAGCAGGCCGACTCTTCCCAGGTGAGATGCTGCGGGCGCGCCATTAACTGGCGCGACTGCACGCGGCAGAACTGCGCGAACGAACCGTCCGGCGTTTCGTAGCCCCAGATGCGCTGCGAAGGCGAGAACATCGGATCGCCGCCGTTGCATTCCTCGTCGTCGCCGTCGTCCTGATTGCAGTGAACGATGACTTCGTCGCCGACTTTCCAGCGCTTCACCTTCGCGCCGACCGCCCAGACGATGCCGGACGCATCCGAGCCCGCGACATGGAATGGCTGCTTGTGCACGTCGAAGGGAGAGATCGGCTGGCCGAGACCGGCCCAGACGCCGTTGTAGTTCACGCCCGCCGCCATCACGAGCACGAGCACGTCTTCGTCGCCGACCGGCCAGGTCGGCACGACCTCGATCTGCATGGATTCTTCGGGCGGCCCGTGGCGCTCGCGGCGGATCGCCCAAGCGTACATTTTCGATGGAACGTGACCGAGCGGCGGGATTTCGCCGATCTCGTAGAGATCCTTTGGACCTGTCTGCAACTTCGTGACGGCCGACATGGCAGCTCCGGAAAAGAAAATGTCTCGGTTTGATGACGGCCGGGAGCATGGCCCAAAGCATGTTGCAGCGCAATGTGCCTAAAGACGAAGCATTCACTTAAGCCTTCCGCAAGCCGGAACGACTAGCTTTGGCGGGCGAATCCCTGACGCATGAGCATGCCGGAAATGCCCCGAGCTACGGTAGACACCCGCACCACGCTGCTCGCGTTTGCGGCCGCTTATCTCGTTCTCGTCGGGCAAATGGTGTGGATGTATTCGCTCCCCTCCGCATTGGTGTTGCCGGATGCCGACGACGCGATGCGTCTCGTACAAATGCGCGACTTCCTTGCCGGCCATGGTTGGTATGATCTGCATCAAGCCCGGCTATCACCGCCTGCGGGATATGACTCGCACTGGTCGCGATTGATCGATGCCGGATTGGCGAGCCTTCATTTCTTCTTTCGCGGTTTTGCCGGCGCGGCGCTTGCAGAACGGCTAACGATTATTGTGTGGCCGCTGCTGTGGCTGCTCCCGGCGATGACCGGAGTCGCAATGATCGCCTGGCGGCTCGGCGGACATGCAGCCGTGCCAGCCACTCTTCTTTTTGCTGCCTTCTGCGGTCCGGGAATGCAGCAATTCATTCCCGGAAGGATCGACCATCATAACGTTCACATCGCGCTCTCGATTCTGGCGATCGCGTGCACGATTTGCGCGGACCGCGTGCGGTACGCCGCGGCGGGCGGGGGTGTACTAAGTGCGCTGGCGCTCGCAATCGGCTTCGAGAGTTTGCCTTTTCTTCTGCTATGCGGGGCGGCCTTTGCACTGCGTTTCGTGATCGACCGCCACGCCGCGACGCAGCTTCGCGATTACGGTGCTGCGCTCGCGGCGGCCACGCTAATTGTTTTCGTTCTGAGCGTCCCGGTTCAGCGGTGGAGCGCAGCCGTTTGCGACATGATCGCCGTCAATTCGGCGGTCCCGGTCATTATCGCGGGCGCTATGGCCGCTATCGCGGCTTGTTTGCGTGGCGAAACCGCATCATCCCGGTTCGGACTTCTTGCCGCCGCCGGCGTTCTTTCGGCGCTTGTGTTCGTTTTGATCGAGCCGCGATGTCTTGGTGGAGTCTACGCTCTCGTCGATCCCGCAATCCGTCCGATCTGGCTCAATGACGTTTCGGAAACGAAGACACTCATTGAAATGACTGCGCGCGGACCGGCGACGGGTGCCGGTATCGCCGCTTTCCCGATCGTCGGTTTGATCGCGTTGCTTTTCTGGCTGCGAACAATGCGGCGGGCGTGGAACTATCCCTCGCTGGTCACAGCTGCGGCTTTCTCGCTTTCAATACTATATATGATCGCGGTCGCGCGCGGTTCATCTTATGCGGTGTGGCTCGGCATGCCGGTGGTTGCGCTCGCGCTTCTGCATATCTTCCGCGCGCTGCACCGGACAAGTTTGGGCACGCGCTTCGCGCTGAACTTCCTGCTGACGCCCACGGTCGTCACGGTCGGTGCAATTGTATTGGCCGGTGCGGCCGGCGGCACGATCGATCTGCGCTCGGCAGATCGGCAAGCGTGCGTGACTGCGCAAAATTACGCGGCCGTCGCCGCCCTTCCCAAGGGAGTGGTCGCGGTCAATGAAATGGAGTGGGGCCCCTACGTTCTTGCGTGGAGCGGACAATCGGTACTCGCCGCTCCCTATCACCGTATTCCCGCCGCCATCATCGCCTCGTACAAAATTTTCAATACGAAGCCCGACGAGGCCCGGCATGCGGCGCAGCAGGCGGGGGTCGATTACCTTCTTGTCTGTCGGCCGACTCCTCCTGCGCATGTAAGCCATGCCGAGTGGCAGGAGAGCGTTCTGGGGCAAATTGCGTCCGGTAAAACACCGGCGTGGCTGAAAAAGATAAGCGCCGGCCCAGTTGCGCTCTACCGGGTAGAGCGCGCCGCACCATAAGGTTTTCCACTACCGTTTGCCCCTCCTCGCGTGCCGGCCCGAAACCGGCTAATTATCCTTTCGTCTAAGAAAGGATTCGCGGGGGCGATGGGCGCCCGCGAGCAATCGAGGCGGGCGACCGCACAATCCAAGGAGGACGGGGCTATGTTAACCGGACAAGGAATCATTATTCTGCTGATCGTCGGTGCGGTCGCTGGCTGGCTGGCGGGCGTCATCATGAAAGGCTTCGGCTTCGGGCTGATCGGGAACATCATCGTCGGCATCATCGGTGCGGCGATCGCAAGCTGGCTGTTCCCTTATCTCGGCGTTTCGCTCGGCGGCGGCATCGTCGGCGCGATCATCGCCGCCACCATCGGCGCGATCATACTTCTGTTCCTCATCGGGCTCGTGAAGCGAGCCTGACGCGCAGGTTTTCCGAAAACGAAAAGCCGGCGGGAAATTCCCGCCGGCTTTTTCCTGTTTGTCTGTTCGGGACGCTAATTGAGCGTCTTCTCAAGATCGCCGTCGCCACAAACCTGGCAGCAGGAATCGCACGAATATTTGCCGTTCAGGCCGACGCCCCAATAGGTGTTGGCGTTGCCCTTGACCCAACCGCCGTAGCAGATTTTTTCGCCGGCATTACAGGACAGACGGTAGGTGTTCGAATCTCCCGAATTCAGATTGTAGGCCTGATTGCCGCCGGGCCAGGCGTGATTGCGGTTCTGTGAATAGAACTCGATCTGAATGTCCTTGCCGTATTCGTTGTTGATCTTGAAGGTGATCTCTTCGGCGGCCGCAAGCGTCGCGACCGGCAGCAAAAGTGCAGCTGTCATCGCGATCAGAAATCTTTTGAACCCCATCGCATTCTCCGACTTTCATGACTGCGCCCCCGCGCAGCAAGCCGGAGCGTATGCTTTCGCGATGCAGCGTCTAGAGCGCGGATGCAACATCGGCCATCAAATTTGGGTATCGGCAGAATAAAAAAACCGGCAGATCGTTCTGCCGGTTTTTTCATCTTTTCGTTTTCGCGAAAGTTTAATTCAGCGTTCTGCGAAGGACGCCGTCGCCGCAGAAAACGCAGCAGCGGTCGCAAGACTGCTTGCCGTTCAGGCCGACGCCCCAATAGGTGCGCGCGTTGCCCTTGACCCAGCCGCCGTAGCAGATTTTCTCGCCGCGCTGGCAGGCGAGCTTATAGGTCTGCGTGTCGCCGCGGTTGAGATTGTAGGCTCGGTTGCCGCCGGGCCATGCGTGGTTGCGGTTCTGCGAATAGAACTCAACCTGAATGTCGCGGCCAAAATCGTTGGTAATCTCGAACGTGATCTCCTGCGCCTGAACGGTCGTCGTCGGCGAAACCAGCGTCAACGCTACGCCCAAGGCCAAGAGTGCCCCTCTGAACCACATTGTCTCTACTCTCCGCTCCGTGGGCCGCCCCCGGTTCTCCCCGTGGCTTGGACCCGCTTGTTTTTGACCCTTTTAGATTGCCGCGCCGCAGCGTTCAGGTCTAGTGCGCGGCTGCATCAGCCCGGTCGATTTTGCGTGAGCCGAGAGCGTGCTAGGAGTTATGCTGCATTGCAGGAGAACGCCGCCGCCCGTATTTACTCTATCGGGAGCGGCCGAGGTTGCCGCCGATGGCTGAAAAAAAGAGCAGCGGTTCGACTTCCGCCAAGCCGAAAGAGGCGCCGTGGCTGATTCGCACTTATGCAGGTCACTCGACCGCGGCGGAATCGAACAAGCTTTATCGCTCCAATCTTGCAAAAGGGCAGACCGGACTTTCTGTTGCCTTCGATCTGCCGACACAGACCGGCTACGATTCCGATCATCTGCTCGCCAAAGGTGAAGTCGGCAAGGTCGGCGTTCCGATCAGTCACCTGGGCGACATGCGGACGCTGTTTGACGGTATCCCGCTCGCCTCGATGAATACCTCGATGACGATCAACGCGACCGCGGCGTGGCTGCTCTCGCTTTACGTCGCGCTGGCGGAAGAGACCGGCGCGCCGAAGACCTCGCTTTCGGGCACCACGCAGAACGACATCATCAAAGAATATCTTTCGCGCGGCACCTATGTATTCCCGCCCGCGCCTTCGATGCGGCTGATCAAGGACACGATCCTCTACACCACGCGCGAAGTGCCGAAGTGGAATCCGATGAACGTCTGCTCCTATCACTTGCAGGAAGCGGGCGCGACGCCGGTGCAGGAACTCGCCTATGCGCTCGCGACCGCGATCGCGGTGCTCGACGGCGTAAAGGCCTCGGGCGGCATCAAGGACGAAGATTTCGGCGAAGTCGTCGGCCGCATCTCGTTCTTCGTCAACGCGGGCCTGCGCTTCATCACCGAGATGTGCAAGATGCGCGCCTTCACCGAATTGTGGGACGAGATCACGCGCGAGCGCTACGGCGTCACCAGCGAGAAGCATCGCCGCTTCCGCTATGGCGTGCAGGTGAACTCGCTCGGCCTGACCGAGCAGCAGCCCGAGAATAACGTCTATCGAATTCTGCTCGAGATGCTCGCGGTCACGCTGTCGAAAAACGCGCGCGCCCGCGCAGTGCAGTTGCCTGCATGGAACGAGGCGCTCGGCCTGCCGCGTCCGTGGGACCAGCAGTGGTCGATCCGCATGCAGCAGATCGTGGCCTTCGAGACCGATTTGCTCGACTTCGGCGACATCTTCGACGGCTCCAAGGAAATCGAGCGCAAGGTCGCGGAACTGAAAGCCGAGGCGCTCGAGGAACTCGCCCGGATCGAAGAAATGGGCGGCGCGGTCGCGGCGGTGGAATCGAGCTACATGAAGCAGAAGCTCGTCGAGTCGAATACGCGGCGGCTTGAGGCGATCGAACGCGGCGAACTGACCGTGGTCGGTGTCAACCGTTTCACCGAAACCGAGCCTTCGCCACTGACGACCGGCGACGGCGCGATCATGACGGTGCCGGAGCATGTCGAGAAAGAGCAGATCGAGAAGCTGAAAGCCTGGCGCGAACAGCGCGATGACAAGAAGGTGCGGGCCGCGCTCGATGCGCTGCGCCGCGCGGCGCAGGAAGGCTCCAACATCATGCCGCCTTCGATCGATGCGGCGAAAGCCGGCGTCACCACCGGCGAATGGGGTTCGATGCTGCGCGACGTATTCGGCGAGTACCGCGCGCCGACCGGGGTCGGGCGTTCCGCGCGCGCGGGAGCCGAAGGGCTCGACGAGGTGCGCGGCGAGGTCGAGAAAGTTTCGAAAAAACTCGGCCGTCGTCTCAAGTTTCTGGTCGGCAAGCCGGGCCTCGATGGACACTCCAATGGTGCCGAGCAGATCGCGGTGCGTGCGCGCGATGCCGGCATGGAAGTCGTTTACGAAGGCATCCGGCTGACGCCCGCCGAAATCGTGAACGCCGCGCTCGAAGAGGGCGTGCATGTCGTTGGCCTCTCGATCCTTTCCGGCTCGCATGTGCCGCTAGTGCGCGACGTGATGAGCCGGATGCGCTCGGAAGGTCTCGAAGTGCCGGTGATCGTCGGCGGCATCATTCCGCCGGAAGACGAGAACGTGCTCAAGCAATGCGGCGTTGCCGCGGTTTACACGCCGAAGAATTACGAGTTGAACCGGATTCTTTCGGACATCGTGCGCGTGGTGGATGCAAGCGCGTCCAAAGCAGCGTAAACAGCGGCCCATGCGCTACGTTTTCCTTGTCGTTTCCTGGCTGATGCTCAGCCTCCTTGCCGCTTCCGCAGCAGACAAACCGCAGGTCTTGCGCGACATTATGGCTTCGGCGGCTTCCCAGTGCCGCGGCGCCGGTGGCGTTCCGATAAAATTTGAAGCTGCCGGGGCCGAAATCGATCTCAACGGTGACGGTGCCGCCGACTGGGTGCTCGACTTCAGCGACATTCGTTGCGAAGGCGCGTCGAGCTACTTCTGCGGGCTCGCCGGGTGCCAGATTTACATCATCATGGCGCAGGGGCCGGATCACATCTCGGCGTGGGGCGATGCCGTTTACGCTTGGCGGCAGATAAAGATCGCGGGAAGCCTCGGCGTTCAGTTCGACATGCACGAAAGCGCTTGCAAGAGTGCAGGGGCCTGCACGAAATCGTTTGTGTTCGACGGCAGCAGGCTGCGTGAAGTAAAGTAACTTGTCGCAACTCGCCCGCATCGCGGAAATCGTGCTGCCGGTATTCGGCGTGATCGCGCTCGGCTATTTCTCGGTCTGGTCGAAACTGCTCACGGAAAAAGCTGGCGAAGGGCTGAACGATTTCGTCTTCGTGATCGCGATCCCGATCATGATCGTGAAGACGCTGCTCGCCGCGCAACTGCCGGAAGGTTCGCCTTGGGGCTACTGGCTCTCGTATTTCATTGGGGTCGCGGTCGTCTGGTCATTCACGCAACTCGTGGTCTGGAAGATTTACGGCAGGCCGGGGCGCGAAGCCGTGATCATGGGCTTCTCGTCGGCGCAGTCGAACATCGTGTTGATGGGCATTCCGCTGGTGCTGACCGCTTACGGCGAGGCGGGTGCGGTGCCGCTGTTCCTGCTGATCGCAGTGCATTTGCCGATCATGATGCTCGCTGCGACCGTGATGATCGAGAGCGCGGAAGCCGGCATCACGCGCGAGGCGATTTTCAAGCTGGTCAAGAACCTCGTCACCAATCCGCTCCTGGTCGCATTCGCGGCGGGCTCGCTCGGGCGTATTGCGGGCGTGCAGCTTGGTGGCGCGCCGAAACAGTTCGTGGATATGATCGCGCTCGCGGCGGTTCCCTGTGCGTTGTTCGCGATGGGCATGGCGCTTCGCAAATACGGCGTGTTCGGCGACCTGAAGCTCTCGCTGTTCATCGTGGCGGCGAAACTCATGCTCCTGCCGCTCGCGGTCTATTTGCTCGCGAAATATGTGTTCGCGCTCTCGCCGGTCTGGCACGGCGTCGCGGTGATCTTCGCGTCGATGGCGGTCGGCATTAATTCGTATCTCTTGGCCGCGCGCTACAAGACCGGGGTCGCGACGGTCGCGGGCGCGGTCACGCTTTCGACCATGTTTTCGCTGCTCACCGTCTCGTTCTGGCTTTTCGTGCTTGGGATTGGGTGAACTGCATCGGCTAGAGACCGATCGCTTCCCTGATCTGTGCGACGCTGACACCGCTCTCTCGTAAATCTCGCAATGTGGTCGACTGATCGCGCTTGGAGAGTTTCTTGCCGTTCTCGTCCACGAGCAGGTGATGATGCCGATAGACCGGCGCGGGCAGGCCGAGCAGTTCCTGCAAGAGCCGATGTACGGCGGTCGCTTCGAACAGGTCCTTGCCGCGGACGACATGCGTCACACCCTGCAAGGCGTCGTCGAGTACCGCGGCGAGATGATAGCTCGCGGGCATCTGCTTCCTGCCCAGCACGACATCGCCCCATCGTTCCGGATGCGCTTCGACCTGCTTGTCGACTTCGGTCCAGAACAGCGGGGTTTCGACGCGCGTAAGCGCCTGCGCCATGTCGAGGCGAAGCGCGTAAGGTTCGCCTGTTGCCTCGCGTTCGGCTGCTTCGGCGGCCGATAAACCTTCCTCACGCGAATAGCGCGGGCCGCCTTCGGGGTCGCGCCCCGTGATCAGCCGTGCGAGATCGGCGCGCGTTTCATAAGACGCATAAAGCAGGTGCTCGGCTTCGAGGCGGCTCAGTTCGGCAGCGTACTCCTCGAAATGCTCGGACTGGCGCCGCACCGGCGATTCCCAGTTCAGCCCCAGCCATTCGAGGTCTTCATAGATCGACTCCTCGAACTCCGGCTTGCAGCGGGTCATGTCGATATCTTCGATGCGCAGCAGAAAGCGCGCGCCGAGCCGTTCGGCTTCCTCGAAATTGAGAAGGGCGGAAAGCGCGTGGCCGAGGTGCAGATGCCCGGTGGGCGAGGGTGCGAAGCGGAAAACGGGAGCGGGCATCGGGTTGCGCGGAATCGGGTTGCAATGTCGCCCGTCTTGTAGATGGTTTCGGGCCGCAATGCCCGCCCGTATCGATACCGAACACCACCTGAAAGAAGCGCTGGAGAAGTTGCTGGTCCTCGACCCGCGCTTTGCAGAAGTGGTCGCGCTTGCCGGTCATCCGCCGATGCGCAGGCGCGAAGGCGGCTTCTCGGGGTTAGCTAGGATCATCTGTGGCCAGCAGTTGTCGGTGGCGTCTGCTGCTGCGATCTGGGGGCGGCTGGAAGCGAAATTCTCGCCGCTCGATCATCACGCAATCCTGAAAGCCCGTACACCCCAATTGCAACGTATCGGGCTCTCGATGCCGAAAATCCGGACCTTCCGGCATATCGCGCGCGCGGTGCGCGACCAGCATCTCAACATCGATGCGCTCGCGCATATGCCGGCAGAGGCCGCGCATGCGGAACTCGTGAAAGTGAAGGGCATCGGGCCGTGGACTGCTGACATTTACCTCATGTTCTGCGTGGGCCATGCGGATGCGTTTGCTTCCGGCGATCTCGCCTTGCAGGAAGCCGCGCGCATGATGTTGCGCAAACGCAAGCGGCCCGACGCGAAGCAGCTCGAAAAGATCGCGCGCATCTGGAAGCCGTACCGCTCGGTGGCGGCGCGTCTGTTGTGGGCCTATTATGCCGCGATGAAGAAGCGCGACGGCGTGCCTGTCGAGCAAGGAGAAGAAAAACAATGATCGACGGTCCCCGCATCGCGCCGCGTTCCGGCACGGCGAAACAGCTCGTGGTTTTCCTGCATGGCTATGGCGCCGACGGAAACGATCTGATTTCGCTCGGCCGCGAATGGCAGGGTCTTCTGCCGGACGCCGCGTTCGTTTCGCCGAACGCGCCGGAGCCGGTGCCGGGTCATCCGATGGGGCGGCAATGGTTCGGGCTCACGTTCCGCGACCCCGACGAGCGCTGGCACGGTGTGAACAAGGCGCAGCCGGTCTTGAACGAATTTCTCGACGCCGAACTCGGCAAACACAACCTGCCGCCGTCGGCGCTGGCGCTGGTCGGCTTCAGCCAGGGCACGATGATGGCGCTGCATGTCGGCCTGCGCCGTCCGGCGCTTGCCGCGATCGTCGGCTATTCGGGCGTGCTGGTGACGCCCTCGAACGAGGAGGCGGCCGCCAAGGCGGCGGAGGAAATCAAAGTCCGGCCGCCGGTGCTGCTCGTGCATGGCGACCAGGACGAGGTGATCCCGGCGCAGGCGCTGTTCCTTTCGGCGCAGGGGCTGGGCGGCATGGGGCTCCCGGTCGAGTGGCATTTGTCGCAGGGAATCGGCCACGGCATCGACGGCGACGGGCTCCGGCTGGGCGGGGCCTTCCTGCAAAAAGCCTTCGGGGGACGCTGATTTCCACCCGCTTCACAAAGACGACACGGTGCCGGTAATATATGCGCCAGTGAACGCGGCGTGCGACCGCTGGGACTTCGAAGGGAGTCGCGATTGCACGCTGTCGTATCGTCCGGAGTTTCCGCCGGTGCTTCTCCCGGCGCCTCGCCCGGTTCGTGGCCGGCACTGGTCCTGAACGCGGACTTCCGCCCGCTCAGTTATTATCCGCTTTCCATCTGGTCATGGCAGGACACGATCAAGGCCGTGTTCCTCGACCGCGTGAACACGGTCGCGCTCTATGACAAGGCGGTGCGAAGTCCGACCGCAGAGTTCAGGCTACCCAGCGTCGTTTCGCTCAAGACCTTCGTCCGGCCTTCGCGCCATCCCGCCTTCACCCGCTTCAACGTTTTCCTGCGCGATCGTTTCTCCTGCCAGTATTGCGGCACGCGGGAAGAACTCACCTTCGACCATTTGATTCCGCGCTCGCATGGCGGGCAGACGACATGGGAAAATGTCGTGACGGCGTGCTCGACCTGCAATCTGCAAAAGGGCGGTCAGCTGCCTGCTCAGGCGCATATGTGGCCATACCAGATGCCGTTCCAGCCGAGCGTGAATGACCTGCACAAGAACGGCAGGCTGTTCCCGCCGAACTACCTGCACCAGAGCTGGCTCGACTATCTCTACTGGGACGCAGAACTCGAGGCGTAAGTTTAAGCGCGGCGCGCGCCGAGGAAAGCAACCAGCGCCGCAAGCGCCGAAATCAGCGCGTTATAGCCCGCAAGCGAAATGCCGAAGAGGCGCCACGCGGCTTCGTCGCAAGGTACCGCACGGATCGGTTTTTTCAGCGCATCAAGAATATTTCCGACCGGCGCATTCACCGGCGCGCCCGACGAGCAGGTGGTCGGGCCTTGCCATAGCTTCCACTCGACGCCGGCGTGAAACACGCCGAGGCCGACGCTGACCACGAGGATCAGCGCGAGCAGATAAAGTCCGTAGCGGACGAGCGTGCGGTTGCCGCCATAAAGCGCGAGCGCGGCGAGGACGAGCCCGAGCGGGATCGCGAAGTAATAGGGAATGCGCTGCTGGTAACAGAGCGGGCAGGGCGCATAGCCGAGCTGGTACTGGAAGTACCAGGCGCCGCAGAGCGCCGCGAACATCACGAGGGCGGCGAAAAAGGCGGCGTTGGCGGGCTTGGTCAGGGTGTTCATCATGCGGGCCTTGCTTGGTCGGGTGAGGTAACGAAGCGGTGCCTCCTTGTCGAATCCAAGGCGGCTTGCGGCTAAGCGCGTTGCGGCTATAACAGCGGCGTTCCAACGTGCCCCTATGGCGGAACTGGTAGACGCGCCTGACTCAAAATCAGGTGGTGGTAACACCGTGCTGGTTCGATTCCGGCTAGGGGCACCAAATCCCGAATCCGCCCGATTGTGACCGCAGTCACAGCGCCGCAAAGCGCGCGATGCGAACTTCTGCCGACAAGGAGCGATAGCGCTTCCGAACGGAGAGGAGTTGGCCATGAATGCTTTGAAAGCCGGACAGGCTGCGGGAAACATCAGTACGCGCCGGCTGGCGCTCGGTGCGGCGGTATTCGCCACGATATGGACGCTCGGAATGTTCTGGTGGAGCGGCGATTACACGTTCGTCAACTTCGCGATTCTCGCGCTCTGCGGCGTTGTGGTCGCGGTGGCGTGGACCTGGGCGATGCGGCGCTTCGGTTACTTGCGATAACGGAAATCGCCGCGTTCCTGTCGCTTGGGCACGGTCCGTCCGCGCAATTCGCGGATCACTCCGGACGGCCGCTGCCCAACAGCGCGGAATCCCATCCGGCCGCGGCCGCGCCGGCCTGATAGGTAGATTCGAGAAATGCGAGCAGGTCGCGGTCGGGATTTTCGGCGCGGCGCAGATCGTCATAGTCGAGCAGAAATTCGCCCATCCGCGCTTCCCATCGCGCGGCCGCCGGAAGGACTTTCGCGCTCTCGATCCCTTGCGGTTGCGGATAGGTGAAAGCGTAGAACGCGGGCTTCGCGTAAGCGGCGTCGCCCGACCACCATCCCATTTCGATCAGTTCGGCATTCATCGCGTTGCGGCGAATGAAATCGGTGTTCGTTCCGGGCGAAGCCGGCTTGCCGTTGTAGAACACCGCGCGAATATCGAGTGTGCCCCACATCATGCCGATCGGTTGCGTCTTGCCGGTGAAGCGGCCCTGAAAGACCCGCATGACCCGTTGGGTGCTCAAAAGGATGCGCCACCACCCATTGACCAGATCGGAATCATAAGGGCGCTGTTCCGTATCTTGATCGAACGGAATCGGATCGGGTACTTCCTGCGGCATCAGGGAGATCGAAACGTCGATGCCGGCATTGCGAATCTGATCGAGCAGCGCGCCGACGAAACCGGCAACGGATGCAGGACCGAGCGGCAGTTTCCCGGCCGCGCCCGCGCTCGTCTGCCACTGCAACTCGTGCGACATGAAATCCACCCGGACCTCGTAGGCGCCGCCGGCATACGGGATCGGGCCGGTGGTCAGACCTCGTGCATAAAGTTGCAGCGGCACTTGCGCCCACTGCGCCTCGAACGGTTCAAACAGTTTGAGTTTGCCGATGGCCTGCAACATCATGTGCAGCAGCCGCCGCGTGGGTGCGAAAGCCGGTGAAGAAAGCGTCGGCCACGGCTCGGAAGAAGATTTGTTCGCGGACATAAAGTATCCTCACACGCAGCATAGGATTGCACTTGCCGCGGACGATGCTCCGATCATACGGCACTTACAAGACAAGGATGCCGTTGCCGCGATTGCGCTCGAGCCTGCCGCTCAGGCGTGCCAGGCCGCCCACAATAGTGCTGCGCCAGAGCAAAGCAGGAGCAGATCCAGCAGTTTCGAGAATGTCTCCGCGCTTATGCGCATGACGATCGCCTTGCCGACGAAGGTTCCGGCCATCAGCGAAGAGCCGACGATCAGTCCCTTGAACAACACTTCCGGCGAGAGCGCGCCGAGCTGCTGGAAGGTCGTGACCTTGGTCGCGTAGATGAAAAGCGAAGAGGCGGCTTCGGTCGCGAGCAGCGCGCCTTTCGTGAGGCCGGCGGCCGCGAAGACCGGCACACTCAACGGTCCGGTCGAAAGCACGATGCCGGTAAGAAAGCCGATCAAGGCGCCGGCGATCGCAAGTTGCCACCAGTTCGCGCGCCAGCCGCGTTTGGCGAGCAGGCGGCGCCCCGGAATCATCGCGAGGAAGAAAAGCCCGAGCAGAGTGTCGATCAGCGCGGGCGGCAACCGCAGGAGCGTGCTTGCGCCAAGTGCGGCCGCCGGAACGGCGGGCAGCGAATAGGCAAGGAAGGTGCGCCATTCGATTTCCCGCCACCAGGCGAGCGCGCGAGAGAAATTCACCATCACCGCGGCGACCGCCATGATCGGCACCGCCTGTAGCGGGCCGAAGGTGAAGACGAGTACGGGAAGCAGGATGATCGAGGAGCCGGTGCCGATTACACCGCCGATCGTGCCCGCGAGGACGCCGACGATCAGGGTGAAGAGATAGCCGGTCATCGCCCGACGTAGATCGCGGCCACGATGCCCAGTACGAACAAAATCATGAAGGCGGTGAAGACGAGTTCCAGCCGCTTCTCGATGAAGTCCTTGGCCGGGGGACCGAGCCAGTAAAGCAGGCCCGCGACCATATAGAAGCGCAAGCCCCGCGTGATCAGCGACAGCACCACGAACCAGAACAGATTGTATTCGGCGAAGCCCGCGGTGATGGTGACCAACTTGTAAGGGATCGGGGTGACACCTTTGACCAAGATCACCCAGTGGCCCCATTCGGCATAAGCCGTGCGGAAGGTTTCTGCCTGCTGGCCGTAGCCATAAAGCTCGATCAGCCACTTGCCGATCGATTCATAGAGCAGGGCGCCGATCGCATAGCCCAGGAGCCCGCCCAGCACCGAGGCGATGGTGCAGACGGTGGCGTAGAAAAACGCCCGCTTCGGCTGGGCGAGGCACATCGGCACCAGCATTGCGTCGGGCGGGATCGGAAAGAACGAGCTTTCGGCAAAGGAAACGCCCGCCAGCGCATAGGGCGCGGACGGGCGCGCGGAGAGCGCGAGAATCCAGTCATACAGACGGCGCAGCATTCGGCGCTTTCTCTAGGCAGGGCACGTGACGAAGTAAAGGCAAGAACCAGAATCGCACGTTCCGGCAGTTGAAACGAGTTCGATAAACGTGCGTTCAGAATCCGGACGGCCGCTCAGAGTAGGTGAGGAACAGGAATCAGGCTTGCTCTTCGTGGCGGCTTGGGATTTGCTCCCGGTCGCGGCGAGGACAACTCGGGAAGTTCGCGAAAGCGAGCCAACCCGAACGACACATATCCGCCGCGGCGTATTCTTAAAAAGAATACGTCAAGGAGACAGGATGAAAAATTGGGGAGCCATTTCGCGCTGGTCGGGCGCGGGAAGCGGGCTATTCGCTTTCCTCGCCCTTGCGCTCGCGCTCGTCTCCCCGCCGCCCGCTGCCGCACAGAGCGAAACGCGGATCCGCTTCAGTCTCGACCGCGCCTTCGACGGCACCGCCGGCCCGCTGTTTCTTGCAATGGACAAAGGCTACTTCGAGGAAGAGGGTGTCTATGTCGAGATCGAACCTGCGCAGTCGCCGATGGAGGCGATCACGCGGCTCGCGCTCGCGAACGGCGCGACCGAGCCGACGCACGACATGAGCCTCGGCGACTTCTACGCGATGATCCGCTATCGCGATCAGAATCCGGCGACCGGCATCGAGGCCGTGTTCATCGCATACGACAAGCCGACCTATGCCCTGATCGGGCGTAAAAGCCGCGGCATCCAGTTCGTCAAGGACACCGAGAACCGCAGGCTCGCCGCGCCGGCCATGGATCCGGCAGCACAGCTCTGGCCGCTATTCGCGAAGCTGAATGCAATCGACACGACCAAAGTGACGGTGATGAATGTCGGCCTTCTGGTCCGGGTGCCGATGCTGGTTTCCGGCGAAGTCGATGCGCTGATCGGGCACTCGTTTGCGGCCTATGTCGATCTCAAGGATCGCGGCGTGCCGGCCGACGATCTGGTCGTGTTGCTCATGGCCGATTACGGCATGAAGCCGCTTTACGGCAGCGCCTTCATGGCGAGCGCAAAATTCCAGGCCGAACATCCGGAAGCGATCAAAGGCTTCCTGCGGGCCTATGTGAAGGCGTTGCGCGATACGATTCGCAAGCCCGAGGAAGCGATCGACGCCGTGATGAAGCGTATGCCCGGCGCGAACAAGGCGCTCGAACTGGAACGCTTCAAGATCGTGCTTTCGCAGAACATCAGGAATTTTGATCCGAAGGACGAGACCGTCGGTGGCGTCGATCCGACCCGCTTCGCCGCATCCCTAGAACTCCTCGCGCAGAACTACACCTTCAAGAGCAAGCTGAAGCCGGAAGAATATTTCGACGCGCAATACCTGCCGGCGCCGCCGAAGCCGGAGACTCCACGGCAGCAGCCGCAAAAGAAAAAGAAGAGATAGGCGGATCGTTGCCGCTTCCCGTGCGTTCTGACGGGATTGGTCAGAATCACCGCTTCCCGTCATAATCGCGCCTTGAGCCTCACGCAGAGAGCGCCGCTTTCGCGCCATGATGAAATTCATCCGCCTCTATTCCCGTGTTCTCGGCCTGCTCGGGCCGCAAGCCAGGCTTGGCCTTGTGCTTGCGATCGCAAATATCCTGCTTGCAGTCGCCGCCTTCGCGGAGCCAATTTTGTTCGGGCGGATCATCGATAACCTGATTACCAGCCAGTCGAACAAGGTCATGCCGAGCCTGGAGACGCTCGGGCCGCTGCTCGGCGCGTGGGTCGCGTTTGGCCTCTTCACCATTGCCTCGGGCGTGCTGGTCGCCCTGCATTCGGATCGGCTCGCGCATAAGCGCCGTCTCGGTATCATCACCGGCTATTTCGAGCACGTGCTGCAACTGCCGCTCGCCTATCACGGCGGCACGCATTCGGGCCGCCTGATGAAGGTGATGTTGCAGGGCGCGGACGCGCTCTGGGGCACCTGGCTCTCATTTTTCCGCGAGCAATGCGTTGCGATCGTTTCGCTGTTCGTGCTCTTGCCGATCGCGATCGCGCTCAACTGGCGGCTCGGCATGCTGCTCGTGGTGCTGGTCGTGATCTTCGCGGTGCTGACGAGCTACGTCATCAACCGCACGATTTCGTTGCAGCAGACGGTCGAGGGGTTCCACAGCGATCTCTCGGCGCGCGCGGCGGACGCGCTCGGCAACATCGCGCTGATCCAGAGCTACACCCGCACCGAAGCCGAAGTCTCGAGCATGCGGACCGTGGTCGAGCGGTTGCTCGAAAAGCAATTGCCGGTGCTGTCGTGGTGGGCGCTGGTCGCAGTCGCGACCAAGGCGGCGACGACCATCACCGTGCTTTCGATCTTCCTGCTCGGCGTCTGGCTCTACACCAAGGGGCTCACCACCATCGGCGAGATCGTGACCTTCGTGAACGTGGCTGCCCTCTTCATCGGCAAGCTCGAGCAGGCGGCGAGCTTCGCGAACCGGCTGGTCACCGACGCGCCGCGGTTACAGGAATTTTTCGAGGTGCTGGATTCGGCACCTTCGGTCCACGACAAGCCGAACGCAATCGAAATGCCGCGCCCGCGCGGCGCGGTCGATTTCGAGCATGTGTCGCTTTCCTATGACGGCAAGCGCGCGGCGGTCGACGACATTTCGCTGCACGCCGATCCGGGCGAGACGATTGCGCTGGTCGGCGCGACCGGCGCCGGTAAATCCACCGCGCTTGCGATCATGCATCGCGCCTTCGATCCGCAGAAGGGCGTGGTCAAGATCGACGGCGTCGATATCCGCGACTACACGCTGGTTTCGCTACGCAAGAACATCGGCGTCGTGTTTCAGGAGGCGCTCCTGTTCGACCGCTCGATCGAGGAGAACCTCAAGGTCGGCAGGCCGGAGGCGACGGATGCCGAAGTCCAAAGCGCATTGGAACGCGCGCAAGCCAAGGAATTCATTGCGCGGCTGCCGGAAGGGCTGCAATCGAATGTCGGCGAGCGGGGCCGCTCGCTTTCGGGCGGCGAGCGCCAGCGGCTTGCGATCGCGCGTGCGCTTCTGAAGAACCCGCCGATTCTCGTGCTGGACGAGGCGACGAGCGCGCTCGACGCCAGCACCGAGGTGCTGGTGCAGAAGGCGCTCGAGGAAGTCATGAAAGGGCGCACGACCTTCGTGATCGCGCACCGGCTTGCGACCATCCGCAACGCCGACAAGATCCTGGTGTTTCACGAAGGCAAGATCGTCGAGCGCGGCACGTTCGACGAACTGGTCGAGAAGAACGGGCGCTTCGCGCAACTCGCGAAGGCCCAGTTCATGGTGCAGGAAGAGCAGAAAGCCGCGATTCCGATCAGCGGTTAATTCTTCCTCCGGTCAGCGCAGCCGTTCCAGAATCGAAACGTAGTTCGCGACCGCCGCGCCTCCCATGTTGAAGATGCCGCCGAGGGAAGCGTCCTTGATCTGCATTTCGTTCGCCTGACCGCGAAGCTGCATCGTGGTCATTGCGTGCATGGAAACGCCGGTCGCGCCGATCGGATGGCCCTTCGCCTTAAGACCGCCGGAAGGATTCACCGGCAGCTTGCCGTTCTTCTGCGTGATGCCGTCGGCGATCACGCGCGCGCCCTGACCGGGCTTCGCCAGTCCCATCGCTTCGTATTCGATCAGTTCGGCGACCGTGAAGCAGTCGTGGGTCTCGACGAAGGAGAGGTCGTAGATGTCGAGGCCCGCTTCGGAGAGCGCGCGCTTCCAGGCTTCGGCGCAACCCTCAAAGAGAATGATGTCGCGCTTCGACATCGGCAGGAAATCCTGCACATGTGCGGTGGCGCGGAAGGCGACCGCGGGGCGGCCGAGCTTCATCGCGGTCTCGACGTCGGTGAGAACGATCGCGGCGGCACCGTCGGAAACGAGCGAGCAGTCAGTGCGCTTCAAGGGGCCTGCGACGAAGGGGTTTTTCTCGCTCTCATTGCGGCAGAACTCGAAGCCGAAATCCTTGCGCATCTGCGCGTAGGGATTGACGACGCCGTTCTTGTGGTTTTTCGCGGCGATCATGGCGAGCGCATCCGACTGATCGCCGAAGCGCTGGAAATAGTTCGCGGCGATCTTGCCGAATACGCCAGCAAAGCCCATCGGCGTGTCGCCGTCTTCGGGCAGATAGGACGCGCCGAGGAGAATCTTGCCGACTTCCGCGCCGGAAACCTTGGTCATCTGTTCGACGCCGACCACGAGCACGATCCGGGCATTGCCGGCCTTGATCGACTTCAAACCCTGGTGAACAGCGGCGGAACCGGTGGCGCAGGCGTTTTCCACGCGGGTCGCCTGCTTGAAGCGCAACGCCGGGTCGGCCTGTAGCACCAGCGAGGCGGTGAAATTCTGGGGCGTGAAACCGCCGTTGTAGTGGCCGAGCACGACTTCATCGACGTCCTTCGCGTCGATCCCGGCGTCGGCCAGCGCTTCGCCCGCGACCTTGACGATCAGGCTCTCGACGCTCTCCGCGTCCAGTTTTCCGAAGGGAGTATGGGCAATGCCGACGATGCAGGCAGTCATGGGAACTCCTTGGCCACATTTCGTGCTTTTTCCGACTATAGGCCGAGCTTCGCCGCGCCGCGAACACTTTGCCTGACAAATCAATCGGCGTTAGGAAGAGACCCGGAAAGACCGCGACGAGGCTTCCGGACCGCGTCCCGGCTTTCCGTAACGAGAACAAGACCTTCGATGCTCGCAGGCTTTCGCTTCCGGCCGTTTCTGTTGGGCCTTTTCGCTGCCGCCGCGTTCGCCGCGCCGGCCGCCGCCGGTCCTTATGTGTTGATCGAAGCGGACACCGGCAAGGTCATCCTTGAGCAGGATGCGGGACGGCCCTGGCATCCGGCCTCGATCACCAAGCTGATGACGACTTACGTCACCTTCAAGGCGCTGCGCGAAGGCAAGCTGCACATCTATTCGCTGCTGCCGATTTCGCAGTTCGCGGCGTCCACGCCGCCGTCGAAATCGGGCTTCCCCGCAGGCCAGACCATCACGGTCGATAACGCGCTGAAGCTCCTGATGGTGAAATCCGCGAACGATATGGCGGTGGTGCTCGCCGAAGGCGTCGGCGGCAATGTCGAGAATTTCGTCAGCCTGATGAACGCGAACGCGCAGGCGCTCGGCATGACGGCGACACGGTTCAGAAATCCGCACGGGCTGCCCGACGACGAGCAGGTGACGACCGCGCGCGACATGGCGATTCTGGCGCGCGCGCTGATCAAGGAATTCCCCGAGCACGAAGCCTATTTCCGGATTCCCACGATCCAGGTCGGCAAGCGGCTGCTTCGTAACTTCAATCGCCTGATCGACCGCTATCCGGGGGCTGACGGCATGAAGACGGGCTTCATCTGTTCGTCCGGCTTCAATCTGGTCGCAAGCGCGCATCGCGGCACGCAGCGCCTGATCGCGGTGGTGCTCGGCTCGCACAACGCGGTCGCGCGCGCAGAACAGGCAGCGTCTCTGTTCGAGCGCGGCTTTCAGGCCGGCTCCGGCCTCGAGGTGCTGCTCGGCGGCGCCAAGAACGTGAGCGCGATTGCCAATCTCGCGCAGGACCCCGGCGACATGTGGGAAGACATGTGCGGCAAGCACCGCAAGCGCCGCGTCGCCGCGTCGGACTCGGGCGACGAGATCGACGATGACGAAGTCGAAACGCCGGAAGACGCGCTGCGGGCGATCAAGGTCAACCGCGCGAAGCTGCTCAGTGCCGAGCTGCCGCCGTCAATGAAGCCGATTCGCGTGCATACCGGCCCGGAACGCGACGACAAGGGCCGGCCGATCGTGGTTGCCAAGATCAACGGGCGGATGGAAGTGGTGCCGACGGGTTACAACCGGCTTGCCAATTCGCCGTTCGCGCCGCTGCCCGAAGGTTTCGGGCCGCAGGACAAGCAGGAGCGCAGGCTGAGGCTGCCGCGCGTCGTGCCGATGCCGGTCAAGCGGCCGGACTCCCAATCGTGAACGATGTGCCCGCGAAGAAAGCGGGACCGGTCGAGCCGATCCCGCTCAGCGTCTTCACCGGATTTCTGGGTGCCGGCAAAACCACGCTGCTCAACCGTCTGCTGAAAGACCCGGCCATGAGCGACGCCGCCGTGCTCGTCAACGAGGTCGGCGACATCGGAATCGACCACAACCTTTACGAAATTGTCGAAGAGGGCGTGATCCTGCTCGCGAGCGGCTGCCTGTGCTGCGCGGTGCGGGGCGACCTCGTGAATTCGCTCGAGAATCTTCTGCGCGCGCGCGACAACAACCGCTGCAAGCCGTTCAACCGCGTCGTGATCGAAACGACGGGAATCGCAGACCCGGCTTCCGTCATCCACATCATCATGACGCAGCCTTATCTGACGTTGCGCTATCGCCTCGACGGCGTCGTGACGCTGGTCGATGCCGTCAACGGCATGAAGACGCTCGACGAACATATCGAGGCGGTGAAGCAGGCGGCGATGGCCGACCGCATCGTGATTACGAAGACGGATTTGCCGGAAGGAGCGGCAGCGTTACCCGCGCTCCGCGAGCGGCTGAAGAAACTCAATCCCGCTGCGATCGTGCTCGAAGGCCAGCCGCCGGTCGCGGAACTGATCAATGCGGGTCTCTATAATCCGGACAGCAAAATTCCGGATGTCTCGCGCTGGCTCCGCGAGGAAGCGGTAATCGCCGCGGAAGAAGACGCGCACCACCACGAGCATCATCACGGTCACGACCACGGCCATCATCACCATCACCACGATCAGGCATCGCGGCACGATGCCTCGATCACGGCTTTCAGCATCGCGACCGACACGCCGATCCCGCTGAACACGCTCGAGATGTTTCTTGATCTGATGCGCTCGGCACACGGCGACAAGATTCTCCGCATGAAGGGTATCGTGCAGCTTGCCGACGACCCGGAGCGTCCGGTCGTCTTCCATGTCGTGCAGCATTTGATGCATCCGCCGGCGCGGCTGGAGGCTTGGCCCGACGCCGACCGGCGCAGCCGGATCGTCTGCATCACGAAAGACCTGCCGCCGCAGACCGTGCGCAAGATGTTTGATGCTTTTCTGGGCGTTCCGCAGGTGGATACGCCGGACAAGGCTGCGCTCACCGACAATCCGCTCGCGATTAACCGCTGACTTCCTTCGCACTTGCCCACTTCCGGTTTCCTGTCGGAAGCTGACGTTACGGAAAGGCGCCATAAAGCGCGCCGCCGGCGGGGAGAAGCAATGGGCCTGATTCAGGAATTCAAGTATCTGCGTGGCGCGCTCGCGACGCTGCGCATGACGACGCCGATCGCGAAAAATCCGAAGCGCGTTTTCCCCTGGGTGGTCGAAGATCTCGCCAAACAATACGGCGACAAGGACGCGCTCTTATCGGACCGCGAGCGCTTCACCTACCGCGAACTGGATGCGCGGGCGAACCAGTATGCGCGCTGGGCGCGCGCGCAAGGCGTCGGAAAAGGCGACGTCGTCTGTCTCTTGATGCTGAACCGGCCGGAATATCTTGTGCTCTGGCTCGGCATTTTACGCGCAGGCGGGGTGGTCGCGCTGCTCAACACTAATCTCACCGGCACGCCGCTCGCGCATTCGATTTCCATCGTTTCACCGAAGCACGTGATCGTGGACTCGCGGCTCATCAATTCCTTCAACGGCGCGAAGGCACAGATTTCCGGCACGCCGAAAATCTGGGTGCACGGCGACTCAAGCGAGTATGATTGCATCGAGCCGGTGGTCGCGGCGATGGACAATTCGCCGATCCCGGCGGCCGACCGGCCCGACCTCGACATCAACGACCGTGCGCTCTTTATCTATACGAGCGGCACTACAGGTTTACCCAAGGCGGCGAACATCAATCACTACCGGCTGATGCTGGCCGCCAACGGCTTCGCAGGTGCGATCGGCACCAAGCCTTCCGACCGCATGTATGACTGCCTGCCGATGTATCACTCGAACGGCGGCATGGTCGCGACCGGCGCGACTTTGATCGGCGGCGGCACCGTCATCATCCGCGAGAAATTCTCCGCGCGGGAGTTCTGGGACGATTGCGTCAAGTGGAAGTGCACCGCCTTCATCTATATTGGCGAACTGTGCCGCTATCTCGTCACCGCGCCGCCGAACGAGAACGAAAAGAAACATTCGATCCGCGTCTGCTGCGGCAACGGCATGCGGCCCGACGTATGGCCGCTGTTCAAGCAGCGTTTCGGCATTCCGAAGATTCTCGAGTTTTATGCTGCGACCGAAGGCAATGTCGCGAGCTTCAACTTCGACGGCACGCAGGGCGCGATCGGCCGGCTGCCCGCGTATCTCGCACACCGCTTCCCGACGCGGATCGTGAAGTTCGATGTCGAAACCGAGCAGCCGGTCCGCGACCGGCAGGGCTTCTGCATCGTTTGCGAGCAGAGTGAAGTGGGCGAGGCGATCGGACAAATTCTCAACGATCCGAGCAAGCCCACCAACCGCTTCGAGGGCTATGCCGATCCCGAAGCGACCAAGAAGAAAATACTGCGTGACGTATTCGAGAAGGGCGACGCCTGGTTCCGCACCGGCGACCTCTTGCGGCAGGACGCCAAGGGTTACTTCTATTTCGTCGATCGCATCGGCGACACGTTCCGCTGGAAGGGCGAGAACGTCTCGACCAACGAGGTCGCCGAAGCCTTCACGGTTTTCCCCGGCGTGCAGGAAGCAACGGTCTATGGCGTGCCTGTGAAGGGCTTCGACGGCAAGGCGGGGATGATCGCGGTCGTGACCGACGGAAATCTCGATCTCGCGGCGTTGCGCGCGCATGTGACGAAGTCGCTGCCCGAATATGCGCGGCCGATCTTCATTCGCCTGAAACGGGAACTCGATGTCACCGGCACGTTCAAGCAACGCAAGGTGGATCTGGTGAAGGAAGGCTTCGACCCTTCGGCGATCAAGGACGAGCTATACTTCAACGATTCTCAACAGGGTGCCTATGTCCCGCTCGATGCGGCGCTCTACGAAAAGATTCAGGCGAGGACATACAGACTTTAATGACAGTCGCGCGGCCGGAAGAGATATTCCTGTTCTGGAAAGACGCAGGTCCGAAAAAGTGGTTTGAGGCCGATCCCGCGTTCGACCGCGAGATCACCGCGCGCTTTCTCGAAACCTACGAGGCCGGGGCGCGCGGCGAACTCGATTACTGGGAGCGCTCGGCTTACGGCGCGTTCGCACTCGTGATCCTGCTCGACCAGTTCCCGCGCAACATGTTTCGCGGCGCGCCGAAAGCCTTTGCCGCCGACGAGAAGGCGAAGGAGATCGCGGACCGCGCCATCGCCGCCGGGCGCGATCAGGCGGTCGACAAGGAAGTACACACGTTCTTCTATATGCCGTTCATGCACAGCGAGACGCTTGCCGATCAGGACCGCTGCGTCGCGTTGATGGCAAAGGAAGGCTCGCAAGAAAACGTTAAGTATGCCGAGATCCACCGGGACGCGATTGCCCGTTTCGGGCGCTTTCCGCACCGAAACGAGATACTCGGCCGCAAATCCACGCCGGAGGAAATTGCGTATCTGCAAGGCGGCGGCTTCAAAGGCTGAGCCGCTCGGAGATTCACTGAAGGGTTTCTTAATCGCACTCTGATACCTGTTCTTAAAATGCGGACGAAAATCCGCAAGGACAGGGAGAGTTGCTTGGCGATTGCCGGTCCCGACCATGGCGATCAGCGAGGCCTGCGTATGCATCTGCGCGGGCTGATTGCGCGCGTCATTCTCCTCTTCGCTGGCGAGAGCGATCACTCGGTCGCGCGCCGGGGCGCGGCTTCGGCCTTTATTATCCGCGTCGCGGGTGCCGCGGTCGCTTTCGTCTCGCAGATCGTGCTCGCGCGCTGGATGGGGCGCTACGAATTCGGCATCTATGTTTATGTCTGGACCTGGCTCCTGTTGCTCGGCAGCCTTGTGCCGCTGGGGCTGTGCACGGCGGCGCAACGCTTCATTCCGGAATACGCAGCGCGCGGCGAGCTTCCCCTGCTGCGTGGCTACATCTTCGCGAGCCGCTGGCTCGTCGTCGCCATTGCCACCTTGATCGCAGGCACGACGATTGCGGTGCTGTTCCTGTTCCAGAAGTATCTCGACAATCACTATGTTGTGCCGCTGGTGCTGATGTGCGCCTGCCTGCCGATGCATGCGCTCTCTGCCGCGCAGGACGGCATCTCGCGCTCCTATAACTGGATCGATATGGCGCTCGCGCCGGGCTACATCGTGCGCCCGCTCGTGATCCTCGCGTTCATGGCGGGCTTCCACTACGCGGGCATGCCGAACAGCGCGCTCTGCGCGATGGCTTCCACCGTGTTCGCCTACTGGCTCGTCACGGTCGCGCAGATGGTGATGCTCGATCGCCGACTGAAAACGAAAGTCGCGCCGGGACCGCGGCAGTATGAAACGAAGTTCTGGCTGGCGACCGCGTTCCCGATCTTCCTGGTCGAGAGCTTCTATTTCCTTCTGACTTACACCGACATTCTGGTGCTCGAGGTCTATGTCGAGCCGGATCAGGTTGCGATCTACTATGCGGCGACGAAAATTCTGGCGCTCGTCGCCTTCGTCTATTTCGCAGTCTCGGCCGCCACCGCGCATCGCTTTGCCGAGTATCATGTCGCGGGCGAACACGAGAAGCTCGAGCGCTTTCTCACCGATTCGATCAAGTGGACGTTCTGGCCGTCGCTTGCCGGCACCATCGGCCTGCTCGTGACCGGGAAATTGCTGCTCTCGCTGTTCGGCGAGGGCTTTGCTTCCGGCTATGGTTTGATGTTCGTGCTGGCGGTGGGCCTGCTTGCGCGCGCAGGCGTCGGCCCGGTCGAGCGGTTACTCAACATGGTAGGCGAGCAGCGTTCCTGCGCGATGATCTATGCGCTTGCTTTCATCACGAACCTTTCGCTCTGCTTCCTCCTGATCCCACACTTCAAGCTCTATGGCGCGGCGATCGCGATTTCGGCGGCGATGATGTTCGAGTCGGCGATGCTTTATCTCGTGACCAAGCGCAAGCTCGGCCTGCACGCTTTCGTCTGGAAAAAGCCCGCGTAAGTTACGCCTGCTCGCGCAGCATCCGGCGGATGACTTTTCCCGTCGTCGTCATCGGCATCGAATCCACGAACGCCACCTCGCGCGGATATTCGTGCGCGGCAAGCTGCGTTTTCACGAAATTCTGGATTTCAGCGGCGAGCGCGTCTGACGCCGCGTGGCCGGGCTTCAGTTGCACGAAGGCCTTGACGATCTCGGTGCGGATCGGATCGGGTTTTCCCACGACCGCCGCAAGCGCGACCGCCGGATGGCGGATCAGGCAGTCCTCGATCTCTCCGGGGCCGATGCGGTAGCCCGCGGAAGTAATCACGTCGTCGTCGCGGCCGACGAAGAAGAAATAGCCTTCCTCGTCCTTGATGCCCTGATCGCCGGTGAGCATCCAGTCGCCGACGAATTTCTCGCGCGTCGCTTCCGGCCGCTTCCAGTATTCGAGGAACATCACCGGGTTCGGGCGCTTGACTGCGATCTGCCCGAGTTCGCCGGTCTTGCAGACCGAACCGTCCTCGCGAATGACCGCGACCACGTGGCCGGGGATCGCCTTGCCGATCGCGCCGGACTTCGACACGCCAAGCATGTGACAGGAGCCGAGCACGAGATTGCATTCGGTCTGGCCGTAGAACTCGTTGATGACGAGGCCGAAACTTTCCTTGCCCCACTCGTAGGTTTCGGCACCGAGCGACTCGCCGCCCGAGCCGAGCGTGCGCAGCTTCAGATCATGCCGGCCGCGCGGGCTTTTCGCCGAGCGCAGCATGCGAAGCGCCGTCGGCGGAATGAAGACATTGCGGATCTCGTGCTTCGCCATCAGCGCATAGGCTTCTTCCGGATCGAACTTGTCGAACTTGCGCGAGACCACCGGCACGCCGTGATGGAGCGAGGGCAGGAGCACGTCGAGCAGGCCGCCGGCCCAGGCCCAGTCGGCGGGCGTCCAGAACAGATCGCCTTTCTGCGGGAACAGATCGTGCGGCATTTCCACGCCCGGCAAGTGGCCGAGCACCACGCGGTGGCCATGCAGCGCGCCTTTTGGCTGGCCCGTCGTGCCGGAGGTGTAGATCATCAGGCCCGGGTCGTCGGGCGAAGTGTCGGCAGCCGTGAAGGACGAAGACGCCTTCGACAGGAGTGCGTTGAAATCCTCGACATTACTTTCCGCGCCGTCGATGGAGATGACGAGTTTTAACTCCGGCGCTTCGTGGCGGATTTCCGCGACCTTCGCCGACCCTTGCGCGTTGGTGATGACGGCTTTTGCGCCCGAGTTTTGCAGACGATAGGAAACCGCCTCCGGCCCGAACACGATCGCGACGGGAAGCGCGACTGCGCCCAGCTTGTAGATCGCGGCATGAGAGGCCGCGACTTCCGGCGATTGCGGCATGTAGACGATTACGCGGTCGCCGCGTTCGATGCCCTTGGCACGCAGCACGTTTGCAAGCCGGTTGGACGTTTCGGAAAGCCAGCTAAACGAGAAAGTTTCGCTGCGGCCGTCCGGATGAACGTGAATGATCGCCGCGCGCTCCGGCGCGACCGCCGCCCATTTGTCGGAAATATCGACGCCGATGTTGTAGCGGGCCGGAATCTGCCAGCGGAAATTCCGCGTAAGCTCGTCGAAATTCTTCGCTTGCGGCAGCATCTGCTTCTCCGGTCTTAAGGGCCGGGAAGCGTTGTAGCGCTACTTGTCGGGTTCGGCGAGTACGAGCGCCCAGAACACTTTGTACTTAGAGTTTGGCGCGTATGCGGTCGCGATGCCGAACTTGGTCGCACCCGAGAGCAGCATGTTCTTGTTGTGTGAGGGCGAGTCGCGCCAGCCGGAGAAGGCTTCAGCCAATGTGTGATAGCCCGCACCGACATTCTCGGCCGCAGTCTTCGCGTCGAAACCGGAAGCCTTCAGGCGCTTGGTGAAATTCTTGCCGCCTGGATCGTGCGTCACCTGATTGCGCTGCGCCATGGCTTTCGCCTGCGCTTCGGCCATCTCGACCAGGCGCACGTCGATTTCGAGCCGCGGCAAACCGTTCTTCTGGCGATAGTCGGAAAGGAGCGATGCGGCGGCGGCGACGTTCACCTGCGCTTCGGCGCGCGCCAGGTCGTCGTAGAACGCGGGCTGCTGCGGCACCGGAGTCGTGGTGGCGCAGCCGGCGAGTGCGACGATGCCGAGTATGGTGCAGATATCCATGAGTCCCCGACGCATGATGTGCTTTTGCTACCCTGAACAGCTTAACGCTTGCTTGCCGGCGGCGGGCTTTGTTCCTCGTGACCGGCGCCCGCCTTGCCGCCGAGCAGCGGTTCCTGTCTGCCCGTGGCATCGACAATCCGCATTTCCTGCTGCGGGAACGGAATATCGATACCGTTCTCACGAAACGCCCTCAGGATCGCAAAATGCAGGTCGCTTTTCGTTCCGAGCATGACACTGACGGAATCGACAATGCAGCGCAGTTCCATGTTGAGCGCGCTGTCGCCGAAATTCATGAAGAACACGATGGGTTCCGGATTCTTCATAACGCGCGGATGCTGCTGCGCCTCATGCAGCAGGATTTCCCGCACCTTCTCGACATCCGAATCGTAAGACACACCGACCTTGATTGCGATGCGGGCGATCTGGTTCTTGTGAGTCCAGTTCGTGACGGCGCTCGTAATCAGTTCGGAATTCGGAATGATTACGCTTGCGCGGTCGAAGGTTTCGACTTCGGTGGAACGGACGCTGATGCGCCGGACATAGCCCTCGCTGCCCTTTACGCTCACCATATCGCCGACCTTGACCGGCCGTTCGGTGAGCAAAATCAGGCCCGAGACGAAATTCGATACGATCGCCTGCAAGCCGAAGCCGATGCCGACAGAGAGCGCGCCCGCGACCAGCGCGATATTTTCCAGGTTGAGGCCGAGCCGGGCGAGGGCCAACGAGATCGCAGCGATCACGCCGATATACCCCGCGATCGTCGCAACCGAATTCTTCAGGCTTTGGTCGAGCGAGGTTCGCGGCAGAACCGTGTTCGCGAGCCAGCGTTGCAGAATACGGGAGAGATAGAACCCGACCAGCAGCACCAGCACCGATGCGCTGATGTCGTAGAGCGAGATTTTTATTTTTCCAAACTCGATGCCGAGCGACGCGCGGTCGAAGCTCGCGGCAAGATCGGTGAGTGAGGTGCCCCAGTTACCGACGATCAGGAAGATTGCGACGATAAAAACCAGCACGCGCGCGGCGCCGGCAAAGAGCGCAGCGGCAAGCTCGAGGCTCTGCGTGCGAACGCCGACCGTTGATGCGAAGCTGCGCCCGCGTTTGGTATGCGCCTTCAGGCTTTCGTCGAAATAGGCGTTGATGAGCGACAGAACGACGTAAGCGCTCGCGATGACAATCGCGGCATGGACCAGGCGGCTCGTCAGGAAGGAGGCGAGCCAGTTGTAGCCGGTCAGCACGCTGCCGAGAATGACGGTCGCGACGATCCAGAGCAGAAGCCGCATCCAGTTCGGCGCGGGTTCTTCCTTGCCTTCTTCGACGGCCTGTCGCGTTTTCATCAACGCGCGAATGATGACGATGGCGATCAACCCGGCCATCAGAGCGCTGGTTGCCGTCAGTAGAAGACGCGGCGCATCCAGGCTGCGATGAACGATATTCAGCGCCGCGCCGATGGCGGCAATGAGCAATCCGTAGATCGAATAGGCATAGAAACGCGAAGCGGTTTCGTCACTGATATTCAGTATGCGGAGCGCAGGCGTGGCCGGCCGCAGCAAAGCGTTCGCCAGCGCGCTGCCGGTCGCATAGAGCGTGATCGCGGCAAGCACCGCCAGTGCCGACTTGTGTGCCTGGTCGGCCAGAAAATCGAACGACGACAGAATTTCGATGACGCCATAGACTACAAGCGGAAGCGCTACCGCGTCGAGGATCGAATCCCGCAGCGCCGCTTTTGCGCGCTGGAGGCGGAGCAAGGCGCCGTTGTCGGAACTATTGGCCTTCGTCTGCGTGAAATAGCGGCTGAGCCAGCGGTGCGCGAGAAAAATTCCGGTAATCAGCGCAAGGCACAGCAGGAGCGCAACCGTTGCGCGTTGCTCGACTTCGACGGACTGCGAAACGGCGGCGAACCATTCCTTCGCGCGGGTGGCGGCGGTTTCGTATTCCGCCGGAAGCGCCTTGGCTGCGCCGATCCAGAGCTTGGGATCGAGAATGCTCATCGAGCGCTCGAACAGCCGGTCGGTGAGCCGGGTGCGGCGAACTTCCTCGATGCGCGCCGCGATCTGGTCGCCACGCAGAATCAATACGCGCGCCTGCTTCATCAGGCCGTCGATTTCCGCCTGCTGGCCGCCGAGCACCTTGCGCTGCTCGGCGATATTCGAAGCTTCCGGTGCGGCATCCTTGCCGGGTACCGGACCCAGGGCTTTGACCTGCGTTTCGATCTCGGCGAGGCGAGGTTGCAGACGCTCGACGAGCTTCACGAGTTCGTCGCGCAACGGCTCGATCGCTTCGCGCAACCGCAAGAGTTCGGAGCGGCGGCTCTGCGAAGTGATTCCTGTTTCGACATAGTCGAATACCGAGCCGATCGTTTCCAGCCGCACGCGCATTTCGGAGTTGCTCTGCTGCTGCTGTCCGAAAGCGGGTTGCACGTACAGGGCGACGATGCCGAGAAGTGCGAAAGCGAGCGTGCGAAGGTTCGGGATCATTGCGTTTGCCGCGGGCAATTTGGGGGAGGGTCGGGCGATAGCCATGAACAACGGATGTGGCCGGAATAGGAACTGGCGGTCCCGGAGGGAATCGAACCCCCGACCTTCGGTTTAGGAAACCGCTGCTCTATCCGGCTGAGCTACGGGACCGGCTGCGGTCAGGGTCTAACACAGGGAATCGGGACTTTGCAGCATCGGCCTTGCCTCTTGCGGGCATCCGGCGAAGCCGCAGAATCGGTCCCATGGCCTCGTACATAAAGCCCTTGCTGGCGGGCATCCTGATCTTCAGTGGCGTGCTTGCAGCGTCCGCGCAGGATCACGCTGCGTGCGGCGGCAAGCCCTATCCGGCGCGCATCACGGAGGCGCTCGACGGGCACTCGCTGCGGCTTGCCGACGGCCGTGTCGTGCGAATCATCAATGTGATCGCGCCGGTCGGACTCGATGGCGACCGGGATGCCGTGGCGCGTGCGAAAACCGCGCTCGGCGAAATCGTAAACGGCAAGGACGCAATGCTGTTTCTCGAATCGGAATCGAACGACCGCTACGGAAGATTGTCGGCACAGGCGATCCGCGTCGAAGGCAATCTCTGGCTGGAAGCGCATCTCGTCGAGCGCGGGATTGCGCGCGTCTATTTCGTGACAAATGGCGAATGCGCCCGGGCGCTTCTGCAAAACGAATCGAAGGCGCGCCTCGCAAAGACCGGACTCTGGAACGATCCGAAATTTGCGGTGTTCGATGCGGAAGCGGTCGAGTCCCTGCTTGCCGCCGAAGGCCGCTTCGTCGTGGTCGAAGGCACGATCCGGCATGTGGGCGAGGCGCGGCGGCGGCTCTATCTCGACTTCGGGCGGCGCTTCACGAAAGATTTTACCATTATCCTGCCTGATAACGTCCGGAAAATGCTCGCCGCCTCCGGTTCCGACCCCAAAAGCTGGCGCGGCAAGCGCATCCGCGTTAGAGGTATCTTGTTCTCCTGGGGCGGGCCTGCCATCGAATTGAATCAGGCGCAGGCTATCGAACTCTTGGATCGCGACATCCCGAAGAGCGAATGATGGAAAGGCTTGCGCGACTGTCGAAGCGATTCCGCGCCGTTTCCGGCGGCGCCCTGCTTTCGCTCGCGCTCGCGTCGTGCTCGACCTTCAATCTCGACCAGATCGGCTGGAGCCAGATCACGCCGCGGGAGCAGGACGCGGTCGCGGAGTCGCTGCCGCCGGCGCAGCGCAAGGAACACGAGCGGCTGGTCTCGACTTATGGCGGCGTTTACCGCGCGCCGGAATTGCAGGCACTCATTGAGCAGACGATCACGCGGCTCGGTGCGGCGTCCGAGAAGCCGGAACTGAAATATCGCGTCACCATCCTGAACTCGCCCGCGATCAACGCCTTCGCGCTGCCGGGCGGATCGCTCTACGTCACGCGCGGGCTGATTTCGCTCGCCAACGACACGGCGGAATTATCGTCGGTGCTCTCGCACGAGATGGCGCATGTCGTGGCACGACACGCCGCGATCCGCGAGGAGCAAATCCGCGCGGCGGTGCTGAACAGCCGCGCGATTTCCGACACGCTCAGCGATCCGCAACTCGGCGCGCTCGCGCTTGCGCGCTCGCAGCTTTCGATCGCGAAGTTCTCGCGCGGGCAGGAACTGGAAGCCGACGCGGTCGGCGTCGGCATCGCGGCGCGCGCGGGCTACGATCCCTTCGGCGCGTCGCGTTTTCTCACGTCGATGGGCCGTTTCGCGCAGTTGCGCGCGACTTCGCTGGGCGCCGGACAGTCGAAGGATCTCGACTTCCTTTCGAGCCATCCTTCGACGCCGGAGCGCATTTCGATCGCAGTCGCGAACGCCAAGCAGTTCGCCAACCCGAGGGCGGTGGAACGCGACCGGGAGCTTTTCCTGAAAGCGCTCGATGGCGTCGTGTTCGGCGACGATCCGAAGGAAGGCTTCGTGCGCGGGCGGAACTTCCTGCATCCCAATCTCGGCATTGCCTTCACCGCGCCGGAGAACTTCACGCTCGAAAATACGCCGCAGGCGGTGCTCGGCGCGACCCCGAACGGCAAGGAGGCGCTGCGGCTTGACGCCATCAAGGCGAACGAGTCGCAGACGCTCGCCGAGTATATTTCGAACGGCTGGGTCGAGGGCATCGACACGACCTCGATCGAGCAGCTTCAGATCAACGGCTTCGACGCGGTGACCGCGACCGCGCGCGGCGAGCAGTGGTCGTTCCGGCTTTATGCCATACGCCTCGGCGGCAGCGTCTACCGGATCGCATTCGCGGCGCGTGATCTCACGCCGGAAATTGAATCCGCGTTCCGGCAGGCGGCGACGACCTTCCGCCGGGTGCCGCCGGAAGAAGCGCAGGCGATCAAGCCGCTGCGCATCCGGCTTCATCGCGTCGTACACGGCGACACGCCGGAGAAGCTCGCGGCCCGCATGGCCTACGAGAATCGTCCGCTCGAGCGCTTTCTGGTTATCAACGGCATGCAGCGCGGCGCGCGGCTCACGCCCGGCGATTACGTCAAGCTGATTGTCGAATAGGCAAAGAAAAAGGCCCGGAGCGATCCGGGCCTTTCTCGTTCATTCTTCCGAATTCTTTCAGGCGGCTGCTTCCTGCTCGTCGGTGCCTTCGGCTTTCGCCTTGTTGCGGGTCGGCGCCTTCATGAGCTGGGTTTCGATCAGCTTCGCAGCTTCGGTTTCGGTGATGTCTTCGACCGCCGAAAGCTCGCGGACCATGCGGTCGAGCGCTGCTTCGTAAAGCTGCCGCTCCGAATAGGACTGCTCCGGCTGGCTCTCCGAGCGGAACAGGTCGCGCACGACTTCCGCGATCTGGATGAGGTCGCCCGAATTGATCTTCGCTTCGTATTCCTGCGCGCGGCGCGACCACATGGTGCGCTTGATGCGGGCGCGGCCCTTGAGCGTTTCGAGCGCTTTCTTCACGACATCAGGACCGGCGAGCTTGCGCATGCCGACCGACGCCGCTTTCGACGTGGGGACGCGCAGCGTCATCTTGTCCTTGGCGAAGGAGATGACGAAAAGCTCGAGCTTGTAGCCCGCGACTTCCTGTTCCTCGATACGAACGATCTGCCCGACGCCGTGAGCCGGATAAACGATGTGCTCGTTGGTCTTGAAACCTTGGCGGGTCTGGGTCTTCTTCGGGGTGGTCATTCTGGCTTCTGCTCCTGTGCCGGCATACCGGCCTTACGCGACTGAAGTTCCGTCAGACGCCAGTTGAATCCTCGCAGCGATACTACTTCCGCGCGCCCCACGAAGGGTAAGGCGTGTGAAAACAGGCTCTCAGCTTGGATTCTAAGTCGGGCGGCTCCTCGGAGCGCCCTACATCTTGCGATCAGAACGGGCGACTGTGGGAAATATAGCACATTTTCCCAAAAAATCAACGGTTTGCCGCGCTGCGAGCAGATCACGCCGGCCGGCATGGTTAGCGGGCCGGAAGCCCGATCCTAGTCGCCCTCGCCGGGCTTGTCGGAGAAATACTGCTCCTTGCCCTCGACCCCGTCCCACTCCTTGGCGTCGTCCGGCGGCTCGCGCTTGATCGTGATGTTCGGCCACTGCTTCGCATATTCGGCGTTGAGCGCGATCCACTTCTCGAGTCCCGGCACAGTATCAGGCTTGATCGCCTCCGCCGGGCATTCCGGCTCGCAGACGCCGCAATCGATGCATTCGTCCGGATGGATGACGAGCATGTTCTCGCCTTCGTAGAAGCAGTCCACCGGACAGACTTCCACGCAGTCCATGTATTTGCAGCGGATGCACTTGTCGTTGACGACGTAGGTCATCGGAAACCCGGTTCTTCGCGGGGAGCGGACTAGCGCAGGCCCCCATCTTTGCCAAGCGCTTGGCCGCGAGGGTCAGCCTTGCGCGTTCACACTCTCATATGTGTGCCGGGCGGCGTTTGCGTCAGCGCGGCGCGGCAATATGCCCGTTACTTTCAGCACGCGGACGCGAGCGGGCAGCGCGATCGTCAGCACGTCGCCGGGTTTCACCGCATGCGCAGGCTGTTCCGCGCGTGCGCCGTTGATACGGACATAGCCTTCGCTGACGAGGCCTGCTGCGATGGTCCGGGTCTTCACGATCCGGGCGTGCCAGATCCAGCGGTCAAGGCGCTGAGATGCGATGGAAGCGCGGGTAGCGCCGCTCAATTCCGGTCCTTCTTGTCGGAGAGCATTTTCTCCTTCAGCGCGAGCAGCGAAGCGAAGGGCGAGTTCGGATCAATCGGCTTCTCTTTCCGCTCGACACGCGGTTTGAAGTTCGCGTCACTGCGATTGCCGTGTTCCTTGCCGCGATCTTTCCGGTCCTTGCCGCGCTTGTCGCGGCGTTCGTGACGCGGACGCTCCTGCTGCGGTGCTGCTTCCGGCGAAGCACCGTCGGCTTTCGCTGCTTCCTTGCGCGGTTCGCGTTTTCGCTCCGGCCGGCGCTCGGGACGCGGGCGACCCGGACGCCAGACTTCGATCATCGCGGGTTCGGCCGCGGCGGATTCCGGCGCCTGCGGCGTCACATCGGGAAGCGGCTGAATCTCCGCGCCGATTGCAATTGCCGGAGCCGCTAGCGGGCCGGTTGCAGGTACGGCGTCGGGCGGCGCTTCCGGCATCGGCGTTTCGGCTTGCGCTGCGTCGGCGGCTTCCTGCGGAGCCGGCTCTTCCGGTTTCGTTTCGACCGGAACGGGGCGGCGATCCATGCGATAGCCGAGCGCTTTCAGGATCGAGGCGAAATCTTCGCCCGCACAGCCGACCAGCGAAGTCATGCCGACCGAGACCGTGAAGCCGAAGCCATCGATCGCGCCAGCAGGCTTCTCTCCAGTAGCGCCCGGCTTCCACGAAATCGCGGGACGAATGAGATCGGCGAGACGCTCGAGAATATCGACGCGCACCGCGCGCGTTCCGGCGACGCGATAGCCGGCCGCGCGATAAAGCGACTTCTGGATTTCGCGGTCGTTCGGAATCGAGGTGCGTCCGGAAGCGGCAAGCGCGGGAAGTTCGCTCATGCCTTTCTGCGAAAGACCGCCGTGCTTGAGCGCCCACAAGAGCAGCGCAAGCTGGCGCGGCGCGGGCTTGAGCAACGCCGGGACATAGATGTGATAAGCGCCGAAGCGCACGCCGTATTTGCGGAGCGCACCGCGCGCCTCCTGATCGAGACCCTTCACTTCGTCGGCGACGTTGACGCGATCAAGTACGCCGAGCGCTTCGACGAGCTGGAACGCGACGCCGCGCGCCATGCCGGTCACGTCCTCGGCCTTGGCGAGCGCGTTCAGGGCCCCGAGCAGTTTCTCGACATGCGCGTCGAGCCACCTGTCGATCCGCGCCGCGACCTTATCTCGGGAAGGACCGGTGAGTTGCTCGTCGGCGATCAGTTGCGCGCGGGGTTTCAGCGCGACATCCCCCGCGACGAGTTTTGCGACCGGCTCGCCGTTCCAGCGCACGAGGCCGTCGTTTGCGAGCACGATCTTGTCGTCGCTCGCCTTGTCGAGTTCTTCCGCGCGCTTTTCGATTTCGCCGGCAAGAGCCTTCTGTGCCGCCGCTCGCAGGGCTTTTGCGTCCTGCCCCGCGCCGGATGCGTCGGCCACGAATTCAAAACCCTGCAAGCGTCCGATGGCGTGACCTTCGACGATCACTTCGCCGTTTTCTTTTACTTCAGTCTCCAAGCGCGTGTTCTCTCTTAAGCGCCGCATCAGCACGCTGGTGCGGCGGTCGACAAAGCGTTGGGTAAGGCGCTCATGCAATGCATCGGAGAGACGATCTTCGACGGCGCGCGTGATGCCTTGCCAGTGTTCCGGATCGCCTAACCAGTCGGGGCGGTTTGCCGCGAAGGTCCAGGTGCGCACCTGCGCGATGCGGTTCGAAAGCGTGTCGATGTCGCCTTCAGGCCGGTCGGCAAGGGCCACCTGTTCGGCGATCCAATCGGCGGGGATGCTACCCTCCCGCATCAAAAATCCATAGAGGGTCAGCACCAATTCGGAATGGGCCGCGGGTGCGACTTTTCGGTAATCGGGAATCTGACACACCGCCCATAACTGGCGGATGGCGTCCGGCGTGGTTGCGAGATCGACGATTTCCGGATCGCGCGAGGCGCGTTCCAGCACCTGAAGATCGTCTGCAACCGGCGCGCGGGTCAGGCCTTCTTCGCGCGGGATGATCGCAAGGCTCGCCTCAAGCGCGCGCAGCGAGGAGAAATCGAGATCGTGGTTGCGCCATTGCAGCACCCGCACCGGCTCGAAAGTATGCGTCTCGAGCCGCTCCACCAGATCGGCTTCAAACGGCGCGCAGCGTCCCGTGGTGCCGAAAGTGCCGTCGCGCTGCGCGCGGCCGGCGCGGCCCGCGATCTGCGCCATTTCCGCCGCCGACAATTGCCGGAACTGATAGCCGTCGAACTTGCGGTCGGAAGCAAAAGCGATGTGATCGACGTCGAGATTGAGCCCCATGCCGATCGCGTCGGTCGCAATCAGGTAGTCGACGTCGCCGGACTGGAACAGTTCGACCTGCGCGTTGCGGGTGCGGGGCGAGAGCGCGCCGAGCACGACCGCGGCGCCGCCGGACTGGCGGCGGATCAATTCGGCGATCGCGTAAACCTCGTCCGCCGAGAAAGCGACGATGGCGGAGCGGCGCGGAAGCCGCGTGAGTTTTTTCTCGCCAGCGAAAGTCAGCATCGAAAGCCGCGGGCGCTGGATCACGTCCATTCCCGGCAGGAGCTTGGCGAGAATGGTGCGCACGGTGGCCGCACCCAGGAGCCAGGTTTCCTCGCGTCCGCGCAGGTTCAGAATGCGGTCGGTGAAAAGGTGTCCGCGCTCGAAGTCGGCGGCGAGTTGCACTTCGTCGACTGCCGCGAACGCAACGTCCAGATCCTTCGGCATCGCTTCCACGGTCGAGACCCAGTAGCGCGGATTTTTCGGGCGGATTTTTTCCTCGCCCGTGATCAGCGCGACATTCTCCGCGCCCACGCGCGCGACGCAGCGCTGATAGACCTCGCGCGCCAAGAGGCGCAGCGGCAGGCCGATCATACCGCTCGAATGCGCAAGCATGCGGTCGATCGCGAGATGCGTCTTGCCGGTGTTCGTCGGCCCGAGCACGGCGGTGACGCCGCGCCCGCGGCGCGAGGGATCGGCGAGATTGCGGGGAGAGGTTTTCAGCAAAGGCTTGCGCCTGTTTTCCTACGCGAACTGTATCGTTTCGCTACAAGTTGAATCGATTTTGCGGATTTTTGTTAAGGATTGGAACGCGCTCCGAACGAATCGCGTCCGAATCACTGACACTCGATGGTTTCCCGCTGCGTTCACGCCGCATGTAGTCCTTCTGCGGCGCGTTGCCACTAATTTCCGGTGCGCGGCGCATCCTGTCGATGCGTCATGGCCGCTCGATTGGTTAATTCCGGGGCCGGGCGGGGTGCGATTCAGCGATGAATTTCATGCGCTTGCACTGTCCTCTTTTGCGACAACTTCAAGCCGGATCGCGCGTCCGCGGTAGGATTCGGAACGAGTCCTGAACGAATCGCGTCCGAATCACTGACTCAGGCTTGTTTCGAGATTCGTTCTCACCAGATGTCGTGTGTATCGCTCACGCTGGCACGAGATAGCCGCTTGTGTTCTGCCGTCGCCTGGCGCGCGCGCCGAAAATCCTTAATGGGACGCGCGGGCACTATTGCGTGCTCGTCTTGAAGCGCGTCGCCTCGACCGTGAAGGTCCCGATCATGCTCGAGACCGACGCCCGGACCGGCACGAGTACGCGCGTGCCTGCGACCGGTGCCAGCCAGACGAACATGTCGCGGTTCTCCGCCATCTGCCGCACGGTGTCGCGATCGCGGTGGCCCGCGATCGGCACATAGCGGGCCTGGCAGACCAATACCGGACCGGCATAGCCCTCGATTTTCTTCGGCGCGTTCTCGGTGCGCACGTAAGAAAGCACCACGTTGAAGCGATACCGGCCGTCGAAGATCGGCAGCGTGCGGTTGCAGGCTTCCGGCGCGACCAACTCGCCCTTGGGCGCGACGAGCGCGAGCATCGCGCTCAAGGGATCGACGACACCGGTTCGTGTCTTGCCGGTGATAGGCACCCGATTTTTGTCGGTATCGTTGCGCGGCGGATCGAGGGAAATTTTCTTCGCGAAACCGTTCTCGACTTCCAGTTCGATTTTCTCGTCGCGCTTGCCGGTCCGCAGGTGCGCGGAGAACAGGCTTGCGATCACGCGGTCGCCCTTGAACGAGCCGCGTGTGCTCGCCGAGCCTTCGCCCTTGGAGATCATCCGAAGCAGCCCCGAAGACCGCGCGCTGCCCGAGGCGACGAAGCCTTCCTTGTCGAAATCGACAGTGACGGCCGCGCGGCCGACGCGAAGCCCCGTGAGATAAACCGAATAGGCAACCTCAAGCCGGGTCCCGGCGGCGGCGGAAGCGCCGTGGACCGCGAGCAGGAGGAGGGCAGCGGATACAGCGATGCGGCGCATCTGCGGCGAATTTCCCTGCACCGGCCGGGAAGCCGGGCCAGAGAAATCCTCCGGTCCGATCGGGGCGAATTTACGCTCTAGTGCGGGGTCGGGCCGGTGCGGAAGCGCGTCGCTTCGACGACCATGGTGCCGATCGGCGTCGCGATCGAAACCTTGATCGGCACCAGCGCGCGGGTGCCCGCGACCGGCGCCAGCCAGACGAACAGGTTGCGGTTGTTGGCAAGCTCGCGCACCTGCGGCCGATCGGTGCGGTGACCGGCGATCGGCACATAGCGCGCCTGACAGACCAGTACCGGGCCGTTGTAGCCCTCGACTTTCTTCGGCGCGCTTTCGGTGCGCGCATAGGAAAGCACGACGTCATAACGGAAGCGCGCGTCGAAGATCGGCAGCGTGCGGTTGCAGGATTCCGGGTTCATCGCGTCGCCGGGGGCTGCGACCAGCACCAGCCCTGCGCTCAAGGGATCGACCACGTTGGTACGTGCCGCACTCGTGATCGGCACGCGATTGATGTCGGCGTCTTTCGGGGGCGGCAGGACCGAGAACTCTTTGGCGAAGCCGTTCTCGACCTTGATGTCGACCTTTTCGTCGCGGTCCACCGAGTGCGACTGCATCGAATAGAGACTGGAAATGACCCGGTTGTTCGCAAACGAGCCGCGCACGGTGGAGGTGCCTTCGCCTTTCGAAATCATGCGGACGAGGCCGGTGAACTTCGCGCTGCCCGCGGCGGCGTAGCCCGCCTCGTTGAGGTCGACGATGATCGCGCCCTGGCCGATCGGGATGCCGGTTAGATAGACCGAATAGGCTGCGTTCAGGCGGGTTTGCGCGAGCGCGGCAGGCGTCGAGGCTGCGAGGAGCAGGAGCGCGGCGGCGGAAAGGGCGTAGCGGCGCATGGCGGTTGGGCTTTCCTGTTCTTGGGTCCGGAATCTTGGCTCGGGGGACCGGCAGAGCGCGATTCAGAAGCGATTCATTTGGCGATTCACTTGCAGGAATCATAGCAAATCCTGCCATCCGCGCTGGATTTCCGGGGTTCCCGCGATGGTGCTCCCCGTGAAGAAAATTTGAGTCTTAACTGTGGCCCGGGGCGGGCCCGGGCACGCCGGCCAGCCGCTCCGACACGGCCGAGCCGGGTAAACCGGCTTGGCTTGACGCCCTTGGCCCCCCTCACTATGGAGATGCCTCGCTTTTACCCCTTCTAGGCGGCGGCGGGCCAAAGCCCGGGCGGATCGCCTTTGACTGCAAGGATTTTCTGAGATGTCTCGGCGCTGCGAACTGACCGGCAAGGGCGTGCTCGTCGGCAACAAGGTCAGCCACTCCAACATCAAGACCAAGCGGCGCTTCCTGCCGAACCTCGTCAACGTGACGATGCAGAGCGAGGCGCTGAAGCAGAACGTGCGCCTGCGCGTCAGCACCAATGCGCTCAAGTCGGTCGATCACAACGGCGGCCTCGACGCCTATCTGATGAAGGCCCGCGACGGCAACCTGTCCTCGCGCGCGCTGCTTCTGAAGAAGAAGATCAAGAAGAAGCTCGCCGAAGCGAGTTGAGTGTCGCGAATAGCGAACTTCAAAACCCGCCGCTTTCGGCGGGTTTTTTATTGCCGCCAGACGAAGCGCAGCAGCATCGTCCGCTGGAAGAAGTTGAAATTATTGTCGGACATCAGCGTGAGCAGGATTTCGCCGTTCGCGCCTTTGGTGATCGCGAGCGCTTCCATGTTGTCGATCTCGAAATTGGCATCGGCCTCGATCAACACCTTGCCGTCCACGAGCGCCCCGGGGCGGATCTCGGCAAGCGGGATCGCGCGGATGCGCAGGTGGATGCCGGTCAAGAGCCGGTAGTAGCGCTCGACAATGACGAGGTGCCCGGTCGGCGAGATCGCGGCATCGCTGATCTCGAACCGGTCGGTGCGCTTCACCGCGAACGTGCCGGGTGTCGGGCCGCCGATGATGAAGGCGATGATGTTGCCGTTTTCGTCGAGCCCGCGCTCGGAGATCGCAAGCAGCGCGCCGCCAAGCGTCATGCCGCGCGGCACGAAGGCGAGCGCTTCCAATCCCTGATTGAACGGCAGCCTGCGGATGCCGCTCGGTGCGGGAATCGGAATGCCGCGCGCGGTCATGCCTTCGGAGAGCCGATAGCGCAGGATCTGGTTCACGCGCTCGATGCCGACATAAAGCGTGTCGCCGTCGGCGGTGATCGACTCGGTATCGAACCATTTGCGCGAGGCGAGCGTGCGGCCGTCGGGCCCGCGCATCGGCGCCATCTGTGCATTTTCAATTCCGGTGATGCGATTGCCGTCGAAGCGGAATTTCCCGCGCAGCCAGAAACCGCGGTCGGAATGCGCGATAAAATTCGCGCCGTCGGGAAGAATATGCAGGCCGGAAATGCCGCCGAAGTGCTTGAACTTGGATCGCAGCACAAGGCCGCCGACAAATTCCAGTTCGCCGAAACGCGTCGGCTTCGGGTCACGCTTATCAAAGCCCGCGACGGCACGTTCCGTGATTTCGATTTTTTCGGGTGCGTCGGCCTTCTGCGCGAGCGCCGACGGCGCATGGGCCGCTACCGCCGCGGCCAGCGCGAGGATTCCGCAACGGAGCGCGAAGCGCATTCAGTGCAGGCGGCGTTTGCCGCGCGAGGGCGCGGGCGCTTTTTCTTCGAACAACTCGGCGAGCTTCTCGGTCATGGCGCCGCCGAGTTCTTCGGCGTCCACGATGGTGACCGCACGGCGATAGTAGCGCGTGACATCGTGACCGATGCCGATCGCGATCAGTTCGACCGGCGAGCGGGTTTCGATTTCCTCGATGATCCAGCGCAGGTGCCGCTCGAGATAATTGCCGGGGTTCACCGAAAGCGTGGAATCGTCGACCGGCGCGCCGTCGGAAATCATCATCAGAATCTTGCGCTGCTCGGGGCGCGCAAGAAGACGCTTGTGCGCCCAGTCGAGCGCCTCGCCGTCGATGTTCTCTTTCAGAAGACCTTCGCGCATCATCAGGCCGAGGTTCTTGCGCGCGCGCCGCCACGGCGCATCCGCCGACTTGTAGATGATGTGGCGCAGGTCGTTGAGCCGCCCCGGCGACTGCGGCTTGTTCGCAGCGAGCCACGCCTCGCGCGACTGCCCGCCTTTCCATGCGCGGGTGGTGAAGCCGAGGATCTCGACCTTCACGCCGCAACGCTCGAGCGTGCGCGCGAGAATGTCGGCGCAGGTCGCGGCGACCGTGATCGGGCGGCCGCGCATCGAGCCTGAATTATCGAGCAGGAGCGTGACGACCGTGTCGCGGAAATCGGTGTCGCGTTCGTGCTTGAACGAAAGCGGCTGGTAGGGATCGGTGACCACGCGCGAAAGCCGCGCGGGATCGAGGATGCCTTCCTCGAGGTCGAAATCCCATGCGCGGTTCTGCTGCGCCATCAGGCGGCGCTGCAAGCGGTTCGCTAACCGCGCGACCACGCCCTGCAAATGCTGGATCTGCTTGTCGAGATAGGAGCGCAGCCTAGAGAGTTCTTCGGCGTCGCAGAGCTCTTCCGCGCCGATGGTCTCATCGAACTTCATCGTGTAGGCGCGATAGTCCGGCCCGCGCGGTTCATTGGGCAATTGATGCTTCGGACGCCAGGGCTCGCCGGCTTCTTCCGAGTCGCCCTGATCCATGTCGTCGGGCTGGTCGGCGGGCGGCGCGTCGTCGGATTCCGCGGCCTGATCCTCCTGCTGGTCGGCGGAGAGCTCCGCGTCTTCCTGCGCGGACTGCTCGCTGGCGTCGTCCTGTTCGGCTTGCCCCTGCTCGTTCTGCGAATTGTCTTCGCCCGCGCCGTCTTCCTCGTCCTGATCGTCCTCGTCCTGCTCGTTGGTGCGGTCCTCGCCCATGTCGAGCGAGGTGAGGAGATCGTGGATCGCTTCGGCGAAGCCGCGCTGGTTGTTGATCTCGTCGGCAAGCCGGTCGAGATCGCGGTCGGCGCGCTTCTCGATGAAGTCGCGCCACAACTCGACGACCTTCTTCGCGCCTTGGGGCGGCTTCTGTCCGGTGAGACGCTCGCGGACCAGCATCGCGAGCGCGTCCTCGAGCGGAGCATCGGCGCGGTCGGTAATCTCTTCGTATTGGCCACGGTGGTAGCGGTCTTCGAGCATGGCGGAGAGGTTCTGTGCAACGCCGGACATGCGGCGCGAGCCGATCGCTTCCACGCGCGCCTGTTCGACGGCCTCGAACACGGAGCGCGCATTCTCGCCCTGCGGGAGCATCTTCTTGTGAATCGCCGGGTTGTGCATGGCGAGGCGGAGCGCCATCGAATCCGCGTGGCCGCGCAGGATCGCGGCGTCGGCCTTGCTCATGCGCCGCGGCGGCTCGGGCAGCCGCGCACGCTCGGAATTGAGCGCGGGCTTCTCGGCCGCGTAATTCACTTCGAGTTCGGGCTTGCCCGCGATCGCGCGCAAAGTGGTCGCGACCGCGCGCTTGAAAGGCTCGGTCGGGCTTTCGGTATTTTTCCCTTTGATGGGAGCCGACATGCGTTTTTACGTCACGACAACGCGACGTTAACCGTGGATTCGGGCAGATCCTTGCCGAACGAGCGCTGATAAAACTCCGCCACGATCGGGCGCTCGAGTTCGTCGCACTTGTTGATGAAGGTGACGCGCAGCGCGAAGCCGATGTCGCCGAAGATCTGTGCGTTCTCAGCCCAGGTGATCACGGTGCGCGGGCTCATCACGGTCGAAAGGTCGCCGTTGATGAAAGCCTGCCGCGTGAGATCGGCGACGCGGACCATCTTGGAAATCGTGTCCTTGCCTTCGGGCGTGCGCCAGGCATGAATCTTGGAGCTGACGATCTCCACTTCCTTGTCGTGCGGCAGATAATTCAGCGTGGTCACGATCGACCAGCGGTCCATCTGACCTTGGTTGATCTGTTGCGTGCCGTGATAGAGGCCGGTGGTGTCGCCCAGGCCCACGGTGTTCGCGGTCGCAAACAGGCGGAACGCCGGATGCGGGCGGATAACCTTGTTCTGATCGAGCAAAGTCAGGCGGCCGGAAACTTCGAGTACGCGCTGGATCACGAACATCACGTCCGGGCGGCCCGCGTCATATTCGTCGAACACGAGCGCGATGTTGCGCTGAAGCGCCCAGGGCAGAATGCCGTCGCGGAATTCCGTCACCTGACGGCCTTCCTGCAAGACGATCGCGTCCTTGCCGACGAGGTCGATACGGCTGATGTGGCTGTCCAGGTTCACGCGGACGCAGGGCCAGTTCAGGCGGGCTGCGACCTGCTCGATATGCGTCGATTTGCCGGTGCCGTGATAGCCGGAGACCAGCACGCGCCGGTTGTGCGCGAAGCCCGCCAGAATCGCGAGCGTGGTGTCGCGGTCGAAGACATAGTCCGGGTCGGTGTCCGGCACGTGGGCTTCCGGCTCGGAATAGGCCGGAACTTCGAGGTCGCTCTCAATCCCGAAAACCTGCCGGACCGAGACCTTCATATCCGGGAGCGGGGCCAGTTCTGCGTTCGGAGTCATGCTTTTTCTCGCCGAGAGGCGGCTATTGCCTTGCAAAGATAGGGCCGAGTTGAAGAGTTCCCGGCCGGCTGCCGGGGTCGCCCTAAAGCCTTAGCAGAAACCCTGGGCCTTTAGGTAGTTATAGGCCTGCACGACTGCCCTGAAGCGGTCTTCGCTGGAACGGTCGCCCCCATTGGCGTCGGGGTGGTGCCTTTTGACGAGTTCCTTGTAGCGGGCTTTCAGCGCCTCGGCGGTGGCGTCGATCTCGAGGCCGAGGGTGTCGAAGGCCTTGCGCTCGGCATTGCGGATCATGCGGCCCTCGGGGGCCTCGCCCTTCTGCTCAAAGGCGCCGGTAGCGCCGCCGAAAATGCGAAAGGGGTCGGACCAGCTCTCGCCGGTGAAGCCGGGATTGTTGCCGCCTTTGCCGCGCTTCTTCTCGCCGCCGTTCTGACCCATCTTCCAGGTCGGGCGGTGGCCGGTCAGCGCATCCTTCTGGTACTGCTGGACGGCGTCGTCCTTCATTCCCGAGAAATAGTTGTAGTTCGCGTTGTATTCGCGGACATGGTTGATGCAGTAATTCCAGTACTCGCCTTCGCGATCACGGCCCTTTGGCGCCTTGTGGGTGCCGGGCTCCTTGCAGCCATGCCAGTCGCAGGCAGGGCTCGTCGCTTTGAGCTTCTGCTTCTTATTCCGCTCGATCGGCTTGATGCGGATTTTATCGAAGAGGGGCGAGTCGAATTTCATGTGACGAGTATATGGCGATTGCAACGTTACCGCACAAGCAACATGGCGCGCACGGTAACGGTGAGTTGTTGCGTGATCGTTGACGGAAGAACAATAGCGCTCTATGCGGCGCGGCCATGACCAAACCGGACAAGACCCTAGACCGCATTCGCGACCGTTTGACGGCAGCCTTGAAGCCGGAATCGATCGAAGTGGTGGATGAGAGCGGAATGCATGTCGGGCACGCCGGCGCGATCCCCGGGAAGGTCACGCATGTGCGGGTGCTGATCACGGCGGAAGCGTTTCAGGGCAAGAGCCGGTTGGACAGGCACCGCATGGTCAACGATCTGTTGAATCACGAAATGAGCGCGGGCCTGCATGCGCTTGCGATCGTGCCGAAGGCGCCCGGCGAGTAGCTATTCCGCGAGCGCTTCCTTCAGCACTTCGCGCACGACTTTCGGATCGACATTCTTCGCGATGAAGGCCTTGCCGATTCCCTTGGCAAGAATGAAGACCAGCTTTCCACGCTGAACTTTTTTATCCTGCGCCATCAGTGACAGGAGCGCATCCGCATTCGGCAGCGCACCGGGAATCTGCGAGAGCTTCACCGGCAGGCCGACGCCCGCGATGTGCTTGATCACGCGCTGAACATCGGCGTCCTTGCAGAGCCTGAGTTTTGCCGAGAGCTTGAACGCGAGCACACAGCCGAGTGCCACACCTTCGCCGTGCAGCAGGCGGTCCGAATAGCCGGTCGCCGCTTCCAGCGCATGGCCGAAGGTATGACCGAGATTCAGGAGTGCGCGGTCGCCGGCTTCGCGCTCGTCACGGGCGACGATCGCAGCCTTCGCCTTGCAACTCGTCGCGACCGCTTTGGCGCGCGCGGGGCCGCCCGCGAAAATTTCCGGTGCGTGCTTTTCCAGCCAGGCGAAAAACTTCGCGTCGTTGATCAGCCCGTATTTCGCGACCTCGCCGTAGCCCGCACGGAATTCGCGCGGCGGCAGCGTGTCGAGCGTCCGCAGGTCGGCGAGCACGAGCGAAGGCTGATGAAAGGCACCGATCAGGTTCTTTCCCTGCGGCGAATTGATGCCGGTCTTGCCGCCAACGGAGGAATCCACCTGCGCCAAGAGCGTTGTCGGGATCTGCACGAAGCCGACGCCGCGGCGCACGACGGAAGCCGCGAAGCCCGCGAGATCGCCGATTACGCCGCCGCCGAGCGCGACCACGAGATCGCCGCGCTCGATGCGCGATTCCAGAATTGCCTCCGCGACGGTTTGCAGATCGCTGAAACTTTTCGTGCTCTCGCCGGGGGAGAGCAACACGCTGCGGTAGCGGATGTTAGCGGCTTCGAGTGAGCGCTCGAGCGTTCCGAGATGATGATGCGCGACATTGCCGTCGGTGACGATCGCGACGGCGGTGCCGGGTTTCAATTTCGCAATGCGCTTGCCGGCTTCGGCGATCAGGTTTTCGCCGATCACGATGTCATAGCTGCGTTTGCCGAGCCTGACCTTGACGATTTCGTTTCTGGTTCTTTTCGGGGCGGGCATGTTCACGTCTCGCGATTCTAGAGCGAGGTATCGAGCAAATTCACGATCGCTTCAACGACTTCCTCGTGCGGCACTTCGCAGGACATGATGCAGAGGTCGGCTTCGGCATAGGTCGCTTCGCGCGCGGCAAGGAGATTGCGCAGCGTTCCCTCAGGGTCGGCGTTTTGAAGAAGCGGGCGATTGGCCTTGCGCTTCACGCGCTTGAGCAACGTATCGACGTCCGCCTTCAGCCAGATCGAGAGGCCCTTTTCCTTGATGCGCGCACGGGTGTCGGCGTTCATGAAGGCGCCGCCGCCGGTCGCGATCACCTGCGGGCCGTTTTCGAGCAGGCGCGCGATCACCTTCTGCTCGCCCTTGCGGAATTCCGCCTCGCCCTTGGTCTGGAACAGTTCGGGAATCGTCATGTTCGCCGCGCGCTCGATCTCGGCATCGGCGTCGGAGAATTCGAGCCCGAGACGCTGCCCGAGCCTGCGGCCGATGGAGCTTTTGCCCGAGCCCGGCATGCCGACCAGCACGACCGAACGGCTGCCGAGCCGGGCGCGGAACGCGTCGGCCTCGGGATGCAGCGCAATCGGCGGCGGTGAGGGCATATTCATCTTCCTGTGGCATCAGATATGGCGGTTCCGCCTTGCGCTGTAAAATGCGGATGCACGCCGCACCGCACGCCGATTCGGATATTCGTTAATGCCCACGCTGACGCGCCTGATCCTGGTACTCGCGACGATTGCCGTCCTCGGCTATGCCGCCGCGTGGGCGCTTGCCAATTTTCTTGAGCCGCAGCCGCGCACGATCACGATCACCGTGCCGCAGGACCGCTTCGGAAAATGAGCGCGCGCGCAAAATCCGGTTCGGGAAATCTGCGCGATCTCTTCCTCGACATGATCGCGACCGAACGGAACGCGAGCAAAAATACGCTCGACGCTTATGCGCGCGATCTCAATGATTACGCGGCGTTTCTTGCCGGCAAGAAAAGCGATTTTTCGAAAGCAGACACGCAGACAATCCGGAATTATCTTTCGGCGCTTCATATGCGCGAGCTTGCGGCGTCGTCGGTGGCGCGAAAACTTTCCGCAATCCGGCAATTGCATCGCTTTCTTTATACCGAAGGCAAGCGGGGCGACGATCCTTCGGCCGTGCTCGAAGGGCCGCGGCGCGGGCGGCCGCTGCCGAAAGTCATGTCGATCGATGAAGTGACGAAACTTCTTGCCACGGCACACGAGGCTGCGGCGCAAGGCGCCGATACGAAAGAGGCCGCTGCGCGGCGGCTCCGCGCATTGCGGCTCGCGGCACTTCTGGAACTCCTTTATGCCTCAGGCTTGCGCGTTTCCGAATTGATCGCGCTACCCGCATCGGCTGCGCATACCAAGCAGGATGCGATTATCGTGCGCGGCAAGGGCAACAAGGAACGCCTCGTGCCGATTGGCGACGCAGCCAAGCGCGCGATGAAGGCCTATTTCGACGCGCGCGCCACGGAAGAGAAGTCCGGCACGCAGCGCTGGCTGTTTCCGTCCTTCGGCGCGAGCGGTCACGTGACGAGGCAACACGTCGCGCGGGAACTAAAAGCGCTCGCGGCGGCGGCCGGGATTGCGCCCGCGAAGATCAGCCCGCATGTGCTGCGTCACGCCTTCGCCAGTCATCTTTTGTCGAACGGCGCGGACCTGCGCGTGGTGCAGGCGCTGCTCGGGCATGCCGACATCTCAACCACGCAGATTTACACCCACGTGCTCGACGAACGCCTCAAGAACATGGTGCGCGACCTGCATCCTTTGGCCGAGAAATAGCACCTTTGCCGTGGCGTAACTTGACTTGGGCAGGGTCGGCATGCAGCTTCCGCCCGATTTCATGAGGGGCTTTGAAGGCCTCGAAAGCCTTGAGCCGCAATGCGCACTTATCTCGATTTCGAAAAGCCGGTCGCCGAACTCGAAGCCAGGATCGAGGAGCTGCGCTCGTTGGCTGCGTCCGGCGAAGCGCCCGCAATCGCGGAAGATGTCGCGCGGCTGGAAGCGAAGTCGGAACTTGCGCTGTCCGAGATCTACGAGAACCTCTCGCCATGGCAAAAGACGCAGGTCGCGCGCCATCCGCAGCGGCCGCATTTCTCCGACTATGTCGCGAAGCTGTTCGACGAATTCACGCCGCTCGCGGGCGACCGCAAGTTCGGCGACGATCAGGCGATCCTCGGCGGCTTCGCGCGCTTGGCGGGGCAAAGCGTTTGCGTGATCGGCCACGAGAAAGGTTCGACCACGGAAGCGCGCATTGCGCATAATTTCGGCATGGCCCGCCCCGAGGGCTACCGGAAAGCCGTGCGGCTGATGGAACTTGCGGACCGTTTCGACGTGCCGGTGGTGACGCTGGTCGATACCGCGGGCGCCTATCCGGGCATCGATGCCGAGGAGCGCGGGCAGGCGGAAGCGATCGCGCGTTCGACCGATGCGGGGCTGGCACTCGGCGTACCCAACGTCTCGGTCATTATCGGCGAGGGCGGTTCGGGCGGCGCGATTGCAATCGCTACCGCGAACAAGGTCCTGATGCTCGAGCACTCGATTTACAGCGTCATTTCGCCCGAGGGGGCGGCCTCGATTCTGTGGCGGGACACCACCAAGGCGCAGGAAGCGGCAACCAATATGAAAATTACCGCCCAGGACCTCCTGAAATTCGGGGTCGTGGACGAAATCATCGCCGAGCCGGCCGGCGGCGCACATCGCCACCCGGATGCCACGATTTCGGCAACAGGAAAGGCTATTCAGACCGCACTAGCGGGGTTCAATGGCCTGTCTCGAGAACAAGTTCGCAGCCTGCGGGCTGAAAAATTCCTGGCGATCGGCCGGAATCTCTGATTTTTCAGTCACTTATGCGCGAGCGCAGCAGCGGCTTGCGGGAACCGCGGTTGCGGTAACGCACCGTCAAGGGTAACGCATTAGGCAATGGGGACCGAGCGTTTTCAGCGCATTTTCGGGAGTTTTCGGTTGAACCTGCGCGCGTCATCCACTCTGCGCTTTGCGGCGGCGGTAGCTGTTTGCGCCGGCCTGCTTGCGGGCTGTAGCGCGGAGAACTTCGCCTACACCCCCGGCGGCAGCAAGAAACACCTGCGTCCGATTTCGTCGCAGACCGCGGCGCTGATGCAGGAAAAAGGGATGACCAAAGAGTCGCCCATCCTGCTTCGCATCTACAAGGAAGAATCCGAGCTCGAGATCTGGAAGAAGACCACCGCGGGCAACTACGAGCTTCTGAAGAAATTCCCGATCTGCAAATGGTCGGGCGAACTCGGGCCGAAAGTGAAGCAGGGCGACCGGCAGGCGCCGGAAGGCTTCTATTTCATCCGCCCCGAGCAGATGAACCCGCATTCGAGCTATCACCTCGCGTTCAATCTCGGCTTCCCGAACGATTTCGACCGCGCGTGGAATCGCACCGGCGCACACCTGATGGTCCATGGCGATTGCTCGTCGTCGGGCTGTTACGCGATGACCGACGAGCAGATCTCCGACATCTTCGCGCTCGCGCGCGAGGCGTTCGACGGCGGCCAGCTTGCGTTTCAGGTACAGGCGTTCCCGTTCCGCATGACGCAGGCGAATCTCGTGCGTCATCGCACCAATCCGAACATGCCGTTCTGGCGGATGCTGAAAGAGGGTAGCGACCATTTCGAAGTGACGCGGCAGGAGCCGAAGATCGACGTCTGCGCCAAGCGCTATATCTTCAACGCAATCCCCGACGATCCGATGAAGCCGTTCGATCCGCAGAAGGCGTGCCCGGCCTATCACTTGCAACCCGAGATCGCGCAGCTCTTGCAGAGCAAGCGCAGCGCCGACCAGAGCGACATCACTTCGATGCTGACGCGCAACCTTCCGGCGGCACCCGTTCGCACCAACAACGACGGCGGCTCCAACCCGGTATTCGCGGGCCGTGTTCCGCCGAGCTCGGTGCAGATCCAGCAGCAGAATTCGTTCAACCGGCAGTAAGCGCCACCCGAAACAAAAAAAGCGCCGCAGGCTTTTAGCTCGCGGCGCTTTTTTATTCGGCGTGGGGTTGCTTCGCGTTATGCGAAGCGGCCGTGGCAGTTCTTGTATTTCTTGCCGGAGCCGCAAGGGCAGGCCTCGTTACGGCCAACCTTGCCCCAGTCGTTCGGGTTCTTCGAGGTGCGGTCGCCTTTCGGCTGCGTGCCCGCGGTGAGGCGCACCGGCTGCTCGGCCGCATCGTCTTCGCCGGTGGTCGCGTCGATGTGGCTCGCGTGCATTTCCGGAAGCTCCTGTTCCGGCGGGCGCTCCATGATCTCGATGCGGAGGAGCTGCTGCGCGACGCGCTGGCGCAGGTTCGCGAGCATGGCTTCGAACAGCGTGAAGGCTTCGGACTTGTATTCGTTCAGGGGATCGCGCTGCGCGAAGCCGCGAAGGCCGACCACCTGCCGCAGATGCTCGAGCATCACGAGATGCTCGCGCCAGAGGAAGTCGAGCGTCTGCATCAGTACCGACTTCTCGACATAGCGCATCAACTCGGCGCCGTATTTTGCGACCTTGCCGGCCATGATCTCGTCGGCGGCGCGGGTGATGCGCTCCTTCACTTCGTCGTCGGCGATGCCTTCTTCCTTGGCCCATTCCTGAACCGGCAGCTTGATGCCGAGCTGTTCTTCGACCTCGGCCTCTAAGCCTGCGGTGTCCCACTGCTCGGCATAGGCGTTCGGCGGAATGTGGCGCGTGACCATCTCGTCGATCACGGCATGGCGCATGTCGGCGATGGTCTCCGAGACGTCGTTCTCGCGCATCAGTTCGATGCGCTGTTCGAACACGACCTTGCGCTGGTCGTTGGAGACGTCGTCGTATTTCAGGAGGTTCTTGCGGATGTCGAAGTTGCGCGCCTCGACCTTCTGCTGCGCCTTTTCCAGCGCCTTGTTGATCCAGGGATGGACGATGGCCTCGCCGTCTTTCAGGCCGAGCTTGGTGAGCATGCCGCCCAGATTGCTCGAGCCGAAGATGCGCATCAGGTCGTCTTCGAGCGAAAGATAGAATTTCGAGTGGCCGGGATCGCCCTGACGGCCGGAGCGGCCGCGCAGCTGGTTGTCGATACGGCGGCTCTCGTGGCGCTCCGTGCCGATCACGTAAAGGCCGCCTGCGGCGAGCGCGACCTGCTTCAGCTTCGCGATGTCGTCCTTGATCTTCTGCTCGGCCTGCTTGCGCTGCTCGCCCGGCTCCATGTCGCCGAGTTCCTGCTTGATGCGCATGTCGGCGTTGCCGCCGAGCTGAATGTCGGTGCCGCGGCCGGCCATGTTGGTCGCGATCGTGACCGCGCCGGGAATGCCGGCCTGCGCGATGATCGCCGATTCCTGCTCGTGGTGGCGCGCGTTCAGCACCGCGAAGACCTTTTCCTTCGAGGTTTTCTGATCGCCGTCATAAAGCGGACGGAACGCGTCGGCGTCGGTGAATTCCTTTTGCTTGAAGCCCTTGGCTTTCAGCGCGGCGGCAAGCTGCTCGGACTTTTCGATCGAGGTGGTGCCGACCAGGATCGGCTGGCCGCGGGTCTTGCAGTCGTCGATCGTATCGATGATCGCCTTATATTTCTCGTCGGCGGTGCGATAGACCTCGTCGTGGTCGTCGATGCGGTTGACCGGAAGGTTGGTCGGCACTTCGACGACTTCGAGCTTGTAGATGTCGGCGAATTCGTCGGCTTCGGTCAGCGCGGTGCCGGTCATGCCGGCGAGCTTTTCGTAGAGGCGGAAATAGTTCTGGAAGGTGATCGAGGCCAGCGTCTGGTTCTCGGGCTGGATCTGAACGTGTTCCTTGGCTTCCAGCGCCTGGTGCAGGCCTTCGGAATAGCGGCGGCCCGGCATCATGCGGCCGGTGAATTCGTCGATAATGACGACTTCGCCGTCTTTCACGATGTAGTCCTTGTCGCGCGTGAACAGGCGATGCGCGCGCAGACCCTGATTGACGTGGTGCACGACCGAGACGTTCTCGATGTCGTAGAGCGAGTCGCCCTTCAAGAGCTTCGCGTCGCGGAGCATCTGCTCCATGCGCTCCATGCCGCTTTCGGTGAGGTTTACCGTGCGCTGCTTTTCGTCGAGCTCGTAGTCTTCCACGGCGAGCTTCGGAATGTAGCTATCGATGGTGTTGTAGAATTCCGAGCGGTCGTCGAGCGGGCCGGAGATGATCAGCGGCGTGCGGGCTTCGTCGACCAGGATCGAGTCGACTTCGTCGACGATGGCGTAGAAGTGCGGGCGCTGCACCATCTGCGGCAACTCATATTTCATATTGTCGCGCAGATAGTCGAAGCCAAGTTCGTTGTTGGTGCCGTAGGTGACGTCGCACTCGTAAGCGGTCTTTCGCTCCTCGTCGTCGAGGCCGTGCACGATCACGCCGGTGGTAAGTCCGAGGAAGCGATAGACCTGACCCATCCATTCGGAGTCGCGCTTAGCGAGATAGTCGTTGACGGTGACGACGTGCACGCCTTTCCCGGCGAGCGCGTTGAGATAGACTGGAAGGGTCGCGACCAGCGTCTTGCCTTCGCCGGTTTTCATCTCCGCGATCGCGCCTTCGTGCAGCACCATGCCGCCCATCAGCTGCACATCGAAATGGCGCTGGCCGAGCGTGCGCTTCGCCGCTTCGCGAACGGTCGCGAAGGCTTCGACCAGAAGATCGTCGAGCGAGGCGCCGTCCGCGAGCCGCTTCTTGAACTCTTCGGTGCGGCCGCGGAGCTGTTCGTCGGTGAGCTTGGAGACCTCGTCTTCGAGCGCGTTGATCGCGTTTACGCGCGAGGCGTAGCCCTTGATGCGCCGGTCATTGGCGGAACCGAAAAACTTCTTGGCGAGCGAGCCGATCATCGAACAAGCATTCCTTAAAGAGTGGCCGCGCGAGACGACCGTCAGGCCGCTAGGCACGGGCGGTTTATTGCATGCCGCCGGGGTGCTGGATCACGATGCCGCGAGGCTTTTTCATGATCAAAGGGATTGCCGGAGAAATATGAACGCCTCCCGGCCTTGTCAATTGGAGCAGGCCGCGGAACGGCGGCTAAAGCCTTGCCAGAGCACCGTACTTCCGTCACTTTCGCGCCGCCTTACTCGAAAAAGGGCGCTTTCATTCTTCCGCCGACAGCCCCTTAACGAAGTAACCAGAAATTCGATCCCGTTCGGGCCGGCCGGGAAGGCCGAGGCCTTTGATGTTGAGGTTTTGTAATGAAACGTACCCTTTCGCCCTTTACGCTGGCACTTGCGCTCTGCCTTAGCGTCGCTTTGACGCTTTCGGTGCCGCATCTCGCCAGTGCGCAGAAGAAGGACAATCCGGTTGTCGCGCGCGTAAATGGCGTGGAAATCCACCAGAGCGACGTCGATATCGCGGATACCGACATCGGCCAGAACCTGCCGCAGCCCCCGGGCGATGCCCGCAAGGAAGCGATCGTCGCCTATCTGATCGATGTCGCGATCCTGGCGCAGGCGGCGTCCGCGAAGAAGCTCGATGCCTCGCCGGACTTCGCCGCGCGTCTTGCTTACGCGAAGAACAAGGTGCTGATGGAAACGCTGCTCGCGGACGTCACCAAAAGTGCCGCGACCGAAGCGGAAATGAAGAAGCTCTATGACGAGTCGGTCGCGAAGGTGCAGCCCGAGGACGAAGTCCGCGCGCGGCATATCCTCGTGAAGACCGAGGACGAGGCCAAGGACGTCATCAAGAAGCTTAAAGCCGGCGCCGATTTCGAGAAGCTCGCGCGCGAAATCTCGATCGATCCTTCCGCCAAGACCAACGGCGGCGATCTCGAATATTTCACCAAGGGCCAGATGGTTGCGGAATTTTCCGACGCCGCATTCAAGCTGAACAAGGGCCAGATCTCCGAGACCCCGGTGAAGTCGCAGTTCGGCTATCACGTCATCAAGGTCGAGGATAAGCGCAAGAAGCCGGTCCCGAAATACGAAGAGGTGAAGGAGCAGGTGCAGGCTTTCGTCGTGCGCAAGGCGCAGGCGGAACTCATCATGAAGCTGCGCACTGAGGCGAAGATCGAAAACCTCGTGAAGAAGGAAACGCCGCCTTCGCCGCCGGCCAAGGCCGATCCGAAGGCCGATCCGAAGAAGAAGTAATCATTTCTGCCGCGAAGATTATTTATGGCCGGGGCTTTGCTCCGGCCATAATGCTATAACGACCCCGAAAGAGGACGAAGATGAGCACGACCGTTTCCCCGCTTGCGCCGAAGGAATTTATCGACCCGCCCGCGATCGAGGGCGTGCGTCTCGCGACCGGCTCGGCCGGTATCAAGTATCAGGGCCGAACCGACGTGCTGCTGGCTGCCTTCGACAAAGGCACACAGGTCGCAGGCGTCTTCACGAAGTCGAAGTGCCCGTCGGCGCCGGTCGAGTGGTGCCGCAAGCAGGTCGAGCGCGGAGCGGCGCTGGGGCTCGTCGTAAACTCCGGCAATGCCAACGCCTTCACCGGCAAGAACGGCAAGGATCAGGTGCGCTTCACGACCGAACTCGCCGCCAAAGCGATCGGTTGCAAGCCGGGCGAAGTGTTCATCGCCTCGACCGGCGTGATCGGCGAGCCGTTAGATGCGAAGAAATTCGACGGCGTGCTCGAAGGCATCGTCGGCCGCGCGCAGCCGGGACATTTTCTCGAGGCCGCGCGCGCGATCATGACCACCGACACGTTTCCGAAGACGGCGACGGCTTCCGCGAAACTCGGCAAGGCGAAAGTTACGATCTGCGGCATCGCCAAGGGTGCCGGCATGATCGCGCCCGACATGGCGACCATGTTGTCTTTTGTTTTCACCGATGCGCCGATCGCGGCGAAGGCGTTGCAGAAACTTTTGAGCGATGGCGTGGAGGATACCTTCAACGCCGTCACCATCGACGGCGACACCTCGACCTCCGATACGCTGCTGTTGTTTGCGACGGGTGCCGCCGCGAAGCGCGGCGCGCCGAAAATCAAGAAAGCGCAGGACCCGAAGCTTAAGGACTTCCGCAAAGCGCTGATGAAGGTGCTTTCAAACCTGTCCGAGCAGGTTGCGCGCGACGGCGAGGGCGCGCGTAAGCTCGTTGAAATTTCCGTCGAGGGCGCGAAGTCGAAATCTTCGGCGCGCAAGATTGCAATGTCGATTGCGAACTCGCCGCTCGTGAAAACCGCGATCGCGGGCGAAGACGCGAACTGGGGTCGTGTGGTGATGGCGGTCGGCAAAGCCGGCGAGCCTGCGGATCGCGACCGGCTTTCGATCTGGTTCAATGGCATCCGGGTCGCACATAAGGGCGCGCGCGATCCGTCCTATGACGAGAAAACCGTATCGGAAGCGATGAAGAAGCCCGAGATTTCGCTCAAAGTCGCGCTTGGCCTCGGCAAGGGCGCGGACCGTGTGCTGACTTGCGACCTTACCAAGGAATATGTCGCGATCAACGGCGACTATCGCAGCTAGCTTTAGGCTGAAGCGAACCTTTATTTTAAGCGATCGTTGACCGTGGTTTTTAACGTCATTTTGCAGGTCTTCCGGTGAAACTACTGTTGGTTGCCGCTTGCGCATTGATCGACGCGGACGCCCGGGTGCTGATCGCGAAGCGGCCGGCCGGCAAGGAGCTGGCGGGGCTTTGGGAATTCCCCGGCGGCAAGGTCGATCCAGGCGAGCGTCCGGAACAGACTCTCATTCGGGAGTTGAAGGAGGAACTGGGTATCGATGTGAAGGAGGCGTGTCTCGCCCCGCTGACGTTCGCCAGCCATGCCTATCCGCAATTCCAGTTGCTGATGCCGCTCTGGGTTTGCCGTCGATGGGAAGGGACCGCGAGAGCGCTCGAGGGACAGGAACTCGCCTGGGTCAGACCGAACCGGCTTCGCGACTATCCGATGCCGCCCGCGGACGAGCCTTTGATCCCGCATCTGATCGAATTGATCGCGACGCCCGGTTGAAATGGCAGGAGCTTCTCAATGACCAAAGCATTGCTCGATAAGTTTCGCATATTCGCACGCAACGAGAACGGTGCCACCGCGGTCGAATACGCGCTGATCGCCGGTTGCGTTTCGATCGCAATCCTGGGTGCAGTGACTGCGCTCGGCGGCACGGTGCGCGACGACCTGTTCGGCAAGGTCGCTGCCGCGCTCGGTAGCTGATTTCATTCGTTCTTCTTGCGACCGGTCTTGTCCCCGGCCGGTAACTCAACGGCGCGGAGCGCATCGGCGAGCCGCGTCTTCGCGCTTCCGGGCCGCAAGGGCTGTTGCTGGCTCTCGTGCGGAACCCATCCCGACAACCATAAAATTTCGAAAGTCGCGCGAATGCGGCCGTCTTCGCTGGCGTAACGCTCGCGATAGATTTCCGCGGCACGCAGAAGTGTCGTTCGCTTCAGCGGCTTGCGGCTGCGCTCAGTGAGTGCATTCGCAGCACCCATGCGGCGCAGGTCGCGCATGAGTTCGAAGGCATTCGCATAACGCACGGTGACGCGATCGATGTCGGTGACGGGCAACGCCAGGCCCGCGCGCTGCAACAGGCTGCCGAGCGTGCGGACTTCGACGAAAGGCGAGACGCGGGGGCTGATGCCGCCTTCGGTCTCGCTTTCGGCAGAAGCCAGCGCGTCGCGCAATTCGGTGAGTGCATCGCCGCCGATCATCGCGGCCAGCAGCAGTCCATCCGGCTTCAGGATTCTTCTAATCTGCGCGAGGACACCGGGCAGGTCGTTCAGCCACTGCATCGAAAGCAGCGACACCGCGAGATCGTACGCGGCAGGATCGCCGGAGACGACTTCGGTTTCGTCGTCGATCGCAAGGATATCGGCGGTTTCGACCCGTCCGGAGGCGAGCAGTTTCGTTTTCAGATTTTCCGCTTCCGGCGTGTCGATGACGGCGGCGCGCGAAAATTTGCGTGCGATCGTGCCGAGACGCTCGAACAGATCCTCCGCTGCGCGTTCGAGCAGGAAGGCTTCCGCGCCGCTGTGCCGCGCGCGGCGCTGGCGCGCACGAAGCAGCTTCCGGTCAAAAAGAATGTGGGGCGCGCTCAAGAGCGGATTACCTCGGTTCGGCGGCAAAGTGGCACCGCAGGAAATTCGGCGCTAGCCTTTCCTTATGCCGTTTGCCGGGAAGGCTTTTCAGCCGGTTCTTGCCGCCGCGCAGTTCTTCGCGGCCGGCGGCCGCGCGCTCATGCATACGGTGCTGCCACCGACCTGTCTTGCCTGCCGCAAGCCCGCGGGCGCAAGCGGCGGGCTTTGCGCCACATGCTGGCAATCGGCAGGGTTCATCGAGCGGCCTTACTGTGAGCGGCTCGGAACGCCTTTTTCCTATGACAGCGGCGGGCCGCTGCTCTCGCCTGCCGCCTTCGCCGATCCGCCGGCCTTCGACCGCGCGCGTTCGGCGATGCGTTTCTCCGATGTCGCGCGCGATCTCGTGCATCTTCTGAAATACGGCGATCGGGTCGATCTGGTGAAGCCGTTCGCGACCTGGATGGCGCGGGCGGGAGATGAAGTGTTGCGTGAGGCCGATGCGCTGGTCCCAGTGCCGCTGCACTGGACGCGGCTGTTTCAACGCCGCTTCAACCAATCCGCGGAACTCGCTCGCGGGATTTCAGCGCGGACGAAAGTGCCAGTGATCGACGATGCGCTCACGCGCGTGCGCGCGACCCCGCCGCAGGTCGGCCTTGCGCGCGAGGAACGCGCGAAGAACGTGCATGGCGCATTCGCGGTCGAGAAAGCCATGCGTGCAAAAGTGAAGGGCAAACGGATCGTTCTTGTTGACGATGTGTTGACCACGGGCGCAACGGCGAACGCCTGCGCGCGCATATTGCGCCGCGCGGGGGCGTCACGGCTCGATGTGCTGACTTTGGCGCGGGTTGTCGATCCGGTCTGAAACCCGATATCATGGGTTCCAACAGCTCAGGAGGTTCCGGTGCCCGGAACACACACCAAATTCAAGGCAGCGCTGGTGCAGATGCGCACCTCGCTCTCGGTCGAAAAAAATATCGACGACGCGAGCAAGCTGATCCGTGAGGCGAAGGGTCTCGGCGCGCAATATATCCAGACGCCCGAGATGACGAACATCATGGAGCAGGGCCGCGACGGCCTGTTCGCGCAACTCAAGGAGGAAGAGCGCGACGATGCGCTGGCCGCGTTCCGGCAACTTGCGCGTGACCTGAAAGTGCATCTCCATCTCGGCTCGCTCGCGATCAAGGCCTCCGAAGACAAGGCGGTGAACCGCAGCTTCCTGATCGGGCCGGACGGCGAAGTCGTCGTTCGTTACGACAAGATTCATCTGTTCGACGTGCAGCTTCCGGGCGGCGAAAGCTATCGCGAGTCGAACACCTATCGCCCCGGCGAGATCGCGGTGACCGCCGACCTGCCGTGGGGCCGCCTCGGCCTTACGATTTGCTACGACCTTCGCTTTCCGGCGCTTTATCGCGCGCTCGCAAGCGCGGGCGCGCATTTTCTCGCCGTACCCGCCGCGTTCACCAAGCAGACCGGCGAAGCGCACTGGCATGTGCTTCAGCGCGCGCGCGCGATCGAGACCGGCTCCTTCGTGCTTGCCGCAGCCCAAGGCGGGCATCATGAAAACGGTCGCGATACCTTCGGTCATAGTCTCATCATCGATCCGTGGGGCAAGGTGCTCGCCGAAGGCGGCACCGATCCGCAGGTGGTGATCGCGGAGATCGACGCAGAGGAAGTCGCGAAGGTCCGCGCGCGTATTCCCTCGCTCGAACACGGCCGCCGCTTCGAAGTCGCCGGCACCGTGCAGGAACGCGGGCATCTGCATCTGGTCGGTAAAGCATCGTGATCCGCTACAATCTTACGTGCGAAGCCGGACACGGCTTCGAAAGCTGGTTCCGCTCGTCCGGCGATTACGACGCGCAGCGGAAGCGCAAGTTCGTCGAGTGCCCGGTTTGCGGCTCGCATAAGGTCGAGAAGCAGATCATGGCGCCGCGGCTCAAGCGCACCGACAAGGCGCCGCGCGTGAAGTCTGGTGAAGAAAAAGCGCCGGTCGCGATGATGTCGCCGGAAGAAGCCGAATTCCGCCAGAAGCTGCGTGAGTTGAAAGACCATGTGACCAAGAACGCGGAAAACGTCGGCGAGAAATTTCCCGAGCTTGCCCGCAAGATGCATAACGAGGAGATCGAACGCCGCTCGATCTATGGCGAGGCTTCGCCCGACGAAGTGAAATCGCTGCTCGACGACGAGGTGGACATCCACCCGCTGCCGATCCTGCCGGACGACCGGAATTGATTTTTATTCTTTGCGCGTAGTCTTACCCAAAACCGGTTCGCTCGTTTCGGTATTGCGCGCTAATTCGGGTGCGTCCAAAGCAGGAGCGCGATTCCGGCAAGCAAGAGAAGGATCCCCGCTGCCTCGCGGCGCGTGGTCTTCTGCGAAAACAATCCCTGCGACACGAATTGCGCGAACAAGACTTCGATCAGCGCGAGCGTGCGCACGCTTGCAGCGGTCGCGACCGCAAAGGCCATGAACCAGAACTGCGAGGCGAGCGCGCCGACGAATCCCGCGGAAATCGAGGGTTTCCAGGCGCGCAGGATTGCCTTGAAACTTTTCCGGTCGAAGAAAATCAGCCACAGCGACAACAGCGCGGTCTGGATCGCAAGGCTCCATACCAGCGTATAGGCGGCGGGCATCAGCACGGCCGATGCATCGGGGAGCGAAAGTACCGCGCCACGAAAGCCGACCGCGGCAAGCGCGAAGAAGGCGCCTGCGACGATGCCGAGAAGCGCGGGCTTTGCGGAATTCGCGGCGGCGACACCCGGCGTCCATGACATAGCGATCACGCCGGCGGTCGCGATCACGATGGCGGCGGCGACCGGAAGCGTCAGTGCGTCGCCGAGAAACGCGAGGCCGAAAATCGCGACCAGCACAGGTTCGGTCTTGATGTAGGCGATTGCGACTACGAAGGAGCGGTTCTGCATCGCCATCAGCATCAACGCAGTCGCAAAAATCTGCGAGACCGCGCCGAGCGTGCACCAGTAGAAGAATTTTGCGTCCGGCGAGGGCAGTGCGGATTTGGTCGCAATCGCGATACCCGCAAGAAACAGAACCGAAAATGGCAGGCCGAACAGGAAGCGCACATGAGTCGCGCCGGCGGTGCCGGCGGTCGCGGTCAATCCGCGCTGGAGCGCGTTGCGGACGGTTTGCGCCAAGGCAGCGGCGATCGTGAAGACGATCCAGAGCCAGCTATAGTCTGCCATTGAAATTTAGCCGGGTTTCTTCGCCGCGATCATGTAGTTGACGTCGGTGTCTATACCGCGCCTCCATTCGCCGGAGAGCGGATTGAAGATGATGCCGCCGCGGTCGATCTCGTTCATGCCGTTCGCGGCGAAACGATCGCGCATTTCCTCGGGCCGCACGAACTTGTCCCAGGTATGCGTGCCGACGGGTAGCCAGCGCAGCACATATTCCGCGCCGACGATGGCAAGTGCGAAACTTTTCATGGTGCGATTGATGGTGGTGACGGCCATGAAGCCGCCGGGCTTCACCATTTCGGCTGCACGCTTCACGAACAACGAAAGATCGGCGACGTGCTCGACGACTTCGGAGGCGATCACGATGTCGAAGCGTTCGCCTGCGTCGGCGAGCTCCTCGGCGGTCGTGGCGCGATAGTCGATCGCGAGGCCGGATTGCTCGGCGTGCAGCTTCGCGATTTCGACGTTCTCTTCCGCCGGGTCGATGCCGACGACGTCGGCGCCGAGGCGCGCGAGCGGTTCCGCGAGAATGCCGCCGCCGCAGCCGATGTCGAGAATGCGAAGGCCGGAAAGGCAGTCGAGTTTGCGCGGGCTACGGTCGAACAGATCGCAGGCAATTTCCTTGATGAAGGCGATCCGCACCGGGTTCAGCGCGTGCAGCGGGCGCATCTTTCCCTTGGGTGCCCACCACTCGCGGCTCATCGCCGCGAAGCGCGAGACTTCGGCTGCGTCGATCGTCGTTTCCCGCGGCTTTCGCCGTGCCTCAACCATATAAAAATTCCAATAAACGCGGCGATTTCCGCCGTTGCGGGGTGTCGCCCCGGACTGTATCTATACGCGCCTTTTTCCGCCGGGGCGAAGGTTTCGTCCCGGCGCTTTCGTGAAGCAAGAGTGAGCCCAAGAGTCAGCGATGGCCCGTCTGGTCATGAAATTCGGCGGCACGTCCGTCGCCGACATCGAGCGCATCAGGAACGTCGCGCGTCATGTGAAGCGCGAGGTCGATGCCGGCCATGAGGTCGCGGTCGTCGTGTCTGCGATGTCGGGCAAAACCAACGAACTGGTGGCGTGGTGCCGCGAGGCCTCGCCGATGCACGATGCGCGCGAATACGACGCGGTGGTGGCAAGCGGCGAACAGGTTACTTCGGGCTTGCTCGCGATCGTCCTGCAAAGCATGGGCATCACCGCGCGCTCGTGGCAGGGCTGGCAGCTGCCGCTTTATACCGACGGCACGCATGGCGCCGCGCGCATCACCGGCATGAACGGCGAGGAGCTGATCAAGCGCTTCAAGGAGCGCAATGAAGTTGCGGTGATTGCGGGTTTCCAGGGCATCAATAAGGAAACCGGCCGCATCTCGACGCTCGGCCGCGGCGGCTCCGACACGAGCGCGGTCGCGATTGCAGCCGCGATCCATGCCGACCGCTGCGACATCTATACCGATGTCGATGGCGTCTACACGACCGATCCGCGCATCGTGCCGAAGGCACGGCGGCTGGAAGCGGTCGCATTCGAAGAAATGCTCGAGATGGCGTCGCTCGGCGCCAAGGTTCTGCAGGTTCGTTCGGTCGAGCTTGCGATGACACAGAAAGTCCGTTTGTTCGTGCGCTCGAGTTTCGATGCGCCCGACGCGCCTCAGGTCGACAGCAAAGGTCGTCCGCCCGGCACGTTGATCTGCGACGAGGAGGAGATCGTGGAAAATCAGGTCGTCACCGGCATCGCCTTCTCGAAGGACGAGGCGCAGATCGCGTTGCGCGAAGTCGCGGACAAGCCCGGCGTCGCCGCCGCGATCTTCGGTCCGCTCGCGAGCGCGCACATCAATGTCGACATGATTGTGCAGAACGTCTCGGCAGACGGGAAGAAAACCGACATCACCTTCACCGTTCCGGTCGCGGAGTTCGACAAGGCCAAGGCGACGATCGAGAAGGCGAAAAGCGAAATCGGCTTTGCCTCGATGGAGGGTTACGCCGATGTCGTGAAGGTATCGGTGATCGGGGTCGGCATGCGCTCGCACGCCGGGGTCGCGGCCACCGCCTTCCGCGCGCTTGCCGAAAAGGGCATCAATATCCGCGTGATTTCGACGTCCGAGATCAAGATTTCGATCCTGATCGACGCCGCCTATACCGAACTTGCGGTCCGGACTTTGCATTCGGTATACGGACTCGACGGCTAGCTTCGCCGTCGCAGGCAGCCTTCGCGTATCTTTTCGCGTTTCTCCAGGCCCATCGCGCGCGCGGCGCGTGGGAATCAAAGGGCAGGGCCTATGCGTGGCTCACTCGGCGGTCCGCGCGTTTTGCTGAGACGTCTCCGCGAAACCATGGCGGAGCAGATCAGCGCGCAGGAACGGCTCGACAAGATCGTGGTGCTGATCGCCGCCAACATGGTGGCGGAAGTCTGCTCCGTCTACGTGTTGCGCGTGGACGGAACGCTTGAGCTATACGCCACCGAAGGTCTGAACCCGGAAGCCGTCCACATGACGGTATTGGATTCCGGCGAAGGCCTCGTCGGCCTCGTCGCGAAAGAAGCCGAACCGCTCAATCTGCCGAACGCGCAAAACCATCCTTCGTTCTCCTACAAACCGGAGACGGGCGAAGAAATCTATAACTCCTTCCTTGGCGTGCCGATCCTGCGCGCAGGCAATACGCTCGGCGTGCTCGTAGTGCAGAACCGCGCGCGGCGCACTTACTCTGAAGAAGAAGTCGAAGCGCTCCAGACGACCGCGATGGTGCTCGCGGAAATGATCGCCTCGGGCGAACTGACCGCGCTTGCGACGCCGGGCCACGAACCGGCCGCGCGCCGTTCGCTGCAACTGAACGGCCTTGCGCTCGCCGAAGGCATCGGCCTCGGCCGCGTGGTGCTGCACGAGCCGCGCATTCACGCCCAGAACGTGATCGCTGACGACGTGAACCGCGAACTCGCCCGGCTCGACGGGGCGGTCGAAACGCTGCGCTCCTCGATCGACGTCATGCTAGAGGACGAAGGCATGGCGCGCGCGGGCGAACACCGCGATGTGCTTGAGGCCTACCGTATGTTCGCGCAGGACCGCGGCTGGATGAAAAAACTCCAGGAAGCGGTGCAGACCGGCATCACCGCGGAAGCCGCGGTCGAGCGTGTGCAGTCCGACACGCGCGCGCGCATGCTGCGCCAGACCGATCCTTACATCCGCGAGCGGCTGCACGATCTCGACGATCTCGCGAACCGCCTGATGCGCGAACTCACCGGCGCGGACCCAGCAGCGCGCACGAGCAGCCTTCCGGACAACGCCATTCTGGTCGCGCGCAATATGAGCCCGGCAGCGCTTCTGGATTACGACCGTTCGCGGCTGCGCGGCATCGTGCTCGAGGAAGGCGCGCCGACGAGCCATGTCGCGATCGTGGCGCGCGCGCTGGGCGTGCCCGCGGTCGGCCAGGTCGCGAATGCGACCGGCCTTGCGGACCAAGGCGATGCGATCATCGTCGACGGCGAAACCGGCGAAGTGCAGTTGCGCCCGCCGCCGGATCTCGAGCGCGCTTATGTCGAGAAGGTGAAACTGCGTGCGCGGAGACAGGCACAATACGCGGCCTTGCGCGACCGCGAGGCTATCACCAAAGACGGCGTGAAGATCGATCTCCTGATGAATGCGGGGCTGCTCGTCGATCTGCCACATCTTGCGGAAGCGGGTGCCGACGGCATCGGGCTGTTTCGCACCGAACTGCAATTCATGATCGCGGCGGCACTGCCGCGTACCAGTGAGCAGTACCAGCTTTATCGCTCGGTGCTGGATGCGGCGAAGGACAAGCCCGTTACCTTCCGCACGCTCGATATTGGTGGCGACAAGGTGCTGCCTTATCTGCGTTCGGTGGAGGAAGAAAATCCGGCACTTGGCTGGCGCGCGATCCGGCTTGCGCTCGACCGGCCAGGGCTGTTGCGCGCGCAGGTGCGGGCGCTCTTGCGTGCGGCGGCGGGACGCGAGCTTCGCATCATGTTTCCGATGGTCGCGGTGGTTTCCGAGTTCGATAATGCGCGTGCGCTGGTCGAGCGGGAATTGACCTATCTACGCCGTCACGGGCACAGGCTGCCGAACCAGGTCATGGTTGGTGCGATGCTGGAAGTGCCGTCGCTGCTGTTCGCGCTCGACGACATTCTGGAGCGCGCCGACTTTCTCTCGGTCGGCTCGAACGATCTGGTGCAATTCCTGTTCGCGGCCGACCGCGGCAACGCGCAGGTCGCGAACCGCTTCGATCCGCTGTCGCCGCCGAGTTTGCGCGTCTTGAAGATGATCGCGGACACCTGCAAGAGGCACGGCAAGCCGTTTACGCTTTGCGGCGAGCTTGCCGCGAAGCCGCTGGAGGCGATGGCGCTGATTGCGCTCGGTTTCCGTTCCCTGTCGTTGTCGCCCGCGATGATCGGTCCGGTGAAGGCGATGATCCTTGCGCTCGATGCGGGCGAGGCGGCAAAAGCGGTTGAGCCGCTGTTTCAGGCGGGTGCTTCGGGCCGCGAGAAGTTGCGCGCCTTTGCGCAGGAAGCCGGGATTCCGGTTTAAGGAACGACCATGTTGCCGCTTCAGCGCCTCGAGGCGCTTATCGCCCGTCATGCCGAACTGGAGGCTGCGCTTTCGCAAAGCGCCGGCGGCGACAAGTTCGTGAAGCTCTCGCGCGAACACGCCGAGCTTTCGCCGGTGATTGAGGACGTAAAAGCATTGAAGCAGGCGCAAGACGATCTTGCGGGCGCCGAGCAACTCCTTGCGGGCAACGACGCCGAGATGGCGCGGCTGGCTGCCGACGAAAAGCGCGAGCTTGAGACCAGGATCGAGGAACTGGAAAAGAAGCTTCGCCTTGCGCTGATACCCAAGGACGAAGCGGATTCGCACGACGCGATCCTCGAAGTACGCGCCGGCACCGGCGGCGACGAGGCTTCGCTATTCGCAGGCGACCTGTTCCGCATGTATGAGCGCTACGCCGTCTCGCAGGGCTGGAAGGTCGAGGTGCTGTCAGCGAGCGAAGGTGCAGCCGGAGGATACAAGGAAATCATCGCGGCGATCCGGGGCAAGGGCGCGTTCGCGCGGCTCAAATTCGAATCCGGGGTGCATCGCGTGCAGCGCGTTCCCGATACCGAAGCCTCGGGCCGCATCCATACTTCGGCCGCGACCGTCGCGGTGCTCCCCGAAGCTGAAGACGTCGATATCGAGATCAACGAAGCAGACCTGAAGACGGATGTGTTTCGTGCCTCGGGCGCAGGCGGCCAGCACGTGAACAAGACCGAGTCGGCCGTGCGCATCACGCATCTTCCGACCGGAATTGTGGTCGCGGTGCAGGACGAACGCTCGCAACACAAGAACCGCGCGCGCGCGATGATGTTACTCAAGACCAAGCTCTACGACATGGAGCGTCAGCGCGTGGATTCGGCGCGCGCCTCCGAGCGCAAGAGCAAGGTCGGCTCGGGCGACCGTTCGGAAAGAATCCGCACTTATAATTTTCCGCAGGCACGCGTTACCGATCACCGCATCAATCTGACGCTGCACAAGCTGCCGCAGATCATGGAAGGTCCGGCGCTCGGCGAGATCATCGACGCGCTGGTGGCCGAGCATCAGGCGGCGCTCTTGGCCGACGAAGAGAGCAAACTCTCGGCATGACGGCCGGGCGACTGCCGCTAAATAGCTACTCCGCGATGCGCCGCGAAGGCGCTGATTTGCTTCGCAAGGCAAATGTCGAAAGCGCAGATGCGGACGCCCGTATTCTACTTTGTCATGTGACGAAGATGGATGCGACTGCGCTGATCCTTCGTGAAGGCGAAATCGCGCGGTGCGATGAGACCGCGGCGTATTTCCTTTTGATCGAGCGCAGAAGTGCGGGCGAACCGGTCGCGCGCATCGTTGGCGAAAAGGAATTCTGGAGCCTTCGCTTCGCGCTCGGCGGCGACACGCTGGTCCCGCGCCCCGAGACCGAAACCATCGTCGAGGCGGCACTCGCGGAAATCGGCGACAGAAAGCGCGAACTTTCCATTCTCGATCTCGGAACGGGAACGGGCGCGATCCTCGCGGCACTTCTTTCCGAACTGCCGAACGCAAGCGGCATCGCGGTCGACCGCAGCGAAGCCGCGCTTCATGTCGCTCGCGAAAACTTGCGCAACCTTTCGCTGGGCGGCCGCGTTTCCTATCTGTGTGGCGACTGGGCGAATGCGGTTGGCGGAACTTTCGATCTCGTCGTTTCCAATCCGCCTTATATTGCCAGCGACGAGGTGGCCTTATTATCGCCTGAAGTACGCGAGCATGATCCGCGGCTTGCGCTCGACGGTGGACCGGATGGTCTCGCGGCGTACCGGATCATCGTTAACCAGCTTTGCGAACTGCTTGCAGAAGATGGCAAGGCGGTGCTGGAACTGGGCCTGGGTCAGGAAGCATCGGTGAGCGGGTTCGCCTACGAGACGGCCAAGCTTTCGGTCGCAGGCGAAGCCCGGAAAGACCTCGCGGGTATCCCGCGAGCACTCGTTATCCACGCCAAAAGGTGAGGCAAAATAGCGCTTGGAAGGCACCGCAAGACGCACTAGTGTCTTTCCAGATTCGATCCGGCCCCGCTTCAAGAGCGAAGGCTTCTGAAAGCAAAGCTGGCCAATAGGCCGCTACAGCCGGGTCCTACGCATCAGCAAACGAAGCGCGAGACGATAGGTTTTCCGCGCGAAGCCGAGGGCGAAACATCCGCGTCTTAAACGCGAGATTTCCGGTCGAATGACCAACAACAAACATGGCCTGGCGTTTTTGTTGCCGGGCGGCATGTGCGGTTTGTCCGGAGTGACAAGCCGAACGAGGACGGATTGACCGTCACCTGAAAAGAGAAAGTTTCTGCATGAGAAACGGACAGCAGCACCACAACAATCATAAGCGCATGCGCGGCCGCAATCGCCGTGGCGGCGGGCATAATCCGCTGACGCGCGTTTATGAATCGAACGGACCCGATGTGAAGATCCGCGGCACCGCGAATCATATCGCGGAAAAGTATTTGCAGCTGGCCCGTGACGCGCAGTCCGGCGGCGATCCGGTTTCCGCCGAAAGCTATCTCCAGCACGCCGAACACTATTTCCGCCTGATTGCAGCCGCGCAGCAGCAGATGGCGCAGAATAATCCGAACTATCAGGCGCAGCCGATCCAGCGCAGCGATCAGGACGGTGGCGACGACGAGGAAGGCGACGAGGGCGAAGGCGGCGATACGCGCTTCAACAGCCCTGCGCAGTTTCAGGAGCAGCCACAGCAACAGCAGCAGAACAACGCGCCGCGCCCGCAGCCGCAGAATATGCCGCAGCCGAATATTCCCGATAACGGCCTGCCCGCCTTCATCACCGGCGGTGCCCAGCAGGGCAATTTCAACGGCGGCGAAGGCGAGCAGCAGCAGGGTGGCAATCGGTTCAACCGCAATCGCGGCCGCAACCGCTTCAACAACCGCAATCGCAACGAAGGCGGCGACAACCGCGAGCAGGGCAGCCAGAGCCAGCCTGCGCCGGCCGAAGCCAAGCCCGATCCGGCCGAATAATCAGTCCAGCATTTCGACGCTGTCGCCTTCCGCGAGGTTTCCCGCGGTGACGACGCGCGCATAGACGCCGAGATCGGTCTCGCCGGTCTTGCGCCAGATCGCTTCCGGCACGTCGATGTCGCGCTCGGCGTTTTCCGGGTTCACTTCGGTCGCGGCACAACGCACGACCTTCTTCGTGATTTTCAGATCGACGCTGCCGGCGCGAATGGTCTTGCCGATCAGGTCGAACTCCGACCACGGTGCCCAGCCTTCGAGATAAATGTTCGCGCGAAAGCGCAGCGGATGGATTTCGCGACCCATCGACGCGGAGAGATCGCGCACCGTCGCGAGATTCACGACGTGCGCGACCTTCGCCGAAACGTCGGAAAAGCTGTGGCCGGGGGATTCCAGCACCTTCAGGGCGCCTCGCGCCTCGCGTCCCATGAACTCGTGGAAGAAATATTCGATCGCCGCGCGGCCGGCTTCCGATTTCAGGCTCGCTTCCACCATCGGCACGCCGTCCTTGATCACGGTCAAGGTGCCGCTCGTGTCGTCGTAGTTGGTTTCGAGCGCGGCGAGTTTCGCGTTCCGCATCAGGCACAGGAACTTGATCTTCGGCTGCCAGTTCGGTGCCGCCGGATCGAACCCCGACGGGCCATTTTCGATTGCGAAGGAGCGGTCGGCCGGGAAGGTTTCGCCGACGCCCAGCGATACGTTTTTGAGTTTTTCGCCGGATAGACCTTTGACGGGATAGCGGTAGAGGGAGACGATCCTGGCGGGTCCGGACATGGTTTCCATTTCCCCTGAACCGGCCGGTCCCGGCAAGCGTTAAGGAAGCTCAGTTTTTCACTTTTGGGGTCTTTTCCGCATGGCGGATAGTTCCCATCTATCCGGCGGGTGCCGCGTCCGGGCCTTTTAAGGACGAGAGGCGGCAGGCCGAAGGAGAATACCCATGAACTTTGAAAAATATACCGAGCGCGCGCGGGGCTTCGTGCAGTCCGCCCAGTCGCTCGCGCTTCGCGAAGGCAATCAGCAATTCACCCCCGAGCACCTGCTTAAGGTGCTGCTCGACGACCCCGAGGGTCTCGCCGCCGGTTTGATCGACCGTGCCGGCGGCCGCTCGCGCGACGTGTTGTCCGCGGTCGAAATCGCTCTCGGCAAGATGCCGAAGGTAGAAGGCGCCGGTGCCGGCCAAATATACCTGACCCCGCAACTCGCGCGCGTGTTCGACACCGCAGAGAAGGCCGCCGAAAAAGCAGGCGACAATTTCGTGACCGTGGAGCGGCTTCTGCTCGCGCTCACCATCGAAAAAGATACCGAAGCGGGCAAATTGCTCGCCCGCGCGGGCGTCACCGCGCAGAACCTCAATTCCGCGATCGAGCAGCTTCGCAAGGGCCGCACGGCGGATTCGGCCTCGGCCGAGAACGCTTATGATGCGCTCAAGCGCTATGCGCGCGACCTCACCGAGGCCGCGCGTAGCGGCAAGCTCGATCCGGTGATCGGCCGCGAGGAGGAAATCCGCCGTACGATTCAGGTGCTTTCCCGCCGCACCAAGAACAACCCCGTGCTGATCGGCGAACCCGGCGTCGGCAAGACGGCGATCGTCGAAGGCTTGGCGCTTCGCATCGTCAACGGCGATGTGCCGGAGAGCCTGAAGGACAAGAAGCTCCTGGCGCTCGATCTCGGCGCGCTCGTGGCCGGCGCGAAATACCGCGGTGAGTTCGAGGAGCGCCTGAAGGGCGTGTTGCAGGAAGTGACAGCCGCGAACGGCGAGATCATTCTCTTCATCGACGAAATGCATACGCTGATGGGTGCCGGCAAGGCCGACGGCGCGATGGACGCCGCGAACTTGCTGAAACCCGCGCTCGCGCGCGGCGAACTGCATTGCGTCGGTGCGACCACGCTCGACGAATATCGCAAGCATGTGGAGAAGGACGCAGCACTCGCGCGGCGCTTCCAGCCCGTGTTCGTGGGCGAGCCGACGGTGGAAGACACCGTTTCGATCCTGCGCGGCATCAAGGAGAAATACGAACTGCATCATGGCGTTCGCATTCTCGACTCGGCGCTGGTCTCCGCCGCTTCGCTGTCGAACCGCTACATCACCGACCGTTTCCTGCCGGACAAGGCCATCGACCTCGTCGATGAGGCCGCGGCGCGGTTGCGCATGCAGGTCGACTCGAAGCCCGAGGAACTGGACGAGGTCGATCGCCGTCTCGTGCAGCTCAAGATCGAGCAGGAGGCGCTGAAGAAGGAAACCGACGCGGCGTCGAAGGACCGGCTGAAGAAGCTCGAGAAGGAAGTTGCCGCGCTCGAGGAGCAGTCGGCGGCGATGACTTCGCGCTGGCAGGGCGAAAAGGAAAAGCTCGGCTCGGCACAGAAAATCAAGGCGGATCTCGAAACCGCGCGCAACGAACTCGCGATCGCGCAGCGCAAGGGCGAATACCAGCGCGCGGGCGAACTGACCTATTCGATCATTCCGGGGCTTGAGAAGAAGCTTTCGGATGTCGAGGAACAGAGCCGCAGCGCCATGGTGGAAGAGGCGGTGACGCCGAACCACATCGCGCAGGTGGTCTCGCGCTGGACCGGCGTGCCGGTCGATCGCATGCTCGAAGGCGAGCGCGAGAAATTGCTTCGCATGGAAGACGAGATCGCGAAGCGCGTGGTCGGCCAGGCCGAGGCGGTGCATGCGGTTTCGACCGCGGTGCGGCGCGCGCGTGCGGGTTTACAGGATCCGAACCGGCCGATCGGCTCGTTCATGTTCCTCGGCCCCACCGGCGTTGGCAAAACCGAACTCACGAAGGCGCTCGCGCGCTTCCTGTTCGACGACGAGAACGCGCTCCAGCGGATCGACATGTCCGAATACATGGAGAAGCACTCGGTCGCGCGTCTGATCGGCGCGCCTCCGGGCTATGTCGGCTATGAGGAAGGCGGCACGCTCACCGAAGCGGTGCGCCGCCGGCCTTATCAGGTGATCCTGTTCGACGAGATCGAGAAGGCGCACCCGGATGTCTTCAACGTGCTCTTGCAGGTACTCGACGAAGGCCGTCTCACCGACGGGCAGGGGCGCACGGTCGACTTCCGGAATACGCTGATCGTGATGACCTCGAACCTGGGCGCGGAATTTCTGGTCTCGCTCGGCGAGAAGGACGATGTCGACAGCGTGCGCGAGCAGGTGATGGCGGTGGTGCGTTCGCACTTCCGTCCGGAATTCCTGAACCGCGTGGACGAGATCATCCTGTTCCACCGGCTCAAGAAAGAGCAGATGGGCGCGATCGTCGATATCCAGATCGCGCGGCTCCAGAAGTTGCTCGACGAGCACAAGATCGAGATCGAGCTGAAGCCCGAAGCCCGCGCACTGCTCGCGGAGAAGGGCTACGATCCCGCCTTCGGCGCGCGCCCCTTGAAGCGTGCGATCCAGAAGATGTTGCAGGATCCGCTGGCCGAGAAACTCCTGGGCGGGGAGATCAAGGACGGCTCGAAGGTGAAAGTTGGCGCGGGCGCGGACCGGCTGATCTTCGAGACTTCCGGAAAAAGCGCGGTCGGCAAGGCCGCGTAACGGAAAAAACAAAAACGGCCGGGAAATTTCCCGGCCGTTTTTCTTTATCTGGGGTCTCTCAGCGATTGAAGGTCGACTTCAACTCGTCGATGTAGCGGCGCACGACCGGCTCGTCCGGGCCACCGCCGAAGATGTAGAAGATGCCTTTGTCGGCGATGCAGCGGAAACCGACCTGATAATCGGTGCGGTCACCGAAGGTAGTCTGGCCTATGGTTTCGATGCGCGTGAAGCCGGTGCTGCGCATGGCGTCTTCGGCGCGCGAATTGCAATCCCGCTGTGACAGTCTGGTTTCATCCCAGAGGCTCGAGATCGACGGAATCTTCGACTGCGCCAGCGCGCTGCCCGAGATCGCGAAAAGAAGCGCCGAGGCGGCAACGCATGTTTTGTAGTTCATGAAGGACCTCCCTGAGAATTCATCAAGCCTAACCGGAACCGGCCGCCGCGAGAAGCGCCGTCGCGCCGGGCTAACGAATATGTGTAGCGGCGGACGTTGTATTCCCGCCGGGCTGTTTTATGATTTCCGGCAATGGTTCATCGGAGGCTTGGGTCCAACATGAAAAAGCTTTTTGCCGGCGCGGTTCTGGGTGCCACGGTGATGTTCAGCCAGGCGGCGCTTGCCGGCCCGGCGGTCACGACCGAATGGATCGAGGCGAAAGTGCCGCTGGAAGCCTGCAAGAGCCGGGTAGCCGACGCGATCCGCGCGGCCGGCATCCGCGAAGTCGATCCCAAGCAGTACACGGTGTTCGCCCATGCCGGCGAGTTCACGCTTGCCGTGCGCTGCATGCCGGATCAGGGCGTGATCTTCTTCATCGCAAGTGGCCCGCGGCTTAAAGAGGCCGACAAGCTGCTCGACGATGTGCTCGCGGCCTATCGGCGCTGACGGGCGGGTATTTCCTCCGCGCAATCTCGCGAGAATCGGCTAAACCGGCCGGAGACTTCTGACCGGACGAAGGGAGCTTTGCCATGCGCCGCCTGATCCCGCTGCTCTTGCTGGCTTTCTGGTTTGCCGGCACAGCGCCCTCGGTGGCGCAGACCGGTGACGCGATCCTCATTCTCGACGCGTCGGGCTCGATGTGGGGGCAGGTCGAGGGACAGACCAAGATTTCCGCCGCGCGCAAGGCGGTCGATTCCATCCTCGCGAAATGGAAGCAGACCGACCGGCTCGGTCTCATGGCCTATGGCCACCGGACGAAGGGCGATTGCAAGGACATCGAACTCGTGGTTCCGGTCAGCGCCTTCGACCCGGATAAAATCCGCTCGGCGGTGAAGGGACTAAATCCGAAGGGCAAGACGCCGATGGCGGATTCGCTTCGCGCGGCGGCACAGGCGCTGCGCTCGAGCGAGAACAAAGCCACCGTCATTCTCGTTTCCGACGGCATCGAAACCTGTTCGCCCGATCCTTGCGCGGTCGCAGCCGAACTGAAAAAGGCGGGCGTGAATTTCACCGCGCATGTGATCGGCTTCGACGTCGCCGATCCCACCGCGAAGCGCCAGTTGCAATGCATCGCGCGCGCGACCGGCGGGGTCTATCTCGATGCGAGCAATGCTTCGAGCCTGGAGCAGGCCTTGGGCAAGGCGGTCGAAGCCGCGCAGGGCAACAAGGTGCAAAGCCAGGCGCCGGCGAAAGCCGAGCCCGATCCGATTGCGGACAAGAATTTCCGCGGCATCGCGCGGCTGGTCGCGGGCGGCGATCCGATCTCGGACACCAAATCGGACATCGGCTGGACCTTCCATAAATCGAACGGCGGGCAGAAGGGCGATTTTATCGCCGCGACCTATGGCTCTCCCGCCGCCGAAACCATCGAACCCGGCGACTACATCGTCGTCGTCAAGTACGGCTATGTCGAACGCGAATTTCCGTTCACGGTAGTGAAGGGCAAAGTCTCGACGCTCGATGTCGCGCTTGACGCCGGCTATGTCACCAGCGACGGCTCGGTGCAGGGGGCGGGCAAGGTCGACGGCGTCGCCTGGGAAGTCCATACCGACAAGAACGACTATGTCGCGACCGATTACGAAGCGGTGCCGAAATTCGTGCTGCCCGCCGGCAACTACAAGCTGACGCTCACCAAGGGCGCGTCGAAGACCGAGAAAGCGTTCTCGGTTGCCGCCGGCGACTCGATCAATGTCTCGATGACGCTCGACGTCGGCAAACTTGCGGTCAGCGCCGATTACTCGGCGAGCGGGCCGAAGGTGAATCAGGGAATCGCGGTCGAGGTACGCAAGACGCCGAAGAACGACATAGAGCAGGGCGAGTGGGTCGCGACGCTTTACGACCAGATCTCGCAGTTCGATCTGCCAGCGGGCTCCTATCAGGTGGTCGTCAGCGTCGGTTATGCCAAGCGCGTGTTTTCGGCGGAAGTGAAGTCGGGCGACACCACGCGCGTGAACTACAATCTCGACGCGGGCGTTGCCGGTATCACCGTGCCCGAAGGCAGCACGATCGAAATCTTCACCGCCGAGAAAGACATCAACGGCCAGCGGACCTGGATCGGCACGCATTACGATGCCGAGAAAAGCATCGCTTTGAATGCGGGCAGCTATCTCGTGATCGTCACGACCAAGGCCGACAAGAAATCCGAGCACCCGATCAATGTCGTTGCCGGAAAGCGCGTCGAGGTTTCGGTAAAATAGATTAGCGGTTGGTCTGGGCGACGCGGTTCGGATTGCCCTGCGCCAGAATGGTATTGATGCGCTCGCGTTCGCGCTCGAAGGCGCGCAGGAATTCGTTTTCCAGCACGCGGCCCTGCGGCAGCTTGATGCGCATCGGATCGACGTAGTTGCCGTTGATCGCGACTTCGTAGTGCAGATGCGGGCCGGTCGAGAGGCCGGTGTTGCCGACATAGCCGATGACCTGGCCCTGGCGGACCTTCACGCCGTCCTGAATACCGCGTGCGAAGCCCGACAAGTGCGAGTAGGTCGTGACGTAGCCGTTGAGATGGCGCACCTCGATACGGCGGCCGTAGCCCGAACTCCAGTCGGCATGAATGATGGTGCCGTTACCGGCCGCGAAGACCGGCGAACCGATGTCGGTCGCCCAGTCGACGCCGGAATGCATGCGCGAATAGCCGAGAATCGGATGGCGGCGTAGGCCGAAGCCGGAGCGGAACACGCCGCCGGCAAGCGGCTTGCGAACGAGAAACTTCTTCGCGCTCTTTCCGCTCTCGTCATAGAAATCGACGATGCCGTCGTCGGTGGTCTGGAAGCGGTAATAGCGGCGCGGCGTCTCGCCGGAGAGATTGAGGGAGGCGAACTGCACTTCGCCTCTCATGTCGTTCTCGTCGTCGGCGTAAAGAATGTCGAAGGAGTCGCCGGTCTTTACCGGGCGCTGGAGATCAACGTCGAAGGAATAAACCTTGATCAGCGCTTCGATGATATGCGTCGGCACGTTGTTCTTGAGCGCTGTTTCATAGATAGCGTTGTAGAGGCGCATCTTGCCTGCGCCGTCCTCGTCCTCGTCGTCGTCGTCCTGCGGCGTCGCTTTTGCGATCTGCATGTCGCGCGGCTCGGCGACGGAAACGTAGCGGCCGGTGTCGGAGAGCGCGACGGTGCCTTCGTGCGCGGTGTCGTTGAAGATCGAGACACGCAAGGGCTGGATGCCGCCGGTCGGCGCGGGCGTCATCAGCACGCGGATGCGCAGGCCTTCCTTGAGATTCCCGTCGCGGCCACGGTTGAAGGCCGTGATCAACTGGCGGGTAGGCTCGGTCTGCGCGCCGAGCTCCTTCAGAATCGAGGCGAGCGTGTCGCCTTTCTTCGCAACGACGGTTTTTTCCGACCATTCGTTGCCGCCCTTGGTTTCGGTCGCCGTTTTCTGCACCGTCAGCACGTTTTCGGCGACGGCTTGCAGCGGCTCGAGGATATTCCGGATGTTGCCTTCGGTTGCGTAGGAGAGCGCGTTGCCGAGCGTGAAGCCTTGCGGCGGGATCGATCCGGCGGCGGGGTTCGAGGTCATCTCGAGATGTTCGCGCACGCGCATCATCACGTCTTCAAGACGCGCGGTGCCGGCGACGCGAATGTTCGCCGGCATGTTCGAAAGATCGCGCATCACGATCGAAAGTTCGCCGGTCGGCTCGATATCCGGATTTTCCGCGGCCTGATCGTCTTCGCCCATGAGCTTCACGGGATTGAACGCGGGAATATTCGCGGATGCGGCGGACGGCGACAGCGCGAGATTGGTCGCGACGCGAACGAAGGGGCGCACGCGCACGATTTCGCGCTCGCCGACGCGCATGGTCGTCGAAATGCGCAGCACCTGGCGTGCGAGAATGTTTTCGGAAAGCAGCGTGAGACGATCGCCCTTGCGGTTCGGATTGATCGCGCGCTGATCGTTGTTCTTTGTCGCGATGCGCACGATCTCCGGCGCAGCGGCCGTGCGATAATCGCCGTCGAGCGCGGCATAAACCGCGCCGCCCATGAGACCCGCACCGGAAATCGCGGTGATTACGGTTGCCGCCAACCAGCGCACGGACACGGTGCGACGGTCGATCGGCTCCTCGTCATGGCCATCGACGCCAAGCGGAGGCTCGTTACCGAGATCGATTTCCGCGGCGAGGGGCTCATGCCCGTCGTTGGCGGGTCGCCGGCTGTCCACGATTGCGTCTTGCTCCCCTCGGGCAGGCCGGGCGTCCCTCTCCTGGTCCCGGCACCGGTCTTGGCGCTTGCATTGAGTGGCTACGCGAACCATATCGCGTGCCGGCACCAAAGCATCGCACTAAAATGGCGCTAACATGACGATAGGTCTTTGCCATAACGAATTAGCCTTAAATTGACGGGGCTTAGCGAAATGACGGACCGACTCAAATTCCCGCTTTTCGCTGCCAAACTTGCTTGACACTGGCGTAAAGCGGCGCATATAACCCCGCTTAACGGAACGCCGCCGCCTCGGTGCGACTGCGCTTCCGGTTAAGCTTCAACTCGACCTCGGTCGCTTCCGGCCTTGCCGGAAGAGAGGCTTTTGACGGCCCTTTTTTCGGCTTCCGGCCGAGGCGAGGGAGGGATTTCGGTCCCGCGCTGTTTGAAATTGTGGAACGGAAGAAAGAGAAACGTAGGCGGCGGAGTCCTTGCGGACGGCTCGCTTCCACGGGCGAAAGCTCATGGGTGCGGACGTCATAAGAGACTTCGGCGGAAACTACGTTTCGATATCAAGCCAATCCAATCGCGAAAGCGATTGTTTGTGCTTGGGACTCGTCAAAAGTAGTGACCAACAGCAAGCCGATCAAAGATCTCATTCAACTTGAGAGTTTGATCCTGGCTCAGAGCGAACGCTGGCGGCAGGCTTAACACATGCAAGTCGAGCGCCGTAGCAATACGGAGCGGCAGACGGGTGAGTAACGCGTGGGAACGTACCTTCTGGTTCGGAATAACTCAGGGAAACTTGAGCTAATACCGGATAAGCCCTTCGGGGGAAAGATTTATCGCCGGAAGATCGGCCCGCGTAAGATTAGCTAGTTGGTGAGGTAATGGCTCACCAAGGCTACGATCTTTAGCTGGTCTGAGAGGATGATCAGCCACATTGGGACTGAGACACGGCCCAAACTCCTACGGGAGGCAGCAGTGGGGAATATTGGACAATGGGCGCAAGCCTGATCCAGCCATGCCGCGTGAGTGATGAAGGCCTTAGGGTTGTAAAGCTCTTTTAGCAGGGACGATAATGACGGTACCTGCAGAAAAAGCCCCGGCCAACTTCGTGCCAGCAGCCGCGGTAATACGAAGGGGGCTAGCGTTGCTCGGAATCACTGGGCGTAAAGCGCACGTAGGTGGGTCGTTAAGTCGGGGGTGAAATCCCAGAGCTCAACTCTGGAACTGCCTTCGATACTGGCGACCTTCGAGTTCGGGAGAGGTGAGTGGAACTGCGAGTGTAGAGGTGAAATTCGTAGATATTCGCAAGAACACCAGTGGCGAAGGCGGCTCACTGGCCCGATACTGACACTGAGGTGCGAAAGCGTGGGGAGCAAACAGGATTAGATACCCTGGTAGTCCACGCCGTAAACGATGGAAGCTAGCCGTTGGTGAGCATGCTCATCAGTGGCGCAGCTAACGCATTAAGCTTCCCGCCTGGGGAGTACGGTCGCAAGATTAAAACTCAAAGGAATTGACGGGGGCCCGCACAAGCGGTGGAGCATGTGGTTCAATTCGACGCAACGCGAAGAACCTTACCAGCCCTTGACATGTCCAGGACCGGTCGCAGAGACGCGACCTTCTCTTCGGAGCTTGGAACACAGGTGCTGCATGGCTGTCGTCAGCTCGTGTCGTGAGATGTTGGGTTAAGTCCCGCAACGAGCGCAACCCTCGTCCTTAGTTGCCATCATTCAGTTGGGCACTCTAAGGAGACTGCCGGTGATAAGCCGCGAGGAAGGTGGGGATGACGTCAAGTCCTCATGGCCCTTACGGGCTGGGCTACACACGTGCTACAATGGCGGTGACAATGGGCAGCGAACCCGCAAGGGGGAGCTAATCTCAAAAAGCCGTCTCAGTTCGGATTGCACTCTGCAACTCGAGTGCATGAAGTTGGAATCGCTAGTAATCGTGGATCAGCATGCCACGGTGAATACGTTCCCGGGCCTTGTACACACCGCCCGTCACACCATGGGAGTTGGTTTTACCTTAAGACGGTGCGCTAACCGCAAGGGAGCAGCCGGCCACGGTAAGGTCAGCGACTGGGGTGAAGTCGTAACAAGGTAGCCGTAGGGGAACCTGCGGCTGGATCACCTCCTTTCTAAGGATTGTTCTTCAGCGGAGATCTTCTTCGCTATCGAACATCATTGGAAACATAAGCCGGTTCAAACGGACCGGCATTTTGCGGGACTGCGCCGTCTTCGTTTCTCTTTCTTCTTCTGGATAAGCCCGCTTCGGGAACGCGTTCACCGCGCTCGAGTGCGTGCAGGCATTGGGCTTGTAGCTCAGTTGGTTAGAGCGCGCGCTTGATAAGCGTGAGGTCGGAAGTTCAAATCTTCCCAGGCCCACCAATTCTCACGAGGCGCGAGTTTCGCGCGCGGGACGGGATCGGGGCGTTAGCTCAGTTGGGAGAGCGCTAGCTTTGCAAGCTTGAGGTCGTCGGTTCGATCCCGACACGCTCCACCATTCTTCGAATGGTGCCCGGCTCAGGAAATCCAGAAAACAGGAAGATCCAAGTTACGGAGACCTTCCGTTCCAAGTTTCGTTTCGAGCGATCGAAACGAAGTTACGACGCTGTTCGACATCGTGAAGAGAGCAAGCCATCCAAACGTAGAATTCATACCCTGGGTTCTGCGACACGTAATTCGCGTATTTGCCTACCCGGCGTATGCGCGGACGACACTCACATCATGCTTGGATGGTTTGTGAAGCAAGCTAAATAAGGTCTTTTCTAAATCAAAACCAAAGGAGTCGATCCCAGTTCATGACGTGCGAGCAGCGCGTGATGAGCAACTAACCTCTGCCGAGGGGTGGGTATCGATGATGAGAGCAATCAAGTGCCTAAAGGGCGTCTGGTGGATGCCTTGGCGGTAAGAGGCGATGAAGGACGTGATACGCTGCGATAAGCTTCGGGGAGCTGCGAATGAGCTTTGATCCGAGGATTTCCGAATGGGGAAACCCACCTTCGATAACGGAATTCCGAGACTTCGGTCTCGGATACGAGATTCTTCAGTAGCCCTGCACGGGCGAAACGAGGTTTCGGATTTCCGTTATCACAAGAAGGGATAAAACCTTTGAATACATAGAAGGTTTTAAGCGAACCCAGAGAACTGAAACATCTCAGTACCTGGAGGAAAGGACATCAACCGAGACTCCGCTAGTAGTGGCGAGCGAACGCGGACCAGGCCAGTGATAATCGTTAGACAAGTGGAACCTTCTGGAAAGTTGGGCCATAGCGGGTGACAGCCCCGTACACGTAATGCGAGCGATTATCCTTGAGTAAGGCGGGACACGTGCAATCCTGTCTGAACACGGGGGGACCACCCTCCAAGCCTAAGTACTCCTTACCGACCGATAGCGAACAAGTACCGTGAGGGAAAGGTGAAAAGCACCCCGACGAGGGGAGTGAAACAGTTCCTGAAACCGGACGCCTACAAACAGTCGAAGCCCAAGATTCGTTCTGGGTGACGGCGTACCTTTTGTATAATGGGTCAGCGACTTAATTTATCGAGCAAGCTTAAGCCGATAGGCGTAGGCGCAGCGAAAGCGAGTCTGAATAGGGCGACAAGTTCGATGGATTAGACCCGAAACCTAGTGATCTAGCCATGAGCAGGTTGAAGGTGAGGTAACACTCACTGGAGGACCGAACCGGTGCCCGTTGAAATGGTCTCGGATGACTTGTGGTTAGGGGTGAAAGGCCAACCAAACTGGGAAATAGCTGGTTCTCCGCGAAAACTATTTAGGTAGTGCCTCGAGTGAACACTGTGGGGGGTAGAGCACTGGATGGGCTAGGGGGTCTCACCGACTTACCAAACCTAACCAAACTCCGAATACCCATAAGTGATACTCGGGAGACAGACGGCGGGTGCTAACGTCCGTCGTCGAGAGGGCAACAACCCTGACCAACAGCTAAGGCCCCTAATTCGTGGCTAAGTGGGAAAGGATGTGAGGTTCCTTAAACAACCAGGAGGTTGGCTTAGAAGCAGCCATCCTTTAAAGAAAGCGTAACAGCTCACTGGTCTAGGAATCTTGCGCCGAAGATGTACCGGGGCTCAAGCCACGAGCCGAAGCTTTGGGTTCATACGCAAGTATGAGCGGTAGCGGAGCGTTCCGTAAGCCTGTGAAGGAGTACCCGTGAGGGACTCTGGAGGTATCGGAAGTGCGAATGCTGACATGAGTAACGAAAAACAGTGTGAGAGACACTGTCGCTGAAAGTCCAAGGGTTCCTGCGTAAAGCTAATCTTCGCAGGGTCAGCCGGCCCCTAAGGCGAGGGCGAAAGCCGTAGTCGATGGGAATCAGGCGAACATTCCTGAGCCAGCGGGTAGTGACGGATTCCGTAAATTGTCATCTCTTATTGGATTGAGATGGCCGTGAAGGGGTCCCAGGAAATAGCTCCCGCATAGACCGTACCCTAAACCGACACAGGTGGACTGGTAGAGCATACCAAGGCGCTTGAGAGAAGGATGTTGAAGGAACTCGGCAATTTGCCTCTGTAACTTCGGGATAAAGAGGCCCTCGATGTACGCAAGTATGTCGGGGGGGCACAGACCAGGGGGTGGCGACTGTTTATCAAAAACACAGGGCTCTGCGAACTCGGAAGAGGACGTATAGGGTCTGACGCCTGCCCGGTGCCGGAAGGTTAAGGCGAGGGGTGCAAGCCCTGAACCGAAGCCCCGGTAAACGGCGGCCGTAACTATAACGGTCCTAAGGTAGCGAAATTCCTTGTCGGGTAAGTTCCGACCTGCACGAATGGCGTAACGACTTCCCCGCTGTCTCCAACATCTGCTCAGTGAAATTGAATTCCCCGTGAAGATGCGGGGTTCCTGCGGTCAGACGGAAAGACCCCGTGCACCTTTACTGTAGCTTTGCACTGGCATTCGTATCGGCATGTGTAGAATAGGTGGTAGGCTTTGAATCTTGGGCGCCAGCTCGAGGGGAGCCGCAATGTGAAATACCACCCTTGTTAATATGGATGTCTAACCGCGGTCCGTTATCCGGATCCGGGACAGTGCATGGTGGGCAGTTTGACTGGGGCGGTCGCCTCCCAAAGAGTAACGGAGGCGTGCGAAGGTGGGCTCAGAGCGGTCGGAAATCGCTCGTTGAGTGCAATGGCATAAGCCTGCCTGACTGCGAGACTGACAAGTCGAGCAGAGTCGAAAGACGGCCATAGTGATCCGGTGGTCCCTCGTGGAAGGGCCATCGCTCAACGGATAAAAGGTACGCCGGGGATAACAGGCTGATACTGCCCAAGAGTCCATATCGACGGCAGTGTTTGGCACCTCGATGTCGACTCATCACATCCTGGGGCTGGAGCAGGTCCCAAGGGTTCGGCTGTTCGCCGATTAAAGTGGTACGTGAGTTGGGTTCAGAACGTCGTGAGACAGTTCGGTCCCTATCTGCCGTGGGTGTCGGAGAATTGAGAGGATTTGTCCCTAGTACGAGAGGACCGGGATGAACGTACCTCTGGTGGAGCAGTTGTCGCGCCAGCGGCAGTGCTGCGTAGCTATGTACGGACGGGATAACCGCTGAAAGCATCTAAGCGGGAAACCCACCTCGAAACGAGTTCTCCCTATCAGAGCCGTGGAAGACTACCACGTTGATAGGCCGGGTGTGTAAGTACAGCAATGTATTCAGCTTACCGGTACTAATAGCTCGATCGGCTTGATTGCTCTCATCGTCCATGTCCATTCCTCGGAATGGCGGACGACTTCTTTGAGAGAAAAGACAAGACGACACTTTTAAATGAACAGAGAACCTCGTGGCTTCGGCCGCGAGACTGCTGACTAAAAACGCTTGCTTCAAAAAACTGTTTTCGGCCGGTCTGGTGGTTTTAGCGAGAAGCGCAAACCCGATCCCATTCCGAACTCGGCCGTTAATCTTCTCCGCGCTGATGGTACTAAGTCTCAAGGCTTGGGAGAGTAAGTCGCTGCCAGACCTGCCGAGAACAGTTTTGTCTCTCTTCATAGCCGAAGTCGGATATATCCGACTTCGGTCTTCACGATGTCGAATGCCTCGACGCGGAAGAGCCGCCTAGGGAAATATCCCGGGCGGCTTTTTCTTTTGTCATTCCGGCATTTAGCTGAGGACCAATCCGTCCGGCGGAATCGGGTTTTCGTATTTTCCCGCCGTGATAGCGTTCTGGGATGAGCGCGCAGCAATTCGCAATCTTCGATACGGCGCTGGGCCACTGCGGCATCGTCTGGACCAGCCGTGGGATCGCAGGCGTCAATCTTCCGGAAGGTTCGGAAGAAAAGACGCGCGCGCGGGTGAAGAAGCGTTTTCCGGAAGCGGAAGAAGCGGCGGCTTCCCCGGAAATTCAAAAGATCATCGATGAAGTGATTGCGCTCGTGGCCGGCGAGAAGATCGATTTTTCTCATGTCACGCTCGATCACGCGCCATTGCCGGAATTCTCGAAGCGCGTTTACGAGATCGTCCGTACGATTCCGATCGGCCACACGCTGACCTATGGCGACATCGCAAAGAAACTCGGCGACGTTTCGCTCTCGCGCGAGGTAGGGCAGGCGATGGGAAGAAATCCGACGCCGATCATCATGCCTTGCCATCGCGTGGTCGCGGCGAGCGGTAAGACCGGCGGTTTTTCGGCGCCGGGCGGCGTCGATACGAAAATGAAATTGCTCTCGATCGAACGCCGCCACGGCGACCATCCGCCGACGCTGTTCGACGATGACGAGGCGTTTCGCTTTGCGGCGAAAAAGGGCTGAATGGAACCGGTAACTCCCGCTAATCCATTGATTTTAAAAGAGAAATAATTTTCTCGGAACTCCTTGCCGCGCTTGCCGGTTTTCTTCGCGACATCGAAACGCGAATTCCCGCGAACCCGTTGAGGGCTCCGCCATGACGAACGCTGTTCGGCATCTGCCTCTGCTTGCGCTCATCGCAGGCTTCACCGCGATCACGCCGGCTCAAGCGCAGAACTTTTCACTCCTTCCCAATATCTTCGAACCGCAGGAGCGGCAGACGCTGGCTTATGCGCCGGATGACGACGTCATTCAGGAAGAGCAGCCTTACGAAGTGCCCGCGCACCTGAAGCGTCAGATCGTAAACTATCAGACGAAGGAAGCCCCCGGCACGATCGTGGTCGATACCGCGAACACGTATCTTTATCTCGTGCTCGGCGATGGCCGCGCGATGCGCTACGGCATCGGCGTCGGCCGCGATGGCTTCACCTGGTCGGGGACGCAGAAGATCGCCGAAAAGAAAGAATGGCCGGACTGGCGTCCGCCGTCCGAGATGATCGCGCGCCAGCCTTATCTGCCGCGCTTCGTCGCCGGCGGGACGCATAATCCGCTCGGCGCGCGCGCGCTTTATCTCGGCAGCACGCAGTATCGCATTCATGGCACCAATGCGCCGCAGACGATCGGCAAGCGCGTTTCGTCGGGCTGCATCCGCATGACCAATGACGACGTGAGCGATCTCTATGCCCGCGTGAATGTCGGTACCAAGGTCGTCGTGCTTTCCGCTAATCAGACGGTTCGAGCGCATAACGAGCAGCGCACCCCGCGCAACGCGCGCATGGTGCGGCTCGAAGGCCCGAGCGTGATCAAGGCTTCGGAGCTTTACTAATCAGCGGCCGATTCGGAAGTCGCGCAGGCGATTCAGGATGTCGGTGATCGGGTTCGGGATCCATCCGTCCTGCACGATATCGCGGTGGTTTTCTTCGTTGCCGCCGGGAATGAAGACCACCGTACCGGGCATGAGCTTGCGGTCGAGCGACGACTTCACCGGGACGCCGCGATCTTTAAGTATCTTCATCAGTTCGAGATTGCGCGCCTTGGTCGAGCCCAGATAGGTGCTGACGAAAAAGCGCTTGCGGTCGGCAAGCACCCAGCTCTCGAACTTGTCCATTTCGCCATAAAGCGAGTCCAGGAGCACAACGCCCTTCACGCGCTTTTCGGTATCGCCGCGTGTGATGGCGTAAGCGGCTGCGCGATAGCCGCCGCTATAGGAAACTAGAACTACCGGTAGCGACTGGAAGTAGCGGACCGTGCGCTGGTCGCCGTGCAGAATGGCAAGATGGGTCGCTGCTTCGTTCAGGAAGCGGGCAAAGCCGCCGGGTTCGGCGAAACGGCCGGGATTGGAATCGGCGGCATTGACCGCGAACTGCGGTGCCACCAGTACGGCGTTCGCAACGGACGCCGAAATCTGCTCGGGAAGCTGCTGCCGGTCGCGGATGTCGCGTTCCAGAATCGCGCCATGGCCGTGGAAATAGACCACGATCAGTCCGGGCTTGCGGAGGTCGAACTTCGCGGGAATGTGCAGCAGCACGCGCTGGTCGTTATAGGTTTCGTTCTCCCAATAGACCTTCCCGGTCGCGGTCTGCCGGCCGCGCTTGCCGTTTTCCTGCAAGTTGAAATATTCGGTCGCGGCGCTGGAAGCGCCGTCGAGCGGAAACGGGCTCGTCACGAACTCGGAAATGCTGGTCTTGCCCGCGCGCAGCTGGGCCTGCGCGGTGCCCGTCGCCAGCATGAGCGCGCATGCGGCAACGGCCGACCCTATTCGCTGGCTTGTCGTTCCTGAGCGCGTCACGCGGGGGCTGTTCCGTGCCGAATATTTAGCCGTCTCGCCGGGGACCGGCCATCGGGCGAATCACGAAAGGTTTTAGCCGATAAATCCTAATCGCGACCGTATCGTGATCGCGAAGATGTGGCCCCTTGCCAGTAGGCCCGGCGCCGGGCTTGGGCTATAAGCCGCCCCGCGCGACCGAAGGGGGCTTGGGGCGCGTGCGCGGCAAGCAATTCAGGCTTCATTCAGACTGGAGGCGCCAGGGGAATGGCGCGAGGTGAGATATGCAATTCTTTTTGAGAGGCGCGGCTTTGGCCGCCGGAATTTTGGTGGCGGCCGGTTCCGTTGCCGTCGCGCAGGACCAGAATCCGGCTGAGATCGCGCGCTTTTATGCGGGCATGCCGGTGCCGGAAGATTCCGCCGTAGGGAAGTTCACGAAAGATCCGGCATGGAAGAACTACTCAAAGGCGTTCGACCAGTCGTGGGAACGCATCGACGCCAAGCAGCTCACCAAGGTCCGCGCCTGGACGGCGGCCAACGTGAAGGGCGCAAAGGACACGCTCTATTACTTCTTCGGCGGCCCGGACTTCCTCTACGCCAATCTCTTTTATCCGAACGCCAAGACCTACATTCAGGTCGGCCTTGAGCCGGTCGGCCCGATCCCGACCGTCGATGCCCGCACGGTGCATTTTCTGCCGGCGGTACGCGCAGCGCTCGAGCATTCGCTCAATCTCAGCTTTTTCATCACGCAGGACATGAACTCGCGCCTGCGCGGCCAGACCGTGAAGGGCGCGCTGCCGCTGCTCTACGTGTATCTCGCGCGCGCCGGCGCGGAGATCAAAGACGTCAGCCTGTTCCAGCTCGATCCGGAAGGAAAAGAGCATGAGGAAAAGGATTTCAAGGGCCGCCGTCTCGCGTCCGGCGTGAAGATCGTCTTCACCAAGGACGGCAGCGAGCGCACGCTCTATTATTTCTCGACCGACCTTTCGAACGGCGGGGTCGCCGCGAGCGGTCTCCTGAAGTGGGCGGAGAAATTCGGCCAGGGCAATGCGCTGTTCAAGAGCGCGTCCTACCTTCCGCATGGCGGGCAGTTCTCGACCGTGCGCGACTTCGTGCTGAAACATGCCGACGTCATCGTGCAGGACGATACCGGCGTGCCTATCCGTTACTTCAAGGAAGACGAGTGGGCTCTGAGCCCGTTCGGTGTTTACATCGGACCGATCCCGATCTTCGGCATGGGTCCGGAGTCGGCTGCCGTGAAGCTCTGGCACCAGAAGAACAAGCCGCCGAAGCTCGACTTCGGTATCGGCTACCGCAACCGGATCGTCGATTCAAACCTGCTGTTTGCTACGCGAAAAGAGAAGAAAAACTGATCTTTCGTGCAATCTAAAGTAAAAAGCCGCCGCGTTTCTTTCCGAAACGCGGCGGTTTTGTTTTTATGGCCGCCCATCTTCAGTTTTTGGCGCGACGCAACCAGCGCTTTTCCATATCAGCACGAAATTTGCGGGGCTTTGAATCGAATGCCCGCGCAGCGATTCGCGCCGCATGCGCGAGATGCTCCTTTTGCCTGCGCGCAATCGCGGGTGCGATCTTGGCACGAAAACGTGCGAGTGGTTGATGCGGTCCGGTGAGACGCGCGAGCAAAGCGAGATCGCGGTGGTTGCCCAGAATTTCACGCAAGTACTGGGTTTTCTCGAATTCGATCTTCGCGGCGTCCGGCCAAAGTGCGCCTGCAAATTCGAGTTGATAGCGATGATCAATTATGCGGCGGCGAAATTCATGAAGCGCTTCGTCATCCACGTGCCTCCAGTCCTTCGGCATCGCGTGGCGAGCGCGACGATAGCCGCGCGTAAGCGCGTCGAGAACTTGCGCGAAAGCGATACGGCTGAAATCCCAGTGTGAAATGGTATTCAGCCATTCGCCGACTCTCCGGACGAGGCCCTGCCGGTCGAGCGCATCGGTCGGATCGTCGCCCTGCCGGGCGAGAAGCGCCTCGATAACGCCGCGCATCTCGGCCAGGGCGCGCTCGCCGGGTGCGTCGCGGTCTTTGCCCGCGTCTTCCAGCGCGTCGAGGCAGGCGCGTAGATCGCGCATTGCGTTGAGTTCTTTTGCGCTGTCGCGCGCCGCGCGGCGGAGATTCCTTGCGCCGTCACCGAATTCCGGCTCGACGAGCCGCAGGAAGGCGCGCCAGCGCTTGATTGCTTTCCGGAAATCGTGAATGGCCTCGCCAGTCTCGCCGCTTGGATCATCCATCGGCGCGCGCGCTTCCATCAGAATGTTGCGTGCGATCGCCGTGAGAGCATTACCGATTGGCGCTTCCCGGTGCGATAGGGTCCGCTGGTTCATACAAGGAAGGCCTCTGCCGCAGGAGATTGAATGCGACAAGGCTGCGCGAAAATCCACCCTAGCTGCAAGCGGATATGTCAACGCGGGACTTCTCTTTTTCTATTTCCGATTCCCGCGCTTTTCTGAATGGTCCCAGATATCAGCGCTTCGCTTTTGCCTTCTTTGTTAGCAGCACTAGCGGAATCCCAAGCAGCATGACGAAAATGCCGAGCATCGCGCCGATGCCGGCGATGCCGTAGCCCGACTTGCTCCAGAGGAAATGCGCGTAGTTGATGCCGGACCAGCACATCCAGAGGCAGCTTGCGCAGAAAATCGCCGGCAGCACCGGATAGAGGGGTACCTTGAAGCCGTCCTGCGCGACATCGCCGCGGCCGCGGAAAATATAAACCGAGACGCCAACCAGGAAGAGAAAGCCCCAGAAGGCCGGCGCGGTGTAGCCGGTCATGGTCTCGAAGCCGTCGCGCGCAAGTGCACCGAAGCCGATCAGAACCAGCGTCAGGATCGCTTGCGTGATCAGCGCGTTCGCCGGCTTGTCGCCCTTCCATTCCGCGAGAAAGCCGAGCCAGGGCAGATCCTTGCCGAGCGCCTGATAGCCGCGCGCGCCGGTGAAGATCGTGGCGTTCAGGGTTGAGAGCGCGGTCGCGGTAATCATCAGGCTCAGTATGATCGCGCCGGCATTGCCCGCGGCAAGCCGCATCAGGTCGGCGCCGATCGCCTTGGAGTCGCGCAAGCCCTGCAGCCCGAAGGTCCGGAGATAGCCGAGGTTCACGAGCACATAGAGCACGGTGATAATCAGGATCGACCAGATCAGGGTCGGCGCCATCGAGCGTTTCACGTCGCGCAACTCGCCCGAAAGATAAGCCGACTCGTTCCATCCGCCGAAGGTGAGCAGGATGAAAACCATGGCGAAGCCGGCGGCGGCGAGCGGCGCGGCTGGCGGTTCCGCAATTGCCGCGGCATTCGGCTGCTTGCCGACATAGAACGCGGCGAGGATCGCGACGATCAGCGCAGTGATTGCGAGTGTCGCGAAAAAATTCTGCGTCCAGCTCGCTTCGCGCAAGCCCACGAGATTGACCCAGGTCAGGATCACGACCGCAAGTGCGCCGTGCAGCGCAAAGCTGTAGCGGCCAAGATTAATGACCTCGGAAATATACTCACCATAGACGAAGGCGACTGCCGCGATCGCGCCGGGCTGGATGATGGTGCAGCGCGCCCAGCCGAACAGCATGCCGAGCTTCTGGCCATAGGCTTTACTCAGGAAGTGATACTCGCCGCCGGAGCTGGCGTGCGAACTGCCGAGCTCGGCGTAACAAAGCGCGCCGATCAGCGCGACAAAGCCGCCGAGTACCCAAAGCCCGATGAAGGCTGCTCCGCTTCCGGAATTCGCGGCGACCAGCGTAGGCGCCTTGAAGATACCGATGCCGATCACGATGCCGGTCAGCATCATGATGCCGTCGAACACCGACAGCCTGCCGGCCGCTTTTTCCGTCTGCGCTTTATTTGCCATGGTTGTCCCCATCCGTCCGGTCAGGATGCCTTTTTGGCGGCCCAGTTGTTGCCCGTTATGCCGTTGCCCTCGACCTTGCCCTCGTATTTCAAGGGCTTGCCGTCGATCTCCAACGTGAATTCGATGTTCGCGCCGTTCAATTTGCCGTCCGTGATGGTCGTGTTCTTGCCGTCGACGGTCGCCGTGCCCTTGAAGTGCTGGAATGCCTGGCTGAGATCGAGCGCGATGTTTCTCTCTCCCGCATTCATGGCCCACTTGCCGCCAACTTTCGCGGGAACGACGAACAGATAAACCGTGCGGGCGCCTTTATAACCGGTGGCGTCGAACTCGACCGATTCCTTGTAATCGGGCTCCCAATTATCCATCGCGAAGCTCTGGGTCACGATGCGCGTGCCGGGCTTCATGTCGAGTAGCGTCGGCCGCAGTTTCAGGTTCAGGGTCGAAAGCAGATAGAGCGAAATCACGCTCGCTTCCGAGAAGTCGGTCTCGAAAATATTCCGGTTCAGGAAGGTGACGCGGTCGCCGACGCCTGCTTTGGCGAGATTGTCCTGCGCTTCCTTGATGCGCTTCGGGTCCAGGTCGATGCCGACGCCTTTCTTCGCCTCGAAGTCCTTGACCGCGGAAATGACGATGCGGCCGTCGCCGGAGCCGAGGTCATAATGGATGTCGTTGGGTCCGACTTTCGCGATTTCGAGCATGCGCTTGACGACTTCATGCGGCGTCGGAACGTAGATTACGTCGAGCCGCGGATCGTCGGCTTCGTTCGAGGCCTGCGCATACGATTCGTCAAAATAGGCGAAGGCGCTGCCGGCCAGCGCAATTGCTGTAAATACGGCAAGCGAATTGCGGAGGAAGGCGATCCTGGTCATGCGTTGCATTCTGTACTCTTGATATTCGTGCGGTTTTTTTTGGGGGGGCTTGTCACGTTCGCGGCTCCTCGGCATTTCGCCGAGGAGCCGCTTTCACGTTTGCGGATTGAGAAGCGCGGTTACGCCTTCTTCGCGGTCCATTTCGCGCCGCCGCTGCCGGTGATCGCGTTGCCGTCCACGGTGCCCTCGTACTTCACCGGCTTGCCGTCCACGTCGATCGTGAACTCGACCTTGGTCCCGGTGATTTTGCCGCCCTTGATGTCGGACTTCTTGCCGTTGACGGTGGCGCTGCCGGAGAGATCGGTGAACTCGCTTTTCAGGTCGAGCGAGATTTTCTTTTCGCCGTCGCTCATTTCCCACGTGCCTTCGAGCTTCGCGGGCACGATGAAGAGATAGACCTGATAGCCGTTCACGCTCTCTTCGTGTTCGGCCTTCCATTCACCCATGTTGAAGGCATGGGTGACGATGCGAGTGCCGGGCTTCAGTTCCTTCAGGAGCTTCGGGCGCATCCGGATATTGATCGAGGTCAGGAGATACATCGAAACCGTGGTCGCTTCGGAGAGGTCGGTTTCGAAGATGTTCTGCTCGCGGAAGATGACGTTGTCGCCGAGACCGGCTTTCGCCTTGTTCTCGTTGGCCTCCTTGATGCGCTGCGGGTCGAGATCGATGCCGACGCCCTTCTTTGCCTTGAAGTCCTTGACGGCGGCGATCACGATGCGGCCGTCGCCGGAACCGAGATCGTAATGGGTATCGCTGGGTCCGACTTTCGCGATCTCAAGCATGCGCTTGACGACTTCATGCGGCGTCGGAACGAAATGGATGTCGAGTTTGGGCTGCGCGCTCGCGGCATAAAACGCGCCGCCAAGAACGATCGTGGCTGCGGCAGCAACCCCCGCGAAGCTGCGAAGACCGGACGTACGGAACTGCATGTTTGTCCTCTACCTGAGAGTTGGGTTCTTCTGATGCCCCCGAGAGCTGACCTTGGCATGTTCCGGGCCTAAGGCAAGTCCGGAGGAATACGCAGAAAAACGGCTGTCCAGCCCGGCCGGAGAGCGCGGATTTGTCCTGATTTTCTGCAATTTTCGCGCGTTCGAAGCCTTCCAATCGTGTCGCCGGATTGCTACATACCCGTCGCCGGCGGGAACTTGCCGGCATTTTTGCCTCCGGCGCGGGGTGGAGCAGCCCGGTAGCTCGTCAGGCTCATAACCTGAAGGTCGTAGGTTCAAATCCTACCCCCGCAACCAAACAAAAGCCCGCCGTTCCGGCGGGCTTTTTGCTGGGCGGGCGACATTACTTCGTGTAGCGCGCCTCGAGCTCGCGCGTGCGCGTCACGTTTTTATCGATCAGGCAGAGCAGGCGTTCCTCGAAGGTGCCGACGCGCGCCCAGCCTTGACCCTCGAAGGGCGCCACCGCCTGACATTCCTGATTGCGGAAGCGCACGAAAAGCACCTGCGCCTCCTCGAGCGAGCTTTTCCAGCGGCTGCGCTGGGCGGGCGCCAAATCCGCGCGACTGTCGATCAGGCCGTTGATGCGCGCGATCAGCGTTTCCATCGCCTGATGCGTGTCGCGCATCGCTTTCTCCAGGCAGAGAAAATAAGGACGGCCGGAAAGCGTCTTGGAATCACAGAGTTCGCGCGACGGGCGCGTTTGCTGGGCGCAGGCGAGTGCTACCGAAAGACAAAGCAATGCGAATGCGAGCGGCGCGCGCATGGATCCCGGTCAGGCTGCCTTGCGCGACGACAGGAATTCACCCATGCGGCCGATCGCCTTCAGGATATTCTCTGTCGAGTTCGCGTAAGAGAGCCGCACATAGCCTTCGCCCAGAATGCCGAAGTCCGGTCCACCGATAATGGCGACGCCGGATTCTTCGAGCAGCGAGGAAGCGAGCTTCTTCGCCTTCCATCCGGTGTTCTTGATATTCGGGAACGCGTAGAACGCGCCCTTTGGCGTCGCGCAGGAAATGCCGGGCAGTTTGTTCAGTTCGGTGACGACGACTTTGCGGCGCTTGTCGAATTCCGCGACCATGTGGTGCACGGCATCCTGCGGGCCGGTGAGGGCCGCGAGTGCTGCGTATTGCGACGGCGCGTTCACGCAGGACCATGCGTTCACCGCGAGCTTGCGGATATTTTCGTAAAGCGATTGCGGCCAGATCGAATAGCCCATGCGCCAGCCGGTCATGGCATAAGTCTTCGACCAGCCGTTGAGCAGAATGAGCCGGTCACGGATTGACGGATAGGTGAGGAGGCAAACGTGCTTCTCGCCGTCATAGACCATCTGGTCGTAAATCTCGTCCGACATGATTGCGACGTTCGGATGCTTCTCCATCCCGGCGACGAACTTATCGACTTCGGATTTTGGCGTCACGCCGCCGGTCGGATTCGCAGGCGAGTTCAAAATAATGAGCCGCGTTTTGGGCGTAATCAGCGAAAGCGTTTCTTCCGCCGAGAATGCGAAGCCGTTTTCCTCGCGCACCGGAATCGGAATCGGGTTCGCGCCGGTGAACTCGATCATCGAGCGGTAAATCGGAAAGCCCGGATCGGGGTAGAGAATGTCCGCGCCCGGTTCGCCGAACATCAAAATCGAGGCGAACATTGTGATCTTGCCGCCGGGGACAACCGCGACCTGTCCCGGCGAAACTTCGACGCCGTAGCGCTTGTGCAGGTCGGCGGCGACCGCCTCGCGCAATGCGAGAATGCCGGTCGCGGGCGTGTAGCCGTGATGGCCGTCGCGTAACGCCTTGATCGCGGCTTCGACGATATGAGGCGGTGTCGGGAAGTCGGGCTGGCCGATGCCGAGGCTGACGATGTCACGGCCCTGTGCCGCGAGGTCGGCCGCGCGCGCGAGCACCGCAAAGGCGTTTTCTTCTCCAATGCGGTCAAAGCCCGCAATCGTCTTCAGCATGGCCGTTTCCTCGAGGTTTCTTGGCGCTAATTGAGCCCATTTCTCTCGTATTTTCAAACCGCTATGGCAGGACGAGCGGCTTCGCCATTGCGGGGAAAGCCGCCGCCATGCGAAATTCCGCAAATCATGGGCATGTGGTTGGAATTGGCGGTCGTTGTGGGCCTGACGCTCCTCAACGCCCTGTTTGCAATGGCGGAGATGTCGATCGTCTCTTCGCGTCGCATACGCTTGCAGCAGATGGCCGAGAACGGCAGCCGCGGCGCCTCGCGCGCGCTCGCGCTCGCCGACAATCCGAGCCGCTTTCTGTCGGGGGTGCAGGTCGGCATCACGCTGATCGGCATTCTTTCCGGCGCCTTCGGCGGGGCGACGCTCGGCGCGCGGCTAGGGGAGTTTCTCGCGAGCCTCGGCTGGTTCGGATCCTATGCCAACGAGATCGCGTTTGGCGCGGTGGTGGTCGCGATCACTTTCATATCGCTCATCATCGGCGAACTGGTGCCGAAGCGTATCGCGCTGAATTCGCCGGAGCCGATCGCGGCGAAACTCGCGCAGCCCTTGCAGATCATCGTGATGATTGCGCGGCCGATGGTGTGGCTCTTGGAAAAGACGACCGCCGCCGTGCTTGCGCTGCTTCGTATCAGCACCGAGAAGCCCGAGGGCGTCACCGAAGAAGAAGTGAAGCTCGCAATCGCGGAAGGCACCGAATCCGGCGTGATCGACGAGGTGGAAGAGGAAATGATTCACGGCGTGCTCGCGCTTGCCGACCGTTCGGTCGAGGCAGTGCTGACGCCGCGCACAGACGTTTACTGGATCGACCTCGACGACGATCCGGCGCAGATTGCGCGCGAGATCGCGGACTGCCCCTATTCGCGCATGGTCGTGACCCGCGGGGGAGACATCGGGCGGCCCATCGGAATCGTGCAGAAGAAAGATCTGTTAACCGATCTGATCGCCGGCCGCTCGTTGCAGATCGAGAAAAACATCATCCAACCGTTGTTCGTGCCGGAGACGCTTCCGGTGCTGCGGCTTCTGGAAATGTTCCGCAATGCGAACATCCATATCGCGCTCGTAGTCGATGAATACGGCGACTTCGTCGGCGTCGCGACGCTGCATGACGTGCTCGAAGGTATCGCCGGTGACATCGATCAGGACCACGAAGGCGTCGCGCAGGAAATCGTCAAGCGCGCCGACGGCTCCTGGCTGGTCGACGGCCGTGCGCCGATCGAAGACCTGAAGGAAGAACTCGGCATCGAAGAAACAGCCGAGGACTATCACACCGCGGCGGGGCTCGCGCTCGAGAAGCTCGCGCGGATTCCGGTCGAGGGCGACAGCTTCGTGACCGGCGACTGGCGCGTGGAAGTAATCGACATGGACGGTAAGCGCATCGACAAACTTCTGTTCGTGCCGCTGGAGCCGGCAAAAGCGGCCGAGTAAACGCAAACGAGGAAACGATGAACAAGAATGGAGCGAAGTCTGCCCGCCGCCTGCGCTCGCAGGCCTGGTTCGACGATCCGACCAATCCGGACGTCACCGCGGGCTATCTCGAGCGCTATCTCAATTTCGGCTTCACGCGTGAGGAACTGCAATCGGGCAAGCCGATCATCGGGATCGCGCAGACCGGCTCCGATCTTTCGCCCTGCAACCGGCATCATCTCGAGCTTGCCCATCGCGTGCGCGAAGGCATCCGTTCTGCGGGCGGCATCTGTTTCGAATTTCCGGTGCATCCGATTCAGGAAACCGGCAAGCGCCCGACCGCGGCACTCGACCGCAATCTTGCGTATCTCGGCCTCGTCGAGGTGCTTTACGGCTATCCCATCGACGGCGTGGTGCTGACTACGGGCTGCGACAAGACTACGCCCGCCTGTATCATGGCGGCGGCGACCGTGAACATTCCGGCGATCGTGCTCTCCGGCGGCCCGATGCTGAACGGCTGGTACAAGGGCGAGCGCACGGGCTCCGGTACGATCAAGTGGAAGGCGCGCGAACTCTACGCGACCGGAGAGATCGACTACGAAGGCTTCATGGAGCTGGTCGCGTCGTCCGCGCCGTCGCCCGGTCATTGCAATACCATGGGCACAGCATCCACCATGAACGGGCTTGCCGAAGCGCTCGGGATGTCGCTGCCGGGATGCGCTGCGATTCCCGCGACCTATCGCGAGCGCGGACAGATCGCTTATGAGACCGGCAAGCGCATCGTCGAGATGGTAGGGGAAAATCTGCGCCCGTCCGACATTCTCACGCGCGAGGCGTTCGAGAACGCGATCGTGGTGAACTCCGCGATCGGCGGCTCGACCAACGCGCCCGTGCATCTCAACGCAATCGCGCGGCACATCGGCGTGAAACTCGAGGTCGAGGACTGGCAGAAGCTCGGCCACAGGATTCCGCTCATCGTGAACATGATGCCAGCCGGAAAATATCTCGGCGAGGAATTCCACCGGGCGGGGGGAATTCCTGCGGTCGTGAACGAGTTGATGCAGCAGAAAAAGATTCACGAAGGCGCGCTGACCGTGAACGGAAAATCCATCGGCGAGAACTGTCGGGGCCGCGAGGTGCAGGACCGCGACGTGATCTGGCCTTACGAGAAGCCGCTGCGGACCGATGCGGGCTTCATCATGATGAAGGGCAATCTCTTCGACAGTGCGATCATGAAGACCTCGGTGATCTCGAAAGAATTTCGCGACCGCTATCTTTCCAATCCGAACGACCCGGAGGCGTTCGAGGGCCGTGCGGTCGTGTTCGACGGACCCGAGGATTATCACGCACGCATCAACGATCCTGCGCTCATGATCGACGAGCATTCAATGCTGTTCATGCGCGGGGTCGGCGCTATCGGCTATCCGGGTGCAGCCGAAGTCGTGAACATGACAGCGCCGGCATCGCTCCTCAACCGCGGGGTGAAATCGCTGCCTTGCATCGGAGACGGAAGGCAGTCGGGCACGTCCGGCTCGCCTTCGATCCTGAATGCATCGCCGGAAGCGGCGGCGGGCGGCGGACTCGCGATTTTGCAGACCGGCGATCGGGTGCGCATCGATCTCCGGAAAGGCGAGGCGAATATCCTGATCGATGAAAAAGAGCTTGCCGCGCGGCGCGCGAAGCTCGCCGCCGACGGCGGCTACAAATATCCGCCGAGCCAGACGCCGTGGCAGGAAATCCAGCGGCAGATGGTCGATCAGCTCTCCGAAGGCATGGTCTTGAAGCCCGCGGTGAAATTCCAGAACGTCGCGGAAAATTTCGGGATCCCGCGCGAGAATCACTAGATGCCGACCGTTGCCGAGAAACGCGCGGCGTTTCGTGAACTGCACAAAAGCGGCTGCTTCGTCATTCCGAACCCTTGGGATGTGGCGAGTGCGCGTTGGCTGCAAGGCATGGGTTTCAAGGCGCTGGCATCGACCAGTGCGGGTTTTGCCTGGTCGCAATGCCTGCCCGACAACGCGGTGACGCGCGAGATGGTGCTCGCGCATCTTCGCGAGCTTGTCGACAATACCGACGTGCCGATTAATGCGGATTTCGAAGGCGGCTTCGCGGACGAGCCTGCGGGCGTCGCCGAGAGCGTGGCGCTCGGCGTCGATACCGGCGTTGCGGGCCTCTCGATCGAAGACTCCCGGCGCGACAAGGACAATCCGGTTTATTCGATCGAAGAAGCTGCCGCTCGGATTGCGGCGGCGCGCGGGGCAATCGACCGCAAGGGCGGCGACACGCTGCTCGTCGGCCGCGCCGAAAATTTCTTCGTCGGCCGTCCCGATCTGGACGACACGATTGCGCGGCTGAAAGCCTATTCGGCTGCCGGCGCGGATTGCCTCTATGCGCCCGGTATTTTCAAGCCGGAGCAAATCAAGGCGGTAGTGCAGGCGGTCGCGCCGAAGCCGGTGAACTTGCTGATCGGTACGCCGATGGGGCTCACGGTAAAGGACACGGAAGCGCTCGGCGTGCGGCGCATCAGCATCGGCGGTTCGCTTGCGCGTTCGGCCTGGGGCGGTTTCCTGCGCGCGGCGAAGCAGATCGCGGAAGAAGGCCGTTTCGATGCCTTTGCCGAGGCCGCGCCCGGAATCGAAATCAACAAGTTCTTTTATAAAGACTCGAAGGCGCGGGGCGGCGCGTGACGCAGCCCGTCGGCGAGCCGGTCGATGCGGCGTCCGCGCTGAAGCCATCCGCGGTCATCCTGCGTGGACGCCACGGCGTCATCGAAAAATTAGAGGCCAAGAAGCACGCGGCTTCGCTCTGGGATGCGGTGAAAGGCGACGACGCGCTCTGGACCTATATGCGGTTCGGGCCGTTTCCGGATTTCGACGCCTTCGAGAAATTCGCGGAAGAGATGGAACAGCGCGAAGATCCTTTTGCTTACGCGATCATCGACAATTCGAGCAACGTACTCGGAGTCGCAACGCTCATGGAAATTCGCCCGGCTCACCGGGTGATCGAAGTCGGAGGTATTTTCTATTCGAAAGCGCTGCGCCAGACGCCGCTTGCGACCGAGGCGCAGTATCTCCTGATGCGCTACGCCTTCGCGGAGCTGCGTTACCGCCGCTACGAATGGAAATGCGACAGCCTGAACGCGCCGTCTCGGCGCGCAGCCGAACGCTTTGGTTTCACTTACGAAGGCCTGTTCCGCCAGCATATGATCATCAAGGGCCGCAATCGCGATACCGCATGGTTCTCGATACTCGATGGTGAGTGGCCGGCACGGAAGCAGATGTTCGAGGCCTGGCTCGCGCCGGAGAACTTCGACGCCGAAGGCCGGCAGAAAAAGAAGCTCGAGGCGTTCCGCGCCTAACTCAGTTTCGACCCACGACCGGCCACTTTTCCAAGTCGCCTGAACGCGAAACGGCGTGCATGACGCTGAACAGGTTCACGGTCGGGTCGCAATGCGTGACGCTCATTAAAATCCGGCTTCCAAGTTGCGGAGCTTCGGCATCTTCCGGAAACGAAAGAATGCCATGCTCGTCTCCGGCAAATGCGTAAGCCGAACCTTTGGGCGCGCCGACGATGAGATGCGGGGGCGGGCCGTTCACCGCGAGCGATTTCGTTCCGGCATCGATCGTGACCTGTCCCGCTACATTGGCTGACGTGACCGTCGTCAGCATGAACAGCGAACATTCGAACGGAAGCACGTCGCCGCTCGCGTTCAGGATGCGCCCATAATCGGCGTCCATGAATACGTAGGAGCCGGCCTGAATCTCGGTGAAAGGCTGGTGCGTGAGATCGATCTCGTGCGTGCCGGTGCCGCCGCCGCTCACGATCTCCGGTTCAAAGCCCGCTTGGCGCAAGGCGGCGATATGCTCGCCGAGCAGCGTGGAAACGCGGGCAGCTTCACGCGAGCGATCGGCGAATTGCGGAATGTGCTGCACATGACCGGCATAGCCTTGCAGGCCGCTGAACCTGAACTGCTTGTTTCCGGAAGCCAGTTTCGCGATAGCGGCGGTATCGCGCGCGTCACAAACGCCGGTACGTTTCTGACCGACATCAACGTCGATGATTACATCGACCCGCGTGTCTGCCGGAAGCTTCGCGGCAAGCGCTTCAATCTGGCTCCGATGATCGACGGCGATGGTAATCGGCGTTTTCTTCGCGACGGCAATCAGGGGATCGATCTTGGCCGGATCCTGCACGGGAGCGGTCAGCAACAGTCCACCGATCCTGGCTTCCGCCATCGCGTGCAACTCGGGCAAAGTCGCGCAGCAAATGCCGATCGCGCCGGCTTCGATCTGCTTCCGTGCAATCACGGTAGACTTATGCGTCTTGGCGTGCGGACGAAGCGAGCGCCCGGCACGTTTTGCAAAAGCCGCCATCGCCGTGATGTTGCGCTTGAGCGCTTCCTCGTCGATGACGAGCGCGGGCGTCGGCACGTTTCGCAGCGTTTGGAACAAACGATCTGCTTCTGGATTATTCGTTCCGTTCATCTTGTGCGCTTTGCCCCGGCCATGCTCTCGTACAGGATAACTCTTTCCGACCGGGCGGCGAAATCCCATGAACGATAATTTCCATGTCCTGATTACGGGCGCTGCCGGCATGATCGGCCAGAAGCTGATCGCCCGCCTCGCGCGGGAGCCGCGGATCGGCGGCAAGCCGATCGAGCGCGTCACGCTGGTCGATATCGACGAGCCTGCCGCGCCGAAAGGCGCTCCATTTAAAGTAAACACGCGCACCGGCGATCTTTCGCTTCCCGGCGAAGCCATGGCGGCGGTCGCCGACAGCCCGCAGATGATCTTTCATCTCGCGGGCGTCGTTTCGGGCGAAGCGGAAACCGATTTCGAGAAAGGCTACCGCGTCAATATCGACGGCACGCGCTTCCTGTTCGATGCGATCCGCCAGCGCGAATATAAACCCCGCGTCGTGTTCACGAGTTCGGCTGCGGTCTATGGCGGTCCATTCGACGGCCCGGTGAGCGACGATTTTCACCTGACGCCGCACAGTTCCTATGGCGCGGCGAAAGTCATTGGCGAACAACTACTGGCCGATTATTCGCGGCGCGGATTTTTCGACGGCGTCGGTATCCGGCTGCCCGCGATCACAGTCCGGCCAGGCAAGCCGAACAAGGCGGCGTCGGGATTTTTCTCGAGCATCATCCGCGAGCCGCTCGCCGGGCAGAATGCGATGCTGCCGGTCGATGACAAAACGCTGCATTCGCATGCGAGCCCGCGCGCGGCGATCGGCTATCTCTTGCACGCGGCGACGCTCGACACGGAAAACCTCGATCTGCGCCCGAACCTGATGATGCCGGCGGTCGCCTGTACCATCGCCGAGCAGATCGAGGCGCTGCGCAAGGTCGCGGGCGACAAGGCGGTGGCGCGGATTTCGCGCGTGCGCGATACGCTGGTCGAGCGGATCGTCGCGGGCTGGCCGCACGAATTCGAGGCAAAGCGCGCGCTTGCGCTCGGCTTCGTGCCGGACAAGGATTTCGACGAGATCGTTGCGATCCATGTCGAGGACGAACTCAGCGGCGAGGTCGCCGCATAGCTCCCGTGCGGACTTTCGCGTCGCTAAGGGTTGACCCGGCGTCGCGGGTAACGGACTAGTTTCTTGCGCCCGCCGTTTTATCGCCTACATTCGGGTTCGAGAGTTTTCCGATGACCTATGTCGACGCCGCCACCGCTCCGCTCCGCAAAACCGGGCAGATTCGTCTGCACGGCGCGGATGATTTCGAGGGCATGCGCCGCGCGGGCCGTCTGGTTGCTGAAATTCTCGACATGCTGGTCGAGCATGTCCATCCGGGCGCCACGACCGAACGCCTCGACGAACTCGTCTTTCAATATGCGATGGATCACGGTGCGTTGCCTGCGACGCTGATGTATCGCGGCTACCGCAAATCGGTATGCACCTCGATCAATCACGTCGTCTGCCACGGCATCCCGAACGACAAGCCGCTGCGCGAGGGCGATATCGTCAATATCGACGTCACCGTCATTCTCGACGGCTGGCATGGCGACTCGAGCCGCATGTATCTGGTCGGCGAAGTGCCGCGCCGCGCGGAGCGGCTGGTCGAAGTCACCTATGAAGCCATGATGCGCGGAATTTCGGTGATCCGTCCCGGCGCCACCACCGGCGATATCGGTGCCGCGATTCAGGCGGTGGTCGAGCCCAACCACATGAGCGTGGTGCGCGATTTCTGTGGCCACGGCCTCGGCCGTCTCTTCCACGACGAGCCGAACATCGTGCATGTCGGCTCGCCGGGCGAGGGCGTGGTGCTGCGCCCCGGCATGTTCTTCACGGTCGAGCCGATGATCAATCTCGGCCGTCCGCATGTGAAAGTGCTCTCCGACGGCTGGACGGCGGTGACGCGCGACCGTTCGCTCTCGGCACAGTTCGAGCATTCGGTCGGCGTGACCGAAACCGGCGTCGAGATTTTCACACTGTCTCCCAAAGGCTTTCACAAGCCGCCTTATATTCAAGCGGCCTGATTTCGCATGGCGAAGGCGCGCGGTTCCGGATTCAAGGAAGCGCCGCATTATCACGGCCATCGCGAAAGACTGCGCTCGCGCTTCCGCGAATCCGGCCCTGCGGCGCTCGCCGATTACGAACTGCTCGAACTCGTGCTGTTCCGCGCTGTGCCGCAGCGGGACGTGAAGCCGCTGGCAAAAGAATTGATCGAGAGGTTCGGCTCCTTTGCGGAAGTCATCTCGGCGCCAGCCGCGCTTTTGAAAGAGGTCGATGGGGTCGGCGAAGCCATCGTGACCGAACTGAAAGTCGTGGAAGCGGCGGCGCAGCATCTCGCCAAGGGCAGGATCAAGAGCAAGAAGGTGCTCTCCTCGTGGTCGGCGGTGATCGACTATTGCCGTACCTCGATGGCCTTCGCCGATAAGGAGCAGTTCCGGATTCTGTTTCTAGACAAAAGAAACCAGCTGATCGCCGACGAAGTGCAGCAGAAGGGCACGGTCGATCACACGCCGGTCTATCCGCGCGAAGTAGTGAAGCGTGCGCTCGAATTATCCGCGACCGCGATCGTGCTGGTGCATAATCATCCGTCGGGCGACCCGACGCCGTCGCGCGCCGACATCCAGATGACGAAGACGATCATCGACGTTGCGCGGCCGCTCGGCATCGAGGTGCATGACCACATCATTGTCGGCAAGGAAGGCCACGCAAGCCTGAAAGGCCTGCGGCTGATTTCGTAGACTTAGCGCGTCATCAGGAGCGGGCGGGGGCGTGGCTGCTTCTGGTCCGGGACCCGCGCCCACTGGCCTTCCTCGTTCTTCCCGAGCCGCAACAGGTCGCCGTTCGCCGCGTAAAGCAGTACGTCGCCGTTCGAGAGCTGCCATGACGCGAGGCCGAAAGAGGCGATCGGGGCGTCGCACCCGGATGCGACGCGGATTGCGAAGCGCTGTTCCGCGGCGGCGTCTTTCGTAAGCGTGATGCGGCAGATCGTAGCGCCACCGGGCCGCGACAGGTTCCAGTCGCCGACCAGATCGTCGAATTTGATCTCCTCGGCATCTGCAATCTTAAGATTGGTCAGGAAGTACACGCCGTCGTTGTCGCGGATCGCTTCATAAACGCCACCGACACCCTCGCTGAATTCGGTGACGATATTGCCTTTCGCATCCACGAAATTGATGCCGCGCGCGGGCGCTGGCCGCCAGGCGGCCACATCGGAAAGATGCGGAAACACGACGCCGCAGACTTCGCGGTCGATGATCAGCGCAAATCCGCCGGGCGCGGTTCTTGTCTCGAGCGTGATCGGGCAGCGCCGCTCGCCGACTGCGTCGGAAAGCTGGTAGTTCGAAGCGAGCGCCTTCGCGGGCTGACTGTCCTGCGCGTCGCTGCCAGCTGTGCCGGCTGCGAGAAACGCAAGAGAAAGAAGCAGCCCGGAAAGCGGTCTCATTTTTTCTTCGACGGTTTATGCAGGCTCGCGATGCCATCCACTTCCGGAATCGCGACATAGCGCTCGTCCGGCGTCGAAAAACGAACGCGCGTCTTGCGGGTCGCGTCGACCAGGTCGATCGTCCAGCCTTCCAGCAGCCGCCAGCCCACGATTTCGTCCATGACCGGAAAGAGTTTCTTGCAGTTGTCCGCGACCTCGATCGCGTAGCCACCGATCGCCTGCTCTTTCTTCAGGTTGATGCTGCAGCGTTTCTTGCCGCTTTCATCGCGGATTTCCCACGCGCCGAAGGTGTCGCCGATCAGGGACGGATCGACTTCCTTCAGGTCGAGCGGCTTCAGCGGCGCGAATTGTGCCGCTGCCGGACCTGCGATTACAAGAAACGCCGCGAGAATTTTCGTACGCAAGTTCATTCTTAATCCCGTTACTTCTTCTTCGGCGGCCACGGCGTTTCCGGAACCGGCGTCAGCGGGCCTTTGCCGTTCGCCCACGAAACCAGATTGTCGACGACAAGCTGTCCCATCAGGTTGCGGCAATGCACCGAGGCCGAGCCGACATGGGGCAGGAGCACGACGTGGTCCATGTCTTTGAGCGCCTGTGGCACTTTCGGTTCGTCCTCGAATACGTCGAGGCCGGCGGAAAGAATTTTCTTCTCACGCAACGCTTCGATCAGCGCCTTCTCGTCGATCACCGAGCCGCGCGCGACGTTGATGACGATGCCGTTGGACCCGAGCGCTTCCAGCACTTCTTTGTTGACGAGATGCTTGGTCGCGGCGCCCCCGGGCGTGATGACCACGAGTACATCCACGTCCTTCGCCATCGCTTTTAGGTCGGAATAGTATTTGTAATTCACGCCCGCCGCCTTGTTGCGGCTGTGATAGACGACCGGGGCGTTGAAGGCTTCGAGCCGCTTTGCGATCGCCTTGCCGATGCGGCCCATGCCGAGAATGCCGACGGTGCGATCCTGCAACGTCGCGGTCAGCGGAAACGGCTTTTCGGTCCACTTGCCATCGCGCAGATAGCGGTCGGCTTGCGGAAACTGCCGCACGGTCGCGAGCAAAAGGCCAAGCGCGGTGTCGGCGACTTCCTCGTTCAGGACATCCGGCGTGTTGGTGACGACGATGCCGTGCTCGGCCGCCCATTTCGCGTCGACCGCGTCATAGCCGACCCCGAAGGAGCCGATAATCTCGAGCTTCGGCAGCTTCTGCATCAGCGCTGCATCGATTTTCAGGCCCGGCGTGGCGCCGATGGCCCGCACCTTGGGACCGAAATCGGCAAGCAGCTTTTCGCGATCGGCGGCATTGTAAAGCCGCTCGACGTTGAAATGCTGTTCGAACTGCTGCTCGATCATCGGCATCATCGGGCTCGTAAGCAGAAGGTCAGACTTGGTCATCGTGTCGTATTTCCCGGGTCAATTTTTATGGTTATGGCGGACGGCAGATCGCCTAAAGAAAACCTCAAATGAGGGAACAGGCTGAGGAAAAGGGGTGGGTCATGGCGTCCAGTCAAAGTAGGCGGATCAATTTAACCTCCGTCCAGATGATCCGTAAGGCCATTCTGCGCGCATTTATCGTAGCAGGTCTGGTCTTCGTCGTGGTCGGCGATACTCGCTGGCCGAGCGGATCATTCCTGCATGAGGGGATCGAGTATATCGGCCTGATCCTGATCGTCATCTGTATCTGCGGCAGGATACTCTGCACGCTTTATATCGGCGGCAACAAGATCGAATCGCTCGTGACCGCCGGGCCCTATTCGGTGGTCCGTAATCCACTCTATTCGCTCTCGATCGTGGGGGCCGCCGGGGCAGGGGCCCAACTGGGCAGCGTTGTACTCACGATCGTGACCGCGGCGGTCGCCTATTTCGTCTTTCTTCTCGTCATCCTGAAGGAAGAGCAGTTCCTGACAGCGCGTTTCGGCGCAAGTTATCTCGAATATATGGAGCGCGTGCCGCGGCTTTGGCCGAAATTTTCGCTCTGGCGCGATGTGGCTACGCTTGAAGTCAATCCGCGGCTGGTTCGCGTGACCGCGCTCGACGCCAGCATCTTTCTTCTGTCGATTCCTCTTTCCGAGGGCTTCGAATACCTGCACGACATCGGTCTCGTGCCGGTGTTTCTGACGTTGCCGTGACGCGCCACTACTTGTCGCTCTGCGCCTCTAACGAAGCCTCGGCCTTCATCTTGCGCTCGCGGTAGAGAAGATAGAGACCCGACGCGATCACGATCAGCGCGCCGATAATCGTCCAGAGATGCGGCAGATGGCCGAAGACGGCGAAGCTCGTCACCGAAACCCATACGATCTGAAAATAGATGAAGGGCGCGAGCACGCCGGCCGGCGCATAGCGATGCGCAATGATCAGAAACGTGTGGCCGATCAGGCCGAACAGGCCGACGAGAATCATGCCGCCGATCACCAGAGGCTCGGTCGGCGTCTGCCAGACCCAGGGCAGCGGGAGGGATGCGACGAGCACGCCGACCAGCGCGGAATACGTGATCGTGGTCTGCGTCGTGTCGTAAGGCGCGAGCGCACGGGTCGAGATGTTGTAGAGCGCGTAGCAGCAGGCGCCCGCGAGCGAAAGGAACGCGGTCGGATGCAGCGCGCCGGTGCCGGGGCGGATCACGACGAGCGCGCCGGCGAAGCCGACGAGAATCGCGATCCAGCGCCGCCAGCCGATCCACTCGCCCAGAATAGGCCCGGCGAAGAGCGCGATGAAGAACGGCGTCGTGAACATGATCGCGGTCGTCTCGTCGAGCTGGAGGAAATTCAGCGAGATGAAGTTGATCGCGGTCGAAAGAAACAGAAGCGCCGAGCGGCCAAGTTGCAGCCACGGACGGCGGGTGTGAAACAGTCCCTTCACCGTCCACGGATTGACGAAGATGAAGCCGATCACGAAGTGGCTGGCATAGCGCGCCCATACGACCTGCAAGGTCGGCAAATGGCCGGTGAGCCATTTCGCGGTGGTATCCAGAAACGCAAAACAGAACAGCGCGGCGCACATCAGCGCGATGCCGATGACGCGAGCGCGGCTGTCGCCGGGCGCGGGAAGTTCGCGCAGCGGGCGCGGATCGGAAGCCATGTGACAGGGAACCCTTCGGAAGCCGTCGCAATCTAGACGAGCCGGGGCCGGGCTGGCAGCCCCGCCCATGCATGGCTAGGGCAGGCGGTTTGACAGGGCCGCAATCCGCTCTATGAAAGCGCCTCTTTTCGAGGAATGCAGCCGCGCAATGTCGTTTCTGGGCAATCTCATTCCGGGTTACCGGCCGTTCCGTTACACGGGCGAGAACGTCGCGTGCAATCTTTGCGGCAGCACGGAAAAAGCCGTGCTCGCAACCCGCGACCGCTGGCTCAACCCGCTGACCAACGTCATCTGCACGCATTGCGGTCTGATCCGCGTCGATCCGATGCCGACCGACGCGGAGCTCGAGCGTTATTACACCGATCACTACCGGTTGCATTATCAAAGCACGCTGGAGCCGACGCCGAAGTCGATCGACCGCGGACAAAAGAGCGCGAAGGCGCGGCTCGACCATCTTCAGCAATTCCTGAAGCCCGGCGCGAGGATTCTCGATATTGGCGCGGGCGGCGGCGAGTTTCTCGCGGAAGCGAAGAACCGCGGCTACGAGGTCGAAGGCGTCGAGCCGAGCGTCGGCTTTGCGCGTTACGCCGAGCGCACGTACGGCGTGGAAGTGCATATCGCGCCGCTGAACAAGATCGATTTCGGCAGCAGGAAATTCGATCTCATTCATTCCTTCCATGTGTTCGAGCATCTGCGCGATCCGTTCGCGAGCATGGAGCTCGTCCATACGCTGCTGAAGCCGGACGGATATTTCTACGTCGCGGTGCCGAACATGGCCGAGAAGCGCACGCCGACCGGCATGTTTCATTTCGCGCACGTACACGGCTTCGCCTATGAGACGCTGCGAATGATGGGCGAGAAGGCGGGCTTCGAGTGGGTGCCGAGCACGGCGCTCCGCGCTGCACAGGTGTTCAAGCGGCTGGACGCGCCGCGAAGCGACTGGTTCCGCTTCCCGAAGCATGCCGCCGAACTCGAAAAGAAATTCCGCGAGGCGCGGCTCTCGAAACATCTGCTTTCAGCGGACCCGTATCGACGCGCCTGGGGCCGTCTCAAGCGCAAGCTCGGCGAGCGCAAACTTAAAGCCGCGGGCTGATCAGGCGATTTCGGCCGCGCTTGCGTGCCAGCGCCTGAGCGCCGCGCGTTGGAGCCACGAAAACAGGGCGAAGATCGCGACACCTGCGAGCGCGATTAGGACGAGTGCCGCGTACATGCGCGGAATATTCACGCGATGACCCGCTTCCATGATGCGCCAGGCGAGGCCAGAGCCCGCGCCCGCGCTGCCCGCCGCGATTTCGCCGACGACGGCCCCGATCAGCGCGAGACCGCCCGCGATGCGAAGGCCGCCAAGAAAATAGGGGAGCGAGGCGGGTAGCCGAAGATAAACGAGCGTCTTGAGCCAGCCCGCGTCGTAAAGCGCGAACAGATCGCGCAATTGGCGGTCGGCGGAAGCAAGGCCAAGCGCGGTATTCGACAGGATCGGGAAAAACGCGACGAGCGCGGCGCAGGCGATCACGGCGTTCGCGGGTTCGAGGTAAACGAGCAGAAGCGGCGCAATCGCAATCACCGGCGTCACTTGCAGGACGACCGCAAGCGGGAACAGCGCGCGTTCGGCGAATCGCGAGGAAGAAAACAGAACCGCGAGCGCAACGCCTGCGCCGATTGCGATCGCCAGTGCGACGAAAGTGATCTTGAGCGTGACCACTAGCGAGCCGAATAGAAGTGCGGCGTCTGCCGCGAGCGTCTGCACAATCAGCGATGGCGCGGGCAAGACCTGCGGCGCAATTCCAAAGGCGCGAACGGCGATTTCCCATGCCGCCATCAGGACGGCGAACAGGACCAGTGCAGGCGCGAACGAACGGGGCTTCATTGCGCACGCTCCAGCGCTTCGGATAGTTTTCGTACGCGCGAGGCGTAGGTTGCTGAGGTGCGGAATTGTGCGTTCACGCCGCCGGCCGCTGGAAGGAAGCGGATTTCCTCCGCGACCGTACCGGGCCGCGGCGAGAGCACGAGCGTGCGGGTCGAAAGATAGGCCGCTTCGAAAACGGAATGCGTGACGAATAAAACGGTACAGTTCGCCTCGCGCCACAGCGCGAGCAATTCGTCGTTGAACTTGAAGCGGGCGATTTCGTCGAGTGCCGCGAAAGGCTCGTCCATCAGCAAGAGCCGCGGTTTAACGATCAGCGCGCGCGCGAGCGAGGCGCGCATCTTCATGCCGCCGGAAAGTTCATGCGGAAATGCGTCGCCGAATTTTTCGAGGCCGGATTGCGCGAGCGCTTCGCGCGTGCGGAGTGTGGCGGTACGGTCGTCGATGCCGAGGAGCCGCAGCGGCAGGCGAATATTGGCAGCGACGCTCGCCCAAGGCATCAGCGCGGGCTCCTGAAATACGAAGCCGGTTTCGCGTGGACGTGCGCCGTCCTGCCAGCGGATCGTGCCGGTATCGGGCGGCAACAGGCCTGCGAGAATGCGAAGCAGCGTGGTCTTGCCGCAGCCGGAGGCGCCAAGCAGCGAGAGAAATTCGCCGCGCCGGACGGGGAAGGAAATATCGCGCAGCGCCGTGACGCCGCCGTCGTAGGACTTTCCGATGCCGCGCAATTCGGCGAGCAGGGCCGATTCGGTCTTTCCGGCTTTTCGGGTCGCGGCGGTAGCGCGGCGTTGCTTCATTTGAGCTGGTAAAGGTCGAGGCCGTGTTTGCGGTTCACGAATAGCGCGTCGAAGCTCCTGCGCCAATCGAGGCCCGCTTTCACCACGCCAGCCTTCACCATCTTGTCATAGAAGCGCTCGATCCGGGCTTCCTGCATCGCGCCGATGCCGAGAACGAGCGCATCCCCGGAATCGACGATGCCATATTGCTTCATCTTCGCGAGCGAGAAGGCGAGCAGTTCGTCGGTCATTTCCGGGTTCTGCTTCTTGATCAGGTCGTTCGCCGCTTTGTTGTCTCCGTAGAGGTAATTGTACCAGCCTTCGATCGAGGCCTCGACGAAGCGCGCGACCAGATCCGGGTTGTCGTGCAGGAGCTTGCGGCGCGTCTCGAGTGTAGTCGCGTAGCCGTCGAAGCCGTAATCGGCGAGCAGGAAAATCTTCGGCGTGAAGCCGCCAGCCTTTTCGATCACGAAGGGCTCGGAGGTGGCGTAGCCTTGCAGCGCAAGGTTCTTGTCGGCGAAGAACGGCTGCGGATTGAAGGTGTAGGGCCGCGCCTGCTCGTCGCGAAAGCCATGTTCGGATTTCAGCCAGCGGAAGGAAGTCACCATCGCATCGGCGCCGAGCAGAAGCTTGACCTTCTTCAGGTCGTCGAATTTATCGATGCCGGTGTTCGGATGCGCGAGAATTGCGATCGGGTCACGCTGCATGATCGCCGCGACGACCACGGTCGGCACGTTCTGTTCGACCGCGGCGAAAGCCTGCAGGAAATTCGCAGAGATGTAGAAATCGAGCTTGCCTGCGGAAAGCAGGATGCGGTTGTTGACCTGCGGGCCGCCGGGAACGATTTCGACGTCGAGGCCGTATTTCGCGTAGGTTCCGTCGGCCAGCGCCTGATAGAAGCCGCCATGCTCGGCTTCGGCGACCCAGTTGGTGCCGAAACGCACTTTGTCAGCCGCTTCCGACGCCGTGGCCGCGAAGAAAGCGGCGATGGCGACAAGCCAAAGAACCGGCTTTCGTGTCATGGCGTTTTTATTCTCCGCGTAATGCAAGGCGATTTCGCATAGGCCATCGTAACCTTAATGCCAACGTCAAGAATTGAGCGGTGCTGCCTGCGGCTTGCGCGGGCGTTGCCCGCTCAATAGGTTGCGGCGGATTGGCGCGGATAAAGAGAAAAATGAATCCAAAGCGGCACTGGCGAGAGATGAGTTGGCCGGATTTCCGGGATGGAAATCCGCAAGATTGGATCGCGGTCATACCGGTCGCTGCGATCGAGCAGCACGGGCCGCATCTGCCGCTCTCGGTCGATGCCACCATCGCCGAAGGCTATCTTGCCCGTGTGCAAAAGCTCTTGCCGGATAATCTTCCGGCGACGTTTCTGCCGGTGCAGCAGATCGGCAAATCGGACGAGCATCGGGACTTTCCCGGCACGCTTACTTTTTCATGGGAAACCCTGACCCGCGCTTGGATCGAACTGGGCGAGAGCGTCCATCGCGCCGGCGTTAGGAAAATTCTGTTCGTCAATTCGCACGGCGGCAATTCGTCGATGCTGAACATCGTGATTGGGGAGCTACGCGAAAAATTCGGGATGCTTGCGGTGACGACGGCGTGGCACCGATTCGGCTATCCCGCCGGGCTGTTTGACGAAGCCGAGCGCATCCACGGCATTCATGGCGGCGAGATCGAAACCTCGTTGATGTTGGCCTTCGCGCCGGAGCAAGTTCGCATGGACAAGCTCGATAATTTCGTTCCGGCCACCATCGGCATGGAAAAGGAGTTCAAATATCTTCGAGCCGTGACACCCGCGGGCTTCGGCTGGATGACGCAGGATTTGCAGGAAACGGGCGCGCTTGGAAATGCCAAGGCGGCCACCAAGGAGAAGGGCGAGAAGGCGGCCGACTACGGCGCTCGCGCGTTCATTTTGCTACTGGAAGACGTGCATCGCTTCGATCTTAAGCGATTGAAAAAAGGCCCGCTCGGCTAGTTCAGTCGCATAGCTGAAGTTTCACCGGATCCGCGTTCGGCGGCAGGTAATCGCCCATCGGCTTGCAGGCGCCGCTCATGCAGATATTCCAGTCGGCGGTGGCGCCGGAGCGGCGCAAGACGACTTCTTTCACGGGCGCCAGATGCGGACGGTAGTGATAGACGCCGTCTTTGAGCTTCGCGCCGGAAGGCGGCTCCATCCCGGCGCCCGAGCCTTTAATGCGCGACTCCACGATCGCGATTCCGGCGGGATGCGCGCGCCAGTCTTCTTCCCACTTCACCTTTTCGACGGAATGCATCCAGGTGAGCGTGATGGCGGCGGCGAGTTTTACGACCACGCCGCCGCCGGAGAGGCAAATCAGGCTCATGCGGTCTTGGTGCGCGCCGCGGGTTTCTCCACCGGCTTCCAGTATTTCCAATAGTGGTAGCCGATGAAGCTCAGCCCGAGCGCCCAGCCAATCTCGTCGGTGACGGGAAGGGCTGCGACCAGAAACACGGCGGCGAAGAACGCCCATGCACGCTCGAGATAGGAAACCGGCCCGCGAATGAATCCGATCGCGGTCGCGGCCCATAGCAACATCGCGAAAGACGCTTTGGCGACGACGTAAACAACGTCGATCCAGTACGGCAGTCCGACAATCGCAACGCCGCTGGCATCCTTGATCGGTTGCAACATCAGCGACGGATCATAGACCGCCAGATAAGGCACGATGAATCCGGGCAGTGCGATCAGCACCGCCTTGTATGCGACCTGAAAGCCGCTGACGCGCGCCATGGGCGCGGCGGCGAAGGCCGCGAGCGCCACCGGCGGCGTCAAGTCCGCCATGATGCCGAAGTAGAAGACAAACATGTGCGAGACGATCAGCGGCACGCCGAGCTTTAGCAAAATCGGTGCTGCCAGCGACGAGGTGATGATGTAGTTCGGGATCGTCGGAATGCCCATGCCGAGGATCAGGCTGAAGATCATCGTGAGAATGAGCGCGAGGAACAGGCTCTCCTTGCCGATCGAGATCAGCCAGGTGCCGAAGATCGTGCCGAGGCCGGTGAGCGTCATGGTTCCGATCACCATGCCGACGGCGGCGCAGGCAAGACCGACGGAGAGCGCCTGACGCGCGCCGTCCGCCATTGCATCGCGGCAGGCGAGCAGCGCTTCGCGGCCCCGCGTATAGAACGCGCCCCACAGGATCATGCCCGCGAGAATCGCGAGCACATAAGCGACGCTGCGTTCGAGCGCGACCGCGGTAAGCGCGCCGAGCGCGATCCAGAATGCGACGCGCGCATATTGGTTGCCGGTTCGATACGAGCGGCTGAGGCCCAAGAGAATGATTCCGAACAGGGCAACCGCCACGATCACGCGGCCGATTTCGATCGCGATCGCGGTGAAGCCGGAATCCTCCACGGTGCCTGCACGCAGGGAACTGAAATATTGTCCGCTGGTCCAGAGCGCCCAGGCGGCAAAGGCGGCGCTTACGAGATAAATGCCGGCCTTCAGCGGCGAGCCGCGGATTTCCTCCGCGACCGGGGTCGCAAGAATAAGCACGGCGGTCAGCGCAAGACCGACCGCGCCCGCGAACAATGGCGTGAAGCCCGTGAACAGCAAGAGCACAAGCACGAGCAGCGGCAGGATCAGAAACCACTTTTTCTTGGTCTCTTCCCATGCATTCGGAAGCTCCGAGCCGGGCAGACCGCGCAGGCCGCGGCGGCCGGCTTCGAAATGCACCGAGAGATAGGTCGCGCCGAAATAAAGCAGCGCCGGAATGATCGCCGCCTGCACGATCTCCGAATAAGGACGGTCGATGGTTTCGGCCATGATGAATGCGACCGCGCCCATCACCGGCGGCATGATCTGGCCGCCCATCGACGAGGTCGCTTCGACACCGCCGGCATAGGCGGCGGGGAAGCCGAAACGTTTCATCAGCGGGATCGTGAACTGTCCCGAGGCGACGACATTCGCGATGCCGGAGCCCGACACCGTGCCCATCAGTGCGGACGAAGCGATACAGACCTTGCCGGGGCCGCCCTGCGAGCGGCCGAAAGCCGCCATCGAGATGTCGTTGAAATAATTGATGACGCCCGCGCGCTCCATGAAGGAGCCGAACAGGATGAAGAGGAAGATGTAGGTCGCGGACACCAATGTCGGCACGCCGTAGATGCCTTCGGTGCCGTAGGCCATGTGCTCGATCACCTGATCGTAGGAGAACGCGCGGTGGTCCAACGGCGCAGGCAGGAGGTGGCCGAACAGGCAATAGAGCAGGAACGTACCGGTGACAGCGGTGATCGCGGTGCCCATCACGCGCTGCACGAGGAACAGAAGAATCGCGAGCGAGGCGGTGCCGATGATGATGTCGAATTCGGTGAGGAAGCCGGAGCGGTCGATCAGCGGCAGATAGAATTGCCACTGGTAAAGCCCGATCAGGAATCCGGCGATGCCGATACCCCACATCGCGAGCTTGAGCGGAAGGTTCTTGATCGGATTGGCGATCATGGCGCTCGCAAGCAGCGTGAGGAAGCCGACATGCAGCGCGCGCACGACCTGACTCGGCATGCCGCCGGCAAAGACCGCGACCAGCTCGATCGCGCCGAACACGGCAACGAAACCGAACAGATCGGCGAAAGTGATCGTCTTCTTCAACGCCTTGCGGATCAGCCATGCCGCCCAGGCCAGCAGCGCAAGCCGGATCAGAAGCAGTACGTCGATCTGCGGCGCGGCAAAGCCGAGTTTCAGGCGCGGCAGTGAAGTGAAGAAAGGTTTGTCGAGCGGAATGCCGAACGAAGTTACGATCTGGAAGATCGAGAAAGCGATGGCGATATAAAAAATGAGGCTGCCGAGCCAGCCATGGCCCCAGGAAAGATCGAGATGGCCGGAAACGTCGTCGACCACCGTGGTCGTGGGAGGATTTCCCTGCGAGGCATATTTCGCGGGTTTGTCCGCGGCGGCCTTCTTCTTGGTTTTACTCGCCGACGATACTGCTTTCTTCTTTGCCATTCGTTCCCCCCAACGGAAGTTTACGGCCTCGTAATTTCCCCGATGCAGAAAAGCAAAACGGCCCGCGTTCGTCACGCGGGCCGCTGTTTCGTGAAGGCTTAACCGCCTACGCCTTTTTCCTTGAAGTATTTCGCGGCGCCCGGATGGAGCGGAACCGGCGGGTTCTTGGCTGCGTTCTCCAGCTTGATCGCGCGCGCCGCGGCATGAGCCGCGACTAGTTCCGGCAGGCTGTCAAAGATTGCCTTGGTCATCTGGTAGACGACGGCTTCGGGAAGGTCCGAGCGCGTCACCAGATAATTCGGAACGATCGCCGAATTCACCGCTGCGGTCTGGCCCTGATAGGTATTCGCCGGAATCACGGCGCTTTGGAACGGCGCACCGGCCTTGGTGATGATATCGGCCGGAATTTCGACGACCACGATCTCGACCGAGTTGGCGAGGTCCTTGATCGAGGCGACGCCGAGGCCCGCCGACTGCAAGGTCGCGTCGAGCTGGCGGTTCTTGATCAGTTCGACCGATTCCGCGAACGGCAGATATTCGACCTTGCCGAGATTTTCATACTTCATGCCGGCGGCCGCGAGGATTGCGCGGGCGTTCAGCTCGGTGCCGGACTTCGGCGCGCCGACCGAAAGACGCTTGCCCTTGAGATCGGCGAGCGTCTTGATGCCGCTTTCCTTCGAGGCAACGATCTGGATGTAGTTCGGATAGATCGCGCCGACGACGCGGAGCTTGTCGAGCTTGCCGCGGAAGCCGGCATCCTGATCGCCGGCATAACCGGCGGCGAGCGAGTCACCGAGCGTGAAGGCGATTTCGCCCTTGCCGGCCTGCAACAGGTTGAGGTTTTCGACCGAAGCTTTGGTGGCCTGCACCGAAGGACGCGAGTCCTTCATCTTCTCGGCAAGAATTTTTGAGATCGCGACACCGAGCGGATAGTAAACGCCAGCGGTGCCGCCGGTGAGTACGTTGATGAAATTCTGCGCCTGCGCCGCGGCCGGTGCCATTGCAAAAATCGCAGCAACGGTGGCCACGCGGGCGAATTTACGTACGAAGTTCATTCCCGAAATCTCCCAGTAGTTTATCGATCCCCCCGAATTTTTGCGGGTGGGTTGGACGGTTTCCTTAGCGGCAACCGCCTCCCATGGCGAGGGGAAATATCCTGCCTAAAGCCGCTAAAGTACCTGTCTTTGTTGCACTGCCTAAGGTTTGCCGCATCCGTGGGCAGTTGATATATTATAACAATGCATGCACCGCACGATCACGCACATCATCACGCGCATTCGCCGCGCGTGCGGACCGGCGTTTCGCTGTTGCGGTTATCGGCAACGGCGCGGCTCGGCATCGCTTCGATCCTTTCCGGGCTGATCTGGCTCATCGTCTACCTCGTCCTCCGCTAGGGAACCGGCGCAACATGACGGCCGCACTCGCATTCCAGAATCTGACGCTCGGCTATGATCGCCATCCCGCGGTGCATCATCTGAGCGGCGAGATTTCCGAAGGCGCGCTGCTTGCCATCGTCGGACCGAACGGAGCCGGCAAGTCGACGCTGCTCAAGGGTATCGTCGGCCTGTTGTCTCCACTCGGCGGAAAAATCTCCCGCAACGGCTTTGCGGCAAAAGATATCGCCTATCTGCCGCAGATCGCGGAGATCGACCGCAGCTTTCCGATCTCGGTTTACGATCTGGTGGCAATGGGCCTGTGGAAGCGCGCGGGCCTGCTCGGCGGCATCGGTGCTTCGGATCGCGGAAAGATTTCGGCAGCAATCGAAGCGGTGGGCCTGCGCGGCTTCGAGGCACGCGCGATCGGCACGCTTTCGGGCGGACAGATGCAACGTGCGCTGTTCGCGCGGCTCTTGTTGCAGGACGCGCAATTGATTTTGCTCGACGAGCCGTTCGCCTCGCTTGACGCCAAGACGATCTCGGATTTGCTCGAACTCGTCGAGCGCTGGCACGGCGAGAAGCGCACGGTGATCGCGGTGCTGCACGACTTCGATCTCGTGAAGCGGCATTTTCCGGAAGCGCTGTTGCTCGCGCGCGAGCCGGTGGCGTGGGGCAAAACCACTGACACGCTTTCCGCGGAAAATCTTCTGAAGGCGCGCCGCATGAGCGAAGCCTTCGATGACGCTGCCGGCATCTGCGAAGACGCGGCGTGAGGCGGGCGTTGCATGTTCTATGACACGCTGATCGCGCCTTTCGCCGAATTCGATTTCATGCGCCGCGCGCTCGCGGGCGTCATCATTCTTTCATTGAGCGCGGCACCGATCGGCATTTTCCTGATGCTCAGGCGCATGTCGCTCGCGGGCGACGTGATGGCGCACGCAATTCTGCCGGGCGCGGCGCTCGGCTTTCTCGTGGCCGGTCTCGATCTGTTCGCGATGACGGTGGGCGGCATCGTTGCCGGTATTGCGGTCGCGGTACTCGCGGGCCTCGTCGCGCGCTTTACCGAACTGAAGGAAGACGCCGCACTTGCCGCATTCTATCTCGTGTCGCTGGCGCTCGGCGTCACGCTGATTTCGCTTAAAGGCTCCAACGTCGATCTGTTCCGGGTGCTGTTCGGCTCGGTGTTGGCGCTCGACAATCCGACGCTGATCGTGATCGCCTCGTTCACGACCTTCAGCCTGTTTGCGCTCGCCTTCATCTGGCGGCCCCTGGTGCTGGAATGCGTCGATCCGGGATTTCTGCGCTCCGTGAGCGGGGCGGGGACTGCCGTGCATCTCCTGTTTCTGACGCTCGTCGTACTCAATCTGGTCGCGGCGTTCCATGCGCTCGGCACGTTGCTCGCGGTAGGGATGATGATGCTGCCGGCCGCTTCCGCGCGTTTCTGGACGCAGGACGTGACGCGCATGGCCGCGATCTCGATCCTGATCGGGATGGTGTCCGGCGTCGGCGGGCTGCTCGTGTCCTATCATGCGAACCTGCCGACCGGGCCCGCGGTCATTCTTGCCGCGGGCAGCATCTATGCGCTCTCCGTGGTGCTCGGTCCGGTGGGCGGTTTGCGTAAACGCCTTTCGCCGGGGCGGCATCTCGAGGCTTGAGCGGGCCGCCTCCCGCGCCTATATCCCGGCTTCAACAGTCACGAGTTTGATGATGTCCGACAAAATCCCGGTGACGGTGCTGACCGGCTATCTCGGCGCCGGCAAGACCACGTTGCTCAACCGCATCCTCTCCGAGCCGCACGGCAAGAAATACGCCGTGATCGTCAACGAATTCGGCGAGATCGGCATCGACAACGATCTGATCGTCGGCGCGGACGAAGAAGTGTTCGAGATGAACAACGGCTGCGTCTGCTGCACGGTGCGCGGCGATCTCATCCGCATCATCGACGGTCTTCTGAAACGCAAAGGCAAGTTCGACGGCATCCTGGTCGAGACCACGGGTCTCGCCGACCCCGCACCGGTCGCACAGACCTTCTTCGTCGATGAAACCGTGAGCGGCAAGACCGCGCTCGACGCGGTCGTCACGGTCGTCGACGCGAAGTTTCTGAAAGACCGGCTCAAGGACGCGCCGGAGGCGAAGAACCAGGTCGCCTTCGCCGATGTGATCGTGCTGAACAAGACCGATCTCGTGAGCGCGGACGAACTGAAAGAAGTCGAGCTGCGTATCCGCGCGATCAATCCGTTCGCGAAAATTCACAAGACCTCGCGCGGCGCGGTGGCGCTCGACGAAGTGCTATCGCAGGGCGCGTTCGATCTCGACCGGATTCTCGCGATCGAGCCGCATTTTCTGGAAGGCGGTCACCACCATCATGACGAGGACGTGCAGTCGTTCTCGTTCTCGACCGACAAGGCGCTCGACCCCAAAACCTTCTTTGCCTGGATCGATAACGTCAGCCAGATCCAGGGCCCGAACATCCTGCGCGCCAAGGGCATTCTTTCGTTCAAGGACGACGACGAGCGCTATGTGATGCAGGGCGTGCACATGATGTTCGAGGGCGACCACCAGCGCGCGTGGCGCAACGACGAGAAGCGCGAAAGCCGCCTCGTGTTCATCGGCCGCGATCTGAACCAGAAAGCGCTGCGCGAGGGTTTCGAAGCCTGCATTGCGAAGTAATTGGCGGCGGGCCGGAAGGCGGATATAAAGAGTCATGATCAGGCGCATCACCTCGCTCTTCCTGCTCGGCGCGCTCGCCGTTTCGGTCGCCGGCTGCGACAAGTGCGGCGATTATTTCAGGCCGAAGGGTCCGTTCGACCCGGTGTCCTGCAAAAGCGATCCGCGCTGATTTTTCTTCAATGGCCGAGAACGAAGTTCGTACCGTCGCTGAACTGGTAACGCCGTGCGAGGTGGGCGCGCATGTCGTCGCTTGCGCGTTCCTGGGCAGTGAAGCGGTTTTTGCGAACGGCGAGGGCGAGATCGTGTTCGCCTCCGGCAAAAAGATCGCGGTGCATCCGAACGCGTCAATTCTGGAAGCAGTGTCGGACGGTAAGAAGATCTTCACCTGCGGCGACGACGGGCGTGTCGTCGCGACGGATGAAGCCGGGTCGAGCGAGACGCTCGCCGTGATCAAGAACAAGTGGATCGATCACGTTGCGCTCGGACCCGATGGCGCGGTGGCCTGGTCGGCAGGCAAGACCGCCTTCGTCAAAACGAAAAAGGGCGAGAAAACGCTCGAGGTGCCGAGCACGGTCGGCGGGCTTGCTTTTGCGCCGAAAGGGTTTCGGCTCGCGGTCGCGCATTATAACGGCGTCTCGCTCTGGTTTCCGAATTCGGATGCGAAGCCGGACCCGCTGTTATGGAAAGGCTCGCATCTCGGCGCGCGCTTCTCACCGGACGGAAAATTCCTGATCACCACGATGCAGGAGCCCGCGCTGCACGGCTGGCGCATCGAGGACAAGAAGGACATGCGCATGTCCGGATATCCCACTCGCATCCGCTCGTTCAATTTCAGCCATGACGGAAAATGGATGGCGACTTCCGGCGCGGAAGCGGTGGTGATGTGGCCGTTCACCGCGAAGGACGGGCCGATGGGCAAGGAGCCGAAGATGCTGGCGCCCGCGCGCGAAGGCTCGCGCGTTTCCTGCGTCGCCTGCCACCCGAGCCGCGACGCGCTCGCGGTCGGTTACTCCGACGGCATGGTGATGATGGTGCGGACGAACGACGCGGCGGAAATCATCGTGCGCGGGCCGGAAGGCGGCGAGGTGACGGCACTCGCCTGGCACGAGAACGGCATGTCGCTCGGCTATGGCACGGACGAGGGCAGGGCCGGCGTTCTCAACCTCTAGAAAGCAAATCGCCCCGCTCATGAAGCGGGGCGATTTCTTTTAGCGCACCAGAATATTCCGGAACTGCCACGGATCGCTTTCGTCGATGTCCTCCTTGAACAGGACATTGCGATTGTCGAGCGGCGTCCAGTCCGTATAGGTGCCGATCACCGGGCCGAGATAAGGCGACTGCACCTCTAGGCAGCGCTTGAAGTCCATCTCGTCGGCTTCGACGATGCCGCGGTCCGGGTTTTCGATCGCCCAGACCATGCCGGCCAGAATCGCCGAGGTCACCTGCAAGCCGGTCGCGTTCTGGTAGGGCGCTACTTCGCGGGTTTCCTCGATCGAAAGCTGCGAGCCGTACCAGTAGGCGTTGTTCTTGTGGCCGTAGAGCAGCACGCCGAGTTCGTCGATGCCATCGACGATCTCGTTCTCCTCGAGGATATGCCACTTCGGCTGCATCTTGCCGCCGTTGCCGAACATTTCGTGCAGCGAAAGCACGGCGTCGTTGGACGGGTGATAGGCGTAGTGGCAGGTCGGGCGATAGACCGCCTTGTCGCCTTCGCGCAGCGTGAAGTAGTCGGCGATCGAGATTGCCTCGTTATGGGTGACGAGGAAGCCGTATTGCGGCCCCGGCGTCGGACACCAGCTGCGCACGCGCGTATTGGCGCCGGGCTGCAACAGGTACACAGCCGCGCCGCAACCCTTGGTGTGATGCCGCAGCGATTCCGGTTCCCACTTTTCGTTCGTGCCCCAGCCGAGTTCGGCGGGCTGAAGCCCTTCGGAGACGAAGCCATCCACCGACCAGGTGTTGACGAAAACATTCAGCGGCTTCGGAAGGCTCGAGCGCTGGGTGTCGCGCTCGGCGATGTGGATGCCTTTCACGCCGGTGTCGCGCATCAGCTTCGCCCAGCCCGCCTGGTCCTTCGGCACGTCGGCGCCGAGGCCGAGATCGGCGGCGACGTTCAGGAGCGCCTGCTTCACGAACCACGACACCATGCCGGGGTTGGCGCCGCAGCAGTTCACCGCGGTGACGCCCGGCCCGAGCTTTTTGCGCGCATTAAGGATGACTTCACGCAGTGCATAGTTGGTGCGGTCCGAAGTCGGCATCTTCTCGTCGAAGTAGAAGCCCTTCCATGGCTCCGCGACGGTGTCGATGTAGAAGGCGTTCAGTTCGCGGCAAAGTTCGATGACCGCGAGCGAGGAGACATCGACCGAAACGTTGACGCAGAAGCCCCGGCCCTTGTCCGATTTCAGGAGTGGCTCGAGGATTTCACGATAGTTCGCGGGCGTGAGCGCCGCCTTGACGAAGCGGATGCCGCGCTCATCGAGCAAATGCTTGTTCGCGTCCGAAGGGTCGATGACGACGAACTTCGATTTGTCGAATTCGAAGTGGCGTTCGAGGAGCGGCAGCATACCGCGACCGATCGAGCCGAGGCCGATCATTACAATGGGTCCGTCGATCTTGTGGTAAAGCGGCCACTTGCTCATTCACACCTCCGTCTTTCTCTCTCAAAAAGTATTAGCGGCTTGCTCCGGCGCTGACGAATCTGCGTCTGCCGGCATGTGGGAAATTTGGGGTACCCGTTTTCTTGGAGCATGGCCTTATCCGAAAACCGGTACCCACTTTTCGGGGCCATGCTCAAACGCGCTCCGGGGCCCGCTTTCGCGAGCCCCGGAGGTACTTCTTAGCGGTTGGGTTGAAGATCAGATGACGTAGGACTTCAGCGGCTCGAAGCCGTTGAAGGCGACCGACGAATAGGTCGTCGTGTAAGCGCCACACGCCTCGATCAGCACCTTGTCGCCGATCTCGAGCGAAACCGGCAGCAGGTACGGCGTCTTCTCGTAGAGCACGTCCGCCGAGTCGCAGGTCGGGCCGGCGATGACGCAGGGCGCCATGGTGTCGCCGTCCTTCTCCGTGCGGATCGGGTAGCGGATGGCCTCTTCCATCGTCTCGGCGAGACCGCCGAACTTGCCGATGTCGAGATAGACCCAGCGCTGGTTGTCCGACGCCGACTTCTTCGAGATCAACACGACCTCGGCCTCGATCATGCCGGCAGCACCGACCATGCCGCGGCCCGGCTCGATGATGGTTTCCGGGATGCGGTTGCCGAAGTGCTTGCGCAGCGCGCGGAAGATCGCCTGGCCGTATTCCTCGACCTTCGGGATGTCGCGCAGGTACTGCGCGGGGAACCCGCCGCCGAGGTTGACCATCGACAGGTTGATGCCGCGCTCCGCCATCTCGCGGAAGATCGCGCCGGAAGTCTTCAGCGCACGATCCCACGCTTTGACGTTGTTCTGCTGCGAACCGACATGGAACGAGATGCCGTGGGCGACGAGGCCCAGCTTATGGGCGTGCTCGAGCACCTGCGGCGCCATCTCGGGCGCGCAGCCGAATTTGCGCGACAGCGGCCATTCGGCGCCGGAGCCGTCGCAGAGGATGCGGCAGAACACCTTCGAGCCCGGCGCAACGCGCGCGATCTTCTCGACTTCGGCTTCGCAATCGACCGCGAACAGGCGCACGCCGAGCTTATAGGCCGCGGCAATGTCCTTTTCCTTCTTGATCGTGTTGCCGAAGGAGATGCGGTCGGGGGTGCCGCCAGCCTGCATGACGAGGTCGATCTCGCCCATCGACGCGGTGTCGAAGCACGAGCCCATCTCGTTCAGGAGCTTGAGGATCTCAGGCGCAGGGTTCGCCTTCACCGCGTAGAACACGCGGGTGTCCGGCAACGCCTTCGAGAAAGCATTGTAGTTCGAGCGCACGACGTCGAGGTCCACGACGAGGCGGGGTCCGTCCTCGCGGTTGCGTCGGAGGAATTTGCGGATGCGGTCGGTCATTTTCGGTGTCCCCTTCCAAGAAGACATTCGTTAACAACTGGACAGCGTGGCTTCCCGCGGTGTCTCGCGCAGGTGCGCGAATACGCCACGAGCGGCTTGCTGCCCGCTCGAACACCCGGCTTGAGCCGGTCTTAGGCGCCATTGATTGGAAGGGTTTCCCTTCCGCACGTCCGGCAAGGAGGTAGTGCCTCTTCGGCTTTCCGCGGCCACCTTCGGGGCGCCGCGTTGGACCAAAAAAGCCCTTACGTCGTTGCTTTAAGTCGCGTCCCTCGCGGAGAGCGGGGTTCGCCGGTTCCCTCCGGCTACTGGTTTGCCCGACGTCTTTCCGGCCTCTTGTCCGGGATCTCCGTCAACCAGCACACGACCACAGGCACGTGCGAAATTGGGCAAGTCGGCAAATAAGAGAAATGGACTTTCGATGCAAGAGTGAATCGTCGCTCGCGCGCAATTTTTTGCGAGCGAAGTCGCTCGGCGAACGCGCGCGAGCGTCGTGCGGAAATCTCTTGTTAAGAGTTTGGCGCTCGCGTGGCGCTCAGCGCTCGACGATCGGTTCGATCTTCGCCGCGTTACGCACGAACGACCAGGTGAAGGCGCCGGCGCCGAGCGCGAAGATGCCCATCAGGATCGCTTCGAGCACTTTGTTGAAGCCGAAGAGTGCCGCGAGCGCCCAGCCGGTGGCCAGGCCGATGCCGATCACCTCGACGCCGATGAGCACGGCGGCGCTGACGATGGTGATGAGGTTCACCCAGTTGATCCTGGAGCGCTTCTGCACGGCGTCGGTCATCGTCTTCGTCCTCGAAATGCGGCTCTGAAGTGGCGGGAGGTGGCGGTCTCGCCACAAGCCTTTAGAATGGCGGGCAATCTGGCGGTAAAGAACGGCTGAATCAAGCCGCGCCGTGCCGCTCCCGCCTCGCGTTTCCCGGAGAGAAAATGACCGAATACCGCGCTGAAGGCCGCTACGGCGTCGTTGCAGCCCCTCACATGCTGGCCGCCGAGGCCGGTCGCGACATCCTCGCCGAAGGCGGCAACGCCATCGAGGCGGCAGTCGCGGCCGCCGCGGCCATCGTGTCCGCCTATCCGCACATGAACCACATCGGCGGCGACGGCTTCTGGCTGATCCGCGAGCCTTCGGGCCGCGTACGCTACATCGAGGCCTGCGGGTTCGCCGGGTCGCTTGCGACTATCGAGCGCTATCGCGCGGCCGGTCACGACACGGTTCCCGAGCGCGGGCCGCTTGCCGCCTGCACGGTGCCGGGCGCGATCGGCGGCTGGATGCTTGCGCTCGACGCGGCGAAGGCGGCCGGCGGAAAAGTGCCTTTGAGCCGGCTTCTGGAAGCCGCGATCAGGATCGCGCGCGAGGGCTATCCGGTTTCCTCGTCGATCGTCTGGCGCTTCCTTCAGGACCGGACGCTCGCGATCAAGGCGCCGGGTTTCGAGGAGGTCTTTTTGCCCGGCGGCAAGGCGCAGCCGAAGGGCGCGCGTCTCAATGCGGGACGCCTTCCCGACACTTTTGAGCAGCTTGGCCGCGCCGGTCTCGACGATTTCTATCGCGGCGACATCGGCCGCGAGATCGCAGCCGACCTTGAGGCCATCGGCTCGCCGGTCACGCGCTCCGACCTCGAGAAGTACCGCGCGACGCTGCGCGAGCCGCTTTCGCTGCGGGTGCGCGACGCGACCGTTTACGCCTGCCAGCCGCCGACGCCGGGTCTCGTCACATTGATGATCCTCGGCATCTACGAGCGCCTCGGCGCGCCGAAGCCGGAGAGCTTCGAATATGTCCATGCCGTCGTCGAAGCCTCCAAGCGTGCCTTCGGCGCGCGCGACAAGGTGCTGACGGATTTCGATCGCCTGAAGCAGGCGCCCGCGGACTGGCTCTCGAGCGAGGCGCTGGAGCGTGAAGCAGCGGCGGTGAAAAAAGACCGCGCCGCCCCGTGGCCGCGTCCCGCGGGAGCGGGCGACACCATCTGGTTGGGAGCCGCCGACAAGAACGGCTATGTCGTCTCCTATATCCAGTCGATCTACTGGGAGTTCGGCTCGGGCTGTGTGCTGCCGAAGACCGGAGTGCTCATGCAGAACCGGGGTGCGAGCTTCTCGCTCGACCCGAAGGCGCTGAACCCGCTCGAGCCGGGCCGCAAACCCCTTCACACCCTGACCCCGATGTTCGCGGCGTTCGATGACGGGCGGCAGCTCGGCTTCGGCACCATGGGCGGCGAGGGGCAGCCGCAGACGCTCGGCGCGATCTTCTCGCGCTACGCCTTCCACGGCGTGCCGCTCGCCGAAGCCATTGACCGGCCGCGCTGGATTCTGGGCAAGACCTGGGGCTCGAAGATCACGAATCTGCGGCTCGAATCACGCTTCTCGCCGGAGATCCCCGAGCGACTCGCGAAAGCGGGCCATGAAGTGCAGGTGCTCTCCGAAGCCTATACCGAGGTCATGGGCCACGCGGGGGGCGTGCTGATTCAGGGCAACCGGGTCGAGGGTGCACACGATCCGCGCTCGGATGGCGGGGCTGCGGCGGTGTAGCCGTTCGTTCACGCAGATTTAAGTTGGCCTGTTGCGGCAAGGCGCTACTTTAATAATAAGGGTATCGGGACCGACTTAAGGGCTGGAATCATGCGCTTCATTGCCGGAGCTTTCGCTTTTCTCGCTGTTGCCTTTGTGCCGGTTGTCGCGACTGCGCAACAGCAGCAGGCCGCAGTCAATCAGACCAAGCAGATTCCGGAGGCAAAGCAGAGCTGGCCGCAGGAAGCCGCGCTGAAAGGCGACTATCCCCGCGGCGCCATCATCGTAAACGTCACCGAGCGCCGCCTTTATTACTCGCTCGGCGACGGCAAGGCGCTGATGTATCGCGTCGCCGTCGGCAAGACCGGATTCGGCTGGACCGGCCAGAGCTGGGTCAGCATGAAGACGAAAAATCCGGCGTGGTATCCCACCGCGCGCATGCAGGCGGCCGGCGCGCCGCGCTATGTTGCGCCGGGACCGAACAATCCGCTCGGCGTGCGCGCGCTTTATCTCGGCTGGTCGGAGTACCGCATCCACGGCACCAATGCGCCGCACAGCATCGGCTCGGCGTCTTCGAGCGGCTGTTTCCGCATGATTAACGAGGACGTGACCGATCTTTTCGAGCGCGTTGCGATCGGCGCGCCGGTTTACGTCGTTCAGTAATTCTACGAGCGGGCCGCCCCCATTTCGCCGGACTTCGCGCGCTTGGTCGCGCGTTATAGGCTGAGGTCGGCATGATCCTGAAAGCGATGTTGCGTTTCTTCGCCGCCGCCGCGTTTCTCGCGGGCGGCGCGGTCGTGGCGCTCGCGCATCCGCATGTCATCGTCACCGGAAAGAGCGAACTCGTGTTCGGCAAGGACGGCACGATCTCGGCCATCCGCTATAGCTGGACCTTCGACGAGTTCTTTTCGGAGTTCGCGACGCAGGGCCTGGACAAGAACGGCGACGGGGTGCTGTCGCGCGAGGAGCTTGCCGATCTCGCCAAGGTCAACGTCGAGTCGCTGAAAGAATACGAATACTTCACGGTCGGAAAGAGCGGCCCCGGCAAGCTCGTGTTCGGCGACCCGGTCGATTACTGGCTCGAATCGAAAGACAAGTTGCTCACCCTGCACTTCACGCTGCCGGTGAAAAGCGGCTCGCAGAAGGGCGGGGTCTCGCTCGACGTCTACGACCCGACCTATTTCGTCGCGTTCAATCTCGCCGAGGAAAATCCGGTGAAGCTGATCGGGGCGCCGGAGAACTGCTCGTTTCAGGTGAAGCGGCCGGCCGCGCAGGACAAGAACCAGACGCAGACCGAATCCTTCTTCAATTCGATTACGGCGGACCAATACGGTTCACAGTTCGCAAACACCGTCGTGGTCACGTGCAAGTAAGCGATCTTCGGAAAAATCAGAGCGCGCTTCGTTTGTTATGCGTGCTGCTGCTGGCGGCCGCTGCCTTCGTCGTATTCGTCGAACCGGCGCTCGCGCAAAGTCCGTTCGGGCCAAGGGTGCAGCAGCCGACCGGCATCATGGGCTGGATATTCTCGGTGCAGGCTTCGTTCTATGCGAAGCTGCGCGATGCGATCAAAGCGGCGAAGACCGACGGTTCGGCGGCATGGGCGCTGGTCACGATTTCCTTTCTTTACGGCATCTTTCATGCGGCGGGCCCCGGCCACGGCAAGGCGGTGATCGCCTCCTACATGGTTGCGGATGACGCGACCTGGAAACGCGGTGCGCTGCTGGCCGCGATTTCCGCCTTCGTGCAGGCCTGCGTCGCGGTCGCCTTCGTCGGGATTGCCGTGCTCCTGCTCGGCACCACCGCGCGCAACATGAATATCGCGGCAAGCGCGATCGAGATCGTGGCCTATTCGCTGATCGTGCTGCTCGGGCTTTATCTCTTATGGAAAAAGGGTGCGGCTTTCGTCGCCGCGTGGCGCGGCAAGCCGGACGCGCACGGCCATCATCACGGCCACGGCCACGGCCATGACCACGATCACGCGCATCATCATCACGATCATGGCCACGACCATCATGGCCATTCGCACGGACCGGAGCCTGCCGAACTGAAAGGCAAGGATTGGTTCCGCCGCGGCATGGTGGCTGCGGTGGCGGCCGGTCTTCGTCCCTGTTCGGGCGCGATCATCGTTCTTGTGTTCGCGATCTCGCAGGGCATCTTCCTGATCGGGATCGCCTCGACCTTCGCGATGGGCGCGGGCGTTGCGATCACCGTCACCGCGATTGCGCTGCTTGCGGTGTTCGGCAAAGGGCTTGCGGTGCGGCTTGCCGGGAGCATGGGCGGGCGCGGCGAACTGATGCTGCGCGGTATCGAAGTCGGCGGCGCGCTGGTGGTAATCGCGCTCGGGCTTTTGCTGCTCACCGGCTATCTCGCCTACGAGCGGCTGCTGCCGTTCTGATTTTTCTCTTTATGTATAATGAGAGGAATTAGTGCGCAGAAAAGCGTACCTGTTTTATTTGCGCGTGATCTTGTCCGAAAACCGGTATCCACTTTTCGGGATCACGCGCTACGGAGGAACGCATGTCTTTGGGCTCACCGCTCGCTTCGGACGTTTTCAATCTCAAAGGCCGCGTTGCGCTGATCACCGGCGCATCGAGCGGGCTCGGCGCGCGCTTTGCCGAAGTCGCGGCGGCGAATGGCGCGAGCGTCGTGCTCACCGCGCGGCGCGAGGACAAGCTGAAGGAGATTGCGGCGCGCATCGAGAACGCAGGCGGCAAGGCGATCTCCGTCGCCTGCGACGTCACCGACGACGCGAGCATGGCGCGCGCCTTCGATGCGGCGGAAAAGAAATTCGGCACTGTCGACTTGTTCGTCGCGAATGCCGGCATGGCGCGGCTCGGCAAGGTGCTGGACATGCCGGAGGATGAATATCGTAAGCTCATGGCGCTCGATATGGACGCCGTGTTCTTCAATTCGCGCGAGGCGGCGAAGCGCATGATCGCGGCGAACAAGCCCGGCGCGATCGTGACGACCGCGTCGATCGCGGCCTTCATCGTCGAGCGCAACATCGTCGCCTACAACATGGCGAAAGCCGCCGTGATGCAGTTCACCAAGGGCTTCGCGCTCGAGGTCGCGCGCAAGAACATTCGCGTTAACGCGATTGCGCCGGGCTATGTCGTCACCGACATCAACCGCGATTTCCTGCTCTCGCCCAAGGGGCAGGAGGCAAAAGAGAAGCTGCCGCTCGCCCGCTATGGCGAGACGGACGATCTCGATGGCGTCTTCCTGCTTTTGGCCTCGAACGCCTCCCGCTGGATGACCGGTTCCACGGTCGTCATCGACGGCGGGCATATCCTGACCGTCGGCGGCTAGGCGAAAACCCTTATTGCGTTGCGCCAAATTGCGGCGCGCGCATGCGCCCGGAAACTTCGTTGCAGCCCTCGCATGGATAACGAAATTGCGTGGGGTCTTTCGCTATGCGAGCCTTGGACTAATTAAAGAGTAGGGCGCTCGCCCGAATCAGCCCGTTCCGGCCGCCCGGGAGGCGGTTTTCAGCGCATATCCCGAGAAACAGATGGCGAAAAACCAGAACGTCTCGCTCGACGACAAATACGATCTCTCCAAGCCGCTGGTCTTTCTTTCCGGCACGCAGGCGATCGTGCGGCTCACGCTCATGCAGAAAGAGCGCGACCGCCAGGCGGCGCTGAATACAGCAGGCTATGTCACGGGCTATCGCGGCTCGCCGCTCGGCGGGCTCGACCAGCAGTTCCTGCGCGCGAAGCGAACCCTCGAAAAATCCGACGTCAAGTTTCAGGCGGGGCTGAACGAAGATCTCGCCGCCACCGCGCTCTGGGGCTCGCAACAGGCCGAACTGACCGGCGAAGGCAAGTTCGATGGCGTGTTCGGCATCTGGTACGGCAAGGGTCCGGGCGTGGATCGCACCGGCGACGCCTTCCGCCATGCGAATTTTGCGGGCACTTCGAAGCATGGCGGCGTGCTCGCGCTGATGGGCGACGACCATACCTGCGAATCCTCCACTACCGCGCACCAGTCTGAATTCCATTTCGTCGATGTGATGATCCCGATCCTGAATCCGGCCGGCGTGCAGGAACTGATCGACTTCGGTCTGCACGGTTTTGCAATGTCGCGTTTCTGCGGCACCTGGGTCGGCATCAAATGCGTGAAGGAGACAATCGAATCGACCGCCGTGGTCGATGTCTCGCCGGATCGCGTGAAGATCAACATTCCCGAATTCACGATGCCGCCGGGCGGCTTAAACATCCGCCGCATCGATGGCGCGCTCGCGCAGGAAGCGCGGCTCTTTGAATTCAAGCGCGACGCGATGCTCGCCTATATCAAGGCGAACGGCATCAACAAGATCGTCATGTCCGGCGGGCCGAACGCGAAAATCGGCATCGTCACCACCGGCAAAAGCTATCTCGACGTGCGGCTTGCGCTCGACGAACTCGGCATCGACGAGGTGAAGGCGAACGAACTCGGCATCCGTCTGTTCAAGATCGGCTGCCCGTGGCCGATGGATCCGGGCGAACTGCGCAATTTCGCGTCAGGTCTCGATCTCATCATGGTGGTTGAGGAGAAGCGCTCGCTGATCGAAGTGCAGGTGCGCGAAGAACTTTACGGCACCGCGAACCAGCCGGTCGTGGTCGGCAAGAAGGACGAGCAGGGCCAATGGCTGTTTCCGGCCAAGGGTGCGCTTGATCCGAACGATATTGCGATTGCCATCGGCGAGCGGATTTTGCGCCGCTCGAAGAACGATACGATGGCGGAAAACGTCAGCCGGCTGAAGCAGGCGCAGGAAGCACTCTCGCAGACGCAGGATGTCGCGACCCGCACACCTTATTTCTGCTCGGGCTGCCCGCACAACACTTCGACCGTGGTGCCCGAAGGCATGCGCGCCTATGCCGGCATCGGCTGTCACACCATGGCGATCTGGATGAACCGCAACACCATGGGCTTCACGCACATGGGTGCGGAAGGCGCGAACTGGGTCGGCGAGGCGCCGTTCTCGAAACGCAACCACGTGTTCCAGAACCTGGGCGACGGCACCTACAACCACTCCGGCATACTCGCGATCCGCGCGGCTATCGCGTCCGGAGTGAACATCACCTACAAAATTCTCTTCAACGACGCGGTGGCGATGACCGGCGGCCAGCGCCACGAAGGCGGCCTGACGGTGGACGCGATTGCGCGGCAGGTCTGGGCGGAGGGCGTCACAAAGATGATGCTCGTGACCGACGAGCCGGATAAATATCCGAGCGACATCGGCTTTCCGAAAGGCATGTCGATCCATCATCGCGACGAACTCGACAAAGTGCAGCGCACGCTCGCCGACACGCCCGGCACGACGGCGATGATTTTCGACCAGACCTGTGCCGCCGAAAAGCGCCGCCGCCGCAAGCGCGGCGAGTTTCCCGATCCCGACAAGCGCGTCATCATCAACGAACTCGTCTGCGAAGGCTGCGGTGATTGCGGCGTGCAGTCGAACTGCGTTTCGGTGCAGCCGGTAGAAACCGAATGGGGCCGCAAGCGCACCATCGACCAGACGAGCTGCAACAAAGACTTTTCCTGCGTGAAGGGCTTCTGCCCGTCCTTCGTCACCGTTTCCGGTGCGAAGCTGAAAAAGGCGACGGGTGTTGCGGGTTCGATGAAGAGCGCGGCCTCGCTGCCCGAGCCGAAACTGCCGGAAGTGAACGGCACCTTCGGCGTCATCATCACCGGCATCGGCGGCACCGGCATCGTGACGATTGCGCAGGTGCTCGGCACCGCGGCGCATATTGAAGGCAAGGCTGCCGGCATCATCGACATGGCGGGGCTGGCGCAGAAGGGTGGGGCGGTCGCGTCCCATCTTCGGCTCGCCAACCATCCCGACGAAATTTACGCGATCCGCGTGCCGGCGCGCGGCGCGCACCTGATTTTGGGCGGCGATATCGTCACGGTGGGCTCGAAAAAGGTGCTGTCCTCGATGCGCTCGGGCGAGACGACGGTCGTTGTCAACACGCACGAAACGCTGCCCGGCGACTTCACCCGCAACGCCGACTTCTCGCTGCCGACCGAGCGCCTGAAGCGAGAGATCGCGAAGGCGGCGGATGCGGATCATGCGCATTTCGTCGACGCGACCAAGCTCTCGGCGGCACTGTTCGGCTCTTCCGTGACGCAGAACATGTTCCTCGTGGGTTACGCCTGGCAGCTCGGCGGCTTGCCGATCGGGCATGACGCGATCATGCGCGCGATCGAGCTGAACGGCGAAGCCGTCGAGATGAACAAGCAGGCGTTCGAATGGGGGCGCCGCGCCGCGGTCGATCCGCAGTCGGTCGCCAATCTCGCGAAGCCCGCGGAGGTCTCGACCGACGCGCGGCATCTTTCCGAGACGCTCGACGAGGTGATCGCGCGCCGCGAGAAATTCCTCATCAGCTATCAGAACGCGGCTTATGCGAAGCGTTATCGCGATCTGGTCGAAAAGACCCGCGCGTCGGAAGCAAAAGCCATGCCGGGGCAGACCTCGCTCACCGATGCGGTCGCGCGTTATCTCTTCAAGCTCATGGCCTACAAGGACGAATACGAAGTCGCGCGGCTTTACACCGACGGTTCGTTCGCCGAGCAGTTGAAAGCGAGCTTCGACGGCGATCTCAGGAAGAAAATCTATCTCGCGCCCCCGCTTTTCTCCCGCACCGATCCGAACTCGGGCCGCCCGAAAAAGATCGAATTCGGCGGCTGGATGTTCAAGGCCTTCGGGGTCATGGCGAAGTTCAAGTTCCTGCGCGGCACCGCGTTCGATATTTTCGGCTACTCGGAAGAGCGCAAGACCGAGCGCCGCCTGATCGCGGAATACGAAGCGACGCTCGAAAACATGCTCGCCAAGTTAGACGCCTCGAACCACGCGGTCGCGGTGGCGCTTGCGGCCTTGCCGGAGAAAATCCGCGGCTTCGGCCCGGTGAAGGCGGCAAGCCTCGTCAAGGCGGAAGCGGAAAAGAAAGCGCTTCTTGCCCGCTTCGCATCCGCCAATGCCGCGCCTGTTCAGGCGGCAGCGGAGTAGATTATTCTGCACCGATGATCACCGCCGAACGACTCCGCGAAATCGCTTTCTGGTCCGCGGAACTGACCGAAGAAGAGATCGAGCGCGCGCGCCGCGGAATGACCGAAAAGGCTTTCGCGAAGGGCGCCTATATCTGCCACAAGGGCGACAAGTTCGATCCGTGGCTCGGCGTCGTTTCCGGCCTCGTGCGGCTCGGCACGGTTTCGCAAAAGGGGAAATCGGTGACGCTCGCCGGCATGCGCGCGGGTGGCTGGTTCGGCGAAGGCTCTGTGCTGAAGAAGGAAGCGCGCCAATACGATCTGGTAGCGTTGCGTGACGCCAAGCTCGCGCTGATGGCGTCGGCCACTTTCTTCTGGCTGTTCGAAAACAGCGCGGGCTTCAATCGTTTTCTTGTGACCCAATTCAACGAGCGCATCGGCCAGTTCATCGCGCTCGTTGAGTTCGACCGCTCGCTGGATGCGACCGCGAAGGTCGCACGCAACATCGCCTGGCTCTGCAATCCGGTGCTGGTGCCGAGAGCGGGCAATCATCTCGACATTACGCAGGAAGAGATCGGCCTGATTTCCGGCGTGTCGCGGCAGGCCGTCAACGCGGCGTTACAAACGCTCGAACAAAAGAAACTGCTTCGTGTCGGACATGGCGGAATCGCCATTCTCGATCTCGACAAGCTCAGCCACTACGAAGATTGAACGCGCGGTTTTTCGCACTGCGAAAGAAAATACCTAGCGCGGCACACATAGCCAATCCCGACACTTCCTGTCTGTCAAGTGGAGCATTGTGAGAGTAGGATTTTGCTCCACTCTGCTACGCTTACAGAGCATGGCCCGGAGAAGTCCGGGCCGGAAATGCGAGCGCGAAAAACGCGCCGGGCTTCGGGGAGAGACTTCATGGCGCAAAACGCCATCGACAAAAGCGTCGATACTTTTCCGAAATTCCTGCTGGTCAACGCGAGAATCCGCGGGGATCGCCCGGCAATCCGCGAGAAAGATCTCGGCATCTGGCAGACCTGGACCTGGGCGCAGGTGAAGGAAGAAGTGAATGCGCTGGCGCTGGGTTTGAAGGAACTCGGTGTCGAGCGCGGCGACAAGGTCGCGATCGTCGGCTCGAACAAGCCGCGGCTCTACTGGGCGATGTGCGCGACGCAATCCATCGGCGGGATTCCGGTGCCGGTCTATCAGGACGCGGTCGCCGACGAGATGTCCTACGTGCTTCAGCATGCGGGCGCGAAGATCGCGGTCGTCGAGAATCAGGAGCAAGTCGACAAAGTGCTCTCGATCTCCGACCAGCTGCCTTCGATCACGCACCTGATCTACGACGAGCCGCGCGGCCTTCGCGATTACGACCATACGCGGCTGAAATGGATCAACGAAGTACAGGACATCGGCCGCAAGGCGATGGAAACGAAATACTCCGGCGACGCGTGGGAAAAGATGATCGCGGAGGGCAAGGGCGCCGACATCGCGGTCATTCTTTATACGTCGGGTACGACCGGCAAGCCGAAGGGCGTGATGCTGACTTACGATTCGGTCGTCATCAGCTCGCAGAACGCGAACGCGTTCGACAATCTGACCGAGAAGGAAGAAGTCATCGCCTATCTGCCGATGGCATGGGTCGGCGACCACATCTTCTCTTATGCGCAGTCCTACGTGGCGGGCTACACCGTGAACTGCCCGGAAAGCCCGGAAACGATCATCGAAGATCGCCGCGAGATCGGCACGAGCTATGCTTTCGCCCCGCCGCGCGTGTACGAAAACCTGCTCACGCTCACCATGGTTCGCATGGAAGACGCGGGCCGCGTGAAGCACGCGATGTTCCACTACTTCCTGAAACACGCGCGCAAGTGGGGAGAGAAGATTCTGAACAAGGAGCCGGTGCCGGTTATGGCGCGGCTCATGTACTGGCTCGGCGAAATTCTGGTCTATGGACCGATGAAGAACCGCTACGGCTTCACGCGCGTGCGGGTCGCCTATACCGCGGGCGAGGCGATCGGGCCGGAGATTTTCCGCTACTACCGTTCGCTCGGCGTGAACCTGAAACAGCTTTACGGCCAGACCGAAGCCTCGGTTTACATCACCGCGCAGCCTGACGGCGAAATCTATGCCGACACCGTCGGCAAGCCTTCGCCCGATGTCGAAATCAAGATCGAGGACAACGGCGAAGTGCTGTTCCGTTCGCCCGGTGTATTCGCGGGCTATTACAAGGAGCCGGAGAAGACGGCGGAGGCCAAGACACCGGACGGCTGGGTCAAGAGCGGGGACGCCGGCTTTTTCGACCCGAAGACCGGGCATCTCAAGATCATCGATCGCGCGAAGGATGTCGGCCATCTCAACGACGGCACGCTGTTCGCGCCGAAATACATCGAGAACAAGCTCAAGTTCTATCCGAACATCAAGGAAGCGGTCGCCCTCGGCGACAAGCGCGACTACGTCACCGTGATGCTCAACATCGATCTCGTGTCGGTCGGCTCATGGGCCGAGCGCAACAACGTGATCTATGGCTCGTATCAGGAGCTTGCCGCGCATCCGCGCGTCTATCAGATGCTTTCGGAGCATGTCGATGAAGTGAACAGGTCGCTCTCGGAGGAAGGGCCGATGGCAGGTGCGCAGATCAAGCGCTTCCTGATCCTGCATAAGGAACTCGATGCCGACGACGGCGAACTGACGCGCACGCAGAAAGTGCGCCGCGGCTTCATCGCCGAGCGCTACGGCCCGCTTGCGAAGGGGCTTTATGAAGGTGCGAAGGAAGTCGACATCACGACCGATCTCACCTTCGAGGACGGGCGCAAGGGCACGATCTCCGCGCGCGTGAAGATCGAGGACATGAAGACACATGCGCCGTCGGCGCCGATGGATAAAGCGGCATGAGAGCGCCCGACGACACCACGATCAAGGCCGGACAGACATTGCTCTCGGTCGAAGACGTCTCGCTGTCGTTCGGCGGCGTGAAGGCGATCCGCGGCGTTTCCTTCGACATCAAGAAGGGCGAGATCCGCGCGATCATCGGACCGAACGGTGCGGGCAAGACGTCGATGCTCAACGTCATCAACGGCTTCTATCATCCGCAGGAAGGCCAGATCACCTTCAAGGGCGTGAAGCGCAGGAAGATGCGCCCGCACGACGCCGCGACCGGCGGCATCGCGCGCACCTTCCAGAACGTCGCGCTGTTCCGCTCCATGACCACGCTCGACAACATCATGGCAGGCCGCACGCTGAAGATGCACAGCAACTTCTTCTGGCAGTTGTGGCGCTACGGCCCGGCCGAGCGGGAAGAAATCGAGCATCGTCACAAGGTCGAGGAGATCATCGACTTCCTCGAAATCGAGCACATCCGCCGTGTGCCGGTCGGCCGCCTGCCTTACGGTTTGCAGAAGCGGGTCGAACTCGGCCGCGCGCTTGCAATGGAGCCGGAGCTGCTGCTGCTCGACGAGCCGATGGCCGGCATGAACCTCGAAGAGAAAGAGGACATGTGCCGCTACATCATCGACGTGAACAATCACTTCGGCACGACTATCGCGCTGATCGAGCATGACATGGGCGTCGTGATGGATCTCGCGAACCGCGTGGTCGTGCTCGATTACGGCCAGAAGATCGCCGACGGCACGCCGGACGAAGTGAAGGCGAACCAGGCCGTGATCGACGCCTATCTCGGCGTGGCGCACTAACGGGACGGATCGAAATGCTCTGCGTAAAGCCCTACGGCATGCTCTGCAAAATCTTCGTAGTCCCGTTCTACGAGATGTGGGACCTGCCCGACATTTTCGTGCAGACGCTCTGGGAGGGCCTTGTCGGCGGCACGCTTTATTCGCTGATCGCGCTCGGCTTCGTGCTGGTGTTCAAGGCATCCGGCGTCTTTAATTTTGCGCAGGGCATCATGGTGGTGTTCGCGGCGCTCTCGCTCGTCGGCCTGCATTCGATCGGCGTGCCGGCCTTTCTCGCGCTCATACTCGCGGCCGGGATCATGTTCGTGCTGGCCTACAGCGTCGAGCGGGTGGTGCTGCGTCCGCTCGTGAACCAGCCCGACATCATCCTGTTCATGGCGACTTTCGGGCTTACATATTTCCTGATCGGCCTCGGCGAACTGATTTTCGGCGGCGATCCGAAAGTGATGATCACCAAGCAGCTTTATATTCCGACCGGTGCGCTCTCGTTCGATTTCGGCGGCGGCCGGGTCGAACTCCAGAAGCTCGACATCACCGCGATGGTGGTGGCGAGCGTCATGGTGGCGGGCCTCGCGGTATTCTTTTCGAAGACCCGCATCGGCCGCGCGCTACGCGCGGTGGCCGACAGCCACAAGGCAGCGCTTTCGGTCGGCATATCGCTGAACCAGATCTGGGTCATCGTATGGTTTGCGGCCGGCCTCGTCGCGCTGGTTACCGGCATCATGTGGGGCGCGCGTTCCGAAGTTTCGTTCGCGCTCGAGATCATCGCGCTGAAAGCGCTGCCGGTTCTGATCCTCGGCGGCTTCACTTCCATTCCGGGCGCGATCGTCGGCGGCCTCATCATCGGCATCGGCGAGAAGGTGGGCGAGATTTACTGGGGCCCGCTGCTCGGCGGCGGCATCGAAAGCTGGCTCGCCTACATGATCGCACTGGCGTTCCTGCTGTTCCGGCCGCAGGGCCTGTTCGGCGAAAAAATCATCGAGCGGATCTGAGGAGCTTCGTAGAAAAATGCTTTACCGCGAAGCCGGGCAATTCAAGACCAACTACCGCGCCGATATGGCGGTGTTCCCGATCCTTCAGGACCGGATCGGCGTCTTTCTCATTCTTTTGGTCGCCTTTGCGGTGATCCCCTTCGTGGGCAGCAACTTCTTCCTGCACGCGATCATGATTCCGTTCCTGATCTTCGCGCTTGCGACGATCGGGCTGAACATCCTTACCGGCTATACGGGTCTCCTATCGCTCGGCACCGGCGGCTTCATGGGCGTAGGAGCTTACGCCTGTTACAAGCTCGCGACGGTTTTTCCGGAAGTGCATATCCTGGTGTGGGTGGTGGCGTCCGGCTTCGTCTCGGCCGCGGTCGGCGTCGTGTTCGGTCTGCCGTCCTTGCGCATCAAGGGCTTCTATCTCGCGGTCGCGACGCTAGCCTCGCAGTTCTTCCTGTCGTGGTGCTTCATCCGCATTCCCTGGCTCGTGAACTACAACGTCTCGAACGCGATCGAAGTGCCGCGCCGTTCGCTGTTCGGAATTGCGGTAACGGGTCCGGATGCGACGCCGCAAGCGCGCTATCTCGTCGTGCTCACCGTCGTCGTCGCGATGACGTGGATCGCATCCAATCTGGTGCGTGGGCGCATCGGCCGCATGTGGATGGCGGTGCGCGACATGGACATCGCGGCCGAACTTATGGGCATCCGGCTTCTGAATACGAAGCTGCTCGCCTTCGCGGTTTCTTCTTTTTATTGCGGCGTCGCCGGCGCACTGCTCGTGTTCCTCTATTACGGCAGCGCCGAAGCGACCGCGTTCTCGATCAACCAGAGCTTCGCGGTGCTTTCGATGGTCATCATCGGCGGTCTCGGCAGCCTTGTCGGCTCTTTCATGGGCGCGGCGCTGATTTTCACGCTGCCGATCCTGCTGCCGCACATCATGGCGGCGCTCGGCATTCCGATTCAGTCGGCCACCGCCGAACAGATTTCTTTCATGGTGGTCGGCGCATTGATCATTTTCTTCCTGATCGTGGAGCCGCACGGACTCGCGCGGCTCTGGCAGATCGCGAAGCAGAAGCTGCGGGTATGGCCATATCCATATTGATGCAACGAATTCCCGCGATTTCGTGAGGCGCTGCAGACCTCATATTTCGCGGCAATACCGGGGTCTTCGCCAGACGCCGGCACGAGAAGACCGGAAGCGAGAATCGCCTTCCGGAAAAATTGAGGAGGAAAGAAAATGCGAATGAAAGGACTTCTGGTCGGCGCGGTGCTCGCGGCGACGGCGGTAACTCCCGCCCTCGTTTCGAGCGCCTCCGCGCAGGACACGATCTATGTTCCGCTGTTCTCGTATCGTACCGGCCCGTTCGCCAACTCGGGTATTCCGATTGCGAACGGCATGGCCGATTACCTGAACATGCTCAACGAGCGCGATGGCGGCATCGGCGGCGTCAAGCTCGTCGTCGAGGAATGCGAAACGGGCTACAACACCGAGAAAGGCGTGGCCTGCTACGAATCCACCAAGTCGAAGAATCCGGTCGTCACCAATCCGTATTCTACCGGCATCACGCTGCAACTCATCCCGCGCGCCTCGGTCGATAAGATTCCGATGCTGTCGATGGCTTACGGACTTTCGGCGTCCGCGGTCGGTGAATCGTTCCCGTGGATTTTCAATCCGCCCGCGACCTACTGGGATGGTCTCTCCATGATCATCAAGTATATCGCGGACAAGGAAGGCGGCTTCGACAAGCTGAAAGGCAAGACCATCGGCTATATCTTCTTCGACGGAGGCTATGGCCGCGAGCCGCTGCCGCTGCTCGATATCTTCGCGAAGAAGTACGGTTTCGAGACCAAGCTCTATCCGGTGCCGCCGGCGGAAATGCAGAACCAGTCGGGTCAGTGGCTCAACGTCCGCAAGGACAAGCCGGACTGGATGATCATGTGGGGCTGGGGTGCGATGAACCCGACCGCCGTGAAAGAGGCCGCGCGCATCAAGTTTCCGATGAACAAGTTCGTCGGCATCTGGTGGTCGGGTGGCGACGATGATGCGCGTCCTGCGGGCGACGATGCCAAGGGTTACACCACGCTGAACTTCAACGGCGTGGGCACCAATTACCCGGCGATTCAGGACATCATCAAGCATGTCGTCTCGAAGGGTAAGACCCAGACTCAGCCCGACAAGGTCGGCGAGAACCTCTACAACCGCGGTGTCTACAACTCGGTGCTGATCGCGGAAGCGATCCGCAACGCGCAGAAGATCACCGGCAAGAAGGCTATCACCGGCGAAGACATGCGCCGCGGTCTGGAATCGCTCACCATTACGCAAGCGCGCTGGAAGGAGCTCGGCCTTGAAGGTTTCGGCGCTCCGATCACCGCTGTGAGCTGCAAGGACCATAACGGTCACCACGCCGCTTACATGCAGCAGTGGGATGGCAAGAAGTGGGTGAAGATTTCCGACTGGATCTCGCCGCTCAAGGATGAAGTCCGTCCGCTGCTCGAAGCCGCGGCCAAGGATTACGTTACCAAGAACGCGGGCTGGCCGAAGCGCACCGAAAGCTGCGACAAGCCGTCCTAACCACAAGCGCGATCCCCGTCCTCCGGCAACGGAGGGCGGGGCATTCTCTTTCTCAAGGATTTTTCCAAATGTCCGCGAGTGCCGCTCCGTCAGCAAACGGCGACAACATCCTCTCGATCAACAACATCGAGGTGATCTACGATCACGTGATCCTCGTTCTGAAGGGAGTTTCGCTGAACGTGCCGAAGAAAGGCATCGTCGCGATCCTCGGCGCGAACGGTGCCGGCAAGACCACGACGCTGAAGGCGATCTCGAATCTGCTGCACGCCGAGCGCGGCGAGGTTTCCAAAGGCTCGATCGTGTTCGACGGCAAACAGGTCGAAGACCTTTCGCCGAACGAGCTCGTGCGGCAAGGCTGCATCCAGGTGATGGAAGGCCGGCATTGCTTCGGCCATCTCACCATCGAAGAAAATCTGCTGACCGGCGCCTTTACGCGCGCCGACGGCCGCGCCGCGATCAAACGCGACTTGGAACGCGTCTATGAATATTTTCCGCGGTTGCGCGAGCGGAAGAACTCGCTCGCGGGCTATACGTCGGGCGGAGAGCAGCAGATGTGCGCGATCGGCCGCGCCTTGATGTCGCGCCCCAAGATGATTTTGCTCGACGAGCCTTCGATGGGCTTGGCGCCGCAGATCGTCGAGGAAATTTTCGACATCGTGAAGGACCTGAACGACAAGGAAGGCGTCACCTTTCTGCTCGCCGAGCAGAACACGAACATGGCGCTGAAATACGCGCAGTATGGGTACATTCTCGAGAACGGCCGCATCGTGCTCGACGGCGACACCGCGTCGCTGCGCGACAACGAGGACGTCAAGGAATTCTATCTCGGCGTTTCCGGCGCTGGGCGCAAATCCTTCCGCGACGTGAAGCACTACAAGCGCCGCAAGCGCTGGCTTGCGTGAGCGTCACGATGGTTGCGCATTACGACGAACTCGAAACCCGTTCGCATGAGGCGCGCGAGCGCGATCTCATGGCGCGGTTGCCTGCGCTCGTCACCGCGGCGCTGAAAGCGCCGGGCTGGCGCGAGCATCTCAAAGGCGTGGATGCGGCCGCGGTGAATTCGCGCGAGGCGCTTGCGAAACTCCCGGTGATGCGCAAATCCGCGCTGCCCGCGATGCAGAAGGCGTCGCGGCCGTTCGCGGGGCTGGTGCCGTCTCCGGCTTCCTCCTTCGGGCGGCTGTTCACGTCGCCGGGTCCGATTTTCGAACCGGAGGGCACGGAGAAGGATGCCTGGCGCGGCGCGCGTTCGCTGTTCGCCGCCGGCTTCCGTCCCGGCGACATCGTGCTGAATACGTTTTCCTATCACATGACGCCGGGCGGCTTCTTGCTCGACTCGGCGGCGCGCGCGCTCGGCTGTCCGGTGATTCCGGCGGGGCCGGGACAGACCGAGATGCAGCTTGAGATGATCGCGCAGCTCGAACCGGTCGCTTACACCGGTACACCGGACTTCCTGAAAATCCTGCTCGACGCGGCGAAGGCCGCAAATCGCGACGTTTCCTGCATTAAAAAGGCGCTGGTCTCGGGTGCTGCGTTTCCGCCGTCGTTGCAGGCAGAAATCAAGTCGCGCGGCATCGACGCCTACCAGACTTATGCGACCGCCGATCTCGGCGTTGTCGCCTACGAGTCCGCTGCGCGCGAAGGCCTGATCGTGAACGAGGACGTGCTGGTCGAAATCGTGCGGCCCGGCACCGGCGATCCGGTCGGCGAGGGCGAGGTCGGTGAGATCGTCGTGACCTCGTTCAACGAGCACCATCCGTGGATCCGGCTCGCGCTCGGCGACCTCTCGGCCTTTATGAAAGGCGCGTCGCCCTGCGGCCGGACCAACGCGCGGATCAAGGGCTGGATGGGCCGCGCCGACCAGACCGCGAAGATCAAGGGCATGTTCGTGCGGCCCGAGCAGATCGCCGAACTCTCGCGGCAGCATCCGGCCTTGAGGAAACTGCGTCTCGTGGTGACGCGCGAGAACGAGCAGGACGCGATGACCTTGCGCGCCGAAAGCGCGAACGGCGGGGCGGACCTGCCGGAAAAGGTCGCGGCGACCTTGCAGGCAGTGACCAAGCTCAAGGGGCGCGTAGAGATCGTCGCGGTCGGGAGCCTGCCGAACGACGGCAAGGTGATCTCGGACGAGCGCGCGTAGTTTTTACCTTGCGACGATGCGGCCTTCGACCGCCGTTTTCACCACGCCGAGCGATTTCAGATATTTCGCAACCTCGTTCGCAAGCAGCGGCGCGTCCGCATCCGGCGTCACGCGCTTGGCGGCGCGGAACGTCGTGTAATCGTCGCCGCCGCGGGCGAGGAAGTCGAGGATCGCGATGCGGTAGATTTTATCCGCTTCGACCGGCTTGCCCGCGACTTCGAGTGAAAGCACGCGCTTCCGGATCGGCAGTTTCGGGTCGAACACAACCTTGATGCCCGAAACCTGCGGGAAGCGGCCCGCGGGCACCGGCACCTGTGCGAGACCGTTCTCCATCGCCTCCAGCAACGCCGCGCCGGTCATTTCGATCACGACGACGCGGTTGTTGAACGGAAGCTCCGCCAGAATGTCTTTCAGCGTAATCACCGTGCCCGGCGCATAGACCTTGCCCGAGCGGATGCCGCCGCCGTTGATTACGGCGGCGTCGGCCTTCATCGAAATCCGCATCGCGTCGGCGAAGAGATTGCCGATCGCGGCTTCGCGCGTACGGACAGTCGCGTTGCGGCTGTCGAGTTCGACTTCGGTTCTCGCGATCGCGACTTCGGTCTCGCGCGAGAAATCTTCCTGAAAGCGCGCAACCGCGGCTGCGACTTCCGGATCGGGCGTCGCGTCGGCGGTGTCGATCACGCGGAATTTCGGCCACCATGTCGTGAGACGCTTGCCGTCGCGGGTCGTCACCTGCAAGTCGATGTCGATGCAGGTGACGAAAAAGGCGTCATAGCCCGACTCCACGATCGCGACCTGGCCGTCGTACTGCACGAAGAGATCGTGGGTATGGCCGGTCAGCAGAAGCTCGGCTGCCTGTGCAAACTGCAAAAGAAATGCGTCGCCGCGGTCGCAATGCAGCACCGCGCAGACAAAATCCGCGCCCTGTTTGCGCAAAAGCGCGGCCTGCTGCTTGGTGGTTTCGACGCATGGCAGGAACTTCAAATCCTCGGGCGAAGAGAGACGCGCGGATTTTTCGTAGGCGATTCCGGTGAGCCCGAGTTTCACGCCGTCGAAGTCGAAGATCGCATTGTCCTTGTGGCCCGGTGCCGGCTCGCCGTTTGCAAGCCGCAGGTTCGCGCCGTAGAGCGGAAACTTCGCCTCGCCCATGCGTTCGAGAAACACGTCGCGGCCGAAATCGAACTCGTGATTGCCGGATACGAAAATGTCGGGCGCGACCATATTGGTCAGCGCTACGATATGTTTGCCGCGGTCGAAGCCGGACATCAGCGAGGGCGAGAGCGTGTCGCCGCCGTGGGCTACGATCACGTTCCGGTTGTTCGCGCGTTCGTTCTTCACCACGGTTGCAAGCCGCGCGAAACCGCCGCGCGTTTTTCCGTCGGGAAGCTTTTGTTCGTTCATGATGTAGAAATCGTTGAACAGAACGAACGTGATTTTTGTCATAGCGACAGGCTGCGCCCAGCCCGGCCGCCATGAGGCGAGCGAGCCGAAAAGTGCCGAAAGGCTTGCGAGAAATGAGCGGCGTGAAAGCATGATCGGCTGTTACCGTTCTGTCTTCGAATAGGCGGCGCTGCTCTTCTATATCGCCGCGCGGCCAAAATCGAACGGTTCAAAAGGGCTTTCAAGGCTCTGACGAAATCGTGAGAATCGGCGATACTTGCGGGTGCGGCGGGGCCGCGCCATGTTATTTCAAAGCTTCGGATATTCGCGCGGGGAGGCGCTTCATGGACGGCTTCAGCATTTTCGTCGTGGTCATCCTGATATTGGCGGTCTCCACCGTTTTTGCGGGCGTGAAGACCGTGCCGCAGGGCTATCACTTCACGGTCGAGCGCTTCCGCAAATACACCACCACGCTGACCTCGGGCCTCAACTTCATCGTGCCCTTCATCGATCGCATCGGCGCGAAGGTGAACATGATGGAGCAGGTGATCGACATTCCGACGCAGGACGTCATCACCAAGGACAACGCGACCGTCGCGGTGGATGGCGTCGCCTTCTTCCAGGTGTTCGACGCCGCCCGCGCGAGCTACGAAATCACCAACCTCAATCTCGCGATCCTGAACCTGATCATGACCAATATCCGTACGGTGATGGGCTCGATGGATCTCGACATGCTGCTTTCGCACCGCGACGAGATCAACGACCGGCTGCTCAGGGTGGTCGATGCCGCATCCTCGGTATGGGGCATCAAGATCACGCGCGTTGAAATCAAGGACATCGTGCCGCCGGCCGATCTGGTCGCGGCGATGGGCCGACAGATGAAAGCCGAGCGCGACAAGCGCGCGGTCGTGCTGGAAGCCGAAGGCCAGCGGCAGTCGGAAATTCTTCGCGCCGAAGGCGACAAGCAGGCCCGTATTCTTGAGGCCGAAGGCCGCAAGGAAGCCGCGTTCCGCGAGGCCGAAGCGCGCGAGCGCCTTGCCGAAGCCGATGCGAAAGCGACCACCGTGCTCAGCCAGGCGGTCGCGGGCGGGCAGGCTTCGGCGCTGAACTATTACATCGCCGAGAAATACGTGAAGGCGATGGAGCAGTTCGCGATGTCGCCGAACCAGAAGGTGTTCATGCTGCCTTATGAAGCGACTGCGATCCTCGGCTCGCTCGGCGGCATTGCCGAACTTTCGAAATCCGTATTCGGCGACGATCGGCCGGGGGCGGGCAATTCGCCGACCGGCCCGCGCCGCTCCGGCGCATGAGGATTTCCCGCGATGAGTATCTTCACGCAGCTCGGAGTCTGGAACTGGTTCATCCTTGGCGGCATTCTGCTCGTGCTCGAGGTCATGACGCCCGGCATCTTCATGCTCTGGCTCGGTCTCGCCGCGATTGCCACCGGCGTCATCGGCTTCATCCTGCCGCTCGGCTGGCAGGTGCAGGTCGTCGTGTTCGCGATCATGTCGGTAATTTCGGTGTTGCTCGGCCGGAAATTCCAGCCGGGCGGGCAGGTCGATTCCGACAAGCCGTTTCTCAACCGCCGGCATGACGCGCTGATCGGCCGGGTGTTCACGCTCGACGAGCCGATCGTGCAGGGCGCGGGCCGCGTGCGGGTCGACGATTCCACCTGGCGCGTGACCGGCCCGGATTGTCCGGCTGGAACGAAAGTGAAAGTGGAGCGCACCGACGGCGCGACGCTGATCGTCTCGCCCGCGTCTTAATTGTTCAAGCGACGCCGATCCGCAACAGGTCGTGCAGGTGCACGAGGCCGCGCGGCTTTTTATTCTCGACCACGAACAGCGCGGTGATGTTGGAGGCGTTCAGCGTCTCCAGCACTTCCAGCGCGAGCTGATCGGGCGTCGCTGACTTCGGATTCTTCGTCATTACGTCCTCGACCTTCGAGGTCAGGAGGTCAGGCCGCATGTGACGGCGCAGATCGCCGTCGGTGACGATGCCCGCGAGATCGCCGGCTTCGTTCAAGACGCCGACGCAGCCGAAGCCCTTCGCCGACATTTCCACGATCGCGCTCGACATCGGCGTGCCGAGACGCACGAGCGGGAGTTTCTCGCCTTCGTGCATCACGTCGCGGATGAAGGTGAGGCTTGCGCCCAGCTTGCCGCCCGGATGCAGCGCCTTGAAATCGAGCGCGGTGAAGCCGCGGCTCTCCAGAAGTGCAACCGCGAGCGCGTCGCCAAGCGCGAGCTGCATCAAGGTCGAGGTCGTCGGCGCAAGACCGTTCGGGCAGGCTTCCGGTGCTGCCGGAAGGAGGAGCGCGATGTCGGCGGCCTGCGCGAGCGCGGAAGCCGGCTGTGAGGTGATCGCGATCAGCGGCACGCGGAAGCGTTTCGCGTAATCGATCAGGTCGCGTAGCTCCGCAGTCTCGCCGGACCATGACAGCGCGAGAATGATGTCGCTCTTGTCGGAGATGACGCCAAGATCGCCGTGGCTCGCTTCGCCGGGATGCACGAAATAAGCGGGCGTACCGGTCGAGGACAGAGTGGACGCGATCTTGCGGCCGATATGGCCGCTCTTGCCCATGCCAGTCACGATGACGCGGCCCTGTCCGCCGTGCTGACCGGAGACAATGCGGATCTTTTCCACGGCTTCCGAGAAAGCCGCGCCGAGGTCGCCTGCGAAGGCGGCGGAGAGCGCGCCAAGGCCGTTCGCTTCCGTCGTCAGGGTACGCAATGCGACTGCGATATGCGGTGAGGAGGCCGTGGTCGCGGTGCTTTTCTCGGGCTTCTGCATTGGAACCTTGGACCGCTCCTTGAGGCCGCTTTAGGGGCCGAAACGGGCCGATTCCCTAGCACGGGCGGCGGGCGGGAGGCCAATCGGCGGGCATTTAGAACGAAGCATTAACCATGCCCGTTTTAGCTTCGTTAACCATCCAAGCCATTCGCGGGCATAGGTTTTGCCGGGTTCTGCCTCGTTCCTCACGCCGGTTTTTGGATGCTGGCGGGCTTTGTCTGCCGGCCTGTGCGTGCTCGTCTTCGCCGGGGCCGCGCAGGCGCAAACCAGCGCCGAGAATATTCCCTCGATCGCCGATCGCCTGCTCGACTCGCCGCGCGTGACCGGAGCGGTGCCGCCGAACGGCGCAGGCCAGACCGGCTACGTTTCGCAGAAGAAGAAAGCGCCTCCGAAAAAGAAGCAGGCACAGAAGAAAAGCATCCAGACGCCGCCTGTGCCGCCAGCGGAGCCGAACCTGATTGTGCGCAATCCGTCGCTCCTGCGCGCGCAGCAGACTACGGCGTCGCCCGAAATCACCGGCACGATCTCGCCGCTGCGCCGCCGCCGTCCGCCGCAGGACGACGAGCCGTTCGGCGCGCCCGGTTTTCATGCCGGGACATTTCTCCTGCGGCCGAGCATCGAGTTGCAGGCCGGTTTCGATTCGAACGCCGAAAAGGTCGCGAACGGCAAGGGTTCGTGGTTCGAAACCGTGCAGGGCCAGTTGCAGGGAAAATCCGAGTGGCAACGCCACGAGATGACTTTCGATTTGCGCGGCGCCTATACAGCCTATGACAGCGTCGATGGTGTCGATCGCCCGGATGTGCAGGCGCTCGTGAAAACGCGGCTCGATGTCGCCGCGCGCACCAAGATCGAACTCGAAAGCAAGTTCAGCCTGACGACGGAAAACCCCGGGAGCCCCGATGCGATTGCCTCCGTGCGGCGGCAGCCGAATGTCTATACGTTCGGGCAGACGGCGGCACTGGTGCAGCACTTCAACCGCTTCGAGCTGACGGCCGGCGTGGGCATCGAGCGCAACGTCTACGAAAACGCCGAGTTGACCAACGGCACGGTCACGAGCCTCGCGGACCGCGATTACAACGCCTATTCCGCGCGGCTGCGCGGCACCTACGAATGGTCGCCGGACGTGAAGCCCTTCGTCGAGGTCAGCATGGACCGCCGCGAGCGCGATCTGCCGGTCGATTTCAGCGGCGTCATGCGGGACTCCGACGGCTATACGCTGCGCGCAGGCATTACCTTCGGCCGCAAAGACTGGCTCTATGGCGACGTGTCGATCGGCTTTTCCCATCGCAGCTACGCCGATCCGTCGCTCGCGGACGTGCAAGGCATGATCTACGACGCTTCGCTGGTCTGGCTTGCGACCGGGCTCACGACCTTCAAGCTCAATGCCGCCTCCGGCATCGATGAAACCTCGGTGCCGGGCGCTTCCGGCGTGCTACGCCACGAGGCAAAGCTGACCATCGAGCATGCGCTGCGCCGCTGGCTCGTCGCCTCCGTCAGCGTCGGCTGGCTCAGCGAAGAATATGAGGGAACTTCGCTGGTTAACGATTATTTACGAACTTCGGCTGCATTGACGTATTCGCTGAGCCGCTCGCTCGCGCTCAAGGGCGAATTCCGCAACGAGCGCCTGTTCTCGAACGTGGCGGGTCAGGACTACACGGCGAATATCGGGCTTATCGGAATCCGTATGCAGCGATAAGTCCGCCGCCGTTCTCGCGAAGTTTTTGTGCTGCGTATTTGCGGGGACGAGATGAGTGGAGTTCGATTTCTGACGCGCGCCGGAGCGTTCGGCGCGATCTGTCTGGCGCTTTGCGCCTGCGCGAGCGATCCGACGACGACCCAGACGGCGTCGCCGATCCGCGCGCCCCATCTTCCCGGCAAGCAGGCCAATCACCCGACGCATCCGCAGATGTCGCCGCAGGCGGTCTCGGCGGCGGCGAGCAATTTCAAGCAATGCATCGGCTCGCTCGCGCAGCAGGCACAGGCGCGCGGCATTTCGCACGCGGTCTATGTGCGCGAGACGCGCGATCTCGAACCCGACATGAAGATCATCGAGCTGATGGACCGGCAGCCGGAGTTCACCAAGGCGGTCTGGGACTATGTCGATCAGCTCGTCGCCGAGCGGCGCATCAATCAAGGCCGCGAGATGTTCGCGGTGCATCGCGCGACCTTCCAGCGGATCGAGCAGACCTACGGCGTCGATCCCTATGTCGTTGCTGCGATCTGGGGCATCGAATCCAATTTCGGCAAATCGGCAGGCGATCGCGACGTGATCCGCTCGACCGCGACGCTCGCCTGCATCGGCCGAAGGCAGGAATATTTCCGCTCGGAATTTCTGGCCGCCATGGAAATCGTCGCGCATGGCGATATTTCGCGCGCGCGGCTCAAGGGCTCGTGGGCTGGTGCCTTCGGCCAGACCCAGTTCATGCCGACGACCTTCAAGCGGCTCGCAGTCGATTTCAACGGCGACGGCAGGAAAGACCTCGTCGATACGGTTGCCGATGCGCTGGCCTCGACCGCGAACAATCTTTCGAAGAACGGCTGGCAGCGCGGCATTAGCTGGGGCTACGAAGTGACGCTGCCGCGCAATTTCAACTACAAGCTCGCGAACCGGACGATCAAGAAGTCGGCGCAGGGATGGGTGTCGCTCGGGGTGCGCCGCGTGCGCGGCCAGGCGTTCCCGCAGACGCAAGGCTATATTCTCGCACCCGCCGGTGCGCGGGGGCCTGCGTTCCTCATGACGCGGAACTTCGAAGTAATCCTTCGCTACAATCCGGCCGACGCCTATGCGCTTGCGATCGGGCATCTCGCGGATCGCATCCGTGGCGGCGGCCCGTTCGAGGCAGACTGGCCGCGCGGTGAGCAGGTCCTTTCGCGCGCCGAGCGCGTCGAGTTGCAACAGCGCCTGTCATCGCTCGGACTTTATAATGGCGAAAGCGACGGCAAATTCGACGAGCAGACCAAGGCGGCGCTGCTCGCCTATCAGCAGCGCAGCGGAATCACGCCCGACGCCTTCGCGACCGTGGCGGTGCTGGAGCGGATGCGGCAGGGCCTCTAAAGGGCCGGTTTCGCACGCGCCTTGCAATGGCCGGAAAATGCGGACTTACTCCGGCGCATGAAGCGCCTGTTTGTGATCCTGCTTTTCGCCGCCGTAACCGCGGCGGCGTCGTTCGCGCCGTCACGGCAGGCGGCCGCGCAAAGCCCCTTCACGATCTTCGAGCGCCTGTTCGGGCCGCGCTACCAGCCCGAACAGGAAAAGCCCGAGGATCGCGAGCCGAAGGAGCGCGAAGACCCGACCCTCGGCACGGTTTACAACTCCGCGAACAGCGCCGACGCCGACACGAAGCGCCAGCAGAAGCCCGAGGAATACGTCGTCGTGATCGGCGACACGCTTGCCGACCAGCTCGCGCAGGGTCTTGCGGAAACCTTCTTCTCCGAGCGGCCGGAAATCGCGATCATCAAGAAGACGCGCTCTTCCTCCGGTCTAGTGCGCGAAGACTTCTACAACTGGCAGAAGGAGGCGGCGAATATCGTCGCGAACGAGCGTGCGACCGCTTTCGTCGTGATGCTCGGCCTCAACGACCGGCAGGTGCTGAGAGACGAAGCCGGCTCGCACGAAATCCGCAGCGAACGCTGGCGCGAAATCTATGCGAAGCGGGTCGATGATTTTCTCGCCAAGCTGAAAGAGAAGGGCACGCCGGTTTATCTCACCGGCCTGCCGCCGACCGCGAACCAGAAACTTTCCGCGGACATGGAATATATCAACGACATCCTGCGCGAACGCGCGGCGCGTGCCGGCATGCTCTATATCGATGTGTGGGAAGGCTTCGTCGACGAGCAGGGCCAGTTCGTTTCGTCGGGTGCGGCGATGGACGGCCAGACACGGCGGCTTCGTGTTTCCGACGGCATTCACTTCACGCGCGCGGGCGCGCGCAAGTTCGCGCATTATGTCGAGCGCGATCTCATTCGCCTGTTCGATTCACGCGTGCGCAGTCCTTATCTGCCTTATGGCGTCGATCTGAACCCTTCGACTTCGGGCGTGAAGCCGATCGCGGGTCCGGTGATTCCGCTGAACGTGCCGCTCGGCCAGACGCGAATTCTGGAAGGCGAGACGAAAACCGCGAATGCGCCGGCTTTCATCGACGAGAGCACGAAGAAAGTGCTGGTCGATGGTCTGCCGCCGCCGCCGGTGAACGGCCGCGCGGACGATTTCCGCTGGCCGCGTCCGGCGAGCTTCGAGAAGAAGTAGAGGCGCCGCCGAAAATTAATGCGTCGTCATTCCGGATCGCCGCTTCGCGGCGTCCGGAATGACAAGTGGTTAGTTCACCGCGGCAGGATCGTCTCGCCCATCAGGAACTTGTCGACCGAATGCGCGGCCTGGCGGCCTTCGCGGATCGCCCAGACGACGAGCGACTGGCCGCGACGCAGGTCGCCGCAGGCGAAGATCTTTTGCTTCGACGATTTGTAGTCCGAGACATTCGCCTTGACGTTGCCGCGCTGGTCGAGCTCGACCCCGAGATCCTTGATCATGCCTTCGTGCACCGGATGGACGAAGCCCATCGCGAGCAGCACGAGATCGGCATCGAGGTCGAATTCGCTGCCCGCGACCGGCTTCATGTTGCCGTCCACGCGCACGCAGCGGAGCTTCTTCACCTTGCCGCCTTCGCCGATGAACGTTTGCGTCATCACCGAAAACTCGCGTTCGGCTCCTTCTTCCTGCGATGAGGAGGTGCGCAGCTTCAGCGGCCAGTCCGGCCACACCATCAGCTTGTTTTCCTTTTCCGGCGGCTGCGGCAGGATTTCGAGCTGCGTCACGGACGCAGCACCCTGACGGATCGAAGTGCCGATGCAGTCGGAGCCGGTGTCGCCGCCGCCGATCACGATGACATGCTTGCCGCCGGCAAGGATGTCCTTCGCGCCGTTCAGGCTTTCGTTGCCGACACGGCGGTTCTGTTGCGGCAGAAATTCCATCGCGAAGTGGATGCCGTCGAGTTCGCGGCCCGGGATCGGCAGGTCGCGGCCCTTCTCGGCTCCGCCCGCGAGCACGACCGCGTCATGCGACTTCTCGATTTCCGCAATCGAGGCGTTCACGCCGACATGCTGGCCGTAATGGAAGGTGACGCCTTCGGCCTGCATCTGCTCGACGCGGCGATCGATGTAGTGCTTTTCCATCTTGAAGTCGGGAATGCCGTAGCGCAGCAGGCCGCCGGCCTTCTGGTTCTTCTCGAACACATGCACGTCGTGGCCGGCTCGCGCGAGCTGTTGCGCGCAAGCCAAGCCCGCCGGACCCGAACCGATCACGGCGATCTTCTTGCCGGTCTTGTGGGTCGGAAGCTGCGGCTTCAGCCAGCCTTCTTCGTAAGCGCGGTCGGCGATCGCGGCTTCGATGGTCTTGATGTTGACCGGCGTGTCCTCGAGGTTGAGCGTGCAGGACGCTTCGCAGGGTGCAGGACAGACGCGGCCCGTCACTTCCGGGAAATTGTTGGTCGAGTGCAGGTTGCGCGCGGCTTCTTCCCAGTCGCCGCGATAAACCAGATCGTTCCAGTCGGGGATCTGGTTGTTCACCGGGCAGCCGTTGTGACAGTACGGAATGCCGCAATCCATGCAGCGCGCCGCCTGATCGCGCGTCTCTTTTTCCGAGAGCGGTTCGACGAACTCGCGGTAATGCTTGATGCGTTCGGCAACCGGCGCATAAGGCCGGTCCTCGCGCTCGATTTCGAGGAAGCCTGTGATCTTACCCATTGTACTTAAGCCCCCGCGGCGAGACGCGGCTGTTCTTGCGCGATTTTTGCCATTTCGCCAAGCGCGCGGCGGAATTCATGCGGCATCACCTTGCGGAACTTGCCGACATAGCTGTTCCAGTCCGCGAGAATAGCGGCGGCCTTCTTCGAGCCGGCATGTTTCGCGTGGTTTTCGATTAGGTGCTTCAGACGCTCGGCGTCGTAAGCACCCAGATGTTCCTTCACGAGGATGCGGTCCATCGCTTCCGGGTCGCCGGACTCGACCACCTTCTCGAGGCCGACCATCGCCATGTTGCAACGGGATTCGAACGTGCCGTCCTCGTCGAGCACATAGGCGATGCCGCCCGACATGCCGGCCGCAAAGTTACGGCCCGTCGCGCCGAGCACGACCACGATGCCGCCGGTCATGTACTCGCAGCCGTGATCGCCGGTGCCTTCGACTACCGCGATCGCGCCCGAGTTGCGGACCGCGAAGCGCTCGCCCGCGACGCCGCGGAAATAACATTCTCCTTCGATCGCGCCGTAAAGCACGGTGTTGCCGACGATGATCGACTCTTCCGGCACGAATGCGCCGTCTTCGGAAGGACGCACGACGATCTTGCCGCCGGAGAGACCCTTGCCGACATAGTCGTTGGCTTCGCCCTCGAGATCGAAGGTGACGCCGTGCGCAAGCCACGCACCGAATGCCTGACCGGCGGTGCCCTTCAGGCGGACGACGACGGTGTCCTCAGGCAGGCCGGCATGGCCGTAGCGCTTGGCGACTTCGCCCGAAAGCATAGCGCCCGCCGAGCGGTCAACGCTCTTGATCGGCATCTGGATGCGCACCGGCGCGCCGCGGTCGAGCGCGGCCTTGGCTTCGACGATCAGCTTGCGGTCGAGCACGTTCTCGAGGTGATGGTTTTGGCGCTCGGCGTGATGGATCGCGACGCCCTTCGCAGCGTTGGGCTTCGAGAACAGCTTCGAGAAATCGAGGCCGTTCGCTTTCGCGTGCGCGATCACTTTGGTCCGGTCCAGCATCTGCATCTGGCCGACCATTTCGTTGAAGGTCTTGTAGCCGAGCGACGCCATGATCGCGCGGACTTCCTCCGCCACGAAGAAAAAGTAGTTGATGACGTGCTCGGGTGCGCCCTTGAAGCGCTTGCGGAGCACCGGGTCCTGCGTCGCGACGCCGACCGGGCAGGTGTTCAAGTGACACTTGCGCATCATGATGCAGCCGGCCGCGATCAGCGGCGCGGTCGCGAAGCCGAATTCGTCCGCGCCAAGCAGCGCTCCGACCACGACGTCGCGCCCCGTTCGGAAGCCGCCATCGACCTGCACCGCGATGCGGCCGCGCAGCCGGTTATGCACGAGCGTCTGGTGCGTCTCGGCCAAGCCGATCTCCCACGGCGAACCCGCGTGCTTCAGCGACGTCAGCGGAGACGCGCCGGTGCCGCCTTCGTAGCCCGAGATCGTGACGTGATCCGCGCGCGCCTTGGAGACGCCGGCGGCAACCGTGCCGACGCCGACTTCGGAAACGAGCTTCACCGAAACGTCGCCGGCCGGGTTCACGTTCTTCAGGTCGTAAATGAGCTGCGCCAGATCCTCGATCGAATAGATGTCGTGATGCGGCGGCGGCGAGATCAGGCCGACGCCCGGCGTCGAGTGGCGGACCTTGGCGATCACGTCATCGACCTTGTGGCCGGGCAATTGGCCGCCTTCGCCGGGCTTCGCGCCCTGCGCCATCTTGATCTGCATCATGTCCGAGTTGACCAAGTATTCGGTCGTGACGCCGAAGCGGCCGGAAGCCACCTGCTTGATCGCTGAGCGCATCGAGTCGCCGTTCGGCAGCGGCTTGAAGCGGTCGGCTTCCTCGCCGCCTTCGCCGGTGTTCGACTTGCCGCCAATGCGGTTCATCGCAATCGCAAGCGTGGTGTGCGCTTCGCGCGAGATCGAGCCGAAGCTCATCGCGCCGGTGGCGAAACGCCTGACGATTTCCTTCGCCGGCTCGACTTCAGAAATGTCGATCGGGGTGCGACCGTCTTCCTTCGCGTCCCTGATGCGGAACAGGCCGCGGATAGTGAGGAGCTTTTCGGACTGCTCGTTCAGGATTCGCGCATATTCGCGATACTGGTCCTGTGAGTTGCCGCGCACCGCGTGTTGCAGGAGTGCCACCGTCGGCGCGGTCCAGGCATGGGCCTCGCCGCGCACCCGCACGGCATATTCGCCGCCGACGTCCAGCATCTCGCGCAAAATCTGCGCATCGCCGAACGCTTCCGCATGACGCTGCGCGGTTTCGCGCGCGATGTCTTCTGTGCCGGCGCCTTCGATCTTGGTGACGGTGCCGGTGAAATACTTCGAGACGAATTCCTGCTTCAAGCCGACCGCGTCGAAAATCTGCGCGCCGCAATAGGACTGATAGGTAGAGATGCCCATCTTCGACATCACCTTCATCAGGCCCTTGCCGATCGCCTTGATGTAGCGCTTGACGATTTCCTTTTCGTCCGGCTTGCCCGGAATGTCGTCGCGCATCGCGATCAGCGTTTCGAACGCGAGATAGGGATTGATCGCTTCCGCGCCGTAGCCCGCAAGACAGGCGAAGTGATGCACTTCGCGCGGCTCGCCGGATTCGACCACGAGGCCGACCGAAGTGCGCAGGCCCTTGCGGATCAGGTGATGGTGGACTGCCGCGCAGGCGAGCAGCATCGGCAGCGGAATGCGCTCCGCCGAGACATTGCGGTCGGAGAGGATGATGATGTTGCAGCCGGACTTTACCGCGTTCTCGGCGCGGTCGCAGAGCCGGTCGAGCGCGGGCTCGAGGCCGTTCGCGCTTTGCTCAGCCGGATAGGTGACGTCGAGCGTCTTCGAGTTGAAATGCGAATCGACGGCTTCGTTGATCTCGCGGATCTTCTCGAGGTCGTCGTTCGTGAGAATCGGCTGGTGCGCTTCGAGCCGCTTGTTCTTCGAGGCGCCTTCCATGTCGAGGATGTTCGGGCGGGGGCCAATGAACGACACCAAGCTCATCACGATTTCCTCGCGGATCGGGTCGATCGGCGGGTTCGTCACCTGTGCGAAGTTCTGCTTGAAATAAGTGTAGAGTGGCTTCGCCTTCTCGGAGAGCGCGGAGATCGGCGTGTCGTTGCCCATCGAGCCGATCGCTTCTTCGCCGTTCGCCGCCATCGGCGTCATCAGCATCTTCAGGTCTTCTTCGGAGTAACCGAAGGCTTGCTGACGATCGAGCAACGACAGATTGGAGCGCGGCACGGCGTTCTTCGCAGCCGGCAGCTTCTCGACGACGAGCTGCGTGTTGTCGAGCCAGTCCTGATAGGGATGGCTCGCGGAAATTTCCGCCTTCAATTCCTCGTCGGGAATGAGCCGGCCCTTTTCGAGGTCGACCAGCAGCATCTTGCCCGGCTGGAGGCGCCACTTCCGGACGATCTGGTCTTCCGGAACGGTGAGCACGCCCATTTCGGACGCCATGATGATGCGGTCGTCCTTGGTGATGAAATAGCGCGCGGGCCGCAGGCCGTTGCGGTCGAGGGTTGCGCCGATCTGGCGGCCATCGGTGAAAGCGACCGCGGCGGGGCCGTCCCACGGCTCCATCAGTGCCGCGTGATACTCGTAAAACGCGCGGCGCTTCTCATCCATCATCGGATTGCCGGCCCAGGCTTCCGGAATGAGCATCATCATCGCATGGCTGAGCGAGTAGCCGCCTTGCGTCAGAAACTCGAGCGCGTTGTCGAAACAGGCGGTGTCCGACTGGCCTTCATAGGAAATCGGCCAGAGCTTGGAGATGTCGCTGCCGAACAACGGCGAGGAGACGGAAGCCTGGCGCGCCGCCATCCAGTTCACGTTGCCGCGCAACGTGTTGATTTCGCCGTTATGCGCGACCATCCGGTAGGGGTGCGCGAGCGACCAGGTCGGGAAGGTGTTGGTCGAGAAGCGCTGATGCACGAGCGCAAGCGCGCTTTCGAAGTCGGCGTCGTGCAGATCGGGATAATAAGTGCCGAGCTGGTCGGCGAGGAACATGCCCTTATAGACGACCGTGCGGCATGAGATCGAAACCGCGTAATAGTCCGCAAGGCGGCGCTCGCGCTTGTTGTAGATCTTGTTCGAGATCACCTTGCGCAGGAGATAAAGCTTGCGCTCGAACTCGGTCTCGTCGGCGACGTTCTTGCCGCGGCCGATGAAGACCTGCACGTGCACCGGCTCGGTCGGCTTCACCGACTCGCCGAGCGTGGAGTTGTCGGTCGGCACGTCGCGCCAGCCCAAGAGCTTCATGCCTTCTTCGGCGATGGCTTCGGCGTAAACGTCGATGATGACCTGACGCCACTGCGGCTCGCGCGGCAGGAACAGGTAGCCGATCGCATATTCGCCCGGTGCCGGAAGTTCGAAGCCGAGCTGCTTGGTCTTCTTCGCGAAGAACTTGTGCGGAATCTGCACGAGAATGCCCGCACCGTCGCCCGCGCGCGGGTCGGCGCCGACCGCGCCGCGATGCTCGAGGTTGAGCAGGATCGTCAGCGCGTCCTCGACGATCTGGTGCGACTTCCGGCCCTTGATGTCGGCGATGAAGCCGACGCCGCAGGAATCCTTCTCGTCCTTCGGATCGAACAGGCCCTGGGGAGCAGGCGTGCTCCAGTCAGCACGCGACGGTTTCGTAGCGAGCGCCTTCACGCCACGCTGCGGTCCCGTTCTGCCATACCGATCCGTCTTCATCGCCTTGCCCCTTTAGCCTTCATTTTTCGCCGTAGCCCAAGCCTCGCGCCACCCTCCGTGGCCCGCAGCCGGTCCCGCGATTTTGTTTTGATCGCGCGGACTGCCAAGTCTAGACGCCTCGGCTAGCCCGCCGTGCAAAGTCTGCGCCGGGCCGGAGAACCGGCTTTTTCCTGACGCTTCCGGCTTGGTGTTTTCTGCCTGCCGGTCGGCCTAGCGGTCCTATAAAACTAGGACAGCATTACTGTCTAATACCCTGACAGATTTTTTCCTGCCCTACAAGCGAGCAGAACGCTTTTCTTGCGGGCTTTTCGCTCCTTACGAAAGAAAAGGTATGAGGTGAGGGCGGTCCGCGCAATGGTATTGCGGGAAACGGGTCGCATGGTGGACCGGCTGGGGTTCCGGCTAGGGTGTGGCTCGTGGGGTGAACGTGAAGCGACAGGGGAGCGGCATAGGGCGTAGCTGGCGGCGGCCTTTTGGCTGGCTCGCGGCCTATGCGCTCGTGCTCCAGCTTGTCATCGGCGCGTTCGCGGGTGCGCAGTTCACTGCCCATGCCGCCGGGCAAAACTGGTCCTTCTTCGAAATCTGCTTCGGCGAGAGCGCACCTGCCGGGGAACTGCCGCAAGGCAAAGCCGACAAGAAGGCCAGCAAGGCGTTCGGCTGCGCGGCCTGCGCCAATGCGGCGACCGCGGTCGCGCCGGAACTTCCCGTGTTCGCCGCGGCCGAATTCACGATCCGTCATATCGACTGGAACGTGTCCACGGTTCGGACCGCGCACTCCGATCTTTTCTTCTCGCAACGGCAACGGGCGCCCCCGATCGCTGCGTGATTTCGGGCTTTGCCGGTTATCCGCAGTTGAACTCAAAAAAATTCGGGGCTTCCCATGTTTTCGTTTCGCGCATTCGCTTGCGCGGCGCTCGGCGTGATCGCCGGCACCGTTGCCGCTTCGTCTCATCCCACGCTCACGCAAAAATCGGCATCGGCCGACTCTTACTTCCGCGCAACCTTCACCGTGCCGCATGGTTGCGACGGTGCCGCCACCACCAAAGTTTCGATCTGGTTGCCTGAAAATATCATTCAGGCCAAGCCGCAGTCGAAAGCAGGATGGAAGATCGAAATTGTTCGCGTAGAGCTCGACAAAGAGGTTCAGGGCTTTCATGGGGCAAAAATCACGCACCGTGTCGCGAAGGTGATCTTCTCCGGCGGGAATCTGCCGGACGATCAGTTCGATGAATTCACACTCTCGATGAAACTGCCGAAAGAGCCGGGCGCACTCTATTTCCCAGTCGAGCAGGCCTGCGGCGAAAAGGTTCGCGCGTGGAACGAAATTCCATCGCCGAGCGAAAAGCTGCACGATCTCGACAGTCCCGCGGCCGCGCTCACCGTCACGCCGAAGCAGTAAGCGTCATGAAATACACGCTTCGCTTCGGCGCGCTTTGCGCCACGCTGGTGCTGCCTTGCGCATTGTCCGCGCGGGAGCAGCTTCCCACCATCAACATTACGATCGACGGCCTGCCGCGCGCGCTGACTGCGCCGACCGCGGTGCAGGCGGAACGCGACATCCAGAACACGCCCGGCGCGGTCAATGTAGTGCCGGACACGCAGTACCGAAATCGCCACGCGCAAACGCTGAAAGATATTCTCGACTATGTGCCGGGCGTGATTGTGCAGCCGAAATGGGGCGAGGATTCGCGGCTCCAAATCCGCGGCGCGGGATTGTCGCGGAACTTCCATCTGCGCTCGACGCAGCTCTTCATGGACGGAATTCCGATGAACACCGCCGACGGCTACGGCGATTTTCAGGAGATCGATCCTTCCGCCTATCGTTTCGCCGAAGTCTATAAAGGCGCGAATGCGTTGCGCTTCGGTGCGAATTCGCTCGGCGGTGCAATCAATTTTGCAACACCTTCGGGATATGATGCGCCGCGCTTCGGCGTTTCTACCGATATCGGCAGCTTCGGCTTCTACCGATTCCAGACGAACACGGCCGGCGTGTTCGGCCCGGCCGATTATTTCATCACCGGCTCGTTCCAGTCGCAGGACGGCTATCGCGCGCATAGCGACGGCGACTCGACGCGCGCAAACGCCAACCTTGGCTACCGCTTTTCGGAGAATGCCGAGACGCGCTTCTACATCAACTCGAGCACGATCCGGCAGCGTATTCCGGGCGAGGTCGAGCGCAGCGTGGCGCTCACTTCGCCGCGTACTGCGAATGCTGCGAACGTCACGGGCGACTGGCAGCGCAATATCGATTCACTGCGGCTTGCGAACAAGACCACGCTGCGTTTCGACGACACCACGGTCGAACTCGGCCTGTTCGGCACCGACCGGCATCTCAAGCATCCGATTTCGGTCTGGATCGATCAGGCAACGCAGGATTACGGCGGCTTCATCCGCGCGGTGAACGAAAGCGCGATTGCGGGAAAGCGCAACCGGCTGGTCGCCGGCTTCAATATCCATAACGGCCAGACCGACTCGCAGATTTTCGCGAACATTGGGAACGCCACGAAGGGCGTCCTTTTCAATCGCACCTGGGACAAGTCCGAGAACTATTCGGCCTATCTCGAGAACTCGTATTATTTCCTGCCGTCGGTGGCGCTGGTGACAGGCACGCAATTCCTGTTCGCCGTGCGCGATCGTACCGTGATCTCCGGCACGCCTGTGCCGGGCCGCGCCGAGCATGATCTGTGGAGTCCCAAGGCCGGCTTGCTCTGGCAGGTCGATACGACCTGGCAGGTATTCACCAATCTGTCGCGGAGCGCGGAGGCGCCGAGCTTCGGCGAGGGCGGTGTGCTTTCCGGTGATTTCACGCAGATCAGGCCGCAACGTGCCGTGACGTTCGAGATCGGCACACGCGCCAAGCGGCCGAATTATACGTGGGACGTCGCGATCTATCGCGCGAACATCACCGACGAACTGCAATGCTTAAGCTCCGGCGGCGGCATTTGCGAAATCGGCAACGTGCCGAAGACCGTGCACCAGGGACTGGAAGCCGGGTTCGGTTTCTCGTTTCTTCAGTCGATGTTTTCGTCTGCGCCCGATCCCGACCGGCTGTGGCTGAATACGTCCTACACCCTCAGCGACTTCCGCTTCGACAACCATCCGGTGTTCGGCGACAACCAGTTGCCCGGAGCGCCGCGGCATTTCATTCGCAGCGAGCTTCTCTACAAGCACCCAAATGGATTCTCGTTCGGGCCGAATGTCGAGATCGTGCCGTCGGCCTATTTCGTCGATAACGCGAACACGGCGAAGACCGCGGCCTATGCGCTCCTGAACTTCCGCGCGGTCTATGAAGCAAGCGCCAACGCAACCTTCTATCTCGACGCGCGCAATCTGACGGATGTGAACTACATCTCGGCGGTCAGCGTCGCGAATGTTTATGGCGCGGGGCCGACGAACTTGTTCAACCCCGGTTCAGGGCGGGCGATTTATGGTGGTTTTCGTCTGCATTACTGAACCTGCGTTCAGGAATCCTGCGCTGAAATCTCCAGAAAGCGCACGATTCCTGTCGCAAGACCGCCGTAATCGGGCGTCGATATTTCGCCCGGGTGGGGGCGGCTCGTCTTTACGGGGAGAGCGCCGTGACAATTCGAGAAAAAGTTTTGCGTTCCTCAATTTTGCCGGCCGCGTTGCTCGCACTCGCGGCGGCGACGCCCGCGTCGGCGCAGTATTGGGGACCGCCACCGCCGCCCGCTTATGGCGGCAGAATTCCGCCGCAGCACATCGAAGAGATGGTGCGTTCGCTCGGCTTCCAGCCGGTCGCCGAACCGCGTCCGCGCGGACCGCTCTGGGTCACGCATGCGGTCGATCGCGAAGGCCGGCAGGTGCGCGTGCTCATCGACGGCTACAACGGTCGCGTAATTGATGTATTGCGCCGTCCCGTGCCGCCGCGCGTGGTTTCGATCAACCCGCCGAACTATGGCCCCCCGAACGATTTTGATGACGACGGGCCGGACTACGATTACCGCGATGTGCCGCCGAACCAGCGTCCCGCCGACTGGCCGCCGTCGCGTCCGAATGCGTTGCCGCAACAGGGCCCGAACGTGATTCCGTTCGATCAGCGCGGCGACAACAAGCATGCGCCGGCTGCGAAAACCAAGACGGCGAAGAAGAAAGATTCGAAAGACAAGAAGACCGACCGCACGGCCGCGCTGACGCCGGAAAAGGACAAGCAGAAGACGCCTTCGCCGCAAGCACGTCCGGACGAAGCCCCGAAGGCCGAGATCAGGAAAAAAGAAGAGCCGAAGACGGACGCGCAGAAAAAGAACGACATGCCGAAATCGGCACAGGCACCAAAGATGCCGGCCGCCGATACGCAGCGCGCCCCCGACCACCAGACGACGGGCGCGGTGCCGACCTTCGACGCACCGAAGAAGCAAACTCCGGCGCTATTGCCGCCGGTGCAGCCGCCGTTCTGAAGAAACAAAAGGGCCTCCTTGCGGAGGCCCTTTCGCTTTTCGTGCCGGCGTTCGTTACGCGGCCTTGGCGGTCGCGTCGATCACTTTGGCTTCGCCATTGGCCTTGCCGATCGGAATCTGGCGCGGCTTCTTGGCTTCGGGAATGCGGCGGACGAGATCGACGTGCAGCAAGCCGTTTTCGACGCTGGCGCCGGTTACCTCGACGTGATCCGCGAGCTGGAAGCGGCGCTCGAAGGCGCGCGCCGCGATGCCCTGATAGAGCAACTCGGGCTTGTCTTCCTGCTCGTTCACGGTTTTTTCGCCGCGGATGGTGAGCGCGTTTTCCTTCACCTCGATATTGAGTTCCTTGTCGGTGAAGCCCGCGACGGCGACGGTGATGCGGTAGGCATCTTCGCCGGTGCGCTCGATGTTATAAGGCGGGTAAGTGGTCTGGCCCTGGCCCTCGAACGAGCCGTCGAGCAGCGAGAACATGCGGTCGAAGCCGACCGTCGAACGGTAAAGGGGAGTGAGATCGAATCCACGCATGACATATCCTCCTTCAGAAGCGACATGCAGAATGTTGCGCGCCCGCAAATGCGGTTTGCCGTAGCCAAACCCGCAGGCGGTGCAGCCGGATGGCCTGCACAAAGAACCATATGGGCGTGGTTTTCGGGGGTTCAAGGCCCGTCGAAGCCGCCTACATGTGGAGGGTCCGGCATCCGCGTTCGGGCAATATTCATGTGGCCCGGGCGATGAAGGCGCGGGGTTATAGGCGTTACGATGAACCTGAAGCGAGCAGCCTGGATACCTGCGGTAGCGGTCATCGCGCTCCTTTCGGCTGACGTCTCCGAGGCCGCGGTTCGGACAGCGACCGCAGGCGCGGCAACCCAGAAAAAGCTCCTGGCCGCAGCTACTCCGCTTCCGCTCGATCGGCAGAACGTCGCCGCGTTTTCGACAGGCCCGCTTGCCGTGCGGCCTTCCACCTTTGCGGAAGAAGCGGCCGCCGCCGGTAATATCGTGCAACGGCTGGAAGCGCAGGGCTTCAGCAACATCACCGGGCTTACCCGCCGCGGCGAAAACTACGTGTTTCAGGCGGTCGATCCCTACGGCATGAAAGTCCGCGTGGTGTTCAATGAGCGCACCGGCGAGATCGTGGGTTTGAGCCGCCTCGCGCCCAAAAAATAGTGCCGTTGCCGGGGTGCGGGCGTCATTGTACGCATCGGGCCGCATGAGTCTCACGTCCATTCCTTCCAATCCGGTGCCGGACGAAGCGGTCGATGGTTACATCGAAGCTGCCGACGGCGTGCGGCTGCGTTTTGCGCGCTGGCCCGCGGGCGGGACGAAGCGAAAGGGCACGGTCTGTATTTTCCCGGGCCGCGCCGAGATGATCGAGAAATATTTCGAGGTAGTGCGCGATTTGCGCGAACGGGGCTTCGCGGTCGCGGTGCTGGACTGGCGCGGGCAGGGCGGTTCCGCGCGCGCACTTGCCGATCCGCGCAAGGGGCACGTCGGCGACTTTGCGGAATTCCAGCTCGATCTCGACGCCTTCATGAAACAGATCGTGCTGCCGGATTGCCCGCCGCCGTACTTCGCGCTCGCGCATTCGATGGGGGGCGCGAACATCCTGCGTGCGTTGCATGAGGAAAGACGCTGGTTCGACCGCGTCGTGCTTTGCGCGCCGATGATCGATCTGCGGATTCAGCGCTACCGGAATCTTTCGCGCCTGTTCACGCGCTTCATGGCAGCGGTGGGCTTCGGTCATCGCTACATTCCCGGCGGCAGCGCGGTCGCGGTTACGAACCGCCCGTTCTACGGCAATCCGGTTTCGTCGGATCCGGTGCGTTACGAGCGGATCGCCGCGATCGTAGAAGCAGATCCCGCGCTCGGACTGGGTTCGCCGACGATGTCGTGGATCGCAGCGTCGTTCCGGCAGATCGATGCGTTTGCGCAGCCGGAGTATCCGGCGAAACTGCATCAGCCGATTTTGATCATCGCAGCGGGAGACGACCGGCTGGTATCGACGGTGGCCGCGGAGAAGTTCGCGATCCGGCTTCGCGCGGGCGCGATCATCGTGATCCCTGGCAGCCGCCACGAAATCCTGATGGAGCGCGAATCCATCCGCTCGCAGTTCTGGGCGGCGTTCGACGCCTTCGTGCCGGGATCGGCGGCGTAAGAAAAGAACCTATTGGTTCAGGATTTCGAGCGCGGCTGCGTGCACGCGCTTGTCGCCGGCCGCGACGATGCGTCCGCCGTTCGCGGCACTCTCGCCTTGCCAGGTCGTGACGATGCCGCCCGCGCCTTCGATGATCGGGATCAGCGGCACGATGTCGTAGGCATCTAACCCCGCCTCGATCACAAGATCGGCGTAGCCTGCCGCGATCATGCAATAGGCGTAACAGTCGCCGCCGTAGCGCGAGAGACGGACGTCTTTCTCGACATCGTCGAAGCGGGCGCGCTCGTCCGGCGTGAACAGTAACGGGCTCGTCGTGAAGAGAAGCGCGTCGGCGAGCGAGGCGCAGGCGCGCGTCATGAGTTTCCGTTCGCCCGCGGGTCCGCGATATTTTGCTTTCGCGCCGTCGCCGGTGAAGCGCTCGCCGATGAAAGGCTGGGCCATCATGCCGTAAACAGGCATGTCGTCCTTGCAGAGTCCGATCAGCGTGCCCCAGACCGGCATGCCCGCGATGAAGGACTTGGTGCCGTCGATCGGATCCAGCACCCAGGTGTAGGGCGCGTCGCTTTTCACGTCGTCGAATTCCTCGCCGACGACGCCATGCGCCGGAAAGGTTTTGCGGATCAGCGCGCGCATCGCCGTCTCCGCCGCGCGGTCGGCGGCGGTGACGGGATCGAATGCGCCTTTATGCTTCTTGTTCTCGATCGAGAGCGCAGTACGGAAAAACGGCAGGATGGCGTCGCCCGCGACTTTCGCGAGTTCATCGACGAAGGCCGCGAAGTCGACGGCACCCATGACGTTGATCCGGCCGGCGCTTAGCGGAACGCCTTCTGATTGCAGGCGGGAACCGAATTCTTCACAGCGCGAACGCGCGGCGTGTCGCGCTGCTGGAGGAAGTCGTCGTTCAAAACCTTGTAGTTCGGTTCGGTGCGCTCGGCGGCGTCGCCCACGCAGGCGCAGTAATCGACGCACTGGCCTTTGCGGTCGGAAGGAACCTTGTCGTTGGCGCGGCAAGACTGCACGCAATCGCGTGCGAACTCTTCGCGCTCGGACTGGGCCCATTGCGCGAAAGATGCGGTCGCGGTCAGGGCGGTAATGCCCGCAACGAACGCGGCGGCAAGAACGGTACGGTACGTCATTGAAATTGCTCCCCTAAAGAGGGCCGCAATCTAGCGGTCGGCATGTGATTCAAGCAACGGCTGACTGCGGCTCCGGCGGTTGAAGTCACCCTCCCGTCATGGCACGGACCCGGGAGCGATAAGGGCGAATGCCCATAAAAATGTTCCTGGGGAGCCGGCGCTTGAAGGACGGGCAGAATACGACGGGCGGTGCCGCCAAGGCGCCGCCGGCAGCGCAGCTCGATCTGTGGGGCGGCATCTGGCTCGTCGTCGTCCTGTCATCGGCGCAACTGGTAAGCCAGTTCCTGCGCAGCGCGGTCGGCGTGATTGCGCCCAATCTCGTGACCGAACTCAACATCAGCGCGGCCGGGCTCGCGCTTCTGTCGAGTTCCTTCTTTCTGGCCTTTGCGATCGCGCAAATCCCGGTCGGGATGCTGATCGACCGCTTCGGCCCGCGCAGGACCATGATCTGGTCGACCGCGATCGCGGTCGCGGGCTGCATCGTGTTCGCGCTGGGGCGGGATCAGAACACTCTCATTCTGGGCCGGGTACTGATGGCGCTCGGCTGTTCCAGCTTCTATGTCGCCCCGCTTGCGATCTATGCGCGCTGGTTCAAGCCGAAATATTTTTCGACCGTGGTCGGCGCGCAACTCGGCCTGTCCGGTCTCGGGCTGCTTGCCGCGACCGCGCCGCTCGCGCTCGCAGCCGCCACCATCGGATGGCGCGCGGGGTTCATGATCGTGGCGGTCCTGGCCGCGCTTTCGGGGCTGATCGTGTTGTGGTGGGTCCGCGACGATCCGCCGGGCGCGCCGAAGCCCGAGCACAAGAAGGAAAGTTTCCGGGAAAGTCTGCGCGGTCTGCTGGTGGTGACCCGCACCCCCTCATTTTGGCCGATCTTCGCGATGTTCGTGTCGAACTATGCGGTGGTGATTACCATTCTCGGGCTATGGGGCGGGCCCTATCTCGCGCATGTCTATGGCTACGACCTGCCGACGCGCGGCTTCTATCTGCTGGTGCTGGCCATCTCGAGCACGATCTCGGTGTTCGTGTGGGGACCGGCGGACCGCCTGTTCGGCAACTACCGCACGCCGGTTCTGCTTGGTGCCGGCATGACGCTTGCGATGCTGATCTGGCTCGCGCTGGCCGGAAAGATGAACGAAGGCGTGCTGCTTGTGTGGTTCGCGCTTTACGGGCTCGCGGCCAGTTACGCGCCGGTGATCACCGCACAGGGGCGGGCGCTGTTTCCGCCGCAACTCGTCGGCCGCGGCCTGACCCTGTTCAATCTTGCGACCATGGGCGGCGTTTTCCTGTTTCAGACCGCCATGGGGGCCGTCATCGAGTACATGGCACCCGGGCAGACTGTTTATCCGCTGGCCGCCTATCAGGTGTCGTTCGGCGTAGTCGCGGGGCTGCTAGCGCTCTCGATCGTCTGTTTTCTATTCGCTCGCGATCCCAAGCTGCATAGCTAAGACATCGATTTTGCATACGGGCGATCACTTGAACTAACTAATTGATTCCACTTCTATTTTTGTGTGGATTCGGGCAATTCAATCCCGGGAATGTTATGTAAGTAGCACTTGCTTATTTTGCGCTGCGGCAGCATATTGTTGCGGTGCGATACGCGATGGCGTCGCGTTTTCGCCGCCCTCCTTATGGGTGAAGCGGGCCAGTCCCGCCGAGCCTTGGGCGTTTCCTCCCTAGACTTGGGCCGCTACAGGCAACTGTAGCGGCCTCTTTCTTTTCGGGGGTCTTCGGACCGTATTTCTATTCGGCAGCGTAGGGGAGCGGCTCGAGCCCGGCTTCGGTGTAAGCCGCGACGGCCGCGACCATGCGGCTGAGATTGTCCTTCAGCGTTTCGAAGCCCGCAGCCTTCTCGTAGCGTGCCTCATCCATATAGAGCCCGCGGTTCACCTCGATCTGGAGCGCGTGCAGGCCGGTGGCCGGATCGCCGTAATGTTCCGTAATGAAACCGCCTGCGTAAGGCTTGTTGCGGAGCACGACATAGCCTTGCGCGCGCAAGGTTCGCTCGACCATCGCTGTGATCGCGCCCGAACAACTCGTGCCGTAGCGGTCGCCGAGCACGAAATCGGCGCGCGGGCGCTCGTCGCGGTGGCCCGCATTCGAGGGCATGGAATGGCAGTCGAGCAAAAGCGCGAAGCCGTAGCCCTTCTGCGCGCGGTTCACGAGTTTGCGCAAAGTCCGGTGATAGGGCTTGTAGAACTGCTCGATCCGGACGAGCGCTTCGGCAACCGGAATGCGCTTCGGATAAATTTCTCGCGCGTCGCCGACCACGCGGGCAACGGTGCCGAGGCCGCCCGCGACCCGCAGCGAGCGGGTATTGGCGAAGGCGGGAAGGCGGCCCTCGAACATGCGCGGGTCGAGCTCGTAAGGCTCGCGGTTTACGTCCAGATAGGCGCGCGGGAAGTGCGCCCGCATCAGCGGTACGCCGAGTACGGGGGCGTCCGAAAATAATTCATCCACGAAGGTGTCTTCGGAGCGCCGGAGCATTTCCAGCTCCAGCCGGCTCTGGCGCAGGAAGGCCGCCGGGTAGCACTTGCCGCTATGGGGCGAATTGCAGACGACCGGGCTTTCCGCCGAAGGCGGCTCTTCGATATCGAAGGCCGGGGCCAGTTCTTCGACAATTTCCGCGTTCATTGGATGGTCTTGCCGGCCGGATTAAGGAAAACGTCAGCTTTCGGGTTCTGGCAGGGGAGGAAGGCCTTGTGAAGGCCGGGGCTTTCTTTATGCACCTTCACCGGCCATTTACCGGGCGGCCCCCAAATGGGCGCCTTAATGGGGCCAAAAGAGCCGGGACGTTAAGGGTCACTATGCCGAAGATTCTCCTCGCCGAAGACGACAACGATATGCGCCGCTTTCTCGTGAAGGCGCTGGTGAATGCGGGCTATGAGGTCGCGCATTTCGATAATGGCCGCTCGGCCTATCAGCGGCTGCGCGAGGAACCGTTCGAGCTTCTTTTGACCGACATCGTCATGCCGGAAATGGACGGGATCGAACTTGCCCGCCGGGCGACCGAACTCGACCCCGACATCAAGGTCATGTTCATCACGGGCTTCGCGGCGGTGACGCTGGAAGCCCAGAACAAGAAAACGCCCGAGGATTCCAAGGTCCTCTCCAAGCCCTTCCACCTCAAGGACCTCGTCAACGAGGTCCAGAAGATGCTGGCGGCGGCCTGAATTCCCCTTCTTGCCCCTGCCGGAGGCAGCCGATATAGGGAGCCTCCCTTGCGGATGCGCGCGTAGCTCAGCGGTAGAGCACTACCTTGACATGGTAGGGGTCACAGGTTCGATCCCTGTCGCGCGCACCATTCTCCCTTCTCGGGACGGCCGGCCGATGCCGGGCTTGCCCGGTATCGGCAAATAAAAATTGCAATTCGGGACGGCCCGAATTTTTATCACTCACCCGGCAGGGACGACCCTCCAAAAAATGGAGTGTCACTGTGGCCTGGATTTCTCTCCTTATCGCCGGACTGTTCGAAGTCGGCTGGGCGATCGGACTCAAATACACCGGCGGATTTTCGAAGCTGTGGCCTTCGGTCTGGACGATCGCGGCGATGATCGTGTCGCTCGTGTTTCTCGAATATGCGCTGCGCACGTTGCCGGTCGGTACCGCTTATGCCGTGTGGGTCGGAATCGGCGCGGTCGGCACCGCCATTCTCGGGATGTGGCTGTTTGGCGAATCGCGCGACCTGGCGCGGATCGTCTGCCTCATGCTGATCGTGGCGGGGGTTGTCGGGTTGAAAATGGTGACGCCGGGTATAAGGTAGTTCTCTTTTGATCGGGTGCACTGGGGCTTCTAATGGATTTTGTGAAAAGTTTATTCTCCGCTCTACCAACTGAGACTGAATTTTGGTCAGCAATCGCAGGCGCTATTGTTGGTGGAATGATTGCACTGGTTGCTCAGTTAATCGCGATAAGAGCCACACGAAAACAAATCACTGCTGATAAGCTCGATATCCAAAAGACGCTTTGTGCGTCTATAATTTTCAAACTTATTCGCATTCATACAAATATTCTCGGCGTTTACTCTCATATTGAGGGTTGTCTGAGTGGGGCGAAACAAAGAGGGCTGGTCGGGGACCCATGGCAATTTGTTACGCCACTTATCAATCCGCCTGGCCATGTGCATTTCAACTCTGACGAAATGGCCATGCTGCTAGGGTTGAAAGATTTTGAAGTGTTCAATGCTGTGCTCTCGCTCGATGTAGTGCACAACAGTCATATCGATTCTTTGCGAGTTCTGAGTTCTGAACGGCGAGCACTTACTGATCGACTAGAGGCAGAAGAGGCCAATGGCGTCATGCTTAGTGGTACGATGAGTCATGAACAAATGATGCGGCTTAAACCAAAGATGATTGAAGTAAATACGCTTGTCGAGCAAATGAAAGAAAGAACGAAGAAGGATTCATCGTTAGCTTTTAGAGCGCTTGATCAGGTAAATATGTTATTTCGTGAGAAGCTCGGTTTAACTTACAGAGTTGAGCTTGATCCAAGCTGGGCCAGTAAAAATTTTGATCACGGCATTCCCGACCAAATTCCAAAGCCATAGCCCGCAAGATATACGCCAAGCACGACGCCGATGATGCCGGTCGCGACGAAGAAGTGCGGGCGGTTCACCGCGTTGACCATGCGCTCGGTCCAGGCGCGCGGCAGCAGAAGATAACTTCCGCCTTCGACGACGAAACCCCAGCCGAGCACGGTAATGAGCGCTGCCGGCAAGGGCTCCCAGCGGTTGTAGCCGATCACGATAAAGAGGCCGGCGAGCATTTCCGAGAAGGCGACGACCAGCCGCAGCAAATCCTGTTTCAGGAAATCGCGCGTAATTTTTTCGAAAAATTTGCGCTTGGTTAGCAGCGCGACGCTGACCGCGAGCAGTGCGACACCGAAAACTTTTGCGAGCATGAGTGTCAGCGTCATGAAAAATCCCCTCGAACGGATGCAACCGCCGAGGGGATTATAAGGTTCCGAGCCGGGACAAGCAGAGAATTATTTCTCCGCGAGCAATTTCAGTTGCGTGAGGCCCTTCTCGAATTCGTTGCCGATCATCTTGTCCATCGAGCAGAACACGCTCATCACCTTGCTCATGAACGGCATCGGGCCAAAGATCGCCCAGGTCACGCTGGTGCCGTTGCTTGCGGGCTGGAGCAGCCATTCGATCCGGTTATGCGCCTCGAACGGGCGCACGAAATCGATCCTCGCTTCGACCTTCGAATGTGGCGTGACCGCCGTGATTTCCTGGCTTCCCGCGCCGATATTCCGGTCGCCGTCCCATGCATAGACCGCGCCGACGCCGCGTTCCGCGCCGGTATAAGTGCGCTTCATGTCCGGGTCCTTCTGGTCCCACGGCGACCACAGCCGCTGCTGTTTCAGGTCGTCGAGATAAGGAAAGATTTTCTCCGCGGGGGCCGCGATTGCGACCGAGCGCTCGACGCGAAACCTGTCCGGCTTGGTTGCCGCGACGATCAATACGATGAGGATCGCGGCGATCATCACGGCGCCGATGCCGAGCACAATATAAAAAGGCGTAATCATCATGGGCTCCTGAAGCGGCATCTTACATCGTGCCGTTTTCGTCGATGACCGAGAGAATGTTGCCGGCCGGGTCCTTGAACCAAGCGATCGTGGGGCCGTTGCCGCGCATGATTCCCTTCGCGTCGGTTTTGATATCGTTCATGTCGTAATGCTCGAACTTCACGCCTTTCTCCTTCAGCGCCTCGACGGACTTGTCCACATCGGCGACCGGGAAATTCAGGATCGTAAACGTCGCCGGTTCGTGGTTTTCCTTCGGATAGGCGATCACGCTACCGCCGTTCGACAGATGGATCGTCATGATGCCGTGATCCTCGGAGACTTTCAGGCCGAGCGTGTCGCCGTAGAATTTCATCGCGGCGGGTATGTCGTTCACGGAGAAACCTCCGAATGCGTCGCTTGCTCTCAACATGGCGTTCACTCCTTCCTCAGGTGGTGCCCTCCAGCTTTTGCAGGCTCTGCGACCAGCCGATGTCCATGCGGTGCGCGGCTTCGGCGAAGGCGGGCGCAACTGCGAGCACAAACAGATGGACGGTGACCAGTGTCTTGCCGCCGCGGTCCTCGAAGGTCGCGGTCACGCGGTCCTCAATCGTGGTTTTGTCGTTCGCGGGGTTATAGCCGCGGGCGCGAAGCACGATGCGGGACGGTGCTTCCACGATCTCGACTTCGCCGTCGAGCGGAAACATCACGCCGTCGCTCTCGCGCAGCATTTCGATATAGATTTTGCCGCCGGGGCGCGGATCGATCTCGCAGCGCGGGTTGGTGAAACCTCTCGGTCCCCACCAGCGAGCGAGTTGCTCCGGTTTCACCCAGGCGTCGAACACGCGCTCGCGCGGTGCGTCGATCAGGCGCGAAACGACGACTTCCTTGCCGATCATGGATTCGATTGTGGCTTCAGCGGTCATCGCCTCGCGCTCCCCGAAATGTTTTACGTCACGATTGTCTTGAAGCCGCCGTAGATCATGCGCTTCGTGTCGAACGGCATGTTCTTGAAATCCATGCCGGCGAAGCGCTTGTCCTTCATCGCCTTCTTGTTCACCGCGTCACGGTGCTTGCGCGACTTGTAGATGATGAACGAGAAAATCACGGTTTCGTTGGCTTTACGCTTCACGGCGCGGGGAAACGAAGTCCGCTTGCCCCAGCTCACGTCGTCGGCCACGCATTCGCGGTAATCGAGCGCGCCGTGCTCGCGCCATACCTTGGAGCCGAGCTTCGCCATCTTCTTGTATTCGGCGAGCTTCTTCTTCGGGACCGCGATCAAAAATCCATCGACGTATTCCATTTCTCTTTTCCTTCTTTGTCTGTTTGTTGCTTGGCTTGTCACGCGGCCTTGCGGCGCGCGGCTTCGATGTCGGCGACGATGAACTTCTTCATCTTCATGAAGGCGTCCATCACGCGCTTGATTTCATCTTGCGAACCTTCCGACAGGATCTTGTTCATCATCGCCGGAAACACCTGCCAGGACAGGCCGAAGCGGTCCTTCAGCCAGCCGCAGGGGCCTTCCTCGCCGCCGCCTTCGCGCAGCTTGTCCCAGAAGTAGTCAATCTCCTTCTGCGTCTCGCAGGCGAGCTGGAACGAGATCGCTTCGGTGAATTTGAACTGCGGTCCGGCGTTAAGCGCGGTGAAGGTCTGGCCGTTGATCGTGAACTCGACGGTGAGCACCTTGCCGGCGTCCATGCCGTGAATTTCCTTCCCGGTGTCGGGGTAATAGGCGATCTTGCCGATCTTCGAATTCGGGAACACCGAGACATAGAACTCGGCGGCCTCCTTGGCGTCGTTATCGAACCAGAGGCAGGGTGTGATGGGGGCGGCGAGTTTCATGATCGTACTCCTTTCACTTGAAATGGATCAGCGTGCTTGCCGGATCATCGGCGTGAGAACCGGGGATGAGCCCTGCTGAATGGTGCCCATCACTTTGAATCCAAAGCGCTCGTAGAACGGTACGTTCGACGGCTTGGAAGACTCGAGATAAGCGGGCAGGTGGCTTTCGTCGCAGCGTTGCATCGCGTGCGCCATCAATGCGGCGCCGTAGCCCTTGCCCTGATGCACGGGATCGGTCCCGATCAACGGCAGATACCAGTGCGGTTCCTTCGGATGAAACCTGTTCATCTGCTCGAACACGCCTTCGCCGTCCTTCTTGGTTTCCGGCGACGACCGCGCCTTCTCGAAAAACTGCATCATCGCCTCGCCGTCGGCTTCGATGTTCGGCGGCAGCCAGAGCGCGACGGATTCCAGATTGGCGGTCGCGTCGGCCGTGCCGTGCTCGAAAGCCCGGCTTCCGAAAGCGCGCAGGAACGGCTCCGCAATTTCGAAAAACTGTTCGGGGTCGGGAAAGCTCCAGCGCATCATCGGGTCGCTCGCAAAGGCGAGCGCCACGGTCGCAATGGCTTTGCCTTCGTCGGCCTTGCCGACGGAGACAATGTTGGCTGGAGTGTTCTGTTTCATGACGCTCACGCGGCCAATGCATCGGGTACGGGCGCGGGGAAGGGCTCGCGCCATGCCGGCAATTCGTTCAGCCGGTCGTGCCAGCGCGCGATGTTCGGAAATTCATCGAGCGGGATCTTCGCCTTCTTCGCGTAAGGCAGCGTGACCGCGACCGAGAAGTCGGCGATCGTGAGCCGGTCGCCGACGAGATAGCTGCGGCTTGAGAGATGCTCGTCGAGCACGGCTGCGTTCGGACGCCATTGCTTGCTCGCCTCTTCGGCAGCCGCAGGATTTGCAGGGCCGAATGCACCACCGGCCCAGGGCTTGATGACGTATTCGAAGTAATGCTGGCCGGTGTGGCGGGTGAAGTGCTGCGCGCCCCAGGAGAGCCAGCGCATCACTTCGACCTGCCGGTCGCCTTCGGGCAAGAGATCGGAGCCCGCGAAGCGCGCGAGATAGGCCATGATCGCGTCGGCCTCCCAGATCGAGAGATCGTCGCTCACTTCGAGCGTCGGCACGCGGCCGTTCGGGTTCTTCGCGAGATATTCGGGCCGCTTGTGCTCGCCCTTCAGGAGCTCGACGCGCACGAACTCGACCGGCGCGTTTAGGTACTTCGCGACCGCGCAGGCTTTGCGAGGGTTCATGGTCTCTGCGTAATAGAGCTTCATCTTCATCACCGTCATTCGAATTCGGCTGCGAGTTTCTCGAGCGTGCCGGTCCAGCCGCGCTTGTGGCCGTCGGCGGCCGCCTGATCGAAGAACTGTTCGTGCAGGAGCGTCAGCATCGAGCCGTCGCCGTCGGGGCGGATCGTGACGGTCACGAGCGACTCGCGCTCCGGCGTCGTGTGCCACGCCCAGGTGAATTGCAGGCGCTCGGGCGGGAAGATTTCGCGGTAGGTGCCGCCGACTTTGTGAAACTCGCCGTCGTCGGTTGCAAAGCTGACCGAAAACTTGCCGCCGACGCGGACATCGAGTTCCGCCTTCACGGTATCGAGCAGCGTCTGCTGCGGGCCGAACCAGCGGACTATTTTTTTCGGATCGGTCCAGGCGGCGAAGACTTGCTCCGGTCTTCCGTGGATGTGTCGTTTGAGGGTGACGCTTGGCTTGGCGAGCATGTTTCGTCCTCAATAAATCTGGCGAGACGATCGAGTTGCTGGGTCCAGAACTGCTGGTAGCGGTGGAGCCAATGCATGGCTTCCTCCATCGGGCCGGCCGTAAGCTGCACCGCCACGGTGCGCCCGGTCTTGGTGCGCGAAATCAGGCCGGCGTCGGAAAGCACGTCTAGGTGCTTCATCACGGCGGGAAGCGACATGTCGAAAGGTTGCGCGAGTTCGCTGATCGAGACCGTGTCGCGCTCGGTGAGGCGTGCGAGTAGCGCGCGGCGCGTCGGGTCGGAGAGTGCCGCAAAGGTGCGGTCGAGGGTAGGCGGCGGTGTCATGGGTCGCTGGAAGCTGGCTTTTAATACTTAACTATTCGGTTAAGTAATGGCGATGCGAGAGAGAGTCAAGCCTGCAAATGATGGAACTCCCCCGAGGCCAATCTCACCCCGGAAATACGGGCAAAAGAGGTTTGACAGGGCCGGAGGCGGACCCTAGAAACCCCGCCAACCAAGGAATTCGACGATGAAAGTCCGCAACTCGCTCCGTTCGCTGCGCGCCCGCCACCGGGACAACCGTCTCGTGCGCCGCAAGGGCCGCGTCTACATCATCAACAAGACGCAGAAGCGCTTCAAAGCCCGCCAGGGCTGATTTAAGCGACCTGACAGTTTTGTCCGGCGCACGGAAACGTGCGCCGGATTTCGTTTGCCTGCGGCCTTTTCGGGCTTGCCGCGAAGTGCCGGGAGCATAGACTCCGGTTTATGAAGCTCTTGCGAGTCTTCGCTATCGCCGCGTTCGCCGCCGCGCCATTTGCCGCGCAGCCGATCCTCGCGCAATCGCCGCCGGGCGTGAACCAGAAGTCCGCTCAGCCCAAGCGCGCACTGAAACCGCAAAAGCCGAAGCTTAATCACGCCGCGCAGCTCGACGGATTGTTCGCAGCACTCAAGGTCGCGCCGAACGCGCAGATCGCGAAGCAGATCGAGAAGCGCATCGAGGCGACGCTCGCGGTCACCGAAAGCGATACGCTGAACGTCCTGATGGTCCGCGCGCAGACCGTGATGGAGGCGAAGGAATTCAAGACCGCGCTACAGCTTCTCGATTCCATCATCGAGATCAACCCGCGCTATACCGAGGCCTGGGCGCGGCGCGCGACGCTCTACTTCGTGCAGAAGGATTTGTACCGCTCGCTCGCTGACATCCGCGTCGTGCTCGCGCAGGAGCCGCGGCATTATCAGGCGCTCGCGGGCCTCGGCATCATCTTGCAGGACATCGGCGAGGATAAGCTCGCGCTCGACGCCATGCGCCGCGCGCTTGAGATCAACCCGCATCTTGAGAACATTCCCGACATCGTGAAGCGGCTGAAGCTCAAGGTCGAAGGGCGCGAGATTTAATATCGTTTTGCTTTTCGCCGTCATGGCCGGGCTTGTCCCGGCCATCTCGATTCCAAAGGCCGTGCCCTATGCAGCGAGATGCCCGCGACAAGCGCGGGCATGACGAGGCAGGTTAGACGCACTGAATTGGCCTAATCCACGCCGCCGTCGTCGGAGATATAAGCGATCCGCACCATGTTGGTCGCGCCCGGCGTGCCGAGCGGAACGCCAGCCACCAGAATTACGCGCTGCCCGACCTTCACGATGCCTTCGCGAAAGGCGATCGCGCAGGCGCGCTTGATGGTTACGTCGATGTCTTTCTCGTCCTGCATCAGGACGCAATGCGCGTCCCACAGAATCGAAAGCCGCCGTACGGTTTCGATCTTGGGCGAGAGCGCGATGATCGGCGGTTTAGGGCGCTCGCGCGCGACCCGCATCGCGGTCGCGCCCGAACTCGTCAGACAAAGGATCGCGCCGAGATCGAGCGTTTCCGCGATCTGGCGTGCGGCCGCCGAAATCGCGTCGGCGCCGGTCGCTTCAGGCGCGAAGCGCTGCGAGGCCAGCCCCTCGAAATATTCGGACTCGCGCTCCACTTCCTCCGCGATTTTGTTCATGGTCTCGACTGCAAGCACGGGATGCGCGCCTGCCGCAGACTCGGCCGAAAGCATGACGGCATCCGCGCCTTCATAGACCGCGTTTGCGACGTCGGAGACTTCGGCGCGCGTCGGCACGGGAAGCGTGATCATCGATTCCAGCATCTGGGTCGCGACCACCACCGGCTTTCCGGCGCGCCGCGCGGAGCGGATGATCCGGCGCTGCAAGGCGGGCACGCGCTCCTGCGGCATTTCCACGCCGAGGTCGCCGCGCGCCACCATCAGCGCGTCGGACATTTCAATGATCGCGTCGAGTGCGCCGATCGCTTGCGGCTTTTCGATCTTGGAAAGCACCGCCGCGCGGCCGCGCACCAGCTTCTTCGCTTCGGCGATGTCGTCGGGGCGCTGGATGAAGGAGAGCGCGATCCAGTCGACGCCCGCCTCGAGGCAGGCTTCGAGGTCGCCGCGGTCTTTCGGCGTCAGCGCGGAAAGATTGAGCATGGTGTCGGGCAGGCTCACACCCTTGCGGTCGGAGATGCGGCCGCCGACATCGACGCGCGTCACCGCGCGGTCGCGCATGGCTTCGGTTACTGTGAGGCGGAGCTTGCCGTCGTCGATCAGGAGACGATGGCCGGGCTTCAGCGCTTCCAGGATTTCCGGGTGCGGAAGATGCGCGCGCTTCTCGCCGCCGGGCGCGGGATCGGAATCGAGCACGAAGGTGGCGCCGACTTCCAATTGCGCGCCGCCGTTCCTGAATGCGCCCAAGCGCAGCTTCGGTCCTTGCAGGTCGCCGAGAATGCCGATCGGGCGGCCGTTGCGCTCTTCGATCGCGCGGATCGTGTTCACGAACGCGCGCATGGCTTCATGCGGCGTGTGGCTCATATTGATTCGGAAAACGTCGGCGCCGGCGTGGAAGAGTTTTTCTATCGTGGCGGGCTCCGACGAAGCGGGACCGAGGGTTGCCACGATTTTAGTACGACGCTGTCTTCTCATTTTTTCTGGTTCGGACCTAGCTGGATATTGGGGCCGCGCAGGCCCTGCGGTGTCTGGTTCTGCTCGGTCAACTGCACGGTCCAGTTCTTCTGGTCCAGCGTGTCGACCTCGAGGAATCCGGTGCGATTATAGCCGCGTGCGAGACAATCCGCGATGCCCTGAATGGTGAATTCTTTATCGCGCGTGCAGAGATAAGCCTTGCCGGACCACTCGCCGCCCTGATCGTAATCCTGCGCGTAAAGATAATAATAGCGTGCGATCAGTTGTCCGCGTACCAGCGTCTCGCAGGTGCCGGCCGGAATATTCCACCAGCCTTCGGTGGTCCAATGTTCGCCATCCTTGTAGCCGAGTGCCACGCCGACGCGGCTGTCGGTGCGGTTGCAGACACGGAAATCGGCATGCGCTGCTGCCGGCGCGAAAATTAGCGCGGCAAGCGCAAGCGAACATGACGAAATCACGCGAAGGCTACGCATCGAACGAGGAAACCTCGAGTTTTCGGTTGATGGCGATCTTCGTTTTCAGGATGCGCCGTTTTGCCCCCGGCGCTTCCTAGGTGTCAACGAGTATGGCCCGCAGGTCGTTTACATTCGTGAAAGTTGGCCCCGGTGCGAGCAGATCGCCGAGCGTTTCGAAGAAATGGGTCGAATTGTTCTCGCCAAGAATCCCGGCAGGATCGAGGCCGAGCTTTTTTGCGCGCGAGAGCGTGGTTTCGTCCACGAATGCGCCGGCCGGATCGTCGGCACTGCCAGCGCCGCCGTCGGTGCCGTCGGTATCGCCCGCAGCCGCGATGATGCCGGGCTCGCCGTTCAGCGCCATTGCGAGCGCCATCGCATATTCCTGGTTCGGCCCGCCGCGGCCCTTGCCGCGGATCGTGACCGTCAATTCGCCGCCCGAAAGGATCGCCACTTTCCGGCCCTCCCGCTTGCAGCGGATCGCGAACGCCGCATGTTCCTTCGCGACCTCGCGTGCCTCGCCTTCGACATCGGGCCCAAGCGAAACGGGTTCGTAACCGAGCGTCTTCGCGGCTTCGGCCGCGGCTTCGAGCGATGCCTTCGGGGTCGCGACGATCTCGAACGAAGTATTCGCGAAGATCGTGTCACCCGGCTTCGGCGACTCGTTCGCCGGATCGTTGAGCGCGGCAGCGATCGAAGCGGGCGGCGAGATTTTGTATTTCTCCAGAATCTTCCGCGCATCGGCGAGCGTGGTTGCATCCGGTACGGTCGGGCCGGAGCCGATCACGGAAGGATCGTCGCCGGGTACGTCGGAAATCGCGAGCGTGATTACGCGCGCGGGCGCGAGTGCGGCCGCCAATCGTCCGCCCTTGATGCGCGAGAGGTGTTTGCGCACGCAATTCATCTCGACGATGTTTGCGCCGCTTTTGAGCAACGCACGGGTCAGCTCGCGTTTGTCTTCCAGAGAAATGCCGCGCGCGGGTGCGATCCAGTTCGCGGAAGCGCCACCCGACATCAAGACGAGCGCGATGTCGTCTTTGGTTGCGGTGGCGGCGAGCGCAAGCGTGCGTTCGGTTGCGGCGATTCCCTTTTCGTCGGGAACGGGGTGCGCCGCTTCCACCATTTCGAGGCGCGCGAGCGGCAGCGTGTAGCCGGGGCGCGCAACCGCGATGCCTTCGATGCGCGCGAGCATGTTCTGCGCGGCGTAATAGTTCTCCACCGCCTTCGCCATGGAGCCTGCGGCCTTGCCGGCTGCGAACACGAGCAGGCGTCCCGCGGGCCGGATATTCTTCAGCCGGGGCAGAAGCGTTTCGGCAGGTAACGCACGCGCGACTGCGGCATTGTAGATTTTCAGAAGGACGTCACGATTCATAATGCTGCCGCCGGTGCTTTTGCGCGCGGACGCGCGATCCAGATCCCGAAAAGTATCAGCGCGCCACCAAATCCCTGCAACGGGCCGAGCGCCTCACTCAGGATCAGCCAGCCGAGTGCCGCGGCGCCAACCGCTTCCAGAAAAATGACGAGCGAGGAAAACGTCGCGGGCAGTTTCCCAAGCGCAACCGCGAGCAGGCCCTGTCCCAGTACCTGCGAGACGAGCGCGAGCGAAAGCAGGGTGCACCACCCGTTCCAGGAATGCGGCATGAAATTCGTCTCCAGCAGCATTGCAATCACGAACATGCAGAGCGCCGTGATCGCAGCGGAAACGAAAGCGAGCGAGCCTGCGCCGATTTTCGTTCGCGTCCGCGCGTTCGAGACCGCAAGCATGTAAAGCCCGAAGAAAAGCGAGGTGATGAGAGCATATCCGTCGCCGATCAGCCGCTCGGGGGCGAAGCTGTAGCTCTGCCCGATCAATGCCGCGCCGCCGGCCAGACACAGCGCGAGGCCGAGAAAGTTCGCCTGCGAAAGCCGCTCGCGAAGCAGGAACCACGCTCCGAAGGCGACCCAGATGGGCGCCATGGTCGCGATGAAGGTCGCATTCGCAACCGTCGTCGCGAGAATCGACAGATGCCAGAAGAAAAGATCGCCTGCGAAGAACAGCCCTGAAAGCACGACCGTGCGGTCGGGCGGGAAGCTCGCGCGATATTCCTTCGGCTCGTTGATCGCCCAGAGCGCGAGAAACGGAAGCGCCAGCGCGCAACGCCAGAACGCGCTCGCATAAGGTCCGACATCGGCGAGCCGCACGAAGATCGGCGACGCACCCATCGCGAAAGCGCCGATGACGAGAGCGGCGAAAGCGATTGCGGTCTGGCGCGGGGAAATGGCGGCGGCGGTCACGGATTACTTCTTATTGTTGCAGGACTTCGTAAGCCATGCCCCCGGCGCTGTCACCCGACGATGGTAGCGGCATCAATGTACAAAGAGTCACTAGCCTACGCTGCGCTGCATCATTATCATTGCGGCATGCTCCAGCGTGTGAGCGATTCCGTTGCGGGCCGCGCGGAATCGTTCGAAGTGATCGATGGCCCGGCGACGTCGCGATACATCATCGTCTGCGATCACGCCTCGAACTGGATCCCGCCGGAATACGGCGATCTCGGTCTCGATCCGCTCCAGCTCAAACGCCATATCGCCTATGACATCGGCGCGGAGGCGCTGACCCGCGCGCTTGCGCGGGAACTCGCGGCACCTGCGGTGCTTTCACATTTCTCGCGTCTCCTGATCGATCCGAACCGGGGCGACGACGACCCGACGCTGGTGATGAAACTCTCCGACGGCGCGGTGGTGCCGGGAAACGCGAAAGTGGACGACGCCGAAGTTGCACGCCGGATCGCGCGTTTCTCCGCGCCCTATCACGCCGCGATCGACCGGGTGATCGACCGCTCGCTTGCGGCCGGCGTCTCGCCGATCTTGTTTTCGATCCATTCATTCACGCCGGTTTTCCATGACGGGCCTCGGCCCTGGCATTGCGCGGTGCTGTGGGAAGGCGACGGGCGTTTCGCGCTGCCTATGCTCTCGGCGCTCCGGGCAGAACCCGACATCGTGACCGGCGAAAACGAGCCTTACGCCGGCGCGCTCAAGGGCGACTCGATGACGCGCCACGGGCTCGATCGCGGTTTGCCGCATGCAATTGTCGAGGTGCGGCAGGATTTGCTCGACGACGAAGCCGGGATTTCCGCCTGGGCTGCGCGGTTCTCCCGGATACTCACAGGCTTGATCGTGAAATAAGACTCGCGCTCTCCGAAGCGGTAAGATACGCGCCTCAAGTTCCGGAGTACGCGTCGTGAGCGAGATCGATCCCAAAACCCGCACGGAGTTGGAGGCAGCGGTATTCCGCCGCCTGATCGAGCACCTGCGCGGCCGCAGCGATGTGCAGAACATCGACCTGATGAATCTCGCGGGCTTCTGTCGCAACTGTCTTTCCAATTGGCTCAAGGACGCCGCTGACGAAAAGGGCGTCGCCATGAGCAAGGACGAAAGCCGCGAGGCGGTTTACGGCATGAGCTACGAGGAATGGAAATCGCGCTTCCAGAAGGAAGCGAGCCCGGAACAGAAATCCGCGTTCGACAAATCACACCGTCATTGAAGTAGAGACATGCCAGCAGCAGCCAAGAAGAACGAATCCGCTTCCGCGGACACAACCAGCTTCGCCAAATCGCAATTGAAGGCGCTGGTCGAGCGCATCGAACGCCTCGAGGAAGAGAAAAAGGCGCTCGCCGACGATATCCGCGAAGTCTATGGCGAGGCCAAAGCCAATGGCTTCGACACCAAGGCGCTGCGCGCGGTGGTGCGGATGCGCGGGCAGGAACCGGCGGAACGGCAGGAATTCGAGGCGATCGTGGAGCTTTATCGCGATGCGCTCGGCATCGGCGGCTGACGTCTAGCGTTGCGCGCGGGCCGGCGAGTTCGGCTCAAATCCCATCACGTTCACCGGGATTGGATTGCGCTGGAACGTGGTCGCGGCGAGCTGGCTCGGCGCGAATTCGCTGAAGCGGTTTTCGACGATCGCGCGCACCGGCGCGGCAAAGCCGTGGTGCGGCTCCGGCGCTTTCATTGCAATCAGCACGGGCTGGGCGAAACCGGCGGGAACGACGTCGGCACCGGCGACGAAGGCCACGGGCTGAAGCTGCGCCTGCGGGCGCGGCTCGGGCGGGAAGTTCTGCTCCTGCGCATTGGCATAAGCGAGCGTGGAGCCAGTGGTCTCATCCGGCGGCGTTTCGGCGTTCGCGGGCTGCGGGCCGGTCTGCCACTCCAGTTTTTCTTTTGCCTGCTGGGTTTGCGCCTGCTGGTTCTGCATGGGCGGCAGGATCGATCGCGGAGAAGCGGAGGCGACCTGCACGCGCTGCGGTTTTTGCTGCGGGGCGTCGTCGTCGGCTTCGTTGTCGGTCTCGGACGTTGCCGCTGCGGAAGAGTTCGCGGTGAAGATCGAGGAGATCAGGCGCTTCAGGCCGCCGGCGTCGGGTGCGACGCTCGCGGTCGCGACCTGGGTGCGGGTATTGGTGTCGTCACCGAACTGGCCGCGCTTCTGCAACTCGGCGGCGGCAAGCTGGAAATTCTTCATCGGCGCGCCGTCGGTCGGAATATGCACGGTCTTGCCGTCGGGGAAGACGCGGGCGAGCTGGTCGCGGGTCATGCGCGGCCAGTGGCGGATCGAGGCCGTGTCCATGTGGACGAAGTCCGAACCCGGATAGAAGCCGACGCCGCCGCGCTGGAGCCGCAAGCCCGCGGCGCGGAGTTCCGCGAGCTGAACGCCGGGGATACGGAAGTCGATGGCGTTGCCGAGAATGTGCTGGCTGTGGCGCGCGACGCCGTTTGATCGGGAGCGCAGCATCTCGTTGGTCTCGGGCGAGCGGAACGAGGAAATGATCTGGATCGGTTCCTTGCCGCCGGTATCGCGGTTCACTTCCCAGAGGATGTCGAAGAGATGCGGATTCATCTTCGTCTGCTTCTGGTTCCGCCAGTCGCGCAGGAAATGGTTCAGCTTCGCGAGTGCCGCTTCGTCGTAGCGGCCGTTCACCTTGAAGGTGACGGTGATCGATTCCTTGGAATGGGTATGGAAGAAGGAGAGCGTGCGCGTATCGCCGTTCGCGACCACGCTTTGCAGGTTCGTGGTCGAGAGCGTGAAGAAGAGCGCGGCGGCGCCAACCGCTCCGAGCGAGCGGCAAACCTTCCAGTCGCGCGATGCGGCAGCGGAAGCTGTCTTCGGCAAGTACGAACCCGTCCCTGGCTGCTTCGCCAGCCACCCCCACTGGGCGCGCTTGAAGCAGGATCTACGCAGTCTTGCCGGGTTCGGTTAACGAGCTGTTGACCGAGGAAATGCCCCCGACGGATTTCTGCCTAAGGGGCGAAAATGGCGGAAAAAGGGGCCGGATATTACTTGCTGATTAATGCGCAAAGGGTCCACCGCCGAATAAAGCAGCCGAATAAAAAAGGGCCGCGAAAGCGGCCCTTTTTCTGTTTCGTTCCGTCTTTCGCTTAGCGGCGGAAGAGACCGAACAGGTCGAAGCCGCTCGAGCGCTGGTTGAAGTCATCGACCCGGAGCGACTGCACGCTTGGTGAGTTGTTCGGATGGCGGATCGCGACTTCGAGCTGCTTGCGCTCGTTGCCGGTTGCCTTCAGCGCTTTGATGGTGGCGGCGTCGATCTTGTAGATGTCCTTGCGGATCGTCAGCTTGCCGTCTTCGACTTCGGCGGTGTTGTAGACGATGTGAACCGGGATCTGCACCTTGAAGTCGATGTTCTGCTCGGCGCCGCTGTACATCTTCTTGATCTTTTCTTCCGTCCAGTTCTCGCCCGGACGCGCGATATTGAGCAGCACTTCCGCGTATTTCAGCGGGTTCTGCACGCGCATGCAGCCGTGGCTGTAGGCGCGTTCTTCATGCGCGAACAGGTTCTTGGTCGGCGTGTCGTGCTGATAGACCAGGAACTTGTTCGGGAAATTGAAGCGCAGGCGGCCGAGCGCATTCGCGTCTCCCGGCGGCTGCGAAACGTGGATCGAGCCATCGGGGCGAGTGGTTACGCGCAGGCCGATGCGGGTCAGCGCCTGCGGGTCTTCGCGCAGCGCCGGCAGATATTCGTTCGCGATGATCGAGGGCGGCACGTTCCAGGTCGGGTTGACCGTGATGAAGCGCATTTCCTGTGTGAGGAGCGGGGTCGCCTTGCTCGGCAGGCCGACCACGATGCGGGTCTGCCAGACTTCATGCCCGTTCTGCATCACGCGGGTGTAGAAGCCCGGAATGCTGGTCTGGATATAAGCGTCGCCCAGATCGCGGCGAATCCAGCGCCAGCGCTCCATATTGGCGATGATCACGTCCTCGGCGCGTTCGCGGCGCTGGCCGTTCATGGTGTCGACGGTCTGCGGACCGACGATGCCGCCCGACATGATCTTCGCGGATTTCTGGTAGGCGGTGACCGCTTCCATCAGTTCCTTGTCGTAGAGCTTGTCGTCCTTGGCGGCGAGACCGAGGCGCTGGCGCAGCAGCGGGACGCGGTCGTCTTCCTGCAACTTCTTCGCGTTGTAGCGGATCAGCGGACCTTGCGGGATGCGGACCGGCTCGGCTTCGGACTTGCCGCGGATCTTGGCGAGTTCGGCTTTCAGCAGCTTGTACTGCTCGTGAGGCGGATAAAACGCGTTCAGCGTCTCGTCGAGTTTCGTTGCCGACGCGATCTTGTTCAGGCTGTCGAGCGGATCGAGGCCGTCGTGCTTGTATTCGATGTCGCGCGAAATGCGCGACCAGTGCACGCGGCCCTGCGAAGCGTGGCGCACGAAGTCGAGCACCTCGACCGTGTAGCCCAGTTCCTCTTCGGCGAGCTTGTCAGCTTCGGCCGAGGAGAAGTTCGCAGCCGGATAGTCGGCGGGCTCGAGGCCGTCTTCATCGACCTTCTTCAGAAAGTTCACCGCTGCCGTGAAGCGCGGGTTCGCCTTGCCGCCGTCGAGCCAGAGCGGCTGGAAGCCGCGGTCGCGATAGAACACTTCGGCCGCGTCGCGCTCTTCCTTGCGCGGGAAGAAGCGGTCGCCCTTGTTCGCGAGCAGGTCGCGGATTTTTTCGGCGACCGCATTGTCGGCCGCGGCGAGGTTCGCGATCGGCGCGTCGATCAGCTTCTTGCCGGTGAGTTTCCTGGTCTCTTCGGACGGAACGTAAGCCGTGGCGGGAGCGGGCGCTTGCGGCGCAGCCTGCGTCTGCGGCGCGGGTGCCGCCGGTGCGGTTTGCGGCGCGGGCTGGGCTTCGAGCCCGCTCGGGGCCGCGACTTCCGGTTCGGGGATCGCTTTTACCGGGTCGGGGGTCGTCTGGGCCAAGGCGGCCGGCGCCAGCATGAAAAGGGCGGCGCCCACCAAAAGGCCACGCGAAACGAGGCGAAAGTGCCTGTCCGGGTTCATTGCAATCTCCCGCATTAAACTGGTTGCTAGGCTTGTGACAGCGGCTGCGAGACCGATCAAGGGTACAAGTGCCCCGGGACGCTCTCCGTTCCGAAATAGCCTGTGTCTGTTACCGCTTAGCAACGCAGGCGGTGTCACAAATCCCCGTGATCGCCCCCGGCTTCGGCCTCGAGGCCCAATTCCTTGAGCTTGCGGTAGAGGGTCGAGCGGCCAATGCCCAGACGGCGGGCAACTTCCGTCATCCGGCCCCGGTAATGGGTGATCGTGAAGCGGATGATATCAGCCTCCAGCGTTTCCATCGGCCGGACATGGCCGTGGAAATCGACCAGCTCCAGATGATCGCGCGGCAGGCCGTTGGGTTGCTCCTCGGCGACGATCAAAGGTGCCGCTGGCTGGGTGGAAGGCGAGGGGATCACGGGCTCGGCGCTGAAGGCGGCCGGCTCATAACCCGGCACCTGGGCTGCGACCTGCGGAAACTCCGCGACTCCGATCTCATCAGAGCCTGCGAGCACGACCGCGCGGAACACCGCGTTCTCGAGCTGGCGGACGTTGCCCGGCCATTTGTATTCGGAGAGGAGCCGCATCGCGTCCGCCGAAACCGAACGCAGGCGCTTGCCTTCTTCGGCCGCGAAGCGCGCGACGAAGCGCTTCACGAGGTCCGGCACATCTTCCATGCGCTCGCGCAAGGGCGGCAGCGTCACCGGATAAATGTGCAGGCGATAGAACAAATCTTCGCGGAACGAGCCTGCGCGCACCAGCGCCATCAGGTCGCGATTGGTCGCGGATACGAGACGAAAATCGACCTTCACGGGTTTGCGCGAGCCGACCGGGTCGATTTCGCCTTCCTGCAAGGCGCGCAGGAGTTTTACTTGCGCGTCGGCAGGCAGTTCGCCGATCTCGTCGAGAAACAGCGTGCCGCCGTCGGCTTCCATGAATTTGCCGACCTGCCGCTCGGCCGCTCCGGTAAAGGAACCGCGCTCATGGCCGAAGAGAATCGACTCGACGAGGTTCGCGGGGATCGCACCACAGTTCACGGCAACGAAGGGCTTCTTCGCGCGCGGACCCGCGGCGTGGATCGCGCGGGCAAACAATTCCTTGCCGGTGCCCGACTCGCCTTCGATCAGCACCGGAATGTCGGAGCCCGCGGCTTTTTCCGCGAGCGTGAGTGCGGCCTGCATGCGCGGGCTCTTGGTCGAAAGGTCTTTCAGCGAAAGTTTGCCATCGGCGGATTTCTGCATCCGGCGGACTTCGTCGGCCAGCGTCGCCTGCGCCAGCGCATTCTTCAGCGAGACCTGAAGGCGCTCGGGCCGCACCGGCTTCACGCAGAAATCGACCGCGCCCGCGCGCATCGCCGACACCACCGTGTCGATCGAGCCCTGCGCGGTCTGCACGATCACGGGAAGCGGGCTGCCGCGCTCGCGCAACTTGCCGAGCATGCCCATCCCGTCGAGGTCGGGCATAACGAGATCGAGCACGACACATTCGATTGCCGCGCCGTCGGGGCCGTCGAGGAGTTTCAGCGCGGCTTCCGCACCGTCGGCCATCACCGGCTCGTAGTCGAAGCGCTTGACCATCGCTTCCAGGAGCCGGCGTTGCACCGGATCGTCGTCCACCACCAGAATACGCGCGCTCATCAAGGACCCCGTCCGGCGACTGATTTGTGCCGTTTCGGGGCAGATTGGTTGACGGGCGTTAAGAGAGTCTGAATCTTCGGTCATGCCGCTGCAAAACCGCGTCACGCCCTTTGGAGAACTGATTGTCGAGCCCTCGCGCGGCGGGTTCTTCGGCAATCGCGGCGGCAGATTTCACGGCGACGACCGCAGGCTCGGCGCGCGCAGACATTATGTATCGAAGGCGTGGATCTGCTGCCTGCTCGCTTTCAAGGGCAGGCAGCGCGATGTCTGGGGCCAGTCCTATACCGAACTCTTCTTTCTGGATGAGCCGACCGCGCTCGCGAGCGGCCACCGGCCCTGCTTCGAATGCCGTCGCGCGGCGGCGGTGACGTTCGCTGAGAAGTTTTCCGGCGCGGCGAGGCGAGCGACTGCCGCCGAAATGGACCTCGTACTCCATCGCGAGCGGCTGGCGCAGGATCGCCGCACCAAGAGGATGCATCCGGTATCGCTCGGCGACCTGCCGGACGGCGTGTTCGTCACGCTCTCAAGCGAGGACGCCTTTGCCGTAAACGGAAAGCGGCTGTTGCGCTGGTCGCCCGGCGGCTACACGGAAGCGATCGCCCGGCCATCCGGCCGCGCCATGATGCTGACGCCACCGGCCATTAGGGATGTGCTGGCTCGCGGCTACGCACCGCACTGGCATCCGAGCGCCGCCTCGTTGTGAGCGTTTGAAGACCGTGCAATAGAATTTACCTCTCAGGAGATTCATCGCGATGAAGATTGCCTTCGAGAATCCGGCTTCGAGTTCCGCCTCCGGCGGGCCGCTCGGCGCGCTGCCGGAATGGAATCTTTCGGATCTCTATGCCGGCATCGACGATCCGAAGGTGCAGGCCGATCTCCTAAAGGCGGACGCCGACTCGATCGCCTTCGAGAAGGATTTCAAAGGCAAGCTTGAAGACATCGCGAAGACGCCCGCGGCTGGTGCGACGCTCGGCGCCGCGGTCCGCCGTTACGAAGAAATCGACGATCTGATGGGGCGGCTCGTATCGTTTGCGGGTCTCGTCCGCGCGCAGAACACGACCGATCCGAAGCGCGGCAAGTTCTACGGCGACGTTATTGAAAAAATCACCGGCGCCTCCTCGCATCTGCTGTTCTTCACGCTCGAGCTCAACCGCATCGACGACACGCTGATCGAACGCGCGCTGGAAGACCCAATCTTCGGCCATTATCGCCCGTGGGTCGAAGATACGCGCCGCGAAAAGCCCTATCAGCTCGAAGACCGCATCGAACTCCTGTTCCACGAGAAATCGGTCACCGGGCGCGGCGCATGGAATCGCCTGTTCGACGAGACCATCGCGGACCTGCGCTTCGAGATCGACGGCGAGCGTCTCTCGCTCGAGCCGACGCTGACGCTGTTGCAGGACGCCGACGAGATCAAGCGCGCGAAGGCCGCCGGCGCGCTCGCGCACGTTTTCAAGGAAAACCTTTCGACCTTCGCGCTCGTCACCAACGTGCTCGCGAAAGACAAGGAAATCTCCGACCGCTGGCGCGGTTTCGAGGACATCGCGGATTCGCGTCACCTTGCAAACCGCGTCGAGCGCGAAGTGGTGGACGCGCTGGTGGAGGCCGTGCGCGCATCGTTTCCCATAATTTCGCACCGCTTTTACAAGATGAAAGCGAAGTGGTTCGGCAAGGAGCGGCTGGAGCACTGGGACCGCAATGCGCCGCTGCCGAAAGTCGAGCAGCGCACCATCGCCTGGCCGGAAGCGCGCGAGACCGTGCTTTCCGCCTATGCCGCGTTCTCGCCGCGCATGGCCGATATCGCCAGACAATTCTTCGACAAGAACTGGATCGACGCCCCGGTGCGTCCAGGCAAGGCGTCGGGCGCGTTCGCGCACCCGACCGTGCCCTCGGCGCACCCTTACGTCTTGCTCAATTACATGGGCAAGCCGCGCGACGTGATGACGCTCGCGCACGAACTCGGCCACGGCGTGCATCAGGTGCTGGCGGCACCGAACGGCGCGCTGATGGCGCCGACGCCGCTGACACTTGCCGAAACCGCTTCCGTGTTCGGCGAGATGCTGACCTTCCGCGCGCTGCTCGCGAAAGCCGCGCCCGCGCAGCGCAAGGCGATGCTGGTGCAGAAGGTCGAGGACATGATCAACACGGTCGTGCGCCAGATCGCGTTTTATACTTTCGAGCGCAAGCTTCATACCGAGCGCAAGAACGGCGAATTAACGCCCGAGAAAATTTGCGAACTCTGGATGAGCGTGCAGGGCGAGAGCTTAGGCCCCGCGATCCATCTCGGCGAAGGCTATGAGACCTACTGGGCCTATATCGGCCACTTCATCCACGCACCGTTTTACGTTTACGCTTATGCTTTCGGCGACTGTCTCGTGAATTCGCTCTATGCGGTCTACGAGAAGGCCGACAGCGGCTTTGCCGAGCGCTATCTCGCGATGCTCGCCGCCGGCGGCACCAAGCATCACTCCGAATTGCTGAAACCCTTCGGGCTGGACGCGCGCGATCCGTCGTTCTGGCAGACCGGGTTGAAACTCATCTCGAGCATGATCGACGAAATCGAGAAACTGGATAAGGCTGTGTGACGCGATATTTCTTACCGGCCGGGGGCATCCTCGTTCTGCTCGCGGTCTTTTTTGCCGCCGATCACAGGATCTGGTTCACCGACGACCGCAACCATTCCGATGGCTTGTTGCTCGCGGAAGAATTTGCCAATGCGCGCGCTGAGAACCGCTCGAGCGCCAGCGTGATTGCGGTAAACGGCGGGAACTGGTTTGCGCTCTGCCTCGCGGGACCCGGCGAAAGCCCGCAAGAGGTTCTGCGCCGCTTCGGGCAGAAGAACCGCCTGCGGGTGCCGAAGGTGCAGCAGTTCCGCTCCTGGCTCTATGTCGGCAGCGTGCCGAAGGGCGAGATCGCGCTCGTGATCCTCACCAATCGCTTCAGCATCCGCTCGCGGCGGCTGCCGAATCTGACCGGCAATCCGGATTTCAAATCGGCTTGCGCCATGCGGAACGACGTGGGCCTGAACCTGAGATAGAGGTGCGGTATGCGGCTGGTACCCTGGTTCGTGTTGATACTCGCGGCCGCAGTCGTTTTGAATCCCGTTGGCCTTGGCTTCATTCGCAGCGCATTCTGGTCGAGCGAACAGCTTTCGCGCAACATCGCGCAGCCTTTCGTTTTTGCCGGCGCCGGAATACTGGCGTTGTTGGCGGCAATCGAAATTCTCGTGCGATACTGGCGCTACCGATAATTTCCGGGAGCGAGATCATGGGGCACAAGGTCTGGATCGAGGCCGCGATCAACGGACCGTGGGGCAAGGCGCGCCAGCCCGGCATTCCGATTTCAACCAGAGACATCATCGCTGACGGCATTGCGAGCGCGAAAGCGGGTGCCGCAATCGTGCATCTGCATGTCTATGACGAGACCAGCGGACAGCAGAAAGACGACTGGCAGCTTTACGCCAAAGCGATCGAAGGCATCCGTGCCGCATGCGACGCGATCATCTATCCGACGATCCCGATCGCGGGTTCGAGCTACGCCAACGGCGCGATGAAGACGGCGGCCGAGCGCTACGAACATCTCGAGGAACTCGCGAAGCGCGGGCTGGTGGAGTGGGGCGTGGTCGACCCGGGGTCGTGCAACTTCGCGCGCTTCGACGAGGTTGCAAAACTTTCCCCCGGCTTCGTCTATCAAAACCCGGACGATCATTTTCTCGAAGGCATGCGCATCTGCGCCGACTATCAGGTGAATCCGAGCTACGCGATCTATGAGCCGGGATTCACGCGCATGGGTGCGGCTTCTGCAAAGGCCATGATGCGCGTGCCGTCGCCGATCTACCGCTTCATGTTCGCGGAGGAATTCACCTTCGGCTTCCCGCCGAAGCCGGTGCATCTCGACGCGCATCTCGCGCTGCTCCGCGAAGCCGCGGGCGGTTATCCGTGGATGATCGCGGGTCTTGGCGTCGATATCCGCCCGCTCATTCCTTCGGCGGTGGAGCGGGAAGGGCATGTGCGCGTGGGGCTCGAGGACATGCCCTGGGGCGCGCCACAAACCAACCAAAAGCTCGTGGAAGAAGCGATTGAAATCATCCGCAAGGCGGGCGGCGAACCGGCTTCCGCTTCGGATGTTAGAGACGGCATGAAGGCAGCCGACAAGCTGCATCAGCGAGGCAAGGCGATTGGCTGACGAGCCGAAGGACCCGAACGGGAAAGATCAGGAGCGCAACCGTTTCTCGGCGCGCGCGAGCCGTTATGCGCGCGTCGGCGCGAATGTCGGCGGGGTCGCGGCGAAGATCGCAAGCCAGCGCTTTCTCGGTGTCCGCGGCGATCGCGCGAACAACGCGGCTTCGCTCGCCGCGGCACTCGGCGGGCTGAAAGGCCCGCTGATGAAAGTGGCGCAGCTTCTTTCCACGATTCCCGACGCGCTGCCGGCCGAATACGCCTCCGAACTTTCCAAGCTGCAATCGGAAGCCCCGCCGATGGGCTGGCCGTTCGTGAAGCGGCGCATGGCCGCCGAGCTCGGGCCGGACTGGGAAAAGAAATTCGGCTCCTTCACCAAGACGCCGGCTGCCGCCGCGTCGCTCGGGCAGGTGCATCGCGCAAAAACGCTCGACGGCATGGAAGTCGCGGCGAAGCTGCAATATCCCGACATGCAGTCGGCGGTCGAAGCAGACTTGCAACAACTCGGCATGATCATGTCGATCTTCCGCCGCATGTCGCCCGAGATTGACACGCGCGAGATTCAAGAAGAGATCGGCGCACGGCTTCGCGAGGAACTCGACTATCGCCGCGAGGCGAAGCACGCCGCCTTATATAAAGAGATGCTGGCCGACGTTCCCGAGGTGCGCGTGCCGCAGGTACGTCCCGAGCTTTCGACGGGCCGGCTGCTGACGCTCGAATGGCTCGAGGGCAAGAAGCTCCTGCAATATAAAGAGCGCGATCTGGAAACGCGCAATCAAATCGCGAAGGCGATGTTTTATGCCTGGTGGCTGCCGTTCGCGCGTCACGGCGTGATCCACGGCGACCCGCATCTCGGCAACTACACCGTGTTCGAGGAAAACGGCGCGCCGCAGGGAATCAATCTCCTCGACTATGGCTGCATCCGGATTTTCCCGCCGCGGTTCGTCGGCGGCGTGGTCGATCTTTATCGCGGGTTACTTGAGAACGACGAGGCCCGGATTGTCGCCGCCTATCAGGTCTGGGGATTCAGGAATCTCTCAAAGCCCATGATCGAGGCGCTGAACATCTGGGCGCGCTTCATCTACGGCCCCTTGATGGACGATCGCGTGCGCACCATCGCGGACGGGGTCGCGCCTGCGCAATATGGCCGCCGCGAAGCGGGCCGCGTGAAGCAGGCGATGCGCGAATTCGGTCCCGTGACCGTGCCGCGCGAATTCGTGTTCATGGACCGTGCGGCCATCGGTCTCGGCGGCGTCTTCCTGCATCTGCGGGCGGAATTGAATTTCCACCGGCTGTTCGAGGATGCGATCCGCGATTTCTCGGTGGAAAAGGTCGCGGCCCGCCAGGCGGCTGCGCTTTCCGGGGCGGGGCTTCCGGCCGCGGCATAAGGCGCGATTTGCTCGGCTTACGGCTTTCCGCTAATTCAGGTTCAGAATTCTTCCGGGAATTGGGGACTGAGAAAAATGGCCAGTCACGGCAAGACCGAATACGGCACCGCCCAGGGCAACGACTACGGCGAGCACGAGCACACCTACGGCATGTTCGTGACGCTCGTGAAATGGGGCGTCATCATCAACGCCGTCATCATGTTCCTGATGTTCTGGTTCCTCACTTAAAATCCGGTCATACACGCCATGAAGATCGCGATTCCGGCTGAAACCGAACAGGGCGAGCCGCGCGTCGCGGCGACGCCCGATACCGTCAAGCGTTACGTGGGCCTCGGCGCGAAAGCCGCCGTCGAGAAGGGTGCGGGTGTAAAGTCCGGCATTCTCGATGCGGACTATGCAGCGGCCGGCGCCGAAGTGGGCGCCGGGGTCGTGAAAGACGCCGACATCGTGCTGAAGGTGCGCCGCCCCACGAAGGCGGAGCTTTCGTCCTACAAGCCCAGCGCGCTCGTCATTTCCATCATGGATCCCTACGGCAACGAGGCCGCAGTCGCCGACATGGCGGCGGCGAAGGTCAACGCGTTTGCGATGGAGTTCATGCCGCGCATCACCCGCGCGCAGGTGATGGACGTCCTCTCTTCGCAGGCTAACCTCGCGGGCTATCGCGCGGTGGTCGATGGCGCCGCCGAATTCGGCCGTGCGCTGCCGATGATGATGACGGCGGCGGGCACCGTTCCGGCCGCGCGCATCTTCATCATGGGTGTCGGCGTCGCAGGCCTGCAGGCGATCGCAACTGCGCGGCGTATGGGCGCAGTGGTGACCGCGACCGACGTGCGTCCCGCGACCAAGGAACAGGTCGAGAGCTTGGGTGCAAAATTCCTCGCGGTCGAAGACGAAGAATTCAAAAACGCGCAGACCGCGGGCGGCTACGCCAAGGAAATGTCGAAAGAGTATCAGGCGAAGCAGGCAGCCCTTACCGCCGATCACATCAAGAAGCAGGACATCGTGATCACGACGGCGCTCATTCCGGGCCGTCCGGCGCCGAAGCTGGTGACCAAGGAAATGGTCGCGTCGATGAAGCCGGGTTCGGTGATCGTCGATCTTGCAGTCGAGCGCGGCGGCAACGTCGAGGGCGCAGAGCCCGGCAAGATCGCCGACGTGAACGGGGTCAAGATCGTGGGCCACCTGAACGTGCCGGGGCGGCTCGCCGCCACCGCGTCGGCGCTTTACGCGAAGAACCTCTTCGCCTTCGTCGAGACCATGTTCGACAAGGAAAAGAAGTTCGCGCCGAATTACGACGACGAGCTGATCAAGGCGACGCTGCTCACCAAAGACGGCGCGGTCGTCCATCCGAATTTCAAGAAGGGATAGCGAAGATGATCGAACATTTCGCTGATTTCGTTACCTTCGCACTCTCGGCCTGTTCGGACGGCTTTTATCAATACATGCCGCATGACCAGAGCGTTCTGCCGGAAGGCGTGCGCGCAACGGCGAGTGCCGCCAACGCCGCAAGCCCCTTCATCTTCCAGGTTTCGATTTTCGTGCTGGCCTGCTTCGTCGGCTACTACGTCGTGTGGTCGGTGACGCCGGCGCTGCATACGCCGCTGATGTCGGTCACGAACGCGATCTCCTCGGTGATCGTGGTCGGCGCGCTTCTCGCGGTCGGCGTGCCGCTCGCGGGCGATGCAGGCGGCGCCTGGTGGGCGCGAATCCTCGGCTTCTTCGCGCTGATCATGGCAGCGGTGAATATCTTCGGCGCCTTCCTCGTCACGCAGCGCATGCTGTCGATGTACCAGAAGAAGAAATGAGACAGTCATGAGCGCGGACATCGTCGCACTTCTCTACCTCGTCGCGGGCGTTCTCTTCATTCTCGCGCTGCGCGGGCTGTCGCATCCGACCACCTCGCGGCAAGGCAATTTCTTCGGCATGACCGGCATGGCGATCGCGATCGGCACCACGCTCGCGTGGTCGCCGCCGTCGGACGCCATCGGCTGGGCACTGGTGATCGGCGGCCTTGCCATCGGCGGCGCGATCGGCGCGGTCATGGCGCGCAAGATCGCGATGACGCAGATGCCGCAGCTGGTCGCGGCGTTCCACTCGCTCGTCGGCCTTGCCGCCGTGCTGGTCGCGGCCGGCGCGCTTTATGCGCCGTCGGCTTTCGGCATCGGCGCCGCAGGTTCGATCGCGAAGGGTTCGCTCGTCGAAATGGCGCTCGGTGCCGCGATCGGCGCGATCACGTTCACCGGCTCGGTGATCGCGTTCGCGAAGCTGAACGGCAACATGAGCGGTGCGCCGATCATTCTGCCGTTCCGTCACATCATCAATATCGCGCTCGCAGCCGCGATCGTGTTCTTCATTTACGGGCTCGTGGTTTCCGAAAGCCATCTCGATTTCTGGCTGATCGTGCTATTCGCCTTCGCGTTCGGCGTGCTGATCATCATTCCGATCGGCGGCGCGGACATGCCGGTCGTGGTCTCGATGCTGAACTCGTATTCCGGCTGGGCGGCGGCCGGCATCGGCTTCACGCTCGGCAACGCGGCACTCATCATCACCGGCGCGCTGGTTGGTTCTTCGGGCGCGATCCTGTCCTACATCATGTGCAAGGGCATGAACCGGAGCTTCATCTCGGTCATCCTCGGCGGCTTCGGCGGCGAGACTTCGGCCGCGAGCGGCGCGGTCGAAACGCGGCCGGTGAAGCAGGGTTCGGCGGAAGACGCCGCTTACATCATGAAGAACGCGCAGAAGGTCATCATCGTGCCGGGCTACGGCATGGCGGTCGCGCAGGCGCAGCATGCGCTGCGCGAAATGGCCGACAAGCTCAAAGAAGAAGGCGTCGAAGTGAAATACGCGATCCATCCGGTCGCGGGCCGCATGCCGGGGCACATGAACGTGCTCTTGGCCGAAGCCAACGTCCCTTACGACGAAGTGTTCGAGCTCGAGGACATCAACTCCGAATTCGCGCAGGCTGACGTCGCCTTCGTGATCGGCGCGAACGACGTAACCAATCCTTCCGCCAAGACCGATCCGAAATCGCCGATCTTCGGTATGCCGGTGCTGGACGTCGAAAGGGCCAAGACCGTGCTCTTTATCAAGCGCGGCATGGGCTCTGGCTATGCCGGCGTCGAGAACGAACTGTTCTTCAAGGACAACACCATGATGCTGTTCGCCGACGCGAAGAAGATGGTGGAGAATATCGTCAAGGCGCTCTAGCGCGGGCGTTCAGCCGGACCCGGAAACGGACAAAACAAAACGGGCGGCCCTTGAGGCCGCCCGTTTCGTATTTCGATCCTGAAGAGCTTAGCTGCGCGGGGGCCGCGAACCGAAGCCGCCGCCCTGACCGCCGCCACGGTTGCCGCCGGCACCGCCACGGGCACCGCCCGCACCGAAAGCGGGCTTCGCCGGCTTCGAGGGGAGCAGGCCTTCGCGCTGCAATTTCTTGCGGGCGAGCTTGCGCGCACGGCGCACGGCTTCCGCCTTCTCGCGGGCTTTCTTCTCGGACGGCTTTTCGTAGTGGCCGCGCAGCTTCATTTCGCGGAAAATGCCCTCGCGCTGCATCTTTTTCTTAAGCGCCTTGAGAGCCTGATCGACGTTATTGTCGCGAACGAGAACCTGCACGTGTGCTCCTAGAAAACCTGGGTTTTTGGGTAAGCGGGGCAAGCGCCCCGCTAGAGGCCGGGTGCGTATCAGAAGGTTCTGGAATTGTCCAATCCCGTCCGGCGTCCCAAGGGCCGGGTCAGCGCCTCAGCCCGGCGATCTGGTTCCGCAGGAAGGCGAGAAGCGCTCCGAAGGCCGAGCCGACCACGAGGCCGCCCAGGATGCGGCCCGAGGCATAGGCATAGCCCTGCGAAAGCAGGCCCATATTGACGATCTGGACGAGCTGGAACAGCGCGCCGACGACGGCACCCAGACCCGCCCATTGCGCCACCGGCCAGACCGCCCCGAACATGCTTCCGCCTCCCGATTTTTGTCCGACCTTAGAGCGGGCCGAAGCTGGATGCCATGCGTGGTCCGGCCGATGACGGCGGCGGGACGGTTTGCTATTTCGCGACCCATGAAAATCACGAACATCACCGACATCGTCGTTCCGATCTCCTCCTCGATCCGCAACGCCTTCATCGATTTTTCGACCATGACTGCGAGCGTGGTCGCGATCGAGACGGACGTGATCCGCTACGGCAAGCCCGTCACCGGCTTCGGCTTCAACTCGAACGGCCGCTACGCGCCGCAAGGGCTCTTGCGCGAGCGATTCATTCCGCGGCTTAAGGCGGCGAAGGACCTCGAAGACGCGCGCGGCCTCATCGATCCGGCGAAGGCCTGGGCTGCGATGATGCAGAATGAGAAGCCGGGCGGTCACGGCGAGCGCTCGGTTGCGGTCGGCGTGCTCGACATGGCGTTGTGGGATGCGGTCGCGAAAGCAGAAGGCGTACCGCTCTGGAAGTTGCTCGCCGACCGCTACAACGGCGGGAAGGCCGACGAGACCGCGTGGGTCTATGCCGCGGGCGGCTACTACTATCCGGGCGAGGAACTGAAATCGGTCGCCGACGAGATGAAGCGCTATCTGGATCTCGGCTATTCGACCGTGAAGATGAAGATCGGCGGCGTGCCGCTCAAAGAGGACATGGCGCGCATCGAGACGGCTTTGAAAGTCGTCGGTGGCGACGGGCAAAAGCTCTGCGTCGACGTGAACGGCCGCTTCGACTTGCAGACCGCGCTCGACTATGCGCGGGCGATAGAGCCTCTAAACCTGCGCTGGTACGAGGAGCCGGTCGATCCGCTCGACTATCTCTTGCACGCGGCGCTTGCGACCGAATATGCGGGGCCGATTGCGACCGGCGAGAATCTGTTCTCGATGCAGGACGCGCGCAATCTGATCCGCCACGGCGGCCTGCGCGCCGACCGCGACATTCTCCAGATGGACCCGGCGCTCTCTTACGGTCTCGTCGAGTATCTGCGGACGCTCAGCATGCTGAAACAACACGGCTGGTCGCCGCGCCGCTGCGTGCCGCATGGCGGGCACCAGTTCGCGCTGAACATCGCGACCGGCCTCGGGCTCGGTGGCAACGAGAGCTATCCGCAGGTGTTCGCGCCGTTCGGCGGTTTCGCCGACGACACGCCGGTCAAGGACAGTCGAGTGAAGATGCCGAGCATCCCCGGCATCGGGTTCGAGGCGAAGAATGCGCTCTATGCTGTGATGAAACCGATGATGGCGGCATAGCAAGTATTGGAGAGGTTCATGTCGGGGCGATTTACGAACGCAATCGTCGCAATCGTTTTGTCGCTGCTGCCGCTGCCTGCCTTATGGCTGCTCGACTATCTCAACCGCGGATGCGGGGACGGTTTGTGTGGCTTCTTTTCCGGACTACTGGTGCTCGGGGGTCTTGCAGCTGCGACGCTGTTTTTTCTTGTAGCGAGCAGCCGTCGCAGTGAAACTCCTGCCTTCCTGCGCTGGATTCCAATTCCACTTTGGGCGCTTATTTTTACCCGGCTGTTTATTTGAAGCCGATGATGCTGCCGTGGGGCCTCAGACCTTGACCCGTGTGACGTGTCCCATCTTTCGGCCGGGCTTGGCGGCGCCCTTGCCGTAGAGATGCACGGAAGCGCCGGCTTCCTTCGCGAGCTTCTCCCAGCCGAGCACTTCGTCGCCGATCAGGTTCGTCATGGTGACGGATTTACCGACGCGCTTCGCGGCGTTCAGCGGCCAGCCCGCGACCGCGCGGATGTGCTGCTCGAACTGGCTCGCGGTCGCGCCGCCGATGGTCCAGTGGCCGGAATTGTGCACGCGAGGCGCGATTTCATTCACCAGCAACTCGCGTTTCGCGCCTTTCTTGGCGACGAACATCTCGACCGCGAGCACGCCGACATAGTTCAGCGCTTTCGCGATCTTGGTAGCGATCGCAATCGCTTCTTTCGAAAGCGCGGGTGGAAGCTTCGCGGGCACGGTCGACGTATGAAGAATATGGTCGCGATGCACGTTCTCGACCGGCTCATAGGCGGCGGTCTTGCCGTCCGCGCCCCGCGCGATCACCACCGAAATCTCGCGCTCGAATTTCACGAAGCCTTCGAGCACTGCGGGCTTCTCGCCGATCGAGCGCCAGGCGCTGCCGAGATCGTCGCCCTTGTCGAGCTTAACCTGGCCCTTGCCGTCGTAGCCCATGCGCGCGGTCTTCAGGATCGCCGGCATGCCGATCTTGGCGAAGGCCGCCGACAATTCCATCGACGAGTTCACCGGTGCGAACGGGGCGGTCGCGATTTTGAGCGAATTGACGAAGCGCTTTTCCTTCACGCGGTCCTGCGTGGTCGCAAGCACGTCCGCGCTCGGAAACAGGGGCTTGCGTGCCGAAACGAAAGCGGCGGTTTCCGCCGGAATGTTCTCGAATTCGTAGGTGACGGCATCAACCGTGTTGAGAAAATCCGCGAGACGCGCCCAGTTGTCGAACGGCGCGCAGGTCGAATTGCGCACCACGTCGAAGGCGCAGGAATCCTTCTTGTCGGAATAGATATGCACGCGGAAGCCGAGTTCGTGCGCGGCAAGGGCCAGCATGCGGCCCAACTGGCCGCCGCCGAGGATGCCGATGGTCGCGTCGGGCGCGAGCGGTTTGTGCAAGGTCGTCATTTCGGTCGGATCATTTCGGTTTCAGCGGAATTTTCTTGGTCTGCTTCGAACGGAACGCATCGAGCTTTTTTGCAAGCGAAGAATCGGAAAGTGCGAGCACGGCGGCGGCGAGCAGGCCCGCGTTCTTCGCGCCGGCTTCACCGATCGCAAGCGTGCCGACGGGAATTCCGGCCGGCATCTGCGCGATCGAAAGAAAACTGTCGACGCCCTTGAGCGCCTTCGATTTCACCGGCACGCCGAATACGGGAAGTGCGGTCAGCGAGGCGGTCATGCCCGGCAGATGCGCAGCACCGCCCGCGCCCGCGATGATGACCTTGAAGCCTTTCGCGCGCGCGGATTTCGCAAAATCATAAAGCCGGTCCGGCGTACGATGCGCCGACACGACCAGACTCTCGTGCTTGATGCCGAAATCGTCGAGCGTCTGCGCCGCGTGCTTCATGGTCTCCCAGTCGGACTGACTGCCCATGATGATTGCGACGGCCGGTTTTCCCGCGCCCATAAATTGCCTGCCCCACGACACTTGGAAAGCGCGGGATTATAGGAGAGGGTGGGTTGCTTGCAAGAAGAGTCGCTTGTGCGACGAGAACAATCGTTAATGCCGCGAGAAAAGCCACGGAATAAAAGGGCCCGACAAGCGAAACGTGGCGTTGCTGCGCCGCGTGAACGGACGCAGTCCGCGCCGGTTCCCGCGTCGCTTGCCGCCGAGATCGAGCGGCTGCGCGAAGAACTCAAGCGTTCCGAATCGCGAATCGAAGCGCTGGAAAAATCCGCCCACGAAGATCTGCTCACCGGCCTTCTGAACCGGCGCGGTTTCGAGCGCGCGTTTGCGCAGGCGATCGCCTATCTCAAGCGCTATGGCGGTTCGGCGGCGCTGCTCTATCTCGATCTCGACCGCTTCAAGCCGATCAACGACCGCTACGGCCACGCGGTTGGCGACGTCGTGTTGCAGGAAACCGCGCGATTGTTGCTCGGGAGCGTTCGCGCCTCCGACATAGCGGCGCGTCTCGGCGGCGACGAGCTTGCACTCGTGCTTTGGAATCTCGATGCCGGCCAGATGGCGGCAAAGCAGCGCAGGCTCGAAGCGCTGATCGATGGCGCTTCTTTCGAAGTGCAGGGCGCGCGCCTCGAAGTCGGCGTTTCCATCGGTGGTGTGATGCTGTCGGCTGACGACACGCTTGCTTCCGCGCTGGAGCGGGCGGATGCGGCGATGTACGCGCGGAAGAAAGAGCGAAAAGCGGCACGATGAAGTATCTGTTCGCGACAATCGGAATCGCGGCGATCCTGTTCGTGCTGGCCGGTACCGCGAACGGTGTTCGTTGCGCGATCCGTGACCGTCAGCGCAAGTAAGGCGCCATGCCTTCGCGGGCGAGTTCGTCCGCGCGCTCGTTTTCGGCATGACCGGCGTGGCCCTTCAGCCAGTGCCATTCGACCTTGTGCTGGAGTGCTGCTTTTTCCAGCCGCTGCCATAGCTCGATATTCTTCACCGGCTTCTTGTCGGCGGTCTTCCAGTCGTTCTTCTTCCAGTTCTTGATCCAGCCGGTGATGCCGCCCTTCACATATTGCGAGTCGGTATAGAGATCGGCATTGCAGTTCGCGGGCAGCGATTCCAGCGCCATGATCGCGGCCGTCAATTCCATGCGGTTATTGGTGGTGAGCTGTTCGCCGCCCTTGAGTTCGGTGCGCGTGCCGTTGTGTTCGACGATCGCGCCCCAGCCGCCGGGACCGGGATTGCCCGAGCAGGCGCCGTCGGAATGAATCTTCACGCGGTCCGTCATGTTTCTTCCTTACGCCGCGAGCCCGTAATCCTGCGCGCGTTCGATACGGCGATGGAAGTGCAGCTTCTTCAGATATTCCTTCGGGTCCTTCGGGCGGACGAGCGCGCCGGGCGGCACGTTCAGCCAGTCGAAGGTGCGGGTGAGGAGAAAGCGCAGCGCCGCTCCGCGCGCGAGCAAGGGCAGTGCCTCGATCTCGGCGTTCGAAAGCGGACGCACGGCATTGTAGTTCGACAACAGCGCCTTGCCTTTCGTGACATTGAACGAGCCGTCGATCTCGAAGCACCAGGCGTTCAGGCAGATCGCTACGTCATAGGCGTAGAGATCGTTGCAGGCGAAATAGAAGTCGATCAGCCCGGAAAGTTTTTCGCCGAGAAAGAACACATTGTCGGGGAATAGATCGGCATGGATTACGCCTGCCGGGAGATTGCCCGGCCAGCGCGCCGAGAGATATGCGACTTCTTCCGCGATCAGCGCGGCAAGCCCTGGTGCGACTTCGTCGGCGCGCGGCGCGCATTGCGCCGCCAGTTTCTGCCAGCCTTCCGGTCCGAGCGCGTTCTCGCGGCGGAGTTTGAATCCTTCGCCCGCCTGATGAAATTGCGCGAGCGCGCCGCCGAGTGCTGAGCAATGCGCATTGTTCGGGCGGCGCACGGAAATGCCTTCGAGGAAGGTGATGATCGCGGCGGGGCGTCCGGCGAGTTCGCCGAGCGATTTGCCGTGTCTGTTTTTCACCGGTTGCGGGCAATTCAGCCCGCGTGCGGCGCAATGCTCCATCAGGCCGATGAAGAACGGCAGGTCTTTCCGGTCCACCCGCTTCTCGTAGAGCGTCAGGAAATAATAGCCGCGCTTGGTGTGCAGCATGTAGTTGGTGTTTTCGACGCCTTCGGCAATGCCCTTGAACGCCATCAACTCGCCGATGTCGTAATCGGCAAGGAAGGCATCGAGCTGATCGTCGCTGACTTCGGTGTAAACGGCCACGCGCGCTACTCCGCCGCCGTGTCGCGCAATTCGCGCGGAAGCGGGAAGAACACATCCTCCTGCGGGCCGGCATAGGTCTCGACCTCGACGGAATATCGCTTTGCAAAAGCGTCGATGATTTCCTCGACCAGCACTTCCGGGGCTGACGCGCCCGCGGTGATGCCGAGGCTCGAAACATTGCCGAACACGGTCCAGTCGATGTCGTCCGCGCGCTGCACGAGCGCGGTCGCCTTGCAGCCCGAACGCTCCGCGACTTCGCGCAGCCGCTGCGAGTTCGACGAATTCGGCGCGCCGACCACGATCATGGCTTCGACCTGCGGCGCGACATTCTTCACCGCTTCCTGCCGGTTGGTGGTCGCGTAGCAGATGTCTTCCTTGTGCGGGCCGGTGATCGCGGGGAAGCGTTCTTTCAAAATCGCGACCATCTCCGCGGTGTCGTCCACCGAGAGCGTGGTCTGCGTCACGTAAGCCAGAGATTCCGGATTTTTCGGTGCAATTTTGCGCGCGTCTTCCGCGGTTTCGATCAGCGAGACCGAGCCTGCGGGGAGTTGCCCCATGGTGCCGATGGTTTCGGGATGCCCCGCGTGACCGATCAATAAAATCTCGCGGCCGCGCTTGGCGTGCACCATCGCCTCGCGGTGAACCTTCGTCACCAGCGGGCAGGTGGCATCGATCGCGAACAGGTTTCGCGAGGCGGCTTCGTCCGGCACCGATTTCGGGACGCCGTGGGCCGAGAAAATCACCGGGCGGTCGCCGTCCGGCACCTGGGCCAGTTCCTCGACGAAAATCGCGCCCTTCCGGCGCAGGCTTTCGACCACGTATTTGTTGTGCACGATCTCGTGGCGGACATAGACCGGCGGCCCGTATTTGCGGAGCGCCTGTTCCACCGCGTCGATTGCGCGCACTACGCCCGCGCAAAAGCCGCGCGGCGCGCAGAGCAGCACGCGCAGGCGGGGCAGGCCGGGGGTCGGCGAAACAGCCATGATTTCAAGCCTTTCCGCGCCTAAATCGGCGTGGGCGGGGTCCAAGTCAACCAATACCCCAAACTCGCGTTGATTTGGACCGGGCACCCCCCTATATAGGCGCCGACCCCGGTCATCTTGAGGACGTTACCGAGGCTCCCGCTAGAAAATAGCGGCAGCGCTCGCGAAACCGTACTCCGATGACGAAAGTTGACGCGTTAAGAGGCGCGAACAGCCATGTCTCATATGCCGTTAATGCCCAAAGCGACCGCCGTCTGGCTGGTCGATAACACTTCGCTGTCGTTCGATCAGATCGCCGATTTCTGCAAACTTCATCCGCTCGAGGTGAAGGGCATCGCCGACGGCGAAGTTGCGCAGGGCATCAAGGGCCTCGACCCGGTCGCCTCCGGCCAGCTCACCCGCGAAGAACTGGACGCGGCGATCGCCGATCCGAACCACAAGCTCGTCATGGCGGAAGCGAAGGTGCGGCTGCCGGAAGCCAAGCCGAAGAAGGGTCCGCGCTACACGCCGGTCTCCAAGCGTCAGGACCGCCCGGACGCGATCCTGTGGCTCGTGAAGAATCACCCGGAGCTGAAAGACGCGCAGATCATGCGCCTCGTCGGCACCACCAAGTCGACGATCCAGTCGGTGCGCGAGCGCAAGCACTGGAATTCGGCGAACCTGCAGGCGCGCGATCCGGTGATGCTGGGCCTGTGCTCGCAGATCGATCTCGACAACGAAGTGCGCCGCGCCTCCAAGGGCAAGGTGCAGCCCGACGTCGAACCCGTGCGCACGCTGCTTCCGGCCGAGCAGACCACCGCGCAGCCGGAGCCGGATGCGAACGAGATGCCGGTCGACGACCGCAAGGGCTCGATCGACGCGGACAACGTGTTCGCTAAACTCGGCGGCATGAAGCGCAGCGACAGCGAGTAAGTTTTCTTCAGAATTGAAAATAAAAAGACCGGGCATTATCGCGCCCGGTCTTTTTATTTGCGCGTTTGAGCGCGGCCGTTCATTCCGCGGCCTGTTTCGCGGCGGGCTTCATCGGCGGCACTTCGAAGGCCATCATCATCCGGTTCCAGCCGTTGATGACGGTCACCGCCCAGGTCAGATCGACGATCTCTTTCTCTGAAAAATGTTTCCGGGTCGCGTCATAGAGCGCGTCCGGAACGGGGCCTTGCGCGATCAAGGTGACGGCCTCGGTCCAGGCGAAGGCCGCTTTCTCGCGCTCGCTATAGATGCCGGCTTCGCGCCATGCGGAGAGCATCAGGATTTTCTCGTCGGTTTCGCCGAGCTTCCTCGCTTCGCGCGCGTGCATGTCGAGGCAGTAGGCGCAGCCGTTGATCTGTGAGGCGCGGACCTTTATCAGTTCGAGCAGCGATTTCTCGATGCCGCAGTTCAGCACGTAATCCGAAAGCGTCTTCATCGCCCGGTAAAATTCCGGGGCGGTTTGCAGGGGATTGGGGCGATTGGTCATTCGGCCGCCATTCCCTTGCCTTGCAGTGCCGTTTTGATCTCATCGAGGATCGCGGGATCGTCGATAGTCGCCGGCATGTTCCACGGTTCTCTATCCGCAATCTTCTTCATGGTGCCGCGCACGATCTTGCCCGAGCGCGTCTTCGGAAGCCGCGCGATCACCATCGCCGTCTTGAAGGCTGCGACCGGGCCGATCTTCTCGCGTACCAACGCGATCAATTCCTTCTCGACCGTGTCGTGCGGCTTGTTCACGCCGGCTTTTAGCACCACGAAGCCGACCGGCACTTCGCCCTTCATCTGGTCGGCGACGCCGATCACCGCGCATTCGGCGACATCGGCGTGGGAGGAGAGCACTTCCTCCATGCCGCCGGTGGAGAGGCGATGGCCCGCAACGTTGATGATGTCGTCGGTGCGGCCGAGCACATAGACGTAGCCGTCCTCGTCTTTGTATCCGGCGTCGGCGGTTTTGTAGTAACCCGGAAATTCCGCGAGATAGCTTTCCTTGAACTTCTCGTTGTTCTGCCAGAGCGTCGGAAAGCATCCCGGCGGCAGCGGCAATTTCACGACGATGTTGCCCATCTTGCCGGCTTCGATCTGGTGGCCGCCGTCATCGACGATCTGCACGTCGTAGCCCGGCATCGGCACGGTCGGCGAGCCGTGCTTCACAGGCAGTTGGCCGAGGCCGACCGGGTTGCCGACGATGGTCCATGCGGTTTCGGTCTGCCACCAGTGATCGATCACCGGCACGTTCAGGATTTTTTCGGACCATTTCACGGTGTCGGGATCGGCGCGCTCGCCCGCGAGGAACAGCGTGCGGAATTTCGACAGGTCGTATTGCTTTACGAATTTTCCTTCCGGGTCTTCCTTCTTGATCGCGCGGAAGGCGGTCGGCGCGGTGAAGAGCGCGACTGCGCCGTGTTCGGAAGCCACCCGCCAGAATGCGCCGGCGTCCGGCGTGCCCACGGGCTTGCCCTCATAGACGACCGAGGTGCAGCCGTGCAGGAGCGGCGCGTACACGATGTAGGAATGGCCGACGACCCAGCCGATGTCGGACGAAGTCCACCAGACTTCGCCCGCCTTGATGCCGTACATATTCTCCATCGACCACTTCAGCGCGACGGCGTGGCCGCCGTTGTCGCGGACAACGCCCTTGGGGATGCCGGTCGTACCCGAAGTGTAGAGAATATAGAGCGGGTCGGTCGCTTTCAGCGGCACGCATTCGGAAGTCCTGTTCGCGGCGAGCGCCTGTTCGCGAAGCGTGGCCCAATCCCAATCCCAGCCCGCTTTCATTTCCGCTTTCGCCTGCGGGCGCTGAAACAGGATCACGGCTTCGGGCTTGCACTCCGCCATCTCGATCGCGGCATCGAGCAACGGCTTGTAGGGAATGACGCGCTGGACCTCGATGCCGCAGCTCGCGGTGAGCAGGAGCTTGGGCTTGGCGTCGTTAAGACGGGTCGCGAGTTCCTTCGGTGCGAAACCGCCGAAGACGACCGAATGCACCGCGCCGACGCGCGCGCAGGCAAGCATGGCGACGAGGGCTTCGGGAATCATCGGCATATAGATGACGACGCGGTCGCCTTGCTCGATGCCGAAGTCGCGCAGGATCGCGCCGAAGGCGGAAACCTCGCGCTGCAATTCCTTATAGGTGATGTTGCGCTTCGATTGCGTGACCGGGCTGTCATAGGCGAACGCGATCTGGTCGCCGCGGCCGCTCTCCGCGTGGCGATCGACCGCGTTGTAGCAGGTGTTCATCACGCCGTCGGGAAACCAGCGGCCGTAGACGCCGGCGTCCCCGTCGAAAATCGTCTTCGGCTTTTCGAACCACGAGATCGCTTCGGCGGCCTCGCGCCAGAAGCCTTCCGGATCGCGCTGCCAGCGCGCATAGACTTCCGGATAGCGGCTTGCGGTGGACGTGAGCATCACTGTTTCCTCGATGTTTGTCGTTTTGCGGCGATTTTGGCGCTCGCAGCCCGCTTGGCAAGAGCGGCGTTGGTCGCAGCCGCCTATGCGCGTGGCGGCGTAGCGCTAACCGCGCACGATCTCTATAAAGCGCGCCGCATGCTCCCGCTCGATCCCGTGTTCTGGCTCTTTGCCGCCGCCGCCGTCGCCTGTTCCGGCCTTGCCAAAGGCGGCTTCAGCGGCATCGGCATGGCATCGACGCCGTTCCTCGCGCTCGTGATCCCGCCCTTGCAGGCGGCCGCCATCATGCTTCCGATCCTCATCATGCAGGACGCGATTTCGCTCTTTGCGTTCCGCAAGGAATGGGACCGCTGGAATCTGAAGGTGCTGCTGATCGGCGCGTTCATCGGCATCGCGCTCGCCTGGGCGCTCGCAGCCTATGTTTCGGACGCCTGGGTCAAACTCATGATCGGGGTGATCACATTCGTCTTCGTGCTGAACCAATGGCTGGGTCTTGCGCGCAAGGCGGCGGAAACCATCAGGCCGAGTGCTGCGAGCGGCGTCTTCTGGGGCGTGCTCTCCGGCTTTACCAGCACGCTCGCCCATGCGGGCGGGCCGCCGATGAGCGTGCATCTTCTGCCGCAGAAACTGCCGAAGATGGTGTTCATCGGCACGGTGACGATCTTTTTCGCGGTGGTGAACGCGGTCAAAGTGGTGCCGTTCTTTTTTCTCGGCGAGTTCACGAAAAACGCGCTTCTGGTTTCGCTCGCCCTGATGCCGCTCGCGATCATGACCAATCTCGCCGGCATCTGGGTGGTGAAGCGAATCCCTGAGGAACTGTTTTACCGGATCGCGTATTTCCTGATGTTTCTCGTGTCGCTGGCGCTGATCTGGCAGGGCGGGCAGAGCGCGTTCTTCTCCTGACGCGGTTCCTCGTCGGAACTTCAAAATTGGTTTCGATTTTCGCGAACCATGTGCCGTCGGCGCGGTTAGCCCTATGGGCACAGCCAACAAGGAGAAAACATGAAAATTATAGCGCCATTCATAACGACCGTCGCAGCCGCCGCATTGCTGACTGCGGGCGCGGTCGCGCAGACGCCGCCGAAAGACAGCAAGACCATGCCGCAGACCCAGAGCCAGACGCCGCCGGCAACGCCTTCGTCGCCGTCCACCAGCGCTTCGGCGACGCAGCAGGCGCCGAACCAGTGGCGTGGGTCGCAGTTGATCGGCCTCGACGTCTATAACAGCGCCAACGAGAACATCGGTGATATCAACGACGTCATCCTCGGCAAGGACGGCAAGATCGAACTGATCGTGGTCGGCGTCGGTGGCTGGCTCGGCATGGGCGAGCACGATGTCGCACTGCGCTGGGATCAGGTCAGCTTCAGCGACCAGCCGCCCAAGGGCGGCGACGCCAAAGCGGAGCAGGGCGAAAAGCCGGACCACGCCATGGTGAGCATGACCAAGGAGCAGTTGAAGGCGATGCCGGCCTTTAAATATTCGAGCCAGAGCAAGACCTGACGCTCGCTCGACCAGTCGATCAAGGCCCGCGTCTTCGCGGGCCTTTTTCGTGTGCCCGTGACGTCCCGGCGATTGATCGGAACCCGCAGGGTTCGCTAGGGTCCGGCCGGAACGGGGTAGCCGCATGAAACAGACCGCCTACGATATCGATCTCGACAAGAACTCTGCGAATTATCAGCCGTTGACGCCGATCTCTTTTCTCGAGCGCTCGGCCGCCGTGTTTCCGGATCATGTCGCGATCATCCACGGGCCCATGCGCCGGACTTACGCCGAGTTTTACGCGCGCTCGAAGAAACTCGGGTCTGCGTTGGCGAAGCGCGGCATTGCGCGCGGCGATACGGTCGCGGTGCTCTTGGCGAACACACCGGCGATGCTCGAGTGCCACTACGGCGTGCCGATGACGGGCGGCGTCTTGAATACGCTGAACACACGGCTGGATGCCGCGATCATCGCGTTTTCGCTCGATCACGGCGAGGCGAAGGTTTTCATCGTCGATAAGGAATTTTCCAGGACCGCGAAGGAAGCGCTGAAACTCTGCAAGGCGAAGCCGCTGATCGTCGATTACGACGATCCCGAATATACCGGCGAGGGCGAGAAGTTAGGTTCGCTCGACTACGAGGCTTTAGTCGCGGAAGGCGACGAGAATTACGCGAGGCACGCGCCCGGCGACGAGTGGGATGCGATCTCGCTGAACTACACTTCCGGCACGACCGGCGATCCGAAGGGCGTCGTTTATCATCATCGCGGCGCGGCGCTGCTCGCGACCGGCAACGTGCTCACCGGCAGCATGAAGAAGCACGCGGTCTATCTCTGGACGCTGCCGATGTTTCATTGCAACGGCTGGTGCTTCCCGTGGTCGATCTCGGTCTGCTCCGGCACGCATGTGTGTCTCAGGCAAGTACGCGCGAAGCTGATGTTCGACCTGATCGCGGAGCACAAGGTCACGCATCTGTGCGGTGCGCCGATCGTGATGGCGACGCTCCTGAACGCGCCGGAAGAAGAAAAGAAGCCGCTGCCGCATGTGGTCGAATTCTTCACCGCTGCCGCGCCGCCGCCGGAAGCGGTGCTCGCCGGCATGAAAGGTGCGGGCTTCAACGTCACGCATCTTTACGGCCTCACCGAAACCTACGGGCCCGCGGCGGTGAACGACTGGCACGCCGAATGGGACCAACTCGACCCGGCAGCACAGGCCGCGAAGAAGGCACGCCAGGGCGTGACCATCAATCCGCTCGAAGGCCTCGAGGTGATGGATCCCGAAACCATGAAGCCGGTGCCGCGCGACGGCGAGACCATGGGCGAGGTCATGTTCCGCGGCAACGTGGTGATGAAGGGTTATCTGAAGAACAAGAAGTCCACCGACGCGGCGTTTGCGGGCGGCTGGTTCCACTCCGGCGATCTCGGCGTGATGCATCCCGACGGCTATATCCAGCTGAAAGACCGCTCGAAGGACATTATCATTTCGGGCGGCGAGAATATTTCGTCGATTGAAGTGGAAGACGCGCTCTACAAGCATCCGGCGGTGCAGGCTGCCGCCGTGGTCGCGAAAGCCGACGACAAGTGGGGCGAAACGCCTTGCGCGTTCATCGAGCTCAAGCCCGGCAAGAGTGCTTCCAAAGACGAGTTGATCGCACACTGCAAAAGCAATCTCGCAGGCTACAAGGTGCCGCGTCACATCGTGTTCGTCGAATTGCCGAAGACCTCGACCGGCAAGATCCAGAAATTCAAGCTGCGCGAAATGACGAAGGAAGTTTGATATGGCGAAAGGCGCAAGCAGGCAGAAACTTCCACTGCAAAACGACCTCGACTGGAGGTTGGCGCTCAAAGAACGGCCATTCCTCGGCGCCTTCGTGCTGCTCGCGCGCGGCACCATGCTGATCGCGATCGTCGCGACTTTTCTGATCGCGACCGCGCTCCTTTTGCACGCGCTCTATGACGTCTATGATGCGGTCAAGCTCCTGTTGCAGACCAAGACAGACGGCAAGAAGCTGACCCTCGCTGCGATCGAGGCAATCGACGCCTTCCTGCTGGTCACCGTCTTGCACATCGTCGCGATCGGACTTTACCAGCTCTACATTCAGGACGAGATCCCGGTCCCGAAATGGGTCAAGGTCGAAACCATCGACGACCTGAAGACCACGCTCTCGGGCGTCGTCATTCTGGTGCTCGCAGTATTCTTCCTCGGCCGCGCCATCGTCGGCGACGCCTCGCAGAACCTGCTGCTGATGGGCGGCGGCATTGCCGCCGTCATTCTCGCGCTCACGGTGTTCATGTTCATGCAGCACCACAAGAAGCAGAGCGAGAAATAGGAAGTGTTCGAGGTCCGGAGCGAAGACGGGGTCGCAATCCTCACGCTGGCGCGCGGCAAGGCCAATGCGCTCGATGTCGAATTCTGCAAGGCGCTGAAAAAGGAATTCCGGCGGCTCGCAAAATCGGATAGCCGCGCCGTCATCCTCACAAGCGAAGGCAAAATCTTTTCGGCGGGGGTCGATCTGCCTCGCGCCGCTGAGGGCGGGCGAAAGTATCTCCGCGATCTGGTGCTTGCGCTCGACGAGATGTACGAGGAAATTTTCTACTTTCCGAAACCGGTGGTGGCGGCCATCAACGGCCACGCGATTGCGGGCGGTTGCGTGCTCGCTTGCTGCGCGGATTACCGCGTACTTGCCAAAGACGCGGGCCGCATGGGCGTCACGGAGCTTTTGGTCGGCGTGCCGTTTCCGCCGTTCGCGTTCGAGGTGCTGCGCGCCACGACCTCGCACATGCATTTTCCGAAATTCACCGCGAGCGGCGAGACATTCGATACCGGGGGCGCACTTCTCAACGGCTTTGCCGACGAAGCGGTAAGCGCAGACGCGCTGACGGCGCGTGCGCTCGAGAAAGCGCGTGCGCTTGCGGCGATCCGCCCCGAGGCTTTCGCCGTGAACAAGCTGCACGTGCGCGCGACCGCGAAGCAGATTCTCGCGAACGACCGCGGGCGGCTTGCGAAACAGATCATGAAGGTCTGGGAATCGAAGGAAACGGCCGCGAATATCAGCGCTTACGTGGCGAAGACATTCAAGAAAAATTGAAGCGCCTAGTCGCGCCGCACGACGAGGCCGACCGCCCAGCGCGCAAACGGCAGGATGAACAGCGCGACCGGGAAGGCCGCTATCCACGACGCCATCCATGCGCGCGGCCAGATCTGCACGGCGTGAAAATTCACCCCGACCGCGAGGATGGTCGAGATCGCCGACACCATCGCGGTCACGATGAAGGTAAGAAGCAGCGGCACGAGGATATGGGCGAAGTGGGGAGGCAGTTTTTTCATGCGGGACGCGACGGAAGGCGAGGCGCTGCTCGCGCGCGATGGAGAGTTTCGCTAGGCTATACTGACGCAAAACAACAGCGGCAAGCCAAGCCGCGTGCGCGGTGCGCGCATCAGGATCGCGGGAGGAATTGAAATGGACGCGGATGTCATCGTCATCGGCGGAGGGCTGGCTGGGCTCGTCGCGGCGGCCGAAGTCGCGGATGCGGGAAGGAAAGTGATCCTGCTCGATCAGGAGCCGGAGCAGTCGCTCGGCGGGCAGGCGTTCTGGTCGTTCGGCGGGTTGATGCTCGTGAACTCACCCGAGCAGCGCCGTCTCGGAATTAAAGATTCGCGCGAACTTGCCTGGCAGGACTGGCAGGGCTCCGCCGCGTTCGACCGCGAGGAAGATCACTGGCCCAAAAAATGGGCGGAGGCTTACGTCGATTTCGCGAGCGGTGAAAAGCGCGCGTGGCTGCACGCGCAGGGCGTGCGCTGGTTTCCGGTGCCGGGCTGGGCGGAGCGCGGCGGCTATACCGCGACGGGTCACGGCAATTCGGTGCCGCGTTTTCATATTACGTGGGGCACGGGGCCGGCGCTGGTCGAGCCGTTCGTCCGGCGGCTCCGCGAAGCCGAGAAGAAAGGCCTCGTGCGCTTCTGCTTCCGCCATCGCGTGACGAAGCTGACCGCGACCGGCGGTGTGGAAGACGGGGTCGAGGGCGAAGTGCTGGAGCCTTCGAATGTCGAGCGCGCGGCGAAGTCGTCGCGGAAAGTCGTCGGCGAATTCAAACTGACGGCACAGGCAATCATCGTCACCTCCGGCGGCATCGGCGGCAATCACGATCTCGTCCGCAAGAACTGGCCCGCACATATGGGCAAGGCGCCGGCGCAGATGCTCTCGGGTGTGCCGGATCATGTCGACGGCCTGATGCAGGGTGTGGTGGAGCGCGCCGGCGGACGGCTGATCAATGCCGACCGCATGTGGCATTACCCCGAAGGCATCGACAATTACGCGCCGATCTGGTCGCGCCACGGCATCCGTATTCTCTCGGGGCCGACGCCGCTGTGGCTCGACGCACGCGGCAAGCGTTTCCCGGTGCCGCTGTTTCCCGGCTTCGACGGTCTCGGCGCGCTCGAGCACATCACCAAACACGGCGACGATCATTCGTGGTTTCTCCTGAATCAGCGCATCATCGGCAAGGAGTTTGCGCTCTCGGGACAGGAACAGAATCCCGATCTCACGGGAAAAAGCATCCGCGGCGTGCTGAAGCGCGGGCGCGGCACGCTGACCCCGGTGCAGAAATTCGTGAACGCCGGAAAGGATTTCGTGACGGCGGCGACGCTGCCGGAACTCGTTTCCAAGATGAACGCGCTCACGCAGAAGAATCTGGTCGATCTCGATACGGTCTCGCGCGAAGTGGTCGCGCGCGACCGCGAGCTCGACAACAAATACGGCAAGGATTTGCAGATCGCCGCGATCCGTGCGGCGCGCGTCTATATCGGCGACAAGCTGATCCGCACCGCGAAGCCGCACAAGCTCTTGGATCCGGTGGCGGGTCCGCTGATCGCGGTGCGGCTCTGGGTGCTGACGCGCAAGACGCTCGGCGGTCTCGAAACCGATCTCACCTCGCGCGTCTTGAAGGACGGCAAAAATCCGCTCGGCAATGTGTTCGCGGCAGGCGAGGTCGCGGGCTTCGGCGGCGGCGGCGTGCACGGCTATCGCGCGCTGGAGGGCACCTTCCTCGGCGGCTGCATCTTCTCCGGACGCATCGCGGGCCGCGAAGCGGCGAAGCTCTCGAAATGATTGAGTGGGCCAATCAACCTATGTCATGGCCGGGCTTGTCCCGGCCATCTCGTTTAGGTGAGCATTGCTCCATGAATCGAGATCGCCGCGACGAGCGCAGCGATGACAAATGAGAAACAGATTGCAATGACCGACACCACCTCCGCCATTAAAGCCGGCATGACCGGGACCGCCGAACTCATCGTCGGCGAGGAACACACCGCGCCGCGCGTCGGCTCCGGCAAGATCCGCGTGTTGGCCACGCCCGTGATGATCAACCTGATCGAGGCGGCGGCGCTGAAAGCTGCGGAACACCTGCTGCCGCCCGGGCACCAGAGCCTCGGCACATTGCTCAACGTGAAGCACATCGCGGCAACGCCGGTCGGTATGAAGATCAAGGCGACGGCTACCGTCACCAAAGTCGAAGGCCGCAACATCTATTTCGATGTGAGCGCCGAGGACGAGAAGGAAACTATCGGCGGCGGCACGCACGAGCGCGTGGTCGTCAACGTCGAGCGCTTCGACAAGCGCGTGCAGCGGAAGATCAGCGGGGAAGGCTGACCGCCGCCGCATCGTTATTCCAGAACCAGATTTTAGACTGCCTATTTTTCGTTCGTCCGACGAAGTCGTTCGACGAAGAACGATCGATGATTATGCCAGCTTCGCTGCCATAAATTTCATCAAGAAATTCAGGCCCGCAGGGCGGTTCGAAAATATTCTTCCCGAAGGGGAACGAAACATACTGCTCGCGATTTGAAGCAAATCCGAGCGAGTAAGCTTGCGTGTCATTGGGGGTTCGCTTCGCCTTGACCTTGCCGTAAATATCGAGTCACTTCCGGCCCGCAACTGGGTTTGGCTGGCCTTGATACGACGCTCCTGTTTTGGGGCTACTGCAAGACTAATTCCCAAAACTCGGATTGACTTGGTGCCCGCGATGGTCGGGGGCGCCGATGGCGACCGCACTAGGACGTGCGTTTCAAGGAGGCCGTGAATGGCTACTGGTACCGTGAAGTGGTTCAATACGCAGAAGGGTTTTGGTTTCATCCAGCCGGATGACGGCGGCAAGGACGTGTTCGTCCACATCTCCGCCGTGCAGCGCGCGGGCATGCAGACGCTGAACGAAGGCCAGAAGCTTTCGTTCGAAGTCGCGACCGAACGCGGCAAGGCGGCGGCAGCCAACCTGAAGGCGATGTAAGAGCGCTTCCAAGCCAAAAAGAAAAACCCGGCGTGAGCGATCACGCCGGGTTTTATTTTTCCGGAAGCGCGTCGATTTAGAACGCGCCCTGATCCTGCAGGAAGTTGATGATCGCGAGCGGCGGGAACCAGCAGCCCGCAACATGGCGAACCATCTCATCCGAGGTCGGCTCGGGATTGCCCATCGCGGCGTTGATCATCGGCCAGGCGACCATGCAGATCGTGGCGCCGGCGACATAGCCGCCCCAGGCGTTGTGGCTGTGACCGGGAGTGCCGGCCTTCGCCTTCACGTGCTTGGGAAACTTGTGGAACTTGTGGAACTTGAAGTGCGGCTTGTAGTAATGGCCGAAATTCACTTCCTGTCGCGGCGCGATATTGCCGACGAACGGCGAGGCAAAACGCGCCGAGGCAGCCGTCGGAATGTTCATCAGTGCGATTGCAGCAAGCGCTGCAAGAATAAGCTTCTTCATTTGACGCCTCTCTTCGTTGTGTTGCGTTCCGCAAGCGGCGAATCCGCAACGACTTCCCCGTGAACGATGAGCGGCAGTTGAGAGGCTGGACGGCACTTCCGGCCGCCGGGAATTTCCGAAACGCGATCAAACTCGCGTCTTTTCGTTTTACGCAGCAACGCAACTAACAACTCAACGATGCTGCGTAATTAGCGAAAGGTTGGCTCAAATTGTTTTTAACCTGGGTTTAACCATAACTATCAAGGTGAACGCTGCGGCGGAGTCTTGAAACACCGCGCAAAACAAAACCGCCGGCGAAATGCCGGCGGCTGAAACAACTCTCTGCCGATCGCGCTAGTGGATCGTTTCGTCTCGTAGTTTTGCGATTTCGTCTTTCAACGAAAGTTTGCGCCGCTTCAATTCCGCGAGCTTCAGACTGTCGCTGCCGGGATGTATTCGCTCGGCTTCAATCTCACGCTCCAACGCCCGATGCTTCCGCTCAAGTTCGGTCAAATGCGATTGAATCGACATGGGTTGCAGTCTCTCCCTGTTTGCAGTTCGAGATGATGAATCCTGCCACCAACTTCGCCCGCTGTCGATTGAAACCCGCGGCGGGTGGCGGCTTCATCCACCGCCCGTGAATAGCGCCGAAAAACACACGAAATTTCCGGCGCTTGCCGGAGTTCCGCCGCAGCGCGATACTCGCCCCCGAACGGGGCGGGCGCTCCGGAAATGCGGCGAAGCAATGACGCGGGAAGAAGAGCGCGAACTCCACCTCGAACTGGAACGGCTGAAACAGGAGCACCGCGATCTGGATTCGGCGATCGAGGCACTGCTCAATACCTCAGGCCACGACCGGATTCAGGTGCAGCGGCTCAAGAAAAGAAAGCTGCAACTCCGCGACCGCGTGGGTGCGATCGAGGATCAGCTATTCCCGGACATTATCGCCTAGCGCGGCGGCCTGTTGTTGATGCCGATGTCGGGTAACCCGACATCGGGTGGTGCGATCGAGGATCAGCTATTCCCGGACATTATCGCCTAGCGCGGCGGCCTGTTGTTGATGCCGATGTCGGGTAAACCCGACATCGGGTGGTGCGATCGAGGATTAGCTATTCACGGACATTGTCGCCTAGTGCGAAGCGTGCCGGCGCCGGGACATTCGTTAAATCTAGATCGATCTGAGCAGATTGTCGGCGCTCGAAACTTCCGCCTTCGAGGTGACTTCCTCGATATTCAGCACCTTCACGACGCCGTCCTCGGCATAAAGCGCGTAGCGGCGCGAGCGCACCGGCCCCATCAGGCGCTCGGTGCCGTCGTAGTCGAGGCCGACGGATTTAGCGAAAGCACCGTTGCCGTCGGACAGAAACTCGACCTTGCCGGGGTTCGCCTTGGCCCAGGCGCCCATCACATGCACGTCGTTGACGGCGGTAACGTAAATCGCATCGATGCCCTTGGCGAAGAATTCGTCGGCCTTCGCGATGAAGCCAGGCAGGTGGTTGCGCGAGCAGGTCGGCGTGAAAGCGCCCGGCACGCCAAACAGCACGACTTTGCGGCCCGCGAAAATTTCCGCGCCCGTCTTCGGCTTGATGCCGTCCGCGGTCATGATCTGGAACGTCACCTCGGGAAGTTTGTCGCCTGCCTTGATCGTCATGTTGCCTTCGCCTTTCGGAGTATGCGCGCGCCCGATCCGGCGCGGGCGGCATCCTAGTCGGCGCGGGACATTAGTCGAGCGGGATTTCGCGTTCGATCGCCTGCTCGCCGGCAACGAGAGTGAGCCGCAGTTTCGGCGGGACTTCGGCATTGCCGAGACGTGAGCCGTCGAGCGGGATCGCAAACACCGCACGACCCGCTTCGTTCGATACGAGTTCGGGAAGCGCGAAGGTCCACTCCTCGTTCGGGCCTTCCGCGAAGAGATCGAACTTGCCCGGCGTGCGGACGAGTACGTTGACGAGAATGCGGCTATCGCTGCCGTCGGGTTTCTTGCCGCGTTCGAGCTTCGCGGAGAGGACGGCAAGTGGGCCTGATTTGGAGGCGTCGTGCTTTTCGGGGACGCTTTTTTCGGCGCCGTCCAGCGCGGGCTCGGCCGCGTCCTTCGCGGAGAAGGAAAGCGAGAGGTTTGCGTCAGCGGGAATGCAGAGTTTTTCGCAGGTCGCGAAATCCAATTTCAATTTCAGCGTAACCGGCTTCGCCGGATCTTTCGCGCGAATCCGCAACGGAAAAATTACGCGCGTCTCGTAGCCGATGGAGGTCGTGCCGCTGCCGTCCATGATCCGCTTCGGCGCAGGATAGAGCACTTCCACGCCCGCGAGGTTTTCAGAACCGCTCCAATCGAAGCGCGGCGGGATGCCGGCATCGCCCGGATAGCGCCAATAGGTTTTCCAGCCCGGCGTAAGCGTGATCTCGACGCCGCCCATGAAAACTGGCGCGGAATTTGTATCGCTTCGTCCCGAAGCAAGCAGGCGTACCTTGGCTTCGCCCGCGGCAATTTCGTCGGACGACGCGGCGGAGGCGCTGCCTGTCGCGAAAGCGGCAAGCGCCGCCGAAACAAGCAGGGAACTTAGAGTGCGCAGATGCATTTTTTCACCACGGAGCCACGATAAACAACGAATCAGGCCGGAGCCCAACCCACGAATGCGTGAATTTGCCCGCCCCCATGCCGCATTTTCTTCCCGCAAATCCTCAGATAGGCTTTCGATCATGAAGATCGCCGCTGAGTCTTCGAAGTCGCCGAACGACGGCTATCTCGATGGCCAGATTCTCGTGGCCATGCCGACGATGCAGGACGAGCGTTTCAGCCGCTCTGTCATCTACCTCTGCGCACATTCCTCCGAAGGCGCGATGGGCATCATCGTCAACCAGCCCGCGCCGAATATCCGCTTTTCCGATCTCCTGGTGCAGCTCGACGTTATCCCCGGCGAAGGACTGATTGAATTGCCGCAGCACGGCGAGATCATGCGCGTCCTGAAAGGCGGGCCGGTGGAAACGCAGCGCGGCTTCGTGCTGCACAGCGCCGATTACTTCGTCGAGAACTCGACGCTCCCGATCAACGGCGGCATCTGCCTGACGGCAACGCTCGACATCCTGAAGGCGATCGCGAACGGCAGCGGGCCGGAAAGCGCCGTGCTTGCGCTCGGCTATGCCGGCTGGGCGCCGGGGCAGCTTGAGAGCGAAATCCAGGCGAACGGCTGGCTCAGTTGCGACGCTGACTCCTCGCTCGTGTTCGGCGCGCAGGCCGAGCGCAAGTACGAACTCGCGTTGCGAAAAATCGGTATCGATCCGGCGATGCTTTCCTCCGAAGCGGGCCACGCCTGACCGTCAGGTGGCCGGCGCGCTCGCGGTGCGCGGGCGCGGACGTTCCTTGATTTCCGGTGCGATCAGACGGCGGGCTTCGTCGGCCGTCATTGGCTCGCCGAAGGCAAAGCCCTGCACGTATTCGCAGCCGATCTGGTAAAGCTCGACCGCGTCGGAGTCCGACTCAGCGCCTTCCGCCACGACATCCATGCCGAGATCGTGTGCAAGCTGCACGATCGAGCGCAGGATCACCGGGCGTACGCCGCGCTTGGCGCCCGAGCCTTTGACGAACTGCTGGTCGATCTTGATGGTGTCGAAGGGGAAGCGCTGCAAATAAGCGAGCGACGAATAGCCGGTGCCGAAATCGTCGAGCGAAAGCCCGGCGCCGAGTTCGCGGATCTTGTGCAGCATCTGCGCGGCGAGCTCCGGGTTCTCCATTACGAGCGACTCGGTCAGTTCGAGCTTCAGCGTGCCCGGCGCCAGCGCATGACGCGACAGCACGCCCTTCACGTCCTGAATGAGATCGTGGCGCATCAATTGGCGCGAGGAGATGTTGACGCTTAAGAACAGCGGCGTGGTGCTTGCGAGCGCGCGCTGCCACAGCGCCAGCTGGCGCGCGGAACGCTCCAGTACGAAGCGGCCGATCTCGATGATTACGCCGGTTTCCTCGGCGATCGGGATGAACTCCGCCGGGCCGAGACGGCCGAGCTTCGGATGATTCCAGCGCAGCAGCGATTCGAAGCCCGCGACGGCGCGGTCTTCGAGCCGGATAATGGGCTGGTACAGAATGACGATTTCGTCGCGCTCGAGCGCGCGGCGCAGATCGGATTCGAGCGCGAGCCGGTCGATCTTGTCGTTGCGCATCGAAGGCTTGAAGACTTCGATGCGGTCGTTGCCGGCCTGCTTCGCGGCGTGCATCGCAAGCTCTGCGTTCTTCAGGACTTCGTTGCGCTCCTTGGTCTGGCCATCGACCAGCGCCATGCCGATCGAAGCGGTCAGGAAAATCTGCCGCTCGCCGAAACCGATCGGCGCGCGCACGCTGCGGCGGAGCGTGTCGGCGAAGGCGGTGATGCGGTCGGCTTCGCGCTCGGAGAGCAGGATGATCGCGAATTGGTCGCCGGCAATGCGCGCGAGCGTATCCTGTGGCTTGAGCAGCCGCGTCAGGCGGCGGCTCACGGTGAGCAGGATCGAATCGCCCGCGGTGGTGCCGACCGAGGTGTTGAGCTGCTTGAAGCGGTCGAGATCGATGACGATGAGCGTCGGGCGGATCTTCTCGTCGGATTTCGCGAAATTGATCGCGGCGTCCAGCCGGTCGAGGAACAGTTCGCGGTTCGGCAGGCCGGTGAGGTTGTCGTGCACCGCGTCGGTGAGCAACCGCTCCTCGGCCACCTTCAATTCGGTGATGTCGTTCATGGTGCCGACGACGCGCAGCACCTCGCCGTCGGTGCCGACGACGGGCCGCGCGCGCAGCGAGAACCAGAAATAGTGGCCGTCTTCGGCCTTCAGGCGCAGCGACTGCAAAATGCGGCCGCGGCGGTGATCGAGAATGCCGTCGAGCGCGAGACGAATGCGGTCGCGGTCTGCGGGATGAACGAATTCAAGCCAGGCCTGCGCCTCGGTTTCCATCGCGCCACGTTTTAGGCCGAGCAGCATTTCGGCTTCGGGACTCACGAACACGCGGTCGCGGATCACGTCCCAGTCCCATACCAGTTCACCCGCGCCCGTGACGGCAAGCGCGCGGCGCTCCATGTCGCTCATCAATCCTTCGGCGGAGACGCCGGCGAAAGCGTGCTGCATGACCGTGAAGCCGATCAGCATCACGATCAGTTCGAGGCCGCCGAGAAGTGCCGGTGCCGCAAGATCGTTGGTGATCGCGCCTGCGACCACGAAGCCCGCGGCGAGCACCCACATCGCGAACAGGAACCAGGTCGGGATCAGCAGCACCGCGCGGTCGAAACCGTGGGTCGAGAGATAAAGCACGAGCGCGAAGCCGCCGAAGGCGACAAACAGGAGCGAGAGGCGCGCGATGCCGGCTGCGATCGCCGGATCGAACAGCGCGAGCGCGACGAGTGCCGCGAGGAAGATCAGCCAGGCGGCGGCGACCTGCGAATAGCGCACGTTCCAGCGGCCGAGATGGAGATAGGCGAACAGGAAGACGATCAGGGTCGCGGCAAGAATGGCCTCGCCGGATGCGCGCCAGAATTGCTCGGCAGCAGGCGATAGCGCGAACACCTTCGACCAGAAATTGAAATCGATGCCGATATAGCCGAGCACCGCCCAGGCAAGCGCCGCGGCCGCCGGAAACATCAGGCTGCCTTTGACGACGAACAGGATCGTCAGAAAGAGCGCGAGCAGGCCGGCGACGCCGATGACGATGCCGTTATAGAGCGTGAAAGAGTTGACCTTGGCTTCGTAGGCGTGCGGCTCCCACAGGCGAAGCTGCGGCAGTTGCGCGGAGGAGAGCTCGACCACGAAGGTCACGGTCGAGCCGGGGTCCATCGTGATGAGATAAACCGAAGAGTCGGAAGCAGCCTGCCGGTCGGGGCGGAAGCCTTGCGAAGGCGTGAGATTCACGATGCGCGCAGCACCGAGATCCGGCCAGAACAGCCCGGAGCCCGACATCAGATAGTTCGGTGCGACCAGCAGCCGGTCGAGCTGTTCGTCGGTGTTGTTCGAGAGCGCGAACACCGCCCAGTGCGTGACGCCGTTGGTGTTGCGGGCACGGACCTCGATGCGGCGAACGATACCGTCGGGACCGGGGGCAGTCGAAACCTGGAGGCGATCGCCGTCGGTGACGTGCCGTTCGGCGGCGGGCAGCAGGTCGAGTGCGGGCGTATTCGGCCGGATGATGACGGCTTCGACCGCGCGCACGGGCGCGAAGCTCGCGGAGGCCGCAAGCAAGGCGAAACACGCAAAAACTAGCCTTCCGAACCGCAAAATTCGGACCTCCGGGCAACAACGGCCACGGCCCGGAACCCCCTCCTGGCCTCTTTGAGGAGTAGCCGCCGCTTGCGGCGGCGGCAAGGCAGGCGGGGAACGGGGTTAACCCGCGACCGTCAGCACGATCTTGCCGACATGGCCCGAGGACTCCATGCGGGCGTGGGCCTTGTTGGCCTCGGCGAGCAGGAAGGTCGAGTCGATCACCGGCTTGATCTTGCCTTGATCGAGCAGCGGCCAGACCTTGGTGCGAAGCGCGTCCGCAATCGCCGCCTTGTCGGCGACCGGCCGGGGCCGCAGCGTCGAGCCGGTGAAGGTGAGGCGCTTCGACATGATCTTCAGAAGGTTCATCTCGACCTTGAAGCCCTTCTGGGTCGCGATCTGCACGATGCGGCCTTCGACCGCCGCGGCGTCGAGATTGCGCTCGACGTAATCGCCGCCGACCATGTCGACGATCAGGTCCGCGCCTTTGCCGCCGGTGTGCTCTTTCGTCAGCGCGACGAAATCCTGCGTCTTGTAGTCGATCGCGAAATCCGCGCCGAGCGTCACGCAGGCATCGCACTTTTCTTTCGAGCCCGCGGTTGCGATCGCTTTCGCGCCGAAGGCTTTGGCGAGCATGATCGCGGTGGTGCCGATGCCGCTACTTCCGCCATGGATCAGCATGGTCTCGCCCGTTTGCAGGCGGCCGCGCTCGAACACGTTGTGCCAGACGGTGAAGAAAGTTTCGGGGAGTGCCGCGGCTTCGGTGAAGGAAAATCCTTTCGGCACGGGAAGCGCGTTGGTCTCGTCGACCAGCGCGTATTCGGCGTAGCCGCCACCCGGCACCAGCGCGCAAACCTTGTCGCCGACATTCCAGCGGGATGCCTTCGCGCCGAGCGCTGCCACTTCGCCCGCGATCTCGAGGCCGGGATAATCCGGCGCGCCCGGCGGCGGCGGATATTTTCCCTGCCGCTGCATCACGTCGGGGCGATTCACGCCGGCCGCACGCACGCGCACGAGAATCTGCGTTTCCGAAGGTTTCGGCAGGTCGCGGGTCTGGGGCTGCAGCACGTCCGGATCGCCGGGTGCGGTCATTGCGATCACGGTCATCTTGTCGGGCAGGGACATTCGCTTCTCCGGAAACATGCGGGCGATCTGTTATTGGGGCGATCTCTACGGGGTGCGGCGGGCCATGACAATCCGCGCCGCGGCCCGCTACATTCGGGCAAGACAAGACGGGAGCATGCAATGAAAATCGACGACGACGACCGGCCCAAGAAGAAGATCGCGCATGAGATCGGCAGCGATCTCTCGCTGGTCTCGGTCGAGGAACTGCGCGAGCGGGTTGATCTGCTGAAGGAGGAAATCGCGCGGCTGGAGGCCGATATCGTGCGCAAGCAGGCCTCGAAATCGGCGGCGGATTCGTTCTTCAAGCGCTGAAATTCAGTATAATTTTACGAATTAACGACCCATTAAGGTTTCGAGATCACTATCAAGCATGTCCAGCTTCTGGACGTTGAGTGGCTCCTGTCCACTCTGTTTGACGCCTCCCTGTGAACAGACTTCAGAGCCGCTCCTTTGGGCGGCTCTTTTTTTTGTCCCGATCTCGCACAGTGTGGGCGGCGCGCAACTTGCAAAGAACTTTGATCGAGCGGCGCCCGCAGAAGGTTGAGGCGGGCGCGCGATGCGCTAAAAAGGGTCCGGCGCGGGGACGCGCCGGGGGAAGAATGTCGGACGCCATCGAGAAGAAAGACCATCCGGTGCATCTTGCCGTGCGCATGGCGCAGGGCGAGCAATTCGGCGCGCTGTTCAAGGAAGGCATGTCGCTGGTCGAGGCGACCGCGGCCTATCTCGACGGGCCTGGACGCTCGGAAGCGAAGTCGCTCGCGCGGCCGGCAGCGCTTGCCTATGCGACCGAGTCGATGCGGCTCACGACCCGTCTCATGCAGATCGCGTCGTGGCTGCTTCTCCAGCGCGCGGTGAACGAAGGCGAACTGACCTTCGATCAGGCCAAGACCGAAAAGACCAAGGTGAAGCTGACGACCTGGGATTCCTCGCACGAGGAATCCATGGCCTCGCTGCCGAAGCGCTTGCAGGACCTGATCGAGACCTCGCGCAACGTGCACGAGCAGGTGCTGCGGCTCGACCAGCTCATTTACACCGTGAAAGCGCCCGAGAAGATCGAGGCGGAGAATCCGGTCGAGGCGCAACTCGGGCTCCTGCGCGCGGCGTTCGATACGAAGCGCTGAGAACCAAACAAAAAACCCCGCGGTCGCCCGCGGGGTTTTGTGTATCCGAAGCAGCTTCGAAGCCGCCTGGCGCTTACTTCTTTTCGGTCTTGGCGACGCCGAGCGTGCCGAACTTGTTCTTGAAGCGCGACAAACGGCCGCCGCGGTCGAGCAATTGCTGCGTGCCGCCGGTCCAGGCCGGATGCGTCTTGGGGTCGATGTCGAGGTTGAGGGTGTCGCCCTCCTTGCCCCAGGTCGAGCGCGTCGTGTATTCCGAGCCGTCCGTCATCACGACCTTGATCGTGTGATAGTCGGGGTGAATGCCTTCTTTCATCGCAAAATCCTCTGCCTTCGCGCGGGCCGGGGGCACGCGCCGGTCGTCCTTTTCAAGCCCTGCTGGTTGGCGGGCGATATAGCCGAGAGCGTCAAGTGACTCAAGCCGAGCCCCGGAATCGCGCGAAAACCCCCGAAAACGGCGCCAAAAGCCGGTTCCGGCCGCTCCTGGCGCTGATGCCTTTCGTGCTGCGCTATCCGGGGCGCTTTATGGCGGCGCTGGCGGCCCTCGGGGTCGCGGCGCTCGCGACGCTCGCGATCCCGCTTGCCGTCCGGCGCATGATCGACCTCGGCTTCGGCGCGGACGCGGGCGTGCAGATCAACCGCTATTTCCTTGCCGTGCTCGGCGTGGTCGCCGTGCTCGCGCTCGCGAGTGCCGCCCGCTACTACCTCGTCACCACCATCGGCGAGCGGGTGGTGGCGGATCTGCGCGCAGCGGTGTTCGCGCGCATCGTGTCGCTGGACGCCGGCTTCTTCGACAGCGCGCGCGCGGGCGAGATCGGCTCGCGGCTGACGGCCGACACTGTGCAGATCAAGTCCGCAGTCGGTTCGTCAGCTTCCGTGGCGCTGCGCAACCTCGTGCTCCTGATCGGTGCGGCGGCGATGATGGTGATCACGAGTCCGAGCCTTTCGGCGCTGATCCTGATTGCGATTCCGCTGGTGATGCTGCCGCTGTTCGGCTTCGGCCGCGCGGTACGCAGGCGCTCGCGGCGCGCGCAGGACAAGCTCGCGGATGCGACCGCTTTCGCGGTCGAAGCGATCGGCGCGGTGCGCACCGTGCAGGCGATGACTGCGGAAGACGCGGCGAAAGCGCGCTTCGGTAGCGCGGTCGAGCAGGCATTCGACGCCGCGCGCGACGCCACGCGCGCACGTTCGTTTCTGACTGCGATCGCGATTTTTCTTGCCTTCGCCTGTGTGGTCCTCATCCTGTGGTCGGGCGCTCAGCGCGTGCTCGCAAACGAGATGACGGCCGGAACGCTCGGCCAGTTCGTACTTTATTCGGTGTTCGCGGCGGGTGCGCTCGGCGCGCTTTCCGAAGTCTGGGGCGAGATTTCGCAGACCGCGGGTGCTGCCGAGCGCATTATCGAATTGCTGAACGTCGAGCCTTCGATCAAGGCGCCCGCGTTGCCGCTTGCGCTTCCGGCAAAGCCGCGCGGCGAGGTGAAGTTCGAGCACGTTACCTATGCTTATCCGTCGCGGCGCGACGTGAATGTGTTGAGCGATGTCAGTTTCGCGGCGGCACCCGGCGAGCGCATCGCCATTGTGGGCCCTTCGGGTGGCGGGAAAAGCACGCTGTTTCATCTGCTCCTGCGCTTCGACGATCCGCAAGGCGGCCGCATTCTCTTCGATGGCATCGAGATTGCGAAAGCCGATCCGCGCGAAGTGCGCCGGAACATCGCGCTGGTGCCGCAGGAGCCCGCGATCTTCGCAGCCTCGATCGCCGACAACATCCGCTACGGCCGTCCGGGTGCCAGCGACGCCGAAGTGAAGGCTGCCGCCGAAACCGCGCTGGTCGACGAATTCGTCCGCAATCTCTCGGATGGCTACGACACGCAAGTAGGCGAGCGCGGCGTTACGCTATCGGGCGGTCAGCGCCAGCGGCTCGCAATCGCGCGCGCGGTGTTGCGCGACGCCCCGGTGCTTCTGTTAGATGAGGCGACGTCCGCGCTCGACGCGGAGAGCGAGGCGCTGGTGCAGCAGGCGCTCGAGCGGATCATGGCAGGGCGCACCTCGCTCGTGATCGCGCACCGGCTTGCGACCGTGCAGGGCGCAGATCGCATCGTGGTGCTGCAAAAAGGCCGCGTCGCGGAAGAGGGTACGCACGCGCAACTTTCCGCGAGCGGCGGGCTTTATTCGCGGCTCGCGGCGCTGCAATTCGGCGCGCACTAGCGCTCGGTGATCTTCAACTCGATGCGGCGGTTGCGGCGATAGGCGTCATCGTTGCTCGCCGGGTCGATCGGCTGAAATTCGCCGAAGCCCGCGGCAACGAGCCGGTCCGGCGAGAGCCCTTTGCCGATCAGATATTTCACGACCGAGATCGCGCGCGAGGATGACAACTCCCAGTTCGAGGGAAAGCGCGCATTCGAAATCGGCCGCACGTCGGTATGGCCGTCGATGCGGATGACCCAGGGAATATCTTTCGGAATTTTGTTGGCGAGTTCGGTAAGTGCCGCCGCCACCTTGTCGAGTTCGGGTTCGGCACTTTCCTTCAACTCAGCAGAGCCCGGATCGAACAACACTTCCGACTGGAACACGAAGCGGTCGCCGACGATGCGAATGTCGGGGCGGTTGCCGAGGATTTCGCGAAGCCGCCCGAAGAAGTCCGAGCGATAGCGGTTCAGTTCCTGCACGCGCTGGGCGAGCGCCACGTTCAGGCGCGAGCCGAGATCGGTGATCTTGGTCTGGCTTTCCTTCTCCTTTTTCTCGGAGGCCTCAAGCGCGGCTTCGAGTGCTGCGATCTGGCGGCGGAGGGCCGCGAGTTGCTGGTTCAGCAGCGAGATCTGGGAAATCTGCTGGCTCGTCATTTTCTTTTCGGCTTCGAGATCGGAGGCCAGCGACTGGATCTGTCCCTTGGCGTCGCCGACGGCATTCGTGTCGCCGCGCAATTTATCGCGCTCGGCTTCCGCGCTTCGCAACGTCGCGCGCAGGCCGGAAAGCTGGTCTTCAAGGGACGCGGAGGTTGCGCGCTCCAGCGAAAGCAGGTCAGCGAGTTGCTTTAGCTGCGCGGTCACGCGCGTCAGCTGGTCCTGCTTGCCCGCGATCTCGCGGCTCAGAAAGAATTGCGCGACGGTGAAGATCGACACCAGAAAGATGAAGACCATGAGCAGCGTCGAAAGCGCATCGACGAAGCCCGGCCAGTAATCGACCCTGCGGTCGGCGCGTCCGCGGCCCAGCGCCATTTTTTAGCGTCTCCTCGGCGCCGCGTCTTCGTGCGTCAGACGCTCGAGCAGTTCGCGCACATCATTCTGGCGCTCGGCCTGCGCTTCCACCCAGTCGCGCAACATCTGCTGTTCGCCCCGCATGTGCTGCACGAGTTCCTGCAAGCTCGAGGCGAGATTGACCATGGCCTTCGAGGAACGCTCGCCGCCCGCGCCTTCGAGCGACTTCTCGAGCCGCGCGATCGCGGCGGCAAGCGGGGCCGAGGCGTTCGAGGTATCGAGTTCGACCGCGCCGAGATCGGCGACCGTGGTCGAGAGCCAGTCTTCCAGATCGGTATAGAAGCGGTTCTGTGCCTGGCTCGCTTGCAGATCGAGGAAGCCCAGGATCAGCGATCCCGCGAGACCGAATAGCGAAGACGAAAACGCAATCCCCATGCCGCCGAGCGGCGCGGCGAGGCCGGTTTTCAGATCGTCGAACAGGCGGCCGGAGTCGCCGGTCGCATCCAGCGACTGAATCACGCGGCCGACCGAGCCGACGGTCTCAAGCAAACCCCAGAAGGTGCCAAGCAGGCCGAGGAAAACCAAAAGCCCGGTGAGATAGCGTCCGACGTCGCGCTGCTCGTCGAGGCGCGTGCCGATCGATTCCAAAATCCCGCGCATCGTGATCTGCGAGATCACCATACGGCCCATGCGGTCGCGCAGTAGCGTCGCCATCGGCGCGAGCAGCACCGGCGCGCGATCGACCACGATGCCGGGATCGGCGACGCGGAAGCTGTTCACCCAGTTCACTTCCGGGAACAGCCGCATCACCTGACGGATCGCGAGAATGATTCCGATCAGGAGAACGCCGAGAATGATTCCGTTCAGGAGCGGGTTCGCGAGAAACGCGGCATAGATTTGCCGGTAGAGCAGCACCGCGACGAGTGCCGCAAGCACCAGAAACACCATCATCCGGAACAGGAAAATCCGGGGCGACGAAATCTTGTTGATGCCGTCGAGTTCCGCTTCCCGCTTTTTCTTGGCCATCCGCCGCTCCTCATCTCCGCCGGAGTAAGTATGGCACAGATGACGAGTATGTAGAGTCCGGTGACGGCGGAATGACGGCGGGGGCTTACGCGGCCTTCAACGCGGCGAGCAGCGCGTTGTGAATTTCGTAATTGCCGCAGACGACCCCGCCGTTCAGCAGCATGTTCATGTGGCCTTCGAGGTCGGTGACGAAGCCGCCCGCCTCCTGCACCATCACGATGCCGGCGGCGAGATCCCAAGGCGAAAGATCGCGTTCCCAGAAGCCGTCGAAGCGTCCGGCGGCGGTCCATGCCATGTCGAGCGCCGCCGCCCCCGTGCGGCGCAGGCCCGCGACCTGCTTCTGCAACACGCCGAGTTCGCGGCGGAAGCGTTCGTGGTCGCCGCGCTCGTGATGCGGAATGCCGCAGGTAATCACGGCGTCGTTCAGATTCTTGCGCGCGGCGACGCGGAGCCGCCGCTGGTTGAGATAGGCGCCGTTGCCTTTCTCGGCGGCGAAAAGTTCGTCGGTCACCGGATTGAAAATCACGCCCGCGACCGGCACGCCGTCTTTCACGAGACCGATCGAAATCGCAAATAGCGGAATCGAGTGCAGGAAGTTCGTGGTGCCGTCGAGCGGATCGATGATGAAGCGATGCTGACCGTCGGTGCCCTTCACTTCGCCGCGCTCTTCCATCAGGAAGCCGAAGGCGGGGCGGGCTTTGGACAATTCGTTATAAAGAATGTCTTCGGCGCGCTTGTCGGCGGCGGAAACGAAATTCGCAGGTCCCTTCAGCGATACCTGAAGATGCTCGACCTCGTTGAAGTCGCGAATGAGCGCGCGGCCCGCCTTGCGGGCCGCGGCGATCATGACCGTGATGTTGGCGGAGCGCAGCGACACCGCTTACTCGGCGCGGCGCACGTAGGCGACTTCGTTGGTGTCGACCACGACCTTTTCGCCGGTGCCGATGAACGGCGGCACCATCACGCGCAGACCGTTTTCGAGTTTCGCGGGCTTGTAGGAAGACGCCGCGGTCTGGCCCTTCACCACCGGGTCGGCCTCGACGATTTCGAGCGTGACGTAATCCGGCAGCCGGATGTTGATCGGGCGCTCGTCGTGCATTTCCAGCGTCACCTGCATGCCGTCCTGCAGGAACAGCGCGCGCTCGCCGACGAAATCTTCCGCGAGCTGGATCTGGTCGTAGGTGTCGGTGTCCATGAAAACGAGGGTGTCGCCCTCTTTATAGAGGTACTGGAAATCCTTCTGCTCCAGGCGCGCGCGCTCGACTTTCTCGTCGGAGCCGAACCGGTTGTTCAGCTTGCGGCCGTCGATCAGGTTTTTGAGTTCGACCTGATTATAGGCGGGGCCTTTGCCGGGCTTCACCGCCATGGTCTTCACCGCGGCCCAGAGCGAGTTCTGATACTCGATCACCATGCCGGGGCGGATTTCGTTGCCGTTGATTTTCATGGAATTCCTCGGGATTCAGCGCGCTCAACTGCCGTGCGCGGGCACATCCGTCAAGGGGAACGGCAAGACCTAGGTGTTGGGCGCGGCTTTACTTTGCAGCCAGGCGCGCACGATGCCCTCGGCCTTCTTCTTGTCTTCGTCGCTGAGGCTGCCGAAGACGTCGTCGAGCCACGGGTCGGAAATGTTCTGGGCACGGGCCATCAGGTGCCAGGCCATTGCCTCGATGGTGTTTTTCTCAACGCCGCGTCCGGCTTGCAGCATCCGGGCGAAGCGGTTCTGCGCGACCGGGTTACCCTTGAGCGCGGCGCGGCGCATCGCCTGCGCGGCCGTGGTCTCGTCCTTGGCGACGCCCTTGCCGTTGAAGAGGGCGATCGCAAGTTCGATCGTCGCCGGGACATGATCGAGGCGCGCGGCGCGGCGCAGCCATTTCACCGCCTCTTTCGGGTCCTCCGGCACGCCTTTGCCTTCCTGATAGAAGATCGCAAGCGCGTGCTGCGCGTCCGGCACGTCCTTTTCGGCGGCGATGCGCATGAATTTCACGGCCTGCGCGAAGTCCTGCGGAAAGACCTGCCCTTCGATATAGAGCAACGCGAGATTATACGCCGCCACGGCGTGGCCTTTGTCGGCGGCGCGGCGGAAGTATTTAGCGGCTTCGTCCTTGTTGCGCGGAGTGGCGATGCCCTGCAAATGCATGATGCCGAGCGCGAAGATGGCGTTGACGTCGCCGGCGGCCGCCGCGCGCTTGTACCATTCGAAGGCCTTCTGCGGATCGGCGGCGACACCGGCGCCTTCGCCGTACAACTCGCCGAGCAGCGTCATCGCGCTCGCGTCTTTGTTCTTGTCGGCGCGGATTTCGGCGAGCCGGATCGCATCCAGAAATTCGCCGCGCTGGAACGCCGAGAACGGTGCGTTGACATCGTTGGCGGCGGCGACTTCGAGTGCCGGTCGAGGCGGCTGCGGTACGATGGAGATGGTTTTTACCTTCACCGGTCCTGGGCCACGCTCGGCCGGCGAAGACTTCGGCAAAATGTTTTCGTCCGCCGCGCGCGCCTGTGCGCCGAGCATGAGCAGGATTGCGAATGCAAACGACAAAGCACGGCTCATTGTGCGGGCTCCGGCTGGCGCAAGAGGCCGGTCGCTTTCGCAGCCGTCCGTGCCGCGTTTTCTCCGCCGGCCCAGACCGCGTCGCCGAGTGCGATGAAGTCCGCGCGCGCTTCCGCGAGTTGCGGCACTTCGTTGAGCGAGTTGGCGTAGGCCACGCAGGGTACCTGAAAGATTTCCGCCCACCAGGCGACGCGCTCGATCAATGCCGAAAAACCCGGCCGCTTTCCGTCCGCGCCCGGCTCGCCGAACATCGCGTAGTCGACGCCGGATTCGGCTGCGACCATTGCGTCATGGCGCGAGGGCAGGCCGCCGACGCCGGACAGTCTTCCGGCGGCGAGTTTGGTGCGCGTCGTTCGCAGATTGTCGAGGGTGGTGAAATGCGCGCCGTCGGCGCCGGCTGCTTCGACCAGCGCCGGCATATCGGCGAGCAAAAGCGCGGCACCGGCCGGTTGCACATGCGTCGCGATAATGCGGATCGAGGAGAGGGCGGCCACTTCGTCGTCGGTGGCGAGCCGGAGGATTACCGCCGCTACATCGCCCGCGCAGCAGGCGGCTTCGAGTGCCGGCGCGAAGCCGACCGGGTCCTCGATCACCGGGGTGATCAGGATCAGGCGGGTGCGGGCTTTGGATGCTTCGGTCACGCGCTCTCCATCAGCGAGCGTTGCCTAACAAGCGGGGCGAAAAATTGGCCCCGGGAATCAAATGGAACTTTAATCCAACGAAGCACAAAAAGAATGCACCGTGGACCGGGCGTCCACGGTGCATTCCGGGGATAGTCTTTCGGCGTCCGCGTTTACGCGGCTTTCTTCTCCTGGTCCGAGGACCAGCGGCCCTGCGAGGCGAGGCCGTTCATTCTGGCGCGGTGAGCGAAGGCCGCCTGCGCGGCGCCTACATTGGCGGTTTTGCCGCTCCAGGCCTTCTGGGGCGCGGCCTGCAAGGCGCGGCCATAGGAGAAGGTGAGTTTCCACGGCAGGTTGCCGATCTTGTTCATGGCGTCGAGATGCGCGGTCGCCTCTTCGTCCGACTGGCCGCCCGAAAGGAAGGCGATGCCCGGCACCGCGCCCGGCACGCAGGCTTTCAGCAGCTTCACGGTCTTCTCGGCGACTTCCTGCACGCCCGCGCGTTTCGAAGCCTTCTTGCCGGAGATCGCCATGTTGGGTTTCAGCACGATGCCTTCGAGCGGCACGCGCTGATAGTAAAGCTGCTGGAAGGTTTCCTTCAGAATGAACTCGGTGACCTCAAAGCAGCGGTCGATGTCGTGGTCGCCGTCCATCAGCACTTCCGGCTCGACGATCGGAACGATCTGGGCTGCCTGACAGAGCGCGGCATAGCGCGCGAGTGCATGCGCGTTGGTATGGATCGCGGTGTAGCTCGGAATGCCCGGTGCGATGTCGATCACCGCGCGCCACTTCGCGAAGCGCGCACCCTGCTCGTAATATTTCGGCAGGCGGTCGGCGAGCTTGTCGAGGCCGACGGTGATGAGTTCGCCGGGGCAGTTCGGCAAGGGCTTGGTGCCTTCGTCGACCTTGATGCCGGGGATCGAGCCTTGCTGCTTGATGATCTCGACCAGCGGCGTGCCGTCCTTCGCCTTCTGCCAGATGGTTTCGTCGTAGAGAATGACGCCGGAGATCGACTTCATGCCCTCGGCGGAGCGGAACATCAGCTCGCGATAATCGCGGCGATTGTCTTCCGTGCTCTCGACGCCGATCGCATCGAAACGCTTCTTGATCGTGCCGGAGGATTCGTCGGCGGCGAGGATGCCTCGGCCCGGCGCGACCATCGCTTCGGCGATCTTGTTCAGTTCGGCGAGATTCATCGTTCTCTCCCTGCAATCTCGAATTATTTTACGGCTACTTTACCCGAAGCGCCTCGACGCCGGGAAGCGGCTTGCCCTCAAGCCATTCCAGAAAAGCGCCGCCGGCGGTGGAAATGTAGGTGAAGCGGCTGGCCGCGCCCGCGTGTTCCAGCGCCGCAACCGTATCGCCGCCGCCTGCGACCGACTTGAGCTTGCCGGCTTCGGTCAGTTCGGCGGCGGCTTCCGCGACTTCGTTGGTGCCCATGTCGAAGGGTTCCATCTCGAACGCGCCGAAGGGGCCGTTCCAGACCAGCGTCTTCGAGGCGGCGAGCGCGGAAATGACGTGGCCGATACTCTCGCGGCCGATGTCGAGGATCATGTCGTTGTCGGCGACCTTGTCGCTTGCCACGACTTTCGACGGCGCGCGCGCCTTGAACTCGCCTGCAACCACGACGTCGCTCGGCAGGATGATTTCGCAGTTCTGGTCTTTTGCCTTGGCGAGAATTTCGCGCGCGGTGTCGAGCAGGTCCTTTTCGACGAGCGACTTTCCGACCGGCTTGCCTTGGGCCGCGAGAAACGTATTCGCCATGGCGCCGCCGATCGCGAGCTTGTCCACCTTCGCGAGCAGGTTGCCGAGCAACTCCAGCTTGGTTGAAATCTTTGCGCCGCCCGCGACCGCCATTACCGGACGCTCGGGCTTCTCGAGCGCGGTCTCCAACGCTTCGAGTTCGGCCTGCAAGGCGCGGCCTGCGTAAGCCGGCATCTTGTGCGCGAGGCCTTCGGTCGAGGCGTGCGCGCGATGCGCCGCCGAGAAGGCATCGTTGACATAAACGTCGCCGTGCTTCGCGAGTGCGGCGACGAAATCCGGATCGTTCTTTTCTTCGCCTTTGTGAAAGCGGGTATTTTCCAGAACGAGAATCTGTCCGGGTTGCAAGATCGAGACCGCCTTGTCGGCGTCCGCGCCGATGCAGTCGGGTGCAAACAGCACCATCTTGCCAAGTTGCTCCGCGAGCACATTCACGAGTGGCTCGAGCGACTGGGATTTGTCCACGCCTTTCGGGCGGCCGAAATGCGAAAGGAGGATCACTTTCGCGCCCCTGTCCGAAAGCTCGCGGATCGTCGGCAATACGCGCTCGATGCGTGTCATGTCGGTGACGGCGCCGTTTTCCATCGGCACGTTGAGATCGACGCGCACGAGCACGCGCTTATTTTTTACGTCGGCCTGATCGAGGGTTCTGAAGGAAGGCATCACAAACACTAACTAGAAAGAAAAAACGGGACTCACTTTTGTGAGTCCCGCTTGGACCAGAGATACAGCGATACGACGAGCATCACGCTGAAAAATGCGAAGCCGGCATAGCCAATGATCTGATCGATCGGCATGCTCAGCCCAGCTTGCCCATGGCGACGGCCGTGTCGGCCATGCGGTTCGAGAAGCCCCACTCGTTGTCGTACCAAGACAGCACGCGCACCAGCGTGCCTTCCATCACCTTGGTCTGGTCGAGGTGGAAGATCGACGAATGCGGATCGTGGTTGAAGTCGATCGAGACGTTGGGCTGGTCGGTGGTGCCGAGGATGCCCTTGAGCTGCTGGGCGGCCGCGCGCTTCACCGCGTCGTTCACTTCGTCCTTGGTCGTCGTCTTCTTCGCGATGAACTTGAAATCGACCACCGAGACGTTCGGCGTCGGCACGCGGATCGAGACGCCGTCGAGCTTGCCGTTCAGTTCCGGCAGCACGAGGCCGACCGCTTTCGCCGCGCCCGTCGAAGTCGGGATCATCGAGAGTGCCGCCGCGCGCCCGCGGTAGAGATCCTTGTGCATCGTATCCAGCGTCGGCTGGTCGCCGGTATAGGCGTGGATCGTGGTCATGAAGCCTTTTTCGATGCCGATGGCATCGTTCAGCACCTTCGCGACCGGCGCGAGACAATTCGTGGTGCAGGAAGCGTTCGAGACGACCTTGTGGTCGGGCGAGAGTTTGTCGTGGTTCACGCCATAGACGACCGTGATATCGGCGCCGTCGGCGGGCGCGGAGACGAGCACACGCTTCGCACCGGCGGTCAGATGCGCGGAAGCCTTGTCCTTCGACGTGAAGATGCCGGTGCATTCGAGCGCGATGTCGACGCCGAGATCCTTGTGCGGAAGCTTCGAGGGGTCGCGCTCGGCGGTGACCTTGATCGGCCCGGAGCCGATATCGATGGTGTCGCCCTTGACCGTCACCTCGCCGTTGAAGCGGCCATGCACGCTGTCGAAACGGAAGAGGTGCGCGTTGGTTTCAACCGGCCCCAGATCGTTGATCGCAACGACCTGAATGTCCTTGCGACCGTTCTCCGCGATGGCGCGCAACACGTTGCGCCCGATACGTCCGAAACCGTTGATACCGACGCGAATGGCCATGGCCGCGATGCTCCCGAAATTGTCCAAAAAAACATGCAGATTGCGGCCATCGATATAGCGGTTTTCGGAAGCCGCACAACCTGCCGCCGGCGCGGGTCAGGCGCGGCAAGCGGGCAGGTATCGAATGTCGCACTCTTTGCGGCAGCGGGCCGGAAAGCCGCTGCAAGAGGGACGGGCGCGGTGCGTCTGGCCGCCCGGGCGCTTACGCCGATAGCGCCTTGGTCGCGGCCTCGACGAGGGACTCGGCGGTAATGCCGAAGCGCTTGTAGAGTTCTTTATAGGGGGCGCTCGCGCCGAAACCGGTCATGCCGACGAAGCCGCCGTCGGCGCCGACGATTTCATCCCAGCCCATGCGGATCGCGGCTTCGCAGGCGATCTTCACTGGCGCCTTGCCGATCACGCGCTCGCGCACGCTTTCGGGCTGATCGAAGAAAAGATCCATGCAGGGCACGGAAACGACGCGGGTCGGCACGCCCTGCTTTTCGAGCGCGGCTTGTGCCGCGACACAGAGCGAAACTTCGGAGCCCGACGCGAACAGCGAAACCTTCGCTTCGCCGCTTGCGGGTGACAATTCATAAGCGCCCTGTTTGCAGAGGTTGCCCTTCTCGTTCTTCAGGCGAAGCTCGGGCAAATTCTGGCGCGTCAGCGCAAGCACGCTCGGGCTTTCTTCAAGGCGCAACGCCGCGTCCCAGCACTCGGCGGTTTCGACCTGATCGGCCGGACGAAACACATAGAGGTTCGGAATCGCGCGGAGCGCCGCGAGATGCTCGACCGGCTGGTGCGTCGGGCCGTCTTCGCCGACGCCGATCGAGTCATGCGTCATGACGTGAATGACGCGAATTCCCATGAGTGCGGCAAGCCGCAGCGAGGGACGGCAGTAATCCGCGAAGACGAGGAAGGTGCCGGAGAACGGGATGATGCCGCCATGCAGCGCCATGCCGTTCATCGCGGCGGCCATGCCGTGCTCGCGAATACCCCAGTGAATGAATTGACCGGCGAAGTTATCGGCGGAGACCGGCTTCATCGCCTTGGTACGCGTGTTGTTCGAGCCGGTGAGGTCGGCGGAACCGCCGATCATTTCGGGTGCAACCGCGCAGATCGCTTCGAGCGTATTTTCGGAAGCCTTGCGGGTCGCAATTTCCGGCTTCTCGGCGACGGCCTTTTCCTTGAGCGCTTCGATCGCGGCACCGAGGCCATTCGGCAGCTTGCCGTGCAGGCGGCGCTCGAACTCGGCCTTCTTCGCGGACGCGTCGAGGCGCTGTTTCCATGCCGCGCGCGTGTCGGCGCTGCGGGTGCCGGACTTGCGCCAGCTTTCCAGAATATCCGCCGGAATTTCGAACGGGCCGTAATTCCAGTGCAGGTTCTTGCGCGCGCCTTCGATTTCTTTTTCGCCGAGCGGGGAGCCGTGCGCGCCGGCGGTATCAACCTTGGTCGGCGCGCCGTAGCCGATATGCGTCTTGCACGCGATCAGCGTCGGCCGATCGGATTTCTGCGCATCGGAAATCGCCTTCTCGATCGCAACCGGATCGTGGCCGTCGATGCGCAGCGCGTTCCAGCCGGACGCCTTGAAGCGCGCGACCTGATCGGTGGAATCGGAGAGCGAAATCTTGCCGTCGATGGAAATGCCGTTGTCGTCGAACAGCACGATCAGCTTCGAAAGCTTCAGGTGGCCGGCAAGTGCCAGCGCCTCCTGGCTGATGCCTTCCATCAGGTCGCCGTCCGAGCAGAGCACGTAAGTAAAGTGATCGACGAGTTCGTTGCCGAACTCTGCGTTGAGCAAACGCTCCGCGAGCGCCATGCCGACCGCATTGGCAAGGCCCTGGCCGAGCGGGCCGGTGGTGGTCTCGATGCCGCGGGTGACGAAATTCTCAGGGTGGCCCGGCGTCTTCGAATCGAGCTGGCGGAAGCGCTTGATCTCGTCGAGCGTCACGTCGTCGTGGCCGGTGAGATACAAGAGCGCGTAGAGCAGCATCGAACCGTGGCCCGCGGAGAGCACGAAGCGGTCGCGGTCCGGCCAGTCGGTCGCTTTCGGATCGAATTTGAGGAATTTCGTATAGAGCACCGTCGCGATGTCGGCGGCACCCATTGGCAGGCCGGGGTGGCCGGATTTCGCGGCTTCGACGGCATCCATCGCGAGCGCACGGATTGCATTGGCCAAACGGTCGTGCTGCTCGCGGCTCATCCTCGTTTCACCCTGTTTTTGGGGTAAGAAAAAGTGGCGCTGCCATAGCACCCCAACCCCCTGTGTCAAAGTCGCAACACGCGGTTGACGTGGGGATAAAGCAGCCCCTTAACTGCGCAGCAGCGTTCGCAAACGGCGGCGGGCAAATGCGGCAAACGGCGGAACAATCGGCGGTACTGGAGCGGGCGCGCAAGCGCCTCGCCTCGGCGCTCGACGTGCTGGAAGCCGCGATCAATCGCCGCCGCGAGCACGACCGGCAGCGCGGCGAACTCGAGGCGCAGATTCAGGCGTTCGGTACCGACCGTTCGCGCCTTGCCGGAGAACTCGATCACGCCCGCGCCAATCTTTCTTCGCTCGAGGCGACTAACCGCGAAGTCGCCCAGCGGCTCGATCAGGCGGTGGATACGATCCGCGCCGTACTCGAAGCGCAGGAGCGTTAGCAGTCATGGCCGAGGTTTCCGTCACCATCAACGGCCGCGTCTATCGCATGGCGTGCGATCCGGGGCAGGAAGATCATCTCGCGCGGCTCGGGCGCGAGCTCGACCAGCGCATCTCGCAGCTTCGCGATTCCTTCGGCGAGATCGGCGATACGCGGCTCGCGGTCATGGCCGCAATCATGGTCGCGGACGAGCTTGCCGAATTGAAGCGGCGGCTGCGTTCCGCCGATCAGGAAATCCAGTCGCTCAAAGACGCGCGCGAGCGCGCCGCCCAGCGCAACGAGGAGGGCGAGCGCACGCTTGCCGAAATTCTCGAAACCACCGCCGAGCGCATCGAGCGGCTGGCGCAAGGCCTCAATAGCGGCCCGAACGGCGGCGTCGCGCTCGGCTGAAAGTCAAGACTGGCGCTTTACCCACAATGTACCTAGGTTTGACCTCGCGGCGCTGCGGGATGCGACAGAGAAGTATTCCCGGGGCCTTATCGATCCCAACGGGAGCTGTCCCTGATCTGGACCGTGGTCCTAGTCATATGGCGCCCACCTACTTCGTAGGTTTCCCGGGATCGAATCTCTGACGGTCACTGCGGCCCGCACTTTAAGTCTTGTCATGCCAGTATCAGTCGCCGAGCAAAAAAGAATCCTGCGTAAAGAAATGACGGCGAAGCGCGACACGCTCTCGCCGATCTTTCGCAAGCAGATGTCCGAGAAAGTCGCGAAGACCGATCTGCCGTTCGACGTGCCGGAGAAGGCGATCGTGTCGGGCTGGTTTGCGATGGGGACCGAACTCAATCCCTATCCCCTGATGAAGCGGCTCGCCGCAGAGCACGACGCGCTGCTCGCGCTGCCCGCGATCGCAGACGGCAAGCTGATCTTCCGCGCCTGGGTGCCGGGCATGCAGCTCAGGCGCGTCGGCTTCGGTTTGTCCGAGCCGGGACCGGAAGCGAAGGAAGTCGATCCCGATATTCTGTTCGTGCCGCTCTTGGCCTTCGACCTGAAGGGCTATCGCATCGGCTACGGCAAGGCTTATTACGACGGCGGCATTTCGCGGCTGCGAGCGAAGAAGCAGATCATCGCCGCGGGCCTCGCCTTCGACGAGCAATGCGTCGAAAGTGTTCCGACGGAACCGCACGACGAACGTCTCGATTATGTGATAACGGAAGAGGGCGTGCGTTTCTCTGCCGGTAGTGACTGATGCGAATTCTTTTTCTCGGAGACATCGTCGGGCGTTCGGGCCGTCTTGCCGTCGTCGATGTGTTGCCGTCGCTGATCGAAGACTGGAAACTCGATTTCGTCGGCATTAACGGCGAAAATTCCGCCGGCGGCTTCGGCATCACCGAGGCGATCTATAACGAGCTTGTCGATACCGGTGCCGACGCGATCACGCTCGGCAATCATTCCTGGGATCAGCGCGAGGCGCTGGTGTTCATCGAGCGCGCGCCGAAGCTCATCCGTCCGCTGAATTATCCGAAAGGCGCGCCGGGGCGGGGAGCCGCGATGCTGGAGTCGAAGAACGGCAAGCGCGTGCTCGTGATCAACGCCATGGGCCGCGTCTTCATGGAGCCGCTCGACGATCCGTTCGCCGCGATCGAGCGCGAACTCGATGCCTGCCGCTTGCGCGAGCATGCCGACGCGATCATCGTCGATTTTCACGCCGAGGCGACCAGCGAGAAGCAGGCGCTTGGCTATATTCTCGACGGCCGCATCTCGTTGCAGGTCGGCACTCATACGCATGCGCCGACTTCCGATCACCGGATATTGCCGCAGGGCACTGCTTTCGTCTCCGACATCGGCATGTGCGGCGACTATGAAAGCGTGCTCGGCATGAACAAGGACGAGCCCACCCGCCGCTTCCAGACCAAGATTCCCTCGGGCCGCTTCGAACCCGCGACCGGCGAGGCGACCGTCTCGGGGCTTGCGGTCGAGACCGACGATGTCACTGGGCTGGCCGTAAAAATCGCGGCAGTACGGCTCGGCGGCGTGTTGGAGGAGGCACGGCCGAATTTTTGGTGAGGTCCATCCTTCGAGACGCGGCCCTTCGGGCTGCTCCTCAGGATAAGCCCCAAGGCGCTTCCCTTCGCGAACTCGCTTGCTATAACCCCGCGCATTCCGATCGGGACTCACCACATGGCCGGCCATTCGCAATTCAAGAACATCATGCACCGGAAGGGCCGGCAGGACGCCGCCCGTTCCAAGCTGTTCGGCAAGCTCGCGCGCGAAATCACGGTTTCCGCGAAGATGGGGCTGCCCGACCCCGCGATGAATGCGCGGTTGCGCGCGGCGATTATTGCGGCGCGCGCGGAAAACATGCCGAAGGACAATATCGAGCGCGCGATCAAGAAGGCGTCGGGCAGCGACGGCGAGAACTTCGAAAGCGTGCGCTACGAGGGTTACGGCCCCGGCGGCGTTGCGCTCATCATCGAGACGCTGACCGACAACCGCACGCGCACGGTCGGCGAAATCCGCTCCTACTTTACCAAGAGCGGCGGCGCGCTCGGCGAAACCGGATCGGTCGCCTTCCTGTTCAACCATGTCGGCGTGATCGAGTACGACGCGGCGAAAGCCGACGCCGATACGATGCTGGAAGCCGGCATCGATGCCGGCGCGGACGACGTGATCACGAGCGATGGCGGCCATGAGATCGTGACCGCAATCGACAGCCTCAACGAAGTTCAGAAAGCGCTGGAAGCGAAATTCGGCGAACCGCGCAAGAGCGGTCTGTTGTGGCGGCCGCAGAACACGATCGCGGTCGACGACGAAGCCGGCGAGAAGCTGATGAGGCTCGTCGAAAATCTCGAAGAGAACGACGACGTGCAGAACGTCTACGGCAACTTCGAAATTTCCGAAGCGCTGATGGCGAAACTTTCCGCGTGAGCGAGCGGTCGCAGACCGCGGGCTATCTCGCAGTACTCTGTGCCGTCATTATCTGGGGCGCGTGGGTCGTGTTCACGCGCTACGCCGTGATCGGAAGTCTTACGCCGGCATCGGTTGCGCTGCTGCGCACCGGCGTGCCGGCGATCATTCTTGCGCCTTTCGTCGTTCGCGCGGGTTTCTGGCCGAAAGGCCGCACGATTCCATTCCTGTTCTGTATTCTGGGCGCGGGCGCGCCGTTTTTGCTGATCGTCGGCAACGGCATGCGTTATGCGCAGGCGGCGGACGTCGGCTCTCTCGTGCCGGGCACGATGCCGCTTCTGGTCGCGCTGCTCTCCGCCATCCTGTTCAAGGAAAAACTCGGATGGATACGCACGCTTGGCTTCGTGCTCAGCGCCGCGGGGGTGGCGGCTATCGGCGGCAGGAGCATTCTTGCGGCGGAAGGCAGCGCTTCCTTTGGGCATGTCTTGTTGCTTACCGGCGCATTGTTCTGGGCCTGCTACGGCGTTGCGTTTCGTTTCGTCGGCCTGAATGCAATCCAGATGGTGGCCGTGGTCAGTTTCTGGTCGGGTCTCGTACTGTTGCCCTTCGGTCTGCCGCCGCTGATCGACGCGGCGAGCAAAGGCGCGCTCAACGACGTGCTGGTGCAAGTAGCAATTCAGGGCGTCGGTTCGGGCGTGATTGCCTACATTCTTTTCAATGTCGGCATTGCGCGGCTCGGCGCTTCGCGCGCGGCGGCTTTCGTGGCGCTGGTGCCTGCGCTGGCGACGCTGATCGCGATACCCGTGCTCGGCGAGCATCCCGATCTTGCGTCGATCATCGGCGTGGTCGCGACCGGCGCGGGCGTGTTGCTTGCGAGCGGCGTGTTGAACGAGATCTTATCGAAGAAGCCGGTCGAATAGCGGCAGGCTTGTTACTGCCGCGAACAGGATGATGACGTAGGCTGCGCTGCGATAGGCCGCGTCCGACATGAACGCGAAAATCATCGAGCCTGCCGCCGCGCCTGCGAGAAACGGCACAAGCATCAAAAGGCCGAAGCTCGTGACATCCTCGGTGAGCAAGCCGCTCCAGCCGTAAACGCCGAGCGATACGATATCGAACAGCGCAAAATAGAAAATCAGGTTCGCCCGCGCGGCCGCCGCCGAATGTGCGCCGCCGAGCCAGTAGATGATGATCGGCGGCCCCGGAATTTGCGTGGCGCCGCCGAACATGCCGGACACCGCGCCGACACCGAGCGTGACAGACAGTTTCGGCGCGCCGTGGTAGCGCCAGCCGCTTGCCAGCAGCGCGACGAAGACGATGACTCCGATCGCGATGGTCCAGCGTAGCGGATCCGGATCGACATAGAGCAGCGCAAGCGTTCCGACCGGAATGAACAGCGCGGCGGCGGACGCAAGCGGCAGGGTTTCGCGCCAGCGCACATGGGGAAGCGCGGGAATGAGAAACGGGATCGAGCAGATCATGTCGATCAGCAGGATCGTCGTCACTGCGATGCGCGGGCCGTAAAGCGCCCCGATCAGCGGCACATAGACCATGCCCTGACCGAAGCCCGAGAAACCGCGGACGACGCCCGAGAGAAAAGCGATCATCGCCGCGATCGCGAGGCGGTCATCGGCGAAGGGTGCGAAAGAGGCGGGAAGAAGCGAGGATAACAAGTGCGCTGCCTTGGTGCGGCTGACGAAATAGCATCCGCCTAGGCAGACTTCGATAGCGGCGGTATCACCGCGGGGATGACCTTCGCGAATCGCATAATCGGCATCGATCCGGGCCTGCGCCGCACCGGCTGGGGCGTGATCGAATGCGAAGGGACGAGGCTTTCTTTCGTCGCCTGCGGTTCGGTGAACTCCGACGGGCGCGAATCATTGAGCGAGCGGCTTGCCTTCATTCACAAAGGGCTTGCCGAAATCCTCGGGCGCTACGCGCCGCACGAGGCGGCGGTGGAGGAAACCTTCGTCAATGCCGATCCGCGCGCGGCGCTGAAACTCGGGCAGGCGCGCGGGATCGCGCTTCTGGTTCCGGCGCAGGCAGGATTGCGGGTCGCCGAATATGCGCCGAACCTCATCAAGAAAACCGTGGTCGGCGCGGGGCGCGCGGAGAAGGCGCAGATCCGGCTGATGATCCGCGTGCTGATGCCGAAGGCCGATCCCGAGACCGACGACGCGGCGGATGCTTTGGCAATCGCGATCTGTCATGCGCATCACCGGCAAGCCACGGACATTCTCTCACGCGTCGTGGGAGGAGCGTAAATGATCGGAAAGCTGCGCGGCGTGATCGACACTTACGGCGAAGACTTCGTCGTGATCGATGTGCATGGCGTCGGCTATGTCGTGCATTGCTCGGCGCGCACGCTGCAATCGTTGCCGCCCGCGGGCGAGGCCGCGACCATTTCCATCGAGACGCATGTGCGCGAGCAGGAGATCAAGCTGTTCGGCTTCACCAACGATCTGGAGCGCGAGTGGTTTCGGATTCTGCAAACCGTGCAGGGCGTCGGCGCGAAGGTCGCGCTTGCAATTCTTTCGACGCTGAAGCCCGCAGAGCTTGCGAACGCGATTGCGCTCGGCGACAAGACCGCCGTGTCGCGCACCTCGGGCGTCGGGCCGAAGCTGGCTGCGCGCATCGTCGCGGAGCTCAAAGACAAAGCGCCGGCATTCGCGACCGTCGACCCGTCGGTGGTGAAGTTGCAGGGCGATTTGAACGAGAAGCGCGCGCCGCAGCCGGTGAGTGACGCCGTCTCCGCGCTCGTGCATCTGGGCTACGGGGAGATTCAGGCGAGTGCGGCGGTCGCGGCGGCCGTGCGCGCATCCGAAGAAAATGCGCCGGTCGAAACACTTATCCGGCTTGGATTAAAGGAGTTGGCGCGATGAACGGCGTTGCAGGCAGGAAACCGATGTCGAAGCTGCTGGCGTTTATCCTCGCGGTTTTGATCTTCGTCGTGATCGGTCCGCTCGCCGGTTCGCTGGCGCTCTGGCTCGGCTCAAACTTCTCGATGCTCACGAGCGGGAACGTGAGCCTCTCGAATTTCTTCAACGGCTTCATGTTCGTGCTCCTGTTCGGCTATGTGCTGGGCTTCGCCTTCGCGCTGATCGCTGGGCTCTTCGTCGCCATCGCCGGTTTGTGGATGCGGTGGAATAACCTGCTCGTGGCGTTCGTGGCGGCCGCCGCCGCGACGCTTTCCGGCTATGTGCTGCTGCCCGCGTTCATGAGCATCACGATGAACGATGTCGGCGTGCACTGGCTGTTTCTGCTTTGCCTTTCCGCGACGCTGTTGTGCTGGCTTCTGACGTTGCGGATCGTGAGACGGACATGGCAGAGCGCCTAGTCTCCTCAGCAAAACGCGACGACGATCCGGCGGAAGCTTCGCTCCGCCCGCAGCGGCTTGCCGAATTCATCGGCCAGCAGCAGGCGCGCGCGAATCTTTCCGTGTTCATCGAAGCGGCGAAGGCGCGCAAGGAAGCGCTCGATCACGTGTTGCTCGTAGGCCCGCCGGGCCTCGGCAAGACCACGCTCGCGCAGATCGTGGCGCGCGAACTCGGCGTCAATTTCCGTGCGACTTCGGGCCCGGTGATCGCGAAGGCCGGCGATCTTGCGGCGCTGCTCACGAACCTCGAAGAGCGCGACGTGCTGTTCATCGACGAAATCCACCGGCTCAATCCGCATATCGAGGAAGTGCTCTATCCGGCGATGGAGGATTTCCAGCTCGATCTGATCATCGGCGAAGGCCCGGCGGCGCGTTCGGTGAAGATCGAGCTTGCGAAGTTCACGCTGGTCGGCGCCACCACGCGCTCGGGTCTGCTCACGACGCCGCTGCGCGACCGCTTCGGGATTCCGGTGCGGCTCGGTTTCTACGAGGTGGACGAGCTGGAAACCATCGTCGAGCGCGGCGCGCGCGTGCTCAACATCGGGATCAACAAAGACGGCGCGCGCGAGATCGCGAAGCGCGCGCGCGGCACGCCGCGCATCGCGGGGCGCTTGCTCAAGCGCGTGCGCGACTTCGCGGCGGTCGATAAAGTTTCGACCGTGGACGCGAAATCCGCCGACCGCGCGCTCTCGCAACTGGAAGTCGATGCCGCAGGACTCGATGCCATGGACCGGCGTTATCTGCGCATCATTTCGGATCACTACAACGGCGGGCCGGTCGGCATCGAGACGATCTCGGCCGCACTCTCCGAGCCGCGCGACGCGCTCGAGGACATCATCGAGCCGTTTTTGATTCAGCGCGGCTTCATCCAGCGTACGCCGCGCGGCCGCATGATGACGTCGCATGCTTACAGGCATCTCGGTATTGCCGAGCCGAAGCGAGACGCCGCGCAGATGCCGCTGTTCGATCAGGGCGAGGAATGAAGACGCACGAGAACTGGCCCGATCTCGCGGGCCGAATCGAAAGCGGCCAGCATGTCATGGCGGTCCGCGTCTATTACGAGGACACGGATTTTTCCGGCGTGGTCTATCACGCAAGTTATCTCCGCTTCATGGAGCGCGGTCGCACCGATTTCCTGCGGCTCCTCGGCGTCGATCACCGCGCGCTGTTCGAGGAAGCGGGACAGGAAGCGCCGGGCTTCGCCTTCGTGGTGCGTTCCATGACCATCGAATATCTCAAGCCCGCGCACATGGACGACGTGCTGACGATTAGAACGTCTCCAGCCGAGATCGCGGGCGCCTCGCTCACGCTGAAGCAGGAGGTGTTCCGCGGGGAAACGCTGCTCCTCGAAGCGATGGTCAAGGCCGCCTTTGTGTCGGGCGGGCGCGCACGGCGTATTCCCGAAGCGCTGCGGAAAGCCATGTCGCCGGACGCGCTGTCACATCGCTAACCACTTGTTAACCGTGTAAGCCCTTCTCTGGAGCGCGCGGAAGCTCGGTTCGCGCCCCAGTTTGGACAGATTCAGTACCGTATTGACGGGACCAGGCGAGAGCTAGGTGCAGGGCGAGCCGAATTGCCGGCTCTGCGTTTGGAGTGCCGCTTCACCCAATCCCGAATGCGCGGTGCGCGGCGCGATCACGACCGCCGCAACGCAGAGGACTTTCAATGGCCGACCTTCTCACGCAATACCTCAACGAGATTTCGCTCTGGCTCACTTTCGGCATGCCCGATCTGGTCGCGCAGGCGGTGCCGACGCCGCCGGTGACGCAGGAAAATATCCAGGTGCCGGTCGCGACCGACATCTCGCTGTGGGCGCTGTTCTGGCAGGCGCATATCGTCGTCAAGGCGGTGATGCTCGGTCTGCTCGTCGCCTCGATCTGGGTCTGGGCGATCGTGATCGACAAGACTATTCTTTACGCGCGCACGCGCCGGCAGATGGATCGCTTCGAGCAGTCGTTCTGGTCGGGCGAAAGCCTCGAAGATCTCTATCGCAATCTTTCGGCGAAACCCGCGCATGCGATGGCGGCGCTCTTTGTCGCCGCGATGCGCGAATGGAAGCGCACTTACGAAGGCGGCGGCAAGGCGATCGGCACGCTGACCCAGCGCATCGAGAAGGTGATGAACGTCACCATCACGCGCGAAGTGGATCGGCTGGAGCGCCGGTTGCTGGTGCTCGCGACCGTGGGTTCCGCCGGCCCCTTCATCGGCCTGTTCGGCACGGTCTGGGGCATCATGACGAGCTTCCAGTCGATTGCGGCCTCGAAAAATACGAGCCTCGCGGTGGTCGCGCCGGGTATTGCGGAAGCGCTGTTTGCCACCGCCATCGGCCTCGTGGCCGCCATACCGGCGACCATTTTCTATAACAAGTTCATTTCCGAGGTGAACCGCCTGGCCCAGCGCATGGAAAGCTTCGCGGACGAGTTCTCCGCGATCCTGTCGCGGCAGGTGGACGAGAATTCCTGAAGGACTGGGATCATGGGCTTCAGCGCATCGAGTTCCGGCGGCAGACGGTCGTCCCGCATTCGCGGCCGCGGCGTGAACGCCGAAATCAACGTGACGCCGATGGTCGACGTCATGCTGGTGTTGCTCATAATTTTCATGATCTCGGCGCCGCTGCTCACCGTCGGCGTGCCGATCGACCTGCCGCAAAGCCAGGCGAAGTCGCTCGATCAGGAGCGCGAGCCCCTGACGCTCTCGGTCAACGACAAGGGTCAGGTGTTTTTGCAGAACACCGAAATCAAGCTCGACGAGCTGGTCGACAAGCTCAAGGCGGTCGCGAAGCAGGGTACGGAAGAACGTATCTATGTGCGCGGCGACAAGAAGGTCGACTATGGAACGGTGATGAAGGTCATGGGCCGCTTGCAGGCCGCGGGTTTCCGCAAGGTCGCGCTCGTCACCGAGGTTGAGGGATCCTGACCGGAGTCATGCGCCCCGGCTTTACGATTTCAACCGCATTGCACGCCGTGATCCTCGGCTGGGGTCTGATTTCCTTTGCCTCCATCAAGCCCAAGGAAGCGCCCCCGGTGGAGTCGCTTCCGATCGATCTCGTGTCGATCACCGACGTGACGAAGATGAAGCAGGGCAAGAACAAAGCCGAGAAGCAGCCCGAAGCCGTCAAGCAGGCCGAAAAGAAAGCCGACCCGACGCCGGTGATCGATCCGAACCTTCCGGTAAAGGATCGCGACGTGAAATCGACGCCTCCGCCGCCGACGCCGCAGGAGGAAGTCGTCAAGAAGGAAGAACCGAAGAAGGAGCCGCCGAAGAAAGACCCGGTGCCTTCTCCGGACGCGATCGCGAAGAAGATCGAGGAAGAACAGAAGAAAGCCGAGAAGCAAAAAGAGCAGCCGAAGAAGGTGGTGAAGCAGAAAGCGCCGCCGGTGAAGACCAAGCACAATTTCGATCCCGACAAGATCGCCGAACTGCTCGACCGCCGTGCGCCGTCGCGCAAGCAGAACGCGGGCGAGAAGAAATCCAATGCGGCCTTCGGTGCGACCAAGGGCGACCAGCAGGTGCTTTCGATGGATGAATTGATGGCGCTCGCGCGCCACGTCGAGAAGTGCTGGAACGTGCTGCCCGGCGTCGGCAACATGGAGCGCGCGGTAGTCGAATTGCGGATCCAGATGAACCCGGACGGCACGCTCGCCGCACCCCCGCAAATTCTCAACCGCGGCAGCGGTGCGGCCTTCCAGGCCACCGCCGAAAGCGCGGTGCGTGCCGTGATCGCCTGCCAGCCCTATAAGATGCTATCCGCGGCCAAGTACAATTTCTGGAAAGACATGATCTTCAACTTCGCGCCGCCGCAGACCGTCCGCGGCTGATGCAACGAAACCCGTTCTCATTTGTTGAAAGCCATCCGAGGCTCCATTCCATGACCGTCAAATTCTCCCGCCGAAACCTGCTGCTGTCCGCTGCCGGCACCGCCGCATTCGCGGTCGCAGCGCCCCGGCTCTCGCTCGCGCAGACCCGCGTCGATATCACCCGCGGCACGGTGCAGGCGCTGCCCATCGCCATCACCGATTTCGTCGGCGAGCAGGATACGGGCCGCGGCATCACCGGCGTGATTACGAACAATTTGCGCCGCTCCGGTTTGTTCGCGCCGGTCGAGCCTTCGGCCTTCATCGAGCGCGTCACCAATATCGACGTGACACCGCGCTATCAGGACTGGCGCGTGATCAACGCACAGGCGCTCGTCACCGGCCGGGTCGTGCGACAGGGCGACGGCCGCTTTCAGGTCGCGTTCCGGATCTGGGACATCACGGCCGGAAAATATGTCGATGGCCAGCAATATGTGACGCAGCCGGAAAACTGGCGGCGCATCGCGCACATCATCTCCGACTTCATCTATCAGAAGTTCACCGGCGAGAAGGGCTACTTCGACACGCGCATCGTTTACGTCGATGAGACCGGGCCGAAGGACAAGCGCGTGAAGCGGCTTGCAATCATGGATCAGGACGGCGCGAACGTGCGCTATCTGACGCGCGGCGAAGAACTCGTGCTGACGCCGCGCTTCTCGCCGACCAATCAGGAAATCACCTATATGTCCTATGGCCGTGGCGATAATCCGCCGCGCGTCATTCTCATGAATATCGAAACCGGCCAGCGCGAAGTGGTCGGCGATTTCCCGAACATGTCGTTCAGCCCGCGCTTCTCGCCAAATGGACAGACCGTGGTGATGAGCCTGCAGCAGCAGGGCGCGTCGAACATCTATGTGATGGACATCCGCACCCGCCGTCTCACGCGGCTCACGACGACGCCTGCGATCGACACCGCGCCGTCGTTCTCGCCCGACGGCCGGCAGATCGTGTTCGAATCCGACCGCGGCGGCTCGCAGCAGCTTTACGTGATGAACGCCGACGGCTCGGGCCAGCGGCGCATTTCGCCGCCGACCGGCGGGCGCTACTCGACGCCGGTGTGGTCGCCGCGCGGCGACATCATCGCTTTCACGAGACAAGGCGAAGGTTCGTTCGCGATCGGCGTGATGAATACCGACGGCTCGGGCGAGCGCGTGCTCACGGAAGGCTTCCACAACGAAGGTCCGACCTGGTCGCCGAACGGCCGCGTCCTGATGTTCTTCCGCGATCCGGGCGGCAACGCCGGACCGAAACTCTATACGGTCGATCTCACGGGCTATAACGAGTTGCAGGTTCCGACGCCGTCTTATGCGTCCGATCCGGCATGGTCGCCGCCACTCTCCTGATCTCCGCCGCTTTCTTTCGTCATGCCCGCGCTCGTCGCGGGCATTTCGATTCGTGGGTTGCGCGCGCGGCGGCAGGAGCGATGGAACTCGCGTTCCATTAACCCCGCGCTAACCATGCGCGGCGGATTTGGCGCGAAATTTATTTGAATCCGCGCCCTGACCGCGCCGCAAAGATTTCGTCAAGGTTTATGGAATATTCGAAATTGCAGGTGATTTAGACCGGCTGGGGCAATTTTCCGGTCAATGTGGGAATACAGGAGTTAGCGGTATGACGGGTTTGATGCGGCTCATTCGAGGCGCGCGGTTCGCCTCGCTGTTTGCGCTGATGCTCGCGGTGGCGGCGTGTTCGACGAACAATAATCCGGACGCGAACAACCCGAATGCGAACGCGAATACGCCGGGCAGCGTGCAGGACTTCGTGGTCAACGTCGGCGATCGCGTGTTCTTCGAAAGCGACCAGTCCGAACTGACGCCGCAGGCGCGCGCGACCCTCGACAAGCAGGTGCAGTGGTTGCAGCAATATGGCCAGTACCAGTTCACGATCGAAGGCCACGCCGACGAGCGCGGCACGCGCGAATACAACATCGCGCTCGGCGCGCGGCGCGCGCAAACGGTGCGCGACTATCTGGTCTCGCGCGGCATCAATCCGCAGCGGATGCGCACCATCTCCTACGGCAAGGAACGTCCGGTCGCGGTCTGTAACGACATCTCCTGCTGGTCTCAGAACCGCCGCGCGGTGACGGTGCTCAACAGCGCGCCGGGTACCTAAAGACGCAAGCTCTCCGCAAATGAAAACCGGCGCTTCCCAGGAGCGCCGGTTTTGCGTTGTAGTGGCCCTAAATTGGGCCAAAACGGGTTCCATCGGTTCGGCATGATTTCAGCACGCACGCTTTTCCCGTTGGCGCTCGCAGGGGCGCTGTTCGCCGCGACTCCGGCCTCGGCGCAGTTCTTTCCCTTCGGCAACAACCGGCAGCAGGAGCAGCCGCCGCAGAACCAGCAGGGCGACAGCGATCTTGCGATCCGGGTCGACCGGCTGGAGCAGCAACTCCGGACGATCACGGGCCAGCTCGAGCAGCTCCAGTATCAGTTGCAGCAGCAACAGCGGGGCGAGAACCCGCCGGTGCAGCAGCGGCCGGTCGCGCCGACGCAGCAGAATTACCTGCCGCCGCAGCAACAGAACGTCGCGCCGCCGCAGCAACAGCAGAACCCGCCGCAACAGAATCCCCAGCGCCGCGGCGATGCCTTCGATCCGAACAGCGATCCCGAGGCTCCGGGCCGTCCGCGTAACCTCGGGCAGATCCAGCAGCAATATCCGCAGCAACAGCCCCAGCAGCCGCAGGGACCGATGGTGCTCTCTCCGAACGGCAACCAGAATTTCCCGCCGCAGAACGCGGCCCCGAATCAGTCGCCGCAGCAGCAACAGCAGCAACAGCAACAGCAGCAGGCCGTGCTGCCGCCTTCGAACTCGCCGAAGGACGCCTACGATCTCGCTTACGGCTACATTCTCCGGCGCGACTACGGGCTCGCGGAGCAGTCGTTCCGCGGCTTCATCGACCAGTATCCGAGCGACCGCAACACCGCGCTCGCGCATTACTGGCTCGGCGAAAGCATCTACCAGCAGCGCAAATATGCCGAGGCAGCCGAAGTCTTCCTCGAGGTCTATAACAAGTACCCGAAGAGCCAGCGCGCGCCGGATTCGCTCCTGCGTCTCGGCCAGTCGCTCGCGCAACTCGGGAAGAAAGAACCGGCTTGCGGTTCGCTCGGTGCGGTGGTTTCAAAATATCCGAAAGCGTCGCCGCAGGTAAAGAAGAATGCCGTGGAAGAACAGAAACGGCTCGGCTGCTGAGAAGGCGGCGATCGCGGAAAGCGAGCTTTCCGCGCTGTTCGACGATTTCGCAAATTCGAGCAAGACGCTGCTCGCCGTTTCCGGCGGCCCGGATTCGACCGCGCTTCTGGTGCTCGCCGCGAAGTGGCGCGCCAAACGCGGCAGCGGTCCCGAACTGGTCGCAGCGACGATCGATCACCGCCTGCGCGCGGCGTCGAAGAACGAAGCGAAGATGGTAGCAAAGCTCGCCGCCAAACTCGGCATTCCGCATCACACGCTGGTCTGGTCCGGGAAGAAGCCGATCACCGGCGTGCAGGAAGCCGCACGCGAAGCGCGCTTCGAATTGTTCTCCGGGCTCGCGAAGGAAATCGGCGCCGATCTTCTGATGACCGCGCATACCCGCGACGATCAGGCCGAAACGGTGCTGCATCGCATGGGCCGCGGCTCGGGTCTCGGCGGGCTCGCCGGCATCCGCCGCGTCCACAAGCGCGGCGGCATCTTTCTCGGACGTCCGTTTCTCGAACTGCCGAAGGCGCGGCTGGTCGCGACGCTGAAGAAGCTGCGGATTCCGTTTGCGAGCGATCCGACCAACAGGGACACGAAATATCTGCGCGCGCGGCTCAGGAAACTCGCGCCCGTGCTCGCAAAGGAGGGAATCGACGCCGCCAATCTCGCGCTGATGGCAAAGCGCCTCGCGCGCGCCAACGCGGCACTCAATCGTCTCGCCGACGAAGCGGCATTCGCGCTGCGCGCGGACGCTGAAGCCGGACGCGCCTTCGAAGTGCGCGGCTTTTTCCTGATGCCGGAAGAGCTTTCGATCCGGATGCTGCGCGAAGCGATCGACGCCGAAGGTATCGAGGGTCCGGCGGAGCTTGCGAAAGTCGAGACGCTCTATGATGCGCTCGTGCACGCCTACCGGGCAGGCGAGGGAACGAAACGGACGCTCGCCGGCGCCCTGGTGACGCTTTCGGAGGCAGCCCTCATTGTCGCAGCCGCGCCGCCCCGCAAATCGGCTTCCGGTAAGGCTAAAAAAGCGCGAAAGCCCTGAAACCAAGGGACTATTTTCGCGTGTTCCTTCCGGGCGTTCCCTTGGCAAGGCGGGGGGTCACGCCTACATTCCAACGTAAATCGGCTTTAATCGGCCTCGGCTAGGATAACGCCCACGAAAATCCGGCCAAAAGGCTCCGCGAAAGGTCTTTCATGAATACCAACCTGCGGAATTTCGCCCTCTGGGTGATCATCGTTCTCTTGCTGCTCGCGCTGTTCTCGCTGTTCCAGAACCCGACGCAGCGGCAGGCGACGAACGATATTTCGTTCTCCCAGCTTCTGACGGAGGTGGACAACGGCAAGGTCCGCGATGTCGTCATTCAGGGCCACGAGATCACCGGTACCTTCACCGATGGCCGCCAGTTCCAGACCTATGCGCCGAACGACCCGTCGCTGATCTCGCGCCTCTACGGCAAGAACGTATCGATCACCGCGAAGCCGCAAGGCGAGCAGGTGCCGTGGTTCGTGTCGCTCCTGATTTCGTGGCTGCCGTTCATCGCGCTGATCGGCGTGTGGATATTCCTGTCGCGTCAGATGCAGGGCGCGGGCGGCAAGGCGATGGGCTTCGGCAAATCGCGCGCGAAGATGCTGACCGAAGCGCATGGCCGTGTCACATTTGAAGACGTCGCGGGCGTCGATGAAGCGAAATCCGACCTCGAAGAGATCGTCGAATTCCTGCGCGATCCCGGCAAATTCCAGCGGCTCGGCGGGCGCATTCCGCGCGGCGTGTTGCTGGTCGGCCCTCCGGGCACGGGCAAGACGCTGATCGCGCGCGCGGTCGCGGGCGAAGCGAACGTTCCGTTCTTCACGATCTCGGGCTCCGACTTCGTCGAAATGTTCGTCGGCGTCGGCGCGTCGCGTGTGCGCGACATGTTCGAGCAGGCAAAGAAGAACGCGCCCTGCATCATCTTCATCGACGAAATCGACGCGGTCGGCCGCCATCGTGGTGCCGGCCTCGGCGGCGGCAACGACGAGCGCGAGCAGACGCTGAACCAGTTGCTGGTCGAGATGGACGGCTTCGAGGCGAACGAAGGCATCATCCTGATCGCCGCCACCAACCGTCCCGACGTGCTCGATCCTGCGCTCCTGCGTCCGGGCCGCTTCGACCGTCAGGTCGTGGTGCCGAACCCGGACGTCACCGGCCGCGAACAGATTTTGAAGGTTCACGTCCGCAAGGTGCCGGTGGCGCCCGACGTGAACCTGAAGACGGTCGCGCGCGGCACGCCCGGTTTTTCGGGCGCGGATCTTGCGAACCTCGTCAACGAAGCAGCCCTCATGGCCGCGCGCCGCAACAAGCGCATGGTCACGCAGCACGAATTCGAAGACGCCAAAGACAAGGTGATGATGGGCGCGGAACGCCGTTCGCTCGTTATGACCGAGGAAGAAAAGCTGCTCACGGCCTATCACGAAGGCGGCCATGCGCTGGTCGCCCTCAACGTGAAGGCGACCGACCCGGTGCATAAGGCGACCGTGATCCCGCGCGGCCGCGCGCTCGGCATGGTCATGCAGTTGCCCGAACGCGACAAGCTTTCGATGAGCTACGAGCAGATGACTTCGCGGCTTGCGATCATGATGGGCGGCCGGGTCGCCGAAGAACTGATCTTCGGCCACGACAAGGTCACCTCCGGCGCGCAGTCCGACATCGAGCAGGCGACTCGTCTTGCCCGCATGATGGTCACGCGCTGGGGCTTCTCGCCCGAACTTGGAACGGTCGCGTACGGCGAAAACCAGGAAGAAGTCTTCCTCGGTCACTCCGTGTCGCGCCAGCAGAACATTTCGGAATCGACCGCGCAGAAGATCGACTCGGAAGTGCGCCGCCTGGTCGATGCAGGCTACGCCGAAGCGAAGCAGATCATCACGGAGAAGCGCGATCAGCTCGAAGTGCTCGCCAAGGGCCTGATCGAGTACGAGACGCTCTCCGGCGACGAGATCAAGGACCTGCTTGCCGGCCGTCCGCCGGTACGCGGCGAACCTGCCGAAGCGCCGGCGCCGCGATCCTCCGCCGTCCCGAAAGGCAACCGCCCGCGTCCGGGCGATGCGCCGGGGCCGATGGAGCCGCAGCCGCAGAACTAAGGTTCAGGCAAAAAGAAAATGCCCGTCTCGAAAGAGGCGGGCGTTTTCATATTTCACCCTTTCTGTCTTAACCGGTTAACCGCTTGCGATCAGGCCGTTAAGATCGCTCACAAATTTTGAGTATGCGCGGCAAGGCGGCGGGCTAGCCTCGGCTGCGCGGGCGGGGTATCTCCCCCCGCAAGCCGGGTTTACCCGGTTTGTGTCTTAAGTGGCGGCGGAGGCCCCTCGAAAGGGGCAGAGTAGATGGCACGAAAGCATTTCGGAACGGACGGCATTCGCGGTCGCGCAAACCGCGTGATCACGCCTGAACTGGCGCTCAAGGTCGGGCAGTCGGCGGGTCTCCTGTTCCAGAACGGCGAGCATCGTCACCGGGTCGTGATCGGCAAGGATACGCGGCTCTCCGGCTACATGATCGAGAACGCGCTGGTCGCGGGCTTCACCTCGGTCGGCATGGACGTGTTGCTGCTCGGCCCGATGCCGACGCCCGCGGTCGCGATGCTGACGCGCTCGATGCGCGCCGATCTCGGCGTCATGATCTCGGCCTCGCACAACCCTTACGACGACAATGGCATCAAGCTGTTCGGGCCCGACGGCTACAAGCTTTCGGATGCGATCGAGCAGGAAATCGAAGACCTGATCGACGGCGACCTTTCGCGCCGGCTCGCGCAATCGGGCGATCTCGGCCGCGCCAAGCGCATCGACGGCGCCTATGAGCGCTACATTGAATTCGCCAAGCGCACGCTGCCGCGCAACCTTTCGCTCGAAGGCATGCGCATCGTGATCGATTGCGCGAACGGTGCCGCCTACAAGGTTGCGCCTGCGGGGCTCTGGGAACTGGGCGCGGAAGTCATTTCCATCGGCATCGATCCGGACGGCTTCAACATCAACCGCGACGTGGGCTCGACCGCGCCGGAAGCGTTGTCCGCCAAAGTGCGCGAGATGCGCGCCGATATCGGCATTGCGCTCGACGGCGACGCCGACCGTGTCGTAATCGTGGACGAGAAGGGCCATCTCGTAGACGGCGACCAGTTGATCGCGCTGATCGCGGAGCGTTTCCGCGCCGAAGGACTGCTTTCGCGCGACGGCGTGGTCGCGACCGTGATGTCGAATCTCGGGCTCGAGCGGCATTTCGAAAATCTCGGCATCGGTTTCGAGCGCACGCCGGTCGGCGACCGCTATGTGCTCGAGAAGATGCGCGAGACCGGATACAATGTCGGCGGCGAGCCTTCCGGCCACATCATCCTTTCCGATTACGCGACTACCGGCGACGGCTTCGTCGCGGCCTTGCAGGTGCTTGCGATGGTGAAGCGCGCCGGCGGGCCGGTGTCGGAGGTCTGCCGCCGCTTCGATGCGCTGCCGCAGGTGATGAAGAACGTGCGCTATTCGTCCGGTAAGCCGCTCGAAAATTCTTCCGTAGTCAGCGTGATCGACGCCGCGCAGCGCCGGCTCGGCAAGGCCGGCCGTCTCGTTATTCGTCCGTCGGGTACCGAGCCCGTGATCCGCGTGATGGCGGAAGGCGACGACCGGGAACTCGTCGAAGAAGTCGTCGATGTGATCGTCGCGGCGGTGGCAAAAGTCGCGGCGTAATTCGCTGCGTTAACTCCCGCGCAACTCTTTCTTCATCCTTCGGTAACCAGCGCTTACGCGCGGTTAACGGCTTTGCTAACGCGCGTTAACACACTCGCGCGAAAAGCGTTGTGTTTGCTCGTGTGTCGTCGAGCGTACGCAACGATGATTAAAAATCACGGTTAAGAGTTAAGGTTAAGCGCTCTTTAAACCCTCGCAACGATACTCGCGTCGTCAGTAACCGGCGCGAGCACGAATGAGTCCGCTCACGCCTTCGAAAAGGATTTCGTGAGATGGGCAGCGTTCGTATTGCCGCGCTCGCCGCAGTAGCGGCAGTCACCATCACTTCAACCGCAGCGTCGGCCGCCGACGTGCCGTGCCAGCCGCAGTATCCGAACGGTCCGCTGCCGCCCGAATGCGTGGCGCCGCCTCCGCCTCCGCCTCCGCCGGTGGTCGAGGAGTGGGGTGGCTGGTATATCCGCGGCGATATCGGCATGACCAACCAGGCCGTGACCACGCTCGACAACGCGCTCTATGCAACCGCGACCGGTCTTCGCATCGTCGACGCGAATTTCGAGTCGGGCAATTTGTTCGGCATCGGCGTCGGCTACAGATGGAATAGCTGGCTGCGCCTCGACTTCACCGGCGAATATCGCGGAGAGACGGGCTTCCACGGCCTCGACTTCTATACGGACGCGGGCAACCCGCGTTTCAACCAGTACACCGCGAAGAAGTCGGAGTGGCTGTACCTGATGAACGTCTACGCCGACCTCGGCACCTGGAACGGCGTCACGCCCTTCGTCGGCGCGGGCATTGGTTTCAGCCGCATCGGCATTCACAGCTTCCGCGACATGGGCACCGACGGCCTTAACGTGACGCTCGGCTATGCCGACAGCGCATACAAGTGGAACATCGCTTACGCGTTCCACGCGGGTCTCGCTTATGAAGTGACGAAGAACTTCACGGTCGAACTCGCGTATCGCTACGTCTATCTCGGCGACGGCGAGAGCGGCGACATCATCGCCTATGACGGCACCAACGCGATCCGCAACCCGATGCTGTTCAAGGGCATCGACTCGCACGATCTGAAACTCGGCCTTCGCTATCAGTTCGCGAGCGCGGTCTATCAGCAACAGCCCGTCTATCAACAGCAGCAGCCGCTGTTCCAGCCGCTGATGCGCCGGTTCTGACACGTTTGAACAAGAGGCGGCGCGGTCGAACCGCGCCGCTTATCGGAAAATTAACCCTAACACTTCGATAATCGCTTCCGGATTTCGAGCGCTCCGCCGGTCCACGGCGGACAAGAAAAGGTATCTCGTATGAAAAAGCTCGCACTCGCCGCCACGATAGCGCTTTCGCTCTCTTCCTTCTCTGCGAATGCCGCGGACATGCCGCCGCCGATTCTGAACGCGCCGCCGATGCCGTGGGTCGAAGCCGGCTCGAACTGGTATCTGCGCGGCGATTTCACTTATCGCACCTTCGACGTGCCGGGCACGCAAGGCCCCGAGGATGCGGCGGCGCTCGGCCTCGGTGTCGGCTACCAGTACAACAACTGGCTGCGCGGCGACATCACGCTCGACTATCAGTTTGCGAGCAAGTTTCCGCTGACCGATGCAGCGAACGTCGCCGGCGCGAAGATGTGGTCGTCCGCGCTGTTTGCGAACGGCTATATCGATCTCGGCACCTGGTACGGCGTCACGCCGTATGTCGGCGCCGGCGTCGGTACCGCGTACAATCATCTCTCGAGCGACGGCCGGTGGAATTTCGCCTGGGCGGCGATGGTGGGCGCGGCCTATCAGCTTTCGCCGAATCTCTCGTTCGATTTCGGTTACCGCTACGCCGATCTCGGCAGCGCGATTGCACTCGACAATTCGCTGATCGACGTCACCGCGCACGAATTCAAGGTTGGCTTCCGCTACAAGCTCGACTGAACCATCCGCGCGCAGAGTTGGCTCTCTCGCGTCACTAGGCCGCGATCTTAGGATCGCGGCCTATTTTTTATTTGCGCATGATCCCTCACGAAAACCGGTACCCACTTTTCGGGGATCATGCGTCTGGCCCGGCTCGAAAGAGCCGGGCTTTTTCTTTTTGCGGGGCAGGGCCGGTTGGTTTGCATGCCTTCTTTTCCGAGGCTTTGCTGCAACGCACTTGACCCGCCGGAATCTTCTGCTATCCCCGCCAGTGGGACACCCCTCCCCAACGAGGGGCTTCTATCTGGAAGGATAGGTCAGATGACACAGCCTGCCGCGCGCCCGCGCGTAAACCAATTTTCGTCCGGCCCCTGCGCCAAGCGCCCGGGGTGGAACCTCCAAAATCTCGAAAAAGCTCTGGTCGGCCGCTCGCATCGCTCGAAGCCGGGCAAGGCGCGTTTGAAATACGCGATCGAGCTGACGCGCGAAGTGCTCGGCGTGCCCGCCGACTACAAAATCGGCATCGTGCCGGCCTCCGATACGGGTGCCGTGGAAATGGCGCTGTGGTCGCTCCTGGGCGCGCGCGGCGTCGAAGTGCTGACGTGGGAATCGTTCGGCGAGGGTTGGGCGACCGATGTCGTGAAACAGCTCAAGCTCAAAGACGCGAAGATCACCAAGGCGCCTTATGGCGAATTGCCTGATCTCGCCAAGGTCGATTTCAAGAACGACGTGATCTTCACCTGGAACGGCACGACCTCCGGCGTGCGCGTGCCGAACGCGGACTGGATTCCGGCGGACCGCGAAGGTCTGACGATCTGCGACGCGACTTCCGCCGCCTTCGCGCAGAACCTCGATTTCCCGAAGCTCGATGTCGTGACCTATAGCTGGCAGAAGGTGCTCGGCGGCGAAGCCGCGCACGGCATGCTGATCTTGAGCCCCCGCGCGGTAGAGCGGCTCGAGAGCCACTCGCCCGCATGGCCGATGCCGAAGATTTTCCGCATGACCAAGGGCGGCAAGTTGATTGGCGGCATCTTCGAGGGCGAGACCATCAACACGCCGTCGATGCTTTGCGTCGAGGACTATGTCGATGCGCTCGAATGGGCGAAATCGGTCGGCTCGCTGAAAGGTTTGCAGGCACGCGCCGATAAGAACTTTGCGGTGCTCGCGAACTGGGTCGCGAAGACCCCGTGGATTGCCTTCCTCGCGAAAAACGAGGCCGAGCGCTCGAACACCTCGGTGTGCTTCGAGGTCGTCGATCCAGCGATCAAGGCGTTGCCCGCCGACGCGCAGAATGCCTTTGCGAAGTCGCTCGCATCCATTCTCGAAAAAGAAAACGTGGCGCTCGACATCGGCCATTATCGCGACGCGCCTCCGGGCCTTCGTATCTGGACCGGCGCCACCATCGAGGCCTCCGACCTCGAGGCGCTGACGCCCTGGCTCGACTGGGCGTTCACGCAAGCCAAGGCTTCGCTCTCGAAGGCAGCCTAAGCAAGTTCGTCATCCCGGACGATGCGGAACGCGTCGATCCGGGATCGCTTCCATCACATTTCAAACGATCCCGGCGCTTTGCGCTGATCGCGCGTCCTTCCGGGAAGACGAGGATGAAAACCATGGCACCCCGCGTTCTCATTGCAGACAAACTTTCCCCGACCGCCGTGCAGATCTTCAAGGATCGCGGCGTCGAGACCGACGTGAAGACCGGCCTCGAGCGCGACGAACTCATCAAGATCATCGGCGACTATGACGGCATCGCCATCCGCTCCGCGACCAAGGTCACCGCGAAGGTGCTGGAAGCGGCGAAGAAACTGAAAGTCGTCGGCCGCGCCGGCATCGGCGTCGATAACGTCGAAATTCCCGCCGCGACCGGCAAGGGCGTGATCGTGATGAACACGCCGTTCGGCAATTCGATCACGACCGCCGAGCATGCGATTGCGCTGATGTTCGCGGTTGCCCGCCAGATCCCGGCGGCAGACAGCTCGACGCAAGCGGGAAAATGGGAAAAGAACCGCTTTAACGGCGTCGAGATCACCAACAAGACGCTCGGCATCATCGGTTGCGGCAACATCGGCTCGATCGTCGCCGACCGTGCGATCGGGCTCCGCATGAAAGTGATCGCGTTCGATCCGTTCCTGTCGCCGGAACGCGCGATCGATCTCGGCGTCGAGAAGGTCGAATACGAAGACCTGCTCGCGCGCGCGGACTTCATCACCTTCCACACGCCGCTCACCGACAAGACCCGCAACATTCTCGACGCGGCGGCACTCGCAAAGACCAAGAAGAGCGTTCGCATCATCAATTGCGCGCGTGGCGGACTGGTCGACGAGAAAGCGCTCGCGGCGGCGCTCGATAGCGGCCATGTCGCGGGCGCTGGCTTCGACGTGTTCACGGTAGAGCCGGCAACCGAAAATCCGCTGTTCGGTCATCCGAACGTGGTCTGCACGCCGCATCTCGGGGCCTCCACCTCGGAAGCGCAGGAGAACGTGGCGCTTCAGGTCGCGGAGCAGATGTCGGACTATCTCATCCGTGGCGCGATCTCGAATGCCGTTAACTTCCCGTCGATCTCGGCGGAAGAAGCACCGAAGCTGCGCCCTTATATCGAGCTTGCCGACAAGCTCGGCTCGTTCGCGGGCCAGCTTACCGAGACCGGCATCAAGAAGGTGCAGATCACCTACGCGGGTGCGGTTTCCGGCATGAAGATCAAGGCCATGACTTCGGCTGCGATCGCGGGTCTGTTGCGGCCGAACTTGCAGGACATCAACGTCGTGTCCGCGCCGGTAATCGCGAAAGAGCGCGGCATCATTGTCGAGGAAACGACGCGGGAAGCGGTCGGCGACTACGACAGCCTGATTACGGTCAGCGTCACGACCGAGACGCAGACGCGCGACATCTCCGGCACGGTCTATGCCGACGGCCGTCCGCGCATCGTAAACATCAAGGGCATTCGCATGGATGCCGAGTTCGGCGAGCAGATGATCTACGTCACCAACCAGGACAAGCCCGGCTTCATCGGCCGTTTTGCGTCCACGCTGGGCGACGCCGGCATCAATATCGCGACCATGCATTTCGGCCGCACCGCGCCGGGCGGCGATGCGATCGCGCTCGTGCATATCGACAGCGCCGCGCCGGCCGACGTGCTGACCAAGATCACGAAGCTGCCGTTGGTGCAGCGCGTGAAACCGCTGCGGTTCTGATCGTCGGGCAATGAAAGAAGAAACACCCGGCTTTGCCGGGTGTTTTTTTTTTATGCGCTTTTCGCCTGTCCGCGCGTGCCGATGTAAATTCCGCACAGAACCAGCGCATAGCCGATTGCGTGAAACAGCGCGGGCCGTTCGCCGAGAAATACGATTGCAAGCGCTGAGCCGAACACCGGAATCAGATGATAGAACGGTGCTGCGCGGTTGGGGCCGATCAGTTCCACGCCGCGATTGAAGAACAGATAGGCCACCAGCGACGGAAACAGCGTGATGTAACCGAGGATTGCCGCCGATTTCCAGTCGAGCGGGAAACTCGATTCCGGCCATGTATAAATGTAGGCGGGCGAAAGCATCACCGCGCCCATGCCTATAGTAAAAGCGAGAAATGACAGCGGATGGATCGACGGCCTGCTTTTGAGGAGCGTCGAATAGAATGCGTAAACGGTCTGCGCGACAAAAAACGCGAGATCGCCGTAGTTGAAGCGAACGTCCTTCAGGATCGACAGATCGCCGCGCGCGATCACGACCAGCACGCCGAGCAGCGACAGGGCCACACCGAGCGCCTGCCATTTCGTCAGCCGCTCGCGGTACAGGATCATGCTCCAGCAGGCGACGAGCAGCGGCTGCATGGAGGCGATCAGGAGCGCGTTCAGCGCCTGAGTGTATTGCAGCGCCGAGTAGGCGAGCCAGTTGTAAATGGTGATGCCCGAGAGCGTGAGCAGCAGCAGCACGCCGAGATGCGCGCGGATTTTGCTCCAGTCGCGCCGCAGGAGCGGCCAGGCGAAGCCGATCAGGATCAGGAACGCGCCGCACCAGCGCACGAAGGAAAGCGCGAGCGGCGGCACGTGCCCCGCGGCATAGCGGCCGAGCACGATATTGCCCGCCCAGAACAGCGAGGTCAGCGTCAGCAGGAGATACGGGCGGCCGAAAAAATCGCGCAGAAAAGATTGCATGGAAAGAGCCGCCTTCGGTCAGGACGGCGGCTCTTACGAGAGTGGTTTTCGCCGGTCAACGCATGCTGGCGGGGGGCGGGTATGCCGTTATTCCCCCGCCACCGGCAAGCTTACGTTCGCATAAACGATACCGCCGTCGACCGCGATGGAATTGCCGACGACATAGTCGCCTGCGCGCGAAGCGAGGTAAATCGCAATGCCCGCCATGTCCTCGTCGGTGCCGATGCGCCGCGAAGGAATGCGCTTCGCGACTTCGCCGCCATGATCGCGCGCGGCCTTGTTCATCTCGGAAGCGAACGCGCCGGGGCAGATCGCGGTGACGTTGATATTGTCCTTGATCAGCTTTGCCGCCATGCGGCGCGTGAGATGGATCACCGCGGCCTTGCTCGCCTGATAGGGATAAGTCTCGAGCGGGTTGACGGAGAGGCCGTCGATGGAGGCGATGTTGATGACCTTGCCGGGGCGCTCTTTCGTGGCCGCCGCGCGCAAGGGTTTCGCCATCGCCTTGGTGAAGAAGAACAGCGACTTGACGTTGAGGTCCATCACCTTGTCCCAGCCGCTTTCGGGAAATTCATCGAAATCCGCGCCCCAGGCGGCACCGGCGTTGTTCACGAGAATGTCTATCTTGCTCTCGCGCTTCATCAATTCGGCGGCAAGCAGGTTGCAGCCTTCGACGGTCGACATATCGATCGGGACCGCGATGCATTGGCCCGGATATTTTGCGGAGAGTTCTTTCGCGGTTTCCTCGCATGGTCCCGCCTTGCGCGCGGTGATGTAAACTTTCGATGCGCCGTAGGCGAGATAACCGCTCGCGATCATCTTGCCGATGCCGCGCGAGCCGCCGGTGACGACCGCGATCCGGTCTTTCAGCGAGAACAGATTTTCGAACATGGAAAGGCCTCCCGATTTCCGCCGCAAGCTAGAGGCGCGGGAGCGCAAGTCAACAATGCCCGGATTTCGTTTCGCTCTGCGGTTACGTGCGCAGCTTCACCGTAATTGGCGTGAGCCACGGATCGGTGAAGCTGAAGCCGTCCGTCTGCGCAGAGGCCGGGAAGTCAGCGCTTTCGAGCCGCGCTTTCAGCGCCGCGATCGAGTCCGCATCGGGCAACTCGAACGTCATCTGCGAAAGGCCTGCGGTGGCAGGCGAGGGCGGCGGACCGTTGCGGCTTTCCCAGACGTTCGTGCCGAGATGATGGTGATAGCGGCCTGCGGAAAGAAACTGCGCGCCGGGAAGCGTCGCGGTTGGCGCAAAGCCTACGACCTCACCGTAGAATTTTTTCGCCTTCGCGAGATCGTCGACTTCGAGATGAACATGACCGATGCGCGTGCCCGCCTTCATCGGTTTTGAGGCAAGCATTTCGACTTCGGGTTCGGCGAGCAGACCCTTAAAATCAAGCGGACGGTTCGCCATCTGCACCTGATCGCCGCGCCATTCCCATTCCTCTCGCGGGCGGTCGCGATAAATCTCGATGCCGTTGTTGTCCGGATCCCAGAGATAAATCGCTTCCGAGACGAGATGATCGGCGGCGCCGAGCTTGACGTCGTTCGCGGCAAGCCGCGCGATCACGGCACCGAGCGAGGCCCGGTCGGGTAGCAGGATCGCAACATGATAGAGGCCGGTCTCCCGGTAATCGCGCGGCGCGATCCCGGGCCTGAAATCGAGCCGGAGAATTTCGCTCCCGCCCGCACCGAGCGTGGCGGCGGTGTCGCTGCGCGTCAGAAGTTCGAGTCCGACCTTGTTTACATAAAAGTCGAGCGCGCGGTTCGCGTCGGAGACCCGAAGTGCCGCAAGACCCAGTCCGAATCCGTCCGGAAGCCTGTCGTTCATGATTGCCTTTCCTCGCGGGTGAGATCGGATGCCGCAGGGGAGCCCGCAAGGCCTGAATCCTTGCATTCGCGCGCAATTCCGCGGGCAAAACAGGCTTGTGGACGCAGAAAGCCCGTTTTTCTTGCCTCGACCGGGCCGATTGGCTACGAACTTGCGCACACCCCGGCCATCTCTGTGCCGGGGTTTCTGTTGAGCGGCCTTGGAGAAAAATCGGTGTCGAACGTGGTGGTCGTCGGCTCGCAATGGGGCGACGAGGGCAAAGGCAAGATCGTCGACTGGCTCTCGCAGCAGGCCGACGTCGTGGTCCGCTTTCAGGGCGGACACAATGCCGGGCATACTCTCGTCATCGGCGGCAAAACCTACAAGCTCTCGCTGTTGCCATCCGGGGTCGTCCGCAAGGACAAGCTCGGCATGATCGGCAACGGCGTGGTGCTCGATCCGCATGCGCTGGTCAGCGAAATCGATCGTCTTGCGGGGCAGGGCGTGGAGATTTCGCCGAAGAATTTGAAGATCGCGGAAAATACCTCGCTGATCCTTTCTCTCCATCGCGAGCTCGACGGTCTGCGCGAAGGCGCGGGACCGGGCCTGAAGATCGGCACCACCAAGCGCGGCATCGGCCCCGCTTATGAAGACAAAGTCGGCCGCCGTTCGATCCGGCTCATGGATCTCGCGGAGCCCGCCTCGCTCGACGCGAAACTCGACCGCCTGCTCGATCATCACAATGCGATCCGCCGCGGTTTGCAGCTCGAAGAAATCAAGCGCGAAACGCTGCGCGAGGAATTGCTTTCGGTCGCGCCGCGCGTGCTGCCGTTCATGGATCGCGTCTGGTATCTGCTCGACGAGTCCCGCCGCCGGGGCGACCGCATCCTGTTCGAGGGCGCGCAAGGCGCGCTGCTCGATGTCGATCACGGCACCTATCCCTTCGTGACCTCGTCGAACACGGTCGCGGCGCAGGCGGCGACCGGTTCCGGCCTCGGCCCGAACGCGCTCGGCTATGTGCTCGGCATTACCAAGGCCTACACCACCCGCGTCGGCGAGGGTCCTTTTCCGACCGAGTTGCAGGACGAGACCGGGAAGCGGCTCGGCGAGCGCGGCCACGAGTTCGGCACGGTTACGGGCCGTCCACGCCGCTGCGGCTGGTTCGACGCCGTGCTGGTGCGGCAGGCCGTCCGGACCGGAGGTATTCAGGGCATCGCGCTGACCAAGCTCGACGTGCTGGATGGCCTGAATCCGCTGAAAGTTTGCGTGGGTTATCGACTGAAAGGCCACGATATGGATTACTTGCCGGCGAGCCAGGGCGCGCAGGCGCAGGTCGAGCCGGTCTACGAGGAAATCGAGGGCTGGCAGTCATCGACACGCGGCGCGCGCTCTTGGGCGGATTTGCCAGCGGCGGCGGTCAAATACGTGCGGAGAATCGAAGAATTGATCGACTGCCCGGTGGCGCTGGTTTCGACCAGTCCGGAGCGGGAAGACACGATTCTGGTCCAAAATCCGTTCGAATCGTGAGGCAACGATTTCTTGAGTAGTGCGTTGAGATAACCGGGGCCAATGACCGATTACCGTCCATTGTTGTCGCGTGCAGTCGCGGGGCTAGACCCGAATACTGGGGAAGCGCGCCGAGCGGTCTATGACCGCGCGCGGACCGCGCTGGTCAATCAGCTTCGCGGCTTGAACCCGCCGCTTGCTGAGGCCGACATCACCCGCGAGCGCCTGGCGCTGGAAGACGCGATCCGCAAGGTCGAAGGCGAGGCTGCCGTCGCGCCGCCGCCTGCGCGTAGCGCACCGCGCCCGGAGATGCCGCCGCGCGGCGAGCATCCGCCCCGTCCGGCACAGCCGTCCCGTCCGGCGCCGTCGCCGCGCAGTGCCCCGCCGCCCATGCCTCCCCGCAGTGCTCCGGCTCCGCATCCGCAGGAAGAAGCGGCGCTCCCGCAAGAGCCTTCGTTCGAGCCCGAGACGCCGCCGCAGCGCGATCCGCGTGCGCCGCGCGGTCCGGCCGGGCGGCCCGATCCGCGCGGGCCTGCGCCGCAGGGACGCGTCGATCCTTTACAGCGGCCGCGTCCGTTGCGTGGGCGCGGTGCCGCCGACGCGATGCGCAACGATGCGCGCCGCGCCACGCGAACCAAACTCATCGTATTCGGAATCGTATTCGGGCTGCTCATTCTCGCCGGTGTCGTCGGCTATGTGCATCGCGACCGCATCCTCTCGCTGATCGCGGGCGGGGCGACAACCACGACCGCGCAGAACAATGAGCAGGCGCCGACGCAGCCCGACAAAGCGAACGACCGCGTGCCGCAGCCGCAAAACCAGCAGACGCAGGCGCCGCAGACCACGCAGCCGACGGCCGGCTCCAACCGCGCGATGCTGTTCGAGGAAAATCCGGGCAGCCAGCAGTTCACCACGATCAACGGCACCGTGAGCTGGCGCACCGAAACCGTAAATCCCGGTCCCGGCAGTTCGCCGGAACTCGGCATCCGCATCGACATCGATATTCCGGACCGCAAGATGCAGGTCACGGTGACGATCCGGCGCAATCCGGACGCGTCGCTGCCGGCGACGCATTACATCGAGGTGCAGTTCACCGGAAACGACAGCTTCGGCGGCGTCGCGCAGGTGCCGGTCATCCGCATGAAGAACAATGAGTCCGCGCAAGGCATTCCGCTCGCCGGCGTCAGCGCGCGCGTGATGCAGGGCTTCTTCCTGATCGGCCTCTCGGCCGCCGAAACCGACCGCGACCGCAATCTTCAACTCATGAAGACGCTGAGCTGGCTCGACATTCCGTTCATCTACAACAATGGACGCCGCGCGGTGATCGCGTTCGAAAAAGGTCCGGCGGGTGAAAAGGCGCTGTCGGAAGCGTTCGCGGCCTGGGGCAACTAAATTCCCCGGCCGCAGTAGAAACAAAAAGGCCGGGCGAAAGCCCGGCCTTTTGTCTTGTTCGGTTGCCTTACATCGCCGGAAGTGCTGCCTGCGGCGCTTCGATCTTGCGCATGCGCTCGACCACCGCCTTCTGCACTTTCTCGAAGGCGCGGACCTCGATCTGGCGCACGCGCTCGCGCGACACGCCGAACTCGGAGGCAAGCTCCTCGAGCGTGATCGGGTCGTCGGCCAGACGACGCGCTTCGAAGATGCGGCGCTCGCGGTCATTCAATACCGAGAGCGCGCCTTCGAGCGCCTGATGGCGGTTCGACTTCTCTTCGTATTCGGCGAGCTTCTGCTCCTGGCTGTCGCTGTCATCGACCAGCCAGTCCTGCCACTCGCCGGATTCCGAATCGGTGCGGATCGGCGCATTCAGCGAAGTGTCGCCGCCCAGACGGCGGTTCATGGAAATCACTTCGGCTTCGGTGACGCCGAGCTTGGTCGCGATCTGCTTCACATGCTCGGGCTTCAACTCGCCTTCCTCGAGCGCGGAAATCTGGCTCTTGGTTTTGCGCAGGTTGAAGAACAGGCGCTTCTGCGCGGCGGTGGTGCCCATCTTCACGAGCGACCACGAGCGCAAAATGTATTCTTGAATCGAGGCGCGGATCCACCACATAGCGTAAGTGGCGAGGCGGAAGCCCTTGTCGGGTTCGAACCGCTTCACCGCCTGCATGAGGCCGACATTGCCTTCGGAAATGACCTCGCCGATCGGGAGGCCGTAGCCGCGATAGCCCATCGCAATCTTTGCGACGAGGCGAAGGTGTGAAGTCACGAGCTGATGCGCCGCGTCGCGGTCGTCGTGTTCGCGCCAGCGCTTCGCCAGCATGAATTCCTGCTGCGGCTCGAGCATCGGGAATTTGCGGATTTCGGCGAGGTAGTGCGACAGGCCGCCTTCGGCGACTGCCGGGAGATTGCCGGTATAAGTACGGGCCATTGAAGTCCCTCTTTCTCGGCCCCCGTATTGGCGGGCCGTCCCGCCGCTGCTTCATATAAGCCAGCGGCAACTGACACATATAGGGAACGTCTTGGCGGCTTTAAGGTCCCGCAAATGAAATTTTTTTAACCCGCGTTTCGCAGCGGGATCAGGCCTTTTTGAAAGATTTCTCCAGCGCGGCCAGTTCTTTCGGCAACTTACTTTCAAAAGACAGCAATTTGCCCGTGCGCGGATGTGAAAAGGCGAGGCGGTAGGCGTGGAGCGCCTGCCGGTTCAGGGCCGCGAGCGCGGCTTGTGCTTCTCGCGGCAGGAGTGCTGCCTTCGACTGGAAGCCCGCGCCGTAGACCGCGTCGCCCAAGAGCGGGTGGCCGGCCTTGGCGAGATGCACACGGATCTGGTGCGTGCGGCCGGTTTCCAATTCGCATTCGATCATCGAGGCGACCGGCTTGCCGTCGCTGCCGGGATATTTGCGCAAGACTTCGTAATGCGTGACCGCTTCCTTGCCGCCCTTCTTCACCGCCATCTTCACCCGCGAGCGCGGGTCGCGTGCGATCGGCGCATCGATGGTGCCGCGCTCCGGCTTCGGTGCGCCCCAGGTAAACGCAATGTAGCCGCGCGAGAGTTCGTTGGTGCGGCCGTGATCGGCGAACTGCTCCGAGAGCGAGCGGTGCGCCTGATCGTTCTTCGCGACCACGAGGAGCCCGCTCGTATCCTTGTCCAGCCGATGCACGATGCCGGGACGCTTCTCGCCCCCGATGCCGGAAAGCGACGCGCCGCAATGCGCGATCAGCGCATTCACGAGCGTGCCGGTGCGGTTACCGGCGGCCGGATGCACGACAAGCCCGGCGGGTTTGTCGATCACGATCACGTCCTTGTCTTCGTAAACGATGTCGAGCGGGATGTTCTCGGCGGCAGGCTTCGCGGGCTCTGCTTCGGGAATCGAAACCGAGATTTCGTCGCCCGCGTTGACCCTGTATTCGGGGTCTCTTACTGTCCGGCCGCTCACTTCGACTTCGCCTTCGAGGATCAGCGCCTTTAGCCGCGTGCGGCTGAGTTCGCCGATTTTCGCCGCGAGAAAGCGGTCGAGGCGTGCGCCCTTGTCCTCCGCGTTTGCGGAAATCTCGAACCGCTGATTGCTGTTGTCGCTCATGGCCGCCAAGAAAAAGAATCTTCCCGCGCAAGATACCGAAGTCCCGCTCGATCCGCAGCAGGAAGCGATGGTGCGCAAGCTCAAGCGCATGGCGGTGTTTTCGTCGATCCTGATGATCGGCGGCTTTCTCGCGATCTTCGCGGTGATCGGCTATCGGCTCTCCAATCCGGTCTCGGCGCCGCAGGCGGCCCCGATTCCGGCGATCACCAACGCGCTGCCCAAGGGCTCGCGCGTCATTTCGACCGCGGTCAGCGACGGCCGCATCGTGGTCACGATCGAGCGCGAGGGCAGGACGGAAGTGCGCGTGTTCGATCTCTCCACCCTGCAACTGCGCGGCACGCTGCGGCTCGAGCCGCAATAGCGCATGGACCTCGTGGTCTTCTTCGCCGTGCTCGCGGGCGCGGCGATGCATGCGGGCTGGAACGCGCTCGTCAAGACCGGCCTCGACCGCACCACTTCGATCTTTCTGCTCGCGCTGGTGCAGGGGTTGATCTCGCTCGCGCTCCTGCCGCTGTTCGCGGTGCCGCTTGCGGCGAGCTGGCCGTGGATCGTCGGCTCCGCGTTTCTGCATAGCGGCTACAAGATTTTCCTGATCCGCGCTTACGAACACGGCGACATGAGCCAGGTCTATCCGCTGGCGCGCGGCTCGGCGCCGCTGATCGTGGCGGTGGTCGGCGTGTTCGCGCTTGGCGAAGGGATAACGGCGACGAAATTCGCGGCGGTCTGCGCGATTGCGTTCGGCGTGATGCTGATGTCGTCGAAATTCGGCGCGGCGCAGGCGATGCCGAAGAAGGCATTGCTTTATGCGCTCGGCACGGCCGCGTTCACCGCGAGCTATACGCTGGCCGACGGCGTCGGTGCGCGGCTCTCCGGCACGGCATCGGGCTTCACGCTCTGGATGTTCGTCGGCGACGGCTTGCTGATGACGCTTTACGCGCTTGCCGTTCGCGGGCGCGGGTTGTTCGCGGCTGCACGCGGCAATCTTGGCAGCGGTGCCGCGGCCGGCGCGCTTTCGCTTGGCTCCTATTGGATCGCGATCTGGGCCTTCACGCTGGCTCCGATCGCGTTGGTCGCGGCTTTGCGCGAGACCAGCGTCTTGTTCGCCATGCTGATCGCGGTCTTCCTGCTCGGCGAGAAGGCGAGCGCGCAGCGCTGGTTCGCGGCGGCGCTCATTCTCGCCGGCATCCTTCTGATGCGGATTTAGCGTAGATTTCCGCCGCTTGCCCGCTCGCCCCGCGCGCTGCTAGAACGCCCTCGAACGCTCCCTTCGTCTAGCGGTTAGGACGCGGCCCTCTCAAGGCTGAAACACGGGTTCGATTCCCGTAGGGAGCGCCAACGCAACCAGCAGGACGGCACGCCGTTCGATCAATCGCAGCGGCGGTCGACGCGGCAGCGCAACGCCAGATACTCTTTACTCTTCATAAATCGCGCAACGATTTCCGCGCGATTGCTCTCTTGAAGCCTGCGGGAAAGTATTTCGATTTCGGATTTCGGCGCGCTGCGGCGTAACACATCGCGGTAAAGCGCAATGATGAAATCCCGGTCGGAATTTCCGTTTTTCCGGTAATAGGCGTCCGACTTCCACTCCCCGAATTTCGCGGCCAAGTCGCCTATGGCAAGCCGTTCGTAGTTCTGCGCTGTCGGCAAAGCATTCCTGCCGACGGCGAGATTATAAGTGAGACGCTCGGGAAATAGTGCCGCGGCCAGAACCGCCAGCACAAAGTGGCTGACGATCAAGGGCGGCAATCGTCGAGTTCGCCCGAACAGGAACAGCCACAGCGCCGCCATGGCGGTAACGATCGCCGCGAGAAACAGGCTGGGCAGGTGAAGCAGGCCGAACGTGACGGCCGCCAGGACGAGAGCCGCAGACCGGCTGCGGGAAATTCTGTAAAGGACCGGAAAGAGAAACAGACACAAGGCCGCCTGCTGCACGGCGATAATGAATATTTTTTCGGGCAGCCGCTTTATCTCAAAGATTTGCTCGATCCGCCCCGGCCGCCAGGTTTCGCCTTCGACATAAAGAAATCCGGAGATCGCAAACGCAGTCACGCCAAGCACGAGCGTGACAGCGATTACGTTCCGCCAGCTCGTGTACGCATCCCATGTGGGCAGGCCGGAATTCCATGCATCGGCGTTCGGCCGCAGAATATTTTTCAGAAGGATGACCGCGATTGCTATTCCGGCGACGATCCGGAAGACAATCGCGGATGTGCTGCTCCAGAGCCAGATCTCGATCAGTCCCAGGACGATCGTAAGCTCAATCGCGCTTCGTAGCCGGTCGTTTTTCAGAAGCGATCCGGCCTCTTGCAGCTTGCCGTGAATTGCTTCCGGCGCGCGCGTCTTTCCAGCCACCAGTGCCGTCCCCCTTCGTCATTTGTACTCGATCGAGAGCCGGTCCGTCACGAAGCGGCCGGATGAACGCTTTTGCCATGCTCGCGGCGTCTTGCGGGGAGCTACGATTTTGAGGGGTTTCCGGGCTGGCATTACGTCTCGCATCAGGGCCGCCGGTCAGGCCGGCAATTCGTTCGTAAGTTCCCGGGCAGCCGACTTTCCGGGCTCGCTGATTCCGCGCAGACCGGCTAAGTTCGGTCCGATATTCAGCGCCACCATAATTGCTCTCTTGTATTAGGACTGCCGTTCAGGCATCGCATTTGTCCGCATGCCGATTTCCAGTCGCTTTGTAGTTCGTTCGACGATCCTGCTTCTGGGTGTCGGGTTTCTGACACTTCTCGGCATCGTCGCGACGACGATTTGGCTCGGCGAACGCGCCCAGTATTCGTTCGATGAAGTCATCGAGGCGCGCGAAATGCGGGGAGCGGCGGTCGAACTTCGCGCCGCGTTGCAGACCGCCGAATCCAGCCAGCGCGGCTATCTCGTCACCGGCAACGAAATCTATCTTGCGCCCTACGACACCGCGAAAGCGCAAACGAAACGCCACTTCGCCACGTTGAAGCGGCTGCTCGCGGAAGACAGCGCATTCACGGTTCTGCTCGAGCGGCTCGAGATCGTCATCGGCCAGAAGCTGATGGAAATGGACGAGATCATCGCGCTCAAGTCCGCGCTCCGCGAAAGGGACGCGTTCGCGACACTTCAGACCAATCGCGGCAAGGCGCTGATGGACGAGGCCAATCTTTTCCTGTCCGGCATCATTCGGCGCACCGACGACCGGCTTACCGCGGCGGTCAGCGAGCAGCGCGCGAATGCGAACTGGCTCCGCTGGGTGACGATCCTGGGCGGTCTCGTGATCGTGCTTGTAGTCGGCGGCGTCACGATCGTCACTTTGCAATATGCGCGCGAAGTCGCGCAGGCCCGCGACGAGGTCCGCGCGCTCAATGCGAGCCTCGAGGAGCGCGTAAAACTGCGTACCGCCGATCTCACGCGTGCGCGCGACCGCGCCGAAGTGCTGGTACAGGAGGTCAATCATCGCGTCGCGAACAGCCTCGCGATGGTAAACTCGATGGTGCAGTTGCAGGCAAAGGCGCTCGACGATCGCGCGGCGAAAGATGCGCTGTCCGAAACGCAGGCGCGTATCTATGCGATCGCCTCGGTGCACAAGCGGCTTTACACATCGAAAGACGTGCGCCTGGTCGAGCTCGACGAATACCTCGCGGCGGTGCTCGATCAGCTCGCAGTAACGCTGAAGAACGAGGGGCGGGGCGCGTCGCTGCGCTACACGATCGAGCCTTTGAAGCTGCCGACCGATCGCAGCATCAATCTCGGTGTCGTGGTGACGGAGCTTGTCACCAACGCATTCAAATATGCCTATCCGAACGGCAACGGCGAAGTGCGCGTCAAGCTCGCAAGCCTGCCGGAAAGCAAGGCCGAACTGATCGTGGAAGACGACGGCATCGGCAGAAGCGGGGACGCTTCCGCGAAGGGTACCGGACTCGGTACCCGCATCGTCAACGCCATGGCGTCCAACATGGAAGCGAAGATCGAATATCTCGACCGGACGCAGGGAACGATCGCGCGCATGATCTTCCCGTTGAAAGAGGCGGCCTAGATGCGGCGGCTTCCACTTCTCGTCTTCGGCGTTTTTCTTGCCGGCACGGCGTTCGCGCAGGACGGACCGCAAGGCATCACCACGCCCGTCGTCCTGCCGCCGTTCAATCCGTCCGCGGCGTCATGCAGCGCGCCGCCGGGATTGCTGAAAACGCTTACCTTCGCACAGGACAACGAGCGCCAGTTCATGCAGGGCGTCGCGCGCGGCTTGTCAGCGGCTGCGAAAGACCGGGGTCTCGAATTTCGCATCGTGCTTGCGAATAACGATCCGCGAGTGATGATCGAGCAGGTGCGGGCGCAGCTCGCAGAGAAGATCGGCGCGGTGGTCGCAGCACCCGTGCATCCGCCGTCGCTCGCGCCGTTTCTCCAGCAGATGATCTGGTCCGGCGCCTATGTCGGCACCGTGGTGCCGCCGCCCGCGGTCACGCTGCTCAACGCGCCGCAGTATCTGACCGGCAAGGTGCTGGCGGACGCCGCCGCCGCTTACATTCGCGATCGTCTCAAGGGCAACGCGAAAGTCGTACTGCTCACGCATGACAGTCTGCAATTTTTGTCGCCGCGCTTTGCCGCGATGCGCGACGTATTGCAGGACATGCCGGGCGTCACCATCGTCGCCGACATTTCGCCGCTCACCGTCAACAAAGAGGGCGGGCTGGCGATGATGCGCACGATCCTGATTGCGCATCCCGACGTGGATGTCGTGCTCGGTGCCGACACCGTCGTGCTCGGCGCGTTGCAGGCGCTTCGCGAAGCGAAGAAAGCGCGGCCCGACCAGTTTCTCGGCGGCATCGACGGCGAGCCGGAAGCGGTCGCCGAAATCAAGTCGGGCAGCAGCCCATATAAAGCGAGTGTCAGCCTGTCCTCGCCGGTGTTCGGCTATGCGCTCGGGCAGTTCGCGGCCGACTGGCTCGCGGGCAAAAGCGTGCCGCAGGCGATGGACATTCTGCCGAGCCTGCTGACGCAGGCGAACATCGCGCAATACGAAGCCGACTTCGAAAATCCGGGCGCCGTGTTTGCCGATCCGAAGCGCCGCGCCGCCTATCTGAAGATGTATGGCAACATCTGTTTCGACACGCGCGAGCGCTACGTGAATTTCCCGTGGTCGTCCGAGCGGAAGTAGGCGGAAGCGCCCGCAGCGCCCGGTTGTGTGCAAAAATTCTCTACTTATGAGCCACAACCTGCGCCTGAATCTTTGGCCTGCACACTAGCGCTGCCGCAAAGCTCTCCCTAAGTGGCGAAATCGCCCGATTCCGGGCGGGGAGAGCGCAAGCCATGAACGTCGCCGTCAATCCGCGCGAAGAGACGATCACGCTGCAGCAGGCCAAGAAGCTCGTGCAATGCATGGCGGGGGAGCAGAGCTTTCTGCTCTTGTCGCCGCCGGGCGTCGGCAAGTCGGAAATGATCTATCAGGCGGCAGCCGAAGCGAAGCTGCCCTGCCGCTCGCTCCTCGGCACGCAGATCGCGCCGGAGGACGTCTCCGGCATCCCGCGCATCATCGGCGAGCGCTCGGTGTTCTGTCCGCCGCGCGTGCTTCTTCCCGAAAATCCCGAGCCGTTCTGCCTGTTCCTCGACGAGTTGCCGGCCTGTGCGCCCGACGTGCAGAAGGCGTTCTATTCGCTGCTCTTGGAACGCCGTCTCGGCGAACATGCATTGCCGAAGGGCACATGGGTGGTCGCGGCCGGCAACCGCATGCAGGATCGGGCACTGGTTCGCGCCATGAGTTCCGCGCTCGTGAACCGCGTCACGATCCTGCATCTCAGGGTCGATGCCGGGGAGTGGCTTAGCTGGGCCGCAAAGAATTCGATCCGCGAGGATGTGCGGGCCTTCATTTCGTACATGCCCGACGCGCTGATGCGGCCGGTGCCGCCGGAGCCGGTGCCGTTCTCGACGCCGCGCGCCTGGACGCTGCTCGCGCAGGCGCTCGATATGGCGGAGGCCGCGGGCATTCTCACCAATGAGACGCGCCGCGCGCTCGCCTTCGGCCGTCTGTCGGCGGAAGACGCCGCCGTCTACTGCGCACTCGCGGAAGAAGCGATCGGTAAGATGCGGCCGATCGACGAATATATCGAGGTACCGGATCTCTTGCCGAAGACCGATGCCGCGCGCTGGTTCATCCTCAATTGCATCCGGCAGAACGTGCGCGAAGGAAAGCTCGCGCACCTGAAGCCGAAGATCGTGAACCGCTTCCTCGGCAGCCTGCCCGCGGAGAGCCAGCTCACGCTGCTCACCGAACTGGTCGATCAGTGGGGCGCGCTCGGCGCGGACAAGTCGATGCTGAAGCTCCTGAAGGAAGTCACTGCAATATGAAGCCGGTTCCTTCCTCGGCGCAGACGCTCGCGCGCATCGAGCGCGGGCTTCGCATGGTGACGGTGCCGATGCCGCATCTCGCGGGACTGGCGGCCGCCGTGCGCTGCTCGATCGACGACCGCGTGCCGACCATGGGTGTATTCGCCTCCGGGCGCATGGTCGCGAACCGGCAGTTTGTCGCGAAGCTGAAAGAGAACGAACTGATCTTCGTACTCGCGCATGAGCTTCTGCATCTTGCGCTGCGCACGCATGATCGTGCCAAGGGCTCGGGCCGGCTCGAGTTCAACTACGCGCACGACTACATCATCAACGACATCCTGCGCGCCGAACTCGGCTTCACCCATGTACCCGCGGGCGGGCTCGACATGCCGGGTGCCAAGGAAAAGTCCGCCGAGCAGATCGTGCTCGAAATGCGCAAGAACGGCGAGCAGATGCAGTCGAAGACGCAGGTCTGGGACGGGCAGGCGATTTCCGCGCGCGGTGCGCTGAACAAGTCGGGCCAAGGCGGCGGCCAAAGCGCCGACGACGCGGGCGACGTCATGGATGACGCAAAAGAGCGCGAGCTGTTTCCCGAGTGCAAGAACGGGCAAGCCGATCAGGCGAAGCAGATGCGCGCGGCGGCAGCAAGAGCGCTCGCGCTCGGCAAGGCGATGGGCGCGATGAAGGGCCGTGGCGTCGAGGCGGGCGAGCTTACGCAAACCGTGATGGCGCTGCGCGGCATGTACAAGACGCCTTGGGAAGTCGCGATGCAGAAATGGATCGAGTCGGTCGCGCCCGGCGAGCGGACCTATATCCGGCCTTCTCGCCGCGAAGTGACAGGCGACATCGTGCTCGCGGGCCGCAAGCGCGAGTCGTGGATGCTGAATGTCGTGCTCGATACCTCGGGTTCGATGACCGACGAGATTTCGCCCGCGCTCGGCGCGATCGCGGATTTCTGCGAGCAGCTTTCGATCGACGAGATCCGGCTCGTGCAATGCGACGCCGCCGTGACCGGCGACGAGATGCTCTCGCCGGAGGCGCTCGCCGACTACCAGATCAGCGGCTTCGGCGGCAGCGATCTCACGCCCGCGATGCGCGGGCTTGCGGAGGACGCGCGCGTCACCGCGGCGCTCGTCATCACCGATGGCGACATCGCATTCCCGCCTGAAGAGATGCCCTATGACGTGCTCTGGGTCATCACACCCGGCGCCTACGCAAGTTTCAATCCGCCCTATGGGCACGTGATCCGCATGCAGCAGGGAGGCCGCGCATGAAAGTCGTGCAGGAACTGGTGAACTATTTCGACCGGCGCGGCGAGCTTTCGCCGAAGCAGCTTCGTGCGCTGCTCGATCAGGGTTTTCTCGCAGCCGAGGCGCCCGCGAACATGATCGAGCTCGGGCAGGACGTCGGCGCGAATTACTACTTCCGCGTCAAGGGCGAAACCGAAGGGCAGGTCTGGGGCACCGACATCTATACCGGCGACTCGATGCTTTCGGTCGCGGTGGTGCATGCCGGGATCGTCAAGCCCGGCGATACCGCCGTGGTGAAAGTGACCGTGGTCGAGCCGCTCCAGCAATACGAGGGGAGTTTGCGCAACAACATCAAGTCGCACGACTTCGGGCGCTACGGGACGGCGTACAAGCTGTCGGCGATCTAGCGCTGCGCGCCGTCCGGAACGGCGACGAAGGGAAACAAAAACGCCCGCCGGGATGGCGGGCGTTTCGTTGAAAGCCTTAAGGGCTTCAGCTTGCCGGCACTTCCTCGGCCTTGGACTTGCGCTTCATGTCCATGGTGTGGGCGCGCTTGTAGGTCTGAATGTCCTTGAACTTTCCGTCGGCCGAACGAACAGCGTAGAGCTTCTTGCCCTTGGAGCTGTACATCGTCGTGCGGCGGCCCTTCTTGCGCTTCGCCGTTTTCTTCTTCGCCTTTACTGCTTTTGCCTTGGTTTTCTTCTTTTTCTTGGCCTTGGCTTTCGCCTTGGCCTTTTTCTTCTTTGCCATATCCGGTCCCCTCGTGTTTGCCGCAAATCGGATAGCGGACATTAGCGGCTGCGCCGATTTTTTCGTCAATGGGATTTCGGGTGCTGCCCCCAAGTCTGGGGCTTAAATCCGCAAAGGTTTGGCATTGCGAAAGCCCTGACGCATACTCGCCGCTTCTCCATAAAAAGCAGTTCGCAGGGAGCCTCGCCGTATCCATGTCCGCGCAAGAAAACCGCCGTATCGTCCTTGCCTCGCGCCCCGAAGGCGAGCCGAAGCCGGAGCATTTCCGGCTGGAAACCGCAGCAATTCCAACGCCGAAAGACGGCGAGGTACTGCTTCGTAATCTCTGGATGTCGCTCGACCCCTATATGCGAGGGCGCATGAGCGCGGCGAAGTCCTACGCGAAGCCGGTCGAAGTCGGCGAGCCCATGGTGGCCGGCACGGTGAGCGAGGTTGTGAAATCCAACCGGCCCGAATACGTGCCCGGCGACATCGTGCTCTCCTATACCGGCTGGATGGACTACGCGGTTTCGAACGGTTCGGACCTGCGCAAGCTCGACCCGAAACAGGCGCCGGTTCAGACCGCGCTCGGCGTGCTCGGAATGCCGGGCATGACCGCCTATCTCGGCATGCGCAATATCGGCATGCCGAAAGAGGGCGAGACGGTCGTGGTCGCGGCGGCCTCCGGGCCGGTCGGCTCCTTCGTCGGCCAATATGCCAAGCTCAAGGGCTGCCGCGCGGTAGGCATCGCGGGCGGGGCGGACAAGTGCAAATACGTGGTGGATGAACTCGGCTTCGACGCCTGCATCGATCACCGCGATCCGGAGATGGCGAAGAAGCTCGCCGCGGCCTGCCCCAAGGGCATCGACGTTTATTTCGAGAATGTCGGCGGTAAAGTCTGGGACGCGGTGTTTCCGCTGCTCAACGACTTCGCCCGCGTACCGGTTTGCGGGATCGTCGCGCATTACAATGACACCGCGCTGCCGCCGGGGCCGGACCGCACCGGCATGCTGATGGGTGGGATCCTGCGCCGCCGCCTGACGCTGCGCGGCTTCATCGTATGGGACTTCGCGGCACAGGCGCCGGACTTCTATCGCGAGGCCGGCCAATGGCTGCGCGAGGGGCGGATCAAATACCGCGAGGATGTCGTGAACGGCCTCGAAAACGCGCCCGAAGCATTCATCGGCATGCTCAAGGGCAAGAACTTCGGGAAGCTCTTGGTGAAGATTGCTTGAGCAATTCTTTGTCATTCCGGACGCCGCGAAGCGGCGATCCGGAATCCAGGGGCTATCAAGCACGACATAATATGTTGCTCTGGATTCCGGGTTCGCGAGCTAAGGCTCGCGCTCCGGAATGACAGCACTACTTTTCAGCGCCGCTCAACCTCGATCACCCGTCCGCCGTCGATCTTCACGATGGTTTGCGCCAGCCGCTCGATCTCGTCTCTCGCGTGGCTGACGTAAAGCACCGGAATCTTCGCGTTTGCGACCAGCCGGGTCAGATAAGGAATGATTTCTTCCTTTCGTCCCGCATCGAGCGAGGCTAGCGGCTCGTCGAGCAAGAGCGCCTGTGGTTCGGCGAGCAGCGCGCGGCCGATCGCAACGCGCTGGCGCTCGCCGCCGGACAGTTTCCGCGGGCGGCGCGCGAGCAGCGGTTCGATGCCGAGCAGGGAAACCACCTCGTCGAACTGCCGGTCGCGCGTCTTCCCGGCGAGCCAGCGGCCGAACATCAGGTTCTGCGCGACCGTGAAGTGCGGAAACAGCCGGCTTTCCTGAAAGACGACGCGGACGCCGCGCTTTTGAGCTGGGATGTCGATCCGCGCCGCACTGTCGAACAGCGCGCGTCCATTGACGACGATTTTGCCGCGCGCGGGTTTCAGCAGGCCCGCAATTGCCGCGACCACGCTCGACTTGCCGGAGCCCGAGGGGCCGGAAAGCGCCGTCACCATGCTCTCGCTTTTGAAGGAAACGTCGAGCTTGAAGTCGCCGAGCGATGTTGTGATGGAAATGTCGAACATTGCTCAGCCGTCGATCCTTGCCGCCGTGCGGCGCGCGAGCAGTTCGGACAGGACGAGTGCCACAAGTGCAATCACGACTGCGACAGCCGCGAGCCGGAACGCGCCCGCGTCGCCGCCCGGCACCTGCGTGAAAGTGTAGATCGCGGTCGGCAGCGTCCGCGTCTCGCCCGGAATGTTGGAAACGAAAGTAATCGTGGCGCCGAATTCGCCGAGCGCCTTGGCGAAGGCCAGCACGAGGCCTGCGATGATGCCGGGCAAGGCAAGCGGCAGCGTTATGAAGAAGAATGTAGTCAGGCCGTTTGCGCCGAGCGTGCGCGAGGCATCTTCGAGGCGGCGATCGGTGCTTTCCAGCGAAAGGCGGATCGCGCGCACCATCAGCGGGAAGCCCATCACGGCGGCGGCGAGTGCCGCGCCGGTCCAGCGAAACGAAAACACGAGGCCGAAGGTCTGCTCCAGAAACGCGCCGATCGGCCCTTTTCGTCCAAATAACAAGAGAAGGATGTAGCCGGTTACGACCGGCGGCAGCACGAGCGGCATGTGCACGAGGCCGTCGAGCAGGAGCTTGCCCGGAAAGCGCTTGCGCGCGAGGACATAAGCGATCAGCAGGCCGAAGGGCAGGCTTGCGGCAATTCCGATCGACGCGACCCAAAGGCTGAGTCGGATCGCGTCGATCTCTTCGGCGGAAAAATTGAACATCAGTTCGTCTTGGCTGCGGCGAGCACGGAGAAGCCGTGCTTCTTGAAGATTGCCTGCGCCGAGGGCGAGCTGAGCGATTTCAGGAAGTCCGCGACCTTCGGGTTCTTCGAGCCTTCCAACTGCGCGACCGGATAGACGATCGGCGGATAGGAGCCATCGGGGAACGTGCCCGCGACGATCACGTTCGCTTCGGAGGCCGCATCGGTGCCGTACACGATACCGAGCGGAGTTTCGCCGCGCGCGACATAAGCAAGTGCCACGCGCACGTTCTCGGCCTGTGCGAGCTTGCCTTCCACCGATTTCCAGATGCCCAGTTTTTCGAGCGCGGCCTTGGCGTAGCGTCCGGCGGGGACCGCATCCACGGCACCTACCGCGAGCCGGTCATTGCCGAGCAGCTTGGCGAGATCGAAGTTCGGTCCGATCTTGATTTCCTTGAATTTTCCGTCCTTGCGCGCGATCAGCACGAGCGTATTGCCGAGCAGGCTCCGGCGGGTGCCTTTCCGAACCAGATTTTTCTGCTCGAGGTAATCCATCCATTTGAGGTCGGCGGAAACGAACACGTCGGCGGGTGCGGCGTTCTCGATCTGCTTGGCAAGCGCGGAGCTTGCCGCGTAGCTGATTTTCACTTCGGTTTTGTTCGCCTTCGACCATTCGCCCGCGACTTCGTCGAGCGCGTTCTTCATGCTCGCCGCGGCAAAGACGACAATCGGAGTGTTGTTCTGCGCCCGCGCCGGCGCGGTAACGGGAAAAGTAAAAGTGAGCGCGAACGCGGACAGCGCAGCGCCGATCAGAAGCCGTCGCTTCATGACAAAATCCTCCAGAGGCACGTTTTGTGCCCGATCATTTTCTTTGGAAGCGCCGCGGCTTCGAGCTTCATCAAGCAGGAAGCGGCGAAGGGCCGCCTTCTCCGGCGGGCCGCGATCAGCGACGGAAGAACTTTACGCGGAAATAGCGAGGAAAGCCAAGCGGCGCATTAGCGCGGCGGTTCGCCGCTGCCGCGCGGCCGGCTTTGCAGATTGCGGATGCGCTGCGCCAGCGAAAGCCGCGCTTCGCCGTTCGTGGCCGGTGCGCCGTTCTGGTGGCCGTTCGGCTGCGTATCGGCAGCGAGAATCCGGTCGATCGGAGAATCCGCGCCTTCGAGATTGATCGCAAGCCGCGCGACTTCGGCCGCGACATCGTTGATGCGCTCGCGCAGAAGCGCGCTCTCCATGCGCTCCTCGGCCCAGGATTTTTCGGCCTGCGTGCGCAGCGAGACCGCCTCATCGGCGATCCGGTCGCGTTCCTCGCGCAACTGGGCGAGCGCGCCTTCCAACTGACTCTTCTCGGATTTGAGAATCTCGATGGTGGCCTGGAAGGCCTCGGTCTTGTGCTGAACCTCGTCGTGAAGCGCCTGCGCGTTGGCGCGGCCGCGTTCGATCTGTTCGGTGGAGGCCGCGAGCTTTTTCTCGGCGGCGAAAATCTTCTCTTCCAGCGCCGCTTCGCGTTCCTGCGAGGCGGTAAGCAGCTCGCCTTCGCGCTTGGAAAGATGCGCGGCGAGTTCGCGTTCGCGCTCGGCAATCCGCTGCTGCAGTTCCTCCTCGCGGCGGTTGGCGAGTTCTCCGGCGCGTTTCGATTCCGATTTCATCTCCTCGATGGTCGAAACCAACGCTTCGGTTTCGCGCCGCTCGTTGGAGAACAGGGTCTCCATCTCGCGCAGACGATTCTTGAAATCCTCGACGTTGTTCTGCTCGTGGGTGAGTGCGTCCTTCGCGGCGATCGCCGCTTCGCGCTCGCCGGCCAGACGCTGCTCGCTCGCCGCGATTTCGCGCTCGAGGTTTTCGATCCGGTACTTCATCGCGTCGCGCTGGGTTTCCAGCGCCGCGATCTCGACTTTCTGGCTGTCGGATTCGGTCTCGATCGAGCTTGCCTTGCGATTCAGATCGAGCAGTTCCTTTTCCTTTGCCGCAAGCCCCGCTTCGGCTTCCTGCAACTGGCGGGTCTTGGCGGAAAGTTCTTCTTCCGTGGAATTGAGTTTGCCGCGCAGCGTGCGCTCCTGCGCTTCGAGCGCGGTGATGCGCGCGGTCTTGGCTTCGACCTCGTTCTTGAGAAGGCGCACCGCTTCGCCTTTGCGTCCGATTTCGGCGAGTTGTTCGGAGGTCTTCACCTTGAGCTGTTCGACGCTGTTCTCGAGCCTGCGCGTCGACATCGCGAATTCGGCGCGGAGCTGATCCTTGTCGGCCTGGATTTCGGTCATCGAGACCGGGATCGCGCCCTCGATGCGCTTGGTGGTGAGCCGCACCGCGCGGTGCCAGACCGCCGAGAGCGTAATCAGCGCGATCAGGGTGGCGCCGAGGAAGCCGAGCGCGAAGAACATGATCGCCTCGATCATGCCCGGCTCCCGTTATGGCGGAAAAACTGCAACGCCGACCCCACGCAACCTGCAAATACAGCCGTCAGCTTAGTCGAAGGAAAGCCGCCGCGCCACGGCGCGAATGCGCGCGCCGCGTCTTAAGAATAAGTTCTGGCGCGGAAATTCGGCCTAGAACGGGTTCCAGGTCGAGGTCGGCGTGAATTTCAGGTAGCCGACATTTGCGCCGAGGCGCAGGCCGACGCCGGTACGGATCGGAACGATCACGACACGGTCCCACGTCACAGCCGTCATGCCGAAGCCGCCGACAAAATAGGCCGAGCCGGAGATGCCGACATAGCGGTTGAACAGCGATTCCAGCGCGGGGAGATTATAGACCAGCATCATGACACGCGCGCCTTCGCCGCCGACGTCGAAGCCGATCGACGGCCCCTGCCAGTAGACGCGGCGGTCGCCGGCGTTGCGGGTGTAGAGCGTGCCTTCGCCGTAGCGCAGGCCGACGGTGATCGCGCCGGAGCCTTCCTCGCCCAGGATGTAGCCGTTCGGCTGGCCCCAGCGCTTGGTCGCGCGTTCGATAAGCAGCGCCAGTTCGCGCGAGGTGGTGCCGAAGAAGCGGTGGCCCGCGTCCACGATCTCGTTGTTGGAATAGTGTTGCTGTTGCTGTCGCTGTTGCGCCTGCGCCGTGGGCAGCAGGGCGAAGAAGGCGGCTACGGCAAGAAAAATCGCGCGAAAGTTCATGGGTCTCTCCGGCGAAGAAAACGCGCGGGCAGATGGCTGCGGAATTGCGCCCTTTTCAGGCCCGGACGGCGGCCTTAACCCGACGCATACCGCTCGGGCCTTATCGTCGCGAATCAAAGCCCGGCGGCGGGAATCTTGATCGCCCCGCGCCCATTAGGAAAGCGTGAATGATCCCGAGGCGCATTTTGGCCGGATTGCTGGCGGTCTGGTTTGTCACGACCTGCATCGCCTTCGCCTCTAAGGCTGCGACCAGCGAGCGGATCGTGAGCGATCCGCTGAACGGGGTCGCGCTGTTCGGCTACGACCCGGTCTCCTATTTCATCGACAAGTCCGCGCGGCCGGGCGTGCCCGATTACGAGTTTTCCTTCGCCGGCCTGACCTGGCGCTTCCGCTCGGAAGCGAACCGCGCGGCGTTCATGCGTGCGCCGGAGACTTTCGTGCCCGAGTTCGGCGGCTACGATCCGCTGGCCGTCGGCGAGGGCGTTCCGCTCGAAGGCAATCCGGCTTACTTCGCGGTTCACGAGCGGAAACTGTTTCTGTTCGCGCGGCAGGAGAATGTCGCGAAATTTCTCGCCAATCCCGAGAGCACGCTTGAAGCGGCAGCAAGCGGCTGGCCCGAGGTCGAGAAGAAGCTCGTTCCCTAGAACTGCGCACCGCCGGAAGCGATGAAGTTTTTCACTTCATAGTCTTCCTTGCGCTTGCCGTAATGCAGCGGCGAGCCGTCGGGTGTCTTCACCGAGCCGCCCGCGGCCATCAGGATCGCGTGGCCGGCGGCGATGTCCCATTCGCTCACGGGTGCGAGCCGCGGATAAACGTCGGCCTTGCCTTCGGCGACACGGCAGAACTTGATCGAGGAGCCGATCTTCACGGTTTCGGAAATCCCGCGTTTTTTCAGCCAGCCCGTCGTCTCGGTGTCGAGATGCGAATGGCTTACGCAAGCGACGACATTCTTCGGCGGCGTGCGCACGCGGATTCTTTCTTCCGGGACGTTCTCGACCTTGATGCCCGGTACCAGCGGCCAGCGGAACGCGCCGTCCGCGCCGCCGGCATAGAGTTCGCCGAGTGCCGGCGCATAGATCACGCCGAGTGCGGGCGTGCCTTCGAGTAAAAGGGCGATGTTGACGGTGTAGCCTTCGCGTTTGGCGATGAAATCGCGGGTTCCGTCAATCGGATCGACCAGGAAGAAGGTGCTGCCGGGTTTTGTTTTCGATCCGCCCGCGACCGCTTCCTCGCCGATCATGGGCACGCCCGGAAGCAACAGATCGAGATGCCGCTCGATGATCGCTTCCGCCGCCTCGTCGGCATCGGTCACGGGGCTCGCGTCGGGCTTGGAGCGGGCGACCACGCCGGTCGCCGCCATTTCGCGGATCTTCGTTCCCGCCTCTGCCGCGGCCTCGATCATGCCGTTGAGTATTCTGGTGCGTTCGGCGCGATTCACGGCGTCACCCTAGCGTCACCGGCTGTATCATGCTGGGCGCGCTCGACCAAAGCGCTCCGAATCACATAGGGCTAGATGCCATGAGCGCTCCGATAGAACTCTCCGCCCTCGACCTCTCGGCAATGCTTTGCTCGAAGGTCTGCCACGACGTCATCAACCCGGTGGCGGCGATGGAAAACGGCTTTCAGCTTCTCGAAATGGACCAGAAGCCGGAATCGCGCGAAGAGGCGATGAAGCTGATCCAGCACAGCGCAGTGCAGGCGACCGCGAAGCTGAAATATGCCCGTATCGCCTTCGGCTCGTCGGGTTCTCCGACCGCGCAGGTCGATGTCGGCGACGCCGGCGATCTCGGCCGGCAGCTATTCGAGCCGGAAATCAAGGTAGCCTTCACGATCCCGAAGACGCTCTTGGCCAAGAACCGGGTCAAGCTGCTCCTGAACATGATGCTGATTGCGGCCGGCGCGGTTTCGCGCGGCGGCACCATGAAGGTCGATCCGATCGGCTCGGGCGAGACCATGGGCTTCACGGTGAAGGTCGAAGCGGAGCGGGTGCGGATGCACCCCTCGACCGAAAGCCTGCTGGCCGGGACTCCGGCCGAGGCGCTCACGGCGCAGACCATCCAGCCCTTCTATACGGGCCTGCTGGCGCGCGAACAGGGCATGAAGCTCACACTCGCCGCCGAAGCCGGCAGCGCCACGCTCGCCGCCCAATAAGCCAGCAAAATCAGGCACTACGGCGGTATCAGGTTAGCGCCGAAGGGCGTCCGTTTTAATCAATCTTAACCCTCCCGAATCGATACTGGCACCGCATCGCGGACCGGGCCGATTACAAGGCCCTGGCCCGCCTTTGGGATATGCGCGGCCGCCATGGAAGACCTGCTTCGGGAATTTCTGACCGAGACGAACGAGAGCCTCGATGTCGTCGACAACGAGCTCGTCCGCTTCGAGCAGGAGCCGAATAACGCCGAAATCCTCGGCCGCATTTTCCGGCTCGTGCACACGATCAAGGGCACCTGCGGCTTCATCGGCCTGCCGCGGCTGGAAGCGCTTGCGCACGCCGCCGAAACCGTGATGGGCAAATTCCGCGACGGCGCGCCGGTGACGGCGGACGCCGTTTCGCTGGTGCTCGTTACCATCGACCGCCTGAAATCCATCCTCGCCGAACTCGAGGCGACCGCCGCTGAACCGGCCGGCTCCGACGGCGATCTGATCGTGCAACTCGAACAGATGGCGCTCGACGGCGGTGCGTCCGCACCCGCGGCGGAAGAAATCACCATCGGCACGCTCAGCCCGCAGGTGCTGGAGCGTTCGTTGCGTCCGGGCGAGGTTTCGCTCGACGATCTCGAGCGCGCGTTCCGCGATACGCCGGGTCCGCAGGACAAGAAGCAGGAAAAGCGCGGCGACGACCGCCGCGTCGGCGAACGGCGCGAGCCGGGTGCCGCGAACACCAACCAGACGCTGCGCGTTTCGGTCGACACCGTCGAGCGGCTGATGACGATGGTTTCGGAACTGGTGCTGACGCGCAACCAGTTGCTCGAAATTGTCCGCCGCCATTCGGAAAGCGAATTCAAGGTGCCGCTCCAGCGGCTCTCCAACGTGACCGCCGAGTTGCAGGAAGGGGTCATGAAGACCCGCATGCAGCCGATCGGCAATGCCTGGGCGAAGCTGCCGCGTATCGTGCGCGATCTCGGCCAGGAACTCGGCAAGGAAATCGAACTGGAGATGCACGGCGCCGAGACCGAACTCGACCGCCAGGTGCTCGACATCATCCGCGATCCGCTGACGCACATGGTGCGTAACTCCGCGGACCACGGCCTCGAAACGACCGACGAGCGGCGCAAGGCCGGCAAACCGGTCAAGGGCACCATCCGTCTTTCCGCCTATCAGGCGAGCGGCCAGATCGTGATCGAGATCGCCGACGACGGGCGCGGGCTCAATCTTTCGAAAATCCGCAGGCGCGCGATCGAAGCCGGGCTGATTTCCGACGAAGACCATCCGAGCGAAGCCCAGCTTCACAAGCTGATCTTCGCGCCGGGCTTCTCGACTGCGGAAAAAGTGACGAGCGTCTCCGGCCGCGGCGTCGGCATGGATGTCGTCAAGACCAACATCGACCAGATCGGCGGCACCATCGATCTGAAATCGACGCCGGGGCGCGGCTCGACCTTCTCGATCAAGATTCCGCTGACGCTTGCGATCGTGCCGGCGCTGATCGTGCAGGCCGGCGGCGAGCGCTATGCGATCCCCCAGGTTGCCGTCGTCGAACTCGTGCATCGGGGTTCGAACGCGAATCTCGTCGAGGAAATCAACGGCGCGCTGGTGCTGCGGCTCCGCGACAAGCTTCTGCCGCTTCTGTCGCTCACGCAAATGCTGAGGCTGCCGAAACAGCCCGAAGCGAACAGCGACGCCTTCGTGATCGTCATGCAGGTCGGTGCGAGCCTGTTCGGCATCGTGGTCGACGACGTGATGCACACCGAGGAAATCGTAGTGAAGCCGGTGGCGTCGAGCCTGCGCGACATCAAGGTACTCGGCGGCAATACCATTCTCGGCGACGGCGCGGTCATCATGATCCTCGACCCGAACGGGATCGCGGAATCGATCGGCGCGTCGCGCGAGGAGCGCACGATCGACGGCTTCGTGATCCGGGACGAAGCGCTGCCGCAGGAAGAAGCGCTGAAGACGGTTTCGCTGCTGATGTTCCGCTCCGGCTCCGGCACGCTCAAGGCAGTGCCGCTGTCGCTCGTGACGAGGTTAGAAGAAATCGATGCGAAGAAGATCGAGCGCTCCAGCGGCCGTCCCATGGTGCAGTATCGCGGCGGCTTGATGCCGCTGATCCCGGCCGACGAAAACGCAAAACTCGCCGAAGACGGCACCCAGCCGCTGCTCGTGTTCACCGACGGGGGCCGCTCGGTCGGCCTCATCGTCGATGAGATCGTCGACATCGTCGAAGACCGGCTCGAGATCAAGGTCGCGAGCGACACGCCGGGCGTACTCGGCTCCGCGATCATCCGCGACCAGGCGACCGAGATCATCGATGTCGCGCACTTCCTGCCGCTCGGTTTCTCCGACTGGTTTCACGGCCCGCAGGGTCATGCGCGCGAAAAGAAGAAACTTCTGTTCGTCGACGACTCCGCTTTCTTCCGCAACATGCTCGCGCCGGTATTGCAGGCCGCGGGCTATGACGTAACCGCGCTTGCCTCCGCGAAGGAAGCGCTTACGGCGCTGGAGCACGGCGCGAGCTTCGACGCGGTCGTCACCGATCTGGAGATGCCGGAGATCGACGGCTTCGCCTTCGCCGAAGCGCTGCGCGCCAATGCGAACTTCAGCCATCTCCCGGTGATCGCGCTCACCTCAACGCTGTCGCCTGCGGTCGCATCGAAATGCGAGAGCGCGGGCATGTACGGCTATGTCGCCAAGTTCGACCGGCGCGGGCTGTTGCAGGCGCTGAAGAACGCGGCGGTCGAATTGCAGGAGGCCGCATGAGCAAGGCTGCCGCGACCGAAACCGAATTCGTGACCGCGTGGATCGCCGAGCAGTTGTTCGGCATTCCGATCACGCGGGTGCACGACGTGTTCGAAGCCGAACGGATCACGCGCGTGCCGCTCGCGCCTTCCGAAATCTCCGGCGTGCTCAACCTGCGCGGCCGCGTCGTGACCGCGCTCGACATGCGCAAGCGTCTTGGTCTGCCGCCGCGCGAGGACTTCGGAAAGCAGATGGCGATCGGCATCGACCATGACGGCGAGGCTTACGGCCTGCTCGTCGATGGGATGGGCGAGGTGCTGAAACTCTCGTCGACCGCGCTCGATGCCGCGCCGATCAATCTCCAGAAGAACTGGGCCGCGATCTGCTCCGGCATCTACCGGCTCGAGGATCGCCTGATGGTGGTGCTCGACGTCGATAAAATTCTCGATTTCAGGAAAGACACGCTCGCAGCGTGATGTGTGGAAGGAACTAGAAAATGAAACGCTGTCTCATCGTTGACGACTCCAGCGTCATCCGCAAAGTCGCGCGACGGATACTGGAAAACTTCGGCTTCACAGTGCTGGAGGCCTCCGACGGCCGCCAGGCGCTGGACGCCTGCGCCAAGGACATGCCCGAAGCGATCCTGCTCGACTGGAACATGCCGGTCATGGACGGCTTCGACTTCCTGCGTGCGCTGCGCGCGATGCCGGCGGGCGACAAGCCGAAGGTCGTGTTCTGCACGACCGAGAACGATCTCGCCCATATCGCGCGTGCCATGCACGCCGGCGCGGACGAATACATCATGAAGCCCTTCGACAAGGAAATCGTCGAAGCGAAGTTTCAGGAAGTCGGCCTGATCTGAGTCGAATGCCGGGCCCGGCCAGGCCGGCGCTCGCTTCCAGATGGTGCAACCCCGTCCCCTTCCGCTTGCGAAGAACGCGTTACCCGCACGCGTGATGATCGTCGACGACGCGGTCGTCGTGCGCGGTCTCGTCTCGCGCTGGATCGGGCTCGAACCCGACATGCAGGTGGTGCGTGTCTGCAAGAACGGGCGCGAGGCGCTCGAGCAACTCGATATAGCGAATCCCGATGTCGTCGTGCTCGACATCGAGATGCCGGAACTCGACGGCATTGCGACGCTGAAAGAGATGCTGATCAAGCGGCCGCGGTTGCCGGTGATCATGGCGTCCACGCTGACCAAGCGCGGCGCGGAAATCACGCTCAAGGCGCTCTCGATGGGCGCGACCGACTGCGTGCCGAAGCCCGATGTCGGCAACGGTGCCGGCTCGGAAGAATTCCGCCGTACCCTGATCGACAAGATCCGGCATCTGGGCGGCCGCCGTTCGGCGGCCCTCTCTTTTGCACGGCGCGAAATCCGCGCTACGCCGCTCACGCACCAGGCGCTTGCAAACGACGTCAAGCTGCGCCCGTTTTCCAAAATCATGCCAAAGGCGATCCTGGTCGGCTCGTCCACCGGCGGGCCGCAGGCGTTGCAGGTGCTCGTGAAGGGGCTGGCCCCGATCATCGACCGCGTGCCGGTAATGATCGTGCAACACATGCCGCCGATTTTCACGGCGACGCTCGCCGAACATCTTGGCCGTCTCGTCGGCAAGCCCGCGCGCGAGGCGATCAACGGCGAGCCGCTGAAAGCGGGCATGATCTACATCGCGCCCGGAGGCAAGCATCTTGCGCTGATCCGGCGGGACCACGGCGTCGAGGTCGTGATCGACGACTCGGCGCCGATTCATTTCTGCAAGCCCGCGGTCGATGCGTTGTTCCTGTCGGCGTCGAATGCGCTCGACGGCCGCGCGCTCTGCATCGTGCTGACCGGCATGGGATCCGACGGAAAAAAAGGATCGCTCGCGATCGCCGACAACGGCGGCAACGTGATTGCACAGGACGAAGCCACCAGCGTGATCTGGGGCATGCCCGGATCCGCCGCGCATGCCGGAGCATGCGCCGCGGTATTACCTATCCAGGAGATCGGCCCCAAGGCCGTCCGCATCGTTTCAGGAGATTTCTCGTGACGCCGCAGGATTATGCATACTTAAGCAAACTCTTGAACGAGCGCTCCGGCCTTCATCTCGCGGGCGACAAGCAGTATCTGATCGAAAGCCGTCTGCTTCCGGTCGCGCGCCAGAACAATTGCGGCTCGATCGGCGACCTCGTCATGAAGTTGAAGCAGTTCGCCGAGGAGCCGCTGCGGCAGCGCGTCACCGAGGCGATGACGATCAACGAGAGCTTCTTCTTCCGCGACAAGGCGCCGTTCGAGCGCTTTCAGGATACGGTGCTGCCTCACATGCTGAAGGCGCGCGCCGCAAGCCGCCGCATTCGCATCTGGTGTGCCGCGGCCTCGACCGGCCAGGAGCCTTATTCGCTCGCCATGATGTTCAAGCAGGCGGAGCACGAGTTCGCAGGCTGGAAAATCGAAATCCTGGCCACCGACATTTCCGTCGAGGTGCTGGAGAAAGCGAAGTCGGGCCTCTACACCCAATTCGAAGTGCAGCGCGGGCTGCCGATCCAGTTACTGCTGAAATACTTCAAGCAGGACGGCGACCAGTGGCGCATCGTGCAGGAACTGCGCGACATGGTGCAGTATCGCCAGCACAATCTGCTCGACGATTTTTCGATGCTCGGCATGTTCGACGTCATCTTCTGCCGCAACGTGCTGATCTATTTCGATTCGAAAACGAAGCAGGATGTGCTCACGCGGATCGCGCGTTCGCTGGTACGCGACGGCCAGCTCCTGCTCGGTGCCGCCGAAACCGTGGTCGGCTTCACCAATCTCTTCATGCCGATGCCGGACAAGCGCGGGCTTTACGTCCATTCGGTCGAAAAAAAGCCCGCGCCGAAACCGGCGTTCGCCATGCGCGCGTGATCGCGCTCTCCGGAATAAAAAAGGCCGCCCTCGGGGCGGCCTTTTCTTTTTCGTGACGGCGCGCGTTCAGCCTTTCGGCATGGTCGCTTCGATCTTGCCGTAATATTTCTTCACGAGTTCGATGTTTTCCGGATACTGAACGTCTTTTGCGAATTTCAGCGCCTGGTTCAGTTCGCCAAGAATTTCCTTCTTCTCTTTCTCGGGAATCGACTTGTCGGCGTTGACCGCCTCGATTTCCTTCTTGAGCGCGACCGGCGGCTGCGAAAATTCCTTGGTCTTCGGGTCGAAGCCGGAGAACACGAGGTTCACGTTGGCGGCGACCTCATCGAGCTCCTGCAAATTGGCGAAGCCGTGCTTCTTCGCGGCGGCCTCAAGCTCGCCGAGCAGCTTCGGATCGGGCTTGTCGCCCTTGATCTTGGCGGTCACCGCGTTGATGTCGCTCTGCGCGTCGATATAGCTCTGCACCTGCTTTTCGGTGAGCTTGATCTGCTTGAGTTCCTGCGGGGCGTTCTGCGCGGCCGCGGGTGCCGCCGCAAAGGCAAAGGCGGCCAGGGCAATCGCCGCCGCGCGAAGTAGCATCTGCATCGAATGATTCCTCGAATTTCGGGGTGGGCGGAGAGAGTGAGGAATTGCATTGCGGCCAATCTGCGGCCAGAACAAACCCGCGTTGCTCACAGGTTCTGGAGGATCGGGCCGAACCGTAGTAAGAGGCCCGCCCATGCAAGACATCATTACTGTTTCCGGCCTGTCGAAGACCTATGCGACCGGCTTCACGGCGCTGAAAAACGTCAATCTCGGCATCCGCCGCGGCGAAATTTTCGCGCTGCTCGGCCCGAACGGTGCGGGAAAGACCACGCTGATCGGCATCGTCTGCGGCACGGTGAATCCCTCCGCCGGGACGGTGACGGTGGACGGTCACGATAACGTCACGGACTTTCGCGCTGCGCGCAGCCTGATCGGGCTCGTGCCGCAGGAATTGACGACCGACGCTTTCGAGTCGGTCTGGGCCACGGTCTCCTTCAGCCGCGGGCTGTTCGGCAAGCCGAAGAACCCCGCCTATATCGAGAAAATTCTCAAAGACCTTTCGCTCTGGGACAAGAAAGACAACAAGATCATGACGCTCTCGGGCGGCATGAAGCGGCGCGTCTTGATCGCAAAGGCGCTCTCGCACGAGCCGAAGATTCTGTTTCTCGACGAACCGACTGCCGGGGTCGACGTCGAATTGCGCAAGGACATGTGGCAGGTGGTGCGCGACCTGCGCGCCGCCGGCGTCACCATCATCCTGACCACGCATTACATCGAGGAAGCCGAGGACATGGCCGACCGCATCGGCGTCATTTCCAAGGGCGAGATCATTCTGGTCGAAGAGAAGAAAGAGCTGATGCGCAAGCTCGGCCAGAAGCGGCTCACGCTCCAGCTTCAGGAGAGGCTTTCGTCCTTACCCGCGGGTCTGTTCGGCGCGTCGCAGCTTTCGCTCTCAAACGACGGCGACGAGCTTACTTATACCTATGACACGCAGGCCGAGCGCACCGGGATTACGCGGCTCTTGGCTTCGCTGAATGAAGCCGGCATCCGCTTCCGCGATCTTTCCACCAAGCAAAGCTCGCTCGAGGAGATTTTCGTCGGCCTCGTGCATCAGGACCGCAACGGAGGCGCGAAATGAACTGGCGCGCGATTCACGCGATTTACCGCTTCGAAATGGCGCGCACCGCGCGCACGCTGATGCAGAGCATCCTCGCGCCGGTGATTTCGACCTCGCTTTATTTCGTGGTGTTCGGCGCCGCGATCGGCTCGCGCATCACCACGATGGAAGGCGTCGATTATGGTTCCTTCATCGTGCCGGGGCTGATCATGCTGACGCTCCTGATGCAGAGCGTGATGAACGCCTCGTTCGGCATCTATTTCCCGAAATTCACCGGCACGATCTACGAGCTTCTGTCGGCGCCGATTTCCTTCATCGAAATCGTGATCGGCTATGTCGGCGCGGCCGCGACCAAGTCGATCATCCTCGGGCTCATTATTCTTGCGACCTCGTGGCTGTTCGTGCCGGTGCGGATCGCGCATCCGGTGTGGATGATCTCGTTTCTGGTGCTGACGGCGGTAACCTTCAGTCTCCTCGGCTTCATCATCGGCATCTGGGCGGACGGCTTCGAGAAGTTGCAGATCGTGCCGCTCCTGATCATCACGCCGCTGACCTTCCTCGGCGGCGCGTTCTATTCGGTGAACGTGCTGCCGCCGTTCTGGCAGGTCGTGACCTTCGTCAATCCGATCGTCTATCTGATATCGGGGTTCCGCTGGAGCTTCTACGAAGTCGCCGATGTCAGCGTGGGTATCAGCATCGGCATGACGCTGGCATTTCTGGTGGCGTGCATTGTCGTGGTGTGGTGGATCTTCAAGACCGGGTATCGGTTGAAGAATTAGTGGATTGAATCGCTAACTTTCGACAGATCGGTAGCAATCCGAACCTGCTCTTCCGTTTCGAAGGAGTGCAGGGTGTGCTCATGGCCCTCTACTGCTTCATTGCGGACTGGCGCAATGGTAAGGAGATTGATGACCGTGCCTGCCGAAAGATATTTTCCAATTTCTTTAGATACTTTGCCTCCAAAAGTGAAAAGTCCGTAGCGCCGATCCGAAAAGTAAAGGTCGCGATCATAGTAAGCGACGAAGTCAATCTCGCGCCGGCAGAACCGGAAGTCCGATGTGACGATGCATACCTGTCCATCGTCACTGATGAATGCATATACGTAGGCACTTTCGACGCCTTCCCATGGCGACGCGCTCTGCGCGCGGATGGAATCTATTCGTTGTTTCTCGGCAGGCCAAGCCTCGTCAAGCGTGGGGATGGCTTGGGAAGCAGTTTCCCTGAAATTGTTCATGGTCCACAGTTCCCAGTCGGGGAATTTGCTTTCGAGGTGCGTCCAGGCATTGCAAGCGTGCGCTTCATCCCGCTTGGAAGCGCGTAGTGCGCTCATTAATTGTAGCAGCGCCATGCAGCGGAAACTCGGCGCCGCATTCCATGAAAGAAGAGCGTCTGGCAAACGATCCTCACCAAGTTGCGCGAGGCGGCAAACAAGCTCGATTCCGGCGGCGTCCTGCTCGATCTCCGAGGCTGCCGTCAGTATTCGGTGCAACCAAATGAGTTTGACGTCATCATCCTGTTTTTCATATGTGCTTCGCAGCCGGCGTTCACCATCTGGATGTGAGGCAAGAAGTATGCCGGCCAGTGAACACCACGAGGGGCTGTGGCCTTCCTCCAGCAGGCCTATTGTAGAATCGATTGTGCCGATGATTCCGTTTTTGTCGCCGGCCTCGATCGCAATCAGCAATTCCAATGGCTCAAACCGGGAGAATTTTGATTGCTCAATGTGCGAGCAGAGCTTCAATATCGTCGGCGCTAACTTTTCGAACCGCGCATTCTGGCCGGTGGCCTTGAGCAGCCAGAGGATACTGCGAAGTTGTTTCAGCGTCGGCTCATCCATTTCATTCTGCGACCAGAATGGCCTCGTCGAATCGATTAGATCGGTCGGTGCCGTCGAGAAGGGTCGGATTCGCGCTTCAATAAGCGCAAGTTTGACTACATCTCGCCAATTGGTGGCCGTCGTTTTGCTCGTTAATTTGCGTGCTTTTTCGAGTAAGCGCTCGCGCTCTCCAAAGACCGTTACTTCTGCGAGGTCGGAGGAGAAGCGATCGAGGCACCAGGCACTAAAGGTGTCCGGCGCATGAGCAATCAGATGATCGGCTGCGTCCCGCAGACTTTGCGTTCTTGCTTCCGGGCCTACTTTGACTCCAATATAGTACTTCGATCTGTCGTCATGATACGCAAACATCGCTTCATGTAGTCGTTTCAGCAGCGCGGGGTCGTCCTTCGCGAGGCTCTCGCGGATGCCGTCGCGGACGAGCTCGTGCATGAGATGCCGTCCGTCCTCGTCCTTGCGGAAATAAACCTCGTCCAGCACCTCCCCCCGGCTCACATAGGCGAAGGCCGGGAAGCCGGACTGCGCAAGGTGATCCCAGATTTCGTCGTCGATATATTGCGGGATCGCCAGCGCGCGGATGACGGCGCGGGTATGAACGTCGAGATGGTCGAAGAAGCGGTCGAAAGCCTCCCGCGCGACCAGCGGGAAATCCTCTGGTTCGGGTGTTTTGCCCTGGCCAATCAGCGTCTCGTAAATGCGCACATTCACACGCAGCGTCAGTGCGTGGCCCAGTGACGATTGCAGAATACGTTTGCGTATGGCCTGCGAGGTGAGTGCGGCGCGGTCGAAGATTTCGTCCGCGCATTCGTCATCCAGTTCGCGCAGATCGATCGAGGTGATGTATTTGCTCCACTCCTCGTCGATTTTCGGCCAGTCGAGCGGCCGGCGGCCGGCGATCACATGCAGAATGCGCGGCGTTTCCTGCACGAAACGGCGCAGCCAGCTGTCGGGTGCGGTTTCGGCGGCGGAATCGATCCGCTGCGTTCCGCGCCACAGCGCTTCGTGGGTGTCGTAGAATATCACCAGCCGCTTGTTGCTTGCTTCCGCACAATAGGCCGAAAGATCGGCGCCGAGGAACATCGGCAGCTCAGCGCGCAGATGATGTGCCGGAATTTCGTCAAGCTGCGCCAGCAAGGGTTCGCCGCGCTTCCGGTACCACTCGAGTCCCTTGTGAGAAAGCTTGGATAAGATCGAATAGACCAGCTTCGCGCCGGGCAGTTCGGTGATGATGCTGCCCAAAGTGTCGGCGACATCTCCGAGCAGATCGCTCGAGAATTTGAATAGTTCCGGGTGGTCCGCGCGAATGTCCCGGCCCGGCCGTGTCAGCACGAAGTGGCGGGCAAACGCGATATCGAACGCGTTGGTCGCAACACCAGCGGCCGCGAACTGGTTGCGAAGCAAGATCAGCGCGTTGACCGGATCGCGTTGTGCCGCGAGGTCGAAGTCAATGGCAGCGGATGGAAACTCGGCGTACTTTTCCTCTTTCAGCAGCTCGCGCATGCGCGCCAGCAAACTGGATTTGCCCTGCCCACCCAGCGCCGAGATCGTCAGGATCGAGTATTCATCCGGAGCGCAGTTCGATTCCAGCGTCTTCGCAAATATCGAAATCTCGTCCCTGCGGCCGACGAAGAAGTAGCGCGGCAGTCCTCCGGCCGGCTTGTGGGTGGGTCTGATGGCCATTCGATTGGGCGTACTGACGACTTGGACAGAGGCAGTATATCGTGGAGCAAACTGCAATCCCAGATAATTTATCCAGGGGCCAACATCTTCTTGCCTCATTCAAGGTATATATTCCTAGTCAATCCCGCTCGACAAAGGGGCGCTTCGCGAGGCGTCGCATGACCGGAGCGGGAGGCGGCGCTTCTGCGCGCGCTTTCGCAAAGCGCGTTCAGGAGCGGCTTCGGGGCACCGCCCGGCGAGACTAGACTCGCCTGCCGGGAGCACGGCTGACGGAGAAGCGTTTCCTTCGGGAGCGCTTCACGAAAAGCGCGGCCCGAAGCTGTCGAAGACGCCGGGACGGTGCGCCGCAAGGCGATGCGCGTCTTATCGAAAGGCGCGCTCCATAGGACGATGTTTGCGCTTTGCGGCGCGCCGTCCCCCTTCATTTTCATCATCCGGGCTGATGCCGGTCGCGGACAGGAGAACCATTGGAGAAATCGCTTCGTCCGGTCAGCAATGTGTTTTCGCTCGCGCACTTCTGCGATCGCGCGTCATGCAAGCGTACGAAAACTTGCCGGGGAAATGGCGAGCGCTGTCTCACGCTTTATTCGGACTGCGTGCCGCTGGCAGCGCGCGAATTTGTTGTCGATCTGATGGTTTCGCGCGAGTTAGGCTATTCGTTCGAGGAAGCGATGCGGCGGAATCGAGACGGCGTGAGGGCGTTTGCGGCGTGGACGCCTAATGGCCTTCAAGCTAATGTTGCAAGTCAGACGAAATTTGAGAGATCAATTTATGACTGAACAAAGTAATGACGATGAAAAAGAGCCTACGAAGCCAGCGCCTGTCTCGTTTGCGGACTTTTTGGAGGGGGTGCAGCCGTCCAGAATGCAAGGTGTAACCGACGCTTTAATTCCTGTGAAGAATCAAAACGACCGATTTGAAGTTCATACGCCTCAAATTTTTATTCACTGTAGTAGCGATGCTTGCAATGGCTCTAGATATTTTCGGCGCATGGGCAATGCGCCGGACTTGTATAGCAGTCAGCCAGCAAATATTTTTCTTACTTATATTTGTTCAAATTGCAGATCGGAAACGAAGTCATTTTCGCTTCATCTCGAGCCAAAAGCGTCTGGCTCAAGAGAGGCTCAGTGTTACAAATATGGAGAACTCCCAGCTTTTGGGCCGCCCACGCCGGCACGTCTCATTCGGCTTTTTGGTGGCGACAAGGACATATTTTTGAAGGGAAGGCGCTGTGAAGTTCAAGGTCTTGGCGTCGGTGCCTTTACCTACTATCGGCGCGTTGTTGAGAATCAGAAGACTAGAATATTTGATGAGATTATTCGCGTGCTTCAAGCGATTGATGCTCAGTCGCCAATGATTGAAACGCTAAAGCGGGCAAAGGACGAAACGCAGTTCACGAAAGCTTTAGAGTCAGTCAAGGACGCTATTCCTCAATCGCTCCTGATAAATGGCCACAATCCTATTATGTTGCTGCATCGTGCACTTAGCGTGGGCGTTCACCAGCAAACAGATGAGAAGTGTCTGGAGTTGGCTCACGACATAAGAGTTGTTTTGGCAGAACTTGCGGAGCGGCTTAGTCAAGCTCTTAAAGACGAGGCGGAATTAGGAGCAGCGGTTTCTAGACTGATGAATCCGAAAAAGTAGCTGCGTTTGAGATTCACAAACAAAACCCCGCCACGAGGGCGGGGCTTTGAATCGTGTAGGCCGGAAAACTTACGCCGAGATGCGTTCGTCCGCGTCGGTCGGCTCGCGCAGCACATAGCCGCGGCCCCAGACCGTCTCGATGTAGTTCTTGCCGTGCGGCCAGTCCTGCGACTTCGAGGCATTCGCGAGCTTCTTGCGCAGCTTGCAGATGAACACGTCGATGATCTTCAGTTCCGGCTCATCCATGCCGCCGTAGAGATGATTGAGGAACATCTCCTTGGTGAGCGTGGTGCCCTTGCGGAGCGAAAGCAGCTCCAGCATCTGATATTCCTTGCCGGTCAGGTGCACGCGCGCGCCGTCGACTTCGACCGTCTTCTGGTCGAGGTTCACGACGAGGTCGCCGGTGTTGATGACCGACTGGGCGTGACCCTTCGAGCGGCGCACCACCGCGTGGATGCGTGCGATCAGCTCGTCCTTGTGGAACGGTTTGGTGAGATAGTCGTCGGCGCCGAAGCCGAGACCCTTCACCTTGTCCTCGATGCCGGCGAGGCCCGAGAGGATCAAGATCGGAGTCTTGATCTTCGCGACTCTCAGCGACTTCAGAACTTCATATCCGGACATGTCCGGGAGGTTCAGGTCGAGGAGGATGATGTCGTAATCGTAGAGCTTGCCGAGATCGACCCCTTCTTCGCCAAGGTCGGTCACGTAAACATTGAAACTTTCGGACTTCAGCATCAATTCGACGCTTTTCGCCGTCGCGCTGTCGTCTTCGATTAGCAGAACGCGCATGCCAATCCCCTATCCAGGCCTCTGTGGGGGACAAATCTCACTCCAGACCCGCCCCGCCTGCGTGTTTGGACTGACTCATTTCTCGACTGCGACGCTAACCAGCAAATGGTTAACAGATTCGGAATCTGTCCCACAAGCGCAGCCCGTGAAAATATTCGCGAATCGCCGTAAGATATTGGCGTTCCGTGATTTTTCTCAGGCCGGCTGGTTAAAGTACGACTTCAAGAAGCCAGACCAAGCGACTCCCCTGGATTAAGCCCGCATCCTGCGCGCCCTTCGACCCAAGGCATGACCCGATCATTAACGAAGCCGGTAAAGATAGGGTAAAGAAGGACTTGCCCCGTTAAGCGGTGATTCTCCATGAAGGCACTCGCAGAGCAGATCGAAGAACTCGACGGGACCCTGATTTATGGGCGTGTTGCGGCCGTTCGGGGCCTCATGATCGAGGTCGCGGGCCCGGTTCACGCGATGCCCGTGGGCGCGCGATTAACGATCGAAACAGGGGTTAACGGCGGCGTGCCCTGCGAGGTGATCGGCTTCGCGGGCGAGAATGCCGTCGTCATGCCGTTTGCGGCGGTCGAGGGCGTGCGGCGCGGCTGCCGGGCCATCGTCTCGCAGGCGGGTGCAGCCGTGCGGCCGTCTTCTGCCTGGCTCGGAAGGGTCGTGAACGCGCACGGCCAGCCGATCGACGGCAAGGGACCGATCAAGTCCGGGTCTTCGCCTTATCCGTTCCGCGCAGCACCACCGGCCGCGCATACAAGGAAAAGAGTGGGTGCGCCGCTCGACCTCGGCGTACGGGCGCTCAACACCTTTGCCACCACCTGCAAGGGCCAGCGGCTCGGCATCTTCGCGGGCTCGGGCGTCGGCAAGTCGGTGCTTCTGTCGATGTTGGCTCGCTACACCGCTTGCGATGTCGCGGTGATCGGGCTCGTCGGCGAGCGCGGCCGCGAGGTACAGGAATTCCTGCAGGACGACCTCGGCGAAGCAGGCCTTGCGCGCTCGGTGGTCGTGGTCGCGACCTCGGACGAGCCCGCCTTGATGCGCCGGCAGGCGGCGCTACTCACCATGGCGATCGCGGAATATTTCCGCGACGAAGGCAAGGATGTGCTGCTCCTGATGGACTCGGTCACGCGCTTCGCTATGGCCCAGCGCGAGATCGGGCTTGCGGGCGGCGAGCCGCCGACCGCGAAAGGCTATACGCCGACGGTGTTCTCCGAACTGCCACGGTTGCTCGAGCGGGCCGGACCCGGACCGGACCAGGGCACGATCACGGCGCTGTTCACGGTGCTGGTCGATGGCGACGATCACAACGAGCCGGTGGCGGATGCCGTGCGCGGCATTCTCGACGGCCACATCGTCATGGAGCGGGCGATCGCCGAGCGAGGACGTTACCCGGCGATTAACGTCTTGAAGTCGGTTTCGCGCACCATGCCGAAATCCTCCGACCCCGCATTCTATCCGGCGGTGGTGAAAGCCAAGCAGGTGCTCGCCACCTACGGCGATATGGAGGAATTGATCCGGTTAGGCGCTTACCGGCAGGGGTCCTCACCGGAGGTCGATGAGGCGATCCGGCTGCAACCGGCGCTCGAAGCTTTTCTGTCCCAAGGTAAGGAAGAAAAAACGAATCTCGGCGATGGTTACCGCGCACTCGCTCAAATTGTAGCGGGTCCAGTAACTGAGTCCTAACCGGTCGCGTGGAGTATCGCCGGGATGAAATCGCGTGAAACCCTCATTCGCCTGAAGCGCTTTCAGGTAGACGAGAAGCGTCGACAGGTCGCCCAGATCGAGGCGATGGTCGCCGAATTCGAGCGCATGGCCAACGATCTCGAACGTGAAATCACGGTCGAGCAGGACCGCGCCGGCATCAACGACCCCGGGCACTTTGCTTATCCGACCTATGCCAAGGCCGCGATCCAGCGCCGGGATAACCTGAAGCGCTCCGCGCAGGAGCTTCATGGCCAGCTCGAGGACGCGCGGGCGCAGCTCGCCGACGCCTTCGAGGAGTTGAAGAAGGTCGAAATTCTCGAAGAGCGCGACGCCATGCGCGGCCGCGGCATCGAGGCCGCCCGCGAACAGGCGGAAATGGACCGCATCGGCGCGCAGCGCATCCGCGTCTGATCGCGCTTATTTAAGAGATAGGGGCCGCCGCGGCGTCACGCTGCGGCGGCCTTCTCTTTTTACGCGCTATTTTTTTTAGACGCTGCCGACCGTCTTCAGCCGTATCCGCGGGTGAATTTCAGCCTGCGACATCACCGCGGTCTGCGGGCGGAAGCGGTCCACGATCTGCCGCACGAAGGGACGCGCGGCGGCGGAGGTGAGCAATACCGGCGCTTCGTTCATGCGCGCGGCGTGCTCGAAGCGTTCGCGCACCTCGGCGACGAACTCGGTCAGTTTCGAGGGCTGCATCGCAAGCGATTTTTCGTCGCCAGTGCCGACGATCGATTCTGCGAACACCTGCTCCCACTTCGGCGAAAGCGAAATGAGCGGCAGATAGCCGTTCGGTGACACGTGCTGCGCGCAAAGCTGGCGGGCGAGGCGCACGCGTACCTGCTCGACGATCTGCGATGCGTTGCGGGTATGGGGCACGGCTTCGGCGATGCCTTCGAGGATCGTACCGAGGTCGCGGATCGAGACGCGCTCGGAGAGCAGCAACTGCAACACGCGCTGGATGCCGGAGGTCGAAATCTGGCTCGGCACGATGTCCTTCAAAAGCTCGCTCTGCTCCTTCGGCAGTTCCTTGAGCAACTTCTGCACTTCCGCATAGGAGAGCAGGTCCGCCATGTTGGCTTTGAGCACTTCGGCGAGATGGGTCGACATGACGGTCGCGGCATCGACCACGGTGTAGCCGCGCAGGCTCGCTTCCTCGCGCAAGCTCTCGTCCACCCAGGTCGCGGGCAGGCCGAAGGTCGGCTCGGTGGTGTGGTGACCCGCGAGGTTCACCTGGCCGCCTGCCGGATCCATGACCATATGGCTGCCCGGATGCACCTTGCCGGAACCCGCATCGACCTCTTTGAGCTTGATCGTATAGGCGTTGGATTCCATCTGCACGTTGTCGAGGATGCGCACCGACGGCATGACAAAGCCCATTTCGCTCGCGATCTGGCGGCGCAGCGCCTTGATCTGCTCGGTTAGGCGGTCCGAGCCGTCGGGTGCGTTGACGAGCGGCAAGAGCGCATAACCGATCTCGATCTTGAGATCGTCGATTTTCAGCGCGTTCGCGATCGGCTCTTCCTGCGGGAGGCTCGGCTCCTTCGACGAGGCTTTGGCGGCTTCGGCCGCGGCCGCCGCCTTGTTCTGGCGCGTGCTGACGAAGGCGAGCGCGCCGGCACCCGCGCCGAGCGCGAGGAACGGCAGCATCGGCACGCCGGGCAGAAGCGAGAGCACGATCATGACGCCTGACGACATGCCGAGCGCCTTCGGATAGTTCGAGAGTTGTTTCAGGAGGGCCTTGTCGGCGGCGCCTGAGACGCCGGCTTTCGAGACGAGCAAACCGGCGGCGGTCGAAACGATCAGCGCGGGGATTTGAGTCACGAGACCGTCGCCGACGGTGAGCAGCGTATAGACCGCACCTGCCTTCGAGAACGTCAGCCCCTGCTGCGCCATGCCGATGACGATGCCGCCGATGATATTGATGAAGACGATGAGCAGGCCCGCGATCGCGTCGCCGCGCACGAATTTCGAGGCGCCGTCCATTGCGCCGTAGAAGGCGCTTTCGTCTTCCAGATTCTTGCGCCGCTTGCGCGCTTCGTTCTCGTCGATCAGGCCGGCGGAAAGATCGGCGTCGATCGCCATCTGCTTGCCGGGCATGGCGTCCAGGGTGAAGCGGGCCGCGACTTCCGCGATACGGCCCGAGCCCTTGGTGATGACGACGAAGTTCACGATCACGAGGATCGCGAACACGATGATGCCGATGACGAAATTGCCGCCCATCACGAAGTTGCCGAACGCCTCGATGACGTGACCGGCGGCAGAGGTGCCCTGATGACCGTGGGTGAGAATGAGGCGGGTCGAGGCGAGGTTCAGCGAGAGCCGCAGCATCGTCGCCATCAGGAGCACGGTCGGGAAGGCGGAGAACTCAAGCGGCCCCTGAATGAAAAGGGCCGTCATGAGAATCAGCACCGAGAGGATGATGGAGAGAGCCAGCAGAAGGTCGAGGACCATCGGCGGCAGCGGCATGATCAGCACGACCAGGATGCCGAGGACGGCGATGGCCAGCATCAGGTCGCCGCGCCGGAGCAGCGCGCCGAGCTCGGCCATCGAGGGCATTTTCGGCCTGTAACTGACGCCTGCGGTGGTGTCGGACATATTCATTCTCCGCGCCCGGGGCAGGGCGCGCTCCCCCGGCAATTTTTGCCTGCCTTATGGTTAGCGAAGGGTTAACGGGCGTTAACGGCCGAAACGGAAAAGGCCGGACTTCTGTCCGGCCTTTCTCTTTGGCTTGGTCGCTTGGTGGGGTCGTAAACTTTACGCGGCGCCGGCGGCGACGCCCGAAGCAGGTGCGGGTATTGCGAGGCCTTCCGCCGAATACTCGTTGAGCTTGTTCCGCAGCGTGCGGATCGAGATGCCGAGCACGTTCGCCGCATGCGTCCGGTTGCCGAGGCAGTGCTTCAGCGTCGAGAGAATGAGATCGCGTTCGACGTCGGCGACCGTGCGGCCGACCAGTGACGCGGCCAGCTGGTCCGAGACCTGCTGGGCATGCGCGACCGGGCCGCTCGGCGCGTTCGTGAGCGAGGTGCCGTCGGGCAGCCGGATCGCATCGACGCCGATCTCGTCGCCGGTGGCGAGCAGCACCGCGCGGTGGATGGTGTTTTCCATCTCGCGGACGTTACCCGGCCAGCGGTTGCGCAAGAGTTCGCGTTTAGCTTCCTGCGAAAGCGGCTTCGGGGCCACGCCGTTCACATCGGCGTAGTGCGCGATGAAATGGTCGGCGAGTTCGAGCACGTCTTGCGGGCGCTCGCGCAGCGGCGGGATTTGCAGGTTCACGACGTTGAGGCGGTAGAGCAGGTCCTCGCGGAAGCGGCCGGCGCGGACTTCTTCCGCCAGGTTGCGGTTCGAGGTGGCAATGATGCGGATGTCGACCGGCACGGGGCGCGTGCCGCCGACGCGGTCGATCACGCGCTCCTGAATCGCGCGAAGCAACTTCGCCTGCAAGCGAACGTCCATTTCGGAGATTTCGTCCAAGAGCAGCGTGCCGCCGTTCGCTTCCTCGAACTTGCCGATGCGCCGCGCGATTGCGCCGGTGAAGGCGCCTTTCTCGTGGCCGAAGAGTTCGGATTCCAGCAGGTTCTCCGGGATCGCGGCGCAGTTGACCGAAACGAAGACTTTCGAGGCGCGCTGGCTTTTCACGTGCACGAAGCGCGCGAGCATTTCCTTGCCGGTACCGCTTTCGCCGGTGATCAGAATGGAAGCCTCCGAGCCCGCGACTTGGGCAGCGAGGCGCACCACGCGCGCCATGGCTTCATCCCGGAAAACGAAATCGCGGCCATCGTCGGCGACGGCAGCCAACACCGCCGCGATCAGCTCCGGATCGGGCGGGAGCGGGATGTATTCCTTCGCGCCGGCATGGATCGCATCGACCGCCGCGCGGGCGTCGTTTTCGACGCCGCAGGCGACGACCGGCGCATGCATGCGTTCGTCGGCGATCTTCGCGACCAGTTCTCGAATATCGAGCGTGACATCGGCCATGATGAGATCGGCGCCGCGGGCGCGCAGCACTCTCAATCCCTGTTCGTTATCGACCGCGTGGGTGACGCTCGCACCGCGGTCGACCGCGATCTTGGTCGCCGTCGAGAGCTGGCCCTTCAGGGTGCCGATGATGAGTAGCCGCATGGGTATGCTCCGTCCGCCGGTCAGGTCCGGTCGGCTTTAATGATTTCCGTCATAGTCACGCCGAGGCGATCTTCGACCAGCACGACTTCGCCGCGCGCGACCAGACGGTTGTTCACGAAAATATCGATGGCTTCGCCGACCTTGCGATCCAGTTCGAGCATGGTGCCCGGTCCGATCTTCAGAAGATCGCCGACATCCATGCGCGTGCGCCCGAGCACGGCGGAGACGTGCACCGGCACGTCGAACACCGCTTCGAGGTCGCCCGCGTTCTTCACCGCGTGATCGGCGTCCGGCGCGGTCGGGGGCGCTGCCGGATTGATCAGATCGACGTCGGCTTCGAGGTTCGGTAGCGGCGGTTTGTTTTCGTCGCTCATGACTGGCTCTCCGGCATTTCGGACGCGCCTGCGGGTGCGCCGAGATAGTTCTGAATGGCTTGCTCGATACGGCGGCCGATCGCCTCGGCGTCACGCGAGACGCCGCCGTCTGCCCACTCGATCAGGCAGTTACCGCTTGCGATCGCGGGATCGGGAAGAATGACGAGCTTGTTCGCGAAGCCGCGCTCTTCGGCAATCTTCTTCAGGCGCGCGCCTGCGTCCTCGGTCATTTCCGGCGAGATGCGCACCGCGACATGGGGTGCGGCACGGACGTGCGAAAGTACGTCGAGCACCAGCGCTTCGATTTCTGCGAGCGGCTGCTTCGCGATCAGCGCGGGCGCGAGCTGGCGCGCGATCGCGGAAGCAACGTCGATCGCCTCGCGCTCGAGGCGGGTTTCGATCGCGGCGAGTTGGGCGATCGCGAGATGCATTTCGGTGGCGACGCGCTCGAGTTGTGCTGCGCATTTCTGCTCGCCGTCTTTTTTCGCGGCCTCGAAGCCGTTGCGGAAGGCGATTTTCTCCGCGTCCGCAATCGCCGCGCGCGCGTTGCCGGAAAGGTCGCCGAAGCGGCTGTTGCCGCCGAATTCGACGTCGAACAGATATTTGGCGGGGGATTTGGTGCTGGCGGCGCTCATCAATACACCAGCTCGTCGTCGGAGTTGCTGCCCTTGACGATCACGATCTCGCCCTTGTCGGCAAGTTCCTTCGCGGTCGTGATCATCAGCGTCTGCGCTTCATCGACTTCGCGCAGCCGAACCGGGCCCATGTTCTGGAGGTCATCGACCATCATCTTCGCGGCGCGCTGCGACATGTTTTTCAGGAAGTATTCGCGGACGGTCTCGGTCGCACCCTTGAGCGCGATGGTGAGCTTGCCCTTGTCGAACTTGCGCAGGATCGTCTGGATCGCACCGCTGTCGAGCTTCACCAGATCGTCGAAGGTGAACATCAAGGTCTTGATGCGCTCAGCGGCTTCCTTCTGCGAGGCTTCCATCGCGGCGAAGAAGCGCGACTCGGTCTGGCGGTCGAAAAAGTTGAACATTTCCGCGATCGGCTGATAGGGGTCGCGCTTCGAAGTCTGCGAAAGCGTGGACATGAATTCGGAGCGCAGCGTCTGCTCAACGCGCTCGAGTACGTCCTTCTGCACCGATTCCATCTTGATCAGGCGATTGATAACGTCGAGCGCGACCGGCTCGGGCAGGATCGTGAGCACACGCGCGGCCTGCTCGGAACGGATTTTGGAGAGCACGACCGCGATGGTCTGCGGATACTCGTTCTTGAGATAGTTCGCGAGCACGTCTTCCTGAACGTTGGAGAGCTTCTCCCACATGTTGCGGCCGGCAGGACCGCGGATTTCTTCCATAATCGCGCTGACGCGGTCGGTGGGGAGAAACTGGTTCAACAAGCGTTCGGTCGCGGTGGTGTTGCCCAAGAGGCCGCCGTTGCCGGAAAGCTGGCCGACGAAATCGACGAGCAGGGTGTCGACGATATTCGAATCGATCACGCCGAGACGAGCGATCGCGATCGAAAGCTCGCGGATCTCGTCTTCGTCGAGCAACTTCCAGACTTCCTCGCCGTGTTCCTGTCCGAGCGAAAGCATCAGGATGCCCGCGCGCTCGACGCCGGTGAGCGCCTTGCCGTTATGCACGGGCGCCGGCTTCTTCGGCTTGCTGGGGGCGATGGCGGCGGGTGCGTTCATGGTTCAGATCACGCCGTCCGCTCGTTCATCCACTGGCGAAGCACCGAGACGGTTTCGTGCGGATTGTTCTGCACGAGCTCGCCGACCTTCTGCATCGACTTCTGATGCGCCTCGCCCTGGATCTGCGCGGATTCGATCAGGCGCGCGGCAGGATGATCGGATTCGGCGCGGGGCGTCTGCGGCGCGAGCGGGGGTGCCGCGACCTGTGCGTTCGAAGGCGGTGCCAGCGCGGGCACATTCGCGGCGGCCGGAACAAGCGCGCCGGTAGCGTTCTCTTCCGGCGTGATCACGCGGCGCACGAGCGGGCGGATCACGAACAGGAGCACCAGAAGGCCAAGGATCATCATCACGCCGATTTCGACGAAGCGCATGATGTCGTCGGTGGTGAAGCGCAGCATCGAAAGGAAGCCGGTCTCGGCGGTAGCCGGCGGAATAGCGGCGGGCTCGGCGAAGCGCAGGTTCACGACCTCGATCATGTCGCCGCGCTTCTCGTTGAAGCCGATTGCGGACCGCACGAGCGCGGTAATGCGGTCGAGTTCTTCCTTGGTGCGGGGCGCGTAGGTGAGCTCGTTGTTGCTGCCCTTGGTGTAGTTGCCGTCGACCAGCACGGCGACGGAGATGCGCTTCACGCGGCCGGGCTCCAGCGTCTCGGTGCGCGTGGTGCGGGTGATCTCGTAGTTGACGACTTCCTCGGTCTTGCGGGCATTGTCGCGCGGCTGCTGCGGTTGCTGCTGCTGGGGATTACGCGGCTGGTTGTTGCCGGGGATTTCGTTGGCGACGGTGACGCCGTCGTTGTTCTGGGTGCTCGCTGTGGTGGACTGTTCCTCGCGGGTCTGGGTCGAGCGTACCACGCGGCTTTCCGGGTCGAAGCTGTCGGAGGTCTGCTGCACGCGGGTGTAGTCGAGTTCGGCCGAGACGGTGACGCGCGCACGGTTCGCGCCAACCACGCTCGTCACGATGGCCTCGATCTGCTCCTTCATCTTGCGCTCGTAGGCGGTGTTGCGCTCGTCCATGCCGGTAATGCCCGACGTGGTTTCGCTGGAGCCGTCGGCGAGCAACTGGCCGCGCTCGTCCACGATCGAGATGCGCTCGGCCTTCAGGCCGCGCACGGCGGAGGCGACGAGATGGCGGATCGCGCGGACCTGCGACATTTCGAGGGAGCCCCGCACCTGCAACACGATGGAGGCGGAAGGCTCCTGCTGGTCGCGCGAGAAGAGCTGCCGCTCGGGAATCACGAGATGCACGCGCGCGGCGGCGATGCGGTCGATCGAGCGGATGGTGCGGGCGAGTTCGCCTTCCAGCGCGCGGACGCGGTTGACGTTCTGCACGAACGAGGTGGTGCCGAGCGTGTCGGTGCGGTCGAAGATTTCGTAGCCGACATTGCCGCCGCGCGGCAGGCCGGTTTCGGCAAGCCGCATGCGGGTGCGCGCGATCTTGTCCTTCGGGACCATGATGGTCGCGCCGTCGTTCTTGATCTCGTACTGGATGCCTTGGGTTTCCAGTTCGCGGACGATGCGGCCGGAATCGTCGAGGGTCAGTTCGGTGAACAGCGGGGCCATCGCCGGGGTCGTGACGCGGGCGATGATGAACAGGAAAAAGAAGATCAGGGCTGCGGCCACCGCGCCCATGGCGGCAAGCCGGGCTGCGCCCAGGGTGCGGACGAATTCGACCATGCCGTTCAAGAAAACTCTCCCCAGCCCCCGCAACGGAGGTCACTAGGCAGAAATTTCCCTGTTCATGGTTTCCAAATGGTTAACGCCTTCAAACTCCAGCGCTTTGCTAGGGCGGCTTGCCCTGCGAAGCGCTGTTGCTGCATCTTTCGTATAGGTATCTAAATACCAAATCTTGCGGATTTGCCTGATATTCGGGGGGCAGGCGCTACTTCGAGGCTTTGGCCTTGCTTACCCCGAGATAGCTTTCGAGGATTTCAGGCCGGCGGCGGAGTTCGGCGCTTTCGGCCTCATGGACGATCATGCCGCGCTCGAGAATCACCGCGCGGTCGGTCACGCCGAGGATTTTCCGGGCGTTCTGCTCGACCAGAATCGCCGAGAGTTTTTCCTCCGAGATGATCCGGCGCAGCGCGGTCAGCAGTTCGTCGACGATAATCGGAGCCAGGCCCTCGAGCGGCTCGTCGAGCAAAAGCAGCTTGGGGTTCAGGACCAGCGCGCGGCCGACTGCGAGCATCTGCTGCTCGCCGCCGGAAAGCTGATTGCCGAGATTGCCGCGGCGCTCGCCGAGGCGCGGGAACATTTTGAACACGCGCTCAACGGTCCAGTTTCCTGGTGTCACGACCGCGGTGAGGTTCTCCGTCACGGTCAGCGACTTGAAGATGTTGCGCTCCTGCGGCACCCAGCCGACGCCGGCGAGCGCGCGCTGATCGGGACGGAGCGAAGTGATGTCGCGGCCGGCAAGCACGATCTTGCCGCCGAAGCGGCGCGTGACGCCAATGATCGAATTGACGAGCGTGGTCTTGCCCATGCCATTGCGGCCCAAGAGCGCGAGCGACTGCCCCCGTTCGAGAACCAGCGAAAGACCGGGCAGCACGACGGCCTCGCCGTAGCCCGCGCGCAGATTCTCGATGCGGAGAATTTCAGTCATCGGCGCCCTCGCCGAGATAGACCGCGCGCACACGCGGATCGTTCTGGATTTCCTTCGGATCGCCCTCAACCAGAAGTTTTCCATCGACCAACACCGAGATGCGGTCGGCAAAGCCGAACACGATGTCCATGTCGTGTTCGATCAAGAGCACGGTGACGTCTTTCGGCAGGGCCGCGACGGTCTCAAGAATTTCGTGACGCTCGGCTTCCGGTACGCCGGCGGCGGGCTCGTCGAGCAGGAGCACGCGCGGCTTGCCCGCGATCGCAAGCGCGATCTCGAGTTGTCGCTGCTTGCCGTAGGGAAGCGAAGAAGTGCGCTCGTTGAGCGCATCGGCAAGTCCGAATTGCGCGGCGAGGCTTGCTGCTTCGCGCACGATCGTTTCATCGCCGCCGAAAGTGCTCCACCAATGTGTGCCACGCTTCTCGCGCTCTCCGATCACGAGTGCGATGGATTCGAGCGGTGACAGATCCGCGAACAACTGGTTGATCTGGAAAGTGCGGGTGATACCGCGCGCGACGCGCTGGTGCGGTTTCAGGTTCGTAATGTCGCTGCCGCCAAGCTTCACCGTGCCCTTGCTCGGCTTCAACACGCCGGTCAGCAAATTGATGAGCGTGGTCTTGCCGGCGCCATTCGGACCGATCAGCGCGTGGCGCGCGCCTTCACGCACTTGCAGGTTCACGCCATTGGTCGGCACGATGCCGCCGAAACGCTTTTCGAGATCGACGGTTTCCAGCGCGTTCATGACTTCGCCTTTTCCTTGCGAAGCGCGTTCGCGATGCGCTCGACGATGCTGAACACGCCGCGGTCGCGCGCGAACAGCGCGATCACGACGAGGGCGAAGCCGATCCAGAATTCCCAATATTGCGGCGTGACGTTGCCGATGAATTTCTGCGCGATCAGGAACAGTGCACTGCCGATGATGCCGCCGTAGAGATAGCCGGTGCCGCCGATGATGAGCATCAGCAACACGTCGGCGGAGCGCTGGAAGTCGATATAGGTCAGCGACACGACCGGCGTGGTCTGCGCGAGCAGCGCGCCTGCGACGCCGGCGTAAGCCGCGCCGAGCGCGTAAATCGCGATCAGCCGCAGGTTATTGGAGATGCCGATCGAGGAGGCGCGCAGCGGATTGCCCTTGATCGCGCGCAGCGAATAGCCGAACGGCGAATGCACGATGCGCCGCGCGACGAAGAACAGGACGAACAGCACGCACAACACATAGACGTACGAGTTGGTCGGGCGGAACGAGATCGGGAAGATGCCGAAGACGGGGTTTACCGGCATGCCGGTGAGTCCGTCCGCGCCGCCGGTAAGCCAGGACATCTGGTTCGCGATTTCATACATCACGAGCGCGATGCCGAGTGTCACCATGAGTCGCGTCAGGTCGCTGCCGCGAAGCACCAGGAGACTGGTAACAAGGCCGAGCAATCCGGCGGCGACGCCGGCGACGAGTAATACCGTCAGCGGGTCGCCGGTGTAGTTGATTGCGAACAGTGCCGCGACATAGGCGCCGAAGCCGAAATAGGCGGCGTGACCGAGCGAGACGATGCCGGCGTAGCCCAGCAACAGATCGAGTGAGAGCGCAAACAGCGACCAGATCGCGATCTGGGTCAGCAGCGTATGTTGCGCCGGAAACAGGAATACGGAGGCTGCGACCGCGAGCCAGAAGACATATTCGAACCAGTGCCACGCGCGCTTTTTCTTCAGCGCAGCACTCGCATCGCGGAATATGTCTGTCGTGCTCATTGCTGCTACTTGGAGGTGCCGCGCGTGAACAGGCCCTGCGGACGCAGCACCAGCACGACGATCATGATCGTGTAGATGACGAAGCCGCCGAAACGCGGCGCGTAATATTTTCCGGCGACGTCCCCGATACCGAGCAGGATCGAGGCGAGAAACGGTCCCGTGATGCTCGACGTGCCGCCGACCGAAACCACGATCAGAAAATAGATCATGAACTTCAGCGGAAAGTGCGGCTCCAGCGAAAGAATTTCCGCGCCGAGCGCACCGCCTAGGCCCGCAAGCCCGCAACCCGCGGCGAAGGTGAGCGCGAATACCCAATTGACGTTGATGCCGAGGCCTCGCGCGACGCGCTGGTCGTCGACCGCGGCGCGCAGCCGGCTGCCGAAACGCGTGTGGCCGAGGATCAGTTGCAGTACGATCACGATCAGCGCGCAGACGAGAATGATCAGGAGCCGGTATTTGCCGACGCCGACGCCGAAGAAATCAAAACGGCCTTGCAAGTAAGAGGGCAGGTTGATGAAGCGCTGCTGCGAGCCGAGGAAGTAATCAACCAGCGCCGAGGTCATGAACACGAAGCCGATCGTGAACAGCACCTGCTCGAGATGGCTGCGATTATAGAAGTGGACGTAGAGCGAGCGCTCGGCGAGGAGGCCGATCATCGCCGCGAACAAAAAGGCGACCGGTAGGCTCGCGAAAAACGGCATGCCGTAGAAATTCACGAGCACGTAGGCGCAATAGCCGCCGAGCATGGCGAAAGCGCCGTGCGCGAGATTGACGAAGTTCATCAGCCCGAGCGTGACCGCGAGCCCGCAGGAGATCACGAACAGGAGCATGCCGTAGGCGATGCCGTCGAACAGGATGGTCAGCATGGGCTCTCGCCGTGGCGTTGTTTGATTGTCATTCCGGACGCCGCGAAGCGGCGATCCGGAATCCAGTGCCAAGCAAAAAGGCTTTCGTAGTCGCTCCTGGATTCCGGGTTCGCGAGCTTATGCTCGCGCCCCGGAATGACAGTTGGAGTGGCCTACTTCTTCGCGGCCTTCACCGGATCCTTAATGTCGGGGAAGCTTTCGAACTCGATGTTATAGAGTTCGCCGTCCTTCTTCTCGACCTTGCGGATGTAGATGGTCTGGACGATGTCGCGCGTTTCGGGATCGATCGACATCGGCCCGCGCGGGCTTTCCCATTTCATGCCCTTCATCGCCGCGAGCAGCGCATCGCCATCGGTGTTGCCGTTGGTTTTCTTCAGCGCTTCGTAGATCAGGTGCATGCCGTCATAGGCGCCGACCGACGCGAAGTTCGGGCGCAGCGACGGATTGGCCTTCTTGAAGGCCGCGACATATTCCTGGTTCTTCGGCGAAGGGTGCGCGGTCGAATAATTGTGCGCGGTGACCACGCCGATCGCGGCGTCGCCGAAGCCGTTCAGGATGTCGTCGTCGGTGATGTCGCCAGTGCCGATCAGGCGGATGCCGGACTTGTCGAGGCCGCGTTCGATGAACTGCTTCATCAGGATCGAGCCCTGGCCCGACGGCGTGAAGACATAAAGCGCGTCGGGCTTTGCATCGAGCACGCGCTGGAGGAACGGCGCGAAGTCCGGGTTTTGGATCGGAACGCGAATACTTTCCACGATCTCGCCGCCCTTCGACTTGAACTGATCCACAAACGATTTTTCTGCGTCGTGGCCCGGTGCGTAATCGGTGACGAGGGTCACGACTTTCTTGATCTTATTCTTCGCGGCCCAGTCGGCGATCACGACCGCGGACTGGCCGAGCGTGAAGCTCGTTCGCACGATATAGGGCGAGCGTTCGGTGATGATCGAGGTGCCCGCCATCATCACGACCATCGGCACTTTCGCGTTGGTCGCGATCGGCGCGGTCGCCATGGCGAGCGGGGTCAGGCCGAAGCCCGCGATGAAGCTAACCTTGTCGTTCTGGATCAGCTCTCCGGCGATGCGCGCGGTATTCTCGGCGCGGCCGGCGTCGTCGCGAACGATCAGTTCGATTTTCTTGCCGGCGACGGTGGTGCCGTTCTGTTGCATGTAAAGGCGCGCAGCTGCCTCGAGCTGCTTGCCGGTCGTGGTGAAGGGGCCGGTCAGAGGAATGATCAGGCCGATTTTCACGGTTTCCTGCGCGGCGGCGGGCAGGGTGCCGCCAGCGAGCGCGGTGGCCGCAAGCGCGGCCAGAAGCGATCTGCGTAACATGGACGTCATTCTCCCAAAGTTGCGGCCTTTGCGGACGCTTATTCGAATTGCGGCGAATACTCCGCCAGCCGGTGAAAATTCGCAACAATTCGCCCCATGACCTACCATTGCAGCGCTGGCAATTCGGCGGCTAATTGATGGGACGAAGGCGGGATTTTTCCGGATGGTGAGGACGATGCGGGTTGGCATTTATGCGGGCGTTATTGCCGTGGGCGTGATGGTTGCGAGTGTAACTTCGGCATATGCGCAAGCAGCGCCGAACTGCCGCAATACCGAAAGTTTCGAGAAGTGGCGCGCCGGGTTCAAAAAAGACGCGCTCGAACAAGGCATCACGCCGCGCACGCTCGCGCGCACCGAACACCTGCTCGTGCTCGACCGGAAAATCATCGGTATCGATCGCGGGCAGCGCGTTTTCAGTCAGGCCTTCCTCGAATTTTCGAACCGCATGGCAGGCGCCGGCCGTGTGCCGCGCGGGCAGCAACTCATCAAGAAGCACAGCGCGCTGTTTGCGAAGATCGAGGAACAATACGGGGTGCCGGCGCCGGTGATTACCGCGTTCTGGGCGCTGGAAAGCGATTTCGGCGCGGGCATCGGCAAGTTCGAGGTGCTGCGTTCGCTCGCCTCACTCGCCTATGACTGCCGCCGCAGCGAACGCTTCCACAAGGAGCTGATTGCGGCGCTCAAAATCATCCAGCGCGGCGATCTTACACCCGACACCATGATCGGTTCCTGGGCCGGTGAACTTGGGCAGACGCAATTCCTGCCGTCGCACTATTTCAACTACGGCGTCGACTTCGACGGCAACGGCAAGGTCGATCTCCTGCGTAGCGTGCCGGACGTGCTCGCCACCACAGCGCACTACATCCAGAAAATCGGCTGGCGGCGCGGCGAGCCGTGGATGCTGGAAGTGCGCGTGCCGCAGCGGATGGACTGGTCGCAGGCGAGCCTCGACATCGAACATCCGCATTCGCAATGGGCGCAATGGGGCGTCACGCTCGCAAACGGCAAGCCGCTTCCGGAAGACGCGCCGAAGGCTTCGCTGCTCCTGCCGATGGGCCGCCTCGGTCCTGCGTTCCTCGTCTATCCGAATTTCCGCGTTTACACCGAGTGGAACAACTCGCTGATCTATTCGACGACCGCGGCCTATCTCGCGACGCGGATCGCAGGCGCGCCGCCGCTGCGCAAGGGCAACGGCACGCCGGATACGTTTACGATGGAGCAGACGCGCGAATTGCAGACGCTGCTCGTCAAGGCGGGCTATGACGTCGGCGGCGTCGACGGCAAGCTCGGTGCCTCGTCGCGCAAGGCGGTGCAGCAGGCGCAGGTGAAATTCAAACTACCTGCCGACGGCTATCCGACCGACGAACTGGTGAGAAGGCTGCGGCGCGGGGGTTAGTCCGCCATGGCGATCAGCGTCGCGTCGCCGCCTGCGGCGGCGGTGTTGATCGTGATCGTCTGTTCGCTGGCAAAACGCGGAAGATAATGCGGGCCGCCCGCTTTTGGCCCGGTGCCGGATAAACCGCTGCCGCCGAAGGGCTGCACGCCGACGACCGCGCCGATCATGTTGCGGTTCGCATAGACATTCCCCGCGCCTAGTTTGCGCGCGACCAGTTCCGTCATCGCGTCGATCCGCGAATGGACGCCCGCCGTCAGCCGGTAGCCTTTGCGCGCGAGCGCGTCGAGCGTGACGTCGAGATTTTTCCGCTCGTAAGCGAGCAGGTGCAGGATCGGTCCGAATACTTCTTCGCGGAGATCTTCCGCACTTGCGATCTCGAATATGTGCGGCGCGACGTAGTTGCCGTCGCCCGGGACTGCTCCCGCGAAGCGCAACTTCGCGATTTTTTTCATCGTTTCGATATGGCGCTTGAGACGTTCTTGGGCTTCGCCATCGATCACCGGGCCGACATGGGTCGCAATCTCGCGCGGGTCGCCGATTCTCAGCTCGCGTGCCGCGCCTACAATCATGCCGATGATTTTTTCGGCGACCTCCTTCTGCACCAGCAGAAGTCGAAGCGCGGAGCATCGCTGACCGGCGGAGCGGAACGCGGATGTAACAACGTCGTCCGTGACCTGTTCGGGAAGTGCGCTCGCATCGGTCACCATCACATTGATGCCGCCGGTTTCTGCGATCAGGGGCACGATCGGGCCGTCTTTGGCGGCCAACGCACGGTTGATGCGTTGGGCGACTTCGGTCGAGCCGGTGAAGACGACGCCCGCGACACGCGGATCGGAGACGAGGGCCGCACCCGTTTCGCCGTCGCCCGGCACGAACAGGAGCGCGGTTTGCGGAATGCCGGCCTCATGAAGAAGCGCCGTTGCCTCCGCCGCGATCCGCGGTGTCTGCTCGGCGGGCTTTGCAACGACCGTGTTGCCCGCAGCGAGTGCCGCGGTCACCTGACCCATGAAAATCGCGAGCGGAAAATTCCACGGCGAGATCGCGACGAAAGCGCCACGCCCGACGAGGCGTAACACATTGCGCTCGCCGACCGGCCCCGGCAGCGGCATGTCTTCGGCAAACAGCCTGCGCGCTTCGGCTGCGTAATAGCGGCAGAAGTCGGCGGCCTCGCGCAACTCCCCGAGCGCGTCGTCGAGCGTCTTTCTGCCTTGTCCCTGTAGCATCGCGAGAAAGCGTCCACGCCGCGCTTCGAGGAGGTCGGCGGCGCGTTCGAGCGCGGAAGCGCGCATTTCGGCGGGTGCGGCCTGCCAATGCGCGAAGTTCTCGCAGGCGATATCGAGCGCCTGTTGCGGCGCATGTGGAGACGCAGCCTTGCCAGGCGTGCTGCTTTCGATTTCATCGCGTAGTGCCTGCAACGACGCGCGGTGGCCGAATTCGACGCCCGCCGAATTCTTGCGCACGCCGTAGAGATCGCGCGGCAAGGGTAGCCGTGCGTTGCGTGCGCCGCGCGTTGCCATTTCTTCGGCGGGCGCACGCAATAGTGTTTCGACGGGAACGTCCGGATTCGCGGAAGCAGAAGCGAAAGAAGAATTCGCGCCGTTCTCGAGCAAGCGCCGCACCAGATAAGCGAGCAGGTCGGCATGCGCGCCGACTGGCGCATAGACGCGGCAGGCGAGTTCCTCGTTCTCCGCAAGCAGTTTTTCGTAAAGTGCTTCGCCCATTCCGTGCAGCTGCTGGAATTCGAAGCCGTCGAGGTTTCCGGCCATCGCGAGCACGCTTGCGACGGTCAGCGCATTGTGGGTCGCGAACTGCGGATAGAGTTGCGGACGCAGCGCGAGCAACTGGCGCGCGCAGGCTTCGTAATTCAGGTCGGTCATCGCCTTGCGCGTGAAGACCGGATAGCCGTCGAGGCCGCGCTCCTGCGCGCGTTTGATCTCGGTGTCCCAGTAGGCGCCTTTCACGAGCCGGACGGTCGCGCGGCGGCCGAGTTGCGCGGCAAGATTCGCGAACCAGCCGATCACTGCGCTTGCGCGCTTCTGATACGCCTGCACGGCGATGCCGAAGCCGTCCCAGCCCGCGAGCGCGGAATCGCCGAAAACCGCCGCGATTGCGTCGAGCGACAATTCGAGGCGGTCGGCTTCCTCCGCGTCGATGGTGAACTGGAGGCCGTGTTCCTTCGCCGCCAAGGCAAGCTCAAGCACCACCGGCACGAGTTCGTGCAGGACGCGCTCGCGGCTGATCGCTTCATAGCGCGGATGGAGCGCGGAGAGCTTCACCGAAATTCCGGGGCGCGCGATGATCGTTTCCCCGCCTTTTGATCTTCCGAGCGCCTCGATCGCGTTGCGATAGGCCTCGCGATAGCGCGCGGCATCTGCCGCCGTACGCGCGCCTTCACCCAGCATGTCGAAAGAATAACGATAACGCGGCGCTTCTTTCGCGCGCGCGAGCGCACCGGCAATGTTCTCGCCGAACACGAAATGCCGGCCCATGATGCGCATGGCCTGACGCATTGCGGTACGCACGGCGGGCAGGCCGATGCGTTTCGCGAGCGCGCCGACGATGTTTTCAGGCGTGTCGCCGGGCTGGATCGTTTTCGCGCTCAAGGCGAGCGCCCAGACCGAAGCGTTTACGAGCAGCGCGCCGGACTTCGCATGGTGATGTTCGAAGTCGCCGGCGGCGAGCTTGTCCTCGATCAGGCGATCCGCCGTTTCCGCATCGGGGATGCGCAGGAGCGCTTCGGCAAGCACCATAAGCGCGACGCCTTCCTTCGTCGAAAGCGAGAACTCGCGCAGCAACTCCTCGACGCCGCCGAAGCCGCTTCGCTCCGAGCGGATCGCGCCGATCAGCGCGCGGGCGCGGGTCTCGATGGCGGAACGGTTTTCACGATCCGAGGCCGCGAGCAGCCGGGCGGCAATCGCATCGTCGTCCTCGGCATAAGGCGCAGCGAAGGGGGCAAAGGACGGCATGATCTTCTCCCGTGCCGCCGGTTTAGGAGAGAATTTTCCGTATCTCTATAGCCATTTTCCAATAAATGCCGCAGCATTATCTAAGGAATAGCCATTAAATAGAGAAAACAATGTCCATCGATAAAATTGACCGCAGAATTCTTCAATTCTTGCAGGCAGATGGCCGGATTCCATCGGTCGAGCTCGCGGACCGCGTCGGCCTGTCGCCGACCTCGACCGGCGAGCGGCTGAAGCGCTTGCAGAAGGAGGGCTACATCACCGGCTTCGGCGCGAAGCTCGATCCGCATCTGATCGGTCTGCCGCTCTTGGTGTTCGTCGAAGTCTCGCTCGACAAGACGACGCCGGACATCTTCGACAAGTTCGCCGCCGCGGTGCGGCGCGCGCCCGAAGTGCTCGAATGCCACATGGTGGCGGGCGGCTTCGACTATCTCGTGAAAACGCGGGTCGCCGACATCGCGGCCTACCGGAAGTTTCTCGGCAACGTGCTGCTCGCGCTGCCCGGCGTGAAAGAGACGCGCACTTACGCGGTGATGGAAGAAGTGAAGACGGATCAGTTGCTGCCGGTGTGAGCGCTCAGAGCAGCTTGACCATAAATTTAAGCACGCCCTGTTTCACGCCGGATTTGTGCGGGCTTGCCCATTTCGAGCGCATGACTTCGTCGCGGTGCGCGAGATACCAGTCGTAGCTTTCGATCAGCATTTCGTCGTTCGAATATTGCGGCCGCCAGCCGAGTTCGTTCACCGCGTCGGAAATATCGAAATAGCTCGGCTTCGAATAAGCGAGGTAATGATAGTTGCCGAGCGGTGAGAGGCCGAGCTTCGTCGTGAGCGCCATCAGTGCTCGCGTCGGTGCATCGGGCACGGATTTTACTCGCGAGCCGGTCGCTGCGTGCGCGCAAAGCGCCTCGAGCATCGCGCATGTCGTGCCGAAACGATCGGTGCCGATGTTGTAAACGGCGGGGCCGGATTTCTCCGCGGCGAGGATCGACGCATTCGCGAGATCGCGCGCATGGACGAACTGAAACTTCGCGTCGCCGCGGCCCAGCACCGGCACGTTCGAGCCTTCGCGAATCCACTCGAACAGCATCTGGAAAATGCCGAGGCGGCCATGGCCCAGAATTGTGCGCGGGCGGATCAGCGTCACGTCGAGGCCGTTTACGATGAATTCGCGGCAAACCTCTTCCGCGGCAATCTTGGTACGGCCATAGGCTTCGACCGGCTTCGGCGGGGTGGAACGCTTAATCGGCAATTCGTCCGGAATGCCGAAGATAGAGGTCGAAGACAGGAAAATTACTTTCTTCGCTTTTGCATCGAGCGCGGCGGCAAGCAGATTGTGCGTGCCCTCGATGTTGACCGCGCGCATCAGCGCCGGGTCTTTCGAGAGCGGCTGTTGCGCGACGCAATGGAAAACGACGTCGATATTTTCACAAGCCGCGCGCACGGCCCCGGCATCGCGGATATCGCCTTTGAAGAACTCGACGTTTGTCGGATGATCGTCGGCGCTTGCGAGATCGAAATTGCGGATATGCGCGTTGCTCTCCGCGAGCCGCTCGATCAGGAGCGAACCGAAAAATCCCGAGCCGCCGGTGACGAGCGCGCGCATAGGTCAAGCGTTCCGCTGGAGAAAATGCGCGACGTTGCGCCGGGCAAAGGCCATGATCGAGCCTTGCGGGTTCACGCCGGGTGCGGTGCAGAGCAGGCTACCATCGTTGATATAAAGATTATCGAAGCCGTGGACTTTGCCGAAGGAGTCCGCCGCGCATTTCGCTTTGTCTTCGCCGATCGGACAACTGGAAAAAAGATGCACGGACATGAGACTCGCGCGGCCCTGCGGCAACGCATCGGGCAATTTGCGCAGGTCTTCGCTTGAGCACAGCGCGGGGAATCCCGCGACCGTCGGATAGAGTTCTTCCGCGCCGGATGCGAGCAGCAGTGCCGAGAGTTTCTGCGCGCCTTCGGCGAGATCGCTCATATCTTCATCGCCGAGCGTGTAGCGCACCAGCGGATCGGAATAACCCGGCACGTTGCGCACCGTGCCGTTGCCACCGGTGATCATCGCGTAATAGATCGCCATGTTCTGCCAGCGTTCATCGACGATCTTCTGCCGCTCGGGATGATCGAGCATGGCCAGCGAAATATAAGGTGTGCGGCTTACCGAGACGCCGAAAGAGAGTCGTGGCGAGAATTCCTTAACCTGTTCGACCGTGACGCCCATGTCGCGGCTGTTCACCAGGTCTGGAAAACGTGCGACGACCTTCACGGTCGGGTGCATGCGGAGCGAATTGCCGATGTTCTGGGTAATGCCGCTGCGGCGCAGGAGGGCAGCGGTGTGGATCGCACCCGCGCAGACGAATACTGTCTTGCAGCGGATTTCGCGTCCGCGTTCGCAATGCACGGTCCAGTCGGTGCCGTTGCGGGTGAGGCGGCTGACGCGGATGCCAGTAAGAAATTTCGCTCCCGCCTTGATCGCGCGCGGAATGAAGGTGCGGGTCATCGATTGTTTCTTGCCGGTGGTGTCGTTCGCGCCGTCGAACTTGAACCAGCGCGGCACTTCCATCGACGACCAGCCGAGTTTCGCCGCGCCGTCGCGCATTTTCAGAGATGCGGCGGGATGCGCGCCGTGCAGCGCGGAGACGGAAAGGTCACGCTCGTTCGCCTCGAAGAACGGAAGCATCTCGGATGGTGTTGCGGCGTCGAGCGCGTATTCCTTGCGCCAGCGTTTGAGCATGGTTTCCGGTGTGCGATGATAAAGACCGGCGTTGATCTCGCTGCCGCCGCCGGCGCAGCGGCCTTCGACATAGGAAATCTTGGTCTTGCCGAAGGCGGCGGTGATGCCGCCATTCCGGTATTTCGCTTCCATTTCGGCGCGGCTGAACTCGGCGGTGTCCTCGATCGCGAGATCGGGTCCTGCTTCGAGGAACAGAACTCCGCGTCCCGCTTCGGCGAGAAGGGCCGCGGTGATCGCCCCGCCCGGACCGGAACCAATGACGACGATTTCTGCGCTCGTGTTTTGCGGGCTTTCATCCTGCGAAGGTTTTGGCAGCGTTTTCGTCTCAGTGCGTTCGAGTGCCTCGCCATAAGCGAAGATGCTCAAGCCCTCATAGAAGCGCATCAGGTCGCGGAATGGGCCAATGCGTTTTGCGATCCGGATGTGCTTCGCGCGGCGGATTGCATCGAGGCGGTGAAAGATGCCGCCGCTTGTCAGAAGTGCGGCATACGTGAAAAACAATGTCGCGCCGAAAAAGGGCAAGCGCAGGTAGTCCGGCATCCGCGCGTGCTGCGCCAGCGCGAAGCGGCTTGCGTCTGCCACGGCGGCGGAATTTTCCGCGGCGTCGGCGCCATATCGTTCGCGGATGAAACTCTCGCAGAGTGCGGCGGCAGATTTCTCGAACGGCGTGGGAAAGAGCATGCGCGGGTTTCGGCTAGGGCTGCGGCGCGATCATGAAGGCGCCGTTTACAAGAAACAGCGCGGTAGCGATCAGGGCAAGCAGAATACGTTTCCTCGGAAAGTTCGACGTGGAAAACGGAATTGCCAGAAACAGCAGAACCGAAAGCGAGATGCTCGAAGCGTAGACCATGCATTCCTTCGGCAGAAAGATAAAAAAGAATATGCTTCGCATCGCTACATAAGCGGCAATACCGGACAGGATTGCGCGCGCTTCGGGAGCGAGTTTCGTTCGGAAGCGCGGCAGAAAAATCGCAAGCAGAAGAATCGCGAACAACGCAACAAGAATCGCGGAAGACGGCTCATAAAAATAAGCGAGCAGCCGCGGCTGGAAGTCGCCGCCATAGCCGATGACCGGATTGGAAAAATGGACCGTGGGTTCGGGTGCCGCGAGATTGAAGAGGAACCAGCGTTGCAGGAATGCATTCAGGGCCGGTATGTCGTAGGTATTCTGTTTCACATACCAGAGCAGCATGCTGGCATGATTGGCGCCTTCCGGATGAATGCCGGCGGGTCCGGTTCGCGCCCGCGAAATCAATTCCAGCACTGCGAGCGCGAGCGGCCCGGCAAGTACGTGCGCCGCGATCCAGCGTCCCGCGCGCAGATTAAAGCCGCGTTGCATCAGCGTATCGACGACAGGAATCAAAACCAGAAATCCCGCCACGATCTCGTTCAGGCACGCAAACAGAAGAATGACCGTGAGCAGGATCGCGCGCGGTCGCGTCCATTGTGTCCGCAAATGCAGATAGACCGCGATGTAAGCGGCGGCGAGCGCCGCCGAAACGATCTTGGATTCTTCGATGCTGGAGAAGAACCAGACACCGAGCGAGACCGCGTAGATAATCCCCCAGAATGCGACGTGCTTTCGCGGCATGATCGCGGCGAACGCCGACATCGCGGCATAGACATTGAGCGCGCCGACGAGCGAGAACATCGCTTTGAGGATGTGATAGGGCGTCATCCACCCCGAAAGCCAGCCGAACAGTCCCATCCAGCCCGCGCCGAGCACGACGGTGACGGGATGAAAGCGGAAGATGCGGTCGAGATGATAATTTTCGCCGACGCGTGCGAGCGCGCTGCCGTCGGCGATCTTGGTATAAAACCAGGTGTCCGCGCCGAAACGCGTGGTGGCGTCGTGCGCTTCCAGAATAAAGGACGTCGCCCAGTAGAGCGCGAAGGCTGCGCACAGGATCGCCGCAAGCAACGCAAAGTGCACCGGCATCGCGAGCGTGCCGCGCACGTTTTCCGGTTCCCGCCGGGAGGCGGCAAGTGCGCTCGCGCTTCGGCTATCCATTTTCAAGTTGTATCGGAAAATTGGTAGCGGGGGAGGGACTCGAACCCCCGACCCCAGGATTATGATTCCCGTGCTCTAACCAGCTGAGCTACCCCGCCGCCTGTTCCGTCGCGGCAAAGCTACCGTGCGAGAGGGCCGGGATATGAAACCCACGGCCGTCGCTGTCAAGGATGGAAAGCGTCAGGCGGTCGCGGCGGCGGGAGCGGCGTTTGCCGCGTCGTCGCGGCAGAAGCGCATCAGCGTGAAAACGCCGAACGGCGGCACCGTGCGGCGCTCGACCAGGCGGACGCTGCCGTTCTTCTCCGCCCAATCCGACAGCCGCTTGAACGGGAATTCCGGCGACCAGCCGAGCTTGCGCGCGTGCTGGGAGAACCAGCGCTCGAAGCTCGCGCGCAGGCCGCGCTCCGCACCGATGTGGTTCACGAGCACGATCTCGCCGCCGGGTTTGAGCACGCGCGCGAATTCGTCGAGCGTCTTTTCCGGCTGCGGGACCGTGGTGATGACGAATTGCGCGACCACGCAGTCGAAGGAACTGTCGGCGAAGGCCAGGTTTGCGCCATCCATGACGCAGAGGCCCTTCACATTGGCGAGTTTTTCGCGCTCGATGCGTTCCTGCGCCTTGCGCAGCATCGGCTCGGAAATGTCGACACCGACCACTTCGTGCGACTTGTCGAAATAAGGAAGCTCGAGGCCGGTGCCGACGCCGACATTCAGGATGCGGCCGCCGATACGGGTCGCGGCGTTGGTCGCGGTGCGGCGGCCTACGTCGAAAAGCGGACCGAAGACGAGGTCGTACACGGGCGCCCAACGGGCATATGCCTTTTCGATGGTCCTGCGGTCCAGACCTTGTTCCGCTTTGCCGTTTCCGGCCACTTCCGTCTTCATTGACGCCCCTTCGAGACGCTCAAACCACCAACGCGGCTTCCGGTTGCAAAGCCGCCGCCATTTTCTCCCGGCTTTGGCGCATCGGCAAGGTGGACGTGATCACGCCGCCGCCCAAAACGCGCGAACGAAGCCCGCTGCCGTCATACAGCACGCAGGCCTGACCGGGCGCCACGCCTTCCTCACCTTCGGCGAAGTCGATGAAAATCCCGTTGCCGTCGCAATGCAATGTGGCGGCAACCGGCGCGCGGGTCGAGCGGACGCGTGCATAGACCGGCGTTCCCGCCGCCGCCATTTCCGCAAGAGAAGCGTCGCCAAGCCAGTTGATGTCGCGCAGCATCGCGCGACCGACCAGTAACGCCTCGCGCGGACCGACGATCACGCGCCGCGCCTTCGCGTCGAGCTTGATCACGTAAAGCGGCTCGGCTTCTGGAGTGCCAAGAGCAATGTTCAAGCCGCGGCGCTGGCCCACCGTATAATGAATGATGCCGGCGTGCTTCCCGAGTACGCGGCCGTCGAGATGCACGATCTCGCCGGCTTCGGCGGCATTCGGCTTCAGGCGGTCGATGATTGTCGTGTAGCGGCCGCTCGGAACAAAACAAATGTCCTGGCTGTCCGGCTTGTTCGCGACGATCAGGCCGAGTTCTTCCGCGATCGCGCGCACGGCGGGCTTCGCCATGCCGCCGAGCGGAAAGCGCAAATAATCGAGTTGCTCCTGCGTGGTCGCATAGAGGAAGTAACTCTGGTCGCGCTCCGCGTCATGCGCGCGATACATCGCGCGGTGATTTCCGGCGCTCCGGCTCTCGATGTAATGGCCGGTGACGAGCGCCGCGCCGCCGAGATCCTTCGCGGTCGAAAGCAGATCCTTGAACTTCACGGTCTGATTGCAGGAGATGCAGGGCACCGGAGTCTCGCCGCGCGCATAGGAGTCCGCGAAGGGTTCGATTACCTGTTCGCGGAAGCGCGCTTCATAGTCGAGCACGAAATGCGGAATGCCGATCTTGGCCGCGACTGTGCGCGCGTCGTGAATGTCGGAGCCGGCGCAGCAGGCACCCTTCTTCTGCACCGCTTCGCCATGATTGTAGAGCTGCAAGGTCACGCCGATGACGTCGTAGCCCGCGCGCTTGGCGAGTGCCGCCGCGACCGACGAATCCACGCCGCCCGACATCGCCACCACGATGCGGGTGGTCTTCGGGTCGCCGTCCATCTCAAAGTCCGGGTTCATGGCGCGGGGTGTCATGGCGCGGGTTATAGGGATGCTGATTTCTCAATGAAAGAGGCGGCAAAGTCTGCCGGGTGTGCGGTTTCTGCCGGTCTGAGGCGGCGTTCCTGACGGCAAAAAGCGCTGATTTTCGGGCATTTTCTTCTGCCGTAGATTGGCCCGCGGCTTGCTGGGAAAGGGGCGGATCCATCCGTTCCTGCCGAGGTGCTTCGTGGCCAGCGTTTCTTCCGTTGCTTCCGCCGATTTCCGGACGAGCCTTTTGCCCGCGCAGAACAATGCGCCGGACGCGGAAGGCGACGACCCGTTCTCGCAGCTTCTGAACGCGGTCGGCAACGGCAACACGAACGGCAGCAATGCGAGCGCCGCCGCAGCGCCGGATGCACCGAGGGCGGCCGAGCGCCGCGACGCCCCCGCGAAGCAGCTGAAGTCCGATGCCGGCGATGACCGTCAGGCGAAGCGCAACGCGAAGCAAACCGACAAGCCCGAAGCGAAGACACAGACCGAAACTTCCGCGCCGGTAAAACAGCCTGCTTCCGAAGACGACAGCGACGATACCGACGCCGATACGGCTGCGGACGACAGCGCCGCAGCCGATGCGCTGTTGCTCGCCTTGAACGAAACACAGCCGCAGGCGGCGGCAGCGGCCGACGCTACCGATGCGGGCGGTGCGACGCCGGCAGCGGCGGACGCGCAGGCTCCCGTTACAGACGGCGAAGGTGCGCTCGCAGCCGCGATCGCCGATGCGGCGGCAAGCGAAAAGCAGCCGGCGCAGACCGCGCAGAATACGGCTCCGGTGAAGGGACAGGTCGAGGTGTTCGCAGCTTCGCTACAGGCAGAACCCGAAGCCGAAGCGCTGCCCGCGAAAACAGCGGCCGATACGCTCTCTTCCTTGCCGAAGACCGTGAAGACGGCCGCGCATTTCGAAGCGGCGTCACAGATTCAGGGGCAGCCGCAGACGCAGACCTCCGCGAACCTTGCTACGACCAATGCCGTTCACGGCCCCGCGCCCTTGGAAATGCTGACGGCCGCACTGAGCAAGCACAGCCAGCTTACGGCCGCCCACGAGGGTGTCGATGCCGCACCCGACACGCAAAAGCCGCTGATTTCCTCGAACGCGGTCGCGCCGAACTTCGCGCTCACGACGCAGGTGGCCGCACCCATTTCGGTGCAAACGCAGCAGGCCGCCGACACCGCGCGCAGTGTGCCGATGGAATCGCTCGCGGTCGAAATCGCGACCCGCGCCGGCAAGGGCGAGCGCCGCTTCGACATCCGCCTCGATCCGCCGGAACTCGGCCGGATCGATGTGCGGCTCGAGATCGACCACAAGGGCAACACCACGACCAAGCTGATCGTCGAGCGTTCGGAAACGCTCGATCTGCTCCAGCGCGACGCGCGCGGGCTCGAGAAAGCGTTGCAAAACGCGGGACTGAAGACCGACGCGGGTGGTTTAGAATTTTCGCTGCGGCAGGACACACAGACCCAACAGGGCCAGCAGAGCCACGCGTCGGACATGCACGGGCGCCCCGATCTCGTACAGGCCGATGTCGAAACGGTGAGCGAGATCACGGCCGGCAACGCTTCGCTCGCGGCGCAGCTTCGCGGCGGCGTGGACATCAGGATCTAGAGGCGCGTCATGGCAGTCACTTCCGCAACCCAGACGGCGGCCACCACGACTTCGGCCGCGAGCGCGACCACGCGCTCCACGATTGCGAGCAACTTCGACACCTTCCTGCAACTCTTGACCACGCAGCTCAAGAACCAGAACCCGCTCGATCCGCTGGATACGAACCAGTTCACCCAGCAACTCGTGCAGTTCGCGGGCGTCGAGCAGCAGCTCCGCACCAACGACTCGCTGGAAGCGCTGGTGAAGCTCAACCAGTCGAGCCAGCTTTCGACCGCGATGAACTATGTCGGCGCGACGATTACCGCCGATGGCGCGACCAGCGCGCTGAAACAGGGGGTCGCGACCTGGTACGTCACCGCACCGCGCGCGGCCTCGGCCACCATCAACATTCAGGACTCGACCGGCAACGTCGTCTTCACGCAGGAGACGACGATGGAGGCCGGCACGTCGAGCTTTACCTGGGACGGCAAGAAGTCGGACGGCACCACCGCGCCGGAAGGCCAGTACACTATCAAGATCAACGCGAAGGACGCGACCGGTGCGGGCGTCACCATCTCGACCCAGTTCTCGGGCGTCGTCGATGCGGTCGATCTTTCCGGCAGCGAGCCGCTGCTGATGGTGGGCACTGCGTTGCTCACGCTCGACAAGGTCAAAGCGGTACAACGCGCCTCCACCACGACCCCCACCGAATAGCGAAAACCCTTATTTTACCGGCATTTTTTAGCTGTTCCCGCTCCGATAAATGTGAGCGGAGCCAATAACCTTTTGGAAAGAAACACTTAGGGAAATGTTCATCGCTCGACACTAGTGTTTCCGTCATTACGAGTTGTGTTGAGTGAGTTTGTAATGACCGAAGCGCATCGCCCGAGAGTGAAATATGTGATCGGGCCGGACGGCAGCCCACTGACGATTGCGGATCTTCCGCCGCCGTCGACGCGCCGTTGGGTCATTCGCCGCAAGGCGGAAGTCGTCGCGGCTGTGCGCGGCGGGCTGCTCTCGCTCGAAGAAGCCTGTGCGCGCTACACGCTCACGGTCGAGGAATTCCTCAACTGGCAGGCTTCGATCGACAAACACGGCCTTGCCGGCCTGCGCACCACGCGCATTCAGCAATACCGGATGTAATTCGCCGGGCCTTCTCTTAAAAAGGCCAGCGCAACAACCCGATCCCCACGACAATCAGGATTAACGCGGCCCAGCGTTTGGGACCGAAACGCTCGTCGAAAATCAGCGCTCCCAAAATCGCGGCGAACAGCACCGAGGTCTCGCGCAGCGCCGCGACCAGCCCGATCGGTGCTTTCGTCATGGCCCAAAGCGCGATGCCGAAGCTCGTGATCCCGAGCGCGCCGCCGACAAGCCCGCGCAGCCAGAAGCCGAGTTCTTTCGCACGTGCCTCCTCGCGATAGAAGATCCATACGATCAGCGCGATCAGCGCGCCGGTCGCGGCCATCATCCACGAGACATAGGAAACCGCGTTGCCTGCGAGCCGCGCGCCGACGCCGTCGATCAGCGTGTAGGCGACCACCACCGCGGCGTTGGTGAAGGCAAGTACGGCGGTGCGCGGCGTGAGCCCGCCGCGCAAGAGCGCGTCGGCGGACAAGGTCACTACGCCGGCCGCGATCGCACCGACCGCGAGCCATCCGTTAAGTGCAAGATTTTCCCCGAGCCAGAGTGCTGCGAGAATCGCGGTGAAGGCGGGCGCCGAGCCGCGCGTCAGGGGATAGACCACGCCGAGATCGGCATGGCGCAGCGCGTAGCCGACCAGCGCGAAATAGAACACGTGGATCACGGCGGAGATACCGATCATCGGCCAGGACGGCGCAAGCGGCAGCGGACTCAGCGCCATCACCGGCAGCGCGACGAGCCCGGCACCCGCCGCGACGGCGGCCGAGGCGGCCAGTTTGTCGGGCTCCCATTTGATGAGGGCGTTCCAGCTTGCGTGCAGGAGCGCGCCGCCCAGAACCGCGAGGAGAATTGCCGTCGTCACGCGAGACTCGTCTTTTATTCAAATGAGCCATAGCGGCTTTTCGAGTGGCCCGCGAATCCCGGTTATTCTTTTCTTGCGCTTTTGCCCGGGCTTCGCTTCCATTGCGCCGTTACGGGGGTAGTAGAAGTGTTTCGGTTTGCGGCGAACCTGAACATGCTGTTCGGGGAATATGCGTTTCGCGACCGCTTTGCGGCCGCCTATCACGCCGGGTTTTCGGCGGTCGAGCTTTTGCACCCCTATGCCGAGCCGGTGGAGCATCTGAAAGAATGGCTCATTGCGAGCCGGCTCGAATGCGTGCTCATCAATACGCCGTTCTCGCCGGAAGGAGGCGATGCCGGCTGTGCCGCCATTGCGGGGCGTGAGCACGACTTCTTCCGCAAGATTCATCTGGCGCTGAGTTACGCGCGGGCGCTTTCGGTGCCGACGGTCCATGTCATGGCGGGCGACGCCAAGCGCGACCTGCGCAACACCGAAGCCTTCATTTCAAATCTGAAAGCGGCGGGAGCGGAAGCGGCGGAAGTCGGCGTTACGCTCACGATCGAGCCGCTGAACGCGCGAGACCGGCCGAATTATTTCCTGCGTACCAACGATCAGGCCGCCGAAATTCTCGACGCGGTCGGGCTCGACAATGTGAAACTGCAATTCGACATCTACCATACGCAGATCACGGAAGGCGATCTGACGCGGCGGATCGAGAGGCATGCGAAGTGCATTGGGCACGTACAAGTCGCGGGCGTGCCGTTGCGCGACGAGCCCGACCGCGGCGAGATCAATCTCGCTTCCGTGTTCAACACGCTCGCGTTTACGAGCTATGACGGCTTCATCGGTTGCGAGTACCGCCCGCGCGGCAGTACGGTCGAGGGGCTAAGCTGGCTGGAACCCTATCGCCGCGCCTATGCGTGACATCGGGCAGCCGCGCCGCTAGTCTTTCTCGGCGGCGCTTGGGACAGGGACAGTAAGCGTGAGCGAGAAAAACACTCCGGCCATGCCGCCGGCAGCGACGCCGTTGAAGCAGGCTCTCCATGACGCACGGATCGAGGCCGCCGAGCGTTCGGCGGTCATCATCGAATTGCGCGACGCCGAGATGGCGCGGCTTGAAATTCTGAACGAGGCCGTCGACAAGGTCTTCAAGGATATTCCGGCGCGCCACACCGATTATTTCGACCGCGGTGTTTCCGGCGGCGTGCAGCCGCGGCTCTGGATCGACGCGATCACCCATGTCGCGATGGGCGCCGACAAGCGCACCTACCGGCTACTCACCGACACCGCGAACGGACGGCGCGTGCTCGAGGAAAGCACCGAAGTGCCTGCGATGCGCGAGGCGATCACGCGCTATGTCGCGCGCAGGATGGTGGCGCGCGAGCAGTCGCTGGCGACGACCGAAGATTTGCAGGAAGCGCCGCAGAAAAGCGGCTGGAAGACGTTCTTCGCTTTCCTGCTCGGCGCGATCTGTGGCGCCGCCGCGCTGTTCGCGGCGGTGTGGTTCACGACGAACCCCTAGTCAGAGCAGCTTCGCGCTCCTGAGCTTCGCGATGGCGCCGCCCCCCGGCGCGAAGCCGTAGCTATCCATATTGCATGACCAGCGGCCCGCCTCGCCGCCGATGCGATAGAGATTGTATGCGCCGCCGCGCTCCGGACTTGCGCCGGGGTTCGAGGCCGAGGGTACGCCGATCACGTTCACATCGCCGTCTGGGCCCTCGATCTTCTGCAGCATCGCCTTGTGCTTGTGACCGTGCAGCACGAGTTCCGCGCCTTCGCGCGCAACCACGGCGCAGAAGGCTTTCGCGTCGGTCAACACTTCATGCGGCGAATGACGCCCGGCCGGCGGATGATGGATCAGCACGACGCGGAAGCGGCGTTCGTCTTTCGCGATTCTCAGAAGGCGCTCGAACTCGTGGAGCTGCGCCTTGCCGAGCGTGCCAGTCGCGAGGAATGGCGCGGTCGGGATCGCGGTCGAAAGGCCGATGATCGCGAGATTGCCGCGGCGGCGCAGATAGGGGAACGGTGCGCCGCCGACATTCGCGTGCGGTTCGATTTGGTCGCCCGCGATATATTCCTTCCACATGTCGAGATGCAGGAGTGCCGTGCCGCGCACATAGGCGTCGTGATTGCCGGGCACCATCGAGACGCGGTCGCCGGGCCCGAGGCTTTCGAGAAAGCGGCGCGCGAGGCCGTATTCTTCGGGCAGGCCGAGATTGACGAGATCGCCGGTGACGGCGAGGTGGTCGAAGCCGCGATCCTTCAGGTCGGCGACCAGCGCACTTAAATAATCCGGGCTGTGGTGCGTGCCGCGGTTCGTGCGCCAGTTGAAGTAGCCGACCGCGCGCTTGCCCATCAGTTCGACGAGCTTCGGGCGCGGCATCGGCGAGAGATGCGGGTCGGACAGATGGGCGAGGGCGAACATCGGTCATGTCTAGCGGGATTTTATGAAAGGCAAAATGCTTTCGGTCCTCATCCTGCGGAGCGCCCGAAGGGCGCGTCTTGAAGGATGAGCCTCATGGTTCGAGACGCGCTCGCGTTGGCTCGCGCTCCTCGCCATGGGGCTGTAAGTATTGGCCAGGATGATCCGCCGATTCCTACACCTCTACTGGCGCATGAAGCGCGGCATGACGCTCGGCGTGCGCGGCGCGGTGTTGCGCGACGGCGAGGTGATGCTGGTCCGCCACGGCTATGTGCCGGGCTGGCACCTGCCGGGCGGCGGGGTGGAGCCGGGCGAGAGCTTCGAGGAAGCGCTCGCGAAGGAATTGATGGAAGAGGCGAACGTGCGAGTGACCGGCACACCAAAGCTGCACGCGCTGTTTCAGAACATGAATGCATCCGCGCGCGACCATGTCGCGGTCTATGTCGTGCGCGAGTTCGACTATGGCGGGCCGCTTCCGCCGAGCTTCGAAATTAAGGAAGCGAAATTCTTTCCGCTCGACGCATTGCCTGAAGAAACCACGCAGGCGACACGGCGGCGTCTCGCCGAGATCACAGGCGGTGCGCCGCCTTCACAGCAATGGTGATCACGCGCTCTCGAATTTTGCGCGGTCGTGCGGCGCATCGAGATTCAATTCGGGCCCCAGCGGAACGATGCCGGTCGGATTGATCTGGCGGTGGCTGGCGTAATAGTGCGTCTTGATGTGATCGAAGTTCGTGGTCTCGCCGAAGGCGGGCATCTGGAACAGCTCACGCAGGTAGTTCGACAGATTCGGATAATCCGCGATGCGGCGCAGGTTGCACTTGAAGTGGCCGACATAAGCCGCGTCGAAGCGGATCAGCGTCGTGAACAGCCGCACGTCGGCTTCGGTCAGCTTCGCGCCCGCAAGATAGCGCTGGCGCGATAATCGCTGCTCGATCACGTCGAGTTCGGCGAAGAGCGCGTTGAAGGCTTCTTCATAGGCTTCCTGCGTGGTCGCGAAGCCCGTGCGATAGACGCCGTTGTTGATGAATTTGTAAATCGGCTCGTTGATCGCATCGATTCCGGCGCGCAGCGCTTCCGGATAATAGTCGTCGCGGTTGCCGGTCAGATCGTCGAAAGCCGAATTGAACATGCGGATGATTTCCGCCGACTCGTTGTTCACGATCGTGTTGCGCTTTTTGTCCCATAGCGCGGGTACCGTGACGCGGCCGGAGTAATCGGACTTCGCCGCGAGATAGATTTCGTAGAGCCGCTTTTTCCCGAGCAGCGTGTCTTCGGTCGTGGCGGGATATTCGCGGAAGGTCCAGCCTTCCTCGCGCATCAGCGGATGTACGACCGAGACGGAAACGATGTCCTCGAGTTTCTTCAGCTTGCGGAAAATCAGCGTGCGATGTGCCCAAGGGCAGGCGAGCGACACATATAAGTGATAGCGGGCCCGCTCGGCTTTGAAGCCGGCATCGCCGGAAGGTCCGGCTTCGCCATCGGGCGTGATCCAGTGGCGGAAATTCGTCACCGTGCGCTCGAAGCGGCCTCCGGTGGATTTCGTGTCGTACCACTGGTCCTGCCAGACGCCGTTTACCAAAAGCCCCATACTTTTTCTCCTTCGTAGAACGCAATGTCGGAAGAAATTCCGGCGAAGCAAGCGGCGCAATACACATTTGCAAACCTGCCGTCATTGGACCGGCCTCGGCTGCCATGGTATTTCGCGCGCGCGATTTTCAAGCGGATTCCCAGCCTTGGCCGACCTCTCGCTCAACATTCAGCCGGAAACGCCGGAAGACGATCATCAGATCGAGAAGCTTTCGGAGCGGACCTTCGGGCCGGGGCGCTTCGCGCGTTCGGCCTATCGTCTGCGCGAGGGTGTGCTGCATCGGCGCGAACTCTCCTACACCGCCCGTATCGGTACACTTCTTGTTGGCTCGGTACGTTTGACGCCGATCAAAATCGGTGGTGCGAAAGCGTTTCTGCTCGGGCCGCTTACGGTCGAGCCGCCGTTCCGGAGCCGCGGCGTCGGGCGCGCGCTGATGGATGCCTCGATGAAGGCAGCGAAGGAGGACGGTGCGAAACTCGTGCTGCTGGTAGGCGACGAGCCCTATTACAGCCGCATGGGCTTCAAGAAGGTTGCGCATGGCCGCGTGAAGCTTCCGGGCCCGGTCGATCCCGAGCGGGTATTGATCGCGGAGCTCGCCGCCGGTGCGTTCGAGGGCGTCGAAGGTGATGTGCGCCGCGACTACGGCCGCGACTAGGATATTCGCTGTACGAGCACGAAGGTCTGTTCGAGCCTGCACACGGGCAGTGCGGTCAGCGGCTGCAATAGTTTGAATTTTCCGCTCGTATCAGTCAGTGGCGGAGCCGGAAATAGAGGTAATCGATATATGCGATCATGGCCGGCGTCCTACGACGCCAGCGGCTACTAGCCAATCGCCGCGTCCGGACGCAGTCGTCGGCCTTCGCGAGCCGTTGAAGGCAGGTCTACCTGCCTTCGCGTGCCCACGCGGCGGCAATGCCCGCCATCAGAATCAATAGTCCGGAAAGTCCGGCGAACAGCGGGAACAGGCCAAGCCCGCGCACCACGCTTGCGTCGCGCTGCTTGAGGCCGATCCAGTCGGGTCCGGCGAAGCGTTCGGCGGAACGAATTTGCACGATCCGCGGCGCGTTACCGGATAGATCGGCAAGCCGCAAGACGCCGCCGCGGGTGCCGTTCACGAGCGGCAACATCACCTCGCGCGTGCTCGTCACTTCGAGATATTCGCGCGGATTGAGCGGCCCGAGATTGATCAGCGCGTTCAGCGTGCCGTCGGTTGCGCGCCACAGGCCGAGTTCGGCGGCCTTCACGCTCGCGCGGAAAATGCCGGGCTCTGCCTGCGTAAGATTGAGTATCTGCGTGCCGCCGGAGGGCTGCGTCACCGTCACCGGCTCCACTTTCTCGTTCATCGTGCGGCGCTCGATCAGGATCTCGCCGCCGCGCGCGCTCATCACGAGGCGTTCTTCCTCAAGCTCCGGTTCCTTCATCAGCCAGTGCGAAAGCCGCCGCAACAGATCGAGGTGCGGCCCGCCGCCTTCATAGCCGCGCGCCCAGAGCCAGATCTGGTCCGACAGAAGCAGCGCGATGCGGCCCTGGTTCTGCCGCGAGAGCACGAGCAGCGGATGGTTGTCGGGGCCGTTCATCAGCGCGGTGCTGCCGTCCACGGTCTGCGCGTCGATTACGCGGAAGAAGCGGCTCCATTGCGGCGGAGAGTTTTCCGCGCCGGGGAGGTTGCGCGTCACCGGGTGGCGCTTGCCTGCGTCGGTCAAGAGCGCGCGGTAGCCGACCTCGGTGATGTTGCCGCTGGGTGTCGCGGGCAAGATCGCTTCGAGCGGCGTGCGCCAGACCGAATTGTGCCCGGCGTAATCCGGCCCCGCCGCGATCAAAAGCGCGCCGCCCGCGCGGACATATTCGACGATATTGTCGAAATAGATCAGCGGCAGCACGCCCTGCTGGGCGTAGCGGTCGAAGATGATGAGCTGAAATTCGCGGATTTTCTGCTGGAACAGCTCACGCGTCGGAAACGCGATCAGCGAAAGTTCGTTGATCGGCGTGCCGTCCTGCTTCTCCGGCGGGCGGAGAATCGTGAAATGCACGAGATCGACGTTGGCGTCGGATTTCAGAAGATTGCGCCAGGTGCGCTCGCCGGAATGCGGCTCGCCGGAGACCAGCAGCACGCGGAGCTTCTCGCGCACGCCGTCGATGGTGAGGGCCGCGCGGTTGTTCAGGAGCGTCAGTTCGTTTTCCAGCGGTGCGGCCTCGATCTCGACGATGTTCGCGCCGGCATGCGTAATTTCGATCTGCACTTTTTCTTCGACGCCTGCGGTCACCACCATGTTTGCGACCGTATTGCCGTCGCGGCGGATCACCACGTTCACGCGCGCGCCGTTCGGAATGCCTTCGTCGGAGACGCGGAAGCTGACGGTCTGGCGCTGGCCGACGATGCCGAAGCGAGGCGTCGCGGTGAGTGCGACGCGGCGGTCGCGTTCGTTTTCCTTGCCGGTGATCAGTGCGTGCACCGGCGCGTCGAAGCCCAGATGCTGCGGCAAGGGCACGTCATGCACGCGGCCGTCGGTAATCATGATCGCGCCCGCGATGCGCTCGGGCGGCACGTCGGAGAGCGTCGCGCTCAAGGCCGCGAACAGCTTGGTGCCGTCGCCTTCGCCGTCCGTGCCGCCATCGACGATGCGGACTTCGAGGTTCGGAATCGCGCCGAGGCGCTCCTTGATAATTTCCGCCGCCTTGTTGGTGGCCCCGGTGCGGTCGCCGAAACGCTGGCTCGCGCTCCTGTCGAGCACGACCGCGACCACGGAGGTGAGCGGATCGCGATCCTCTTTTGTCAAAGAAGGATTGGCGAGCGCGATCACGCCGAGCGAGAGCGCGAGTGTGCGCAGCGCCGAACCGCGCGAACGGGAGAAAAGCAGAAGGCCCGCGACCAGCGCGGCAATCACCGCGGCCGCCACGAGCAGCGGCAGCGAAATCAGCGGTTCGAATGCAATGCCGAGGTTCATGACGCTACTGCCCCAGCCTTTCCAGCAGCGCGGGCACGTGCACCTGATCGGCCTTGTAGTTGCCGGTCAGCACATACATCACGATGTTGACGCCGACGCGGTAGGCGAATTCGCGCTGGCGTGGTTCGCCGGGGGTCAGCGGCAGCATCGGCTGGCCGTCGGAAGAAATCGCCCAGGCGCCGGCGAGGTCGTTCGAGGTAATCAGGATCGGGGAAACGCCGTCGCCCGCGCGCGCCGGACGGTTGTCGGCGTCGGCATCGTTCACGGGCAGCGTTTCCACCCAGAGATTGCCGCTGGTGAAACGGCCCGGAAATTCGCGCAGCAGGTAGAAGGATTTCGTCAGCACGTGCGCGGGCGGTACCGGCTCGAGTTCAGGCAGATCGAGTGAAGAGAGAATATCGCGCAGGGTCTTTGTCGCCGGCGTGACTTCGCCGCCGCGCGGATTGACGATGGCGAGTGCGTCGCGCGTGTCAAACAAAATGGTGCCGCCCTGTTTCATGTAAGCGTCGATGCGGCTGAGCACCTCCGGCGCGGGGCGCGGCGTGCCGGGAACGACCGGCCAATAAAGCATGGGAAAGAAGGAAAGCTCGTCGCGCGCGATGTTCACGCCCATCGGCGTGCCGGGTTCGAGCGCGGTGCGTGCGGCGAGAAACGCAGTGAGGCCTTCGAGGCCGGCCTTGCTGATATTGTCGGTCTCGGTGTCGCCGGTGATGACATAGGCAAGGCGCGTCCGCTGTGCCGCGCGCACTTCGAAAGGAAGCGAAGCGTCTTCGGTCTGCTGCGCGCGCGGCGCCATCTGTGCCAGCGCTTGATTATTCTGGAAGAACAGCAAGGCGCCGAGCGTGAGCAGGATCGCAGCGGCAGCGCGGCGGCGGGTCATGCGATTCAGGCCGCCCGCGAGCCAGAACACGACGAGGGCGTCGATCACGAGCAGCATCAGCATCAGCGAAAGCAATGCCGCGCGCAGATCGACCGGCTCGGAGCGCCGATAGGGTTCGATGCTCGCGCCCTTGAGTTTGGAAAGATCGAGTGCCGTCGGACGGTCGTTCGGCATCAGCACGTTTACGGCGAGCAGGCCGTCGGCGGGACCGTAGAAGCCCGGCGGATGATCGGCGTTGGCGCGCTCCTGATAGTCGATCGCGACCGGACGGATGGTCGGTCCCGGTGCGGTGAATGCGCCGTAGCCGTCGAGGATGCGGCTCGGCGCCACCGTCTGCACGTTCGCGCGCGGTGCGTTCGGTGTGTTTTCCGGCGCACGGTTGATCGCACTGCCCAAGCCCACGGTGCGGCGGAGCATTTCGACGAACGCGCCGGAAAGCGGCAGGTTCGACCAGCCGGTGTCGGCGGTGACGTGAAAGAGTGCAAGCAAGCCCTTGCCGCGCTTTTCGGCGGTGACCAGCGGCGTGCCGTCGGCAAGCGAAGCCCAGGTGCGTTCAGCAAGCTGGCTATCCGGTTCTGCGAGAACCTGTCGCGTTACGGTTACGTCGTCCGGCACGGTCATGTCGGCAAACGGGCCCTCGCGCGAAAAGCTGCCGAGTTTCTGCGGCTGTTCCCACGAAAGCGAACCGCCGAGCACGCGGCCGCCACGGCGCAGGCGCACCGGCACGAGATTGTCGTCGGTCGCGGCGGCAAGACGGCGTCCCGCGAAGCGGATCAGCACGCCGCCGTTCTCCATCCATTTATTGAGTTGCTCGTGGACTTCCGGCGGGATGGTGCCGACGTCCGAGAGTACGATCACCGGAATTTGCTGCTCGATGAAACGCGCAATCGCTTCGCCCGCGGCGACGTTGCCGGCGTTGCGCACATCCGCGAACGGGGCGAGCGCGCGCGCAAGATAAAAGCTCGCGGCAAGCAGCGGCTGCGCGGTGTCGATAGTGCCGCCGGAAACGATGCCGACGGTGCGGCGGCGCCAGCGCTTGTCGAGGAGTTGTACCGCGCCCGCCGAGCGTTCGCCGGTAATTTCGAGCCGCGAAATATCGTTCCTGATTTCTACGGGAAGCTCGAATTTCGCTTCCGCTTCCAAAGCACCAACCGCAAAGGAAAACGGCGCGTCGCCAAGCGGAAGCCCGCGCAGGTCACGCGCGCGCACGCTGCCGTTCGCGGGCGTGTTCGTATCGGCGCGCACGACCTTCACGACCAGCGCGCCGGCGTTGTTATCGGCGCCCGCGAGCGCGAGCGCACTCTCCGCGCCGCCGGCAATTACCGTGAGCTGTCCGGCCGGCACGCGGTCGTTCAGTGCATTGATGAAAACGTCGCCGTCGCCGAGATCGACGCCGTCGGCAAGCCAGATCACGGTTGCATCGGGCTGGCGCTTCAGCAGATCGGCAAGCTGCGGCAGCACATCCGCGCGGTTCGGCTGCCAGGGCGACGGGACGAGCAGGCGCAATTGCTCGCGCGCTTCAAGCGGGCGCAAAAGCGAGACGTCTTTTTTTGGGTTCGCAGTGCCGAGCAGTGCGACGGGGCGGTTTTCCGCTTCCGCGCGGGCGATGATCGCGTTTGCGGTATAGAGCCGGTTCTGCCATTGCGCGGCGGAAGCCCAGCCGGAATCGACCATCAGAATGATCGCGCCGGAGGCGCGCGAGGTCGCGGCGGGCGGATTCAAGAGCGGCCCTGCGGCGGCGAGAATGACGAGAGCTGCGAGCAAAAGCCGCAACAGCGTGAGCCACCATGGCGTGCGCGCGGGCGTTTCTTCTTTCGGCTCGATCTCGAGGAGAAGCCGTGTCGGCGGAAAGCGTACAAGGCGCGGCTTCGGCGGCACGAGACGCAGCAGGAACCACAGCACCGGGAGCGCGAGCAACGCTAGCAAAATCAGGGGAGAGGTAAAGCCGATCGGAAGGCCGATCATGCCGCCTCCGTTTCGCCGAGCTTCACGCTCGAGCGCTTGCGCGTGATCGTGTCGCGCGCTTCGCCCATGCGGGCGTGTAGCGAGATCAGAAGCTCGCTCGCCGGCCGGTCGGTGCGGTGGATCGCGAAACTCCAGCCGCGCGGCGAGGTTTCGGCGCGGATCAGTTCGCGCTGGCGCGCAACCTTCGCGAGATAATCGCGCGCCCACATTTCGGCGCGGCCGACCATGAGATGTGCGCCGGTCTCCGGCTCGCGGAAGTCGATGCGGCCGGAATAAGGGAAGGTCTCTTCGGCGGGATCGACGACCTGAACGACATGGCCGCCGGGGCCGCGCTTCGCCATGTGGTCGATCGCGGCGACGATTTCATGCACCGGATTCCAGAGGTCGGACAGCAGCACGACTTCCTCGCGCGGCCCGGGCGTGATCGGCGGCGGCAGGCTTTTCCATTCGCCGCTAAAATGGATGATCGCTTCGGCCATGCGCTCGATCACGTTGCGGCTCGCGGTAGGCCGCATCAGGCCGGGGATCGCGACACGCTCGCCGCCGCGCACCAAGAGTTCGCCGAGCGCGAACGCGAGTACCAGCGCGCGGTCGCGCTTCGTTTCCCAAACCAGCGGAGAGGCGAAGATCATCGACGGCGAAAGATCGGGCCAGATCCAGACCGTGTGCGAGGCTTCCCATTCGCGCTCGCGCACATAGAGATGGTCGTCGCGCGCGGAGCGGCGCCAGTCGACGCGGTTCGACGGCTCGCCGTCGTTGAAGCGCCGGTACTGCCAGAAGTTTTCACCCGGCCCCGCGCGGCGGCGGCCGTGCAATCCGTGAAAAACCGACGCGGCGGCGCGGCGGGCTTCGAGAATCAAGCGCGGCATCGCGGCCACGAGTTCTTTCGCGCTTCCCGTGGCAACGCGGACCGGCGCAATCTCTTCTTCCCGTGCTCCCGCTACGTCGATGGGCGCAGTCATCCGATCTTTGCTTTCAGCTTTCCGATCACGCTTTCGACGGACGCGCCGTCGGCGCGCGCCGCGAAAGTGAGCGCCATGCGATGCTTCAAGACGGGCTCGGCAAGTTCGAGCACGTCGTCGACCGAAGGGGCGAGGCGGCCGTCGAGAAGCGCGCGGGCGCGCACCGCGAGCATCAGCGCTTGCGATGCGCGCGGGCCGGGGCCCCATGCAATTTGCTTCGCGAGGTCGCCGCTCGCGTTATCGGGGCGCGCGGAGCGAACGAGATTCAAGATCGCTTCGACGACCGACTCGCCGACCGGGATTCGGCGCACGAGGCGCTGGGCCGCCATCAGATCTTCGGCACTCATCGCGGCGCGGGGTTTGGCCTCCTCGACACCGGTGGTGTCGAAAAGAATTTTCTTTTCCGCTTCACGATCGGGGTAGGTGACGTCGATCTCCATGAGGAAGCGGTCGAGCTGCGCTTCGGGGAGAGGGTAGGTGCCTTCCTGTTCGAGCGGGTTCTGGGTCGCAAGCACATGGAAGGGTTTGGGCAAATCGTGGCGCTGGCCCGCTACCGTCACATGATATTCCTGCATTGATTGCAGTAGCGCGGATTGCGTGCGCGGGCTTGCGCGGTTGATTTCGTCGGCGAGCAGCAACTGCGCGAAGACCGGCCCCTGAATGAAGCGGAAGGCGCGCTTGCCGGTGTTCGACTCTTCCAGCACTTCCGCGCCGAGAATATCGGAAGGCATCAGGTCCGGCGTGAACTGCACGCGCCGCGCGTTCAGGCCGAGCACCGTGCCCATGGTGTCGGCGAGCTTGGTCTTTGCAAGCCCCGGTACACCGAGGAGCAGTGCGTGGCCGCCGGCAAGCACCGTGATCAGCGCATGATCGACGACCTTCTCCTGACCGAAGATGACGTTGCCGATCGCGGTGCGCGCGGCCTTCACGGATGCGGCAGTGGTTTCGGCCGCGCGGACAATCATCTGGTCGAAATTTTCGGGACTTGCGGGGCTCAACGGCGCCTCCATTGTCTCAAGGACAGCAAAGAGCCGGACTTGTATTCGCGGCCTTCCGACTCACTTATCTCAGGCATGTTCATGCAATTTCCATGCGCACGAAAGGCTGCGACTGGGCCTATATCAAGGCGGGCCGAAAGGCCTTCCGGAGCGTTTAGGCTATGATGAAACCACGCTTTTTCGCGATCACAATCCGAGTAGCTTTATGACGGTGGAAAGCACCAATCCGGGGATGGCGCCGAAAGGGCTCGAATCGCTGATCGCGGCGGTGGGCGAGACGCGAAAGCTGCCGCCGGTGCATCTGTGGAATCCACCGTTTTGTGGCGACATCGACATGCGAATTGCGGCGGACGGAACCTGGTTCTATCTCGGCACACCGATCGGGCGGCCGGCGCTGGTGCGACTCTTTGCATCGGTCCTGAAGCGGGAAGGCGAGAAGTATTTTCTGGTGACGCCGGTGGAGAAGGTCGGGATCAAGGTCGAGGATGCTCCCTTTCAGGCGGTGGAGATGGCCATCGACGGCGCGGGCGCGCGCCGCAAGCTCTCGTTTCGCACCAATGTCGATGATCTGGTTTCCTGCGACGCCGAGCATCCGCTGCGCTTCGAGCCCGAGGAAAATACCGGGGGGTTGAAACCCTATCTCCATGTGCGGCGCGATCTCTGGGCGCGGGTGACGCGCGCGCTGTTTTTCGATCTCGTAGAGATGGGTGAGACTCGCAATCTTAACGGCAAGGAATTGTTCGGCGTGATGTCGGCGGGAGAATTTTTCTCGATGGCGCCGGCCGAGAGCATCGCGGGTTTGCGCTGAATGAGCGGAAGCAAAGTGGAAGAAAGATTTTCGCCGGCGCTTCGCGATTTCGTCGCGCTCGCGAAAGAGAAACTCTATCCGGCGCCGCAGGGCGATCTGTTTGCGCATGCGCGCGAATTCGTGCGCGGAGACCACATGCTGAACCCGGATTTCACCGATCGGATCGGTGCGAATGCGCCGCGCCCCGCCGCGGTGCTCGTTCCGATCGTCGCTCATGAAGCGCCGACCGTGCTGCTCACGCAGCGATCGAAACATCTGAGCACACATGCGGGGCAAGTGGCCTTTCCCGGCGGGCGGATCGATCCGGGCGACGCATCTCCCTTGGCTGCGGCCTTGCGCGAGGCCGACGAAGAGGTCGGGCTGCCCGCGCGCTACGCCACGCCGCTCGGCTATCTCGATTCTTACTTATCCGGTACCGGATTTCGCATCGTGCCGGTGGTGGCGCTGATCGAGCCGGGCTTCAGCCTGAAGATCAACGAAGCCGAAGTGGACGAGGCTTTCGAGGTGCCGCTGTCGTTTTTGATGACGCGGGAGAACCACGCCCGCCATTCCGGCGTCTGGAAGGGGGTCGAACGGCACTTCTACGCAATGCCGTTCGAACAGCGTAATATCTGGGGCGCGACCGCCGGAATCATCCGGAGCCTTTACGAGAAGCTGTACGAATAATGGCCCGCACCGTCTTCACCGAGCTTGCACTCTTCATCGCTCCGTTCGCGCTTTACGCGATCGTGCTGGTTCTGATGCGCAAGGATGCACGCGAGCGCGACCACTGGGGCGCGAAAGTGGTGGCCTGGCTCGCGTTTGCGGGTATCGTGCTGGTCGCGATCAGCCTCGTCTGGTTTGCGCATTACGGCGGCTATCAGCCCGGCAAGACCTACGTTCCCGCCTATATCGACAAGGACGGCAAATTCCATCCGGGCGAGACGCGATGAGTGGCTCTCCCGCGCAACGAAAACTCGCCGCGGAAGAAGCTGCTTTCCTGAAACAGAAACCGCTTTCCGACGTACTCGCCGTCCTGAACGGCGAAGGCGAGGAGACGCGGGTGGTCGGCGGCGCGGTCCGCAATCTTTTGCTTGCGCTGCCGCTTCATGAGGTCGATCTGGCGACGACCGCCGCGCCGAAGACCGTGATCGATCGCGTCACGGCCGCGGGCTTCAAAGCAGTGCCGACCGGCATCGAGCATGGCACGATCACCGTCGTGGCCGACGGCAGGCCTTTCGAGGTCACCACGCTACGTGAAGATGTCGAAACCGACGGGCGGCACGCGGTGGTGCGCTTCGGCCGCGACTGGAAGAAGGACGCGGAGCGCCGCGATTTCACGATCAACGCGATGTCGCTTTCGAGTGACGGCACGCTGCACGACTATTGCGGGGGACTAGCCGACATCGAAACGCGGCGCGTGCGTTTCATCGGCGAGGCGGACAGGCGCATCGCGGAAGATTATCTGCGGGTGCTGCGTTTCTTCCGCTTCTTTGCGGCTTACGGGGCAGGGGAGCCGGATCGCGAAGGTTATGTCGCATGTGCCCGCGCACGGCCTAAACTCGGGGCATTGTCGCGCGAGCGCATCCGCGCCGAGATTATGAAGACGTTGGCTGCAAAGCGCGCTTCCGACGCGATGACGGCGATGGCCGAAGCCGGCATATACGACGCGGTATTCGCAAATGCGCCGGAACTGTCCGCGCTTTCGCGCCTCATGCTGATCGAGCAGTCGCTCGAAATCGAAACCGACGCGGTGCGGCGGCTGGCTGCGGTCGCGGTCCGTATCGACGAAGACGCCGTGCATCTGCGCGAGCGCTTCCGGCTTTCCAACGAAGAATACGGGCGGCTCTATTCGATGGCGGATCGCTGGTGGCAGCTCACGCCCGCGAGTGGCGAGGCTTATGCGAAGGAAACGCTCTATCGTGTCGGCCCGGAGGAATACGCCGATCGCGTGCTGATTTCGTTTGCGCATTCCGCAGCCTCGCTCGCCGACGAACGATGGGGTGCGCTGCTTTCGCTCCCCTCCCGCTGGAGTGCGCCGAAGTTTCCGCTCTCCGCCGACGAATTCATCAGGCGCGGCGTCGAAAAGGGACCGAAGCTCGGCAAGGCCTTGGCTGCGGCCGAAGCCGCCTGGATTGCCGCGGATTTTCCCGAGGACGCGGCGGCGCTGCAGAAGATCGCCGACGGGGTTATTTCCTGACGTCGCCCCGCCTTCGCGGGCACGACGGTTTTGGTTTCCTCGCGTAATCGTCATCGGTTTGAGGCTGGCGGCGCGGCGGCCGTCGGTTACACTGATAAAAAGGGGAGAACGGAATGCGACGCTTTCTTCGCGGTCTTCTGCTGTTCGTGTTCGGCGGGATTCTCGGCACGGGTGCCGGCTTCGCGCTCGGCATCTATTTCTTCCCGTTCATTTTTCCGCCGCCGGCCGGCACCGACGTGATGACGCAGACCGAGCAGGCTGCGCCCATCATGGCGACCGGTAAATTCATCCATGCGGACCCGAGCGACCGCGTGCATTGGGGGCAGGGCACTGTCACCGTGCAGAAGGATCAGGTTTTCCTCAACGCCGATTTCAAGGTCGGGCCGGGGCCGGATTATCGGGTGCTCCTGGTGAAGAAGGCGGGCATCAAGACCAAAGAAGAAATGAAGGAACTGATCGAGAAGAAGCAGTTCGTCGAGATCAGCCGCCTGCGCGCCTTCGAGGGCGGGCAGCGCTACGCAGTGCCGGCGGGTGTGAACGTCGAGGAGTATCAGAGCGTGGTGATCTGGTGCTGGGCGTTCTCGCAACTGATTACGCCCGCGACGCTTGAGAAGAAGTAGGGCTCTAGCCGAAGTTCAAGCCGCCGGTCTGGCGCAGGCCTTCGCCCAGCACCATCGCGAGCGCGACCGCGATGTTGAGCGAGCGCATGTTCTCGCGCATCGGAATCTTCAAGGATGCGTCGGCCGCGGCATGCACCCGGTCGGGGGCGCCCGAGGATTCGCGCCCGACCATCAGGATGTCTCGGGCGCCGAATGCAAAATCCGGATAGCCCTGCTTCGCTTTCGTGGTGAGCAGGACAAGCCGCCGGCCGTTGGCCTTGCGCCAGTCTTCGAACGCCTCGAACGAGATGTGGCGCTCGATTTTCACCGCATCCAGATAGTCGAGACCGGCGCGGCGGAAGGCGCGGTCGCTGACCGGAAAGCCTGCGGGTTCGACGATATGGACGCCGACGCGGAGGCACGCGGCGGTGCGCAGGATGGTCCCGGTGTTCTGCGGAATATCCGGTTCGTAAAGCGCGATTTCCATTGCCGGTTCAATGGCATGAGCGGGGCGGAAAGACACGCCGAAACCCCTGCATAACGACTCCGTGCCGCATGGCCGGATACTGGACAAGGCTAGGCTCTAGTGACATTAGAAGCGTTCAATAGGGGCGCCGCAATCGGCAGGATTCTGCCGATTTTTGCAGGGTTTGCGCCGCGGATCGGGGCTACCGCCGACGTGCAGGCGAGTCCGTTTCGCGGCGTCTTGCTTGAGGCCAGGCCGCTCCGTCGAGACGATGGAAAGGACCGGAACTTGGCGACCACGAAGACCATGAACGGCGAGCAGCCGACCCGGCGTGACTTCCTCTACATCGCAACCGGAGCAGTCGGCGCGGTCGGCGCTGCCGCTGTCGCCTGGCCGCTCGTTCACCAGATGAACCCCGACGCCTCGGTGCAGGCGCTGGCCTCAACGGAAGTCGATCTTTCGCCGATCGCCGAAGGTCAGATCGTCACCGTGAAGTGGCGCGGCAAGCCGGTGTTCATCTCGCACCGGACCAAAGCAGAAATTCAGGCGGCGGAAGCGACCCCGCTTCGCGACCTGCCTGACCCGCAGCCGGATTCGGCGCGCGTCCAGAAGGGCAAGGAGCAGTGGCTGATCGTGGTCGGCGTCTGCACCCATCTGGGCTGCGTGCCGCTCGGCCATCAGGGCGACTACAAGGGCTGGTTCTGCCCGTGCCACGGCTCGCACTACGACACCTCCGGCCGCATCCGCAAAGGACCCGCGCCGGCCAACCTGGTCGTGCCGTCTTACACATTTACCTCAGACACGATGGTGCGGATCGGCTGATCCGCCACTCGAACGCCAGAACGGAATTTGAAGAATGAGCGGGCCGTCGAACTTCAAGCCGAAAAGCGCAATCCTGCAATGGACCGAGCGCCGTCTCCCGATCCTCGGGCTGATGCACTCGTCCTTCGTCGCTTACCCGACGCCGCGCAACCTGAACTACTGGTGGACCTTCGGCGGCATCCTGTCGTTCTGCCTCGGGGTGCAGATCATCACCGGCATCGTGCTGGCGATGCATTACACGCCGACCGTCGCCGGCGCCTTCGAGTCGGTCGAGCACATCATGCGCGACGTGAACTACGGCTGGCTGATCCGCTACGTGCACGCGAACGGCGCCTCGATGTTCTTCATCGCGGTCTATATCCATATTTTCCGTGGTCTCTATTACGGCTCATACAAGGAGCCGCGCGAGATCCTCTGGATTCTCGGCGTAATCATCTTCCTCCTGATGATGGCGACCGCCTTCATGGGTTACGTGCTGCCGTGGGGCCAGATGAGCTTCTGGGGCGCGACCGTGATCACCAACCTGTTCTCCGCGCTGCCGGGCGTCGGTCCGAAGATCGTCGAACTGCTTTGGGGCGGCTATTCGGTCGATCAGCCGACGTTGCAGCGTTTCTTCTCGCTGCATTACCTGCTGCCGTTCATGATCGCGGGCGTCGTGGTGCTGCACATCTGGGCGCTGCACGAAGTCGGCCAGAACAACCCGGCCGGCATCGATGTGAAGTCCGACAAGGACACGGTGCCGTTCACGCCCTATGCCACCGCGAAGGACAACTTCGCGATGATCTGCTTCATGATCTTCTTCGCGTGGTTCGTGTTCTACATTCCGAATTATCTCGGCCACGCCGACAACTACATCCCGGCGAACCCGTTGCAGACGCCGACGCACATCGTGCCGGAATGGTACTTCCTGCCGTTCTACGCGATCCTGCGCGCGATCCCGTCGAAGCTCGGCGGCGTCATGGCGATGTTCGGCTCGATCGCGCTGCTCGCGTTCCTGCCGTGGCTCGACCGCGCCAAGACGCGCTCGGCACGCTACCGCCCGCTGTTCAAGCAGTTCTTCTGGGTCTTCGTGATTGTCTGTATCGGTCTCGGCTGGCTCGGCTCGAAGCCTGCGGAAGGCGCCTACGTCATCGCGTCGCGCATTCTCACCGCTTACTACTTCATCCACTTCCTCGTGATCCTGCCGCTGCTCTCCTACTATGAGAAGCCGGCGCCGGTGCCGGCGTCGATTGCGGACTCGGTGCTCGGCAATCAGCCGCTCGCGCCGGCGCGGGTCAAAGGTTCGCGCTAAGGGGCCAATGATGAACAAGAACACCCTTCTCGCGCTCGGCGTCGTTTCCGCGATTTCCTTCGGCGCATCGTTCCCGGCGTTCGCCGCCGATGACGCGCATTCGACGCCGCAGCCGCCGCGTTTGAGCTGGACCTTCGCCGGTCCCTTCGGTCACTTCGACAAGGCGCAGATCCAGCGCGGCTTCAAGGTTTACCGCGAAGTCTGCCAGTCCTGTCACTCGATGAAGCTCGTCGCCTTCCGCACGCTCGGACAGAGCGGCGCGCTCGGCTTCAGCGAAGGTCAGGTCCGCGCGATCGCGGCCGAGTATCAGATCAACGACGGTCCGAACGACCGCGGCGAGATGTTCCAGCGTCCGGGCCGCCCCTCGGATTACTTCCCGCTGATTTATCCGAACGAGCAGGCCGCGCGCGCCACCCATAACGGCGCGCTGCCGGTCGACTTTTCGGTGATCGCGAAAGCGCGCACCTATGAAGTCGGCTTCCCCGGCTTCCTGATCGACATCGTCCGCCAGTATCAGGAGAACGGCGTCGATTACATCCACGCGCTGCTCACCGGCTACGCCAAGGCGCCGGAAGGCTTCGAAATCTCGCAGACGCAGTTCTACAACAAGTATTTCCCCGGCCACCGCATCGCGATGCGCCCGCCGCTGGAAGACAACCGCGTCGAATACACCGACGGCACGCCGCAGACGGTCGATCAGTATGCGCGCGACGTGAGCGCTTTCCTGATGTGGGCTGCGGAGCCGCATCTCGAAGCGCGCAAGCGCATCGGCTTCCAGGTCATGATCTTCCTGATCGTGTTCGCGGGACTCGCCTACTTCACCAAGAAGAAGGTCTGGGCGGACGCGCACTAAAGGCGAACGCAAGAACGAAAATGAAAAGGCCCCGCATCTGCGGGGCCTTTTTTGTTTTCCGAGGCAGCGCTTACTTGCCGTAAGATTGCTTGTAGGAAGACGTGCCTTTCTTGGACGTCTCCGCCTTCGGCTTCTTCTTTTCCTTCGGGGGTTTCTGCTGGCCCTTGGCCATGACATTTCTCCTGGTGACCGTTGCGGCGTTCTCGCGAATCCGTCGCCGCCGGGAATTAGGCTATTCTCGTTTCGCGCCCGCCGACAAGACGCCTGTCACAGTTCAAGGATGTCCATGAACCCGCCCGATACGCTCGATCTCCGTTCCGCGATCCGCACCATTCCGGATTACCCGAAGCCGGGCATCCAGTTCCGCGACATCACCACATTGCTCGGCAACGCGCGCGCGTTTCGGCGCGCGGTGGACGATCTCGTGAACCCGTGGGCGGGTTCCAAAATCGACAAGGTGGCGGGGATCGAGGCACGCGGCTTCATCCTCGGCGGGGCGGTGGCGCATCAGGTTTCGGCGGGCTTCGTGCCGATCCGCAAGAAGGGCAAGCTGCCGTTCGAAACGGTGCGGATCGCTTATTCGCTGGAATACGGCATCGACGAAATGGAGATGCACAAGGACGCGGTCAACGAAGGCGACCGCGTGGTGCTGGTCGACGACCTGATCGCGACCGGCGGCACGGCGGAAGGTGCCGTGAAGCTGCTCCGTAACATGGGCGCGGAGGTGCTCGCCGCCTGCTTTATCGTCGATCTGCCGGAGTTGGGCGGGGCGGCAAAGCTGCGCGAACTCGGCGTGTCGGTGCGGACGCTGGTGAGTTTCGAGGGGCATTGAAAAGGCGGCCGGGACAAGTCCGGCTATCACGCACTTCCGTGCGTTACTTCGGCTTTTTCGGAATGAACGCCGAACTGTCGAACTCGTACACGCGCTCGCCCTTCTGGTTCGTGCCTACGATCTTCGCGAACATGATGCCCCATTCGGGGCGCGTGGCTGACTCGCGCAGGTCCACGATCTCGCTCGTGTAGGTCACGGTGTCGCCGGCATAGACGGGTTTGAGCCACTTCAGATTTTTGAATCCGGGCGAGGGGCCGGACGGAACGGGCTTTTCGCCGCGCGCAAGCGCCGCTTCGTATTGCGCCTTGTTGAAGTCCACGATCTTGCGCATGCAGGCGGCACCTGTATGCCAGCCGGACGCACAGAGGCCGCCGAACAGCGATTTCTTTCCGGCTTCCTCGCTCAGGTGAAACGGCTGCGGGTCGTATCTCTTCGCGAAGTGGATGATGTTCTCAGCGGTAAAGGCGTAGGAGCCGAATTCGCGCACATCGCCGACTTTCATGTCCTCGAAGTAAGGCATCATGCCGCTCCCGCGTTGCGCTTGCCGAAGAAGCCGGAATAGGACGACGCCATCACCGTCTCCCCCTTCGCATTCGTCATTTCGAGATTGAAGCGCACGATGCCGACCTGCGGACGGCTTCCGGAATCGCGTTTCTCGAGAATCGTAATGCGGATCGTAAGCTCGTCGTTCGGGCGGACCGGGCGGATCCAGCGCACTTCATCGACACCGGGCGCGCCGAGCGAACTCGATTCATGCAGCAAGCCGTCATAGATCATGCGCATCATGATCGCGCAGGTGTGCCAGCCGGAGCCGGAGAGGCCCTTCAGCATCGAGCGGTTCGCCGCTTCCTCGTCGAGATGCATCGGCTGCGGGTCGAACTCGGTCGCGAATTCGATGATCTCCTCGCGGGTGACGAGGCGCGGGCCAAAACTTTTGACGCTGCCGACCTCGAAATCCTCGTAACAGATGCGCGCGGTTTTCGCGTCCATTCCGGTGTCCCGTAGCTAATTGGCGAAGCGGAAGTGCATGACGTCGCCATCCTGCACCACGTAATCCTTGCCTTCGAGGCGTAGCTTGCCCGCGTCGCGCGCGCCAGCCTCGCCCTTGCATGCGACGTAGTCGGCATAGGCAATGGTCTCGGCGCGGATGAAGCCCTTCTCGAAATCGGTGTGGATGACGCCGGCAGCCTGCGGCGCCTTGGTGCCCTTCACGATGGTCCAGGCGCGGGCTTCTTTCGGGCCGACGGTGAAGTAGGTGATGAGGCCCAGGAGTTCGTAGCCCTTGCGGATCAGGCGATCGAGGCCGGGTTCTTCGAGGCCCGCCGCGTCGAGAAATTCCTTGCGGTCGGAAAGCGGCAGCATCGCGATTTCGGATTCGATCTTGGCCGAGATCGCGACCGCGACCGCGTTTTCGGATTTGGCTTTCGCCTCGACCTTCTTCGAGAGTTCGTTGCCGGTGTTGGCGGCACTTTCCTCGACGTTGCAGACATAGAGCACGGGCTTGGCGGTGATGAGTTGCAGCGCTTGAAACGCGGCTTCCTCTTCGTGCTTGCGCTCGATGGTGCGGGCGGGCTTGCCGTTCGAAAGCACCTCGATCGCACGTTTGACGAGATCGAGCTGCGCCATGGCCTCCTTGTCCTGACCGCGAGCTTTTTTCGTCAGGTTGTCGATTCGCTTCTCGAGGCTGTCGAGGTCGGCGAGCATCAGTTCGGTTTCGACCGTCTCCGCATCTCGCAAAGGGTCGATGCCACCCTCGACATGCGTGACATCGTCATCGACGAAGCAGCGCAGTACATGCACGATGGCGTCGACCTCGCGGATATGGCCGAGAAACTGGTTGCCTAGACCCTCGCCCTTGGAGGCGCCGCGCACGAGGCCGGCGATGTCCACGAAATTGATCTTGGTCGGCAGGATTTCGGCGGAGCTTGCGATCTTTGCGAGCGCCTCGACGCGCGGATCGGGGACGGCGACTTCGCCGACATTCGGTTCGATTGTGCAGAACGGGTAGTTCGCCGCCTGCGCGGCGGCGGTCTGCGTCAATGCATTGAAGAGGGTCGATTTGCCGACATTCGGCAGGCCGACGATTCCGCACTTGAATCCCATGATCCGGTTCTTGTGTTAGCTGGCTTTGAGGACGCCGCTCTTCTCGAGCGCGACGTGTACGCGATTCTGGAAGTCTTCGAGCTTGCGGCTCACGAGGTATTCGGCCGCATCGGAGATCGCCTCGCACATGGCTTCGACCCAGGGCTGCTCGGCACGGGCGAAATCCGAAAGCACCCAGCGCGAGACGAGGTTGCGGTCGCCGGGATGGCCGACGCCGATGCGCACCCGCATGTAATCGTTGCCGCAATGGGCGCTGATCGATTTCAGTCCGTTCTGTCCCGCGTTGCCGCCACCAAGCTTGGCGCGCATTTTCGCGGGTGGCAGGTCGATCTCGTCATGGAAGACGACGACATCGCCGAGCGCGATCTTGAAAAATTTCTGCGCGGCGCCGACCGAAAGGCCGGAGTCGTTCATGTAGGTTTCGGGTTTCAGCAGCAGGACTTTTTCGCCGCCGATCTCGCCTTCGGCGGTCTGGCCGGAGAAACGCTTGCGCCAAGGCGAGAAACGATGCCGGTAGTGGATGGCGTCGGCGGCCATAAAGCCGACATTGTGCCGGTTGCGGCGATACTGCTCGCCCGGATTGCCCAGTCCCGCGAATAAAAACATCGAACGGTCTCCGCGGGGACCGGCGCGCGGGCACTCGGGAAGAGTGCCCGCGGCGTCGCGTTACTTCTTGTCGCCGCCTTCCGACTTCGCAGCGGCGGCCGGAGCGGCAGCGCCAGCGGCCGGAGCAGCGGCATCGCCGGCAGCCGGGGTCCCGGCAGCAGCGGCGGCTTCCGCGGCTGCGGCGTCGGCTTTCGCCTTCTGCGCGGCAGCGGCCATTTCTTCGAGGTAGCCCGACGACGGCACGATGGTCGCGATCGTGAAGTCGCGATCGCGGATCAGCGGCACCACGCCCTCGGGGAGCTTGACCGCCGAAATGTGCAGCGAGTCGTTGATCTCGAGGCCGGCGAGGTCGGCCGTAATCGATTCCGGGATGCTTTCGGCCGGCGCCATGAACTCGACGGTGTGGCGCACGACGTTCAGGGTGCCGCCGCGCTTGATGCCGGGGGAGTCGGCCTGGTTCACGAAGTGGACCGGGACCGCGACCTTGATGACCGCGCCCTTGCCGAGGCGCTGGAAGTCGACGTGGATCGGCTGGTCCTTCAGCGGATCGAGCTGGAAGTCGCGCGGGATGACGCGGGTCTTCTGACCGTCGATGTCGAGATCGAACACGGTGGTCAGGAAGCGGCCGGCGAAGATGCTGCGGCCGAGCTCGACCGAGTCGACCGAGATCGAGGCCGCCGGCTGGTTCTCGCCGTAAACGGTTCCGGGTACGCGGCCGGCGCGGCGCTCGGCACGGGCGGCGCCCTTGCCAGCGTTCTCGCGCTTCACAGCCTTCAATTCCTTCGCGGCAGCCATGGCTCTATTCCTTGTCAAGTCTTTGATCGGACGGCAAAAAATCGCCTGTCCGGCGGCGCACCGGCATCACGCGACAGCGCAAGCCTGTAGGGTTCGAGCGGGCTTATACCGGCAAGATTTGGCAGGCGCAACGAGGCTTTCGCGCCGCCCCGCCCGGGTCAGAATTTGCGGTTTATGCCCGCCTTGAGGGCGTTCACCGGAGAGATTTCCTGGCTCGGAGCGAGCACCCAAGGGGCGGTACGTTCGGCCGAGACGAAGCCCTCGGTGTTGCCGAAGGTCTGGCGGTATTCGAGTTTCGTGGTCCGGGTGTCCGCGAGCGGATTTACCTCGAAGCCGGTGCCGATCTTCCCGCCGAGCAGCGACGACGGAAGGCTGTAATAGGTGCCACCGACGAAATTGTTGCTGAGCGCAAGCGTGCCGTCGGCATTCGCCACCAGCCCGTTCTTGGTGCCGCCGTAGAACTGCCAGGTGTTCGCGTCGTATTCGATGCGCCCGTTGATCGCGCCGGTGCCGCCATAGGCAGTAATGCTGCCGGCATAGGCCTCGACCGGAATGACGGTCGTGGGGGCGGTTGCCGTCGTCACGTTGGTGCCGACATTGGCTTTCCAGTTGCCACGATTGAGCGAGAGCGAGGTCGGAACCGAAGTGTCCGGCTCCATCACGTTGCCGTAGGCGGGATAGCGCTTGATGCGCTGGGCTAACGCGTCGAGCGACACGTCGCCGCCTTCGGGAATCTCGGTCAGCCAGAAGTCGGCGGAAAAAGTTTCCCAGTCTTCGTGATCTGCGGCAGGCCGTTGCGTGCCGTCGTGGGCCTTCTGGGTCGCTTCGATCAGACCGCGCAGCTGCGCGGAGTCCGGCGTCTCGTTTTGCGACGGCGGAGGCAAGTCGCTGGTCTCGATCGGACCGGCAAGCGCGGTTCCGCCGAGGAGCAGAGAGAAAATTGTGGCCGCGATTTCGCGCTTCATAGGGCCGTCCCTATGCGACGTCTGCCGCAGTTTCGTGTGTGGCTTTGCTGTTACGCTCCAATCATGGAAGCGTTATGGCAGCCAAACACGATTTCGTTAACAGATTGCCCGGATCCGGCGCGGCATTCGCTACGCGGCGGTGATAATCAGTCGAACAGGCTGGAGACGCTCTCTTCGTGGGCAGTCCGGCCGATCGCTTCGCCCATTAATGTAGCAATCGACAGCACACGAATGTTGCGGGCGACCCGCACGGCTTCGGTCGGCTGGATCGTGTCGGTGATCACGAGTTCTTTGAGCTTCGACGCGGTAACGCGCGCGACCGCGCCGCCGGAAAGTACGCCGTGGGTGATATAGGCGGAAACCGAAGTCGCGCCTTTTTCCAAGAGCGCTTCGGCGGCGTTCACGAGCGTGCCGCCGGAGTCCACGATGTCGTCGATCAGCACGCAGTCGCGGCCCTCGACGTCACCGATCACGTTCATCACTTCGGATTCGTTCGCGCGCTCGCGCCGCTTGTCGATGATGGCGAGCGGCGTATCGATGCGCTTGGCAAGCCCGCGTGCGCGCACGACGCCACCGACGTCCGGCGAGACCACGGTGACCTTGCCGAGTTCGTAGCGCTCCTTCACGTCGCGCACCATCACGGGCGAGGCGTAGAGGTTGTCGACCGGAATATCGAAGAAGCCCTGAATTTGTCCGGCGTGCAGATCGACCGTCATCACGCGGTCGGCGCCGGCGCGCGTGATCAGGTTCGCGACGAGCTTCGCGGAAATCGGTGTGCGGGGTCCGGGCTTACGGTCCTGCCGCGCGTAACCAAAATAAGGAATGACCGCGGTGATGCGCCGCGCCGAGGAGCGGCGTAGCGCGTCGGTCAGGATGAGCAATTCCATCAAGTGGTCGTTCGCGGGGAACGAGGTCGATTGCAGGACGAAGACATCCTGGCCGCGCACGTTCTCCTCGATCTCGACGAAAATCTCCATGTCGGCGAAGCGCCGCACGGTGGCTTTCGTCATCGGCGTTTCGAGATAGGAGGCGATGGTTTCGGCGAGCGCGCGGTTCGAGTTGCCGGCGACGAGCTTGATAGTTCCGTTATTTCTGCTCTGCCGACCGGACATGCACGCCACCCATTCGCGCCTTCCGGCGCCAGACCCCAATGCTCAATTCCACTAGCGGCCACGGCCAACCCTGTAAATACAGGGGCAAAAGCCGTCCCCTTATTCGGGAATGAGCGCAATCGCCGCAATCTGGCGGCCGTAATCCGGCTCATTCCGATGCGTGGTACGCCGGTAGGAGAAGAAGTGCTGCTCGTCCACATAGGTGTCGAGGCCGAGGTCATCGATCTGGCCGACGCCCGCGCGCTCCAGCCGCAGCCAGATCAGTCCGGCGAGATCGAACAAGGCGTGGCCCGCCTTTGCGGAAGGCAAAAAGAATCGCCCATAGGTTGGGTCGGCCGCCTCGAAGCGGGCGACGAATTCCGGCCCGACCTCATAGCTTTGTTGCCGGATCAGCGGGCCGATCGCGGCGACGATGTTCTCGCGCTTTGCGCCGAGTTCTTCCATCTTCGCGACGGTCGCTTCCGCGATGCCGCCGAGCGCGCCCTTCCAGCCTGCATGCGCAGCCGCGACGATACGTGCGCCGCTGTCAGCAAACAGAAGCGGTCCGCAATCCGCAGCGGCGGCACCCACCGCGAGCGCGGGCGTGCGTGTGACGATTCCGTCGGCGCGCGCGGCATCCTCGCGACTCCAGGCTTTGCCTGCGACCACGACATCGGCGGAATGGATCTGGTAGCAGGTGAGAAGATGTTCCGCGCCGAGTGCGCCCGCCATGCGGCGGCGATTTTCCTGCACGTTCATTTGATCGTCGCGCGAGCCGATGCCGCCGTTCAGCGACGCATAGATACCGGTCGATACGCCGCCTTCGCGCGTAAAGAAGGCGTGACGGATGCCGGGGAGTTTCGCGAGCGCTTGCGATTCAACTTTCATGATTCAAGAGTCGCCGCTGTGTTTTGCGCCGTCAAATCCTGGTAGCGTCGGCAAATCCTTGTGCGCAAAGGCGAACGCCTTGAACAACTCACCCATACCCGGCGCGGGGCCGGTCAGCCGCTCGAGCGAGATCGTGATTTCGGCGCGCAGTTCGTCTTTTGCGTTTTGCCGCAGGATGTCCGCGCGCGCCCCGATGCCGAGCTGGCCGAGAAATTCGCGCTGGGTGACGGGACCGAATGCGTGGACTGTTTCATTCGCGAGGGCGGCAAGCACCTCGAAATCGACCTGCGCTGTGAGATCGGCTTCGCCCGGCGTCTCCAGCGGTTCGGCGTAGTCGTGGCCGCGCACGGCCTGCAACGTGTCGCCGAAGCCGGACTCCGTGTGACCGTAATCGACGAAGAGTGCCGCGCCGCCGTTCTTCTCGATGCGTGACAGGATGCCCGCGACGGGCCCGAGCGCGCGGCGCTCAAAAATTGCGCCCTCGGGTGCCGGCGTAAGACGGTCGGGAAGATGGCGCTCGAAATCGGGAATGCGCGCGGTGTCGAGGCCGAGCGCGAAGCCATCGACACCGAGGCCGATCTTTCGCTCGTGCCAGCGGCCGGCCTTTTTCTCGAACTGGTCGATGGGAAGCGCATCGACGAATTCGTTTCCGATCGCGACCAGCGGGGCATCATCGGGCAGCGTGCTTACTTCGCCATGCCACGCGATCGAAGGCACGGCGCCGTGCAGAGCTTCGCGCTGGCGCTCCTGTAAGAGCGGGCTCGTCTCGATGAGATGCAATTCGATCGCGTCGAGAAAGCCCGGCAGAACTTTCGCGGCGCGCAGCGCATCCTTCATCAGCGTGCCGCGCCCCGGGCCGGCTTCGACGAGGGCCACGCGCGACGGCGCGCCCATCAGCCGCCAGACTTCCGCGCACCAGACGCCCACGAGTTCGCCGAACATCTGCGAGATTTCCGGCGCGGTGGTGAAGTCGCCGCCGGCGCCGAAGGGATCGCGCGTGACGTAGTATCCGTATTCGGGATGGGCGAGGCAAAGCGCCATGTAGCGCGAGACGGGAAGCGGTCCCTGGGTTTCGATCAAAGCGCGGATTTCGCGCTCAAGCGGATTCATTCTTCCGCTTTTCCGGCGCCTTGAACTTCGCAGCACCGCGCTTCCAAGCGATCCAGATCGCGCCAAAGCCGACGATCAGCATCGGGATCGACAACAGCATGCCCATCGTGAGCCCGCCGGCGAGATAGCCGATCTGCACGTCCGGCTCGCGGAAAAATTCCGAGACGATGCGCGCGACGCCGTAGCCGCCGACGAACACGCCGCCGATCATGCCCGGATATTTCAATACGCCTCTGCGCCACATGAAAAGCAGGATCGCGAACAGCACGATGCCTTCGAGCGCGCCTTCATAAAGCTGACTCGGATGGCGCGGGTTCGGCCCGCCGTTCGGAAACACGAAAGCCCAGGGCACGTCGGTGACGCGGCCCCACAATTCGCTGTTCACGAAATTGGCCATACGGCCGAGGAACAGGCCGATCGGTGTCACGATCGCGGCGACGTCGAGCATCGACAGCATTGGGATGCCGCGCGAGCGTGCGAACAGGAGCAGCGCAAGGATGGTGCCGAGAAAGCCGCCGTGGAACGACATGCCGCCGTGCCACAGCACGAAAATCTCCGCCGGGTGTGCTGCGTAATACGCCGGGTTGTAGAACAGCACGTAGCCGGTGCGGCCACCGAGCACGACGCCGAGCGCGGCCCAGACGATCACGTCGTCGATGTCCTCGGGAACCATGGGCGAGACGCCGCCCCAATAGGCCTTGGCAGCGGCGATCCTGCGGGCGAGCCACCAGGCCGCGATCAGCCCGCCGACATAAGCAAGTGCATACCAATGGATCGAAAAGGGGCCGACCGAAATCAGCACCGGGTCGATCATGGGGAAGGGGAGCGCGAAAAGCGGCATGGGGTCTGGTGAATCCTCTTTGCCTTAACCCAAGTCAAGGAGCCGCCTTGCGGCGACGCGTCCCAATGCCCATTGTAGGACTTGAGGCCGTAAATCGCGGTCCCGAGGAGCCTTTGCCATGACCCAGACCAGCAACCGCATTTTCGACGAATTCGCGCGGCTCGCGAATGACGCGGCAGGCGTTGCCAGCGGCGTGCGCCGCGAGGTCGAAACCATGGTCCGCTCGCAGGCGGAGCGTATTTTGCGCGGCATGGACGTCGTGAGCCGTGAGGAACACGTGGCGGTCAAGGAAATGGCGGCGAAAGCCCGCGACGAGAACGAGAAACTCGCTGCCCGCCTCGCTGAACTCGAGGCGCTGGTAAGGCAGCAGGCCTCGTCGGCCTGAGTAGTTCTCCACGGATAATTGCGGGCATTCCGGCCTGCGGCTGTGGGAAGTCGCCTGTACGCCATTGAAGGCAGCGGCGAATTCGATTCTTCTGACACGACTGATTTGCGATTCATTTCGGCGAATCAGCGAGTTGCGGCGGCAGATCACACGGCAAGCGAAAGGCGGCTTCGGCACCTTGGCCGGAGATCGCTGAAGGATTCGCGGCGGGGCTTCTCGGCCCTCGAGGAAAGGATGCGGAATGTCACTGGCTGAATTCGATAGAGGCCCCGGCGGGAATCCCGTCGACCTGGTCGAGCGGCTGGCTGCGGTCAACGACTGGTCGTTCGAGCGCTCGAACGAGTCGGAGATCACGCTTTCCATCAAAGGGCGGCATACCAATTACAACGTCTCGTTCCAGTGGATGGACGAGCTGGAGGCGCTGCATACGGCCTGCGCCTTCGATCTCAAGGTGCCGGAGCCGAAGCGCGCGGAAATCTACAAGCTGCTCGCCATGGTCAACGAGCAGCTCTGGCTCGGCCATTTCGATCTCTGGTCGGAAGAAGGCCTCGTCATGTATCGCGACGGGCTGGTACTCTCCGGCGGAGCGGAGGCAAGCGGCCGGCAATGCGAAGCGCTACTCGAAAACGCCGTCAGTGCGGCGGAGCGTTACTACCCCGCGTTCCAGTTCGTGATCTGGGCGGGCAAGAACGCGCGCGAGGCGATGGACGCGACCCTGTTCGAGACGGCCGGCGAGGCGTGAGGCCATGAGCGCGCTTTCCGCGCTGCGCGGCTCAGTCATGCTCGCGGGTGCGGGCAAGATGGGCGGCGCGCTGCTCGAAGGCTGGCTGAAGGCGGGACTGCCCGCTTCTCAGGTCGCGGTGCGCGATCCCGGCCCGCCGCCGGAAATTCTTTCGCTGCTCTCCGCGAACAAGATTCCGCTCAACCAAAACCCTTCCGGCGAAGTGGCCGCGCTCATCCTCGCGGTGAAGCCGCAGGTCGCGCCGGAGGTGCTGCCCGCGCTTTCGCAATTCGCGGGCGCGGATACGGCTGTGATCTCGATCATGGCGGGGCGCACGATTTCGTTTCTTGAACAATCTTTTCCTGCCTCGGCGGTGGTTCGCACGATTCCGAATACGCCGGCTGCGATCGGCCGGGGCATTACGGTCGCGGTGCCGAATGCGCGCGCGGACGAGAAAGCGCGTGCGCTGACCGATGCGCTTCTTCGCTCGACCGGTCCGGTCGAATGGATCGATGACGAAAATCTCATGGATGCCGCGACCGCCGTTTCCGGCTCCGGCCCGGCTTATGTGTTTCTGCTCGCCGAGATGTTGGCGCATGCGGGCGAGAAGGCGGGACTATCGAAAGAGCTTGCCGCGAAACTGGCGCGCGAGACCGTCGCGGGTGCGGGCGAACTCCTTTACCGTTCCGAGCTTCCGGCGTCGAAGCTCCGCGAGAACGTCACTTCGCCGAACGGCACCACGGCCGCGGCACTTAAAATTTTAATGGGCGAGGCGGGCTTCGAGAAATTGTTCGAAGAGGCGGTCGCCGCTGCGACCAAGCGCGGCAAGGAACTGGCGGGGTAACTACGGTCTTTTCTCCGCCACAGGCTCTCCCTAGACTGAACCCTCACGCATTTCCGGCGTTTTCAGACTTTGGAGGACTCCTAAATGGCTGACGCACAGGCCCGCGAAAAAATCCTCGGCGCGTTGCTTACGCTGCTCGCCGAAAAGCGCTTCGAGCGGATCGAGCTTTCCGAAGTCGCGAAACTCGCCAACGTCACGCTCGCCGATCTGCGCGGCGAATTCGGCTCGACTTTCGACATGGTCGCGGCCTTCATGCGCGAGACCGACAAGAAGGTTCTTGCCGGCGACGAGCAACTGACGCTCGATCCGGAGATGCCGGAACAATCCGCGCGCGACCGTCTCTTTGAGGTGCTGATGCGCCGTTTCGAAGTGCTCGCACCCTACCGCGAAGCGATCCGTTCGCTCTACCGCTCGGCCCGCACCAACCCGCAACTCGCGATGGGCCTGAACAAGCTCGCGGTACGCTCGCAGCAGTGGATGCTGTCTTCGGCGGGCGTCGGCTCGTCCGGGCTGATCGGCGGCATGCGCGCGCAGGCGCTGGCCGGGTTCTTCGCGCGCGCGATGCAGACCTGGCTAGACGACGAGGACCCGGGTCTTGCGCGCACCATGGCCGCACTCGATCGCCAGCTTGCGAGCGCGGAACGGCTCGCGGGCTTTGCGCGCGAGATGTGCCGCTTCGTGCCGGGTTGCCGTCCGCGCCGCCGCTCGTCCTATCGCGACGAGGCGTTTCCGGAAGACCCGAACGCGCCGCTCGCGGTCTGAAGAAATCTTATCTGGGAGATGAGAATGAAGAGCGCCACGCCTGCGCCGAGGATTTCGTTCGACGATTTCATGAAAGTCGATGTGCGCGTAGGCACTATCGTTTCGGCGGAACCGTTTCCGGAAGCGAAGAAGCCCGCGATCAAGATGATGATCGACTTCGGTCCGGAAATCGGAATCAAGAAGTCGTCCGCGCAGATCACAAAATACTACAAGCCCGAGCGGCTTCCCGGTAAACGCGTCGCGGCGGTGGTGAATTTTCCGCCGCGGCAGATAGGGCCGTTGATGTCGGAAGTGCTGACGTTGGGTTTCCCGGACGAAGAAGGCGCAGTCGTGCTGTTCTCGCCGGATCACGCGGTGCCGAACGGGGCGCGGCTGTTCTAGGCCGGAATCCGCACCGTCGCGCGCAAGCCGCCCATCGGGCTATCGGAAAGAAAAATGTCGCCGCCATGCGCGATTGCGATATCGCGCGCGATGGATAGACCGAGGCCGCTGTTGCCCTGGTTCTGGTTGCGGGATGCGTCCAGCCGCAGGAACGGGCGGAAGACTTCCTCGCGGCGGTCGGCGGGAATGCCGGGGCCGTCGTCTTCGACGGAAATTTCCAGCCAGCGCGGTTCGCGTTTGCCGGTGAGCGCGATGTTCTTGCCATAGCGGATCGCATTCGCGACCAGATTGGCGACGCAGCGCCGTAGCGCCTCCTTCCGTGCCTGCACGATGGGCGGGCCGGCAAAGCTCGCGGTCGCTTTGCGGCCCTGCCGTTCGGCGTCGGCAGCGAGGTCTTTCAGCATCTCGGCAGCATCCAGCATGCCCGGCCCTTCACCGGATTCGCCGCGCGCGAACGAGAGATAGGCCTCGAGCATGGTGTTCAACTCGTCGACGTCGCGGCGCATGGCCTCGGCTTCGGGGCCTTCCGGCAGAAGCGCGAGTTCGAGCTTGAAGCGGGTCAGCACGGTGCGCATGTCGTGCGAGACGCCGGCGAGCATGGTGGTGCGCTGCTCGATCTGGCGCTCGATGCGGCGCTTCATTTCCAGAAACGCGGCCGCCGCGCGCCGTACTTCGGTCGCGCCGCGCGGGCGGAAGTTTGCGACTTCGCGGCCCTTGCCGAAAGCTTCCGCGGCTTCGGCGAGCTGCTGAATCGGCTTGATCTGGTTGCGCAAGAACAGAATCGAAATCGCGACCAGCACCAGCGAGGTGCCGAACATCCAGATAATGAAAATGTGCGAGTTCGAGGCATAAGCGTAGTTGCGCGGCGCGAACACGCGAAACACGTTTTTGTCGAGCTTGATGCGGACTTCGATGACGTTCGAATTGCCGACCGTGTCGATCCAGAACGGGCGTTGGATCAGTCCGCCGATCTCGCGCGAGAGTGCGCTGTCGAGCGGCGAAAAGAACGGCTTCGGGCCGGGCGGCGGCAAGTCGGCGTCGGGAAGAAGTTCGACTGTCAGGCTCAGCCGCTCGGCGGCGATCTTGCGCAGGAGTGCCGCGTCCTTCGCCTGCGGATATTTTTCGTAGACGTCGATGAGTGCGGCGATGTCGCGCGAAACCGCTGCCGAAAGGCGCTGCGTTACCAGATTCCAGTGCCGCTCCAGAAACACGAAAGTCAGCACCGATTGCAGGAGCACGATCGGAATCAGGAGAATGAGCAGTGTGCGCGCGTAAAGCCCCTTCGGCAGGCGCGCGTTCATGAAGGTGCCGAAGCGGCCGTAGGCGCTGCCGATCCGGCTGAAAGCCGACCTTATTCCGCGAAGGCCTGCGTCGATCGAGGTCACGGGGTTATCAGCAGCCGATAGCCTACGCCGCGCACCGTGCGCAGATAGACCGGGTCGGCAGGGTCCTTCTCGATCTTGCGGCGCAGCCGATTGATCTGCACATCGACCGCGCGGTCGGAGGCGTCGCCGCCGGGTGCGACCAGATCCTGCCGCGGCACGGTTTCGCCCGCGCGTTGCGAGAGCACGCGAAGCATGTCGCACTCGCGGTCGGTGATGCGCACCGGCCCGCCGTTCTTCGTGAGGTCGCCGCGCTCGAGATGAAATTCGAAATCGCCAAAGCGCACGCTTTCGACCGCGGGTACGGCGGGCGTCGCTGCGCGGCGCAGCACGCTGTTGATGCGCAGGAGCAACTCGCGCGGATCGAACGGTTTCGGCAAGTAATCGTCGACGCCGGCTTCGAGACCCGCGATGCGGTCGGAAGTTTCCGCGCGGGCGGTCAGCATCAGGATCGGCACGTCGGAATTTTCGCGAATGGATTTCGCGAGCTCGAGCCCGGTCTCGCCGGGCATCATCACGTCGAGCACCAGCATGTCGAAAGCCATGCCGCCGAGTTTCACGCGGGCGTCGGCGGCATCGGAAGCGGTGGTGACGCGATAGGCGTGGTCGGTGAGATAGCGCGAGAGCAGCTCGCGAATGCGCTGGTCGTCATCGACCACCAAGAGATGCGGCGCGTCGTCGGAGGGCGCCTTGAGCGGCTTGTTCATGGCCGTGTTCATTTCTTCGTGTCCGCGCCGGCAATCAGGCGCTCGACTTCCTCGCGCGATTCCGGATCGATCATGGACGCCAGAAACTTCCGCGCTTCGAGACGGGCGCCGGGTCCGCATTCGTTGAAGGCGCGGGCAAAACGCCGGGTCTGGAGGGAGACCAACTGGCGCGAGAGTTCCTCGCCCTTGGCCGTCACATAAAGCAGCCGCTCGCGGCGGTCGCTGTCGCCGGCGCGTTGCAAGACGTAGCCGTGATCGACGAGTTCGCGCAGCACGCGGCCGAGGCTCTGCTTGGTGATCTTCAGCACGGCAAGGAGGTCGGCGACCCGCATGCCGGGATGGCGGCTTACGAAATGGACGACCCGGTGATGGGCGCGGCCGAAGCCGAGCTGTGCCAGATGTTCATCGGCATCGCCGACGAAATCCCGGTATGCAAAAAATAACAGCTCGATCAGCTCGACCGCAGGGATGCCCTCATTGCCTTGAGAATCATCGCTTTTTCCCCCGGTCTTGGGGCTAACAGGGAGCGCGGAGACGTTTACGTCAGCCATATTGACTTATTTTCGTCTGATTGTTACCGAGAGTGCCGTTTTCGCGAAAGGATCGTACCGAAAGGCCCGGTGGCCGCATTACGATCATTGCGCGAAGCAGACAGAACCGCTCTCATTGGCCGCAAACATAACGGGTGTGGGCCGGTGAGGCAAAACCCGGAAAGAGAGAGCCGAGAACGGCTCGCCAGTGAGGAGCAACGCCATGGCCGGTGAACCCTTCGACAAACGTCCAGGAAAAATCTGGTACGACGGCCAACTCGTGCCGTGGGAAAGCGCGAACCTGCACGTGCTGTCACACGGGCTGCATTACGCAAGCTGCGTGTTCGAGGGCGAGCGCGCTTACGGCGGCGAAATCTTCAAGAGCACCGAGCACAGCGAGCGGCTCAGGAAGTCGGGCGAACTGCTCGATTTCGAAATCCCGTTCTCGGTCGCGGAGATCGATGAGGCGAAGGCGCTGGTGCTGAAAACCAACGGCCAGAAGGACGCTTATGTGCGCCCGGTCGCATGGCGCGGCTCGGAGATGATGGGCGTCTCGGCGCAGAACAACAAAATCCATCTTGCGATCGCGACCTGGGAATGGCCGAGTTATTTCGATCCTGCGGAAAAGATGAAGGGCATCAGGCTCGACGTCGCCGACTATCGCCGCCCGGATCCGGCGACGATCCCGTGCAAGGCGAAGGCCGCGGGCCTCTACATGATCTGCACGATCTCGAAGCACAAAGCCGAACGCAAGGGCTACGCCGACGCGATGATGTACGACTATCGCGGCTTCGTCGCCGAGTGCACCGGCGCGAATATGTTCTTCGTGCAGGACGGCAAGCTGCATACGCCGACGCCGGATTGCTTTCTCGACGGCATCACGCGCCGCACGGTGGTCGATCTCGCCAAGCGCCGCGGCTATGAAGTGATCGAGCGGCACATCAAGCCGGAAGAACTCGCGGGCTTCAGCGAGTGCTTCATCACCGGCACGGCGGCGGAAGTGACGCCGGTTTCCGAAATCGGCCAGTGGAAGTTCACGCCGTCCAAGATCACGCAGACGCTGATGGACGACTACACGGCCGCGGTGCAGCCGAAGCAGGCGGCGGCGTAAGGCGTCATACGTCATGGCCGGGACAAGGCCGGGCATGACGAAGAAGAAAGATAGCAAGCGCGGCGGGTCACCCCGCCGCGCATTTATTTCCAGCGGTCGAGCGCGCGTTCGTCTTTTTCGTTCGCCTCGACCCAGGCTTCGCGCTTTCCGCCTTCGGTGCGCTTCCAGAACGGGGCGCTCGACTTCAGATAATCCATGATGAACTCGGCGGCCTGAAAGGCGGCTTCGCGATGCGCGCTCGCGGTCGCAACGAAGACGATGGTTTCGCCCGGTTCGATGCGGCCGACGCGATGCACTACGCGCGCGGAGAGCAGCGGCCAGCGGCGCTTGGCTTCCTCGACGTGCGCCGAAATCTCCTGCTCGGCCATGCCGGGATAATGCTCGAGAAACAGCGCGGAGATTTCCTCGCCTTTCTCGTCGGCGCGGCAGATGCCGGAAAAGGACACGAGCGCGCCGACATTGCCGCCGGCAGCGGTGATGGCCTTCGACTCTTTATTCGTGTCGATCGGTTCGAGGGTGATCGTTACGGTTTCGCCGCTCACGGGATCAGCCGCCCGTCATCGGCGGGAAAAACGCGATCTCGTTCGCGCCTGCGATTTTCGCGCCGGGCTGCACATGGGTCTTGTCGATGGCGGCGCGGATCACCTTGGGATTGTCGAAGGCGTATTCATATTCCTCGCCGCGCGACTTCAGCCATTGCATCAACTCGCCAATCGTCTGCACCGAGGCGGGGATTTCGATATCCTCCTCGGTCTTATTCAGCCGCTCGCGCAGCCAGGCGAAATAAACGATCTTCATTTTACTCAACGAGATGTTTGGAGCCGGCGCGGAAATAGTCGTAGCCGGTGTAGAGCGTGAGTAGCGCGGAAAGCCAGAGCAGCGTCGCGCCGATATAGGTCGTGTAGGGCAAGACGCGGTCGCCGGCGTCGCCCGCGATCAGAAAGCCGATCGCGACAAGCTGCATCATGGTCTTCCACTTCGCGAGATTGGTGACCGGAACGCTGACGCGCAATTCAGCGAGATATTCGCGCAGGCCCGAGACGAGAATCTCGCGGCAAAGAATGATGATCGCAGCCCATAGCGCCCAGCCGCGGATGGTGCCGTCGGCGGCGAGCATCAACAGACAGGACGAAACCAGGAGCTTGTCTGCGATCGGATCGAGCATGCGGCCGAGTTTCGAGAACTGGCCGTAAGCGCGCGCGACCCAGCCGTCGAGATAATCGGTGATCGCAGCGACGACATAAATCGCAAGCGCGACCCAGCGCAGCCACAGGCCGCCGTCGAGCACCGCGATTCCGAACAGGCACGCAGCCACCGCCGGCACTGCCGCGATCCGCCCGTAGGTCAGAATATTTGCAAGACTCCACGCCGAAGCGCCCTTGGCGGGCGTGACAGGTGCGGCGGTTGGCGTCGTCCGATTCATCCGTTTTTCCGTTCCGGGCAAGCAAGCCACCCTCGTCTGGGCGCGTCAATGCGGCATCGCGCGAAGCTGCATTCAGCCGCCTGCATGGAAGTAATCATAGACCGCCCGGGCGAGGCGGGCGTCGATGCCGGGCACGGTTTCGAGGTCGGACAGCGACGCCTGCTCGATCGCCTTCAGGGTTCCGAAGTGGTGCAGGAGCGCGCGCTTGCGCGACGGGCCGACGCCCGGGATTTCCTGCAAGCCGGTGGTGCCGATGTCCTTGCTCCGGCGCGTGCGGTGCGAGCCGATCGCGAAGCGGTGCGCTTCGTCGCGCAGGCGCTCGACGAAATAAAGCACGGGATCGCGCGGCGGCAGGCGGAACGGTTCGCGGCCCCTGATGTGAAAGAGTTCGCGGCCGGATTCGCGTTCGAGGCCTTTCGCGATGGCGAGCAACGGAACGTCGCCGACGCCGACTTCTTCCATGGTTTCGCGCGCGGCGGTGAGCTGCGGCAACCCGCCGTCCACGATCACGAGATCAGGCCAAGGCGTATCGCTCGCCGTCTCGCTCGCGGCTTCTGCTGCCTGATCGCGCTGCGTGCGCGGGCTTTCCTCTACCAGCCGCTTGAAGCGGCGTTTGAGCACTTCGCGCATCATGCCGGTGTCGTCGCCGGCCTTGGTGTCGGGCGACTTGATGTTGAACTTGCGATACTGGTTCTTCGCAAACCCTTCCGGCCCGGCCACGATCATCGCGCCTACCGCATTGGTACCCATGATATGACTGTTGTCGTAAACCTCGATGCGTTTCGGCGCATGCGGAAGCTGCAACAGCTCGCCAAGGTTTTTCAAGAGCCGCAGTTGCGAAGACGATTCCGCAAGCTGCCGCTCGATCGCCTCGCGCGCGTTGCGGGTCGCGTGATCGATCAGTTCGTATTTCTCGCCCCGCTTCGGAACAGTAATTTCGACCTTGCGGTCGGCTCGTGTCGAAAGCGCTTCGGCAAGCACGTCCTGGTCCGGCACGTCATGCGAGAGCAGGATTGCGCGCGGCACCGGCTTGCCATCGTAGAACTGCGCGAGGAACGAGCCCAGTACCTCGCCGGCTTCGAGCGACTTGTCGGCGCGCGGGAAATGCGCGCGGTTGCCCCAGTTCTGGTGATTGCGAATGAAGAAGCTCTGGATGCAGTTGATGCCGCCCTGCTGGAAGATCGCGAAGACGTCCGCTTCTTCGACGTTGCGCGGATGCACGCCGTGCTGCGACTGGATCAGCGAGAGCGCGGCCATGCGGTCGCGGATCACCGCGGCCTTCTCGTAATCCTGCTGTTCGGAAGCTGTCTGCATTTGTGCGAGCAGCGCGTCCTTGATCGCCGTACTCTTGCCGCAGAGAAAGTCGCGCGCCTGATCGACCAGCCGGTTGTAGTCGTCGAGCGCGATCTCGCCGGTGCAAGGCGCGGAGCAGCGCTTGATCTGGAACAGCAGGCAAGGCCGCGTGCGGCTTTCATAAACGGAGTCCGAGCAGGAGCGCAGGAAGAACGCGCGTTCGAGCGCGGTAATCGTGCGGTTCACCGAGCCCGCGGAAGCGAACGGTCCGAAGAAATCGCCGGGCCGGTTGCGCGCGCCGCGATGTTTCGCGATCGCGGGTGCGGGATGGCCCGCGGTCAGGAGAATATAAGGAAACGACTTATCGTCGCGCAGCAGCACATTATAGAACGGACGGAAGCGCTTGATGAGGTTCGCTTCCAAAAGCAGCGCTTCGGGCTCGGTGCTCGTGGTCACGAACTCCATCGTGACGGTCGCAGCGATCATGCGCGCGATGCGGTTCGTGTGTCCGTCGGGCCGCGCATAGGAAGTCACGCGTTTACGGATGTTCTTGGCCTTGCCGACGTAGAGCACAGTGCCGTTCGCATCGATCATCCGGTAAACACCCGGCGCTTCGGGTGCCAGTTTCGCGAAACGCCGGATCGCGTCGCGGCCTTTTTGCAGGGGGCCGCTCTCGGGCTCGCTGTCGTCCTCGGGTGAGGACTCGATAATAGGCGCGGGTTCGTCGTCGTCGGCATCGTCCGCCGCGGCGCCGATCAGGCCTTCTTCTTCCTCGATCTTGCGCTCGAGTTCTTCGTCCGGTGCGGCTTTTTCGCGGGGCATGGCGGGAAAATAGGGTTTCAGGGCGTATCCGGCCAGCACGGGGAACTTTCGCCCCCGGCACGGCGGAGAAGGATCACGTTTCAGTCCATGGGCTTCCTCAGGAGAGCCCGTTTTTACCCTTTGTTAGGCACGCGAGCGAAGAAGCCCGCACTTCCTAACGGCAGTTAACTACTCAATTTTCTTAAAACTTTATCGTTCTCGGGAAAGCATTTTATTCCGCCCACCGCGGAGGAGGCCGGTTGTGAAGAAGTTGATCCTGGCAGCGGCATTGTTGGTCGCGGGCCCCGCTTATGCGGGTGATATGCCGCGCTACAATAACGCGCCGCAGGTCTACCAGAACCTGTTCAACTGGACTGGCTTTTATGCCGGCCTGAATACGGGTCTGGGCTGGGGCGATGCCAACGGTTCCGACGTTTCCGGTTACGCAATCGGCGGCCAGATCGGTTACAATTATCAACTCGTGAGCGGCCTCGTGTTCGGTGCGGAAACCGACATTACGATCACCGGCATCGATGGCGCGACCGCCAGCGGATTTTTCTCTGCGGATTACATCGGCACGCTGCGCGGCCGACTCGGTTATGCATTCGATCGCGTACTGCTCTACGCCACAGGTGGCTTTGCTTATGCTGGCGGCGATCTTCACGTTGCCGGTCTGTCGAACGACCAGACCCATTATGGCTACGCACTCGGTTTCGGCATTGAAGGTATGATCGCGCCGAATATCAGCGCGCGGCTCGAGTATCTCTATACGGATTTTGGCAGTCGTACTTACCAAACCGTTGGCGGTCCGGTGGGCGTAGGCTTCAGTTCGAGTCTGCTGCGTGCCGGTGTGAACTATCGTTTCTGAGTTTGATTCAAAGCAAACAAATGAAATGGAACTTTTGAAATAAACGTCGCGTAATGGAACCTGTAATGAGATGCAGCGTTTGCATGAAGGTCCACTTAATCGACGAATTCGTGTCCGGTTTCCGCCATATTCTGGTACCGCCTTTTCGGTGCGGTGTTGCCGAAATGGCATAGTTTTTCGGCACTCTTGGAGTTAAACCGACGCGAACTTAAGCGACCAACTGGCCTCCTTGGTGGGGGCGTTGTTTTCCAAGTTCTGTGAATCAAGGATGGTCAAAATGAAGAAGATCCTGCTCTCCGGTGTCGCGCTTGCTGCGCTGCTCGCCGCGGCTCCCGCTTCCGCCGCCGACATGCCGGTCCGCGGCCCGGTCTATAAGGCTGCTCCGGCGCCGGTGTTCAACTGGACCGGTTTCTACTTCGGCGGTCACGTCGGCTACGGCTGGAGCGATACCGCTGTCGGCAACGTCGACGGTTTCCTCGGCGGTCTGCAGACCGGTTACAACTGGCAGCTCAGCCGCAACTGGGTGTTCGGCGTCGAAGCTGACATCAGCGGCACCGACATGAACAACGCCTTCCCGGCGCACATCGACTACCTCGGCACGCTGCGCGCTCGCGTCGGCTACACTTGGGATCGCACGATGCTGTACGGCACGGGCGGTCTGGCCTGGAACCGCAGCGCGGTTGCCGGCTTCCACGACACTGACACCGGCTATGCGCTCGGCGCTGGTATCGAATGGGCGTTCGCTCCGGCTTGGTCGGCGAAGGTTGAGTACATGTACTACAACTTCGACAACACCACGACGCTCGGCAATACCGACGCCTCGACCGTCAAGGTCGGTCTGAACTATCGCTTCGGCTACTAAGCCGAACCGAATTCAAGACAAGAAAAACCCCGGACTTCGGTCCGGGGTTTTTTGTTTTTGTGCACCGTTCTCAATGCGCTTTGGTTTTTTCGAAGGATGGGACCTTCACCGCGAAATCGTCGAGCCAGGCGACGAGCTTCGGATAATCCGCACGCCATTTTCCCTCGAAACGCAGATCGAGATAGCCGAGCGCGCAGGCGAGCGCGATGTGGCCGATGTCCGGGGTCGCGGGCAGCGACGGCGGGCTCGCCTCGAGTACGTCGAGCGCGCGCGTAATCTTTTCCGCCTGATAGTCGGTCCATTTCGCGACCCAGTGCTCCTCCGGACGAAAACGCTTTTCGTAAACCTGAAGGAGTGCAGCATCCATGATGCCGTCCGCAGTCGCGTGCAGACGCAGCGTATCCCAGCGCGGCTTGCCGTCGCGTGGAATAATCTTTCCGCCGCCGGCGAGGCTGTCGAGATATTCGAGGATCACCGGAGAATCGAACAGCACCGAACCGTCTTCCAGAATCAGCGCGGGGATTTTTCCGAGCGGGTTCTGTTTGCGGATCGTGTCCGACGGATCGTTGGTGTCGGTGACTTCGACCTTGATGCGGTCGCTCAAGTTCAGAAGCGCCGCGGCGATCTTGATTTTACGCCCGAAGGGCGAGGGCGGAGAACTGCGTAAGATAAGCATTGCTACTTATCGTACGCGGTTCCGGTCCGATCAACTGGCGTTCTCGAGATTCACCGCTTTCGGTCCCTTGCCGCGCTTGTCCGGCTCGATCTCGAACGAGACGCGCTGTCCTTCATTCAAGGTGCCGAGACCCGAACTCGTTACCGCCGAAACGTGGACGAAAACGTCGCGCCCGCCGTCATCGGGCTTGATGAAGCCATAGCCTTTTTCGCTGTTGAAAAACTTCACGGTGCCGACCGTCGGCATACTTTCTCTCCCCTGTATTTTGCGGCCGCTTATGCGGCTCTCTCTTCCCGGCCGAAAGCGTAGGCGAAACCGCCTGCCTTGAAAAGCAGCAGCTATCCGGTTTCGCCGATCCGGACCGCGCCGCGCTGTGTGGCGCCGAGCGCATGCTGCAGGGCGGGCAGCATCACCGCGCACTCTTCTTTCAGCTTCCACGGAGGGTTCAGAACCAGAAGTCCGGTGGCGGTAAGCGGCCCATCGGCGACCGGCTTTGCCACTTCCAGTTCGAGCCGGAGGCAAGGCTTCTGTGCCGCGCGCTGGATGCGGCGGATCGCAGCATCAGTGTCGTGCCGGTTCTTTACCGGATACCAGAGCAGGTAAACGCCGGTGGCGAAGCGACGCATCGCCTCCTCGATACCGTCGGCCGCACGGCGGAATTCGGCCGGGTCTTCGTAGGGTGGGTCGATCAGGATCACGCCGCGCCGCTCCTTCGGCGGCAGCAGCGATTTCAGCGCGGTCCAGCTGTCGAGTGCCATGCACTTCGCACGGCGGTCGCGGCCGACCGCCTTTTCGAGCCTGGCATATTCTTCGGGGTGCAGTTCGCAGAACACGAGCGCGTCCCGCGGGCGGGCGAGCGCCTGCATCAGCAAAGGCGAGCCAGGATAGGCGGGCGCGTATTTTTCGACCGCGCCGAGATAAGGCTTCAGAAGTTCGAACGCCTCGCCGCGCGGAAGATTTTCGAGCAGGCGGCGGATGCCGTCATTGAATTCGCCGGTCGCGAGCGCCTGTTGCGAGTCGAGCGCATAGCGCCCGGCGCCTGCATGCGTGTCGATCGCGCGATAGGGCGCCTCCTTCGCGGCCATGAGCGTCAGCACGCGCGCGAGCACGGCGTGCTTGAAAACGTCGGCAAAATTTCCGGCGTGATAGCCGTGCCGGTAGTTCATGGCCGGATGTTAAAGGAGCCGCGTCAGCCGCGCACCGGCGGCAACGCGACCTTCGGATTGCGACAGGCCTGACGGTCGACCTGCGGGCAGGCGCGGAATTGAAGATCCTTGCTCATGCAGATCCGCACTTCACGCAGATGCCGCCGGTCGCAGGTGACCGCGATCATGTCGCCTTCGAGTTTCGGATTGGCGACGCGGAAGGCGTTTTCGATTTCGGGCGGCGAAACGGTCTGCCACTGGCTCGTGTGTTCGAACTGCGCCGGGATTTTCACGCGCTCGAAGGCGCGGCGCACCAGCGCGAAATAGTCGTCCGGCGAAAGCCCCGAGCAGGTGCCGTGCTTGCGCCATTCGTAAATGATGAGGCGGCGGCTCGGCATGATGTCGAGCATGGAATTGATGGTGCGCTCGGAAACACGCTGTGCATTGTAGGAGCAGTCCTGCGGATAGCCGCGATCGTATTGCGGCCAGAGCCCGTGGATGACGAAGCTCAAGGGCTTGCCGCGGCGGCACTGCGCGGGATCGGCACGATTGCCCGCGGTCTCGCAATAAGACGGCGACCAAGAAAGCGACAGCACATAGAAGTCGAACTGGCCCGGCTCGCCGTAGCGCTGCGCATTCGCAGGCAGGAGGGCGGCGAGAAGAAACGCCAGCGCGAGCGCCGCGCGGCGCACGGTTACGGTCTCGCCTGCTTGCAGTCCGGCGCGTAAGCGAGATTACGGTCCGCGCCGACCACGCACCAGTTCACGCCCCAGGTGAAGCCGGCGAAGCCTGTATCTTCGCCGATCGAATAATAGACCTTGGTCCAGACCTGCTTGCCGAAAGAGGCGCTCGAAACCAGCGCCTTGGCTTCGCAGTAGCGGCGCGGGATCACCTTGTCGCCCCACGGGCGGTAGGCGACTTCACGCACGTCGGCGTAGTCGTCGATGACCGCGTCGGAAGCCCAGAAGCGGCTTTCCTTCTGGCTGAAGCGCGAGGAAATAGTGCCGAGGCCCCAGTCGCAGGTGGGTACATTGCCGTCATAGCCGGGGCCGCGCAGCAGCCCGAAATTCATCTCCAGCCAGCTTGCGGCGGCGGCCGGCTGCGCGAGCAGCGTAGAGCCGGCGAGAAGAAGGACGGTGATCGACTTGAGGCTGCGCATGCGAATTTTCCCGATTTCAGGGCACGATTACTTGACCCCGGGGACCGGTCAAGCGCGGAAAGGGCACACTCGCTACGAAAATGCTGCACTTGCTTCGTTCCGGGCTCCGCACTAGCTTGCCCAGAAATCGATCCCTCCCGGAGCACTCAATGTTCGTCCTCAAATCCAGGGCCGAATGGATCGCGGGCATCGCGCTTGCCGTCCTCATGGCCGTCACCCGCATCCATCACTTCGGTATCGGGTCGGTTGCTCCGGATGCGTCCACCGGCGTGTTCTTCCTCGCAGGCGTGCTGCTCGGCTCGCCCTTGTGGATCGTCGCGTTCCTGATTGAGGCGGTGATCCTCGACGGCATCGCGCTCGGTTTCCTCAACGTCGCCGACGCCTGCATGTCGTCAGGCTATGCGCTGCTTGCGCCCGCCTATGGTGCATTATGGTTTGCCGGCCGCGCGCTGCGACCGCAGCAAACGATCGATCTGGCTGGCGCGGTGAAGTTCGCGGCGCTGGTTTGCGCGGGTACTGCCGTTTTCTTTATCGTTTCAAATCTTGGCTATTTCCTCGGCAGCGACTTCTATTCGCTCGGCCTTGCGGAATACGTCACCCGCGTGTCGCATTACTTCCCGATGTACCTTACGGTAACGTTTTTCTATTCCGCATTCGGCATCGCGGCATTCATTGCCGCGCGCCGATACGGAATCATGGAAGCTGCGTCAGCGCGCTGATTTTTGCGAAATTTTTTTCGATTTCGCGTTCTTATAAGTACAAAACCCCTCGCGCCGGATGATGGCTTCCGGCGCGAAAGTGGTATTATACGCCTCCGAGGTTTTTGCTTTTCAATGCAGGAGGCGTGCGTATGACGATTCTCGGTAAGGGTATGGCCGGCGAGCCGGTAAAGTTGTTGCAGAAGAAACTCGGCGTTGAAGCCGACGGTGTGTTCGGTCCGGGCACCGAAAAAGCGCTCCGCGAATATCAGGCCAAGGAAAAGATCGACGTCGACGGGCTCGCGGGTCCCGACACGTTCACGCATATGGGTCTGCCCGAACTCGTCTATCTGACGGTCGGTTCGCGCGGCGAGACCGTGAAGAAGCTCCAGACCGAACTCGGCATCACCGCCGACGGCGTCTACGGCGCGGGTACCGCCAACGCGGTCAAGGCGTTCCAGAAAAAGAACGGCCTGACCGAAGACGGTATTGCCGGACCGACCACGCTCGCCAAGACCAAGACCTTCGGCAGCGTGATGAACGCGTCTGTTATTGCGGGTTCGATCATCGACGCCGGCACCAAGGCTGCGCGCAGCATCTGGGACACGATCACCGGCGCGTTCAAGAAGTAAGTTTTTCTGATCCGCCGCTCCAAAAAGGAGCGGCGGATTTTTTCTGGCGTGCTGCTATCGCTCCGTGAAGCGGCAGGTCTTTCTTCCGCGACGCGGAGCAGGGAGGCGATCCATGTCACCAACCATTATCAATCTCATCGTTCAGGTCATTGCCGGCGCACTTGCGGGCACCGCGCTCGGCAACACGCTGAAGAATCTTTCCGCGGGTCCGATCGGCAACCTCATCATCGGCGCGGTCGGCGGCGGTATCGGCGGCCAGATTTTGCAGGCGCTGATTCCGGCGCTGCAGGCGACGGCCGCAGGACCTGACATCGGCAGCATTGTCGGTCAGGCAGTCGGCGGTGGCGCGGCCGGAGCGATCCTGACCGCAATCGTCGGCGCGATCAAAAACAACATGGGCAAGTAAGTTCGTTCTTGCCGCCAAGAGAAGCCCCGGCGAGCGATCGCCGGGGTTTTTTGTTTTACCAGTTGCGTTCGTGCAGCACGCTGCCGCCTTCGCTGTTCCAGTCGAGATCGGGAAAGACATAGCGGGCAGGAATCGGATGGCCAGTCTTCCAGACCGGCGGATAAACTTGGCGCTGGGCGACGTAGACGTTGTTGCTCCAGAAGCCATGGAAGAACGTGCGCTGGTCCGCGATCTGCGCGCCCGCTGTGGTGGTGAGCGTGAGCAGCAGGGCGGCGGCAGCTGTAAGGCGAGCGGTTTTCATCCGGCAGACTCCAGTGTCGTCCGGTCCAAACGCGCAAATGACCGTGCCTGTTCCCGCACAAGCAAACCGGCTCCGGGGAATGCCGGAGCCGATGCTTGTTCGTCGCCCTAGCGGCGGCAGACCTCGACCGGACCGCTGCGGCGGTTTTCAACCCAGCACGCACCCGACGGGCGCACGGTGACAACACCGGTATGGGCGGGCGGACCATAGGCATAGGCATTGTCCGCAGCGGCACCGAGTGCCACGCCGCCGATGCCGGCAACGATGATCGCCGGGATCACCCAGGCCGGCGTCGCTGCCGCTGGCTGGGTCGCGCCGATGGTGCCGAGGCCCAGGGCGCCGGCCGCGGCGAGTGCAATTACGGTCTTTCTGAAAATCATCGTGCATCTCCTTCTTTGCCCGTAACGGTGGGCAACAGGCGGCTGCACGCATCGTTCCTGACGAAGCAAGGTGATTGCTGGACGATGTTGTGACGGCGATGTGCGAAAGGAACCGGAGTTCCGTGTCAGCAGCGCCAGATGTTGACCGTGGTGCGGCCCATGCTGCCGGGCACGTTCACCTGCTGTACACCGCAGGCGCCGGTTTCGCCGACGCGATGCACGACCGGCCGCGCCGGAATCTGTACCTGCGGAATCGAGCCGGTGAATTCTTCCTGCGGCGGGATGCCAATTTCGCCGTTCTGGTAGATCACCATGGGTCCGGTTAGCGCAGGCAGCGGCTGGAAGCGGCGATGATACCGCCAGCCGTAGCGGTGATGCCGGTTGACGTAGGAGTAATTCCGCGGCGTGACCGGGAAGCGGTAATCCAGCGGGCGATTGACGCCATGCGCGCGGAACGGCGACGTGTTCGACGCGGCCTGTGCGCTGTTCGATTCAACGCCGGAAAAGGCCGCGAACGAAAAAGCGAACACGAGCGCAACGGCAGCCGTCGTTTTCTTCATGACGCCACTCCTGACATGCCCGCCGCATCCGGGAGAAAGCGTAGACCCGTTTGCCACTGGAAGTCGACAAGATTGATCGCGGCTTGCATGGCTCCGTAATCGTGGCAATGCCGCGCGACCGTGATATGACTTAACGCAAGAGAGGGGCCGGCTGAAATGAAGTGCTACTGGTGCCGCGACACCGCGCAGGTCGATGCGGCTGCGAGGCTGTTTTCGTCCAATTTGACGGCGGCTTATATCTCGCACTCCGAATTACAGGGCCCACGCGCGATTGCGCCCGGCAAATGGCACCCCGACATTGCAAGGATCATCCGCGAAGATTTGGCGGCACGCATCGGCGCCGCCGAGGATGCGCCGGTTGGCGGACAGACGCAGCTCGCCGCGATATTGGAGAATGATGACCGCATGGTCGGCGTGTTTTTCGTTACGTTCTCCCGTGACGGCGCTGTCCCCTACGCAGTGCTCGAGGACATGGTCGTTGAGGCGGATGCGCGCGGCAAAGGTTACGGTTCCTTCTTTATGGAATGGATCAATCAGGAATGTCTCAAGCGCGGCATCAAGCGGCAGTTTCTCGAGAGCGGTATTGAAAATCACGACGCGCATCACCTGTTCGAGAAACAGGGTTTCAAACAGGTATCGGTCGTGATGATGAAAGAGATTTCGTAGGATTTGGCCATGCAGCCGATTGTAACGATCGCAATTATTTTTCTCGAGTTTGTTTCGCTGCTGTGCTCGCTCTACATCACATATTTTATTTGGCTCCGCTGGAAAAACGAAGAAGGTGCGCACGACCCGCTCAAACTTGACCTTGCTTTTGTTGCTGCCAGTCTTCTATTTGTTGCTTTGATCTTCGCGTCGCTCTGGGGCGCGCATAGGCTTTCCGCTGATGGCACTATTCTCGATGCAGCTTCGCTGCTCGGCGGAAGTTTTGTAGTCGCCGGGTTTCTTTACGGCGGCTATTTGCGCAACAGGTGGGATGACGATCGCATTCGCTACGCGGTCTTGCTTTGGGCCACGCTATGGGCGGTAATCGTTTTCTTTCTGTTCGTTGCCTGGCATTGGCGCGATCTAAAGCCCGACGAGAGCGCATTGCAGGTCATCAACAATGCCGCGCAAATTCTCGGCATCGTGATCGCAGCGGCGATGATCGTGATCACAAATCATCTCAACTCGAAGCAACAGAATGCGACGGCGCAGCACAAGATCTATCAGACGCTCGAACTGCAATCGGTGCAGCTTTTTCAATGGGAGTGCGAGCATCCGCAATTCGCGAAGATGTTCTGGTTCGCGGAAAACCCGCCGCGCGACGAGTTGAAGCGGCATTTGCTGCGGCAATATATCTGTCAGACGCTCAATCTTTTCGAAATGGCAGTGCGCTTTCGGCGCCAGAAGATCGTCGCACCCGAGGTGTTCGGCTCATGGGTGATCTGGATGTGGGAAGTTTGCCGCGCGCCGGTTTTTCAGAAGCTCTGGGGTGGCGAGGGCGGCATCTGGACAAATTACGTCGCTGAGTTTCGCAGGATCATGACGCGCGGCATCGAAATCACCAGTGAGTCGGGCAACGAAGCCTCGCAAAGGAAAGCATTCTTCAAGTTTGTCGGCGAACTTTTCGATTGTGAGGACGTAGAGCACTGGATGGATATATCTGTTCAAGACTTTCGGCAGAGAAAATAGAGCGCTTCATTTTCTTCCTTTCAGCACGCGCCAGCCTTTCTTGCCGTCGCAGTCCTTGGTCTCGCGCCAGAACACGAGCTTGGGCTTTAAGGCATTCTGCGCGATCCAGCGTGCCTCGGTGCGGCAGACCGATTCATCTTCCGGATTGACGAACAGGGAATTGAACTCCCGCGTCGCCGGGAAAAACTCCACGTTGGAAATCTCTTCAAGCGGCGTGCCACGCGGCACCGGAAAGCGGATCAGCTTCGCGTCCTTGCCGTTCTTGTCGCGGGAGAAAACCTGCGCCTTGATGAAGTTGGCGTGGTTGCTCGGACATTTCGACTGCCACAGCCAGCCGCCGGCGAAGGCGTCGCGGGTGATGATGTCGTCGGCTTCGTCGCAGGTAACCGCCGCCCGCACTTCCTTCGGAGCTTCGGCTCGCCGGAAGATAGCGTGGCTGTCCTCCTCGGCCTTGGATGACGCTACGGCGATTAGGCAGAACGCGGCGGCGGTAAACAAGCGAGGATACATCGGAAGCTCCCGGGCGGCGATTTTCGCATGGCGGGGGCCTAGCCGGAAGCGCGCTCGCGCTTTCGTCATTTTCCGCCGCGCGCGGTTGGTTTATAAGCGCGCCCGACCCGGAACGGGGAAAGGCTATGAAACGGTTTCCGCTCACTGTTATGGCGGCCTTGGCGATGACGGCGTCCGCATCGGCCTCGGCTAATCTCGACTGCTCCGCGCAGGACAAGAATGTCGAACTTACGGTCGAGGCGATCACCTCCCGCGACGGCAAGTATCTCGCGAGCCTGCGCGGCGAATTGCAGCTTGCTTCGGGTATCAAGCTTTCGTTCGAGCGGAGCGACGTGAAGTCTTATAACTGGGGCAAGAATGTCGCGCTGGTGCTTCTCAAACAAACCCCGCAAGGCGCGGTCGAAGTCCGCATCTATGCCAAGCCGAAAGACGAAATCGAACTCGCGGGCAGCTACGTCGTGACCTTGGGCAAAACCAAAGTCTCCGGCAAAGCGCAGTGCTCTGGAGGCTGAGCGGATGAAACGGCTTCTTTTCATAGCCGCGGCGTTGCTTGCGCTCTCCGTGCCGGCTTTCGCCTCGGCCGGGTTTTCCTGCGAGGCCGACGACAAGAACGTGACCAAGCTCTCAGTCGGCGGCGCGACCCCGCGCTCGGGCGGCAACCTGATCAATTTCGGTGCCGAGCTCGAAATCGACGGTGAGAAGATCGTGTTCAGGCAATCGGACGTGAAGCGTTACTTCGGCGCGGGCGGCGTGATCCGGGTTCGCGTCGGCGCGCGCGCGGGCGAGCGCGACTATCTCGTGATGGTGGACGCGAAGCGCAATCCGAAAGACGAGGATGACTGGTCCGGCACGTATGAGGTGCGCTATGGCCCGGCGGCCGTGCCGGGCAAGAAGACCGCGCCGCAGATCAGACGCGGCAAGGTAAAATGTTTCGTCGAGTGACGCTGCGCGCACTCTTGCTCGCGCCCGTTCTTTTCGCCGCGCGGGCGCAGGCCGCGGATAAACTCATCCTGAGTTGTTTTCCGCTTCCCGCCGAAGGGCCGGTGAAGATTGAGGCCTATGTCGATGGCACCGCGGAAAGCGAATATCCGCCGAAACAGATCGGGGCGGTGCGCGTGCTGGTGCGCTTCGGCGAGGATCCTTACGAATATTTCCCGGAGCAGACGAAGCTCTCCGAAATCAGGAACGGCGTGCTGCGGCTGCATCTGTTCCAGCCGCTTTCCGCCGGCGAAAGCGCGGAGCTTCGATTCGAGGGCAAGCTGCCCGCCAGGAAGGGCGAGCAGTTTGCGTTGCGGATGGAGATACGCGCGGAGAAGCGCGTGGGCCGCGGGCAGGTGCGCTGCACCATCGAATAATGCGGCCGCCGCGGAACCGCTGCCGCCGGACCGGCGTTTCCGGTCCGGGAGGAATTCGCCATGCGATTTCCTGCGCAATTTCCGCCACACTGGATGATGGAACTGGTGCTGACCATCGCGCTCTTTATTACGGTCGTGGTGCTGATCTTCTCCTTGCGCGGACCGCCGGGCGACCGCACCCGGGTAACCCTCGAGCGCAGCGATGCGGTGCGGATTATCGGCGAGCGGCGGGTGCCGCTGGCCGCCGAGGAAACCGCGCTCGGCCGCTGATGCGCGCCGCGCGCGCCGCGTAAATTTTCCGTTCAAGCGGCGATTTGCGCGCATGCCCGCGCGGGAGTAAATTTGCTGCATAGAAGGTTGGCGCCCGAGGCCCTCCGCGATGAGCCGCGACAAGGTTCGGATCATTCCATTTCCCAAGCGCAAGACCGTGCGCCAGCGCGACTGGTCGCGCGTGCCGATGGACCTTCTGTTCATAGCCGGTCTCGGCGTCGCCTTCGTGATCGCGCATTACAGCGACAAGCCGCCGCTGGTAGATAAGCCGATCTCGCTCCAGCGCACCGGCGGGCCGCAATTCGCCGACAACCCGCAAATCGGCGTGCGCGTGATCGACTCCGGCCTGCGCGGCTACGAGCGGTAGCGCCGCTTTCGCGGGGACGGCGAGCAATCATTCCGCGCTCGCGGAATAGCTGAGCGTGAAAATCCAGAGCTTCGGCTTCAGCGAAAGCAAATCGGGATCGTTGCTGCCGATCTCGACTTCGCCGATGAAGCGCTTGAGATGTTCGGGCGGCTGGCCGCCCTCGATCTCGAAATGCGCGCCGAACGAACAGCCGCCCGCGAGTTTCTCGAGCTTGGTGCCTTCGAAGTGGCCCTTTCCGGCGACGTCGAAGCCGAAACCGTTGATCCTGAACGGCTTGCCCGCGATCTGCTCGATGCGTGCAATCGTCATGCCGTTCCTGATGCCGAAGGGGCCGATCCAGCGGTTCTTCTCGCCGAACACGGTGATGACCGCGGGCCTTGCCTTCTTCTCCTCGTCGAACCATTCGACCTCGAGGCGGCGCGAAGGATCTTTTGCAAACACAACGCTCGCCACCACGACCTCGCCTTCCGCGCGGGCGATTTCCTCGACGGCGACGTTCTTCGCGCCATAAGCCTTCACCAGATCGGCGTGGGTTGCGTTCGGCCCGAACTGCCCGCGGCATTCGACGCGATATTGCGGCTGCGGAATCTGCGGCGCGGGCTGCGCGCGCGCGGGAATAGCGAAGCATGTGGCGCAAAGCGCGATAGCGAACATAGCGGAATGAATTTTCATCGGGCGAAGCGTTCCTGGTGAAAGTTTTTGCGGTCCGGTCTTACGAATCCGTCATCTTGCGGAACCGAGTGCAGGCATCGCCCGTTGTTCCACCGGAGGCAACAACCATCGGAGATATCATGTCACGTCATTTCAAGACCGTTATTGCGGCCGTCGCCATGCTTGGTTTCGTGGGCGCAGCTACCGTCAACGCGCAGCCCGCGCCGAAGAATCCGCCGCAGGCCGACGACAACAAGGCCACCAATCCGGGCGGCCAGAACAAGACGAAGAATACGATGCCGAAAACGAAACCCGACGCGATGAAGAACGCGCCGAAGGGCAAGAACGCGCCGCAGGCCGACGATAACAAGGAAACGAACCCGGCGGGCAAGAAGTAACGTCGCGAAATACTGCGAGTGCGCAGACGCGAAGGCTCGGGCATTTGCCCGGGCTTTTTCGTTTGCGGTTTGCGCGAACGCGGGGGAGGTGAGCGCCGCGAAAGCCGCAAGAGTTGAGGCCGCCGCAAAAGCAAGCATCGTGGGCATCCCTAGGGTTTCGGCAGCTTGAGCGAAGGCTCGGGTTTGCTCAGTTGCGTCGTGAAGATTTCGTAGCCATCGCCGGTCATGCGCGTTTCCGCGCGCGTGACGAAGTTTTTGTCGGCGCGGTTTACCCAGTATTTTGTGTGCACGCGCACCTTCTGGTTCGGCAGGTCGGTTTCGGCTTCGACGGTTTCGTGCTTGATTCCGTTCAACGTGTCTTCGCCGCATTGCGCGTTGCGTGCGCTCGCGGCCTGTTTCTTCACGTTGTCGTCGGCGCCGGCCTGCTGCTGCGTCTTGTCGAAGGTGCGGATTTTCTTCCAGTTCTTGCCTTCGTCGTCGCTCTGGTACATCGCACCGTCATAGGTGAGGTACCACGGCCCCTTGGGGTCGGTCGCCTTGTGCAGATAGTGGCCGGGCGCGGCCCAGAGAAACTCGCTCTTGTTGAGAGCGGCGCCCTTCATCTGCTGCGTGTTCTGCGAGACGGTCGCCCGCGTGTTGGCGTAGTTCGTGAGCACGGCGATGAACTTGTCTTTGCACGCGTCGGCAAGCGCGGGCGAGCTGTAAAGCAGGAGCAGGGCCAAAGCGGCCAGGCGGATTTGCATCAGGTCTTCCTCCTTCTCTGGATTGGCGAAGTATAGGCCGCGCAATTTTACGGTTGCACCCGGTTCATTGTCGCGCGCACGGGTTCTCCTTCTCGCGCGTGAATGCCGAGTTATGAGGGCGGCGGGGACGCCGGGAGAATTCCGTCTCCCACGGCCGCCTGTGCGAAGAAAACAGCACAGACGAGGGTAGTCACCGCGAAAGCCGGAATCGTTCCCGGCGTCCCGCACAGCGCGCGCGGGGGTTAGCCCGTTCGCGCCATTACGCACGGTGGAGTTACAGCTTCGTTCGCGCGGCCCCCGGTGGACTGACCGAACTATCCACCGCTGGCGGGCCTTATCTGCTTCGCCGTACTTGCGTTGGCACACGTTCCCAACGAAGCAGCCAAGCAAGGCCCTTGTGACGAGCGGCAGGCTCGCCGGAACCATGCGACTTCAGCCGCTGCGGATTTGGGTGCGTTACGCCCGCATTCGCAGCCACCGTTCCCGATCCGCACATCGAACACGCCGCGCGACATGGCCCTTATTTGGACCGGGACGAGAAGGAATATAGTCCTAGTTTGGGGTGGAAGTATGACGGGGGCAAAATTTGCATGGGGTGTAGCCCATTACCTCAGTCCGAACGAAGTCCTACGTCTGCAATCGTGTATACTGCTTTGTTTTTCGAGTTCGGAGGGGAAGCCGAATGGCAAAATCGATATCACTTTCAATCCGCCTTATTAGTGAGGATGCAAAGACCGAGAATTCAATTCTTAAAACAGGTTTGGGATTGCGTTCGGTAGGCATTAAGGGGAAGGCTGGAAGCAAGATATTTTTTCAAGCAACAGCAACAAAGACTCCGAAGTGGCTTCCACGCGTAAATGCAATTGCTGAGAAGCCAGTTGCAAATCTGTTCAACGCTCAAGCCTCAGCGCTATTGCTTCTTAAAGTTGATAAGCGTTACTTCGCAGTGTCGTTTGGGTCTGGCTGGGCGTGGCTCGAAGGTAGCGCTGTTGAAAGAAGATTCGGCCTGTTGGCGGCGTTAAATTGTATAGGCGAAGAGCAAATTAAAGTCGTCGATGCGCAGCAGATCGATACGCTGGCGCTTTCAAAGCGTTCACAAGTCTCTCACAGTTCTGAGATAGCGGCGTTCGGCTTGGATGCCAGCCGAGATTTAATGCAAGCCGTAATGGGAAAGCCGAAGGACTCTTCAATTGGCAGCAGCATAACCGGTGCAGATGCGTTGCGGCTAGTCGCTAAATTGGATCTCTCTGATATCGATAAGAAGTGCTCAGAACTTCTAAAGCTGTCAAAATCCAAAGAATACCAGAAGCGATATAGCTGGATTGACAATATTGAGCAGGTCAAGAACCCAGATCAGAAGGAAAAGCTAGACCAGCTGTTGGTGAAGAGCATCAATGAGAAAGAGACGGATCGCCTTTTCCTGTCTCCTCCGCGTATTCGAGATATCATGACTGATGAAGAATATCGATTACCTTTTGGCGATAAGGATGATGAGCCAGACTACGATCTCGAAATAGAAAAGCTTCTTCCGAGACTCTACGCGAAGCCTCCTATAAAAATAGATCTGCTAAAGAAAAATCATATTGACGTCTTTATCAACGATTCTCCGGCAGGAAGATTTTCTATTTATTCCGCTCTGGTTTTTGAAGTGAAGAGCGGCAGCAGCCTATTTTGCTTAATAGACGGCACTTGGTTCAAAGTCGCGTCGAGTCACGTTGAGGAAGTAAATAAGAAAATCGATGCAATAAAAGTTTCAAACATTGATTTGCCGAAAGCAAAAAAGGGCGAGAAAGAGAAGGAGTACAATACTCGCGCCTCACAAGAGAAGAATCTTCTATTCTTGGATGAGAAGTTGATTGTTTATGGTGGTGGTCAAAGTAGAATCGAGATTTGCGATTTAATGAGCGATAAGCCGGAATATGTTCATGTAAAAAAATCTGGCGGCTCTCAGGTGCTAAGCCACCTTTTCAATCAAGGCGTGGTTTCTGGTCAATCCTTAATGGACTTGCCATTCCGCAAACTTTGCAAGCAATACGTGACCGGGAAATATTGGCCGCATCTGGAAGACGGAAAGTTTAGCGCGAACAAATCAACTGTAGTGTTTGCTCTTATTATGTCGAAACCAAAGAACATTCCAACAGGCTTGCCGTTTTTCAGCAAGCAAACGCTGGCAAATGCCAACGACCAACTCAGTCGATTTGGCTATAAGGTCGAAATAATCGGGATTGGAGTAGAATAGCTAATCGAGATTTGGCAGGTCAAACTGGTCTGGGTGATCGATACGGCTAGTGGTGGAGTAAGTAGGCGCTCGGAAATACTCAGTGACTTCCACCGACTTTTCTTCGTCTTCAACTAGTGACGGTTGTGTCCGGTCAAATAGCGTTCGCCCCGGCCCTTGATTTGGCCTTCGCCGACGATAGTGGCGCACAAAATCCTTTGCGGCAGGTGATCGATAGCGGGCCATTTTCTAGTTCGAATCCTAGCTCGAATTCATTGTAATCGGATTCGCCTTAAGAAAAGTAATAATTACTGAAACGGGTTAGCGGTTCAGACAACCACACGCTCAAGAACCGCTTTAATTTCAACGCCGGGTAAATCGGACGACTCGCAAACGCACATAATGTTCTGGAATCCGCCGCGCCCGCTCATTCTGATTCTACGGACATATTTACGGGCCTCCCCAGAAAACTGTACAAATAGCGGTCTGACTTCCACGTCGGCGCTAAAGTTATCGCCTTTCCGAGTGTAACTGCCCACATACAGGAGTTTGTTGTTGCCGCCGTAAAGCTTCTTGCCTTCTGCAAGAGTTATAACGCCGAGGTCAGTTCCATCAGGCGTTTCAAAGCGAGCTTGATAAAAACCGTCGAACATAAATGCCTCCCCACATCGTGTTATTTTGGGCATGTGGGGGCCAAAACTGGAGCCTACAAGTCAGTCTTCAATAATTTTTTGCGCGGTCCCAGATAGTTTTAAGGGCGACCTACCGCCCCTTCCTCTTAAACGCCCGCGTGCCGCCGCGGCCCGCGGTGGAGGCGGGTTTGCGGCCGGTCGGAAGAGGGGCTGCCATCTTGCTTTTTGATGATCCCGCATGGGTGCTCGCTCCGCTCGCCATGCGGGATGTCGGATCATCGACAAACGCCATTTCGACTTCGCGCAGGCGCTTCAACTCGTCACGAAGCCGCGCGGCTTCCTCGAAGTTCAGGTCGCTGGCTGCCTCTTTCATCTGCTTTTCGAGATCGGCGAGCACCGCCTCGAAATTGTGCCCGTAGGTCGCAATATCCTCGGCGAAGCCCGCGTCCACCGTCACGCGGTCGCGCTCGTAGATCGAGCCCATGATGTCGCCGATGGATTTGCGTACGCTCTCCGGCGTGATGCCGTTCTCGGCGTTATATTCTTCCTGCTTCGCGCGGCGGCGATTGGTCTCTGCGATCGCGCGCTGCATCGAGCCGGTCTCCGAGTCGGCATACAAGATCACGCGGCCGTCCACGTTGCGCGCGGCGCGGCCGATGGTCTGCACCAGCGACGTCTCGGAGCGCAGGAAACCTTCCTTGTCGGCATCCAGAATCGCGACCAGCCCGCACTCGGGAATGTCGAGGCCCTCGCGCAGCAAGTTAATGCCGATCAGCACGTCGAAGGCGCCGAGGCGCAGGTCACGGATGATCTCGATGCGCTCGATGGTGTCGATGTCCGAGTGCATGTAGCGCACGCGCACGCCCTGTTCGTGCAGATATTCGGTGAGGTCCTCGGCCATGCGCTTGGTCAGCGTGGTGACCAGCGTGCGGTAGCCGCGCTTCGCGGTCTCGCGCACTTCGCCGAGCAGATCGTCGACCTGCGTGCGTGCGGGGCGAATGTCGATCTGCGGATCGGTCAAGCCGGTCGGGCGGATCACCTGTTCCGCGAACACGCCTTGCGTCTGGCCCAGCTCCCAGCCGCCGGGCGTCGCGGACACGGCGATGGTCTGCGGGCGCATCGCGTCCCATTCCTCGAAACGGAGCGGGCGGTTGTCCATGCAGGAGGGGAGCCGAAAGCCGTATTCGGCGAGGGTCGCCTTGCGGCGGAAGTCGCCGCGATACATGCCGCCGATCTGCGGCACGGTGACGTGGCTCTCGTCGACGAAGATCAGTGCGTTGTCCGGCACATATTCGAACAGCGTCGGCGGCGGCTCGCCGGGAGCGCGGCCCGTGAGCCAGCGCGAATAGTTCTCGATGCCGGAGCAGACGCCGGCTGCCATCAGCATTTCCAGGTCGAACATGGTGCGCTGCTCGAGCCGCTGCGCTTCGAGGAGGCGGCCCGCTTTGACCAGTTCGTCGAGGCGCTGCTTCAGCTCGGCTTTGATGCCTTCGATCGCCTGATTGAGCGTCGGGCGCGGGGTCACGTAATGCGAGTTCGCGTAGATCTTGATGAATTCGAGCTCGTTGTGCTTCGCGCCGGTGAGCGGGTCGAATTCGTGGATCGCCTCGACATCGTCGCCGAACAGCGAGACGCGCCAGGCGCGGTCTTCATAGTGCGCGGGGAAGATTTCGATGACGTCGCCGCGCACGCGGAAGGTGCCGCGCGCGAAATCCATGTCGGTGCGGCGATATTGAAGCGCGACGAGATCGGCGATGATCTGGCGCTGGTCGAGCTTGTCGCCCTTTTTCACGTCGAAAGTCATGCGCGAATAGGTCTCGACCGAGCCGATGCCGTAGATGCACGACACCGAGGCGACGATGATGACGTCGTCGCGCTCGAGCAACGCGCGCGTCGCCGAGTGGCGCATGCGGTCGATCTGCTCGTTGATCGCGGAGTCTTTTTCTATGTAGGTGTCGGTGCGCGGGACATAGGCTTCCGGCTGGTAGTAGTCGTAATAGCTGACGAAATACTCGACCGCGTTCTCGGGGAAGAACGCCTTGAACTCGCCGTAGAGTTGCGCGGCAAGCGTCTTGTTCGGCGCGAGAATGAGCGCGGGGCGCTGCGTGCGCTCGATCACCTGCGCCATGGTGAAGGTCTTGCCGGAGCCGGTGACGCCGAGGAGCACCTGCGTGCGCTCGTTGTCGTGCACGCCGTTGACGAGTTCCTCGATCGCGGTGGGCTGGTCGCCGGCGGGCGCAAACTCCGAGACCAGCTTGAACTTCCTGCCGCCTTCGGATTTTGCCGGACGCTCGGGGCGATGCGGCGTCCATGCCGCGTTGTTGATGACGTCGCGGCCGTTCGCGATCAGCGCATTCAGCGCGTCCGCGCTTTTCGAGGAGCCGAGCGAAGCGCGGAAATCGTTCTCGTCCTGCGGCTTTTCGAAACCGGCCGCGCGCGCGAGTTCCGGGTCCACCGTCGGCGCAAGCGCCGGCGTCTCGAAATTCAGCTGCGGACGTTCGGCCATGCCGTGGCTGACGCCGCGGGCGGTGCGATAGGGCTTGTCGGCCTTACCGGCCGCCTTGGGCTTCGACTCTTTGGGCATGGCCCGAATATGGGGTGGCCGCGCGGAAGAATAAAGGCGTCAGTCGCCGCCGCCGATATATCCCGCGATGCGCCACTTGCCGTCGCGCTTGGCGAAGCAGAGCCGCGGGTCGAGCGGCGTCAGGAGTTCGCCCGGCGCGACGAAAGCCTTCTTGCCGTCGTGGGTGACAACCGGCGACCAGCCGTTCTTGTAATCGAAGTCGGAGCCGCGCGCGGCAAGATCGACATAGACGAAATGCGCGGAGAGTTTCGCGACTTCCGGCGAACCGGCTTCGCCTTTCTCGCGCGCAATCACGTTACCATGCGCGGGATAGCCCCAGTCGAAGACTTCGGTGTCGGTGTCTTTCAGGAGCTTCTCGAACTCCTTCTCATTATATTTCGGCGCGGGTGGGCCGCAGAACACGCCCTTTTTTTTCTCGTGCGGTCCCGGAACTTGGGCCGCGAATTTCGCAAGCAGCTCCCAGCCGCTGCCGTCGTCGGCATTCAGGCTGAGCGCGGTGGCGAAATTGATGAAGGCGGACTTCTTTTTCTCGAAGCCGCCGCCGAAGTCGCGTTCCCAGAAGAAACTGCCGGCGACGAGCTTGCGCAGCGCCTCGGCGTCTTTCTTCCGTGCGATTTCGCCAAGCGTCGCGCGGAATACTTCGAGCGAGGGATCGCTCGGACCCTTCGCGATCTCGGCTGCAACCAGCGGATATTCTTTAGGCGGTTCGGCGCTTGCCGTGGCGGTGAAAGCCAGCGCGAAAAGCGCGGTCAGAACGATTTTTTTCATGCGTGCTCGAGGGTAGCGCCGATTATGAGGGGATTGTGGCTATGGGCCATCACAGGCCCCGGAACATCGCCCCGATCATGAGCGCCGCCCAGGCGCCGGTCATGAAGGCGAAGCGGTGCAGGCCGACGAAGGGGATGTCCACGATCAGGCTAAGAAGCGCCAGCACCGCGAGGATCACGGACAGGAGGAATACGATGGTGGTCGGCGCGGTCAGGCGCATGGGTCTCTCCGGGAACTGCGTTTGCGGACGTTGTGGCGGGAATCGGATTCAGTCTAGCTTCGCGCCTCGTCCCGCGCGACTCCGCTTTTCCCCGTTCCCGCCCCGGTGCCCTGATGACGCTTTCGCCCGCGATCACGCCGATCCTGCTCCTGTTCGTTTCCAACATTTTCATGACCTATGCCTGGTATGGGCATCTGAAGGACAAGTCGTCGCCCATCATCTACGCGATCCTGTTCAGCTGGGGCATCGCCTTCATCGAATACTGCTTCGCGGTGCCCGCGAACCGCATCGGGCACGGTGTCTATTCGGCGGCACAGCTCAAGACGATTCAGGAAGTCATTACACTGGTGATCTTCGCGGCGTTCTCGGTGCTTTACCTCGGCGAGAAGTTCACCTGGAATTATCTGGTCGGCTTCGCGCTGATCGCGGCCGGCGCCTATTTCATCTTCCATAAGTGGTAAGGGCAGTTATTTCGCTGGCGTGAGCCGCAGGACCTTGCCGTTTCGCGCGTCGGTCAGGAGCCAGATCGCGCCGTCGGGCGCCTGCCGCACGTCGCGGATGCGGTCGCCTCCGGCTTCGAGCAACGCTTCCTCTTTCACGAATTTTTCGCCGTTCACTTCGATGCGGTAGAGAGAAGTGAAGACCAGCGAGCCGGTGAAGAGATTGCCCTTCCATCCGGGAAACAGATCGCCGGTGTAGAACATAGCACCCGAGGGCGCGATGGACGGCGTCCAGTAATGGATCGGCTGCTCCATGCCTTCCTTGTGCGTATTTTCGTGAATCTTCGCGCCGGAATAGTCGATGCCGTAGCCGATCACCGGCCAGCCGTAATTCTTGCCGGCTTCGGGAATGTTGATCTCGTCGCCGCCGCGCGGGCCGTGCTCGACGATCCAGAGCTTGCCGGTTTGAGGGTGAAGGACCGCGCCCTGCACGTTGCGGTGGCCGTAGGACCAGATTTCCGGCTTCGCGTCTTTATTCTTCACAAAGGGATTGTCCATGGGCACGCCGCCATCGGGCGTCACGCGGATGATCTTGCCGATGTGGTTGGAAAGCTCCTGCGCCGGCGTCTTCAGGTTACGCTCGCCGGTGGTGATGAAAAGATTGCCGTCGCGCGCGAACACGAGCCGCGAGCCGAAGTGAAAGCCGCCGGGCCGCGCAGGCTCCTGCCGGAAAATCACTTTTACGTCTTCCAGCGATGCCTTGCCGTCTTTTTCCACAAACTTCCCGCGCGCGACCGAAGTGCTCGAGCCGTTCGCGCCGCGCGGTTCGGCGAAACTCAGGAAAACCAGATTGTCTTTTACAAAATTGGGGGAGAGCGCGACGTCGAGCAGTCCGCCCTGGCCGACGGCGGCGACTTCGGGCACGCCTGCGACCGGATCGGAGAGTTTGTTGTCCTTGCCGATGATGCGAAGCCGTCCCGGCCGTTCGGTGACCAGCGCGCGGCCATCGGGCAGGAAGGCGAGACCCCACGGATTTTGCAATCCGCTGGCGATGACTTCGACGCTGATTTGCGCTTTTTCGCTTTTGACGACGGTCGCTTCGGTCTGCGCCGATGCGGGCACGGCGAACAGAAGCGGGAGCAGGAAAAGGGTGCGGATTTTTTTCATGCAGGAAAGCCTAGAGCCTTCCTGCATAACCTGCCAACGCAGCGATGGTTCGGAAAATCAGCGGCGGGTTCGGTTGGTGCGCTTGTTGTGCACCGGGGCCACATCCCGCAAGGCGAGGATGGTGAGAACGCCCATCACGACCACGATCAGCGCGAGGATGCCCATGGTGGTGAGCGCGGAGCTTGCGGACTCTTCCATCATGATGAGGTCGCTGCGGTTCGAGGCCATGGCGCTGGAAGCGCCGGCTACGGCAAGGACCACGACGATCGAAAGGATCAGCGATACGGTGAGCGCAAGTTCGGTCACGGCAGTACCAAGCGCGCGCTTGCGGCTCGCCTCTGCAACGACGCTCTGAACCCGCTTGTCTGCCGGAATTTCAATCATTTTCCCAACTCACCGCCACGCAACCGCGCCCGAAATGGGCACCTTTCGCCGCGCCGCGATTCTGGATCGAACAGAAGCAACTTAGATGCCGAGTTCGGCCAGCCCACGACCTTATTGTGTTCCCCTGTGGGAGCCCCACGGCGAAATCATGGCAGACGGGCTTATGGCTGGCCAATCGTTAACTTATCGGGGCGGTCCCGCGTGCCGGCGCCAGCCCGAAACTGACGCTGGGAGGGACCGCGTCCATCGCTACATGCGCCGGATTGCCGCTGATCCGGGCAAGCCAGCGGCCGATGCCGGGGAAGGCATCGAGGTCGAAATCGCCTTCGCGGGCGACATGAGTATGGGCGTAGAGCGCGATGTCGGCGACCGTCTCGCGGCCGCCGACGAAGTAGTCGTGCTTCGCCAGATGCTGCTCCATCAGCGCAAGCGCCGCATAGCCGCGCTCCATCCACTGATCGATTTCGTGGGTCCGGAGCTCGCGGCCGCCACGCACGAAATGGAGCCAGAACCGGGCCTCGGCGATTGCCGGTTCATGGCTGTGCTGTTCGAAGAACATCCAGCGCAGCGTTTCGGCGCGCTCGAAATTGTCGCGCGGCAGCCAGGCCGAGCCTTCGGCAAGGTAAACCAGAATCGCATTCGACTCGGCGAGCATACGGCCGTCGTCGAGCGCGAGCGCGGGAAGGCGGCCTTCGGGGTTGATCGCCAGATATTCGGGCGTGCGGTTCTCGCCCTTGAAACGGTCGATCTCGACGAGATGATAAGGCTGCCCGAGGCGCGCGAGCAGCATGCGCACCTTGTAGCTGTTGCCGGACGACTGCATCGAATAGAGCGTCAGCAAGCCCCGTCTCCTGTCCCCAAAAGCCGCCGAAGGTGACCGAACCGCGGCGGCTTGGGAAGCCGTGCCCGGCATGGCAGCGCTGCGGCGCGTAAAGCCCCCATATGTTCGCGGTATGACGGGACGCTGCGGCATCCTGCGCGGCTCGGACCGGACAGGGTTGATGCGCGGTTAAGAATCGGGATCGACCCGCTCCTTCAAATTAGGTTCCCCTTAGTTTCGCGGTGGTATGGGAGCGGCACATTTTGAAGCATTCGGATATCGGCTTTGGGAGGTCAGGCGGTGCAGCAGGAAGCGGTATTGCCGACGGCGGCGGGAAGAGAGACGGCGCGGTTGCTATCGCCGACATTGCTTCTGTGCATCGCGGGTCTGCTTCTGCCGAACGCACTTTCGATCGGCGCGATGATTTCCGGCATTGGCCTGCCGCCCCGCACGACCGCGATCATTCTCTACGCGATGGTCGCGCTGTCGGTGCGCTATCTGGCGGCCGTTCCGGTTGCGGTTCTTTTCGTCGTGGTCGCGATCTACGACGGGATTTCGACGATCGCGCTCCAGTTCGGGCTGGCACCGAGCGAAATCGGCCTCGCACTTCATCTCGCCAACGAACTCGACCTCTTCAAGTCGCCGCTGTACGCGGCGCTGATCGTGGGCGTGATTTCCTTTGCGGGACTTTGCATTTTCATGCTGACGCGCTTTCGCGCGGCGTTGCGAAACGGAAGCACAGGAATTTTCCTGGCCGCGGTTCTGCTGTTCGTGGGCGCCGATTTCACCGGCAATACCTCGGCGCATTATCAGTTCGGCGCGCTTTACGGCGCGAATGCGCCGATGCAGTCCGCCGCCGTAAGTTCGGGTTTTCGCGATACGGTGCTCACCGGTAAGCCGAAGCGCGTATTGGTCGTGATCGTGGAAGCGCTCGGCAAGTTCGCGGATCCTTTGAAGCAGGAAGCGCTGCTGAAGCCGTTCCGGAATCCGGAATTGCAGAAGCGCTATCGGGTGACGAACGGCTCGACGACCTATTTCGGATCGACCACCGCCGGCGAAATGCGCGAGCTTTGCGACACGCGTGCGTCCTACAGCAAGGTTGCCAGCCTGACGGGCGAACATTGTCTGCCGCAGCTCATGCGCGAACGCGGATATAAAACCGAGGCGCTGCATCACTTCACGAAGTCGTTCTTCGACCGCGCGGAGTGGTATCCGAAAATCGGTTTTCAGGAATACGCGTTCCGCGAAGACCTGAAGCCGAAGAAGCGAAGGAAGTGCGGCGGTCCGTTCCGCGCGCCTTGCGACGTGGAGATGCTGCCGCGCATTACGCGCGCGTTTCAGGAAGCCAAGGAGCCGCTGTTCTACTACTGGCTCACCTTGAGCACGCATGTGCCGGTGATGCTGAGTGACGCCACGCCGCGGCTCGATTGCGCCAATCGCGGCGGCGCGTTCGGACATAAGGAAGTCTGTGGCATGGCCGAACTGTGGATGGATGTGTTCGACGGCATCATCGACATGACGGCGCAGATCGGGCCAACCGAGATTCTGCTGGTCGGCGATCACAGCCCGCCCTTGTGGTCGCGCGCGGGCCGCGCATTGTTCGAGCCGGGAAAAGTTACCTGGGTCCGTCTGTCGCCGCGCGGCGCAGAGTAATTCCGAACAGAAGCAGGATCGCGAACAGGCCGAGCGGAACGAAAATGTGTTCCGCGATGGCGCGCGTGAGCAGCGGTGCGATGAACACGAAAGCGAGCGCCGATTTCTCGTAAGGCAGAAAGCCCTTCGCCAGTCCGTAAGCTGCGAAAAACGCGATCGCGGGGGCTGCGATCATCAGGTCGTAATCGAGCATATAAGGTGTCGCGAGCATCGAGCCCGCGATCAGCGCCGACGCCTTCAGCGCGAAAGCGTGCGGGCCCCGCCAGAGCCAGATCAGGCAGGCGGCAACCGCCGCGAATACGATGCCTTGTGCGATGTAGGCGAGCGTCACCGATCCGCCGAGCAGACGCACGGCGGCGAAGGCGCTCTGGATTTTATGGAAGCCGGTGTCGCCCTGTTCGAGCACGATCACGCGGGTCGGCGTCATGCTGGCGCGGAAGGCTTCCCAGACGCCGGGACCGAACGCGAAATAACTTGCGGCACAAAGCAGGAGCACCGTCACGCTCGCGGCGAGGAACGCGCGCCAATAGCCGCCCGCGGCAAGCGCCAGCGGAATGAATACGCCGAACTGCGGCTTGTAGATCAGAAGTCCCAGCAGAATTCCGGCAGCGATCGGTCTGCGGTCGAGGAGCCACAATCCGCCGCCGATCAGTGCGGCGGTGAGAAAACCGTTGTGGCCGTGCCCGATGTTGATGAGCACGGCGGGAAAAGCGAGTGCCGCAAGCCAGATTTCCGCGCGCGGGAGGATCGCGCGAATCGAGACGAGATAGAGCACGAGTGTCGCCGCCTGCCAGACGGCGAGTGCCGCGAGATAGGGAAGCAGCGCGAGCAGGGCGGCGAGGAACAGAAAGATCGGCGGATAGTGCCAGCCGTAAAACGGCGTGTCGGCGCCGAAGATTTCCTGTTCTTTTTTGTGCTGGAGCGGCCAGTCGTAGGGTGCCGCCGGTTTGCCTTCCAGAACGTATTTCCCCGCCGCGTAGACGTTGGAGAAATCAGTGCCCAGCGGACGGTTCTGGTAGTCGTTGAGGCCGTTCGAGGTGGCGAGCAGCGCGCCGAGCGCCAGCACGCTCAAGGCCAGCAGAATCAGGCAATAGGCGCGGATGCGCGCAGCCGTCAGCCATGCGCCCGAGGCAATTCCGCTCTTTGCCAGACCGTTCATTTCGAATCCGCCTTCAAACCCAACATTTTCTTATACGCCGGAGGCTTAAGTTCAGGTTGCGGCGGCGGGGCCATTTGACTACTTTCCGCGCCGCCGAAAACCGGCAATCCGGAGCATCAAAAATGGCCTTCATTTCGGATGCGCTCTCGCGCATCAAGCCTTCGCCCACGATCGGAATTTCCAACGTCGCTCGCGAGATGAAAGCGGCCGGAAAAGACGTGATCGCACTCTCGGCGGGCGAGCCGGATTTCGACACGCCGCAGCACATCAAGGATGCGGCGATCGCCGCGATCCAGCGCGGCGAAACCAAATACACCGCGGTCGACGGTATTCCCGAACTGAAGGCAGCGATCTGCCGCAAGTTCGAGCGCGACAACGGCCTCAAGTACAAGCCCTCGCAGGTGTCGGTCGGCACCGGCGGCAAGCAGGTTTTGTTCAACGCGCTGGTCGCGACCATCAATCCCGGCGACGAGGTCATCATCCCGGCGCCATACTGGGTGAGCTATCCCGACATCGTGCAGTTCTGCGGCGGCACGCCGGTTCCGCTTGCGACCAAGGCGGCGCACGGATTCAAGGTGCAGGCCGAGGATCTCGAGAAGCTGATCACGCCGAAGACCAAGTGGTTCATCTTCAACTCGCCGTCGAACCCGTCGGGCGCGGCTTACACGCACGACGACCTGAAGAAGGTGACGGACGTATTGAAGAAGCATCCGCAGGTCTGGGTGCTGACCGACGATATGTACGAGAAGCTGGTCTATGACGGCTTCAAGTTCGCGACACCGGCACAGGTCGAGCCTTCGCTCTACGAGCGCACGCTGACGCTGAACGGCGTGTCGAAGGCCTATTGCATGACCGGCTGGCGTATCGGTTACGCGGCCGGACCGGAGCAACTCATCAAGGCGATGGGTACGCTACAATCGCAGTCGACCACGAACCCGTCCGCGATCTCGCAATGGGCGGCGGTCGCCGCGCTCGACGGTCCGCAGGACTTCATCGAGAAGCACAACGTCTCGTTCAAGAATCGGCGCGACTTGATCGTGTCGATGCTCAATCAGGCGAGCGGCATCAAGTGCCCGACGCCGGAAGGCGCGTTCTATGTCTATCCGTCCTGCGCGGGCACGATCGGCAAGACCGCGCCCTCGGGCAAGAAGCTGGAGAACGACGAGGACTTCGCGAAAGAACTTCTGGCGTCGGAAGGCGTTGCAGTCGTGCACGGCGCGGCCTTCGGTTCGTCTCCGGCGTTTCGCATTTCCTATGCGACCTCGGAGAAAGAGCTTGAGGAAGCCGGCCGCCGTATTCAGCGGTTCTGTGGTGCACTGCGATAATCGCAGCGCAGTATGGAACTTTTGTCCGTTTTCGCGTTTATGGAATACGGCATTCGCCGGACTAAAAACGAGGCCCGGTTACGGGGCCGTGCTAAAAAGGGAGCCTTATCCAGATGAACCGTCGTCTTTTTGCGCTCGTGGCCGGCGTGGCCGCGATCTTCGCTTTTGCCTCCAGCCCGGCCAGCGCGCAGCATTTCGAGCGCGTAGGCACGCTCGAGTGCAAGGTCGCGCCGAACGTGAGCTTCGTGGTGGGTTCGCACCGCACCGCGGGCTGCTTCTTTTATCCGACCAACAGCCGCCGCGCGCACCGCTATCGCGCCGACATCGGCCGCATCGGTCTCGACCTGAACATCAGCGGCGGCGGCGTGCTGGTCTGGGCGGTTCATGCCCATAACAAGCGTCTCTATCCGGGCGATCTGCGCGGCACCTACACCGGTGCGTCGGGCAACATCGCGCTCGGCCTTGGCGTCGGCGGCAACGTGCTGGTCGGCGGTTCGCACAACACCGTCGCGCTCCAGCCGCTTTCGGGCGAAGGCAATATCGGAGTCGGCCTTTCGGTCGGTGTCGGTCAGCTCGTGCTGAACTAAAAATATTCTGCAATTTCTAACGAGCGCGGCCCGGAAGTTCCGGGCCGCGTTTGTTTTTGCGTATTCGCTGCGATGCAAAGCGGGTTCGTGCTTGCGCTCGCGGCTTTTCGCTGAAACGATCATTTCCCGGCCGTCCTCTCTCGGCCGGTTTACCCGGTGATGCCGGGCGAGCGGCGCTCGACACCGAACCGGGCAGGGAGGTGTCGATGGCTGACAATAAAGGCCCCGCACGTAACGGCTCTGCCGGGGCAGAGACTCTTAAGGGCATAAGTCGCAAGGGACCGCGCGCGATCGCGCTCGTAGGTCCGTTTCAATCCGGAAAAACCACATTGCTCGAGGCCATTCTCACCCGCACGGGTGCGATCGCGCGCGCGGGCAGCGTGGACGCGGGCACTTCGGTCGGCGACGCCGGCGCGGAGTCGCGCGCGCACAAGATGAGCGTCGAGCTGAACGTCGCCTCGACGGAATTTTTAGGCGAGACCTATCACTTCATCGATTGTCCCGGTTCGGTCGAGTTCGCGCACGACATGCGCGCGGCGATCCCGGCGGTCGATGCCGCGGTCGTGGTCTGCGAGGCGGACCCGAAGAAAATTCCGCAACTGCAACTCGTGATGCGCGAACTGGAGGCGCAGGGGATTCCGCGCTTTCTCTTCATCAATAAAATCGACAAGGCGGAGCGGCGGCTGCGCGAGACGCTCGCGATGTTGCAGCCGGTGTCGCGCATTCCGCTGGTGCTGCGCCAGATTCCGATCTGGAAGGACGGCATCGTCGCGGGCTTCGTCGATCTCGCGCTGGAGCGCGCGTTCATTTACCGCGAATCCGCCGCGAGCGAAGTAGTCGATCTCGAAGGCGAGAATGCCTCGCGCAACAAGGACGCGCGCTTCACGATGCTGGAGACGCTCGCCGATCACGACGACGAACTGATGGAGCAGTTGCTCGAAGACATGCAGCCGCCGCGCGACCGCGTATTCGACGACCTCTCGAAAGAGTTGCGGGATGGCGCGATCTGCCCGGTGCTGATCGGCTCCGCCACGCGGCAGAACGGCGTGCTGCGCCTGATGAAAGCGCTGCGTCACGAAGCGCCGGGCGTTGCGGACACCGCCGCGCGGCTGAAGCTGAACGCGGGAACCGACGGTGTGGCCGATGTGGTGAAGACGCTGCATACGAGCCACGGCGGCAAGCTTTCGGTCGCGCGCGTGCTCTCCGGCGAAATCGGCGAAGGCGCGACCGTGTTGTCTTCGTCGGGTGCGACCGCGCGGGTCGCGGGCGTGTTCTCAATCAAAGGTACCGCGATCGAGAAACGCGGTGCCGCGAAAGCCGGCGATCTCGCCGGCTTCGGCAAGCTCGATCCGGTCGCGACCTGCGAGACGATCACGACCGGGAAACTCGCGGTCTCGCTCGGCGCGGTGGTGTCTTATCCGCCCGTACTATCGCTTGCGATTTCCGCCGCCGAACGCAAGGACGACGTGAAGCTCGGCCTCGCGCTCACGAAGCTGGCGGAGGAAGATCCCTCGCTCAGCATTGTGCATAACGCCGATCTCGGCGAGATCGTGCTTTACGGGCAGGGCGAAATGCATCTGCGGGTCGCGGTCGAACGCCTGCGCGGGCGCTTCGGCGTCGCGGTGCATACGCATCCGCCGCGGGTCGGCTATCGCGAAACCATCCGCAAGCCGGCGACACAACGCGGCCGCCATAAGAAGCAATCCGGCGGGCACGGCCAGTTCGGCGATGTGGTGCTCGACATCAAGCCGCTGCCGCGCGGCGGCGGCTTCACTTTCGGCGACCGCATCAAAGGCGGCGTGGTGCCGCAACAATACGTGTCATCGGTCGAAACCGGCGTGCGTTCGTACCTGAAATGCGGGCCGCTCGGCTTTCCGGTGGTCGATGTCGCGGTGACGCTGACTGATGGCTCGTACCATTCGGTCGATTCATCCGACATGGCGTTCCAGATGGCGGGGCGGCTTGCGATGAGCGAGGCGCTGCCGCAATGCCAGCCGGTGCTGCTCGAGCCGATCTTTGAAGTCGAGATCGCCTGCCCGAACGACGCGACCGCGAAGATCAACGCGATCCTGTCGCAGCGGCGCGGACAAATTCTCGGCTTCGAGGCGCGCGACGGATGGGACGGCTGGGATGTGGTGCGCGGACTGCTGCCAGAGTCCGCGATCGGCGACCTGATCGTTGAAGTACGCTCGGCGACCGCCGGTGTCGGCGGGCTTACTTCGCGCTTCGATCATCTCGCGGAACTGACCGGCAAACAGGCCGATCAGATCGTGACGTCGCGGCGCGCGGCGGAATAGATCGTAAAATAAAAAAACGGCCGGGGGAAATCCCGGCCGTTTAATTCTCTGTGGCCCGATTATCCGAGCGCCGGATAATCCGTGTAGCCCTTGGCTTCTCCCTGATAGAAGGTCGCGACATCGGGCGCGTTCAGCGGCGCGTTCTTTTTGAAGCGCGCGGGCAAATCAGGATTCGCAAGGAACGGTTTGCCGAAGGCGACCAGATCGGTGTCGCCGTTTGCAATCGCGCGTTCCGCGCTCGCGAGGTCGAACGAACCGGCTGCGATGTAGGTATTCGTGAAAATCTCGCGGAGTGCTGGCGAAATGCGCAGCGAAGCGTCCGCCGGATCGACGGCGTGAAGATAGCCGATGCCGAGCGAGTTCAGTTCGTCTGCGAGTTGCGAGAAGGTCGCGAGCGGATTGGAATCCGACATCGAATTGTAGGCGCCATAAGGCGAAATGCGATAGCCGACGCGCTCCTTGCCCCAGACGCCGGTGACGGCCTCGGTGACTTCGAGCGGAAGACGAATGCGGTTCGCGATGCTGCCGCCGTAGGAATCGGTGCGCTTGTTCGGGCCGTCGGCGGTGAACTGGTCGAGCAGGTAGCCGTTCGCGCCGTGAATTTCGACGCCGTCGAAGCCGGCCGCCTTCGCGTTCTTTGCGCCGGTACGGAATTGCTCGACGATGCCGGGCAACTCGGAGAGTTCGAGCGCGCGAGGCTTGGAAAAATCTTTCTGACCCTGGGGCGTGAAAGTCTTGCCTTCGGCGGCGATCGCCGATGGGGCTACCGGCGATTCGCCGTTGTGAAAGTCGGAATGTGAGATGCGGCCGACATGCCAGAGCTGCGCGAAGATTACGCCGCCGGCCTTGTGCACGGCGTCCGTTACCTTCTTCCAGGCCTCGACCTGCGCGCCGGAATGAATGCCCGGGGTGCGGACATAGCCGACGCCCTGCGGGCTGACCTGCGTGCCTTCGGTGACGATCAGGCCCGCGCCCGCGCGCTGCGCGTAATATTCGGCGGCGAGCGGGTTCGCGGTGTTGCCTTCGACCGCGCGCGAGCGGGTCATCGGCGCCATCACGAAGCGGTTCTTCAGTTCGAGATCGCCGAGGCGGTAACTCGAGAAAAGCGTCTGTGCGGAAGTGTCATGAATGTTCATGGGAGTCGTCCTGTTCGGGGGAAGGGTGCCGGACGGTCCCGCGGGGGCACGCCTTGGACCGTCCGGCTGTCTCCGCGGTGTGGGGGAGGAAGTACCGCGGTAGGCAATTCAGGGTTGGAGAGCGCTTTCGCGGTGTTCCGCGATCCGGAGGAACTCGGCCTCGAGGGCCTCGGGATCGACGCCATCCGCCTCCATGACCGACCGGATCAGCGGATCGGTCAGGGCGTCAGCCATGCTGATCTCGCTATTGCAGGCGGGCAGGCTAAATGCGTTAAAAGCGTCAAGGCATCGACTCATCGGGCTCTCCCTGGTTTCGAGGGTCGGTACCAGCAGGAGCTTGATTTGGTACCGATCAGTAACATATAGGTACTGACCGGTAACACCTGAGTCAAGGGCATGACACCACGATTTTCTACCCAAACCGCTGAAGCCGATGCCGCACTCGTCCCGATGCCTCCGCGCGAGCGCATCCTGACGGCTGCATCGAACCTTTTTTACCGCCAGGGCATCCGGGCGGTGGGCGTCGACGCGATCGCGGAAGCGGCCGGCACCAACAAGATGACGCTCTACCGGCACTTCGAGTCGAAGGACGCGCTGGTCGCCGAATATCTCCGGCGGCTCTCGGGCAAGTCGCAGAAGTTCTGGACCTATATCGAGCGCGAATATCCGGATGACCCGCGCAAGCAGCTTGCCGTTTGGCTCGAAGCGGCGGGGCAGGATGCGAATGACCCTCAGGGCCGCGGTTGCGCACTCGCAAACGCGGCTGTCGAGCTTGCCGAGAAGGGCCATCCCGCCCGCCGCGTGATCGAGGAACACAAGCGCGCGCAGCGCGACCGTCTCGCGAAGCTTTGCGCCGACGCGGGGCTCGACCAGCCGGAAATGCTCGCCGACGAACTATTCCTGCTGCTGGAAGGCGCGCGGGTCTGCGCCCAGAGCATCGGCGCCGACAGCCCCTGCTGCCGCTTCGTGCGCATGGGCGAGGCGATCATCGCGTCGCACGAGCAGAAGTAACGCCGGTTCCCGTCACGCTTCCGTGAATTGCCTTCGGTCGCGGCAACGTTCTACCTGTCTGCGGGGTTGGACGTCCGAGGAGGAATCACGATGCTGATCAAGCGCAAACGCGGCTGGGAAATCCCGGAATCGCGGGCGACCTCCGAGAGCGTCTATTTCACCCGCCGCAGACTGCTCGGCGCAGGCGCCTCGCTCGCCGCCGCGTCCTTTTTCCCGGAACTGGCAAGCGCGCAGCGCACGACCGACGTTCCCGATCCGACCGCGGCGCTTTATCCGGCGAAGCGCAACGAGAAATACAAATTCGACGGCAAGCTCACCGAGGAGCGGCTCGCGTCGAACTACAACAATTTCTACGAATACGGCACGAGCAAATACATCGCCTCTGCCGCGCAGCAGCTTCAGATCCGCCCATGGCAGATCAAGATCGACGGCATGGTCGAGAAGGAACAGACCGTCGATATCGACACGCTGATTAAGGCGGTTGCCTCGTCGTTGCAGGAGCGCACCTATCGCCTGCGCTGCGTCGAGGCGTGGTCGGCGGTGATCCCGTGGACCGGATTCCCGATGGCGGAGCTCGTGAAGTTCGCGAAGCCGCTTGCGGGCGCAAAATATATCCGCATGGAAACCTTCAACGATCCGAAGATGGCGCCCGAACAGCGGCCCGGTTTTCTCTCCGACGGCAACTGGCCTTATGTCGAAGGCTGCACGATCGCGGAAGCGAACAACGAACTCGCCTTCATGGTGACCGGCGCCTACGGCAAGCCGGGCTACAAGCAGTTCGGCGCGCCGATCCGCCTGATGATGCCGTGGAAGTACGGCTTCAAGGCGATCAAATCCATCGTGCGCGTGTCGTTCACCGACAAGCGTCCGGTCGGTTACTGGGAGCAGTTGCAGCGGCAGGAATACGGCTTCTGGGCCAACGTGAATCCGCAGGTGTCGCATCCGCGCTGGTCGCAGGCGTCCGAGCGCGACATCGGTACCGGCGAGCGCCGCCAGACCGTGCTGTTCAACGGCTACGGCGAATATGTCGCCGGGATTTACAAAGACCTCCAGAACGAGCGGCTCTGGGCGTAACGCCCAATCTTCAAATTAGAAACTTTCATGTCATTCCGGACGCGTGTCAGCGCGATCCGGAATCCAAGGCAGCTTGCGTCTGCGGTTCTGGATTCCGGGTTCGCGAGCGATGCACGCGCCCCCGGAATGACAATCATTCAGGAAAAAATAAAAGGCCGGGTTCCTTGCGGAACCCGGCCTGGATAGTCGCGCCGCTTGCGCGGCGTGTGCCTGCCAGAGGGAGAAGTTGCCATCGCGCGCGCAGGGAAGGGGGAAGGGAGCGCGCGTAGCTACAGGGCACGGATTGATATTTGTCCCGATCGGCATGCGCGGCAATGCGGGTAGCTACATACCCGCCATGCGAGCCGCGCAGGACGTTACGGAAATCAGTATTTCCAGCGCTGGGCGTTCGCGAGCAGGAAATCGCGGAATACCTGAATACGCGCCACCGAACGCAGTTCTTCCGGATAGACGAAATAGGCATCCAGCGTCGGCGCTTCGCGCTCGCTGAACAGCCGCACCAAATTCTCGTTTCCTTCAACGAGATAGTCCGGAAGCGTTGCGATGCCGACGCTGTTCTCCACAGCAACTTTCAGCCCGACGACGTTGTTCACGGTCATCGAAGCAATGCGCGGGTTGCCGTCGCGTCCCATTTCGCCGAGCCAGTTCAGGTTCGAGAAATAGCCTGGCACATTTCCACCCAGCATCAGGATGCGGTGGCCGTCGAGTTCCTCCGGCGAACGCGGATGGCCCTTCTTCGCCAGATATTCGGTCGAAGCATAGGCGTGGAAGTGCACGGTGAAGAGCTTGCGCTGGATGAGATCGGGCTGCACCGGCTGGCGCAGGCGGATCGCGACGTCCGCTTCGCGCATGCCGAGGTCGAGTTCCTCGTCGGTCAGCTGCAAGTGGATGCGGATGTCCGGATAAAGCTCGAGAAATTCGTCGATGCGCGCGGTCAGCCAGTAGGAGCCGAGGCCGACGGTCGTGGTGACGCGCATCTCGCCGTTCGGCTTCTCGCGGTTGTCGGTGAGCTTGGTGCGTACCGCCTCGAGCTTCATGAACACGTCATGCGCGGTACGGAACAGCATCTCGCCCTGTTCGGTGAGGATCAGCCCGCGCGCGTGACGATGAAACAGCGGCGCTTTGAGTTCTTGTTCAAGCGCGGAAACCTGGCGGCTTACCGCGGATTGCGAAAGGCCGAGCGCTTCGCCGGCATGCGTAAAGGAACCGGCTTCCGCGGCGACGTGGAAGACCTTCAGCTTGTCCCAGTCCATGCCCCCGCTCATTCCGCAGCCGCGCGGTCAGCGCCCTCCGCGGCGAGGAAGCGTTCGGCCTCGAGTGCCGCCATGCAGCCCATGCCGGCGGCGGTCACGGCCTGACGGAATACGTCGTCGGTGACGTCGCCCGCGGCGAACAGGCCGGGTACGGAAGTCGCGGTCGAATCCGGCGCGGTCCAGACATAGCCGTTCGGCTTCATCTTGATCTTACCGGCGACGAGTTCGGTCGAAGGCTGGTGGCCGATGGCGATGAACACGCCGTCGGTGGCGCGGTCGGCGATCGCGCCCGAGCGGACGTTCTTCAGCTTCACGCCGGTCACCTTCTGCGGCGTGCCGCCGCCGGTGATTTCCTCGATCGCCGAGTCCCAGACCAGTTCGACCTTCGGGTTCTTGAACAGGCGGTCCTGCAGGATGCGCTCGGCGCGGAGCGAGTCGCGGCGATGCACGAGCGTTACCTTGGAGGCGAAATTGGTGAGAAAGAGCGCTTCCTCGACCGCGGTGTTGCCGCCGCCGACGACCACGACATCCTTGTTCTTGTAAAAAAAGCCGTCGCAGGTCGCACAGGCCGAAACACCGGCGCCGCGATATTTCTGCTCGGACGGCAGATCGAGCCACTTCGCCTGCGCGCCGGTCGCGAGAATCACGGTATCGGCGAGATAGACGCCGCCCGACTCGAGCGTAATGCGGAACGGGCGCTGGGCGGTGTCGAGTTCCTTCACATGGTCGGCGACGAGCTTGGTGCCGACATGGGCGGCCTGGGCCTTCATCTGCTCCATGAGCCAGGGGCCCTGGATCACGTCGGCGAAGCCCGGATAATTCTCGACGTCGGTGGTGATGGTGAGCTGGCCGCCGGGCTGGATGCCTTCGATCAGCACCGGCTCGAGCATGGCGCGGGCGGCATAAATGGCGGCCGTATAACCGGCCGGGCCGGAACCGATGATGACGACCTTCGCGTGCGTCGCGGACATGGCGATATTCCCGATGGAGAGGCTTCATCCGCGCCGGCTAGGTGCCCCCCGAGCCATGCGCTGTGCGCATATATCTAGGGTACCGGGCAGTACTGGGGCAAGCACCATGCCCAACTTTCAACCGTATGCTCACGCAATATTGTTTCGCGCGCAGTTTTCTTGTTCTAGGGTGCCGCGAAAGAATATTGCGGAGACCTCCCTTGCTCGCGAGCCTCGACAAGATCGACTGGCACATCCTCCAGATTTTGCAGGAGGAAGGCCGCATCACGAATGTCGAGCTGGCACGCCGGGTCGGGATTTCCGCGCCGCCCTGCCTGCGCCGTGTGCGTGCCCTGGAAGAGGCAGGCTACATCCGCGGCTACCGTGCGCTGCTCGACGAGAAGGCGCTCGGCTATCCGGTGACGGTATTTGCGATGGTGCATCTCGCGAGCCAGGCCGAGAACGATCTCAGCGCGTTCAACGAGCGGGTGAAGAACTGGCCGCTGGTGCGCGAGTGCCACATGCTTTCGGGTGAATTCGACTTCATCATGAAGTGCGTGGCACCCGACCTTGGGACGTTTCAGGCTTTCGTGTCCGAACTGACTTCCGCGCCCAACGTGCGCAACGTGAAAACGTCGCTGACGCTCGGCCGCTCGAAAGACGCGCCGAACGTGCCGCTGGAAAAGAAAGCCTGATCTTCAGAGATATTTTGCGACCCATCGCGCGAAAACCTGCACGAGGTTTTGCACGCGCACGCTTTCGCCCTGCGGCGTGAAAGCATTCAACGAGCGCTCGAAGGGCAGCGTGAGCCGGATCGGAATCGGATCGCGCTTCGGCACGATCACGACGCCGTCGAGAAAATCCGCGCGCTCGGCAATGCCGAAGCCGGGCTGGCGCATGATTTTCGCATCGAGAATGCGAACGCGAAGCGGCCCGCTATATTTCCCGCGTACGGTTTTTCCGATCTCGGCTGCCAGCGCACCGCGCAGATAGGCGGCGAGTTGCGGTTCGCTACGCGAAACCGGCGGCGCAATTTCCACGCTTATGCGTTGCGCCTGCGCTTCCGCGCCGAGGAAGATCGTGATGATTGCCGTGAAGGCGATGAAGAGCGTGCGCAAGTTCGTGCCGTCCGTTAACGCGCTTCGACCAGTAGCAGATCGAATTTGCCATAGCGACCGATCCGCTGAATGACGCGCTTCTGCGCCGCCGCGCTACTGAGGAAAACCTCGGCTTCGATGACGGCGACATAGGCTGCGTCCGGTCCGATGCGCGACCAGGCTTCGTTTGCGTTGGCGGCAGCGAGCGCTTTTCCTCGCGTGTAAAATTCCGCGGAGAATGGCCGGCGCCTGACGAAAATAAGCGGAGCCGCTGTTTTTCCCCGCGCCGAAAGAGAAGTTTCGTAGGCCGCCAAGAGATCGCCGGTGCTCTTTTGCTGATAGACGGCGGGCCGGGACCACATGACAGCGGCTGTGCACAGGACGGCCAGCGTGATCAGCATGCCCGCGCAAAGCGCGCGATTGATCTCGAAGCCTTTGCGCGCCTGTGCGGCCAGCCATTGGCCGCCCCAGATCGCGGCCGCCGGCATTCCCGGCAGCAGATAGTTGAAGCTGACATTGCGCGCGAAGGTAAAGAGAAGGAGCGGCGTGATCGCCCAAAGCAGAAGATAGCTGCGCCACTGTCGTTCGCCGGAGGAGAAGAAGGCCGCCGCTAATCCGGTTCCGGGTTTGCGCCAGCGCCAGATCGCGATCGGCATCAGGATGGACCAGGGCAGCAGGCCTGCGAGCGCGTATACCCAGATCGCGCCGATCGGAGACTTGTGCGCATTGCCATGATGATCGCCGGCCCAGCCCGGTTCGATGAAGCGCTGAAAATGCTCTCCGATCAGAAAGTAATGCAGGAAGCCGGGCGTGCGTTGTTCGGCGGCGAGGTACCAGGGCAGGGCGACGAGCGCGGTCAGCAACAGGCCAGGGATCCAGCGCAATCCGCGCCAGACATCGCGCCAGCGCGAATTGAGCGCGGTCCAAAGAAAAAGCGGGAATGCGACCAGCAACACCACCACCGGTCCTTTCGCCAGCAATCCAATGGCGAGACCACTGAAGAAGAGCAGGTTCGGAAGCCACTTCGGCCTGTAGACTGCGCCGGACGTGCTCTGCGTTTCGAGCGCGAGCCAGAAGCCCGCCATGCTTAGCGTGACGCCGAGGATGAGTTCGATGTCCGTCATGACAGCGCCGGCGATGACGAAGAAAACCGGCGACGCGGAAAGAAGGACAATGGCCGGCCAGAGGGATTTCGGATCCTTGCGGCTCGTCATCCATGCCACCAGGCCGATGACCGCAAACGCTGCCGCCAGATGCGGCAGCCGTGCCGCGAATTCATGGACGCCGAAGAGATCGAAACTCGCGGCCGTCAGCCAGAACGAGAGCGGCGGCTTTCCCCAATAGGGTACGCCGTAGTCGAACCAGGGCGTCACCCAGTCGTTCAGTTCGGTCATCTTGCGGGCAATTTCGCCGTAGCGGGCCTCGGTCGTGTCCATCAAGGGCACGACGATCATCGCGCCGAGGCGGATCAACAAGAGCAGAGCGAGCAGAATTGGCACGCCGAGACCGAAAGCTTTCGATCCGTGAGTTCTGGTTTCATCTACCGGCATCAGGCAGCGCGGCTAGAGGCAAATTTGCGAAAGGAGCGCGTCAACTCCTTCGCCGTGAACGATCGCAAGTTTCACGCTTCGCGTGCAGCCCACTGTGCGAAGGCTTCGATCAGGCGAAACACGCGCCGCTCGTCGACGTTCGGTGCGTACCATGCGCCGCCGGTATCGGGCGGCAGCACGACGCGGATTGGGATCGGGCCGCGGCCCGGCACGACCACGACGCCGTAAATCTCGTCGTTGATCTGGCCGGCCCAGGAATCCTGCCCGCCGAAACTGCCGAGTTCGATCTTGGTAATGCGAACGGTGAGCGTCGGGCCGCCATGGCCAAGACGGGCGCCGAGCGCCTTCGACAATTCGCCCGCGAGCATCGGCTTGATCGCAGCGGCGAGATGCGCGTGGCCGCGCACGGCGAGCCGCGAGGTGTCGATGGCAACCGCGCGATAGCTGCCGTCGCGCGCCCGCGCGGTGGTCGCATCGGCGGTCGCCGCGAACGCAATCGCGGCTGCGAGAATCGCGAGATATTTCCGCATGAGCGGCACTCCTGCTTGTTTCGTGACGGCGCGCCGTCAGATCCAGTCGATCTTCAGGACTTCGTAGCCCTTCGCGCCTTTCGGCGTCATGACTTCGACGGAAGCGCCTTTCTTCTTCCCGATCAGCGCGCGACCGATCGGGGAGGTGATCGAAATCTTGCCGTGCTTCGCGTCGGCCTCGGTTTCGCCGACGATCTGGAATTTGCGCTCCTCGTCGGTGTCCTCGTCGACCAAAGTCACGGTCGCGCCGAAGGTAATGGTGTCGCCCGAGAGCTTCGAGACGTCGATCACTTCCGCTCGGGAAATCTTGTCTTCCAACTCGGCGATGCGGCCTTCGTTCAGCGACTGCTGTTCCTTGGCGGCGTGATACTCGGCGTTTTCCGACAGGTCGCCGTGGCTGCGGGCCTCGGAAATCTGCTGAATGATCCGGGGACGGTCTTCCGTCTGGCGCTGGCGCAGCTCGACTTCAAGCTGGCTGTAGCCTGCCGCCGTCATCGGGATCTTTTCCATCGTCGTCTCCAATTCCAACCGGCCATAACGCGGCCGATTCAGTAAAGTTCACCAACCGCGCGCCGGTGCTGGCTGCCCGCGATCGGACGAACCCTTTACGAACGCGCCGTTTGGCTTCGGGGAGGTCTAGCTGGCCTTCGCGAAGTAGCTTTGCAGCGCCCGGACCTCGAGATCACCGGCCAGATAGGCCTTGATGCCCTGCGCCGCAGCAACGGCTCCTGCCAGCGTGGTGTAATAGGGCACTTTATGCAAGAGGGCGGCCCGGCGCAGGCTTCGGCTGTCCGCAAGGGCCTGCGCGCCCTCGGTCGTATTGAAGACCAGTTGCACCTCGCCGTTGGTAATCGCGTCGACGATGTGCGGGCGGCCTTCCAGCACCTTGTTGATCTTCTCGGCCGGCAAGCCCTGTTCTTTCAGGTAACGGAGCGTGCCCGAGGTCGCGATCAGCTTGAAGCCGAGTTCGGAAAGGGTCTTGAGCGACGGCAGGATGCGCGCCTTGTCACTGTCCTTTACCGACACGAAGACGGTGCCCTTGCGCGGCAGCTGCGTGCCGCCGCCGAGCTGGCTCTTTGCGAAGGCGACCGCGTAGTCCTTATCCAGTCCCATGACTTCGCCGGTCGAGCGCATTTCCGGCCCGAGCACGGTGTCGACGCCGGGGAAGCGCGCGAACGGGAAGACCGCTTCCTTGACTGCGATGTGGTCGACTTTCGGCGCTTTCACGCCTTTCACCTTCTGCACGCCCGCCATCACGAGAGATGCGATTTTCGCGACCGGAATGCCGATGGTTTTTGCCACGAACGGTACGGTGCGCGAGGCGCGCGGGTTCACTTCGAGGACGTACACTTTGCCGTCCTTGATCGCGTATTGCACGTTCATCAGCCCGCCGACTTTGAGCGCCAGCGCCAGCGCGCGCGTTTCATCCTCGAGCTGCTTGATGGTCTTCGCATCGAGCGAATGCGTGGGGAGCGAGCAGGCGGAATCGCCGGAGTGAATGCCGGCTTCCTCGATGTGCTCCATGATACCGGCGACGAATACGGTTTCGCCGTCGGCGAGCGCATCGACGTCGACTTCGATCGCGTCGGAGAGATAACGGTCGATCAAGACCGGGCTTTTGCCCGAAACGACGACCGCTTCCTTCATGTAGCGCTCGAGCTGGGTCGCGTCGTGTACGATTTCCATGGCGCGGCCACCGAGCACGTAAGACGGGCGGATCACGACCGGATAGCCGATCTTCTCGACGATCTCGCGCGCTTCCTTGGTCGATTTCGCAATGCCGTTTTCCGGCTGCAATAGATCGAGCTTTTCGAGCAGCTTCTTGAAGCGGTCGCGGTCTTCGGCGAGATCGATCGCGTCGGGCGAAGTGCCGAGAATCTTCACGTCGGCTTTTTCCAGCGCGTCGGCGAGTTTCAGCGGCGTCTGGCCGCCGAACTGCACGATCGTGCCATGCAGTTCGCCGTTGGTGCGCTCGCGGTCGAGAATTTCGATCACGTCCTCGCCGGTGAGCGGCTCGAAATAGAGGCGATCCGAGGTGTCGTAGTCGGTCGAAACCGTTTCGGGATTGCAATTGATCATGATGGTTTCGAAACCGGCGTCGCGCAGCGCAAAGGCGGCGTGACAGCAGCAGTAATCGAACTCGATACCCTGGCCGATGCGGTTCGGGCCGCCGCCGAGGATCGCGACTTTCTTCTTATCTGAAACCTTCGCCTCGTCGGCGGGCGCACCCGCGAACGGCTGCTCGTAGGTCGAATACATATAGGCGGTGGGGGAGGCGAATTCGGCGGCGCAAGTGTCGATGCGCTTGTAAACCGGCCGCACGTTGAGCGCGCGGCGCTTCTTCGCGACTTCCGCCTCGCTCATGTTCGTGAGCTTCGCGAGGCGCGCATCGGAGAAGCCGTTGGCTTTCAGCATCCGCATCGGCCCTGCGGTGGTGGGCAGGCCCTTTTCCTTCACTTCGGCTTCCAGATCGACGATGGCGCGAAGCTGTTCCAGGAACCACGGGTCGATCTTGCAGGCGGTGAAGATTTCCTCGTTGGTGGTGCCGAGCCGCATGGCCTGCACGACTTTCAAGAGTCGATCCGGCGTCGGGCGGCCGAGGGCCGCGCGGATCGCGTTCTTGTCGTCGTCCTGCCCTAGGCCTTCGATCTCGATTTCGTCGAGACCCGAGAGACCGGTTTCGAGCGAGCGCAGCGCCTTCTGCAAGCTTTCGCGGAAGGTGCGGCCGATCGCCATGGCTTCGCCGACCGACTTCATCGAGGTCGTCAGCACGTTGAAGTTCGGGTCGCTCGACGGGAATTTCTCAAAAGCGAAGCGCGGAATTTTCGTGACCACGTAGTCGATGGTCGGCTCGAACGAAGCGGGGGTCGCGCCGCCGGTGATGTCGTTCGCGATTTCATCGAGCGTGTAGCCGACCGCGAGTTTCGCCGCGACCTTCGCGATCGGAAATCCGGTGGCTTTGGAGGCGAGCGCCGACGAGCGCGACACGCGCGGATTCATTTCAATGACGATCAGGCGGCCATCGGCGGGATTCACCGCGAACTGCACGTTGGAGCCGCCGGTTTCGACGCCGATCTCGCGCAAGACCGCGATCGAGGCATCGCGCATGATCTGGTATTCTTTGTCGGTCAGCGTGAGCGCGGGCGCGACGGTAATCGAGTCGCCCGTGTGCACGCCCATCGGGTCGAGGTTCTCGATCGAGCAGATGATGATGCAGTTGTCCTTTTTGTCGCGGACAACCTCCATCTCGTATTCTTTCCAGCCGAGCACTGACTCTTCGATCAGCACTTCGCTGGTCGGCGAGGCGTCGATGCCGCGCTCGACGATGTCGAGAAATTCGTCGCGGTTGTAAGCGATGCCGCCGCCGGTGCCGCCCATGGTGAAGGACGGGCGGATGATCGCGGGCAGGCCGATTTCCTTGAGCGCATCGAGCGCCTGACCGAGCGTCTTGATCTGGATCGATTTCGGCGACTCGAGGCCGATCTTGGTCATGGCCTCGCGGAAGCGTTCGCGGTCTTCGGCCTTGTCGATGGCATCCGCCGTCGCGCCGATCATCTCGACGTTATATTTTTCGAGTACGCCCATCTTGCGCAAGCTAAGCGCGGTGTTGAGCGCGGTCTGGCCGCCCATCGTCGGGAGCAGCGCGTCGGGGCGCTCCTTCTCGATGATCTTGGCGACGATCTCCGGCGTGATCGGCTCGATATAGGTGGCGTCGGCCAATTCCGGGTCGGTCATGATCGTCGCCGGATTGGAGTTCACCAGAATGATCCGGTAGCCCTCTTCTTTCAGGGCCTTGCACGCCTGCGTGCCGGAATAGTCGAATTCGCAGGCCTGACCGATCACGATGGGACCGGCGCCGACGATCAAGATGGATTTTATGTCCGTGCGTTTGGGCATCAGCTCTTGAACACTTCCCAGCCTCGCGAAAGCAGAATGAGGGCACAAAAAAAGGCCGCGCGGTCGCGCGTCCTTTCCATCCTCGCGGAAGCACGGAGCGAAAGCAGGCCCGCGGCTGGCCGGGGTCTTAGACCAGATTCGAGGGTCAAGGGAAGCCTAAAGAACGCCGCCCACAGGCCGCTTTTCGAGCAGTCGGGACGCGATTTGCGGAACCGCGAAACACAGTGATTTTACTGCGAAAAATGCGTCTCCCCATTGAGGGGGAATAGCCCCTGCGACACACTGGGCGTCCTGCTGGAATGGGGAAGCCCGAAATGCGCTGGGACTGGGTTGCCTACGGCGTCATCGCCGTCGTGCTGATCTACATCGTCGTCGTCTTCAACCGGCTGATCCGCCAGCGCAACGTGGTGCGCGAGGCCTGGAGCGGCATCGACGTGCAATTGAAGCGCCGCACCGATCTGGTGCCGGCGCTGGTCGAGACGGTGAAGGGCTATGCGACTCACGAGCGTTCTTTGCTCGAGGAAGTCACCGCGAAACGCGCGATGAGCCTGGATGCGCAGGCGCAGGGTAACGTAGCGCAGAACGCGCAAGCCACGCAGCAGCTCGGTTCGGCGGTCGGGCGGCTGATCGCGGTCGCGGAGGCTTACCCGCAACTGAAAGCCAACGAGAATTTTCTTAAATTGCAGGAGCAACTCTCCGAGATCGAGGAGCAGCTTCAATATGCGCGGCGCTATTACAACGGCGCGGTGCGCAATCTCAACATCTCGATCCAGTCGTTTCCGGATTTGCTGATCGCCAAACCGCTCGGCTTCTCCGAACAGCCGTTCTTCGAGCTTGAAGATTCGCAGCGCGCGAACCCGAACATCTCGTTCCAGCAGGGAGCCTGAACATGCGCCGCATATTGATCGCCGCACTCCTTCTGCTTTCCGCGCAGGTTTCTGCGTTCGCGCAGGAGCGCATCATCAATTTCGTCAGCGACGTGCGCGTGCTGACCAATGGCGATCTCGACGTCACCGAGACGATCACGATTCAGGCCGAGGGCAGCCAGTTCAGGCGCGGCATCTTCCGCGACTTCCCGACGAGCTACCGCAACCGCAACGGCACGCTGGTCAAGGTCGGCTTCGACGTGATTTCGGTGACGCGCGACGGGCGGAGCGAGCCTTACAAGACGGAAAGTTATTCGAACGGTGTGCGCACGCGCATCGGCGACGCGAACGTGTTCATTCCGCGCGGGCCGCACACCTACACGATCCGTTACCGCACCACGCGGCAGGTCGGCTTCTTCGAGAAATTCGACGAGTTGTACTGGAACGCGACCGGCAACGGCTGGAATTTCTATATCGACAGCGCGGAAGCGCGGATCACGTTGCCCGAAGGCGCGCAGATCGGCCAGAACGCGCTTTATACCGGCCTGCAAGGGGCGACCGGCAAGGACGCGCAGGTCGTCGAGCAGACGCGCAATCGTATCGTCTGGCGCACGACGCGCCGCCTGCCGCCGCAGAACGGGCTTACCGTCGCGGTCGCGTGGCAGAAGGGCATCGTCTCGCCGCCGAATGCCGCGCAAGCCGCGAGCTATTTCCTACAGGACAACCTGCCGATCCTCGCGGCGCTGATCGGCCTGATCGGTGTCGGCTTTTATTATCTTTCGACCTGGATGCGGGTCGGACGCGATCCGGCCGCAGGTACGATCATTCCGCTATTCGGTCCGCCGAACGACATGTCGCCGGCGGCGGTGCGCTATATCGATCAACTGAGTTTCGACAACCGCGCCTTCACCGCGGCGATCGTCGATCTCGGCGTGAAGGGGCATCTTACGCTTTCGGAGACGCCTACATTTTCGCAGATCTCGTCACGCGCCGGCGGGCAGAAACTCGATTCGCCGGAAGAGAGATTGCGGCAGCATCTGTTTGCGGGCGGAAACTCGGTTGCGTTGACGCAATCCAACCACACCATCATCGGCGGCGCCAAGACCGCGCTCGAAGGCGAACTTTCCTCCGCATACAACGGCAAGCTGTTCGCGAATAATTTCGGCTGGTCGTTTCTCGGCTTCTTCCTCGCGATCATCGCGATCGGTGCGATTCTGTTTGCGATCGGCTCGACCAAGAGCGGAGACGAAGTCGCGGCGGGCATGGTCGGAACGCTCATTGCAGGCGGCGTGATGCTGGTTGCGAATTTCCTGATCATGGCGGGCTTCACCTCGCATAAGACGATCAACGGCTGGAACATCACTGGCGTTATTCTCTGGCTCGCGGCGGCGGCGGGCGGGCTCGCGCTGATGTACGGGCTCGGCGGCGGCATCAACCTCAACCTGATGTTGCCCGCGCTCGCGGCCTGGGTGATCGAAGCGATCGCGATGTATTCGTTCTACTGGCTGAAAGCGCCGAGCGTGGAAGGCCAGCAGATCCGCGACCGGATCTCGGGCTTCCGCGAATATCTCTCGGTCGCGGAAGAAGACCGGCTCAACACGATGAACCCGCCGAAGAAGACGCCGGAATTGTTCGAGAAATTCCTGCCCTACGCGATCGCGCTCGACTGCGAGAACGCCTGGGGCAAGAAATTCGCGGGCGTGCTGGCGGCGGCCGCCGCTGCGGGGGCTGCGGGCTATGCCTGGTATCACGGCAATCGCGACTGGAGCCGTGATCCGGCGGGATTCTCGAGCCACCTCGGAAGCACGGTTGCGGCGGCGATCTCGTCGGCTTCGACCGCGCCGGGTTCCTCCAGCGGCTCGGGCGGCGGCGGTTCGTCGGGCGGCGGTGGCGGTGGTGGTGGCGGCGGCGGCTGGTAATCCGCCGCTTCGCATGATCCGCAAATTTCTTCTTTCGCTGTTTTCGCTCGCGTTCGTTGCGGCGCTGAGCGGTGCCGCGCAAGGCTACGAGACCATCCGCCGTTTCGACAGCGACGTGGTGGTGCAGACCAACGGCGATCTCGACGTCACCGAGGAAATCACGGTCGCGTCGGAGTTGCGCGAAATCCGCCGCGGCATCCTGCGTGATTTCCCCACTACCTATTACCTGCCGGGCGGTCAGCGTGTCGTGGTCGGCTTCGACGTGCTTTCGGTGAAGCGCGACGGCAAGGACGAGCATTATTCGGTCGAAAGCCTCGCCAACGGTAAGCGCATCCGCATCGGCAGCGGCTCGGTGCTCCTGACCCGGGGCGATCACACCTATACGATCAAATACCGCACCACGCGGCAGGTCGGCTTCTTCGCCGACGTTGACGAACTTTACTGGAACGTGACCGGCACGGGCTGGAGCTTTCCGATCGAGGAAGCGGTCGCGACGATCCGCTTGCCGCAAGGCGCGCAGATTCAGAAGCGCGCGTTCTACACCGGCCCGCAAGGCGAGAAGGGACAGGACGCCCGCGTGGTCGGCGAGAACGGCAACGTCATCGTGTTCCGCACCACCAAGCGGCTCGGCACGCGCAACGGGCTCACCGTTTCGGTCGCGTGGCAGAAGGGCATCGTGTCGCCCCCAGGGCGCTATCTGCGCACGGTCTATCTGATCTTCGACAACATCGCGGCGTCGCTTTCGATCTTTGGCTTCCTGATCGTCTTTTTTTATTTCTTCTATCAATGGGTGCGCTACGGCCGCGATCCGGCGAAAAGCACGATCATTCCGCAATTCGAGCCGCCGGCCGGCATGTCGGCGGCGGGCATGCGTTTCGTCGACAGATATGCCGCCTACGACAACAAGACCTTCACTGCTGCGATCGTCGAACTGGGCGTGAAAGGGCATTTGAAGATCGTCGAGAAGGACAATGTCACGAGCGTCGAGCGGCGCGACGGCGGCAAGGCGATCTCCGACGACGAGGCCGCGGTGAAGCGCCACTTCTTTCCGAAAGACAAGAAAGGCACGCTCGAACTCAGGAGGGAAAACCACGCGCGCATCGGCGGCGCGAACGATGCGCTGAAAGAGAACCTGAAGCGGCTCTATGGCGGCTATTTCCGCGACAATCTCGGAAAATGGTGGCTCGGTCTGTTGCTGACCTTGTTCGCGGTGGTGCTGACGCTGGTCGGCATCGCCGTGCAGTTTCCGAGCCGTTACGCAGCGGATGCCTTCATCGGCACGCTCCTGCCCATCATTCCGCTCTTGCTTGCGTCGTTCGCGCTGAACAACGGCTTCACGTCGCGGACCGACAACGGTTTCCTGCTCGGCATCGGCTTTCTGTTCGGGATCGTGCCGGCAGCGCTTGGGCTGTTCTACGTTTGGAAAAGCGTCGATGGGCCGGTCGAACTCCTTCCGACGGTCTGCGCGTTCGCGTCCACCATGCTCTGCGCGTTCTATCTCGAATGGATGGAAGCGCCGACCAAAGAAGGCCGCAAGGCGCTCGACGATATCGAGGGCGTGCGCGAATACCTGATCACGGGCGGCGAGGGGCCGCGGCTGGAAGCGCTCAACCCGCCGCAGCGCACACCGGAATTGTTCGAGCGCATGCTGCCATATGCAATCGCGCTCGACGTCGAAAATACCTGGGCGGAAAAATTCAAGGATGTGTTGGCGGCTGCTGCGGCAGGTGCCGCCGCGACCGCGGCCACCGCTTCGGCGATGTCGTGGTATTCGGGCAACCGCGACTGGGGCCGCGATGCCGGCGGCGTAACGAGCGCGGTCGCGTCGAGCCTGACGGTGTCGGTAGCGTCCTCCTCGTCGGCGCCGGGAACGAGCAGCACCTATTCCAGTTCGTCGAGCTCGGATTTTTCGAGCAGCAGCTCGGGCGGCGGGTCTTCGGGCGGTGGCGGTGGTGGAGGCGGCGGCAGCGGTTGGTAATCAGCCCGCCAGCGCCGCGTTCTTCTGCGCGCGGAAGGCCATGCGGCCCTGATTGTGCCCGAGGTTCGGGCGAAGCCGCGCGGCGTCATAGCCTGCGTCGGCAAGCAGCTTCAGCATTTCCGCTTCCGCGTAGGTCGTAAGCCCGAGTTGCGCGCGCAGCTTGCGATAGTCGGAGAGCGTGGTCTTCACGAGGCCGATGAAGGCCGCGGTGAGAAAGCCGTTCTTGCGCGCGAAATTCAGGAGCGACAGCGCGTCCGCGAGCGCGCTCTGTTTCGGGTCGATGATATCGGCAAGCACCAGTGCGCCGCCCGGCGCGAGCAAACGCCGCCACACCTTCAGGAGCGCGAGCAGTTCGTTGCGCTTCAGATATTGCAGCAGCGAATTTGCGACGATGAGATCGAGACTTTCCGGCTCCATGGCCGCGACCTCTTCCGGCGTCACGACCGCGATGTTCGCGATTTTGCCGAAGCGCTCTTGCAGACGTGTGCGAACGGTCGGTGCCGCCTCACAGAGATAAAGTGTCGCGCAATGCGCCGCGATTTTATCGGCATGCAGCGCTTCGCCGCAGCCATAGTCGAGCACGCGGGCGGCTTTCGACGGCACGAGGCGCACGATGTCGCTTGCGATGTTCGCGTAATGCACGTCGAAGTGGCGGGCATTGACGTAAATCGGGTGATCGGAGTCCCAGTACGAAATCCAGTCGCGCATGCCCGTGACAATTCCGATTGGCGGGGGTGACGCCGACCGGATAGCATGGCGCGAGCGATTCACGAAAGGATGGCCCATGCTATTCCGGGCCCTGATGCTTGCGGCGGCGATGACGACGGCGGTTCCCGCCGCTGCGTTCGAGGCCGAACTGCTCGGCAAGCGCGACGTCGACCTGCCGCAATACAAGAGCGAGCAGGGGATGATCCTGTTCGACGAAAAGGGTGCGCAGACCGAGTTCGCGATCGACTACGGCAGCTACAAGAAAAACCGCGTGCTGTTGCTCATGCGCGATACCGGCGCGCGCACCGAGACGGATTCGACCATTTTCGAGATTCTCCAGGTCGTGCGCGTCACCAAGCCGAAGGGCATGGATCTCTACAGCGTCGGCTGTTACCTGCGGCCCGCGACCGAGGCGCCGGAGGGCCAATATGTGCTGGCCTATGCGCGCTTCACGCCGGAGGGTAACGGCGTGCCGAGCGCAATCAGCGGCGGCTGGATGTTCGACTGGAACACGAGGCGCATCGTGAGCGTGCCCTCGCAGAAAATCGATTGCAGGGAACCGGGTGATTGAGGCCCGCGTTGCTCCCTCATCCAGCATGAGGAGAAGCGCGATGGCTGCCTGTCACACCTGCGGAAATGACTACGACAAGTCGTTTGAAGTCGTTCATTCCGGCAAGACCTTCACCTTCGACAGTTTCGAATGTGCGATCCAGGCGCTCGCGCCGACCTGCGCGCATTGCAAATGCCGTATCATCGGCCACGGCCTCGAGGCTGGCGAGAAGTTCTATTGCTGCGACCACTGCGCGGAGAAATCCGGCGTGAAGGGGCTGAAAGATCGGATTTGAGCGAGCGCTGTTTAAGCGCTCACGCGCGCTTGTTCTTCTTCATCAGGCCGACAAAGCGCTCGAACAGATAGCGCGAGTCCCGCGGGCCGGGCGAGGCTTCGGGGTGATACTGCACCGAGAAGGCCGGTCTGCTCTTCAGCGCGATGCCTGCGTTCGAGCCGTCGAACAGCGAGACATGCGTTTCCTCGGCGTCGGCCGGCAGCGTGTCGCGATCGACCGCGAAGCCGTGGTTCATCGAGGTGATCTCGACCTTGCCGGTCGTGATGTCTTTCACCGGATGGTTCGCGCCGTGATGGCCCTGATGCATTTTCATGGTCTTCGCACCGATGGCGAGGCCGAGCATCTGGTGACCCAAGCAAATGCCGAAGGTCGGCGTGTTCGAGTCGATCAGTTTCTTGATGACCGGCACCGCATATTCGCCGGTTGCCGCCGGATCGCCCGGACCGTTCGAGAGGAACACGCCGTCCGGCTTCATCGCGAGGATGTCTTCGGCAGAAGTGGTCGCCGGTACCACCGTCACCTTGCATTTGTTGGCGGCGAGCAGGCGCAGGATGTTGCGCTTGATGCCGTAGTCGATGCAGACGACGTTGAACTCTGGATTTTCCTCGCGGCCGTAACCCTTGCCCCATTCCCACGGGGTTTCGTCCCAGGAATAGCGCTGCGCGGTCGTCACCGTCGGCACGAGGTCCATGCCGTCGAGGCCGGGCCATTCGCGCGCCTGTTTCTTCAATGCATCGAAATCGAATTTGCCGTCCGCCGCATGCGCGATCACGCCGTTCGGCATGCCCTTTTCGCGGATCATGGAAGTCAGCGCGCGCGTATCGATGCCGCTGATCGCGACGATGCCGCGCGCTTTCAGCCATGCATCGAGATGACGGCTCGCGCGATAGTTCGACGGATCGGTGATGTCGGCCTGCAGGACCGCGCCGCGCGCGCCGAGCACCGCGGCCATGTTCACCGTCTCGATGTCTTCGTCGTTAACGCCGACATTGCCGATGTGCGGGAAGGTGAAGGTGACGATCTGCCCGGCATAGGAAGGATCGGTGAGCACTTCCTGATAGCCGGTCATGGCGGTGTTGAAACAGACTTCGCCGACCTGCGCGCCTTCGGCGCCCAGACCATGACCTTCGAGGACGGTGCCGTCGGCCAGCACCAGAAGGGCCGTGGGCTTCGCTTCGGCCCAGCCGTTTGTCGCTTGTTTCGGGTTCATAAGCGGCCTAAATAGCGGCGAGTCTCCAATATATAAAGTGGAATCTGCCGGGAGCGGCCATGCTGCGCGAACAGATCAACAGCGTTCTGAAAGACGCAATGAAATCGGGCGAAAAGCTCAAGCTTTCCACGCTCCGGCTTGTGAATGCCGCGATCAAGAACGCCGATATCGAGGCGCGCGGGGGCGGCAAGGGCCCGCTCGACGACGCTGCGGTGCTCTCGCTCCTCCAGAAGCTGATCAAGCAGCGGCAGGAATCGGCGGTGCTTTATGAGAAGGGCGGCCGCGGGGAACTTGCAGCAAACGAGCTTGCCGAGATCAAGGTGATCGAGGGTTTCCTGCCCAAGCAGATGTCGGATGCCGAAATCGAGGCCGCGGTGAAGGCGGCGATCGCGGAAGCCGGAGCAACTTCCGTCAAGGACATGGGCAAGGTGATTGGCGCGCTCCGCGGTAAATACGCGGGCCAGATGGATTTCGGCAAGGCGAGCGGGCTCGTGAAGTCCGCGCTCGCGGGCTGACACGCATCACGCGCATCCCGCGACTTATCTTCGCGCCCGATTTTGCACAAAGCCTTTCGTGGCGGCACTTCCCGCGGCGCGCTTGCGTAAAAGCAGCGTAACGCGCTTGGAGAACCGCACGCTTTCGGGTTAAGAATCGCGCGGGGTCAGGGTCTGTTCGGAAATGAAGCGCGTTCTCGTTGCGTCTGTGTTGCTGGTGGCAGTCTCGGCCACATCATCCTTCGCACGCGACATCAATCAAAAACGTCTCGAAAATGCGCTGAAGCGTCTCGATCCTTCAACGCGACTCGAGCAGGTCTGCGATGCGGCGGCCATGTCGCGCATCCAGAAGGAAAACAAGGGATTTCGCGTCGACCGCTCGGTGGTAAGCGCGCTCCAGGAGCCGCAGGCGAAGGGCGATACGCTGACCGGAAAAGGGGCGGCGCTCCGCTCCAAGGGCAAGTGGTATCGCTATTCTTTTACCTGTCATGCGACGCCGGACCGGCTGCGCGTGCTTTCTTTCGAATATAAACTCGGCGACGAAATTCCCGAGGCGCAGTGGTCGCAATACGGGCTCTATCAATAATTTCCGGAGACGTTCATGCCTGAAGTCATCGTTCACGCGGCAGCGGGCCGCACGCCGGAGCAGAAGAAGCAGCTCATGCTCGACATCACGGATGCGGTGGTGAAAAATTTCGGCATGCCGAAAGAGGCAGTGACCGTCACGATCATGGAATCGCCGCGCGAACTGAAGATGAAAGCCGGCGTGTTGTTCAGCGAGCGCTGATTTCGCGCTCGAGATTTCCGAGCAGCTTCGTCCAGCCTTCGTTCGTCGGTTGTTGCCATTCCGGCGGCACGTCGTGATGCGTAAGCGTCAATTCGCAACCTGAGCCCTTCGCGACGATATCGATTTCGACGCGCGTCATGCGCGGATCGAACTGCGGCACGCCGAAGGTGAACACGAGGCGGCGCGGGCGATCGATCTCCAGATATTCCCCGACATGGCGGATTTCGCCCTTGAACTCGCCGCTGTCGCGCTTGTCCACGATTTCGAACTTCCCGCCCACACGCGCATCGATCTCGCAGCGGACGACTTCGCTGCCGTCGGTCGTGAAGAGCCAGCGGCGCGTGATCTCCGGCGTCAGCCATGCATCGAACACGCGCCCGGCCGGAAAAGAATAGCTGCGCTTTACGACCAGCGCGCTCACGCTTTTGCTTCCTTGCCTTCCAGCACCGCCTTCGCGTTGTCGAGCGAGGCCTGCATGTTCTCTCGCACCTTCGCCATGACCCACCAGACCAGCAGGTTATAGGGATAGCGGATCTTGCTGCGGTAGGTGTTGCGGATGCGGCTGGTGTTTGCGTCGATCGCTTCGATCTCGGTCAACAGCGGATCGGTGGACTGAAACGGCCGCTCGAAGCGGATTTCGATTTCGATTTTCCTGCCGTCCTCGAGCGTCTTGATCTCCTGCTCGCTTTTGCCGACGTTCTTGTCCTTGCTGTCCCACGATACGGTGGCGCCGGGCGTGCCGTCAGTGCCGGCATATTCGATCTTCATCGCCGGGTCGGCCTGCGCGTAGGTGCTGTAGCGCTCCTGATTTTTGAGGAGCTTCATGAAGTCGAAGACCTCGCGCGCGGGCTTCTTCACCACGACCTCGCGCGTCACCACGTAGCGGCGGGGCAGGAACAGCCCCACTACATAGGGAAACAGCGCGATCGTGAGTGCTGCATAGAAGACGTAATAGAGCCAGTGCATTGTAGGGTCAGGCCTTCGGCTTTTTGATCTCGTACATCATTATGTAGTTGCCGCAGGTATCGTCAAAGCTCGCGATCATCGGCCCGCCGCCGGGGGATTGCGTGGGCGGCATCTTGAAGGCGACGCCCTTGGCCTTGAGCTTCTCGTACTCGGACTGCACGTCGTCGGAGGCGAGCATCGTGAAGGGGATGCCCTTTTCGTAGAGCGCCTGCTTGTAGGTCTTCGCGAATTCGAAGCCGCAGGGTTCCAGCAGGAGTTCGGGGCCGTCGCGCTCGTCTGGCGGCACGACGGTGATCCACCGCGCGCCGCCGGCGGGAATGTCGGTCTTCACGACGAAGCCGAGCACCTCGGTGTAGAATTTCAGGGCCTTGGCCTGATCTTCGACGACGATCGCTTCCAGTCTGACGCGCATCGGTACTCTCCTTTACTCCGGCATTCGCTCGAACTTCGCGAGCGCGGCATCGAGCGTATCCCACGCATGGCCGCGGACGCCGTAGGTCACGAGTTGCGGCTCGAATTGCGCCGGATCGTCGAGGCTGCCCGCGTGGACCGCGAGCATGGCCGGGTTCGGGACGAACGTCAGGTAGACCGGCGCGCCGCATGCCGGGCAGAAGGCGTGATCCTTTTCCTGTCCGCTGTCGCCGGCGACACGCCAGGTTTTTGTTTCACCGGACATCGTCACGCCGTCCCGTTGCGGAAAGACCAGATAAGAACTATGTCCCGTTCCGCTGCGCTTCTGGCAGTGAAGACATTGGCAGTGAAGCGAGACGGCGGGTTCGCTGGTTATTTCATAACGAACTGCGCCGCAGGCACAGCCGCCGGCATAACGCCTGGTCATGTCACTTCTCCCGCCGCTTATTTCGCGAGCTTTTCGCCGTAGTGTTTGTGCAACTCCTGCCACAACGCCCAGAAGTCGATGTCGTTGCGATTGTTCAGGCGGTCCGCAAGCACCGCGAGATGCGCGTGCCAGCCCGGCGAAACGTTCTTCATGTCGTTCGCGGTGAGCTTGGCGTGGGTGAGGGTGAGCAACACTTCGCCGTTCGATTGCGGAGTCAATTCGTAGGTCACTTCCGAATGCTCGCCGAAAGTCATTTTGAGAAAGCGCGGCGCATCGACCTCGAGAATCTTACCTTCCCAGTTGTGGCCCTCGGAATGCATCTTCCTGAACTGCTCCGGCGGCTCGGTGCCGGGCCTGGAAATATTCTTGTGCTGGAAGAAAAGCTGCGCCTTGCCGCCGCTCTTCAACTCGTAGTCACCGGCGGCGAACCATTGCTTGCGTTTGTCGGACTCCGTCAGATAAGCCCAGATGCGCTCGATCGGACCGGGGAGAAGCCGTTCGAAACGGATCGTGCTGGCGTCGAGCAGAACGCCGTCTTTATCCAGAAGCGTACTCATCACTTTTTCCTTCCTGCTGCTTTGTCCTGATCGCGAAGAATTTTTTCGAGCGTGTCGAGATTTTTGATCCAGTAGCGGCGGATGCGGCTCAGCCATTCGTCCATTTCCTCGAAGCCGTCGCGGTTCAGCGAATAGAGCCGCCGCTGCGCGTCAGCGCGCACGGTGACGAGCTTCGCGTCTTTCAGCACTTTCAGGTGCTGCGAGATTGCGGGCGCGCTGATGTCGAAGCGCGACGCGATCGTACCGGCGGGCAATTCCTTGCCCGCGAGCATCTCGATGATTTCGCGGCGGGTGGGGTCCGAAAGGGCGGCAATGGCGTGGTCCATGCCGTTTTATATAATCAGTAGCTTAATTAAGTCAATGCTTAAAATAAGGCGTTTCCCACAGGCTCGTAGGAAACCGAGATTTGCGACCTACATTGTTCTACAAATCCGCGATCCAGCATTTGGCCAATTCATGCGCTTCCCGCCGTCATTTCTCGACGAAATCCGCGCCCGTCTTCCGGTTTCGGAAGTCGTGCGCCGCCGTGTGGCGCTGAAAAAAGCGGGACGCGAGTGGAAGGGGCTGTCGCCCTTCAATCAGGAAAAGACGCCGTCCTTTACCGTCAACGACGCGAAGGGCTTCTATCACTGCTTCTCCTCCGGCAAGCACGGCGACCAGTTCGGCTTCGTGATGGAGACCGAGGGGCTAACTTTCCCCGAGGCGGTCGAGAAACTCGCGGGGATTGCGGGCGTGCCGATGCCGGTGGTCTCGCCCGACATGGAGAAGAAAGAGCAGCGCCGCCGCACGTTGCATGACGTGATGGAACTTGCCGCGAAATTCTTCGAGGAAAGTTTGCAGTCGCGCATCGGCGCGCGTGCCCGCGGATACCTGAACGACCGCGGGTTGGTCCCGGAAACGCAAAAGCGATTTCGCATGGGCTATGCGCCCGCCGAGCGTTTCACACTGAAAGAATATCTCGGGGCAAAAGGCGTTCCGGTCGAGGATATGATCGAGACAGGCTTGCTCATTCACGGCGACGAAATTCCGGTGCCGTATGATCGCTTCCGCGAGCGCGTGATGTTTCCGATCTCGGACTTCCGGAACCGCATTGTCGCCTTCGGCGGCCGTGCGTTGTCACCCGACGCGCAGGCGAAATATCTCAACTCGCCGGAGACCACGCTCTTTCACAAGGGGAGTCTGCTCTACAACGGCGCGAATGCGCGCGCGGCCACGCAGAAAGGCCAGAAGCTGATCGTGGTCGAGGGCTATGTCGATGCGATTGCGCTTGCCGTGGCCGGTTTCGAGGGCGCGGTCGCGCCGCTCGGCACCGCGCTTACCGAAGACCAACTCGGCCTGTGCTGGCGCATGGTGGACGAGCCGATCCTTTGTTTCGACGGCGACAACGCGGGCAAGCGCGCGGCCTATCGCGCGGTCGAGCTTGCGCTGCCGTTCCTCGCGCCGGGAAAGAGCCTGCGCTTTGCGACGCTTCCCGAAGGAAAAGATCCCGACGACCTGATCCGCTCGAGCGGCGCGGAAGCGATGCAGGAGGTGCTTTCCGGCGCGCGGCCGCTCTCCGAGATGCTGTGGCTGCGAGAAATCGAAAGCGCGCGGCTCGATACGCCCGAGCAGCGCGCCGCACTCGAGAAACGGATCGGCGAGCTTCTTCAGCAGATCAAGGACGAGACGGTCCGCCGCTATTACCGTGACGATTTCCGCATTCGTCTCGCGCGGCTATTCAACCCGGATGTGCAGCGGCCGATGGCGCCGCGGCGCGAGGCGCGTGAATTCCGCCCGCGCCAGCCGGGCCGGCCTTACCCATCGCGGGTAATGACGACGCGCTCGCCCAATCTCGCAAACAGCCCGATTTTGCGGGGGCATCATGCCGCAGTCCCGGCCCGCGAAGCGCTGATCCTGCTCGCCGCCCTGAACCATCCCTGGCTGCTGGTGGACCACGCCGAGGAGTTCGCGGAACTGGAACTCGCTCATGGCGATGCCGCCGCCATGCGCAAGGCCATTCTGGAGGCAGCCGCGCGGGCCGATATTTCGGAGGCTCCGGTGCTGGCGAAGATGCTGGAGGAAGCAGGCGCCGGACCCATCCGGACACGCATAGAACGTGCCATTTCGCATGGCGCGGACTGGGAAATCCGGCCGGATTCGGCCTCCGAGGACGTGCTGGCCTGGTGGCATCAAATCGTGAGCTTGCATCGGCGGAAGCGCACGCTATCTAGAGAGCTGCGGGAGGCCGAACGCGCATTTGGCGCGGAGCCGACCGAGGCCAACCAAGCCCGGCTACTGGACCTTCAAGAGCGGCTCGCGATCCTGGACGGGACGGAGGCTCTGATCGAAGGCTTCGGGGCTCAGTCAGGCCGTCCGGCGCGTACAATGTAGAACTGGCAGGCCGATTCGGGCGACCGGAGGCGGCCTTGGAACACAAGGATTGCCCCGTGGCCTCCAAAGACAAAGCCAAGAAAGCCGACGCCAAAAAGAAAGAAAAAGAAAAGGCTGCCAAGGCCAAGCTGGCCGCTGCCGCGTTGAAAGCCAAGGAAGCCGCTGCGAAGCAGAAGGCCAAGGAAAAAGAAAAAGCGTTGAAAGAAAAAGAGAAGGCGGCCGCAGCCGCGTTGAAAGCCAAAGAAGCCGCCGCGAAAAAGAAGCCGCTGACCCCGCTCCAGAAGGCGCTCGCCGCTTCCGACAAGATCCAGCCGAAGAAGCCAGAGCCGAAAAGCGTTCCGGTCCCGCAGAAGACGGGGAAAGCAGCCAAGGGTGCGCCCGCCGGTGGCATCGGCACCACCTTCGGCAAGGCGAAAGATCTGTTGCGCGCGATTGTCGGCGGCAAGCCGATGCCCGGCGCGAAGGAAGAAACTCCCGCCGACACGCGCCGCACCGCGGCGGGCGTTGAATCGCTGAAGCGCGTTGCCGGCGCCGCGGCGCCGGTCAAAGGCGGCAACACCGCCGAGCAGCCCGCCGAAGGCGAAGACGCGGCCGGTCCGCTGCTCGATCTTTCGGATGCCGCGGTCAAGAAGATGATCAAGGCCGCCAAGAAGCGCGGCTACGTCACCTACGATCAGTTGAACGACGTGATGCCGTCGGAAGAAGTCACCTCCGAGCAGATCGAAGACGTGCTCGCGATGATGAACGACATGGGTATCAATGTCGTCGAAGCCGAAGATACCGACGGCGAGGAAGAAGAGGACGATGACGACGACGATACGGGCACCGATCTCGTAGAGTCCGGCTCGAAGTCGCTTGCCACCGCCAAGAAATCGGAGCCGGGCGAGCGCACCGACGATCCGGTGCGCATGTATCTGCGCGAAATGGGTTCGGTCGAGTTGCTCTCGCGCGAAGGCGAAATCGCGATCGCCAAGCGCATCGAGGCCGGCCGCGAAGCGATGATCGCGGGCCTCTGCGAAAGTCCGCTCACCTTCCAGGCGATCATCGTTTGGCGCGACGAACTCGCAGAAGCCAAAGCATTGCTGCGCGACATCATCGATCTCGAAGCGACCTATGCCGGGCCAGAAGCGAAGAACCAGCCGGTGAATCCAAACCCGCCGATGGGTGGGCAAGCCGCGATCCGCGAACAGCAGGCGGCGGCCGCGGCCGCACGCGCGAAAGCCGAAGAAGCGCCCTCGACCGCGCCGCGTGGCGGCGACGACGAAGAAGAAGGCGCGCCGCGTCCGCAGGAATCGGATGACGACGAGGACGATCTCGAGAACGCGCTCTCGTTAGCTGCGATGGAAGCCGAACTGAAGCCGCAGGTGGTCGAGACCTTCGACAAGGTCGCCGACGCCTACAAGCGGCTGCGCAAGTTGCAGGACCAGAACGTCGAGAACAAGCTCAAGAACGAGTCGCTCTCGCCGTCTCAGGAGCGCCGTTACAAGAAGCTGAAAGAAGAGCTCGTCACCGACGTCAAGTCGCTCTCGCTCAATCAGGGCCGCATCGACGCGCTGGTCGAGCAGCTTTACGAAATCAACCGGCGTCTCGTCGGTCTCGAAGTCCGCCTGATGCGTCTTGCCGAAAGCCACGGCGTCGAGCGCGAAGATTTCATCAAGAACTACCAGAACTCCGAACTCGATCCGAAGTGGCTGTTGCGCGTCGGCAAGCTCGGCCAGAAGGGCTGGAAGGGCTTCGTCGGCAACGACAAGGAGCGCATCAAGCAGATCCGGCACGACATTCATGCGTTAGCTACCGAAACCGGCCTCGAGATTCAGGAATTCCGCCGCATCGTCTCCATGGTGCAGAAGGGCGAGCGCGAGGCCCGGCAGGCGAAGAAGGAAATGGTGGAAGCCAACCTTCGTCTCGTGATCTCGATTGCCAAGAAATACACGAACCGAGGCTTGCAGTTCCTCGACCTCATTCAGGAAGGCAACATCGGCCTGATGAAAGCCGTCGACAAGTTCGAGTATCGCCGCGGCTACAAGTTCTCGACCTATGCGACCTGGTGGATCCGCCAGGCGATCACGCGCTCGATCGCCGATCAGGCGCGTACGATCCGCATTCCGGTGCACATGATCGAGACGATCAACAAGATCGTGCGCACCTCGCGCCAGATGCTGCACGAAATCGGACGCGAGCCGACGCCGGAGGAGCTTGCCGAGAAACTCGGCATGCCGCTCGAGAAGGTGCGGAAGGTCCTGAAAATTGCGAAGGAGCCGATCTCGCTCGAAACGCCGATCGGCGACGAGGAAGATTCGCACCTCGGCGATTTCATCGAGGACAAGAACGCGGTACTCCCGATCGATGCCGCGATCCAGTCGAACCTGCGCGAAACCACGACCCGCGTGCTTGCCTCGCTGACGCCGCGCGAGGAGCGCGTGTTGCGCATGCGCTTCGGCATCGGCATGAACACCGACCACACTCTGGAAGAAGTCGGCCAGCAGTTCTCGGTGACGCGCGAGCGCATCCGCCAGATCGAGGCGAAGGCGTTGCGCAAGCTCAAGCATCCGAGCAGGAGCCGAAAGCTGCGCAGCTTCCTCGATAACTGAGCTTCGTAAAATATGAAGTTGAAACGGCGGGCATCGAGCCCGCCGTTTTATTACGCCACGGGCTCGAGCTTGCGCTCCAGCGCGTCGCATTCGCGCTTGAGTTTTTCGGACTGAAGCTCGTCCGCGACTGCTCTCGCCGCGCGAATTTCCGTTTGGGCGCCGGCGCGGTCGCCTTGCTCGAGTTGCAGAGCGGCGATTTGTACTCGGACCTGCGAGGCATGCAGGCGGCACCCGCAACCGGTCCAGAGTTGCCGTGCCAGATGCAGATGCCGCAGCGCCTCGGTCGTGTCGCCGCGCGTTCGCGCAAGCACGGCCGAGGCCTCGTTAGTGAGTGCGCGAATCGAGGGCATCGGCCAGCGCTTGTCCTGACCGGCGATGTCCTCGATGAGCGATTTCGCTTTCTCGATCTTTCCGGCGTGTGCCGCGGCGAGGGCGAGATGCGCGAGGAGCATCCCCTGCCGCTGCAAGGTCCACCAGCCTTTGCCGATCAGGCTACGTTCGAGGCTCGCGTAAGCACCCTCCGCGTCTCCGCGTTCCAGCATCAGCATCGCGCGGCCCGGTTCCGGGTCCCAGCCGAGCGAATAGGATTTGTCATAGGCTTCGAGAGCCTCGTCGTCGTTGCCGATGGCGGATTGAATGTCGCCAAGGACGCGGTGCGCGTCGCCGAGCGCCCAGGGCGCGTCGCCCTCTAGTTTGCTCAGGGCATCGTCGATATGCGCCTTGGCGTCGTGCAGCGAACCGTGCGTGCCGAGAACTTCCGCCCTGTGCAACTGGCAGGCGCCGGAAAATTCCATGCTGCATGCGGTGGAAAATTCCTGATAGCCGAGCGTCCATTGATCGGCTCGGGACCAGTCGCCGAAGGTGCGGCATGCCCACAGGATGTTGCAGTAGAGCACGTTGCCGGTTACCGGATCGATCTTGCTGGAAAGCGAAATCGCTGCGGCGTGATCCTGATCGGCGAGACCGGCTTCCGTGTCGCCGAGGCTGAGTTTGAAGAAGCCGCGATACATCAGACCGAGCGCTTCGACGGAGAGGTCTTTTAGCTTTCGCCCGATCTCATAGGCCTGGTCGGCAAGCGCCAGCGCCTCATGCACGTTGCCTTCGGCCGCGGTGATCCGCGCGCGTACGTAAAGCAGGAAACCGTAGGCGCTCGTTTCCTGACCGTCGGTGAAGCCGCGTGCGCGCGCGACCCAGCCTTTTGCGAGCGCGATTTCGCCGCGCTCGAGATGAAGGATCGCAAGCTGCGCGGCATCCGCCCCCGCGAATTCGCTGTGGCCTGCCTCCGCGTGCGCGGAAACCGCGCGCACCAGAACGGGAATCGTGCCGGACGGATCGCCGGCGCATTGCAACGCCAGCGCAAGCAGATCGAGATCGCGGGCGGTGAGTGAGTTGGGGGCGACATTTTCGAACAGTGCGATGGCATCGTGCCAGCGCTGATCGCCGACCGCGCGCCGCGCTTCGGCAAGCGAATTGGATTGCGCCTCCGCGGGGACTTCCGTGGTTTGGGTCGCCTCGGCGCCATCGAGCAAAATGCGATATCCGCTGCGCGGGAAATTCTTCACCGCGTCTTCCATGCCGCCTTCGCGCAACGCCGCGCGCAGCGAACTTACCGCGCGTTGCAGCGAGTTGTCGGTGACGGTGACGCCCGGCCAAACCGCGTCGAGGAGTTCGTCCTTGGAAACCACGCGCTCGCGGTTCCTGACGAGATAAGCCAGCAGGTCGAAGACGCGCGGCTGAAGTGCGATCTCGCGCTTGTCGAGCCGCAGCACGCGGGCAGGCTCGTCCAGTACAAAAGGGCCTATTTCAAACATCTGTGAACCGTTCCGGGACGGATCCGGGCCGAAATCAGCAATTGCTCAGGGCGCCGTAAGGACGCGAGGCATCGCCAATTCCTATACCACGCCCGCCGCCCCGCAATACGGCGCCGCGGCCGGCAGGGAATGCCGTTTATTCCGATCATTGGAAAGGATTGCGACCATGAACCTTTATATTGTCCGCCGGCCCAGTACCTGGGCCAATACCCAAGAACTCGAAGCCGGCATTGCGAGGGCCGCGCGTCTCACGAACCGGGAAATGTCCGGCCGCGTGCGCTGGATACGCTGCTACGTCGTCAACGAACGCGACGGACGCATCGGGATGTTCGACGTCTATGAAGCGCGAGACGAGGCGGCGATCCGCGAGCATGCGCGCCGCGCGGGTCTTCCGGGCGACGAAATCTATCCGGTCGAGACGACCTTCATCGTCCGGGCCGATCTCGATCAGTTCGCCGCCGCCGCGTAACGAATCCTCCGCGTTTCTCCGGAGGTCATGGGCCGTGCCGAAAGGCGCGGCCCGTTACGTTTCGGCCTCCGCGACGCCGCCGAATTCAGGATTTGATCAGCCCGCCGTCAGGACGCAAAGGCGCGACCCGCCTAGATCGATGAGGCCGCCGCGACATGCGGCCAGCCGGTCACCGGGTGCCGCGACAGCCGGAAAAGACGAAAAGGAAAAAGCCATGAACCTCTATGTGATCCGCCGGCCCAGCGCGTGGGCCAATCTGCAGGAACTCGAAACCGCGGGCGCGAAGTCCGCGCGCATCGGCGACTTCGAAATGTCGGACCGCGTGCGCTGGATCCGCTCCTATGTCGTGAACGAACAGGACGGCCGCGTCGGCACCTTCTGCATCTATGAAGCGCGCGACGAGGAGTCGATCCGCGAACACGCGAAGCGTGTCGGTATGCCGGGCGACGAAATCTATCCGGTCGCGACCACGGTCGTGATGCGTGCCGACCCGATGGACAAGAAGGAAAAGGCTGCCTGATCTTTCGCCCGCGACATTGGGCCGTGCCGCAAGGCGCGGCCCGTTGCGCGCCATCGATCGCTATGCAGGCGGAAACTTTCGCGCGGCTCGAAGGTTAGGTGCGTCTACACCACCGCGAACGTCTGGAATCAGCTCACTCCGGCGGAAAAATCCCGCATCCGCAAGATCGAGGCCAAGGCGCTGCGCAAGCTCAAGCATCCGAGCCGCAGCAGAAAACCGAGAAGTTTTCCGGATAACGAAAAAGCGGAAACTGCGCTCGTTCCTCGATAACGAAGACAAACAAAAACCCCGGCTTCGCGCCGGGGTTTTTGTTTGTGGTGTCGCGCGATTCCGCTACCTGCGCAGGCGGCGCAAGCCCAAGAACGCGAGGCCGAAAAAGATTACCCACGTTATGATCGCGCCGGCCATGAAAGCGGTGTTGCGGCTCGCGCTGCCGCCGTCCGGGTTGAACGCAACCCAGGTCCCGACGGTCGCAAGCATCGCGACGACGCCGAGACTCAACAGAAGCTGAATCGCGCGAAGCGGATAGGGCGCATCTTCACTGAGACTTCCGTCCGGTCTCGCCTTGGCGCCGAAGAAGAGCCCGCCGATTGCGTTCGAGCCCATACTCGCGGCGGCAAACAAAAAAGCGCCGCCCGCCGCGACGAGCACCCAACCCGGCGCATCCTTGCTGCCGCGGCCGAACATGCCGAGGCCCGCAAGCACGATATAGATGCCGATCGCGGCGACGGCCGCGACAAACAACAGGCCGATGAGATTGCCTTTGGTTTGATCTGTCATGCGCGAAGCCTGGCAGACCATGGTTTCAAATTCCTTGCGATCAACGCGCATGGAACCCTTTGCCGCCTGCGCCGTTAGGTTCTGAATCCATTTCAGAGCCTCTGCCATGTCCCTCATTCCGCAATCCTGGAAAGCCCGGAAGAATTTCGCGGCCGAAGGCAAGGTCGCGTTGCTCGTCGGCGTACTTCTCGCGATCGGCATCTACGCGCACGCTTACGCCATGCCGCGCGGGACCATGCTGATCCTGCGCGGGATCGCCGCTGACAACGCGCCGAAGGGCCAACTCGACGATTTTTCCGCCACGCTCTACGCGCTGCGCGGCGGCTATGGCGGGCAGGTGCTCAATGTGGCGGGTGGAACGGGCGAGCAGATGAAAATGACGCTCGACCGTATTCATAACGACCCGAACGTGACCGCGATCTACGGATTCTCCGGCGGCGCCTACACCACCGCGAACCTCTGGAATCAACTGACGCCGCAGGAAAAATCCCGCATCCGCAAGATCGTGATCGTCGGTGCGCCCGGCGTCACAGCGCAAAGCTTTCCGGGTGCGGCGAATGTCGTGGTGCAGGACGATCCGCCGGAGGGCCACATGGAAGGCCCGCGCGCGCTTCTGCAAAGCTGGAAGTAAGTGCGTCGCTCGCGGGTTTCGACCTTTGCCATGAATAAGGCGCGGATGGCCGGAATAACGGCGGTCGTAAATTTCAGGAAGCCCTTCATGCCCGCGCGCTTTTTGGCCGCTCTCGTTCTTTCGCTGCTTTCGATCCTTCCCGCCGCGGCCGCGCAATGTGGTGGCGATTTCCAGCGCTTCATCGGACAGTTCTCGCGTGAGGCGAAAGCCAAGGGCATTCCGGCGCGCGTGATCGAGGACGCCTTCGACGGGATTGAGCAGGACCGGAAGGTGCTCGCCTTCGACCACCGCCAGCGCAACACCTTCAAGCGCTCGTGGGAGGATTATGCCCGCACGCGCGTGACCCCAGCGCGGGTGAAGCGCGCGAAGAACCTGCTCAAGCGCCACGCGAAATTGTTCGACCGCGTCGAGCAGCGCTTCGGCGTGCCGCGCGAACTGGTGATGGCGATCTGGACCATGGAGACCGACAACGGCGGCGACACCGGGAAATTGCCGGTGGTGAAGACGCTGGCCACGCTCGCGCATGACTGCCGCCGCACCGAACTGTTTCAGGGCGAGCTTTTGGCCGCGCTCCAGATTATCGCGCGCGGGGATCTTTCGAAGCGGGAGTTGCTCGGCGCCTATGCCGGCGAGATCGGCCAGACTCAGTTTCTGCCGAGCTCATATATTAAGTACGGGGTCGATTTCGACGGCGACGGGCATGTGAACCTGCGCCGCTCGGTGCCGGATGTGCTGGCCTCGACCGCGAATTTGCTCGCGAGCAACGGCTGGCAGCGCGGCGCGTCTTTCGGCGAGGGCACGCAGAATTTCCAGGTGATGCGGGAGTGGAATCGCTCGGAGGTCTACCGCAAAACGCTGCACTATTTCGCGGAACAGTTGAGGGCCAGAGAAGACTGAGCGTAATGTGACCTCCGGCTACGTAGTCCTATTCTGGGAACCGTGCCGGACGCGGCAAGTTATTTCTTCTCAGGAGGGTTTTCATGTCCGAGATTTCCGACGCGCAGATCGCGCTTCTGTCCGACATCGGCCAGCGCGCGCCGCTCAATCTCACGCCTGAAAAGCGCCTCGCGATCGAGGCGCTGCTCACCGCGGGCTTCATCACGCCTTCGAATGAGACCGACGCGGACATCGCGCCTTATGAGCTGACCGCGAAAGCGACGCGCTTTCTCTCCGAGCGCGGCGCTGGACTGAACGAAGCCTGAAGTTCGTCACGGCGAATTCGGCGGCTCCGGCGCATAGCCCTCGGGCACGATGACTTCGGGACTTTCGGGCTTCAGTTCTTCCGTGGGCACGACCGCGCCGACCGGAGCGGTGCTTGCAAGATCGAACTCGGCTTTCGCTTCCGGCTCGACCGGCGCCTGCACGCGCATGCGGTGAATGACGAAACCCGCGAGCGCAAGCTGCGAAACGGCAACGAACAGAAACAGCGCGCTCGGTCCCAAAGCCCGCATCAATCCTGCCGCGATCACCGGGCCTGCGATCGAGCCCAATCCGTTTGCCAAAAGGATGGTCGCGGAAGTCGCGACCATCTCTTCCGGCTGTGTGCGGTCGTAGCCGTGCGCGGCGGCGATCGAATAACCCGGCAGCGCGAGCGCGCCGAAGAAACAGGCGAGCGTGAGCAGTATCCATCCCGAGCCTGCATAGAGCCACAACGCGAGCGCGATCATCATGCTGCCGCCGAGCAGGCCGAGCAGCACGCGCCTGCGGTCGATGCGGTCCGACAGGCGTCCGGCCGGATACTGCATCAGCGCGCCGGCGATAACAGCTGCAGTCATGAAGGCCGCGACCTCGGCGACATTGGCGCCGCGCAGTTCGATCGCCGCCGGAGCAAGCGTCCAGAATGCGCCGAGCGAAAGGCCGACCATGAAGCTGCCCGCGAGTGCGACGGGTGCCGCCTGCCAGAGTACCCGCGGCTGGAAGCGCACGATCGTGATCGGTGCAGGCTGCGCGGAACGGGTCAGTGCGACCGGCACGATTGCGAGTGCGGAAAGGATCGCGGCGATCATGAAGAGGGTCGCGCCCTCGACCGGGTGCGTCGTCACGATCATCTGTCCGGCTGCGATGGCGGCGAAATTTACCACGACATAGGCCGACATCACCTTGCCGCGGGTTTCATTCGAAGAGCGGTCGTTCAGCCAGCTTTCGATCACGAGATAAAAGCCCGCGAGGCAGAAGCCGGTGATGAAACGGATCGCGGCCCATACCGGCGCGAGCGGAATCAACGCATGCAGGAGCGCCATGGTGGCGGCGACCGCGACCAGTGCGGAAAAAGCGCGGATATGCCCCGAGCGCAGGATGACGAAAGGCCCGAGGATGCAGCCTACGACGAAGCCGAGATAATAGGCCGAGCCGATTGCGCCGATCGCGAAAGTGCCGAACGACTCCGTGCTCGCGCGCAGCGGCAGCAGCGTGATTTGCAGGCCCGCGCCTGCCAGCAGCAGCGCGACGCCGAGCAGAAGCGAGAGGATGGGTCTCAGGTTGGCGTCGATCATTCTTCTGTATTGGTTTTAGTCCGCGCCCGCGCGCAACTCTAATGCATTCTACCGCGAAACATGGCGCATTAACGCTTTCCCAACCATGCCGCGGGTTCCACGCGTGCGCGTGATGCTTCCTTAAGCAGCCGCGCGCAGGATGGCTCGAACTACGGGGAAACGGCTCGTGCTTCGGAAAAACCGGGGGCTGGCGGTGGATATGCGTCGAACGAAAAATCGCAGCGCGAAATCGCGCGTGGACGGGAAGGGAGCGCGCCTTGCTTAGCGTTCCCACACTCTTCGTCGTCTTCACGATCAACTTTCTCGCGCTCGGGCTCGTGTGGTTCTATGTCATGCGCAGCTACCCGAGCTTCACGGCTGCGCGCTTCTGGGCCGCGGCGGCGTTGATTGCGTCCGTAGGTGCCGCGCTTTCGCTGTTTCGCGGCGTCACGCATCCGCTGGTGCCGATCCTGATCGGCAGCGGCTTGTTCATTTTTGCGGGCTGCCTTGCCGCCATGGGAATCCAGCGGCTCTACGAGCGCCCGGTGATGTGGCGCGGAGCGGCGCTGCTCACCGTGCTTACGCTTTTGGGCCTCGGCATCTTCTCGATCTGGCGCGACAACATGGCCGCGCGCATTCTGATCTATTCGATCGCGCAGTCGATCCCGCTGGTGACGGTGCTGCCGCTCCTGTTCGCGCGCAAGGACGGGCCGCAGCGTCCCGGCGCGCGCATGACCGGGTATATCGCGATTTTCTGCGTCGCGATCTATTGGGCGCGGCCGGTTGCGGGCGCCTTCAACATCGGCGGCAATGTTTCGCTGGTCGAGTTCAACGGGTTTCAGGCGGGTCTGCTGGTGCTCCTCGTGTTCGCCTCGATGGCGTGGAATTTCGGTTTCCTTTTGCTTGCGATCGACCGGCTGCGGACGGAAGTTGCGGACCTTGCGCTCTCGGACGATCTCACGGGCGCGGCCAACCGGCGGCAATTGCAGATCCGGCTCGACGAGGAATGCGCGCGTTCGTCGCGCACGCGAGAGCCGTTCGCGCTCCTGATGATCGACATCGACGGCTTCAAGGCGATCAACGACAGCCAAGGCCACGGCGCGGGCGATGAATGTCTGCGGTTGCTTACGCGCGCGGTGCAGGCGCGGCTGCGCAGCGGCGATTTGCTCGTGCGCATGGGCGGCGACGAGTTTTGCGTGGTACTGCCTTCTACCACCTTGCGCGAGGGCGCGATGATGGCGCGGCGCGTGCTGGAAGCCTGCCGCACGCAATGGACCCCGTTCGCCGGCGCGCCGATCGCGATCACCGCGAGCATCGGCGTCGCGCAGTGGCGCGGCGAAATCGGCCGGCAGCCGGAGCGGCTGATCGCCGAAGCCGACCAGGCGCTTTATGCCGCGAAACACGGCGGCAAGGACCGGCACGCGCTTTACGAAGCGGCGGCGGAAGCCGAGCCGCTGCGCAAAAGCGCCTGAAACGCCTCGTACCGGAAATCCGATCACAGGATTGCAATTTGACGGCTTGCGCCGGGCAGCGCACGATTTGGCTCGTGTCGCGCTAGTTTCCTGAGCGGAGCCTTTGATCATGAGCGAAGCGGCCGTCGAACGGCGCGTGCCGGGGCGTTTTTGGTACGTGATCGCGGGCCTGATCTTTTTCGGCTCGCTGATCGTGCCGGTGCCGGTCGCGCTCTGGAGTCTCTTCGCGGGCGAAGAGACGGCGCCGCGGCTGATCGCGCCGGAAACGAAGACGTTCTCGCTCTCGCGCGGCGCCTATACGGTGTTCTCAGACAGCCGCGCGGTCATCAACGGCGAGATCGTGATTTCGCAGGGCTCGATTTCCGGCCTGCGGGTCACGGTGCGGAGTGCCGGCGGGCGAGAAATTCCGGTCGAGGCCGCAAGCATCGGTTCGCGCTATAACTACGGCGGGCAGACCGGTTTCGCGGTGCTGCAATTTTCAATTCCCGAAAGCGGCGAGTACACGATCGCCGCGGAATACCGCGACAAGTCGGCGAACGACCGCGCGCTCTTGTCGATCCGCAAGGATTTCATCGGCGGCCTGGTTGGCACGATTCTTCTGACCGTGGGATTGAGCCTGCTCGGCACATTCCTCGCCGTGTTCATTTTCCTGCGTACGCTCTGGCAGCGGCGTGCGGTGATGATGCAGGGCGTGGTCAACAATATCCGGACGATGAGCGGGCAGGCGAAGCAGGCGCAGGAGCGTCCGCGCTATTCGCCGCCCGGTTCTGCCGAGCCGAAGTCGCCGGTCGAACATCAATACGACCGCGACAAATAACGTGCCGCGACGCGGTTTGCCCGCCCGTTGCGCGGCGTGAGTTCTTTCGCATTCCCGCTATGAGAATTTGCGAGGCGGAAGCGAGGCTTTTACGCCGCAGCGCAGCTTGACCCTCACCGGTTCTGACCCGACAACTTCGGCCTCATGAGCACGCAAGCGAATCCCGCCGCGACCGGAGTTGCCGAGTCGCCTTACGCCTGGGCGCGGCTTTGGACCGGGCTTCTGGCCGGCGCGATCGGTTCGGTCGGCATGTGGTCGGTCGTCGTCATCCTGCCTTATGTGCAGAAGGATTTCGGCGTGGCGCGCGCCGACGCGACGCTGCCTTATACGCTGACCATGCTCGGCTTCGGCGTCGGCGGCATCACCCTCGGCAAGCTCGCCGACCGCTATGGCATCGTGATGCCGATGATCGTCGCGACGATCTCGCTGTGCGCCGGCTATCTGCTCTCCGGCATTTCGCAGACATTGTTTCTGTTCGCGCTGACCCACCTCCTGATCGGTGTCGGCGCGTCGGTGACGTTTGCGCCGATGATGGCGGATCTGTCGCACTGGTTCACGAAGCGGCGCGGTATCGCGGTCGCGATGGCGGCATCCGGCAATTATGTCGCCGGCGCGGTGTGGCCGCCGATCGTGCAATATTCGGCGGCGACCTATGGCTGGCGGCCGACGCAGTTGTGGATCGGCATTTTCGTGTTGCTTGCGATTTTGCCGCTTACGTTCGTGTTTCGCCGCCGCATCGCGCTTTCGGAAGTTACGGCGGCGAATGCGGCCGCGGCCGGTGCGCGCAATGCGCTCGGGCTTTCGTCGAATGCGCTCATGGTAATTTTGAGCGTCGCGGGCGTCGCCTGTTGTGTCGCGATGTCGATGCCGCAGGTTCATATCGTCGCCTATTGCGGCGATCTCGGCTATGGCGCGGCGCGCGGCGCGGAAATGCTGTCCCTGATGCTCGCCTTCGGCATCGTCAGCCGCGTCGCCTCCGGTTTCGTTGCCGACCGGATCGGCGGCGTCGGTACGCTCCTGATCGGGTCGTTTCTGCAAGGGGTCGCGCTCTTTCTTTATCTCTTCTTCGACGGACTGACGTCGCTTTACGCGATCTCGATTCTATTCGGTCTGTTTCAGGGCGGCATCGTGCCGATGTACGCGGTGATCGTGCGCGAATATTTCCCGCCGCAGGAAGCCGGCGTGCGGGTTGGCATCGTGATCTTCTCGACCATCATCGGCATGGCCTTCGGCGGCTGGGTCTCGGGCGCGATCTTCGATTACACCGGCTCCTATCACGCGGCCTTTGCAAACGGGCTCGCGTGGAATTTGCTCAACGTCTCGATCGCGGTCTGGCTCCTGCTCGCTTCGCGCCCGAAGAAGCAGGGGACTTCAACGAAAGCATCCGCTGCTGCATAATGCGCGGATGAATGCGTCCGCATCTTCCGAAATTCCCGCTGCCGAATACAAACTTTTCGTTCGTGAAGACTCGGCTCGCTTCTACCTGAAGAATCACGACGACGGTGTTTATCTTTCGCCGAAGGGCATCGGCTGGTTCGCGGGCGGCGAGGCGCGCACCCGCGACTGGGCCGCAATTAAGCGCATCAATCCGCAAATCGCGTTCATTCCGAAACAGGGAAATATCGGAAGCTGCCGTGTCGCGTTTGCAGACGGTAAGACGCTGACGGTGTTAAGCGCTTCGAAGTGGGGCGCTTGCGACGAGGAGCGGAATACGGAGTACGGCCGCTTCCTGCTCGACCTGCACCGCGTGATTCCGTCGGACGTGCGCAGCACGATTCGCTTTGAAAGCGGCGTGGACAAAGGACGCCATGTGGCGATGACGGCAGTCTTTGTCATTGCCGTATTATTTTTCGTCATTCTGCCGCTTGGGCTTGCGGTTTACCTGCGGGCGCTGGAACCGTTGCTCGTCGCGCTGGCCGGGGCGGGGTTCACCTGGCCGCTCTATCGCGTTACCGAAGCTGCGCAGCCGGCGGCTTATGACCCGGCGCAGATTCCGGATAGCGTCTTTCCATAGGTCGCCGTCTTGCTTCCGGCCGTCATCGGCCTATCTAAATCAGAACGCGGAGGCACAAATGGCTGAAAAGGTCACGGTTTCGATCCCGCATAAGCTCGGCAAGGAAGAGGCGGCGCGGCGCATCAAGCGCGGCTTCGCGGCCGCGCGCGAGAAAGGCGGCGGCATGATGAATTTCGCCGACGAGACCTGGAGCGGCGATCAGGTCACCTTCAATGTCACGATGCTCGGCCAGAGTGCCGCCGGCACTATCGACATTCACGACGATCATGTCGTGATCGACGTCACCTTGCCGTGGCTGCTCGCCAAGATGGCGGAGCAGGCGAAGGTGCTGATCGAAAAGCAGGGCAACCGGCTGCTGCTCGAAAAGAAGTAAGTCGTGCCGCCTGGCGGTGCGACATGGCTGCCGCGCAAGCTTTCCGATTGCGCCCGGCGAGCGAAGGCCGCATAGCATTCTGCCTTTCTCCGGTTTCCCCTTTATGCCCGGCAACACGCGCATCTTCTACGGCTGGTACATCGTGGCCGCGGTCTGTCTGATCACGACCATCGGCTCGGGGCTCGCGTTCTATAATCTTTCGGTTCTGCTGAATGCCTTTGTCGAGGAGCGGGGCTTCCCGGTCTCGCTGACGAGTGCCGCGATCGCAACTTTCTTCGTCTCGGGCGGATGCACGGGCGTCGTCGTGGGGCGGTTCATCGACCGCTTCGACGCTCGCTTCGTGATTGCGGCGAGTGCTGCGCTCGGCGCGGCCTGTCTTTATTCCGTCAGTTATCTGCAATCGACCTGGCAGCTCTTCGTATTTCATGTCGCATTCGGCGCCGCCTACGCGGGGGCAGGGCTGGTCGCGCTCACCACCGTGGTCACGCGCTGGTTCAACGCCAAGCGCGCTCTCGCCATGTCGATCGCGTTCACCGGCCTGTCGTTCGGCGGGATTTTCGTCGCGCCCTTCGTAGCGCTGTCGATCGAGCGCGGCGGCCTTGCGAGCACGGGACCGTGGACGGCGGCCTTGTTTTTTCTCGGTATCGCGCCGGTTGCGCTGCTGGTGCTGCGCGGTGCGCCTGCGCAATACGGGCTAGAGCCCGATGGCGGCGCGGGTGTGGCCGCGGCAAACGGCGACGCGGCGAGCGCCTTGAAATTCACCTATGCGGACGCAAAACGCAGTCCGTTTTTCTATGCGGTCTCGATCTCCTATCTGTTCCTGCTTGGCGCGCAGGTCGGCGCGATCGCGCATCTTTACCGGCTCGCCAATACGCGGAGCGGCGTGGAGACGGCAGCGCTCGTGCTCGTTTTTCTCTCCTCGGCAAGTATCGTCGGAAGACTGACCGGCGGCTGGCTCACGCTGAAAATCAAGGTATGGACCTTTGCGCTGCAACTCATGGCGGTGCAGTGCGTGGCGCTGTTCGCGCTCGCTTTTACGCAAGGACGCATTTCGATTCTTGCCGCTACCGTTCTGTTCGGCGTCACGATCGGCAATTCGCTGATGATGCAGCCGCTCCTGCTCGCCGAGAAGTTCGGCACGCACGAATATGGACGCATCTATTCGATGAGCCAGTTCATCGCGATGACCGGCGTCGCCGGCGGGCCGGTGCTGATGGGCGTCCTCTACGACTGGGCCGGAAACTATGCGTCGGCGTTCGTCGCGGCGTCCGTGGTCACGCTCGCGGGATTTCTGGTTCTGCTGTTCGGATCGCGAAGCTGACGGAACCAAAGTTCCGTTGCGGTGTTTCTCTCCCGATTGCCGAGGATTGAGAACATGCTTCGCTACGCGATTATCTTTTTCGTGCTGTCGCTGGTCGCGGGTGCCTTCGGGCTGACCAATATTTCCGGAATGGCGAAGCGGATTTCGATGGTCCTGTTTGCGCTGTTCTTCATCGGATTCCTGATCCTGCTCGGCTTCGCCTGGCTGGTCGCGGGCGCGATCGCGCCATCGACGCCGGCGACGACTTCGGCGCTGCCGCTCATTCTGGCAATGCTCGAAGCCTAGACGCGGCCGCTCCGCTCGAAGTGGCGGCGCAGGAGCCGCGCATTGCGGACGTTCGCGCGGAAGGCGACGTCGAAAATATCGCCGAGAACCGGAATCGCGCCGATCAGACCGTCAACCGCGATATTGCCGAGCATCCTTGCCACGACATGACCAGGCGCGCCCATGCGGCGCGCTTCCAGCACGATCAGGCAGGAAATGCCCGCGCTCACCGCGTCGCCGATGCCGGGCACGAGGCCGATCAGCGCGTCGGCGCCGAAACGGATATTGGTGCCGGGGATCAGGATGGCGGAATCCATGAAGGAGGCGAGCGCATCCAGACGTGCCAGCCGCTCCTTGTGCGACAGGCCTTTGGTTCTATCGAACCCGCGGAAATCCTCGAATGCCCGGCTCATTTAGGCTCCCTTCCAGCGCCTCACATGGTGAGGGGTAAACCGTTCCGCAAGCACGGAGTTGCGTTCCAAAATTGTGCTGGTGTGGGCACAAAAAACTGCTATAGGCGCGGCCTCTTTTCCGAGGGGATGCCGCCATGCTGCTCACGCTGATGAAAGGCAAGATCCACCGCGCCACGGTGACGGGCGCGGACCTCAACTATGAGGGTTCGATCGGCATCGACCGCGCGTTGATGGACGCGGCGGGCTTTCTAAAGAACGAGCGCGTAGAGATATATAATGTCTCCTCGGGCGCGCGTTTCGCGACCTATGTCATCGAGGAGCCCTCGCAGTCGGGGGCGATCACGCTGAACGGCGCCGCTGCGCGGCTCGTGCAGAAGGGCGATCACGTCATCATCTGCGCTTACGCGCAGATGGACGAAGTGGAAGCGAAACGCTTCCAGCCGCGCGTCGTGCTGGTCGACGACGAAAACCGCCGCAAGAACTGACGCCGTTACTTCGGCGCGATCTCGAAGGTTGCGCTGACCCGCGCGCGATAGGTCAACTCGCCGCCTTCCACCGGCACTTCGGGACGCGGCGCGCTTGCCGCGCGGGCGACGAACACGTTTTGCACGCGGCCCGGAATCTCGACCGTCGCTTCATTGAGCGTCAACACGCGGACGATTTTCAGATTCGCGGCATCGGCATATTTCTGCGCCTTTTCCATCACGTCCTTGATTGCGGCAATCCGCGCCTGCTCGATCAGCGGCGCGGGGTCGGCGACCGAAAACTGAATGTTGCGGATGTCGTTGATGCCGAGCACGACCAAGCGATCGAGCAGGGCGCCGAGCTTCGAGATGTCGCGCACGCGCATCGTCACGACGTTGTTCACCTGATAGCCGACGACTTCGCGGTTCGGCCACTTGTCGGCGCGGACGATGTCGGGCCGCAGCGAAAGGCCGGAGGTTTGCAGGTCGCGCGGCTCGACGCCATTCTCCTTCGCGGCGTTGAGCGCGGCGGCGAGCAGCCTGGAGTTTTCCGCGAGTGCGTCCTTGGCGACCTTCGCCGTGACCGCGACGCCGACCTGAACGATGGCAAGCTCCGGCTTCGCTTCCGCGATGCCCTCGCCGGACAGCGCCAGCGTCGGGATGCGCTCCTGCGCCGGATCGGCCTGCGCCCCTTGGGACAGCATTGCGAAGCCGGCCAGAATTGCGGCGGCGACAAACCGGATCGAGACCATTGTCATCATCTCCCAATGTCGAAGACCATTCTCCAGTGGTTTCATCGCCCATTTACGGCGCGGGCATGACCGTTGTGCGGTGCGCCTTCGCTTGATAGTTTGCCGCCGCTTTCCGGGCCTGTAGCTCAATGGTTAGAGCCGACCGCTCATAACGGTCTGGTTCCTGGTTCGAGTCCAGGCAGGCCCACCAATCTTTTCAATGCTTTGCGACGGTGTTGAATGCACAGTGCGGTTTCCCGCCAATGATTCCGCCAATGATTGGCGTGGCTGAAGGCCAATCGCGGCGGCAGCCTCACGAAGATGCTCGGGATGATGATGACCGTAGACGCTTTCGAGCGTCTCTTGCGTCATGCCGAGAAAGCGGCTGGCCTGCCACATCGGAACGCCAGCCTGCATCAGCCACGTAGCCGCCGTATGGCGCAGCGTGTGCGGCGTGACCTTGCCAGTTAGGCCGGCACGACGTACGGCAGTCCTGAAGCCGGTTGTGACCGAAAGAACCGGCTTGTCGTTCCATTCTACGAAATGTTGTTTCGCGATCTTCTTGCCGACCCAACGGCGCATGTGTGCGAGCAGACGAGGAGGCAACGGCACAGGTGGTTGGCGCTTCTTAGTCGCGCGAGATCCCTCTGCAAGCCGATAAAACAGCCCTTGGTCCAGGTCGACGTAAGAGCGGCCTTCGCTTCTATAGGGGGATGCAGCGGCAACAGCTGATGCTCGGGTCCCTGTGTAAAGCGCGATCAGAATGAAGCGTGCGATATGCTGAGACGGACGCTTATCGGTGACGATCTTCCGCCCCTTCAATTGGCCGCGATGTTGCGTTTGGATCTCTCGCGCATTCCAACAGGCGCGGATTAAGGCTGCGGCCTCGTTGCGGGTCAGCCAACGGTCGCGCGGATTTCCCTTTTGCGGGAGCGTTACGCGGACAATGCCGCGATGCAGTCCTTCCTTGCTGTGATGGTTGATGGCGGCGCGAAGGTCCTCGAGGTCTCGCCGACTACCGCCAGTCGATCCGGACCATTCGACGTAAGCGCGGCAAGTTGCGCCGTTTACGTCCGTGAGCCGCAAGGCCCCCCAGAACTCGTTGAGCCGGCGCACACGGTCGCGAGCGCATTCCGGGCGAGCTTGGAGCGGAACACGGTCGTCCAGATAGATCGACAGAACGTCGGCGATCAGGATCTCTTCAATGTCGCGTTCTTTGCGCGCGGGCTGATACTTTTGAGCAATGTATTCGGCAAGCTTTTGCTCGGCTTGGACAGTTTCTCTCGCAGCGCATCCTGTGGCGATATGGCGTGCGCCGTCGAGGATGAACCAGACGGCTTCGCGTCTAACGCCTCGGTCGTTCCAAGATTTGCGAAGCCAGAGTCTCGGACCTTTTGGTTTTCGCGGCATAACGCTCTCATTTTCTCGATTTCTGATAGGGTGGTGTAGAGTTTTCCGGCGATACGCTCGATGACGAGTCGACCACGAGCGTGCTCGCGACGAAGCCCGGACGCGGTCATAGAGCCGTCGGGGAATGCAATCGCTGCTGCGGCTTCAAGACGAAGCGGCGTGTTTGGCAGAATCGATGCTCTGTCAATATTATAGCACTTGCTCGGCTCGCCGCTTTTTTTCATTCAGCGAGCATGCGCGGTTGCAGTGCAGTTCGGCGGGACAAGTTCACTGGCAAAGGCTGAAGAAAGTGTCCCGTTTGCTAGGGTTGAATTCGACGGAAAGAGTCAGTTGGGAGGGGGAATTGGCGAAATCGGTTAAGGTACTGGCTGCCCCAGGCGGATATGCCGTCCAATGGCATCCATCTGATGATCTATGGTCTCAAGCAGAGAACATTTTCGGAAAAGCTTTCAGCCCCGAACTGAGGCGCCAATTATCCGTTGCTTCAAACTGTTATTCGATGTTTGCGCCGCTCTTTTACTCTCGCACGCAAGAGCGGGTTGAGGCGACATTTAGTGCGCTCATTGAAGCTGGCAACGATGTTACTCGACTGTTCATTAGTGATGCCCGTATTTTTAGTCGTATTTTTAAAAAGGATTTCAGACCAAGACTAATCGAGGGTGTGCCCGGCAAGAAAGTTGATGAGCTAGGAGCGTTCGCAATCGAACTATCCGCAGTGCTAGTGAAAGCTCAGGAAATCGTAGACAGCCTCGATGAAAAGTACCTTCGTGAAGATGTGAGCCCGTGGGACGCCTGGATATCGTGGCTAACTCAGATCATGGATGGGCATGGGCTTCCTACCGGCGCGGCCAATCATTCCGACAAAAGTTCTAGCGATGGTTCGCCGTCTGAGTTCGTTAGGTTGATTGCCTTGCTCTATGAAGACATTTGGAAAGAGCCATCGGAGCGACCGACGGGGTGGGCTCTCGCAAAGGCGATCAACCGTGCGCGGAAAGGCCATCCGAAGAAAATGAGCTGGGCTGATTCATGCGAGTATTGGGAACGCCGCTCTCGCTTCGCAACTCGTCTGGAAAGTCTGACTTCCATTCAAGAAGTCACTCAAGTTCCGGGACAGAAAGCGTAATTCTACTTCACGAAATTGTCCCGCCCGCCCTTTTAATAAAAGGGCATATCAAGTTCTCCGACAACTGAGAAACCGACCGGGGATTAGGCGATGCCGCCGCGGTCAAGGAGAACTTATGTCTACATTCAAGTCCAAAATAAAACCCATACTCGCCACGACCCTCGAAGCCAAAAGGACAACGTGGGTGGTCGAGAATATTTGCGCCTGCGGGAAGGTCACCGTGATTGCGTCGGAGCCTGGTGCTGGCGCGAGTCTGTTTGCTATCGACCTCATTGCTCGGGCGTCGAGTGGAGCCGACTTTCCTCTCGCAATCGGTTCCGTAACAGCCGGCGCCGTAATGCTTCTTTCAGATGAAACAGACTTTGCTGAGTGCGGCTTGCCTCGCCTAGCGGCGGCAAATGCTGATCTTGAGAACGTTCATTATGTTCGTTTCGATGAGGAGATCACCAAGGAGCGTCTGTCGGAACTTCTCACAACGGCGCCCTGGATCGACCTCGTAGTCCTGGACACGAGGATCGACCCAAAGTGCGACATGGTCGCTCTCATCGACGACCTTCGCGATCTCGCAGTGAAGAAAGAATTCGCTGTGTTGTTGGTCGTGAGCCTTCCACTTGGAGTCGCGCAGGCTGGTCAAATGATCTCGAAGCTTGTGCAATCGAAGGCGAGCGTTGTCAGTACGCTATGTCGCGAGGAGGGCACGGTGCGCACGCTTGTTCCGCGCAAAAACACGCTCGCGCCTGACAACGCCGCGTATGCTTTCACAGTTTCAACGAGCGAGATGGAAGGCGGCCTTCGAATACCGCATATCGAATGGGAAAGTTCCGTCGCGCCAGCCGTCATTCAGAGCACGTCGCGACGTTCTTATGCCGAGCGCCGAGCGGCGTGTGCCAAGTTTGCGGCAGACAATGTGAAGGACGGCTCGCTCTCCAGAGATGTCGTGATGCAGGCGCTAGAAGCAGGTCTCAACATCGATATGGTCAACGACGAAGCGGTGAAACTGGGCTTTGAAAAGAAACGAGAAGGTGGTGTCGGTGCAGCCGGTTACTGGGTCTGGCGCAAAGAGAAGCGATCTATCGGTAAGTCTAAGTAGTTAGCTTACCTAACGAGGACGGAGGGGTCGCACGTGCGACCCCTTTTTCTTAGAGCATCCGAGCTTCTTAGCTTCTTAGGTTCTTAGCGTCTTAGCGTCCTAATACCTTCACCCTCGCTGTTGTTTAAAGCTTTCAGAACGCCGCCGTCAGCAAATTCCAGCATCTTGTAAATCTAACTAACCCAGCAACTCGTGAACTCTTCAAAGGAGACAAACATGCTACGATACGGTCGTGACCTTTATAATTTTCAGGTGCTAAGCGACTTTGATCTCGAAACCTCAATGGAGGATTTCGAAACAGCCCATGATGCAAAGAAGAATCGAGCCCGCATTTGTACGTGGCTTGCTAAAGGTGACGAGGCAGCGCGGATGCTTTCCGCTAAGTTGTCTCAGTGTGGTGAAGAGCGCCCATGCTATTCCGGAGCATGTCACGTTTGCATGCGCAGAATGCGTCGCGGTTGGTCAGCAAGGGTTGCTAGCGCAGTTCGTGCGGACGATGAACAATGGACCGCTGTGAGTGCTATCCCGGGTGAGACTTTTGCTATCGGCAAACTAAACCAGTTTGATCCGAGAGTCATGAAGGCAAGGCTTCTGAAACAGATCAAACGCAGTCAGTTAGTTTCGAAAGTTGCGCTCGGCGGGATTGATTTCAGCGTCGAAATTAGAGGAGCTCAGGTCGTCTGGGCCCCACACTGGTATTTTCTGATCAAAGGTAGTCGTTCGGACGTAAGCGCGGCGCTCAAAAAGTACTATCCCACAAGCCTTTTCATTCGGAGGCCATTCGAGATGCGGATGGTCGATAAGGAGAAGGTTCTTAGGGCAGGGTCTTACTCTCTAAAGGCAGCGTTTTTTCTCAAAGACCGCAATCGGCCTGGGAATTGGTTGAAGCCGATAAATAGGACACATTGGCTCGAGTTCGCGCCATTGCTTGATAAGTGGGGTGTAATTGCACGACTTATCGATTACGGTTTTTGAACGCGTTGAGACGAAAATTTGCTATCGAGTGTGTACTCAACCCGTCAACTCAAAACAGCTCAACAATTGCTCTAACGTACTCGTCAACACGCGGGATCATTGAATCTATCCCGTCGAGATATTTGAGCTCTCGGACAAGGGCAAATGATCTTGGGTCTTAGCGCCTCGTTGTCCTCCGCTTACGCGCACATTCGTTGATCCCGCCTAGCCGAATAATTTGAGCTCCGCCTAGTTTAGCAGGAGTTTTACGGCCCTCTACCGTCCGTAAGCACGCAGCCCACCGATATCGTACTTTCCGGTCGATCTGACTGCCGCAAACAGTCAGCAGAAGGGCCTGATAAACGTCGCGACCCGGAGGCACCTCGAAATGCTCTCTAAGGCCGGTCAGTAAATCGTCTTGTCGCCTCAGACGACGCCATTCGCAAAGCTCTTCGTACACCGCCCCTAGGAAGTGAATGTGCCTATTTCGCTTTTGTGAAATAGCTGCCTGCGCCCATTCTTTTCGCAGGGTGACGAGCGTTCTCACGATGTCTGCCGGCGGGGTTATGCGCCTACGCTCTTCCTCGATGCATCGCGCAAGATCACCCGACGGTTCTTCACCCCAGCACCGAGCAACACGAAGTAGCTCCTTCAATCTGGCATCGCTTTTCATAGCTAACCTCCTCGTTTGACCGAAAATGGAAATTAGCGAATCACGAGAAACTGTCGTCTGAGACGACACGGTTATTTCGCGGTACGGTAGTCGTATCTCGGCTCAAAACAAGCGTTTGCAATCCTGTAAAAAATAAGAAACAAGCAGGAGTTTACGATGACGCGCCCGATTATTAAGCCCAAGCACCTTCGCGATTGCGACTGGGATGTCGATGAGATTGCGTTGGCGATGTCCATCCTTGAATCAAAATTGCGAAAGCACCACCGCGCAGACCGGCGGCAGAACAAACCTAAACGTGGCTACGGTGGTGCTCCAATTATCGGGTACACCGAGCATGGCAAGCCAATTCTTGATTGGTCTTGATACCTGAGCGTACTTCAAGTCCACCGGTAAATTGTTATGCTGGGGTAGGAGTCGCGAAGAATTGCAAAGAGCCGATCGCGGCCACCTTTCGTGTCGAACCCTAATTTAGCCGTGCCGAATTCACCGGTTAGGTAGGCTACACGGTAAGTAAAATGGATTGACGCGGTTACTTCCGCGCGGACTGTCGTTGTCGTCGCATTGCTTACTTCCGACAGATCGAGTTCTCGCGGAAAGAGCGGCACAATGCCACCCATCCCGTCTAAACCTAAGCGGACGGGATATGTGACCTTGCCCTCGTGAATCTGAACACCGCGCCCTTCAAGCAATAGGACCCAGCCGATCACGGGTGCCGTCACGAGAGTGGCGAGCGGTGCCGAAAACACCGCTCCGAGGGAGATTACCGCGAGAATCCCAAAGCCAATGATAAAATACCAGTTTCGGATAACCAACTCGCCTTTCGGACCCTGCGCGAAGCCCCATTTGGCTCGGTTTTTGTCAAAAGGTGGGGCTGACGACCGAGGAGAAGACGGCGTGCTGCGTTCGTTGGAATTATGCATTTGAAATCCTGTGTTATATAGTATGTGGGACTTCCATACACCAGATGTTGCTCTGCGTGTATGGAGAGCAAAGACTTGTTGGCTTGGAATGTTCGGAAGCTGCGGGTCGCGAAGGGCGTTTCCCAGGAGGCGCTAGCCTTAGAGGCGGGCGTCGAGCGGGCTTATCTGAGCAAGGTCGAAAAAGGCGACGAAAATCCTTCGCTCAAGATGGTGGACAAGCTCGCCAAGGCTCTAGGCGTACAGACGGCAACATTATTCGCCGTTCCTGCCAGGTTGGATGAACAGCCCAAGAACCTGAAAGGCGGCCCAAAGCCGCGCTCCACCGCACGAGCGAAACGCTCGAAGTAAGGTCGCTAGCTAGAAGAATAGCCGATCAAACATACGCGCTTGAAACCCGGCGTTGAGTTCTGAGCGGCATGAATCGCTTCGACAATGGTTCGTCTGATTTTATCTACAGTCGATCGTGAGCCCGGAATGCTGATTAGCGGTACTTCGATGGATTCGATGCCCATACCGGCAGCCAGTTCCAGAGCGGATATATAAGCCTCCCGCAAATTCAACCGCTGTCTAAAAGCTACTTCGCTGTCCACGTAAGGTGTTCGGCTATGCACGATGTAGCGAAAGGGAGAGAAATATCCTCGTGTGATTATCGCCCAAGGTAAGCGAACCAGTTTTGCGGTTGCAAGCTCACAGTCTCTTCGCATGCGAGGGCCGGCTTCCGCGTGAATACGGAAACTTCGGTAATCTCGCACTGCCGGTAGAAATGCTTCGTCAGTTAGACAAACGCTAGCTTCGACGTCACTCGTTCGGTGAAAGTCTCGGAAAATTTCCAGTCTTCCGCCTTTGGGTAACTCAAAGATTGTGTCCGGCGGTGAGCCATCAGCGTGCCGGTGGCGCCGAATGCTCCCGTAAGCCACATCTGTGGCCAACAACGCCGACTCGGTGAGTGAGACTACTGAACATGCGCTGGTGGAAAGCTGAAGGAGATTAAAGAGTTCGTGTTCAGTTTTTGCGATGTATTTAAGGAATGCCTCCAGATGGATAGCTAGTGAATTTTGACTTCGAGAGTCCCACACCAAGTGAATGGCTTGGAGAATTTGTTCTCGACTAGTCGCATTACTCCAAGCGGGCAGGAGAAATGGCGAGTTGAGATTGATTTCGTTGCGATAGGCTTCGAGTGAAGAGACCGAATTAGGGGGACTGTTGACGGTGCTGTGCATCGCTTCACCTCAGTATTCCGACGCAAGCATCAACGTCAGAACTCGGCGGGTGATCGCCGGATCTGAGGGATCTTCCGAGCCGGACTGCAGGTCGGGTGAGTAATAGTCGATCTTGAAAAATACCTTCTGCTCCTCGATATCGATCGCACCAAAGTCGTGTTCTTGATGCGGATCGTTGTCTTCACAGAAATCGTCGAAAGCGGAGATAGCTTGGATTGCCCGGTTAACCGCTTCGGCTCCCAAAGCGGCGACACCCGGAGTCATTACCGCTACACCGCCCGACAGCTTTGTCCGTAATTTGTCGTTCAGCGCACGAATATTTTCTCGTCCGTATTTCATGACTTTTCTCCATATCCCTAAAAGCAGCAGGGGCGCCCTCGAGGCGCCCCTTGCTGAAAGTTGACGTTGATTAAAGTGGTTTCGGGCACATCAGAGCGACCGAGCTCACATGTCTGACGGTCGGTGGCTGCCGCGGGAAATCCCTCCAGCGAACTGTGATTATGTTACCTTGACGCTTAAGTACCAAAGCTTCCCACCATCCGTCGTCGCGGTTCTGATGAACCAGTACGACGCTTCCTTCTTTGATTGACGCCCAGGTTTCTGGGAGCCGGCCGATCTGTCGCTCGTGCGCTACGGCAAGAATCTGCCGTTGTAGTTCCGAGAGCTCGGGCTGTTTTAGGTTTTTGACGGCGGCCTTATCCTGCTCCGTCACTTCCGGAACGGTCGCTTTCCGGTCTGGACTGTCGAGTGTTGCGGCCTCCAAAACCGCCTCGAATACCTCTCGCGGTACCTTTGCCGTAATGTTCATTCCCGTAGCTGCCACGTTGCCCAGCGGTATACGGGCGATTGCATCGGGCAGGGAAAGGATCGCGACCCGCCACACGTGCAAGCCGAGTTGTACCGCCGCTTTAGCGGCTGCATCCGCCTCCTTTTCAAGAAACCGTGCGGCTCGTGGTTTGGAGTCTTCATCCAAGCCGAAGAGAATGATTTTCGTCGGCTTCGAAGTTGGTTTGGTGGCCTTCTTCACGCTCATGAGGTTCTCCCAAAAGAAAAAGGCCCCGCGTAGTCGCAGAGCCTTTCAGAGTTGATCAGCGGCGAGCCAAAGCATGGCAGGCCGAATCATGCGTCACTACTATATTACCACCAGCCTATTCTGTCAAATGACTGAATCATAAGCTTTTCCGGCCTAGAACGCGGCGGCCGCAGGTTTCACGTAAAAAACAGTCTCGCTCTGAACACCTTTTGCGATCGTCGATTTGGTTGCCATTGCAAATATTGAAAATGCCTTGAGCACAAAAGCGCCAAATCGCAAGTTGCACGAACCTCGGAAAATGTGACGGAAACTCCGTATTAAATCGCCGGGCATCGACAGCGTTTGCCAGTACGTCGATCACATCGAAGCAACCTCCAGGCGCGTAACATTTGGCACCGTAAGGATGCATTGCGCCGACGGTAGAAAGCGCACCAGTTCGGTGCAGGAAGTTGTGTACCAGAGAGTCCACGACGATGAGCTGTCTGCCGGCACGAAGCCAGTTGGATTTCTTTGGAGGCGCACTCATCAACAAGGTCGTAAGCGCCATTGCGATGACCTTGTCCGATATGCCGTAGACCGATCGCCATGGTGCGACTAACGCCTTATGAATCGATCGCGAAGAGGGCGCGTCTGCGACTTCAGAAACCGCTTTGTCCAGGTATTGAACTAGATCACCGCCGGCTACATCGCGGATGAAGAAATAAAGGCTGAATGCCAGTTGATTTAGGCGACCATTTCGCAGCGGTAAGTCTGGGAGAGGGCACCTGTGGATTTCAGGTTGGCAGGAGCAATACCGGGTTAGTTTTTGGTAGCCGCACCCATTAAAGCTCCAGAATCCTCTCAACTTGTCGCACGAGGCTTGGCTCAGTGAACGACCAACTTCCTCGAACGTTGCATTCCCGTGTTGTGAGATATATCCGTTGACTGAACGATCCGACAGACCTTGATAACTAAACGTTTTCATAAACCAGTCGTAGAGAACAGCATTGTCGTGGGTTTGAATTGCTTTCTTGACCAGATTGGTTTTTGACCGAGCTTGAAGACCCACGAGCTCCGATGTGCCGTGAGCAATGTCGCAGAGGGTATTTATTAGCGTAGAGAGACGAGGCTGATATTTTACCGCTTCAATCATCAAATCAGTGATACCAGCCGCCGCTGTGCATCGCTGTCACCGTCAATGTAACGCTGTGTGGTCTGTATTGATCGATGGCCCGCGAGCAGCTGTACGTCTCTGAGCGAGCCGCCGGCTTTATGAACTAACCTGGCCGCACGAGTGACAAACGTGCGCCTTCCAGAGTGCGATGAGCAGCCGTCTAATCCCAGTTCACGATATTTGATCGCAAACCAATTAACGATGCTCATAGCCGACATATGACCGCCCCGCTCAGACCTGACGATTGGGCCGCTGAGGTGCTCGGCAGTTTTCGCTAATTTACGAAGTGCGAACTTTAGATCTGTATGAATGGGAATAGTTCTACCGTGTCGCTTTTTAGCGGCATTATCATTCAGTTCAATAATGTCGCTCACATCGCCTGCGGGCGTTAACACCATCGCCCAAGTGAGCTTTGAAATCTCGCTCGCTCGCAAGCCTGCTTTTACAGAGAGCAGAACGATGACTTTGTCGCGTTCTGGGTAGCGTGAGGAGCGGGTAGATCTGACGAGAGCGGATATATTTGTTTCTTGAAGTATTTTGGCTTGTTTGCCGGCCATCTATCTCGTTCAGAATCGTTCGCAGTAGAAGACTATCGAATTTAGCTGAGGCAGGCAATTTCAGTGGCACTTATTAGGAAAGTGCGGAAAGCTAATAAGTCTCTGCCAACTAGTTAGGAAATGGCGAAAAAACAAACAAGTACGAAAATTCACGCAGAGAAAATGAGTGCTGAACACGCAGACTTGTGTTGACGCACTTCAAAATGAAATCGAGAATCCTGTCCATCACAAGGCAGAGTTCTTCTCACTCGATATTTGAGGCTCATTTGAACATCAATCGCAGAGCATTAATTGGTGGAGTGGGGGCTAGCGCAGTAGTTCCAAGTGGCGCGGCCGCTAGGCCGCGACGGGTATCTCAGGATGAATTAGATGAAGCACTTCTTTTGAATTGGCGTTGGTATTGGCATAAATCGGGAGGAAGGCGGCCGAATTTTACAGGTTGTGATCTATCGGGGCTGCACCTTCGTAGCGAGATTAAAGGTCAGCAGCTATTGATCGTGGGTTTGGATTTTACTGAAACGAACCTATCAGAAACTCATAGCGACGACTTGCTGTTTTCCGATTGTCTAATGCGTCGCGCTCGCTTTGATGGTTCAAGCTACCCACTGTCAGCGATTTTCACAAACTGCGACATGAGCGAAATATCAGCCAGCGGTGTGTTTTGGGGGGCGGGACGTCCCAACGGGAGTTCGATCACCATCTTCGACCGGTCGCGTCTCGACCATGCCGACTTAAGTAATTCGCGAATCCGTGGTCACTTCGACAGGTGTAGCGTGAGGAAAATAAATCGCAGGGGTGCGAATCTATCTGAGTCGATTTATCGAGGGGGAGGAAGAGATGGCGATGCTTTATAATTTTGGCGATGAATGGGTATTCAAGTCACCAACACTGAAGGGAATCTCAGAAGATGGTGTAGAGGCAAGTTTTCAATATCAGGCCGGCATATATGCTTTGTTCAATAGCAAGAAAGAGATTGTCTACGTTGGCTTAGCCGGCATTGGAAATAAACAAGGAATTGGGAGGAGGTTGAATGAGCACCACAAGGTCAAGGGGAGAGCGTTTCAGTGGGAAAAGTTCTCGTGGGTTGGCTTCCGCGATGTTGATAAGCACGGCAACCTGATGCCGTTACGTCAGAACATTAATTCAAAGGAGACAATAAAGGACGTCGAGACCCTTCTAATTTACTTGATTGGTCCGAAATACAATGCGGGCCAAAGCCGATACAAACACATCAAACAGTTTAGACAGCTTTGATTGTTGTTCTGGAAAGACTAGTCGACGCGTTGACAACCGATTGCGAAACTACAGAGAGCTAACAAGTAATGCGTACTCGATAGGAAATGGCAGAAAGTTATCGAGTCTAATGTTCGGCCTTCGAACAGAAATCTAGGAAGACGACGGAGCTAGCAGAATTCGGGTTCGTCATTCGCAGCAGTAAAGAGTTTAGCCTCCATCGACACCTGAGGACGCAAAGGGCGTAAGCAGGAATTTGCGCAAAGCCGCGAGAACATGCGTAAGGTAATAAATTACCGTACGGTTAAGGTGGGTTCGAGTTCCGCTCTCTCCACCACGTTTCTCACTAAGCATTTGAATCGCTATATAATTTTCGGAGAGTGCCTTCGCTCTCCCAACATTCTCCCCAGCATTTGCAGAACAAAGATGGTTAATATCGTGACCGCCGTCGCAGCGGTATTCGCGTCCCGTTGCGCGCGTTGAGTATGTCGCCGATCATGCGCGAGGGGGAGAAGCATGTCGCACTTTCGGTCATTTGCTCTCATTGCTTTGTGGCTCGCGGCGCCTGCATTCTCTTGCGGTGCCTTCGCTCAAAACTATCGCGCCAAGTGGCCGAGCGAAGCGAAGGTTGATGCCGCGCTCGAATACCTGAAAGACTCTTACGGTGACGTGCCGCTTCGCATCAATTGCAAAGCACCCAACGGCAAAGCCGAGATTATCATTTGCGCCGATCCCTATTTGGTGAAGCTCGCTTTGCTCACCGCAAGGGCTTCATTTTACGGGACTGAGAATGCCACTCGGCAACGCCTAAACCGGCGTAGCAAGGACGTGTGGTCCGTTCCGAAAGAATGCTCAACGGTTGAGTGCATTTATACGTCTTTCAAAAGGCAATTTGACGTTGCCGGAGCCGGGCCGTGGAATCCCTTCGAGTAGCCGCGCTTGCAGTTGCGATTGCTCTTTTAGGGTTTGTCGGGTCAGCCGTCGCCCAAACGCCGCTCGCGAAGATCAGTGGCAAGGCGCGCATAGTCGATGGTGACACCATCAACATCGGCGGAATCCAAATCCGGCTTGAAGGCATCGACGCGCCGGAGACGGAGCAAACTTGCTTCGGTGCGAAAGGCGACCGCTGGCAATGCGGAAAGACTGCCACGCAACGGCTCGCCGGTCTTATCAAGGGTGAGGAAGTCACTTGCGAGAAGTCAGGCGAAGATCGCTACCGGCGCACGCTTGCCTTCTGCCGCCTTGCGGACGGAACGGAATTGAATGCGTGGCTTGTGCGCGAAGGTTTGGCGCTCGCTTTCGTTCGCTACTCAACTCGCTATGTGAAAGAGGAGAAAGAGGCCAAGGACGCGAGGCGCGGTCTTTGGGCCGGGACGTTCCAAGCGCCTTGGGAATGGCGAGCCAGCAACGGCGCGCAAGAGTACGCCGCGCCCATTGGGTTGATGCAGCGCGCCACACCGGTGACTACTCAAGCAAAGTCTAATGCCGGGTGCTTGATTAAGGGCAACATCAATCGCCGTGGCGACCGCATCTATCATGTGCCGGGAAGCAAGTGGTACTCGCGGACAGAAATCAATGAGGGCAACGGAGAGCGGTGGTTTTGCTCCGTCGCCGAAGCAGAAGCGGCCGGATGGCGCGCGCCACGAGGAAGAAACTAGACAATGAACAAAAGAATACGCGCGATAATTTTTGCAGCTCTATTGGCGTGCATCATGACACCCAATCGATATCCGGCGTTCGCTCAAATGGCTGCAAATGAATTCCTAAGACCGTGCGCCAATTTTCTGGATGATTCCAAAATCCGTGACTTGAGCATGATGCAAGGATACTGCGCCGGTCTTTTACGAGGTATCTCGCTGGCAGACCCTATGATTTGCACTCCACCGGCGGTTACGACGAGCCAATTGATTCGGGTAGTTATTCAATATGTTGGGCGATTCCCCGCGCGCCATCACGAACCCTTCGCGATACTGGCTAGGGAAGCGCTTACGCAAGCTTTTCCATGTTCAAAAAGATGATGCGCAAGATGCTTTGGCGGTTCCCGAAGAATCGCCAGAAGGTTCTCGCCGAGGTGGACGAATTCATGGAGTCCTTCGGCAATGACGCTTATCGCGAAGCGAAGAAAGCGGAGCGCGAGGCGTGGCAATGCGGCGACAAGAAACTAGGAGAGTTTCTCTATCGCGTCCGTATGGAGATTGCGAAACGCACTGACATTGAGCTGGGCCTAGATACAGCCACGCGCTATCTTGAGAAGTCGGTCCCGGTTGTGCGTCCAACGGACTCAACACTTCACTAAGGGATTAGGAATGTTAGGAAGCTTGTTTGGGCGCAAGAAGAATGAAGAAAAAGAAATCGAAGATATGCTCGCCAAGGTGCTGAATGATACCTGTGCCGGATGGCGATATACATTTCGCAACTACGGAATCGAGTTCCTGCTGAATACGATCAAAAGAAATCCTACGGTTATCGATTACCGAGAAGCCGATGAGGATAGAATGAGGATGATCTCTTTTCAGTTTGAATTATTGCCGGGCTTTTCATTCGCAATCTTTGAATCAAAGGATTTTCCAGAGTATGGCCCTGACTATTCGGCGACTATTCTCGGTGATGAAGGCGCTGATTACGAGGGAATCTCAATTCACAGCGATCTTAGCCGCGACAAGTGTACCGTGTTTATAACAACGGACACACGCGAAGAGTTTGAATCGATGCCAACTACTAAAGCAATCTCGCTGGCAAAAACATTCGCAGTTCTGTCAGGCGCAGAAAGAAGGGAGCGACGGTTCGATTAGTCTCGGTAGTGCCTCACCGACCAAGTGCAATGGCTCGCCGAACCTTTTTCAGCATTTGACGTTGCCACGCCTCACGCCGCCACGCAGGAACGCCGGGAACAGCGTCTGCCGGTGGTGCAAGCTCTTTCCAGCTAGGTACGTCGATGCCGCGTTGAACATCGAAACAACCGATAATTGACTCTGTCGGGATAACGCCAAGCACAATCCACCAATGTTGAGGGCTATCGACTCCAGCGGCAGAGTGTAAGGCGGTGATTGTTTCTGGAGTGACATTGTTGGCCGACCAATCGGTCCAACGGTGAAGCGTAGGCAGCTCTTCATCTAACGCGACGGCAAGCCGAAAGCGCTTTTTATCAACGACCGCCCCTTCCAATCCAAGGCTTTCCGGCGTCGGCTCTGCCGAGAACCATACGCCTATTCGTCCCCGCATCTTGCGAATGTCAGTAGGCACGTCGCCAACAGTGAGGCCGTGACGTGCGATGCCCGCAAGGTGCTGTTCCGAAGTGAAGTGGTAGAGAATCATGAGGTGAAGCAGTTCCGCTCGCCTTTAGCAGCCACCGATCTTGCACCGAGTCGGCGTTGCGTTCTAACTTCTCTTCCACGGGCATCACATCGCGGGGAAGAAAGACGCAACTTCCACATGGAAGGCGAACCCACGTTGTTGACCTATCCGTATGTCTTGGTGCGGATTCGATGCGATCAGTGCAAACGAAGCGGGAGCTACCGGCTTGCCCGGCTCGCGTCGAAGTACGGTGCGGACTTCCCGCTAAATGAGCTTCTAGCCAAGCTCGCGCACGGCTCTTATGAGCAAAGCGAGCGCCGCCGGAAGCGTGGCGATCCATGTCGCGCGTATTTCCGCGACCTTGAAGCGCCGCAGCCGCCACCGGACTTGCCCGGCCAAGAACGCTTCCGTGCCCTCGGTAAGCCAATACTCCGCATTGTTGGCAGCGCGTGGAGGGCCAAGCCATGAGGCGCAAGGGAGAGTTGAGCCCGGCGCGCGTCGATAGCGGCTGGCCGCACCAAGTCGCCATGCGCGGCGACGATCTTCGCGCTCGCTTCGATGAAATTCAGGTCGCCAAGAGCGAGCTAGGCGCGTGCGCTCGCGGCCATACGGTGCGGCTCAAAGACGAAGATTGGATCGTGACGTGCTTCGCCACGCCGGAAGCGGCGGCGACTTTCCGCGAGCGCTTTGGCGGCGTAGCTTTCAACCCGAAGGATCGCGGCAAAGGCAAACGCTGGCACGTCTGGAATCGGCCGCCGAATTGAGAGCATGTGCAACCTGTATTCCATGACGAAGACCCAGCGGGCGCTTCTCGATCTAATCCGGGCGATGCGCGACCTTACCGGCAATCTTCCACCGCTCACCGCGATCTTCCCGGACACGATGGCTCCGGTAGTCACAAGCAACTTGGAAGGCCGCACGCTTCGCATAATGCGGTGGGGATTCCCTCCGCCGCCGAATATGGGCTCGCGGCCGGTGACGAATGTGCGAAACACGGCGAGTGGCTACTGGCGGCCGTGGCTCAAGCCGGAGCAACGGTGCTTGGTGCCTTTCACTTCATTCTGCGAATACACGGACTCGCAGCCGAAGGTGACGCATTGGTTTGCGCTCAACGAAGAGAGGCCGGTGCTTTTCTTCGCGGGAATCTGGCGGCCGTGGACCGGAACGCGAGGGACCAAGAAAGACCCGGCCGAAGGCGATCACATGCTCTATTCGTTTCTCACCACGGAGCCGAATGCGGAAGTGAAGCCGATCCACTCCAAAGCGATGCCGGTCATCTTGCGAGAAGAGGATTGCGAAACGTGGCTCAACGCGCCGATGGACGAAGCGTTAAAGTTGCAGCGCCCGTTCCCGGATGGCTTGCTAAAGATTGTTGCGAAGGGTCCGAAGAGCGACGGTTAGGCAAAATAAATATTGCTGGGCAGGGTGCCTTGTCATTCTAATCCCGGCTACTCAAAGTCAATTGACTCTATAAGAAAGTACGAAAAGCTATCAAGCTAATATTGTCAGTAGATGAAAAAACGCAAGCAGATGCTCTCTGCTGCTGCAGACTTACAGCAGTCTTACAGGATCGAAAGGCGGCGCCCCGAACTCCAAAATTTCTTCTACAAAAATGTCTGCTGCGCCGGCGACCGAAAGCTCATCAAAGCGTTCGTGCGTAACGTCTGCTCCGTTAACAAGGCGCCAACCTCTTTCTGGACTGAGAACGAACGCCTGGTTGTTCGATATAATTGCCAAGCGCGCTTCCCAGTTAAAAAAGCGCGCGGTGGTCGCGGTCGTCGATTCTATGAGTTTTCTGGCCTTCACCTTACGAATGGCTGCAATCTTCGCATCTTCAGAAGCAATGTTGTGGTCGAACGCATCAGGCTCTGCGACTTCAGCGTTAGGCTTTTGACCGGCGCGGATTCTCTCGAATGCCTGAACCGTCGCGCGGATGTTGGCTTCATTTTGAGATCGAAGGAGGAGGAACGGAGCGGCGAAACCGATTGCTATTGTAAGGAGGCCGGCGAGTCCAAAGACCTCTATGCCCGAAAGCATCGAAAACATCAAAAGCACGCCAGCGACGACTCCAGCGCCGCAAAAGCCTGCATTGACGGGATCGTATTTCGCGCGCGGTGACGACTTGGCAGCGTATTCATCCGCCAACCTCATCATTTCTGCCGCCGACTTCTTTAGTTCGTTCATTTGCTCTGAACTTCAGAGTATCATTCAGCAATACAGGTACAAGTCAGCCAACCTGATAGGTAATTATTGAAAGATAGCGAGTTAGAACTGGAGGCATTGCTTCGACGGGACTTTATCGAGCCGCTATACGATGCGCTGTGCCGAATTGCCCCCAATCTAACTGGTTAGAAGCGCGGTTTCCGTAGTCCGGTAATTGAATACCGACCACTGAAAATACCAACGTCAAGTAGGGTTACAGGATTCAGTAAGGCGATTTTTCGAGAGCTGAAGGATGAGTCCAAAAAGAGAATCTGTGAAGCGTGGATCAGAATGGCACCGCTGGGAGCCGCACATCCACGCGCCTGGCACGTTATTGGCCGACAAGTTCAGTGGCCCTGATGTCTGGGAAAAATATATATCGGCGCTTGAAGCCGAGACGCCAGTGCTTAAAGCGATTGGGGTCACAGATTACTGCTCCTTAGAGACATATCGAAAAGTAAAGGCAGAAAAAGCCCGCGGCAGATTAAAAGACTGCGACGTGCTGTTTCCAAACATTGAACTGCGCTTTGACGTCGGAACGAAAAAGGGAAACCAAGTTAACGTCCATCTACTGATAAATCCGGACACTGAAAGTCACGAAGAAGAAGCAGAACGTTTTCTTAGTCGCCTAAAGTTTGAAGCACACGGCGATGAATTCAACTGCACGCCCACAGATCTTAAAAAATTGGGTCGGAAGCACAATCCCAAGATATCTAGCGACGATGAAGCTCTTAAAGTTGGCATCAACCAGTTCAAAGTGTCGAGAAGTGAGCTTTTTAAACAATACAACGCAATGGATTGGGCGAGAGAAAACATTATCCTTGTGGTTGCGGGCGGGGCTGACGGGACGTCAGGCGTACAAGAAGCGGCGGACGCTACTCTGCGTGAAGAAATCGAAAAAGGGGCTCACGCAATTTTCGCCAGCAGCGTCAAACAACGTGAATTTTGGCTGGGCCGTGGAAAACTGTCAGCAGATGCGATTCGAGAGCGTTACGACTCGCTCAAACCTTGCCTATGGGGCTGTGATGCGCACGAGTTAGCAAAAGTCGCAAAACCTGATGAAAACAGATACTGCTGGATTAAAGGCGTTCCAAGCTTCGACTCTCTAAAACAGGCATGTATTGACCCCACGCGTGCATACGTTGGGGAGACGATTCCATCTTGGGCGGCGCCATCTCAGGTTATTGCCGAGGTCAATGTTATTGGAGCGCCTTGGCTGCAAACGCCCTCAATACTTTTGAATCAGGGTTTCGTAGCGATTATCGGCGCGCGAGGGTCTGGAAAGACGGCATTGGCCGACATTATTTCCGCAGGGTGCGAAGCCTATGAATCGGCCAACGAGAAACCTTCTTTCTTATTTCGCGCACAGGAAAAGCTCGCTGGATCTTCCGTAAGGTTAAAGTGGCTCGATGGTCGCGAGTCTGACGAGACCCATTTGGATAAGCCAGAAGTTGGAAGTGCTGAATCGTTTAAACGAGCACGTTACCTGTCACAGCAATTCGTAGAAAATATCTGCTCGATTGATGGAATGCCGGAACTTCTAGATGAGATACAACGCGTTATTTTTGAAGCACATACTGAAGCAGAGCGGGATGGAACGTTTGACTTCGAAGAGCTACTCGAATTGCGGACGAATGGCTTTCGGGAAGAGCGTCGAAGAGAGGAGTCCGCGTTAGCAGATATATCTGATCAAATCGGCGTTGAAATTGAGAAGGGCCGACTGATTGAAGGACTAAAGGCCCAAGTCACGCAGAAGAAACAATTGCTCAAGCAATTTGTCGCCGACAAAGCTGCGATCATGCCTAAGACGCCTAATAAGTACGCAGAGCGGCTTCAACAGGTCGAAGAGGCCGCAGTTAAAGTGGGTCAAAATCTCCGGTATTTCGTTAGTCAACAGCAAGCACTTCAAGTCGTTGGCGCAGAGATAAAAGACTTCCGGACAAATGAAGCGCCGGGAAATCTTCGACAGATGAAATCGAGGAATGAAGCGTCGGGTTTAAGCGAAGAAGACTGGAAATTATTTCTGCAGACTTACACAGGTGATGTCTCATCTGTCATAGCGAAGGAGACCAAGGATGCAGAGAAAAACGCGAATGCATGGCGTGGAAAAACTCCAACGATTGCGGTAACGCAAGACGGAGCGTTCGTGGCTGACGATGCGGACTTAACCGAAGAGGATCTGGCAACGCTCGAAGCCGAGAAGGGTCGATTACAAAAGCTTGTTACCGCAGATACCGAGACGCGAAAAAAGCTGGCCGCCTTATCGCGTCGTATAGCCGAAGAGACAAATGCGTTAGAGGTCTTGGAAAAGGCCCTGAAAGACGCGGAAGGTGCGAAGGAACGGGCAAAAGCACTCGTTAAAAATCGCGAGGATGGTTACAAACGGATATTCGATGCAATTGCCAGCGAAGAAAAAGCGCTTAAAGACCTTTACGCGCCGATTATGAAGGAAATCGCTCAGGCAAGAGGTACCCTCGCAAAACTGTCTTTCACTGTAAAGCGCACAGCTGATTCCGATGCTTGGGCAAAAGTAGGAGAGAAGGAACTATTCGACCTACGAGGCGGTCCATTCAAAGGGATCGGCAATCTAGTCGAAAAAGCGAGAGTCGAACTTAAGAGTGCCTGGGAAGCCGGAAATTCTGAAGCTGTATCTAGCGCGATGAGGGATTTTCGTGACAAGTACGAGAAAACTCTACTAAGCAATGCGCCTATATCGAGCGATGATAAGTCGAAATATAGAGCTTGGGCGCGTAGGTTCGCTCAATGGCTCTACAGCACCAATCACATCTCGATTGTGTACGGCATCGAATACGACAAGATCGACATTCAAAAGTTGTCGCCCGGTACGCGTGGGATAGTAGTGCTTATGCTGTATTTAGCGTTGGATAAGAACGATGTCAGTCCACTCATCATCGATCAGCCTGAGGAGAACTTGGACCCCCAATCAATCTTCGATGAGCTTGTGCCAATGTTTGAAGACGCAAAACAAAGACGCCAAGTCATAATGGTTACTCACAATGCCAACTTAGTTGTGAACGCAAACGCTGACCAAATAATAATTGCTCGTGTCGGCAATCATACTGCTGACGGACTACCGCCTATCTCCTATCAAGGGGGCGGTCTTGAAGAAGAAGTAATCCGATTGCAGGTGTGTGATATTCTGGAAGGCGGCAAGGAAGCTTTCAAAGAGCGGGCGCGTCGCCTGAGAATTTCGTTCAACCGATAACTGTCGGCTATCGCGTTATCTTTAAAGGTTTCTAATGCTGATGAATTGCGGGAAGCTTTAGCGAAGCCGCCTGAATCGATAGTTTTTATTGAAAAGCTATCCAAACGCTTCCGAGAGGGCAGACAGAATTTCATGGTGTGCGGGGGTGCATCGCTTGGAGGTCTATCGCAAGAAGCTCCGCTACTTTCGGGAGCAGCTGAGGAGAGGGCCGCTAACTCTTGATGCAATCCTTGCTGATAAATTTCTTAGGATTTTTTATAAACGCGGGGAGGCCTGGCCCAGCGATTGGCTTATTGACGGCCTCGTATTGAACAACCTCAAAATTCAACTTTAGTAAGTAGGCTAGTACATCCTCATTTTTCTTAATTCCGTAGCATTGACGTACTGCGCTATCCAATTTTTCTTGAGCATCGCGCAATGGATTTTTACCGGGAATTTCCAGTGAACGATAAAGTTCACGTAAGGAAATCCCATGTTTCTCTCGAAGCTTTTTCCGAAGCTCTCGCAGTTCGATTGCCGAATCTGCGACCTCTTTTACGTCAACTTCATTTGGATTTTGTGGCCATGCAAAACTGTCGAAAACAGTGTTAGATGTATATCTGAAATCGGCTTTGAGCGTGGAACACCTAGCGACGAACCAAGACCAATGAATCGAAGACTGTAGGATACCGAATGTGTAGTCATCTTCGTATGCAAATACTTGAAGCGCATCATTCGGATTGATTTCTGACGAAATGAATTCGAAGATTGGTCGTCTAGTGACTCTACCACAAGCTATGTATCTGCTAAGACCTGAGATGGCGGTCATCATGTCATCTCTAGAATATGACATCCGCCACCATTGATTCAGAAAATTGGCGTGATGACGATTGACGCTAGCGTCTTCGTCTTCTGCTTTTGCCTTCTTATTGCGCTCTGCTTCCTTTTCTGCCGCTTTTTCCCGATCTGGGAGTACTTGTGAACTGAGTTGCGAGAAAAGTTCTTTATACTTCTTCGCATCGAGTAAGCTAAGCCCAGAAAAATCGATGACGTATCGGTTTATTTTGTGCTCAACCTGCCCAATTAGCTCGTCTGCAATCAAATAGGGTTTCAAAACCGCCGCGTATGATTTATCTTTCTTCAAGAAATTTGCAGCGTCATCAGCGGCTACCAAAAAGCCCTCATGACCATGAGTTTGGCCTTGAAAGCATTTTCCTAGCTTTGCGTTTTTATGAATTGTTTTCGCTTCACTGACATCGATTTCATAAGAAAGTGACGGACCAATTTTGCTTAGATCAGCATGACGCCAACCGCTACTAATGTCGTCGCCCTCTTGGATATAGAGCCTTTTATTCCCCTTCATGTCTCCTTTTATCCAGTTAACTATCGACACATGAACGACGGCCGCTCCGGGCCAAATCATTGTTGAAACGGCTTCCGTTATGGTGCCGCCGTTGGCAACTATATAATCAAGACCAGCCTCTCTCGTGTAGTTCTGTCGTATCGTATTGGTTCCTACAAGGCCTGCGCGATCCCCCGGTTTAAGATTTTCATGCGCAATTTTAAACCAATAGGCGCAATAGTCCGCGCGACCGTCTACATCCGGATATCTATCGCGAAGACGATTTAAATATGCTCGCCCCATCTCTTGTTGAATCTTGTTTTTGCTTTGATAGGGCGGATTGCCAACAATCGCATCTACCGCTGGCCACTTGAGGAAGAGGGCATCTTCGCAAACAATATTTTGATCAAGATTATCCAGTGGAAGAGCTGAGTCGGAAGACAAAAATAGCTCATCGGTTCCTTTGCCATACTCCTTTTCGGATTCTGAGAATGCAGCGATGGCCTCGTCTAACGCGAGCTTCTTAGCAAACATCAGAGACACTTTTGCGAGCTCAGTTCCGAAAGAATCGTTGTCAATTCCGAAAAACTGCTTCGGCGAAATAGCAGAAATTAGTTTGGCTCTGTTCTCAAACTCCTTATGAGAGAAATTGAGCTGGAGTCGAGTCATTAGTCGAATGTCTAAACGAGCAAGTTCTCGAAAGGCTACGTAAAGAAAATTACCGCTGCCGCATGATGGATCGAGCACCCGAAATGATGCTAGCTCTTGTCTTATTTCAACAAGTTCTTTGATTGTTGTTGCTTTGTCGATTTTTTCGCGAAAAGGACGAACAATGGTGGGACCCACAATCCGCTGAATATCGGCTTCAGATGTATAATGTCTTCCATGGCGGTGTTGAACGACGGCATCCATGCTTTGCTCGAATAGAGTACCGAAGATTGCTGGATTTACTTTAGACCAGTCTGTTGTAGACGCGCCGAAATCACCCCCGATTAACTCAAGTTCGTGTTCGGTTAGCTCAATGGGTTTTATTTTCGAAAAGAGACCGCCATTAAAGTATCGTACGCCTACGAAACGGCCGGCGGGCGCCGGTTTTGGATTATTCATTTGTTGAAAGAGGCCGCCAAATAAATCGAAAGAGCTTTGCCCCTTGGAAAGGCAGTCCCGGGCAATTGACGTAACTGTGCCCGAAGGTAAAAGGTCAAGATCTTCGGCGAACATTGCGACAACTATTTGCAAGAGAAATCGCTGCGCATCTTCCCGCTCTACGGGGTTCTTCTTGCGTTTTACTAGCTCTCTAAAGAGCTCGCCAAGCTTAGCGGCGACAACTCGGGAGACCGCTTCGCGGTCATTATTGAAAATTGGGTCACGATTTCCAGCAAATAGAAAGTTAAGTGCAGTGTACCGTTTTGGAAGCTCTAGTGTACTTACTTTGTCTATGGGCTCACCAAGCTGCTTGTCAAAATCGTAAATCCAAAGCTCGTCGAAATTGCATAGCACCACATATCTTGGACGGTTAGGTACGGAGTTAAGCCAGTATTCAAATGCCTGATCATAATGAAGCTGAAGTTTTTCTCCGCGCTTCTTCATTTCAATAAGTACGCGTGGCTTCCAAACAAGGTCTGCGAAGCTGGTGCCACCAGTTGACTGCTTTTTAATGCGATCTTCTAAGGTTGCTCCGGCTTCTTTGTAACCTTCATGGCCAAACGCCTTAAATAGGCGGTCACAGAATACCTGCGCTTCACCTTTTTCGTCGCCTTTAAGCAGCCGAAAGTGCTTTAGAAAGGCCTCAATATCTTCGATAATTTTAGACACGTATTTGCCCCATGATATGCAGTAGGAATCATATCACGACTTGGGTAGGGGAGTACGCCAATCGGCCGCGGTCCGTGAACAAGCGGCCTTCCATGATCATAGCTCCCATATAGCCCTCTGCATGCTGCCCTCGGCGCTTACACTTGGTCGCGCGCGTTTTAATATTCAATCTTCAGAGGCAGATGTCTGGCTCGATCTCAACTAGAGCCTCATGCGCAACGGTGGGTGCGCAAATCGAGCGGGATGAAGCACAGGCCGCGCGCTTTGACTCGTCGGCACTCTGTTGATGACTTGTTAGCTGATTGGAATCCGGACAGGTCTCCAACTCGATAGCTTTCATGTAAAAGCTATTCAGTTTTTAGAATTTGCAGGTCGTCAATTGTCAGACTATTCCCTCCAGTAGTGAGGCTAGCCGACCATGATTGCTCTAATAGTTGGAGCGGGAGCAACTATTGAAGAAGCTAATCGCTCAGGTGTAAGCTCAGAACTACAATTCCCCGTGATTAGTAACTTTGCCAAGGTGATGTGGAAAGATTATTTGCCGCATCCATTTTTGATTCCATTTTTGAATTCTCAGGGTGTGATAACTGATCCTCAAGGCAGGACGGCATTCGAAGTTTTTTTGAGGTTGGAAGCCGACAAGAAGACGAATGTCGAAGTGTTCTTTGAGTACTGTTGGAAGAACAGAAATAAGTTCCCAGAGCATCCAACGGCGTGGGAGGACATGTTATATCATGGCTTTGCAAATCCTATCGTCGCGGCGATGGCGACTAGTCTATTTGAAAATGGAAAAGGCTGGAGAGAGCTAAAGGCGTCAAACCTCTTAAGCTCATACCTACGGCCGGGAGACGTCGTGGTAAATTTAAACTACGATACTGTGTTTGAGCTTTCGATGGAGATGTCGAAAAAGCCGTTTCATTATCTTCCGAACATAAGCAAGGACTCAATAGCTGTAGCAAAGCCGCACGGATCGATAAATTTACTCGTAAATCAAAAAGAGGGTACCTTTTTCTTTGGCCAACCAGACATTCCTGGCACCGTTGTCCCATCGAAGGACCTTAGCATGTCGGCTAGTTTGTTGCCCCCGCGCTTAAGTAAGGATTACGCTTCACATCCCATTGCTGACGCTATCATCAAGCCGCTCGTAGCCTTCGCCCCGAGCGATCTGCTTTTCTGGGGTGTTGGCTTTACAGAGAGCGACACAAACGTAAACGAAATTTACAAGCACTTTGCGCGCACGGCTGGAAAAATTGAAGTCATCAATCCGGACATGTCGACGTGGAGTACGGTAGCAAAGATACTCGAGAAAGATGTCAAGGGGTATCGGACCCTAGACGATTGGCTCACTTCGAGAGAGGGTTAATGCGTTACCCCCGATAGCACTTAGGAGAGAGTGTACATGGATGACCATTCGTCTACTCTTCCGTGAAGTTCTCCACGAAAGACTGTGGGTTGCCAATAACACGAGCAAAAGTCGCTTGGTTGAGGAAGCACAATGGAGAAGATTGGTTTTAATAAAGCCGACTATGCTCTGATCTCTTCGACAGCTCGAAAGGTAAATGCGGATTGGCGGAACTATTGCAGCAGCAACCTAGCTGCATTGGTTGGGCCCAGCGCCGTTAAGTGCCTGTCTTAGTTAGACCGCTGAGCCCATTGATTCCCTGTATTTGCAGAATCAAACGTCGGGATCGAGCCTAACGAAATGCGGTGTCTACGTTGGAGTACTTAAGCCGAAAACCTAAGGTTTGGGCTTACCAAAACCCATTCTCTGCAAAATCCACTTTGCCGGGTCCTTGTGAAAAGCTCGTTCGCTGGCCGCTTCCATTTTGGCTACTTCACGTGCGGCCTGGATCCGCGCTGGCGACGGCGGATTGTGCTTGCGCTTTCGCTTAGCGTAAGTCGCTTGCGTGAGTTGTGGCTCGCCTTGAGATTTGCGGCTCATTCTAGCTCACAGACAAGTGGTCGCCGCATGGCATCAGGCACACTCCTCAATCACTGCTTCTTGCTAGAAGCCAGAGAGTCCTTGATTAAATCGGAATCGCTAAGCTTAGATTGTTTGCACGAATTCTCAGAAAACGACTGAAGCACAGTCAAGAAATCAACCTTTGGATACAACTCAGACCAAAGCCTCTGCACCAAAATGTTGCTGCTATTCTCAACATTGGTAACTGAGACAGATCCAAACCAGCGTGGCTTGGAAACGTTATAAGAGAAGGACGTTTGGCCTATTACGTTCACAAAAACATACTTGAATGTCTCCCATTTTTTTATTGCTTCTGGGTCGGAAATCTTTCCCATTTCAAACAGCGATGCAGTGCGTTGGATTAGCGTAACAGTACATGGATTTAATTTTTGTGGCAGAAAATTGCATTTTATCTCATCTTGTATTTCAGCCACGACACTAAGTGAATTCTCATCTGGAGCGAACAGCTCATCTATTTTCAGGTACTTCAGCACTTTGTCTATTTGACAATCTTTTACGTCACTAGCTTTTGCATCGATTGCTGAACCAACTGGCGCTGCGGTGATTAAAATGAGCAGAGCTAGAATGACCGTGACACGAAGTGCTTTCATAAAAGTCCCCAAAATCTAGTCCAAATCAACGCGAAATTCATCGGTTACTGAATAAGTTGATCTCGATGCGATTGCGCGTACCGGCTTTTACTTTCAAAATGCAGGCTGACTCAAAATAAAAACCGTCAATGCGCGGGTAATTTAGAACTCTAGAGTTCTAAGCCAAATTTCTCGGATCAACCTTCGATATCGTATGGAGCTTGCTTGGGACATAGGGCTTTGAATATCTGCGCGAGAACTGGATAACCGCTAGCCGAGCTGCCATCAAGAATGTCTCCGTTAGCAAGGTCTTTAATGATGTATTTGGGCTGAAACTCCTTCCTATCTTTATTCTCACCTTGAAAGGAAAAGCGGGATCCTTGGAAGTTTGTGAATTCTCCTGCCGGGCAATTAGCTTCAATAGCGTCGTTAAGCGGTATAGCGAGCTGTTCTCGAATGCACAGCGGTGTAATCTTTCCAACATACTCCCGACAAAACGAGATCGCATCTTCATGTGTGTGCTTAGTTCGAATTATTGCGTTGGGCGTGCTCAGGCCGGACATATGGATTACGGTGACACTCATGCCTGCGCGAGATCCCCAAAATATCTTACCTGACGCAGATGCCGATGAACTCAGCCCCAAAGCCATAAGGAGCCAAAAGGGAAAAATGAGTGATCGCATGTGAATCTCTGTTCGTCTCGACACTAATCTATAAAGTATTAGTCTACCGGGGAACTTTAGCAATCTCTAGGACTGGGCAATCGACGCGACGGATGCATTCTCTAATGTATGGCTCCTACGTATTTTCATCGCACCTACTAAAATTGGCTGTCTTGATCCTTGTAACTTCGTTTACAATCTCAGCCTCGCAGGGGCAGACGAAGCAGCCTTGGATGGGATCGTGGGCATTTCAACCGGACCAATGCGGCTCGGGGTCCATTCAACTGAATGCGAGAAAGTTTGATCTATCTCAGTTTGAAGCAGTCTGTGACGTGCAGCGTATAGATCGCCGAGACGACACATTCGCCTTCACGTTGCGGTGCAAGGGAGAGGGGGGAATCCAGAACGCTCTCCTTATCGCGCGAGTAAGCGGTAATAGGCTTGAATTTACGGAGCAGTTCGGCTTCTTGTTCGAGCCGAAGAATTTTATACGTTGTAGATGAAGCCTATGCTCGCTGTTCTACTCAATGATGTATAAGGCCTTAAGATTTCGGGGCCAAGATCCTAGCGTAATTTGATAATTGCTGACCTGGTCATGAGCAAGCCAGTCGTTAGGTAACCTGCCACCATGCAGAGCGACAAAGTACGGACGAGTAGGGCTAAAGTATCTCTTTCCGTTTCGCTGCACATATACCTGATCGTATGGCGTACCAGGCGAGCCGAACTTCAAATTCATACGACGAAAAAATATTTCACCTACTCTTTTGTAGCAAAGCTTAACTTCATTCCAATCGGCTAGCCGTGATCGAGGGCCTGCGTAACGTTTAAGGATCTCTACGTAGCGGTCGTCTGGTGGAAGAGTAATTTCAGTGATTTTAATTCGTTCGCAATCGAAAGCGTTTCCATCTGAAATCTCTCCGCTATTTCGGAAAAATTCAGGTAAGCTGCTGCGTAAGCAGTACCTAAAATCCTTTGCCTGGATGTCGCCGGACGCATCAAGATTTAGTACACTAAACTCCTCTTCGTTCAGAATTCTAATTATTTCATTCGTCCTGACGCTGTCGCCCCTTGCGTCGCATACTTGTCTAATATGAAAAGAGTTTTGCGAGATCCTAGAAATGCTTCTTACGTTGCAGTTGGCGCCAAATGAGTTTCCAGTGAAATAGTTGATAGTAGCGTTAGAAGCGTTTTCGCATGAAATTGTTTTCTCGACGTATAGACCACGACGTAATGGAACTATATCTGCTCCTTCGACTGAAGAAGGCAACGAGGGGAGCGCGGTTAAAGCTATTGCTAGGATAGCGTGTAAACGTTTCATGCCGGTTCTCATGAGCAGAAGCTTGGAACTAATGGTCGTTACTAAATGCGTTTTATACAAAAGCTAATAAGACGGCGATCTAATCCGTTGCTGCCGGCACCGATGCCAGGTTTTCAGCGCTCAGCTGTACCTCTCCGGACCAACGATAAGCCGTCAAATATCCAGCACGCGCCACGCTAAAATCAAGACAAGCAGCACCGTGTGACGTCAGTTCTGGGGTGCCGCGCAGCCAGTAATGTCCGAATAAGACTGGTTTCGATGCGCTATAAAAGTAGTCTAATCCAATTGGCGTGTCAGGCAACTTACCACGATCAGCTCCGATAGCTGCGAGCCGAAACGTCGTTGCTTTATGATCCCACCACTTAATACGCGCTTCCGTCCGCTCGTGACCATCCTTGTCAAAGAAGGAATTCGGCGGCGGCAGGGGTATCTCTGGCCCTTTGAGAACAATGTCTGCTGCCGTCGCGATATCCGATCCCTTCCTATTTGCTGACAAGAAACCGTCGCGCGTGAAGCGGTTCCGACTGTCGAGGTGAGGGCGAAGCAGGTCTAGTGACGGTTGGTGCCAGCAGGCGTGGACTATCCGAAGTCTTTCTAGGTCCAAGTAGACCGGCAGCGTTCATCCGAACCTACGCTACGGCAATTGTCTCACGCGCTGATCGAATTAGTGCATCGGCTGAGCAGGTTGCGCAATGGGCCGCTTGGGCTCCGCAAGAGGCTGACCGAATTGACCCGAGCCTAAATGGCACTGTGGTAGTCGAGATCGTGGAGCTAACGAAGACAGCGGCTACTTAGTTATAGATGCGGATTTGGCTTCAAAAAAGCTCGATAGCTTTCACACAAAAGCTATCCAGTTCAGCAGACTTGTTAGCTTTTGCCCCAAAGTTCACCTGTTCAAACTTGTTAGCTTTGATTGGAAAGCTAATAAGTCGCTGACAAAGTTGGCTTGAAGAGAAAACTTTCCAACCTCACCGCATTCATCCATTATTCAAAGAGAGCACGTCGGTATCGCAGCGAAGCTGTTGCGCGGCGGCAGCCGCAACCGTTAAATAAGTAACGCATTACCCCACAACCCCGCGCAAGGTTGCTGTGATTAAGGCCTCACAGTAACCTCAAGCCAGCAGGGGAGAGGAAACTTGAATAGAGAAATTCAGCAGTCGCCGCACGACTTGGCGCGCATTTACAACGAGCAGTTTCTTCCGGCTCGTAATGCCGAGTGGTTTTCTTCATATTGCAAAGCAGTGAAGCTAGCGCAAGAAGCATCAGAATCGACTTTCCGCTCTTCAGAATTCCAGCAAGGTTTATGGGAGGTCGACGGCGTTAGCGGAATTGGTCCAGGCTCTTCGGTTGTTGTAACCGGGGCTTACCAAGATCAAGAAATCATAGAAGCGCTGCTCGCGCTGCGAGATTGGAAAGCTCCCGCTGATGCCAGGGCAAGGGCCCAATATCTTGATGCTGAATTCCAGCGCATCATTTCTCTCGTTACACCAAGACATAATAGCCGGCGGCCGAGAGCAAGGTTGGTTAGAATATTTGCTGTTCTAAGGCCTTACGATGTCTGCTGTTTGCTGGATTCGTACCGCACTTCGCAAGTTCGGCAGTGGTTAGGTCTCTCAAGAATGGGCCTCGGCTTAATCGGCCAAAACGTAATCGCCTGTGCGGCTATCGCGGGTTCGTTGGGTCCCAAGACCAGCATCGAAGACGCTGTCAGCTACAACATGTTTTCTTGGTTCATTTGGCAACTCATCAGCGCCGAAGAGAATGAGTCGCTGTCGGCAAGTACTGAAGCTAGAGACCTAAGTGAACTAGCAACAGATGCTCCTAGCTTAGTACTTCTGCGTCCAGCAATGCAGCGAAAGGGAATGTTTTTCGTCGCAGGCAATCTCGATCTTTTACTTTCGATGGTAAGCGCGGCAGAAAATGGTTTGGAGAGAGAAGAGTTGTTGCGGCAGATCGGAGAAGAAGCTCCAAACCTAAACCGAGGTTCGCAGCAGAACGTTCTTGCGCAAGCAGTCTCATTGAACATTCTCACGATTGATGGAGCGGTATACAGACCTACCGATATCGGAAGAAGTTTATTAGAGGGCGAAAATCCCGCGGATGTATTGGTCCCCATTTTTGTGAGGACAATTCTCGGCTTTGGGTTGGTATTGAAAGAGTTGCGAGAACGCCCGAGAAGGCGAGGCGAGATCGCCAACATTGCAAGAGAGTACTATCCGCAATGGACCAGTGATTTCGCGCCTAACGCATTGGTGTCTTGGCTGCAGGCGTTAGAACTCGTGTCAGTACAAGGTAATGGCAGGTCAGCCACCGTCCAGCTAACGGAGGCGGGCGAGTACTGGGCGTCTGGTGTTCCCGCGCATATACCGAGGCCGCCCGCACAGCCAGCCGCTTTGCCAGTTGAAGAAGAAATTGAACCTACAAGCAGCCGTGCTGCCGTCAATGGCCTCAAGCCAGTGTCTGCTGATGAGATACTTTCTCGTTTTAAAAGCGACACAACGCTCGCATCGCTCATCTTTGACGATGCCCAAATTCGATTACTACATGCCGCGCTTCATGGCGTCGGACACAAGCGGTTCATATTGCTTTCAGGCTTATCAGGCACGGGTAAAACTTCGATCGCGCGCGCATACGCCAAGGCATATTGCGACGCTAAAGGTCTGTCGCACGCGGAGCATTACGAGCAAGTATCGGTATGGCCAGACTGGTCAGACCCATCCGGCTTATTAGGCTTTGTAAATCCGCTTTCTAGCCCACCTACGTTTCAGCAAACATCAACGTTGAAGCTTTTGATCGAGGCAGATCGAAACAGAGATAAGCCTTATTTTCTCTGCTTAGACGAAATGAATTTGGCGCGCGTCGAACATTATTTTGCACCGTTTCTGTCGGCGATGGAGGGAGCAAACGGAAAGCTTTCAATTCACGCCGGAAATGAAGACATAGACAACGTTCCACATTCTATTGCGTGGCCTTCAAATTTATTTGTAATGGGCACTGTTAATATGGACGAGACGACATTTTCGTTTTCAGACAAAGTGCTCGATCGTGCCTTTACATTCGAATTTTGGAACATTGATTTCGATGCTTGGCGAGAAAGAGTTGCTGCAAAGTATTCGTCAGTCACAGTTCAAGAAGTGAGTAACGTCTTAGAGCAACTATACAAAGCGCTTAGCCCCGCTAGAAGGCATTTTGGTTATCGCACGTGCGATGAAGTTTTAGGATTTTGCAGTATAGAGTCAGGGCTCAACATAAAAGACAGTCTAGACGCAGCTGTTTTAGCGAAAGTGCTACCAAAATTGCGTGGTGACTCCAGTGGTCAGCTCCCAACTGCCCTGCAGGAGGTGATTAGAGTTTGCGAGGCTGAGGGGCTCACGCAGTCTGCAGCGAAAGTTAAGCAAATGCAGGCGAGCTTGAACTCGCTCGGGATAGTCAAGTTTTGGTCCTAAGTATCGCTGTGGTCACACCCTCACGCACATTTAATGGTTCTGACGTGCCATTAGCGATGGGTGCTGATGGTTGGGAGTGTTCAGAGGGTGAGACGATCGCATTGCAACTGCACACCCAAGAGTTGCCCGTCGTTATTATGGCCGGCCGCAATTTGCAGTCGGTGGCCCTGAAGAAAGTAGATGACGGCTTTATATCGCGGTTCGAGATATTAATCGACACTTGGGCAGGGCGTAGCAGCATACTAGTAAGAGACGCTCAGCAATCATCGACACTCACGCTCAACATCGCTCCGCACAAACACAAGGCATCAACAAACGAATTTGACATGATGCTCACAGAGCTTTCTAGGCGTTCTCCAGGGCTTATTTGGGGACTGTCACCTGGAAGTGAGGCGGGCTCATCTGAAAACGACGCGCTGCTTGTCGTTCACCCAGCGATCTTATCAAGTCAGCTGCCGTTGTTTGAACGTTTACTTGTTTCGCACTTTGCCAATCCGCCCACTGCGCTGCGTCGTGTAAGAGAGTCGCGACCACTAGATCTTGCGAGGCGAGCAGACTTGAAGACATTGCGATGGATTGGCCGTAGACCATCTGTTGTTGCTTCAATCTCGAATAAGGCCACATTAGCATTACGGTCCAACGAGCGGCCACTGATAGAGCAACCATCAACGATTCAAGCATTTGACCATCCTTTGACAAGATACATTCTGTACTTGCTTATTAGATTGAAGGCTCGATTTAAGAATTCAGCTGAATTACTGCGAGCCAAGTCTTTCCGCACGATGAGAGATGCAGACTTGGAATCTCATGCCAATCTTCTAGCGAGCGAGATGGATGCTGCGGCTAAACGAATGCACGACTTACAGGCACACCCTTTGTTTAGAGGGATCGCGCCTGAACCGCTAAGCGCCACGATTCTTCAGATGCTTGCCGATGAGCCGGCATACAATGCTATGCACCAATGTACCCAGCGATTATTGTCGCCTGGATTGGCCTATGGTCCAGATGGAAAAATAGAAGCGGCTTTGAAACATAGCTATGACATTTTTGAATTGTTTGTCTTGTGCCGACTGGTCGGCGAGCTTCCTCGTAAACTAGGCAACGACTGGAAACTGCTTCGCCACGATTTTGCAAAACGCAAAGCGAGCATTGAAGAGCGTTTAGATGGTGCTACTTGGGTATTTCGTGGGCCCGATGGTCTCGAGATCGATCTTTTGTATCAACGCCGCTTTGGACGAGTTGCAAGTGAGACTGAATATTCTGGCTTCAAAAGCATAAGCGGGGAGAACGTGCCAGATTATATCTTGCGGCTAAGAAAGAACGGTAAGTTAGTGTCTTGGTTGATACTTGACGCCAAATACCGATCCGGAAGGCAGCCTCTAGACCAAGGTTTGGGAGACGTTCATCGGTATCGTGACGCATTAAGATGTGATGGCACTAAAGCTGCCGGGGCATTCGTAATTGCGCCACGACTCCAAAATAAGAGCGAGCTGTACGCAACGCGGTCTTATTATCATCGGCATAAGTTTGGTGTCGTATCGGTTTTTGATTCTGATTGGATCTCTACGATCCGCTCAGTGCTGTTTGAAGAGCAACTGTCCGAGATGAGCGTACTTAGCAGCTGAAGAGCGCTTGCGTCGCATTAATTATCTTCGCATCGATGAGTTCGACGAACAGCGAACGACGCCAGTAATAAGAATAGCGGCTGCGATCCAGCCAAGAAACTTCATCGAACCGTTACCACTCGTGACTACTTCGCGCCGTGTAAACTCACGGCTTGTATTACTGACGACATCTCTTTCGGGCTTATACGTGTTCTTGATTTGGCTCGATGGCGCCGCATCCGGCGTGTCGACGGTAGTATAATAAGGCTTGAAGTCTTCGCCCCCAGTCGTTGGCCGCTGGCTTTTCGGGGCCTTGAGTTTTGGACGAGATTTCGTCGCAACGGCTGTTTTGCACTTATGCGGATCGTCGCCCTCAAAGGCGACCCACTGACCGTGCGGCATTTGACGAATATTCACGCGCCTACCACAAGTCCGACAGGGCCTACTGTAGTTAACCATCCTTCCCCCTTCGTAGCGCAGGAGCTTCCTCGAAAAACCGAAGACATGCAACTTGTGATATGATTGATCGCCGGGGGAGGAAGACGAAGTTGACGCGTCCATATTCAAGTAAGTCAATTGTTGAGCTCGAGACCGAGTTTGAAAGAGCCCAAGACGAGGCTGATCGAGTGGCTCTAAAAAACCTTCTTCAAGAGCTCGATCACCGGACCACGCCAAGAGCACGCGTTTTACGCGAGGCGTTATCTAAATTTCTTGGAGCGCCACAAGAGCGCAAAACTAAAAAATCCAGAGCAAGCGAAAGCGAACGTCAGTCGCCACCCCCACCTCCACGCCCTCGCGCCAAGCAGCCAGAGTTTTTACCTACCGACGAACAGCAAGAGGCAGTCGATCAATTCAGGAAGGGCGGCTCGCTCAAGATCAACGCGTTCGCTGGTTCTGGCAAGACTTCGACGCTGCAGCTTATCGCGCACGGCACGCCAAAGCGGGGCCAGTATATTGCTTTCAACAAAGCAATCGTTCGCGACGCGAACGAAAAGTTTCCCAATACAGTCAATTGTTCGACTCTTCATGCGTTGGCACTAAAAGCTACGCCGTCCAAATACAAGGCAGATCGAGACAAAGCATTTGGCAAGGTGAATGCGAAGAAGCTTGCAGAAATTCCCAAGCTAAAACGATGGTCGATCGATAGAAAGCATGCGCTCGAGCCTCGCTCTCAGGGTTACCTGATTCTCGATTCTCTGCGGCGCTTTATGCATAGCGCCGATCCTGAGCCGGCGGCTCATCACATTCCGCGCCACGGTTCACTGCTAGCCGCTCCTGATGCAGTCATAAAAGCAGTCAACGACTTTGCTCTGCATGGAGCGCGTCACGTTTGGAAAAGAATGATCGATGAAAAAGACCCGATGCCTTTAGGGCATGACGGTTACTTGAAGTTGTGGGCTCAGAATAATCCCACCATCGCTTCCGACTATATTCTTCTTGACGAGGCCCAAGATACTAACCCCGTCGTTCTCGATGTGCTTCGACGACAGCCAGCGCAGATGATCTACGTAGGTGATAAGTATCAGCAAATATATGAGTGGCGCGGCGCCGTAAATGCGATGGAAAAGATCGATACGGATGCATCGACTTTTCTCACTATGTCGTTTCGTTTTGGCTCTTCTATCGCGCAGGCGGCCTCAAAAGTTCTTAGACATTTGGGCGAGCGACGGCCGATAAAGGGAAACCCCGCGGTCACAAGTCAGATCGGGCCGGTAACGCCAAGAACCATATTAGCTCGGACGAATGCGTCAACCGTCACTGCGATCATTGAAACTTTGGACGCGCAAAAGCAGCCGCATTTGGTGGGCGGCACTGCTGAAATTATGGAAATGCTTCGCGGCGTCCAAGATCTGAAAGAGGGCAGACAAAGCACTGTTCCCGATTTCTTTGGATTTGAAAACTGGCAAGAAGTTGTTGAATTTGCGAAGAGTGGAGAAGGCGATCATCTGCAGACTTTTGTAAACCTGGTGGAGACACGCGGAGAACGTCAGCTAATGTGGGCTCTAAACCGCACTGTCGACGAAGAGAAGTGCGACGTGGTGATTTCGACTGCTCACAAAGCGAAAGGGCGTGAGTGGTCTACTGTTAGATTGATGGATGATTTCTTACGGAGTGGATCGAACAAAGCAAAGAAAAGTCCTCAGGTGGAGAATGGGCATGACCCCGCTGAGCTCCGCCTGTTTTATGTGGCGCTAACGCGAGCACGTAATGCCATTGAGGTACCCGAGACAGTTTTACATCTGCTGCGCGGCTGATATTCGTTGCCGATGATATCGATTGGATACAGCACACTGTTTCGCTAATTTGTTAGGTATTGCCCCAAAGCTAACAAGTCGCGATTAATTGCAACGGTGCTGAGAATTTGCGGCGTTACCTATAGTGGCCGCAAATCACTCCAAGTTCCAACATTCTCTGCTGCAAACTCTCCAGTTGCTTCGTCAAAGAATGTAATTTTCATAAGAAGATCGAGACGGGCATTTGCTTCAGCAATTGTCCGGGGGATTTCGCTCACGTCATGCGCTCTGACGATGACAACACCTACACGGCTGTCCCATGCGCTCTGAGCGTACCTAATGTTTTCGAGGCGTTCAGCGTTTACCCGGATTGTCTTTCCAATTGTCAACGCGTCGACCGACGTTGGAGTATGCAAAAGGGCGCCCGCTGAATTGGTCTTGCCAGAAAGTAATGACAATGCGTCCGTCGGGAGTTCTGGCTGACCAGCTCCAGCGAGAGTTCTTTCCTTTGGCACCAAATACTGCAAAGGCTGCCGACAGGCTCTGTTTTAGCATCGCCACTAAGCTTATTCGGAATGTCTAAGAGAGCGGGTGACGATCTTTTCTGCTTTGCAGAACGAGCATCTAGCGTTTCCGCGATGGAAATCAGTTGTAAGCCCAAAAGCTGACGCGATGGGGTTTACTTGCTGTCTTGGCGTTACGTCAGCGTGTTTCGATATGCAGTCGTCGCAAATAGGGGCAGGCGTATTCGCTCGAAGAAACTTGAAAACGCGTTGCGGTGCAGTTGCCATTTCCACCCTCTATTTTCACAAAAAATCTTTTATGGAATCGTTCACCGAACGATATCAAACTGCTGAAACATGGCACTTCAACCTGGTGCTGCCGGCACCGCTACTAAGTTCTCGGCATTTAGGTTTATCTCCCCAGTCCACCGATAGGCAGTTAGATAGCCGGCACGTGCTACACTGAAATCGAGGCAAGCGGCGTCTGGAGACGTCAGTACCGGCGTGCCGCGTAGCCAATAATGTCCAAAGAAAACAGGTTTCGACGCGCCATATGCGTAGTCGGATCCAATTGGTGTGTCGGGTAGAACATCTGGATCAACTCCTATGGCTGCCAACCGAAACGTCGTCGCGGCGCCATCCCACCATTTTATGCGTGTTTCCCGCCGCTCATGACCGTCTTTGTCAAAGAAAGAAACGTTCGGCGGAAGTGCCACCTCGGGACCTTTCAGTACGATCTCCGCCGCGGTTGATGCAGCGGAACCACGCGCATTTGCCGCCAGGAACCCCGCTTTGGTGAAGCAATTTTGAGGGTCAAGATGTGGGCGAAGTAGATCAAGTGATTGCTGATGCCAGCATGCGTGGACGATCCTAAGTCCATTTAGGTCTAGGTAGACCGGTAGCGTTCGGAACCAATCTATCGCTGAACGATAGGCTGTAGAACCTTCCTTGAGCTGGTCAAGGAATGCACGATGTTGAGTCTGGTTCTTTGACGTGTGCGGTCGAAGAAAGCCACCATTGCCGTCGCTTGTGGCCCAACCGATCGCGTTGAATTCGTGATTACCGAGTACAGCCAACGCTGAACCCTTCGAGCACATGTTTCTGGCGATTGCTAATGCTTCAGACTGTTGCGGGCCTCTATCAATAAAATCACCGACAAAAATAATCTGGCGCGAAGGGTGCGAATATCCATCACCGCTATCGGTGTAACCGAGCCGGGCAAGAAGGCGCTCTAACGCATCGGCATGGCCGTGAATGTCACCAACGATGTCGAAGCCGCTGCCCTTGGTTACCAATGTAGAATCCATTTGCTGTTGAATAAATTTGGCCGACAATAACGTCAGTTTTTCACCCGAGGTCATTGCAGGTCGAAGAGGTTAGAGCCATGGAAAGGGAATTCACGAGATTCGAACTATACGAACTTGTCTGGTCTCAGCCAATGACGGCACTTTCAGCTGAGGCCGGCATTTCCAACGTTGCGCTGGCCAAGCACTGCAAGAAACTTAACGTCCCTGTCCCTGGTCGCGGGTACTGGGCGCGAATGGCTGCAGGGCAACCAATCGATAAGCCGGTGTTGCCTCTAAGGTTTCCCGGTGCATCGGATCGCACCGGCGGTGACCCTTATCGCACCTATTCGTTCAACAGGGTCGAGGAGTATGCAGAAATAGCGATCCCTCCAGAACCGATCTTCGAAGAAGAAATATCTGCGTTACGGCAACGTGTTTCGAAACTGGTCGGAAGAGTTCGCCACGCGCGTGATTTCCAATCAGTGCATCCACTAGTCGCAAAACATCTAGAACACGATGAGGAGCGACGAGCGGATTACAAACGGTCACCAATAAGTCTGTATCAACCGAAGTACGATGGTGGCATCGAGCGAAGGCGGCTGTTGATTATCAACACGCTATTTCAGGCTGCCGCGCGTCTTGGGTGTCGGGCGTCGATGAGCACATCAAGGTACGTAGACTACTATGGAAGCGATAGGCAGTTAGGTTTGAAGATAGCCGAATCTTACGTGGGATTTACCATCGAGCCCCTGAAATCGAAGAATAAAGGTCGAGAATCCCTGTCATTGTCTTTTACTCGCTCGTCGACAGGTGACGAGAAATCGCAGTGGTCTGACGAAGATGGTCGGCTGGAGAGCAAGCTAACCGAAATCCTGATTGAGATGCTCGTCACCGCCGAAGTGTCGTATCGCCGAAGTCTCGTCGCGAAGCGGCAATGGCTGATCGACCGCAAGTCCGAAGCGCAAACTGAACTCGTTCGACGTCAGCTCCAGGCCGACCGGGAGGCGAGGGAGCGCGAGCAGAGGCTCGCGAGGGAGCGGGTCGGTCGCTTGCTGACACAGGCGAAAATGATTGAGAGGGCTGATCGAATCCGAACCTACGCTACGGCAATTGTCTCACGCGCTGATCGAATTGGGGCCTCGGCTGAGCAGGTTGCGCAATGGGCCGCTTGGGCTCGGCAAGAGGCCGACCGAATTGACCCGAGCCGGAATGGCACGTTGGAAGCCGAGATCGCGGAGTTACCGAAGGCGACTGCTACTTAGCTATCAACGCGGATTTGGCGGCAAGTTCGACAACTCGATAGCTTTCACACAAAACCTATCGAGTATCGCCGACTTGTTAGGAAATTCGGCAAAACTAATAAGTTCGACAAAAGAGCTGCAGCTTATTTAGTGGGCGCATAGTTCGCTTTGAATCTGGACCAGATTTTGCTTGCTCCGGGCCAAAAGGTATGGAGTGAGAGATGGTTGCAAGAGTAATAGACGGCTTAGCTGCGGCAAAAGAAATCCGCCAGGAATGCAAAGCGCGTGTGAATAAGCTCGTGCAAAGCGGAATACGTCCAGGCCTTGCTGTTATTTTGGTGGGCAACGACCCGGCATCGGCAGTTTACGTAAAGAATAAAATCCGCGCCTGCGATGAGGTCGGCGTCCATTCACTTCAATTCAAGTTTCCCTCCGATATCGCAGAAGAAGCAGTTCTTAAGAAGATCGAGGAACTTAACAGAGACCCGCAGGTGCACGGGATTCTCGTGCAACTGCCGCTGCCACGCCATTTCGACCTATCTCGCATTTTGCTGACAATCTCGCCGGAAAAGGATGTCGACGGCTTCCATTTATACAATGTCGGCGGGCTGGTCGTAGGCAATACGGTATTTCCACCTTGCACGCCATTTGGTGTGCTGAAGCTTCTCCAGTCCAACAATATCAAGATTGAAGGCCAGAATGTCGTCGTGGTTGGGGCGAGTAACATCGTCGGCAAGCCCATGGCGCTGATGCTGATGCAGCAAGACGCGACAGTGTGTATTTGTCACGCGAAGACGCGGGATCTGGCTCAGTTTACTATCCTCGCGGACATCCTGGTGGTCGCAGCAGGCAGGCCAAATCTGATTGTGCCGCAGATGGTGAAGACCGGAGCCGTCGTAATTGACGTCGGAATTAACCGGCTCTCGTCAGGCGAACTCGTAGGCGATGTAGACTTTGCCGGTGTTAGCGAGAAGGCTTCGTACATTACTCCGGTGCCCGGCGGGGTTGGTCCGATGACCGTCACGATGCTGATTTACAATACCGTTGCTTCGGCTGAGCGAGTCTTCGCCTCCGGCGAGTAACTTCTCAAATTTGGAATAGTTGATTCCAAATTTGAGATTTCGCTGCGCCGCACACCACAAAATTGCTGGGGAAATTCACGCCGGCCTGCGCCTTTGGCTTGGCACGCTCATTGCCAAACAAGTCTGGAGTTGAAGGCAGGACAACGGGAATCAATGCGAGGAAGTGCGAGAGGTTGGCGGTCAGCGATGCAGCGCCTGCTGATCGAGCCAAGTTTTGAAATTGCTCCGGGGCAGGAGCGGGACGTCGGCGCGCTTTCGACGAAGTTGCACCCGGATACGAAATTATTCGTTGCGAGTATCGCAGGCAAACCGCTCAGTGCGATGACCGATACGCTGGAGCACCTCGGCCAGAGCGGTTACGAGTTGGTGCCGCATATCGCTGCGCGCAACTTCCCATCACGACAAAGCTTCTTCGATTTCTGCGGAGTGCTCGGCCGGCATAATGTTCAAAATGCGTTTGTCATCGGCGGCGATGCTTCGCAAGCCGCCGGAACGTATCATGACGCTGAGGAATTGTTGCGCGACATCGGACTCCTTGCGGACGCCGGCATCGAAAACATTGGCTTTGCTAGTTACCCTGAGGGGCATCCCAGCATTTCAGATGCTGAACTCGATGAAGCATTGGTCCGCAAAGTGCAGATCGCGCGGGAGAACGGCATGAAGCCTTTTGTCGTGACGCAGTTCTGTTTCGAAGCCGAGCCGATTATCGCTTGGGAGCGGAGATCTCGCGAACTGTTAGTCCGTCCCGTTCCCGTCGTAGTCGGCATGCCAGGTGTTACATCGATCAAGCAGTTGCTGCGTTATGCGAAAGTGTGCGGCGTGCAGGCGTCGGCAGCGTTTCTCACGGGTCACGCAGCAACGATGATCAATCTGTTGCGGCCATGGTCGCCGCATAAGCTCGTCTCCGAGATTGGCGGGGCGGTAGCGGAAGATATGGATTCGCGAATTGAGCGATTTCATTTCTTTCCGTTCGGGGCTCTTGACCGGACAGTGACATGGACCTCGAATATGCTTCTATCGAGCGATGCTAAAAGTGGGAGCGAGAACGCGTGAATATCGGTGAAGAAAAAAGAAAAAAAGTCACTATCAGCCAGCTTCGGAAGATGAAGCATGAGAAACGACCGATTGTCGCAATTGGCGTCTATGAATCCGTTACGGCATCGATTGCCGATCAATTTCCCGTGCAGATTTTCATGACCGGACCGTCCGGTCCGATGTCGTTATTCGGACACACTAATCCGACGGCCATTACGATCGAAGAACAGTTGTGCACTCTTCGCGCTGTATCGCGTGTGACTAAGTACGCGCTGATCAACGCGCACATGCCGTTTCTGTCGTATCAAACTTCTCCGCGCGACGCCGTGCTCAATGCGGGCAGGCTCATTGCGGAAGGCGGCGCCGATACCGTGAAGTGCGACGCAACGCCGGCGCTGTCCCAAAATATCCGCGCGATTGTCGATTCTGGAATTCCGGTGATTGCGCACCTTGGCGTGCAGGCGCTACGCCGCGTCGAGCAAAGCGGCTACGGGCTCAAAGGGGCGACTGCAGAACAGGCAAAGCGTCTGATCGAAGATGCGCGCGCGCTGGCGGAGACCGGCGTGTTTGCGCTGTTGCTCGAACATGTCTGCGCCGAGGTCGTTGAAATTCTTGCAGGTGAACTGCCAATCCCGGTGATCAGTCTCGGCTCAGGCGGCAGAGGTGACGGCGTCTCAATCGTGGCAGGCGATTTGCTGAACTACAGCGCGTTCAAGCGTCCCGCGCACGCCGGACAGATGGTGGATCTGATGGCGGACATCGAGAAAAGCTTGTCGAGTTACGCAGCGGCAGTTCGCGACAATAGCTATCCGCAAGCGGAAGCCGCACCGCAAATGCAAGAAGAAGAATACAGAAAATTCATAGCGAGTCACGCCAACTAAACGCGAAGGAGAGGGAAATGAAAAAGCATAGAACGCATATTCAACGCCGCGAATTTTTGTTGTCGACCGCTTCAGTCGTTGCAGCAACGGGCATGCCGTTGTTGCAATCGATCAGCGCTCTTGCGCAGTCCGCGAACGCCACTGCCTGGGGATATCCACTTCCATATCGTCAGGTTAGCGAAAAATCGCTCACCTGGCTTAAGGAAAAAGGGTGGCTACCGCTCTCGGTTGGCTTCTTCGCCGACCTTCCGGGCTACGCGGGTGCCTACGGAGTGATCCGCGAGATGAATCTTCTCGGCAAGCGCGGTCTGCCGGCGAAGTTCACAAGTTTCCTCTCCGGTCCGCCGATTCTGGAGGCATTCATCGGCGGGCAGACGCAGGCTACCGGCTATGGCGACCTTCCGTTTTGGACGACCGTTGCACGCAACAATCCTGCGGTTGCTTACGGTATGACTGCCGTCAACTACGAGGCCGCGATGCTGGTGCGTCCGGATTCGCCGCTGAAATCGATCGAGGACATCAAGAAGCAGGATAAGCCGGTAGTGATCGGCACGCTGCTGGGTTCTTTCCTTGAATTCTATATCTCGGCCGCTGCGGCGTATTGGGGTCTGGAGGTAGGCAAGCATTATACGCTTGCGGGAATGACGCTGCGCGAGGCACAGTTCCTGCCGCGCGGAGTGGATGCGGTAGTCAGCTATGATCCCTTCGTAAGCGTGACGCTCGACAAGAAGATCGGCCGCAAGATCGACGATGCGTTCCCTTACTACTTCAATAAGGGCTATGACTTTGTTCGCGCCGAAATCCATCAGAACGCACCAGATGTCGTGCAAGCGCTTGCCGACGCGATGTTGGAAGCAACCCTCTACACGCGACACGATCTCGACGGCGCAGTGAAGATATATCACAACGATCCGCGCGTCGCGACGGCTTACACGTTTGATCTGTTCAAGGATCAGACCAAGAAATACGTGACGCTTTACAAGCCTTCGTTCCGTTACGTGCACGCCGATTTCTGGGCGGCGCAGGACGTTGTCGTCGCGAAATCGCAATTCGAAAAGAAGCGAATGCCTCGCGAGCTTTCGATTGACGAAATGAAAGCTGCATTCGTTCCCCAATATATGGCGAACGCGCTTACTCATGCCGGGTTCAGCGTGCCGAAGACGCCCGTGTTTCTACCGGAAGGCTGGGCCGGTACCGTCGGCAAACCGCCTTACCCGAAGTACCTGAATTTTGCGTCGATGTCGGGGCCGCAGCCGTTTCCTGAAAAGGGTGATCTCACGCGGCCGTGGACGTTTGGTGGAAAGACTTACAATCCGGGCTAGTAATGGGTAGCAAGCTTCTCCGATTGATTTCGTCGTTCTCGTTGCTCGCCGCGATTCTCATTGGCTGGGAAATCGTAGCGGGCACGATCTACCCGAAATACAACGCAACTTCGGTGAATATCTTTCCGCCGCCTTCGGCGGTGCTCGGTATTTTCTGGGACCTCCTGAGGAGTGGCGAACTCGTCACGCATACGCTTGCGTCAATGGCGCGCGTGGCGGTCGGCTTCGGTATCGCGACATTGATCGCCGTGCCGCTCGGGCTTTCGATGGGAGCGTGGCCAGCATGGGGCGAGCAGATGCGAGTCGTAATCGAGGTCTTGCGGCCAATCCCGCCGTTCGCCTGGATTCCATTCGGCCTGCTTTGGTTTGGTGTCGGTCCTGAGCAAACGGTGTTCGTGATCGTTATCTCCTCGATATTCCCTATTCTGATGAACACCGTGGCTGGCGTCGAACAGGTCGAGCCTGTGCTTAAGCGCTCCGCTCTATCGCTTGGCGCGAGCAAGTTGCGTCTTTTCATCAATGTCGTGCTGCCACGCGCATTGCCGCAAATCATAGTAGGGCTTCGGATCGGGCTCGGCTTTGCATGGATGGTGCTCGTTGCATCTGAGCTAATCGGTTCGACCGCTGGTCTCGGCTATCTAATTCTAGATTCACGGAATCTTGGCCTGCCGAGTCTTGCATTCATGGGAATGTTCGTCATCGGCATCATCGGGTATCTGCTCGATGCCGGAATGCGTTGGCTAGAGCGTGTGTTGTTGCCATGGAACGCATAGATCTCGTTGGCCGCGTGCGGCCATTTCTGCTGCTCGGGTTTTTGATCATTTTGTGGGAGCTGTTCTCACGGTTTGTCGTGCCGCATTACGACCCATCTGGGCTGTCGCTGCCGCCGCCTTCCGCCGGTATCGCCGATGCAATAAATCTCATGAAGCAGGGGTATCTGCATCAACACGTGATCGCGAGTGCGCGGAGGGTCTATCTCGGGTTTGCGCTTGCCGCAGTCATCGGAATTCCGATCGGAATTTTGATGGGCATGTTCGATTTGGCGCGGCGCCAACTCAATCCGGTCGTCGGCATCTTACGGCCCATTCCGCCGGTCGCGTGGATTCCAATTACACTTCTGTGGTTCGGGGTCACCGACAAACAACAGTATTTCATCATTTTCATCGGCACGATTTTTCCGCTGATCCTGCATGCCGTCGCGGGCGTGCGGACCGTGGATCCGGTGCTGATCCGCGCAGCTCGCAGTCTAGGCGCGGACTCGGGCGCTATGTTCCGTCTGCTTCTAACAGCATCGTTGCCGATGATCTTCCTCGGCATTCGAATTGCCCTTGGCTTGGGCTGGTTCATCATCGTGGCGTCCGAGATGGTTTCCGCATCAACCGGCCTCGGATTTTTGATTACAGAAGCCCGGACCGCGATGCTTACTGAGCGCATGTATGTCGGCATGTTTGCAATCGGTTTCATTGGCTACGCGCAAGATCGGCTGCTCGTCTGGCTTGAAAGAAAAATAATCCCATGGAAATGACCGCAAAAGCAGCGCTCGTTGTCGACAACGTCACCAAAGAATATGAGATGGCGCGTTCTGGCACGCGTATTGCAGCACTTGAGGGCCTATCGTTCACCGTTCGCGAAGGAGAGTTTTTCGTCGTGCTCGGCCCGAGCGGTAGCGGAAAGACTACGCTACTGAATCTTATCGCCGGGTTTGAATTGCCGACCAAGGGTACGTTGACGGTGAACGGCGCGCCGATCGAACAACCGGGTTGGCAACGCGCGGTTGTCTTCCAGGAGCATGGCTTGTTTCCTTGGCTAACAGCTGCAGAGAATATTGAGTTCGGCCTCCGTATGAAAAAGCTGCCGAAAGGCGAGCGCAGAGATCTGGTTTCGAAATATATCGAAATTGTCGGTCTGAAGGGTTCGGAAGATAAATATCCGAAAGAACTTTCTGGAGGCATGAAGCAGCGTATTGGTATCGCGCGAGCACTCGTGGTCGATTCGGATATCGTCATCATGGACGAGCCACTGGGTTCGCTCGACGCGCAGACGCGGACTGAAATGCAGGACGAGCTATTGCGCATTCTGCACAAGGAGAAAAAGAAAACCGTGCTTTTCGTTACGCACTCCATCGAGGAGGCACTGAAGCTTGCGGACTCGATTGTCGTAATGTCTGAGCGCCCGGGAAGGGTGAAAGAGTTGTTTCGTGTCGATAGCCCAAGACCGCGTGATGTGTTGACCGATCCAAGGATGATCGATCTGAACGTTAAGCTCCATGCGCTGCTCTACCGCTCGCAAACGCCGAAGGCCTCGTGATGACCGAACGCAAGAAAGTTACGATCCAGCAGCTTCAGAAGATGAAGGCAGAAGGAACGCGCATCTGTGCGCTCGGAGTTTACGATACGCCGATGGCGGTTGCCGCCGACCGGATTGGGTTCGAGCTGTTCGTGATCGGAAATTCGGGGCCGATGTCGTTGCTAGGCTATACCGAGTCAACCGCAGTCCGGTCGGAAGACCTCTTGTTCATGTGCAAAGCGGTTAAGCGCGCTCAACCGAAAGCAATGATTGTCGCGACCCTGCCTTACATGAGTTACTTTGGCTCGAAGGATCGCGCGATCGATACTGCTGCGCAATTCGTTCGCGAAGGCGCTGATGCCGTGCAATGCCACGCCGACCGGAACACCAGCGAGAATATTGAAGTAATGACGCGTGCTGGCGTGCCGGTGCTCGCCCATATCGGACTACGCTCAGTCCGAAAGACGGAACAAAGCGGATTTCGTGTGCAGGGTCGGTCGGCAACGGCTGCAGACGAAATCTTCGAGGACGCGCTTGCGATGGAAAAAGCAGGCGCTTTCGCTGTGGTTGCCGAGCTCGTTCCGACACAGCTAATGGGCTTTCTTCGAAAGAGGCTAAGCCTTCCGGTGCTTAGCTTAGGCTCCGGTCCGGATGCTGACGGCATCTATCAAGTGAGCGCCGACGTCGTGGGCTTCAGCGTTTTTCCGCGCCCGAAAACGGCAGCGCAATTCGGTAATGTACGGCCTCTTATCGGAACTGCGATCGAAAAGTTCTGCAGCGCTGTTCAGGCACGGGAATTTCCTGCGAAAGCAGATGAGCGCTGCATGCCGGTTGCTGAGAAAGAAGCGCTCTTCCAAGAGCTGAAGCGAGCCTAGCGCGCACTTTTCTCCGGGTCGGAAGGTCACAGTAAATGGAGCTCATTGCACTTGCGGCACTGGCAACGATGGCTGCTGGTGCGATCCGTACATCCGTCGGCGTTGGCGCAGGAATCGCGCTGACGGCAAGCCTTCTTCAAATTTTCGATTTGCAGACGACGCTGGCGGTCATGGCGCTTTTGCAGATCGCGTTCGGCATATCGGCAATCTCACACTATTGGCGAAAGTGGGACAGCACGTTGACCGCGCGTTTGCTTATTGCTGCGATTGCCGGAGTTGCAGTCGGAACGATGCTGATCTGGGTCTTGCCGGTTGGCTATGTGAAAAAAATTCTCGGCACGCTAATTGTTGCCTGCGGACTGATCGAGCTTCTGAAGTTGTGGCGTGGCTCAACCGAGGTTTCAGTCTGGGCGCGCAACGTCTGGTTTATTGGCTTTGGAAGCGGAGTTTCGGGAGGTCTTGTCAATGCGAGTGGGGCGGTGCTCGCGCTTTACTTAAAAGGCCTCCGCCTAACTCACGGCGTGTACCTCGGCACCTTATCTGCGGTCGTTCTGGGGCACGATCTCTTCCGATTGGTGCTCTATGCGGCACTCGATCTACTGCCACCCGCGGCTTTTAAGACCGCCGCAATCCTCACTCCATTTGCGATTGTAGGCGGTTGGCTCGGCACGTGGCTACAATCCAGGATTTCCGAACGATACTTGAGTTTCATCGTGTTGAGTTTGGTAATTCTATTGGGCATTATTCTATTCCTGTAGAGTTTCTCACCGGAGTGTAGCTATGAGCCGGTATCGCTTCGCGTTTGTTTCCAATTCGCGAGAAGTGAGTGAAGCCATTTTGGCGCACTCCGATCCCGCTAGTGAATCCATTACAGTCCGGCTCGCGTCGATGGAACGCGCCGTCCCGGTAGCGCGGCAGCTCCTCGACGAAGGCATCGAAGTCATTATTGGCGGCGGTGGCACTGGAAACGTGCTGGCCGAAAGTATCGGCCAGGCGGTCGTGAAGATTGATCGTAGCCCGGCCTATTTGATGCCGGCGCTCATGGAAGCGAGGGCGCACACCAAGAAGATCGCAGTTACCGTTTTCTCTCAGCCGATCGAAGGTTTGGCAACCCTTGCGAAGTATCTGGATATCGAATTGCACCAGGTCGTGTTTTCTTCCACCGACGAACTGGAGACCGGCATTCGCAAGAGCATTGCTGAAGGTGCCGAGATCGTCGTTGGAGGCGGCATCTGCAAACAGATCGCCGATCGGTACGGCGCGCCGACTGTCGTAGTCATCCCGGAACGAGAAAATGTCCTTCAGACGCTCTACGAGGCGCGCGCAGTTGCTGGGTCGCGCCGGGCAGAAAAACGCAAGCTCGAAGAGCTGAATACGATTCTGCAAACGATCCGCGAAGGGATCATTGTAGTCGACAGCCTGCGACGCGTTACGGTGTTTAATCCAGCGGCAGCCGATATTTTAAGGTCCGTACTTTCACGCAAGCAAGCCGAAGCTGCGGTCGGAAAAAAACTACCGGCGCCGCTTGATGTATTCGGTCTGTCGCGCGTGATCGAAACCGGGCTCGGTGAAAGCGACCGGATACACCGCCTCGGTGATCTCAATCTCGTCGTTACCAGCCAGCCAATCATGGTCGAGGACAGGCTCGTCGGTGTAATTTGCAGTATTCGCGAGGCATCCAGGATTCAGGATCTGGAACGCAAGGTCCGCGAAGACATGTATCGCCGCGGCTTCGTGGCAAAGCATACGTTCGAAGAGATGGTGGCGGCCAGCCCTTCACTTGGCGCACTTGCCCGGGAAGGAGCGCGCTACGCTAAATCCGATGCCGCCGTTCTAATCCAAGGTGAGACCGGAACCGGCAAAGAATTGCTCGCGCAGTCGATTCATAATGCGAGCAAGCGTTCCAGCCAGCCGTTTCTCGCTATCAACTGCTCGGCGTTGCCCGAAACACTCCTTGAAAGCGAACTGTTCGGTTACGAAGAAGGCTCATTCACTGGTGCGCGCCGCGGCGGAAAAGTCGGACTGTTCGAAATGGCGCACAAGGGCACGCTGTTTCTGGACGAGATCGCCGATATCTCTCCGAGCTTACAGGTCCGGCTCCTTCGTGCGATCGAGCGAAATGAAGTCATGCGCGTGGGCGGCGACCGGATTGTTTCAGTTGACGTCCGCATTATCAGCTCGTCTCAGGTCGATTTGTACCGGGCAGGGCTCGCCGGAGAGTTCCGGCCGGACCTGTACTTTCGTTTGTCTACCTTGATGCTCAATTTGCCGGCATTGCGCGAACGCGTAAGCGATATCCCGGTTCTGCTGGAGAAATTATTCGCGAAAGCTGGAAGGTCAGATTTCGAGGAAAGCGCTGATCTGCAGACGGCCTTGAGCCAATACGACTGGCCCGGCAATGTCCGAGAACTCGAAGCAATTGTGCAGACTTATGCGGCACTTCACACCGACGAACCCTTTGATGCTTCCACCTTTAATGCTGTTTTCCAATCCCGAAGCCGACGTCAGTCGTCCGGCATTGAGGCGGGTAACCCTAGCGTGCCATCAATCGGTCTTGACGGATCACTCAAGAAACAGATTTCCTTGCTCGAACAGGAAATAATCAGCCGCACGCTAAGCGAGTGCGCCAACAACCGTTCTGAAGCGGCGCGGCGTCTGGGAATCAGCATTAATTCGTTATGGCGAAAATCTCGTCAGCAACATCTTGACTCTTAAGTCGTCATTCTAGTTGCTCGGTCCACACTTAGATCAAGCCGAACAACATAGGCTGCTGAACCGTTCGCCTTTAAGCAAAATTTCTCCGGTTCGAACTAATTCGCTTTTTCGCAAACATCCTCAATTCGCAACTCGTTAGCTTTTACGTCTTATAACATGTGCATGCTGAGTGCTGATCCGTTGGCGTCTATCATCTCACCGGAGTATTTAACGAAACTGGGCCTTGGCGCACTTTATGCTGGCTCGCGATCGTTATGATCTTGCCAGCCTCCTCGCAAATCGGCCCAATTCTTCCGTCTTCCGGACTCGAATTCCGCCGTGGCCCATGTCCAGCATTCCGAAGATCATCCAGAACTTTCAGTGAAGTGTTCACGGCTTGACGCGACACGCCCGCCAAATTTCCAGGCTCGCCATTCCGAAATGAAGCTACTTTGTCGGCAGCAATCTGATTGCCAATTTTTGCAAAGGAAAGCGGGCGAGTTTAGGCCGAATCTCAACGACTTGTTCGTGTAGTGCAGCTTAAGCTCGGGATGTCAGTTCGATACCTAGCTCCCGTCGCGTGATTGAAATATGGTTTGGTCTCTTTAATATTGGTTAGAAAAATGGCCGAAGAAGGTGCGATCGATAAGAAGAATGCGCTGTGGCGCTTTTCCTTGAACTATTATTCTACGCCCGATGTCCCCGACATATGCCTCTTTCTGCAAGACAATTACAATGTTGATGTGAATATTCTGCTTTTAATTTTGTGGCTTGCCGCGTCGGGTAAGTCTTTATCCGTTGATGAGATAGCCGAGATCGATCGGCATGTAAAACACTGGCGCGATACCGTTATCGTGCCACTTCGAATGATACGGCGAAGTATCCTCAAGCCGGAAGAAGCATCTTCTCGATTGGCGTTCCGTGCAAGTTTAAAGAAGCTAGAACTCGAGTCCGAACGCATTGAGCAAGATGATCTGTTCTCACAGTTCAGAACCCATACAGGAGTTGCCCCTGATCCGGTCGCAGCGAGGAAAGGCCTTGACGCCTATGCCAGTTATCTTGGCTCTTCGTTCCAGCACGATGCGGTTGCACGGCTGCTGTCCATCTATGAAGCGTTTCGTACGATCTGAATACGCTGCGCTTCCTGTTCTTTCCAACGCTTAACAATACCCAGGTCGATGTCGAAATTGTCAAGCAGCCGGCCAACGGTGTGATTTATGATATCGTCCAACGTAGCCGGACGCGAATAGAATGCCGGAACGATCGGCGAAATGACGGCTCCAAGATCCGAAAGCGTTGCCATCGTGCGTAGATGGCCTGAATGCAGGGGGGTTTCACGTACGGCGAGTACGAGCTTCCGCCGTTCCTTAAGAACAACGTCGGCCGCACGACTTACAAGCGAACTGGTAACGCCGGTCGCGATCTCGCTCATGGTTCGCATGGAGCAGGGGCAGATAAGCATGCCCATGGTTCGAAACGATCCGGAAGATATGGAAGCGCCGATGTCGCCAACCGCGTGATATTCGGTTGCCAGTTCGCGCAGCCTTTTAGGGTGCAGATCGGTTTCATAGGCGATAGTTAGCTCTCCGGCCTTGCTGACGACCAGATGAGTTTCGATGTCGGTTTCGCGCAGCATTTCCAATGCGCGAATTCCGTAAATTACGCCGGACGCACCGGTGACGGCGATAACAAGACGTTTCGAAATCATTGCGCTGTCTCCTGGAAAAGCTCCCCTATCTGCTGGGCTGCCATTTGTTCACTTTATCCACGGCGGTGCGAAGTTTTTTCATCATGTGCACAAGGGCGATTTTTTCTTCGGCAGTCAGCACAGATAATAGAAGCTGTTCGCGTTCCAGCGCGATCTCGATCATCTTGCCATGCCGGGACATGCCCAGTCTGGAAAGGGCAAGCGGCCTGACCTTGCCGTTCGGCTTCGTATGCGTGAACTTCACGAGCTTCAGTTCTTCGAGGCGGCGAAGGCTCCGGCTTACCACCGCCTTGTCTATCCCGAGCAGCGCGCAAATCTGATGCGCGCCAACATTTGGTTGCGCTGCAAGAACGCTCATCACGCGCCACTCTGTGATTCCGATGCCGAACAGTTCGCGATAGATTTTCCCCGCGCCATAAGAAAGCTTGTTGGAAATATACGTAAAGAAATACGGAATATGCCGCTCTGAATCGAGCACGATAGTGCCCGATACTTGCTTCGCGCCCGGCAATTCATCTGCTTGCGCCATAAAGGCGAACTCCCAAAGTTTCTTTGTTACCGCGCATCATAATGCAAAAGATTCAGCCCGGCCATAGTTGACAAAGCAACTAAGACCGGAAGATTATAGTTGCGAAGGCAACTAAAGCGGCCATGAAGAGCCGTGGTTGATGGAGGAGAGAAAATGGGCACTGTAAGTGCCTCGAGCCGCAATTTTGCGGCAACCGAGGAAGTGCGGTCGTGAGGATCTCGGTCTCTAATGTAGACAAGAGATTCAGTGTTCGCGGTCGTGAAGTGAACGCCCTCAACAAGGCGAGTCTTGAGGTCCGGGACGCCGAGTTCCTGACGCTGCTTGGGCCGTCGGGCTGCGGGAAATCGACCTTGCTGCAGATTATTGCAGGGCTTGAGCCGGCGACGGGCGGCAAGGTGAGCTTTGAAGGAAGACGTACTGCATCCGGGCCGGTGACCACAATGGTGTGGCAGCGCTATGCTTTGTTTCCGTGGCGGACGATCAAGCATAACGTCGCCTTCGGTTGCGAAATGCGTGGCATGCCTCGCGGCGAGCGGATGGCGCGCGCGCAGCACTTCATCGAAAATGTAGGACTGATCGGCTTCGAGGAAGCCTTTCCCCATGAACTGTCGGGCGGCATGCAGCAGCGCGTTGCGCTTGCGCGCGCGCTCTGCAACGACCCCGAAATTCTTCTGATGGACGAGCCGCTCGCCGCGCTAGATGCCCAAACGCGCACGGTGATGCAGGTTGAACTCCTGCGCATCTGGGATCAGTACAAGAAGACAGTCGTTTATGTGACGCATTCGATCGACGAGGCGGTTCTGCTCGGCGATCGCATCGCCATCATGAGCGCGCGGCCCGGGCGTATCAAGGAAGTCATTCCGGTCACGCTACCCCGGCCACGCACGCTCGATATGCTTACCACCCCGGAGTTTCACAAACTCGCAGATCACGCCTGGAATTCGATCAAGGAAGAATTCGACGTCGCGTACGGCGCCTCTAAGGAGGGGCAATCGCAATGACGATCTCCTCCGGTAAACTCAGGGCGTTCGCGTCGTCAGTACTCTACAATGTCGGCCCCATCGTTGCGGTTCTGCTACTTTGGGAGCTATCGGTGCGAAGCGGGCTTATCCGGGCTTTCTTTCTGCCGCCTGTGTCCGACGTTCTTGTCCAGCTTTGGGAAAGCATCACCAGCGGTCAGTTGCCAGCTGCATTCCTCGTTACGACGAAGCGAATGCTGATCGGCTACATCATCGGAGCTGGAAGCGCCATTGTGTTCGGACTTTTGATCGGCATATTCCGTCCGCTGAGAAACTTTTTCTATCCGATCGTCGCGGCAGTCTATCCGTTGCCAAAGATCGCAATGTTGTCGATCTTCATTGTTGTCTTTGGGGTTGGCGATCCGCCGATCATTGCCAGCGTCGCAATCAGCTCTTTCTTTCCGGTGCTGCTGAATACGCTGACCGGCCTGCGCTCGATCGATCCGATATTGATCAAGGCGGCCGAGGATTTGGGCGCGAATCGTTTCCAAGTAACGACGAAGGTCGTGCTGCCGGGGTCCTTGCCGATGATCTTTACGGGCTTGCGTCAGAGCTCCGCGGTCGCGCTCATCGTCGTCGTCGCCGTCGAAATGTATATCGGCCAGAGCGGCGTCGGCTATCTGCTCTCTTGGGCAACCGAATTTTTCAAGATCAATCTGCTTTACGCCAATCTCTTTGCGATCGGCATTTTCGGAATTCTCGTATTCCGGCTCGTCGATTTCATCGAGTACATCGCTCTGCCCTGGGCGCGCGAGCGATGAATAATAAGCCAAAACGTTTCTAAAGGGAGGAAGTGACGATGAAGAGAACGAGAATTCCGATAAATCTTGTGGCCCTTGCCGCTGCGGCGGGCGCAATCATGATGGCGATGACTGATGCCGGTTCTGCGCAGACAACCATTCGTGTCGGCGGCGCGACCGAGCCGATCATCATCGCGCAGGGCAAGGGCTGGTTCAAGGAAGCCGGCCTCAACGTCGAAGTCACCGACGTAAAAAACTTCATGCAATATCCGAGCATGCTGGCTGCGAAGTCGATCGATATTCTCGACGGCTATATTCCGGCAAATCTCTGGAACATGATTCACGCCGGTGCGGACTTCCGTATAATTTCCGGATCGGCGCTCGCCGTTGCCGCGCATGACGGCAAACCAGCGCGCAACATCCGGGGCTATGTCGTCCGCAAGGATCTTTACGACAGCAAGGCCATCACCAAGATCGGAGACTTCGCCGGCAAGCGTCTTGCCGACTTTGCGCCGGTTCCGCCGAAAGGCCAGATCAGCCCGTTTCCGATCGGACACAAGGTATTTGGCGACGTGTTCACAAAGGTCGACTGGGTCCGCATGTCGGAGTCGGACATTCTGACTGCGCTTGCGTCGAAGACGATCGACGGCGCGAGAATGCGCTCGCGCTGGGTAAAGCTGGCGGTGGAAAAGGGACTCGCAGTCGAACTGGTCCGGGAAACGGATTACGTTTCCAGAATTCAGGTACGCGCATTGGTCGGAAGAGACGAATTCCTCAAACAGAACAAGGAAGCCGTCGTAAAGTTCCTCAAAGTCTATCTGCGTGCGCTGGCTTACGCCGCCGAGGTGCAGAATGGAAAACATAAGGACGAGTATCTTTCTGCCGTGAAGAGTCACTCCGACCTTCCGGGGGAGATCGCCCTCGATCTCATACAGGAAGTTGAGTTCACGTCGGAGATCGCAACTGCCGATCTCCAGGCAACCCAGGAACACTTCGTGATGGTAGGCGCGCAGAAGGCGGTCATTCCCCTGAGCAAGGCGATCGATCTCAGCTATCTCAACGCGGCAAAGAAGTGAACGTTGCGCCGCAGCGGCTCTAGCCGCTGCGGCAATCTTTTTCTCGAAGGAAGTAAACATGTCATTCCCCGACCTGCGGGCTTACATCAATTGGCTGGACGAGTGCGGCGAAGTCGTGCGCATTAAGGAAAGTGTTTCTACAAAATTCGACATAGCGCGCCACGAAGAAGAGCATGACGGCAAGAAGACCGTCTATTTCGAGAATGTCGCGGGCTTCGACATGCCGGTCGTCGGCAATATTTTCAACAACCGCCGTAACATCGCGAGCGTGCTGGGGGTCAAGCCGGACCAAGAATTGAGCCACCGTATCATTGAGGCTTCGAAGAACCCTATTCCGACCAAGCTCGTGAATGCTGCTCCGCTAAAGGATATTCGTATTCCGGAGTCCGACGTGGATTTGACAAAGCAGATTCCGAATCCAATGCACTTCGAAGGCGATGTCGGCCACTATATATCAAGCGGCGTCATCGTCGCGCGCGATCCACAATCCGGAAAGCGAAATCTCTCCTTCGCGCGCATGCTGATCAAGGACGGGAAGACCATCGTGCTGATGGTCAATCTGTACCGGCATCTCGCGGAGATTCACCGGCGCAATGAGAAGCTGGGTAAGGACACCGAAGTCGCGATCGTAATTGGCGTGGATCCCGTGACATGGCTCGAAGGCGCAATGCCGGACCGAATTGTACCGATCGATGTTGATGAACTGGAAGTTGCGGGCGCATTGCGCGGCGAAGCACTTGAAGTGGTGAAGTGCGACACAATCGACCTCGAAGTTCCCGCGAATGCAGAAATCGTGATCGAAGGCGTCATCCTCAATGGCGCGCGCGAGGAGGAGGGGCCGTATGGCGACTATTCCCGCGTCTATGACGGTCCGCCGCGTCTGAACCCTGTCATCAAGGTCAAGGGCATCACGCGAAGGAAGGACGCCATCTATCTGGACTGTCTGCCCGGCTCCTTCGACAACTGGCTGCTCGGCGGTGTTTGCCGCGAGGCGGATATTTTGCAGCACCTGCAAAAGACGATGCCCAACGTGAATGCGGTGTGCCTGCCGGAAGGCGGCTGCTGCCGCTTTCACGCGGTCGTGCAGATCAGCAAGAAATTCGAATCCGATTCCATGTCGGCGATCATCGGCGCCCTCGGTCCGACCGAAGCAAGCCGCGATGTGAAGTGGGTCATCGTTGTCGATGATGACATCGACCCGTTCGATCCCATCCGGGTACAATGGGCTGTTGCGACGCGCTCGCAGTGGGACCGCGATCTTATTCTCGTACCGCGCATGCCGATGGCGCTGGATCCTTCAGCAATCACCCGGACACCTGAGCCAATCCGTAAGATGGGCGATGTACTTTCGACCAAGGCTGGTCTCGACGCGACTATTCCGTTCGATCAGCCAGACAAGATGCAGCACTTCAGGCGCGTGTCGGTTCCCCCAGCAGTAAAGGCGCAGGCGAAATAATCTTGAGAGGCGCGGGGATGAATTCTCTTGCGGGAAAAGTTGCGATCGTCACGGGGGCGCAACAGGGGATCGGGCGGCAATATGCCATGGCGCTTGCCCGCGCCGGCGCGGCGGTATGCGTGTCGGATATCGTCAACCCCGAAATTGCTGCGGCGGAAATCAGGGAGCTGGGCGGTGAGGCGATCGCGGCCGCCTGCGACGTAACCAGAAATGAATCGCTGCATCACATGGTTTCGGAGGTCGAGAAGAAATTCGGCCGGACGGACATTCTCGTGAACAATGCCGCTTTGTTCGGCGGGCTAAACATGGCGTCTTTTACGGATATTACGGAAGACGAATGGGATCGTGTCATGACCGTCAATATCCGCGGTACCTGGCAGGCTACGAAGGCGATTTTTCCGCTGATGGCGCAATCGGGCGGCGGCAAGATCATCAATATTTCTTCCGCCACGGTGTTCAAGGGAACGCCGAAGCTTCTTCACTACGTAGCATCGAAGGGCGCGATCGTCGCGCTGACGCGCTCGCTGGCAAGAGAAGTAGCTGAGCAGAATATCTGCGTAAATGCGATCGCTCCCGGACTCGTTGCCAGCGACAATGTGCGCAATCATCCCGATTGGAAGAATGTCGCTGATTCCGTAATCGCGACGCGGGCGCTCAAGAGGGAATCCGTTCCGGATGATCTGATCGGCGCTTTGCTGTTCTTCGCCAGTGACGCGAGTAATTTCATCACGGGACAAACGCTGGTCGTCGACGGTGGCGTCGTTATGCACTGACGCCCGGCTTGTTTGGCGCCAAGTAAGAGTGAAGTAATGAGCGACTATCCAGAGCTTTCGTTGCTGATTTCCGGTGAGTTCCTTTCGGCGAAAGGAAGGATAAGCAATCCGATCTACAATCCTTCCACCGAGCAAGTGCTGGGCGAACTTCCGCATGCGTCGAAAGGCGATCTCGATCGTGCGCTGGAGAGTTCTGAAAGCGCATTTCGGAGTTGGAGCCGCACATCTCCGCTGGAGCGCAGCAATATCATTCGCAAGGCGGCCGGGCTGCTGCGCGAACGCAGCGAATCCATTGCGACGCAGCTTACGCTTGAGGAAGGGAAAACGATCGCGGAATCGCGGATCGAAGTGCTCACTTGCGCGGAAATATTTGAATGGTCGGCCGAAGAGGGGCGTAGAACCTACGGCCGTATTGTTCCGTCGCGGACACCCGAGCATCGGCAGATGGTGTTCAAGGAGCCGGTGGGACCGGTTGCGGCTTTCGCGCCGTGGAATTTCCCGGGTCTGACACCTGCGAGAAAAGTCGCCGCGGCGCTTGCCGCTGGTTGTACCTGCATTCTGAAACCGGCCGAGGAAACGCCGGCAACAGCATTGGCGCTCGCACACGCGCTTACGCTTGCCGGGCTGCCGAAAGGCGTGCTCAACGTGGTTTTCGGTGTGCCAGCTGAAGTTTCGAACTATCTGTTGTCGTCTCCGGTTATTCGAAAGCTGTCATTCACCGGCTCGACGGCGGTCGGCAAGGAACTCGCGAAACTCGCCGCGAACGATCTGAAGCGCACGACGATGGAACTGGGCGGACATGCTCCGGTCATTGTTTGCGCGGACGCCGATATGGAGAAGGTCGTTTCGCTCGCAGTCGCCTCGAAAGCACGCAACGCAGGCCAAGTGTGCATTTCTCCAACGCGTTTCTATGTTGCCGAGGAAGTTTCGGACCGGTTTATTGCAGCCTTCTCCGAAGCGATGCGCGCGTTGCGCGTGACGAATGGTCTCGATGAAGTGAGTCAGATGGGTTCGCTTGCCAATAACCGGCGGGTTGCGGCGATGGAAACTTATCTGGAAGATGCTCGTAAACACGGTGCAAAATTCCATACTGGTGGTACGCGGCTAGGAAATATCGGTTTCTTCTGGGAGCCGACCGTCGTTTCCGACGTGCCGAACGAAGCGCGCATTATGAACGAGGAGCCGTTTGGCGCGGTCGCGGTTGTGAATCGCTTCGACAAACTGGAATCCGCTATCGATCAGGCGAACAGATTGCCGTACGGTCTTTCCGCCTACGCTTTCACGAATGATCTTCGCGCGGCGAAGATGATCGAGCGGGAAGTCCGCAGCGGCATGATCGGTCTCAATACGTTTCAGGTCACGCTGCCGGAGACGCCTTTCGGCGGCGTGCGCCACTCCGGTTACGGCTCCGAAGGTGGGACTGAGGGAATCGACGGTTATCTGCATACGAAATTTGTGAGCCAACTTTAAGGGCTAGCGGTCACGTTGAAATCAGTTCCATTCGAATATTGCGGCTTCGATTCCGCTGCGCATGTCTGCGAACTGCTTTCGGCTAGCGACTTCGCGCGCATCATCCAAGAATTATCGAGGCATCTTTCGCCTTATTGAGGCAGCTTCGCGCGGAATGCCTTGACCGCTTTCGCGAAGCCGTCCACATCTTCGATGGCGGAAATATGCGCGGCCTTCAGAATCACCCTATCGGCCTTCAGAATCACCCTATCGGCGTTCGGAATCGCGGCGGCCAGTTCTTCGCCGCGCTCTGTCATCTCACTACCATCGTCGTGGTGCTGACACTGCCAAGCCTGAACTTGCGCCTAAGGATCCCGGGTTGTTGGCCGCATCACTAGGGCTTTCGCGCATGTAAGCCGAAGTTACGCTGCCCAAAATAGTCCCCGAAGCAAAGAATAATGAGCAGCAGAAGAATCCCGCTCCCCAGACTACAGCTCCACCCAAGATGAAGCTTGCGAGCGACCATACTCTTAATCAGCGGGTCCCCGATTCGAGCCCTGGTGCGCCCAACAGTATCTCAAAGACTTAGCAAGGATATTCTGGGGCGCCGTTGTAGTTTACAGAACCGCTCACCTGTTCCTTCCTGCTATTTAGATTGCTGCGACGATCTTTATATCCTCCTTATATTTCCGCGCTCTCTTTCCAATCGAATCCTTGCGCTTGAAGGCGTTGATTAAGTCTCGAATATAAGTGGACTTGAACCATGCTCGACGCGATTTTTCTTGGCCTCGGTCTTGGCGGCTTCGTGCGCGGCCGAGAAGGCACGACTTGCTAAGGAAAAAGCTGAACAACGAGCAAAGGAGGAGGCGCGAAGGCACCGGATCGAACAACGGCAGAAATTTCTGCGTGGAGAAGCTAGAAAATTTTCTGCACATCAAAGACTTCTACAGCTCAACACCCGGTTCGCAGAACTCGCTAACAAGAATGGATCAGAACCCGTAGACCAGATTTTTCGGGTTCTGAATGAGATGGTTCGAGAAGGCGAAGAACGGTACGGCCGCGATGTCATGAATGCGGAAATCGCGCGTCTCGGTCTGATCTCGATCGACGACTCTCTGTAGGATTTCGATCCTAATTTAGCCTGTATAATACGGCTTTTCCGTATACGGGAATCCCGTTGACGTTCATACGGGAATTCCGTATATGATCATGCATACAGTCATCGAAACCCCGGCATTCCTGGCGTCGGCCCGAGAAGAGGGGCTTGATGAACAAATGCGTGCCGATATCGTCGCTTTTCTGGCGCTTAATCCCACTGCTGGCGAGATGATGGTCGGCACGGGTGGTGCCCGAAAAGTACGTTTCGCGGGTCGAGGCAAAGGCAAGAGTGGTGGCTATCGCGTGATTACGTTCTATGGCGGTGAAGACATGCCGATCTTTCTACTGGATGTCTTTGGCAAGGGATCCAAAGCAAACCTGACTGCGGCAGAAAAGAGCGAATTGAAGAAGCTGTTGACCAGCCTGCCTGAACTGTTTCGCGCTCAAACAAGACGCCAAGTTGCAAAGATTAGGCGGCGCTGATGATCACTATCAATTTCAGTAGAGAGGAAATGATATGAAAAAGTCGAGCAATCGAATTCTTCAGGGTGCCCGTGATGCGGTAGCGTTTGCCTCTGGAAAGGCAAACAAGGCTGAGTTTCGCGTCCATGTACCTTCGGATGTAGATGTCGCGAAGCTTCGAAAGAAACTTGGTCTGTCACAACCAGAATTCTCGCAACGATATGGTTTTAACCCAGCGAGCGTTAAAGATTGGGAGCAGGGTAGATCTCGCCCCGCTGGACCAGTTCGTGCTTATCTTAAAGTAATTGAGAAGGAACCAAAGGCAGTGGAGCGAGCTCTTTCAGCGGCGTGACTACCTAGTAGGGGGAAGCGCTTTCGAATACTAGAATGACAATGAAGCCGAAGAGCGTTGATCAGGGAAGCGGAGTGGGCGGCATGATCATTAAGACTACTAAATGGGACGCCGCGGACTATCTCGACAACCCAAAAGCGATCGTAGAATACCTCAATGCTGCTTTTGAGGATGGGAATTCGGCGTTAATCATTGGAGCTCTTGACGACGTAGCGAGAGCGAAAAGAATGAGCAAACTTGCGAAGAGCGCAGGGATCACGCGAGAAGCGCTCTCTAGATCGCTTGGTGAGGACGGAGATTAGAAGCTATCCACGGCGCTCGGAACGATGGAAGCCATTTCCTTTATGCGGACTGTCTCAGTGCAGGGTAGTGTCTTTCGATCGTTGCACAACAATGCCAGGGCCGTGGTCGTAAGGCTCTTGCTCCAAATAGCCGGTCGCCGTGTCCAGATAGCGGTCCCGGCCTAATTTCTTCGCGAGTACGCCCCGTACGCTACTGAGAAACGCCCACCGATTGTAGTCGCGTTTTTCCATGGCCTCGATGCAGTCCGTTCGGCACTGCGAATAGGCGCGATTGCCGAAAGACTCCAAATATTCATCGGCTTCAGCCAGCACGCGGCGACGGTAGGGCGGCCAGAGCATCCACATTTTGTGTCTCGTCGAGGTCAGAGGCGGACATCCACAAGTCAGCTTTGCATAGCCAGCCGAACCACTCCAGTTTGCGTCGCGGCAGGTATCACCCAGCGGGGAAGCTAGGGATGCTAAAGCGTGCCTCTCCACCTCGTTTCTGTCGGCGAATTTAACGGCGACCCACAGTACCAAGTCTACGCAGGCACTATTCGTGTCGGCGCTATCCGGCGCGTCACAAGCCCAAGTCAGACGTATTGGTCATGGACTTTTTCGCTGAGTGCATATCCTCCTGAATTCAAGACGACCGGCAGTACGTTTGAGCTCGAGCACGCGATGAGCGCGTTCAAGCGCGCTTGGATCATTTGGCTGCAATCGCTCCGGCAAAAGCGAAAGTGATTGGCCGCTTATTCAATAAAGCTCGGAAGGAGCAGAAAAGTGTATGAGTTAAGGCGTAGCGCTTTTGCAGATTATCGCTGCAGAACCTAGGGCCGAGCTCTCGGCTCATGGCCCTGCAGCTGACTTGTTGTATTTTACGTCAAACATCCTAAGTCGCCGACTTATTAGCTTTGAGCAAAAACCTAATAGGTTTGTGCAATCGACTATTTTCAGCGTGCCGGGTGAATAAAGCGGGGCGCTCAGATATAGCACTTCTATATTATTTACGCGGAAGTGGATATTCGCTTGCTCGATACAGATTGATAATTTCCGGATGTCGATAGCGGATTTCATCGACCTCGATAACGGCGCTGCCAGCATTTGATATCGGTAATTCTTCGCTTACGTGACGCACAGCGTCCGCCGCCCGATCAAAACGTTTACAGGTCATTGAGCGCTGTCTTCGGCCGCCGTTATTAACAAACAGCTCGGCTGGTGCGTTACAATCAAAAGATGGCATGGGTTGTCTCCAAAAAATCTATCGATAAATCTACTGGTTCACTGATAGATATGGGGATGAGGTCGCATTGATGTAAGTGGTTAGACATTGCTGGAGCGCTAGCGCGTGTCAGCAAACTCGCGCATCACCGCAACGATATCATCAAGCGACGGTAATCCCGCTTCATTACCGAGATGTTGAATCTTGTGGGTTGATGCAGCTCGCGCAAACCGATGACTTGGGTCTCCTTAAGCGTGCAGAAGATTCGCTGTTGAGCAGTCCGTAGGCAGCGTGCCGCTGAAGATCCCGCAGTAGTCGTTCTCCCACGGACTTCTTGGCTCGACGTTGGCAGTCTTCGCGCTTAACGGCGGCGATCCATTGACGCAGGGCAACAGCAAAAAATCGAGGCCTTCATCCGACCAAATGTGATATGCCCCCGCGAGACAAGCCGAATCGCATAGCGGTTCGATCAAAGCGGTTCGATCAAATCGGTCGCTTAGAGCTTTCGCGCCGCTTCGTTGACGTCATTTGATCGCGGGGTCTCCGACAACAGAACCCTTAGGGTACTCCCTTGGCAAGGGCCGAGGGACGCGTATATTGATGAATCGGCTTAACGCAAGGAGCTACGCCCTTGCCAAAAGTCTTTCATGCCGAAAGGTGTGCCATGCAATCGGAACCGCGCGTGAGTTACCCTGACCTTGTGGATTTCAAAGTGTTGGGGAATTTAAGTCGCAAACTCGCGAACCTCAGCCCCAAGGAGAAAGAGCGTATCGAAGGTATGCTCGCAACCCTGAGAGTTCGCTGGAACTCGATCGAGATAAATGAGTCGTTTCCGCATCACCCGAAGCTGCGTGGCGCTTACTATGGTCTGCAAGAGCTTTGGATCGTGACGCGCCATCTATCTGAGGAGATGACGACTGAAGCGCCTGAAATCAAGGTAGCACGATAGATGCTGATCGTTTGCTAATGTAGAGCGCGATTAGTTGTCGGCGTGCAACGCCCAGTTAGAGAATGGCTCTACAGCTTGGCTCAGGCTCGCGATGAGCTTGGCTTCTTCGTCGGCGAGGTTGTCGCTACCGGCGTCCTCATTTTTCTGATCCGACTATCGCAAAGCCCGTAGAGCATTTGCAATCACCGCAACGTCGATTGCTTCTTGCAACAGAGCTCCCTGTACAGGTGGCAGGTAACCAAGGGCAGCGACTAACATTGCTGCGATTGAGAAGCCCAAGCCTATGAACACGCTTTGAAGAGCGATTGCGCGCGTTCGCCGCGCAATATTCAGCGCCCTGGCAAGGGGATAGAGTTCATCGACCAGAAGCACGACGCCCGCCGCTTCGGAGGACGCAGCAGCGCCCCGAGCGCCCATGGCCACGCCTACTTCCGCGGCCGCAAGCGCGGGGGCGTCGTTCACGCCATCACCCACCATCATAACGGGTCGCATCGCCGCTTCCCGACCGACCGCGACTACTTTGCCTTCCGGTGTCAGATTGCCAAGGATTTCGTCAACGCCAAGGGAACGGCCGACCGTTTGAGCGATGCGGTCCATATCCCCCGACGCCAGCACGATCCGCTCAATTCCCGCCGCGCGAAGCGCATCAAGCGTGGCGCGCGCATCCTCGCGCAACTGATCCTGAAGCAGGATGACACCCGCGACCACGCCATCGACGGCTACCGCCACGGACTGCACGCCGTCATGATCGTCCAGCGCTTGCAGGAGCGCGTGGCCGTCGCTGCTAAGATTGCGCACATAGTTGTCACCACCAATCGCGACACGCCGGCTGTCCACCGTTCCCACGATGCCCTTGCCGGGAAGTTCGGCGATGTTCGACGGCGGCAGGAGCGTGAGGCCGGCGTCGGTCGCCGCCTGAATGAGCGAAGCCGCCATGACGTGCGCCGACGCCTGATCGAGGCTCGCGGCGAGTCTCAGCACCTCATGCTCGGTGAACCCTTCGCCCGCTCTGATGGCGGTGATCGTGGGACGCCCCTGTGTCACCGTTCCAGTCTTGTCCAGGATCGCCGTTCGCACATGCGCCAGCGCTTCAAGAGCCGCGCCATCCTTCACCAGTGCTCCCGATTTTGCCGTTCGTGAAATACCGGAAATGATGGCGACAGGGACGGCCAGTATCAGCGGACATGGCGTCGCGACGACGAGCACGGCCAAAGCGCGGATCGGATCGCCGCTGAGGAGTGAGGCGGCACCGGCGAGCGACACCGTGAGCGCCAAGAACCACATCGCGTAGCGATCGGCGAGCCGCGCCATCGGCGACTTGCTGGCCTGTGCCGCCTCGACGAGGCGAACGATCCCCGCATACGTGCTTTCAGCGGCGGGCCGGCTTGCAATTAGGTCAAAGGCGGCGCCAATAAGCGTGGAGCCGCTCATCACTTCGCCGCCGCGAGAAAGGCTCTTTGGAATCGACTCGCCGGTGAGCGCCGAAAGATCGAGCACCGCGACGCCATTGGCGACGTGGCCGTCCACCGGAACGACATCGCCCTGCCGAACCAGCAGCCGGTCGCCCTGTCGGATGGTCGCGATCGGCACTTCTTCCAGCGTATGGTCGCGATAGCGCATGGCGGTGAAGGCGACGCGGCCAAGCAGCGCCGTCATCTCGCGGCGCGCGCGCCCTTCTGCGAAGGATTCGAGTAACTGGCCACCCGCGTACATCAGCGCCACGACGTTGCCGGCGAGGCTTTCGCCGAAGACGAGGGCCGCCGACATCGACAGCGCGGCGACGACATCGAGCCCGACATCGCCGCGGCGCAACGATGCGATGATCTGGCCGAACAGGGCGAGCAGAACCGGCAGCGTCCCCAGCATCCAGGCGATATGCGATGGTGCCGTATCCTCGTGCCACCAGAACCAACTGCCCACGGTGAGGCCCGCCAGTGCGATAGCGACGAGCAGGAGCGGCGCGAAGCGCCGGTACACTTCGCCAACTTTTAAATAACGTTGAATCGCGCCTTTTGATCTGGCCAAAGCTTGCTTCACTCTCAATTCAACATCCAAACCAGCATCTGGACGGTACGCGAGTCCCTAACATAGGGCACGCAAAACCATGGGTCCACGCGCAGCCAGCGCTACGCGTTCGAGGCTTCGGAAGAAGAGTGGCTCACGCTTGTCGGTCTGCTATCGCGCGCCGCCGATTCGGGCGGAAGTCTGCTTGCGCCGCGCGCTTGAATACGCTGTAGCAGGTACACTCAAATGAACAATCCCGCGAGTGATTAAAATACAAAAAAATGTCCCGCCTTTGCAGAAGCGGGCTATTTGCGTCAGACGTAGCCGAGCCAGCGTCAGTGGGTAGCGCCAAGCAGCATAACAATAGCAAAGGTGATCACAGTGAGGACGAGGGCCGTGCGAACGAAGTCTCGAGCGGTGAAGGTCTACGTTCCACAGGCGACCATATTCTGCGGTGCATTGACGACCAGGATCAATCCGAAGCTCGCGACGAATTTGCAGAAGTTGCATGGAGTGGCTCTGCATTGCTTCGGTTCAGGAGAAACCAATGTCCATATTGCCGCGCGCCTTTCACCAAATTCGTCTCGAGCTCACCCGCGAACCGGGATACCCGCAAGGAAACTCCGGCGCCCGCGAGAATGACCGGGATGTAGGACATCTCCTGCACGGCCCGGGAGCTGCATGGTCATTCCTCTACGGTGTCTCCGGCGACAACAAAGATGAAGCCGGCTTTCACCTTGAGAATGAGAAATTCGTCACCGGCGAATACGTCTCTATCCGCGAGGGTAAAAGGCTCCACACGTACCGCGTTGTGTCCGTGGAGCATCTCTAGGCTGTGACGCTTGCTGTGTTTGATCCGCCAATGTTTTGCCAATGATATGCGTGCAAGAACGTCAAAAATCGCGATCAAACGAACCAAATTCGCCTGGATTTTCAACGTCGCTCGAATTATCGTCTGCGCTCATAACGGTCTGGTTCCTGGTTCGAGTCCAGGCAGGCCCACCAATCTTTTCAATGCTTTGCGATGAGTCTGACGGCGCGTGCTTTCGCGCCGTCAATGATTCCGCCAATGATTGGCGCGGCTGAAGGCCAATCGCAGCCGCAGCTTCACGAAGATGCTCGGGATGATGATGACCGTAAACGCTTTCGAGCGTTGCTTGCGTCATTCCCAGAAAGCCGCTTGCCTGCCACATCGGAACGCCAGCCTGCATCAGCCACGTAGCCGCCGTATGGCGCAGTGTTTGCGGCGTTACCTTGCCAGTTAGGCCGGCCCGACGCACTGCGCTTCTAAAGCCGGTTGTGACCGAAAGAACGGGCTTGTCGTTCCATTCCACGAAATGCTGTTTCGCGATCTTTTTGTAGACCCAACGGCGCATGTGCGCGAGCAGGCGAGGCGGAAGCGGCACAGGCGGCTGGCGTTTCTTCGCAACAGCTGATCTGGGGCGGCTCCAACTTGTGTCTGAACCGGCACGGGTTTGTCGGAGGTTGGCCGCTTGAAAACAAGAGTGGCGGAACCCGGCATCACCACCCTCTCGTTGTTATCTTATTGAGAGCGGCACCATTACGACGGCTGGTCCGAAGTCCTGTGCTGTTTTTCCGCTTCGTTGCGATTATATATGCTGGCCAATGCGTCCAACTGCGGTCACCGGAAACTGTTACAGCCGATAGATCGAGCCACCCTTGATTTAGATCAACGGCGCTACTTATTCCGATAAACTGAAATTTCGTCTTATTAGACAATGCCGCTGGAACGGCAGTTCTGTCGGAATGTCTGTTGAAATCGTTGAGTTTTCTAACAACTTCTAAGCTGTTGGTCGCAGGTTCGATTCCTGCCGGGGTTGCCAATACACATTGCCTCGATCTTAAGCGCGCGACTTTTTGTATTTCATGTCTTTTGAACCGAGTTGGCGACTTGTTAGCTTTTCCTGCATTCTTAAAAAGTCCACGCTGATAGGCGTATAGCAGCCAAATTGAATGCGGCCGACAAACTTGCTGAGGTCCGGTCGCAGACGGTTTACGATCCCGCTTCGAAACTTGTCCGGGTATCTCGTATGCGCTTTCTTACCCTTCGCTATTTCCACGAAGTTGCTCGGCTCGGGTCGATCCGGAGAGCGGCTGATCGCCTGCATGTCGCGGCGTCTGCGGTCAGCCGTCAGATCGCGCAGTTAGAGCAGGAACTGGACACCGAATTGTTTGAACGCTCGAAGATGGGCGTGAAACTGACTTCGGCAGGCGAAATTCTGATGCGCCAAACCACTCGAATGTTTCGCGATCTCGACCGGGCGCGCGGCGAGATCGACGATCTGCGCGGATTGCGGCGCGGCGAAGTGCATCTCTGGGCCATGGAAGGCGTATTGTCTGGGGTACTGCCGGCGGTGCTATCGCTCTTTCACAGACAATTTCCGGACGTTGCGTTTCATGTCGTTACATCATCGACCGACCGCATGATTGAAGCCTTGCTCGACGACGTCACGGACGTTGCGATCACCTTTAATGCAACGCCGCGGACGGAAATCGAGGTTGTCGCCGAATATGTCGAGCCGATTTCATGTCTCGTCTCTCCCAGACATCGGTTTGCCAATCGTAAGAAGCTGACGCTCACCGAAATATGTGAGGAGGCGTTGGCATTACCGGATCACAGCTTCGGATTGCGTCAAGTATTCGAGCGCGCAGCGCGAAAGGCGAAGCTACATCCGCGAGCCGTGGTAACGACGAACTCGCTGGAATTCACCAAAACTCTCGCGGCGACCGGAGAGATGCTGGCCTTCATGCCAGCGCTGACGGTGTTGCGCGAAACCGAGGCAGGGGTTTTGCGGGTAATTCCGGTGAGCGACGAAGACTTCACAATGGCGCGTTCCAGCATCAGCGTTCATCGCGATCGGCCGCTGCCGCACGCCGCGCGCGCGTTTCTCAAGATGCTTGCGGCTGAAATCGAAGGGCTTTCCAAGGGCCGTTCCCAGCGAAAGGCCAGGAAGTAGCCGTGCGCGAGGTGTTGCCTTTTTGGTAGTACAGGCTAACAATTTCTACGCTTTTAAGAACGCTACTTGCTGACTAGCCTTTTGCTTTCCGTGGAGGGTGTCATGAGCAAGAAGTCGAACGGCATATCAAAACCTGCATTGGCGCTTACACGCCGCTCGGTGGTCCTGGGAGCGAGCGCCGCGGGCGCTTCGCTCACCCTCGGCAAGCTCGGCGGTGCCGCCTGGGCGCAGCAATTGAAGCCCGTACATATCAGCGAGGCCATCCACCTCGGTATGTATGTCTCTATCTACGCGGCAAAGCACGGCGGTTTCTTCAAGAAGCATGGTCTGGACGCCTCGATTTCTTCTGCGGGCGGCATCGCGCTCGCGGTGCCGGTGGTGCTCTCCGGCAAGGCGCAATTTGCGGTTACTGGCGCCGGCATGGCGGTTAACGCCAACAACGAAGGCGCGAAGCTTATCAACGTCGCCAAGATCGTTGGCGGTGTTGCGATGTGGGCCGTCGCGAAGCCCGGCACCAAGGTCGCTAATATCGGCGATTTCAAAGGCAAAACGATTGCGACGCTGCGCTTTCCGTCTTCGACGATTCAGACTCCTACCTTCGCGATGAAGGAGCGCGGTGGTTTCGATCCGGAAAGCTCTGGTGTGAAGTTTCTACAGTTGCCGCCCGGCGCGCAGGCGCAGGCGGTGCTCGACGGCCGCGCCGATTTCGCGACAATGTTCGAGTGGGACGTCTCCATCGCCAAGGCGCAATTCAAGCTCGAACCGGTATTCGCCTTCGCCGATATCATCGGGCCCCTGTCCTGGACCACGGCCATGTGCACGAAGGGCACGATCGATAAGGATCCGCAGTTCGTGCAGGCGTTCTGCGACGCGCTCGCCGAAGCGCAACAGGCGCTTTGGGCGGATCGAGAACTATTTGTGAAGGCGTCGATCGTGGAGTTTCCGAAGGTCGAGGAGCCTATCATCCGCGCCGCCGCCGAAAACTTCTTCGGCAAATCGACCGCGATTCCGCGCGATCCGACCATCTCCAAGCAGGAGTGGGACACCGACATGGCCTTCGAAATGGCGGGCGGTTCGATAAAATCGACGCGGCCCTACGAGGAAATGGTTGATAACAGCTTCGCGCAGAAGGCTGTTGCGAAGCTGAAGAAGGCCTGACCCAACGCGGGAACGCAGTAATGAAGAATGAACTCGCCGCACGGCCGGAACCGGTAGCTTTCGAGCCGAAGCAGTCCGCGGTGATCGTGGTGGACATGCAGAATGGCTACTGTTCGCCGGGCGGATATTTCTCGCATCTCGGTGTGGATCTTTCGCCGTTCGAGCGTGTGGTGAACGCGATCTCGCAACTCGTTACGAAGGCGCGCCAGGCGGGCATGCAGATCGTCTGGCTGCAAAACGGCTGGGACCCGCAGTTGAAAGAGGCGGGGGGACCGCACTCGGTCAACCAGCGCAAGGGCAATTCGCTGCGTCTCATGCGCGAACGTAGCGACTTGCGGGGCAAACTCCTGACGAAAGGCGGTTGGGACTACGCGATCGTCGACGCGCTGAAGCCCGATGCCGCCGATATCATCGTGCCGAAGCCGCGCTATAGCGGCTTCGCCGGCACCGCGCTCGACAGCATGCTGCGCAGCCGGAGGATCGAAACGCTACTGGTTTGCGGCGTCGCGACCAACGTCTGCGTCGAATCGACGATCCGCGATGCGTTCTTCAAGGAATACTTCCCGGTTCTGATCCGTGACGCCTGCTATCAGGCCGGGCCGGAGTTCATCCAGGACGCGACGATCTACAACGTAGAGAAATTCTTCGGCTGGACGGCTTCCGTCGAGGATGTCGCGCAAGCCTGTCAGCACGCCGAAGCCGCATAAAGCAGGGAGAAAACAACATGGCCATGCAGCCCATCATTCCGGCAGGATCGCCGCCGCCGCTCGCGCCCTATAGCCCCGGCACGAAAGCCGGAGGGTTCATCTTCGTATCGGGAACGCTCGCGATCGGGCCGGACGGTAAGACCGTCGGCGTCGGCGATGCCACCGCGCAGACGAAGTACGTGCTCGAGACGATCAAATCGGTGATCGAAGCCGGCGGCGGCACGATGAAAGACGTCACTTTCAACCAAATCTTTCTGAAAGACTTCGCCGACTATGCCGCCATGAACGCGGTCTACAAGGAATATTTCCCCGACAGTCCGCCGGCACGCTATTGCATCCAGGCGCCGCTCGTCCGTCCGGAGTTTCTGGTCGAGATCGCAACCACTGCATATGTAGGCGCCTGACGATGTCGATTCCCGAAACCGGTGCGACCGCGGTCTCCGCGACTTCGACTCCGAAGGCGCGGCGGCGAGGCTTCAGCGTTTTCGGCGTGCGTGTTCTCGCCTACCAGATCATCCTGTTCGTGGGCTTTCTCGCGTTATGGGAATACGCGATCCGCGCGCAATGGCTGCCGGTTTATCTCTATGGACAGCCCAGCGGAATCTGGCGCGAACTCGTGAAGGGCGTGCAATCGGGCGCGCTCGTCCATGATACCTGGATCACCGCGCAGGAAACCATTATCGGTTTCATTATCGGCAGCGTGACCGGCTCGATTGCGGGCCTGGGGCTTTGGTTGTCGCCGACGACAGCCGCGATCTTGCGGCCGTTGATGGTCGCGTTGAACGGTCTGCCGAAGATCGCTTTGGCGCCGCTTATCGTCGTATGGTTCGGCGTCGGCATGGAATCGAAGGTCGCGATTGCGGCGATCATTACCTTCATCGTCGCGATGCTGACGAGTTTCGCCGGCAGTCAGGAGGTCGATTCCGATTACATCCGGATGATGAAATCGCTCGGTGCGAGCCGCCTGCAGACTTTTCGCATGGTAGTGGTGCCGGGAACGGTGCCGTGGATTGCTTCCGCGTTCCGGCTCAACATCGGCTTCGCGATGATCGGCGCGGTGGTGGGCGAGTATATTTCCGCGGAGGCGGGTCTCGGTCATCACGTCTATTATTCGGGAACGCTTTACAACCTGAACGCCGTCTGGGGCGGTATTTTTGCCCTGATGATCCTCGCGCTGATCCTCGACGCGATGGTTGGCTGGGTCGAACGCCGGATGAAATGGCGATAGGTGCAATAATGTTCGCAAAATCGGGTGACGCAGACATTCATTATGAAACCGTCGGGCAGGGTGAGCCGCTCCTGTTGGTGGCGGGGCTCGGCGGTGCAGCTTCTTACTGGAATCCCAATCTCGACGCCTTTGCAAAGCACTATTCCGTGCTTCTGCACGACCATCGCGGCACTGGGAAAAGTTCGCGCTCGGAAGTGGCGCAGACGGTCGAACTGATGACCGACGATCTTCTGCGCGTCATGGATGATGCGAAAGTGGCATGCGCACACTTCGTCGGTCACTCGACCGGTGGTGCGATCGGGCAGGTGCTTGCGGCGCGCGCGCCGGAGCGGGTTGCGAGCCTCGTGCTCTATGCGACTTGGGCTGAACTCGACCCACAGATGGCGATGTGTCTGAAGCTTCGCAAGCGCGTTCTGCGCAGCATGGGCGAAGCGGAATATCACCGGACCACACCCGTTTTCCTTTATCCCCCTTATTATGTTCGCGCGAATTGGCCTGTGCTTGAACAGGAAATCGCGGCTGCGATCGAGAATACTTCGCCAGCGACGATCATGGACTCCCGCGTCACCGGCATCATGCAGTTCGACGGGATGCAGTATCTGAAAAAAATATCCTGCCCCACGATGGTGCTCGTCGCCGAGGACGACATCCTCACGCCGCCTTATCTCTCGGACCAGATCGTGGGGCGGCTGCGCTCTCCGACAATCGTGAAGCTGCCGCGCGGCGGCCATGCGGTATCGCGTACGGAGCCAGCCGCCTTCAATGAGGCCGTGCTGAATTTTCTTGGACAGCACCGGATGCAGGGAGTTGCGGCGTGATGCAGAACAGCCAGGCTACGGTACTCGCTGCCGAAAACGTCAAGATGACGTTCAACACGGACACGTCGGAAGAAGTAACCGCGATCTCGAACATCGGTTTCGAACTGAAACAGGGAGAAATTCTCGGCATCGTGGGGCCGTCGGGTTGCGGCAAGACCACGCTTTTCAATATCATTGCCGGCCTACAGGCTCCGACCGCGGGCACGATCCTCGTTAATGGCAATCGCGTGCAGGATGCGAGCGGTCACGTGGGCTACATGCTGCAAAAGGACCTCCTGCTGCCATGGCGCAGTGTGATCGACAACGTCATTCTGGGGCTTCAGGTACGCGGTATTGCGGCAAAAGAATCAAAGACGATCGCCCAGAATCTCATCAACGCTTATGGCCTCAAAGGCTTTGAGCAAGCCTATCCTTCGGCGCTATCGGGCGGCATGCGCCAGCGCGTCGCCTTCATGCGCACACTTGCCTTCAGCCCGGACGTGATCCTGCTCGATGAGCCGTTCTCGGCGCTCGACAGCCAGACCCGGCTCTTGCTGCAAGCAGATGTCATGCGGATCATCCGCGAGCGTAATTGCAGCGTCGTGCTGGTCACGCATGACGTCGGTGAAGCTATTACGATGTGCGACCGCATCGTCGTCATTACCAGTAGGCCGGGCAGGGTGAAGTCGGTGCATACGATCGGCATCGATCCGGCGCTCCGGCATCCTTTGAAGATTCGCAAGCAGGCCCGCTTCAACGAGCTTTACGAAATGATCTGGGACGAACTCGGCATTCAGTTCGCGGCTTAGCCAGGTTCAATGGCGGAAATGAAATATCAGGTTTATGGCAGGGCCGGACGCGACGTGCCGACGGTCGTATTCTCGGCGGGCCTCGGCGGGTCGCATCACTTCTGGCGGCCGCAGATCGAGGCACTCGGCGAGAGATTCCGGATCATCGGCTACGATCATCGTGGTACCGGCGCGAATGCGGAGCCGCTTCCCGAGAATTATTCGATTGAACAGATGGCCGCCGACGTAGTCGAGTTGCTCGATGCGGACGGCAGCGAGGGCGTTCATTTTATCGGGCATGCTCTTGGCGCGATTATTGGATTTGCATTGGCTCGCAGCAATCCGACGCGCGTGAAGTCTCTCATTCCGGTCAATGGCTGGATGCAGGTGAGCAAACATACGCGGCGTTGTTTCGATGCCCGTTGCGATTTGCTGTTGTCATCGGGTGCCGAGGCCTACGTGAAGGCTCAGCCGATTTTTCTCTATCCTTCCGCGTGGCTCGAAGCGCATTCCGAAGAGGTTGCGCATGAAGAGGAGATCGGAATTAAGAATTTTCAGGGTGCCGATAATCTTCTGCGCAGGATCGGGGCACTGCTGAAGTTCGACGCCAGCCCATGGCTGCATGAGTTGAACTGTCCGATGCTCGTCGCGGCGACGCGCGACGACGTGCTGGTGCCTTGGACCTGTTCGCAGACGCTTGCCGAAAAAGCCGCGAAAGCCACGCTATGGGTGAGCGCCGAAGGCGGTCACGGCTTCACGGCGATAGCGCCTGAGGAATTCAATAAGAGAGCGGCGAGCTTCATAGAACACGCCGCAAGCTGACCACTCGTGCTGAGTGATAGTCTCGCTAAGACCATACCATATCCGCCTTTTGCCCCGCGATAATCAGCGATCTAGTGTATAGGTGGATAATGACTGAACTGGGCATGGGCTATCGCTTAGTAAGTGCCAGTGACTGAGCGTACAGTTTCGGATTGGATTGCGACAGGTCCCGTTTCCTCCAAGCCGCTTTGAAATTGACCGCATAAGTATCTTGGTTCGCTTGCGGCGAATAATTTGATGAATGCTCCGACGGGAGGAGAGCCCCAGCAGATTGTGAAGATAGATCCGAAGGCGGGGTAATTCCATTCCGACAAACACGAATTTCGACTTATTGGACAATGCCGCGGCAAGGGCAGTTTGTCGGAATGAGCGTTGAAATTATTGGCTTTTCTAACAACTTCTAAGCTGTTGGTCGCAGACCCACCAATCTTTTCCAGTAGCTTCGCAAGTATCTGACCGATCGCCACGCGCTGCGCTTGGCATCGCCATCTCGTCCTCATGAAGCTACGCGGCTTCGCGTGCCGTCGTGCGAGCCTCTTTACGGGAGTGCGCGTTTGCGGACCCCGTCTTGACGAATGTTCCAACTGTCGTAACGTATCAAGAAAATGAAATGCCGTTTCACTATGTGAAACAACGGATGAATTGTCGAGATGACCGTCAAAACTCTCGTGAAAGGGCTTTATGTCCTTGAGGCGCTGGCGAGCCGATCGGGCCCTGTCGGCGTTGCAGCGCTCGCCCGCGAATTGGGCATGCCCAAAAGCAATGTGTTCCGGCTTCTGAATGCTCTCGTCGCCCAACGTTATGTGATGAAGCGTTCGGAAGACGATCAGTATCAAATTACGCTCAAGCTCTGGGAGCTTGGAACGCATGTCATGTCGCAGGTCGATTTAATCAATGCAGCATCGTCGTCGCTGGAAGAACTTGCATCTCGATCGGGTGAGACGAGCCAGCTTGCAATGCTCGACGCGTATGAGAGCGTCTATGTCGATAAGCGCGATGGCAGATTTCCCATTCGCGGCTTCACAAAAATTGGAAGCCGCGCTCCCGCGCACTGCTGCGCGACCGGGAAAGCAGAGCTTGCGTTCAAAGCCGGCGATATCGTCGGGTCTTTCGAGAAGCGGCTTAAACGCTACACGTCGACTACGATCGTCAGCCCCGAACAGCTTACGCGCGAACTGAAAAAAATCCGTACCCAAGGCTTCGCGACAAATCGTGGCGAATGGTTCGAGGAAGTGTGGGGCATAGCCGCTCCGATCCGCAACGGTGTCGGGTCTGTTTGCGGAAGCGTCGGGATTTGGGGTCCGAAAGTCAGGATTTCCAAAGTCGTCGATCGATCGGTGGAAAATGTCACCAAGGCCGCGGCGGAAATTTCGGCCGCCCTTGGATTTAGGCAAGCAAAACTACAGCCGGTGAGAGCAAACAGGAGTTAGCGATGATGTTGCGGGTAATCTTGATGCTGATGTCGCTCATGACGAGCGTTGGACTGGCGCATGCGCAGAAAGAACTGCACATCTATATGCCGCAAGGTGCTGTGGGTCCGGTCGAGAAATACGTCGCGCCGATTATGCTCCAGCAATATCAAACCAAGCTAGTGATTACGCCGGTATTGAGTGGGCAGGCACTGACAAAAGCTATCGCGCAAAGAGCCAATCCGGAAATATCGGTATTCATGCTTGACGAAGGCTTCTGGCTGCAAGGCAAGCGGGCTGGCTTGTGGGAAACAATCGATGGCGTCTCAAGCCTGAAGCAAATTCCAGCTCGCTTTCGAGACGTAGATGGGCAAGGAAGTGCATTTCTGCTCTATCTTCTGGGCCTGATTTATGATGAGAAGGCGCTGGCAGAGCGAAATATTCCGGCGCCCACTTCCTATGAAGATCTTTGGAACCCGGCTCTTAAAGGTCGTGTGACAATTCCGGATGCAAACAGCACTTTCTCTTACGCGCTTCTGTTCAAGATCAATGAACTCCAGGGCGGCGATATCAAAAAGTCGTTCGACCCTGGCTTCCAGAAACTCGGTCAGCTTTCGCCGAACGTCGGCGTGTTCCACGGCGGTGCGTCCACTCTGATTCCGCTCTTCTCGCAGGGACAGGTGTTGATCGGTTTCAATGCCAGCTTCCCTGCGCAACGGCTTGCCGGGGAAGGGCGGCCGATCCGCTGGGTCGCACCGAAAGAAGGTGCGATCGCAATCGCGGCTTATGTGGCTCTGGCGAAGAATTCGCCGGAGAAAGACGCCGCACTCCAGTTCATCAACCTGATCCTGTCGCCCGAGTATCAGGCCGTACAGGCGGAAATTGCCTACAGCGGGTATGTTAATCCGAATACCAAGCTCAATCCGGAATTCGCCAAGAACTTCCTGATCAAGCCGGAAGTGATCGAGCGGGCATCGCTGATGAATTGGGATGTCTATTTAGCTAAGCGCTCCGAATTGAACGGCCGCTGGCAGCGTCAGGTCGAAAGCAAGTAAGCGCAGGTTTCGATGTCCGATTCGCTGGCGCTGTCCTTGAGTGGCGTTTCCAAAAGTTTCGACAAGACCGCCATTCTGAAGGGTATCAATCTAGACGTGCGCAAGGGAGAGTTCATTTCTCTTCTTGGACCGTCCGGTTGTGGCAAGACGACGACGCTCAACTTGATCGCTGGCTTCAGCAAGCCGGACGCCGGCGATATTTTAATCAGCGGCCGGCGCGTAAACGACATGCCCAGCCATCATCGCCATCTCGGCATGGTGTTTCAGGGACATGCGCTGTTTCCGCACATGAATTGTTTCGACAACGTTGCGTTCGGGCTGCGAATGCGAAAGGCCGCCGATAGCGAAATCCGCTCGCGAGTCGGGGAAGCGCTGGAGCTTGTCCGGCTATCCGGAATGGAAAAGCGTTTTCCGCGTGAGCTTTCCGGCGGACAACAGCAGCGCGTCGGTCTGGCCAGAGCTTTGGCCGTCAAGCCGGAAATTCTCCTGCTCGACGAACCCCTCAGCAATCTGGATGCGAAGTTACGAAAGGCCATGCAAAGCGAGCTGCGGGCGATCCACACGAAAATACGGACGACGATGGTTTATGTTACGCATGACCAGGAAGAGGCGCTTACGCTGTCGAATCGTATCGCAGTGATGAACGATGGACGTCTCGAGCAACTCGATACGCCAGAAGGAATTTACCTTCAGCCCCGAACCCGCTTCGTCGCGGACTTCATCGGTTCGTCCAATTTTTTGCGCGGCACGGTTATTGAGTGCCGGCCTGGAAGCGTTGTCGCGAAACTCGAAACCGGCGAGAACGCGATCGTCCGAACAGACAAGAATCTTCCGGCGGGTTCGGAGATCCAGCTCGGCGTACGCTCCGACCGCATTCTCGTGTTGTCGGCAGATGCTCCAATCAGTCAGGGAGCTCTATCGGGCAAGGTGCTCGATCGCGTATTTGCCGGGTCGCAATTTCAAATCCTCGTGGAAGTTGCTTCCGGCCAAAGGATTTCCGTTCATCTTAACGAGGCGCCATCGGCGAATGTCGTCCCTGGCGCTTCCGTCCGGCTGGAAATCGCCCCTTCGAACTGGATGATTCTGCAGTGAGTTCGCGTTCGTCCATTGCGCTTGCGGCCCCTGCGGCTCTGTGGCTCGCAGTCGCCTGGGCATGGCCTCTTCTGTTGGTATTCGCGATTAGCGTTCGCGATGTCGATCCTAACACGTTCGAGGTCGGCGGATGGACACTCGATCATTTTCGGAACGCGCTCAGCGATCCGTTCTATCTCGACGCTCTCTTGCGCTCGTTCCGGATTGCCGCGCTCGTGACGATTTTGGCGATCATTCTTGGGTATCCAGTCGCGCTTCATATCTCCCGAACGAAATCGCGGCAGGCACGCGCCGCGTTCACGCTGGTTCTGCTGATTCCAATCATGATCAGCCTCGTGGTCACGGCGTTTGCGTGGATATTGATCCTCGGTCCGACCGGTCTTGCGAACAAATTTATCCAGCTCATCGGGCTATCGAACGGTCCGATCCAGCTCTTGAACTCCGAGGCAGGGGTCGTGGCGGTCCTCGTTTACAGCTTCGGACCCTATCTCGTTTTGAATCTTTGCACGTCTATCGACAAGATTGATCCCGCGGTTCTCCGCGCGGCGGAGGTTCACGGCGCGAGCCGCTTTCAGCAGTTCTACCGCATTGTTTTGCCGCTCAGCGTGCCGGGGATGCTTTCAGGCGGGTTGATCGTATTCTCTCTCGCGGCAGCCGCGTTCGTGACGCCGTACGTTATCGGCGGCAGCCGCGTGAAAGTACTTCCTCTCCTCATCTATAACGCCGCGGTCACGACGTTCGACTGGCCGCTCGCTGCCACGCTGAGTATTTTTCTATTTGTCATCTGCATGGTTATGACGGCGTTTTTTGCGCGTATCGTCGAACGGCGGTTTGCAGCGTGGCTGCGCGGCGCATGAAAATATCCGTCACTTCCATTTTTGCGTTCATCATCTACGCGATCATCATCGCGCCGGTGCTGATGGTGGTGGGTGCGTCGTTTACCGAAACGCGCTTTATCGCGTTTCCGCCGCAGGGGTTCACGCTGGACTGGTATTGGCGCGCGCTAAACGACCGCGCCTTGATGGGTGGTTTGTGGCTGAGCGTAACCATTGCGTTGACCGCGGTGGGAATATCGACGGTTCTGGGAACGATGGCTGCGATCTATCTTGCGCGTCCTAAAGCGTTTGGCGGCGCTGTCTTGTCCAGCTTTTTCCTCGCGCCACTGAACGTTCCAGCCGTGATGACCGCGTTTGCACTTCTGCTGGCGTTCACGCGGTGGGGATTGATCAACTGGTATGGGCTGGTCGCGGCGCATGTCGTGCTTACGCTGCCTTACGTCGTGCGATCGGTATTGGTGAGTCTTGCCGGGCTCGATTCTTCCATTCAACGCGCGGCGGGAATCCTAGGCGCGAGTCCGCTACGTGTATTCTGGCATGTTACCTTGCCGCTCATCCGGCCGGGGGTAGTCGCAGGCGCGATTTTCTCGTTCCTGATTTCCTTCAACAACGTTCCGGTATCCGTCTTCATATCTTCACCCGGTTCGGCGCCCCTGCCGGTGGTGTTGTTTAACCGGATGCAATGGCTCGCCGAGCCTTCGGTCGCTGCTGCTGCAACAATCGCCATCGTTGCCACGATATCGACCATGTTGATCCTTGAGCGCCGGTTCTCGTTCTATCAATCGATGTTTCGCTAAATACCTCTGGAGTGAACATGAAAGCGGACTTGGTTATCCGAAACGGCGCAGTCGTGACGCCTGGCGGCGTAATTCAGGCGAACATTGCAGTGAAGGGCGGCCGAATCGTCGGCATGTCTTCCGGAGAGCTCACGCCTGATGCCGACGAAATGATTGATGCGGCGGGGCTTGTCGTGCTGCCGGGCGGCGTCGACACGCATACGCATCTGCGCGAGCCGGGGTTTACGCATAAGGAAGATATACAGAGCGGAACGCGTGCGGCCGTGGCCGGCGGCTATACGACGGTCTCAGGTATGCCGAACGTTCAGCCGATTACGACGACCGTTCAGCGCTATCTGGATCTCATCGAGGTCTATGCCGCGAATTCGCTTGTTGACTTCAATCACAATCCGGCGCCGACGCGGCTGGAAGAAGTGCAGGCGCTGGCCGATGCCGGCGCGCTCGGATTCAAGATCTACATGATTACCGACAAGGGCACGGACTATCCGCATATGCCCGAACTCGGCGTGCATCATCAGGGTCGTCTTTTTGAGATTGCAGAAGAGGTCGGGAAAACCGGGCTGCCGCTGATGGTTCACCCGAACAACCAGGAATTGCTGGAAACGCTGTCGGACCGGGCGATCAAGGCCGGAGACACGAGCTATCAGACCGTCGCACAGCTTTCAGCATCTTATGACGGCATCATTTTTGATTCCGCCATCAGCTATCTCTGCCGGATGCAAGAGGTTCTGGGCTTCCGGCTTCATGTTCTTCATCTTCGGTCGCCGCGGTCGCTCGAAGTGCTTAGAGCGGCGAAGCGGGCGAAACAGGCGGTCACGGTCGAAACCAATCCGCATATGCTGTTCCTTTGCAACGACTGGGAGGAGATCGAAAGACTCGGTCCTTATGCGCTCAATCTCTGGAACGGTCCGAATACGACCGATTTGCTCTGGGAATGCGTTAACGACGGAACGATCGACGTCATCGGGTCAGATCATGCGCCTCATCTGCGCGAAGAGAAAGAAATCGGCTGGACGAATATGTTTGTTGCCGCGAACGGCACGCCGAAAATTCAGGAAACGCTGCCGTTGTTCCTGAACGCAGTGAACGAGGGGCGGCTTTCGTACACCAGACTCGCGGAAATATTTTCGACAACTCCAGCGAAGATTTTTGGACTTTATCCCCGCAAGGGCGTGATCCAGGTGGGTGCCGACGCAGATCTTGTCGTCGTCGATCCGAACAAGGAACAGGTGCTGAGAAACGAGGACATGCTCAGCAAGTGCGGGTGGACCTCGTGGGACGGGCGGCGCGTGCGGGGTGTCACGGTTCATACGCTCGTGCGAGGTACTTTTGCCTATCGTGATGGAAAGGTCGTGGGCAAGCCAGGCCACGGGCGCCATGTGAAGCCTGCGCGCGAGAAGGATCGCCTGCTGTGACCGAAATCGACCCGATGCAAGGGCTGGTTTCCCGGCAGATCATCATCCGGCAGACCGGCGGTCCAGAGGCGCTTGAACTCGTTGAGGCCATCGCGAGGACTCCGGCAGCGGGAGAAGTTGTTATCAAGGCCGAAGCGATCGGTGTTGGCTGGCCGGACATTCTTATCAGAAGGGGAAGTTACCGCTGGATGCCGCCGCTACCGGCGAGTCCGGGAAGCGATTTGTCCGGGCATATCGTTGCAGTCGGAGCCGGGGTTGACGAAAAGCTGCTGGGTCAACCCGTGCTGGTCACCGCGCGCGAATTGTCCGTGCGCGGCGGTTGCTATGCCGATTACATCGTTGTTCCGGGTTCGGCGCCGTTCCTGCTTCCCGATCATGCCGATCTCGACGAGGCGGTCTGTTTGCCGAACTATCAGGTCGCCTGGAATTTGGTTCATGAAGCCGTTACCGGCCGTCCGATCACATCAGTATTCGTGAATGGAATTGCGGGAGGTGTCGGCAGTGGCGTCGTGCAACTCGCAAAAGCAGCCGGCATTACCGTTTTCGGCAGCGTCAGCACTTCGGAAAGGGCGCAATTCGCGCGCCAGCTAGGCGCGGACCATGTTCTGGATCGCAGAACGGAGAATGTCGTCAAGAGGGTTTTGGAGATCACCGGAGGTGAAGGCGTCGATCTCGTGCTCGATCACGTCGGTGGGGCCGCATTCTCCAGCTTGATCGGGATGCTGGCAAAGTGGGGTACGATCGTTTCGTACAACACAGCCGAGGGACTTCCGCAGGACAATCTGCTCGCAGCGCTGCGTGCGCACGGCGCCCGCTGTCCTTCGATCAGAATATTCGAGATGCATCTGTATGACGACGATCGGGAAAATCGACGCCGCACCATGGAACAGGTAATCCGTAGCTGGGTTGCCGGCGAAATAGTTCCGGTTATCTCCGCGCGGTTGCCATTGGAGCGGGCGGCTGAAGCTCATGCAAAGATCGAAAGCGGCGATACCTTCGGAAAGGTCGTGCTGAAACCTTCGCTCCGCGACGGGAACGCGGAACAGGCGCTCAAGCCCGTAAATATGTCTTCCGGGATACGATGAGTAACGGCCATAACGATAAAATACCCGTTTCGATCATCACGGGCTTTCTCGGCAGCGGAAAGACGACGCTGATCGACAAGCTGCTTCAGCGGCCGGAAATGTCGGACTCGGCCGTTATCATAAATGAGTTCGGGGAAATCGGTCTCGATCACCAGCTTGTACAGGCGGTCGAAGGCGATGTCGTCGTCATGGCTAGCGGGTGTCTCTGCTGCACGATACGCAGCAGCCTGACCGAAACAATGCGCGATCTCTACGACCGCCGCGAACGCGGCACGATCAGCAAGTTTCGCCGTTTGCTCATCGAGACAACCGGTCTCGCCGATCCTGCTCCTATCTTGCATACGATCATGGAAGATTCGTTCGTCAGCCGGCTTTTCGACCTTTCCTGTGTCGTAACAACGGTCGACGCGCTTCACGGCGATGGTCAGCTCGACGAGCATATCGAATCCGTCAAGCAGGCCGCCGTTGCGGACCGGCTGTTGCTCACGAAAACCGACATCGCGGAACCGCGGAAAGTCGACGCGCTTCGGAAACGGTTGAGCCGACTGAATCCGGGAGCGCCGATAATCCCTACGCAAAACGGAGAGGTGGATCCCAGCCTCCTGTTCGACGGCGGCCTCTATGATCTAGCGTCGAAAACGCCCGACGTCGGCCGCTGGTTGCATGCAGAAGCGTTCGAAGCTGCCGGCGATCATCATCATGCGAATCACGACCATGACGCGCGAAGCATCAATCGGCACGACCGCCGGATCGAAGCTCACTGTCTCGTTTTCGACCGGCCGTTGAACTGGCGTTATTTCAGCCCCAATCTCGCGTCGTTGGTAAGCCGGCATGCGGAGAAACTTTTGCGGGTAAAAGGCATTCTCAACATTGAAGGCGAACCTGCTCCCGTGGTCGTGCACGGCGTGCAGCACCAGTTCCACCGCATGCGTTTGCCGCGTTGGCCTGACGAGGATCGGCGCTCCAGATTGGTTCTAATTACCAAAGATATGAGCGGTACTTTGATCAGGGAATGGCTGCGGGCGGATTCTCTATCTAGCTCAAAGTGAGAATTACAATGTCGAGAGCAAACCATAACATCGAAAAGTTATTTAACTTGAACGTATGCATGGCATTGAATTTTCTTGCTTCAACTCATTTGAGTTTCGATTTGTTAGCTTTGTTGCAAAACACCCTAAGTCGGCAACTTGTTATGAAATATGTCTTTCACAACGATTCAGCCATTCCAGGTGAGAAGTCATTCGCCAACGATCACCTGCGTCTGCGATCCGAGGCCTTCAATGCCTAGTGATACTTTATCGCCTACACTCAGCCAGAAGGGCTCGGGCTTGATACCCATCCCGACGCCAGGAGGCGTACCCGTTGCGATCACGTCGCCGGGCAATAGCGTCATGTAGTGGCTGACGTATGAAACGATCTCTTCGACGCCGAATATCATGCTCTTCGTGTTGCCGGTCTGCATGCGCTTCCCGTTCACATCGAGCCGGAGATTGAGGTTTTTGGGATTCGGAATTTCGTCCGTGGTCACGAGCCACGGACCAATCGGTCCAAACGTATCGCAGCCTTTGCCCTTATCCCACTGGCTGGACTGCATTTGGAATGCGCGCTCGGATATGTCGTTCACGACACAGTATCCCGCAACATGCTTCAGAGCATTCGCTTTGGATACATTTTTCGCTTGTTGGCCGATTACAACGCCGAGTTCGACTTCGTAGTCCAGCTTGGTGGAATGCTTTGGCTTTAGTGTTTTCTCGTTCGGGCCACAGATTGCGGTATTTGCTTTCAGAAAGATGATTGGTTCGCTCGGAATCGCGAGGCCAGCCTCTGCTGCGTGGTCTGAGAAGGCCTTTGCGGACGCGTAACCACATTCCGACAAACTGAAATTTCGTCTTATTAGACAATGCTGCCGGAAAGGCAGTTTTGTCGGAATGGACGTTGAAATGATTGGCTTTTCTAACAACTTCTAAGCTGTTGGTCGCAGGTTCGATTCCTGCCGGGGTCGCCAATATTTTCAATGACTTAGCATGAGTGTTGAAGTCATCCCGACAAAGTGTTCCAACAGGGCTGTTGGCGGACATTGCGAATGATTATTCCGACATGGCGATAACTGCATTGATTGCGCTGATGTATCCTTGCGGCCCCAGGCCGCAAATAACGCCGGTTGCAACCGTCGACATGATCGAATGGCGGTGAAATTTGTCGCGTTGGTGGATGTTCGACAGATGCACCTCGATGATCGAGCCATCGAAAGTCTTCAACGCATCAAGTATTGCGACAGAGTAAAACGAATAGCCGGCAGCGTTGATGACGATTGCCGTAGCATTGCCGCGAGCGGCCTGAATTAGATCAACCAACTCACCTTCATGATTGGATTGAAAAAACGAAACGGAATATCCGGCTTCTTGCGCGCGTTTCTCGCAACGCGACTGGATTTCGGAAAGGGTCGTCGTTCCATAAATTGCCGGTTCTCGAACACCGAGTAGGTTGAGATTAGGCCCATTGAAGATATGGATACACTTCTTCATTGCATTAGCCTTTGTAGCCCCAGAGGCGAGGCAACCAGAGAACTAGGTCGGGGAAGGCGGTAATAAGCACGAGTACTAGAATGGCCATTGCGATGAACGGCATCGCTTCGCGAACGATCGCGCTCAGTGGCTGTTTGGTCATATTCGCGAGGACGAACAACAGGAGACCATAGGGCGGGGTAAGCAGCCCGATCATCGTGTTGACGACCACCACAACACCGAAATGAACCGGGTCAATGCCGAGGGCTTTGATCGTCGGTATAAATATCGGAACGATGACGAGTAGAATTGTGCTGCCTTCGAGCAGGCACCCGAGCGCCAGCAGTAGAATGTTGACCAGCAATAGGAAACCGGCCGGAGAAAGGTCGAACCCCGCCAGGAAACGTGAAAGCTGGTTTGGAATATTCTCGACCGTAATCACGTAGTTGAATGCAATCGCGCCAGCGATCAACATACCTATCGAGGTCGTAGCTTTTCCGCTCGTCAGCACGGCTTCGTAGAGCTGTTTCCACGTCACCGCGCGATATAGCACCGTGGAGGCAAAAAGCGCGTAGAAGGCCGCTGCTGCGGCACCTTCGGTCGGCGTCATAACGCCACCATAAATGCCGAACAAGAGAATGACCGGCAGCAGTAGGGCGGGGAACGCGCTGACAGTGATCTTCGGAATTTCTTTCAATGGGATCGGGGCTTCGACCGGATAGTTACGGCGCCTCGAAATTATTGAGTTCATGATCATGAACCCAAGGCCGAATAGGACGCCTGGAACGAAGCCTCCGAGAAACAAAAAGCCGATCGATGTGTCGGAGATCAGTGCATACAGAACCATCGGGATCGATGGCGGAATGATCGGGCCGATGATGGCCGCGGACGCGGTAATCGCGCCAGCGTAAGCAATTGGATAGCGGCCGTCCTTTGCCATCATTCCGGTGATGATGCGACCAATGCCGACAGCATCAGCGATTGCGGAGCCGGACATCCCCGCGAATATCATGTTTGCTACAACGTTGACGTGACCGAGGCCGCCGCGAAATCTGCCGACAAGCACTAAACAGAATCTAAGTAAGCGATCAGTCAGGCTGCCAATGTTCATGAGATCGGCGGCCAGAATAAATAGCGGAATAGCAAGCAGAACGTAGCTGTTGAAAAGGCCGTTTGAAATTTGTTCAGCGGCTGTGTCGAGGTCGGCACCAGTCAGCAACAGATAGACAATCGTCGCCACGATCATGGAATGGCCGATCGGCAAACCGAAGAGACCTAGCGATATAATTGCAATTACGGAGATAACGAGCGGACTGATTGGCATGACTAGTCCGTGAGTTTCGCTGGATCGGTTTCGGGTGTCTTGCCGCCTGCGAGTGCCTGGTAAACGAGCCAGCAATAGCGACAGATGCAAGCGACAAGGAATATGACGAAGATCGAATAGAGAATGTTGATCGGTACTTGAAGGTATGCCGAGCGTTCAACCTTCATGAAACTCACGTAGCGGTATGACGCTGGTAATGAAATGCCATACGCAAGGACAAGCGCAACACCGGTCAAGACGGTAAAAACACGGCGCGTCGATTCGGAGATGTTCGAGTAGACAATGTCGAAACGAATTTCTTCGATCTCGGACAAGACAAATGCGGCGCCCCAAAGAATTGTCCAGAGCCACGCGGTTACGATGACTTCCTCGGACCAGCCCAGAGGCTTGCCGAGGACATAGCGAAAAAATATTTGAAGCACGAAACTTGCGAACATTATCGTCAGCAATGCGACGATAATGTTCTCCGCTCTGCGACGAAGCCATCGGCCGATTCTTGCCGACTGCTCGAAAGTCATGAATTGATCCTAATATTCTGACAAGGAGGCGGCCGTCGCTGGTGGACGACGGCCGTTCCTAAAGTCACTGCCGAACCGGTTACTTGATTGCGTTGATCCGTTCTAGGGCACCCTTAGGCCAGTCTTTCCCGTATTTCTCGACATACTTCTTCTGCGCAAAACTACGGAACGCGTTCTGGTCAGGCTCGTAAACCTTCTTGCCGCTCTTCTTCAGGTAGTCGATAACTTCGGACTCTTGCGCATTGAACTTCGCAGTATTTTCGTCCGATGCCTTGTCTGCTGCGGCCTGAAACTGTTGCTGCTTCGCCGGCGACATCGCGTCCCAAATTTTCGAACGGATGACCATGACGTCGTAGGCAATGACGTGTTTGGTCAGAATGAACTGAGAGGTGACTTCGTCGAATTTCATCAAGCGGCTGGCGACGAGAGGATTATCCTGGCCGTCGACCGTGCCGGTTTGAAGCGCGGTATAGAGCTCGGCATATGCGACCGGGGTTGGGTTCGCGCCGAGAGACTCGCCGAGGAACTGCCAGAATTCACCGGGGGGCATACGTAGCTTAACGCCCTTCAAATCGGCCGGCGTCTTGATCGGCTTGTCGCTTCTCAAGTTTACGTTGCGCGAGCCGAAGTAGATCGGCGTGATGACCTGGATACCAAGCTGGGCTTTGGCCATCTTGATGAATTCTTTGCCGACATCGCTCTTGAAGGTCTTTTTCATGTGATCGGCGTCTCTGAAGAGATAAGCCGATTGCAACAGCGACCATGCGGAGACCTGCTTAGAAATATCCGCCGGGGCCAAGTTGCACAGGTCGAGATTGTCTCGCTGCAAAGCGACCAATTCTGTACCCTGCTTGAACAGCTGGTTGCCCCAGTAGGGTTCGAAGTCGAAATCGTTCTTGATTGCTTCTGCGAACGATCGATACGTCGCTGCGCGCGTATCGCTTTCAGTGAATGCGCTGCTAAACCGAAGCTTCTGCTTCGCCTGTGCGGCAACGGGTGGCGAGATAGTCAGGGCAACCGTCGAGGCGGCTCCTGCGAGCACTGCGCGGCGTGAAATGTTCGTATTCATTGGTCGTCCTCCCTATGGCTTTTGCTTCATTCATCGCGTCCCAGAAATTCAACTTCAATAGGCCATTTTAAAATCATATGACGATTGCTTTTTCATCAGAGGCAGGTCAAAACTCGACAAGCGAGGGAGTGTTCATGTCGGGAAATACCGAAACTGCTGGCGAAAAGGCGTACCGCCGTATCCGGGGCGACATAATTTTCGGGCGCTTGCTGCCATCCCAGAAGCTGAAACTCGACGCCCTCAAAGAGGCTTACGGTGTCAGCGTGAGCACGCTTCGTGAGTTGTTGAATCGTCTGACATCGGAAGGCCTGATCGTCGCCGAAAGTGCGCGCGGCTTCGAAGTTGCGGCGGTCTCGGATCAGAACTTCAAGGAACTGGCAAACTTACGGCAGTTGCTTGAGTGCCATGCGCTTCAGCAATCTTTTGCGCTAGGTGGCATGGAGTGGGAGGGGCGCGTCGTCGCTGCTCATCACAAACTTTCCCTTATGGAAAAACGGATGATGAACGGCGATCGCGGCGCCCCCGAAACGTGGAAGCGCTACGATTGGGAGTTTCATCACGCACTGCTTTCGGCTTGCGGTTCGAAGGCGCTTCTCGACGCGCATTCTGCGATTTACGATAAGTATTTACGCTATCAGATGATCGCTGTTGTGTTTCGCGGGGAGATTGCAGCGCGCGAACATCGCGAACTCCTGGAGTGTGCGCTAAGCCGCGACGCAGCGGGTGCCCAGGCTGTTCTCGTCAAGCATATTCAGGACTGCGTTGCCTACACTTTGTCGAAGGGCGCACTCGGATTGCATCCCCTGAAGAAGATTGCCGTCGAAGCCTAGCGAACCAGCTCGAGAAAATTGATGGATCGAATGCAGCTGGGTCTGATTGGGCGAAATATTCAACGGTCGCTTTCACCCGTACTGCAGGAAGACGCGTTGCGGGCGACAGGGCTGTCCGGGTCCTATCGGCTGATGGACACCGATTTAAGCGGGCAAAGTCTTGGCGATACTTTGCGCTTAGCGACCATGAGTGGCTTCGTAGGCTTCAATGTTACCTTTCCCTATAAAGAAGAGATTATCCCGCTGCTCGATAAGTTGTCGCCAGAAGCGCGCAAGATAGGTGCGGTCAATACAGTCGTTGTTCAGCCTGATAAGCGCCTGTACGGTTACAACACCGACAATTTCGGTTTCGTGCGCGCTTTTGAGGAAGCGTTTGGGCAGGCGGCGGCGAACGATAAGACCGTCGTGTTAGTGGGCGCGGGCGGCGCGGGCAGAGCGGTTGCATTTGCGCTCCTGGAACTCGGTGTCGCTTGTCTCTTGATTTACGACAACGATCGTTCGCGCGCAGCGCAACTCGTTCAAGATGTCCAAAATCACTACGTCCGCCGCGCCAGCGTAATCGAGCATCTCGACGAATGTGTTGCTGGTGCGGACGGTGTTGTAAACGCCAGCCCAGTTGGCATGCGTGGAGTTCCTGGGCGGCCCGTACCTGAAGACTTGATCGAGAAACAAGAATGGGTAGCGGATGTCGTTTACACGCCAATTGAAACCGAATTCCTGAAGTCTGCCCACGCGAAGGGCATTGCGTTCATGAACGGTGGCGGCATGTGCGTGCACCAGGCGGCGCAAGCCTTTCAACTATTCACCGGGCGGCTGCCAGATGTGGAGCGGATGCGCCGGATATTTGGGGAATGCATCAGCGCGAGTTAGCCATTCCGACAAACTGAAATTCCGTCTTATTGCGCAATGCAGCCGGGAGAGCAGTTTTGTCGGAATGGCCGTTGAAATTGTTCGCTTTTCTAACAACTTCTAAGCTGTTGGTCGCAGGGTCGATTCCGCCAATGTTTCGCCAATGATATTCGCGAAAGAACGTCAAAAATCGCGATCAAATGAGCCGAATTCGTCAGCATTTTCAACGTCGCTCGAATTGTCGTCTGCGCTCATAAGGGTCTGGTTCCTGGTTCGAGTCCAGGCAGGCCCACCAATTTTTTCAACGGTTTCCGTTGGTGCTCGCTGACCAGTGTCGCTTCCCGCCAATGATTCCGCCAATGATTGGCGAGGCTGGTAGCCAGTCGCGCTTGCCGCCTCGCGAAGATGCTCGGGATGATGATGTCCGTAGACGTTCTCAAGAGTCTCTTGCGTCATGCCAAGAAAGCGACTTGCTTCCCACAGCGGCACGCCAGCTGGCATGAGCCACGTAGCTGCCGTGATCGGCTCCGCAGCTCGGTCCGCTGTCGATCACAAGAAGCTAATGGTTGATATACGATTGTATGCCTCGGTCGATACTATGCACAATTCTGTGGTTTGATGATTTGTGCTGTTGTCTCGCCGGACGTTGATCAGAAAATTGTTCTTCAAACCGTAAGGTCGAGTTGCGCCGAAAGTTCCTTTGCCGCGCTTCGAACAGCGCTTCGTAGCCTCGACTTCTCGGTGCTACTGACGCGGTAAGCGGGAGCGAGGAGTACCAGCGCGCTGTTCGAGGCATCGCCCGCAATGATCGGTGCGGAAATGCCCCATAGATCGGGCGTGATTTCCGTCTCGCTTTCGGCGTAGCCGCGCTGACGGATGGTTTCAAGTTCGCGTATCAAAGAGTTCCGTTGCGGCCTGAATTGCGGATCGATGCGCATGGCCTCGGCCAAGATCAGTTCTCGTTCCGCTTCCGAGGCGTAAGCCAGTAGAGAACGCCGCAGCGCTCCCGGCAAATGAAGCGGAAAGGTCGTGCCGACTTCGAACGTATACCGGATAGGCATGATCGACTCGCAACTCGCGATGCACACGCCGAAATGTCCGGACCGCTTCACAAGCAGCGTAAGCTCCCGCGAGCCCTGCGTGAGCCGTTGCATCACGGGGCGAGCAATTGAAATAAGCTTGCCGGCAAGTTTCGAGTTTCGCACGAGACCGGTCGCGAGCGGCGCGACCTCAAGATGCCCGGTACCGGTTTCAACAACGAATCCAGCTTCTTTCAGGATCTTCACGTAACGGTACGTGGAGCTTTTCGGCGCTTTTATCGCGACTGCGATTTCTTCCACCGATGCTTGAGCGGGACCAGTGGCAAATAACGAGAGTATTTGAAGAACTCGCGCGGCCGGCCCGGAAGGCGCTCGCGATCGTCCGCGGGACGAGGCGATGCTTCGCAGCGGTCGTCGTATCTGCCGAATTTTTCTTTTCATTTGCGTATTCTTACCAGACGGCGGGAAGCGGTCTGCACAAAAAATAATACCGTACTGCACAGGAAGTCGCCAAGGGCGATTCTCAACTCGTGAGAATTGCATTCTTGATGTGACCGATACCCCTCAGCATATTTTGAATCCTTATAAACGCCGAAGCGACCCTTGGAGGGTGAAATATGGCAGCGACCAAGATTTGCCCGGCAAGCGAACTGATTAGCGCTGGCAAGAAAGTCGTATCCATCGATGGCGTCGAAGTCGGCATCTTTCATCTGCAAGGAGAGTTCTACGCTTGGCATAACCGGTGTCCGCATCAGGGCGGTCCGGTTTGTCAGGGCCGTATGTTCAATCTCGTCGAAGAAGTGGTCGATGAAAACCGCTGTAGTCACGGACGGCGCTTCAACGACGAGAGACTGAATATCGTCTGCCCGTGGCACGGCACCGAGTTCGACATCAAGACGGGGAAGAGCACGGGTGCGCAGCGTTGGATGCTCAGGCCCGCAAAAGTATTTGTCGAAGAAGGACAGGTAATCCTCGATGTCTGATGCAAAAGAAGAAGCGGGTCTCGAGAACGATCATTACGCGGTGGTTGAGCGTTCGGCGGAGATTATTTGGCGCAGAACCGCCGAAAGCATTTCCAAGGGTGAGGTCGACCGAATTTCCGACCGCGCGGTGGTTACGCTATTCACGGCGGCGGTGAAGCTCTACGCGCAGAAGTGTGGAGACGAGCGAACCTTTCGCCCGCTCGCGGGCCGTTACGACGAGATCGTCACCGCGACGGAAGCGCTTACGGTGGCTACGGAATTGCTTCGCGCACTTCGTCTCGGGCCTACCGAATTTGCGCTGTGGGCGCGGCGCCGGCCGGAAGATTACTACGATTTGCCGGCGGATGCGATCGAGATCGAAGATCAACAAGAGTTGCTGAAATGAATATCGCGGAGCGAAAATTTGCCCTGCCGGAAGAACTGCCGGTGCAGGAAGTCAGCACTTACACGGATACGCGACAACTGCTCGCGCGTGCGAAGAGGGAAGCGGTCAAGAAGGGCTATAGCGACTGGCTCATTTGCGACATGGACGCGCATCATGTCGAAACCGTTTCCTGGAAGGAGATCGTCGAGTACATCGAGGATCCGGTGCTGCGTTTTCAGGCGCAGCTCTATCATAACGAGCGCCACGGCGGCACGGCGTATGGATTGAACGGCGATTTCGGGCTGCGCTATCAGGATGTCGGCGGCCGCATCACCCATCAGGCAGACCGGCGCGAGACCGTCAAGAATACGAAAGTGCACCGCGACGTCGTGCTCACAAGGCGCGCGATGGACGGTCTTGCCGTCGATTACATGGTCGTCTTCCCGGCAAACATGCTCCATCTCGGGCTGCATCCGCAGCAGGAAATGGAGGTTCTGCTCGCGCGTGCCTATAACCGCTGGATGGTCGAGAAATTGCTTTCGGCCGATCCGGGCATCGTCACGCTGGTGTATTTGCCGTTCAATACGCCGGAGGCGGCCTGCAAAATCGTCGAAGAATACGCCGACAAGAAAGGCGTCATCGGATTCTGCATCACGAGCGTCCGGCACAAGCCCGTACATTCCAACGAGTACATGCGTCTTTACCGCATGATCGAAGAGACGGGAAAACCCGTCGCATTCCATGCCGCATATCATTGGCAGGATCCCTCGCTCGCAACCGTCCCGACCTTTCTCGGCATGCACGCGCTGGGCTTCGTCTGGTGCAACATGGTCCACATGACGAACTGGATCCTCAGCGGCATTCCGGAAAAATTTCCAAAGCTGAAAAGCATCTGGGTTGAAAGCGGCCTCGCGTGGATTCCGGCGTTGATGCAACGGTTGGATGATCAATATCTGATGCGCCAGTCCGAAGCGCCGCTGCTGAAGCGGATGCCAAGCGACTACATGCGCGAGAATTGCTGGTACACGTCGCAGCCGATGGAGCGCACGAATATGAAAGCGCTTCAGTTGACGCTGGAAATGATCAATGCCGACACGCAGTTGTTGTATGCGTCGGATTGGCCTCATTTCGACTTCGATACGCCAGGCACGATCTTCGATCTCCCGTTCCTTTCGGAGCAGGCAAAGCGAAACATTCTCGGCCTCAATGCGGCGAAGCTATTCGGGCTGGATCCGCGCCGGCCGGCCGGCGTGGAAGACTTGGATTGAAATGAGCGGCGCAAACTAGCACGCAAATTGCTTTGTGCGCGCAGAGTTTGAAATCATACAGGCGATAGGTTTGGAGGTTACGAATGATCAGGTCGAGCAATTCCGGCTGCTTCGGGTTTGTGGCGTCTTCTTTGGTTCTTGCTGCGCTTGCGTTCGCGGCGACACCCGCCGCCGCGCAGAAAGCCTTGCAGAAGGTGAAGCTGGGGCAGGTGACAAGCACGAGTCTTACCTTCGCGCCCGTTTTCGCCGCGCAGGAGCTTGGCTTCTTCGAGGAAGAAGGCATCGAGCTGGAGCATCTGAATTTCAAAGGCGGATCCGTGTTGCAGCCGCAAATCGCGAGCAAGCAAGTCACGTTCGGATTCACCGCGGTGGAGACCGTTATTCTTTCGCGCCAGCCGGGCAAAGATCCGCTGCCGCTCGTGTTCTTCTACAATGCAGCGCGCGGGTCGATCTGGGAAACCGTGGTGCTCGATAGCAGTCCGATCAAGACGCTTGCAGATCTAAAGGGAAAAAAGATCGGGATCGGAGCGACCGCCAACGCGAATGTTCCTCTCACGCGCGCAATGCTTCACGATATCGGGCTGGAAATGACCAAAGACTATTCGTTCCTGCCGATCGGTGTCGGAGCGCCGGCATTCCGCGCGATGACGAATGGTGATGCCGACGCATATAACACGTTCGATTCGAATATCGCGACGTTCGAGACGACTGGAACGAAGCTGAGAACGCTGGATATCCCGCAGAAGTACAAGAATCTCTTTTCGAACGGCTTTGTTGCGCACCAGGACACGCTCCGCGAAAATCCGAAGCTTGTTATCGGTTTCGGGAGAGCCTTTACCAAGGGGGTTATTGTTTGTGAGGCCAACCCGGAGTTCTGCGTGACGAACTTCTGGAAGCACAATCCAACAGCGAAGCCGAAAGCCGCGAATGAGCAGGATGTGTTGAAGGCGGGGCTCCATATCCTGCACTCGCGGATGAAGAGCTACACCTATTTTCCGGGAGGCACGAAGCGCGAATTCGGCGCCTATCCGGACAATGTTTGGCGCGACTACGTGGAAATCCTTTTTGCTGGCGGCGAACTTTCGACCAAGGATATCGATCTGAAGCCGATCTATTCCAACCAGTTCGTGAAGGATTTCAACGACTTTGACGTGGTCGCGATTCAGAAGAAGGCGAAGCAGCTAAAGTAGACGCCGCAGCGGATGGAGGCATAAGTCTCCGTCCGCGAACGCCGCTCTTGTGAGGCTTCCTCGCTGTCGCGAGGCATGAAATTCCCGCTACAGGCGCGCTCATGAACTACGCCGCCCCGAGCGTTAAGCCACGCGCAAGCAATATCTCGGCGGCTGTGCTGTCCGGTGAAAAGTTGTGCAGCGCAGTCTCTCAGCGCGATGGATCAAGACCTCCTGCAAAGAGAATATCCATTGCGTTTGTTGCAGCGCACTAAATCGATGCAACCCGTACTCTTCGATGCGCGCATTCTGTGCAGTTTCGCGCTCCTTTTCATCGCAGAAGATATCGGGCACTTCGGAGCGAGCAGCATAAAATTTCTGCCATTGCTGCGCATTCGGAATTCTAATTTCGGGGTGCGTGTTACGCTTTTTGCGTCGAACGAACGCAATGGAGCGAACCGGACATGACAACGAATCCCTTTCACCGCGTGACGCGCATTGGTCTTGCGGCAATACTTTCTCTGGCCGCAGGAACATTTGCCGCGAACGCGCAGGAGAAGATCGTCGTAGGGCAAGCGACGTCGACCAGTCTAACATTCGGTCCGGTGTTTGCGGCTATCGAGCTCGGTTTCTTCAAGGAAGAAAACCTTGAGCTCGACTTCAAGAATTTTGCCGGCGCGTCCGTGCTTATTCCTCAGATCGCAAACAAGAGCGTGACCATCGGCTTCCCGGGGCCGGATCCGCTGATCCTGTCGCGGCAACCCGGGCGCGATCCGATTCCGGTGCAGTTCTTCTACAACGCCGCGCGCAGGTCCATCTGGGAATTCCTCGTCCTTGACGACAGCCCAATCAAGACTCTGAAAGACATGCGCGGCAAGAAAATCGGCGTCGGGGCATTGGCGAACGCCAACGTTCCGATCACGCGCGCGATGCTCTCCGAGCTCGGTCTGACCATGACGAAGGATTATTCGTTCCTTGCGATCGGCGTCGGCGCGCCCGCGTTCCGCGCGACGCAAAACAAGGATGTCGATGTCTATAATACCTTCGATACGAATATTGCCGCGTTCGAGAATACGGGCGTCAAGCTTCGCAGAATTCCTCAGAACCAGAAGTATCACGATCTGTTCTCGAACGGATTTGCTGCACACATCGACACCATCAAGGAAAAGCCGCAGATCGTGATCGGCTTCGGCAGGGCGTTCACCAAGGGCATCATTGTGTGTGAAGTGAATCCGGACTTCTGCGTTCGTAATTTCTACAAGCACAATCCCACGCTGCGTCCGCAGGGCGTCTCCGACGAGGAAGCTTTGAAGAGGGGAAAGCATATTCTTGCCTCCCGCATGTCGAGCTATCTCTCCTTCCCAGGCGGCAAGCGTAGCTTCGGCGTTTACAGCGAGAAGTCCTGGAAGGACTTCGTTGCGGCGCTCTACAAAGGCGGCGAACTGAAGACGGATAATATCGACGTATCGACGCTCTATACGAACAAGTTTGCCGCAGAATACGTCCGCTTCGACGAAGCGGCGCTACGCAAGCAGGCTGCTGCGCTGAAATAGGAGAAGGGCCGGCCGAGATGGGAAGTCGAGGCACGGCAGCAGGGAATCTGACCTTGGCAGTTTCAAATACCAGGCTTCGATCTGCCGTGTTGCCGGCTTCGGCGCCGACTGATGCGGGAACACACGCGCTGTCGGCGAATGATGTCTCGGTGACGTATCAATCGCTGCGCGGGAAGCATATCGCGGTCGATAACGTCAGCATGACGCTGCGGCCGGGCGAGTTCGTCTCCATCCTCGGGCCGTCCGGTTGCGGCAAGTCCACGTTTCTCAGCGTTGTGGCGGGCCTGCTTCCGGCGTCCGGGGGCGAGGTTTCCGTTTTCGGCGAGACGGTTTCCGGCCCGCGCAAGGACATCGGCGTCGTGTTTCAGCAAGCGACGCTGCTGCCGTGGCTGAATGTCATCAACAACGTTCTGATTCCGGTCAAGGCGCTGCGGAAGAGCGACCGGGACTATACGCAGCGTGCGCATGAGCTTCTCGAACTCGTGGGTCTTTCGAAATTCTTTAAATATTATCCCAATGAGCTTTCCGGCGGCATGCAGCAGCGCGTCGGAATCGCGCGCGCGTTGATCCACGATCCGAATTTGCTGCTCATGGACGAGCCTTTCGCTGCGCTGGATGCGATGACGCGCGAGCGGATGTCGCTCGAGTTGCAGGACATCTGGCAGGCGAGCAAAAAGAGCGTCCTCTTCATTACCCACAGCATTCCCGAGGCGGTGTTTCTTTCGGACCGGATCCTGATCATGTCGCCGTCGCCGGGCCGGTTCGTGAAAGAAGTGGTGATCGATTTGCCGCGCCCGCGCACGGTGCAGACCATGTCATCCGGCGAGTATGCCGCGCTGTGCGGCGAAATCCGGAAGATGTTCGATCATTTGGGGTAGCAGTATGTCCGATCGGGTTTCTTCAATCGTATATCCGGTGCTCACGTTGCTGCTTCTGCTCGTGGTCTGGCAGCTTGCGATCGATGTTCTGAAGGTGCCGGACTATATCCTGCCGCGGCCCTTGGCCGTGCTCTACAGTCTCAAGGTCGGCTATATCGACGGCGAGTTCTGGCCGCATTTTCTCTTCACGCTGCGCTCGACCGTGACGGGGTATGTCATCGGTTGCGGCTGCGCGATCGTCGTCGGCGCGATTCTCGCGGAATCCCGGACCTTCGAAAAGTTCGTCTATCCCTACATCATCGGCTTGCAGTCCATGCCCAAGGTCGCGCTGGCGCCGCTGATCACGGTCTGGTTCGGCTATGGTTTTGCGTCGAAAGTCGTGATGGTGGCGCTCATCTGCTTCTTCCCGCTGTTCGTGAATACGGTGGTGGGAATCAGGCAGACGAATCCGGCGCTCATTAACATGATGCGCGCGTTCTCGGCGCCGACCTGGTACACGTTTTTTCGCGTGAAATTGTTCGCGGCGGCAGGCCACATCTTCGCCGGCCTGCAGATTTCCATTGTCCTCAGCCTGATCGGCGCCGTGGTCGGCGAGTTCGTCGCCTCGTCCGAAGGTATCGGCTGGCTCATTCAGGCGTCGCTTGCGAACTTCAATACCGCGCAAATGTTCGCCGGTCTTATAAGCCTGATCTTTATCGGCGTGGTCGGCACGCGGCTCGTGCAGTTTTTGCACAATCGGCTTGTATTCTGGGATCGCGGTACGGCGAATACCGCGGCGGCGTAGTGTCATGCGTATTTTCGAAAGTCTCGCGGATATCGAGGCCAGCAAGCTTTCGGCCGACGCAGCCTACAAGTTGCTGACGGGCTGCATCGTGCCGCGTCCGATCGCGTGGATCACCACGGTTTCCGCCGAAGGGCTGGTGAATGCCGCGCCCTTCAGCGCGTTCACGTTTCTGTCGAACAAGCCGCCCCTGGTCGGCGTCAGTATCGGCCGCAAGCAGGGGCGTCTGAAGGACACGGCACGCAATATCATCGGCACCGGGGAATTCGTGATCAATATCGGCACCGAAGACGCGCTCGAAGCGTTGCATCACAGCGCCGACGAATACGAGCCGGACGAGAGCGAGCCGGAAATCCTCGGCATCGACCTGCATGCGAGCCGGACCGTGAAACCGCCGCGGATTGCCTGCGCGCCGGTCAGCCTGGAATGCAGGCTCGTGCAGCAGCACCACTTCGGCGAATACGACACCTGTTTGTATGTGGGCCGCGTCGAATTGTTCCGCGTATCCGGCGATCTTCTGGCCGACGGAAAGATCGACTCGGTCGCGCTACGCCCGGTCGCACGGCTTGGCGGCCCGGTTTATGCGAAGCTCGGCGAAATCGTGCGGCAACGGCCGGTAAGAGTGTCGGCGAAATGAAACGCCATATCTGCATGTTCATGTTCCGCAACCGGAATGCGCGAAGGTTCGCCAAGCATTTTGTGCTGCTACCGGGCGCCGGCCCAGCAAGACGCTGTGGCCTCGCATGCGAAATAACGACCAAATTTTCGGCGGCGTCGCCATAACTATGCAATGCACTCAGTAGTGAAATCGAATTGAAAACTTTGGCGAAGCATCGCCGCACTTAGAAGGAATGGCGCGAATGCCAAGAACGGCTGGATTGGAAGACTCGGTATTGGCTGCCGTGAAACAAGGCACGGTTGTGCCGCGCGCGGAGCATGAAGTTATCGCCCTGTTGCGCGCGCGCATGAAAGCGGCTGGCTACGACGCCTTGGTTGCGTTCTCGCAGGACAACGTGACCTATACGGCCGGCTTCATGGTGCCGAGCCATTTGACGAACCGCTTTCGCCGCACGATCACCATCATCGCGAAAGACGATTTCGCAACCCAGATCGTGGTCAACGTCGAGGAAAAGCAGGCAATCGCGCGTTCGCGGTTCCAGGATGTGCGCGCCTACGACCAGTTCCGCGACGAGCCGGCGGACGTTCTCGCCGACGCTCTGATCGAGGCGGGCGTCGCCTCCGGCCGGATCGCGATCGAACTCGACTTCATGCCGGCGCGCGATTTCATCATGCTTTCCAAGCGCTTGCCGAAAGCGAAATTCGAGGAATGCAAGGATATCTATTTCCTCGCGCGGATGATCAAGACCGACGAAGAGGTGCGCACGCTGCGGGAAATCGGCGTGCTGACCGAGAAGGTAATGCACGACACGATGCGCGAAATCCGCGTCGGCATGACCGAGATCGACGTCTCGCGTCTGCTCGTCGACCAGATGATCGCGGGCGGTTCGACCAACTTCAAGTACCGCGTCGGGTCGGGCGTGAACGGTTCGATCACGAATTGCGGTACCACGCACAAGAAGATCGAGGCGGGCGACATCATCCGCATCGAGGTGCTCGGCGAACTGAACAATTATCGCTCGAACGTCACGCGTACGGCAGTTGCTGGCAAGCCGACCGAGCGGCAGAAAATGATCTGGTCGCAACTCATCCGCGCCCGAGAAATCTGCAAGACAATCCTGAAGCCCGGCACGCCGGTCGCACAACTCTACCGGACTTATGTCTCGGCCTGCCGCGAAAGCGGCATCGAGCCGACGATCAAGTTCCTCGGCCACGGCATCGGCCAGACCATTCACGAGGAGCCCTACATCACCGATACGCGCGACATCGTACTCGCGCCGAATATCACCTTCACGATGGAGCCGCTCTACATGATCCCCGGCGAAATGGGTTTCCATGTCGAGGACATGTATATCGTGACGCGGGACGGCTTCGACGCGATCACCGGAAATCTTTCCAAGAACGACGAGCTGATCGAAGTAGGTTGATCGTGAGCAAGCTGATCGTCGCTAGCGCCGATACCTATGTCGTCAGTTTGCCGTTGCGCCGTCCGCACAGTTGGGCCGGGCTGACGACGGCGGGCAATCGCGAATATGTTGTGCTCCGCCTGCGCCTGAGCGACGGCACAACCGGCTGGGGCGAGGCGCAGACGATTCCGACTTGGGGCGGCGACGACGCAAGCCGTTATGGCGAGACCCCGCGTGGCGCGATCAGCCTCATCCGGGAATTGCTTTTACCCGCGATCGCGGAAGTGGACTTGAGCCGGATCGAACTCGTTCACGCCGCGATGGACCGCGCATTGCGCGGCCATCCTTATGCGAAGGCGGCGGTCGAAGTCGCGATACTGGACGCACTCGCGCGCGGGCTCGGCGTCCCGGTGTATCGACTGCTCGGCGGGCTCTATCGCGAGCGCATCGAACTCGCGCACAGCATCGGGCTCATGGATATCCGCGATGCGGCCACCGAGGCAGCAGCCACGGTCGAAGGCGGCATCAAGACGCTGAAAATCAAGATCGGTATCGATGTCGAACGCGATGTGAAGACGGTCGCCGAGATTCGCAATGCAGTCGGGCCGGGCGTGAAAATCCGCGTCGACGGCAATCAGGGATATCGCACCTGGCGCGAGGCGGTTACCGCGATCAATCGCATGTCGGAATTCGACATCGTCTATGCCGAACAGCCGGTCGACGGTCTCGACCAGATGGCGGAAGTGTCGGCGCGCTGCGATGTGCCGCTCATGGCCGACGAGAGCGCCTGGACCGATCGCGATGTCGTGCGGATTGCGCAAGCGCAGGCGGCGCAATATCTCTCGGTTTACTACACGAAGCCGGGCGGGCTCTGGAAAGCGCGGAAGTTGCTGGCCGTTGCCGGCGCGCACCGGATGATTTCGGATATCAACGGCTCCGGCGAAATGGGCATCGGTAACGCCGCGAACCTTCATCTGGCGGCAGCCGCACCCGAGGTCGCATTGCCGGGAACGATACCCGTGACGTCGACCGCGGAAGTGGAGCAGACGAAGGTCGCCGGGCGCCGCTATCTCGATGACATTGTCGTAAAACCTCCGGTCTATGCAGACGGCTTTCTTCATGTCCCGGCAGGGCCGGGACTCGGCATCGAAGTCGACGAAAAGAAAATCGCAAAATATCAGGTTCGGTAATGCAAGACGCGCGTCCCATTCGATCGGTTGCAATCATCGGCGCGGGAAACGGCGGCTGCGCTGCCGCCGCCGACCTGACCTTGCAGGGCTTCGACGTGCGCCTTTACGGCAGGAGTGCCGGCACAGTTGCGCCGCTGAAGGCTATCGGCGGCGTGCACTACGAGGGCGTACTCGGTGACGGCTTTGCAAAGATTCCGGTCATCACCAACAGCGCTCCTGAAGCAATGGACGGTGCCGACGCAGTGCTCGTGATGGGACCGACGCAGGCGCACGAGAATATGGCTGCCACCGTCGCGCCTTATCTCAAGGAAAACCAGATTTTCTTCGCGGCGCCCGGCCACACCCTGACGCTGCTGGCGCATACGCTGCGCCGCCTTGGGCACAAGCAGCCGGTGACATGCGAGTCGTCGACGCTTCCCTATATTTGCCGCAAGACCGAGCCCGACAAGGTTCGCGTTTCGCGCAAGTCCGCGAAGTTGCGTTTCGCTGCGTTTCCGTCGGACCGCACCGAGGAGCTGTTGCAGCGAATGTTGCCGCTGTTTCCATCGCTCTCCGCGGTGCCGAGCGTGCTGGATACCGTGTTCTATTATACGAACGCGGTTCACCACCCGCCCGCGCTGCTTTGCAATATCGGCCGCGTGGAATCGACGGACGGAGACTATTGCCATTACTACGACGGCATCACGCCTTCGGTCGGCAAGATCATCGATGCATTGGACCGCGAGCGGGTGGCGGTTGCCGCCGCACTCGGCATTTCGGTTCCGAAGTTGTCCGAACATTTCTACCAGATGAATTACACGAGCGAGGAAGGCCGCAAGGGCGGCACCGCCTATGACGTTTTTCATAACAGCGAGCCGAACCGCTGGATTCGCGCACCGAAAACGGTCGATCATCGCTTCTTCAACGAAGATATTCCGTTCGGGTTGATTCCGTTTTCCGAACTGGGCCGGCTCGCCGGCGTGCCGACACCGGTTTGCAACAGCACGATCATGCTCGCGGAAATCGCGACCGGAAAGTCCTACTGGGACCACGCGCTGACGCTCGAAAAGATGGGGCTGAGCGGCCTCAGCGTCGCCGACGTGAAGCGTCTCTTGGAGCGGGGCTACACATGACGGGCTTTCCGTTCGGCATCAGCTTCGACGGATTTATCCCGGTCAGGGACGCGGTCGCGCTTGCGCAGCAGGCGGAAGCGCTCGGCGCGCGCTCGTTCTGGATCGCAGAGCATCTGGGTTTTCGGGAGTCGATCGTAACGTCGACGGCAATTGCCTTGGGAACGAAGCAGGCAACGGTCGTGCCGACCGCGCTCAGCCCCTATCTGCGGCATCCCATGCCGACCGCGATGGCATTGTCGTCGCTCGCGGAACTGGTGCCGGGACGCTGCGGCGTTGCAGTCGGGGTCGGCAATCCGATGTTCCTGCGCGAATCCGGGCTCGAGGTCGAAAAGCCGGTCAAGGCGATCCGCGATTATGTCGCGGCGCTGCGCAGCCTGATGAGCGGCGAAGCCACCAGGCTCGAAGGGGCCACCTTCAATTTGAGCGGTGCGCGGATTTCTTTTGTGCCGGAAAAACTGCCGCCGGTGTATCTCGCGCCGATGGGCCCGCAGATGCTGAAGCTCTCGGGCGAGGTTGCCGACGGACTGGTATTGTCGGCAGGTCTCAGTCTCGATTTCATTCGCCATTCGATCGGTGTTGCCGCCGAAGGCGCGAACGCGAACGGTAGGGATTCCTCCGCAATCCGCAAGACCGCTTACGTCTATTTCATCGCGGGCGGCGAAGCGGCCGACCAGCGCGTAAAGATCAGGCAGAAACTCGCTTTTCTGTTTCGTAACGAAAATCTGCGGGAAAATATCAAGGCAAGCGGATTGCCGATCGATCACGAGGCAATCATCGCGGCGGTTGCGAAGCGCGACATGGATCGGGCATTGGAACTCGTTCCAGACGATGCGGCGGAAGCTTTTGCGATCGTCGGCTCGGTCTCGGACTGCAGGAAGCAAATTCAGCGCTATCTCGATGGCGGTCTCGACGAAATCATTCTTTCGCTGGTCGGCACACCTGAAGACAAGGCGAGAAGCCTTTCGCTGATTGGAGAGGTCTGAGCCATGGATTATCGCCGCGCGGCAGACCTTCAAGACGCCGTTCGTCTCCGCCAGAGCATGGGTTATCCCTTTGTCGCGGGCGGAACCGACATTTATCCTGCGATCGAAAACGGCGCGCGCTTTCCCGGCCTGATCGATGTATCGAAAGTCGAAGCGCTGCGTGGCGAAATCCGGCGCGAAGGCGGCGAGTGGATCATTCCCGCGATGGCGACTTGGTCAGAGATCATCGCCGCAAAACTTCCGTCGCAGTTCGACGCGCTGAAACAAGCCGCATCCGAAGTCGGCGGGCGGCAAATCCAGAACACCGGGACGGTCGCGGGCAATATCTGTAACGCGTCTCCAGCCGCCGACGGGATTCCGGCACTGATGGCGATGGATGCGAAAATTTCAGTCGCGGGGCCGTCCGGAATGCGTGAGGTCCCGCTTGAGAAATTCGTGCTCGGAAACCGCAAGACGGATTTGCAGGGCGACGAAATTCTCTACGCAGTAAAGGTACCGGCCCGGCCTGGCCGCACGGCATCGGCGTTCAGAAAGCTTGGTGCGCGCCGGTATCTCGTAATCTCCATCGCGATGGCTGCGGCTGTGCTCGAGTGCGATGCTGCGGAAAAAATCGTTTACGCCGGCATTTCGGTCGGTGCCTGCGCCGCGCGGAGCCTGCGGCTTCCGGCGTGGGAGAAGGCGCTTCATGGGCGCTCGATCGGCGAAGTGGGTTCTGTCGAGCCGGTGCCGGCATTCCTCGCGCCGCTTGCGCCGATGGACGACATTCGCGGTAAAGGCGAGTACCGGAAGCACGCCGCAGGCGTTCTTGTCCGCGAGGCGCTGGTGAAGGCTGCGGAGAGGTTGAATGAACAGGTCGCTTAAGAGCGAGGAAGCCGAACGTTCCCGGGAATATTCGCCGGTTCGGCTGCGCGTGAACGGTGCCGAGTATGAAGTGACGTCGCCCGCAGGCGCGCGGCTTGCGGACGTATTGCGCGACGATCTCGGATTGACTGGAACCAAAATCGGCTGCAACGCCGGCGATTGCGGCGCGTGCACCGTTCTGATTTCCGGCAAGCAGGTGTGCAGTTGTCTGGTGTCGCTCGATCAGGCGGCCGGCCTCGCGGTCGAGACCGTCGAAGGATTGCAGAAGGACAGCTCTTTACGCGGATTGCAGGCGGCGTTCGTAGAACTGGGTGCAGCCCAATGCGGAATTTGCACGCCGGGAATGCTGATGGCGGCTGCCGAACTCGCGCGGGAAAGCAAGAGCTGGTCGCGCGAGGAGATACTGGACCGCATGGGCGGCGTGCTTTGCCGCTGCACCGGCTATACGAAAATCGTCGATGCGATCGAGCACTATCTTTCCGGGCAGGCTTTGCCCGCGCCGGATGCGAAAGCTCCCGCTGTCGGCAGCCGGATCACGAAGGTCGACGGACTTTCACGCGCTGAAGGCACCGCCAGATACGGCGCCGATGCAACGCCGGAAGACGCGCTGCTTCTGAAAGCGGTGCGTTCGCCCCATGCGCACGCGACGTTCGTCATCGGCGATACGGACAAATTCGTGCGGGAAAATCCCGGCGTGGTCCGGGTCATTACCGCCCGCGACGTTCCCGGAAAGAACGAGTACGGCATTTTCGATCACTATCGCGATCAGCCGGTACTCGCAGAAAGTCAGGTTCGGTTTAACGGCGAGGTCGTGGCGGCGATTATCTGCGAACGCGGGGCCGCCGAAACAATCGATCTCGATACATTCCCGGTAACATGGCAGCCGCTCGAACCGGTAAGTGGCATCGATGGCGGTCTCGATCCGAAGGCGGCGATGTTGCACGCGAGCCGGCCGGATAACGTGCTCACACGTGGCAAGATGATCCGCGGCGATGTCGAAGGAGAGCGTGGTCGGCATGTGGTTTCCGGGAAATTCCAGACCGGTTACGTCGAGCACGCCTACATCGAGCCCGAAGCGGGTTTCGCGCGCCGCGTCGGCGACCGGATGGAAATATTCGTCACGACGCAGACGCCGTATATGGACCGCGACGGCGTCGCACATATTCTGGGGATACCAAAAACCGAAGTGCGGATTCTTCCGTCGGCGGTAGGCGGCGGGTTCGGCGGGAAGATCGATATGTCGGTGCAGCCGCTGCTGGCAGTGGCGGCCTGGCTGACGGACCGTCCCGTTGCTTATGTCTATTCGCGGCTCGAAAGCATGCGCGTGACGCCCAAGCGGCATCCGTCGCGGATCGAGGCGGCGCTGAGTTGCGGCGATGACGGAAAGCTCAAGACCTTTTCTTTTCACGCTGACTTCAACACGGGACCCTACGCGTCCTGTGGGCCGATCGTCGCCAATCGCGTGCCGCTTCATGCGATGGGCCCTTATGACGTGCCGACGGTCCATTGCACCACGCGGGCAGTGTTGACGACCGATGCGATTGCGGGTGCATTTCGCGGCTTCGGGGTTCCGCAGGCGGCCATCGCGCATGAAGCGCTGATGGACCAACTCGCCGACAAGATGGGAATGGACCGGCTCGATTTCCGGATTCTCAATTCGCTGCTTCCGGGCGACGTGATCTCGACCGGCCAGAAACTCTCCAGCAGCGTCGGCATGAAGGAATGTCTCGAGGCGCTCAAGCCCTCGTGGCACGAACAAAGGAAAGCAGTCGCCGCCTTCAACCAGCGCAGCGACCGTTTCCGGCGCGGCATCGGTCTCGGCTGCATGTGGTACGGCATCGGTAATACCTCGCAGCCGAACCCATCGTCGATGCGGATCGCAATCGGCGCAGACGGCAGGATTACGCTTTACAGCGGAGCCGTGGACATAGGGCAGGGCGTCAATACGATCATGACGCAGATGTGCGCCGACGCTTTGGATGTCGCCTCCGATCGCATCAATCTCGTGCTCGGCGACACCGACCGCACGCTCGACGCAGGCAAGAGTTCAGCGTCACGGCAGACTTTCATATCCGGCAACGCCGTCGTTCTTGCAGCGGATAAACTGAAGGAATCGATCCGCCGTCTGACCAACGCCGGTGCCGACGCCGCGATCAAGTTCCGTGATGGCACTGTAAAGGTGTCCGGTGCGCAGGAGATCTCGCTCGACCTCGCGTCGCTGCCTGCCGACGACGAAGGCAACGTCCTTTCGGAAGTCGGGCACTACAATCCGCCGACGACCGATCTCGACGAAAACCAGCAGGGCATCCCATACGCGAGCTACGCATTCGCGGCGCAGTCCGCGTTGGTGGAAGTCGACATGCTTCTCGGGACAACGAAGGTTATTAAAATCTGGGCCGCGCACGACGTCGGCCGCGCGGTCAATCCGACGCAGGTGGAAGGCCAGATCCAGGGCGGCATCGCGCAAGGTCTCGGTCTTGCCTTGATGGAAGAATACATTCCGCTCGCGACCGACAACCTGCACAATTATCTGATCCCGACCTTTGGCGACATTCCTGAGATCGAAATCTATCTTGTCGAAACGCTCGATCCGCTCGGTCCGTTCGGCGCCAAGGGCATCGGCGAGCCGGCGCTTGTGCCGACGGCTCCGGCAATTCTGAACGCGATCACCGATGCGACGGCTTGCCGCCCCACGCAGGTTCCTGTTACGCCCAGCAGATTGTGGAAGCTTCTCCACGATAGCGGTAAAGGACGTCACGCAATCTCCGGATGAAACGTGGAAAAGCTAACGAATATCGACCTTAAAATTCTCGAAGTTTTGCAGCGCGAGGGCGATATTACGAATGTCCGGCTTGCCGAACTCGTGGGGTTGTCGCCGAGTCCGTGCCTTCAGCGCGTCCGGCGTCTGCGGCAGTCGGGTTACATTTCCGATGTAACGGCAATTCTGAATCTCAAGAAGATCGCCAACTACGTCACGGTATATTGTCAAATTCGTCTTTCGGAACAGACGATGCGCCAGTTTTCGGTGTTCGAGGCGGCGATCGCGAGAATTCCCGAAGCGGTCGAGTGCGGCATGACCGGCGGCGAATACGACTACATCGTAAAATTCGTCGTACGCGATATGGAGCACTTCAGCGAACTTTCCACGCTGATGATGGAAATGGATATTGGAATCAAGAACATATCCTTCAACGTCGAAGTGAAGAAGGTGAAGAACGCCTTCGAGATGCCGTTGCAGGCGTTGCTCGCAAAGAAGCGTTGATATTGGGCTTTTGTTTTTCGCGCTCCAGCCGATGATGCTCGCGCAATAGCGCGGTCTGGACCTCTAGTTCGTCGCCGCAAAGTGCGGACTGGGGATCCGCGTGAGATTTAGCGGCTGGTAATTGCCGAGAAGCTCCAGCGCGGGATGGTCGATGAACTCGATCTGACGGCCTTTGGTCGCGATCAGCCCGTCGGTGCGCAATTTTGCGAGCGTCCGGTTGAAGTGCGGAACGCTCAAGCCCAGTGCGTCGCTTATGATCTCCTGCGAAGCAGGCAACTCGAGGCGCGAATTCACGGCGCGGCCCACGATTTTCAGACGCGAATACAACTCCAGCAGAAAGTGCGCGACCCGCTCCTCCGGATTTCGTCTGCCGGTGCTGATCGTATGTTCCGCGCCGAGAATCATTTCCTGAACGGCGAGCCAGCTGAGTGCGAGACCGAATTGCGGCTTCTGATAGCAAAGCTGCACATAGGAATTGATCGGACAGATGTGCAGCTTCAACGGCGAAAGTGCGATGACGGAATAACGCGCGCGCTCAAGGAAGCTCCCGGGAAGCCCGATGACGTCGCCGGGCAGTATAAGATTGATGATCTGCCGCTTACCGTTGCGCAGCAATTTATACCGCGCTGCAAATCCGTCTTCGACAAAACAAAGTTTGCGATAGCCGTAGCCATCGACGACGAGATCTTTTCTTTTCTCTACTTTCGTTTCGCCTTCGATGACACGCCACAAGCTTTCATAGTCGGCGCTACCTAAATCCATGTACTGCGAGAGCCGTTTCACGAACGGGTGGTCTTTCCAGCTCTCGGGAATAGGGGCGTAGAACGATCCCATGTCGAAGTGTCCGTTGTTTTGGCGTGATTATTACTCCGGCTTGGCCAGTTCAGTTATTAATTCTGATTAAGGCAACCCCTACCAAAGGCGGTCAGGTTTTCCGAATACCTATAAAAAGGGGAGGAAAGACGTGACCGATCGCAAATCGAGTATTTCGAGTTCTCTATCGCGCCGGGCGTTGCTGAGGAGTGCAGCGGTAACCGGCGCCGGCATCGGAGCGATGTCGATCAGCAGCATTTCGGGGTTTGAGTTCGTCAGCCGCGTTGCTGCCGCCGAAAATCCGCCCATCGGAACCTGGCCCGAAGGCTCCAAGGGCAGCACCATTTATGTCAGCATTTCTGTCCCGCGTACCGGCGCCTATGCCGTGCAGGGCGAAGACGAACTGAAAGGCTGGGAGCTCGCAATCGAGCACATCAACGAAGGCCACGAACTGCTTCGCAAGATTTCACCGAAAACGAAAAAAGGTGTTCTCGGCAAGCAGATCAAGGCTGTCGTTACCGATTCCGGCGCGAAGCCGAACCAGGCGGTGCAGGCGCACCAACGCGCGATCACCGAGAACAAGGCGGTGATGCTTACGGGTTCGACCTCGTCGGCCGTTGCCGTGGCTGCGAACAAGCTCGCACAGCGTGAACATGTACTCTATCTCGCCGGCATTTCCGGTTCGAACGATACTACCGGCAAGGACTGCGTCCGTTACGGCTTCCGCCAGAATTTTTACGGCGAGACGGCGGCCAACGCGATCGGCCCCGTGCTTGTGAAGCAGTTCGGCAAAAACAAGAAAATGGCGTTCATGACGCCGGACTACACCTACGGTCATACCGTCACGAAATCGGTGAACGATTACCTGACCAAGAACGCGGGCTGGACGCAGGTCACGAACCAGGTTTCACCGCTCGGCGCGCCGGACTTCAGTTCGTATCTCCTCAATATCGCAAACTCGGGCGCCGAAGTGCTGATTAACGTCAACTGGGGCCGCGACGCAGTGCTGTCGATTCAGCAGGCGCAGAAATTCGGCATCCTCGACAAGATGAAGCTGGTCGTGCCGTACCAGATTCCATTCCTTGCGCGCGAAGTGGGCAACGGATTGCTGGCGGGCGTGTATGCCGCCACCGACTACTGGTGGACGCTGGAAGACAAGTATCCGCTTGCGAAGATGTTCAACGAAGCCTTTGTGAAGAAGTACGGCTACCACCCCGAATGGGGTGCGGAAAACGCCTACATCAGCTTCGCGCACTGGGCACGCATGGTCGAGGAGGCCGGCACGTTCTATCCGCCGGCGGTCATCAAGACCTACGAGAAGGGCGAAACGATCCCGTCGCTGGTCGGCGACGTGAAGTATCGTCCTGAAGATCATCAGTGCGTCCGTCCGGTTTTCATCGTCAAAGGCAAGGCGCCGAAAGAGATGAAGAACAAGGAAGACTTCTGGGAGGTTGTCGAGACCATCCCGGGTGAAGGGCTCATGCAGAAGCCGGATGCATTCGGCTGCAAGCTCGGCGACTACACCTAGTCGATCAAAGCCGGACGACGGCGCCTGGCCCGGGAAGGGGCCAGGCGCCGGATCCGGAATTCTCGAGACAAGAAAACGGTGCCGTAACCGCTCGCGCGAGCGGTAGCGACTCGCATGACAACAAAAAACACTGGCCGGGGAAGCAAGTGATCAACTGGGCAAATTTCGTTTCGCAGGCATTTAACGGGCTGGTGCTCGGAGCGCTGCTTGCGCTGATCTCATCGGGGCTGACGATCATTTACGGCACGCTCGGCGTTCTGAACCTCGCGCATGGTGCGATGTTCATGCTCGGCGGCTACGCCGGTTACGTCGCCTACAATTACACCGGCTCGTTCATCGTCGCGGTCGCCGTCGGGGCGCTATTCGTGATGCTTGTCGGCGTCGTCATGGAGCGCGTGATCATCCGGCATTTTTACTCGCGGCCGCCGGAAGATCAGCTCCTGGTGACGTTCGGAATCAGCATCTGCATGGTCGAGATCGTGCGCTTCTTCTTCGGCAGCCTTTCGCAGACCGTGCCCGCGCCGGCGGTGTTTTCCGGAATCACTTCGCTCGGCTTCATGTTCTATCCGACCTACCGGCTGGCGCTCGTCGGCATCATCGCAATCGCGCTACTGGTGCTGTTCCTCGTGCTCTATCGCACCCGGATCGGAATGATCGTGCGCGCCGGCATCGAGGATTCGCTGATGGTGGATTCGCTCGGCATCAACGTCTATCGCATCTTCATGCTGGTCTTCGGCATCGGCGCGATGGCGGCGGGCTTCGCAGGCATCGTGAATGCGCCGGTCGTCTCGATCACGCCCGACATGGGCGAATCGATTCTCGTGCAGACTTTCGTCGTGGTCGTGATCGGCGGCGTCGGATCGTTTCCGGGTGCCGTGATCGGGGGGCTGATCGCCGGTGAGATCATCAGCCTGACCTCAATGGTCAACCCCGGCTACGCCTATGTCATGCTGTTCGCCGCGATGACGGTGGTGCTGGTGCTCAGGCCTTATGGCCTGCTCGGCACCCAGGGTCGCGAATAAGGCGCCTTACCATGTTGAAACGGCGTCCTTATCTGATCACGTTCCTCACCGCGTTCGGCCTGATCATCGCGCCGTTCGTGTTGCCGCATCTTGGTTTCGCGCCGAACACCGTGAACCGCATTCTTGTCTGGGGGCTGTTCGGAATCGGTTTCGATATCCTGTTCGGCTTCACGGGGCTCTTATCCTTCGGCCAATCGGCGTTTTACGGCACCGGCGGTTTCGTCGCCGCGTATCTGCTGACGCGCGCAGGGTTTCCGCATGTCGTCACCGCGATTTTTATCGGTGCAATCGCTGCCGCGGTGGTTGGCTATCTCGTCGGTCTGCTCGCGCTTCGCCGCACCGGCATCTACTTCTGCATGATTACAATTGCGATTTCCGAAGTGTTCTTCTTCGTCGAGTTCAATCCGCTTTCGGAATGGACGGGCGGCGAGAACGGACTGCCGGGCGTACCGGCGCCGAGCTTCGATCTCGGCTTCATCAAAATGAGCTTCACGTCGGGATGGACGCTCTATCAGTTTCTCGCAGTCTGCTATTTCGTCGGCATCGTAATCGCGCTTCGCATCGTGCGCTCGCCGGTCGGCGCGATCCTGAGCGCAATCCGCGACAACCCGCTGCGCGCGTCCGCCGTGGGCCACGATATTCATGGCTACAAGCTGACCGCCTTCGTGATCGCCGCCGCTTATGCGGGTTTTGCCGGCGGGCTGCTCGGCATGATGCAGGGGTTCATGCCGCCGGATGCGTTCATGTTCGACACCTCGGGCCAACTCGTGATGCAGTCCGCAATCGGCGGCATCGGGACGCTGTTCGGTCCGCTGCTCGGCGCCGCGGTCTGGCTGTTCCTTCAGGACTTTTTGCAGGTGGCGCTCGATCTGGGGGCTGCGTGGAAACTCGTGCTCGGCGTCGTCTTCGTGTTGCTGGTGGTCTTTCTCCGGCGCGGCCTGATCGGCGGCATCGCCGATCTCTACAATCTCGCTTTCGGAAAAAAGACAGCGCCGGCCGAGGAATCTCCGGAAATGGACGTTGCGGTAGATGCAGCGGACGAGCCGGATGTCGCGCCGATGCCGCCGCATCGCCGCGCACCGGAAGGCTACAACGGCCCGATCCTGAAAGCGATCGGCCTGACCAAGCACTATGGCGGCCTCGCTGCGAACAGCGACATCGACTTTACCGTCAATTACGGCGAACTGCGCGGCATCATCGGGCCGAACGGTGCCGGCAAGTCCACGTTCTTCAAGATGCTGACCTGCGAAGTGGTGCCGACCGCGGGCAAGATAGTCTTCGAAGGGAACGACATTACCGGAAAGAACGTAACGGATGTCTGCCAGCTCGGCCTGACCAAGAGCTATCAGGTCAATCAGCTTTTCACGCACCTGACCGTGCGGGAAAATGTCGAAGTCGCGGTGCTCGCGGAGATGCGGGGGAAATTCAAGCTCGACCTTTTCGGCAATCCCGACATGATCCCGGGCCTGAACGAGCAGATCGCGCACACGCTCGCGATGGTGAACCTTATCGGCCGTGCCGATACGCCGGTCTCCGCGCTCGCTTATGGCGAAAAGCGGCGGCTTGAGATCGGACTGGCACTCGCGAACTCGCCAAGCCTGCTTCTGCTCGACGAGCCGCTCGCCGGCATGAGTCCGCGCGAGCGCGCGGAGACGGTGAAGTTGCTGAAATCCATCAGCAAGGGCCGCACCATGATCGTGATCGACCACGACATGGACGCATTGTTCGAGCTCGCCGAGCGGGTAACGGTGTTGCAGGAGGGCCGCGTGCTCGTCGAGGGCACACCCGCGGAGATCAAGAACAACGAAGCCGTGCAGCAGGCCTATCTCGGCGGATTGAAGGAAGTGGCATGAGCAGTCTGCTGGAGGTTAAAGGTCTGAACGCCTATTACGGCGATTCCCATATCCTGTTCGACGTTTCGCTGCACGTGGAGCGCAACGAAGTCGTGGCGCTGCTTGGCCGGAACGGCGCGGGAAAAAGCACGACCCTGAAAAGCCTGATGGGGGTCGTGACGCCGCGCGCGGGCTCGATCCTGTTCGACGGCAAGGAAATTGCCGGAAAGAAAAGTCACGCCATCGCGCAGGCGGGAATGCAACTCGTGCACGAGGATCGCCGCATCTTCGGGAGCCTCAACGTCGAGGAGAATATCATCCTCGCCGGATTGACGGCGCCGGAACGCTGGCCGCTCGGCCGGGTGTACGAAATGTTTCCAAGGCTGAAAGAGCGCCGCCTGAGCCGCGGCACCGATCTCTCGGGCGGCGAGCAGCAGATGCTGGCAATTGCGCGCGCGCTGGTGCGCGAGCCGAAAATCCTGCTTCTCGACGAGCCGTTCGAAGGATTGGCTCCCATTATCGTGCAGGATTTGCTTGCGACCTGCCGGAGGCTCGCCGACGCGGGGCAGACCATCGTCGTCGTCGAGCAGAATATATCCGCGGCGCTCAGTCTCTCCGACCGCGTTTACATCGTGAACAACGGGCACATCGTCGAATCGTTGACCGCAGAGGCGGCCAAGAGCCAGCCGGACGTGTTGCATCGCTATCTCGGCGTCTGAGCGGCCTGCCGGCGCGCTGCTCGAATCGAAGCATCAAAAAGGCGGCAGGCGTTGCGCAGCAACGCCTGCCGTATCTGCTTTTTGCGGCTTCGCTTACGAGTTCACCTTGCCCGGCCAGCGCGAGCAGACCGCGGTAGAGACTCGTTCGCACATGTGCGAGACGCGGCGCGCGGTGGCGTTGCCGGAAATCGTCGCGACGGTGCCGGCCGGACAATCGCCCGCGACCACCTTGGAAACGTGGCCGCGAGAGACGAAGATCGAACCGATCGCGCCGACGGGGGCGGCACTGCCCACGCGACACCAGTGGCTCACGAGATTGAATTCTGGCCCGGGATCGCCGTAACCCTGCGAAACCATTTCCATCCGCATCGCATAGCCGCACCATGCGCCCGGCGCGCCTTGCGGACGCGAGGAGCCGAGGTTCGATGCAAGCCACGAGCCGCCGAGACCGGCACTTGCGAGCGGATTGATCGAGGTCGCGGTCGCCGCCGTGCGCTGCGTCTGCGCGGGCACATTCATGCGGTTCTGCCGCGTCTGGAGCCGCTGCTGCTGTTGCTGCCGGAACTGAGTCATACGTTCCTGCCGCTGCTGTTGCAGCTTGCGAAGTTGCTCGGCGCGTCTTGCTCGTTGCTGGGCCTGTGGCGAGGAAAATTCGCCTTTGGTTTCTGCACGGAAAAACTCCTGCGGATTCATTTCATTAGTCGCGTATGCTGCAAAAGGAAAAACTGCCGCGGCAATCGATAGCAGCGCGGCGATTCTAATTTTATCCATCGTGTTACTCCTCTACCCCGCCGCGGCAGAGAACTAACGCGTAATGAGTCCACAACGAGAGACAAACAAGGAATTTTCGCGATATGGGAACTTTCGCTTGCGAAAAATGCGCGCTATTCGGCGATTATTAAAGTGTTTGGCGACAATCAGGCGCGAGTGTGTGCAAGCCAGTCGCGAATGCGCGCATCTGGATTCGGATTCGATGTGACGTCGCTCACGACTGCAATCGAATCGGCGCCGGCCGCAAAAATATCCTTCGCATGTTCGAGCTTGATCCCGCCGATCGCGACCAGCGGAATTTTCCCGATCAGCTTTTTCCATTCGGTAATTCGCGCGTAGCCCTGCGGCGCGAAGCGCATCTTCTTCAAGGTCGTTTCGTAGATCGGGCCGAGTGCCACGTAATCAGGCTTGTGACGCATCGCGATTTCGAGTTCGTCATGATCGTGCGTCGAGATGCCGAGCGTCAGCCCGGCCTTCTTGATCGTGGACGTGTCCGCGGTTTCGATGTCCTCCTGGCCGAGATGGACATGATCCGCGCCTTCGGCAATTGCGGCCTGCCAGTAGTCGTTGACGACGATCTCGCACTTCGTGCCTTCGACGGCTTTCAAAGCATCGCGAACCAGTTCGCGCGCGGCCGTCTGGTCGAGCTCTTTCGCACGCAGTTGCAGCGTGCGGACGCCGAGTTTCGCCAGACGCTCGACCCAGGCAATGGTATCGACGATCGGATAAAAGCGGTCAGGATGCATTCGCGGGCTTCGCAAAAGGAGTGCCTGCGACCGGCGTCGACGCCTGTGCGATCTCGCGTGGCTTCATCATGCCGGACTCGAAAGCCGCGCGGCCCGCTTCGATCGCCTGCGCGAAAGCTTTCGCCATCCTGACCGGATTGCCGGAACCCGCGACCGCGGTGTTCAGCAGTACCGCGTCGTAGCCCATTTCGAGCGCTTTGGCGGCGTGCGACGGCGCGCCGAGACCTGCGTCGATCACGAGCGAGATGCCGGGAAGTTCGGTGCGTATGCGCTTCAGCGCCTCGTCATGGATGATGCCCTTGCCGCTGCCGATCTGCGAGCCCCAGGGCATCACGACCTTGCAGCCGGCGTCGGCGAGGCGTTTGGCGACCGTGAGGTCTTCGGTGCAATAGGGGAAGACTTCGAAGCCGTCGGCGAGAAGAATTTTCGCCGCTTCCAGTGTGCCGACGACGTCGGGTTGCAAAGTCGCGCGGTCGCCGAGCACTTCGAGCTTGATCCACTTCGTGTTGAAGAGTTCGCGCGCAAGCTCCGCGGTCGAGACCGCGTCTTCGACCGAATAGCAGCCCGCGGTGTTCGGCAGCACTTTTACATTCAACTCACGGATGATGTTCCAGAAGCTGTCGCCGTCCTTGCCGCCGGCGTTTTCGCGCCGCACGGAAACGGTGACGATTTCCGCGCCGGAAGTCTTTACCGCTTCCTGCATCACGGGGAGGGAGGGATAGCGCGCGGTGCCGATCAAGAGCCGCGAGGAAAATTTTTGTCCGTAGAGCTCGAGCATGTCAGCCGCCTTGCCGGGGGGTTACGATTTCGACGTTGTCGCCGTCGTGAAGCGAAGTTTCGTTCCAGCGCGCGCGCGTCACCACGCGCCGGTTGAGGGCGATTGCGAAAAACTCGCCTTCGAGTTCCAGCTCCGCGAGCAGTTCGCGCAAGGTGCGCGCGTGCACGCTCCGGCGCTCGCCGTTCACGGTGAGTGCGATCGCTGGGTTCTGCACGGCTGCTTTCTGCATCTACCGTCCCTCCGCCGATCTTAATCGGATCAGGTTCAAAGGGTTTGGCGCCTGCCATCTCAGCCCCGCGCGGGGCACCCCTCGGATGAGGGGAACATAAGCGCTTGCCCCCGGAGGATGCAAGGTAGGGCAGCGCCGGTGATGGTAAAGTCGGGTTTCAGGGAGAATCAATGCTTCGCGCTGCGCTCATTCTGATCATGCTGGTGCTGCTGCCCGTGGCCGACCGCGTGTTCGGGCAAAGTGCGGCGTCGCCTGCGCAGACGAAAATGGGCGTGTGCCTATCGCCTGAAGAACTCTTCGACGAGGACGGTGATGTCGCCCGCAATCGCGCTGTGCTCGCCTCGCCGGATCTCTGCCTGCGGCTCGAGGTTTTCACCGAGGGCAGGCTTCATTGGGTCGTGCAGGTCATCCGGAACAAGAACAAGCCGCGTGGCCCGCTTTGGGTGGTCCCTCACGACGACGAGGACGTCGCTTTCGATTCTGCGGTTTATGCGGTGCAGCGCTATGGCGGCACGGTGGTCGCGGTCGAGCGCAACCACGATCGCTACAATCGCATCGGCAAGCGCAAGCAGGACCCGAACCGCAACTTCCAGATTGGAAACAGTGAAAAGTGCCAGTTGCAGTTGGCGCGCTCGCCGGTATTCACGCGGCGGGTACTGCAATGGCTGCAAAAAGGGCAGCCGATCATCGCGCTCCATACCAATAAAGAAGGCTTCGACCCGATCCCGGTGCTCGATGAGGAGAAAAGCAAGGGGAATGTCTCGATCGGCTTTCCGCGAAAGCCTGACTCTAACATCACGGAATTCCCGGCGGCGCGGCCGATCCGGGCCAGGTCGCCGAACGACACACTTATATATGTGGCGTCGAAGCTGCCGGTCGGGCAGGACGCGGGGCTTTCACGCTTCGTCGCGAGCCTGAACGCCGATGGCATCCATGTGCTTTACGAGCATGTCGAGAAAAACGACTGCTCGCTCTCGAACTACGCGGTCTCGAGAAATATCCCCTACCTGAACATCGAAGTCGTGGACGGCGACGACACCGGCGCGCAGACCCGCATGATCGACGCCGTCATGCGCCTCATCCTTGCGGGGCGGGGTCCGAATTCCGCCGCGCGCTAGCACGTTCCGATGGGGGCAAAGGCGTCGCGGGGCCGCAAATCACGAAATTTCGACTGGCGAGGCCGCGAGCCTTGGCGCAAAATATAAGGACGCGGCCGGGACAGCCGGAAGCGGCTGGGCAGGGGGAGGAGCGGGCTAAGTTCTTCGCAGGACTTGGTCTTTTGACGGTGGCAGGCGCGGGATACCGTTGCCTTCGCCTCGAAACGCCGACTATTCTTCCCGCAATCCAGCAATCTCTTTCTCGCGCAAGGCCGCGCACAAATAACCCTGCCGAAGGCACGCGCCTCCTTCGGCCAACTCGAAGCGAAGCAGCATGGACGATTTCGTCGACGTCGAAATGATCAAGGACGGGGCCCGGACGCAGGGCCGTCACAAGCTGCCGCTAAAGATCGGCCGCGGTACCGGCAACAGCATCCGAATCGGCCACGAGCCGAACGACCAGACCGTTTCGCGGGTCCATACGGTGATCGAACTGAACAGCGGCCGCCTCCAGATCGTCGATCGCAGCACCAACGGCACGCTTTATAACGGGCGGATGATGAAGACCGGCGAGGCGCTGGACTTCAATGACGGCGACAGCTTCGAGGTTCGCGGCCATCGCTTCCGGGTGGCGCGCGCGAAACGCGATCCGTCGATTCCGATCGCCTTCTACGCGGCAATCGTTATCGGCGGGGAGCAGAAGCTGTTCCCGATCGGCGAAACGCTGCTTTTGTGCGTGAAGAGCGGCAACGGCATCCGCTTCGAAGAGGCGCCGATGACGCCCGGCACCAATTTTCAGGACATCATCGGCAGGCAGCGTCTCGAAGGCGAGAATCTGATCGCGGTGATCCATGCCGGCGGCAAGCTCGGCGTCGTGAAGTCTGCGGCGGATTCGTCCTCGCCGGTCGTCGTCAACAATCATACGCAGGTGAAGTCCGGGATGCAGGTCGAGCTGCGGCCTCTCGATGTCGTGAATGTCGGCGGCATTCCGGTCGATATCTTGTTACCCGACATGAAGGCGAGCCGGTGCCACAATCACACCTGCCGCCTGCTCAACCCCTATGATCCGCACGGCAACTGCCGCTGGTGCGGACATCGTCTGGTCGAGGGCGTCACCGAAATCGTGCTTACCCGTAAGAAGCGCTGAGGAAGCGAAGACATGGTCAAATTTCCGATTCTGCTCGACATCTATCAGCGCGGCGAAGGTCCGTTAAAGCGCGTCGAACGCATCTCGCTTCCCGAGGCCGGCGACTATGCAATCGGCCGTCTCGACGAAAACCAGATCGTGCTCGATACGCCCGAGGTTTCGAAGCGCCACGCGCTGCTCGTCGTGCGTGAAGACGGCATGGCGGTTTCCGACCGCGGCAGCACCAATCGCACCTATATCGGCGACTCCGAAGTTGATACGTCGCCGTGGGACGGCGGCTTGCCGATCCGCATCGCGCAATTCGAAATTCATCTCGTGCCGCAAACGATCTCCGGCGCGGAAACGCGGGTCAACACGCCGAACGAGAACGCGACGCGAGCGGTTTCCGGCGGCGCCACGACCGCAACTCCCGCACCCGCGCCTGCCCCGCGCGGCCAATCAATCGAAGTCGCGCTGAACGCCGCGAATGCGCCGAGCGAGATGCGTTTCCCGCGCAACGTCTTCAAGAGCGAGATCGTTTCTGCGGCCGAAATCAAATCGAGCGAGTACTTTGCCGGAGAATACACCTACCTCACGGTTGGCGGCGGCTTGGGTAGTTTCGTCTGGGCCGATCACCTTCGTATCTTCGGCGTCGGCACCGGCGACATTCGCGCTATCGGCGACGACGTCATTCCCTACGCGAACTACCAGCGGCTCTGCCGCAACTCGCAAATTCCGCCGCACGAGCGGCTGCGTTCCAACTCGCAGTCGACGCCTGACAACATCTGGGGCTTTCCCGGCTACGCGAGCCGCGAAACCTGGAAAGACCTGAAGGAATTCCGCTTCGGTAGTCTCAAGTACATCTTCCAGGTGTTCGGCGAAGCCTCGCTTGCGCAGACTTTCACGCCGCGCTCCGGCGAAGTCTTCAAGTCGATCGACAAGGAAGCACAGCGCATCGGCTGGCGCGACATGCTGACTTATGGCCGCGTGGTCGGCATCCGCAAGACCAACGATGAGCGCTACGCCGTCGCCTTCCGTGTGCCGGAAGATCAGGCGCGTGGCGGCGTGCGCGAGCGCATCATGATCGGCAAGTTCCTGCATATCGCGACCGGCTATCCGGCGACCCGTTTCACCGGCGACCTGCAGGCCTTCAAGGCGCGCTATCCGGAAGAGGCGCGCGTCTTCAATGCCTACGAGAATCACGAAGTGGTCTATCGCACGATCGAATCGTCACAGGCTCCGGCATCGATCGTGGTGCGCGGCCGCGGTATCGTCGCCTCGCGCATCATTCAGCGACTGTACGAAGCGCGCGAGAAGAACAAGGGCATCACCGTCATCCATCAGATGCGCAATCCGATCGGACCGAAGGAAGGCTATCGATACAAGGGCGCGCAGCGCTACGTTTACAATCACATCGAGAACCAGGCGTTCAACTGGCCCAAGGCGTGCTGGGGCGGCCAGCTGCTGCGCGAAACCGAGCGGGCAACGCCGGAAGAGCGCGTGAAGATTTATGAAGCGCTCGGCGGTACGACGACCGCCGACCGGCGCGACTGGCGCAACATCATCCAACTCGGCATCGGCGACGGCTGGTATAAGCCGGTGTTCGGTCATTTCGAGACGCTCGAACTCGTCAAGACCGATCAGGGCCCGAAGATTCAAATGAAGCTGAAGGCGCAAGGTAACCAGCCGGCCGTGGAGGTCGTTGCGGATTACGTGGTCGATTGTACCGGCCTGATCGGAGACATCACGCATTCGCCGCTGCTGCGCGATCTCGCGGAGACTTACAAGTTGCCGCGCAATCTCGGCGTCGGCGGCGGCAAGATCGGCGGCATCTTCGTGACGCCCGATTTCGAAATCGCCGCGCTCAGGAACGGCAGCGGCCGCGCTTATGCGGCAGGGCAGATCACGCTCGGCGGTCCGCAGCCGGGAGTCGATACCTTCCTCGGCATGCAATATTCCGCGCTGCGCTCGGTCGATCATCTCGCCGTGCTCGGGGCGCCGAACGTCTCGCTGTTCGGGCCGCTGCGCTCGTTTTCGCAATGGATCAAGTGGTGCACGAACGCGACGCCGTAAGCGCCGCCGCAGTGACGCGCCGAAAGTAAATTCAGGGGGATTGGATGGTACCGACCTTAAAAGGCCGCTGGGCGACGAGAATACTGCTGTTCCTGTGGATCGGCGTGCCGGTCACGTTTCTGTTTTCGCTGATCGTGGCTGGGCCGCGCAGTCCGACGCTGCCATTGCTCGGCTGGCATTACGATATTCTTCCGTTCCAGATCCTGTCGCTGCTCCTGATCGTCGGGCTGATCCTGGATCCGGTGTACTTCTACATTCAGCAGTTTCGCTGGGAGAAGGACTGGCCGTTCGCGTTCCAGTTCTTCGTCACGATCATCGAATTCGTGATCGTGCTCGGGCTCGTCTGGTGGGGCGTGCTCGATTTCTCGCGGCCGCGTTCGCAACTCCACGGCACCGAGAATTACCTGCTTTATACGATCCATTTCGCCTGCGTGTTCATTCCGTCGTTCATCGCGCTGCTGGGCCTCATCCAGATCTTCATGATCCGCTGGCGCTTCAAAAGCGGCGAATGGGGTAGAATGTGAGATGCGTCCGCCGGGCTTCGCTGCTGGCACTGATCGCCGGTGCCTGGCTCGCGTTGCCGGCGGGCCTTCCGCAACCGGCAGGCGCTCAACAAAGTCCGTTCGTGCCGGCGACCACGGTTCGCGACAATATCGCAACCACGATCGAGCATATCCGGCTGTTGCGCGGTGTACCCGACGGCACGGTTTCGTGCCGCGGTAACCGGGCAGGCCCACGGCCCTCGATCCGCTGCGACGTGCGCTATGTCGATAACATCGCGGTCACCGGAATCGAGATTACCGAGCGCGACAATCCCGCGAATGTCTGGACCGCCTCCTTCCGGCCCTACATGCAGGAAGAAGACGAGACCGCCTATCTGCTGCTGGTCGACCGCAGCAGCCCGGCGCGGGCAGACAGCATTCGCCGCGCGACGCGCGATCTCGCGGAACTGTTTTTTCAGGTCGCGCCGAAGCAGCACGTCGCGGTCGCGGCTTTCGACAGCAAGCTCGATCTTTTGCAGGACTTCACGCAGGATGGAAAAGCCGTCGCCGCCGCGCTCGATCGCGTTCGTCCGGGCAACACCACGACCGAGCTTTACCGGCTGACGTTAGAGGCCGTGCAGCGGCTCGGCCAGTTCGATGCGCCGCGCCGCGTGCTGGTGATCGCTTCCAACGGGAAATTCGACGACACTGCCTATCGCAGTAACCAGGTCGCGCTGGAAGCGAACAGGCTCAACATCCGCATCGTTTCGATCGGCTACTACGAGAAAAATTCGGATCTTCGCGATCTGCAATCGCTGCGCCGGCTGAGCGCGGATACGCGGGGCTTTTTCTTCGAAACACCGGGCCCGCGGCAAGGGCTGACGCCGCGCAACCGCAACGAATTTCTCGCGCGCCTCCACGCCGGCGTGATCATCGAAGCCGAAGCGCAGATGCGCGGGGTGCCGCCGGCATTGCAGGTTTCGCTTCGCCACCCGCAAGGTGCCACCACTTCCTTCGTGGCGGTACTCAGGCCCGGTGTTGCCAACCCGGGCGGTGGCCTGAATGACGCGACGACGCCGATGGCGGCCGACGATTATCTGGGCCGCGTCCTCGCCTGGGTGGCGGAGGATTATTCCCGCGCGGCCGCGGTGCTCGCAGGCATTGCGATCCTGCTGCTTGGCTTTCTGATCTCGGGTTTCGCGTGGCGGCGCTCCCGGCGGCGCCGTGCTGCAAAGGTGGCGGAGCCGCTGCCGGAGCCTGCCGCAACGCCGAAGATCATTTCCGAAGAGCCGCCGACGTTCGCCGAACCACAGATACACCGCCCGGAGCATGCGGCAGCACCCGCAACCGTCATCCGCCAGCCGTCGCCGCTCGCCTGGCTCGAATTCAACGGCGAGCCGGGCACCGTCCCGATGTTCAAGCCCCGCATTGCCATCGGCCGGGAGCGGGACAATGATGTGGTCACGGACGCTCAGGAGCTGACCGTCTCGCGGCATCACGCGGTGATTTCGGTGACGCAGGACGGCTTTTTTCAGATCGTGAACCGCTCGAAAGATTACCGCGATGAGGTAAACCCGATTCTCATCAACGGCGTCGCGAGCGAGTCCGCCAGAATTGCTGACGGAGATGTGATTAAACTTGGGACCGGAAACTATGGCTTTCTGTTTCGCGACGCCCGCGAGGGAAGCCATTGGCGCAACTGATCGCAGGAAGGCAGGGTAAGAGAAATGGCAAACGATAAAAACGACGACGGATCTTCGGCACCGACCCGCATCCGGGAAGTACGTCCCGCCGGCAAGCAGGAGCCCATGCGCGAACAGGCGCCGAAGCCGATGCCGATCGAAGAAATCGGCGGCGGTTCTTCCTCGCCGACGATGATCCGCGGCTACGGCGGCGCTTCGCAGCAACCGAGCGCGGAGAAGGATACCGGCGGGTTCGACCCGGTGGTTGGCTGGCTCGTCGTGGTCGAAGGGGCTGGACGCGGCAACGCGGTCAGCATTCACGCCGGCATGAACAGCGTCGGCCGCAGCGCGAACCAGCGCATCGCGATCAATTTCGGCGACGCCACGATTTCAGGCGAAGCCGCGGCCTTCATCACCTTCGAGCCGAAGCGCCGCACCTTCCACATCAATCACGGCGGCAAGGCCAACATCGTCTATCTCAACGACGAAGCGGTGCTGACGCCGATGCCGATGACCGGCGGAAATATCGTGACCATCGGGGAAACAAAGCTGCGCTTCGTGCCCCTGTGCGGCACGGACTTCAATTGGGAAGACATGAAATGAAATTTCAGGCCGCCGCCCGCGCAATTCGGGGCAGCAAGGATACCCAAGAAGACGCCTGGCGCATCTACGATGCAAAGGGCGGGGACGCGGGAGAGATCGCTGCCAGCGATGCCGGTGTCGCGCTCTCCAGCGGCGGTCTGCTTCTCGTAGCCGACGGCATTGGCGGTCACTACGGCGGCGATGTTGCGAGCGCGGTTACCGCCGACACTTTCGTAAAGACCTATTTCGGCGGCGGCGGCGGCACCGAAGAGCGGCTGAAGACTTCGCTCGGCGCTGCGAACCAGGCGGTCGCGGACGCGCAGGCGAAGGAGCCCGGCCTCAAGGATATGGGCGCGACGCTTGTCGCGGGCGTCGTTGATGGTGACACGCTTTCTTTCGTCAGCATCGGCGACTCCCTGATCCTGCGCTACCGCGAAGGCGAATTGCACCGCGTGAATTTAGATCACTCCTATATGGAGATCGCGGATCGCGAAGCGCTCGGCTCCGACGACCGCGCGCTGTGGCGCGACGTAATGACGAGGAAGGGCCGCGACTCCATCACCATCGCGGTGCTCGGGCGTTCGCTCGAGGATTTCGGCCACATGCCGCAGATCGCGAGCCGCAAGATTTTGCCGGGCGACGTTCTGATTTTCTCGAGCGACGGGCTCGAGACGCTCACCATGGTGCAGATCCAGAATTTCGTGCGCGAGCTCCTGCCGCGCGGCGTCGGCGCAATCGCGGACGGTCTGATCAAGGCAGTCGACGGTATCGGCGGTAACCGCAATTATCAGGACAATGCGACCTTGATCGTCGCGCAGGCCGATGGCGTGCAGCCCGCGCCCGCGAAAGTTGCGCCGGTGAGCGAGAGAGAAAGCGAAAAGGAAAGCGCCAAGACCGTGCCGGTCGCGCCGAAGACCGCGGCGATTCCGGCAAAGCAGGAGCCGGCGGGTACGATCAGCGAGGCCGCGCGTTCGGGCCGCTGGTCGCCTGCCAAGCTGTTGCTCGGACTTGCGCTCTGCCTGATCGCGGCCGCGGTCGCGCTCTATGCGACCGGCAAGGTGCAGACGTTTATCGCCGCCAAGCCGAAAGCCGAGCAACAGCGCCCGGCGGCGCAGCAGCAGCCCGCGGCGCAGCAGCCTGCGCAACAACCGGCGCAGGAAAGAAGCCTGCGTCCGCAGCCGGCGCTCACTCCCGATAACGACTCGGTTTCGCCGCCGCAGGTGCCGCAAGGCGCGCCGAACAAGGGCGGCGATATCGAACGCGCCGAACGCTATGCGTCGTCGCCGGTCGTCGGAAGCTATACTCCTTCCGAAAGCGCGACATGGGGCGATGAAGAATCGTTTCCGTCGCGCCGCTATGGCGAGCTGCGGCAGGGCCATATCGTGCGCTATGCGCCGCGCGTGGAAGACTGCGAATAATTTTTTTCAGGTTGATCGCATGGCGAGCGCTTTGCGGCAGCAAGGTGGCGCTGCGCATTTTCGCGTCATGATCCGCCGATAGTTCGCGCAGGAAACACCGGAACATTCGCGCGTACCGCTCGTTGCTCCTTTGATGTTGCATTGCAACGAAGGAACAACAAAATGAAAATCGCGCAGATCAGCCCGCTTATCGAAAGCACGCCGCCGCAACTCTATGGCGGAACCGAACGCATGGTCTCCTGGCTCACCGAGGAACTCGTGCGTCAGGGACATGAGGTAACGCTGTTCGCAAGCGGTGACTCCGTCACCGATGCGACGCTGGAAGCGTTCTGTCCGAAAGCGCTGCGGTTAGACCCGCGCGTGAAAGAAACCAATCCCTATTATTTCGTGATGCTGGACGCGCTTCGCCGCCGCGCGGACGAATTCGACATCCTGCATTTCCATATCGATTATTTTCATTATCCGCTGTTTCGCGACATCGCGAACAAGACGCTGACCACGCTGCATGGACGGCAGGACACCCATGACCTCCAACCGCTGCACCGCACCTTTCCCGAGATGCCGCTTGCGACGATCTCCGACTCGCAGGCAAGTTTCGTCCGCAGCCGCAACGTGGCGGGCACCGTGCTGCACGGCCTGCCGGAAAATTTGTTTGCACCCAATTATCAGCCACAAGGCGGCTATCTCGCCTTCCTCGGCCGCATGGCGCCCGACAAGCGGCCGGACCGCGCCATCGAGATCGCGCGCAAGCTGCGCGTGCCGCTGAAGATGGCGGCGAAAATCGATGCGGTCGATCAGGAATATTTCGACCAGAAGATCGCGCCGATGCTGAAAGGCGAGGGCGTCGAATTCATCGGCGAAATCAACGAGCAGCAGAAACAGGATTTTCTCGGCAATGCCGCGGCACTTCTGTTTCCGATCGACTGGCCGGAGCCGTTCGGCCTCGTCATGATCGAAGCGATGGCCTGCGGCACGCCGGTGCTCGCCTTCAACGAAGGCTCGGTGCCGGAGGTGATCGACGAGGGCAAAAGCGGCGTGATCGTGGGTTCGGTGCCGGAAGCCGTGCAGTCGTTTCCCGAACTGATGGCGATCGACCGTAAGGCGGTGCGCCGCGCGTTCGAGGAGCGCTTCACCGTCGCGCGCATGGCCGACGATTATGTCGCGCTCTATCGCAAGCTCTTGACGGCGGGCGCCAACGGCAAGCGGACGCTGCGTGCCGCCGGCGCGAGCCCGGAAATTCGCGCGCTCCACGCGCGCGAGGCCTAGGCCCGCAGCCCAAGCCAACCTTGCCGAAGGCACCCGCGAACGCTACATAGCCGCCGAACTCTCCCACGATTTTATCACGGAGCGCGGCGGCAATGGCCTCGTGGCAATATGTCTATCAAATGATCGGGCTGTCGAAGGCCTATCCCGGCGGGAAGAAGGTCCTCGACAACGTTCATCTCTCGTTTTTCCCTACCGCGAAAATCGGTGTGCTCGGCGTCAACGGCGCCGGTAAATCCACGCTCATGCGGATTATGGCCGGCACCGACAAGGACTTCACCGGCGAGGCCTTCGCCGCCGAAGGCGCGAAGGTCGGCTATCTCCCGCAGGAGCCGCAGCTCGATCCGTCGAAGAACGTTCGCCAGAACGTGATGATCGGCGTTGCGGAGAAGCAGGTGCTGTTAGATCGCTACAACGAACTCGCCGCGAACTATTCCGACGAGACCGCCGACGAAATGGCGAAGCTGCAGGACGAGATCGAGGCCAAGAACCTCTGGGATCTCGACGCGCAGGTCGACCTTGCGATGGATGCGCTACGCTGCCCAGACGACAACGCCGACGTGAACAATCTCTCAGGCGGCGAAAAGCGCCGGGTCGCGCTCTGCCAGTTGCTGCTCTCCGAGCCCGACATTCTGCTGCTCGACGAGCCGACCAACCATCTCGACGCGGAAACGGTGTCGTGGCTCGAAGAGTATCTGCGCAACTTCAAGGGCGCGGTGCTGATCGTCACCCACGACCGCTACTTCCTCGATAACGTGACGGGCTGGATTCTCGAACTCGATCGCGGACGCGGCATTCCCTACGAGGGCAACTACTCTTCGTGGCTGGTGCAGAAGCAGAAGCGGCTCGAACAGGAAGGGCGCGAAGAAGAAGCGCGCCAGCGCGCGATCGAGCGCGAGCGCGAATGGATTTCGTCCTCGCCGAAAGCCCGCCAAGCCAAAAGCAAGGCGCGCTTCCAGCGCTACGACGAACTCGTCGCCAAGCAGAACGACAAGGCGCCGCAGACCGCGCAGATCATCATTCCGGTCGCCGAACGCCTCGGCCAGAACGTGGTGGATGCCGAAGGGCTGACCAAAGGTTTCGGCGAGCAGTTGCTGATCGAAAACCTGAACTTCAAGCTGCCGCCGGGCGGCATTGTCGGCGTCATCGGTCCGAACGGCGCCGGCAAGACCACGCTGTTTCGCATGATCACCGGGCAGGAGAAACCCGACAGCGGCGAGTTGAAGATCGGCGACAGCGTGAAGCTCGGCTATGTCGACCAGAGCCGCGATTCGCTCGATGGCAACAAGAACGTCTGGGAGGAAATCTCCGGCGGCGACGAGATCATCAAGCTCGGCGCGAAGGAAATGCACAGCCGCGCCTATGTCTCGGCGTTCAACTTCAAGGGTGGCGACCAGCAGAAGAAGGTCGGTTCGCTGTCGGGCGGCGAGCGCAACCGCGTGCATCTCGCCAAGATGCTGCGCTCGCATGCGAACGTCTTGCTGCTCGACGAACCGACCAACGATCTCGATGTCGATACGTTGCGCGCGCTCGAGGAAGCGCTCGAGGATTTCGCGGGCTGCGCCGTCATCATCAGCCACGATCGCTTCTTCCTCGATCGCATCGCGACCCATATCCTCGCCTTCGAGGGTGATAGCCACGTCGAATGGTTCGAAGGCAACTTCCAGGATTACGAAGCGGACAAGAAGCGCCGGCTCGGTGCCGTGGCGGAAATTCCGCACCGGATCAAGTACAAGAAGTTCACGCGATAAAAGAAAAGCCCCGGATTTTCCGGGGCTTTTTTGTTACGGCTATTTCCCGCGCGGTGGCGCGGTGTCGGCGAAGCTCGGCCGGACTTTGTGCTTCTCGTAGTACGCGAGGAGCGAGGGCGCACTCGCCATGGCTTCCTTGCCTTCGGGCGTCACGCGCGACTGGCTGATGATCGGCATTGCGTACATGTCGGCGAGGCCGAAGTTGTCGCCGCTCAGGTAGCCTGTCCGCTCGACGGCCTTGCCGAGTGTTGCGAATTGCCGTGCGACGCGCTTCGCGGCGCGATCGACGATTTCGCGGTCGGGCGATTTATCGGGCTTTCGCGAGAAGAAATAGGCGTGGACGAGTTCGCGGATCACGGCCTTGTCGACCGAGGTCGCGACGTAAGCGAGCCATTGCTCGGCCTGCGCCGCAGCCCAAGGATCGCGCGGCATCAGCGGCGGTCCGTCGAAGGCCTCGTCGATGTAGCGCGTGATCGCGCGGGATTCGAACAGGGTCCGCTCGCCATGTTTCATCACCGGAATCATCCCGCCGGGATGGATTTCAGTCGCCTGATCGCTGCGCGGCATGACCTCGACGAGATCATAAGGCACGCCTTTCTCCTGCGCGGCCATGCGCGCGGTGCGCACGAAGTTCGACAGCGACGTGCCGATGATCTGTAGTTTGCTCATGTTTCCCCCGAGGCGGTTTTATTTCGTGTAGTCGGCTTTTACGACCTGACGCAGCAGTTTCGAAAGCGCGATCGCGTTGTCGAGACCGATCGCCTGCTCGAAACTCGTCTGCGCATCGCTCCAGCTATCCATGGCCTTGACCGCGACCTTCTCGCCTTTTTTCGTCAATACGAGTTGCTTCGTGCGGCGGTCGTCCTCGCCCGCTTCGACCGCGAGATAGCCTTCGCGCTCGAGCGGCTTGAGGTTGCGCCCGAGCGTAGTGCGGTCGAGCACCATGATTTCCGCGAGCTCGTTGATCGTTTTTGGGCCGACGTAACGGAGCGTCGTCAGCACCGAAAGTTGCGAGATGCGCAGCCCGCTGGTCGCGAGCGTCCTGTCGAAATGCTGGGTCGCGACCCGCGCCGCCTGGCGCAGGATGGTGCAGGCGCAGCGGTGAATATCCGTTCGTTTGGCAGCCATGCTCGCTCTGGACAAAGGCGTATATGCGCGCATAATGAGCGTATATACGCATTTGTCAATGTTTCCGTGGGGAGAGCGTCATGGTCGCGAAAGTAGTATCAGCCGAACGAACCCGGACCTTTAGCTGGAAGGACCCGAAGGAAAGTGCGGGTCTCGTGCTGATGATGCCGGGTCTCGATTTCCTGCGGAAAATCCGCGACGGCGAAATTCCTAATCCGCCGATCACCGACACGCTCGACTACGAACTTTCCGAAGTCGAGCCGGGCTTCGTCGTGTTCGAGATCGAGCCGAAGGAGTTTCACTACAATCCGATCGGCAGTGTGCACGGTGGTGTCGCACTGACCTTGATGGATTCCGCGATGAGTTGCGCGGTGCAGACCATGCTGCCCGCCGGCACCGGCTATACGACGCTCGAGATCAAGCTGAATTTCGTGCGCGGCGTGAGCGCGAAAACCGGCAGGCTGCGTGCCGAAGGCAAGATCGTGCATAGCGGCGCACGCACCGCGATCGCGGAAGGGCGTCTTGTCGGCAGCGACGGCAAACTTTACGCGCACGCCACGACGACGTGTTTCATCCTACAACCGGAAAAGAAATAACGCGGGGAAGATTACGGGCGGAGCGGCTGCGCGGCGAACTGGAAGCCGCTTTGCGTCGCCGACCAGGAGATCGCGCTGGAAAGCGCCTCCGCCCAGCAGGCATAGCTCCAGTCGTTCATGTGGAAGAGGTCCTTCGACAGGAACGCCTCGAACGGAATGTGCCGCACTTCCTTCCAGTCGCGCATCTGCGCCCAGCGATGGAATACCGGCACGCCTTCCTCGCGCGCGATGGTCTGGATCAATTCGACCATGGGCTCGGCGTCGGGGTCTTTCAGCACCTTCGGCGAATATTGCGGATCGATCAGCACGACATCGGCGCCGATCGCGCGCAGGCGGCGCAGACCCTCGCGCATAACGTCGCCCTGGTCCCTGATGCCGTCAAAATTCAGCAGCGCATTGGTGCCGACCTGCCAGAGCACTAGATCGGGCTTGGCGGCGTGCACGTCTTCCTCGAAGCGCGCGAGCATTTCGCGGTCCACGGCACCGCTCATGCCGCGGTTGATGACGCGGAACTGGATGCCGGGAAAGCGCGCTTTCAGGCGCTTTTCGAGTTGGCTCGGATAATTGTGCTCGATGGTGGAGGCGCCGACGCCGGCGGTCGACGACGAGCCCATCGCGACGATAGTGACGGGTTCGCGCTTGGCGATGCGCTCGGCGACACGGGCGAGCGGCCCGGACAGGCGCGTATATTCGGCGCTGGGAGCACAGGCCGGAGCCGCGGTTTCGGCGCGGGCCGCGGGCGCGAGGCAGAGGAGGGTGCCCGCCGCGATCAGGAGGTTGCGTATTTTCATTGAGGAAGCTTTGCAATCTCCGAGAAGGACGCGGCGCGGGAAACGAATTCCGCGAGCAGATGGCCTAGGCAACGGTGTACGACTTCATAGGTGCCGTCGTTTTTCAGCGCGGTGAAGTCGAACGCGTCGTTCTCGTTCCAGTAGCGCATGATGCCGTAGCGGTTGAACAGCGGCACGTCGGCATAGGCTGCGACGCGGCGGATGCGATCGTTCAGCGCGCCGGAATTGCTGACGAGCGCAAGACGCGGGCTGAACTGCGGGTTGACGAGAATTACGTCTGCGCCGGCGGCGCGGATCAGTTCGATCGCGCGCTCGAGCGCTTGTTCATAGGTGTCGGGGTCCAGGCCGTTCAGCGCTTCGACGGTGCCGGTCTGCCAGACCACGAGCGCGGGCTTGTATTTCTTGAGCGCCTCCGGAAGGCGATCGACGATTTCGGTTGCCGATTTACGCGGCTCGTTATGGATGGCGACGTGAATCCCGTATTTCGGGAGGCGCTCCTTCAGGGCGTTCTCGAGGAACGAAGGGTAGGAGCGCAGCTTGTCGCCGGAGCGGGTCTGCGCGGGCAGGCTCGAGACGATCAGGATGTCGAGCGTCTTCGAAGAGCGCAGCGTCAGCGCGGCACTGTTCGCCTTGTAATAGGGCTGCGCATAATAATCCGGGACCTCGCAGCGACGATCCTGCGCGGCGGCCATTCCAGATAGGAACAGGAGCGGAAACAACGCCGCCCCGACTGCCTTGGCCTGCATATGCCCCCCTAGGGCATGTCCGGTACGAAATTAGGCTGTCAGGTTCTTGGGTGCCTGACCTTTTTGCACGTTCTTATACCACGTCATGATGCCTGCAAGGGCAATCATGATGATCACCCCGCCAAGGCTAACGAGCACCTGCATGGGGATGCGGCTCGATATTTCCACAAGCAGAAAGTGTGCTGAAAACGACAAAAACACCCCCAAGCAGAAGATTTCCAGCGAGTGCTGGCCGCACAGAATCAGGGGATAGGCCCAACGGCTGCGCAGGAACCGGGCATCCGGAGGGACAAAACGGACCACCATCGCGGTCAGGATCAGGAAATGGACCAGCCGCAGCGGGGAGAGGTGAGTCTTGTCCAACGGGAAGATTAGCAGCCAGTTCGGGAACTGGAGATTGAGCCGCAAATTGGCGTCGATATTGGTAATGCCCTGCATCCCCAACGCGAACAGCAGATAGAGCCCGCCAAGAATAACGAAGGGTCTGGAGCGGATCAGGCCTGCGATTTTCTGCGCGCCGCCGAGCGCGCACCATGCCCCGATCACGAACAGGAACTGCCAGGCGAAGGGGCTGAAGAACCAGCGTCCACCCGGATAGTTCGGCAGGTTCCAGCTGTTGAGATAGGCCGCCACATAGAGCGCAAAGGACAATGCCAGTCCTACCACGGGCGCGCGGAGCAGAATCCAGACGACGAAAGGAAAGCCCAGCATCAGCACGATGTAGAGCGGCAGCACGTCCACGTTCGCGGGCAGGAATCGCAAAAGCAGCGCCTCGACGATCACGATTTCCGGCCGTTGCAGGAAATGCAGGAGGTTCATTTCCTCGATGTAGAGCGGGTTTTCGAAACGGCTCGCGACCCAGGAAATCTGGGCGAGATAAATCATGAAGAGGAAGACGAAGGCGACGTAGATCTGCCAGGCGCGTTTCCAGATGCGGGACGAGGCGACGACAAAACCGCGATCGAGCATTACGCGGCCATAGACGAAGGCCGCGGTGTAACCGGAGATGAAAACGAACATCTCGGCGGCGTCGGAAAAACCGAAATTCCGGAGCGTGAACCAGGCGACCACGTTCGACGGGACGTGATCGAGAAAAATCAGCCAGAGCGCGAGCCCGCGGAAAAAATCGAGCCTTAGGTCGCGCACCTTCGGCGGCAGGGTCGCCGCGGCTCGGGGAATCGGCTGGGTCGCGACAAGGCTCATGGTGCGAGCTTAGAAGAGGCTTTGAGGACTGAAAATACTGCCCCTGTAGACATTTACGGGGTTTTGACACGCGCGGCTTGCAAGCCATTGTTTAATCACATAAAGATATCCTTATATGATGGGCAATGGGCGCTCGCCCGTGCCGGAAGGATTTCCCCGTGGTTCGCAAGAAGGTGCCGTCCAACTTCGATGCGCTGCTCGGCGGCCTGAAGGCCGCGGCCGAGGACACGCGGCTGCGTTTGCTCGCACTGCTCGACCAGGCGGAACTCACGGTCTCCGATCTCACCGACATTCTCGGCCAGTCGCAGCCGCGTATCTCGCGGCACCTGCGGTTGCTCGCCGAGGCCGGCATCGTCGAGCGCTTCCGCGAAGCATCATGGGCGTTCTATCGCCGTGCGCCGGAGGGCGCTGGCGCGCCCCTGGCGGACGCGATCCTGGCACTCGCCGATCCGACCGATCCGATTTTCGAGCGCGACCGCGAGCGGCTCGCGCAGGTGCGCGCGTCCCGTCAGTCGGCGGCGCAGAGCTATTTCCGCAAACACGCCGCGCGCTGGGACGAACTGCGCAAGCTGCATGTCTCGGAGGCCGCGGTCGAAGCCGCGGTGCGCGAAGCGCTGGCGGGAAAGCGGATCGACGCGCTGCTCGATCTCGGCACCGGCACGGGACGGATCCTCGAGCTTTTCGGCGCGGAGATTTCGCGCGGCGTCGGCATCGACCTTAATCCGGAGATGCTGCAATTCGCGCGCGCCAATCTCGACAAGGCGGGCCTGAAGAACTGCTCGGTGCGGCAGGGCGATCTCTACAACCTGCCGTTCCCGCGCGACTCTTTCGATGCAATTGTTATGCATCAGGTGCTGCACTATCTCGAGGACGGCGCGCGCGCGCTGCGCGAAGCCGCGCGCGTACTGCGTCCGTCCGGCCGTCTGGTCGTAGTCGATTTCGCGCCGCATCAGCTCGAATTTCTGCGCGACCAACATGCGCATCGCCGTCTCGGCTTCGCGCCGGACGCGGTCGAGCAATGGCTCAAGGATGCCGGTCTCGAATTCGACAAGCACCGGGCGCTCGCGCCGGAGAAGAAAAGCGAAGGCGCGCTCACGGTTTCGGTCTGGGTCGCGCGTGACCCGCGAATTTTGCTCGCGGGCGAGGGAAGGGAAGTCGCGTAATGGGTAACGATATTCAGGTCTCGTTCGAATTCTTTCCGCCGAAGACGCCGGAAATGGAAAAGACGCTGTGGGCGTCGATCGCGCGGCTCGCACCGCTGAAGCCTCGTTTCGTCTCGGTCACCTACGGCGCGGGCGGCTCCACGCGCGAGCGGACCCACGGCACGATCGCGCGCATGCTGCGCGAGACGCCGTTGACGCCGGCTGCGCATCTCACCTGCGTCGGCGCAACCAAGGCAGAAACCGACGAGGTCGTGCGCGAATACTGGAATCTCGGCGTGCGCCACATCGTGGCGCTGCGCGGCGATCCGGTGACGGGGGCGGGCACGAAATACGAGCCGCATCCCGGCGGCTATGAGGGCAGCCCTGAACTGATCGAAGGCATCCGCAAGATCGGTAACTTCGAAGTTTCGGTCTCCGCCTATCCCGAGAAACACCCCGACAGCGCGAGCGCGGATGCTGAAATCGAGCTCCTGAAGCGCAAGGTCGATGCAGGCGCGACGCGGGCGATCACGCAGTTCTTCTTCGGCAACGATCTCTATTTCCGCTATCTCGACCGGGTGCGCGCGAAGGGCATCGATATTCCGATCGTACCCGGAATCATTCCGGTCCTGAATTTCGCGCAAGTGAAGAAATTCGCGGAGATGTGCGGCGCGCATGTGCCGCAGGCGCTGGCCGAGCGTTTCGCGGGTCTCGAGAACGACGCCGAAACCCGCAGGCTGGTCGCGGCGACGGTTGCCGCCGAACAGGTCAATGATCTCCGCCAGCGCGGCGTCAACGAATTCCACTTTTACACGCTGAACCGCTCCGAGCTGGTTTACGCGATCTGCCATCTGCTCGGCATCCGCCCCGAAGCGGGCGCAAGCGCTGCCGCCGCGTAACCGGAATAAAAGTAATGAGTGAAGTGAAGTTGCAGATGTCGGCGACCGAGCGCGCGCTTCGCGAGGCGGCGCAGGATCGCATCCTCGTGCTCGACGGCGCGTGGGGCACGATGATCCAGGCGCTGGGTCTCGACGAGTCGGGCTATCGCGGCGCGCGGTTCGATGCTTGGAACCGCGAGATCCGCGGCAATAACGACATTCTCAACATCTCCAAACCCGACGCGATCCGCGACATCTCGCTCGCCTATTTTCGCGCGGGCGCCGACATCTGCTCGACGAATACCTTTTCCTCGACGCGCATCGCGCAGGCCGATTACGGCATGGAGGAGTTCGTCCGCGAACTGAACTTCGAAGGCGCGAGGCTCGCGAAAGAGGCGGCCGCGATTATCGAGAAGGAAGACGGCCGCAAGCGTTATGTCGCAGGCGCCTTGGGGCCGACCAACCGCACCGCTTCGATCTCGCCCGACGTTTCCAATCCGGGTTTCCGCGCGACCTCGTTCGACGAACTGGCGAGCGCCTATTACGAGCAGACCAAGGCGCTGGTCGAAGGCGGCGCGGACATCATCCTGGTCGAGACGATCTTCGACACCTTGAACGCGAAGGCCGCGATCTTCGCGATCGAGAAGCTGTTCGACGAGCGCGGCGAGCGGCTGCCGGTGATGATTTCCGGCACGATCACGGATCGCTCGGGCCGCACGTTATCGGGCCAGACGCCGTCGGCGTTCTGGAATTCGGTTTCGCATGCGCGGCCGTTTTCGGTCGGCCTCAACTGCGCGCTCGGCGCGAAAGAAATGCGCGCGCATATCGCGGAAATCGCGAAGGTCGCGGACACGCTGGTCTGCGCCTATCCGAACGCGGGCTTGCCGAACGAATTCGGGCTCTACGACGAAAGCCCGGAATATATGTCGGAGATGCTCGGCGAGTTTGCGTCTGCCGGTCTCGTCAATATCGTCGGCGGCTGCTGCGGCACCACGCCGGAGCACATCCGCGCGATCTGCACGGTGACCGCGAACAAGAAGCCGCGCACGATTCCCGAATTGCCGGCGCGGCTCAAGCTCTCCGGCCTCGAGCCGTTCGAGCTGACGCCGGAAATCCCGTTCGTGAACGTCGGCGAGCGCACCAATGTCACGGGCTCGGCGAAATTCAGGAAGCTCATCACCGAAGGCAAATACGACGAGGCGCTCGCGGTCGCGCGCGAGCAGGTCGAGAACGGCGCGCAGGTCATCGACGTCAACATGGACGAGGGCCTGCTCGACTCCGAAAAGGTGATGGTCGAGTTCCTGAACCTGATCGCATCCGAGCCCGACATCGCCAAAGTGCCGGTCATGGTCGACTCGTCGAAATGGTCGGTGATCGAGGCCGGCCTGAAATGCGTGCAGGGCAAGGGCATCGTCAATTCGATTTCGATGAAGGAAGGCGAGGACGCGTTCCGGCATCACGCGCGGCTCGTGCGCCGCTACGGGGCGGCGGTCGTGGTGATGGCGTTCGACGAGCAGGGCCAAGCCGACACGGTCGAGCGCAAGGTCGATATCTGCACGCGCGCCTACAAGATTCTCGTCGACGAAGTCGGCTTTCCGCCGGAAGACATCATCTTCGATCCGAACATCTTCGCGGTTGCGACCGGCATCGAGGAGCATGCGGGCTATGGCACCGCTTTCATCGACGCGACGCGCATCATCCGCCAGAAATTGCCGCACGCGCATATTTCCGGCGGCGTGTCGAACCTTTCGTTCTCGTTCCGCGGCAACGAGCCGGTACGGCAGGCGATGCACGCGGTCTTTCTTTATCATGCCATCAAGGCCGGGATGGACATGGGTATCGTCAACGCGGGACAACTCGCGATCTATGACGATCTCCCGGCGGAATTGCGTGAAGCCTGCGAAGATGTGGTGCTGAACCGCCGCGAGGACGCGACCGAGCGATTGCTCACGCTTGCCGAAAAATTCAAATCCGGCGGTAGCGGCGCAAAGAAGGAAGCCGATCTCGCGTGGCGCTCGTGGGATGTCGAAAAGCGCCTCGCCCACGCGCTCGTCAACGGCATCACCGATTTCATCATCGAGGACACCGAAGAGACGCGGAAGAACGCCGCGAAGCCGCTCGATGTGATCGAGGGTCCGCTGATGGCGGGCATGAACGTGGTCGGCGACCTGTTCGGCGCGGGCAAGATGTTTCTGCCGCAGGTGGTGAAATCCGCGCGCGTGATGAAGCAGGCGGTCGCCTATCTGATGCCGTTCATGGAAGAAGAAAAACGGCGCTCGGGCGAGACCGCGAAGTCGAACGGGAAGATCCTGCTCGCGACCGTGAAGGGCGACGTGCACGACATCGGCAAGAACATCGTCGGCGTCGTGCTCCAGTGCAACAACTACGAGATCGTCGATCTCGGCGTGATGGTGCCTGCCGCGAAGATTCTCGAGACTGCGAAGAAAGAGAACTGCAACATCATCGGGCTGTCGGGGTTGATTACGCCTTCGCTCGACGAGATGGCGCATGTCGCAAGCGAACTCGAGCGCGAGGGTTTCGACCTGCCGCTCCTGATCGGCGGCGCGACGACGAGCCGCGTCCATACCGCGGTGAAGATTTCCCCGAATTATCGCCGCAGCCAGGCGGTGCACGTGCTCGATGCAAGTCGCGCAGTCGGCGTGGTGTCGAAGCTCATGAATCCGGATTCGCGCGTTGTCGAACTCGACGCCGTGCGTAAGGAATACGAAAAGGTCGCCGAAGCCCATGCGCGCGGCTCGCAGGAGCAGCGCCGCATCGCGATCGAGGATGCGCGCAAGAACAAGCTTAAGCTTGAATTCGAGGGCAAGACCGCGAAGCCCAAGTTCCTCGGCACGAAGGAATTCTTGCAATACGATCTCGCCGAACTCGTGCCTTTGATCGACTGGACGCCGTTTTTCCAATCGTGGGAGTTGACCGGGCGGTTTCCGCAAATCCTCGACGACCCGAAACAGGGCGAGGCCGCGCGCACGCTTTATAAGGACGCGACCGCGCTGCTCGATCGCATCGTGACAGAGAAGTGGTTCGAGGCGCGCGCCGTGATCGGCTTCTGGCCTGCGAACGCGCAGGGCGACGACATCGTTCTCTATAAAGACGACGCGCGGAAAGAGAAGCTCGCGACGCTGCATACGCTGCGCCAGCAGATGCCAAAGCGCGACGAGCGCGCGAATATCGCGCTTTCGGATTTCGTTGCGCCAGCCGACACAAAGATTCCCGACTACATGGGCGGCTTCGTCGTGACCGCCGGCATCGGCGAGGACGAGAAGGCCGACGAATTCAAGAAGAAGAACGACGACTATTCGGCAATCCTCGTGAAGGCGCTGGCGGATCGTCTGGCCGAGGCCTTTGCCGAGCGCATGCACCAGCGCGTGCGCAAGGAGTTCTGGGCCTACGAGCCGGACGAAGCGCTCACCAACGAAGATCTCATTCTCGAGAAATATCGCGGCATCCGCCCCGCGCCGGGCTATCCGGCGCAGCCCGATCACACCGAGAAGGCGACGCTGTTCAAGCTGCTCGATGCGACGAAAGCGACCAGCGTGCAGCTTACCGAGTCTTACGCGATGTGGCCGGGGGCGGCCGTTTCCGGCCTTTATTTCTCGCATCCGGAAAGCGCCTATTTCGGCGTCGGCCGCATCGACCGCGATCAGGTCGAAGACTACGCCGCGCGCAAGGGCTGGACCGTGCAGGAGGCCGAACGCTGGCTTGCGCCGCTTCTGTCCTACGATCCGGCAAAGATTCCCAGAGAAGCAGCAGAATAATCTCGCTTAAGATTTTTCTTCAGCCGCCCTTATCGCTAACCGTTTATTGCTCGCGCGCATGCGTGCGTGGTTTTGCGTTCTCTGGTTCGTGTCCGGCCTTTTGCCTGCGATGGCTGCGGAAGAGTTCGCCGCGAGTTTCCGCCTGCGCGGCGGCTATGACAGCAATCCGTTGCTCGTGCCGAACGGCAAAGGTTCCGCGCTCGCGGCGTGGGAAGCGGCCGCAGTCTATGGACACGACAACGGCGAATGGGTCACGGGCGCGACCGGCGAAGCGGCGCTGACGCGCTACCGCGAGCCCGAGTTCGAGCCGATCCAGAACTACCGGCTGCGGCTGCGGCTTGCGAATAAAAATCAGAATGAAATTTCGCTCGATGCCACGACAACGCTCGTGCATTTTTCCAACTACGACACGAAAAGCGAGTTCGTGAACCAGCGCGTGCATGTGCAATGGATGGGCGGTGCGCTTCGCCCTTTCTTCGCCGGCGACCTGCGCTTCGCGTCGCTGAACGAAGCCAATATTCTGCTCGGTAATTTTCTGCCGGAGCCGATGCGTTATCTGCGCGGTACGATCACGCCGGGTGTCGCCTACGTTCGGGACAAGCTCGAGTTCGGCGCGCAGGTGGCGCTTTCGCGCACCCGATACGAGGCGGAGCCGGATCTGTTCGGCTTTCACCGCAACAACGATCGCGCCGAGCCGGGCGTGTTCGCGAAATTCAATGCGGAAAACTTTTCGGCGTCAGGCGCGGTTTCCTTCCTGCGCGCGCATTCGGAAGAGCAGTACTTTACCGACGTCGAAGCGCTGCTGTTCGATGTTTCGCTCGCCGCCAAATGGCAGGGCTGGAGTGGAGAGCTTTCCGCATCGCGCACAGCGGAGGATACGACCTTCCCGGTGTCGCCGGTGACGATCAACACGACGGTGCAGGCGAAGCTCGGCTACGACATCGCGCCGAAAACGAATGCGGGCGTCTTCTTGCGTTCGCTGAAGCGCAAATATTGGGACACGCCGCTGTTCTCGCGGACCGAAATCGCGGGCGTCGAGTTCATGCACGAGATTCGGGATGACGTTTCGCTCGCGGGCCAGCTCGGCTTTGCCAAAGCCACGCTGCTTACCGGCGAGAAGGCGGACGGTGTGATCGCGTCGCTTTCGCTCATGACGCGCTTCGCCGCGCCGTCGAAGAAATGAGTTGCGGGCAGAGCGCGTTGCTATGCTCCGCCCGCCGAAACGCCGGGGATTGGCGTTTCGACTTCACTGCCGGGCGCGTGGGGGAGGGACGAGAGGCGCCGGCAGCCCGTGGCGGTGCGCCGGGATTTAGCGGCCGCCCAGGATCGTGCCGAGAATGCCGCCCTTCCCGGTGGTCAGGTTGGCGTTTACGTTCAGGCCGTTATGGCCGCGGAGCGTGCCGAGGACCGCGCCGAGCAGGCCGCCCTTGCCGGTCGCAACATTCACGTTCGCATTGACCGACTGGGTGGAGCCGTAGCCGTGACCCTTGCCGCCGGCCATAGCGGGTGAGGCTGCGATCACGAGGGCCGCGGCGGTGCAGAGAACGAGGCGTTTCATCCGATTTACTCCTACTAGCGCTTTGGTTGCGCATATCATTGCCGCATCTATGGGTAGAGTAACCGGAAATCGCACCAAGTCACCGCAAATTGTACCCACTGGTGAATACATCCATTGATTGTGTTTAAGGTTGCGACAGAAAACGCCGGAAAGCCTTCGCTTCCCGGCGCCATATCCTGTGAAACTGAAACTGGTGCTCAGATCATTCCGAGCAGGATCGCCCCTACGAATGCAAACGCAGCGCAGATGGCGAGGACGTCAATCCGGCGGGCGAGATACATTTGAAGTCTCCCCTTTGGTTGAGCTTGCACCCGAGGCTGCCAGCCGACGGCTCCCGAGGGAAGCGGAAAAATCATCCGAAAGTCTAAGGCTCCGACTAAACCCCTAAGCCCTGTGGGTTGTTCCTGAGAAATTGCCTGTGCAAAAGGTAATTAGGCACCTCCAATTTTCGTCAATCTGTAATGGCGAAGGCCCGGCGGTCTTCCCGCCGGGCCTTCTCATCAAGTCATCAGCCGGCCTGTAAGCCGGGTTCTGTAAGGCGGGGTCGCCCCCGCGCGGCAGCCATTCCTCTGGGACGCCCGTTGCCGAACGCCTCAAGCAGCCAACCCGGATGACTGGTCCGGAGAGAACCGGCTCGCGCCGCGTCATCCCTATTTGGCTTTGCTCCCGGTGGGGTTTGCCGTGCCGCCGCTGTTGCCAGCGGCGCGGTGCGCTCTTACCGCACCTTTTCACCCTTACCTCCGGTCCGAAAATCGAAGGCGGTTTGTTCTCTGTGGCACTTTCCCTGGGGTCGCCCCCGCCGGACGTTATCCGGCACCGCTTCTCCGTGGAGCCCGGACTTTCCTCGACGCTTAAAGCGACGCGGCTGCCCGGCCGACTGACTGGACGTAAATGAGGGTGGCGGGGCGCGGGGTCAAGAAAAATGGCGCGGACGTCTCCGTCCGCGCCATGGCATCGTAAATCAAAACCTGACGATGCTTAATTCGCGGAAGCCATGTGCGCCTTCACCTTGGCGCAATAGACGTTGGCGGCCGGGCTCATGCGGGTAACCGCGTGCCCGCCCTGGTACTTCATCACCGCGCCGCAGGTCGTGGAGCCGCCGAGCTTCCAGCTCATGGCGAGATACTTCGTGCCCCAGCGCAGGTTGGTGTCGGGATCGTAAAGCTCCTCGCGGGTGCCGGTGTAGCCGATGCCGCGCGCGGTCTCGTACTTGATCTGCATCAGGCCGACCTCGCGGTGGCTGCCGGTGGCGCGCGGATTGTAGTTGCTTTCGATCCGCACGACCGCGCGCACGAAGGCCGCCGGAATACCGTTCGCGCTCGCGTGCTTTTCGATCAGGAGATTGATTGCAGCGGCGTTTGCATCGACAGCCGGAGCGGGTGTGCGCACCGGCGCGGCAACGGGAGCGGCAGACGCGGTGGTCATGCCGGCCCACGGATTTGCGTCGGCTTTGGTTTTCGCCTGCTGGTCTGCGCCGACGTTCGCGACCTGTGCTGCGGCCGGCGCATTTTCCTGCTCCTGCGGCGCCTGCGTCGCGGCGTTGGCGAATTCTTCGTTCAGGAACTGGCGAACGGGATTGTCATCCGCGCGGGCGATAGAAGCGCCCATTGCGGCGGCGAGCACTGCGGCAGGCAGCGCAAGTCGGAACAGAGTCATTTCGAGTGGATTCCTTGTCCCCGTAATCTCTGTTGAGGAGATGCCACGGGAAATAGGGCCATAATCTGTCAAAAGGCCAAGTTTTACGGGCCTGTTCGCCGCGTCCGGCTTCGTTCCGGCCGTTGCAATCAATTATGGCAATGGAACTTCAAGCCGGCCGGGACGCGAGCAGGCGCTCCAGTGTCCGCAGCGTCGAATGATCGGCGATGCCGTCGACCAGCGCCGGGCGGAAGTGGCGCTGGAAAGCGGTGACCACCGCGCCAGTCAGTTCGTCGAAGGTGCCGTTCGCCTCGATGCCGTAACCATATTCTTTCAGCGCGGCCTGCATCGCCGCGACTGCCGGGCCGGAATCGCCGGGCTGCAGCAGCGCGCCGTCGCCGATCGCGACCGGTGCAATCCAGTGTCCGACGCCAGCTTCGTAAAGCGGCTCCCACGGAAACTTCTCGCCCGGATCCTGCTTGCGCAGCGGCGCGACATCCGAATGCGCGAGCACGCGGGTCGGGCGGATGTTGTGGCGTGCGACGATGTCGAAGCAGAGATGGACCACGGCCTCGATCTGCTCGTCGGGAAAATCGCGATAGCCGTGCTCGTGGCCCGGATTGACGATCTCGATTCCGATCGAGCGCGAGTTGATGTCGGTGGTGCCTTCCCAAGAAGAGACGCCGGCATGGTGGCCGCGCACTGCTTCGGGAACGAGTTGCGCGATCCTGCCGTCCTCATCGACGAAGTAATGCGAGGAGACCTTGCTGATCGGATCGCACAGCCATTTCAGCGCGCTCTCGCCGGTCAGCATGCCGGTATAATGCAGGAGCAGAATGTCCGGCGCGCAGGCGCGCTCGCTCACGTTCGGCGAGGGGGAGACGCTGCTGACGCAATGCGAATCGGGTTCGAAGGCCTTCTGCACGGCGGTTTCCGCTCTTGTTTTTCCCGCCCGCAATTCCATTTCCGCGAGGTTTTCACAAGGGGGTGAGGCGGCTTCGCTTCGTATCTCCCCTGCGATAGCATCCATGCGGGGCTGAATTCGGGGGAAGTACGATGGAATGGGCGCTGCTCGGGCTCTTGGTCCTTGCCTTGCCGGTGATGGCGATCATCGCCTTCTTCAAGTCGCTCGCGCAGGGCGGCCAGCTTCGCAACATTGACCTGCGGCTGCGCGAAATCGAGAAGCGGCTCGGCATCGAAGCGCAATCGCCGTTCGTCGTGGCCCCGCGTCCGCCGCGCGAACCGCGCGCATCCGATGCCGCTACGCCCGCGCCTTCGGTGAGCGAAAAGCCTTCGGCGTTCGGAACGCCGCCTGCACCGGCGCAAGCTGCTGCTGCGGACGTGGCCTTCGTTCGCGAAACGCCGCTGCCGCCGCGCGCACCGCGTCCCACGCCGCCGACGAAACCGAAAAGCGACACGAGCTTCGAAGAACAGTTCGGCACGCGCTGGGTGGTCTGGGTCGGCGGACTTGCGCTCGCACTCGGCGGCATCTTTCTCGTCAAGTTTTCGATCGAAGCCGGCCTGATCGGCCCGGCGGCGCGCATCTTCCTCGGTGCGCTACTCGCCGCCGCCTTGATCGCTGCCGGAGAATGGATGCGGCGGAAGGAAAACAAGTCGAACGTCGCAGGCGTTCCTTCCGCGCATATTCCGAGCATTCTCACCGCCGCGGGCACGACGGTCGCTTATGCGACGGTTTATTCCGCTTACGCGCTTTACGGATTTCTTTCTCCGCCGGCTGCGTTCATCGCGCTTGGTATCGTCGCAGTCGCGACGCTCGCGGCGGCTTTGCTGCACGGGCCGCTGCTCGCCGGTCTCGGGCTGATCGGCGCTTACGTCACGCCCGCGCTGGTATCTTCGGAGGCGCCGAACTACTGGGCGCTTTATATCTATCTCGCAGTCGTCACCGCCGCAGCTTTCGCACTGGCGCGTGCGCGGCTGTGGCGCTGGCTCGCGATTTCGGCGGTGGTGTTCGGCGTCTTGTGGATGTTGCCCGGCATCGACGATTTCGTGCGCGATGCACTGATGCCGCACACTTTCCATGGCGTCGTGGGTTACGCGCTTGCCGCCGCGCTGATCGTGTCGGGCCTGTTCTACGGCCCGCCCGCCGACGGCAAGGTGGACGGCATCTCGTCCGGCGCGCTGTCCGGCTATCTGCTCGCGGTCGCGTTCCTTGTCGTCGCGCGCAATCACGAAGCGATGGCGCTTTATGCTTTCGCGGCGCTTTGTGCGGCAACGATTGCGATTGCCTGGCGCACGGAAGCGGCGGCCGCTGCTGTGCCGGGAGCGGCGATCCTTGCTGCACTCGTGCTTGCGCAATGGGCGGTCGAAATCCGCGTAACCAGCCCGCTTGCGGCACCGGGTCCGCTTGCGGGCAATATTCCCGAGCTTCCGCGCGCAACCTTCGGTTCGCATCTGTGGCTCGGCGGCGCGCTCGCAATTCTCTTTGGCGCAAGCGGTTTTCTCGCGCAGGAGCGCACCAGAAGCGCGCTCTCTTCGATCCTGTGGGCGGCGGCTGCCGTGCTCGCACCGATCGCGATCATGGCCGCACTTTATTATCGCATCGCAGTCTGGGAGCGCTCGATTCCGTTTGCCGGTGTCGCGCTTCTGCTGGCTGCGATCTACGCCTATGCGACGGAGCTTTTGACGCGGCGCGCGGCAAAACCCGGCTCGGCGTCTGTGCCCGCGATCTTCGCGACCGGCTCGATCATCTCGCTCGCGCTCGCGCTTACCTTCGCACTCGAGAAGGGCTGGCTGACGGTATCGCTTGCGCTGATGACGGCGGGCATCGCATATGTGGAAAGCAAGCGGCCGTTGCCGTTCCTGCGGTGGTTAGCCGCCGCGGCTTGCGCGCTCGTGGTCGCGCGCATTGCTTATGAGCCGCGCATCGCCGGCAGCGATCTCGGCACCACGCCGATCTTCAACTGGCTCCTTTGGGGCTACGGCGTGCCAGCACTTTCTTTCTGGGCCGCGGGCTGGCTCCTGCGCAAGCACAAGGACGATTTTCCGTCACGCTTCGCGGACTCGCTCGCGATTCTGTTCACAGCGCTCTTCTTCTCGCTCCAGATCCGCCACTACATTAACGGCGGCAACATTTATAAGGACACCGCGTATTTCACGGAATACGCGATGCACGTGATCGTGTTCCTGGCCATGACGGTCGGCCTGGAGCGCACGCACGCCGTTACGAAAAATATCATGCACGATATCGGCGCGAAGATTCTGGCGGGGCTGAGCGCGCTCACGATCTACGGCGGGCTTTTGCTGATGCAGAATCCGTTCTTCACCGGAGAGCCTGTGATCGGCGGGCGCTACGTCAATACGCTGGCGCTCGGCTATCTCGTGCCGGCGATCCTCGCGGGCATTCTCGCCGTGGTTTATCAAAAGACGCGCGACGAGAAATTCCGAGGCGCGGCGGCGATCACTTCCATCGTGCTTGCGATGGCGTATCTGACGCTGGAAGTGCGGACGATCTATCAGGGGCCGGTGCTCGACCGCTTCAGCATCTCCGACGAGGAGCAATACACTTATTCGGCGGTATGGCTCGCCTTCGCGGTCGTGCTGCTGCTCGCCGGCATCTTCCGGAAATCGCAAGCCGTGCGGCTCGCTTCGGCGGCCGTGCTGCTCGCCACTATCGCCAAGGTCTTCTTCATCGACCTTGCCGGGCTCACCGGGGTCTGGCGGGCGCTTTCCTTCATCGGGCTCGGCGTGGTGCTGGTCGGAATCGGGCTGCTCTACCAGCGGCTCCTGTTTCCGAAGAGAACGCCGCCTCCGGCGACACCCCCGCAAACCGAATCTTAAGCCTTACAGGTCGTTAATCGCCTGTGGAGAAGCCGCGCTTTGGCGCGGCCTCTCTCCATTTGGCGCGCCGCGTTCGTTGACGACCATAGGGTCCCATGTTATCCCAAATCATCCCGCTCCGGTCTGAGGCCGACCCGGCGATGTGGCGAGAAGCATTCTCGCCGCTCCCGATGCCGCGCGCTTTGCGAGTTGGGTGGCGTCGTTGCGTTCGGTGTTCCGATGAACCGTTTTCTGTCGACATTCACGATGCGACTGGACGCCAAAGGCAGAGTCTCCATTCCCGCTCCCTTCCGTGCCGTGCTTGCGCGCGACGGGCACGAAGGCTTGCACTGTCACCCGGCGCTGGACCGGCCGGCGGTGGACGCGGGCGGCTCGGCGCTCATCTCGGAAATCGAATCTTTGATCGACCGCTATCCGCCGTTCTCGGAGGAGCGCGAGGAATTTTCGGCGGCATTGTTCGGGCGCAGCGAGACGCTGAAGCCGGACTCGGAAGGCCGCATCATGCTGACCGACACCTTGAAATCGCACGCGCAGATTTCGGACGCGGTGACCTTCGTCGGCCTCGGCCACAAGTTTCAGATGTGGGAGCCAACGCGCTTCCAATCGCATCTTTCGGAAGCGACCGAGAAAGTGCGCGCCTTCCGGCGGGCACTCGGCGCTTCGGGGAAACCTTCCGGAGCGTCGTCGGGATGATCGCGGGCCGCAGCAGCCCGGAAACGGGCGCTGCTGGCGGACCGGCTCGCCATCTTCCTGTGATGCTCCGGGAGGTCGTTTCCTCCCTCAAACCCAAAGACGGCGGGAAATACATCGACGCGACTTTCGGCGCGGGCGGCCATTCACGCGCGCTGCTCGCGGAGGCGAATTGCCATGTGCTCGGCTTCGACCGCGATCCGCGCACGGTCGCGCAGTCGGCGTGGTTAGTGAGCGAGTACGGCGGCAGGCTCACGGTGGTGGAAGCGAATTTCTCCGAGATGCTCGAGATCGCGCCGCGTCACGGTTTCGATCAGGTCGATGGCGTGCTGTTCGACTTCGGCGTTTCCTCGATGCAACTGGATGAAGCCGCGCGCGGTTTCTCGTTTCGCTTCGACGGGCCGCTCGATATGCGCATGAGCGCGCGGGGCGTGAGTGCCGCGGAAGTCGTCAACGAATATGACGAACGCGCGCTGTCGCGGATCATCGCGGCCTTGGGCGAAGAGAAGAAGGCGAAGTTCGTCGCGCGCGCGATCGTGGATGCGCGGAAAGAGAAAGAAATCTCGACCACCGGCGAACTTGCGAAGATCGTGCGCGAGGCCATTCATTCGAAGCCCGGCGACATCGATCCGGCGACGCGGACGTTTCAGGCGCTGCGCATCTACGTCAACGACGAACTCGGCGAAATCGGTAAAGGCCTGCTCGCGGCGGAACGCTTGCTGAAAGCGGGTGGCGTGTTGTCCGCGATTTCATTTCATTCGCTCGAAGACCGGCTGGTGAAGACTTTCATTACTTCGCGTTCGCAAGCGCCCGCGGTTTCGCGTCATGCGCCGGAAGTGAAAACCGCGCCGCCGAGTTTCAGCGCCGTGCAGCGCAAGGCGCTGATTGCGGGCGAGGAAGAAGTGAAGATCAATCCGCGCGCGCGTTCGGCGAAGCTGCGGGTGGCAGAGCGTACCGGTGCGCCCGCGCAGCATGACGATCCGCTGGAAGCGCTGCTCGCGAAAATTCCCTCGCTCGACGGGGAGGCGCGCTGATGCTGCGTCTTATTCACTGCCTGATGGTCATGGGGCTGCTTGGGGCCGCGGGCTACGTTTATGACATCAAGTACCGCGCGACCGGCGAAGCGCAGCAGGTGCAGAAGCTCCGCAATCAGATCCGCGCGGAGAAGGATCGTATCGCGAGCGCGCGTGCGGAATGGGCGAAGCTTTCTTCGCCCGACCGGATTCAGGAACTCGCCGAGCGTCACCTGAAAATGAAGCCGGTCGAGCCGCGCCGCTTCGGCAGCGTCGGCATATTGCCGGAACGTCCGCGGACTGCCGATCCGATCGGCGACATGCTGCAAAACATTCCGCAGCCGCAGGCGGACAAGAACAATGTGCCCGATCAGGAGCCGACCGGGTCGGTGGAGCAACAGTAATGCGTTTGTTTGCCTCGCTTCGTCATTCGCTTTCGCATCTGTCGCTTCGCAAGGCGGGCGCGGGGGTTGCGCGTGCGCGCATTCTGCTTCTGTTGCTCGTGTTCGGCGGCGTCTATGGCGTGATCGCAGGAAGGCTCGTCTATCTCGGCTTTTCGACCGAAGCATCCGCGCAGCAGAAAGCGCGCGCGGCGGACGCGACCGCGCAGGCGCGGCCTGATGTCATCGACCGTAAGGGCCGGCTGATCGCGACCGACATCCGCACGCCTTCGCTGTTCGCGGAGCCGCAGCGGATCATCGACGCGGATGAGGCGACCTATCTGCTTCTGAAAATCCTGCCCGATCTCGACCGCGGCGAGTTGCGCGCGCGGCTGACCTCGAAGCGCTACTTCGCGTGGCTCAAGCGCGAGATCACGCCGGAGCAGCAGAAGGCGATCTATCGCCTCGGTATTCCCGGCATCGGCTTCCTGAAAGAATACAAGCGCGTCTATCCGAACGGTGCGCTCGCTGCCCACGTGCTCGGGCAGGTGAACGTCGATAACCAGGGCATTCTCGGTCTCGAGAAATGGATCGACAGCGGCGGTTTGAGCGCGCTGCATCAGGCGGGCTTTGCCACCAATCATAATCTTCAGCCGGTCGAAATTGCGCTCGACCTCGACGTGCAGCAGGCGGTGCGCGACGAACTGATCGCTGGCAAGGAGCGCTTCAAGGCACAGGCCGCGAACGCGCTGGTGCTCGACGTCAACACCGGCGAAATCGTTTCGATGGTGTCGCTCCCCGACTTCGATCCGAACAAGCCGAGCTCGCCGAAAGATCCCGCGCGCTTCAACCGGCTGATGACCGGCGTGTTCGAAATGGGCTCGACCTTCAAGGCGATGACGACCGCGATGGCGCTCGACTCCGGCAAGGTCACGCTCAATTCGAGGTTCGATGCGACGCAGCCTTTGCGCTACGGCAAGTTCACGATCCACGACTTCCATGCGCAGCGCCGCGTGCTCTCGGTGCCGGAAATCTTCACCTATTCGTCGAACATCGGCTCGGCGAAGATCGCGCTTTCAATGGGCATCGACGCGCACAAGGCGTTCCTGCGCAAGCTCGGGCTCCTGGACCGGCTGCGCACCGAATTGCCGGAAAGCGCGATGCCGCTCATTCCGAACCCGTGGGGCGAACTCAATACGGTGACGATCGCCTTTGGCCACGGGCTTTCGGTGACGCCGTTGCAGGCGGTGATGGCGACCGCGGCGCTGATCAACGGCGGTTACCTGATCACGCCGACCTTTATGCGCCGCACCGAGACGGAAGCGAAAACGAACGCGCCGCGCGTCATCAAGCAATCGACCTCGGACCAGATGCGCTATCTGATGCGGCTCAACGTCGAGGTCGGCAGCGCCAAGCGCGCGGAAGTCGAAGGCTATTTCGTCGGCGGCAAAACCGGTACCTCGGAAAAGGTCGAGCGCGGCCGCTATTCCAAGAACAAAGTGCTGACGACCTTCATGGGGATCTTCCCCGCCGACAAGCCGCGCTATCTCGTGATGGTGATGCTCGACGAGCCACAGAAGGTCGAGGGTGCGGCGGCCGCGACCGCCGGTTTGAACGCGACCCCGGTTGCAGGCAAGATCATCCAGCGGATCGCGCCGCTCCTCGGCGTCGAGCCGCGCATCAATCTGCCGACCGCGCAGAGCATGCTTCAGTTGCGGAACGCCGCGAACTAGTGCATCCGCGCCTTCCAGGATGGATCATGGCGCAGACCTTTGACCTTCGCGATCTGATCGGGGCGGAAGCGCCGGAAGGCACGCGCGTTTCCGGTATCACCGCCGACAGCCGGAAGGCGGCGGAAGGAGTCGCGTTTTTCGCGATTGCGGGCGCGAAAGCCGACGGCGCGAAATTCGCGAACGATGCGGTTGCGCGCGGCGCGTCCGTCGTGGTCGGCGAAGGCGAGCGCCCGCCGGAACTGCTCGCGCGCGTGCCGTATGTCCGCGTGCCGGATGTCCGCCGTGCGCTTGCGCGTGCGGCCGCGAAAATATTTCCGCGCCAACCCGATATTATGGTCGCCGTCACCGGCACCAACGGCAAAACTTCCGTCGCTTCTTTTGTGCGGCAGATCTGGGCGGCGCTCGGCGAGCAAGCGGCAAGCGTCGGCACCATCGGGCTCGTGACGCCGAACGGAGAAACCACCGGCAGCCTCACCACGCCTGATCCGCTCGCGCTGCACGAGTTGCTCGACCGGCTCGCGCGCGACGGCGTCACGCATATGTCGATGGAAGCGTCTTCGCACGGGCTCGACCAGAAGCGGCTCGACGGCGCGCGGCTTGCGGCGGGCGCATTCACGAATCTCACGCGCGATCATCTCGATTATCACAGGACCTTCGACGATTACCGCGCCGCGAAGATGCGGCTGTTCGAGAAGCTGTTGCCGCAAGGTGCCGCCGCCGTTGCCGATGCCGACGAGGAAGACGCGAAGCGCGTCGAGGAAATAGCGAAGCGCCGGGGGCTTCGCTATTTCGGCGTCGGACGCGCCGGGCAGGGCTTGCAACTCGTCGAAAACAGGATCGACGGCTTCGCGCAGCGGCTGGAGATCGTTTGTGATGGCGCGAAGCATTCGGTGAAGCTGCCGCTGGTCGGCGGCTTTCAGGTGTCGAACGCGCTCGTTGCCGCGGGACTTGCAATCGTCACCGGAAGCGACGGGAAGAAAGTTCTCGGCGCGCTCGAACATCTCAAAGGTGCCTCGGGCCGTCTCGAACTTGCAGGCGAGAAGAACGGTGCGCCGATCTTTATCGATTACGCGCACACGCCGGATGCGCTGGAGAATGCGCTCACTGCGTTGCGTCCTTATGTAGAGCGCAAGCTTGCCGTCGTGTTCGGCGCGGGTGGCGACCGCGATCCGGGCAAGCGCCCGTTGATGGGCACTGCCGCCGCGAAGCACGCCGATCAAATCTATGTCACCGACGACAATCCGCGCAGCGAAGAACCGTCCGCAATTCGCGTGGCGATCTTGCAGGAAGCGCGCGGCGCCGTCGAAATCGCAGACCGTTCGGAAGCCGTGCGCAAGGCCGTGCACGACCTTCAACCCGGCGACGTGCTGCTGGTCGCGGGCAAGGGCCATGAAACCGGCCAGATCGTGGGCGACCGCACGATCCCTTATACCGATCACGATGCGGTTCGTGCCGCGCTGAAGGACGCCGAATGAACGCGACGACACCGCTCTGGACCGCCGAGGCACTGGCGCGCGCCGCGCTCGGCAAGCTGCAAGGCGCGGCCGCGGAGAACGTCAGCGGCATTTCCATCGACACCCGCACGCTCTCGTCGGGCGAGGCGTTCTTCGCGATCAAGGGCGACAGGCTCGACGGTCATGACTTCGTGGAAGCGGCACTCGCGAAGGGGGCGGCACTCGCGGTGGTCGATGAACAGTCTGCAAAAAAATTTCCGGCCGATGCGCGGCTCCTGATTGTCGGTGAAACCTTACAGGCGATGCGCGATGTCGCAGCCGCCGCGCGCGCTCGCTCGCTGGCGAAAATTATCGCCGTCACAGGCTCCGCCGGAAAGACCGGAACCAAAGAAGCGCTGAAACTCGCACTCTCACCGAGCGGCGAGACGCATGCCTCGAGCGCGTCCTTCAACAATCACTGGGGCGTGCCGTTGTCGCTGTCGCGGCTTTCGCAGGACGCGAAGTTCGGTGTGTTCGAAATCGGCATGAACCACGCTGGCGAGATCACGCCACTCGTGAAACTCGTGCGCCCGCAGGTTGCGATCATCACCACGATCGAGCCGGTGCATCTCGAATATTTCTCCGGCATCGAGGCAATCGCGGACGCGAAAGCGGAAATCTTTCTCGGGTTGGAGCCGGGCGGGGCTGCGGTGCTCAACCGCGACAACAGCCAGTTCGCGCGGCTGGAAGCCGCGGCAAAGGCTGCCGGTGTTTCGCGCATCGTCGGCTTCGGCGAGGATGCGAAGGCGGAAGCGCGGCTGATCGAAGCCGGGTTGCAGGAAGACTCCTCCACCGTTCATGCCGAGATCTTGGGCGAGAAGCTGATGTTCAAGCTCGGCGCGCCGGGGAAACATCTCGTGATGAACGCACTTGCGGTGCTGGCCGCGGCGAAACTCGCGGGCGCCGATCTCGCGAAGGCGGCGCTTGCGCTTTCGCAACTCGTGCCGCCGGTTGGGCGCGGGCGGCGAAGCGCGTTGCGGCTGCCGGGCGGCGAGGGGCTTCTGATCGACGAAAGCTACAATGCGAACCCGGCTTCCATGCGCGCGGCCATCGAGGTGCTTTCGCGCGCGCCGGTGGGCAAGCAGGGCCGGAAGATCGCGGTACTCGGCGACATGCTCGAACTGGGCGCGGAAGCAGCGCTGCGCCACGCCGAACTTGCGCAATCCCTGAGCGCCGGAAAAATTGATCTCGTGTTCTGTTCCGGCCCGCTGATGCATTCGCTATGGGAGGCGCTTCCATCGGGGCAGCGGGGCGGCTATGCCGAAGACGCCGGCGCGCTGGAGCCGCAGGTCGTCGCCGCGCTGCGCGGCGGCGACGCGGTCATGGTCAAGGGTTCGAACGCGAGCGGCATGGGCAGAATCGTGAAGTCGCTCGCCCGGAAGTTCGGCGCGCCGCAGCCCGCGAATGTATCGGTTTAGGAGATCGTTTTGTTTTTCTGGCTCGCCCAATTTTCCGACGTCATTCCGGGCTTCAACGTCTTCCGCTACATCACGTTCCGCACCGGCGGCGCGGTGATCACGGCGCTACTGTTCGTGTTCCTGTTCGGGCCGAAGATCATTGCGCTGTTGCGCGTGAAGCAGGGCAAGGGCCAACCGATCCGCGCCGACGGCCCGGCGTCGCATCTCGTCAACAAGAAGGGCACGCCGACCATGGGCGGGCTCATGATTTTGTCCGGTCTCATCGTTTCCGTTTTGCTCTGGGCAAATCTTGGAAACCCTTATGTCTGGATTGTGCTCGGCGTCACGATTTCGTTCGGCCTCATCGGTCTTTATGACGACTACCTGAAAGTGACGCGGCAGAGCCACGCCGGTTTTTCCGCACGGCTGCGGCTCCTGATCGAAGTCGTGATCGCGGCGGTCGCGCTTTACGCGATTACGCGGGTTTCCAATCCGGCGACCGCCTATTCGGTCGCAGTGCCGTTCCTGAAAGACAACTACATTTATCTGAGCTGGGGCATCATCGCGTTCGGCGCTTTCGTGATCGTCGGCGCGGGCAACGCGGTGAACCTCACTGACGGGCTCGACGGACTTGCCATCGTGCCGGTGATGATCGCGGCGGTTTCTTTCGCGCTGATCGCCTATCTCGTCGGTAACGCAGGCTTCGCCGGTTATCTTGGCATTCCGCACGTGCCGCGTGCGGGCGAACTTGCGGTGGTCTGTGGTGCAGTGATCGGCGCGGGCCTCGGCTTTCTGTGGTTCAACGCGCCGCCCGCGCAAATTTTCATGGGCGACACCGGCTCGCTGTCGCTTGGCGCGCTGCTCGCGACCGTCGCGGTCGCCACCAAGCACGAGATCGTGCTGGCGGTAGTCGGCGGTTTGTTCGTGCTGGAAGCAGTTTCCGTGATCGTGCAGGTGATCTCGTTCAAGCTCACGGGAAAACGCATCTTCAAGATGGCGCCGATCCATCATCACTTCGAGCAGCTCGGCTGGACCGAGGCGCAGGTCGTGATCCGCTTCTGGGTGATCGCGGTCGTGCTGGCGCTGGTCGGTCTTTCGACGCTCAAGCTCCGCTAAATGACGCCGGTCATCACATTTCGCGGCAGATTAGTCGCGGTGTTCGGCCTCGGCGCGAGCGGCATTGCGACCGCGCAAGCGCTGGTCGCAGGTGGCGCGAAGGTGATCGCCTGGGACGATACGCCCGCGAGCGTAGAAAAGGCCCGCGCGAAAAATATCGAGACGCGCGATCTGCGCGAGATCGACTGGAGCGCGGTGGCTGCACTCGTGCTCGCGCCCGGCGTGCCGCTCACGCACCCGGTGCCGCACTGGAGCGTGGGACTTGCGCAGAACGCGGCGGTGCAGGTCATCGGCGACATCGAACTCTTTTGTCGCGAGCGTAAGGCGGTTGCGCCACACGCGCCGTTTATTGCGATCACCGGCACGAACGGGAAATCCACCACGACCGCGCTGATCGCGCATATCCTGCAAAGCGCGGGCCGCGAAGTCGCGCTCGGCGGCAATCTCGGCACGCCGATTTTGGCGCTGAACCCGCCGTCGCCCGCGCGGGTGCATGTGATCGAATGCTCGTCGTTCCAGATCGATCTTGCGCCGTCGCTCGATCCGTCGGTCGGCGTGCTGCTCAATCTCTCGCCCGATCATATCGACCGGCACGGCACGTTCGAGAATTATGCGAGCGTGAAGGCGCGGCTGATTGCTGGCGTGCAGGCGGGCGGCACCGCGGTCGTCGGCGTCGACGACAATCATTCGGCGGCGATCGCCGACCGCGCGGAGCGGGCGGGCACGAAGGTCGTGCGCGTTTCCATGCGGCGTCCGCTCTCCGACGGGATTTTTCTCGAAGGCGAGCGCATCGTGTTCGCGCAAGGCGGCGCGAATCTTTTCTCGGCGCCGCTGACGGGTATCGGTTCGCTGCGCGGCACGCATAACGCACAGAACGCGGCCTGCGCCTTTGCCGCGACCCATGCGCTTGGAATTTCCTACGAGCAGATCGCTGCCGCGCTGAAAACCTTCCCCGGCCTTGCGCATCGCATGGAGGAGGTCGGCCGCAAGGGCGCGGTGCTCTTCATCAACGACTCCAAGGCGACCAATGCCGACGCGACCGCGCGGGCGCTTGCGAGCTTCACCGAGATTTTCTGGATCGCGGGCGGCAAGGCGAAAGAGGGCGGGCTTTCCGGCCTGGAGGGCTATTTCCCGCGAATCAAAAAGGCCTACCTGATCGGCGAGGCGGCGGAAGCCTTCTCGCGGCAATTGGGCGCGGTTCCGCACACGATCTCCGGCACGCTGGAGAAGGCGCTCTCCGAGGCCGCGGCTGACGCGGAGGCCGCAAATTTGCAGCACCCGGTCGTTCTGCTTTCACCGGCCTGCGCCTCCTACGACCAGTTCCCGAATTTCGAGGTCCGGGGAGATACGTTCCGTTCACTGGTTCGCTCTATGGTCCGTTAAGGACTTGGTAGGGACGAATTCCGTGGTTTCTCGCGCCCAAAGAACGCTGTTCGGCGAATGGTGGTGGACGGTCGATCGCCTGTTACTCAGCGCGCTGTTCGCGATCGTGCTGCTCGGAATCATTCTGCTCCTGGCGGCGTCGCCGCCGCTCGCGACCCGGCTCGGGGTCGACCCGTTCTTCTTCGTGCACCGGCAGGCGCTCTATCTCGTGCCCGCGGTCTGCGTGTTGATCGCGACTTCATTGCTCGACCCGCGCCAGATCCGCCGCACCTGCCTGATCGTGTTCGCGGTCAGCATCGTGCTCGTAGCACTGACGCCGTTCGTCGGTGCGGAAATCAAGGGCGCGCGGCGCTGGCTCTCGATTCTGGGCTTCAGTTTGCAGCCTTCCGAATTCATGAAGCCCGCTTTTATCGTGCTTACGGCATGGGTCTTCGCCGAAGCAAAACGCAATCCGCAGATGCCATCGACCGCGCTTGCGGTCGCGTCCTTGCTTGCGGTCGTGCTGTTGCTCGTGCGGCAGCCGGACTTCGGCCAGACCGTGCTGATCGTCGCGGTGTGGTGCGCGCTGTTCTTCATCTCGGGCCTGCGCTGGATGTGGGTCGGCGGCATCGGCGGCCTTGCGCTGACCAGTCTGTTCGCGGCCTATCACACGATCCCGCATGTACGCTCACGCATCGACCGCTTCCTCGATCCGGGTTCGGGCGACACCTTCCAGATCGACACCGCGATTGAATCCTTTCTGCGCGGCGGCTGGCTCGGCCGCGGGCCGGGCGAGGGCACGGTGAAGCGCATTCTTCCCGACGGCCACGCCGACTTCATCTTCGCGGTGGCGGCGGAGGAATTCGGCATCATCTTGTGCCTGATCCTCGTTGCGCTGTTCTCCTTCGTCGTGATCCGCGCGTTGTGGCACGCCTCGCGCGAGGAAGACCCGTTCATGCGGCTTGCGATTGCGGGCATCGCGCTGCTCTTTGGCCTGCAATCGTCGATTGCGATGGCGGTGAACCTGCATCTCATTCCGTCGAAGGGCATGACGCTGCCGTTCGTTTCCTATGGCGGCTCGTCGCTGATCTCGCTCGCCTTCGGCATGGGCATGCTGATTTCGCTCACGCGCAAGCATCCGCGATTGCGTGACGCGGGCCGCGAATACGAGCCGCGAGGCGTAGAAGCATGAGCGGCGGCGCGAAAGCGCCGCTGATCCTGCTCGCGGCGGGCGGTACCGGCGGACATCTCTTCCCGGCCGAAGCGCTTGCGAACGTGCTGGTCGCGCGCGGTTTCCGCGTCGATCTCGTCGCCGATCACCGGGTCTCGAATTATCTCGGGCGCTTCCCGGCGGGCGACGTGCATGTCGTCTCCGCCGACACGCTGCGCGGCGGCAATCCGTTTCGGCTTGCACTCACGTTGTTTCGTCTCGGGGTCGGCACGCTGCGTTCGATCTTCCTGCTTCTGAAACTTAAACCCAAAGCAGTCGTCGGCTTCGGCGGCTATCCGACGTTGCCGCCATTGTTCGCGGCGAAGCTTCTGTTCATTCCGACCGTCATCCACGACGCGAATGCTGTCATGGGCCGCGCGAACCGTCTGATTGCGAAATTCGCAAGCGCGGTGGCGACCGGCTATCCGCGCACGGCGGACGCTTCGCTCGAACGAAAGGCGACCCAAACCGGCAATCCCGTCCGTCCCGCGGTCGCGGAAGCCGCGCGCGCGGAATATCCGGCGCTATCGGAAACATCTCCGCTAAAGCTTGTAATCTTCGGCGGCAGTCAGGGCGCGCGGGTGATGAGCGAGATCGTGCCCGGCGCGCTCGGCAAGCTCGAGGAGAAATTCCGCGCGCGGCTCGAAGTCGTCCAGCAGAGCCGCGAAGAGGATATGGCGGAGGCGCAGTCGATCTACCGGCGGCTCGAGATCAAGGCCGAGCTTGCGCCGTTCTTCGCCGATCTGCCCGCGAAGATCGCAGCCTCGCATCTCGTGATCGGCCGCTCCGGCGCCTCGACCGTTTCCGAACTTGCCGCGATCGGAAGGCCCTCGATCCTCGTGCCGCTGCCGGGCGCGATCGATCAGGACCAGCTTGCGAATGCCACCTCGCTCGCCCGCGTGGGCGGCGCGCTCCTGATCCGGCAGGCCGACTTCACATCCGAGCGATTGGCCACGGAATTGACCGCTTTGTTCAATGATCCTTCGCGGCTGCCCGCAATGGCCAAGGCAGCCAAGGCGGAAGGCCGGCTGGATGCCGCCGAACGGCTTGCCGATCTGGTCATGAAGGTGGCAGGAGTAGCGCCGAAATAACTGGCGCAGGTTGGATGAAACTTCCTCTCAAGCTCGGCACGATTCACTTCGTCGGCATCGGCGGCATCGGCATGTCCGGTATCGCCGAGGTGCTCGCCAATCTCGGCTATTCGGTGCGCGGCTCGGACGTTTCCGACAGCGCGAACGTGAAGCGGCTGCGCGAGCACGGCATCGGCGTCGTGGTCGGCCACAAGGCCGAGAACGTCGAAGGCGCGGAAGTGATCGTGGTCTCGTCCGCGATCAAGCGCGACAATCCGGAACTCATCGCCGCGCGCGCGAAGCGCCTGCCGGTCGTGCGCCGCGCGGAAATGCTCGCGGAATTGATGCGGCTGAAATCCTGCATCGCGATCGCCGGCACGCACGGAAAAACCACGACGACCTCGATGGTGGCCGCACTCCTCGACGGCGGCGGTTTCGACCCGACCGTCATCAACGGCGGCATCATCAATGCCTACGGCACCAACGCGCGTCTCGGCGCGGGCGACTGGATGGTGGTGGAGGCCGACGAATCCGACGGCACCTTCCTGAAGTTGCCCGCGAATGTCGCGGTCGTGACCAACGTCGATCCCGAGCATCTCGATCACTTCGGCACCTTTGACGAGGTGAAGAAGGCGTTCCGCTCGTTCGTCGAGAACGTCCCGTTCTACGGCTTCGCGGTCATGTGCATCGATCATCCGGTGGTGCAGGATCTGGTCGGCACCATCGCCGATCGCCGCGTGATTACCTATGGAGAAAATCCGCAGGCTGACGCGCGGCTCATCGATGTGAAACTCGACGGCGGTGTCGCGCAGTTCGGCGTGTTGTTTCAGGCGCGCGAAGGCCGCGCCGCGCATCACATCAAGAATCTGAAACTGCCGATGCCGGGGCATCATAACGCGCTGAACGCAACCGCCGCGGTCGCGGTCGCGCACGAACTCGGCATGAACGACGACAAGATCCGTGCGGCCCTTCTCGGCTTCGGCGGCGTGAAGCGGCGCTTCACCCGCACCGGCGAATGGAATGGCGCGGTGATCTTCGACGACTATGGCCATCATCCGGTCGAGATCGCGGCGGTGCTGAAGGCGGCGCGGGCGTCGACACAAGGCAAGGTGATCGCCGTCGTGCAGCCGCATCGCTATACGCGGTTGCAGGCGCTGTTCGAGCAATTCTGCACCTGCTTCAACGACGCCGATCACGTGATCGTCGCGCCGGTCTATCCGGCAGGCGAAGCGCCGATCCCGGGCGTCGACAGCGAAGCGCTGGTCGCGGGCATGCGCTCGCGCGGGCATCGCGACGCGCAGCCGCTTTCCGGCCCGGAAGAACTCGCCGGCAAGATCGCAGCGCTTGCGAAAAAGGGCGACTACGTCGTGTTGCTGGGTGCGGGCAACATCACGCAATGGGCTTATGCGCTGCCCGGCGAACTGGCTGCGAAGAAGTAATGGCTTTTTCCGATCTGCTTCCAGAGTTGCAGGCCGCCGCGCCGAAACTGCGCGGGCGGCTGCTTGCCAACCAGTCGCTTGCCGAGATCACGTGGTTTCGCGTCGGCGGCCCGGCGCAGGTGTTGTTCACGCCTGCCGATGAAGAAGACCTCGCATATTTTCTCGCGAGCGTTCCGAACCATCCGGTGACGGTAATCGGCCTCGGCTCGAACCTGATCGTACGCGACGGCGGCGTGCCCGGAATCGTGGTGCGTCTTGCGCGCGGCTTCAACGAAGTGAAGGTCGAAGGCGATCTCGTCACCGCAGGCACCGCGGTACCCGACGTAAAAGTCGCGCGCGCGGCAGCCGACGCTTCGCTTAGCGGTCTTGCGTTTTATCGCGGCGTGCCGGGCGCAATTGGCGGGGCGTTGCGCATGAACGCGGGCGCCTATGGCGGCGAGACCAAGGACGCGCTGATCGAAGCGCGCGCCATCGACCGCGCCGGAAAACTGCATGTGCTCTCGAATGCCGATATGGGGTTCACCTATCGTCATTCGTCGCCGCCCGACCATTTCATTTTCACCCGCGCGGTCTATCGCGGCACGCCCGGAGATGCGGCGGCGATTGCAGCCGAAATGGAATCGATCACCGGGCGGCGCGAAGCGACGCAGCCGATCAAGAGCCGCACCGGCGGCTCGACCTTCAAGAATCCGCCGGGACAAAAATCCTGGCAGTTGATCGACGCTGCGGGTTGCCGCGGGCTGGTCGTCGGCGACGCGCAGGTTTCGGAACTGCATTGCAACTTCCTCATCAATCGCGGCAACGCAACCGCGGCGGACGTCGAAGGACTCGGCGAGGAAGTGCGGCGGCGCGTGAAGGAAAATTCGGGCGTCACGCTCGAGTGGGAAATCAAGCGAATCGGCGTGATAGCCGATAAGGTTCCGGCATGACGAAACACGTCGCGGTTCTGATGGGCGGCTGGTCGGCGGAGCGGGAAGTCTCGCTGCGCTCGGGTGCTGCCTGCGCGAAGGCGCTCGAAGGCGAGGGCTATCGCGTGACCCGTGTCGATGTCGCGCGGAACATCGCGCAGGTGCTCGCCGAACTGAAACCCGACGTCGCCTTCAACGTGCTGCACGGCGTTCCGGGTGAGGACGGCACCATCCAGGGCGTGCTCGAGGTGCTCGGCATTCCCTATACCCATTCCGGCGTGCTCGCCTCGGCGCTCGCCATGGACAAGGGGCAGGCGCGGATCGCGATGCAGGCGGCCGGCGTGCCGGTGGCCGAGGGCAGGGTCGTTAGCCGCGCGGAGGCTGCGAAGGGCCATGTGCTGCCGCGGCCCTATGTGCTGAAGCCCGTGGCCGAGGGTTCCTCGGTCGGGGTCTTCATCGTGACCGAAGAACACCAGCATCCGCCGCAGGAACTCACCCGTCCGGACTGGAAGCACGGGGAACTTCTGCTGGCGGAACGCTACATTCCGGGGCTGGAACTCACCTGTGCCGTTATGGGCGACGAGGCCCTCGACGTAATCGAGATCGAATCGACCACCCGTTTCTACGATTACGAGGCGAAATACGCCCCCGGCGGTTCCCGCCACATTCTTCCGGCTCGGATTAAACCGAATATTTACCAGAAAGCGCAGATTCTGGCCGTTGAGGCGCACCGCGCCCTCGGCTGCCGGGGAATTAGCCGGGCGGATTTCCGCTTTGATAACCGTGAAGACGGTTCGGGCGAGCTTTTCTGCCTCGAAGTGAACACCCAACCCGGAATGACCGAGACGTCGCTGGTGCCCGAGCTTGCCGCATATCGCGGCATGTCGTTCGGCGGACTGGTGAAATGGATCGTAGAGGACGCTTCTTTGAATCGATGAGCCGCCGGGCTTCCCCGGACGGCGTGCTTGTCGCTGCGTCTCCCTCCAGGTTCTCGCTTTTCCTCCGCCGCTTCCTCGTTCGTTTCTCGCATACGAAATCCGTCCGCATCGTCGAGGTGTCGCTCACGCTCGCGCTGCTTTTCGGCGGCGCGATCTACGGCACAGTGCGCGGCGGGCACATGCCGGTCGTCAACGAGTTCATGACCGACATCGGCGATCGAGCGGCGTATTACGTCGGCTTTGAAATCGCGGACGCCGACGTGCGCGGGCACAACCGGCTGCGCCGCGACCAGATTCTTGCCGCCGCCGGAATCACCGAGCGCACTTCGCTGGTGCTGCTGAATGCGGACGCCGCGCGCGAGAAGCTGAAAACCAATCCATGGATTGCGGATGCCGTGGTCCGCAAGTTCTATCCGAACCGCATCGAGATCGAAGTCACCGAGCGCGAGGCCTTCGCGCTGTGGCAGCGCAACGGCAAGCTTGCGATCGTCGCGCGCGACGGCACCGTGCTCGAAGAAGTTTCCGGCAAGCAGGAAGAAAAACTTCCGCTGGTCGTCGGCGAGGGCGCGGCGAAAACGGCAGCCGAATTTCTCGCGGTGCTCGATCGTTTCCCCGCGATCAAGGCCGACGTTTACGGCGCGGTCTATGTCGCCGAGCGGCGCTGGAATCTCCGCATGACGAACGGCATCGACGTTCGCCTGCCGGAAGAAAATCTGCTCGCCGCACTCGACGCGTTGACCAAACTTTCGCGCGACCAGAGAATTTTCGCGCGCGACATCGAGATGATCGATCTGCGCATCCCCGGCCAGGTCGTCGTCCGCATGTCGGCAGCGGCTGCGAGCGCTTACGACGCGCAACGCAAGCCCGCGAAAACGAAGGGGGCAACATGAACGCCCTCGTCCGGGGTCTTGCGCCCCGCATGAAGCCGCTCGGCCACAAGCGCTCGAGCATTGTCGCCGCACTCGACATCGGCACCAGCAAGGTCGCCTGCGTAATCGCGAAGCTCAAGGCCGAACGCGGCCGCGAGATGCCACACAACCGTACCCATTCGGTCGAGGTGATCGGCTTCGGTCATACCCGCGCGCACGGCATCAAGGCCGGCACGGTGGTGGACATCGAGGCGGCGGAGGAGTCGATCCGCCGCGCGGTCGATCAGGCCGAACGCTCGGCGAAAGTCGAAATCGCGTCGGTCATCGTTTCGGTCACCGGCGGGCGTCTGGGCAGCGAATCCTTCGCGGCATCCGTGCGCGTGCCGGGCAATGCAGTCGAAGGCGGCGATATCGCGCGCGTGCTCGATGCCGCGAGCGTTCATTCGGTCCGCGACGGCCGGGCTGTGCTGCATTCGATTCCGATCGCCTATCATGTCGATGACATTTCCAACGTGCAGGACCCGCGCGGCATGCTCGGCCGGACGCTTGCGGTCGATCTGCACGTCGCGACCGCGGACTATCCGGCACTGCAAAATCTCATTCTCTGCGTCGAGCGCTGCCACCTGTCGGTCGAAGGCATGATCGCGGCACCTTATGCCGCGGGCCTCGCCGCGCTCTCCGACGACGAAGCCGAACTCGGCGCGACCGTGATCGATCTCGGCGCGGGCACCACGACGCTTGCCGCTTTCGTCAACGACACTTGCGTGCACATGGACGGGATCGCAGTCGGCAGCTTCAACGTCACGCTCGATCTCGCGCGTGGGCTTTCGACCAAGCTCTCCGAGGCCGAACGCATCAAGACGCTCTATGGCGACGTGATCGAGGGCGGCTCGGATCATACCGATCTCATCATGGTGCCTTCGATCGAAGGCGGCCGCGGCGGCGCTGCAACCCGCGCGCAGGTGATCCGGATTGCGCGTGCGCGCATCGACGAGATTTTCGAGATGCTGCACGAGCGGCTTTCGTCCGCGGGAATTCTCAATCTCACTGGCCGGCGCATCGTGCTGACCGGCGGCGGCGCGCTGCTCGGCGGCGTCGGCGAGCTTGCCAGCCGCATGTTCGGCGCGAGTGTTCGTATCGGCACGCCGCGCGCGATCGGCGGCCTCAACAATACCGCGCGCAGCCCGGTCTTCGCGGCGGTCGCAGGATTAGCCGCCTATCCGCAATTCGCAGAGCGCGAGCATTTCGAACCGCGGCGCCGGCTTGCGCCGCATGACGGCAACTATCTCCGGCGCGTCGGGCGCTGGATCAAGGAAAGTTTCTGATGATCGACGACAACGTGCCGGCGTATTCCGGCAATGACAGTTCAGTAAGCACGGCAGACGCCGGCGTAAGAGGTGATGCAATGACGATCAATCTGCAGATGCCGGATATCCGGGAGTTGAAGCCGCACATCACCGTGTTCGGTGTCGGTGGCGCCGGCGGTAACGCCGTCAACAACATGATCGCGGCGGGCCTTCAGGGCTGCGAATTCGTCGTCGCCAACACCGACGCGCAGGCGCTGAAATCGTCGAAGTGCGCGCGCGTGATCCAGATGGGCATCGACGGCCTCGGCGCCGGTTCGCATCCGGAAGTCGGCAAGAGCGCCGCCGAGGAAGCGATGGCGGAAGTCCGCGACATGCTCCAGGGCGTGCACATGGTGTTCGTCACCGCCGGCATGGGCGGCGGCACCGGCACGGGTGCTGCACCCGTGATCGCGCGCGTCGCCAAGGATCTCGGCATTCTCACGGTCGGCGTCGTCACCAAGCCGTTCGATTTCGAAGGCGGCCGCCGCATGAAGCTCGCGAACGCGGGCGTGGAAGAACTGGCGAAGCATGTCGACACGCTGATCGTGATTCCGAACCAGAACCTGTTCCGGGTCGCGAACAAGGAGACCACTTTCGCTGACGCCTTCGCGATGGCGGACCAGGTGCTCTATTCGGGCGTCGCCTGCATCACCGACCTGATGGTCAAGGAAGGTCTCATCAACCTCGACTTCGCCGACGTCCGCACCGTCATGCGCGAGATGGGCAAGGCGATGATGGGTACCGGCGAAGCCTCGGGCGACGACCGTGCGCTGCGCGCGGCCGAGAACGCGATCAACAATCCGCTCCTGGACGAAACCTCAATGCGCGGCGCCAAGGGCCTGCTCATTTCGATCACCGGCGGCCGCGATCTCAAGCTGCATGAAGTCGATGAGGCGGCGACCCGCATCCGCGACGAAGTCGATACCGACGCCAACATCATCCTCGGCGCGACCTTTGACGAAAGCCTCGAAGGCATCGTCCGCGTCTCGGTGGTTGCGACCGGAATCGACGGCTCGGCAATCGGTACGGCCGCGCCGGAAATCCGCTCGAGCTTCTCGAACCACAATCGTCCGGCGCCGTCGCCGCAGGCGCGTGCGACGAACTTCACCGCCGACGTGCCGCACATTCCGCTGTCGATGCAGCCGGAACTGCCGCAGGACGAGCATTACGAAGAGCACTACGAAGACGATTACGCAGCGGAAGCGGCCGAGATCGACGAAGTGACGATCCGCCCGCTCGAGCAGCGTCCGGCCTTCTTCCAGCCGTTGCTCGACGAAATGGAGCGCCTGTCGCCGCGGCACGAGGAGCCGGAAGACCTCGATCCGTATGTGCCCGAGCAGGCGGAGCGCCCGCCGTTCCGCCCGCGCATGCCGCGGATCGACGAATTCCCGATGCCGGCGCAGAATCAGATGCGCGCCCGTAGCGGCGAAATGGCCGAGGACCACTCGATGGAGAAGCGCCAGATGTCGCTGCTGGAGAAGCTCGCTTCGAGCTTCAACCGCAAGGACCCGGAAGAGGCCGCACCGGTGGCCGCCCGCCGCGCTCCCGAGCCGATGCCGGAGGCGCCGCGCCGTCCGGAAGGCCGCAACCTGCTCGACCCGGTGAGCCGACCGGCACGGGCCGAGAGCCAGGACGAACTGGAAATCCCGGCCTTCCTGCGCCGCCAGGCCTGACCGGCTCCGAACCAAACGACGAATCCCGACGCCCCGGCCAAGCCGGGGCGTCTTGTTTTTGGGCCTGCTCACGAATTGACCTGGTGTGGAAAAAGCCGGAAACGGCAGCCTTGCCAGCTCCTTGAAATCATGGCGAAAAATGGCCGCGATGTCGGCAAGAATTGGTAACAAAGCGTAAGAAAGCGTGACTTGTCCCGAAAGGATGAGGGCGTATCGTCCCCAAACCCAAGCAACCACGGGGAAATGTGGTCTTGGGCACTGGGGAATCAACTGGGGCAAAAGCCGGGCAAGTTCGTCAACGGCTTTAGTACGGCGGGATGCAAGTTCAGTTTCAATCGACCCTCGCCGATCGCGTAGAGCTCACGGGCCGTGGGCTGCATTCGGGCACTCCCGCACGCATTGCTCTCGTTCCCGCCGCGCCGAATACCGGCATCGTCTTCAAACTTCACGGCAAAAAAATTTCGGTTGGCCCTGAAGCCGTTCGTAATACCGATTTCGCGACCGTCATCGGCGATACCAACGGCTCCAAATGCTCCACCGTCGAACACCTGATGGCCGCCCTTTCGGGGCTCGGCATCGATAACGCGGTGATCGAGGTTGAAGGCGACGAAATCCCGGCCTTCGACGGCTCCTCGGCCCAGTTCGTCGATGCCATCGACGCCGTCGGCACCGAGCAGCAGGACGCGCCGCGCCGCTACATCAAGGTTCTGAAGCCGATCCGCGTCGACAGCGGCAACTGCTCCGCCGAGTTGTTGCCCTATGACGCCGGCTTCCGCGTCGAGGTCGAAATCGATTTCGATCACGCCGCCATCGGCCGCCAGCGCTTCGCCGGCATGGTCACGCCCGACGTTTTCCGCGACGATCTCGCGCGCGCCCGCACTTTCGGTTTCATGCGCGACGTCGCCAAGCTCTGGGGCGCGGGTCTCGCGCTCGGCGCTTCGCTCGACAACACCATCTGCCTCGCCGACGACCGCGTCGTGAACCCGGACGGCCTGCGCTATGCCGACGAATTCGTGCGTCACAAGGCGCTCGACGCGGTGGGCGATCTCGCCATGGCGGGCCTGCCGCTGCTCGGCCGCTATCGTTCGCTCTGCGGCGGCCACAAGCTCAATGCCGCGGTGGTTGCGGCCCTGATGGCCGACCGCTCGGCCTGGACCATCGTCGAGGCCGAACCGACCCGGAAGCCGCGCCGCGGCCATGCCGAAATCGGTGCGCAGGTGGCTCCGGCCTATCGCGCTGACCTTTCTTAACTTTTTCAGCCATAATCGCGGCGGATTCAGCCGTTAGCGCCGTAGCGGGGACAAGCTAAGTTCGCTATGGCCATGTCCGCGCCGATGCCCGACGGGGGCGGCGGCTTTTTCGGGTTCGAGTTTCCATGCTTCTTCACTGGCTGCGCAACACGACTTTCGCGTCCGCTCTTCGGGTGGTTGTGCTGTGCGCGTTCGGCTTCTCGCTCGCCGGCTGCTCGAGCCTCGGCATGAGCGATTTCAGCCTGAGCAATCTGTGGGGCAGCAAGAAAGACGATGACGTCCTTCCGGATCAGCCCGCCGACGCGCTCTACAACGAAGCGCTGACCCTTCTGAACAAGAAGGAATACGAAAAGGCCGCGAAGAAATTCGAGGAAGTCGACCGCCAGCATCCCTATTCGGAATGGGGCCGGAAGTCGCTCCTGATGTCGGCCTATTCCTATTACGAAGGCCAGAAGCACGTCGAAACGGTCGCAGCCGCGAAGCGCTACCTTGCGCTCCATCCGGGCAGTCCCGACGCGGCTTATGCGCAGTATCTCGCGGCCGCCGCGCTGTTCGACGAAATTCCGAATATCGAGCTCGACCAGCGGCGTACCGAAGTCGCGCTCGACGCGCTCAACGAAGTCATCCGCAAATATCCCGAGACCGAATATGCGGTCAGCGCCCGCCGCAAGATCGATGTCGCGCGCGACCAGCTCGCCGCGAAGGAAATGGTGACCGGGCGTTATTACCTGAAGAACCGCAACTACACGGGCGCGATCAACCGCTTCAAGGTGGTCGTGACCAAGTACCAGAACACCCGCCATACCGAAGAGGCGCTGGCGCGTCTGGTCGAGGCCTATATGGCGCTCGGCATCGTCAACGAGGCGCAGACCGCGGCCGTCGTGCTCGGCCATAACTTCCCGGACAGCCCCTGGTACAAGGACGCCTATACCCTCGTGACTACCGGCGGCCAGATTCCGCAGGAAGACAAGGGTTCCTGGATCAGCCAGGCTTGGAAGCGCGTCAGCGGCTAGGGTTCCTGCGCTTCGCCGAATTGACGCGTTCGCGCGGCTAATCTTCAATCACGTTTCGTTCCACCTGAGGCCGAATCGGCCGAGCCGATGCGGCGGTCCTCCATGCTCGCGCACCTTTCGATCCGAGACATTGTGCTGATCGACCGGCTCGACGTCGATTTCTCCGGGCGGCTTTCGGTGCTGACCGGCGAAACCGGCGCCGGCAAATCGATCGTGCTCGACGCCTTCGGGCTTGCGCTTGGCGCGCGGGGCGATGCCGCACTCGTGCGCGACGGCGCGGAGCAGGGGCAGGTGGCGGCGGTGTTCGATCTGCCGAAAAAACATCCGGCGCGGGAATTTCTGCGTGCGAGCGATCTTGCGATCGAGGACGACGGCGATGTGATCCTGCGCCGCGTGCAGCTTGCCGACGGGCGCACGCGCGCCTTCATCAACGACCGGCCGGTGAGCGTGCAGATCCTGCGCGAACTTGGAACAAGGCTCGTGGAAATCCATGGTCAGCACGACGAGCGCGCGCTGATCGACCCATCCGCGCACCGGGCATTGCTCGATGCCTTCGGCGGCAGCGCGGAAGCCGCGGCCAAGGTGCGCGCGCTGTGGAATCTCTGGCGCGAAACCGAAACGCAGGTCGCGCAGGAACGCGCGCGGCAGGAACGCGCGCGGCGCGAGGAAGACTATGTGCGCAACGCGGTCGACGAACTCGTCAAGCTCGCGCCGCAGCCGGGCGAAGAGACGGCGCTCGCCGACCGCCGTGCCTCGCTGATGCGCGCGGAGAAGGTCGCGGGCGATCTGAAGGACGCGCATGACGCGATTTCGGGAAACGACTCCGCCGTGCCGCAGCTTGCCTCGGCCTTGCGGCGGCTGGAGCGGCGGCAGCAGGAAGCCGGCGACATCGTCGGCGGACCGGCGAAGGCGCTCGAGGCCGCGCTCAATTCCATCGAAGAAGCGCGCAGCGGCCTGGAGGCCGCGATGCGGCTTGCCGACTACGATCCGCAGGAACTGGAGCGCAACGAGGAGCGGCTGTTCGCGCTGCGCGCGGCGAGCCGCAAGTACAACGCGCCGGTCGACAGGCTGACCGAGGTTGCCGCGCGTTTTGCCGACGATCTCGCCTCGATCGACAAGGGCGAGGAAAAACTGAAAAGTCTCGAAGCCGCGGCCAAGCAGGCGGAGACGGATTTCCGCGCGGCTGCCGAAGCGCTTTCCGCGTCGCGCAAGGCGGCCGCAAAGAAGCTCGACAAGGCGGTGAACGCAGAGTTGCCGCCGTTGAAGCTCGAGCGCGCGGAATTCATCACCGAGATCGAAAGCACGCCTGCATCACCGGGCCCGGACGGCTTCGACCGCGTCGAATTCTGGGTGCGGACCAATCCCGGCGCGCGGCCGGGACCGATGATGAAGGTCGCCTCCGGCGGCGAGCTCGCGCGCTTTCTGCTCGCGCTCAAAGTCGTGCTTGCGGATCGCGGCTCGGCGCCGACGCTGGTGTTCGACGAAATCGATACCGGGGTCGGTGGCGCCGTTTCGGACGCCATCGGCGCGCGGCTCGCCCGGCTTGCCGACAAGGTGCAGGTGCTGACGGTTACGCATGCGCCGCAGGTGGCCGCGCGCGCCGCCAATCACTTCATGGTCGCGAAAGACGTGGTGAAGGGCGGCAAGCGCGTCTCCACGAAAATCCTTCCGCTCGACGAGCCGCGCCGCCGCGAGGAAGTCGCGCGGATGCTTTCGGGCGCGGATGTCACCGACGAAGCGCGCAAGGCGGCGGAGCGCCTGATCGCCGGCGCGGCGGCCTAACGCCGTCATGGCCAAGAAAGCCAAAGCGGGCGGCGCGAAGCCGGTCGAAGAACTCTCCGTCAAGGAAGCGAAAGCGGAGCACGTGCGTCTCGAACTCGAGATCGCCCTGCACGACAAGCGCTATTACCAGCAGGATGCGCCGACGATTTCGGATGCGGATTACGACGCGCTGCGCCGCCGCTATGAGGCGATCGAAACGCAGTTTCCCGAACTGCATTCGCTGACCAGCCTCACGCGCAAAGTGGGGGCCGCGCCTTCCGGCAAGTTCAAGAAGGTGCGCCACGCGGTGCCGATGCTTTCGCTCGGCAATGCGTTCTCCGAAGAAGACGTGGCGGAGTTCGTCGAGCGCATCCGGCGTTTTCTGCGGCTTTCTGAGAAGGACGAGCTCGTGATTACGGCCGAGCCGAAGATCGACGGGCTGTCCTGTTCGTTACGCTATGAAGCGGGAAAGCTCTCGGTTGCCGCGACTCGCGGCGACGGTGCGGAAGGCGAGGATGTCACCGCCAATATCCGCACGATCAAGGATGTGCCGGAGACGTTGAAGGGCAAGGACGTGCCGGATGTGTTCGAGGCGCGCGGCGAAGTTTACATGACAAAGGCCGACTTCCTCGCGCTGAACAAGCGGCAGGAAAAGGAAGGCAAAGCCCTTTACGTGAACCCGCGCAACACGGCGGCCGGCTCACTGCGCCAGATCGATCCGAGAATGACGGCCGAGCGGCCGCTGAAATTCTTCGCCTATACCTGGGGCGAAGCGAGCGAATTGCCCGCGCCGACACAGTTCGAATCCGTCGCGGCGATGAAGCGCTGGGGCCTGCCGACGAATGCGCTGATGAAGAAATGCAAGAGCGTGGAAGAACTGCTCAAGCATTACCGCAAGATCGAGCAGGAACGCGCGTCGCTGCCCTACGACATCGACGGCGTGGTCTACAAAGTCGACCGGCTCGACTGGCAGGAGCGGCTTGGCTTCGTCTCGCGGAGCCCGCGCTGGGCGATCGCGCATAAATTTGCGGCCGAGAAGGCGACAACCGTCGTCAAGGATATCGACATTCAGGTCGGACGCACCGGCAAGCTGACGCCGGTTGCGAAGCTGGAGCCGGTCACGGTCGGCGGCGTCGTGGTGCAGAACGCGACCTTGCACAACGAAGACGAGATCGCGCGGCTCGACGTTCGTGTCGGCGACACGGTCACGATCCAGCGCGCGGGCGACGTCATCCCGCAGGTGCTCGGCGTGGTCCTGGAGAAGCGGCCGAAAAGCGCGAAACCCTACAAGTTTCCGCATGTTTGCCCGATCTGCGGCAGCCATGCCGTGCGCGAGGAGGGCGAGGTCGACCGCCGCTGCACCGGCGGGCTGATCTGCCCGGCACAGGAAGTGCAGACGCTGATCCATTTCGTTTCGCGCAACGCCTTCGACATCGACGGCCTCGGCGAAAAGCAGATCGAGTTCTTTTTCGAGAAGGGCTGGGTGAAGCAGCCTGCCGACATCTTCACGCTGGAGAAGCGGAACAAGACGCTGAAACTCGAAAAGGAAGAGGGTTTCGGCGAAACTTCTGTGCGCAATCTCTTCAACGCGATCAACGAGCGGCGCAAAATCGCTTTGAACCGCGTGCTATTCGCGCTCGGCATCCGGCATATCGGCGAAACGAATGCGATCCGGCTCGCGCGTCATTACGGCACGATGGAGGCGTTGCGGGACGCGGCACTCGCGGCCGGGAAGGGCGACGCTGAGGCGCTCTCGGAGATGAACGACATCAACGGCATCGGCGAAGTGGTGGCGGAAGCCGTGATCGAGTTCTTCAAGGAAAAGAAGAACATGAAAGCGCTCGACGCGCTGCTCGGCGAGATCGAGGCCGAGCCGATGGAGGCGGTCGCAAAAGATAGCGCCGTCTCCGGCAAGACCGTCGTCTTCACCGGCGCACTCGAGCAGATGACGCGCGACGAAGCGAAGGCGATGGCCGAGCGGTTAGGTGCGAAAGTCGCGGGTTCAGTCTCGAAAAAGACGGACTACGTCGTCGCGGGTCCGGGCGCCGGCTCCAAGCTGAAGGAAGCACAGAAGCACGGCGTGCAGGTCTTGAGCGAAGACGGCTGGTTCAAGCTGATCGGGAAGAAGTAGTTAAATTCGTCCCGCGAGCGCCAGCACGATCACGATAATCAGGATCACGCCGACGAGGCCGCCGGGGCCGTAGCCCCAGTTACCGCTGTAGCGCCAGCGCGGCAAAGCGCCGACCAGAATCAAAATCAGCACGATAATCAGAATGGTCGAAAGCATGATTGAGCCTCACGTCTGCAAATCCGTGAGGAAGTAACGCCAAAGGTTCCGGTACGGTTCCCGGCTCAGGCTTTGATCGGCGCGGTCGCCTGCTCCAGCCACTTGCGCTCGCTCGCGTCGAGCGTGCCTGCGATCTTCTCGCGCACCGCCGCGTGATAGCCGTCGAGCCACGCGATTTCTTCCGGCGTCATCAGTTTCGGCTCGACCAGATGAAGGTCGATCGGCGCGAAGGTGAGCGTTTCGAAACCGAGCAGCGGCTTTTCGATGCCGCCGTCGCGCTTCTCGACAAGAAGAAGATTTTCGATGCGGATGCCATAGGCGCCCGCTTTGTAATAGCCGGGCTCGTTCGAGAGGATCATGCCGGGCTGAAGCGCAACATTGCCATTGCCGAGTTTCGAGATTCGCGCCGGGCCTTCGTGCACCGAGAGATAGCTGCCGACGCCGTGGCCGGTGCCGTGGTCGAAGTCCAGCCCCGCTTCCCAGAGCGCGCGGCGGGCAAACGGATCGAGTTGAGCGCCGCTGGTGCCTTCGGGGAACACGGCGCGGGCGAGCGCGATGTGACCCTTGAGCACCAGCGTGAAGCGCTGCCGCATTTCCTCGCTCGGTGTGCCGATGGCGACCGTGCGGGTGACGTCGGTGGTGCCGTCTTCGTATTGCGCGCCGGAATCCACAAGGAATAACTCGCCGCTTTTCAGCTTGCGGTCGGTCGCTTCCGTCACGCGGTAATGCACGATCGCACCGTTCGGGCCCGCGCCGGAAATGGTGGGGAAGGAAATTTCCTTGAGTTTCCCGGTCTCGCAGCGGAAAGTTTCGAGGGCCGCGACCGCTTCGATCTCCGAGACATTTCCGCTTGGCGCTTCGCGCGCAAGCCATGCGAGATAGCGCGTCAGCGCCGTGCCATCGCGCAAGTGCGCGGCGCGGGTGCCCGCGATTTCGGTCGCGTTCTTGATCGCCTTCAGGTTCGTGACCGGGTCCGCACCCTTCGAGACGCTGCCGCCCGCGGCTTCGACGATGCCTGCGAATTTCGCGGGCGCGGTCGCGGAATCGAGCCTGACACTTTTCCCGCGCGCGGCCTCGTGCAACTCGACTTCGAGTTCGCGCGGCTCGCGGACTTCGGCGAGTTTGGAGAGCGTGTCCCGCACCTCATTCGAGAGCTTGCGGCCGTCCACGAAAAGCTGCGGCTCGCCTTCGCGCGGCAAAATCGCCCACGAGAGCGGCAGCGGCGTATGGGCGACATCGTTGCCGCGGATGTTGAAGGTCCAGGCGACCGAGGCCGGATCGGAGAGCACAGCTACATCGGCTTTTTCTTTCGCCAGCGCCTCGCGGATGCGCGCGATTTTCTTCGCTGCGTTCTCGCCCGCGAATTTCACATCATGCAGTACGACTGGCGAGAGTGGTGGCGCGGGACGCTCGCGCCACACGGCGTCTACCGGATTTTCCTTCACCGCGACGATGCGGGCGCCCGCTTCCTTCGCGGCTTTTTCCAGCCGCTCGACGCCGTCGGCGGTCGTGCGCCACGGGTCGTAGCCGAGCGCGGTCCCGGCGCTAAGATTTTCGGCGAGCCAATTGGTGGCTGGCTTCTCGACCATGTGCTCGATGGCAAAGAGCTTGCCGTCGATCTGGTCTTTGGCCTGCAAGGTATAGCGGCCGTCGGTGAAGAGCGCGGCCTTCGCGGGAAGCACCGCAACGATTGCGGAGGAGCCGGTGAAACCCGTGAGCCATGCCACGCGCTCTTCCGACGGCGGAACGTATTCGTTCTGGTGCTCGTCGGCGCGGGAGAAGATGAAGCCGTCCAGCCCCTGGCGCGCGAGTTCCGCGCGAAGGGCAGCGAGGCGCGCCGCGGACTGCGTCTTGTCGCCTTCGTCCGTGAAGGTCTGGAATTTCGCTTCGAACATGGCAGCCAATCTAAGCGTCGGGTTTCTCCGGACATAGCGCATCGCGGGAATAGCGCCTATGTAAGCCCTAATTCCCGCGGCAACTGCGCCCTTGCCCTCGCCAAATGGCACCTGCGATGCCATTTTGTTCTCAGAATCATCAAAACCCGAAAGTCCCGTGGCCGATCCGCAATACAAGCCGTTTCCGTTCGACGAAGAGCCGCGCCGGGCAACGCCGCCGTCGCGGCCCGCGCCCTATCTCGAGGGGCTGAATCCCGAGCAGCTTGAGGCGGTGCAGTCGCTCGACGGCCCGGTGCTGGTGCTGGCCGGCGCGGGCACCGGCAAGACGCGGGTGCTGACCACGCGGATTGCGCATTTGCTCGCGACCGGAAAGGCGCGGCCCTCCAACATTCTCTCGGTGACCTTCACCAACAAGGCCGCGCGCGAAATGAAAGAGCGCGTCGGTCACATGGTCGGCGATATCGTCGAAGGCATGCCGTGGATGGGCACGTTCCATTCGATCGGCGCGAAGATCCTCCGCCGCCATGCCGAACTGGTCGGGCTCAACCCGAGCTTCACGATCCTCGATACCGACGACCAGATCCGGCTCATCAAGCAATTGCTGCAAGCGGGGAACATCGACGAGAAGCGCTGGCCCGCGCGGCTGTTCGCCGGCTATCTCGACGGCTGGAAGAACCGGGGCCTCGAGCCGGAGCGAGTGCCGGCGGGCGAGGCGGCGTCGTTCGCGAACGGCAAAGGCAAGGAACTATACGTTCAATATCAGCAACGGCTGAAAGTCCTGAACGCGGTCGATTTCGGCGATCTCCTGATGGAGAACATCCGGCTATTTCAGAACAACGCCGAGGTGCTCGCGCAGTATCAGCACCGCTTCCGCTACATGCTGGTCGATGAGTATCAGGACACGAACGTCGCGCAATATCTCTGGCTGCGGTTGCTCGCGCAGGAATCGAAGAACATCTGCTGCGTCGGCGACGACGACCAATCGATTTACGGCTGGCGTGGCGCGGACGTCGATAACATCCTGCGCTTCGAACAGGATTTTCCGGGCGCGAAAGTAATCCGGCTCGAGCGCAATTACCGCTCGACCGCGAATATCCTCGGCGCGGCCTCGCATCTGATCGCGAACAACAAGAGCCGTCTCGGCAAGACGCTGCGCACCGAAGACGAGCCGGGCGAGAAGATCAAGGTGATCGAGACCTGGGACTCGGGCGAGGAAGCGCGTCAGATCGGCGAGGAGATCGAGCAGCTTCAGCGCAAGCAGCATAAGCTCTCCGATATCGCGATCCTCGTGCGCGCGTCGTTCCAGATGCGGCAGCTGGAGGATCGTTTCGTCGAGATCGCAATGCCCTATCGCGTGATCGGCGGTCCGCGATTCTACGAGCGGCAGGAAATCCGCGATGCGCTCGCCTATTTCCGCGTGATCGTATCGCCCGCCGACGGGCTTGCTTTCGAGCGGATCGTGAACGTGCCGAAACGGGGTCTTGGCGACACCACGATGCAGATGCTGCACGATTACGCGCGGCAGAACGAGGTGCCGTTGCTCGAAGCTGCGCGCGTGCTGTCTTCCACCGACGACATGAAGCCGAAGCCGCGCGGAGCGTTGCGCGACCTGATCGCGAGTTTCGACCGCTGGAGCAAGCAGCTTCCCACAATTCCGCACACCGAGCTTGCGCGGATCGTGCTGGACGAGTCCGGCTACACGGAGATGTGGAAGAACGACAAGTCGGCGCAGGCAGCGGGACGGCTGGAAAACCTGAAAGAACTCGTCCGCTCGATGGAGCAGTTCGAGAACATGCAGGGCTTTCTCGAGCACGTCTCGCTGGTGATGGACACGATCGAAGGCGGCGATGTCGATGCCGTCAATCTGATGACGCTGCATTCGGCGAAGGGGCTCGAATTCGACACGGTGTTTCTGCCGGGCTGGGAAGAAGGCATTATTCCGCACCAGCGCTCGCTCGACGAAAGCGGCCGCGCGGGGCTGGAAGAAGAGCGGCGGCTTGCGCATGTCGGTATCACGCGCGCCAAGATTCGTGCGATCCTTTCGTTCGCCTCGCGGCGGCTCACGCATGGCATGTGGAATACGAACCTGCCGAGCCGCTTCCTCGACGAAATTCCCGAGGAGTTCATCGAGAAGATCGAGGGCGAAGGCAGCTATGCCGCGCAGCTCCAGAGCCGCTTCGACCGCGCGGAGCCGTTCACCTCGGGCTATTCGACGCCGGGCTGGCAGCGCGCGCAGGCACGCAAAGGCGGCGGTTTTTCCGAGCGCGGTTCTTCGCGCGGCGGACCGCTGACCATCGAAGGCGAAATTCTCGCGCGTTCGAGCGGCCCATCCGCCGAATTCGAGATCGGCGACCGCGTGTTCCACGACAAGTTCGGCTACGGCGAGATCATGGAAGTCGAAGGCACGAAAGTGACGGTTGAGTTCGACAAGGCCGGCGAAAAGAAGCTGGTCGCAAGCTTCCTCAAGAAAGCCTGAGCTTGGCGGACTTTCCCGAAAGCCATGTCGTGCGCGTCGGCGCGAGCGAGCGTGATGCCAAGCGCATCGCCGATCATCTGCTCGAGCGCTTCTTCGAAGGCGAGGGGGCGGTCGGTGCGTTCGAGGCGCCGGACGGTTCGTGGTTCGCCGAGGCGCATTTTCCGGAACTGCCGGAGAAGGCGCTGATCGCCGCCGCGGTCGCGGAAATTCTGCAAGACGCGAAGATCGAATACGAGACGTTGGCCGCCAAGGACTGGATTGCGGCAAGTCTGGAAGGCCTGAAGATCGTCCGTGCCGGGCGCTTTGCAATTCACGGCTCGCACGACCGCGCGCGAATTCGGCCGAATGAAACCGGCATCGAGATCGAAGCCGCACTCGCTTTCGGGACAGGTCATCACGGCACCACGCTCGGCTGTCTGCGTGCGCTGGAGCGGCTTGCCCGCACGGAGAAGCCGAAGCGCATTCTCGATGTCGGCACCGGTACGGCCGTGCTCGGCATTGCCGCGGCCCGCGCCTTTCATGCGCCGGTGATCGGGACCGAGATCGACCGCGCTTCCGTTCTCGTCGCGAAAGAAAACGTGCGCGCGAACCGGGCGCTGCCTTATGTGGGTTTGCTGCACACCGGCGGTCTCAGCGCGCCGATGATCGCGCAATACACGCCTTACGATCTGATCTTCGCGAATATTCTGCTGCCGGTGCTGCGGCAGCTCGCGCGGCCGATCGCTGCGCTTGCGGCACCCGGCGCGACGGTGATCCTCTCGGGGCTCTTGCCGAGTCAGGCGCTGGCCGCGCTCGCGCGCTATCGTGCGCAGGGCATGCAGCTTCTCCGCAGCGAGACCATCGAAAACTGGACCACGCTCACGCTTAGAAAATTATAGGCCGATGCCGCACTTCGCCGCGCGCGCCCTGAAAAACAAAACGCCCCGGTGGGGGACCGGGGCGTTTTGGATCTAGGTTTGCGCCGCTTACTTCTTCTGGAACGGCAGTTCGTTGAAGCTCTGGCGGAGTTCTTCCGGCACGTAGCTCAGGTGCATGCGGATTTCGCGCTCGACCTGACGCATACGCGCTTCGACGATCCGGTCCCAAACGCGAGCCCAGAAGCTCTTACCGGGCTTTGCCGCAGCGGCGGCAGCGGGAGCGTACTTGGGGGAATAGGTTACTGCGGTCATGGGAATTCTCCTTCTTCCGCGGACGTTGCCGGGACACCGCCCGGCCGGTCTGCAAATCATTTATTGCATTGCAATATAGTCTTTTTGCGACGCAGCTAGAATAGGTAAGGATGCATGACCGATCCCTCAGGTCTGCATGGTCGCGGTAAGCATTGATTAACGATAGGGCGAAGGTGCCCCTTGGGCAGGCAGATCAGCTACGGCGGGCCATGCCGATCTTGCGGCCGATGCCTTCAGGCGCGGGGAGCGCGGCATGTGCTGCCTTCATGGCTGCCAGCCGGTCCAGCACGTCGTCCGGGAAGGGCGCGACCTTCTTCGATTTCATATCGACGTGCAGCGCCAACTGCTCGGAGGTCGCCGACATCCAGCCTTCCTGCGCGTGATAGAGCTCGGCGAAGAAATGGATGCGCTTCTCGTCATAGTCGACGAGCCGGATCGTGGTCCGGACCACCTCGCCGGCCTGCAATTCCTTCAGGTAGCGGACGTGGCATTCGGCGGTGAAGAAGGAGTGGCCGCGCTCCTTGATGTAATAGGGGCCAAGACCCACCAGCGCGAAGGCTTCGTCGACCGAGCGGTCGATCAGAACATTGTAATAGGCCATGTTGAGATGGCCGTCATAATCGACCCAGCCGGGCTCGACCGTCATCGCCGAGGAAACGAACGGCGCGAAGAAGACAGGCTCGAAGTCGAGGCGTTGCAGCATCCCGAATCTTTTCTTTGTTCTGACTACAATCATGCATTGTAAGTCGGGTAGCGGCAATGGTTTGACGCGTTTAAGGCGATTCCTAGGACTCTTTTTCGGCCAAGCGAGCCATGCCTGACGGGGAGCCAACAGCTTTGCTACAATTCTCCGCAACCGGAGGACGCCAATGAACAACGCCGCCCTGAAGCGGGCCGAACCTGCCGCTATCGAAAACGCGATCGCTGCGCTGCACGCCAAACTCGGCAACAAGGTCGTGACCTCGATGGAGGTCCGCCGCCAGCATGCCAACACCACCACCTGGCTGCCGAACGAGGCGGCCGACGCCGTGGTCTATGCCGCTTCCACCGAAGACGTGCAGGACGCGGTCAAGGTCGCCGCCCAATACAAGGTGCCGGTGATCGCTTTCGGCACCGGCACCTCGCTCGAGGGGCACGTCAACGCACCGATGGGCGGCATCTGCATCGACGTCTCGCAGATGAACCAGGTGCTGGCCGTCCATACCGAAGACCTCGACTGCGTGATCCAGCCCGGCGTCACCCGCAAGAAGCTCAACGAATATCTGCGCGACCAGGGCCTGTTCTTTCCGATCGACCCGGGTGCTGACGCCTCCCTCGGCGGCATGGCGGCGACGCGGGCTTCGGGCACCAACGCGGTGCGCTACGGCACCATGAAGGACAACGTGCTTTCCTTGAAAGCCGTGCTGCCGAACGGCGAAGTGATCCGCACCGCCTCGCGCGCGAAGAAGTCTTCCGCCGGCTACGACCTGACGCGGCTCTTTGTCGGCTCGGAGGGCACGCTCGGCATCATCACCGAACTGACGCTGAAACTCTCCGCGATACCGGAATCGATCTCGGCAGCGGTCTGTCCGTTCAAGTCGGTAGAGGGTGCCTGTCAGGCGACGATCGCGACCATCCAGTCCGGCATTCCGGTCGCGCGCATCGAATTCATCGACGCCATGGCGATCCGCGCGACGAACAACTACTCGAAACTCAATCTCGCGGAAGCGCCGACGCTGTTTCTGGAATTCCACGGCTCCGAAGCGGGCGTGAAGGAGCAGACCGAGCGCTTCGGCGAGATCGCCGCCGAATTCGGCGGCGGGCCGCTGCAATGGACCACGCAGGCCGAGGAGCGCACCAAGCTCTGGCAGGCGCGGCACGACGCTTACTTCGCGATGATGTCACTGCGTCCGGGCGCGAAAGCACTCGCCACCGACATCTGCGTGCCGATCTCGAAGCTCGCGGAAGCGGTGCTGGAGACCGAACAAGACTTGCAGGACATGAAACTCCTCGGGCCGATCGTGGGTCATGTCGGCGACGGCAACTTCCATGTCAGCTTAGTCATCGACATGGACGATCAGGACGAACTCAAGCGCGTGAAAGTGTTCCTCGACCGGCTCACCGAGCGCGCGCACCGGATGGAGGGAACCTGCACCGGCGAGCACGGTGTCGGGCAGGGCAAGATGAAATATCTCGAAGCCGAGCATGGCGCGGGCGTGGTCGAGATGATGCGCACGCTGAAACGCGCGCTCGACCCCGACAACATCATGAATCCGGGCAAGATCGTCGCTTTATGATTTGGCGCATGGGCTTATCCGAAAACCGGTATCCACTTTTCGGGGCCATGCGCCGATAAAACTACTTGCCCCATTCCCGCTCAACCGGGACTCTAGCCTCGGAAATGGCGGATGGAGCGGGCCGGTTCGGCCTCGCGGGAGCTGATTGTTGCAGACGACGCTGCTTGGACTGGCGCTTGCGCTGATCGCCGCGATTCTCGCGGCGTTCGCAGCACCCTTGTTCATCGACTGGAACGGCTGGCGGCCCCAACTCGAAGCGCAGGCGAGCGCGCTCGCGGGCACGCGCGTCACCATCTCCGGCAATATCGAACTGACGTTGCTACCGACGCCGGCTTTCGTGCTGCGCGACGTTTCGCTGGGCGACGCGGAAAAGGGCACCGGTATGCGTGCCAGCGAGATGCGCGGCTCGCTGGCGCTGACGGCACTTCTCTCCGGCAAGGTCGAGGCAAGCGAATTCGTGATCTCGCGCCCCGCGATCCGGCTCGTGATTGAGAAGGACGGAACGTTGCTGTTGCCATCGGGCGCAACCGGCGGGCAGGAGATTTCGGTCAGCAGCTTCGTGTTCGAGGCAGGTTCGCTCACGGTCGAGGATCGGCGCACGAATTCGCTTCTAATGGCGGACGACTTCTCCGCGCGCGGCGAACTGGTCGCGCGCGAAGGGCCGTTCCGGCTCGACGGCGGCTTCCGGCTGAATGGGGCGCGCTGGATTTTGAAAGTTGGCGGCAGCCGCTTCGGACCGGATCACGCTGGTAAAATCCGGCTTTCGCTCGAGAGTCCCGCCGACAGGGTGGTCTTCGATGCGGAAGGCTCGCTTGCGCTCGCGAATACAGCGCCACGTTTCGACGGAAAGCTGACACTGTCGCAGCAGAGCGGTGCGCTGCCGTGGCGTGTCTCGGCGGACGCGGCGGGTGATGCCGCCGAAATGCGGCTCGCTAATCTCGAACTTGCGCTCGGCAAGGGCGAGTTGCCGATAACGCTCTCGGGCGAAGCCAAGCTCACGCCGCGCGCGAACGGTGCGATCGAGGCAACACTTGCCAGCAAGCGCATCGATCTCGATCTCGGCGATCCCAAGGCGGGAGCGGCGGGTGCGGCTTACGTGTTGCCGCGGCTCGTGGAGGCGCGCGAGTTGCTTGCCGCGCTGCCGCTTTCGGCCCGGCTTACGCTTTCGGCCGATGGCGTGCTCGCGGGCGGTCAGCTTATCCGCGATCTGCATGCGGGCTTGCGCACGCAGGACGGCGCGGTGTTGCTCGAGCGTTTCGAGGCGCGGCTGCCCGGACGCTCTACCGTCAATCTTTCCGGCAAGCATGACGGCGAGCGCTTCAATGGGCCGCTCTCGTTCGTCGCGGAAGAGCCGCAGATTTTTGCGCGCTGGCTGCTCGGCGAAGAGCTTTCCGGAAAAATCCAGATGCCTTCCGCGTTGCAGTTCAATGCGACGCTCGGGATCAAGCCGGACGAGGTCGTGATCGGGGACATCCGGGCGCTCGTGGAGCGCGTGAAAATCGGCGGGCGGCTCCTGATCCAGCCGTGGCGCGAACCGCAAAGCTACGTCGTGCAGGCCGATCTGGAAACGCAAGGTGCCGACTTCGACGCGATCCTGCCGCTCGTGGCGGCCGCTGCCGATACGCTGCGGCAGCAGAAATTCACGCTCAATCTTTACGCGACCGGCTCGCGGCTGCTGAACAGGCCGTTGCCGCGCGCAAGTCTCGCGCTCACCAATCTCGCCGACGGTTTCCAGATCAAGAATCTTTCGCTCGACGATTTCGACGGCGTGTCGGCGGTGGTGAAATATGCTTCCGGTGCGCAGGGCACGCTGGAGTTTTCGGGCGAAGCGACGAAGGCAAGCGGGCTTGCCGCGGTGCTCGAATATCTCTCCGGCAGCGCAGACTTTGCGCAGATCGCCGCGAAATATGCAGCGGCCCGTTTCCCGATCAAAATCGAGGGCACGGCCACGCCGGCAAAGAACGGCTGGCGGACGTCGATCAAATCAGGTGCTGCGACACTCGCGCTCGATCTCGGCGAATTGCGCGATGCGCGGCGGCCGGTTGAAGCCGTGTTGCAACTTCCCGACACGGAAATTTCGGCGAAGGGCGAGTTTCATGTCAGTAAGGACGGCCGCTTCGAGCCAGCATTTGCGCTTGCGCTGAAATCTTCCGATTTGCGAAACGCATTCGCGCTCGCCGCGCGCGCATCGGAAACGGCGTTACCGGCAAGCGGCAACGCGACACTGGTGCGCGACGGAAACAATCTCGTGCTCGACAAGATTGGCCTCGAACTCGCGGGCGCGCGCGGGCAGGGCAGGATTTCGTTTCCGCTCGGCGCGGTGTCGCCTTTCTCCGGTGTGTTTTCGCTGGATAAGGCCAATGCCGCGCCGCTGTTTTCGCTCGTGTTCGGCCCGCCTAATCAAGTAGGCACATTTTCCGATCTTGCCGGTTCGCTGCGCATGGAGATCGCCTCGCTCGATCTGAACGAGCGCGTTTCGTTACAGAAGGCGGCGTTCAACCTGCGGCTTACGGGTTCGGAAGCGTTGTTCGAAGAATTCCGGGCCGGGCTTGCCGGCGGCAAGGTTTCCGGCGTACTGCGGATCGCAGATTCAAGTCCGCGCCTCGTCGATCTCAAGGCGGATTTCAGCGAGGTTGCGTTTACGCAGCTTTTCGGGACTGGCGCGGTTCGCGGCACGGTGCGCGGCAATCTCGCGTTGAGCGCAAGCGGCGACACGCAGGAAGCGCTGTTTTCGAGTGTGGCGGGGCAGGGGACCATTGCGGTCCTCAATCTCGAACTCGAACGCACTGACGCCACCGCGGTCGCCTATGTGTTCGGCATGGCGGCAAGGGAAGCACCCGACGAAACCAAAGCCGAGCAGACGCTGATCGCCGCACTGGAACGCGCACCGCTGAAGGTTTCGAAGCTGGAGGCACCGCTTGTGATCGCTAATGGAATCTTCCGCAGCGGCACGGCGCGCGCGGTCGCGGGCAATACCGAAATTACGCTTTCCGGCGCGCTCGACCTGCCAAAGCGGAGCGTGGACGCGCTCCTGAACATTGAAGTCACCGGAAATTCGGCGGTGCGGCCGGGTGCTGCGATCCGCTGGCAGGGGCCGCTTGGCAGCCCGGAGCGCAAGGTGGATGCGCGCGCGTTGATTACCGCGATCACGTTGCGGGCAATCGAGCGCGCGCCCGCGAATCTTCCGCCTGAAGAACGTAAACCTGTTTCGAAAAAGAAACGAAATCCGTCGAATACCGAAACGGATTCTGCGCCGCCCTTGCCGCCGGTTCAGAACGTCGCGCCGGCTTCGCAGCCGCGCAGCCAGAACTAGGGCTTCCGCTCCAGCGTCACGACCGAAAAGGCGTGGTCGTCTTTCTCGCTTTGCATCGGTCCTTCGCGGCGGGTTTCGCGAAACGCGCTACGATCATACTTCGGAAAATAAACATCGCCTTCGGGCTTCGCGTGCACTTCGGTAAGCTCGATTTTTGCAGCGCACGGCAGCGTCTCCTCGAACAAGGCGCTGCCGCCGATGATAGCGATTTCGCTCGCGCCGGATTGCTTCGCGGCTTCGTTCGCGAGCTTCAGGACTTCTTCGAGCGAATGGCCGGCGATCACGCCGTCCGCGCGCCAGTCCTTGTCGTGAGTCAGTACGAGACTGGTACGTCCCGGTAGCGGCCTGCCGATCGACTCGTAAGTCTTGCGGCCCATGACCATGGGTTTGCCCATCGTGACGGCCTTGAAATGTTTCAGATCGCCCGGAATGCGCCATGGCAACGCGCCGCGGCGGCCGATGACGCCGTTTTCCGCGATGGCGACAACCAGGACGAGGGGGAACGAATTCACTTCTTGCGAAACTTGTCGAGGCTGACGATCTGCGCGCCGGTGCCGTCGGCCTGCTCGGCGGCGGCCGTTTCGCGCACGGGCTTGGCGACTTCGGGCTCGGAGCCCGCACCCTTTGGCGGCGTCACGGCAAGCGGCTTCTCGCCGCTCTTGTCGTTGTTCGCGGCTTTCAACTCGCCGCTCACGCCTTCGGAGTTTTCGTTGGACTGCACTTCGAATTGCAATCCGAACTGTACGGACGGATCGAAGAAGCCTTTGACGGCCGCAAACGGAATCAACAGCCGCTCGGGCGAGCCGTTGAACGACACGCCGACCTCGAAGGCGTGCTCGCCGACCTTCAGATCCCAGAACTGATGCTGGAGCACGATCGTCATTTCTTCCGGAAACTGCGCGCGCAGCCGGTCGGAAATGCGCAAGCCCGGCGCGCACGTGTCGAAGGCGATGAAGAAATGATGCTCGCCGGGCAGGCCGTCGCGGGCAACGTCGGTGAGCACCTTGCGGACGACGCCGCGCAGCGCGTCCTGTGCGAGCAGATCGTAACGGATAAGATCGGTCATTGAGCCAGTGAACCCGATTCCGGGTGAGCGCGCCAGCGCACATAAAAAGCAAGTGGAGGCTTCTGTTGCCAGGTGCCTCCGAACCCCGCCTGAAAGTGCTAACCCTCAGGGCTTAATTCCCAGTGATCAAACCGCTTACGCGGCCTGAGCAACCGGAGCATAGTTGTCATTCGCAACTATAAGAGGCCCGATAACGGCGGAACCATGCCGGGCGAAAGCTGCGCTCTTTACACCCTCGTCGATCCTGTTTCGCCCCCGCCGGAGCCCGGCGATCTCATGCCGTTACCGGGTTCTGGTGGAGGCGCCGGGTACCGCCCCCGGGTCCGAATGGTTTATTACAACGAGCGTTTATCGCCATAGCCGGATTGCTCCGGCATCCCGAATATAGGCGTTTCAACGTGGCGGTTAAAGGGCGGAGATTTAGGCTTTCCCCTGCTTCACTTTGAAATATTGCCCCGCGGCAGCGACCAAAAATCCCAATCCGCCGATCAGGAACAGAAAAAATGCGTTGCTTGTGCCCGCGGTAAGATAGGCGGCGAACAGCGACAACATGCCGGCCAGTGCGTAGGTCAATACAAGCTGCATCAGTCGCTCCGCATGGCGATCACTTCCAGTTCGACGCGCGCGTTCAGCGCAAGCCCGTTCGCACCGAAAGCCGAGCGCGCCGGATAAGGCGGCTCGAAATATTCGAGATAGATATTGTTGAAAGCTGGCCAGTCCTTCATGTCGGACAGCATCACCAGACATTTCACGACGTGCTTCGCGCCGAGGCCGTTCGCCTTCAGCGTCGAGAACACGTTTTCCATCACCTGACGGAATTCGTCTTCGGCGGTCTTGTTATTGAGCTCCAGCTTGCCGGGAAGGGTGCCGAGCTGTCCCGAGAGGAAGAACAGATCGCCTGCGCGCATGCCTTCGGAGAACGGCAAGCCGTCGGGCATGTGGCCGCCCGGTTTCATGACGGACATCAGCGCTCGACGACCTCGAGCGCGACAGTGCGATAAGCGCCGGCCACGTTCTGCACGCGCGCGGCGGCGTCGCCGCTGCCGAGAATGCCGAGAAGGTAGATGCCGCCCTGGCGGCGCGGCAGGATCAGATAATAAGTCGAGGAAACTTCGCTCGCCTTGCAGGAGGTGAACATCGTCACCGATTTCGTATCGGCAGCAGGAAGCGCGCCGGAATCGAACTTGCCCTTGCAGGCCGCGGAATCGGCAGAGATCACGTCCTTGCGGACCTGCTCGATGGTGTCGGCGCGCGCGGCGGGAAGAATGCGCAGCGAGCCCTGAAACTCGTCGGCGCGCCACACGACGTCATAGCGCTTCTGCAATTCGCCCGAGAGTTGTTCGGGCTTCTGAAACTCGAAGGTGAAATTCGCGCGGCGCAAAATGTCGGAAGCAACCCGCGTCGCCTCGGCGCGCGTTTCGGGTGTCGGTGCGGCGTTCACGTTGAGCGGCGGATCGGGGCGGCGATCGGAGCGCGGTCCGTCGACGTCGCGCTCGCGGCCGCGCGGCGGCATCGGCGTGTTGGCAAGCCGGGTCGAACCCTGATTGGAGAAGCTGCCGCTCGAGCCGGTGCCGTTGGTCTGCGTCTGCTGCTGTTGCTGAGGCACCGTGCGGTTGTCGCTCCGGCGTCCGGTGTCGCGCTCGTCGATGCGCGGATCGCTGTTGCGCGGCTGGGTATTGCGGTCGTCCTGCCGGGGGCGGTCGTCGCCGCCGGGTCCATCGACATAGCCCTTCGACTTTCGCGCGCAATTCAGGATCTCGGTCAGCATCGCATTGGTGTTCGTCAGATTGAACACCGCTTCGCGGTTGTCGTTGACACGCACGACCATCCGGTAGCCGTAGCGGAACTGATTGAACAGAGCCGCGCTGTCGGCGAGCGTCGCACGCAGGAGCTTGGTATTGACCGCGCGGCCGTTGACCGAGAGCGGCTGATTGCCGTCGATCCGGATATCGATGTCGAAGTTGCGCCCCGGCGTCAGATTCCACTCGGGGCTGGAGAAGCCGACCGCCCATTCGAGCGACTCGGAAACCGAGAACAGCAGGGTCAGGCCGTTGCGGTAATTCGCGGAGGCTGCGCAATGCGAGAAGCGGCGGCTCTGGTCGTTGGTGAAGACACCGATTTGCCAGCCGCCGACGTCATAGCGGTTGATTTCTCGGGCGGCGGCGGGTTGTGCCACGCAGGCAGCGGCGGCAAGGGCGATGGCAGGCAGAAAGCGCTTCACGTCCCGGAACTCCCTGTTGTCGGGTTTTTCGTTGGGTTTGCGAATGATGATGGCAGACGCGGCCTGATGCAACGGGGCCGTTCCACGCCTCGCGCAGGCGTGATTCGAGGCTCACCGCGTCCGGGTCAGCGCCAGCCAGATGCCGCCGCCGATCAGGAAACTACCTGAGATCTTAGAAAGCAGCCGCATGCGCGTGTTCGACAGTAGCGCGCCAGCGCGGCCTGCGGTGACGGCGTAGACCGAATCGAAAATCGCCGCCGTCACCATCGCGGTGACACCCAGCAGAAGTACCTGTTCGAGGTAATTCGCCTTCGGATCGATGAATTGCGGAAACAGCGCGCCGAACAGCACGATGATTTTCGGATTGCTCATCAGCACCACGAAGCCCTGCACGAAGAAGCCGCTGCGCGGCCTTTGCGCCGCTTCGTCCGCGTCGAAAGTGCCTCTCGAGCGGAACAGCTTGATGCCGAGCCATACGAGATAGGCCGCGCCCGCGAGCCGCACCACCTCGAACCACCAGCCGATCGCTTCGATGAAGGAGGCAAGGCCGAGAATGACGACGCCGATCATCACGGCGAGCCCGAGCTGCGTGCCCGCGACGTTCAGAAGCCCCGCGCGTGCGCCGAAGCGCAGGCTGTTCGCGACGATCACGGTGACCGTCGGACCCGGCACGATAATGAGAACGATGCAGGTTGCGAGATAAGCGAGATAGAGATTGAGCGACATGGGATTTCCGCGGCTGTCATCTTTCGAGGCTCGCAAACTTCGTTTACTTGCGCTCCCTAGGATCGAACGGCAGCTTTCACCGCATGGATGAATTTGTCCATATGCGCCGCAAGTGGCCGACGAAAGACCGGATACAATCGTGTAAATAAGGGAGCCCTGTCGGCTTACTGGCTCGCGTTGCGGCTTCGACCGCCCGCGGCCCGACCTGACCGAGAAATTTCCGCTCGCGCGGGCGCGAAAGCTTCGAGACGGCTTTTGCCAAAGGCAGCCACTGCACGGCGCGTACTTCGTGCAGGAGTTCGCGCTGCTTGCCTTTCGCTTCCATACGCCAGAATTTTGCGACCTTGGGCAGGCCGCCGCTGCGGTATTCGATCTGGCCGAGATACTCGTACACGGCGACATCGCGCCCGGTCTCCTCGATCGCTTCGCGCTTCGCGGCGGCGAGCAGGGTTTCGTTCCGGTGCAATTTTCCCTTGGGCAGTACCCAGGTTTTCCGTGCGCGTAGTTGTACGACGGCGATCAGCGGCTTTCTTCCTCCGCGCAGGACGATGCCGCCCGCAGCCAGGATCGGGCGCAACGCCAGTTTTTTCTTCGCCGGTGCCATGGGTATCGCCGGAATCTTCTCGGACAGGCGCATTACCCATTTGTGACGCTTTGGGGAAGCGGTATAGAGTGCGCTCGTCCGGGGGAGGAATTTCATGCGTAGGCAGTTTTATTGTGTCGCGGCGGCGATTTTGCTTTCGGCGGCGGCGTCCGGCGCGACGCGCGCGGAAGGTGCGCTTGCGATCGGCATCACGCCGAATTTCGCGCAGGAAGGTTTTGCGGTCGGCGGATCGATCAACTATTCGACGCGCGCGGAAGCCGAACGCCGCGCACTCGACGAATGCCGCGGCTTCAAGGGAGCGCCGAAGGCATCGGCGCGTTGCGAGATCGTCGCGACTTTCCGCCGCGAATGTTATGCGATCGCTTTCGACCCGGATGCGGATACCCACGGCTACGGTTTTGCCGTCTCGCCGACGCGCCAGCTCGCGGAAGATCGCGCGCTCGCCGCTTGCCGGATGCGCTCGGACGAGAACCGCAAGAATTCCTGCAAACTCGATCTGGTGCGTTGCGACGAGCGCGACTGATACGCGGCCCGCGCGCTACTTCTTCTCGAGTGCGCCGAAGAGCAGGTAGTTTCCGAGCGGGCCGTGGACCGAGATCGTCCAGTGCCCGAAATGCGAAGCATCGGTGCAGCCGCGCCCGCGGCCCTGGAAGATAAGCGTGATGCGCTGATAGCCGCCGTTGCCGGCCGTGAAGATGCCGGTGCCGGAAAACGGCGCCGTCAGCCGCCACTCCTTATAGAGAACGGGGCCGAGGCCCCGATCCTTGAACGCCGCGTCTCGGGTGTCGACCTCGAATACGGCGATCGCGTCCGGAATGACGAGCGTCAGGGTGCCTTCGTTTTTCTTGCCGTCGCGGAACGTGAAGACGAAGCGGTCTTTCTGTTGCGTAACCGCGAGCGTGTAGCGGTCGGAAGGACTGGCGATGCCCTTGATCTCGTCGGCATCGCCTTCGCCGATATAGAGCGTCGCGTCGCTCGCGAATTTAAGTTCGCGGATGAGATCGCGCCGGTAGGAATCGAGCCGGGTATTTTCGACATAGCGCTGCCCCACGTTGGTGCAGCAGGCGCAGGCCTCGGCAGTGCCGCTATTAGCAAGTGCGAAAAGGGCTGCGAAAAGGGCGAAAACCGTTAGCTTTCCCGTCACGAGAATGTTCCTTGCCTTTGGACCGGAAAGCGCCTTGCTTTGTATGGAATGGAACATGACGTGCGGTTCTTGTCACTTCTGGCGGCGGCGATGCTCGTGCCGGCCGGGCCGCTCGCCGCGCAATCGTTATACCGGCTCTTGCCCCACGAACGCTATTGCATGGATGCGGAGTTTCAAGGTGCGAGCACCGGAGTGCTTTGCCGCTTCACGACCATGGATCAATGTCTGGCGTCGCGGCGTTCAAGAGAAGAAAAATGCTTCCTCAATCCGATTCTTGCGTTCGAGCAACAACAAAAGAAGAAATAGCGGAGACACCCATGAAAAAAACGATCCTCGCATGTCTGCTGGCGTCGGCATTCTTCGCCGGCGGGGCTGAAGCGCAAAAGAACCCGCCTTACGATCTGTGGTGCCGGGATGCGCAGCTCGGCCGCGCGGGCGGCAGCGTCATGGTCTGTCGCGCCTATACCTATGAGCAGTGCATGGCTTCGCGCAACAGCCACATCGAAACCTGCTATCTCAATCCGCTATACGACAAGCGCAATGCCGGATGGCGCAAGAATCATCCGAATTACTAGGAATGAGAGAATGAAAAAACTGCTTCTGGTAACCGTAGCGCTGGCTCTATCAGCGCCCGCGGTTTCGTTCGCGCAGCAGCGCATGCCGCAGAACACTACCCAGAACGTCCCCTATGACCGGTGGTGCAGGGACCAGGGACTGGACTTCACTTCGGTTCAGATTTGCTGGGCGTATACCTTTGAACAATGCATGGCCTCGCGCACCAGTCCCGCCGAGACCTGCTATCTCAACCCACGTTACGATCCGCGTTTCCGCGGCGGCTAGTTGCAGATCGGCACGTCCTTCATCGCGGCTTCGGCGTCCTTGCGCTCTTCGAACTTGTTGTTGAGCAGAAGGGCGGCGGATGCCGTGACCGGATACTCGCCTTCGATCGAGCATTGCCGGGTTTGCAGGTTCTGCACGACGTAAAATTCGGCGGCGGCGAAACCGGTCGAGGCGGCGAGGATTGCCGCGGCGATGAGGATGCGCATCAGAAATCTCCTTGCAGCGAGGCGGGGCCGCGTCGTGCGCGGCTTGCCCTTGATGAGAAAAACGCCTTGAGTGGAGCCAAGGTTCCTCAAGGCCAAATTCCAGCAGGCGTTTCTTGTCTTTTCCGTTCGATGCCACTTTCAAAGCGATGGTCGCCGCGCGCTGTGCGGCTTTCCAGCGGGAGCCGGTGGAACCCGGAAAGGCGCTGAAACAGGCGGCGGTTGCGGTTACGCTCGCCGATGACGGCGCCGGCAAGGCGGCGTTCATTCTGACCGAGCGGCCATCCACCATGCGCAATCATGCCGGGCAGTGGGCGCTGCCGGGCGGACGTTGCGACGAAGGCGAGACGGTTGCGCGAGCCGCGTTACGCGAAATCGAGGAAGAGATCGGGCTTTCGATTCCCGAGCACGAAGTGCTCGGCACGCTCGACGATTTCGTCTCGCGTTCGGGCTATCGCATTACGCCGGTCGTGGTGTGGGCGGAGCGCAGCGAGCCGTTGCGGTTGAATGCAGACGAAGTCGCTTTCGCTTATCGGGTCGCGCTCGAAGATTTCGTCACGGAAGAAAGCGTGAGCTTCGTGTCGATCAAGGAAAGTCCGCGCCCCGTTATTCGCATCCGGCTGATGGGCAGTCACCTGCATGCGCCGACCGCTGCGATCGTCTATCAGTTCTCCGAACTGCTGCATGGCCGCGTCAAGCGGGTTTCCGAGTTTGAGCAGCCGTTGTTCGCGTGGCGTTGAAGACCGCGTCTCGACGCCCCATCTGCGGCAATGTAAAAGCGATTCACATGAGCTGGAAACACCGTGGCCGCGGCCCGCGCGGCTATCATCACGGCGACCTGCGCGAGGATCTGGTCCGCGCAGCGCTGGAACTGATCAAGGAGAAGGGGCCTGCGGGCTTCACCTTCGCCGATGCCGCGCGCTGGGCAGGCGTGTCGCCGGCGGCGCCTTACCGTCATTTCCGCGACCGCGATCAATTGCTCACGGATGTAGCGAAGCGCGGTTTCCAGCTTTTCTCCGAGCGGCTTCGCGAAGCCTGGGGCGAAGGCAAGCCGACGCCTTCCGAAGCCTTCAAGCGCCTCGGCGCGGCCTACCTCAACTTCGCGCGTCAGGAGCCCGGCTATTACGCGGCGATGTTCGAGAGCGGGGTTCCCATCGGCGACGAACCGGAATTGCGCGAGATCGCCGACCGCTCGTTCCAGCAGTTGCGCGCGGCGGCGGAGATACTGGTCGCGCGGATGCCGGAGAAGGGCAGGCCGCCCGCGCTGATGGTAGCGCTGCATATCTGGTCGATGACGCATGGCATTGCTTCGCTGTTTGCGCGCGCGGACGCCGCGCGCCGCACGCTGCCGATGCGTGCCGAAGATCTGCTCGAAGCCCAGACCCTCATTTATTTCAAAGGCTTGGGGCTGGAGCCCTGACGGCCGGAAAATTCTTTCCGAAAGCCCTTGACTCGGCCAATGTAAATGTTATTTACATTCACACGAGGCCCGAGGGAGGGCCGACAAATGGAGAGCGACATGCCTATCGCCGCAAGGATCGATCAGTTCGGAATGCTCGCCTGGATCGCGTTGATGGTCCTTGGCTTCGTCGTCTGGTGGCCGCTGGGCCTCGTCGCCCTCGCGTTCATCATCGCCACGGGAAGATTTTGGAGTGGAAACATGGGTTACGGATATGGCGGCTGCGCTTCGCGCCGCGAACACAAGATGCAGAAGCTGCAATGGAAGATGGATCGCATGCGCTCGCGCGTGATGGGCGGCCACGCCTTCGACTACGCGCCGTCTTCCGGCAACCGCGCGTTCGACGAGTATCGCTCGGAAACGCTGAAGCGGCTCGAGGACGAGCAGCGCGAGTTTCAGGATTTCCTCGACCGGCTGCGCTTTGCGAAAGACAAGACCGAGTTCGACCAGTTCATGGCCGAGCGCAAGGACAAGACGGTCGACGGCGACGCGAACGCTGATCGGCGTCCGGAATAATCTCTCTCCCAGCGAAACTGCAAAGGCCGCCCGGAAGGGCGGCCTTTTTTGCTGAAAAGTTCTTGTGGCATATTCGCGGTCAATCGTGGGAGGCCGTCATGGTGAAACCGGTTGGATTGATTTTTGCCGCGTTGTTCCTGAGCTTGGGCGTGGGTCACGCCGCCGCGCAAAATGTCGAGGGGCTTCACATGGAAGCCTGCACCGAGTGGCGGACCTTCAACGGCAATCATTACACGCGCAACGCATGCCGCCGGGCGGTCACCGTGTGGTTCATGACGCTCGACGGAAGTCACCGCGACGTGCGGCGTCTGGAGCGCAACGAAGCGTTCGACACCGGCATTGCGGCAGAGCGCGCCAAGGATCCCGGCTGGATCGGTGCGACTTGCCCGGCGGGCTTCCGGCCGAACGTCGAATTTGCGTCGCTCAACAAGGAACGCTTTTTCGCAAGCGACTACGATTGCGTGCCGGACTAGTTCGGCGTCGTGAAGCCGGCCTTCTTGAAGCAGTCGCGGTGCAGCGGCGGGAACGAACGCTCCAGTTCGGTCTGGCGCAGCTTCTCCGAAGTATCGGCGCTTTCGGCCATGCATTTGCAATAAACTTTCGCGCGGGGCTTGTTCAGGTCCGAAACCTGCGAGACGCAGTGCGCGATCCAGTCCTTTTCCTGCGCGTCGTGCTGTGCAAAGGCGCTGTTTATACCCGTGGCGGCGAGTAAAGCCGCGGCAAGCAGGCGGACGGCACTCCTCACTTCTTCAATGCTTTGCGTGCGTCGGCAATCGCCGCCTTGAAGACTTCCTCGGGGTGCGCACCCGGCACGCGGAATTTTCCGATGATGAAGGAGGGGGTCCCCTGAAAGCCGAAGGCCTGCGCCTGCTCGTGGTTGCGCTTCAGCACCGCGCCGATTTCCTTGATGTTCTTGCGCAGATTGGCCTTGGCCTCGGCGATGTCGATGCCGATTCCGGCAAGCGTCCGGTCGGTGGTGGTCTCGTTCAGGCGGTCGCCCATCGTCATCAGCGCGCGATGCGCTTCGACATATTTCTTCTGGCCGCGCGCGGCCAGCGCCATCTGAGCCGCGTAAACCGAGGCAGCGCCAAACACCGGCCAGATTTTATAGATCAACCGGATGTTGCCGTCCTCGCGCACGACCTTTTCCAGAACCGGGTGCACCTTCTTGCAATAGGGGCACTGATAATCCGAGAACTCGACGATGGAGATGTCGCCCTTGGGATTGCCCGCGACCGGAATTGCCGGATCGCGCAATACCAGCGCTTCGGAAAGGATGTCGTCTTCCTCTGCGAACGAGGGAGAGCCGAAGGTCGCGATAGCCAGCGAACCGGCGACGAAGCCGCGTCTTGAAATCATGAAAGGTCCTTGCATGCCGGCTTCCATCAGCCTCCGGACTGCGACCGAATGATGGTCACGCCGCGCCGTGCTTCCGGATTTTATCGCGGATCAGATAGAACACGGCATACCAGAAGATCAGCGCGAAAATGCCGCTCAAGATGCGGAATATCGCCGCGCCGAACGCGCCCATCTGGCGGATCATGTCTGGCAGCATATCCGGCGAGAAGAACGGCCCAAAGGCGATCACGCTCGATACGCACGCGAACAGCGCGACCAGCGTAGTGGAAACGATGTTGGCGGCTGCGCGGAGGAAAAGCGGAGCAGTGGCGGGAATTTCCTCACCGTTTCGCGCGCCCGCCCGGTCGCGGATGAACACCATGATGCCGGCAAAGATGAAGACGAACCCGGCGACGACCGCCAGCACCCGGCCGGCCGGCCCGGCTTTCACGTTGCCGGAAATCACACCGAGGCCGATCAGGAGCGGGAAAATCCCGCAGACGAGGCAAAGTCCGCTCAGGAAAAGCGTTTCGCCGAGCTTCGGCGGCCTGTTGCCGGTCTTGTCCGGTTCGCTCATGCGCGGTCTTCGCTCCAGCGTTGCGTTTTCTTTTGCCGGGTCCGGCTGGTTCTCGTTCTGCCGGAAGCCTAGCATCAGCGCCAGCCACTCCAAGGGGGCAGCCATGGCACTTACTTATATTCATACGGGTCTGAGTATCATTGCACTCGCGGCCGGGATTCCGGTCGCAATGGGATTGCTGCGGCAGGGCGCGGCGAAGCGTTGGACGATCGTGTTTCTCGTCACCACGGTGCTGACCAGCGTGACGGGATTTCTGTTTCCGTTCGACCGTTTCGGCGACTCGCATTGGGTCGGGCTGATCTCGCTGATCGTGCTGGCGGCCGCGATCACCGCGCAATATCTGTTCCGCTATCGCGGTTCGTGGCGCTGGATCTACGCGGTGGCGGCACTACTCGCGTTCTATCTGAACGTCTTCGTGCTGGTCGCGCAGCTCTTCAAGAAAATTCCGGTGCTGCACGCCTATGCGCCGACCTTGATGGAGCTGCCCTTCGTGATCGCGCAAACCGTCGTGCTTGCGTTCTTCGTATGGCTGATCTGGAAAGCCGTGCGTGCCTTCAAGCCTGCAATGTAAGGAAAAATCTCAATGCCGCTTTCGATGTCGCAATCGTCGATTCCTCTATTCGTGCGCGCGCTGCGCAATCTTTCCGAAATCCTGAAGAAAGGCGAGGAACATCCCAACGCCGCGTCCTTCGTCGAGGCGCGGCTCGCGCCCGACATGCTGACGCTTGCGGGACAGATACAGCGGGCGAGCGACGCCGCGAAAGGTTGCGCGGCGCGGCTCTCGGCGACGCAGGCGCCGAGCTTTCCCGATACCGAAAAGACTTTCCCGGAATTGCAGGAGCGGATTCGTAAAACTATCGATTATCTGAAGAGCGTGCCCGCATCGCAGATCGACGGCAGCGAGGAGCGCGCGATTTCATTCAAGGCCGGCCCCAACGAGTATAATTTCACCGGCGTGCAGTATTTGCAGGGTTTCGCGATTCCGAACTTCTTCTTCCACGTGACGACTGCCTACGCGATCCTGCGTCACAAGGGTGTTGCGCTCGGCAAGATGGATTTCCTCGGCACACGTTGATCCCGAGGTGTTACCCGGGCGCTACAGCGTCCTGCCAAGCGCCTGATAAAATGTGACCCAAGGGGCAAGTAAAGTAATGCGTGGAATTCTAATTCACTACAATGCGCAGTCGGAACAAGGTCTGATCCGCGCGGAAGACGGCAATCGCTACGCGTTTTATAAGCAGGACTGGCAGTCCGAGCGGCGGCCGTCGGTCAACGACGAAGTCGATTTCGAAGTCGACGGCACCATCGCCTACGACATTTATCTTCTGAAAGCGGGGCGCGCGCCGGTGGCGGCGTCGAGCGGCCCGTCGGTCGATCTGACGAAGCTGCGCGAGACGGTCTCGCGCGGTGCGCAGGATCTCGGCGGCAATCCGCTTGCGCAACGCCTGCTCGGCGACTGGACCATGGTGTTCGCCGTGCTCACGCTGCTCGGCTGCATGCTGCCGTATCTCACCATCGGCGGCGGCTTGTTCAACGCGCGCACCGAGGCTGCGAGTTTGCTTGGCGTCGGCAGCACCATCGGCCAGGTGATCGATGTGACAAACCAGATTGAGAATCTGGGCCGCAACTTCAATCAACGCAATGCGCAGCGTAATGCGCAGAATGTCGAAGGGCTGCGCTGGTCGCTGCGCTTGGGCTATTTGCTTTATCTCGTGCCCATCTTCGCGCTCTGGCTGATCGTCGCGAAGGTCCGCGGCAAGGCGGCCCGCAATTTGACGATCGTGCAGGGGCTGACCAGCTTGGCGCTGCCGATCCTCGTGCCGCTTCTGTTCTCGGCGGCGATTTATGCACAGATCCCGGCTGACGCACGACAGTTCACGCAGAATCTCGGCGGGCTGGTCAATGTCAGCTTCCTGGGGCTTGGCTTCTGGGTGATGGTACTCGCGGGCCTCGCGCAGTTGCTTGCGCGCTTCGGCGTGCTGCGCAAAGCGCCGATCGAATTCTTCGGCGCGCGTTAGCCCGCCTGACGCAAAACCAAAAACAAAAGACGCTGCCATTTCCGGCAGCGTCTTTTTTGTTTCGTCACAGCCTGAGCGTTACGAGCGCCAGCGCTGGTCGGTCTGCGGATTGCCGAATTCGCAATCGCTGTGCAGGACCGGCGTATTGGTGTTGACGCCGGGGAAGCCGGCGACGTCGATGCATTTGCCGGTTGCGGCGTTCTGGATGAAGCCGTCGGGGCGCACGGTCCAGGTCTGCGCGGTGTTCGCCGGATTGCAGACCGCGATCACGAGGTTCGCGCCGGACTGCGTGCCGGTGATGTCGATGCAGAGCCCGGAAAGGCCGTTGACGATCTGGCCCTGGCCGGTGAAGACCCAGAACTGGTCCGAGCGTTTGCCGCTGAAATCGACGCCGTTTGTTTCGCAGTCGAAGAGCTGCAGCGGCGTGCCTGGCGTGAAGTTGGAAATGCCGGGCACGTCGAGGCATTTGCCGGAAAGCTGGTTGACGATCAGCCGCGGCGACACCTGCGCCTGCGCGCCGGCGGCAAAGAACATCGAAAACGCGGCCACGGCCGCAAGCGCAATCATTCGCTGAAACATTGAAATTCTCCCATCAGGCCCAAGCCTGAAAGGGAAGCTATGGCCGAAAACCTGAACCGGATGTGATCGAGGTCACAGCGTTGATCACGAGTGCGTGGGCCGCCGGATTTTGCCGTCCGATCAACGTAAAAAGCCGCCCGATCGGGCGGCTTTTTCGCCGGGCGTCCGGCTTTAGCGCGAGTGATAGCTGCCTTCGATGCCGCGCGTGGAGGGCTGCTCGAGGTTGCGCGTGTTCTCGGCAAACGTCCCATGGTTCGCGCCCGGAATGTCGCTGTCCTGCGCCTCGAGCAGGCGGTCCTGTTCGTTGCAGGCGCGGTAGCCGAACTTGTCGATGATGTCGTTGCCGGTGATGCGATGGAAGGAGAAGTCTTCCATGTAGCGGTTGTCGATCACGAAGCGGCGCAGGCGCTCGTTATAGGTGCTTTGCATATAGCGCGTCGCGCTGATCGAGATGTTGCCTTCGCCGTCGCTGCCGGCGTGAAACTCGAAATTGGCGCTGCGCTCGACGCAGACGTTCTTGATCGAAAGAAACGTGGTGCAGGCCGACTGGCAGAGGCCCGTGATGCGGAAGGTCGCGCCGGAGCGGTTATAGGCCTGAATCACGGGATCGAAGTTCACGAACTTGCCGCCGTGTTCCCAGCCGCGCGAGGTGCCGGCAAGCGCGGGCGTTGCCGCAGTTGCGAAGAGAACGAACGCCGCGGCGAGGCCACGTGCTGCCTTACCCGAAAACACCTTTGCCTTTGCGAAGCGTGCCTGTGTCATGTCCCGTAACCTTTCGTGAGAAGAAGATTCTCCCGAAGGCGCGAAAATTCAAATCACGTGTGTGGGAGGTGAACGGCGGGTGAATGAAGGCCAGGCGTAGCGCTGCTCATCCGGTCAGGATTTTTCGCCACTCGCTGATTTCCTCATTCACGAAATCGAATAAGGCGGAGATGCGCGGCGTCTTGCGCAGATCGGGGTGCGTGAGCAGCCGCCACGCTCGCGACAATTCCGGCACCGGACCGAATACCCGAACGAGGTCCGGTTCGGCATCGCCAAGCGCGGTCGGAAGTGCCGCCACGCCGGTATCGGATTTCGCCGCCGCGACGAGACCGAGTACGCTGTTTGTCCGAGCTGCGAATTGCGCGCCGGGTGCAACCTCGTTGAGCCAGGTGGAGAGCCGGTGCTTCGCCATGGTCTCGTCGAGACCGATCAGGGCGTGATCGTGCAATACGGTGATGCTGTCCGGTTTGCCGTGGTTCTGGATGTAGCCCTTGCTCGCATAAACGGCCCATAAGGAGTCCGCGATTTTTCTGCCGACCAGAACGCCGTCTTCGGTGTCGCCGGAGCGAAGCGCGACATCGGCATCGCCTTTGCCGATGTCGAGATACTTGTCGCTCATCGCAAATTCGACATTCAGGCTCGGGTGCTTCTCGTGGAATCGGTCGAGAATGCGCGATTGCCGGATGCGAAAGAGGATCGGCTCGGGGCAGGTGAGCCGGATGACGCCAGTCTCGCCACGCACGAGCGTTTCCTTCTGCTGTTCGAGGGCGAGTACGGCGCGTTCCACTTCGCGCGCGAAGGGAAGCAGCTGCTGCCCGAATTCAGTGAGTTGGTAGCCGGTGGCATGGCGCTTCACGAGTTCGCGGCCGAGTTTGCGCTCCAACTCGACGATCCTCCGCTGCACGGTGGACTGGCTCTTCTTCAGTGCGCGGCCGGCCGCCAGCGTGCTGCCGTATTCGGCCACCGCGAGGAAGTAACGGAGATCGCTCCACTCGAACATGCGGGGATTATGCAGAACTGCGGTGGCTTTCCGCAAACTTGCGGCTCCCCGCGGCCGGCCCGTTCTGCCCTAGTGGTTTCGGCAACCCAGGGAGAACGAACATGCTCTATTTTACTTCGGTGCTCGCAATGGCGGTAGTCGCCGCGACCGCGGCCCATGCCGCAGACGACCCGACCCATACCGACGGCGACAAGTACAAGGTGGTATTCGAAAACGAGAAGGTGCGCGTGCTCGAATACAAGGATCTGCCCGGCGAGAAAACCCATCAGCACCGGCATCCGGATTTCGTGCTTTACGCGGTCAGCCCTTTCAAACGTAAAATCTCGTTGCCCGACGGCAAGGAAATGATCCGCGAATTCAAGGGCGGCGAGATCATGTGGTCGAACGGGCAGGTGCATATCGGCGAGAATGTAGGAACTACGCCGACCCATGTGTTCATGATCGAATTAAAGAAATAGCACCCGCGCTGCTTCCAAAAATACGGACAGCCGGGCGAACGCCCGGCCGTCTCGATTCGACGGGTGCTGTTTGCCGTCGAGACGCGAAGCGGACGTTGCGTGAGGTGCTACCCCTTCACATCTGTCTCCGGCCGGTCGCTGCCGGAAGCGGTTTCCGTCTTCCAGTTTCCGTTCGCATCCTCATATTCGATCACATGCGTGTCGCCCGGCGTGCGCTGCTCCTGAGCCGCGCGCCTTGCGGCGGCAAGTGCCGCGTCGTGCGTCGGAAACGCCTCCGAAAACGTGCCGTTCGCGGTGTAAGCCCAGCCGTTGTCGTGGCGGACGACTTTGTAAGTGACATGCGTCATGGTCAGAGCGCCTCGTTGCTTTGCTTCACCTTGTCGGCGTCGATATAGACCTGCTCGCCAAGCGCTTTGAACTTCTCGCTCATCTGCGCCATGCCGGCCTCCTTATCGTTTAGGGTCGCTGCGTAATCGCGCACGTCCTGCGTGATCTTCATCGAGCAGAACTTCGGGCCGCACATCGAACAGAAATGCGCGACCTTGTGCGCTTCTTTCGGCAGCGTCTCGTCGTGGAATTCGCGCGCCGTATCCGGGTCGAGGCCAAGATTGAACTGATCTTCCCAGCGGAAGTCGAAGCGCGCACGGCTTAGCGCATCGTCGCGCAACTGCGCCGCCGGATGGCCTTTCGCGAGGTCGGCGGCGTGGGCCGCGATCTTGTAGGTAATCACGCCGGTCTTCACGTCGTCGCGGTTCGGCAGGCCGAGATGCTCCTTCGGCGTCACATAGCAAAGCATCGCGCAGCCGAACCAGCCGATCATGGCGGCGCCGATGCCTGAGGTGATGTGGTCGTAGCCCGGCGCGATGTCGGTGGTGAGCGGGCCTAACGTATAGAACGGCGCCTCGCCGCATTCTTTGAGCTGCTTGTCCATGTTGATCTTGACCTTGTGCATCGGCACATGGCCGGGACCTTCGATCATCACCTGGCAGCCTTTTTTCCACGCGACCTGCGTCAGCTCGCCAAGCGTCTCCAGTTCCGCGAATTGCGCGCGGTCGTTTGCGTCTGCGATCGAGCCGGGACGCAGGCCGTCGCCGAGCGAGAAGCTCACATCGTATTTGCGCATGATGTCGCAAATCTCGTCGAAGCGTTCGTAGAGGAAGCTTTCCTTGTGCCGCGACAGGCACCACTTCGCCATGATCGAGCCGCCGCGGGACACGATTCCGGTGACGCGGTTCGCGGTCAGGGGCACGTAAGCAAGCCGGACGCCGGCATGGATGGTGAAATAGTCCACGCCCTGCTCGCACTGCTCGATCAGCGTGTCCTTATAGACTTCCCAGTCGAGCTTCACCGGATCGCCGTCGACTTTTTCCAGCGCCTGATAGATCGGCACGGTGCCGATCGGCACCGGCGAGTTGCGCAAAATCCATTCGCGCGTGTTGTGGATATTGCGGCCGGTGGAGAGATCCATCACCGTGTCCGCGCCCCAGCGGATCGCCCAGACCATCTTGTCGACTTCTTCCTCGACCGAAGACGTGACCGCGCTGTTGCCGATATTGGCGTTGATCTTCACCAAAAAATTGCGGCCGATGATCATCGGCTCGAGTTCGGTGTGGTTGATGTTCGCCGGGATGATTGCGCGGCCCTTCGCGATCTCGTCGCGCACGAATTCCGGCGTGATGAACGCGGGCAGCGCACCACCGAACTGCTCGCCATCGGCGAGCGCGGCGGCCGCCCGCTCTAGCATCTGCTTGCGGCCGAGATTTTCGCGCTCGGCGACGTAGATCATCTCTTTTGTGATGATGCCTGCCCGCGCAAATTCGTATTGCGTGACCGGTGCATCACCGACACCGCGCATCGGCTTCGGCGTATTCGGGAAGGCGCGTGCGAGATATTTGCCGGTGGCATTGCCGTTATCGACCGGCTTGATCGCGCGGCCCTCATTTTCCTCGATGCCGCCGCGCTCTTTCACCCACTGCACGCGGCTGCGTGCGAGGCCCCGTTCGACATCGATCTTCACGTTCGGATCGGTGTAGGGGCCGGAGGTGTCGTAGACCGGCAGCGGCGGTTCGTTCGCGGCTTCGGTGAGCGCGATTTCGCGCAGCGGCACGCGAAGATCCTTCGCCGTTTCCGGCACGGAATAAATCTTGCGCGAGGCGGGAAGAGCGCCGGTGGTGACTTCGGGCGTTTTCAGTTCGCGGTCATGGATGTTCATGGCGGCCTCGCTTTCACGCGCAAGCGCGCCGGCGCGAAAATGCACCAGCGGCAAAAATAGATGGATTAAGAGTCGGCATTGTCCTGTCCCTTCGCCGGCATGACCCGGATCAGGTTCAAAGGGACTCTCTCAGCCCGCGAAAAAAGCGGGCACCCCTCGGAACAGCGGTAATGTTGGCTCTTATTTGAGGCGCGTCAATGGCGGAGCGCCGCGCGCACCGCGGCGGCAATGTCGGCGTCGATTTCCTGCGGCGGCACCGCCTGCGGAAGAAATACCCGCACCGCGCCGAGCGGGATACCGATCAGCGCGACTGCGGTGCGCTCCTTGCCGCGCGGATCGCCGGGTAACAGGCGCGCAGCAGTGTTTGCCATGGCCTCGCGCAGTTCGGCGGCGAGTTTTACCGCGCGCGCGCGATATTCTTCCGGCGCGCCGGCGGTGATGAATTCTTCACGGCGGTGCGAGTTCAGCACCACGGCCTGCGCGTGATGAGCACGGGCAAAGCGGGGTGTCACAAGCGCCGCTTCGGCCGCGGCTTCAATGGAGTTGGCGGTTGCGAAAGCAGCGAGCGCCATGGCCTGAAACCGCTCCGCTGCCGTGAGCCAGATCTCGGCGAGCAAGGCGTCGCGGGAAGGGAGCCGGTGATAGATCGAACCGGTCGGCACGCCCGCCGCTTTCGAGACCGCAGCGATGGTGGTCTTTGCGGGGCCGAGCCTTGCCGCGACCAGTGCGGCGGCGGCGATGAGGTCTTCGTGGCTGATCTGCGCGGGGCGGCCCATGGAAGTATATTAGAGGATATATTCTAATTAATCATCCGCCTCCCGGCGAGAGCGCTCCTGCATTGCACAAATTTCACCGAACCCTCGGCCGCTCGAGACGTTGGCTTATCAGCAGGGCGGTGAATGGATGCGAAAAAGGAGAGTTTTCTAATGAAGAAAGTCATTCTGGTTACGACCGCTGCCGCAGCGCTTGCCCTTAGCCTGAGCGCCGTGCGTGCCGATGAGCCGGGCGTGGAGAAGTATTTCCATGAGCGCGGCGACTTCGATGCTTCCATGATGCAGAAGGGTCCGGCCCCCGATCTCGCCGGCTGGCCGGCCTATCAGGGCTATGGGGCCCGCTACGACCACTATAATCGTGGCGGCTACGGCGGCTATGGCGAACCGATGGGCTATGCGCCGGGCTATGGCTCCGGAACGAGCAACTGGTAACGACAAGCGCCCCGGCTTCGCCGGGGCGTTTTTCTACCCGTTTTAGAATATATATTCTACTATTCCTTACCTTGGATTTTTTGGACAAGAAATTTCCTTGTGATGCAGCGATAAGTCCTAGGGCGTAAGGTTTCTCGCGACTCAAGGGAAAGCATTCCGTGCGGCAATACCTCGATCTCGTGGAGCGCATTGTCCAGACCGGCGTTGCCAAGGGCGACCGCACCGGCACGGGAACGCTCTCCGTCTTCGGCCATCAGATGCGCTTCGACCTCGCGGAAGGCTTTCCGCTGGTGACGACGAAGAAGCTCGCGCTCAAAGCGATCGTGCATGAACTGCTCTGGTTTCTCGCGGGCGACACCAACATCAAATATCTCAAGGACCACGGGGTCACGATCTGGGACGAATGGGCCGACGCGCAGGGCAATCTCGGTCCGGTCTATGGCAAGCAGTGGCGCTCCTGGCCGAACCCGGACGGCGGCGCCATCGACCAGATCAAGGATCTGATTTCGGAAATCAAAACCAATCCGAATTCGCGCCGCCTGATCGTGAGCGCATGGAATCCGGCAGACGTGCCGAAGATGGCGCTGGCACCGTGCCATTGCCTGTTCCAGTTCTGGGTCGGCGACGGCAAGCTCTCGTGTCAGCTCTATCAGCGCTCGGCGGACGTCTTCCTTGGCGTACCGTTCAACATCGCGTCCTACGCGCTCTTGACCCACATGGTCGCGCAGGTCACCGGCTTGAAGCCCGGCGACTTCGTGCATTCGTTCGGCGACGCGCATCTTTACAACAATCACCGCGAGCAGGCGGAGTTGCAGCTTTCGCGCGCGCCGCGTTCGCTGCCGACACTGAAACTCAATCCGGCGGTGAAGGATATTTTCTCGTTCCGCTACGAGGATATCTCCTTCGAGAATTACGATCCGCACCCGGCGATCAAGGCAGAAGTCGCAGTATGATTTTTCGCAGTCTCTTGGCCGCTGCGTTCGCGGCGATTACGCTGTTTGCAATTCCGGCCGAGGCGCAGAACGCTGACGCCAAAGCCTTCGTCGAAGGCATCTACAAGCGCTATCTCGGCAAGGAAACGCCGGGCATCGATCTGACCACGCGCGAGGCGCTCGATCTCTATTTCACGCCGACGCTTGCCGAACTGATCGACAAGGATGCGAAGGAAGCCGAGAAGCAGCAGGAGGCTCCTCTGCTCAACGGCGATCCGTTCGTCGATGCGCAGGACTGGGAAATCACCGATCCGGTCGTCACGATCCAGAGCGCGGGCGACGGCAAGGGAGCGACTGCGACCGCGAGCTTCAAGAATTTCGGCAAGGCGGTGTCGGTGCGACTTTCGCTCGTGCTCACCCCGAAGGGCTGGCGCGTCGACGACGTGTTCTGGAGCGAAGGCAATCTTCGCGCGCTTTACAATCCGCCGAAGTAACTACGGGAAGTAAAGTCCGGCGAGGATCATGAAGATCCCCCCGACCGCCGCGAGCCAAACCAGCGAACGAATCATCGGAATGCCTGCCGCGTAGAGCGGCAGGTAAATCACGCGCGCGATCAGATAGAGCCACGCGCCGTTGACGGTCAGCGCGTTATGCCGGTTCGCGAGATGCGCGATCAGCACCGCCGCCGCGAAGAACGCGAATGTCTCCAGATAATTCCGGAAGGCGCGGTCGAGCCGGCCTGCGACGCCGGTTAGCGGCGGCACGGTCTCGTCGCGCGGACCGGCATTCCATTTGAAGCCGCGCGACTGACGGCCGGCATTGCCGGCAGCGAACAGGTGCGCAAACCCGAGCAGGATTGCGAGCACGAGAGCGGTAAGTTCCTGTGTCATTGGTCTTCGCTAGCCATATGCGCGAGCCAAGGCAAGCGACGGGCGTGCGGTTCTTCAGCGAGACTGCCGCCGCCGGTAGCGCGGGTCGTCATCGACGAAGAGGCGCTGGGCGAAGATGCGCACCAGCTCGTCAGCGCGCTTACGCTGTTCGCGGTCGAGTTTCCGGTAAAGCGGTTCGGCGGCTTCAGCGACCACGCGCATATCATGCGCGCGCAGCCGCAGCGCTTCGGCCTGGCGATTTAGCAATTCAGCGGGCGTGAGCGGGCGGGTTCGTTTGTCGTTCTCGACCATCAGCGCCGCTTTCCGGAACGCGCGCTCGCGTAGAGTATCCATCAGAACAGTTTCGAACTTTGCCCAGTCCTCTTCCTGATGTTCTGCAATCTGCAGGTTTGCTTTTATGAGTGCGATCCGAGGCTCCTGGAGCTCGATGGAGCGCTTGGCGATCAGGTCGATGATCGGGATGGCGTCTTGCGCCGGGGCGTTCGCTGCGAAAACGAGAAAAAATACCGCCGCTGCGGCGGTCCGGAATGCCGGCATTCCCACCCCTCCGAATCTTTTTCTTCGTGGGAGATTTGGTACAGGGAACGTGGAACAAAATTGTCCCGATTGCGCGCAGAACGTGGCAACTGGGGAAAAGCGTTGGGCCGCGAGGGGGGCAACTCGCGGCCCAACTACGGAAAGCGTCGCTACAAGGATGGAGAGAAAGACCCTTTGGAGGTCAGCGACAGGCTTCCGATCTCGAAATTATCCGCGGCGCGGACCGTCATCGCGGTCGGGACCACGATCCGGACGATGCCAGCGGTGCATCATGCCGGCGCGATGCGGGCGAACCAGCATCTGCAGACGGCGTTTCTGGCCGTCATCGAGCGTCGCGTAGAGCGGCTGGGCCGCATCGGCAAAACGCTTGAGGTCCGCCGAGCGTTCCGCAAGCGCATCGGCGCGCTTGCGCAGACGATCGAGCTGATCAACCGCGGGCGGCTCCTTGCCGTCCTTGATCTCGGTGCGGCGCTTCTGCCATTCGTCACGGCGGGCGGCCATGCGGTCGCTCCACTTCTTGCCGAGTTCACGCACGGTATTTTCGACCGGACCCCAGAGCTTTTCCTGCTCTGCGGAGAGCTTCAGGCCCGCCTTCACGGCGGCGATGCGCGCGTCGAGGAAGGCTGCGCGGTCTTCGGCGCTCAACTGATGGCGCGGTCCGCGCCAGCCTTTGTGCCAGCCTTTCTGATCGCCGAACTGCACGCGTTCGATCATCCGATCGAAGTGATCTCCGAAATTCTGATGGCGGCCCTGCGCATAGGCGGCAACGCCGAGGCCGGTGCCGACGAGCGCGACGGTGGCGACGCCGGCGATAACCAATTTCTTCATGGCGCATCTTCTCCTAAGGGAGGACGTTCTCCCGATGGGTATGAGGATGGGCACGCGAATTGTGATCTTCAAATGAAACTTCTGTAAGCCGGGCGTTACCGGCTTGTAATGAAGCGGCGGTTACTGGACCGGCTTGACGCGCAGGTCATAGAGCTCCGGAAAGGTCATTTCGGTCATTACGCCTCCGAGGCGGAGCCGAAATGGTTTTCCGGCGCGGCCGGGGTTGAGGCTCCAGCGCTGCGGATCGACGGGCGTCGCGTTTTTGAGAATCCATTCGCGGAGCGTGATTTCGTTCGGCGTGTTGCGTTGCGTCAGCGAGAAGCCACCGATCATGACGAAGCGGATAGCGCCACTTTCGGCCAGCACCGCGAGCTTTTCAGGCGTTAAAATCGGATCGGTGCCGAGATAGCCGCCGAGCGCCATGACCGGTGCCCCGGTCGCAATGATGAGCGGGCCTGCGAGCAGCGCATTTTCGACGGCGACAAGAAATTTTTCGCTGCCGTGTTGTTCTTTGAGGAATGAGATCAGCTTTTCCCGCGCCGGTTCCGCGCGGCGGGGATTGAGCCGGAACGCATCGGGAGTTTGTGCTTCTGAGAATGCGCCGACGGTTGTGACTGGTGCCGCGACGTTCGGGCGGATCAGAACGACGCTAAGTGCAGCGATCACCGGCAGAACGAGCAGGCCGGCGGGAAGCGCCGCCAACGCCGGATATTTACGCGCAGCTTCTCCGGCGAATGCAGCCGCTCCGAGCATTGCGAGAAGCGCGGAAAGAGCAGCGACCCAGTTCAACCAGGACGGCGCGGCGAACTGGGTTTGGCCTATGAAGATCCACGCCTGCCACGAGATGGCGAGCACGATAGTGACGGAAGCAAGCCAGCGCGGTGCCTCGCCATCCCTGTAGCGATGCCAGATTTCTGACGCGCCAATCGCCGCCAGCGCGCTCAGCGCGGGCGCGAGCGTTGCGAGATAGTAGGTATGGAACGGACCGCCGGCCGCGCTGAACACGATCCAGTAGCTCGCGAGCCAGCCACCCCAGATCGCGATTGCGATGTCGCGCGTGCGATTTTTCCCGCGCGAAAAGAATCCAAAAATAATTCCGGCAAGGGCAAGCGGCAGCAGCCACGCAGCCTGTCCCGCCTGCAACGCGCGGAAGAGACGCAGCGGGCCGACCGCGGATTCGTCGTAGAGCACCGGATGCGGCTTGTCCGGCTGCGGTGCCGCCGCGGCGGCAGGCTGCGTGAAACGCGCCGCGCCGTTGTGGAGCAGCGCAAGCTCCAGCATCGAATTGTGTTTCGTGCTTCCCGCATAAGGACGCTTGCCAGCGGGGACGAGATCGAAAGCCGTTACCCAGGAAAGCGCGAGCGCGATCATCAATCCGCACGCGACCGTCTGAAATTTCAAATGGCGGGTAAACGGTATTTGCCTGTTGAAAAAGAAAAAGGAGAGCGCAATCGCAGGCGCAAGGATGAGCGCCGCCGCCATCTTTACGTTGAAGCCGATGCCGAGCATCAGCATCGCGCCGCACAGATCGCGCAGGCGGCCGCTTTCCGCGGCGCGCATCGCAAACCACGCCGCGAGCAGGAGCACGACGATCAGGCAACTTTCGGTATTGTTCGAGCGGTCGATCGCGACGCTCGCCGGAGTTACCGCGAGCACGAGCGCGGCAAGCAAGGCGGTCCGCTCACCGAACGTGCGCCGTACGAGAAGAAAAACCAGGAGAACCGCGGCAAGACCAAGAAGCACTTGCGGCAGGAGCGAGTTCAGCCCGCTGAAGCCGAACAGCTTCGCAAATAGCGCTTGTATCCAGATCGCGACAGGAGGCTTGTCGAGCGTGACGAAGCCGCCCGGATCGAAGGAATTGAAAAAGACGTTGTGCCAGTTTTGCAGCATCCCGCGGACGGCGGCAGCGTAATATTCGCGGCCGTAGCCGTTCTCGCTCAGATTCCAGAGGCGAAGCACCGCGGCCAGCGCGAGAATCGCGGCAAGCGGAAGGTGAAAGAAAGCGCGCAGCATGGGTAAGCCATGCTGCGCGGTCTTGCGGATTTCTTCAATTGGTCTTCGCGTAAAGTCCCGCGTTCGCGGCGCGGGCGCTTACTCCGGCCCGATCATCTTTTCCGGGCGGACGAGGGCGTCGAATTCCTCGTTCGAGATGAAGCCGCCGCCGACGGCTTCCTCGCGGAGCGTGGTGCCCTTCTTATGCGCGGTCTTCGCAATCTTGGCGGCGTTGTCGTAGCCAATCTTGGGCGCGAGTGCCGTGACCAGCATCAGAGAGCGCTCGAGCAGGTCCTTGATCTTGTCTTCGTTGGCCTCGATGCCGACGACGCAGTTGTCGGTGAAGGAAACGGCGGCATCGCCGAGGAGCCTCACCGACTGCAGGAGCGCGTAGGCCATTACCGGCTTGTAGACGTTGAGCTCGAAGTGGCCCTGCGAGCCGGCAACCGTGACGGCGGTGTTGTTGCCGAACACCTGACAGCAAACCATGGTCAGCGCCTCGCATTGGGTCGGATTGACCTTGCCCGGCATGATCGAGGAGCCCGGCTCGTTTTCGGGCAGCGACAGTTCGCCGAGGCCCGAGCGCGGGCCGGAGCCGAGAAAGCGGATGTCGTTCGCGATCTTGAACAGCGCGGTGGCGCAGGCGTTCAGCGTGCCGTGGGTCGCGACATAGGCATCGTGCGCGGCCATGACCTCGAACTTGTTCGGCGCGGTTACGAACGGGAGCTTGGTCATTTCCGCGATCTTCTGCGCGACCTTCTCGGCGAAACCTTTCTTCGCATTCAGGCCGGTGCCGACCGCCGTGCCGCCTTGCGCGAGCAGCATCAGCTCGGCGAGAGAATCGCGGATGCGCTTGATCGAAGTCTGCACCTGCGCGGCGTAGCCGGAAAATTCCTGGCCCAGCGTGAGCGGGGTCGCATCCTGCGTATGCGTGCGGCCGATCTTGATGATGTGCGCGAAGTCTTTTGCCTTCTTGTCGAGCGCCTGGTGCAGATGTTCGAGGGCGGGGATGAGCCGGTGCGTGATTTCCTCGGCGGCCGCGATGTGCATAACGGTCGGGAAGGAGTCGTTCGACGACTGGCTCATGTTGACGTGATCGTTCGGATGCACCGGTTTCTTCGAGCCCATGGTGCCGCCGAGCATTTCGATCGCACGATTGCCGATCACTTCGTTCGCATTCATGTTCGACTGCGTGCCGGAGCCGGTCTGCCAGACGACGAGCGGGAAATGATCGTCGAGCTTGCCCGCGATGACTTCGTCGGCGGCTTTGCAAATTGCATCTGCGAGCTTGGCGTCGAGCAGGCCTAGCTCTTTGTTGGTCATCGCCGCCGATTTTTTCAGCACACCGAATGCACGGATCACCGGCTTCGGCATCCGCTCGCCGCCGATTTTGAAATTCATCGTCGAGCGCTGCGTTTGCGCGCCCCAATAACGATCGGCTGGTACATCAATGGGACCGAATGTGTCGGTTTCGGTGCGTGTGTTCGTCATCTCTTCGTCTCGCAATTTGATTTTTGTTGCTACAGCGTATCGCATTACCGCTCTTCGCGATGCAGCGCGCTTCGCGTGCAAGCGATAACAGCAACAACATAGTACCGCTATGCAAAATCGCCCGAATTGTCACTTGCGAAGATGATTATTGTCACTAATGTTCCGGGCGTTGACGCTAACGGAACGTAAGATTCCGTAGCGTCTGGGATGGGACGAGGAAGCGGCCGATGGCCGAGGTTGTAAACCTGCGGCGCGCTCGCAAAGCAAAGCTGCGCGCCGAAAAAGAAGCTGTTGCCGCACAAAACCGTGCTCGCTTCGGCCGCCCCCAGCATGAGCGCAAGCTAACCGCCACGCTCGAGGAAAAACGAGAGCACTCTCTCAGTCTGCATTCGCTTGCAGATAGAGAAGGTGAGAAATGAAGAGTCCTGTCGTCAAGCGGTCGATCGTAATTGCCGGCCACAAAACTAGCGTAAGTCTGGAAGACGCTTTCTGGGATGCGTTGAAACACATCGCGGCTGAGCGCAAAGTGACGCTTTCCGACGTCGTGCAGGAAGTCGATCAGAAGAGAAAACAGGGAAATCTGTCCTCCGCGATCCGGCTGTTCGTGCTCGATCACTACCGTGCGCACCATCCGGCCGCCCGGGCCAGGACCTGACGCAGCCCCGCGTATCACTACGTACGCCTTTTGTGCGCGACACGGCCGCGCGTTGAACCGCCGCAATCGCTACCCTATAACCATCGCGACACCGAGAACGGGCATCTCATAACGCCCGCGCCACCGGAGGCTTTTCAATGTCTTGGAAGAATCAGAGCGGCGGACCGTGGGGCGGCGGCCCGCGCGGACCGTGGGGTTCGGGACCGCAGCAAGGTCCGGGCCGCGGCGGCAACCAGCCGCCGGATCTGGAAGACCTGATCCGTCGCGGTCAGGACAGATTAAAGAGTGTGCTGCCCGGTTCCGGAAATTTCGGCAGCCGCGGCGGTCTTATTCTCCTGTTCGCCGTGATCGTGATCTGGCTCCTGTCGGGGTTCTACCGCGTCAATACGGACGAGCAGGGCATCGTGCTGCGCTTCGGCAAGTTCGTGCAGACGACCCAGCCAGGCCTCAATTACCACCTGCCGTATCCGATCGAGACCGCGCTGACGCCGCGCGTCACCTTCGAAAACAAGATCGATATCGGCTTCCGCCAGCAGGACGACTTCCGCCGCGGCACCGTCACGCGCGACGTGCCGGAGGAAAGTCTGATCCTGACCGGCGACGAAAATATCGTCGATGTCGATTTCTCCGTGTTCTGGATCATCAACGATGCCGGCCGCTATCTGTTCAACCTTCAGAATCCCGAAGGCACAATCAAGGCGGTCGCTGAATCCGCGATGCGCGAAGTGATCGGACGCGCCCAGATTCAGCCGATCCTGACCGGCGCGCGTGCCGCGACTGAGCAGGAAGTGCTGAAGCTGATGCAGAAGATTCTCGATAGCTACCAGTCGGGCATTACGGTCACGCGCGTGCAGATGCAGAAGGTCGATCCGCCCTCACAGGTGATCGATGCGTTCCGTGACGTGCAGGCCGCTCGCGCCGACGCCGAGCGTCTGCAAAACGAGGCGCAGACCTACGCCAACCGCGTGGTGCCGGAAGCCCGAGGCGAAGCCGCGCGCATCCTTCAGGCGGCGGAAGCCTACAAGGAGCGCACAGTGGTCGAAGCCAAGGGCCAGGCCGCGCGATTCCTCTCGATTCTGACCGAATACAAACTCGCGCCGGATGTCACGCGCCGCCGCATGTATCTCGAAACCATGGAGCGCGTGCTCGGCAGCATCGACAAGGTCATTCTCGACCCGAGCAACAAGGGCTCGAATGTCGTGCCCTATCTGCCGCTCGATCAATTGCTGCGACAGCAGCCCCAGGGTGGGAGCCTTCGCCGATGAGAACGATTACCGGCGTGATCGCCGTCATCATCGCGCTCGCCGCGATCGCGGTCTATTCGTCGATCTTCTTCGTCCATCAGACGCAGCAGGCGCTGGTGCTTCGCTTCGGCGAGCCGCGGCGCATCATCCTCGAGCCGGGTCTGCAATATAAGGCGCCGCTGATCGACACCGTGATCCTGATCGACAAGCGAATCCTCGACCTCGACAACCCGCCGCAGGAAGTCATCGCTTCCGACCAGAAGCGGCTCGTGGTCGATGCCTTCGCGCGCTATCGCATCACCGATCCGCTGAAGTTCTATCAGTCGGTCGCGACCGTCGAGGGTGCGAACTCGCGTCTTCTGCCGGTGCTGAACTCGTCCATGCGCAGCGTGCTCGGAGAAAGCACCTTCATCGAAGTTGTGCGCGACGACCGCGCCGACCTGATGTCGCGCATCAAGGACGGCATGAACGCCCAGGCGAAGAATAACTTCGGCATCGAGGTGGTGGACGTGCGGCTGCGCCGCGCCGACCTGCCGGATGCGAACAGCCAAGCGATCTATCAGCGGATGCAGACCGAGCGTCAGCGCGAAGCCGCGGAAATCCGGGCGCAGGGTAATCAGGCAAGCCAGGCAATCCGCGCGAAAGCCGACCGCGACGTGACGGTCATCATCGCCGAAGCTAGTTCGAAGGGCGAACAGCTTCGAGGCGAGGGCGACGGTACGCGCAACAAGATCTTCGCCGACGCCTACGGCAAGGACCCGGACTTCTTCGCCTTCTACCGCTCGATGCAGGCCTACGAACAGGGCTTGCAGAAGGACGGTACGCGCATGCTGCTGACGCCGGATTCGGATTTCTTCCGCTACTTCCAGAATCCGTCGGGCGCGACCCAGCCGCCCGCGCCGGCTCCGGCGCGCTGATCTTCGGCGACTTATGACGTTTCTTCTTGCCGCGCTCGGGCTATTGCTTGCGATCGAGGGACTTTCGCTCGCGGCCTTTCCGGGCGCGGCCAAACGCGCCGCGGCCGCCATCATCGAAGCGCCGGAAGGTACGCTGCGCATGCTTGGCCTCGTCGTCGCGGTCGCCGGCGTCGTGCTGGTGTGGTTCGTGCGGCACTAAATTGAGGCAGTGACGGAACCGGATGACGCGCGCCGCGCTTGCGTCATTGTCCGTTCGGGCGCAATTTTGCCTACAGAACGGTTCAAATCCCGATTTCCCCAAAGGAACAGGCTTTCCATGCCCGCTTTGCGCGATTCCGGTTCTCGACTGCTTATCAAGCTATGTGCGGCCGTCACGCTGACGGCGCTTCTTACCGGCGCGCCGCATGTGTCGCGGGCGCAGACCAAGGGACCCGACAACGTCGCCGATGTCGCCGAACGTGTGCAGGGGGCCGTCGTCAACATCTCGACCTCGCAAAACGTCGCGCCGTCGCAAGGCGTGCCGATGCCGCAACTGCCGCCGGGCTCGCCGTTCGAGGAATTCTTCGACGAGTTTTTCAAGAACAAGAATGACGGCGACCAGAAGCGCTCGCGCAAAGTCTCCTCGCTGGGCTCCGGGTTCGTCATCGATGCCTCCGGCATCGTGGTCACCAACAATCACGTAATCGCGGACGCCGACGAAATCATCGTCAACTTCACCGACGGCACCAAGCTGAAAGCCGAACTGATCGGCCGCGATGAGAAGGTCGATCTCGCGGTGCTGCGCGTGAGGCCGAAGACGCCGCTCAAGGCCGTGAATTTCGGCGATAGCGACAAGACCCGCGTCGGCGAATGGGTGATGGCGATCGGCAATCCGTTCGGTCTCGGCGGTTCGGTGACGGTGGGCGTCGTCTCCGCGCGCAACCGCAATATCGAATCCTCGCTCTATGACGACTTCATCCAGACCGACGCCGCGATCAACCGCGGCAACTCGGGCGGGCCGCTGTTCAACCTTCAGGGCGAAGTGATCGGCATCAATACCGCGATCTTCTCGCAGACCGGCGGTTCGATCGGCATCGGTTTCTCGATCCCGTCGAACACGGTTTCGCCGCTGATCAAGCAGCTGATCGCGACCGGCGAGATCCAGCGCGGCTGGATCGGGGTTTCGATCCAGCCGGTGGATGATCAGATCGCGGAAAGCCTGAGCCTGCCTTCCACGCGCGGCGCGCTGATCGCCTCGGTCAACGACAAGGGACCGGCGATGAAAGGCGGCATGCTCGCGGGCGACGTCGTGATCCGCTTCAACGGCCAGGAAGTCCGGGAGATGCGCAACCTGCCGCGGATCGTGGCCGGCAGCGAGATTGGCAAGACCGTCGATGTCGTGGTCATCCGCAAGGGCAAGGAGCAGACGCTCAAGATTCACGTCGAGAAGCTGGTCGAGCCCGACAAAATTCCGAAACGCCAGACGAATGCGCAGCCGCAGCAGCAGCCCAAGCAGAACGCAGCGCTTGCCCGGACGCTCGGCCTCGACGTGAATGCGCTGAACGACGAACTTCGCCGCCGCTACAAGTTCAGCGGCAACCGCAAGGGCCTCGTCATCACCAGCGTCGATCCGGAATCGAACGCCGCCGAACAGAATATCGAGGCCGGCCTCCTGCTGGCCGAGGTTTCCGGAGAGCCGGTCGGGACCGCCCTCGAATTGCGCAACCGCGTCGAAGTGCTGAAAAAGGCGGGAAAGAAGTCGGCCCTGCTGCTGATCGTCAATCCGGACGGCGAGCAGCGCTTCGTCGCCGTCGCAATCCCGTAAGAAATCGTCCCGACTCACGCCTTAGTGTCCGGCCAGGGGCGGATGCTCACGGAATCGCGTTTGCGCGTGATAGGCCAAGCCGTTAGCATCCCGCGGAATTTCCTCATGGGGAGCGGCTCTTTTGCGTACCACCGATATGCCCTTCGCGCTTCGCGCGGGCACGATGATCACCGGCTACGAAGTGGTCCGGCCGATCGGGGCCGGCGGGTTCGGCATCACCTATGAGGGCTACAACCCCATCACCGAGCGGCGCGTCGCGATCAAGGAGTTCTTCCCGCGCGGCATCGCCTCGCGCGACGACGCGACCCGGATCGCCTATTCCAAGCAGGACGACGAGATCGTTTCCTGGGCGCTGAAGCGCTTCGCCGATTCGACCAACCGCCTCGCCAAGCTCAAGCACCCGAATATCATCGAGGTGCTGAACTACGTCGCCGATAACGGCACCGGCTACATGGTGATGGAGCATGTCGAGGGGCAGACGCTCGAGGACTGGCTGAGAGCGCGCAAGACGCCGCCGCAGCTTTCCGAACTGGGGCCGATTTTCGATCCGATTTTCGACGCGCTCGAATACGTGCATTCGAACGGCCTCATCCACCGCGACATCGCGCCCGACAACATCATGATCCGCGCCGACGGCCGTCCGGTGCTGATCGATTTCGGCGCGCTTAAGATCATCGCGGAGCATACCCGCGCGCATGGACCGTCGCCGAAGAGCTTTGGTGTCGTGAAGGCGAATTACTCGCCGCCGGAGCAGAGCGATGATGGCGGTGGGGTCGATCCGCGAATGGACGTTTATTCGCTCGCCGCCACAATTTATCGGGCGGTCGCGGGCAAGCCGCCGGTCGATGCCGACAAGCGCAAGACCGATACCGCGCTAAAGGGTGAGGATTCCTATATTCCGCTCGCGAAGGCCGCGCAGATGACGGTGCCGCCGGAATTTACGGCCGCGATCGACGCGGCACTTTCGCTGCGGCCGAAGGAACGCCCGGCGACGATCGCCGAACTTCGTGCGCGTCTGGCTGCGCGAAGCACGGAAACCGAGCCGGCGACGGCGGTAATTCCGCCGGTGACGCCGATGGACGCAACCATCGCGATCCCGCCTGCCGCGCTCGCGCAGGAACCGGTGGCGGTTTCGGCGCCTGCCGGTGCCGACTACACCGGCCCGGAGGCAAAGCCCTACACGCCGTCTTCGGCGACACCCGATCCCGGCCAGTCCTATTCGCCGCCCGGCAACGAAACGCCGACCGTGCGCCGCTCGGGCATGTCCGTTGCGAACTGGATCGCGGTCGTACTGGTGCTGCTCGGTGCGCTCGCCGTGCTCCTGCATCGCCCGATCATCAATCTGGTCGATCGCATGTCGGGCTTCCGTTTCACGATGGGGCAGGAAGAACAGCAGCAGCCGCAGCAGAAGCAACTTCCGAAACAGCAACAACAACAGCAACCCCGCCGCGACGCGGAGGACGACCGCCGTCCGCAGCGGCAGCAGCAACAACAGCAGCAACAGCAAACGCCGTCGAACGATGCGACCGCGCTTCTGAATCGCGCGAACGACCTGCAACGCAACGGCGACAACCGGCAGGCGGTGCAGGTCTATAGCGATGCGATCCGGCTCGATCCGACGCTGGTCAATGCCTATACCGGGCGCGGGCTTTCCTATTATCGTCTCGGCGACGGCGACCGTGCGTTCGACGATTACAGTGTCGCGATCCGGCTCGAGCCGAACACGCAACGCGCGTCGATCCCTTACCTGAACCGCGCGATCGTCTGGCGCGAGCGTCTCAACATCGACCGTGCCTTCGACGATATCAACAACGCGCTGCGGCTCGACCCGAAATTTGCGCTCGCTTTCAATACGCGCGCCAACCTGTATTACGACCGGCGCGACTACGACAAGGCGATCGCCGACTACAATCAGGCGATTTCGCTCGACCCGACTTACGCCACCGCCTACGCGAACCGCGCGAATGCCTGGCTCGGCAAGAACCAGCCGCAGCGTGCGCTGGAAGATTTTTCGGTCGCTCTCCGGCTGGACCCGAAAAACGTGAACGCGCTGGTCGGGCGCGGCAATGCCTATGACGACCTGAAGGACGGCGACCGCGCGATCAAGGATTACACAGAGGCGCTGCGCTACGACCGCAATCATGTGAACGCCTATATCAACCGCGGCCGGATCTATCTCGCGCGCAAGGATTTCATCAGCGCGCTTTCGGATTATTCCGACGCAGTACGGCTCGATCCGCGGCGTGCGCTCGCACATCAGGGCCGCGGGCTCGCGAACGAGGGCCTCGGCCGGCGCGAGGAAGCGATCAAGGATCTTCGCGAAGCATTGCGGATCGATTCCTCGCTGACGCGCAGCCGTGAGGCACTCCAGCGACTGGGTGTGCGCCCGTGAGCGAACAGCCGCAATATCCCTTCGCCCTTCCGATCGGAACGCAGATTTCCGGCTACGAGATCGTGCGCGTGCTCGGCGTGGGCGGGTTCGGCATCACTTACGAAGGTTTCAATCCGGTCACGCGGCGGCGTGCGGCGATCAAGGAGTTTTTCCCGCGCGGCATCGCCTCCCGAGAGAATGCAACGCAAGTCGTATTCTCGCGGCACGACAACGATGTCGTGACCTGGGCGCTCGACCGCTTCCGCCGCTCAACCACCGAACTTTGCGAATTCAAGCATCCGAACATCGTGGACGTCCTGAACTACGTTCCGGCGAACGAAACCGGCTACATGTTCATGGAGCAGGTCGAAGGCGAGACGCTGGAGCAGTGGCTCCGCGACAGGGGCGACGCGCTGAAGTTCGACGAGATGCGCACTGTGCTCGACCCGATCTGCGACGCACTGGAATATGTCCATTCGCGCAAATTCATCCATCGCGACATCGCGCCCGACAACATCATGATCCGCAAGGACGGGCGGCCGATGCTGATCGACTTCGGCGCGATCAAGATCATCGCGCAGACGGCGCAGACCCGCGCCGCCTCCGGCCGCAGCTATGGTGTCGCCAAGCAACATTATTCGCCGCCCGAACAGCTCGACAACGAAGCGGAGCTCGATCCGCGCGCGGACGTTTACGCGCTGGGTGCCGTGCTGTACCGGGCTGTCACCGGCCGTCCGCCGGCCGATGCCGACAAGCGCAAGAACGATCTCATTCTCAAGGGCGCGGATTCTTACGTGTCGGTCGCGCAGAGCGCGCGGATTTCGCTGCCGCATTCCGCGATCGACGTGATCGACCGCGCGCTTTCGCTCAAGCCGGCCGATCGGCCTTCCAGCATCGCCGAATTCCGCGAGGGGTTGCGCGAGGAGAGTGCGCAGACCGCGGTGATCAAGCCCGTGGAAACGGTGAAGGTCGAGCCGATGCCGACGCCGGGATTTTCCGGACCGGGCGCAAAAGCCTCGATGCCGCATGAGGCCGCGCTCGCCCCGACCAATCTGCTCGACAATGAACAGGCCACGCGCGCGCAGGCGCCACGATCCGCCGCCGCACCGTCCGCTCCTGCGCCGTCCGCCGAAGCGGCAGTGGTGCGGACGCGGTCGCGCAGCTCATGGATCGGGATTGCGGCGATCGCAACCACCGTAGTCGTGGTCGCAGGCGTTCTGTCCGCGGCGAGCAGCGGGTGGATCACGAATTTCAGCGACAACAACGATACGAACACCAACACCAATACGAATACGAATACGAACAACAACACCAACAATAACAATCTGCCACCGAGCGCGACCGCTAAGGCAGCGCTCGACCGTGCCGACAAGTTCGCGAAAGACGGCAATCATGCGCAGGCGATCGCGGGTTACGGCGAGACCATCCAGCTTGCGGGCAGCGACAATGCCACGCGGCTTGCCGCGCTGAAGGGAAGGGCGCGGAGCCACGGCGTGCTTCGCCATTATTCGGAGCAGATCGCGGATCTTTCCGAAGTGCTGCGTTTCGAGCCGACCGCGGTGAACTACAGCCTGCGCGGCACGGCCTACTGGTTCGCGAACGAATACGATCGCGCGATTTCCGACCAGACGCAGGCGATCAAGCTCGAGCCGACGCGCGCGGCCTATTACGGCGAGCGCGGCCGGACTAACATGTGGAAGAAGGATTACATCTCGGCAATCGCGGATTTTTCCGACGCGATCCGCCTCGATCCGACGGCGGCCTATTATTATGCGCGGCGCGGGCAGGCGCACGCCAACCGCAACGATTTCGTGCGGGCGCTCAACGACTACGCGGTCGCGATCAAGCAAGCGCCGGCGGATTTCGATTATTACCGCGAGCGAGCGGACATCTACGTCCAGCGCGCCGACGCGAGTGCCGCGTCCCGTATCGACGACCTCAACCGCGCGCGCGCCGATCTCGATGTCGTGATTCGCGATGCGAAAACCATCTTCGCCGCGGACTATGAGAAGCGCGGGCTGATTTTCGAGCGCCTCGGCAACCGCTCCGATGCGCTTGCCGATTTCCGAGCAGCACTTGCCCGCGAACCGAACCGGCCGCTCAGCCAGCAGGGCCTTCGCCGCCTCGGCGGCTAGGCCGCGAACCCGCCGCAGTAAATAATCGCGCTTAAATCGGCATGATCGATCCGCGCTTGCGCGGCGGCGGCGACTGCGGGCTTGGCATGGATCGCAATCCCGAGGCCGGCGGCCGTAATCATATCGAGATCGTTCGCACCGTCGCCGATGGCAACGGTTTCTTCGGGGCGGATGCCGAATTTCTTCGTCAGTTCCTGCAAGGTCGCAAGCTTCGCGGCGCGGCCCAGAATCGGCTCTTTCACTTTTCCTGCGAGCCTGCCGTTCTCGACGATCAGTTCGTTCGCGCGGTTTTCGTCGAAGCCGAGCTTTTCCGCGATCACGTTCGTGAACAGCGTGAAGCCGCCGGAGACGAGGCAGGTATAGACGCCATTGGCTTTGAGTGCTGCGATCAGTTCTCTGCCGCCGGCGGCGAGAGTGATCTTTTTCGCAATCGTCTCGCCGATCACGGCGACCGGGAGGTCTTTCAGGAGCGCCACGCGCTCGCGTAGCGCGGGTTCGAAGGGAAGCTCGCCCCGCATCGCGCGCTCTGTGATCGCCGCGACATGCGCCTTCAGGCCCGCGTAGTCCGCAAGTTCGTCGATGCATTCCTGGTCGATCATGGTTGAATCCATGTCGGCGACGAACAGCTTCTTGCGGCGAAACGCGGTTTCCTGCACCACGACGTCGATGGGTGCCGGCGTAAGTGCGGCGCGAACGAGGTCGCTCAGTTCGCGCGCTTCGGAGTCTGGGCCGGGCGCGAAGAAAATGTCGGCGGCAACCCCCGGCTTCAGCACCGTTTCGGAAATCGCGTTGGGTAAGAGCGCGCGCGCTTTCGCGATCGCGGCGGCATCGACCGCGGGGCGAACGGGATTGCTAACGAGGGTCGCGACGTGAGACATGGACGCCATGAATGTGAAAAGCGCGGTGCTTATTGCAGGGCCGACGGCGAGCGGCAAGTCCGCGCTGGCGCTGGAGCTTGCCGCGCGCGCGGACGGCGTCGTCATCAACGCCGATTCCATGCAGGTCTATCGCGACCTGCGGATCATCACCGCGCGGCCGACCGACGACGAAATGAGCCGCGCGCCGCACCGGCTCTATGGGCATATCGGCGCCGAGGAGATTTATTCCGCGGGCCGATGGCTGCGCGAGGCGGAAGTGGAAATTGCGGAGGCGCGCATGGCCGGGAAGGCGGCGATCGTGATCGGCGGCACGGGATTATATTTCAGCGCGCTCCTGAAAGGCCTGTCGGCGGTGCCGGAAGTCTCGGCGGAAGTACGGCAGCAAATCCGCGATCTTGGCGACACGAAAGAGAATAAGGCGCTGCATGCGCTGTTGATCGCGCGAGATCCGCGCACGGCCGCCGAAATCCGTGTCTCCGACCGGCAGCGCATTTTGCGGGCGCTTGAAGTCGTCGAGGCAACGGGCAGGGGACTTGCCGAATGGCGCGAGGAGCCGGGTGTGCCGGTGCTCAACTCCGGCGACTATCAGGCGGTCTTTCTCGAAACCGATCGCGAGGCACTGGGAACCAGGATCGACACGCGTTTCGACAAGATGCTCGCGGAAGGCACGCTCGACGAAGTGAAAGCGCTCGTCGCGCGTAATCTCGATCTGAAAATGCCGGCGATGAAGGCGCACGGTGTGCCGTGGCTGATCAAATACCTGAACGGCGAGATGCCACTGGAAGAAGCAGCCGCACAGGGCAAGCGCGACACGCGGCAATACGCGAAGCGGCAGGAGACGTGGTTCCGCAATCAACTGCCGGAATTTCAGCGGGTGAAGCCGGAGGATGCGTTCGCGCGCTTACGATTCTAGTTTTCATTTCGGGGCGCGCCGGAGGCGCGAACCCGGAATCCAGAGCGGCAATGGGGGCGCCAACTATTTCGCCCTGGATTGCGGATCGCCGCTTCGCTGCGTCCGGAATGACAGGCGTGATCTACTCCGCTGCTTTCAACCGCTCTCTTCCGCTGCGCATGGGACGAAGCCACAACGCAACGGCCGAAGCGATCGTGAGCCCGCTCGTTATGAAGAACACGACCCACGCGGGGCGCACGGCATCGGGGAACATCAGGTTCGCCTGCAAGACGCGCTGCCAGCTTACGCCGGTCAGCAAGCCGTACCACAGCGCTTCGGCGGCGACGGTGAACAAGGTTGCCGCGATCACGAGGCCGATCAGATGTGGGAGGCGTATTTCGCGCATGCGTTTCTGGACGAAGCGATAAAATAAAAGCCATGCGAGCAGGCCCGCCATCCAGGTCGGCTCATAAATGTTGAGCTTCTTCTGCATCATGAAGTGAACGACCGCGAGCACCGCGATGAGATACGTCAGCCGGTGAAGCCTGTTCCAGCGCTGCCCGCCGATGCGGCGGATCATGCCGTCGGTCGAGGTCAGCCCGAGCGCGGTCAGCATGACGAGTGCTGCGAAGCCGATGGTCAGATAGAGCCTGAGCGCGATCTCGCGCGCCACCGTGCCGAGCGCGAAGTTCTGGTCGATCACATAAAGCAAAAAATGCGCGAAGGCGTAGAGAAAGGCGGCGACGCCGAGCGTGCGGCGCATGAAGATCAGCTTCGGCGCGTTGAAGAGCCGCCGCGCCGGCGTGATGCAGAGGGAAAGAAACAGAAACCTCACCGACCACTCGCCGGTCTGGTGGGTCAGTTCCACCAGCGGCTGGGCGCCGAGGTCCTGATTGATCGCGAGCCCGAGCAGGTAGAGCGCCGGGAGGCAGGAGCCGACAAAGGCGATCAGCTTGTGCGGGGAGAGGCTCCCGTTTTTTTCGCGCAGGAAAGGCAAATCGCTCGGGCTCCGGTGTGGCGCCAAGCTAGGCCGGGTGCGTGCCCGCCGAAACCAGCCTGAAGGCACAATCCCGTGAGAAATAACGCCACTAATCTCGGCTTGCAGGCCCGAAAACACCGGCGCATAAAGGCTTGACGCTACTCGCGGGGGCCATTAGGGTCCGCGCAACTTTTGAACTGTATAGAATATCCATGAGCAAGATTATTCTCGTAGTAGGAAGGCGCACCCCCCGCACGGCTTGAAAGAGCCGGGCATGACGAGGTGGTGCGCAAAGGGGTCTTTCGGGGCCCCTTTTTGATTCTCAGGGTCGAGCACGGAAACAACGAAGACGAACGTAGTGGAGCGGACGATGAGCAATGAAATGACCGGCGCGGAAATGGTGGTGAAGGCGCTCGCCGAGCAGGGCGTGAAGCACCTCTTCGGGTATCCCGGCGGCGCGGTCCTTCCGATTTATGACGCGCTGTTCCAGCAGAAGGACGTGCAGCACGTTCTCGTCCGCCATGAGCAGGGCGCGGTGCATGCCGCCGAAGGCTACGCGCGCTCGTCGGGCAAGGTCGGCGCGGTGCTCGTCACTTCGGGTCCGGGCGCGACCAACGCGGTCACGGGGCTGACCGACGCATTGATGGATTCGATCCCGGTCGTCGTCATCACCGGCCAGGTGCCGACGCATCTGATCGGCAACGATGCCTTTCAGGAATGCGACACCGTCGGCATCACTCGGCCCTGCACCAAGCACAACTATCTCGTGAAAGACGTGAACGATCTTTCGCGCATCCTGCACGAAGCGTTCTACATCGCGGGCTCGGGCCGTCCGGGCCCGGTCGTGGTCGACATTCCGAAAGACATTCAGTTCGCGAAGGGCAAATACACCGGCGCGAAGAACGTCGAGCACAAGTCCTACAAGCCGAAGCTCAAGGGCGACATGGCCAAGATTCAGGCCGCGGTCGAGCTGATGAAGAATGCGAAGCGTCCGGTGTTCTACACCGGCGGCGGCATCATCAACTCCGGCAATGAAGCCTCGGTCTTGTTGCGCGATCTCGTGAAGCTCACCGGCTATCCGATCACGTCCACGCTGATGGGTCTCGGCGCCTATCCGGCGGCCGATGCGCAATGGCTGGGTATGTTGGGTATGCACGGCACCTACGAAGCGAACTGGGCGATGCACGATTGCGACGTGATGATCTGCATCGGCGCGCGCTTCGACGACCGTATCACCGGCCGCATCGATGCCTTCGCGCCGCACTCGAAGAAAATCCATATCGACATCGACGCTTCCTCGATCAACAAGAACGTGAAGGTCGATATTCCGATCATCGGCGATTGCGCGCATGTTCTGGAAGACATGGTTCGTTTGTGGCGCACGTCTTCGGCGCAGCCGGACAAGAAGGCGCTTGCCGACTGGTGGACGCAGATCAACAAGTGGCGCGCGAGGAAGTCGCTGAACTATAAAAAGTCGAGCGACATCATCAAGCCGCAGTACGCGATCGAGCGTCTCTACGAGCTGACCAAGGACCGCGACACCTACATCACGACCGAAGTCGGCCAGCACCAGATGTGGGCCGCGCAGCACCTGCATTTTCAGGAACCGCGCCGCTGGATGACCTCCGGCGGTCTCGGCACCATGGGCTATGGCATTCCGGCCGCGGTCGGCGTGCAGATGGCGCATCCGAAGTCGCTGGTGATCGACGTTGCCGGCGAAGCTTCGGTGCTCATGACGATGCAGGAAATCTCGACGGCAGTGCAGTATCGCTTGCCGATCAAGATTTTCATTCTCAACAACGAATACATGGGCATGGTGCGCCAGTGGCAGGAACTCCTGCACGGCGGGCGCTATTCGGAATCCTATTCGGCGGCGCTTCCGGATTTCGTGAAGCTCGCGGAAGCCTATCACGCGGTCGGCATCCGTTGCGCGAAGCCCGGCGATCTCGACGCCGCGATCAAGGAAATGATCAACGTCGACAAGCCGGTGATCTTCGATTGCCTGGTCGACAAGGCCGAGAACTGCTTCCCGATGATCCCATCGGGCCGCGCGCATAACGAAATGATCCTGGGTGACGCCGCCGAAAGCATCGGCGAAGCGGTCACCGAAGAAGGAAAGATGTTGGTGTAATGAATATGGCAGTCATCCCGACCACTTCGCATTATCCCGCCGCGCAGACCGACGAGCGCGAACAGCGCCGCACGTTGTCCGTTCTCGTCGACAATGAGCCGGGTGTGCTCGCGCGCGTCATCGGCCTGTTCTCGGGCCGCGGCTACAACATCGACAGTCTCACGGTGTCGGAGACCGAGCACGAGAAGCATCTCTCGCGCATCACGATCGCAACCACCGGCAAGCCGATGGTGATCGAACAGATCAAGCATCAGCTCGAGCGCCTCGTGCCGGTGCATCGCGTGGTCGACCTGACCGAGACCGGGCGCGCGCTGGAGCGCGAGCTTGCGCTGATCAAAGTAAAGGGCAAGGGCGATAACCGCGTCGAGGCGCTGCGTCTTGCGGATGCCTTCCGCGCGCGTGTCATCGACGCCACGACTGAGAGCTTTATTTTCGAGCTGACCGGCAAGGCCGACAAGATCGACCAGTTTCTCCTGCTCATGGAGCCGCTCGGCCTCGTCGAGTGCTCGCGCACCGGCATCGCGGCGATCGCCCGCGGGCCTGAGAGCATGTAAGGCCGGAACGCCAAAAGCCATGCTTTTACGGGGGTTGCGGGCCTTGGCCCGGCCCCCTAGAACACCGGCCGGAATTCATCATTCGAGCGGATAAAGCCGCGCGCCTACGGGGGTAAAACGACCATGCGTGTTTATTACGATCGTGACGCCGACCTGAACCTGATCAAGGGCAAGAAGGTCGCCGTCATCGGCTACGGCAGCCAGGGGCACGCGCATGTGCTGAACCTGCGCGATAGCGGCGTGAAGGATGTCGCGGTCGCGCTGCGCAAGGGCTCGCAGGGCGTCAAGAAAGCCGAAGGCGAAAAGCTCAAGGTGATGGAAGTCGCCGAGGCTGCGAAGTGGGCCGACGTGATGATGATGCTGACGCCTGACGAATTGCAGGGCGACATCTATCGCGAGCACCTGCACGACAACATGAAGGAAGGCTCCGCGCTTCTCTTCGCGCACGGCCTGAACGTACACTTCAACCTGATCGAGCCGCGCCCGGACATCGACGTGTTGATGGTCGCGCCGAAAGGCCCGGGCCACACCGTGCGTTCCGAATATCTGCGCGGCGGCGGCGTGCCGTGCCTGATCGCTATTCATAAGGACTCGTCGGGCAACGCGCACGACCTCGGCCTCTCTTATGCGTCGGCGATCGGCGGCGGCCGCGCCGGCATTATCGAGACGACGTTCAAGGAAGAATGCGAAACCGATCTGTTCGGCGAGCAGGTCGTGCTTTGCGGCGGTCTCGTCGAACTGATCAAGGCCGGTTACGAAACGCTGGTCGAGGCCGGCTACGCGCCGGAGATGGCCTATTTCGAGTGTCTGCACGAAGTGAAGCTGATCGTCGACCTGATCTTCGAAGGCGGCATCGCGAACATGAACTACTCGATCTCGAACACCGCGGAATACGGCGAATACGTCACCGGCCCGCGCATCATCACCGCCGAGACCAAGGCCGAGATGAAGCGCGTGCTCGACGACATTCAGACCGGCAAGTTCACGCGCAACTGGATGCTCGAGAACAAGGTCAACCAGACTTCGTTCAAGGCGACGCGCGCCAAGCTCGCGCAACATCCGATCGAGGAGGTCGGCGCGAAGCTTCGCGACATGATGCCCTGGATCAAAGCCAAGGCACTCGTGGACAAGAGCAAGAACTAAGATTTCAAAATCGCCGGGCCTTCGCCCGGCGATTTCATTTTGGGGTATGATCCCGAAAAGTGTGAGCGGTTTTCGGAGAAGATCGTGCTCAAACCAATAGGGAGCATTACATGAAAAGCGTTGTCGTCACGGGTGTTTCGACAGGCATTGGCGAAACCACCGCAAAATATCTCGCGGCCCAGGGCTTCAAGGTTTACGGCAGCGTGCGCAAGCCGGAAGACGGCGCGCGGCTCCGCCAAGAGATCGGTAGCAATTTCGAGCCGCTGATTTTCGACGTCACCGACGAAGCGGCGATCAAGGTAGCCGCCGCGAAAGTGCGCGCCGATCTCAATGGGCAGACGCTCGCGGGTCTCGTGAATAACGCCGGCATCGCGGTGCCGGGACCGTTTCTGGAAACCTCGCTGGATAAGTGGCGCAAGCAGTTCGAGGCGAACGTGATCGGTCTGGTCGCGGCGACGCAGGCCTTCGCGCCGCTGCTCGGCGCCGATCTTTCTTTGAAAGGCGAGCCGGGCCGGATCGTGATGATCTCGTCGGTCGCGGGCAAGCGCGGCAATCCCTTCGCCGCGCCTTATTCAGCGTCGAAGCACGCGGTCGAAGGTCTCTCGGAATCGCTTCGCCGCGAGATGATGCTGTTCGGGATCGATGTGATCGTGATCGGACCGGGACCGATCAAGACTCCGATCTGGGGCAAGGGAGCCGCGCCCGATTTCTCCAAGCTCGACGGCTCCGCCTATCGAAAGCCGCTGGAGGCTGCGTTTAATTTCATGCAGGATCTTGGAAAGAACGGACTTCCGCCCGAAGATGTGGCGAAGCTCATTCATCACGCGCTCACCGCCTCAAACGTGAAGACGCGCTACACGATCACGCCGGGAAAATTCCAGCGCTGGATCATCAACATGTTGCCGGCACGCGTGTCCGACCGCATGGTTGCGAAGCGTCTGAAGATCGAGCGGCTCAGGCCCTAGCGTTTCCCGATCTTTTCGTTGAGCCAGCGGGCAGCCCCTTCGGGCGTCTGCTTGTTCTCGGCCTGATCGGCGAGCAGGCTTGCTTCGCGGATCAGCTCGACGTCGATCGCGCCAATCAGCGGCTTCAACGCGGCGATGAACTTCGCGTCTTTCGCGCGCTTGGGCGAGACCAGCAGGATCGCGTCGTAAGGCGGCAGCGACTGTTTCGGATCTTCGAGCACGACGAGGTCGTATTGCTTGATGCGGCCGTCGCTGGAGAAGGCGGAGATCACGTCGGCCTCGCCGGTCGAGACCGCTTCATACATGAAGGTGCTCTGCATCTGGCGCTGTTCGCGGAATTGCAGGCCATAGGCATCACGTACCGCCGCCCATTCGGGGCGCACCAGAAACTCGTAGTCGGCGGCGATCGCAAGCTGCGGCGCGTGGCGCGCGAGATCGGCGATGTTTTTGATTCCGAGTTCGGCGGCACGGCTGCGCTTCATCGCAAGCGCGTAGGAGTTTTCAAAGCCCATGCCGCCGAGAAGCAACACGCCTTTGCCTTCGAGCCATTTCGTCAGTTCGCGCAGCACTTCCTCGCGCGGCCGCACGTCCTTGCGGCCCATCTGGGTCGCCCAGAGCGTGCCGGAATAATCGACATAGGCGTCGATCTCGTTGTTCGAAAGCGCATCGAAGGCGACGGTCGAGCCGAGACCGTCGCGCCGGGTCGCATGCAGCCCTGCATTTTGCAGACGCTGCTCGATCAGCGCGGCGAGGACGAACTGCTCAGTGAAGGTTTTCGCGCCGATCACATAGCTGCCGGAAACGCGCTGTGCGTAGCCCGGAACGAGGGCCGCCGCAGTCACGAGCAGGAGGCCTAGCACGCCCGCCGCGATGCGCCCGCGCTTGCGGCGCTTTACGCCGCTCTCCATCAACGCAAGCAACTGATCGACCACGAGCGCGAGCGTTGCTGCTGCCACGCAGCCGAACAGCACAGACACCCAATTCTGGGTTTGCAGGCCGGTGAAGATGTAATTGCCGAGGCTGGTCTGACCGACCGGCGTCGAAAGCGTTGCGGTACCGATCACCCACACCGCGGCGGTACGGACGCCGGCCATGATCACGGGGAGCGCGAGCGGCAGCTCGACCATGCGCCGCGACTGCGCGGGCGTCATGCCGGCGCCCTGCGCGGCCTCGATGATCGCGGGGTCGATGCCGTTCAACCCGGTGATCGTGTTCCGCAGCACCGGCAGCATCGAATAGAGCGTGAGCGCGAGCAGCGACGGCAGGAAGCCGAAAGCGGAGAAGGGTGCGTTGAAGGCCATCGCGGTCAGGTTCGAAAGGCCGAGCAGCAGCGGATAGAAGAGAGCGAGCAGCGCCAGGCCGGGGATCGTCTGCACGAGCGATGCGACCGCGAGCAGCGGCCAGCGCAGTTTTGCGTTGCGCGCGGCCAGAATGCCGAGCGGAAGGCTGATCGCAATGCCGAGTGCAAGTGCGGAAAGGCTGAGCAAAACATGATTGCCGAAGTATTCGGGCAGGCGCGCGAAGGCCTCGGCAATGCGCGGGTCGGTATCCTTCACGCGCGCTGCTCCAGAATCGAGGCAAGCCGCGCAGCGTGCCGCTCCGGCATTTGCATCAGTTCGCGGACGAAGGCGTGTTTGGCGCCGCGCGCGAGTGCCTGGGGCGTGCCTTGCTCGATGATTTTTCCATCCTGCAAGACGACGATGCGGTCGGCGAGGATCAGCGCCTCCAGCATGTCGTGCGTGATCATCACCGAGGTCAGGCCGAGCTTCTCGTGCAACTCGCGATAGTCCTGCGTGAGTGCGTCTCGTGTGACCGGGTCGAGCGCACCAAAAGGCTCATCCATCAGCACGATTTTCGGCGAGGCTGCGAGCGCACGCGCGACACCGACGCGCTGGCGTTCGCCGCCGGAGAGTTCATCCGGCATGCGGGATTCATAGTCGCGGGGCAGGCGGACGAGTTCGAGCAGTTCGCGCGCGCGGCCGCGCATCTTTTCCTGCGGCCAGCCGAGCAGGCGGGGCGTGATCGAAATGTTTTCCGCGATCGTCATGTGCGGAAACAGCCCGATGCCCTGAAACACATAACCAATGCGGCGGCGAAGCAGCACCGGATCGGCTTCGCGCACATTCTCGCCGCCGACGAAGACCATGCCTTCGACTGGGTCGGCAAGCCGGTTCACGAGCCGCAGGAGTGTGGTCTTGCCAGAGCCGGAAGGTCCGACGATTGCGACAAACTCGCCTTGCGAAATTTCAAGCGAGACGCCGTCGAGCGCGGGCCCCGACACGCCCGGAAACCGCTGCACGACGTGGTCGAAGGCAATTGCATGTCCGGTCATCGGCGCACCATAGGCCCCACAGGACACCGGCGAAACCGGCTTGCGTCCTCGACAGCGGCGCGCGGAGGTGTCAAATTAGTTGGCACGCCTACAATTAGCGCAAGAACAACAGGGAAACAGGGGAGTGACGATGCAGAATGTTGCGATGAAGATCGGCGGCCGCGATGCGGCTTCCGCCGATGGACGCACTTATGAGAAGAAAAATCCGTTCACCGGCGAAGTGATCGCGCGCGTGCCCGATGCCGGCCCGCTCGACGCCGTGGCGGCGGTGGGTGCCGCGGCATCGGCGTTTGCGGAATGGTCGAAAACGCCGCTTTCAAAGCGCCGCGAAATTCTCTGGAAGGCGGCCGACCTTCTGGCTGCGCGCGCGCAGGACGTCGCGAAGACGATGACCGCGGAAACCGGCGCGACCTTCGGCTGGGGCATGTTCAATGCGATGTTCGGCGCGTCGATCTTGCGCGAAGCGGCAAGCTCGGTTTCGCAGATTTCCGGCGAGGTGATCCCCTCCGATCATCCGGGCCGGATCGCGATGGCGGTGCGCCAGCCGGTCGGCGTGGTGCTCGGGATCGCGCCGTGGAACGCGCCGATGATCCTTGGCGTGCGGTCGGTCGCGATGCCGCTTGCCTGCGGCAACACGGTGGTGATGAAGGCTTCCGAAGAAACACCCGGCACGCATCGCATCATCGGTGAGGTGCTTGAGGCCGCCGGTCTGCCGGCAGGTGCGATCAATATTCTCACGACCTCGCGCGAAGGTGCGGGTGCCGCAGTCGATGCCATGATCGCCGATCCCCGTGTGAAGCGCATCAACTTCACCGGCTCCACCCATGTCGGCAAGATCATCGCGCAGAGTGCCGCGCGGTTCCTCAAGCCGGTATTGCTCGAGCTCGGCGGCAAGGCGCCGCAGGTCGTGCTCGACGACGCCAATCTCGACGACGCGGCGGCGGCGGCGAATTTCGGCGCCTTCATGCATCAGGGCCAGATCTGCATGTCGACCGAGCGGCTGATCGTGCAGAAGCCGGTGATGGAATCGTTCAGCAAGAAACTCGTTGCGAAAGCGGAAGCGCTCCGCGTCGGCGATCCGGCGAAGCAGGACACGCAGATCGGCTGTCTCGTTTCCGAGCGTTCGGTGAAGCGTGTCGCCGATCTCGTAAAGGATGCCGTCGATCGCGGCGCGCGCGTGCTTACCGGCGGCACACCGAACGGCATGCTGTTTCCGCCGACGGTGATCGACGGTGTCACGCCGCAAATGAAACTCTATCGTGAGGAGTCGTTCGGCCCGGTCGTGGTCCTGATTCCGGTGGGCGACGACAACGACGCCGTTCGCCTCGCCAACGACAGCGAGTTCGGTCTTTCGGCTTCGGTGTTTTCCGGCGACGTGGACCGCGCTTACGCAGTGGCGTCGCAAATCCAGAGTGGCATCTGCCACATCAATTCGGCGACGGTTTCCGACGAGCCGCAGATGCCGTTCGGCGGCGTGAAGGATTCCGGCTACGGCCGCTTCGGCGGCCGCGCGGGCATCAGCGAATTCACTGAACTGCGCTGGATGACAATTCAGACCGGACACGCGCATTATCCGATCTGACGGTCGCGGACATGAAACGGAAGCGGGCGGGAGTTTCCCCGCCCATTTTCGTTAATGCGGAAGATACTGCGAGAAGTATTTCAGCAGCCCCCAGCCGGGCGCGAGCAGCACGAAGGCCCAGAGGATCGCCGACGATACGTTTGCAAGCTGAAACTTCCATTGCGGCACGGCGAAAATTCCGGCGGCGAGCGGAACGAAGGCGCGAAGCGGGCCTGAAAAGCGGCCGATGAAAACGCCAAGCGCGCCCCACTTGCGGGTGAATTCGTCGGCGCGTTTCGTGAACTCGGGATAGCGCGATAGCGGCCAATGGGTATGCGCGCCATCTTTGAAATAATGACCGACCGCATAGGAGAGCCAGTCGCCGAGCACCGCGCCGATCACGGCGCCGAACCAGATCGGCCAGAAGGGCAGGCCGCTCGCGCCGATCAGCCCGCCGATGCCGACGAGCATCACGGTGGCGGGTACGAAGAACGAAATCACGGCAAGCGATTCCGCAAAGCATAGCATGGCCACGATGTAGGGCGCCCATGCCTGATTGTCTTTCACGAAGTTGACGACATCGGCGGCGAGGGTTTCGAGGGCGTTCATTCCGGCAGCCTGTTCCTGTTGTTTTCCTGTTTCACATAGGTACGGCCCATTGAAAATGCCTCGGGCACGGCTTCACGAAAGACGCTATGTTCCGGCCAATGAACCTGCTCTCCATCCAGTCCCACGTCGCCTATGGCCATGTCGGCAACGCGGCAGCGGCGTTTCCGCTCCAGCGGCTCGGCGCGGAGGTCTGGCTGGTGCATACGGTCCAGTTCTCGAATCACACCGGCTATGGCGCGTGGCGGGGCAAGGTGTTCGGTGCCGATCTCGTCCGCGACGTGGTGACGGGGATCGAGGAGCGCGGTGTGCTCGGCTCCTGCGACGGGGTGTTGTCGGGCTATATGGGTGACGCCGCGATCGGGGAAGCGATCCTCGAGGCAGCGACCAAGGTGAGAGCCGCCAATCCGCGCGCGCAGTATTGCTGCGATCCGGTGATCGGCGACGTCGGCCGCGGCATCTTCGTACGCCCGGGTATTCCGGAGTTCATGCGCGAGCGCGCGGTGAAGGCGGCAGACGTGATCACGCCGAACCAGTTCGAACTCGAATATCTCTCCGGTGCCGAGACGCGGACGCTCGCGACTGCGTTGCAGGCGGTTGAAGGCGTGCATCGCATGGGCCCGAAGACGATCCTCGTCACCAGCCTCCACGTCGAGGACACGCCGAAGGATTGCATCGATCTTCTGGCTTCCGGAAGCGACGGTAAGTATCGGCTGCGCACGCCGCTCCTCGACATATCGGTGAACGGCGCGGGGGACGCGATCGCGGCGCTGTTCTTCTTTCATCTCCTGAAGACCGGATCTTCCGCCCAGGCGCTCTCGAACGCGGCGTCTTCGATTTTCGGATTGATGAAACGCACGAAAGAAGCGGGTTCGCGGGAAATTCTGCTGGTCGCGGCGCAGGACGAGTTCGTCAGTCCGGCGAGAAAATTCAACGCTGAAAAAATTGGTTAGCGAAGGAACAGGAAATGCCACTGGATCGCGCGAAGATGCTTTCGCAGTACCGGATCACCGCGCCGGAAAAATTCCGGCTGAAGGATATGAGTCCGGGCGACACCTATGATCTTCCGCATACGAAGGACGATGCCAAGGACGAGCTGGAAGACGTCGTCAAATCGATCGCGAAATATCAGGAGATGCTCTACGCGCAGGATCAATGGTCGCTGCTCGTCATCTTTCAGGCGATGGATGCCGCGGGCAAGGACAGCGTACTCGACAAGGTGATGTCGGGCATCAACCCGCAGGGTTGTCAGGTGCATTCGTTCAAGGCGCCGACTTCGACCGAACTCGACCACGACTGGCTCTGGCGTACGACTGTGGCGCTGCCGGAACGCGGTCGGATCGGCGTGTTCAATCGCTCATATTATGAAGAAGTGCTCGTGGTGCGCGTGCATCCCGAAATTCTGGGGAAGCAGCGCGTCCCGAAAAAGCTCGTCGGCAAGGACATCTGGCAGGAGCGCTTCGACGACATCCGCGCGTTCGAGAAGCACATGTCGCGCAACGGCACGAAAATCCTGAAATTCTTCCTGAACGTCTCGAAGGAGGAGCAGAAGAAACGCTTCCTCGACCGCATCGACCAACCGGACAAGAACTGGAAGTTCAACGTAGGCGACCTCGCCGAGCGCATGCTTTGGGAGAAGTATATGGACGCCTACGAGGACATGATCCGCAACACGACCACGGAACATGCGCCCTGGTACGTCGTGCCTGCCGACAAAAAATGGTTCACGCGGCTCGTGGTCGCGCACGCGATCGATGATGCGCTTTCCGGCCTTGGGCTCGCTTATCCGAAGGTCGAGGCTGCCTCGATCGAGGAGATGAAGAAGGCGCGCGAGGTTCTCGCGAACGAGAAGTAATCGCGCTCAGGCGCTTTAGCGGTAACCGTATTTCTTCTTGACCGTGGCAAGTTCGCGGTTCGCACCGCCTGCATCGCCGGAGGCGCAAACTGCGCGCACCGGGCCGAGATCGGTTGCAATCCGCGCGAATACGTTCGGATCGAGCGAGCCGGTGCCGACATCGGCCGCGATCACTTCCTGAAAGCGATTGATGTTCTGCGCGCATGCGGCCGGGCCGGTCGCTGGCGCGAGCGACGCAATCTGCGGGTCGGGTGCTGCCGCCTGCTGTTGCGGCGGCTGGCTCGACGTGCTCGCGCAGGCCGCGCAGAGCAAGAGAAGGGGCAAGCTGAAAAGAGTGCGTTTCATCCCGGTTCCTTCTGGTTGCGGCGAATTTGTACCGGAACGAATCTTGATGCAATATTAAGTGGCAGGTGACCGATGCGCGCAGCCGTAGTTTTACTCGCTCTCGCCTTTGGCGTGGCGCTTTCCGGCGCGGCTAGTGCCGCCGAACCCACCGTCGAAATTGCGTCGCGCAATCAGAAAATCCGCGCGATTCTGCTGAAGCCGCAAAAGCCGATCGCAAGCGTGATCCTGCTCGTCGGCGGTCACGGCAAGATGGACATCGCGCCGAACGGCAACATCGGCTGGGGTCGCGGCAATCAGCTCATCCGCACGCGCGCCGAATATCTAAAGCAGGGCTTCGCAGTGCTCGTGCCCGACATCGCGCCGGACTGGAAAACGCCGGCCGGCGTCGTCAACGGCTATCGCTTCAATCCTTTGCATGGCGCGGATATCGGCGCGCTGGTCGCCTACATGCGCACGATCGCTGAGCCGGTGGTGCTGGTCGGCACGAGCCGCGCCGGCGTCACGACCGGCGTGACATTGCTCGTCACGGAAGGAAAAAATCGCCCTGACTTCGTGGTGCTTACCGCGCCGATGCTGATGCCACATGGAAAGCAGCCGAGCTTCCTCAAGGCGATTCAGGGCAATAGGCAGAAGGCGCAGATTCCGATGCTCATCGTCGGGCACAACAAGGACCAATGCCCGATGACGTCGCCGGCTTCGATCGGCGATTTCCAGAAATGGCGCGGCAGCGACAATCTTGAAATTCTGCGGCTCGATGGTCCGCAAGGGGCGGGGCATCCCTGCGAGGCTAAGGCTGCGCACGGCTTTATCGGGATCGATGATCAGGTGGTCAGCGCCGTTTCCGCCTGGATCAAACGGCAAAAGCACTGACCTATTTTTGCTGCGCAAAGATGCGGCTTGCGAGCAGCGGAAAGGGCCGGTAGAACGCTCGCCGTCCGCTTACGGATTGCTAACCGCGCTCCGCCAAGCTGGACGACGAATCGAGAGCAACGCCTGACGCCATGACGACTTTCCACGATATGCGTCTTGCCACCCGGATCGGCACGATCCCGGGTTCCGCTCTCATTCTGGGTCTCCTTCTTCTTCGCCGCCCCTGAGGCCGGCTGGGCGCTTGCGCCTTGGCACTCAGGGGATCGAGCCGAACCAGAACCCCGGAGCGCCCGAAGCGGCGTAAAGCCAAAGAAGGAATAGAACGATGAGCAACCCGAATTCGCCCGCGCCGAAAGGCAGCGAAAAGGACCGCGTACTGATTTTCGACACCACGCTGCGCGACGGCGAACAGTGCCCTGGCGCGTCGATGACCTTCGAGGAGAAGCTCGAGGTCGCGGAACTCCTCGACGATATGCGCGTCGATATCATCGAGGCGGGCTTCCCGATCGCTTCGGAAGGCGATTTCCATTCGGTTTCCGAGATCGCGAAGCGCTCGAAGAACGCGATCATCGCGGGGCTGTCGCGCGCGGCCTTCAACGACATCGACCGCTGCGCCGAGGCCGTGAAGCATGCGCGCCGTCCGCGCATCCACACGTTTCTCTCCACGTCGCCGGTGCACATGAAGTACAAGCTCCAGAAAGAGCCGGAGCAGGTGCTGGAGATGGTGATCGCGCAGGTGACGCGCGCGCGAAACCACGTGGAAGACGTCGAGTGGTCCTCGGAAGACGGCACCCGCACGGAGATCGATTTCCTGTGCCGTTGCGTGGAAGCTGCGATCAAGGCGGGCGCGACCACGATCAATATTCCCGATACCGTCGGCTACACCACGCCCGCGGAATATGCGCAGCTTTTCAAAACCGTGCGCGAGCGCGTGCCGAATTCCGATAAGGCGCGCTTCTCGGTGCATTGCCATGACGATCTCGGCATGGCGGTAGCAAATTCGATCGCGGGCGTCGAAGGCGGTGCCCGGCAGATCGAATGCACTATCAACGGCATCGGCGAGCGCGCGGGCAATGCCTCGCTTGAGGAAGTCGTGATGGCGCTGCGCACCCGCGCCGACATCTATCCGTACTGGAACAATATCGACGCGACCATGCTGACGCGCGCTTCCAAGCTCGTCTCCGCGGTGACGTCGTTTCCGGTGCAATACAACAAGGCTATCGTCGGCCGGAATGCGTTCGCGCACGAGAGCGGCATTCATCAGGACGGCATGCTCAAGCATACGCAGACCTATGAAATCATGAGACCGGAAGACGTCGGCGTTTCGAAGACTTCGCTCGTCATGGGCAAGCATTCGGGGCGTCATGCTTTCCGCGAGAAGCTGAAAGAGCTCGGCTACGATCTTGGCGACAATGCGCTGAACGACGCCTTCAATCGCTTCAAGGCGCTCGCCGACAAGAAGAAGCATGTCTATGATGAGGACATCGCCGCGCTGGTCGATGACGAGATCGCGCAGGCACACGATCACATCAAGATCGTTTCGCTCTCGGTAGTTGCTGGTACGCAAGGGCCGCAGCGCGCGACGCTGCGCCTCGACATCGACGGCAAGGTCGTCACCGAAGAAGCGACCGGAAACGGTCCGGTGGATGCAATCTTCAATGCGATCAAGACGCTGGTGCCGCATAGCGCGAAGCTGATGCTCTATCAGGTTCATGCGGTGACCGAAGGCACCGACGCGCAGGCAGAAGTCTCCGTGCGTCTGGAGGAGGGCGGCAAGGAGGTGTCCGCGCGCGGCGCAGATGCCGACACGCTGGTCGCGTCCGCTAAAGCCTATATCAACGCCTTGAACAAGCTTTCGCAGAAGCGGCAGTCGGTGAATCCGCAGACTGCGGCGGGATAAGACGCCCGCTATAGAGAAAAGAAACGGGCCGCATGGAAAGTGCGGCCCGTTTTCATTTTACTCGGCGGGGACGATTTTCGCGTCACCTTCTTTCGGCTTTTTGCCGAACCGCCGCCTGCGCCATTGCGCCATCTGTTCGATGCCCATCAACATCGCGGGCGTCACGACCAGCGTCAGAATAGTTGCGAAGCCGAGGCCGAACACGATCGCGGTGGAAAGATTGATCCACCACTGCGTCGCGGGCGCACCGACCGCGACGTCGCGCATCACGAAGTCGAGGTTCACGCCAAAGGCGATCGGCAACACGCCGAGAATCGCGGCCACCGCCGTCAGCACGACGGGGCGGGCGCGTTCGCGACAGGTAAGCAAAATCGCGTCATAGGCGTTCATGCCCTCGTGCCGCAATCGGTCGTAGGTATCGATCAGCACGATGTTGTTGTTCACGATCACGCCTGCGTTCGCGATCACGCCGATGCCGCCCATGACCACGCCGAAAGGCTGGCCCATCAACATGAAACCGAGCATCACGCCGAAAGTCGAAAGCACGACCGCGGTCAGAACCACGAATACCGAAGTGATCTTGTTGAACTGCGCAAGCAGGATCGTGAAGATCAGGAAGATCGCGGTCGCAAACGCGGTCACGAGGAAGGCGCCGGCCTTCTCGCGTTCTTCGTCTTCGCCCTTCATCTTCCACAAGACGCCGGTGCCGAGATCGGCTTTCGCGATTTCGGCGGCGATTTCCTGCTGGACGACAGAGCTTTGCGCGCCTGCCGCGACGTTCGACTGCACCGTGATGATGCGGTTGCCATTCACGCGCTTGATGTTGCCGACGCGCTTCTGCGGCACGCGCTCGACGAAGTTGCCGAGCGGCACATGGCCCGAGGAGGTCTGCGCCCGCAACTCGTCGATCTGGCCGAGCGAGCGCAGTTCGGGCGGGAAGCGCACGATGATGTCCACCGGCTTGTCGGCCTCCGCCGGACGATAATCAGTGATCTTCAGACCGTTGGTGACGAGTTGCACGGCATTGCCGACAGTCGCGGCACTTGCGCCATATTGCGCGGCGAGCGCCTTGTTGACCTGAATGGTCCAGTCGATGCCGGGAAGCTGCTGGCCGTCGTCTAGGTCGCGCACCTGCGGATGTTTGGCGAGGATCGCGGCGACCTTCTGCGCAGCGGCAGGCAGAAGCTCCGGATTGAGCGCGGACAGCTGCACCTGCACCGGCTTGCCGGTCGGTGGGCCCGCGCGCGGCGCGGTCACCTCGATCTGCACGCCGGGAATGTCGGCGGTCACATCGCGCATCTGGTCCATGATCTCGCGCGCCTTGGGCCGCGTTTTCCAGTCCGCGAACTCGAATTGCATGACGCCCACGGTGTCTTCCGAAAGCTCGTCCTGTCCGCGCGGCTGTTCGCCGACGCGGGAGTAAACGGTCGATAGGCCGGGGAATTTCAGCACGCGCGCCTCGACCTGCCGCATGATGCGGTCTTTCTCTTCGATCGAGAGATTGCCGCGGGCGTGAATCACGACCTGACCGAAATCGGGCTCGACGTCGGGGAAGAATTCGACGCCGCGCCCGAAGCGGCCATAGGCCTGCTGGATCACGACCAGCACGGCAAGCACGACGAGGATCGTCGTGCCTGGACGCGCGATCGCGCGCTTCACGAGCCGCATATAAGGACCCTTGTCGGAGACGCGGTCGTCGTGAGGCACTGGAGATGCGCGCCCGAGCAGGGCGCCGAGGGTGGGCGTGAAGATCAGCGCGACCACCATCGAGGCGAACAGCGTCGCGATCAGCGTGATCGGCAGATATTTCATGAACTCGCCGACCACGCCCGGCCAGAACAGAAGTGGGGAGAAGGCGGCGATGCGCGTAAACGTCGCCGAAATCACCGGCGTCGCCATGCGCTTCGCCGCGAGCGAATAAGCCTCGCGCGGCTGCATGCCTTCGGACATGCGCCGCTCGGCGAATTCGGAAACGATGATCGCGTCGTCCACCAGCATGCCGACCGCAAGGATCAGCGAGAACAGCACGACGATGTTGATCGTGAGTCCGGCGAGATAAAGCCCGAGCACGCCGGTCAGGAACGATGCCGGAATCGCAATGCCGATGAAGACGGAAGCACGGAGCCCGAGCGCAAACAGAATGATGACGGTAACGAGCAGCACCGCGGTCGCGACCGAGTTCTGCAAGTCATGCAGCATGATGCGGATGGTCTTCGACTTGTCCTGCGTGAACGACACTTTCACCGCGGCGGGCCAGGTCTTCTGCAATTGCTCGACGACCTTCTTCACGCCATCGACCGTATTGATGAGGTTTTCGCCGGTGCGCTTGGTCACCTCGATGGTCATGGCCGGCTGGCCATTGACGCGGGTGATCGTCGCGGCGTCCTTGAAGGTCGGGCGCACTTCGGCGATGTCGCCGAGCGTCACGTTCGCGCCGGAGGTAGCGGCGACCGGAATGCGCAGCACGTCTTCGGGCTTCTCGATGAGGGAGGGCACCTTGACCGCGAAGCGGCCGGTCTCGCCTTCGATGGAGCCGGCCGCGACCAGCGAATTCGAGGCGCGGGTGATCTGTAAAAGCTGATCGAGCGCGACATTGTAGCTCTTCATCAGCGCCGGGTTGGCGATGATTTCGACCGCCTCGTCGCGCGCGCCGCGCAGGTCGGCGGACAAGACGCCCGGCGATTGCTCGATCGCATTCTTTGCCGTGCGGGCGATGTGGAGCAGCGTGCGCTCGGGCACGTCGCCGGAGAGCGCGACCACGATCACCGGATAGAGCGAGAGATTGACCTCCTGCACCAGCGGCTCGTCCATGTCGGTTGGCATGTCGCGCTTGGCTTCATCGACCTTGGCGCGAACGTCGGCGAGCGCGGATTTTGAATCGAAGCCAGCGTTGAATTCGAGCAGCACATAGCCGCCGTTCTCGAAGGCCTGGCTCCGCATTTCCTTGACGTTGCCGACCGATTTCAGCTTGGTCTCGACCGGGCGCAAGAGCAGCCGTTCGGCATCTTCCGGGCTGATGCCGCGCTGGGAGAGCTGCACATAGACGATCGGAATCCGCACGTCGGGTTCGGATTCCTTCGCGATCCGCACATAGGCGACCGCGCCCGCGAGCAGCAGGAAAATCAGCGTCGCGATCGTGAGTCGCGAGCGGGTGATGGCAAAATCAACGGGGTTCATTCCATTGCTCCCGTCAGTGCTGCGCGTTTTGCTGTTGACTGGCGGGCGCCACTTCGACGATCTGCTCTTCGCGCACGAAGTCCTGGCCCTGCACAATCACGCGGGTGCCGTTGTCGATACCCTTGACCCACATGAACTGCTGCTGGTCGTCGACGAGCTCGACCGGAACGAAGATCACCTTGTTTTCCGCGGTGACGGCGCGAACACCGAGCTTGCCCTGCGCGGAGAATACGAGCGCAGAGCGCGGCACCTTGGTCGCCTGCACATGCGCGAGCAGGATCGCGACTTCGGTGGTGATGCCGTCGGGGATCTTGTTGTCCGGGTTCGCAGCTTCGATATCGACTCGATAGGTGCGGGTGGTCGCGGCCGCGCTCTTCGAGATATAGCGGACCTTGCCCTTCACGACGTCGCCGGTGACGAGGCGCAGTTCGGCAGGCTCGCCCACGCGAACGCCACCGAGCCGCTTTTCGGAGACTTCGACGATCACCACGATCGGATCGAGCGAGATCATCTGCGCGATTTCGTTGGCGCCGGTGGCGCCGGCGCCCATCGAAGGCATCAGCATCAGGAATTGGCCCTGTTCGGCCGAAACCTGGTTCACGACGCCGTCCCATGGTGCGACGATACGGATGCGCTCGGCTTCCGCTTCCGCCTGCGCGAGTGCCGCTTCGGCGGCGCGAAGCTGGGATGCGATGCTGTTTGCATCGAGCTTCGGCAAGTTGCCTTGCTCGATCAGCTTGGTGCGGGCCTCGAACTCGGCCTTGCGCTGCTGCACAAGCGCGCGCGCCTGCTTCAACTGCGCGTTGCGGCCGTCATCGGTAAGGATTGCAAGCACGTCGCCGGCCTTCACGCGGTCGCCGCGCTTGACGCGCAGTTCGCTGACGATGGCTTGCGTGCGTGCGACGATCGAAACCTTCTTGTCGGCCTCGGTGCGGCCGGAAAGAAGCAGCCTTGGCTGGTAATCTTCGAGCCGGGTTTCGAGCACGGCGACGCGGAATTTCTGCGCTGCCTCCTGCGCCGCGTTCTGCACGGGTGCCTGATGGTGCGGCAGCAGCATGCCCGAACCGATCCAGAGCAGCGCCAGCGCGACAAGTGCGATTGCGGCGAGCTTGCTGCCTTTCAGTGGACTCTTTTCGTAGAGCGCGCGGACGCGTTTGCGAATCGGTTCTGCCGCGGAGGCAAGGGAGCGGAAGCCCTGCTTTGCCTCGGTAAGCGCAAAGCGGAGGTTCTTTCTGGTGCGTTCGAAATTACCGTGCATGTCTATTCTCCGGCGGCCGGTTGGCCCGCCATTGCGGACTTCGATTTGTAATTTTCGGGTTCGGTAAGCAGGAAATGCGTCACCGATAGCAGCGTGGGCAGAACGGTTTCGGCGTCGAATTCGGGATCGACGGCGCGCCGCCAGTAGAGACCATCGACCAGCGCCATCAGCATGGTCGCGGCGATTTCCAGATCGACTTCGGGTGGAATGTCGCCGCGCGCGACGGCAGAGCGCAGCACGTTCAACATGCCGGCTTTCACTTCCTGTTCGACGCCTTCGTATATCTTCGCGATCTCGGGATTGCGCCTGCTCTCCGCCTTGATCTCGGCATGGAGGCAGACTTCCTCGTCGCTCTCTTCGACGATGTAGCGGCGCGCGGCGAGGGCGAGCGCCTGGAAGAAATCCGGCGCCTCCACGATGGCCTGAAACTTCTCGGCGACGTCGGCGCGATCCTGCTCGGCGATGCCGGCGATGATCGCTTCTTTGGAAGGGAAGTAGCGGTAGAGGCTGCCCGGGCTCATCTGCGCCTCGGCGCAGATTTCCTGCATCGAGGCCCCGTGGAAGCCGCGCCGCGAAAAGCAGTTCTTGGCCGCGAGCAGGATTTCTTCGCGGCGATCCGTTTGGGGTCTCGGCCTGGGGCGGCTCATTGTCTTTTCGTCCGATAGGGCAGCTTGGCGCTGCAATGCAGCATTATGCGAATGAACGTTCGCTCGCAACGCGTGACCCAGATATTCCCCTAGAAATCAGGAGTCAAATCGTCTCCGCCCTGTTCCAGCCCGGCAGGCCGCTCAGGGCAAAAAATGCTGCAACTGCGCGGTGTTACCCAACATGCTCCGCTTTTCGGCTTGACGGGCATGCGCTACGAATGTCGCTATACTCACTGGTAGCCCGCATTGTCGGGCAATCGTTCCGAAATAAGAAAAACACGGAGCGGCGTTTCGCCCGCTCCTCCGTCAGGGAGATATCGAATGAAAAAGTGGCTTCTCGCTGCCGCGGCTGGCGCCGTTCTGCTCGCAGGCCCGTCCGCAGCCCAGCAACCCATCGTCATCAAGTTCAGCCACGTCGTCGCCGAGAAGACGCCGAAAGGCCAGGCCGCGCTGAAGTTCAAGGAAGAAGCCGAGAAGCTTCTGCCGGGCAAGGTGAAGGTCGAAGTCTATCCGAGCTCGCAACTCTTCGGCGACGCGAAGGAAATGGAAGCGATCGCACTCGGCGACGTGCAGATGATCGCGCCGTCGCTCTCGAAGTTCGACAAGTTCACCAAGAAGATTCAGGTATTCGACCTGCCGTTCCTTTTCAACGACACGGACGCGATCGACCGTTTCCAGGAAAGCGCGGCCGGCAAGGACCTCCTGAAGTCGATGGAATCGAAGGGCCTGCTCGGCCTCGCATTCTGGCACAACGGCCTGAAGCAGATTTCCGCGAACAAGCCGCTGCTCGTTCCTGAAGATGCGAAAGGTCTGAAGTTCCGTATTCAGGCTTCCGACATTCTCGCCGCGCAGTTCCAGGCACTCGGCGCGACGCCGCAGAAGCTCGCGTTCAGCGAAGTCTATCAGGCGCTGCAGACCGGCACCGTCGACGGTCAGGAAAACACCTGGTCGAACATCTACTCGCAGAAGTTCCATGAAGCGCAGAAGCACATCACGGAATCGAACCACGGCGCGCTCGATTACATGGTCGTCGTCAATGCGAAGTGGTGGAACGGTCTGCCGCAGGATGTCCGCGACGGTCTGACCAAGGCGATGACGATTGCCACCAAGACCAATAACGACATCGCCGAGCGTCTCAACAAGGAGGCGCTTGAGAAAATCAAGGCTTCCGGCACCACGACCGTTCACGTTCTGACACCCGCGCAGCGCGCGCAGTGGCAAAAGGCGATGAAGCCGGTTTGGGACAAGTTCGAAGGCCAGATCGGCAAAGATCTCATCGATGCCGCGCTGAAGTCGAACTCGGCCAAGACAAACTAAAACAACGGCTGCAATCGTGACGGCCGCTGCGGGGAAGCAGCGGCCGTCATTTAAAACGGGGGGCGGCTTTGCTTCGCAGCATTCTGCATCGCGTCGAGGACGGGTTGCTTGCCTTGATCCTCGCGACAATGACCCTGCTTACTTTTGTGCAGGTGGTTCTGCGCTACGGCTTTAACTCCGGATTTATCTGGGCACTTGAAGCGAATTTCTATCTGTTCGCCTGGCTGGTTCTGCTCGGCCTTGCCCACGGCGTTCGCACCCGCTCGCATATCGGTGTGGATACCGCGGTCAGCCTTTTTCCTCCGCGCGTCCGGCGCGTAATCGGCTTTCTGGTTCTGCTGCTGGTACTGCTCTATGCGGCAATCATGCTCTACGGATCGTGGGCCTATATCGAGCGCCTGCGCATCATCGATATCGAGGCGGAAGACATTCCGGTGAAGCGCTGGATTCTGAGCCTTTGCATGCCGATCGGGTTTGCAATGCTGGGATACCGTCTGGCCCAAATGGGCTGGCGCATCGTCACCGGCAAGTCGGAAGGTTATGAACTCGCCGACGAAGCGGGCGACCTGATCGACGAAAACGCCAATACGCCTCCCGAAGAGAGAGCAGCGCGATGACAACGATCTTTCTGTTCACGGCGCTGTTCGCATTTCTGTTTCTCGGGATGCCGATCGCGGTGGCGCTCGGCCTTTCGTCGTTGCTGACCATATTGCTGTTCGAGCCGGACAGCATGGCCTCGATGTCGTTGAAGTTTTTTCAGACGATGGAGCAATTCACGCTGCTCGCGATTCCCTTCTTCATTCTGGCGGGCAACTTTCTGACCACCGGCGGCGTTGCGCGCCGCATGATCAATTTTGCGGTTGCCGCGGTCGGACACTTGCCGGGGGGTCTTGCGATCGCGTCGGTGCTGGCTTGTATGCTGTTCGCCGCCGTATCCGGTTCTTCGCCTGCGACCGTGGTCGCGATCGGCTCCATCGTCATCGCGGGCATGGTGCGCACGGGATATACAAAGGAATTCGCGACCGGCGTCATCGTGAACGCCGGTACGCTCGGCATTCTCATTCCGCCTTCGATCGTGATGGTCGTCTATGGCGCTGCAACCGAAACTTCGGTCGGCCGCCTGTTTATGGCAGGCGTCGTCCCGGGGCTGCTTCTGGGCCTCGTACTGATGACCGCGATCTACATCACGGCGAAAGTAAAGAATTTGCCACGGCAGCCGAAAGAGCCTTGGCCCGTACGGCTGCGGCTTTTCGGGCAGGCGTTCTGGGGGCTGCTGCTCATCTTTATCGTGATGGGCGGCATCTATGGGGGCATCTTCACGCCGACGGAAGCGGCGGCGGTGGCGGCGGTTTATGCCTTCATCTGCGCGGTTTTCATCTATCGGGATTTGAAGTTAACCGATGTCAGGCGTGTGCTGACGGATTCTGCGCGCGTCACCGTGATGCTGATGTTCATCATCGCGAATGCGTTCCTGTTCTCGCACGTGCTGACGACGGCGCAGATTCCGCAAGGGGTCGCGCGCATCATTGCGGAAGCCAATCTGCAACCGTGGCAATTCCTGGTCATCGCCAACATCATTCTGCTCATCGCCGGCAACTTCATGGAGCCGTCTTCGATCATCCTGATCACGGCGCCGATTTTGTTCCCGGCGGCGCAGCATCTCGGCATCGATCCGGTGCATCTTGGCATCGTCTATGTCGTCAACATGGAAATCGGCATGGTGACGCCGCCGGTGGGGCTCAACCTCTTCGTCGCATCGGGAATCACCGGGATGCCGATCCTACGCGTCGCGCGGGCTTCGTTTCCCTGGCTCATGCTCCTGCTCTCATTTCTTATTGTTGTTACGTATGTGCCGGAAATTTCGCTATGGCTTCCGAACAAGGTTTTCGGGGTTGCGAAGCCATAGGGTGGAGCCGTCAAAAGTGCTGGCGGACAAAGGATTCCAGGGCATTTTTGCCGGAATGCATGCTTTACAGGGCGGGGGTGCTTTGCTATCTCCGCCCGTCTCCGCGAGACCTGTTCTCGCGGCCCGATTGGTGCGGGCGCATAGCTCAGTTGGTAGAGCAGCTGACTCTTAATCAGCGGGTCCCAGGTTCGAGCCCTGGTGCGCCCACCAAATTTCTCAAAAATTGCAACGCATTGCCGAGACTGTTCTTCGACGGCTGGAGAACAAAGCGCGTCGGTTTACAGCTGGTTTACAGTTTTTGTTCGCTTTTCTTTCCGCTCAAGCTTCTTGATACCGCTCGTCGCAAGGCTCGCGCGGTCACCTAGATAGTGGCGGTCGAGAATTGTCGAGACGTCCTTCAGGCTGTGACCGGTGATGCTTGCGATCTCTTGGACGGTTGCGCCTGCGCGAGCGAGTTTCGTAACCGCTGTCCCGCGTAGATCGTGAAAAGTAAGCCCACTTACTCCCGCTCTTTTGCAAAGCTTTCTCCATGAAGTCCGGAATCCATCCGAGGTAAATGCCTCTCCGCTCTTGCTCGTTAAGACGTAGAGGCTTTTTCGCTTGGTGCCTTCCAGCAGCGATTTAAGCGGCTTTGCAACGGAGACTGCGACGGGTCGACCGGTCTTCGATTGTGTTAAGCGGATAGAGTTACCATCATAGTCGGACCAGCGGAGCTGAAGAAGGTCTCCCTGTCGCTGGCCTGTCCAAAGAGCGAGAGTCACCGCAAGGGTCATCTGTTCGTTTGCTACCGTGAGCAGCTTTGTCAGTTGGTCGTCGTTCCAAATATTATCCGCGCGGCTACCCGAATGCAGACGCCCGCCGCGCTCGCACGGGTTGGTTTCGATCCTGCCACGGTCCTTTGCGAATGACATCACCCGCGCCAACACTGTCCAGGCAAGGTCGGCTTTTCTAGGCGTTGCCACCATCTTGTCGCGCCATGCCTTGAACTCGCCGCGGACGCGCTTGTCGGCCAACGCTGCAACCGGCATATCGCCGAAGTCCGCTTCGATCAGCTTCAGATAGGCTCCATAGGAGTGTCTGGTCGCCGCTGAAAGCCGGTTAAAATCAGCAGATGACCGATATTCCGCAACGAGGCTAAAGAGGGTTCCCGCTTGCGGCGTCTTTCGTGTGTCAACGGCTGCGGCGTACTCGGCGACAAATGCAGGGGAGTTCGGTTGCTGAACTAGGCGAGGGCCGCCGCGCCAAGCATAGTAGTAAGTCGTAGTCGAGCCGTCAGAAAGCCTTTTGCGGACTTTATGAATGCCCTTAAGGCTGACGCGCATTGCGTGCCTCCTTCCACCGATCCAGTGCGTTGACTCGCGATTCGTGGATGCCACTGATGCGATCCAACGCAGCGTCAATTGCGCGTTGGTCCCAGCGGTTCGTGCGCGGGATCGGCGACGGTAAAATCCCTTCGCTTATCCATCGTGAAAAAGTCGTCGGGGATACATTGCAATATCTTGCGGCTTGAAAACGCGTCAGCAAGCGAGGTTTCGAGGTATCGATTCTATCAAGCATGCGGAATTCCTTTCTCCGCAATGCGATTTACAGCTGGGAACATTCGCTAAGACGCTAAGACGTTCATGACATTTCACTTGCTGACATCCAATGAATTCTTAGCGTCTTAGATTGTTAAGACGAGATCCATCTTAGTTATGGATATTTGTTCATCGAACGCGTCTTAGGATCTTATCGAAACATAACTTGAGATGTGCTGAAGCATATCTTGGGAGATGCTTTCCGGATAAGCACAACTCAAAATATGCTTCAGCATAACTCAAGTCATGCTTAGTAATCGCGAAGCATAACTTTTGCCTCTTCGTCTGATGACACTTCGAGTTGTTCTCGGATATCATTGTTGCACTGGCGCGCATCAAGAGCGTCAGCACCATCTTCAATACTGTAAATTGAATCCAGCGAGCAGCGCAGTGCTGCTTGCTGAAGCTCATTAGAGAATCAAGGAAACTGAAATGAGAAAATCAAAATCTACCAGTCCATTTCTTCGGGCCGATAAAATTAAGCAGGCCCCGGTATCGTGGTTGCTGCCGAAATTCATCGCCTACGGCCATCTGTCACTAATTGCCGGTGACCCAGGTGTTGGAAAATCGCACTTAGTTGTCGATCTTATTGCCCGGCTCTCGCGCGGTTTAAAAATTCCGGGGCAGGCGGGCAAGAAATTCGGTCGCCAAGCGGCCTTACTTGTTTCCTTGGAAGACGCTGAAGGAAATACTGCTTTGCGTCTGGCTGCTGCCAAGGCGGGCATGAAAAAGGTGCGCGTTTTCAACCGGGATGCTGTGCCTGCCGAACCGTCAGTGCAGAAATTTCTTGGTTTCTTGGAAGGTGTTTTGGTATCTGACACCAACGCTCGCTTGGTTGTGGTCGATACAATCGCTGCGGTCTGTGAGTTGTTCGGGAACAAGAAGAACGCATTGGCCGAGCTGATGTTCGGGTTGAGCCGTCTGGCAGCGGATTATAGCGTCGCCATTGTGGGCGTAACGCATCTGACTAAGTCCGCTCAACCTAGTAGCGTAGCGAATGTACTCGGTTCGATTAAAGTCAACGCTGGCGTGCGCGCAGTATTGCAACTCAGCCGTAGTTATGATGGGCATCACTGCTTTCTCTGGCCGTTGAAGAACAACCTCGGGACGGATAAGCAGGGACTGCGGTTTCGTATTGCAGACGTTCACGGCGCCAAAGGCCGTTCGGTTTCAAAGATCTTCTGGACGAAGGGCCTCATGGACGTGGCGCGCATTAAAGCCGCGATAGCGGCCCCGTCAGCACTGAGCAGCGCGGTGAAAAAGATAAAACCGGTATTGAAAGGCCGCCGCAGCATCCCTTCAAAGATGTTGGAGCGAGAAGCAAAGCGACTTGGACTTTCGCCTGCGACTGCGAAAGCTGCTGCCAAGCAGTTGGGCTATGAATCAAAGCGAGTAAACGGAGCGGCGGCCAACGGATCATGGGATATGGTGAACAAGAATATTCCAGAGGAGAATGCGACGAAGAAAGACGCTCCATTTTCCTGCCGCCGAAAGTTCGGTCGCGGTAGCAGCGAAGATCACGCCAAGCCGGGAAAGCAGAAGAAGCGTGAGGAAGTTAAGCGCGGCCTGAAGAAGGTGGCTTCGTCTGACGACAGTGACTGGTAATCGTCGTCTAAGGCTTTAAGGCAAAGAAGAAGGGCGGGCGCAATACGCACCCGCCCTTTTCCTTAGCGCCTTAGCAATTGATCTCCGATGATTAGTTGGTTCGCCATCCCAGAGCGAATTCGTTGGCTCGCAGCACTCTAATTTCATGCTGTAAATAATCTGCGAGTGCTGGAAAGCCTGTCACTCACGTCTTGGGAAAGCCCAGACAGCGTCTACGACTCCCATAGGGGGAGAAGTGTGTCTAAAATCAAAAAATGAGATATCCCTGATGAAGAAAAATAACATTCAAGCAACTGTACAGAACATCGGATCGCACTACGTTCCGATCAAGGTATTGAATGCTATTAGGGATTATAAGAACTGGTTAAATGAATTACGCGTGCAGGAATGGCGGGTTTATTACTTTGCAGCACTCTTCGAACATCTTGGTGTTTCGGAAACGCGCGTTGTGCCAGTCATGAAGAACGAGATTGCCACACTGCAGGCAAGGATCCTTACTCGCTATTGCCGCAACCCTCATTCGTCGAAACCGAAGCCTATTTGGATCGTCGTTCCGGACAAACCGGTTTACAAGAAAAAGAAAATTCTTCGTGTGCATGCCTTTCGTGATCCGAATTACGGAATTCACATGAATGGCATTGTCGCTGTGCCTCCCAGCCATCTTTGCCGTTCAAGTATGGGACTGAAAAAATTAGTTGAGGAAACTGGTGGGGAGTATTTTACGAAAGGAACAAGAATTGTTGATCTTCACTTCAAGCGTATTCGCGATGACTTGCAGAAGCCAGTCGATTATTCGTTCAAGCATGTGAAGCGAGGAACCTTCTCTATTGAAGATGATCTTTTGATCCTGCCGCGGCGCTCGCATGACGTGTAGATTGTTTGATTCCGGGGAAGCAAAAACGGCGGATGTTGTTATGCATCCGCCGTTCGCCTCGTTCAGAGATTGTTACGCTGGGGAGCGTCAATCCCTGATGAGCTTGGTGATCCTTCCGCCGCCGCGATAGGTGGATTTGCTGTGAAGGAATTTTCCGCCGCCGCGTGTTTTGTCGGCGTAGGGGTAGCCAGCACCGTCCGCGGTGCGGTCGCCGAGCAGTCCGGCAGCGGAGTTCTGGAACAAGCCCAGCGGGTCCAGGAAGGGCGGCAGGGATAGAGGCTCTGCCCGCGCGAAGCAGTTGCTCAAAAGCAAAAGACCTAGTGCGAGGAGGGGGATCTTTTTCATGGGTGTTTTCTCCGTCAGCATGGCTTGAAACCGATTTGGTGAAAGACTGTCGCCGGGATCCAAAGCCATTCCGGGCGTAGGCCGCCACGAGCGTTGATCAGGGCCTTTACGTCCGCCGGATAGGAATTCCACATCACCGCTGTCGCGGCTGGGCTGTCGCCATGGTGAAAGCCGAGGCGGATGCCTCGAGCGATGCACATGCGGTCCTTGGGAAAGTGCCCAAAGCCGATGGTGCAGGCGGAGGCGCAATCGCTGGTGATCCTCCAGAAGCGTCCGGAAGCCGCTTGTGCGCGGTATCGCTGATCGAAGGCGTAGACGTTCCCGCCGGAGGGATGTCTTGCGTAGCGCGGGTCGCTGTAATCCTTCTGCGGCGCGTTCTGGTGCCGGAAGCCGCCTTGGTAATTGCAGTCGCCGCGTATGTGACAGTTTTGGGTGAAGGCAATGTTTGAAGTAACGAGCAGGCCGAGGGTTGCGGCAAAGCAGACAATGAAGATTGAGATGATGGGTTTCATGGTTCCTCTAAACGGCTGCGCGCAGACGCGATCCGAATTGCTGGAAACGAAGGAGATGGATTTTCAGCTTGCGAACAATGTTCCGCCTCAGCCGAGAATTGCGATCAGCGCGCAGATCAGAAACACGATTGCGTAAGACGGAAACTGTCCGAGGCGGCTCGCACGAATGAATAAATAAGCGGGAGGAAGAAGAATGGCCCAAAGCGGCATGCTTCCTGAGCTGCGGCCTGCCGCCTTCAGTTTCCTCTCATCCAGAAGTGCCAGGACGGCGTAAAACGTAGGACCAACAAACCACCAGAGCCCAACAGGCCGCCTGTCGTTGATCGTGATTAGGCCGCCTTGCTCTTTTAGTTCGATCAGGTTCCACCACCCACGCTGCGCCAGTGCCTGGCGTTTGAATTGAACGACAGTCGCGTCGATTATTCCGATCAGCAGGGGCGAGAACGCCAAGCACCAGACCAGGACGTTGCTGACGAAACTTGCCGCAAGCGGCGGCGGCAGTTTTCTTTCGATATTTTCTGAGACTTCTGACTCCCGAAACGGAAGCCAATCTTTCAAGCCGGAGTGCCAGACAGCGGTGTCGTCCTGGATTAGGCCGTCCCGATGCAACTCCTTTAACTTCTCGGTGCTGACCGGTCCGGACCGAGTGCCCCACGTTGCGTAGAACCATTCGGTTTCTGCATTCATTTAAGCCTCCCTAATATGAACAGTATACGGTGTAGATTGATAGGATGCGAGATGGCCCATTCCCGGCATGGACAGCCGGGATCTGGTCGCTTGGAATCTGCGGAAGCTTCGGGTTGCGAAGGGGTTTTCGCAGGAAGGGCTGGCGCTGGAGGCCGGGATCGCCCGGACCTATGTCAGCCGTCTGGAGCGGGGGCTCGAAAATCCCACCGTCGATATGCTGGACAGGCTCGCAAGGGCGCTTTCCGTCAGGCAGACGGCGTTTTTTCTACCTAGGTTGCCTGGGGAGAAACGGTCGCCGGGACTGCCGCCGGGAAGGAAGGCTCCTTCGCCTCGCCGACGCTCTGAGAGAAGGCGGGGCTGAGCTTGGAGGCCAAGGCAATCGCCATGGCGGTCGATGGGGCGACCAGGCGGACGGTAGCCGGCTGTTGCTGACTGGATCGAAACCGCAGCACCTGCTCGACCAGTATCTCGGAAGCCGTCCTTTGCAGGCTTGGCGTTGAACCGAGCGGAATGAGCTGTACCGCAATCCTGGTCGCCTTCAGGCGTTCCGCGAACTCCCAGAGGCTTGCGTAGCAGCGGTTCAGTTCAACGAGGCTATGCTTCCAGATGCCGTCATCGGTTCGGGGCGGGATTGCGTGGACCACGTACCGGCTGGCCGAAAAGTAGCCGCGGGTGAGGGCGACCGAACCGGGCAGAAACTCCGCTTCAAAGAAGTGCTTGATCAGGCGGCAGTCGGTTCGGAGGCGGGGTCCGGCGGTCGAATGCGCCCGGATCGACGCTTCCGTGCTTTCCTGAAGGCGGCGGAAGGAGAGGTCGATGTCCGCAAGGACCAGCGCGACATCGCTGCGGACGGAGGCGGCTGACCCGCACCAGACCTCGATCCCGCCAATGGCTTCGAGCCTTACCGGAAGCGCACGCAAGGCCGGCGGGCGCAGAGCAGCGGGGGAGTGACCGGTGTTTTCCGCCTGCAAGAGGACGTCCATCGCAGCCAGGAAAGTCCTGCTGGATGGAAGCGGTCCAAAGGTCAGGGCAACATCGAGCAGATCCCGCTTCTGTTGCGCGACACTGACCTTGGCGGCCCTTCGGAAGCAGTCCAGATCGATCCCGATGACATCGGTCATTCGAGGGGACCAGATCATCTCGAGGATCTGGTCGAGCTGCCCTTCGTAGTCGAAACCACGAGGTAACGTGGGCGGCTGGAAGGCGCTGTCGAGCTGCAACAGCCAGCGGTAGTGCCCGGCATCGTCCGGCGTCAGGAGGCGGCGTTTCATCGAAGCCCCCTTAGTATTCTTCGGCGAGCATCAGCGTGATCACCCGCTCGGTCACTGCCGGATTAGAGGGATCGGGCGAGTGGGCTCTAAACGTCTTGTCGTAGTAGTCGATCTTGAAAAAGACCTTCTTGCCGTCGACGTCGAGCGCGCCGAAATCGTGTTCGCTGTAAGGGTCGTTTTCGTTGCAGAAGTCGTCAAAGACGGTGATCGCTTTACGACCCGTTCGACACTGACCGGTCCTAAGGCTGCGATCCCTTGGGTCATCATGACTCTTCCTCCGGTCAGGTTCTTGCGCAGATTGTCGTTCAGTTCCCGAATCCGCATCGTTTGCGTGTTCATGTGTGGTTCCTTCGTTTGCATGATTAAGGGCGCCAGAAAGCATCAGGGCCGCTTTCGCGGCCCTGGATGCAGAAGACTGGTTAGTTGGCGTTGGGATTGATCAGCGCGACCGTTGAGCGGTGCCTGACCGCCGGCGGGATTTTCGGATGGTCCCGCCAGCGAATAAAGAGCATGTCGCCGACCCGCTCGGTGACAATCGCTTCCCACCAGCCTTCGTCCAGTTGGTAGTTGGCGATTACAAGCGAGCCTTTCTGGATCGCGTTCCAGTCGGCGGGGAGGCGGCTGATCCGCCGCTCGCTTGCAACATCGACAATCTGCCGCTCGACTTCGTGCAGCTCATCGGGCTTGAGCTTCTTCGCGGCGGATTTCTCAACGTCGCCCATCTTCGGCAACAGTTGCCGCTTCGGGTCGGTGATCAGTGCGAGCTTCTTTATCTCGTCATAGACCGCTCGCGGCACTTTGTTGGTGACGTTGTCGCCGACCGCCGCAACCCGGCCCGGCCCAATCTTTTTCAGAAGATCCGCACCTATCGGCCCGACAATCTCCCAGACCTGCAGTTCAAGCTCGGCGGCAGCCTTCTTTGCGGCTTCCGCGTCTTTCCCGGTGAACCAAGCCGCGCGTGGCTTGGCGGCCTTGTCCTGACCGTAGACAATAAGCTTCGCTTCGGAGCGAGGCTCCGCTGGTTTCTTGCTCATGAGAGTTTCCAATAAAAAAGGCCCCGCGCGTTGGGGGCCTTGGTTAGGCAGTCGGCAAGCAGCCGAATCTGCGACAGAATCAGTATAGCATAGTGTTCATATTATACAAGTGGCCGCTGTTTAATCGATTTTCTCGACCCCGCACGCAGCGCGATCCGCTCGCAAAAACTTTGCAAATTACAGAGTTCGTTCCGGCAGCGTTTGCGATCATCAATCTGATTGCCGTTGCAGATGTTTTCGCCGGAGGCCGTGCAATAGCGCCAGATCGCAGTTTGGACGAAGCGCGGAAACGGCTGGGGAAACGCATGATGATAGCGGCGCATGTCGATCCCGCGGGAAAGGGAAAGTAAAAGCTTGGCGCAGCCGTGTTCGCCATAGCAGCCGGGACCATAGGCATGCTCGCAGTCGTGGCGCTTTAGGATTCCACTGCGATGCATAAAGTTATGGATCAGCCGGTCAATGACAATAAATTCCGCGCCTAATCGTCGCCACACTGGGTTGGGAGAGGCAAGCAACAGATCCGACAAGGCCATGCTGATCACTTTGTCGGAGATGCCATGGATGGATCGCATCGGAGCGATCAGTTCTCGATCAATCTCCGGATAGCCGCCGCCGATAGCCTTCTGAATCCGGTCGTCTAGCCAGCCGAGAAAGTCACCGCCGGCGGCGTCCCGGAAGAACAAGTAAAGGCTGAAAGACAGCTGGCTCAGGGAGCCATTCCGCAGGTTCAGCCGTGGCAGCGGGCAGGCGTGAAAATCACCAGGATTATTGCAGCTTCGCCGGCTCTTCTCATAGCCACAGCCTCCGAACTTCCAGAAGCTGTGAAGCTTTTCGCAATCCGGATCGGCGCGCAGGCTAGCTGCCATTGTCTCCCAGGTCGCATTGCCGTCCCGCCTCAGGATCGTATCGACTGCCCTGTCGGCAACGCCCTGATAGCTGAAGACCGTCATCAACCAGTCGTAGATCGCCGTGTTCTCATGCGCTCGCAATGCCCGATGCAAACGACTGGTCGCGAACAGGCTCCCCGCGCCGTTGAACTCATGCGTCGGATGTGAGATGCGGCAGATTTCATGGAGGAGGCGGGTAGAAGCTTCAAACTGTTCCGCTTGCCTCTGCGTCATAGCAGCGACACCAGCTTGCGCTGCGCTTCGCTATCACCGTCGATATAGCGTTGCGTTGTCTGGATCGACCGGTGTCCGGCAAGCAACTGTACATCACGCAGAGAGCCGCCGGCCTTGTGGACCATCCGGGCGGCGCGGGTAATGAAAGTCCTGCGACCGGAGTGAGACGAACAGCCGCTCAGGCCGAGAGCTCGGTAAGCGATCGCAAACCAATTGACGATGCTCATGTCTGTCATCCGATGACCGCGCTCGGACAAAATAACAGGACCGGTCCCTGACGATTCTTTGAGAAGCTTTTCTAGAGCCTTTCGAAGGGTCGGGTTAATGGGGATCAAGCGGCCGCCGCCCTTCTTCGCAATCGAGTTCTGAAGTTCGATTGCTGCGCCGACTTGCCCGGTGGGCGTTAGCAGCATTTCCCAAGTGAGCTTTGCGATTTCGCCAGCCCGAAGCCCTGCCTTAGCAGAGAGTAGAACAACAACTTGGTTGCGGAGGGGATTTCGACTTTTGAGGCAGTAATCGCGTAAGGCGGAGACGTGTACGTCGGAAAGTGTTTTTGCTTGTTTGCCAGCCATAACGCTAAGAATCAGAGATGTATAAGTCTACAATAAAATACGATGGCCTTCAAAAGTCGGCGTTCAGCGCGAACTTGTTGTGAAAGTGAACAAAGCTAACAAGTTCCCAAAAATACTTTCGCATGCAATCGGCGACGAAATACGACCCTGTAAAGAATTCAAGGGTGCGTCTTGCATCGAGAAAAGGACAGGAGTCGAAGATGGCATTGATATCGGATGGAATTCACTGGACCGAAGGATCGCCTAAAGTACGGTTCGAAATTATCGACGTAGTGCGAATGATGCAGGAGGAGTGCTTTGAAACAGCGGATTACGATTTCTGCGAAAACGTAATGTTAGATTGGTTACTCGCAATTTGCGCTGTAGACGAGGTCGAGAAAAAGAAAGGGCTTACTTACAAGTTCAACAAAGGATGCTCCGGCGGTCAGTTATTCCGCCCGCTCCCCGGATTGTATTTTTATATTCCTGGAAACGTAGACGAAGCCAAAGTCGACGAAACTCTATTAATGTTTCTTCGTGTGCGTGCTCACAGCTTTCGCTTGAAACACCCTTGGGATTACGCAACGGAAGGGTGGGTTTTATGGGCAGTACTCACCGAGATGGTGAAGCAGGGAGATGTAACCGTTAAGATCCGCAACAGAAAGATGAAATTGACTTTGGCGCCAGGTTACCTCGCGGAGGTCCGAACGCTCGCGTCGATTTAGTCGAGAAAGCCGCGGCCTGGAAATTGAGTCTAGGCCGCGGTTTTCCGCAGAGAAGTATTGGGAGAGGCGAAACCGACTTATTAGGAAGCTACAGAAAGCTAATAAGTTGATCCGCATTTTTTTGAGGATGCGAGTACTGAAATCTGGCGCCTCGTTGTGTTAGCTATATCGCCGCGACACGCGCTCAGCTAAGCGCTGTTTCGCAGTTCGATTTTCGTCAGGGTCGTCCTCGTCGTCTTCTTCGACTTGTTCGGGCCAAAGCATGACCAATGCGAAGCCGGCTTGTTGAAACAGGACTTGCTCATATAAGTCGGGAAGCTTTTTGCCCCATTCCGATTCTAACCACTGGCCCGCAACCACCTCGCGAAGTTCAGTAGGCGTAGTGAGGTTTTTTGCGCCACTCCAATAGCCCGAACCTGTCGGCACCTTGTTGCTCGGCAAAGGCGCGATGCGCGGAAACTTGATGTGCTTGTAGATGCGCAGCACCTTTCCATTGTTCACCACCGCAACAGCCACGATGCCGTCATGAGTCTGTGCGAATGCCCGCGCAGCGGCGTCCTTGCTGACTTCGAAGTCATCATGAATGGCGATGACCTGCGTAAGGTTTGGGTCGCCCATCTTCACAAGATACGGGCGCAGCAAAGGCGGCGGGATGAGAAGCAGCGCAGAAAACTTGTTCGCCTCCATCTCCATCCGCGCGTAAAGATCCTTCTCCGCCGCACTCCAGGTTCGCATGTCGTCGCGCGAGCAAAGAAACTTGTCGGTTCGAACGGGCTTGTGGGTGGGAATGCAGAAATGCCCGAGTTCGTGTCCGATGGTAAAGCGCCGCCGCCCCATGCGTGCGGCCTTGTTCACCAAGATCACGCCGTTCGTCTTGTCGCTATCCATCAACAAGCCGCCCTCGAACGCTTCCGTCTCAAGCTCCGCGATTTCCTTGATTCCAAGTTGTCGCGCGATGTCTTCAATCGGTATCGGGTAAGCGAGGCCGGGTTCAGCCTTCAAAATCCGCGTAACCAACCCGTCGGGCGAACCCGTGCCTTTGAGGTCATCGCGTGTGACCACGTGCTATTCGTCCTTCTGCTTGAGGCGTTCGACCATCTGCTGGATCACATCCAGATCGCGATCGGATAACTCCTTCAAGTCGCGGTACATGCCGACCACGCGGGCATCGCCCGCATCGCCTGTTGGGTTTTCACCCACCAAATTCGCCACGCTTACCTTGAAGCAGTCGGCGAGCTTCCTCATCAGCTCGAAGCTGGGGTTTGTGCTGCGGCCCTGTTCCAGGTCCCAAATATGCGCCTTCGAGGCGCCGACCCGATCGGCAACATCCTGTAACGACAGCTTTTGCTCCTCGCGCAGCTCTCGCAACCGGTCCTTTAACGGCATCCAAATACCTCCAAATCGCTCGCACTGAACGATTCTATACCGAACGAGTTTACATCCGCAACGTACATGTATATCTGTACGAAAGCGTCGGGGAGGATTCCCTGCTGCGTTTCAGCCCGCGGAAGGGGGAAAATATGAGCATTGAAGGCAAGGCAGGCCACGGGCAGGGCGGTTTCGCCACCCAGATCGGCAACGCCAAATTCGAATTCAAGGTCGCCACGTTCGACGACCGTAAAATCACCGGCGGCCAGGTCGCCGAAGCGGCGGGCGCGCACCCTATCGAAAATTTCGTCATCCTCGCGCAGCTTCCGAGCTTCGAGATCGAAACGCTTCGCCCGCAGGAAACCGCAGACCTCACTAAGGTCCTCCGTTTCTTCGTGATCGAAGGTGATGGCACCGACAAGTTTTTCGTGGACGGCCTCAGCCTAGAGTGGCCGAAAAAGAAACTAAGCGGCAACCACATCAAGATACTCGTCGGTAAGGAAGACGAGAACGTCGAGCTGTTTCTGGAGCTTATGAACGAACCCGACAAGCTCATTGCCGACGACGACCACGTGCAGATCGGCGAGCCCGGCGTCGAGAAGATGAAAACGCAAAAGACCGGCGTGACCATCAAGGTGAACGCGAAGCCGCATAAGTGGGAGAAACCGAAAATCTCCTATGCAGAGGTCGTTGGTCTGTCCGAATACGCGAGCCAGCCGAACATCCCTTACACGATCACTTTCACGAAGGGGCCGAATAAGCCTCAGGGCGATCTCGTAAAGGGCGATTCAGTGCACGTCAGGGATGGGATGGATTTCCATGTATCGCCAACTGGCGAGTCATAACGACGACATCCGTCGTCTCGTCGAAAAAGGATACGCGATCGCGGTCGATAGCACTTATCACCTGATCGTGCGCGACATTCCTTATCTCGATGCGAAACGCGCTCTCCAGTGGGGCGCGTTCGTCACCCCATTCTCTTTCCACGGCGATCAAGTGAGGCAGAAGGACCATCAGGTCTTCTTCGCCGGCACGCATCCTTACAATATGGATGGCTCGCGGATCACGGAGATCGGCGGTGGTGAGACGACACTCACGCTAAGCGCCGCCTCCTCGGACGTTGTCGTTCAGCGCCAGTTCTCCAACAAGCTCATCGTGAACGGGCAAAAAGTCGATTACCCGGACTTCTTCGCGAAAATCGAAAACTACACGCGATTGATCGCAGGCCCGGCTATGGCGCTCTATCCGAACGAGGCTAAGCCGTTCACCTATCGCACCGTCGTAACTGACGACGACACGGTGTTCAAAATTCAGGACACCATGACGAGCTTCGCGCAGATCACCGAGCTCTCCCAAAAGTTCAAAGAAGAAATTGTCGCGATTATCGGGCTCGGCGGCACTGGCGCGTATTTGCTTGATTTCCTCACCAAGATGCAAGTGAGGGAAATTCGCGGTTTCGACGGCGATTGCTTCCACAGGCATAACCAGTTCCGTTCGCCAGGCCGCTTCCAACTCGACGAGTTCGAAAAGCCTAAGGCCGAGGTCTATCAGGGCCGGTACGAAAACTTCCGCGAAGGGATCAAACTCACAGCGAAATACATCGACGCGACCTCCGCCGCCGATTTCGAGGGCGTAACCTTTGCGTTCGTCGCGGTCGATAAAGGCAGCGCCCGGAAGGAAATTTTCGAGTTGCTAATCGCGCTGAAAATTCCGTTCATCGATGTTGGAATGGGTCTGAACCGCCCCAATGGCGGCCCGCTTTCGGGCCAGCTCCGGGCCACATACTACGCGCCGGAGGAAGCCCAAGCGCGCATGGACAAAGAGTTTGCGATGCTCGTCGATCACCCTGACGCGGAGTATCGTGTGAACGTGCAGATTGCCGAATTGAACGCGCTAAACGCATCGCTCGCGATCCTTGAATACAAAAAGATAAAAGGTTTTTACTTCGACAGCACCACGAATTTTCATTTCGTGTTCCGAATTCCAGATACGACAATCATTGCCAGGTCGGAGGACGATGAAGCTCAAACGGATTAGCCTTCTGCGGGTGCACTATATGCCCAAGCAACTCACTCCGGGCATCCTATATGTCTCGGAAAAATTTGGGACGGCCTCGCACCTTTGCGCCTGCGGCTGCGGATTAACCGTGACAACACCAATCACCGCAAACCGGTGGTCCTTCACCGCAGGCGCTAACGGTCCGACTCTCCGACCCTCGGTGGGAAATTGGGAGCAACCGTGCAGGACGCACTACATCATCGATGACGGTGATGTCTTGTGGTGCGAGTCGTGGACTCCAGAGGAAGTGTTGGCAGGCCGCGCGCGCGAGAAGGCGAAGCGCGACGCTTACTACGACAAGCTTTACGCTCCATGGTACCGCCGCCTCTGGAATTGGCTGAAAGGCTTGTTTATGCAATGAGCGCCGAAGCGAACGAAGCGTCGAAGAAGGCCTTTCGCGTGCTCGCCCTCGATGGCGGCGGCGCTAAAGGGTTTTATACGCTCGGCGTCTTGAAGGAGATTGAAGCGCTCACCCAAGGGCCGTTGTGCAAGTCGTTCGATCTCATCGTGGGAACGAGCACAGGCTCCATTATCGCTTCGCTGCTCTGCCTCGGGAAATCGGTCGATGAGATCACCGAGCTCTATCGGCAGCACGTTGTGCCGGTAATGAAACCCTGGACCCCTTGGCAAAAGTCTGCGGCGCTTCGGCGGCTCGCGGATGAAGTGCTGGGAGAATTGACCTTTGAGGCAGCGCAGACCCGCATCGGCATTGTCGCCACCAATTGGCGTGACGAAAGGCCCTTTATCTTCAAATCTGATCCCATGCAGGCATATAAGCGCAGCGCCTCTTTTGTGCCGGGCTTCGGCGTGCGTATAGCTGACGCCGTTCAGGCGTCCTGTTCTGCGTATCCGTTCTTCTGCCGCAAGGAAATCACCACGAGCCAGGGCGAGAAATATCTTCTCGCCGATGGCGGCTACTGCGCAAACAATCCGACGCTCTACGCCATCGCTGATGCCGTTCGCGCACTCCAAGTGCCAAGGTCCGATGTCCGCGTGGTCAGCATTGGCGTTGGCGAATATCCCGAGCCGCATCGTTCGGTTCTTAGCGTTCTGCGCTGGATTGGCTATCTTTTCACGGTTCGCCTGCTGCAAAAAGTAATGGAAATAAACACGCAGTCGATGGAGCAGCTGCGAGAAGTTCTTTTCTCCGACATAGAAACCATCCGGATCAACGAACGGTACACCGAGCCCGAGATGGCGACGGACATGTTCGAGCATGACCTGAATAAGCTCGGCGCCCTTTGGTCCAAAGGCCGTCAGTCGTTCGAGACCTATGAGGCCCGACTTAAGAACGTGTTTGCGTGAGGCGCACCCATGGCCATTAGCGAAAATCAGCTTGAGACCTGGTGCCATATCGGAGCAGCGGCGACTTCGAAGGCGACCTACAACACCGTCAAGACCGCACTGGAGCGCGCCGACTCGCCCTATGCGACGCGCGATATTTTTCTTCAGGGCTCCTATGGCAACGATACCAACGTCGCCCGTGATAGCGACGTGGATGTGGTGATATGCGATCACTCGATTCACTACTTCGACGTCAACGATGTTCAAGGCGACGCGCGCGCGCGCTTCGATGCGACCCGTAGTGCTACCGAGTGGTCAGCAGAGAAGTTCAAACAGCAGGTGGCGGCGCATATTCGGGCACAATTTGGAAGCACCGTTTCCGTCGGCGACAAAGCCATCTTCATTCCAGGTTCCGGGAACAGGCGCGATTGCGATGTCCTCGCGTGCACTGAGTTTCGGAAGTATTTCCGGTACACGAACGGCGGCTCGCAGGATTATCACGAGGGCGTTTGCTTTTTCCTGCCCGACGGAACGCGCGTTGTGAACTATCCCAAGATGCACATGGCCAATTGCACGACCAAGCATCAGGCGACCAATCAATGGTTCAAGCCGACGATCCGGATGTACAAGAACATGCGCAACCGCATGCTTGACCAAGGCCGCATTGCTGCGGGTTTGGCGCCCTCGTATTTCATTGAGGGGCTGCTTTACAATGTTCCGGAAGCGAAGTTCGGTGGCAGCAACGTCGCGAATTTCACCGATACGCTTAACTGGATCTATTCCGCCGATCGCTCAAAGTTCGTGTGTGCGAATGAGAGGTTTTATTTGTTCCATCCCACATCCAAGGTCACGTGGCGGGTAGAAAATTGCAAAGCTTTCTTGGATGCGCTTGTCAATTTTTGGAACGCAGGCGGATGATTGCTCGTTCGTCAACTTATTAGCTTTTTCGGCAAAGCTAACAAGTTGCTTGCAGGCGCTGACAGTCTTGCAACAATAGAGAAATCGTCGCGATCGAGCTTCTCGGACATGTGCCCGCAGGCTCGCCAATCCAATGGAGCCCAAAATATAGAAATTAAGCGGGTCGGCTCACGGCCTTCGACACAAGGGCCAGAAGAGTATTTCACAGGAACTGTACGGATCGATCCCCTTCAGGAAGCGCCAAGTCCAGCGCGCATAAACGCTGCATGCGTTACTTTCGAGCCTGGTGCGAGGACTGCTTGGCATACCCATCCTTTAGGCCAAACCTTGATTATCGTTTCTGGTCTCGGCTGGGTGCAACGGGAAGGAGGGCCGATTGAAGAAGTTCAGCCAGGAGATGTAGTCTGGTTTCCACCCGACTTGAAGCACTGGCACGGTGCTTCGCCGACCGTCGCAATGACTCACTATGCGATCCAAGAGAAGCTAGACGGCAAGGCTGTTACCTGAATGGAAAAGGTCAGCGACCAGCAATATCGAAAGTAATGAAAAAAAGCGATGCAGATAACTGGCATACCCTTCGGAGTTACGGACTGGTCGAGTGTGAAGGCAACGACCCACAATGGCGAGGCAGGGAAAGCGACTTGGCGCACGCAACACTTTGGCGATATTCGCGTTCGTCTCGTCGAGTACTCAACTGGCTACATCGCTGATCATTGGTGCGATAAAGGACATATTCTCTTCTGCCTGGAAGGTCAGTTAGATACTGAGCTTGCTGACGGTCGCACGTTCACTTTGATGCCGGGGATGAGTTATCAGGTCGCCGATAAAGCTGAACCTCATCGCTCTAGAACAGAGGTCGGCGCGTTGCTATTTATTGTAGACTGAGTTGGCGCTGTTTCGCGTCGCCCTATCAGAGCTAAGAACGAACTTATTAACTTTTGCAGAAAAGCTAACAAGTCGGCGGCCGCCGCAGTTCTCTCGCGGCAGAATTCGGCACCGTCCGCTTTTCAGCCAGGCCATCTCCGGTGAAGCTCGTCGATATAGAATACGTGCGCGTGGCGAGCGTCGCCGTGTTCTCTTAAATGGGGATGGCCTGCAGGAAGATCCGAATGTTCATGGGCGGGATGGGTTTCTTCTCGCCGCCAAAGTAATAGAGCCAGTAGAACCCCTAGAACCGCGATGCAGGCAAGCGCAAAAAATCCAGCAAGTAAGCCGTAACGCGCGACGGTCCAGCCGCCGGCTGGATAAGTTAGCAGCCAGCAGATGTGAGAGAGAGAAAACTGCGCGGCAAAAAAGCGGCGGCCGATTATTCGAAGCAGCTGAGCGCCGAATTAGGCGTCCTCCTGGGCAAGCGGCGCCAGTGCGGCATACGCCACCATTTTTATGGCGAGAGCAGTCCCGAGAACTAAGCCTGCATTCGCGCCGGCAAGGCGGTAGGCAAGCAGGCTCCGCGCTACCGTAAGAAGGCCTGTTCCAATCAACGCAATAACTTGCGCGGCAAATAGATGCCGGTAGGTCCGATTTCTTAGAACTCTTAGCATAGCGAAAGTTTTGTCATTTCTATCGACAAGAGGCCATGCCGTTGGGCAAGGCGCCGAAGATGGAAAAGCAAGATTATCGCAGAGCGCGAATGAAGCACTATTCGAAGATCACTGGCTTAGAAGAAGCGCGTGATCTCCTTTTTTCGGTTCTGCCATTTAGGCGATCGCTAATGGCTCTTCCTTGACTGAAATGTACGTAAAACTTTTCCTCAACAGCAACGGGCTCTCCCGTAAATGGATTTCTCCCCATTCGAGCGGACCGGGATCTGACCGAGAAGATTCCAAAATTACGAAGTTCTACTCTTTTGCCTTCAGCTAGAGCTGACGAGATTTTCTCGAGTATTCCGTCAACGACTTGTTCTATCTCTCCGCGATGAAGGTGCGGGTGAGCATTGGCTATTCTCAAAATCAGTTGGGACTTAATTGTCATGTTGTTTCATCGATCAGCGTGAGAAACGAAGGCATTCAAATAGCGACTTGAAATTTAGCGGCCTCTACGTACGGTGCCGCCCAAGAATAGGATAATCGGGCAAAATGTATCAGTAAAATGCCGCTTTATTGACATTGATGGCTATTTATTAGTAGTTTTCGCAATATCGGGCTTAGGTACGCTATTTCTGCGGACCCGGCGGTTCGTGGAATTGTTTGATCCGGGTCTCCGGGTTCGAGGGCGTACATGAGAATTGCAATCCCGGCTGAAACCGAACAGGGCGAGCCGCGCGTCGCGGCTACTCCCGATACCGTAAAGCGCTACGTGCAACTCGGCGCGAAAGTCGCCGTCGAGAAGGGCGCGGGCGTGAAGTCCGGCGTGCTCGACGCGGACTACGCTGCTGTTGGCGCCGAAGTCGGCAGCGGTGTCGTGAAAGAAGCCGACATTGTTTTGAAAGTGCGCCGTCCCACGAAAGCGGAGCTTGGCTCGTACAAGCCCGGCGCGCTCGTGATCTCGATTATGGACCCTTACGGCAACGACGCCGCGCTCGCCGACATGGCAGCGGCGAAGGTCAATGCCTTTGCGATGGAATTCATGCCGCGCATCACGCGCGCGCAGGTGATGGACGTGTTGTCCTCGCAGGCAAACCTCGCGGGCTACCGCGCGGTAGTCGATGGCGCCGCTGAGTATGGCCGCGCGCTGCCGATGATGATGACGGCGGCGGGCACTGTGCCGGCTGCGCGCATCTTCATCATGGGTGTCGGGGTCGCCGGTTTGCAGGCAATCGCAACCGCGCGGCGCATGGGTGCGGTCGTGACCGCGACCGACGTTCGCCCCGCGACCAAGGAGCAGGTCGAATCGCTCGGCGCGAAATTCCTGGCGGTCGAAGACGAGGAATTCAAAAACGCACAGACCGCGGGCGGCTACGCCAAGGAAATGTCCAAAGAGTATCAGGCGAAGCAGGCCGCACTCACTGCCGAGCACATCAAGAAGCAGGACATCGTAATCACGACTGCGCTGATCCCGGGCCGTCCGGCGCCGAAGTTAGTCACCAAAGAAATGGTTGCGTCGATGAAGCCGGGTTCGGTGCTCATCGATCTCGCGGTCGAGCGTGGCGGCAACGTCGAGGGCGCGGAGCCGGGCAAGATTGCGGACGTGAACGGCGTGAAGATCGTGGGGCACCTCAACGTGCCGGGGCGTCTCGCCGCTACCGCGTCGGCGCTGTACGCGAAGAACCTTTTTGCTTTCGTCGAGACCATGTTCGACAAGGAAAAGAAGTTCGCTCCGAATTACGACGATGAGCTGATCAAGGCGACGCTGCTGACTAAAAACGGCGCGGTCGTCCACCCGAATTTCAAGAAGGGATAAGGCGATGATCGATTTCGTATCGCTTGCTCTTTCGGCCTGTGCCGATGTCAGTGCTTCCATCAACGCGGAAGAACTGCTTCCGCTTGGCGTGATACCAGTCGCGAGCGCCGCGGCTGCCGCCAGTCCCTTTATCTTTCAGGTCTCTATCTTCGTGCTCGCCTGCTTCGTCGGCTATTACGTCGTATGGTCGGTGACGCCGGCGCTGCATACGCCGCTGATGTCGGTCACGAACGCGATCTCGTCGGTAATCGTCGTCGGCGCTTTGCTTTCTATCGGCGTTCCGCTCGCGGGTGACGCAAGCGGAGCATGGTGGGCGCGCGCGCTCGGCTTTTTTGCGCTGATCATGGCGTCGGTGAATATCTTCGGCGCATTCCTCGTCACGCAGCGCATGCTTGCGATGTACACGCAAAAGAAGAAGTGAGCGCGAGCCATGACCCCCGATATCGTCGCACTTCTTTATCTGGTCTCCGGCGTTCTCTTTATTTTGGCGCTGCGCGGACTATCGCATCCGACCACGTCGAAGCAGGGCAACCGCTTCGGTATGATCGGCATGACAATCGCGGTCCTGACTACGCTCGCTTATTCGCCGCCCTCGGACGCGATCGGCTGGGCGCTCGTGATTGGTGGTCTCGCGATTGGTGGCGGCATTGGCGCCGTTACGGCGCGCAGGATTGCGATGACCGAAATGCCGCAGCTCGTCGCGGCGTTTCACTCGCTGGTCGGTCTTGCGGCTGTGTTGGTTGCGGCGGGCGCGCTTTACGCGCCGTCGGCGTTCGGCATCGGCGTCATGGGTGCAATCCAGAAAGCCAGCCTTATCGAAATGGCGCTCGGCGCTGCGATTGGCGCCATCACTTTCACGGGCTCCGTAATTGCATTCGCAAAGCTGAACGGAAACATGAGCGGCGCGCCGATCATGTTGCCCGCGCGTCATCTCGTGAACATCGCATTGGCGGTGGCGCTTGTGGTCGTGCTGGTTCTCTTCGTGCAGACCGAGAGCCACTTCCTGTTCTGGGCGATCGTACTGCTCTCGTTCCTGCTCGGCGTGCTCATCATCATTCCGATCGGCGGCGCCGATATGCCGGTCGTCGTGTCGATGCTGAACTCGTATTCTGGCTGGGCCGCAGCCGGCATCGGCTTCACGCTCGGCAACGCGGCGCTCATCATCACCGGCGCGCTGGTCGGCTCGTCCGGCGCGATCCTTTCCTACATCATGTGCAAGGGCATGAACCGGAGCTTCATCTCCGTGATCCTAGGCGGGTTCGGCGGCGAGACCGCTGCGGCCGGCGGTGCAGTTGAAACGCGCCCCGTGAAGCAAGGGTCTGCGGACGACGCGGCTTTTATTATGAAGAACGCCGAGAAGGTCATTATCGTGCCGGGCTACGGCATGGCGGTCGCGCAGGCGCAGCACGCGCTCCGCGAAATGGCGGACAAGCTCAAGGAAGAAGGCGTGCAAGTGAAATACGCGATCCATCCGGTCGCGGGCCGTATGCCTGGCCACATGAACGTGCTGCTTGCCGAAGCGAATGTTCCTTATGACGAAGTGTTCGAACTGGAAGACATCAATTCCGAATTCGCGCAGGCCGATGTCGCTTTCGTCATCGGCGCGAACGACGTGACCAATCCTTCGGCAAAAACCGATCCGAAATCGCCGATCTTCGGCATGCCGGTGCTGGACGTCGAAAAGGCCAAGACCGTCTTGTTCATCAAGCGCGGCATGGGCTCGGGCTATGCCGGCGTCGAGAACGAACTCTTCTTCCGCGACAACACGATGATGTTGTTCGCCGACGCCAAGAAGATGGTCGAGAATATCGTCAAGGGGATGTAATTAGGCCCGCTCCAGCTTAGCGGCCCACGACTTGTCTTCTATTTCGGCTAGACGTTCGCTGATCTGATCCAGCGCGACTGAAAGCAGACCATTCTCGTCGCGTTGAATCGCTAGTGCCAGCTTTATCTGACCGATCATTTTCTCTAGAAGACGGCGTTCTGGGCCAGGCTGCCAAATAGCTGCTTGAGTAAAAAAGCCAGCGGTGATGTCCTCAAACTTTGCCAAGTCAGCGGAATAACTCGCTGCAAGAATTCGTTTGAACCAGCCAGAAGTGAAGCCGCCGTCCATGGGACTCTCCAGCGAATCGTTGAATAACAGAAAGCTAGCACCGGCGACTGTGCCTTCAAGCCAACCAAAAGCACCAATGATTTTAATGGGGTAGAGGAGACCGAGTTCGCTCGGCACCTAATCGAAGGTCACTTAAAAAACTGAACTGTGACCAAACTCATCAAGACAAGAAGCACTAAAGATAGCGTCACAGCAGCTGTCACACGGCCGCCTACGCGTGCGAGAAGTCGAAGATCTACACCCAATCCCAATGCGGCCATTGAGATAATTGTTAGGAACACGGCAACTTTCGTGAATGCAGTCACGACAACTTCTGGAAACAGGCCGAATGAACGGATCGAAGCCAAAACCAGAAACCCGACAATGAACCATGGAACAAGAGCAAAATATCTAATCCCTGACCGTTGTTCACCCGTCGACGATCTATCGGATGATATGACGGACAAGGTCATAACGATCGGGGCAAGCATTAGGACACGAATGAGTTTTACAAGCGTGCCGATTTGGACACTTGCGAGGCCCGCAGGGATTGTTGTCGCAAGTACTTGGGGAACTGCGTAGACAGTAAGCCCAGCGAGAATGCCAAACTGTGTAGCTGACAAGTTCATAGCAGTAATCAATAGCGGCAGCCCCACTACGATCAGTACACCGAGAATGGCTGTAAATGAGATTGAGGAAGCAACGTCTTCAGGCGCAGCTTTTATGACAGGCGCAACCGTAGCGATTGCTGAGTTGCCACAAATTGAATTCCCGCAGGCGACAAGGATGGAAAGGTTCTTTGAGAGGCCAAACATCCGGCTCAAAAAATAAGTGAAACTGAGTGAGACAATAACAGTAGCGACAATTGCTGCGATAAGAGGGGTTCCCGAAGCTGCAATGGTCGCAAAGCTAATTGATGCGCCTAGCAGGGTCACAGCAACTTCGAGTAACTGCTTTGCGCTAAATCGAATTCCTGTCTGCCAAACTTCAGACGGCGTCCAAAACGTGCGGATCATCATTCCGATCAAAATCGCTAGGACGAGCGCCCCGATATAGGGGAAGGCGAGCATCTGTAGTTCTAGGCGCTCTAGATAGACGCCAAGAAGCGCAATGCCAGCGCTTAATAAAACGCCTGGTAGAAGACGAATAAGGCGCCCGACAATAGTGCTAGGCGCGTTCTTCTCGCTCGACACTTAAAGCACCCACAAACCTTTGGCCGATCGAGGCCCCAAAGAATTCGGACCGTTTCTCGACACTGAGTGCGATATCTATTTAAATGATGGCTCCCTTGTCAATAAATCGGCAAAAAATTATCAACATATGCCGCATTAGAAGGGGCCGGACGCTAAGTGGTTGAGCTTTCTTTCTTTTCTAACGGGACGATCGAGTGAGGAGTCGTATCTCGTTAAAGAAATGCGACGACGATTCCGGTGATCATCAAAGTGATCATTACTAGGCGGTGATAGACGTTCGACAGCATCGATCGAAACCACCACTCTCCAATCCATAGTCCGATGCAAAATGGCAAAATAAGCCAGCCGGTAAGAACTAACGCCTTTTGGGTGAAGTAACTCCCGAAAATCATTATTGCGATTGTGGCGACCTCGAGCGCGCCTACAGCAAACAAGATATTTGCTTTCTGCTGCTCTGGGCTTCCGCCTCTACCAGCTAGGTAAGTCACGATCGGGGGGCCTCCCATCCCGGTCGCGCCCATCGCTACTCCGCCAATCGCACTGGCAATTGCGATGTAAATCCGATCGATAATTTTGCTCTCGGATCTGAAACTTACCTTCCGCGAAAGCAGCATGCTTCCTGCAATAACAAAAACTGCAACGGCAATAATTCGCCGCATCATGTTGGCATCGAGAAAGTTGAGAAGCCAAACGCCTGGAAATACGAAAATAAGACCGAAAATGCTTAGTTCACCGACAACGCCGAGTTCGATCTGCTTTCTGTAATACGGCAGCAGAAATAATGATCCGACAAAACCCATAATTATTGTGAGGGGAACGCCGACCGACGGGCCAAGAAGAACAGAAAGAAACGGCGCCATCACTAATGCAGAGCCAAAGCCAGTGGCCCCACGAAGTACGCCGGCTACGAATGCAGTGACTAACGATCCAACGAGAACTGTATCGAACGGCATTCGTGGTTCACTTTAATGTGCGGCTTGATCGGAATGCGGGCATGCCAGATGCTACTGCTGCTCGCACATTGTCTGAATGCTCGCCATGTTTTGGCGAGGGCTTGTCATAGTGTAATGGAGTTTCCGACATCAATATTGGTGAACGCACGCCGGGTATCGAGCCGTCTTTAACGGCATTATCTGGCAAGTTTATTTGCATCTTGCGCGCAATTACTTGCGGATCTGCAAAGACCTCGTCGATAGATCTAATCGGGCCCGCGGGCACGCCAGCCTTTTCCAGTGCAGCCAGTAGATCTTCGCGTGTACGAAGTCGTGTTTTATCCGTGAGCGTGGAAATGAGGCTTGCTCGGTTGTCATTCCGCTTTCCATTTGACGCGTATCGCGGATCATCGCGTACGTGTTGCAAGTCGAGAACATCGCAGAAACTCTTGAACTGACCGTCGTTACCAACAGCAATAATCATATAGCCGTCGGAAGTTTCGAAAGCCTGATACGGAACGACGTTCGGATGCGCGTTCCCCATGCGACGCGGGGCCTTACCCGATACCAAGTAGTTCAACGCCTGATTGGCGAGTACGCTTGTCTGGACATCCATCAAGCTCATATCAATATGCTGGCCCTCTCCAGTCTTACTGCGAGCAATAAGCCCCGAAAGAATTCCAACGGCAGAATAAACGCCAGTGAAGACGTCGACATATGCAACGCCGGTCCGCATCGGTTCACGATCCGGCTCTCCAGTGATGTCCATGATGCCGCCCATGGCTTGGATAATGAGATCGTAGCCAGGACGATGAGAGTAAGGGCCGTTCTGACCGAAGCCAGTTACTGAGCAATAGATTGCTCGAGGGTTGATCTTCCTTACGCTTTCGTAGTCGAGACCAAATTTCGTCAGATCGCCGACTTTGTAATTCTCTAAAACTACGTCGGCTTCTCTAATAAGCGCGACTACGAGGTCGACGTCTTCTTTCCTAGTAAAGTCGGCGAGCACTGATCGCTTGCCGCGGTTGATCGCATGGTAGTAGGCGGCTGAGAAATTCTCACCATTTGTGCCAACGACATAGGGCGGGCCCCATGTACGAGTCTCGTCACCTTGACCTGGTCGCTCAATTTTTATGACGTCAGCGCCAAGATCGGAAAGAACTTGCCCCGCCCAAGGTCCCGCAAGTACACGCGCAAGCTCGAGAACTTTGATGCCATCAAGCGGACCAGGCATGATCAGAAATGCCCTTTTACGAGAAGGCTTGAATACCAGTGATGCTCCGCCCAAGAATCAGGGCGTGAACATCGTGAGTGCCTTCGTAAGTGTTCACCGTTTCCAAATTCTGTGCGTGCCTCATCACGTGGTATTCATTTTGAATGCCATTGCCCCCGTGCATGTCGCGAGAGGTCCTAGCAATATCTAACGCTTTTCCGCAGTTGTTGCGCTTAACAAGCGAGATCATTTCAGGCGCAACGTTGTCCTGATCCATCAATCGACCGACGCGCAATGAAGCTTGGAGGCCCAGTGCGATCTCAGTCTGCATGTCGGCTAGCTTTTTTTGTATGAGTTGCGTTGCCGCCAATGGCCGGCCGAATTGTTTGCGGTCAAGTGTATACTGGCGAGCGCGATGCATGCAGTCTTCAGCGGCGCCCATCGATCCCCAAGATATGCCGTAACGTGCACGATTAAGACAGCCAAACGGCCCCTTCAGCCCGGATACGTTTGGAAGCATTGCATTCTCAGGAACTACAACACCGTCCATTACGATTTCGCCAGTTATCGAAGCGCGCAGGCTAAGCTTGCCCCCAATCTTTGGAGCAGAAAGTCCCTTCATGCCCTTTTCAAGAATAAAGCCGCGGATCTCATTGTTGTGTTCGATCGATTTCGCCCAAACGACAAAGACATCTGCGATCGGTGAATTCGAAATCCACATCTTGCTGCCGCTCAAGCGATAGCCATCTGCTACTTTCTCAGCCTTGGTTTTCATGCTGCCAGGGTCTGAGCCGGCATCCGGCTCCGTAAGTCCGAAACAACCGACCCATTCGCCGGTCGCGAGTTTTGGGAGATATTTAGTCCGCTGATTTTCATCGCCATAAGCATAGATCGGATGCATGACGAGTGAGGACTGCACCGAGTTCATCGATCGATAGCCGGAATCTACGCGCTCGATCTCGCGGGCAACGAGACCATAAGCAACATAGCCGGCGTCTGCGCAGCCATATTTTTCGGGAAGAGTAAGACCGATCAGACCAAGCGCACCCATCTCAGAGAAGATTTCACGATCGGTTTTCTCTTCTAGGTAAGCGTTCGAAACGCGCGGTAGCAGCTTCTCTTGCGCATAGGCGCGCGCGGTATCGCGCACCATCCGCTCGTCCTCAGTCAATTGGTCATCGAGAAGAAAGGGGTCCTCCCATTGAAAGGCGGCCTTTGCGGCCGCGCGTTGTGTCACGGCGCCCATGTGGTTCCCTTAAATGCTGAAAAAGCGAGCAAACGCTTAGTGTAGGCTTCTACACCTCGAAAGTATTGATAACGGATTTTTAGCTGGTATGAAAGCCGAATTATGCTAAAAAAGGGCTTCATACGTCGAAACATCGGCATTTTTGATGAAATCGGCGATCAGAGGCTTATAGGATCGAGTGGGCGTCGATGTTGCCTTCAGAACTAAGTGCTCTCGCACAAAATGCTTCTTTGAATGATCTGCTCGAAGCCGCCGAGCGGCTTACAACCGACGGGCATGGTCAGAACGTCTCCTATTCGCGGAAGGTTTTCATTCCGCTGACCAAGCTTTGTCGTGACGTCTGTCACTACTGCACCTTTGCCGAGCGACCTAAGCGCGGACAGAGGGGATTCTTGACGCGGGATGAAGTGTTGGAGATCGCGCGGCAAGGCGTTCGCGCTGGCTGCCATGAAGCGCTTTTCACATTAGGGGATAAGCCGGAGCTGCGTTACCGCGTTGCAGCTGAAGAGTTGGCGTCCCTCGGTCATGAGACGACACTCAGCTACCTAGCTGAAATGTGTAGCGTAGTTCTGAATGAAACCGGTCTGCTTCCACATGTGAATGCGGGAGTGATGACCGAAGATGAATTGGTGATGTTACGTCAGGTTTCAGTGTCACAAGGCTTGATGCTGGAGAGCAGTTCTGACCGTCTGATGGAGCGCGGCCAAGTACACCATGGCTCCCCCGACAAGCGACCCGCGGCTCGACTGGAGACAATTCGGTTGGCCGGCGAGCACAACATTCCGTTCACGAGCGGAATTCTAATTGGCATTGGCGAGACGCGAGCGGAGCGAATTGAGTCTCTGTTGGCACTTCGTGAGCTTCACGAGCGCTACGGGCATATCCAAGAGATTATTATTCAGAACTTCCGGGCGAAGTCAGGCACAAAGTGCGCCTCAGCCGAGGAGCCAGACCTGGATGATCTGCTCTGGACGATCGCAATCGCTCGACTTGTGTTCGGCCCAACAATGAATATTCAGGCGCCGCCAAACCTCTCTCCGGGAGTTTACGAGCGTCTTATCCGCGCGGGAATTAATGATTGGGGTGGCATCTCGCCGGTAACGGTCGATCACGTTAATCCCGAGGCGCCATGGCCCGCAATCACTGAACTCGCGTCCCGGTCCACCGCTAGTGGAAGAACTCTTGTACCGCGACTAGCGCTCTATCCGTCTTATGTCGACAAGTTGGATCGCTGGGTTGCACCGAGACTTCACTCTTCAGTGTTGCGCAACGTAGATAGCGCAGGCTTTGCTCGCGAGGATGATTGGGCAGTCGGTCTATCATTACCCGCGCCACATCTGTCCGCTGGTGCCACGGATCGCGCGCTCGATTGTTTGCTCGATAAGGCCTCAAGTGGAAACGAATTAGGCGTTGAAGAGATTGGCAGACTTTTTCGTGCGCGCGGCGGAGATGTGCACGCAATCTCGGTTGCTGCTGACAGCTTACGTCGTAAAACCGTGGGCGATGAAGTTAGTTACGTCGTCACGCGTAACATCAACTACACGAACGTTTGCTATTTCAAGTGTGGCTTCTGCGCGTTTTCAAAAGGCAAAATGAGCGAAAACCTTCGCGGAAAGCCCTATGACCTTGCGCTCTCGGAAATTACGCGTAGAGCTGCGGAAGCATGGGAGCGGGGAGCGACTGAAGTATGTCTGCAGGGCGGAATTCACCCTGCTTATACTGGACAGCGCTATCTCGATGTCTGCCGGGCAGTCCGAGAAGGCGCGCCGAAGATTCACATTCATGCTTTCTCTGCCCTTGAAGTGTCGCAAGGGGCGCGGACGCTCGGAATTTCTGTTGAACGTTTTCTTGGGCGACTTAAGGAAGCTGGGCTTGGCACATTGCCAGGTACTGCTGCCGAGGTTCTCGACGACAATGTCCGCGCTCGGCTTTGCCCGGATAAATTGAACACTGGCGAGTGGCTTTCGGTTATCGAAAAGGCACATGGAGTTGGGCTTAGAACGACTTCGACGATTATGTTTGGGCATCTTGATGCCCCAGAGGACTGGGCACGGCACTTACTGCATCTCCGCAAACTTCAAGAACGCACAGGTGGTTTCACAGAGCTTGTGCCGTTGCCTTTCGTTCACATGGAGTCGCCACTCTATTTGAAGGGGCGCGCTCGAAAGGGTCCGACGTTCCGAGAGGCAACTCTGATGCACGCAGTATCGCGCCTCGCGCTGCATCCGCTTATCCAGAATATTCAAACTTCTTGGGTAAAGATGGGTATTGATGGCGCAAAAGTAGCGCTTCAGAGCGGTGCGAATGATCTTGGAGGCACGCTTATGAACGAGAGTATCTCACGAGCGGCAGGTACCGAGCATGGGCAGGAGCTTTCGCCCGAGGCGATGGAGGCGATCGCAAGCTCTATTGGCCGCATCCCTGTTCAGAGAGACACGCTCTATCGGACGACGAGTGCTGAGCGTCGTGAGACATCATTGATCGCATCGCCTCTTTCTCCAGTCGTCGAAACTCCAGTGGTGAAATATCAACATGCTTGAAAAACCTGTTCTTGCCGTAATCGGAGGTAGTGGTGCCGAAGGAAGCGGGCTTGCTGTACGCTGGGCAAAAGCTGGCTACCGCGTACTGCTAGGTTCGCGTGGGATCGATAAAGCGGTTGCGAAAGCTGACGAGCTAAATGCGCTGCTTGGTTATTCTGCAATTAAGGGAATGGCGAATGAGGATGCTGCTAAGCAAGCGGACATCGCTATCCTTACGGTTCCTTACGTTGCTCAGCTCTCCACACTTCGAGATCTAAAAGCCCAATTGTTGGGAAAAATTCTCGTAGATGTAACGGTGCCGCTGATCCCACCGAAGGTTTCTAAAGTCCAACTACCGAACGCTGGATCTGCGGTGGTCGTCGCTCAGAACGAACTCGGTCCAGATGTGAAGGTTGTCGCCGCCTTTCAAAATGTATCCGCCCATCACTTAATAGATCTGCATCACGAGGTAGATTGCGATGTATTGGTCTTCGGTGACGATAAAGATGCTCGTGAGGCGGTTGTTAGCTTGGCCCAAGCCATTGGGATGCAGGGATTGCACGGTGGAACATTGGCAAACTCTGCAGCCGCAGAAGCGCTTACTTCCGTTCTCATATTTATGAATCGGCACTATAAGAGCACCGGTACGGGAATTCGAATTACAGGGCTGTAAATGTGAATGCGACAGCTAACGACGCGAAGCGCATATCGCTGATTTCTCTTCCGGGAATCCCGCTCGTGAAAAAGGGCGATGATCTTGTTGCCCTCATTCTGGACGGAGTGAACGCTGCCGGCGAACGGCTTTCGAATGGCGACATTGTTGTCCTTGCCCAGAAAATTGTTTCAAAGGCGCAGGGGCGCCAAGTTTCACTCGACTCCATCAAGGCTTCGGTGAAGGCAATCGACCTCGCTACGAAGTGCGACAAAGATCCACGTCTGGTGGAACTAATACTGCAAGAATCTAGTGAGGTACTTCGAGTTCGACCAGGAGTGATCGTCGTCGCTCATCGTCTCGGTTTCGTTTTGGCAAATGCCGGCATCGATCGGTCAAATGTAGATGATGACAACAGCGTTCTACTTTTGCCCGAGGACCCTGACAGTACAGCGCGTCAGTTACGTGATGCGATCAAAAGGGAAACCGGCTCCGATATTGGCATTATCATCAATGACAGTTTGGGCCGTGCTTGGCGAAATGGAACGATCGGAACAGCTCTCGGCGTAAGTGGAGTTAGTGCGCTTGCCGATTTGAGAGGCGTACTAGATATGTTCGGACGGCCGCTTCAAACAACCGAAGTTGGGCATGCCGACGAAATTGCAGCCGCAGCGTCACTGCTAATGGGCCAATCCGATCAACGGCGCCCGATCATCTTAGTTAAAGGCGTAGGTTACAGTAGCGCGAACGGATCGGCATCAGACCTCGTTCGCGATAGAAAGCTTGATTTATTCAGATGATCTTAGCGCTTGCAGGTGGTGTCGGCGGCGCAAAGTTGGCGAACGGGCTTGCGCAAGTTCTGAAGCCTGATCAGCTCATGATTGTCGTCAATACGGGTGACGACTTTAGGCGCATGGGGCTGCACATTTCTCCAGACCTCGACACGGTAATGTACAATCTCGCTGGTCTCAATAACAAAGAAACCGGATGGGGACTCGCCGCAGAGACTTGGAGATTCATGGCGGCCCTCGAGCGGTTAGGGGGGCCGACCTGGTTCAAGCTAGGAGATGGCGATCTCGCGACACACGTCGAAAGAACGCGGCTCCTTTCGGCCGGACAAACGCTCTCTGACGTTACGGATGCTCTCCGTGCGCGCTTTGATATAGCGCACAAGATTGTACCGATGAGCGACAATGCTGTCGCAACGATCGTCCGTTCAAAAAGCCGTTGGCATTCATTTCAAGAATACTTCGTCGCATTGAAATGCGAACCGGAGGTTCTAGAAATCAAGTTCGACGGCATAGAATTTGCACGGCCTAGTCCCGCCTTTCTTGCCGCGCTGGAGAGCGAAGAACTGCAAGGGATAATAATATGCCCATCAAATCCATTCGTTAGTATAGCGCCGATTTTAGCGGTCCCTGGTGTGCTATCGCTAATCCAGAGTCGCAATGTTCCGGTCGTCGCCGTTTCACCTATCGTTGATGGCCAAGCCCTCAAGGGGCCAGCTTTGAAGATGTTGAAGGAGATGAGCCTTGAGCCGAATGCGATCGGCATCGCTCGACATTATTGGCAACTGATCGATGGTCTTGTTCTTGATCAGGTAGATTCCCATCTGGTGCGGGATCTTGATACGTACAAGATAAGTATCGCATTGGACGATACCGTGATGAAAAATCACGAAGATCAAAAGCGTGTTGCTAGCGTTGCGCTTGCTTTGGTCTCGGAGTTAAGGGCAAAGCAATGAGCACGTGGGCAATCATTCCAATGAAATCTCTTCATCTCGGAAAATCGAGATTGGCTGGTACGTTGGCCGGCCCGGAAAGATCTGCGCTGAGTCTGAATATGTTCTTCAACGTATTGAACGCAGTCGCTCCAGTATTCGGCGCCCAGCGTACGGTAATTGTCAGCAAAGATACAAAAATTTTGCGACTTGCACGAAGTTTGCGACTGCATGCGTTACGAGAAAGGCGCCAAGGTTTGAACGAAGCGCTGAGGCAGGCATCGGAACACGCAAAGTGCCGCGGAGCAACTGCTACGTTGATCCTGTTTGGAGACCTTCCGCAAGTAAGCACGGAAGAAATCCATAAAATGATTAGGACGGCCCGCGGCCGCCCCGCGATTATCGCTGCACCTGATCGGGCCGGAACTGGGACGAACGCTCTATTTGTTTCACCGCCGAGTGCGATTGAATTTAGATTCGGTTTTAATTCACTTCGCAAACACCGTACGGAGGCACTTTTGCGCAAGCGAAGCTGGAATATCTTTTGCTCCGCTGGACTCGCATTCGATGTCGACCGGCCTGAGGACGTGGGGCTTCTCGGAGCCGATCAAGCTCGATCTGATGCACGTGCTTCGCAGGCTGTGGCCTAGTCGAGTGCGAATGCTCACTGGGTGTGACGTATGAATCTTATGGAAGCGGTAAAAGCCCGTAGGTCTATTCGTCGCTACCACGCGACAAGTATCAATGATGACCAGCTTGAATGCCTACTCTCTGCCGCGCAATGGGCACCATCTGCTCACAATCGACAGCCATGGCGCTTTACTCCACTGCGCAGCTTAAGTGCGAAGGAAGCATTGGCAGATGCGATGGGAGGTAAGCTGAGGGCGGATAGAAGAAAAGACGGCGACGACGAGAGAATAATTTCTGCCGATGTTCAAAGGTCTCGTGCCCGCATCGTCGAAGCACCACTCGTAATCGTCGTGAGCATGAGCCTTTCCGATATGGATCAGTATAAGGATGAGCTGCGTAGCAATGCTGAGAAGGTCATGGCAATCCAAAGTACTGCGATGGCCGTTCAAAACATTCTACTGGCCGCCACTTCTATCGGGCTTGGCGCATGCTGGATGTGCGCCCCGCTTTTTTGCCCCGACATCGTGAGGAGCACATTGGGATTGCCAGCGGATTGGGAAGCGCAGGCGCTAGTGACTGTTGGAGCGCCAGCTAATGAGGGCAAGCCAGCGCTAAGAAAGCCGATCGCTCTGATGACACATACAGCGGACTAGCGATTGTCGTTCTCTTCGGTAGCTTAGTCGGTGACGCCAGCAAATCGGAGCTCAACAAGATCTTCGAACTTCAATTCCTTTTTCAGTAGGCCGCCGCCACGAAGTAGTTCCAGTGCAGTATTCATGCCGGCACGGCTAATCCGCCCGTCAGAGCTAAAGCTATTCTTCGTGCGCTCAAGAATTCGCGCCAGCATAGCTCGTTCCATTTTGAAAGAATCTGCTCCGACTGCTGCGACATCCTGTGGCGAATTACTGCGGATAAATGCCATCGATTTTTTAAGCGCATTGACTGCTCGTTGAATTACTTCAGGACGCTTTGCAATCATTTCTTCGGAGACCCAAAGCACTTCAGATGCCGAGTCATTTCCGATCCATTTTTCGTGACTGCCGGGGGCGTAGATATCAACTAGAGGATACCCAGCCTTGCGATCCATCATCAGAGTGGAGATAGGTTCCCAGGTGACAATCGCGTCAAACTGATCGATCGCAGTAAGTAATGTCGCGGGGTCCGTCGAATTTAGTCCGACAAATGTTACTTCATCGACTTTCAAGCCTGCCTTATTCACGAAGTTGATTGCAGACATATGCGCCGAAGTTCCTAGCGCGCTAACGGCGATAACCTTGCCCTTCAGATCCGCGACGGTTTTGATTTTGTCTTGGTTCTTAATCGGGGCAAATAGACTGAAGATTTCCTTGGTGAAATATTGAAAGACTATTTTCTGAGCCAATCCAGCCTGTCGGCCCAGAATATAGGTGCTGGAAGCATTTTCTGCGAAATCTAACTCACCTGCAGCCATTGCTTCACGTAGGCGCACACCTGGAGCTAACGTGACTCTGTCAAGTTTCAATCCCTGTTCAGCGAGATAGCCCTGTTTCATCGCTACGAATACGGGAAGCACCAGCTCGATAGCTGGACTGCTTCCCCAGCGAATCTGAATTCCTTCGGAATTCTGTGCCGAACTGAGCGATGGAATTGCTGGCACTATAGTGGCCGCACCAAGAAGACCAAAAAGGCAGCTTCTGCGATCGATCTCGAGCTTCTTGTTCATCCCTAACCCCAAGGTGCGCTGTTAAACTCCCTCGATGATGCTCGGGAGAAACTTCAAAAGTCAAACACAATCAGCGAATAACGGCAATTCTGCTACTAATTAGGCCTCAATGCTGGGTTATTTGCTCCTATTGTCGCAGATTTCGGCAAATACACGCACAAGTACCTATTGAGCTTGTCTGTTTGCTCGGTATCATCGTTTTGAGTTTGGTGTTGCCGCTGGGTGAGCGCGATCCCTGACTTCTTGCATCTGAGCGTCAGGCGCAAGAAATTTGCGTGAGGGTAGGGCCAGCCAATGCCCAGCTCCCATCCTGCGTCGAGGCCTAGGTGAAACAGAGTAAGATCCGGCTTGATAATGTATCGGCGAGCTACGGTAGCGCTGATCAGCAAAATCTCGTTCAGGTGCTGCACAACGTAAATCTCGATGTGCAAGAAGGCGAATTCGTTTCGATAGTCGGACCGAGTGGTTGCGGAAAGTCGACAATTTTGAATTTGGCTGCTGGCTTATGGTCTTCGGCTGATGGTGCAATTTCCGGCTCCATCAAAGTGGATCACGCTGACCGCAAACAAACAATCGGATACGTTCTTCAAAAGGACGCGCTTTTCCCTTGGCGAACGCTAATAAAGAACGTCGAGTATCCTCTAGAGATTACAGGCTTGCCGCGGAAACAACGAGAAGAGATTGCGCGAGAATGGATTGACCGAGTTGGGTTGGCGGGTTTTGAGGACCGGTACCCATACCAACTATCAGGCGGCATGCGTCAGCGGGCCAATATTATTCGGGTACTTGCTTACGATCCCGAGATTGTACTTATGGACGAGCCGCTGGGCGCCTTGGACGCTCATACGCGAATGGTTCTCCAGCAGCAGATAAGCGATCTCTGGTCAGCATCGCGCAAGACGGTAGTTTTTGTTACGCACGATCTTGAAGAGGCCATTCTACTCAGCACTAGGGTGGTTCTGATGACGAAACGGCCTGCAACAGTTTCCGCGAGCAGAACGATCGATCTGCCTTATCCACGAACGGTAATGAATCTCAAGCTCACTCCCGAGTTTAGAAACTTGTACGAAAACCTCTGGCACGAGTTCTGCGATTTGCTGCGATGAGAAATCGAAATTCATTTGAAAAGTTCGCAACGCTGGTTGCGCAGGGCACTGTTATTGCTGCGCTTCTAATTGCTTGGGAAGGATTGGCTGGTGGGTTTGGCCTTAATCTGAAAACACTTGATCCAGTGTTTTTTAGCCGTCCAAGCAGAGTGGCTGCTGATCTCATCAATGGATTGAGCAAGGGGGAATTTACGAGAGACTTTTTGTTCACAATTCAAACTTCAATGTGGGGGCTAGTTCTCGGAATTGTGAGTGGGATAGCAGTTGGCTTTCTATTCGCCTATCTGCCTTGGCTGAATCGATTGTTCGAACCTTTGATGGTGGCGTTCAATTCCCTTCCGCGTCCCGCGTTGGCACCGGTTCTTGTGCTCATTCTCGGTCTGGGTATGGCGTCGAAGATCGTACTTAGCTGGTCGATCGTGTTCTTTATTGTTTTTTACAACACTTACGCAGGGATAATGTCTGTAGATCCCGATCTTGTGAAGGTTGCGCGAATAATGGGAAGCAATCGTTTTCAGATTTTTCGGCATGTTATTATGCCGTCAGTGTTTTCGTGGGTGTTTGCTGCGCTTCGAGTGAGCGTCGCTTTTGCACTGGTTGGTGCTGTCGTCGGCGAATTTGTAGGCTCGACGCAAGGGCTTGGATATCAAATGGAAGCCGCGCGCGGCGTACTCAATTCGGATCGCGTCTATTCGATTCTCTTGATCTTGATGATGATTGGTGTGGTTCTTACAGAAATCTCGAAAGCGATCGAGCGTCGCTTACTTCGATGGCGTCCACCTTCACCAGGCATTTAGGCGGAAGTCTTGCATGTGCGAATTACGACCCCAATAGGCCGCTGCGCTAAGACTTTAACTTTCCATCATCGTTCAAAGGATAGACGAGCTGGCGCTTAACCAGCTTAAGAACATTAGTAGTCGTAACGGATTTAATCGAAGTAAGCTCAGCAAGCTTCGTAGTTAGAAAAGTTAGTACATCATCGTTTGAACGAAATGCACCGGCGGCAAACACGTCATGAAGACCTGTCGTCACGCCTACGAACAGAAGTTCTGGAAATTGCGCCAACCGAGCTGCTATTGTGGGTGGTTGACGAGATTCAACGCGAAATTGGAACAGCGCCCAAATTGGGTAACCTAATCGCGTCGGATCAGCGTAAGCCTCGAACTGCAGAATTCCGAGCTGTCTCAAGCGTTGCACGCGATTATGCACCGTAGATTCCGAAATCTCGAGTTGTGAAGCGACCTGCGCGAAGGACTTTCTTCCTTCAGCTTGAAGTGCTGCCATTATGCGAAGATCGATATCTGAAATGTCTGGCTCTTCGACGGCATCAAGTCGAATTTGCTTCAGGCGTGATGGAGCGGGCGGGTTATGGGAGAAGAGATGGCCAGTTCGCTTGAAAATGCGGAGTGCATTCGAGGTCGCAGTTTCAACTACGCCTGGACTTTTCGGAAGGCGCTCGTTCAGAAAGTGAAGTAGGTCAGTGTTCGAGCGGAATACCGCTGCTATGAAGAGATTATAATCTCCAGTTGTAATGCCGACGAAGAACACTTCGTGATGCTGTGCTATCGCCTTGGCGCAGCGCTCAAGCGCCGAAAGTTCGACCTTTACCGCTACATACGACCAGTATTGAAAGCCAAGGCGCAGAGGATCGGCGAACCCAGTGAATTGCAACACACCAGTCGCCTCAAGCCGATCCACTCGCTTGCGAACAGTAGACTCGGGCAGGCCGAGCTCTTCGGCAATCGCAGTGAATGGCTTACGAGCGTCGCTCTGGAGCTCTTTGATGATCCGAATATCGAGATCATTGGGCGCCTTTTCCGTTTGCCGACGGCGAGCCATTTCCCCCTCCCCCCCTCTACGGTGCTGGCTAGAACGCAGATATCACAACATAAAGTATTGGCAATTCTCAGGGCTGGCTGCGGAACTCAGTTCACTGCTTTTAGCCAGCTCCGTCCACTTTTCATGTCCTAAAGATCCTGGGTGGGGCCTTTCGGCCCTTGCTTTTTTGCGCTGCGCGCCGAAAACGGGCAGCCGCAACTAGCCCCCGTTTTCTTCCGATTGCTGGCAGTTTCTTCTTGACGTATTGCAATAAACCGTCAAATAATAACCCAAAAATGCCGAAATATACGATCTAGACAGATGGTTTAAGCGGCATTTCGGACAACAGCGAAAGGACAGGAGGGCGTAATGCCAGTTCAAGTTGGGATTGTATTGCCGACGTTTTATGGGGGCGCGTACGAGGACAATAATCCGTCGATGGCCCGACTGACCGAGTTCGGTCAACGCGTTGAAGATATGGGCTTTCACGGACTTTGGGTGATCGACCATCTGGTTGTGGCGCCTCCGATTTATAGAACCGCTTGGCTGGAGCCGCTAACGGTCCTCTCCTCGATGATCGCGGTGACGAAGCGCGTCACTGTCGGAACGTCGATTCTCGTTACGCCGATTAGAACGCCAGCGATCTTGGCGAAGACCCTGAACACCATGGATTACCTGTCGAACGGCCGCGTAATTCTCGGCTCGGGCGTAGGTTGGTGGGAGCAGGAGTTTGAGGTTTGCGGCATTCCAAAAAAGGAACGTGGCGAACGAACTGAGGAAACAGTCGATATCCTTCATAAGCTCGGCTCTGGAGCGAGTATCAACCATGAAGGCAAGTACTGGCAATTCAAAGACGTCACAATGACGCCGCGTCCAGTGCAAAAGCGAATTCCGGTTTGGTATGCGGGCGGAAGCGCTGCAGGCCATGCAAATGATGTTTACACCCCGCAGGTTGAGCGCGTTATGCGCCGTATCGCGAGACAGGGTGATGGTTGGCTCTCTCGCGCAGTGACCAATCCTGAGCTCATGAAGAAAGACTGGGCGATGATCCAGCAATATTCGAAAGAGTATGGCCGGGATCCAAAAGAGATCACCTTCGCGCATCTCAACCTCGTTTGTCTGACGCCAGACAACGATACGAATAAGGAAGAGGGTTACAAGCGCATGGCGAAAATTTCGAACATGCCGAAGGAAGATGTTCTCGCCGATTATATGGTTGGAACAAAGGCGGAAATCTTGAAGCGGCTCGATAATCTCGTCGAGCTCGGTGTTCGCTACTTCGTCCTTTGGCCGACTGGGTTCGACTATGAGCTTCTGACCTGGCTCAAAGAAACCGTTCTGCATCGCTACGAAAAAGTTCAATAATGGTTCGCTCCGCACAAGATAGCCGGTACCGCTTTAGCTTCGACATTGGCGGTACGTTTACTGACCTTGTTCTCTACGACGAGACGACAGGGCACATGGACGTACGCAAGGAATTAACGAACGCTAGTGAGCCCGGTGCACCCATCATTCGCGGCTTGAAGGCCTTGCTAGAAGCGCGTTCAGCAAAAGCAGAACAGGTCGCAGATGTCGTTTGCGGAGCTACTACGCTCGTAACGAACCTTGTTATTGAAAGAAAAGGTCTTCCTACTGCGCTTATTACGACAAAGGGCTTTCGCGACGTGCTCGAGATGCGTCGCGAAGGTCGGTACGACCTCTATGACCTTACTGCTCGCTACCCCGTGCCAATCGTGCCTCGTCATCTCCGCTTTGAGGTAGAGGAGCGAATTGGTGCGGATGGCTCTGTGGTAGAGCCGATTGCAGAGAAACAAGTTCGTGAACTTGCGAACTCGATCAAGAAGCAGGGAATTAAGTCGTTAGCGATTTGTCTTCTGCATTCGTATCGAAACGATACGCACGAACGCTCGGTTGAAAAGATTTTCAGTGAAGTCGCGCCAGACATCATGATTTCTTTGTCTTCCGAAGTCGCTCCTGAAATTCGCGAATTTGAGCGTCTTTCATCGACTGTTCTCAATGCTTACGTAAAGCCGTTCATCGGGAGCTATTTTAGGTCGCTCGAGAATGAGATGAAGAAGATTGGATTGCCGGCGAGATTGCATATCATGCAATCAAACGGCGGCATTCTGGATACGCAAGAGGCTGAAAGAGTCCCCATACGTTTGCTAGAATCTGGGCCGGCTGCGGGTGCGATTGCGGCAGCAAAGTTCGGCACGTTAATGAAGCGGCCGGATCTCATTTCTTTTGACATGGGGGGCACGACTGCGAAGACGTGTCTGGTTACAGGTGGCGAGCCGAGCATTACCTACGAATTTGATACTGCTCGCGCTGATCGATTTAAAAAGGCCAGCGGATTTCCAGTGCGACTACCAATCGTCGATCTAATCGAGATTGGTGCGGGTGGCGGCAGCATCGCCAGAGTAGATGCCATGGGCCTGCTAAAAGTTGGCCCGGATAGCGCGAGTTCAAAGCCTGGTCCTGCTTGTTACGACATCGGCGGCGAAGAGCCCACGGTGACAGACGCAAACTTGATCTTAGGCTATCTCAATCCTGATTTCTTTAATGGCGGCCGAATGAAGCTAAACCGGGCAAAGGCGGAATCCGTCATTAGCTCACGGGTTGGTAAGTCTCTTGGCATCTCAGTAGAAGAGGCTGCAAGCGGAATTTTTCGTATCGTCAATGAGAATATGGCCAACTCTGCCAAAATTCATGTGGCGGAGAAGGGCAAAGATCCGCGTAAGTCTCTGCTAATCGCATTTGGTGGTGCAGGGCCGATCCACGCGCGGGAAATTGCTCGCCTGCTAGGTATTGGTACGCTTGTTGTGCCGCTTAGTGCCGGTGTCTTTTCTGCGCTTGGACTTCTTCTCGCTCCGCTTTCGATTGATCTAGCAAAAACGAGATTTCAACCTCTAGACGATGTTGATTGGACTGATGTCGATAAGCAATTTACCGAACTGAAGGCAAAGGCAGCTGAAGTCTTAACTGCGGCTGGAGGCGCCAGGAGCGCGATTGAATACAAGCATAGCGTAGACGTTCGCTACATTGGACAAGGCCATGAATTGAACGTGAGCCTGGACGGCGATTTCTCAGGTGACACGAAGGCGAAAGTTCGTGAGCAGTTTTTTGCGGACTACCGCCAGCTGTTTGGCCGCGCAATCGAAGACATTCCGATGGAGGTATTGAACCTCCGGCTTACGGCAATTTGCCCGCTTGGGCAGTTCGATTTCGTAAGCGCTACTGCTGCCGCTGATGATGGGGGCGCTCGCGACCGCGGCCGTCGTAGAATCTTTGTAAGTGAACTTGGCAGATATGAGGAAGTGCCGGTCCTCGATCACCGGTATCTCCCTGTAGGGTTCGAAGCAACTGGCCCCGCAGTCGTAGAACAGCGCGAGTCGACAGTCATTGTCGGTCCAAATGACAAGTTGTCGGTCGACCATCTTCGCAACCTCGTAATCAAACTCGGTTCAGTCAATAGCGAGAATAAGAATGGCTCCTAGAACATTCGACGCGATCGAAACAGAAATCTGTTGGGCGCGTTTGGTTTCGATCGTTGATGAAGCTGCAGTTGCCTTGGTTCGGACGTCGTTCTCGACGGTCGTGCGAGAGTCAAACGATTTTGCCTGTGTTCTTCTGGATGCAGAAGGGCATTCCTTGGCGCAGTCTACGATCAGCGTTCCTGGGTTCATTGGATCAATGCCTCGAACGTTGCGCGAGATGTTGAAACGCATCCCGAAAGAGCAGCTAAAGCCCGGGGATGTGTTGATCACGAACGACCCGTGGATCGGAACTGGCCATCTACCGGATTTTAATGTCGCGATGCCCGTATTCCGAAACGGCAAGATAGTGGCATTTACTTGCATCACGGCACACATGTCCGACATTGGCGGGCGCCAGTGGTCTGCCGATGCGTCAGAAGTGCATGAAGAGGGCCTGTGGGTACCTGTAGTCAAGTACATCCAGGCGGGCAAACTTAACGAAGACGTACATCGGATAATTGAAATCAATGTTCGCAACTCTGATCAGGTAATCGGAGACATTCGTGCACAGCTTTCCGCTACTGACGTCATGTCGCGCAAGCTTCTCGAGTTTATGGAGGAAATTGGACTCGACGATCTAACGGGTCTTGCAAAGACAATCCACGAAGCGTCGCGACGCGCGATGGCTGAAGCGATTAAGCAAATACCAGAAGGTGTTTATCACGGCGAAACGCGAGCAGACGGTTGGGATGAGCCACTAACGATCAAGGTTGCTCTCGAGATTCGCGACGGAAAGATCATCGCTGATTACACTGGCACTTCGCCACAGTGTAAACGCGGTATCAATGCCGTGTTCAATCACACGTTTGCGTTTACGGTTTACCCGTTCAAGTCTCTTCTTGTTCCTCATATTCCAAATAATGAGGGCTTGATGACTTGCTTTGAAGTGCGAGCCCCACTCGGCTGCATTGTAAATGCTGTTCCTCCAGCGGCGGTTGGTGCGCGCCATCTTACGGGCCATTTGCTGCCTGGCGCCATATATCAAGCGCTTGCGAAAGCTATGCCAGATAAAGTACCGGCAGAAAGCGGAACGCCGCTGTGGAGTATCGTCTTTAAGGCGCCGCCGACGGAAAAGCAGCGTGGCTCCACCAGTGTTCTCTTCTTCAACGGTGGAACCGGTGCGACGAGTTGGGGGGACGGAATGTCGTGCGCCAGTTTCCCCAGTAATATTTCTGTATCGCCCGTGGAGATCACCGAGAATCTGGCGCCCTTGCGGTTCAAGTACAAACGACTTGCCAACGACTCCGGAGGAGCGGGACGCCAAAGAGGCGGCCTCGGTCAAGACATCGCTATCGAATCCATCTCAGATGCGCCACTAGCAGTGTCTCTACTGACCGATCGCACCAAGTTTCCTGCGGTAGGTCTTTTTGGAGGCAAGCCAGGACGCCCAGGCTTTGTGAAAAAGAATGGCGTAACAATTTCCGAGCCGAAAAGTTTGATAACGCTCGACAAGAACGACGTCTTGGAACTTGGGCTTCCTGGAGGCGGTGGGTTTGGTTCGGAGAGCGAGCGAGCTAGCGAGCTGCGCGAGCGCGACGCAGCAGAGGGCTACACCTCCGCGAAATAAGTATGACTCCTAAGAGTCAATCATCAAGGAGCAATGCGATGGAAAAAAAGCCTGTAATAGTTCCCCAGATTTATCCAGCGAAGGGTTATTCGCATGTAGTTCGCACTGGCGATTTTGTGTGGACCGCGGGATTAGTTTCACATGGGGCGGATGGCCTGATTGTGGGGCGTGGTGACATCGATGCGCAAGTGGAGTGCGTGTATTCGAACGTGAAGCACTCACTGGCTTCGTGTGGACTTGGATTTGAAGATGTTGTGAAAATTACAATGTTCGCGACGAACATTCTCTTCCGGCCGAGAATTATGGAGGCGCGAGCGAAGTATTTTCCAAACAATCCTCCTGTAAGCTCCTTTATTGTTGTCACCGCACTGTCTACCGCCGATCAATTGTTTGAAATGGAAGTAATGGCTGTAACTCGAGGCTAATCCTCGATAAGGCAACGGTGATTCTTGTGAGCTTGAGAGACCCGGTGTCGAAACGATTGGCAGAATTGGGATTGGCCTTGCCCAATCCCATAAGCCCGCTCGGCAACTATTTGCCGGCGGTTTGGACCGGTGAGTTCGTATTCTTCTCAGGACATGGTCCGCTCAGGAACGGCAACGTTCCTGCGTTTCAGGGACATGTCGGCGCGGAGTTTAGCGAGGAAAGAGCATCAACAATTTTGATTGGTGCTACATTGAATTTGCTGTCTTCGGCTCAGCGAATTCTTGGGGACCTCGATAGGGTTGAACGCGTTGCCGAGGCCCACGCGATAGTTGCGTGCGCGAGTAAGGAAGTGAATCTCGATATCGTTTCGACGCCGGCATTTCAGCTTCTGTCCCGACTCTACGGACCGATTGAAAACACTCGGACCACCCGCGCTATTTCACTACCGAACGGAGTGCCGGTGTTAGTGGAAATGGTAGTGATAGCTAAAGAGCTCACGCTCGACATGCTCGGTTGGGTTCCAGGAACATGAGTGCGATTTAATTGTCGCTCATCCAAGAGCCTGCACAGACGTTGGAAATGACATCAAAGTAGGCGATGAAGAATGGTATCTTTGCAAAAGACCGAAATCGCCGGTTACTGCACTCTTTGTAGATCGCGATGTGGAACGATCAATACGATCGAAAATGGCCGTCTGACTGAAGTAAGGAATGACCCTCAACATCCGACTGGCAAAGCAACTTGTTTAAAGGGCAGGGCCGCTCCTGAAATTGCGCATTCGGCCCGTAGGCTGACTACGCCATTGCGTCGAACCGCACCAAAAGGTTCGAGTGATCCAAAATTCGTACCGATATCTTGGGAAGAGGCGTTAAGTACGGTCGCCGATCGGTTGTCGAAAATCAAAAGTGAGTCCGGTCCAGAAAGTATCGCTTTCGGCGTAACATCTCCTTCCTCCTCTTCAATATCAGACGCCCACGAGTGGATTTGGAGATTTATCCGCAAATTCGGAAGCCCAAACACTGTCTATGCGACCGAGTTGTGTAACTGGCATAAGGATTTTGCGCATGCCTTTACTTTCGGTTGCGGCACTCCGACAGCTGACTACCGCAATTCAGATTTAATCTTGCTCTGGGGACACAACCCATCAAATGTGTGGCTGGCACAAGCAGAGGCGATCACCGCTGCCAAAGCTAGGGGTGCTAAACTAGTAATCATAGATCCCCGCAAAACCGCAATGACGGCAACGGCAGACATTTGGCTGCCTGTCCGGCCGGGAACGGATGGAGCACTAGCCATGGGCGTTGCTCACGAAATGATTGCGCGCGGTCTAATCAACAAGGAATTTGTACGTCGGCATACCAATGCTTCTTTCCTCGTACGGGAGGACAATGGCGAATTTCTTCGCGTTAGAGATGTTGGAGGAATCAGTGAACCAGATGACTATCTTGCGTGGAACGATGAAGTCGAGCGGGCCGTTACTCTGAATGAGGCTGACGATTCTTTCTTCTCAAACCGCGGCATCAGAAATGTGCCGACGCCGAATGGGCCGATCGCCTGCCGCACGGCATTTGAAAAATTCGTTGATGCGCTTTCGTCGTATGATGCAGCAGCAGTCGGCGAAATTTGTGGGGTCAATTCGGAAGACGTCGTTTCACTCGCCCAAATGATGGGAAAGGCTAACGCCATTGCGTATCATGCATGGACGGGCGTTGGCCAACATACCAACGCAACGCAAACAGAGCGTTCGATCGCTACGCTCTACGCCTTAACGGATTCGTTTGATAAGCCGGGCGGTAATGTTCGGCATGCTGCGCATCCAGTGCCGAAGCTGCATGATATTTCGATGATCCCGGCTAACGTGAGGAGCAAAACGCTGGGCCTTGAAGATCGGCCATTAGGGCCGCCAGCCGAAGGCTGGATCACGGGATCTGACTTTTACGACGCAGTGCTTGATCGTAAGCCTTATCAGGTAAGAGGGTTATTTTGCTTCGGAGCCAATCTGCTTGTTTCGCAACCGAATTCGGAACGAGGGCTTGAGGCGCTAAAGGCGTTGGAATTTTATGTCCATTGCGACATCTTTATGAATCCGACGGCAGCATTGGCTGATATTGTGTTGCCGGTAAGTGTTCCCTGGGAAAACGAGGCCATGCGCGTTGGCTTCGAAATTTCTCACGAAGCTCAAGAGCACATACAGTTTCGCCCAAAAATGATTTCAAGGCTCGGCGAGACGAAGTCAGATACTGAAATCGTTTTCGACTTGGCGACGAGGCTTGGGCTTGGCAGTGAATTCTTCGACGGCGATATTGAGGCCGGTTACAACTTTATTCTGAGCTCACTCGGACTGACAGTAAAACATCTCAAATCAATGGGCGCTGGCGGTACTAGGCGAGCTCTGAAAAGGGAGTTTCAGAAGTACAAGACGAGTGGCTTTTCGACAGAAACTAAACGGGCTGAATTATACTCCGAGAAATTGCTCAGGCATGGGTATTCACCAGTGCCACAATATGTAGCTGCGTCAGCAGAATCCAAAAAATTTCCAATCCTAATGTTCTCTGTGAACAACGGTTATTTTTGCCACAGCCAGCATCGAGCTCTTAAGAGTCTGCGTTCACGCCGGCCTGATCCGATCGCAATGATTCATCCTTCCACGGCGTCGCAGTACAGCATCGCTGATGGTGATTGGATAAATGTAACGACAGCAACTGGCGAGTTTCAGGTTCGCGCGGCTGTTAGCGAGACTGTCGGAAAGGGAATGTTGGCTAGCGATTACGGCTGGTGGGAGCCTGCAAATGACTTGGGTCTGAGCAATATCGGTACGTCTCAGCTCGGTAAAATTTCGACCTACAACCGTGCTGTCGCTGACACTTTGCGAGATCCCATCAGCGGTAGCTTGCCGCTACGGTCGACGCGTTGTTCGTTGCAGAAGATCATTACGGGCGCTTGGCGTGGGAGCAAATCCTTTAAAGTAAAGGAAAAAAGGAAACTGACTGAAGATACAGTCAGCTTGACATTGGCTGCTGCCGACAACGAGATGCTGCCGACATTTCTTCCAGGTCAATATGTTTCATTTGAGGTGGCCGGCAGAAAAAGATCCTATTCGCTAACGTCACCTAGCAATCGACGACTGGACACCTATAGCATTGCAGTCCGACGTGTAGAGAACGGTGAAGTATCCGCGGTCGTCTTCGATCAGTTGAATGTTGGCGACACTGTCAATTTCGGCACGCCTTCCGGGTCATTCATTATTCCGACGTTGAACGAGTTTCCGGTCGTCATGATCGCAGGCGGAATTGGAATAACGCCGTTCATATCCTATATGAATTCACTTTCACATTTAGCCAGTGGCGCACCACCTCGTATTGCTCTTCTATATTATTGCCGAGATCCGAGAAGCATTGCATTCCGCGATGAACTCAACGAGTTCGCTAAGAGCAATCACTGCCTCGATATTCGGCTGTTCATCGAGAACGGAGAGCCGATCGCTTTTGGCAATGGTGCCTCTGGAAGCGGAAGATTTTCGATAACGCATATTGATGATGGTCTATTTAGCGCGCGTGCTCGTTTCTACATTTGTGGTGTGGGAGCGATGATTAAAGTCGTAACCGATGAACTCCGCGCTCGTGGCGTGCCGAAATTTGAGATATTTAGCGAACGGTTTGTCTCACCTCCAGCTAGCGCGCCGACCGATCTTGTGCCTCGTGATGTGACGTTTGCGCGGTCAGGTAAGACGCTGACATGGACGCCCGCAGAAGGCTCGCTACTTTCGCTGGCGGAAAAGTCCGGTTTGTCGCTGCCGAGCGGTTGTCGAGTGGGGCAGTGCGAAAGCTGTGCGACTAGAGTTGTCGAGGGCACAGTTAGGCACGCTATTGATGTTGAATTGGAAGAGGAAGGGACTTGCCTTACTTGCGTTGGAGTACCGGTAACGAACGTAGTACTCGACGCTTAGGAAAGTCGTTCACGCTCTCGCGATAAAATTTTAGAAGGTCTGGCACTGACGGTGAAATCGGTGCTCGAAATTGAGAACTACTCAAAGAAAAAGGCAGCCGCGACGAGAGTCGCGGCTGCCATAAGTTTGGGTAGGCGTAGGCACTACACTCCGGGTCTTTCTTCCAGCGCTTTACCGCGCGTCTCACCAAGGGCCAGGAGTCCAAGCAGACCAATGATCTGCCAGCCGATAAGGTAGGCAGCGACAGCCCAAGTGCCGCCACCAGCCCATCCAAGAAGGAATGTACCGACAATCGGGGCCGTTGAACCAGCGAGGAGCGTTCCGAATTGTACTCCAACTGAAACACCTGTGTAGCGGTATTGCGTCGGGAACAATTCACCGAAGTAAGCGGGCTCGGGACCGTAGATCAGTCCGCACGCCACGCCTGCAAGGAAGGTGACCAGCATGACCATATAAATGCTTCCGGTTGCCGCCGCCCAGAAAAGCGGGAAGGCGATCAGAATGCTAAGCGTCAAACCAGCGCCTACGACTTTGAAGCGACCAGTAAAGTCAGACAGCCAGCCACCAAACATCGACGCTGCTGTTGCGCCAATAAGATATGTGACGACTGCCATTGTGGACTGAGCCGCAGTGTAACTTGCGCCTGTCTTCAAGAAGCCCGCAAAGAACACGATCACAATATAGAGCGTTAGAGATTGAGCTCCGTGAACGGCCATGATGCCGAGCACATGCTTTGTGTCGTAGCGGAAGAGGCTTGCGATCGGTACCGGCGTCTTCTTTGATTTTTCGAAGACATGAGATTCACCCATGACCAGGCGGACCCAAAGGCCAAGAATGAACAGCAGGATGCTGATCAAGAAGGGAATACGCCATCCCCAAGCAAGAAACTCTTGCGGGGTCGTGTAGGTAGTAACGACAGCAAGGACGCCGGCGCCAGCCAGAGGTCCAAGATAACCGCCAATCTGTGCCCAGCTACCGATAAATCCGCGTTTGCTGGGTGCAGCTTTTTCCATAAGCAGCAGCGCTACGCCGCCCCATTCGCCGCCAACGGATATGCCCTGGAGGAAGCGAAATACTACGAGCATTATCGGAGCCCAAATGCCGATCTGGTCGTAGCTCGGAAGCAGGCCGATACCTGTCGTCGCGATCGCCATCATGAGCAGCGTTACGATCAGCGTTTTCTTTCGACCGATTTTGTCTCCGAAGTGGCCGAAGACGATGCCGCCAAGCGGTCGTGCAATGAAGCCAACGGTGAAGGTCGACAGCGCGGCCAACGTCCCAGCGAAAGCATCGAGTTTCGGGAAGAAGAGTTGGCTAAAAACGAGCGCGGCAACGGTGCCGTAAACAAGAAAGTCGTACCACTCGATAAACGTGCTGATAAAGCCAGCAACGACCACCTTGTTAGGTACTTTGATATCTCCGTCTGTTCTTTGACTCATTGTTTGTCCCCCTATCGGCCGAGTGAACGTTCGCTAGGCTTACTGCCGCGCGCGGATGGCCCTCAGCAGCTTAATGATAGCGGCTGTTTTGCCGATGTAAATGCCGAAGTAACCAAAAATAGACTAATAATATGGGGCTAATCGGCCTTTTTTGGACGTAAATTGCCCAATACTGAGGCCGTTTTAGCTGGCTTTGGTGGGTTTTGAGGTCAATGGGGACAGGGCAGTGAGGCTGTCTATTTAGCCAGATGGCCGGCCTACGTCGTGACTGCCGGGACTCCAGCTGCCGCTAGGCAGGAGCTAGCGGCTATCGCTCGAACGCTAGGTCAGGATTTTGACGTGCCGTTATTTTCGGATCTCGAACACTGCATGCATCTGAATTGCTGTGCCCAAAGGAAGTTCATTCACGCCGATTGCTGAGCGTGTATGTTTTCCCGCTTCACCAAGAACTTGGACCAAGAGAGCCGAGGCCGCATCAGCAACTCTGGGGTGATCCCTAAAATCCGCGGCTGTATTTATTAGTGCAGTAAGTTTTATGCATCTGATGACGCGATTTAAGTTGCCACCGCAGCCCATTTCGAGATTTGCAAGTATTTGCAAAGTGCATCTTTGAGCGAGCGCTTGTGCGTCTTCTATCAAGATCGCGTTCTCGACGTCGCCGTCTTCTTGCTCGAACGAGACTGCGCCTCCCACAAAAATCAGCTTGTTGCCGTGCCTGAGGGCGCGCGTCCGGAATTCAAATTCTGTCGCTGGCGGTAGTTCTTGACCAATCTTGTTTTTCACGTTGCGCCACATGTGGGCGATACTCCTCAGATTCCTCATTAAAACAGCATCGACCTATATAAAAAAGCCGAAGTATGGAGATTCCTATGCTTGAATTTATTACATTTCGGCTGTTATAGCTGTTATAAAGCCGTTATGATGCATCTCAGGGCTACATAACTCACGAGTTTTGCGCTTATCTGAGGGCCTGTCGGGTATATATAAAGTAATGGTCGGGGAATTGAGGTGACTGAAGTCAGTAATGCCACCGGTCAAGGAATCGGAGCTCGGCTTCTTCGCAAAGAAGACGCGCGCTATCTTCACGGTCGCGGCAACTTTGTTGCAGACATCGACTTACCGGGTTTGCAGGAGGTAGCTTTTCTCCGAAGCCCAGTTGCCCATGCTCGCCTCAAGTCTATCAACGTTCCTGCCGATATTTCTGACCGAACGTATGCTGCCAAGGACCTGGCAGGCGTAAAGCCTGTAGAGGCGCATTCTAGTATCCCGAAATTCAAGCCGTCCGAATATCCAGCGATGGCGACGGAAAAGGTACGATTTGTCGGTGAGCTCCTTGCAATGTGCGTTGCACCGAGCAGGGCCGAGGCGGAGGATCTCGTACAGCGTCTGTCGATAGATATTGAAGAGCTTCCTCCCGTTATCGATGCCGTAAAGGCACGACAGAGAGATTCTGCGCTCCTTCACGAAGAGTGGGGGGACAATATTTTTCTCCCAACGAGTATCAACATTAACTTCGACGAGTATGCGAAGAAAGCTGATGTAGTCGTCAAGCGAGAATATAAACTTGCACGGCAGTGCATGATGCCGATGGAGGGCAAAGGGGTACTCGCATACTGGGATGAGCGCGAAGAACAACTTGTAGTCTACGCTTCTACGCAAGTGCCTCACATGATCCGAACCGGCCTTTCACTGGCGCTCGGATTGGACCAGAGCCTAATTCGAGTAGTTGCTCCTGATGTAGGTGGCGGGTTTGGCTACAAGTGCGTGTTGCAACCCGAAGAAATAGCGGTCGCTTGGCTCGCTATGAAGCGGCGGCATCCCGTCCGGTGGGTCGAGGATCGCCGCGAACACCTAACAAGTGGGGCGAATGCACGAGAGCATCACTATGTAGTAACTGCATACGCTGACAAGCGAGGGAAGCTACTCGCACTTGATGCGGAGATAACAGTCGACGTCGGCGCTTACGCTGTCTGGCCTTGGGTTTGTTTCGAAGGTCCGCAGGCTGGTGGAAACCTCCCGGGCGCTTACATTTTTGGTGGCTATCGTTGTCAGACTTATTCGATGGCGACAAACAAGCCTCCACTCGTTCCATATCGCGGAGTTTCTCGCCCCGGCGTCTGCTTTGCCATCGAAATGACAGTCGATGCTGTTGCTAGGGCAGTAGGGCGTGAGCCAGCTGAGGTGCGGCTCGAAAATCTCGTTCCCGCATCGTCAATGCCGTACACGAATATCACGAACAAGCACTATGACAGCGGAGACTATCCTAGCAGTCTTAAGTCTGCGATCGAAAAAATAGATCTCGCAGGTGTTCGAGCTCGGCAGAAACTTCCCGAGCCAGATGGGCGATTGATCGGCGTTGGATTCGCGCCTTACACCGAACAGACCGCACACGGAACAAAGGTATTTGCAGCGTGGGGTATTCCTTTGGTGCCCGGCTTCGAGCAAGCCAGTGTTCGTTTAACTCCCGGAGGAGGTCTTGAGATTCGTGTCGGAGTTCAATCTCACGGCCAAGGAATGGAAACTACTCTCGCGCAGATCGCGAACGAAATTCTGGGTATTGACGTCGCCAAAATTAGAGTTGTTCACGGGGACACGAAGTTCACACCGTATTCAACGGGCACGTATGCGTCTCGAAGTATCGTCATGGCTGGCGGAGCTGTTTCGAAAACTTGCACACTTTTAGGTGAGCGCATGAAGCGCATCGGTGCTCACTTGATGCAATGCAAGACCGAGGAAGTTAAACTGGACCAGGACAAAATGAGGGGTCCAACTGGTCAGGTCTCAGTTAGGGAAATTGCCGACGTTTGGTATCTGCATCCCGAACAGTTGCCGGACGATGTTGATCCAGGTGGCTTGGAAGCAACTGGCGGTTACAAACCTAAAGTCGACACGGGGGCGTTTACGTTTGGCACGCATGCGGCAGTAGTTGCGGTCGACCCTGAGCTGGGAAGTGTTGAGATTCTCGATTATGTAATTATCGAAGACTGCGGATCGCTGGTTAATCCGATGGTTGTCGAAGGGCAAACTTACGGGGGCGCTGCACAGGGTATTGGTACAGCTCTGTACGAAGAAATGCCCTACGATCAAGCGGGGCAACCACTAGCTTCAAATTTGGCAGACTATCTGGTTCCTGGCGCAGCTGAGGTTCCACAGCTTCGAATTTTCCATACGCAAACACCGTCACCCTTTACTGAGCACGGCATAAAGGGCGTTGGTGAAGGCGGTGCAATTGCGCCGTCGGGAGCAATCGTAAGCGCAATTAACGATGCGCTTCGCCCGCTGGGTGCTGAAGTGAATTCGATACCTGCGACGCCTCGACGCGTACTCACCGCAATCGAAGTGGCGAAAGCGCGGAGCGCCAAACAGTGAAAGCTCATGCGTTTTCGTTCGAGCGTCCACTGGATGTTGCAGGCGCGTCGCGGCTCTTGGCGGAGGCAAAAGGAGAAGGTCGCGTACTCGCCGGCGGCCAAACACTAGGGCCGATGTTAAATATGCGGTTAGCGATGCCAAAACTAATCGTTGATATTGGCAATATTGCTGAACTCAAAAGTATCAATCATTTCAGTGATCGAATCGTAGTGGGGGCATGTGTAAATCACGCCACACTAGAAGACTGGATTGATCTCACGCCACTTGGCCGGCTGCTATCACATGCTGGTGGCTCGATTGCTTATCGCGCGATACGCAATCGCGGCACAATTGGTGGGAGCCTTTGTCACGCTGACCCTGCAGCTGACTGGGTCACTACGATGTCGTTGCTGCAAGCAAGTCTTTTGACAGCAAGTACAAAAGGGAAGCGCCGCCTTGTGATGTCAGACTTTATGCTTGGGACCTATTCCACAGCATTGAATTCGGATGAAATGCTGGTCGCGATCGACATACCGAAAATATCATCAGAGGCCCGCTGGGGTTATTATCGCGTTTGCCGAAAAGTAGGTGAATTCCCAGAAGCCCTGGGTGCCGTGCTTCTCGACGCTCCTCGTTCGGTAGCTCGTGTGATCGCCGGTGGTATGAACGGCAAACCTGCCAATCTGACTTCGATTTCAGAGTTTGTTGCGGCCACTGGCAAGACACCAGAACTCGGCCAGATTGAATCAGAAATTGGCCAGATCGAACCAGAATTCGATGCAATTGATCTAAGGCATCATGCGGTCGCTGTCCGTCGCGCGATCCAGATGGCGCTCCTATGAAGAAAAAAATATCAATTACGATCAATGGTAAGAGCGTTGCGTCTGAGATCGAGCCGCGCACGACACTTGCCGACTTCCTTCGAGATTCCCAGCGTTTGACGGGGACGAAGCTGGGATGTGAGCACGGGGTGTGTGGAGCCTGCACAGTTCTAATAAATGGAACGCCAGGCCGCTCGTGCATTACATTCGCCGCAACGCTGGAAGGTGCTGAAGTCCAGACAATCGAGGGCTTTGAGAAAGATCCGGTGATGGAAGCAGTTCGTCATGCGTTCCACACGGAACATGGTCTTCAGTGCGGTTTTTGTACTGCTGGAATGCTCATTACTGCGCGCGATATCGTTAGACGGTTTCCTTCTGCGGATGAAAAGACAATTCGGAATGAGTTGTCTGGGAATCTGTGTCGTTGCACGGGCTACATGGGAATCGTGAAAGCAGTGCAGAAGGTGCTTCACGAAGTTCCTGCGGAAGATCGTGTTCGAAATCCCGTTGCAAATAAGGCTGCGATCCAGCCGTTCGCTTTCAAGCCATTTAAGCCAAAAGCCGATTCCTCCGCGAATGCGAATTCACGTCCGGCATTTGCAAAAAGTGCTGGCGAGAGCGAATCCGCAAATGGATGGACGCGTATTACCGATAGCTTCACAGTAGCACGCAGCCGTGCGGAGACTTGGAGTCTATTCTCGGATTTTGCTCGAATGGCATCCTGCATGCCAGGAGCAGTTCTGGAGAAGTCTGACGGCAAAAACCTAGAAGGCCAGGTTCGTGTTGCTTTTGGTCCGATAAGGGCTGGATTTAGGGGCAAGGCAACTGTTGAACGTAACGACGAAATCTATAAAGGCCTTATTGTCGGAGGCGGAAGTGACGTAGCTAGTGGTTCTCGTGCAAAGGGACAGGTGACTTATCAGTTACAGAGCACGGACAACGATAGCAAAACGATCGTCAATCTGACTCTTGAATTCCAGTTACAGGGTGCACTGGCTCAATTCAGTAGGGCGGGCCTAATCAAAGACTTTGCCTCACGCCTGATTGGAGCGTTTGCGAAAAATTTGGCTGACGAACTGGAAGGGCGACGCAATACGAGGAATGAGTCTGCGGAGTTGCGGGTTAGCAGCCTAGTTTGGTCTGTTCTTGTGTCACGTATGAAGACACTTTGGGCAAAGCTAACTGGTGCGCCTACGAATGATCGCGGCGGTTCTTAGTAAGGAAAGGAACGTTAAGTGATCTCCACCCCAAAAAGCATCATGGCTACCGAAAGTCGCGGTAAAGGCGAAGCAATTGTATTTGTTCACGGTCTAGGTAGCACGAGCAGCGTGTGGGAGGCACAAGTCCGTCACTTCTCGTCGCAGTTTAAGACTATTCGTTACGACCTCGACGGTTCTGGGCGTTCGTCTCCTTCTGGAGAGCTTTCGATACAGGGGTGGGTTGATGATTTAGCCAATCTTGTCGGAATCTATGAGATCAAGAGAGCGCACTTTGTAGGACATTCGCTCGGAACGTTGATCTTACAGCATTTCGCCGTTCAGAGCCCATCCTATGTTGAGAGCCTTTGTCTACTGGGGACCAATCGTTCGCCAAATGAACAAAGACGCAAAGCGCTTGCTGATCGTATCGAGAAAGTCTCTTCTCAAGGACTAAGTTCGATCGTTGACGCGGTGATTGATGGTACGTTGTCTCCAGCGGCTCTGAAAAAGAAGCCGGAATTAGCTGGCTACGTACGGGAGCTATTGCTTTGCCAAAGCGACGGTGGCTATCTCGCCTCGTTGCGCGCCGTAATGGCCGCTACTGCTGCCGATGCTAAACAGATAACCTGCCCAGTTCTTGCGGTGTGTGGAGATGACGACAAAGTTAGTCCGCAGGCGATTGCGGATGATTTTATTGCAGAGCTGCCACGGGGGGTAACACTAATGTTGGGCGAATGCGGACATTGGCATCCAATTGAGCAGCCAGCCGCAGTAAATGCTGCGATAGAAAAGTTGTTGAATAGCTAGAATTGCTTGATCCGGGCCGCTCGATGGTTGCTCCGACGCTCAGCTCATTGGCGGCCGATCTTGCTATCGGTCGAGTTACAGCACGCTCGCTGGTTGAAGATTGCTTGAGCAAGACCAACGATCCTGACGGGCAGGGAAGAAAAGCGTTCATTGAGGTTGACGAAAAAAGCGCACTTGCTGCAGCTGATTTGATTGATGAGCTTCGTAGTATTGGCGTTGCTCCGTCAGAGCTTGCTGGCATTCCAATTTCAATCAAAGACTTGTTCGACATTAAGGGGCAGGTTACGCGGGCAGGATCGCTAATCTTGCGAAACAACAAGCCAGCTACCGCAGACGCGACTGCAGTCGCCAGATTAAGATCTGCTGGAATGATAATTATCGGTCGAACAAACATGACCGAGTTTGCTTATTCCGGGATTGGTCATAACCCGCACTTCGGGACGCCAAAAGGCATCTTTCGCAGAGAAGTTGGTTTCATCCCAGGAGGGTCATCGTCTGGCGCGGCGGTATCCGTGGCCGACGGCATGGCACACGCAGCTTTGGGAAGCGATACAGGTGGATCTTGTAGAATACCTGCTGCTTACAACGGACTTGTTGGCTTCAAGCCAACTCAGGGCCGTGTTCCTCTAGACGGCATCATTCCACTATCTTCGAGTCTCGATAGCGTTGGTCCAATCGGACGAAGTGTAGACTGCTGCTCTCGTTTGGACGCAATAATTGCAAATCAGAAATTCAAAAAAATTAGTCCGCGGCCAGTAAAAGGTTTGCGCTTGTTGCTGCCGTCTAACGTAGTGCTAGATGAGCTAGATGAAGCAGTCTCGCGCAGTTTCGAACGTGCACTTAACATGCTCTCAGAGGCTGGTGCCATTATTTCGCACAAGCCGTTGAGTGAGTTAAGTCAAATCGGCCCCTTGCTTTCTAATGGAGGTTTTACTGCGGCAGAGAGCTACAGATGGCATCGTGAGCTCTTAGCTACCAAGGCGGCTGAATACGACCCGAATATTCTCTGGCGGATTAGGCGCGGGGAAAATATTACAAATGCTGAGTATTCTCTGCTGATACGGACTCGTCGGGAGCTAGCCGCGAAAATATCCACTCAGCTTGCAGAATATGATGCAATGCTTGCGCCGACGACAGCTATTTCAGCACCACGCATCGCCGAGATATTAGAGCCATCGGCTTTCACGAAAGCTAATCTTCTGATCTTGCGCAATTGCACCTTGATAAACTTTTTTGATGGCTGTGCGATTTCGCTGCCGGCCCTTCGAGGCGATGAGGCCCCACTGGGAATAATGCTTGCCTCGACGCACGGGGCGGATAGTTCACTTTTCGAAGTTGCAGCGGGTGTTGAAAGCGCCTTCAATTCCCTTTCTCAACGATAAGCTGGCCCAGAACTGCTGGCAGGCAACCCCTGCGCTCACAACATTCGACTTTCGGCTAAATTGATAGTAATATTGCCGAAATAACCTGTTATAGGTAGCAAAACAAGCTTTAAATCGGCCAATATTGGATGATAATCCTCGTCTAAGCTTGGTGTCTCTCAGCGGAGGTATACAGAAATGCGCCCGGAACCAGAAGGCGAGTGGGTACAAGGTTGGCCCGATCGTAAGCGCCCAAAACTGATGCCAAGCAAGGACGCCGAAGGCAGAACAGTATTCGCTCGAACCCCTTTGGATCAGTTGGAAGGTCTTATTACGCCGACTGATGCGTTTTACATTGTTACGCAACTTTCACCGGCTGAGCCGATTCATCCGGATGATTACGTTTTCTCGATATCCGGCCTGGTCGATCGTCCGCTGGAGCTTAAGTTAAGCGACGTGCAGAAAATGCCGGCCAGAACCGTGCGTGCAGTAACGGAATGCGCTGGAGATGATTCAGACTGGTTTCGTTGGCAAAAGGGCGCCGCGAAGAAGCCATCACGAATTTTGACTCCTCAAGTGGAGCAAGGTGGCTGGAACAATATGGATCAGGGTGAGAAACCCTCTATCGAGCAGATTTTGGAGGCGATCCCAAGTTCTGGTGTCGTGAGCGCAGGGGAATGGACCGGTGTTAGCCTTTTCGAAGTTCTGAATCTTGCTGGTGTTAAGCCTGAAGCAACGTGCGCTCACCTCGTAGGTTATGACTTAGGAAAACCGGACCCGACGCCTCTTTACATGTCCACGGGACGAACTGACATTGACTATGTAGATCCCGGCATCATCAACTACGACAAAGCGCTTGAGCTCTCGAAAGCACTACACCCGGATACGATACTTGCCTGGGCGATGAATGGTGAACACCTTCAGCATATACATGGTGCACCGTTGCGGCTTGTTGTGCCCGGCTGGTCAGGCAATTGGTGGGTGAAATGGATAAAGCAGATTGAACTGCTCGACCACACTCCCGAGTGTTACTACCAGCATCAATACTTTGTGCTGGGAGAATCGCCTGACGATCCAAATCGGAAACCTTGTAAGCAACTTGGTTGCAAGAGTTTCGTCTCATATCCGGTCGACGAAGACTCGCCGCTGAAGCGCGGGTCACATGCAATCCGTGGACTAGCTTGGAGCGGGGAGGGTGCGATTACTCGAGTCGAAGTTAGCGTGGATGACGGAAAAACCTGGCACGACGCTCATATTGAGGAGCATGGAGACCGTTGGCTATGGCGGCGTTGGATGTGTCGCTGGGACGTCTCTGAGCCTGGAAAATACGTGATCAAATCACGAGCTACAGACGAACAAGGACGCGTGCAGCCTCAACAGCCTTGGAATTATCAGCAAAAGCACTTTGATGGCATCACTCCGGTTGATGTCGAGGTTATTTGAAGTCTGTGCAGATGAAAATTCTCGTTTGCGTGAAGCAGATTCAAGATCCTGAGATTGCTCCTGGCCTTTTCAAAGTTGATGAAGCGTCGAACTCAGTTGTTGCCGTCCCTGGTATCGCTCAGGTTATCAGTCCTTATGACGAGCAAGCGATTGAAGCCGCGCTGCGGATAAAAGAAAAGACACCAGAGGCGAAAGTCGTTGTCATCACGCTAGGTGCTGCTTCTGCTCGCGATGTCCTTAAGCACGGACTTTCTATGGGCGCAGACGAGGCCGTGCTGGTGGAGGGACCGAAGAATGGTTCGGCCGATGGATTTGTAACCGCGTCAGTGCTCAGCGAGGCGATCAAAAAGCTCGCTCCCTTTGATTTAATTTTGACAGGACGTCAAAGCGCTGACCTAGATGCAGGCGTGGTCGCGTGTGGCCTAGCTGAGTTACTAGGTATTCCTTCCGTGAACTTTGCAAAGAGCGTTGATGTATCTGACGGCAATGTAGTCGTCGATCGTGTTCTTGATAACGGATTTGAGAAAATTCAAGTTCAGCTCCCCGCGCTTGTAACTGTCTCAAATGAAATGGGGCCAGCTCGAAAACCCAATTTACGAGAGACAATGAAGGCGTCGCGAAAACCTATGCAGAGTTGGCCTCAGAACGACGTAAACAAGGACGCTGGAGCAAGTCAGGAGTTGATCCGCTTATACGTTCCTATCAAAGAGAAGCATTGCGAAATAATTGGCGGAACTTCAGCCGGTGAAACTGCACAAATGCTCGTTCGAAAACTTCGCGACGGGAGGCTAATTTAATGTCCGCGCTGCGAGTGTTAGTTTTAGCCGAATCCTCCGCTACAGAAGCGACGCCGATTTCGCTTGAGCAGGTCGCGCTAGCTCGCAAACTCGCTGAGCCTTCTGGCGGCCAGGTAAGTGCGATCGTCTTGGGACCGCGATCGTCGGATGTCGATCGCCAATTGATCTCTGGAGGTGCAGACAAGGTCTATGCTGCAGAAGAATCAATCTCATACGACCCTGATGTTTGGGTCGCTACAATTTCACATTTAGTAAGTGAAACTTCTGCAGGTGTCGTCATATTCGGCCACACCAGTTCCGGCTCAGACCTTGCTCCAAGACTGGCGTTTAGACTGTCGGGTTCGATTGCAACGAACTGCGAAAATGCCGCTATCGAAAACGGGATGATAGTCGCGACGCGTGTTTGTTATGGCGGTAAGGCTCGGAGTGTTCTGAGGCTTAGCAGAAATCCCGCAATCATCACATTGCGGCCAGGCTCGCTGACACCTTTGGCGCCAGATACTAGTCGAGTCGGCGAGACAAAAAGTATTTCTGCGAACACAGAAAAAGCTCGTAGCAAGCTGTTGGAAAGAAAGCAGGAAGACGTCCGAGGTTTGCGCCTTGAAACCGCAAAAGTGGTTATCGGCGGAGGGCGTGGGCTTGGTGGGCCTGAGGGGTTTAAGCTGCTCGAGCAACTTGCGTCGAAGCTTGGTGCAGTTGTTGGTGCGAGTCGCGTTGCATGTGATCTGGGTTGGTGCCCGCCATCAATGCAAATAGGGTTGACTGGAAAAACAATCACGCCTGATCTTTATATTGCAGTGGGGATTTCTGGTGCGAGTCAGCACATGGCTGGCTGCGCCGGAGCAAAGACTATTGTCGCGATTAATAGCGATGCGAAGGCTCCCATATTTGCCGACGCTAGCATTGGTATTGTGGGCGACTACAAAGAACTGTTGCCAAAAATATTGGATGAAATTCAGCGTCTGAATTCGTGACGTGTTGAGCGTCGAAGCGATGTTGGTGCTTAAGCAAGAAAAGAGGCTCCCTTGAGCGACTCCGATATCATGGAATTCGATGTCGTAATTGTCGGGGCTGGCCCCGCCGGCTTGGCAGCTGCCATTCGCATCAAACAGCTGGCTCAAAGTACAAGCACCGAGGTCAGTGTGTGTGTCCTAGAGAAAGGCACAGCGGTTGGCGCACATATACTTTCTGGCGCGGTTATCGACCCACGCGCGCTTTCCGAGCTAATTCCAGACTGGAAAGAACGTGGCGCGCCACTCAATACGATCGCGGCAGAAGACAAGTTTGTTTTTCTTACTGAGAAGAGCTCGTATCGCCTTCCCACGCCGCCGCAGATGAATAATCACGGCAACTATATTGTTAGCGTTGGGGCACTCTGCAGGTGGCTAGGAGAGCAAGCCGAAGCGTTGGGAGTGGAAATATATCCTGGATTTCCAGCGGCAAGATTACTTTGGGACCAAAGCGGAAGCGAGATCTTAGGGGTTGCCACAGGCGACGCCGGAATTGGTCGTGATGGCTCTAAAACAGATAACTATCAACCTGGAATGGAGATACGCGCACGTCAGACTATATTTGCTGAAGGTTGCCGCGGTTCACTGACGAAAAAGTTATTTGAGCAGTTGTCATTACGCGCAAATTGCGATCCTCAGACTTATGGAATTGGAATTAAGGAGCTTTGGGAGGTAGATAGCCCTCTCTTCCAACCGGGAACGGTGATGCACACTATCGGGTGGCCACTGGATTCAGGCACGTATGGTGGGTCGTTCCTTTATCATCTCGATCAGAACAAAATCGCAGTCGGTTTTGTCATTGGGCTTGATTATAGCAATCCGTATTTAAGTCCGTTCGACGAATTTCAACGTTTCAAATCACATCCAAAAATTCGTCCCATGTTTCAAGGAGGGCGCCGGATCGGGTATGGGGCACGCGCCCTTTCCGAGGGCGGATACCAATCGATCCCCCAGCTTGCATTCGCTGGAGGCGTCTTAGTCGGCGACTGTGCAGGCCTTCTAAATGTTCCAAAAATCAAGGGAACGCACACTGCTATGAAGTCAGGAATGCTTGCAGCTGAAGCGATCGTTGATCACTTCTCGAAGAATAATTCTGACCGAACGGTCTCGGATTATCCTAAGCGCTTAGCTTCATCTTGGGTTTGGGACGAGCTTTATCTTGCCCGAAATATTCGCCCTTCGTTTCGCGCAGGCTTGTTTGGCGGGCTGATGTACTCTGCAGTCGATACTTACGTGCTAAGAGGCCGCGCGCCTTGGACCTTCCATAATCACGCGGATCACTTGCAATTAGATCGAAGGGAAAAGCACACGCCAATTTCCTATCCAAAGCCCGACGGGGAAATCACATTTGATAAGATGTCTTCGGTTGCTCTCTCAAATACGAACCACGAACGGAATCAGCCTGTTCATCTGAAGCTTCGTGATCCCGCTATAGCGATTGATGTAAACCTGCAAAACTACGATGCGCCTGAACAGCGCTATTGCCCGGCCGGTGTTTATGAGATTGTTCGCAACTCTTCGACCGGCGAACCGACTTTATTGATCAACGCAGAGAACTGCGTTCACTGCAAGACCTGCGATATTAAAGACCCTACCCAAAATATTGACTGGGCCGTTCCGGAGCCTGGTGGCGGTCCTATTTATCCGGATATGTAGAAGCGCTCAGTTCTACGCTTTTCACTCGAGCTTCATACTGTTGGATTTCGCGTCCGTGATCGATCGGCGTCCAATGAATTCCTTTTGCGCGTGACAAGCATTGAACGTTTCCGATCGCAACGGAGGTCAGAAAAATCAACAGATACGTGTGATCGGCGATATGCATTAGTCCCTCAAGGGTCTATCTGCCAGATAGGTAGCAGCACACCGAATCCAACCAAATGGCCGTTCGGAAAATTGTTCCGCTCATGACCGTTGTAGGCGGTGCAAATCAGTTTACATTCCGGGCGTAACGCATTGATCTGCATGAGCTCGAATAAGCGCAGTTTACAGCTAAGTGTTTGATTTTGCTTACCTGCAATGAGACTCTTAATCAGCGGGTCCCAGGTTCGAGCCCTGGTGCGCCCACCAAATTTCTCAACTGCCTCGCAGAGGTTTTCTCGTTCATTCCGACGAGCGCAGTTTTCCGTTCCGACAAGTCATCTGCTTTCGTTCCGGCTTGCCCATGATTTCCTGGCTTGCGGGATGACTTTTACTTGGGTGCTGCCGGAATATTTCTGCTCCGTTCTTGAAAGAAGATTGCTGCGTCAGGGCGCGTCTGACTTGGGATTGTTCCGGGAACCGCGCAGCACGACGTAAATCGCCGGAATGACGATCACGGTGAGCGCCGTGGAGGAGGCAAGCCCGAACAAAAGCGAGATGGCAAGGCCCTGAAAGATAGGGTCGGTGAGAATGACGGCGGCACCGATCATTGCAGCAAGCGCGGTCAACAGGATCGGTTTGAAGCGGATCGCGCCGGCCTCTAGCAATACATCAAGCAGCGGCCGCTCAGATGTTCGCGCGTGGCGGATGAAGTCCACGAGCAAGATCGAATTGCGCACGATGATGCCGGCAAGCGCGATGAAGCCGATCATGGATGTTGCCGTGAACGGCGCATGAAACAACCAGTGGCCGAGCATGATACCGATGAAGGTAAGCGGGATCGGCGTCAGGATCACGAGCGGCAGCTTGAACGACTTGAACTGTGCGACTACCAGAAAATAAATCCCGAGAATGGCGATCATGAAGGCCGCGCCCATGTCGCGGAACGTAACCCACGTCACCTCCCATTCGCCGTCCCAGAGCAGCACGGGATGAGATTCGTCTGCGGGCTGGCCGTGTAACGCGATCCGCGGCTTCGGCAGTTTGCCCCAGTCGGTCTTGTCGATCGCGTGAGAAACCGCGAGCATGCCGTAAATCGGCGCTTCGAACGCGCCCGCAAGTTCCGCCGTTACCATCTCTGCGGGGCGTCCGTTGTGGCGGAAGATCGGATAGGAGGCGCGGTCTTCGGAAATCGAGACGACATCGCCGAGCTCGACCACGGAGCGATTATTCGCAAGCGCGTTCGCGGCAATCGGAGTCGCGAGAATGCGCTCGTCCAGTACGCGCTGGCTCTTGGAAAGCGCGATCCGGATCGGGATCGGCTGACGGCCTTTGCCGCGATGCGAATAGCCGACGGTCGTCGTGCCCGCGATGATGCGTATGGTGTCATAGACGCTGTCCTGCTCGACCCGATAGAACTCGAGCTTGTCCTGATCGATTCGAACGCGCATGCGTAGCGGCGGCGAGCGGAAGCTGTCCTCGACGTCGACGATAAAGGGAACACTTTCGAAGATTTCACGCAGTTTCGTTGCGACGGCGCGTCTGGTTTCCGGATCGGGGCCGTAGATTTCCGCAAGCAGGGTGCCGAGCACGGGCGGTCCCGGCGGCGGTTCGACCACTTTCACGATCGTGCCTTCGGGCAAGGTGACGGCTTTCAGCCGGTTGCGAAGCTCGAGTGCGATTTCGTGACTCGAGCGATTACGGTCGTTTTTGTGAACGAGGTTGACCGCGATATCGCCCTGATAGGGCTGCGAGCGGAGATAATAGTGCCGCACCAGTCCGTTGAAATTGAAAGGCGAGGCAGTACCGGCATAGGTTTGGAAGGAAGCAATTTCCTTCACCTGGGCAAGGTGCTCGACCATGCTTTGCAGGATGCGGTTGGTGTCTTCCGTGGAGGCACCTTTCGGGAGATCGACCACGACCGAAAGTTCGGTCTTGTCGTCGAAGGGCAGGAGTTTCACGGTCACGCTCTGCGTGTAGAGCAATCCGAGCGAGGCGAGTGTGACGGCGCCGACCGAACCAAGAAAAATCCAGGAATGCTTTTTCGTCCGCAGGATCGGTTCGGCGACGGCGACATAGAGCTTTCCGAGCCAGCCGCCGCTGCCCGCATCGTGACCGTGCGAATGCGCGGGCGCTTTGCCGACGAGTTTCAGCATCAGCCACGGCGTCAGCATCACGGCGACAAAGAATGAGAACAGCATCGCGGCCGAGGCGTTCGCGGGGATCGGGCTCATATAGGGCCCCATCATGCCACTGACGAACAGCATCGGCAGCAGTGCCGCGACCACGGTCAGCGTCGCAACGATAGTCGGATTGCCGACTTCGGCGACAGCATCGATCGCAGCGGCGGCGCGTGAGCGGCCATCCTTCATCGCCCAGTGACGCGAGATGTTCTCGATGACGACGATCGCGTCGTCCACGAGAATGCCGATGGAAAATATCAGCGCGAAAAGACTGACGCGGTTTAGCGTGTAACCCATGATCCGAGCCGCGAATAGCGTCAGCAGGATCGTCGTCGGGATCACGACGGCAACCACCATGGCCTCGCGCCAGCCGATGGAAAATCCGACGAGAATCACGATGGAGAGGGTCGCAAGGCCGAGGTGAAACAGAAGCTCGTTGGCCTTCTCGTTTGCGGTCTCGCCGTAGTTTCGCGTGACCGCCATGTCTATATCGGCGGGGAAAATCTTGCCGCGGGTCTGCTCCAGCCGCTCGACGATTTCATGCGCGATCGCGACCGCATTGGTGCCCGGACGTTTGGCAATCGCAAGCGACACGGCGGGCGTGCGATGCAGACCGCTTTCGCCCTTGCGCACGTTTGTCACGTGGGTATTCGCAGGCGTGGTCCCGAGCGTGATGGTTGCAACATCACGTACATAGATCGGACGGCCATCCTGCGAGGTGAGTAGGAGATTGCCGATTTCGGCCTGCGATTGCAGCGTCTTGCCGGCGACCAGCGCGCGCTGTTCACCGTCCTTCAGAACGAGTCCGCCCTGAAATGAGCGATTCGCACCGGAAATCTTCGCGGCCAGTTGCTGTAAGGTGATGCCATAGAGCGCGAGCCGCTCGGGGTCCGGTTCGATCCGGATTTCCTCGGGCTGCTCGCCGACAATATAGGTGAGCCCGATATCGGATAGCTTCAGGATCTCGACCTGCAATTCGCGCGCAAGCCGCGTCAGGTCGTTGGCGCTCCATCGCTCGGCCGCCGCAGGGCTTGGCGTCAGGGTCACGACCACGATCGCGACGTCGTCGATGCCGCGTCCAATGATTGTCGGCTCGGGAATGCCCGCCGGAATCCGGCTCATGTTGGCGCGGATTTTTTCGTGAACCCGCAGAATGGCGGCATCGGCATTGGTGCCGACCACGAAGCGCGCAGTGACTAGCGTGCCATCGTCTTCGGTTTGCGAATAGACGTGTTCGACGCCGTCGATACTCTTGATGATGCTTTCCAGCGGCTCGGTCACGAGTTTGACGGCATCTTCAGCCTTGAGGCCGTTCGCTTCGACGCGGATGTCCACCATGGGCACGGAGATCTGCGGCTCCTCTTCGCGGGGCAGCGTGATCAACGCGATCAGGCCGAGCGCGAAGGCGGCAAGTAGCAGAAGAGGTGTCAGCGGCGAGGCGATCGAGCCGCGCGTAAGGCTACCGGCAATATCGAGTTTCATGGCATCAATCCGGAACGACCAGGCGATCGCCTTCCTTGAGGCCGGAAAGCACTTCGATGCGCGCGCCTTTCGGCGTTTCCATCTGTTCGCCGAGGATCACGGCAACTGTGACGACATGGCCCGCGGAAACGACGCGGACATAGTCGATACCGTGGATTGTTTCGACGGCCTGCGGCGGAACGAACATCGCGGTGCGCTGCGCGACCGGAATCCAGACCAGCGTGCGCTCGTTCACGAAGAAATCGCCGATGCCTTCGACTTCCACGTCCGCGATGACGCGGCCCCCGGAGATTTCCGGATAGACCTTGACGATGCGTCCGGTCTGTCCCTGCGGGACGACACCGTCTTCCGGTACGGTCACGCCGCGCCGCACGACGCGGACGAGCGTGTCGCGCTTGATCCCGGCGGCGTGGCGTTCCGGCAGAGACAAGCGGAGATAGTATTTTCCGCTGGCGACGCTTGCGATCTCGTCTCCCGACAGAACGACCGACCCCAGCAGCACCTGAACTTTCAGGATGCGTCCATCGGCGGGAGCAAGTACTTCGCCTTCGTGCGCGCGCTGTTCGACGACCGCCTGTTCGGCTTCGGCGGCGGCGATCTGGTTGGTGATTACGTCGAACTGGGTTCTCGCCTGATCGACGCGTGCCTGGGTCGCGACGCCGCGCTCGAGTAGTTGCAACGCCCGGTCCAGATCGAGTCTTGCGTTCTTCAATTGCGACGTCAGTGCATCGACCTTGGCCTTCGCGGCTCTGCGCTCGAGCGTGAGCTTGTCGTCGCCGATGATCGCGATGACCTGACCTTCCTTCACCGGGTCGCCTTCGTTGACGACGATCTCGCGGACTGAGCCGCCGATTCTCGCGCGGGCCGGAACTACGCGGGTGCTTTCGACCTGGCCGAAAACGGCTTTCATCTCCGGTACCGTCACGCGCGTGACCGTGAATTCTGCCGCCTGCGTCGGCGAAGCGCCGGTCAAGGCGAGAAGTACTGCAACAGTGAAGACAGGACGTGACATGGCGTTTTCTTTAGCGATGGAGCGAACTACGTCAGTTGAATGCGACCCCGCACCTCAGGCCAAAGCGCTTGAAGACGATTGCGGCCGGGCAGAAGCCGGTGATCGATGCCTGCATGAGATTCGCGCCCACGAATGCGGTCAGCCAGTACCAGTATGGCGAGAAGTAATAGGCGAGGCCGAGCGAGAGGAGAACGACGAAGCCTGCGAACATCATTACTGCGCGATCGACGGTCATTTCATTTTTCCTTTGTGGTGTTGCGAAGTTGAGAAAGAGAGCAGCACGACGCGTAGAGACTTTTCATCATCTCAACCGCGGGCTTGCTGGTGATCCGGTACCACACGGTATGCCCGTTACGTTCGCCGCTAATGATGCCTTCGCGCCGCAGGAGCGCGAGATGCTGGGAGGCCGTCGAACTGCGGACGCCAAGCGCCTGCGCGAGCTGGCCCACGGATTTTTTCCCGTTGAGCAGCTCGCAGACGATCAGGAGCCGGTGCCGGTTCGAAAGTGCCTTCAACAATGCGTCGGCCTCGCGGGAGGCCGCACGAAACGTTTCCGGATTGATACCATCTTGAACATTCATAATATCGAATATATAAAGATATGAATATATAAATCAAGTGGCGTGTGGAGCCGTTTCTATGCGCCGCTTGGGGAACCAGGAATGCCTGGAAATGAACGGCTTATCGTTTGCCCGCATTGTTCGGCCATCAACCGGATACCTGTGGGCCGGACTGCCGATGCCGCGAATTGCGGCACCTGCAAAAAGCGGCTGTTCGTGGCCGAACCGCTGAATGCGGGACAGGAGACATTTCGCCGTCAGATCGAACGCAACTCGATACCGGTGCTGGTTGATGTCTGGGCGCCGTGGTGCGGTCCCTGCCGGATGATGGGACCGGAGTTTGCGGAAGCAGCGCGTATGCTCGAGCCGAATATGCGGCTTCTTAAGCTGAACTCCCAGGACGAGCCAGAGATCGCGCGGCAATTCGGCATACAGGGCATTCCGACCATGTTGTTGTTCGTGAACGGACGCGAATCCGCGCGTATTTCCTGCGCGATGCGCGCGTCGCAGATCGTTTCGTGGGCGCGCGGGCATGCCGCAGTGTGATCAGGGCGGGCCTTTGACGTGCGTCAAATCACATGAGGTGCAGCCGTTTGACCAGCATCAAAGCCGCCGGATCTCCAGTGTAGTTGAATTTCTTCTAATCACAGGAGGTCGTCATGAAAGCCAAACATGTGATGGTTTCGCCGGTGAAGGTCGGACGGGCGGAGATGACCGTTCGCGAGGTCGCGAAGATGCTGACCGATAACGGGATTAGCGCGTTGCCGATCATCGACGAGAAGGGACGTCTTATCGGCATCGTCAGCGAAGGCGATCTCATTCGTCGCGCGGAGATCGGTACACAGAAACACCGTTCCTGGTGGCTCTCGCTGTTCACCAGCAACATTCAGCTCGCGGAAGAATACTCTCGCGCGCATTCGCGGCTGATCAAGGATTTGATGACGAATGAAGTCGTCACCGTCGATCCTGAAACACCACTGGAAAAGGTGGCCGAGCTGTTCGAGCGCCACCGGATCAAGCGGGTGCCAGTCTGCGAGAATGGCGGCCTCGTCGGTATCGTCACGCGCGCCAACCTGGTGCAGGCGATCGCAACCGCGCCGCAGAAAGCGCATAGCGATCTCGGCGACGAGCAGATCCGCGAGAAGGCCCGAAAGCGAATCGAGGCGGAGTCCTGGGCAAATACCAGTTCCATCAACATCACCGTGAAGGACGGAACGGTTCATCTTTGGGGAACGGTTCATTCCGAAGCCGAGCGGAACGCCCTGCGCGTGGCAGTCGAGAACATCGCCGGTGTGAAGGGGATCAAGGACAATATCGTGCTCGAGCCCTTTCCGGTATGGATGTAAGAACGATGCTGTCCGCGATGCTTATTCTCGCGGGCAGCAGTTCGTGGCGGCGAAATGACGGACGTTGACAGACAGCCGATCCGCCTTCCGGGGAGCGCGCTTTTCTCTTACGGCTTTCGTCCATTCTTTCTCTTCGGTGCGATCTACGCAGGGCTGGCGGTGCTCCTGTGGCTTCATCTTTTCCGTACCGGCGGCAATGTCGAAACCAGGTTCCATTCGCTCGACTGGCATGTGCACGAAATGCTGTACGGCTTCGTGCCGGCGATCGTTACGGGATTTTTGCTCACCGCAATTCCGAACTGGACCAAACGGCTGCCCGTGCGCGGACTACCGCTGTTCGCGCTCTTTCTGCTTTGGGTGGCCGGGCGCGTTGCCGTCTTCAACTCGGCGCAAATCGGATGGGCAACGGCCGCGGCAATCGACGTCGCTTTCCTGCTCGTCGTTGCCGCGGTGGCGGTGCGCGAGATCGTCGCGGGCCAGAACTGGCGCAATCTCAGAGTGATCGGCGTAGTGAGCGTTCTGACCGCGGGCAATCTCATTTTTCATCTGGAGGCGCATTACCGGGGCAGCGCCGACTTCGGCACGCGCATCGGCCTGAGCGCGGTCATTCTTTTGATTTCGCTCGTCGGCGGGCGCATCGTGCCGAGCTTCACGCACAACTGGCTTGCGCGCCAAAGCGCGGGGCGGATGCCCGCGAGTTTTGGCCGCTTCGACGCGGCAAGCATTGTCATCAGCCTATTCGCTCTGATCGCATGGATCATGCAACCCGCTTCCACGGTCACTGCTTTCGCTTTGCTGGCCGGGGGCATCGCGCAAGGGTGGCGGTTTCTGCGCTGGGCGGGAGAACGCGCCGCGCGCGCACCGATCGTGCTGGTGCTCCATGCCGCCTATGCGTTCATTCCGCTCGGCTTCGTGCTGCTCGCATTCAGCGCGCTAGGCGAGATTCCGCGCAGTGCCGGCATTCACGCCTGGACCGCGGGCGCGACCGGCACCATGATTCTTGCGGTAATGACGCGCGCGAGTCTGGGCCACACCGGAAGGGCACTGGTAGCCTCGCCCGCCGTGCAGGCGATCTATCTGGCCGTGATCATGGGCGCGCTGTTTCGTATTCTTGGTTCGCTTATGCCGGAGTGGAATGTTGCGCTGCTCACGGCGTCGGGCGTCATCTGGTCGGGGGGATTTCTCGGTTTTGCACTGGTTTATGGCCCGATCCTGTGCAGTCCTGCCGTGGGAGAGGGATAGCGAGATGGCCATCGAGATAGCCGCGGTAGATGCGTCGAAGAGCGGCTTCGCCGCCGATGACCGTAAGCTGCTTGCGCTTGTCTACGACGACGGCTTTGCCGCCGATCGCGCATTGTCGTCGCTGGGTTATGGCTTGCGAGAGAAGGGCGTTCTGGTTCGCGGCCTCGTGCAGCGGAACCGGGCAGTGCCGAACCGGCCGAAGTGCGACATGGATCTGGAAGAACTCGGCAGCGGCAAGATATTCCATATCTCCAGGGATCGCGGCGCGCTGGCGCGTGGCTGCAGGCTCGACGTCGAGATGTTGCTGATCGCAGGCGAAGTGCTCGAAGACGCACTCGAATACGGCTGCGATCTGCTGATCGTCAATAAATTCGGGCGCACGGAAGCGGAAGGTGGCGGCCTGCGCGGTTTGCTTGCGCGAGCCGTCGCCCACGAGATTCCGACGCTCGTCGGCGTTCCGCGCCGCAATCTGGAATCGTGGGGCCACTTCGCCGAAGGCCTTTCCGACCTGTGCAATGTGGAAGACGCAGGCGGCCTTGCTGCCTGGGTAGAAAGCCGGGTCGGGCGGAGTCGCGCGCTCGCATAGCCACGCGAATTATCAGATGCCGTCGTCGATCAGCGGCGAGGGTTTGGCATAGTCGCGAAGACCGTTCAGGTCGGTAATCGCAATCGTCCGGCCAGACGTCTGCACGCCGATTTGCTCGAGCTGCGCAAGCGCTCGAGAGAGGTTCTCGGGCGAGGTACCGAGCAGGGATGCGAGCGTCTTTTTCTCGAAGTCCAGCGTGACCGATCCTGTGTTTCCATTCACGCTGGCAGTTTTAAGAAGCCAGTTTGCGAGCCGCTCGGGCGTGGAGCGAAGTTTCTGGTCCTTCAGGAGTTTTGTTACGCTGCGGTAGCGAAGCGCTAGTTCCGCAATCGTCGCATATGCGAAATCGGGATCTTCCCGGAATACGCCGCGGACAGCATCGGCAGGCAGCAAAAGTACGCGCGATTCCAGAAGCGTCCTCGCCGATTTCAAATAAGGCTGATCCAGAATTACGGCGGCCAGGATAAAAGTCGTCGTCGGCCGCAAGATGTCGACCGTGGTTTGCCGGCCGTTGTGCGACGCGAAGAGTTCGACACAACCGTCGAGCAGAACGTGCAGGAAATCGGCCCGCTCTCCCTCCGTGATGAGAAGCGTATTTTGCGGATAGCGTTGCAGCGAAGCAGGCTGCGTGAGTCGCGTGAGCTGTCGCGCCGACATCTTCTTGAAGAGCTGCAATCCCCGTAACGTTTGCAGGTCGGCTTCACGCATTTCTCGACACGCCTTTCCTCGAGATTGATATTCATCAATTTCAAGAACGTAGAAAGATAATTAAATCGATCACTCGCGGCACCCAACATAAACTTTACTGTTTTGGCCGCGCGGTACTTGACCCACGTCAATAGTTGCCGACTATGCGTCGTTCTATTCCCTCAAGAGCAATTTTAATGTTGCGAACGAGCGGGGGTAGAAATGCCAGCGAAAGCCGAAACGGCACCTAAAGGACAGCGTGCTGCGTTGTGGATGTCGACGGTGGCCTTCACCGTCTGCTTCGCGGTCTGGACGATCTTCGCGATCATCGGAATCAGCATCAAGCAGCAGCTTGGCCTCAGCGAGACGCAGTTCGGCCTGCTCGTCGGTACGCCGATACTGACAGGTTCGCTCATCCGGATCGCGCTCGGCGTGTGGGCGGACCAGTACGGCGGGCGCATCGTCTATACGGCGACGATGCTCGCGGCGGCGGTTGCGACATACCTCCTGACCTGGGCCACGACCTATCCGCAGTTTCTGCTCGCAGCGCTCGGGGTCGGCATCGCCGGCGGTTCGTTCTCGGTCGGTGTCGCTTACGTTTCGCGCTGGTTTCCGGCGGAGAAGCAGGGTATCGCGCTCGGCATCTTCGGCGCGGGCAACGTCGGCGCGGCGGTAACGAAATTCACTGCACCCTTCGTTCTCGTTGCCTATGGCTGGCAGACGACCGCGAAAGTCTGGGCGCTCGCAATCGCGATCATGGCGATCGTCTATTGGCTGACGACGAGCGACGACCCGGTGCTGAAGGCGCGGCGCGCGCGCGGCGAAAAGCCGAAGAGTGCCTGGCTCGAACTCGCGCCGCTCAGAAATGTTCAGGTCTGGCGCTTCTCGCTCTATTACTTCTTTGTTTTCGGCGCGTTCGTCGCGCTGTCGCTCTGGCTGCCGCGCTACCTGATCGGCGTCTATGGGCTGGACATCAAAGCGGCCGGCATGTTCGCCGCCGCCTATTCGATCCCGGCGAGCATCTTCCGCGCCTATGGCGGGCATCTCTCCGACCGCTATGGCGCGCGCCGCGTGATGTATTGGACGTTCCTGGTTTCGGTCGCGGTTACCTTTTTCCTGTCATATCCGCCGACGGCTTATACCGTGCAGACTGCGCGCGGGCCTTTTACGTTCGAACTTGCGACCGGCCTCATCGGCTTCACCGTGCTCGTCTTCGTGCTCGGCTTCTTCATGAGTCTCGGCAAGGCAGCGGTCTTCAAGCACATCCCGGTCTATTACCCGAACAATGTCGGCGCGGTCGGCGGTCTGGTCGGCATGATCGGTGGTCTCGGCGGTTTCGTGCTGCCGATCGCCTTTGGCGTGCTGAACGATCTCACCGGCATCTGGACGAGCTGCTTCATGCTTCTGTTCGTGATCGCTTCCGGGTCGTTGATCTGGATGCACTTCGCGATCCGCAACATGGAAAGCGGCGTTGCGGTCGAGAAGCGGCAGACGCTGCCGCAGTTTCCTGAGTTGCAGGGCGTGCATGAGCCGAAACACGGCGCAATTACGAATCCGAAGCTCATCGAGAAGTGGGAGCCGGAGGATGCCGCGTTCTGGGACAAAACGGGCAGGGCGATCGCGCGCCGCAATCTCTGGATTTCCATTCCAGCACTTCTGCTTTCCTTCGCGGTGTGGATGGTCTGGTCAATAGTGGTCGCAAAGCTCCCCGCGGTCGGATTCAAATTCACGACCGATCAGTTGTTCTGGCTCGCTGCGCTGCCGGGCTTATCGGGCGCGACGCTGCGTATCTTCTATTCCTTCATGCCGCCGATTTTCGGCGGACGGCTCTGGACCACGCTTGCGACCTGGTCGCTGATCATTCCCGCACTCGGCATCGGCTTTGCCGTGCGCAATCCGGAGACGCCCTATTTCGTGTTCCTCGGGCTTGCGCTGCTCTGCGGCTTCGGCGGCGGCAACTTCGCATCGTCGATGGCGAATATCAGCTTCTTCTTCCCGAAATCAGAGAAGGGCAACGCGCTCGCGCTCAACGCAGGCCTCGGCAATCTCGGCGTCAGCGTCGCGCAGTTCGTGATCCCGCTGATTATCGTTTACGGCGTGTTCGGCGTACTCGGCGGCGATCCGCAAGTCGCGACCGAAGGCGGCAAGACGACCCGGATCTTCCTGCAAAACGCGGGCTTCATCTGGGTGCCGTTCATCGTCGCTTCCGCCTTCGCGGCGTGGTTCGGCATGGACGACATCGCCTCCATGCGGGCCTCGTTCGCCGAGCAGTCGGTGATCTTCCAGCGCAAGCACAACTGGATCATGTGCTGGCTCTATACCGGCACCTTCGGCTCCTTCATCGGTTATTCCGCTGCGTTCCCGCTGCTGACCAAAACGCAGTTTCCCGCGGTCGATGCGTTGCAGCTTGCGTTCCTCGGGCCGCTGGTCGGTGCGATCTCGCGCTCGGCGACCGGCTGGATTTCCGACCGCTTCGGCGGCGGGCGCGTGACGCTGTGGGTCTTCGTGCTGATGGCGATCGGCGTGCTCGGGGTGCTCTATTTCCTCGGCGTCAAGGATCAGCCCTACGCATTCACCGGATTCTTCGCGAGCTTCCTGCTTCTGTTCTTCGCAAGCGGCGTCGGCAACGCGTCCACCTTCCAGATGATCCCCGCGATCATGCGCAAGGAGCTGATGCGGATCATGCCCGGGGCAAGCGTGGTCAACCGCAACAAGCAGGTCGAGATGGAATCGGCCGCGATCATCGGCTTCACCTCCGCGATCGCGGCTTATGGCGCCTTCTTCATCCCGAAAAGCTACGGCACTTCGATTGCGATGACCGGCGGCGTCGAAGCGGCGCTCTGGGGCTTCCTCGCGTTCTACGCAAGCTGCATCGCGATCACCTGGTTCTTCTACACGCGCCGCGGCGGACTGCTCTACGACGTCGAAAGAAACAGCAAGCAAACGCTAGCAATCGCAGGAGCTTCGAAATGAGCCACTTTCTGGACCGGTTGACGTTCTTCCGCCGCCCAAGCGAGCCCTTCGCCGAAGGCCACGGAATTACGACGTCGGAAGACCGCCGCTGGGAAGACGGCTATCGCAAGCGCTGGCAACACGACAAGATCGTACGCTCGACGCATGGTGCGAATTGCACCGGCTCCTGTTCGTGGAAGATCTACGTCAAGGGCGGCATCGTCACCTGGGAAACGCAGCAAACGGATTACCCGCGCACGCGGCCCGAGTTGCCGAACCACGAGCCGCGCGGCTGTTCGCGCGGCGCGAGTTATTCCTGGTATATTTATTCCGGCAATCGCGTGAAATATCCGCTGGTGCGTTCGCGGCTGCTGCGGCTGTGGCGCGAGGCGCGCGTGATGCGCACCCCGGTCGCGGCCTGGGCATCGATCGTCGAGGATGCGGGAAAGCGCGAGACATATACGTCGCGGCGCGGGCTTGGCGGCTTCGTGCGCGCGCAGTGGGACGAAGTCACCGAGATCATCGCCGCCGCGAATGCCTATACGATCAGGAAGCACGGGCCGGACCGCATCATCGGCTTCTCGCCGATTCCGGCGATGTCGATGGTTTCCTATGCTGCGGGCTCGCGTTATCTCTCGCTGATCGGCGGCGTCTGCATGTCGTTCTACGATTGGTACTGCGACCTGCCGCCGTCGTCGCCGCAGACCTGGGGCGAACAGACCGACGTGCCCGAAAGCGCCGACTGGTACAATTCGGGCTTCCTTATTCTCTGGGGCTCGAACGTTCCGCAGACCCGCACGCCGGACGCGCACTTCTATACGGAGGCGCGCTATCGCGGCGCGAAAAGTGTCGTGATCAGTCCCGACTATTCGGAGGCGTCGAAATTCGCCGATCTCTGGATTTCGGTGAAGCAGGGCACGGACGCAGCACTTGCGATGGCGATGGGCCACGTCATCCTGCGCGAGTTCTATCTCGACCGGCAGGCGAAATATTTCGAGGATTACGTCCGGCAATACACCGACATGCCGATGCTGGTGAAGCTCGTCGAGCAGAACGGCCGGCTGGTACCGGATCGTCAGCTGCGCGCCTCGGATTTCGCCGACAACCTCGGCGAGACGAACAACCCCGAGTGGAAGACGGTTGCCTTCGATGAGACTTCGGAGAGCATCGTCGTGCCGCGCGGTTCGGTCGGCTTCCGCTGGGGCGAGAAGGGCAAGTGGAATCTCGAGGAGAAGGATACCGAAGGCCGCGAGACCAACCTGCGGCTTTCCTTTGCGATGTCGCACGACGAGTTCGCAAATGTCGGCTTCCCGTATTTTGGCAATCGCGAACACGATCACTTTCAGGGAACCGATCACCCCGATGTGCTCGTGCGCAAGGTTCCGGCCAAGCGCCTGAAGCTGAAAGACGGCGAAGCGCTCGCCGCGACGGTGTTCGATCTCATGGCCGCGAATTACGGCCTCGAGCGCGGCTTCGGCGATCCGAATGTCGCCAAATCCTACGACGATATCGCGCCCTATACGCCCGCTTGGGCCGAGAAGATCACCGGCGTGCCGCGCGACCAGATCATCACGGTTGCGCGCGAATTCGCGCTGAACGCCGAGAAGACCAAGGGCCGCTCGATGATCATCATCGGCGCGGCGATGAACCACTGGTATCACTGCGACATGAACTATCGCGGCGTCATCAACATGCTGGTGATGTGCGGTTGCGTCGGTCAGTCGGGCGGCGGCTGGTCGCATTATGTGGGGCAAGAAAAGCTTCGTCCGCAATCGGGCTGGCTGCCGCTGGCCTTCGGCCTCGACTGGGGCCGCCCGCCGCGGCAGCAGAACTCGACCTCGTTCTTCTATGCGCATACCGACCAGTGGCGTTATGAAACCGTCGGCGTTGAGGAAATACTTTCGCCGACCGCGCCCGCGGGTACGTGGGACGGCGCACTGATCGACTACAACGTGCGCGCCGAGCGCATGGGCTGGCTGCCGTCGGCACCGCAACTGAGACAGAACTCGCTCGACCTCGCCCAGAAAGCGGAATCCGCCGGGCTGGAAGCGAAAGACTATGTCGCGAAGGGATTGAAGTCCGGCGAATTGCAGATGGCCTGCGAGGACCCGGACCACTCCGACAACTGGCCGCGCAACATGTTCGTATGGCGCTCGAACATCCTTGGTTCGTCCGGCAAGGGCCACGAATATTTCCTGAAGCATCTCCTCGGCACCACGCATGGCGTGCAGGGCAAGGACCTAGGCGAGACCGGCCGCCAGAAGCCGAAGGAAGTCGCTTGGCGGGACAAGGGGCCGGAAGGAAAGCTCGATCTTCTGGTCACGCTCGACTTCCGCATGTCGACGACCTGCGTTTACTCCGACATCGTGTTGCCGACCGCGACTTGGTACGAGAAGAACGATCTCAATACTTCGGACATGCATCCCTTCATCCATCCGCTCACGGCGGCCGTCGATCCGTCGTGGGAGGCGAAGAGCGATTGGGAAATCTACAAAGCAATCGCGAAAAAGTTTTCCGAGGTCGCTCCGGAAGTGCTTGGCGTCGAGAAGGACGTGGTGCTGACGCCGATCCAGCACGACAGCGTGAACGAGATCGCGCAGGCCATCGACGTCAGGGAATGGAAGAAGGGCGAGGTCGAGCCGATCCCCGGCAAGACGATGCCCGCGGTCGTGGTGGTCGAGCGCGACTATCCGAACATCTACAGGCGCTTCACTTCGCTCGGACCGCTGATGGACAAGCTTGGCAATGCCGTCAAAGGCATGTCGTGGAATACGCAGCACGAAGTCGAACTGCTCAAACGCCTGAACGGCGTCGTCACCGAAGCGGGTGCGTCGCAGGGACTTGCGAAGATCGACTCCGACATCGACGCTACGGAAGTAGTCCTCTCGCTAGCGCCGGAGACGAACGGCGAGGTGGCGGTGAAGGCGTGGGCCTCGCTGTCGCAAACCACGGGCCTCGATCACACACATCTCGCGATCCCGAAGGAAGACGAGAAAATCCGCTTCCGCGATGTGGTCGCGCAGCCGCGCAAGATCATCTCGGCGCCGACCTGGTCGGGACTGGAGTCAGAAAAGGTTTGCTATAACGCTGGCTATACGAACGTGCATGAACTGATCCCATGGCGCACGCTTTCCGGCCGCCAGCAACTCTATCAGGATCATTTGTGGATGCGCGCGTTCGGCGAGGCGCTTTGCGTCTATCGCCCGCCGGTCGACTTGAAGGCCGTCAAGCCGGTTATCGACAGCAAGCCGAACGGCGAAAAGCAAATCGTTCTGAATTTCATCACGCCGCACCAGAAGTGGGGCATCCACTCCACCTATACCGATAACCTGCTGATGCTGACGCTCTCTCGCGGCGGCCCAATCGTCTGGATTTCCGAGAACGATGCGGCAAAAGCGGGGATCTCCGATAACGACTGGATCGAAGCCTACAACGCGAACGGCGCGTTGACCGCACGCGCGGTCGTGTCCCAGCGCGTGAAGGACGGCATGTGCATGATGTACCACGCGCAGGAGAAGATCGTGAACGTGCCGGGGTCGGAGGTCACCGGCCAGCGCGGCGGCATCCATAACTCGGTCACGCGCACGGTGGTGAAGCCGACGCACATGATCGGCGGGTATGCGCAACTCGCCTACGGCTTCAACTATTACGGCACCATCGGCACCAACCGCGACGAGTTCGTCATCATCCGCAAGATGTCGAAGGTCGACTGGCTCGACACGCCAAACGCGGATCAGCCCGCGAACCTAGATGCAACCGCCAAACTGGAGGCAGCGGAATGAAAGTCCGTGCGCAAATCGCAATGGTGCTGAATCTCGATAAGTGCATCGGATGTCACACCTGTTCCGTTACCTGCAAGAACGTCTGGACCAACCGCGAAGGGATGGAATACGCATGGTTCAACAACGTCGAGACCAAGCCCGGCGTCGGCTATCCCAAAGAGTGGGAAAACCAGAAGCGCTGGAACGGCGGCTGGAAGCGCAAGCGGAACGGCAAGATCGAACCCCGCATCGGCGCCAAGTGGCGCGTGCTTGCGAAGATTTTCGCCAACCCCGACCTTCCGGAGATCGACGACTATTACGAGCCCTTCACCTTCGACTACGAACATTTGCAGAAGGCGCCTGAACTTTCGGCATTTCCGACCGCGCGGCCGCGCTCGCTGATCACCGGCGAGCGGATGGAAAAAATCCAATGGGGCCCGAACTGGGAAGAAATTCTCGGCGGCGAGTTCGCGAAGCGCTCGGAGGACGTCAACTTCGAAGGCGTGCAGAAGGACATCTACGGGCAGTTCGAAAACACCTTCATGATGTACCTGCCGCGGCTCTGCGAGCATTGTCTCAACCCGGCCTGCGTCGCGTCGTGCCCGTCGGGCGCGATCTACAAGCGCGAGGAAGACGGCATCGTGCTGATCGACCAGGATAAGTGCCGAGGCTGGCGCATGTGTGTCTCGGGATGTCCCTACAAGAAGATCTACTACAACTGGTCGAGCGGAAAATCCGAGAAGTGCATCTTCTGCTTCCCCCGCATCGAGGCCGGCCAGCCGACCGTGTGTTCGGAAACCTGCGTCGGCCGCATCCGTTATCTCGGCGTTATTCTTTATGACGCGGACCGGATCGAGGAGGCGGCGAGCGTTCCAGACGAGCAGGATCTTTACGAGGCGCAACTCAAGGTCTTCCTTAACCCGAGCGACCCGGACGTGATCGCGGCCGCGCGCCGCGACGGCGTGCCCGACGCATGGCTCGAGGCGGCGCGCCGCTCGCCGATCTGGAAGATGGCGATGGAGTGGAAGGTTGCGTTCCCGCTGCATCCAGAATACCGCACGCTGCCGATGGTCTGGTACGTCCCGCCGCTTTCGCCGATCCAGTCGGCGTCGGCGGCCGGAAAGATCGGCCATGACGGCGAGATGCCGGACGTGCGTTCGCTCCGTATTCCGCTCAAGTATCTCGCGAACCTGCTTACCGCCGGGAAGGAGGAGCCGGTTGCGCTCGGCCTCGAGCGGATGCTGGCGATGCGCGCTTACATGCGGGCAAAGACGGTCGACGGCGTGCGCGACGAGAACATCGCAAAGCGCGTGGGCTTGAGCGGTCTTGCGATCGAGGAAATGTATCAAATAATGGCGATTGCGAACTACGAAGATCGCTTCGTGATCCCGACCGCCCATCGCGAGATCGACGAAGACGCATACGACCTGCGCGGCGCCTGCGGCTTCACCTTCGGCAACGGCTGCTCCACCGGCGCTACCGAGGTCGATCTGTTCGGCGCGAAGAAGCGCGCGAAAACCCCGATGGAGGTTGCGTGATGAACGTACTGAAAGCGCTTTCGGCGCTGCTTACCTATCCGTCGCGCGAACTGCAGGAGGCGATGCCGGAGATCGAGAGGATTATCGGCTCCTGTGCCAACATCTCCGACAGTGCGCGAAAGCAGTTGCGGCTGCTGACCCAAGGCCTTGCCAGCGGCGATCTCTATGAAATGCAGGAGCGCTATACCGATCTGTTCGACCGCACGCGCTCGCTCTCGTTGCATATCTTCGAGCACATTCACGGCGAGAGCAGGGATCGCGGGCAGGCGATGGTGGATCTGCAAAATCACTACGCCGAGCACGGCCTCGAGATCGGCGCGTCGGAACTGCCGGACTTCGTGCCGCTGTTCCTCGAGTTTCTATCGACGCTGCCGCCCAGCGAAGCGTGCGATCTCCTTGGCCAGCCAATAAATATCATCACGGCGCTCGGCGAGCGGCTGGCGACGCGCAACTCTCCCTATCAGGGTGTGTTTCAGGCGCTGGCTTCGCTCTCGAGCGCAATTCCCGAGCGCGAGGCGGTGCAGGAAATTCTGGCGCGCCCCGACGCCGATCCCGACGATCTCGAGGCACTCGATGCCGCGTGGGAAGACGAAGCGGTGCAGTTTGGTCCGGGCGCGGCGTCGTCCTGCAAGGACGAAATCACCGCGAAGGTGCGCGCCGGCCGGCGTCCCGCGCCGGGCGTGCAGGTCGCAAGCAACAAGCCGGTCATCCAGTATTCTTCGGGAGGACGGAATGCGTGACGCCATCAACTACGTTCTGTTCGGCTGGTATCCTTATCTGTGCCTGACGGTATTTCTGGTCGGAAGCTGGCTGCGCTTCGACCGCGAGCAGTACACTTGGCGCAGCGGCTCAAGCCAGCTCCTGCGACGGAAGCAGTTGAGCTGGGGCTCCAACCTTTTCCATATCGGCATTCTCGTGATCTTCATGGGCCACTTCGTCGGCCTGCTCACGCCGATCTGGGTTTTCGATACGCTCGGCGTATCGCATACTTTCAAGCAGTGGATGGCGATCGTCGTTGGCGGCGTCGCCGGCGTTATGTGCTTCGCCGGAATGACGCTGCTCGTGCATCGCAGGCTGTTCGATTCGCGCATCCGCAAGACCTCGTCGTTCGGCGATATCGCGATCCTGCTGATGCTTTATGCGCAGCTCGTACTCGGACTTTCGACGATTTTCGTTTCGCTCGATCATCTCGACGGGCATGAAATGGTGAAATTCATGACCTGGGCGCAGGGCATTCTCATGCTGCAGCCCGGAGTCTCGTCGCAGGTCGCGAATGCGCACATCATCTTCAAGCTGCATTTGCTGCTCGGGATGACACTGTTTCTCGTGTTCCCGTTCACGCGGCTTGTGCATGTCTGGAGCGCCCCGGTCTGGTATCTGGGCCGGCGCGGCTACCAGATCGTGCGCACGCGCAAGGGCGCGCATGCCGCTTCCAATGCTGCCGCCACGCACTACACGGTGCAGGCGAAGCGCCCGTCCTGAAGGGAGTGCCGGTGATGTCCTGCTCGGTACACAGTGTTACGCTCCCCAAACCGAAGCCGATCCGCGTGAACGGCATCGAAGTGCCGCGCGCCGAGATTTCGCGCGAGGCACAATATTATCCGGCGCAGAAGCCGATCGATGCTTGGCATAGTGCCGCTAAAGCACTCGTCATCCGGCATCTGCTGCTTGCTGAGGCGGAGAGGCTCGCGATTGCCGCCGCGCCGAAAACGGAAGACGGCCGCACCGAAACCGAAGACGAGGCCGTAATCCGCGGGCTGTTCGAGCGGGAAGTGGCGACGCCGGAGCCGGACGAGGCGTCCTGCCTGCGCTACTACGAGCACAAACGCAGCCGCTTTCGTTCCGCGACGATCTACGAAGCCGCGCACATTCTTATCGCAGCCGACAAGAGGGATGCAGCAGCCTTTCGTGTAGCGAAAGAGAAGGCCGAGACGATCGCGGCCGAGCTTCGGCTCTATCCGGAGAAGTTCGACATGCTGGCCTCGCTTCATTCCGACTGTCCGTCCGCGAAGCAGCACGGAAATCTCGGGCAATTGACTTCAGGCCAAACCACGCCGGAATTCGAGAAAGCGATGACGGCGCTAGCACCCGGCGCGATCAGCGGACCGGTGGAGAGCCGTTACGGCATACATATCGTTCACCTGGTTCGCAGGATCGAGGGTAAGCAGATTCCGTTCGATGCCGTGCGCGGCCGCATCGCTGACTACTTGCGCGAGTCAGTGGAGCGACGTGCCTCGGCACAATACATCGCACGCCTGATTTCCGCCGCGCAGATCGAGGGGATCGATCTTGCCGGTGCGGAAGCGCATCGCGTGAGCTAGGAAGCGGCGATGTTGCTCGGCGACATTCTCAAGACATTCTCCAATGAAGCCGTGGCGACGGAATATCTGGTTTCGCTCGGCAATATGCCGCTCGTCCTGCGCTTGCGGGAGCTTGCGAATGCGGAAGGGGAATCGCTCGGGGAGTTCACAAGTGCCGCCGTGCAGCGCTACGCGTCCGAGGCGTCGGAGGAAGAGTGGCTTACGCTCCTCGGCCTGCTATCGCGCGCCGCCGATCCGGCGGAAGTCTGCCTGCGCCGCGCGCTCGAATATACCGCTGAGAAAGGTTAGGATCAGTTCGCGGGTAGCACGTCAATGTTTCGTCACTGCGCTGCCGCTCCATCAGGAAGCGAGATTCCGCCGCGTTCGCGGCTTCTCGCACCCGCGAACCTACCGTCTTGACTTGTTATAACATTTACCGAAACGTCCTAACTTAACCGGCAAAAAAGCCGGAAACAGGGAGGACAGGAAATGAAGTCGTTCAATAAGCCTACGCGAAGGACGTTCCTGAAAACGAGTACGGCCGCGGCGGCCCTGATCGGTTTCGGTCCGGGCATCCTTCGCCATGCACGCGCGCAGGAGGCCGATCTCGGCGCGTATAAATCTGCGAAGATCAACTGGCGGCAGGCTGAAGGCGAAACCATCACGGTCGCCGTTATTCCCGCGAGCTACTTCGAGAACCTCATTTCGCTCGAGCCGCAATTCAAGGCGCTGACCGGCATCGACGTGCGCTTCGAGAAGGTGCCGCCCGCGCAAATCCGCCAGAAGAGCGTGATCGACCTGACTTCCAAGACCGCGACCTATGCGACGTCGGCGACAGATCCGATGTATTACTCGCTCTATGCGGCGAACAAATGGGTCGATCAGCTCGACGCCTATCTCAATGACGCTTCGCTCACCGACAAGAACTGGTTCAACTACGAAGACATCTTCGCCGGCTGGCGCGGCGCGAACAGCGTCGACGGCAAGCTCTACGGCATGCCCTATGACGGCGAAGTCACGATCCAAGTGTATCGCAAGGATCTCTACGAAGCGAAGGGTCTGAAGGCGGCCGATACGCTCGAAGATTACATGAAGAACGCGGCCGCCGTGCACGCACCCGACAGCCGTGTATGGGGTGCTGCGCTCCGCGGCGTCGCGGGTGCGGGTCAGAATATGTACATCTATCCGTCGCTGTTCCGCGAATTCGGCGGCGAATGGTTCAAGGGCGGCAAGCTCGTCGTTAACGGACCCGAAGCGGAAGCAGCGCTTGCGTATTACGTCGATCTGATGCGCAAGTACGCGCCGAACGCTGCGTCGAACTGGAACTGGCCGGACATCGCGGACGCCTTCTCGCAGGGCACGCTCGGCAGCTATATCGACGCGCATTCGTCGGCGTCGGTCGTGAACAACCCGCAGAAGTCCAAGGTGATCGGCAAGGTCGCTTACGCCCGCTGGCCGAAAGGCCCTTCGGGCAAGCGCGTCAGCTCGATCTGGAACTGGGGCTTCCCGATCAACGCCGCGCTCTCCGAAAAGAAGAAGAAAGCGACCTGGCTCTTTATCCAGTGGGCGGCGAGCGCCGAAACGCAGGCACGGACCGCTCACAAGTTCGCGGGTCCGACCAAGCGCTCGGGCGCTAACCGGGCTTCGGTGTGGAAAGACCCCGAGTACGTGAAGCTCCTCAACGGATTCGGCGACGAATTCGTGAAGGTTTCGATGGAAGCCTTGCAGAACGACACCGACGTCGACTGGCGTCCGCGCGTTCCGCAGTGGCCGGCGATCGGCGACACCATGGCGACGGCGATCCAGTCGGCCTTGTCGGGTCAGAGCAGCATCAAGGCCGCGCTCGACGACGCCCAGAAGCGCATCGAGCCGATGATGCGCGGCTGAGAATGGCTTCCGCCGGAAACACAGCGGCAACGGACGTGGCCGGAGTCGCTTACAGCGACTTCGGCCATGTGCTCGCGCAGCGAGAGCGCCGCTTTGCGACGCTCCTGCTGGCGCCTGCGTTTCTCGCGTTGCTTGCGACGACGACGTTTCCGCTTCTGTTTCTGATCTACACCAGCGCTTACCGCATGGATCTATCGATGCCGTTCCTGAACGGCTTCGTCGGTTTGGAGAACTACAAGGTACTCTTGAGTGACGACCGCTTCTGGCATTCGCTGGTCGTCAGTCTGGTCTATACGATTTCGACCGTCATTCTTCAGGTCATCGTCGGTCTCGCACTCGCCTTGTTCGTGATGAACATGAAGCGCGGACAGGGCTGGTTCCGCGTGATCGCGATTCTGCCGGTGGTGCTTTCGCCGGCGGTCGTCGGCATGATCTGGCGCACGTTCATGCTCGCGCCGGAATTCGGCATCATCGACTATCTCGCGATCAGCGCGGGCCTCGGCAGCAAGAACTGGCTCGGCGATCCGTTCCTCGCGATGGTGTCGGTCGTCGTGATTCATACCTGGCAATGGACGCCATTCGCCTTCATGGTGCTGCTGGCCTCGCTCGCGTCGCTGCCTGAGGATATTTACGAAGCGGCGCGGATCGACCGTGCTTCGGCCTGGCAGCGCTTCCGCAGAATTACATTGCCGCTGCTGCGCCCGGCGATCGTCATGGTCATCATCATGCGGACCATGGTTGCGCTCACCGCATTCGCCGCGATATTCACCGTCACCGGTGGCGGGCCGGGTACCGCGACCGAAATCCTCAATCTCTATGCGTACCGGAAATCCTTCACCGAGCTTTCCATTGGCTACGGGTCGGCGCTCGCGGTAGCGCTCCTGATCGTGACGGTTATCATCTCCGCGATTCTGTTTGCGATCCGGAGGGGCAAGTGAAGCGCCTGCGGACAATCCTGCTGCTCGCAATCACGGTCGTGTTTCTGCTCGCGTGGGCATTTCCGATCGTCTGGAGCGTGCTCAATTCGCTGAAGACCGACAAGGACGCGCTGGCCTATCCGCCGAAGCTCCTGTTCGAGCCGACGCTCGATGCCTATCGCGACGTATTGTTCGGCTCCGGCTCGATCCTGCCGAACCTGCTCTCGAGCATGATCATTTCGCTGGGTACGACTATCGTCACGATGGTGCTGGCGATCCCCGCGGCCTACGCGCTTGCCCGATTGCGATTCCGGGGAAAGAAATTTACCGGCTTCTATGTGCTGGCCACGCAGATGTTGCCGCCGGTCGGCATTATCATTCCGTATTACATCGTACTGCGAAACATTGGCTGGATCGACACTTATCAGGGCATCATCCTGATCTATCTCTCGTTCTCATTGCCGTTCGCGATCTGGCTCCTGGTCTCGTACTTCGAGGACATTCCCTACGAGATGGAGGAGGCCGCCTACCTAGACGGTGCAAGCCGGCTGCGCACGCTCTGGCGCATCATCATTCCGCAGGTGCGCGGCGGCATCGCCGTCACGGTGGTTTTCGTGTTTCTCAACGCATGGAATGAATTTCTGTTCGCTGTCGTACTGAGCGGCAATACCGTGCGGCCGGTAACGATCGCGATGTTCAATTTCGTTTCCGTGGAACAGACGCTGTGGGCGAAGCTCGCGGCCGTTTCGGTGCTTGCGATGCTGCCCGTCGTAATCCTCGGTATCGTCGCGCAGAAGCATATCGTGAAAGGTCTGACGGTCGGCGCCGTCAAGGGAGGGGGGCGCCGATGAGTGCGCGTGGTCAGGTCGTTTTCAAGGACATCTGGAAGAAGCACGGCGAATTCGTCGCGTTGAAGAACGTGAATTTCGAGATCGAGCCGGGCGAATTTTTCGCGCTTCTGGGGCCTTCGGGCTCCGGCAAGAGCACGACCTTGCGCATTCTCGCGGGTCTTGATGCGCCGACGGCAGGGCAGGTGTTCATCGACGGCAAGGATGTCACCGGTGCAGACGCGGCCGAGCGCGACGTCGCGATGGTGTTCCAGAGCTATGCGCTCTATCCGCATATGACGGTCGCGGAGAATATTTCCTTTCCGCTCGAAATGGCGAAGATGCCGAAAGCGGAAATCGCGCCTGCGGTGTTCGACGCCGCGCGCAAGGTGAAGATCGAGCATCTGCTCGACCGCAGGCCGGGCCAGCTTTCCGGCGGGCAGCAGCAGCGTTGCGCGCTGGCGCGTGCGATCGTTCGCAAGGCCCGGCTGTTTCTGCTCGACGAACCGCTTTCGAATCTCGATGCGAAGCTGCGGTTGGAGACGCGGGTCGAGTTGAAAAAGCTCCAGCGTTCGCTCGGTATGACCGCGGTTTACGTCACGCATGATCAGGAAGAAGCGATGACGCTAGCCGACCGCATGGCAGTGTTCATGGCGGGTGAAATCCAGCAGATAGGCACGCCGGAGGAAGTCTTCGCCAAGCCGAATTCGATAGACATTGCGGGATTCATCGGCAACCCGCCGATGAATCTGGTGCAGGCGAAATATCAGGACGGCGACGTTTTTCTTGGCGGGCACAAGTTCGAGACCACGATGCAGGCCGCAGGTTCGCGCGACGTGGTCGCCGGTATCCGGCCCGGTGCAATCCGGCTTGGCGGCGACGGATTGCAATCGCGTGTCGATCTCGTCGAGCATCTCGGCGATACGGCCGTGCTCGATCTCGACATCGGCGGCGCCCTGATGCGGGTGCGCGTAAGCGACGAGAACGTGCCGAAAGAAGGCGACACGGTTGCGATCACCGCCCGCCCACAGGATATTCACTTGTTCGATTCCCAAACCAGAATGCGGCTTTCCTGAAATGAAAACCTCGACACAGAAAGCCGCCGTCGCACTCGCTAACGGCAAACAGGGAGCCGTGCAGGCCGCCATTCCGCTTCACATCCAGATACGGGAGTCGATCCGGACTCAGGTGAGGAAAGGCGAATTGATCGACGCCGAGGGACGCCTGATGACCGAGGCCGAACTCGGCCGCTATTTCGGCGTGAGCCGCATTACGATCCGCAACGCGATTTCGCCGCTCGTGCATGAGGGCATGTTCGCGCGCTCGCGCGGGCGCGGCACGTTTCTAAAGTCCAACCAGCCGGAAAACTGGGTCGGCCGCCTGATGGGGTTTTCCGAAACCATTCGTGACGCGGGCTATGCCGCAGGCGCGAAAGTGCTTCAGCAAGGCATGACCAACCGCCACGACGCCGGTGTGAGGGATAAGTTGCAGGAACGGGCGGTATGGCAGTTGAAGCGGGTCCGCTTCGCCGACGAAACGCCAATCGCGATCGAGCATGCATTTTATCCGCCGGATATCGGTCTCGAGCTGGAAAAGCGCGATCTCATCAAGATCATCATGTACAGCGTGCTCGAGGACGAACTCGGTCATGAAATCGCCGAAGCCAAGCAGACGATCGGCGCCGGTCTGACCGACGCGACCAGCGCAAAACTTCTCGGTGTAAAGGCCGGCGGTCCACTATTGACGATCGAGCGCCTGACTCTCGGTAAGGACGGCCGCGCGCTCGAACTTCTGCGCGCCTCCTATCTTCCCGACTATTTCCGTCTCAGCATCAGTCTCACGCGGCGGCACGCGTAGGCCAGCGTTTCCGAAGGAAAACAAGATCATGGCAAGCGGCAAGAAGCCCAACGTACTCATCATTCTGAACGATGATATGGGCTATTCGGATATCGGCTGTTACGGCGGCGAGATCGAGACGCCGAACCTCGACCGGCTCGCGGCGAACGGTCTGCGCTATTCCCAGTTTTACAATACCGCGCGGTGCAGCCCGTCGCGCGCCTCGCTTTTGACCGGCCTGCATCCGCACCAGACCGGCATCGGCATTCTGACTTACAGCAACGGACCGGAAGGCTATGCCGGAAACCTGAACCGCAGCTGTGTCACCATCGCCGAAGTGCTGAAGCAGCAGAATTATAAGACCTATCTCAGCGGCAAATGGCACGTCGCACAGAATTTGACCGAGCCGACCGATGCATGGCCCATGCAGCGCGGCTTCGATCATTTTTACGGGACGATCATCGGCGCGGGGAGTTTCTACCATCCGACGACGCTCACACGCGGCAATGAGAACGTAGAGCACGAATACGAGAAGGACCCGTCGTTCTTCTACACCGATGCGATCAGCGATCAGGCGGTGGAGTATATCCGGCAGCACAAGAGCGAGAGTGGAGATGCGCCGTTCTTCCAATATGTCGCCTACACCGCGCCGCATTGGCCGCTACATGCGCATGAAGAAGACATCAAGAAGTATAAAGGCCGTTTCGATGCGGGCTGGGACCGGCTGCGCGAGGAGCGCCTGAAACGTCTGGTCGATGACGGCATCCTGCATCCGAATTGGAAGCTGACCGATCGCGATCCGAGTCAGCCGCCGTTCGACGAAGCGAAGCATCGCGAATGGACGCTGCGCTGCATGGAAGTTTATGCCGCGCAGATCGACCGCATGGATCAGGGTATCGGCCGCATCCTCAAGGCGCTCGAAGAGACGGGCCAGTTGGAGAACACGTTGCTTATCTTCCTTTCGGATAACGGTGCCTGCGCCGAAGACATTCCGGAAGGCGTAACCGCGGAAGAATTGATTGGCCTCATGATCGCGAAAGCAAAGACGCGCGACGGCAAGCCCGTGCGCTTCGGCAACGATCCGTCGATCATGCCCGGCGCGGAAGATACCTATCAAAGCTACGGCATCGCCTGGGCTAATCTCTCCAATGCGCCGTTCCGGCTTTACAAGCACTGGATTCACGAGGGCGGCATCGCGACGCCGTTCATCGTGCATTGGCCGGCCGGCATCAAGGAGAAGGGTGGGTTGCGTCACAACCCGTATCAATTGCCCGACATCATGGCGACGGTCGTAGATGTGGCCGGTGCCGCCTATCCCGAGGAGTACAAAGGCAACCGGATTCTTCCGCTCGAAGGCGTGAGCATGGTGCCGTCATTCGGCGCGGAAGCGCCAATGCGCGGTCCGCTGTTCTGGGAGCACGAAGGCAACGCTGCCGTGCGTGTCGGGAAATGGAAGCTGGTGCGTAAATATCCCGGTCCATGGGAGCTTTACGACATGGAGCTCGACCGCACCGAGTTGCACGATCTCGCCGCACAGCATCCCGAGCGCGTGAAAGAGATGAAAGCGCAGTACGACGTTTGGGCGAAGCGCTGCGGCGTTATTCCGCGCGAGAAGATTCTCGAACTGATGAAAGCGCAGGGCGAAACCGCGTTCTGGGAAGAAGAAAAGCAGAAATAAAAGAAGCGAGGTCGCGCGCGATGGCTGAGGGAAATCCGAGCTGCTGCGCTAAGCGTGAAGCGGTGGCTGCGCCGCCGACGCGCGTAGCGTATGCGTTCAAGCCCTCGTCGACCGAAATTCGCCGCCGCTGGAGCCCATCCATCGGCGGCGCTTTCCTGATGGGTTCGGCAGACAAAAGATTTCCGGAAGATGGCGAGGGACCTGTTCGCGAGGTGATGCTGAATCCATTTGCGATCGCATGCCACGCCGTCAGCAATCTTCAGTTCGGCGATTTCGTGCGCGAGACCGGCTATACCACCGACGCGGAGCATTATGGCTGGAGCTTCGTTTTCGACGGCCTGCTCGCCGAAGAAAGCAGGCGTGAATACAAGAGCAGAGCAGCGGAGACGCCGTGGTGGATACAGGTTCCGCATGCCTATTGGGCGCAGCCGGAGGGTGCGGACAGCACGGTGCTCGACCGTCTCGACCACCCTGCCGTGCACATTTCATGGAACGACGCGAAGGCATATTGCCATTGGTCCGGTACGCGGCTTCCGACCGAAGCAGAATGGGAAATGGCTGCGCGCGGTGGGCTCGAGCAGGCGACGTATGCTTGGGGCGACGAACTTCATCCGGGAGGAGAGCATCGCTGCAACATCTGGCAGGGAAACTTTCCCGATCTGAACACTGCCGCCGACGGCTATTCAGGTACGGCGCCGGTGCATGCGTTCGAGCCGAACGGCTATGGCCTTCACAATGTCGCGGGCAATGTCTGGGAGTGGTGCGAGGATTATTTCTCGCCGCTTTATCACGCGAAAACTTCCGCACGAAATCCCATGAACGAAGAGCCGGCACCCAACCGCTCCTTGCGAGGAGGGTCGTTTCTTTGTCATGAGTCTTACTGCAACCGGTATCGCGTAGCCGCGCGAAGCAGTAATACGCCGGAGAGTGCGGCAAGCAATACCGGTTTCAGGGTTGTTCGCTAGGGCGCCGCGACAGACGGAAACTCCGAGCATCAGCAGGAGACGTCCGGCACCACGTACCGCCGATGAAATCCCGGAACGCGCGGCAAGAGTTGCAGGTATTCCGGGACGGGTGTGAGCGCATGGACTTCATTTCCGATATACTTCATCCGGGTGAAGTAAGGATGCGGGGCAGCCATGCCGGTTAGGGAAGAAGACGTCATCGCGGCCTATCGGCTGATTCTCGGCAGATATCCCGAGTCGGAAGACGTCGTGAAACGGCATTCTTCCGTGAGCAACGTCCATCAGCTTCGCGATGCGTTCCTCGATAGCGAAGAGTTTCGCCAGAAATACGCGAACCGGCGCAAGGCCGACATTCAGGATTTAACGCTGTATCTTCCGGTTACCGTTCCGCCACTTTCGATCGATGTTGCCTGCCCGGCGCCGGAGCGCCGACTCTTTCTGGAGCGGGTGGCAAGCACATGGAAAAAGCTCGGCCAAGAACGGCCGCATTGGTCGGTGCTCACGGATTCGAAGTTTTTGCCCGATTCGATCGATCACAATGTCGATGAGTTTCATCGGTCCGGCGCCGACGATCTGAAGATCATTCGTGCGATTCTGGCGCGTTGCGCGCCGCAGTTTGAACTCCGGGTCGCAGACATCACAGAATATGGCTGCGGCATCGGCCGGGTCACCACGCATCTCGCGAGGGCATGCAAGGCGGTTTTCGCGTGCGACGTCTCGCAATCGCATCTCGATCTCGCAAGCGAACATATCCACCGGGAAAATCTCGCCAACGTCTCGTTCCATCTCGTTACCGAAGACGAACTAAATCCAGCGCCGGAATGCGATCTATGGTTCAGCCGTCTCGTGCTGCAACATAATCCGCCGCCGGTTATTGCCGCGATTCTCGAGCGCGCATTCGCGAAAATCAGGCGGGGTGGAGTCGCGATCTTTCAGGTGCCGACCTACTGGACGGGTTATTCCTTCAGGCTTTCGAACTATCTTAAGGTGCCGCCGTCGCCAGAGATGGAAATGCACGTTATTCCTCAGCAGGATGTTTTTCGCATTGCTGCGTCGTGCGGCTTTCTGCCGACCGAGGTGAGGGAAGACAACAGCGTTGGAGCGCCTCACATGGCCGTTTCGAGCGTGTTCTGTTTTGTGAAGCAAAGAAAGTAACGGCTGCGAAGCGCCATGAAACTAACCGACACCATGATTGGCCAGGGGAATTTTATTTTTCGCTGGCGTTCGTATCTTCCGCTCGCCATCGTTCCGGTGGCCGCGTTGATTTTCGCGGATGGGTTCTCCATCGCCGCGAAGTTCAGCGACGCGGCGCGCGCGCGCTGGGATATATTCTGCATGCTGCTTTCCTGCGCGGGTTTTGCCTTGCGGATAGCGACGGTGGGATATGTTCCGTCACTCACCTCTGGGCGAAATACGCGGGAACATCATGCCGACGTTCTGAATACGACCGGCATGTATTCGTTGGTGCGGCATCCTCTCTATGTCGCCAACTTTCTAGTTTTTCTCGGATTTTGCCTTGTGTTGAAAAACGCCGCGTTCGTCGTTTTCGCGGTCGTTGCCTATGTCCTCTATTACGAGAGGATCATTCTCGCGGAAGAGCAATTTCTCGAATCCGCGTTCGGCGAGAAGTTCAGGGAGTGGGCATCGAGAACACCTACGGTGATACCGTCCTTGCGTTTATGGCAAGCACCGGCGCTGTCGTTTTCTTGGCGCACGGCGATCTTGCGCGAATATCACGGCGTGCTGCTCATCGGCGCGGTCTTTTTCGTGCTGCGAATGATCGAAGGCGTCGCGATTCAAGGCAGGGCCGCCCGTGAAGTTCTTGCGGCAAGCACCTTGCAACTTTGGATCTTTGCCGCCTCGGCGGCTTTCTATGCCGTCGCCTATGTGATTAGAAAGCATACCAGCTGGCTGTCGGCCTTTGGGCGTGGGCCGTAAACGAGTTTGCGATATCGATGCCGGTGATTCCGAAAAAACTCCATATGATCTGGGTTGGCGACGAAAGCATGCGCCCTGACGAATGGATTGCGACGTGGCGGCGCAATCATGCCGATTGGGATTTTCGTCTTTGGGATAATTCTGACCTCGAGACCGAGCCTTGGATCTGCCGCAGGCAATTGCAGCAACTGGCAAAGGAAAAGAGGTGGGAGGGCGTCGCGGACGTAATGCGATACGAGATCCTGCTGCGCCACGGCGGATTTTATGCCGATTGCGATTCGATTTCCCTGCGTCCACTGGACGACTGGCTGCTTGCGGCTCCGTTGTTCGCCGTCTGGGAAAGCGAAGTCCACGCTCCCGGCCTGATTGCGAACGGTTTTATCGGTGCCGTTCCGGATCATCCGGCTCTCGCCGAACTCGTCGAGCGGGTCAGGCGGCTCGATAACCCGCTTCGTTCCCGCCGCGGGTGGTTGCCATGGACTAAGAAAGTCGCTCCATGGAAATCGACGGGCCCGGCGCTGTTCACGCGTGTGCTTCGCTCGCAGCCGCCGGAAAAGGTTATCATTCTGCCGTCGGTCATGTTTCTGCCGCGGCATTTCCGCGAAACGGACGAGCGCGCCGCCGATGTCGTCTACGCGCGGCATTTCTGGTCGACGACTCTTAACTCCTGACCGGCCATGGCGACCGCGGCTCCAAAGATCGTACTGGACGTCAGCCTGACCCTGAACCTGCGGGGACAAATCGTTTCCGGAATTCCCAGGGTCGAGGAGAATTTTGCCGAAGCCCTGATGCGGCGGACCGATATCGACGCGGCTTTCTGCCGGTATCGCTCGCGGCACAATGCGTTTCAGTATGTGCCCGCGCATGTCGTTCGCGAAGTGTTGCAGCAGCCGCGGGTCAAGCCGTCGCCCCATTGGCCGCCGCATAAGCAAACGATGTTTCGGCGTTTTGGAAAGGCAATCGAAAGGGGCTGGAGGCGTCATCTGTTTCCGCCGTCCAATCTCGTCGACTGGTCGCCGAAAAGAATTTATATTTCCGTCGGTGCCTGGTGGAACGTAACTTACGACGAACCCTTGCGATTCATGTTCGATCGTTCCCGGTGCCGCAAAGTGCTGATGTGTCACGACGCCATTCCGGCGCTATTTCCGGACTACTTCGAGGATCGCGATGCGGAATCGAGATTCAGCGACGGATTGAAGCTGCTGTCGACGGCGGATCTTGCGCTGTGCAATTCGCAGATGACCAGGCGAGACCTTTTATCCGCGCTCGCCGATTCCGGAACACCGTGTCCGCCGACAAAAGTGGTCCCTCTTCCGCCGGGTATATCTCCGGAAAGCACGAAGCCGGCGTTTCCGCCCGGTATGCCGGACGGGGATTTCGTGCTCGCCGTCGGGAGTATTTCGCAGCGTAAGAATCAAATCATGCTGTGCGATGTCTGGTCCCGCTTCGGGGACGAGCCCGCGCTGGCCGGCGTCAAGCTGGTTATGGCGGGGTCGTGGGGCGATCACTCCGCCGCGGTGCGCGAACGCCTGCAACGCGATTCGAAACTCGCGCAGCGCGTCATCGTGCGTAACGATATCACCGACGGCGAGCTTGCGTGGCTCTACCGGAATTGCCGCTTTAGCGTCTATCCGTCTTTTTACGAAGGATGGGGTTTGCCGATCAGCGAAAGTCTCAGCTTCGGCAAGCTCTGCATCGCGTCCGATACTTCAGCGATGCCAGAAGCCGGGCAGGGTCTTTGCGTGCATCACTCACCCGGCGATCCCGAAAGCTGGTATCGGACGATAAGAGACCTGCTGCTGAACCCTTCACGTCTCGAGATGTATGAAAAGGAAATTGCGTCCCGCTATTGCGCTGCCAGTTGGGACGAAATTATCGATCAGATTCTCAATTCGGTACGTTGAGCTTCCCGGCGCTTTGCCGCCGCGCGGAATCGCGATCGTAGTTGCGCATGGCGGATTTCAATCCATACCGTCGGCGACTCCAGCGATGGATCAGCAGCCTTCGGAATTCAATAAAGAAACCGCGGATCGACCGGTATACCGAGCGGTTCGAACGCAGCAGCGCCCGCTCCGGTTCGATCTGGCTGCCGCCAAGCGTATCGCTGATTTCGGACACGAGGTTGGGGAAGGCCGAGAACACGTATAAGTCGATCTCCCAATAGAATTTAATGTCCTCGTCAATCGGGCGAAATACGAAACGGCGCGCGGTCAGTTTCCGTGCGCCGGAGCGGCGCACGAGATAGGCAACCATCCCCGCGGTGGGAGACCGATACTCGACAAGCTCGATCGAATTCAAGACGAGCCGTGCGTGAGCGCTTTTGCGCTTGCCGTAGTCGAAAAGCTTCACGAGGTCCCATTGCACGGGCGCCTGCGCCAGTTGCAGAACTTGCTCTGCAAAGCGCTCTGGATCTACCGCGCCGAAATCGTCTTCCAGAATGATCGCGAACTCGGCGTCCGTTTCGAGGAACGCCGCCAGCGCACGCCGGTGCGAAAGATAAGCCGCGATTTCGCCGCGGCTCAATGGCCGCTTCATCGATGCGCGGTTGAGGGCGACACTGTAACCGGCGTCTACCTCCGGATCATCCGGCGCGTATCCGGGAATAAAGGTGAAGCCGGCACCAAGATGATTCAGTTGGCGCACCGCGGAGAACCGTCTGGCGCCTTCTCCATTCTGGATGGAAATCACGAAGCAATGAGGCAACGAGAACATAGCGAAAACGCCTAGCGGGTAGTTGTAGCCGGCACGTAGTGCCGGCATCCAACGGTTCGTTGTCCCAAACAACTTTAATATGAAACGGGATTTTTCTTAGCGCAGACTCTGCTAAGCGCAAAGCGAGATAGCTGCTGGTCGGTAAGTCACACTGTCGCGGTATCGGTGCCGGACGTTAGCGATTTTGCAGGCGGATAATTTCGCCGTCGAGCATACGGAGTTGAGCCCTCCGGCGGCGTTTCTCAAAGACCGGTATCATTCGCCCGATTGGAATCAGCACCTTGTGGCCAATCCCGTCTACTAGAACAAAGCGGTACCGGCGGCTTTTCCCGTCGAACGCATACACGATGTTCGCCGCATTCAGATCGTCGAAGTAAAGTGGTGACGTCCGGAGTTGATCCAGAAACGCCGCCAAGGCTGATTTCTTTTCGGCGTCGAAGTGGCCGCCTACGATAGTCGCTGTGAGATTCTTCGCCAGGTTTCCGTCTTCATCTTCGAGGCGCTCGATCAACATTCCCGCGCCGGCATCGGTTTCGCAGACGCCGACAATCCGGTTCAGGAATTCAGGATGGCGATTGCATCGTGACCATACAAGCAACTGCTCTCTGATCTCCCGGACGAACCCGATCGAAGGCCCATACAGGCGTCGATGCAATTTGTACCAGCGGGGCGGTGCCGCAGGGCGATGCACCTTGACGAGCAAATTCCGATCGAGAGGATGCTGATAGATGAGATGGCGGCTGCCCGAGGCGACCGGCTCGCTGTGGCTCAGGATAAGGCGTTCGGTCTGCATGGCGGGATCAAGTATTCGGATCGTTCCGGGCCGTCCGTCGATGCACTTTAACGACTAGCAGATCGTGTCTGGGGTCGCGAGCGGCTCTGCGCGCCCTTAATAGCGCATGGATATGCCGACGAAGGGATTGACGCGGTCGGCTGCGTCCGTCAGCCCGACGTTGATGCCGGCGTCGAGTTGCATGTTCTTGCTCAACTTGTAGGTGACGCCGGTACCAACGAATACGATGTCGCCGAGCCCGCCATCGAGACCGAACCTCGCCCCCACTTCATAGTAGGTGCCAAGTTTATCAGACCATGCATAGGACAACGACGCTGAAGTGCTCCACTCCGCGTGTGTTCCGATTCCGGTTTCGTTGCGCACGGCGCTGACACCGGCGTTCAGCCCGAGGCCGAATTTGTCCGTCAGCACGATCGCAAACGGAACGATAAGACCCGCCTCGACATGCTCGGGACTGATCCCGTTATTTCGATCCGTGGGAAGCGAAACGTAAGGCAGCAAGGCGAGCGCGGTCGATCCCGGTCGTTCGAAGTTGTCGTTGCCCCAGATATTGATCTTGGCACGAAGATCGACGCCACCGACGCCGGACTGACGCGGCACCGGGCCTGACGGGTCACGCGTGCGAACGGCGCCGTAGGGCTGCCATATAAAATTAAACTCACTGTTGTGGGTGAGGCCGATCCGGATATTCGTCGTGCCGATCTCGTAGCTTTCCGTGAAAACGCCTGCCGCGTCGGCACGGGACCGCGCAAATCCAAACAGCTGCGTTTCGAATTGAAACCGGCCGGCGTCCACGGTGAACGGGCTTTCCGTCGCGTCGGGTCGGTCGGACGAAAAATCCCTGAGCAGAGAGTCAGGCGTAGCGTTGAACAGCGTGTATTGCGTCTTGACGGGCGAGGGACCGTCGCCCGCGTGCGCTTGCGGCGGTGCGCCAATCAGCGCGAAAGCTGCCGCTGAAAACGCAGTGGCGTATTGCAAAGAAGAAAGTTTATTGGAATTGCCCATCATTGCCTGCCCCCGGTTGGGGAGACTGTAACAGTAGTTGCAAGTCGCTCGCAACTAGCTTTGCAGCTAAGGCTGGGGGAGGGCTGAGAGGTTATCCTGCGCTGTAGCCGTACTATGTCTGGTATGCCGCGTCCAAGGGCGCGATGAACTCGTTTACGATCGGGCTCGCGCGGGAAGTGATCGGCGAGGGTATTCGCGTGAACGCGGTATCGCCGGGTCTGATCAACACGGACATCCATGCTTCGGCAGGTCAGCCCGACCGCGCCGAGCGTTTGAAATCGGTTATCCCGATCGGACGTTTCGGTGAGTCCGACGAAGTCGCACAGACGGTGCTCTTCTTGATGTCCGAGGAGGCGTCCTATGTCGTGGGCGCGAATGTGAATATTTCCGGCGGCCGATAGAAGCGGCTGAAAGAATCTTATTCCGACATCTTCATGGCTGGTTGCCGGGCATTTTCCCGGCGGCGATCTCGTACACGAACGGATGGATTTCCTCGAAGGCCTTGGTCAGGTCTTCATAGGGCCGATCGTCGGCTGATTTAATGCCCCAGCCGCGCGGTTCGGCGCGTATATAAGCGCCGCAGAAATGCACACCGACGATGTGCGGATGAAGCAGCGCGCCGCGCAGGTAGCGCTGATAGGCTTGCCCACGTGCGTATTCGGTCGGCGGAACGCAATAGCTCGTTGGCATCACCGCATCCGCCATCAGGATCGGTTTTTCGGTCAGCGCGATCATGCGTTCGAGCACCGTCCGTTCTGCTTCGAAGTCGAGGCTGAACTGTACCGAGATCACATCCACGGTCTCTTGCATCGCGCTCAGCACGTAGTCTGGAACATGCCGCTGGCCGAGATAGCGGTCGCCGAGGATCAAGTGGTTCTTGTCGTATCTGCGGATCGCGGCGTGGCACACCTGATAGTAGCGCTCGGCGATCTTATGCAGGCACTGATCACGTTCTTGGGGCGTGCCGTCAAATTCGCCGAGCCAGTGATTGGAATGGACGTCGCCGTTCCAGTCGGGAATATCGGAATAGAAGTATCCGATCAGATTTGGGTCATCCCGCATCGGCGAACATTGCATTCGCGCGGCCCAGTCGCAGAAATCCTCGAAGGCAGAATCGAAGACGTCGGGGAACTGCGGCGCGAATTCGGAAGCAAAGGGAATGGCGTCGAAATAGAAGGCTGCGTTGAGGAAGTTCAATGTGTGGCAGTAGGGTAGCCCGGCCCAGCGGTATCGCTCGTGCTCCCAGGCACGGTCGTGAACCAGCGCGAACCGTTCGCCCCATTCACGACGTGGATCGACTGCGTCGGCTTTCTTCATCGGATCATGCGGGGCATAGCGGAACGCGATTTCCTGCGTCCAGCCGATTGTGTTGAAACCCCATTCTTTCAGATCGGAGGCGAGGCCGTTTCTGATCCAGCCTTCCTCGTCGCGATACTTGGCAAGAAACTCATCGATCCGCTCCGGCGCCCGGAGGGCGAAGGAGGAGAGATGATTGAGCCCGATGGAAAGAAATGCGTGGCCGTCGGGATCGACAAGCCACCAACGTTCGCCAAGCCGTTCAACGCGAAAAAATCCGGAATTCCCGGTTTTCAGATCAAGCCAACCGCCAAACCGGCTAAGTCGCGAAGTCATGTTCGTTCATGCCGCGGTCTTTCCATCGCCGTATATGGCTGCGGGCTGGAACGGGCTGGCGGCACCGTCGATCATCTTCGATACGACTTCAGCGATCGCCATGGATGAGGTGATGCCGGGACTTTCAAAGCCGAACAGGTTCACAAGACCGGCGACTCCATGCTCGCGTGGCCCCTGAAACAGCCAATCGGCCGGCGGTTCGCCGGGGCCATTCAATCTCGGACGAATGCCCGCATAGTCGCCGACCAGCATGTTTTCCGGCAGAGCCGGAAAATAAGACCGCACAGCCTCAGCGACGCCCACGGCACGGCGCTCGTCGATGTTATAATCGACCTCGTCGATCCACTCTTCGTCCGGCCCGAATTTTCCCTGTCCGGCAAGATCGAGCGTGAAGATGCCGCCGTTTCGCCACGCCGGCTGCGAGGGAACGACCAGACGCGAAAACGGCGCGCGGCCCTGAAACTTGAAGAAGATTCCCTTGGCCAGATAAATCTTCGGAACAAACTTGCGATCCAGACCTTCGACTTTTTCCGCGATCCCCGGCGCCCAGATGCCCGCTGCATTGACGAGCGTATCGCAGGCGATTTCGCTCGTGGTGCCGTTGCCGTTATCGCGGACCGTCAGCCGGAAGCCGCCGTCTTCCTTATGGATTTCGACGACTTCGGCGTTGAAGGCGACCGCACCGCCGGCTTCTTCGACATCGCCGAGATAATTCCGCATCACTCCGTTCGTATCCATGATGCCGGAGGAGGGCGAGAGCAACGCCGCGTGGCAGCGGATGTTCGGCTCGAGTTCGGTCACCTGGCTGCCGTCGAGCCACGTCAGATCGTCGACCCCGTTCGCGCGGCCGCGGCGGAAAAATTCCTCGAGCGTGGCACGATCGTCCTCGGTGTTGGCGAGCACGAGCTTGCCTGTCCGGCGACGGCCGATGCCGCGTTCGTCGCAATATGCGTACATCAGATCGCGGCCGCGCCGGCAAAGCACGCCCTGCGGGCTGCCTGGCACATGGAAGATGCTTGCGTGGATGACCTCGTTGCTGCGCGAACTCGTCTCGAGCCCGAAGGTCTTGTTCCGCTCGAGCACGACCACTTCGCGGCCCTGCGCCGTAAGCGCCTTGGCAATGGCAAGGCCGATGGCACCGGCACCGATAACGACAACGGATACGCGATCCATGGTTCGGCCTCAGTCGTGCGTTGTCGTTGCGACGAACGAGGGCCGTTTGGCGAAATCGTCGAACCATCGCGTGAGCTTGGCGCGGCCCGGCCGCCAGGGATCGTCGGCAAAACGGAAATCGAGATGGCCCAGCGCACAGGCCAGCGCGATATGACCGATCGTGACGCTGCCGGTGAGCGAAGCGGCTTCCGCTTCCATCGCATCGAGGCAGCGCTTTACCGTCGCGATCTGCCGGTCGATCCAGCCGTTCGACCGCTCGCCGTCGGGGCGGCGGCTTTCGAGCCGCCGGGCGATCATCGCATCGAGCAGGCCGTCGCCGAGCGCATTCTGGCGAAGCGCCAGCCAGCGCGACGGGCCGTTGCCGGGAAAAAGTTTCGGTTCGGTGCCGATCGTATCGAGATATTCGCAGATCACGGGAGAATCGTAGAGCAGGGTGCCGTCTTCCGCGACGAGAGCAGGAACTTTCCCTACCGGGTTCACTTTTCCGACCGGATTTCCTTCGGACCACGGGTTGAGCACCTCAAGCTCGATTTTGCCGTCGAGCTTTCGCTCGATTGCCGCAATGCGAACCTTGCGGGCGAAGGGCGAGTTGGTGGTGTAATAGAGCTTCATGATTTTTCTTCCGATCACTTCGTTGCGGCGTTCTGCTTGCGCCATTCCTCGATGTAGGCTTCGGCCCCGCGTTTGAAATCGAACCTGGGCGTGAAGCCGATGTCTTTCGCGCGCGAAACGTCGAGCGCGCCTTTCACCGGCGCGTTCAATGTCTGCGAAAAGCGATAGGGCCCGTCGGCGACCGAAAGCTTCGCGCCGGGTATGAGACCTTGGATGATTGCAACCATCTGCTTCAGCGTAGTCGCTTCGCCGCTTGCGAGATTGTAGACGTCGAAGCGATGCTCTTTCGCGTCTAGCGCGCAGAGGATGCCGTCGACCACATCGGCCATGTAGGTGAAATCGATCGCGGCATCGCCGCCGTGATCGAGATGATGGGATTTTCCTTCCAGCGCGGCATCGAGAAACGTCGTAGGTGCGCGCGGGCGGGGCAGGCCTATGCCATAGACCCAAGAGGTACGCAGGTTGATCGGATCGAGGCCATGAAGTTCGCGGTAGCTTCTGCCAAGATGTTCGACCGTGAGCTTGGTAATGCCGTAGGCGGTCTTCGGCATGGCAACGTCGTCTTCGCGCGCGGCGGGAGAGACGAAATCGCCATAGGTTTCCTCGGTGCTCATATGGACCACACGGCGGATGCCGGTGAGTCGCATGGCCTCGAATACGTTGATACTTCCCTGAATGTTGACCCGGACGACATTGCTCGGGCTGTTGATCGAGAACAGTACGCCCACGATCGCCGCGCAGTGGATGACAGCGTCCGGCCTTTCATTCTGACACGCGGCGATAAGGCCTGCGAGATCGGTAATGTCGCCTTCGGCAAAGCGAATATTGGCGCCGGCCTCGGCAAGGCCGCGAAGCTCGGGGCCGAGCACCGTGTCGAAAACGATCGCCGTATCGCCGCGCCGGTTCAGCGCCTTGGCAACCTCACGGCCGATATAACCGGAACCTCCGGTGATCAGCACCCGCATTTCCTGCCCCTTGTCCGCTCTACTGGGCTTGTAAACAGCCCTTCGTCGTTATGGCCGGAGCATAGATTGACGTAGCTGCTTAAGCAACTACTCTTAGGCCGAACGAGCCCAACGAAAGAAGTCGCCAATGCCCTATCCGCTCTCCATAAATACCTTCCCCTATCTCTGGAAGATGCCGGTCGATGCCTGCATCCGGCATCTGATGTCGCGCGGCTATGCCCGCGTCGAGGTCATGCTCACGGAGCCGCATTGCTGGCCTTTGAGCTTGCCGCGCGAAATCCGGCAGCAGATTGCGCAACGCGTCAAATCGAAGGAACTGGAAATCACCTCGATCAATCTGGGTGGCTTCGACAACAATCTCGCAAGTCAGGCCGCCGAAGTGCGGCAACTCGCCGTGAAGATCATCGCTTCCGTGCTCGAACTCGCGGGCGATTGGGGTGCGAAGGGTATCGTGGTTTCGCCGGGTCTCGGTAGGCCGCTGTTGCCGCCGCCCGCGGGACGGCTCGAGCAGGCATTCCGCAGCAGTATCGAACAGCTACTTCCGGTAGCGGAGAAGACCGGTGTCGATCTGCTGCTCGAAAATATTCCCTACAGCTTTGCTCCCAAAGCTGACGGACTGGCTTCGGTCATCGAATCCATCGGCAGCAAGCGGATTGGGGTCTGCTACGATGTGCCGAACGCACTGTTCGCGCGCGAAGCACCCGAAGACGGGTTCCGTCGTCTGGCGGGCCATATCCGGCTGGTCCATTTTTCCGATACGGGTCTCGACGTCTGGAAGCATGACCGCATCGGTCAAGGCGTTGTGGATTTTGCAAGCGCACTCAAGGTCATGCGCGAAATCGGATATGGTGGCCCGCTCGTACTTGAAATCATTGATTCGGACGGCGACAATGCGATTGACGAAAGCGTCGCCGCCATTTCGAAGCTAGACAGTTGATGTCGCAAAGAGGCTTATTTCCAGATGGCTAAAAAGCTCGTTGCGCGAAAAGGGCGCGAGAGTTCCTCGGACGTTTTCGACGATCTACAGCGTCTGGGATTTTCCGAATACGAGGCCCGGACCTATCTCGCACTTCTGCGTTCCAGCCCGGCTACGGCTTACGAAGTCAGCCGGGAGGCGGGGCTACCGCGCTCGAATACCTACAGCGCGCTGGAGAATCTGACCAAGAACATGGCCGTACAGCCGGTCTCGGAAAGTCCGGTACGATATGTTCCGGTCGAGCCCGCGGTTCTGCTCGGCCGCATGTCGCGCGAAGTCAAGGATGTCTGCGACCGGCTCAAGCTCAAACTTCGCACCGCAGCGAAGAAGGAAGAGTCGGACATCGTCTGGCGGCTCGAAGGCGCAGGGAACGTCGATGAGAAGATCAAGGAACTGATCGACGGCGCGCAACGCCACATCTGGATCAAGGCCGCCGCGGATATTCTTCAGGCGCATTCCAGCGAGTTGCGCCGCGCCGCCGCGCGCGGTGTCAGTATTCTGATCATCCTGTTCGGCGACGATACCAAGCCGTTCGAGTTCAACCGCAACTGTCAGGTGTTTTTGCACGAAGGCAACGGCATGCGGATCGGCGTCGCCGACAACCTGTTCACGATCACGGTCGATTACAAGGCGGCGTTGACCGCAAGTCTCGCGGGCGATGTGGTGGGTGCGTTCACGCGCTCGGAACCGGTCGTCAGGATGGCGGAAACGCTGATCCGGCACGACTACTACATTACCGAAATCTTCAATCGTCTCGGCAAGCAGATCGACGCCGAGTTCGGGCCGTTTCTACAGTCTTTGCGCCGCCAGACTTTTTCCCCTGAACAGTTGTCGCTGTTCGAGAGGAACATCAAACATTTCGATGAGGCGAAGGCCTCGAAACCGCGCGGCTCGCCAAAGCGTTCCAAATAAGGGCAAGCCTTTTCAGCCGGTGATCCGGATAAGATTGACGACGAATACGATGCAGGAAATGACGGCCAGCGTGCCCAAGGCGACGCGCTGGTAGAGCCGCTCCGGCGCGGCCCTGAAAAGACGCGCGCCGATCATGCCGCCGGCCAAAAATATCGGTGCGAGCAGCAATCCGCCGGTCAGTGCCTGCCGCTCCAGCAGCCCGAAGTAATACATCGAACCAACGGCCGCGATCAGGGCGGCGCCGGAAACCGTGATTACGTTTGCGCGCATTATTTCCGCCGATTCAGGGCCGGAAAGTATGTAAAGCATGAGCGGGGGGCCGCCCGCGCTGCCGAAGCCGGTCAATAGTCCGGAAAGAGAGCCGGCAAAGATTCGGCCGAACAATCCGCGTGGAAAGCGGACGGTGCCGCCTGCAATCATCCAGAACGCCATGCAAACGACCGCGAGGCTGATGAGCAGATTGCTGAGCGAAGGGTTCAGAAACGTCAGCGCCGCATGACCGGCGGGAATGGCGGCGCTCGCAGATGCCGCCAGCGGAATCAGCATGCGCATATTCGTGTGCCGCACGGCCGGTACGACCAGCAGTAGTGTCGCGAAGCACTCGAGAAGCGTCGCGATCGTCACGGCGATCGCCGGGCCGACCATGATTCCGAGGATGGGGACGACGAGCAGCGAAGAGCCGAAGCCCGAGAATCCGCGAAGGATCCCGGCGATGAGCACGAGCGCCCCAATCGCAATCCAGGCAAACGGCGAGCCTGCAAGATTGATTGCGTTCATGTTCACGCCGGCAGCGAGCGATGAATTACTCCAGCGCCGGCAAATCCTCCGTCGATCGCAAGGGTGTGCCCGGTGACATAGCTCGCTTCGCTGGAAGCAAGGAACAGCGCGCCAGCTGCGATTTCTTCGATTTTCCCGTAGCGGTTCATGGGGACGTCCGCGCAGAGCGCGCGACGGATTTCCTGCGGCTGCCAGGCCGTCATCGGTGTGTCGGTCGGGCCGGGAGCAATCGCATTCACGGTTATCCCATAAGGGGCCAGTTCGATTGCCATGGTCTGCGCGAGGTTGATCGTCGCCGCTTTCGACGCGGCATAGGCCGCGCGGTCGACTGCGCCGCGAAATCCGGTATTCGATGCGATCAGGATGATGCGGCCGGATTTTTTCCGGACCATCGTGCGGGCGACGGCCTGTGCGACGAGGAACGTGCCGGTCAGGTTCACGTCGATGATGCGCCGCCAGTCGGCGGCCGGCGTTTCGAGAAACGGCATCAGCTTGTTTATTGCAGCGCAATGCACGAGGACGTCGATGCCGTCTGTTCCGGCAAAGCGCTCCACATTCTGTTGGACGCTCGCCTCATCGGCGGAGTCGATCCGGTAAGCGGCCGCTTTTGCGCCGGTGGCCTGGATTTCTTCCGCAGCTGCGGCCGCCGATTTTTCGTCGATATCCGCAACTGCGAGAGTTGCTTGCTGCTTTGCAAAAGCAAGCGCGATCCCGCGGCCAATGCCGCGTCCGCCGCCCGTCACCAGCACTTTTCTTCCGGAAAAACTGTTCATTTACTGTCCCCAGCGTCACGCGCGAGCAACGCTATCACGAAAGTAGTTGCTCTAGCTACGACGTTTGTGTAATCCAAAAGCAACCGAATAAGGAGCGGGCTGAGAAATGGCGTTCATGAAGGGAAGCGAGTTCATCGTCGATTTTCTGATCCGCGAGAAAGTACCTTACGTTTTCGGCATCTGCGGTCACGGCAATGTCGGCCTGCTCGACGCGATGTACGACCGGCAGGACGAACTCAAGCTGGTTTCGCCTCGCCACGAACAGGCGGCGGGCCATATGGCCGACGCGTACTATCGCGTCACGCATAAGCCGGTCGCGACGCTGGCTTCGATCGGGCCGGGCTCCGTCAACATGCTGATGTCGCTCGCCAACGCATTCATGGATTCCTCGGCGATCCTGTCGATCACCTCCGCGACGCCGACGGTGCAGGCCAATCGCTCGCCGTTCCAGGAAATAGGCCGCCACAATCAGGCGGATTTCGCGCAAAGCATTCAGTCTTACGTCAAGCGTTGTTACCAGCCGCAGCGGGTCGAAAATCTTCCGCTCGCTTTGCGGCAGGCCTATTCGCTGACTACGACCGGGCGGCCCGGACCGGTCGCGATCGATATTCCGTTCGATCTGTTTCAGGAAACCGGCGATCTCGACTACGAGCCGGTGCAGACTAGGGCAATTTCGAGCCGGATCGGCGCCTCGTCGGAGGTCGTGAACGAAACGGTCGATCTGCTCACCAACGCGCAACGCCCGGTCATCTATACCGGCAACGGTACCGTGCTTTCGGAGGCGGGGCCGGAACTGACGGCACTGGTCGATCGTCTCGGCATTCCCGTCGTCAGCCTGCCGAACGGCATGGGCGGCCTCGACATGCGCCATGAACTGTCGCTCGGGTTCGTCGGGCGCAACGGCGCTTATCCCGCGAACGAGGCCGCGCGCCAGAGCGACGTCATTCTCAATCTCGGCGCGCGTTTCGACGATCGCTCGTCGTCGTCCTGGATCCCTGGCTATTCGTGGAATATTCCGCCGAGCAAGCTGATCCATGTCGATATCGACCCGCTCGAAATCGGCCGCAACTATCCGGTCGCGATCGGAGTCGCCGCCGACGTCAAGACTTTCCTCGCACAAGTGCTTGCTGAACTCGAGCGGCGCAAGGTCAAGCAGCGTCCCGAAGCGTGGCTCGCGCAGATCGCGCAGTGGCGCGCGGAGTGGGAAAAATTCGTCCGTCCCAACTTCGACATATCGAGTTCGCCGTTGCGCCCGGAGCGGATCGTCAAGGAAATGCGGCAGATCCTCCCCGACGACGCGATCCTGCTTCCCGACGTCGGTGCACACCACAACTGGTTCATGCAGTTCTGGGAAGCGCGCCGACCGCAGACCTTCCTGAATGCATACGGCTTCGGCGCGATGGGCTTCAGTGTTGCCGGCGTGCTCGGCGCGAAGCTCGCTGCGCCGGATCGTCCCTGCATCAGCGTTTGCGGCGACGGCGGTTTCACGATGGCGCCTTATGTGCTGGCGACCGCCGTCGAATACAACATTCCGGCGATCTGGGTAATCTGGAACAACTTCGGTTGGGCTTCGATCCGCGACATTCAGGTCGGCATGTTCCAGGGCCGCGAGATCGGTACGCTCTTCTATCGCGACGGCGAACGCTACAATCCCGACTTCGCGGCGATGGCGCGTTCCTACGGCGTCGAAGGCATCACCGTGAAACATTCCGATCAACTCGGCGATGCGCTGAAGCATGCGCTTCAGCTCGGCAAACCCTGCGTGCTCGACGTGCATGTGGACAGCGAGATCCGTCCGCCATCGACCGGCGCCTGGCAGCTTCCGCCCACGCCGTACCGTGAACCCGCCTATGGCAAGCGTTATCTTCCGGAGTAAGCGACCATGAGTGATCCAGTTCTGTTCGAGCGCAACGGCGACATCGTCACCCTGACGCTCAATCGTCCGGAGACGCGCAACGCTCTGACGGCGGAAGTCGTCGATGCGCTGGTCGCTGCCTGCGGCCGCATCGCCTACGACCACACGGTTCGCGCCGTGATCGTGACGGGCGCGGGCCCCGCATTCTGCGCCGGCGGCAGCGTGAAGGACATGAAAGAGCGCGGCGGCCTGTTCGGTGGCAGCCCCGCCGAAATGCGCAACCGCTATCGCACCGGTATTCAGCAGATTCCGCTCGCGCTCTACGATCTCGAGGCGCCGACAATCGCCGCGGTGAACGGTCCTGCGATCGGCGCGGGCTGTGATCTCGCGCTGATGTGCGATGTCCGTATCGCGTCGGACAAAGCGGTATTCGCCGAAAGCTTCGTGAAGCTCGGCATCATTCCCGGAGACGGCGGCGCTTGGCTGTTACAGCGTATCGTCGGCACTTCGCGCGCCTGCGAAATGTCCTTCACCGGAATGTCGGTGGATGCGGCAAAAGCGGTCGAATGGAATCTCGCTTCGCGTTCGGTGCCAGCGGCGGATCTCATGGCGGAAGCCGGAAAACTCGCCGCCGAAATCGCGTCCAATCCGCCGGAAGTGCTGCGCATGACCAAACGGCTGATCCGTGAAGGCGCGCGGACCGATCTGCGCACGACGCTGGAAATGTCCGCGGCGTTCCAGGCGATCGTACAGCATCTGCCCGACCATCGCGAAGCCGTGGCGGCTTTGTTCGAAAAAAGAGCCGGCAAGTTCACCGGCGAACGCTAAGCAGGAGAGTAAAAGTGGCGGTCAAAATCGTCGAAAACAGTGCAATGGATCTGAAAGTCGGGGACGAACAGGCGCCGCTCGTCTTCACCGTGACGCCTGAACTCAACCAGCAATATCTCTACGCCGTTGAGGACTATCACCCGCGCTACCTCGAAAAAGGCGCGTGGGGCGACCCGATCATTCATCCCTCGATCCTGATGAATATGTCGAACCGCACGCGCAGCCCGTCGTTCAAGCTGCCGGCAGGCTGGAGTTCGATCCACGCGCGCGACGACACCGAGTTTCATTCGGCGGCGCGCGTCGGCGAGACGATCACCGTACAGTGGAAAGTCGTCGAATGTTACGAGCGCAAGGAGCGGCCTTATCAGGCGCTCGAGGTGCGCATCACCCGTCCGAACGGCGAACTGGCGCTGCGCCGTATCGCACATTCGACGGTATCGCGGCAGGAAAAAGCCGTTACCGGCAAATCTTCGTAACCGGCAGCGTAGCAGAGGGTACAAAAATGATCGAGCAAGACGTCGCAGTTGGCGCAGCTTTCCAGGGGGGCGGAAAGAAAATCACCGCAGCCCGCCTGATCACGTTCTCCGGCGGACCGCTGACGGATGCCGGCTGGCCGCGCAAGAATATTCACACCGATACGGACTTTGCGAAATCGACGGGCCTGCCGTCGCGTTGCGCGTCCGGCACGCATTTTCAGGGGCAGATGGTCGAGTTCATGGTCGATCTGTTCGGAGAGCGCTGGTTCGAGACCGGCAGCATGAACGTAAAGTTCGTCGATCTCGTGCTCGAAGACCAGATCGTTACGGCGCATGCGAAGGTCGTCGATAAGAAGCCGGATGCCAAGAAAGGCACGCGCATCGAGCTCGAAGTCTGGAGCGAGCGCAACGACGGCCGCAAGGTGATGACCGGCACCGCAGCCGGCGTGGTGGGCTGATCGTTTCAGATGATCCGTCTCACCGAAGAGAAAACCAAGGCGTGGCTTGCGGCGCGTGGATTGCCGGTGCCGAAAGGCGCGGTGGCGAATACGCCCGACGAAGCCGCGGCCGTTGTCGATCGCTTCGGTGGCGGCGTCATCAAGGCGCTGGTCGCGACCGGCCGGCGCGGCAAGGCGGGCGCGGTGAAGGTCGTCGCGAACGCCGCAGAGGCAAAGCCCGCGGCCGCGAGCGTTCTCGCAGTACAGATCGGCGAACATTCCGTCGAGCGTCTCTACGTCGAAAGCAAAGTCTCGATCGACAAGGAATTTTATCTTGCCTTCGCTTTTGACGGGCGCTCGCCGTCGGTCGTTGCCAGCATCAATGGCGGCGTCGACATCGAGGAAGTACACCGTCAATCGCCGGAATCGATCATCCATCGTCCAATCGATTCGGTGACCGGCATTCGCTTCTGGGAAGCGCTGGATCTGTGGCAGTCCGCCAAGGCGCCGAACGAGAACCTCGCCTCACTGGCGAAGATCACGGTGGAGCTTTGGCAGGCATTCCGGGGCGCGGACGCGCTGACCCTTGAACTCAATCCGCTCGCGGTCACCGTCGACAAGAAAGTGTCGTTGGTCGGCGCGATGATGGGTATCGACGACAACGCGTTGTTTCGGCAGCCGCAATGGCAGGCGGAGAGCGGCGAGCAGACAATCGGCGGCCGCAAACAGACCAGGGGCGAGCTTACAGTTGCGGAGGCGAACCGCACGCTTCCCGGCGGGGCCGTGCGGTACACGGAACTTGAAGGCAATATCGGCCTGCTGGTCGGCGGCGGCGGCGCGTCGCTGCTGGTGCACGACATGATTCTAGCCCGCGGTGGCAAGCCTGCGAACCATACGGATTCGAGCCCCGGACCGATCACCGAGAAACTCAAGGTGATGCTGCGCGAGATCCTCACGCGGCCGAACATGGCGGGCCTGCTGATCGCGTATAACCACCTGCAAATGGCCCGCTGCGACGTGAAAATCGAAGCGTTGGCCGACGCGCTGCGCAAAACCGGCGTCGATCCACGCAAATTTCCAATCGTCGTTCGTCTGGCCGGTCCCGCGGAGGCGCGGGCACGTGAACTCGCGGCGGAATTTCCCGGCATTCAATACCTCGATGACGACGCGTCGCTCGACGATGCCGTGCGCCTCATTGTCGAAAAAGCCGGGAAGGGCGGGCTTCGAGAGGCGAGCGCATGAGCATTCTGATCAATTCGTCCACGCGCGTGCTCGTGCAGGGCATTACCGGTTTTCAGGGGCGAATGGATACCGAGTTCAGCCTCGCTTACGGTACCAAGATCGTATGTGGCGTCACGCCGGGTCGCGCCGGCGAGATTGTCCACGGCGTTCCGACCTTCAATACCGTACGCGCTGCGATCGGACGGCATCCGGCGGACGCCAGCATTCTCTATGTGCCGGCGCCTGCGTTACGCGACGCGGCACTCGAGGCGATGGAGGCCGGCATCAAGCTTCTGGTCGCGACCACGGAAAACGTGCCGCGCCACGACGCCTCGCTGATCGTTGCGGAAGCACAGAAGCGCGGCGTGAAGATCGTGGGCTTCAATACCAACGGCATTATTACGCCGGGCGAATGCAAGCTCGCAGGCATCGGCGGCGACAAGCCGGAGCGGATTTATTGGCCGGGACGGATCGGTGTCTGCTCGCGCTCGGGCGGTATGTCCGCGGAAATTTCCTGGACGCTGAAAAAGGCCGGCCTCGGCGTTTCTACCTGCGTGTCGATGGGTGGCGATCCGATCACCGGTCTGATGATGGCGGACTATCTGCGCCTGTTCGAAGCGGATCCGGAAACCGACGCGATGGTGGTGTTCGGCGAACCCGGTTCGGGGCACGAGCAGGGCGTCGCCAATGCGGTCGCTTCCGGAGAAATCCGCAAGCCAGTGTTCGCGCTGATCGCAGGCGTTTTTCAGGAAAACTATCCGCGTGGCGTCAGCTTCGGTCATGTCGCGGCAATGATCGCCGATGAGGCCGATACCGCGACGGCAAAACGAAAAATGCTCGCGAAGGCCGGAGTAACGGTCGTTTCCGGTCTTGATGAACTGGCGGCAAGCGTAAGGCAGATCATGCAAGCGCCTGCTGCAATGCGGAAAGCGTAGTAGTAATTACAACTACTTTTCTTGACGAAGGAATACGGTTCGGTAAAGATCGACAACAGTTCGTAAGCTCCAGCAAGAGAGCGCGAGCGACTTCCAGGGAGGAAAACATGGACGAGAAGAAATTGTTTGGCCCGCATCAGACGCGGCGTCAGTTTATGTCGCTCGCAAGCCGCTTCGGCGGGTCCGCTGCGACGCTCGCATGGTTCGGTGCACCGCTTGGCGTATCTTTGCTCGAAGTAACGAAGGCTTACGCGCAGACCGAAGCCGAGAAGAAGAGCAAAGCCGACCACATCATCTTGACCGGCATCACCGAAAATCCGAAGCGCTGGCCCAACGGCAAGCTTTCGACCGAGCAGTCGAATCTTACTGGCGTGATCCAGTGGAAAGAAAACATCGAGAAGCACACCAACGGTAAGGTGTATGTCGATCTCCAGTACGGCGGCTCGCTCGGCAATCAGATCGACATGCCGAAGAAGTTGCAGCAGGGAACGCTACAGGGCGCGCACGGCTCAACACAGAACGCCGCCGCCTCGGCTTCGGTCTGGAACGTCATCGATTTCCCGTATCACGTCGGCCCGGTGGAGAACTTCTGGCGCCTCGTTTTCTCAAAGGAATTCAATGACGTCGTGCGCAAGAAATCCGAGCAACAAGGGCTCGTGATGACCGTTATTTTCCCGCAGGTCCGGTGGATGGAATACCGCAAGGGACTCGGCCGGGAAGTTCGACGTCCGGAAGATATCAAGGGCCTGAAGATTCGCGTTACCGGCTCCAAGCTGGAGCAGACCGCGTTCCGCATTCTGCCCGCGAACCCGACGCCGGTTGCGTGGGGCGAGACCTACAATGCGCTCAAGGAAGGCGCGGTCGACGGCCTTCATGTTGGTCCCGGCCCGATTGCCGACGTGAATATCTCGGAGGTGATCGGTCAGCTCGTGGACACCGAGTTCATGTACAATTCGGACGCGATGTATCTCTCGGCGCGCTGGTACCGGGCGTTGCCGGCGGCGATCCAGGAGCAGATCATGGAAGCCTGCTACGACACACAGGTGTTCCAGCACAAAGTCTACGAATCTTATCTTCGCGACCAGTGGGGAATCCGTGCCGACTCGCCGCCGGATTCGATCTGGCAGAAACTCAAGCCACAGTTCATCTACCTCAACACGCAGGAACTGGACGCCTGGAAGGAATATCTTTCCTACGGCCGCAACAAGGCGATCTACGATCCGCTGATCGCGCAGTTCGGCAAAAAGGAATACGAAACGACCGGGAAGGTTGCGAACGAGAAGTCTCCGGTCTCGCCGCGCCGCTGGTGGAAGGCCTAAATCTACCGGCCGCGGCACGACAATAGATCGCGCCGCGGCCGATCCCATCACCGCACGCCCCAGAGGTTCAGCAGTGAGTGCGCCATCCAAAAATTCGATTGAACCGGGCGAGCGATCGCTGTTGCGAAGAGTTGTGAGCTGGCTCGACGAATATGTCGAGTTCTACATCAACTTCTTCCTGTATTCGCTTTTGACGGTCGTTATCGTCGTCGAAGTGTTTCGCCGCTACATGCTTGATTCCGCCACTTCGTATGGCGAAGAGGTCGCCAGATATGCATTTATCTGGCTCGCCTATTTCGCGGCTGCGCGCGGCGTGAAGAACCGCTCCCATCTGTCGATCGACTTGTTGCGGGATATGTGCAGCCGCAACGTGAAGTTCGTTCTGTTTTTGCTGAGCGATCTTTGCTTCTTCGTGCTGTCGTTGATCATTATTTATACCGGGTCTCGGTTTGTGATCACGACGATCGAGTTCGAACAGAGCTTCACCGGCATCAATCTTCCGCTCTGGCTCGCGGTCGGAGCGATACCGGTCGGGTGGAGCATGATCGCAATTCGCGTCGTGCAGCGAACAATCAAGACGGTTCAGGCTTTCCGCCGCGGCGAGCCGATGGTGTCTGGCTTTATCGGAGCGGGCTAAGATGGACCTCTATACAACGATTGCCCTGCTCGGCACGGCAGTACTGCTTCTGCTCGGCGTGGAAATCGTGGTGTGCCTGGGCTTGGGCGCGGTATTTTTCGTACTCACCCAGAAGCACTTCGCGATGGACAACATCGGAATTGCCACCTTTTCGGAAATCAATCTTTTTCCGTTGCTGGCGATGCCGCTTTATATTCTCACCGGCGACCTGATTGCGCATTCGGGAATCGCGGCGCGACTCATAGAATTTTCGCGGGCCTTGATCGGCTGGGCGCGCGGAGGAATGGCACTCACGCTGCTCGTTGCCTGCGGCTTCTTCGCGGCGATCAGCGGATCGAACGCGGCGACCGTTGCTGCAATGGGGCGGATGATGCTCGGGCCGATGGAGCGCGACGGATATCCACGCGACTACGCGGCCGCTGTCGCAGCTTGCGGAGGAACGGTGGGCATCATTATTCCGCCGAGCATTGTCTTCGTGATCTACGGCGTCGCATCGGGAACGTCGATCGGCGATCTGTTCGTCGCGGGTATCATCCCCGGAATCATCATGGTTGCAGCAATGGCGATCGTGGCGACGATTACCTGCCGGCGCCGGAACATCGGAACGACCATACCCTTCAAATTCAGCGAGGTGGCTCGTACCGGTCTGCGCGCGAATCTCGCGTTCGGTGCCACCGCGGTGATCCTGGGCGGTATCTACGGCGGCATTTTCACGCCGACCGAAGCCGCGGCGGTAGCTGTCGCCTACTGTCTCATCGTGGGTCTGTTTCTAACACGTGAGATCAAGTTGCGGGACTTGCCCCGCATCGCCAATACCAGTGCCGATGTCGCCGGGCTGGTCGCGCCGATCATCGCGCTCGCGGTTGCGTTGTCGCAAATTCTATCCGTGTTGGGTCTTCCCAAGGCTGGCGTCGATGCTCTGCTTGGGCTGTCTTCGGAGCCGGTCGTGATCATGCTGGTCGTGCTGGTGATCCTGCTCATCGCGGGAATGCTCATGGAAACCACTCCCAACGTCATTCTGCTTACTCCGCTGCTGGCTCCGGTCGGCGCGCAGCTCGGCTACGATCCAATTCACTTCGGCGTAATCTTCGTGGTGACGCTTGCGATCGGTTTTGTGACGCCGCCATTAGGCTTGAACCTGTTCGTGGCAAGCTCCATCGCGCGCGTGCCGGTAATGACGATTGCATGGCGTTCGGCGTGGATGATCGTGGGCTTGCTTGTCGCGATGTTGCTGGTGACGTTCGTGCCGTGGTTCTCGCTCGCTTTCCTGACGCGCGCTTCCTAAGCGCGTCAGGATTTCGAGAACCAGTTCAACAACGCGCCGGAGACCTCCGACGGCGATTCCTCCGCAATGAAGTGGCCGCCCGGCACGGCGACGCCTTCGACGATGTCGGCTTGCGTGCGCCAATACTCCACCGGATCGAAGCGGGGGCCAAATTTGCTAGACGTTCCCCAGATGGAAAGTACCGGGCATCGGATGCGGCCGGCGGGCGGAGTAAGGGTGTCGGCAGTGACGCCGGCACGATAATCTTCGCAGGTTGCGTGGATTGTTTCGGGCCTCGCGAAGGTCCTGAGATATTCCGCAAATATTTCTTCGCTCATCCATCCGGGCGTAGCGGCCCAGGATTCCAGCGTCCAGCGCAGGAAGAACGCCGGATCGTTGCCGATCAGCCGTTCCGGCAAGTTGTAAGGCTGGGATAAAAAGAACCAGTGATAGGTGTCCTGCCCGAAGCACGCATCGACCTTGCGAAACATTTCCGGCTCTAGCGTCATCGGGATGATGTCGAGCACGGCGATGCGCTTTAGCCGTTCGGGGAAATCCTGCGCGAGCCGCTGCACGACCCGACCGCCGCGATCGTGCCCGGCGGCCGAGAATTCGCGATGGCCGAGCGATTCCATCACGGTGGCCATGTCGGCGGCCATCTGCCGCTTGCTGTAGTTGACATGATTGACGCCGCCGTCCGGCTTTGTGCTTTCGCCGTAGCCGCGCAGATCTGCGGCAACGACGGTGAATTTCTCCGCGAGCTTCGGCGCGACCTTGTGCCAGCACAGGTGCGTCTGCGGATAGCCGTGCAACAGTAGCACCGGCGGGCCAGATCCTCCGACGACGGCGTGTATCGTGCAGCCTTCGACCTCCACATCGACGCTTCGGAAGCCGGGGAAGAAATTCATCAGACCTGTTCCTTCGGGGAGATTAAGATTTTCAGGTGCCGCGCTGGATTATTCCGAAGATCGGAAAAAGCGTCCGCGAATTTCGTCAGCGGATATGTCGCGGTAATCATCCGCGCCGCGTCGATCTTGCCGCCTTCGAGCAAGGCAATCGAGGCGGTGAAGTCTTCGCGCGCGTAATTGCGCGATACGATCACGTCGAGCTCTTTGCGATAGACTTTGGGATAGGGCAGCGTCACGGGGTCCGACCCGTGCGGGAAGGCGAGCATGACGAGCGTGCCGCGCGTGCGTAACCCGTCGACCGCCGCGGCGAGGGTCGCCGGAGCCCCGACATTGTCGAATACAATGTCGAACTCGCCGTATTGCGCGAGTGTGCGGGCAAGATTCCCGTCCGAAAGCACGAACTGATCGAAACCGAGCGCGCGGCAGGTCTCGGCCCGTTCCGGGAGCCGATCTACCACCGCGACATAGCCCGCACCGGCAGCTTTCGCGGCCTGCGCGATCAGGAGACCGATCGAGCCGGCGCCAATCACTGCGATACGCTGTCCCGATTTCAACGCCGAGCGCCGGATCGCATGCGTAGCCACGGCGGTGGGTTCGATCAGTGCGCCTGCATCGTTCCTGAGCGTTGCGGGAACGGCGAGTAACCGATCTTCGGGTACGACCATGAATTCGGCGAAGCAACCGCCGTCGCGATGAACGCCCTGCACGCGGAACGTGGCGCAGTGGTTGTCCTCCTTTCGCGCGCAAGCGTTGCAATGGCCGCAGCCTTGTGTTGGATAAATCGTCACCCAATCGCCCTTGGCGAAAGCCGGCGCCGCGGCGGCCGGCTCTTCGACGGTCGCAATCAATTCGTGGCCGGGCGTCATCGGATAAATCGCGACCGGGCTCTCACCTTTGATCGTCGTGATATCGGTCGCGCAGATGCCGGCGCGATGGATCCGAAGAACGACATCGCGGTCGCCGCGCTCAGGCAAGGGGCGCTCTGTGACGGAAAAGCGGTTTGGGGCTTCCAGCAGCAAGGCATGCATTTTTGCGTTTCCTTCTCCACGCGCGATGCTAGCCCCCGGCTGGACAGACTTCAAGAAAGAGTGGTAGCTATAGCAGCTACTACCTTTGCTCCGGAATATTTAATGTCCGCCTTTGCGATCGTCGCAACGCACCATTTGAAGCAAGGCAAGCGGGAAGCCTGGGCCGCCCTGGCGGCGATCAACGCCGTCGAGGCGCGGAAGGAGCAGGGCTGTTTACAGTTCGACGTCGTGCTGCCGCGCGATCGCCCGGACATGGGAATTCTGATCGAGCGTTACGTAGACGAGGCGGCGTGGAACTGGCATTTCGAGCAGTCGTACTGCAGGGATTTCATGCAGGCCATCGAGACAATGCTCGTTGATCGCACGCGCGTTCTCTGCGACGCCGTTTAAGCAAAGGAAGATTTCGACATGGCGAATGGCGAAGCTCCGGTCATCAGGCCGAGTTCGGAAACCGGAACGAAAATCGGTGCGTGGATTTCGCGTTTCGTGCCGGGGATCGTCGTCGCGATTACGGTTGCGCTGGCATCGAAGTATCTGGAAAGCGTGACACCTGTTCCGGCACTCATGACGGCTCTGATCATCGGTCTGCTGCTGAGCGGCGTGATCGGCGGCGGGGACGCGACCGCAGGTCTGGATTTTTCCGGCAAGCATCTGCTCGCGCTGGGCGTTGCCTTGCTCGGCGCGCGCCTGACGCTCGACGACGTAACGGCGCTCGGCTGGAAGACTGCTGCGGTCGTCGTCTTTTCGATGGCCGCGACGCTGGTGACGAGCTGGCTCGCGGCGCGTATCCTGGGCTTGAGCAGAAATACCGCGATCCTCGCAGGCGCCGGCACCGCGATCTGTGGCGCTTCCGCCATTATCGCGACGAGTGCGGCACTGCCGAAGAAAGAGAGCGGAGACGTCGATACGGCGCTCGTTATCATCGCGGTCGTCGTGATCAGCGCGGCGTCGATGCTCCTCTATCCGCTTATCGCGACGCATCTCGGTCTTTCGCAGATCGAAGCAGGCGTCGTGCTCGGCGGCTCGATTCATAACGTCCCGCAGGCCGTCGGCGCGGGCTACAGTCTTTCGGAAGTTGCCGGCAATTCCGCGACGCTTACGAAGCTCTTTCGGGTAGCGCTTCTCGGGCCGCTGGTGATCGGCGTCGCCTTGCTTTTCGGCGGAGCAAACAAGGGCGCGGGTACGAAGATCGGTCTTCCCTGGTTCATCATTGTTTTCACCGCGTTGCTGCTCCTCGGTTCTTTCGTAAAGATTCCCGGAAACATAACCTCTGCGTTGAATCATCTTTCGAGCTGGCTGCTGTTGATCGCGATTGCTGCGATCGGTCTGCGCACGCCGATCGCAGCCGCGCGCACCGCCGGACCGCGGATACTGGTGCTGGTCGTGATAAACAGCATCGTGCTGGTCACGATCCTCATGGTGGCGGCGCTCCTGCACATATTCTAGAGCCGCTGCTGCGTGGAGTTACCCGGATGAATGTTGCCGCAAAGCTGCAATCGGCCGCCGACGTTCCAATGCGCATCGGTGCCGAATGGCGTACAGGAAAAAATGTCGTATCGACGTTTGAGCCTTATGCCGGCAAGCCGGTTGCGAAGGTAGCCGTCTCGAGGCGCGAGGACCTCGACGATGCGTTAAACGCGGCTGTTGCGGCGAGGCAGTTGATCGGCGAAATGCCGCCCTATGAGCGCGCGGCCATTCTCCGCCGCGCAGCCGATGGCCTCGCGGCCAAAGCAGACGAGATCGCAAAGACGCTTTCCTTCGAGACAGGCAAGGCGCTTACCGACACGCGTACGGAACTTGCCCGCAGCATCGAGACGGTACGCTTTTCCGCTGAGGAAGCGGTGCGCATTACCGGCGAGCATGTGCCGCTCGACGGCAGTGCGCTCGGCGCCGGGAAGATCGCGATGCTGTTGCGCTTTCCGGTGGGTGTGGTCGCGGCAATCACGCCGTTCAACGCGCCCGTGAATCTGACCGTTCACAAGATTGCGCCTGCGATCGCAGCGGGAAATTCCGTCGTGCTGAAGCCGCCGCCGCAAGCCTCGCTGACCGTGCATCGCGTAGTCGAAGCGTTCGTCGCGGCGGGAATGCCGGCGGGCGTGTTGAACACGCTTTACGGCCGGGAGATCGGCGCCGAACTCGTGCGCGATCCGCGCGTCGATTTCATCAGCTTTACCGGTTCGGGCCACGTCGGTGCGGAGATCAAGGCGGCAAGCGGATTGAAGCGCGTCGCGCTCGAACTTGGCGGCATCGGCCCGACAATCGTGCATGCGGACGCGGATGTTTCCACAACCGCGCCGATCTGTGCACGTAATGGCATGCGGCTCGCGGGGCAAAGCTGCGTTTCGGTGCAGGTCGTCTATGTCCACAGGTCGATCGCCGAGGCCTTTATCGCGGCGCTGGTCGCTGAGGTTGTAAAGTTCAAGGCCGGCGACCCGCTGGATTCGGCAACCGATGTAGGTCCGCTGATCGACGAGGCCGCGGCCCGCCGCGTCGAGCAATGGGTGCAGGAAGCGGTGTCCGGCGGCGCGAAACTTCACACCGGCGGCAAGCGAACCGGCGCCGTGATGCAGCCGACCGTGCTAACCAACGTTACCGGCGACATGAAGGTCGTATGTGAAGAGGTGTTCGGTCCGGTCATTTCGGTCATTGCCTATGACGATATCGATGCGGTCTTTTCGCGCATCAGCGAAAGCCGCTTCGGGCTCCAGTGCGGTCTGTTCACGCAATCCATGCCGCTCGCGATGAAGGCGATCAAAAAACTGCGCACGGGCGGCATCATCGTCAACGGCACCTCGACATGGCGCCCGGACCAGATGCCGTATGGCGGCGTGAAAGACAGCGGCATTGGCCGTGAAGGCCCGCGCTACGCCATCCGTGACATGACCGACGAGCGGCTCGTCGTCTTCAACTACTAGCGTTGCCGGAGATGGCCGCCGTGATCTTTCATACCGCGCATCTCGTCTGTAAACCGGAGCATATCGAGGCGTTTCGCGCGCGTTTGCAACGCCACGCCGCCACGACGCTTGCGAGTGAAACGGGATGCAAGCGCTTCGACATCCACGAGAACGCAGAAAAGCCGGGTCTTTTTCTGCTTTATGAAATCTACGAAGATCAGGACGCACTGGAAACGCATCGCGCAAGCCCGCATTTCATTGCGTTCAGGAAAGATACGGCGGACTGGGTCGCGGAACGCATGTGGTGGTTCTGGACCCGACTCGACGCGGCTTCGGCATGACGGCGAAGGTCGCGCTGATCGCAGGAGCGAAAGGTCATGTCGGCTCGCAACTCGCCGGGCTGCTTGCACAAAAGGCGGACTGGCGCGTCGTCACGCTTGGCCGATCCGCGGGAGGCCGCGGTCACGTCTCAGCCGATCTGCTCACAGACGATCTCGACTCCGCGCTATCAAGCGTCCCGCAAATCACGCACCTGTTCTATTGCGTACGCGCCCCGCATAACGAAAGCGGGAAGGAGAATGTCGCCGGCAATCTCTTGATGTTGCAGCGCGTGGTGGAGGCTGCCGAGCGCACGAATGCGCTTGCTCATATCCACATCGTAGAGGGCGGCAAGTGGTACGGCGCGCATCTGGGCCCCTACAAAACGCCGGCGAGGGAAGACGACGAGCGGCACGCGGGCGAGAATTTCTATCACGCACAGGAAGACTGGCTGCGTGCACACCAGCCGCGCGCGAACTGGTCCTGGTCCGCCTCGCGTCCCAGCTTTGTCTGTGCCGTCACGCCGGGGCAAGGCCGCAATATGATTTCGACGCTTGGCGCCTATGCGGCGATCTGCAAGGAGACCGGCCAGCCGCTTCATTATCCCGGTTCGGAGCAAAGTTTTCGTTCGCTGACCGAAATCACGAATGGCGGGCTGCTGGCGCGCGCGATTCATCATATCGTCTGCGAGTCTGCGGCACGCAATCAGGCGTTCAATGTTACCAACGGCGACTGGTTTTGCTGGAGCGACATCTGGGCGGATATCGCGGCGCTGTTCGAGGTTCCGGCGGGCGATGCAAAGCCGTTTCGTCTGGCCGACTGGTCGGCTGATAAAGATGCGGTATGGGCTTCGATCGTTGCGCGTCATCGGCTGGAGCAGACCAGCCTGTCGCAGGTCGCGAACTGGCCGTTCGCCGACTTTTTTATCGGCCAGGACTACGACGTTGCTTCCGACGTCAACAAATTACGCTCCATCGGTTTCGACGAAGCGGCCGACAGCAAGGCCTCGATCCTTTCGATGATCGGCGAATATCGAAAGCTTCGATTGCTGCCGTGAGCCGGCATCCCGGCTGCATTGCTACTCGACGAAGATCGTCTCGCGTTTTTTACGCACCGAAGGCAGCAGCGCCATAAGCAGCACGATTATGGCGCTGGCAAGCAACATCGCGGTCAGGGGCCGCGAAAGAATCTCGAGATACTCGCCGCGTCCGATCGCAACCGCCTTGCGCAGGTTTTCTTCCATCAACGGACCAAGGATGAAACCCAGGAGCAGCGGCGCAACCTCGTAGTCGTGTTTGTTCAGCCAGTAGCCGAATAATCCGAAGGCGAGCGCCAGCATGATCTCGAAGGACGAAGTGTTCAACGAATAAACGCCGATGCAGCAGAATACGAGGATCATCGGATAGAGCAGGCGATAGGGCACGCGCAGGAGTCGCACCCACAGTCCGACCAACGGCAGATTGATAACAAGCAGCATCGCGTTGCCGACCCACATTGACGCGATCAGGCCCCAGAACAGTTCAGGTTGCTTTACCGCGACCTGCGGTCCCGGCGAGATGCCGTGCAGCGTCATGGCGCCGATCATCAACGCCATAACCGCGTTCGCGGGAATACCGAGCGTGAGCAGCGGAATGAACGAGGTCTGAGACGCGGCGTTGTTCGCGCTTTCGGGACCGGCGACACCTTCGATAGCTCCCTTGCCGAAGCGCTCCGGGGTTTTCGAGATCTTCTTTTCCAACGTGTAGGAGGCAAACGAAGACAGGATCGCACCGCCGCCCGGCAGAATGCCGAGGAACGAGCCGAGCAGGGTGCCGCGCAAGACCGCGGGAAACGCATCGGCCAGGTCTTTTTTCGTCGGCATCAGGCCGGTGACGCGCTGCGTCACCAGTTCGCGCTCTGAAGTTTTCATCAGATTGCCGAGAATTTCGGCGACACCAAATACGCCCATCGCGACGATGATGAAGCCGAAGCCGTCAGAAAGCTCGTACTGGTCGAAAGTCATACGGCCCTGTCCGGTCTGTACGTCGTCGCTGACCATGGAAAGTACGATGCCGGTCAGGATCATCAGCACGGCTTTGGCGATCGGACCGTTGGCGAGCGCAATTGCGAGCACAAGGCCCAGTACCATCAAGGAGAAATATTCCGCCGCCCCGAACAGCAGCGCTACTTTCGTCAGCGGCGCGGCGAGCACCGCGATCAATACCGTCGCGACGCAGCCCGCGAAGAACGAACCGATCGCGGAAATCGCAAGCGCCGGTCCGGCCCTTCCTTGCAAGGCCATCTGGAAGCCGTCGAGAGTCGTGACCACGGACGCGGCTTCGCCCGGGATATTGACGAGAATCGCGGTCGTCGAGCCGCCGTACATTGCGCCGTAAAAAACGCCTGCAAGCATGATCAGTGCCCCGACGGGGGAGAGCCCGAAGGTGATCGGCAGGAGCATGGCGATCGTGGCGAGCGGTCCGATGCCGGGCAGGACGCCGACCAGCGTTCCGGCGAGCGCGCCGACGAGGCAGAGAGCGATGTTGGTCGGCGTGATCGCAACCGACATGCCGAGCCAGAGATTTGCGAAAATATCGGTCATTGGGACAGCAGAACCGGCGGTATCGCCGCAAACGGCAGGTTGAGGAGAAGGATGAAGAAGAGCGCGCTGAAAATGCCGAGGACAAGGCCCCAGATCAGGGATTCGACAAGCCTGAACTCCCGGCTTGCGGCTGCAGAGATGACAACCAGCGTAAAGACCGCGATCGCGAGGCCGAGCGGCTTCACGAAGACACCGAAGGCGAAAATAGCGACCGCGATGAATACCGGCGCGCGAATTCCCAGTTCGTCGAATTTTTTCAGAAAGAGGAAGGCGACAACGATCAAATAGATCGCGGTCAGTTGCGGGCCCGCGAAGCGATAGACGGCAAGCGCGGTGCTGCAATAAGCAGCGACCGCGAGCGCAGCCGGCATCGAATATCGAACAGAAGGTCCAGGCGTGAAGGCGGCGCTCGCCATCACGAGCAGGGCATTGGCGCCAAGCAGCAGCGCGAACAGGCGCGGGATCGATCCCGCGCCGAGTTGAAATCCTTCCTGTCCGGGCAGATCGAGCGTCGCCCAGAGCACGAAAAGAGCGAGAAGCAGCAGAACCAGTGCGCCGAAGAAGTCGCGCGGATTTGCAATCCATCCGCGGGCGTTCGCCGGTGGCGTGTCAGGGGAGTTCATGGCTGCTCCTCGCTCGAGACTATTGTTGCTTCGTGTCCGGTTACTTGGCCGGATTGAAGCCGGACGCTTTCACCGCCGGCGCCCAGCGGTCGGCATGTTCTTTCTGCAGCTTGCCGAGTTCGGCAGGGGTCGACCCCTTTGCGTAGAGACCCATCTTCAACAAGCGCGCTTTCATTTCGGGTCTTTGCACGGCATCCGAAATGATCTTGCTGTACTTGTTGATTACGTCGTCGGGCGTTTTTGCCGGAGCGAAGACTGCGTACCAGGCGGTGCCTTCGATGTTGTAGCCGAGTTCTTTGAAGGTCGGGACTTCGGGCACAAGCGGCGAGCGCTTCGAATCGGAAGTCGCAAGAATGCGAATCTTGCCGTCCTGATGCGTCGCAAGCAGATCGGTCGTGGTGGTCACCACGATCGGAATCTGGCCGCCAATCAGATCCGTCAAGGCGGCCGACGAGCCGCGATAGCCGACATGGACCATATCGATGCCGACGGCTTTTCCGAACAGAACGCCGAAGAAATGCGGAAGCGCGCCCGCGCCGGGCGAGCCGAAGGTTGCTTGCTTCGGGTTGGCTTTCAGCCAGGTCACCAGTTCAGGAAGCGTCTTGACTGGAACGTTCGGGCCGACCGCGATCGCGAATTCGAAATCGGCGACCAGTGCGACGGGCTTCAGATCCTTGAATGGATCGTATTTCAAATTCTTGTAGACGTTCTGATAGACCACCACTGGTGCGATCGGTGTCAGCAGAAGCGAATTGCCGTCCGGATTGGAATTGACGACTTCGAGCACGCCGTTCTGGCCGGCGCCGCCGGTCTTGTTTTCGACGACCACGTTGCGGTTGAGACCCTTGTGAAGTTCTTCCGCGAGAATGCGCGCGAGCGCATCGCCACCGCCTCCGGCCGCGAACGGAAATACGATCCGCACTGGTTGTTGCAGCAATTGGGCCTGCGCGGTGAACGGCGCTAGCGCAGCGAATGCGAGAGCAACCCCGCAAGCAAATAGACGTTTCATCGTTCTCTCCCTCTGTCTGCACACTTATGTGCGTGCTTGGGTGCATGAGGGCACAAGGGACGGAGCATCAAAAAAAGAATATTCCGCTGTTCCGGCCACCGGAACGTTGCTAATTGCTTGTGGCTTCGTCAGAATTGGCCTGTTTGAGGCGTGTTCGCGATGACGGGCAATACACTCAGAGGTCTCGATCGGGGCCTGCAAGTGCTGGATGCGTTGAGCTTTTCCAGTGGCATGACCCTGCGCGAGTTGCACCGCAGCACAAATTTGCCAAAGCCGACGCTGCTCAGAATTTTGGCGACGCTCGAAGCGCACGGCTATGCGCGCCGCCGCATCGCAGACGGCGTGTGGCGGCGGAGCGTGCGGAGTTCCGATACGGGTTCGTTACAGGGACTGCTGCTGGATGCCAGCAGCGAAGTGCTCGACGATCTCTGTCAGCGCCTGCGCTGGCCGTCCGATCTTGCGATCTACGAAGAGCGCTCGATGATGATCATCGAGACCACGCGTAAGAAAACGCCGTATATCATCAACTGGACCGGCGTCGGCTATCGCCTGCCGATGTTGCAGACCGGACTCGGGCGCGCATGGCTCGCCTATTGCAGTCAGGAAGAGCGCGACACGATTCTTGCCGATCTTCGCACCTCGAGCAGTCCGTTCGACCGCGCCGCGAACAGCGCGCTGCTGGTCGAGCAATTGCTCGCGGAGACGAGGGAGCTCGGCTATGGCACGCGCGTTCCGGGCTTCACCTTGCGCAAGATCGGCGAAGAAAAAACCGATGGCTTCGCGGTGCCGGTGATCGCGGGAGACAGGGTCGTCGGCTGTATCAACATGACCTGGCTCGTGTCCGCGTTCGATCTGCAAACTGCGGTTTCGCGCTATCTTCCCGATATACAGGCGGCGGCGCAGGCAATCGGTGAGCGGGTCGATGCGCGTCTTTCGCTCGCCGGCGCGCCGCTGCAATAACCTAGCGGTCTTCGCCGAGATAGGTGCTCCAGAGTTCTTCCGGAATTTCGCTTTCGTCCCAGACGCCGATCAGGATGCCCTTGCGAGCAGATTTTCCACGCGCGGCGAGAATTTGCTTCTCCGAGCGCGTGGTGCGCTGTGAATAGCGCAGGCCCCAGCGATTGAGCACGCCCTGCATTTCCGTGCAGACCGGCGCGTAAGCCGGGTTCGCGCCGATATCGGTCAGCTCCAGCGGATCGTTTTCGAGATCAAACAGCATCGGTCGGAAACCTGGCGCGTGCATGTATTTCCACTTCTTGTTCGCGACCATGAATAGGCGGGCATCGCGCGGCGCGATGTTCAGTTTCGCCGATACCGGAAACATCGAGTAATCGTATTCGCTGATCGCGTAGCTGCGCCATGAGGCGGGCGTTTCGCCGCGCAGGAACGGCAGAAGCGAGCGGCCTTCCAGCCGATGCGATTGGTCTTCGGCGTCGCCGCCCACGGCATCGAGCAGTGTCGGCACGATGTCGATCGCTTCCACGAGTTCGTCGCAGACATTCGGCGTAGTGCTGCGCGGGTCATAGACGATCAGCGGGATTTTCACCGATGGCTCGTGAAATAGATCCTTTTCGCCCATCCAGTGATCGCCGAGATAGTCGCCGTGATCGGAGGTGAAGACAATCATGGTATTGTCCATGAGGCCCTTGCGGCTCATGTAGTCGAACAACACTCCCATCTGGTCGTCGATCTGCTTGATCAGGCCCATATAGACCGGGATCACTTCGTCGCGGACTTCGTCGCGCGCGAAGCTCTTGCTGACACGCAGGTCCATGAATTCGCGGTAGATCGGGTGCGCGTCGTCGCGCTCGCTCTCGGAACGGACAGCGGGCTGCACCGCGTCTTTCCCGTACATATCGTTGTAGGGCGCGGGCGCGATATAGGGCCAGTGCGGCTTGATATAAGACAGATGCAGGCACCAGGGTTTTTGCGCCTGATCCATGTAGTCGATCGCGCGCCGGGTCATATAAGGCGTTTCGGAATCTTCCTCCGCGACGCGCGCGGGGCGGCTTGCGTGGCGCATCGCCCAGCCGGACGCGATCTTGTTCCCGTCTCCGGTCGCGGCATTGGCCCAGTCATGCCACGGGTTGTCGCCAGCGTATCCCTTATCGCGAAGGTATTCGTTATAGCGCGGCAGTTTCGGATCGTAGCGGCCGTCCGGACCGACGCCGTGCAGGCCGTCGTCACGCTCGAACGGATCGAAGCCGCATTCGGAGACGCGGACGCCGATGATGGAATCCGGGTCGATGCCGAGCCGCTCCATGCCTTCGGTGTCGGCGCGCATGTGGGTTTTGCCAACCAGCGCGACGTCCATGCCGCGTGCGCGCAGATAGTCGCCGAGCGTCATCTCGCCGACTTTTAGCGGAAAGCCGTTCCACGATGCACCGTGCGACTGCACGTAGCGCCCGGTGTAGAAGCTCATGCGCGACGCGCCGCAGACCGGCGACTGCACATAGGTGCGCGTGAAGCGCGTGCCGCGCTCGGCAAGACGATCGATATTAGGGGTATGCAGTGTGGGATGCCCGTAGCAGGACAGGTAATCCCAGCGAAGCTGATCGCACATAATAAAGAGGATGTTTTCGACCTTACGCACTTTCAGCCCCGTACTGCTTGCTTGTTTCGAAGCTGCGATACGCGGCAAGCAACGTCAATTTTACGCCCCGGCCGTTCCGGCAGCCGGAAGGCAGTACTTTATAATTAGCAAAACGGCCGGGAGAGGTGAGCGCGACGCGGCTTTTGCCAGCCGAATGCCGCTCGCGGGCGTGGTGAAAACGGTGGCTGCTTTCAAGCGCACGGCCCCCAAATTTTCTTTATTGATTTCAATTGCTTGCAGCTTCGTCAAAGCCATTGACTCATTGTTAGGAGAAGTGGAACATAACAGGAACATCTAATCAGGTTCGTCATGCCGCGCCTATCGCTTGCAGCGCTGCGAGAACGCATTGCCCGCATCGAGCAGGCCAGCGTCTCGCTTGCGGAAGAAAACAGAAAAGCGCCGCTCGGCCACGCCGGTGCGGACGCGGCCTTGCTTGGCGGAATCGCGCCGGGCGCGCTGCATGAGATTTATGCGAGCGAGCGCGACAGCGTTTCGGCGTCGGCCTTCGCAGCCATTCTGGCGTTGCGGGTCGCGCGGCCGAAAAGTTTTCTGCTCTGGGTGCGGCAGGATTTCACCGCGCACCAATGCGGGCAGTTGTCTGCGCAAGGACTGTTCGATCTCGGCATCGATCCGGAGCGGCTGCTGCTCGTGAAGACGCGGAACGGGGCGGAAGCATTGCGTGCGGCGTCCGATGCGCTTTCCTGCAAGGCGCTCGGCGCGATCGTATTCGAAGTCTGGCGGCAGCCGAAATCGCTCGATCTGGTCGCCTCGCGCAAGCTCACGCTGCGCGCGGGTGCATCGAACGTCACGATCTTTCTAATTCGTGTGGCGGCGCAAGACGCCATGCCGAGTACGGCGGAGACGCGCTGGTTCGTCCGCGCGCTTCCCACGCCGGATTTTGTCGGGGAGTGGGGAAATCCCCTGTTTGAAGCAACGCTCGCGCGCAACCGGCATGGGCAGACCGGCGCGTGGGGGATGGAGTGGAATTGTGATGCCCGCGTATTCGGAGAAATCCCGCAGAATCCTCGCGCTCGACTTTCCGGCGCTGACCCTCGACCGCATCCGGCGGAACCGGCAACGCCGCGGCGAAGCGTCTCCGGCTAATCTGCCGCTCGTCGCCGTCGCCAAGATCGAAAACGCATTGCGGCTGACGGCGGTCGACGAACGCGCGGCGCGCGACGGGCTGCATCCCGGCCTGCCGCTTGCGGATGCACGCGCGCGCGTGATCGCGCTCGATGTCGTCGATGCGGACGACGAGACGGACCGCGCGCTGCTGGAAGCGATCGCCGACTGGTGCGACCGTTTCACGCCACTGGTAGCGCTTCACCCGCCGCACGGACTGCTGCTCGATATTTCGGGCTGTGCGCATCTGTTCGGTGGCGAAGCAGCGCTGATGCGCACACTTTGCGATTTCGTGCGCGGGCAAGGGATTTCCGTGTGTGCGGCGATTGCGGGCACGAGTGTCGCCGCGCAGGCACTCGCTAAAGGCGCAGAAGGTGTAATTGTCGAAAACGGCAGCGAACGTGAGGCGGTTTCTTCGCTCCCGGTATCAGCGCTCACCGGTGACGAGAAGGTCGTCTATGCGCTGAAGCGCGCGGGGCTGAAAACTATCGGTGAAGTCGCGAGCCGTTCTTCGTCCGAACTGACCGCGCGTTTCGGCGCGGCGTTCGCCTTTCTACTCGAACAGGCGCTCGGGCGAAACGGCCAGCCAATCGTGCCGCGCCGCGCGCTGCCGGATTACGTCGCCGAGCGGCGCTTCGCCGATCCGGTCGCGACTGCGGAGGTGATCGACAGGGCCATCGCTTCGCTTGCCGGTACGCTCGAGAGTCTCCTCGAAGAACGTGGGCAGGGGGCGCGCAGGCTGGAGGCGTCTTTCTTCCGTACCGACGGCGCGGTGCGCCATATCGCGCTCGATACCGGAAGGCCGCTGCGCGATGCTGCATCGATTATGGTCTATTTCTCCGAGCGGCTGGAGGTGCTGGCCGATCCGGTCGATCCGGGTTTCGGCTTCGACCTGGTCCGCCTTTCGGCGCTTCATACCGAGGCGCTCGAGTATCAGGCTGCTGAACTGGAAAGCAGGGAAGACGAGCGCGAGATCGCCGATTTGATCGACCGGTTGTCTGCGCGTTTCGGCGGCGAGCGGGTCACGCGCTTTCTTTCCATGAATACGCATGTGCCCGAATATGCCGCCGCGTTCTGCCCAGCGCAGCGGGGTGCCGCCCCCAGCGCGTGGCCGCAACTGCGCGCGGAAGGCGAAACGCCGCGCCGCCCGCTGCACATGCTGGCGCCGCCGGAGGAAATAGAGAACGCGCTCGCGGATGTTCCTGACGGTCCGCCAAAGCGTTTCGTATGGCGGCGCGCATTGCATCAGATCGTGAAAACGGAAGGCCCCGAGCGCATTGCGATGGAATGGTGGCGTGACGCAGAAGCAAAAACGCGTGACTATTTTCAGGTCGAGGACGAGGACGGACGCCGCTTCTGGCTCTATCGCGACGGGGTCTACGGGCTCGAAGCGGAAAACCCGCGCTGGTTTATGCACGGGCTGTTCGCGTGAGCGCGCCGCATATTCCCTATGCCGAGATCGGCGTCACGACAAATTTTTCGTTTCTGCGGGGCGCATCGAGACCGGAAGAACTCGCCGCTGCCGCGAGCCTGCACCGGCTCCATGCGCTCGGGATTGCCGACCGCAATACGCTTGCCGGCACGGTGCGCGCGTTTCGCGTGTTCAACGAACTCGAACCGGAGCAATGGAAGCCGAAATTGCTGGTCGGCGCGCGACTCTGCTTCACAGACGATACGCCGGAAATTCTCGCTTACCCGCGTGACAAGGAAGCCTATGGCCGGCTTTGCCGGTTGCTGACGGAAGGAAACCTGCGCGGCGAGAAAGGCGAATGCCTGCTCACGCTGCACGATCTTCTGGAACACCGCTACGGTCTGTCGCTCGCCGTGATCCCGCCGCGCCAGCCCGGCGAAAAATTAGCGGCACTCCTGGATCGACTACAGAACGCGAGTAACGGGAATGTCTGGCTATTCGCGTCGATGCTTTACCGGGGCTATGACCGGCGCAGGCTTGCGCGATTGCAGGAAACCGCGCGCAGGGCCTTAACGCCGCTGATCGCCAGTAACGACGTGCTCTATCACGCCTACGAACGGCGCACCTTGCAGGATGTCGTGAGCTGCATCCGCGAGAAGATGACGATCGAGAAGGCGGGCCGGATTCTCGAAAGCAATGCCGAGCGGCATCTGAAAAACGGATTAGAGATGGCGCGTCTGTTTCGCGATGCGCCGGAAGCAGTTGCTGAAACCAAGCGCTTCGCCGACAGGATTGGGTTTTCCTTCGACCAGCTCCGATACATCTATCCCGACGAGCCGGTGCCGCCGGGAATGACGCCGCAGCGCTATCTTGAGTCCCTCGTCTGGAAAGGAATCCGGAAGCGATACCGCGGCTTCAAGCCGCCGCGCGTGCGCAAGCTCCTGCACAAGGAGCTGCGCCTGATCCGGCAGCTTGATTACGCGAATTACTTCATCACGGTGCACGACATCGTCGTATTCGCAAACTCCCAAGGGATTCTTTGTCAGGGCAGGGGGTCGGCGGCGAATTCCGCGATCTGCTATGTGCTCGGCGTCACCGCAGTCGATCCGCTGTTGATTAAGGTGCTGCTTGCACGATTTCTTTCCAAGGAACGGAAAGAGCCGCCCGACATCGACATCGATTTCGAGCACGAGCGGCGCGAGGAAGTGATCCAGTGGATTTACGAGCGCTATGGCGAGCGCCGCGCGGCGATCACCGCCACCGTCATTCATTATCGTCCGCGCAGCGCCATCCGCGATGTCGGAAAGGTTCTCGGCCTGACCGAAGACGTTACTGCCGCGCTCGCCAATACGGTCTGGGGAAGCTGGGGCAGCGGCATTCCGGAGGAGCATATCCGTCAGGCCGGTCTCGACCCCGATAACAGGGAGATCGCGCGCGCGGCGGCGCTCGCAACCGAATTGCTCGGCTTTCCCCGGCATCTTTCGCAGCATGTCGGCGGCTTCGTGCTGATCAAAGGCCGCCTCGACGAGCATGTTCCGGTCGGCAACGCCGCGATGGAAAAGCGCCGCTTCATCGAATGGGACAAGGACGACATCGACGAACTCGGCATGATGAAGGTCGATGTGCTGGCGCTCGGCATGCTGACCTGCATCCGCAAGGCGCTCGACCTTCTGCGCAGGCACAAACGCATCGACTACGATCTCGCGCAGATTCCGAAAGAGGACGCGGCCGTCTATGAAATGCTGAGCCGGGGCGACTCGCTCGGCGTGTTTCAGGTCGAAAGCCGCGCGCAGATGAACATGCTGCCGCGCATGCGCCCGAAAGAGTTTTACGATCTGGTGATCGAAGTCGCGATCGTGCGGCCCGGCCCGATTCAGGGCGACATGGTGCATCCTTATCTGAAGCGCAGAAATGGAATCGAGGAGGTGAAGTTTCCTTCGCCGTCACCCGATCATGGTGACGTCAACGAACTGCACGAAATTCTCGGCCGGACCAAAGGCGTGCCGCTGTTTCAGGAGCAGGCGATGGAGCTGGCCATTACGGCTGCGAAATTCTCGCCGGACGAGGCGAACGGCCTGCGCAAAGCCATGGCGACTTTCCGCAACGACGGCACAATGTGGAAATATAAAGAGAAGTTCATCAATCGCATGATCGCGCGCGGCTATGACCGCGATTTCGTGGAGCGCTGCTACAAGCAGATCGAAGGCTTCGGCAGTTACGGCTTTCCCGAAAGCCATGCCGTCAGCTTCGCGCTTCTGGTTTATGCGTCGTCTTGGCTCAAATGCCATCATCCCGAGGCGTTCTGCTGTGCGATCCTGAATTCGCAGCCGATGGGTTTCTATACCCGCGCGAGCCTCGTGCGCGACGCGCGCGAGCATGGCGCGGAAGTGCGCGAGATCGACGTGAACTTCAGCGAGCAGGACAATATTCTGGAACCCTCCGGCGAAAAGTTTGCAGTACGGCTTGGCTTCAGGAATATCGACGGCTTTCAGGACAAGTGGGAAGAAAAAATTGTGCAGCGGCGCGCTGGCGGTTTTCCTTCGCTGGAAAGTTTTGCGCAGCGCACGCAGCTTCCGAAGAAGGCGATCCTGTTGCTCGCGGATGCCGACTGTTTCCGTTCGATCGGCCTCGACCGCCGCGCTGCGCTATGGAGTGCGCGACGGCTGCCGAATGATGATGCGCTGCCTTTATTCGCGGCACTCAATGAAGACGAGCATCCGCGCGAGGAAATCAAGCCGCTGCCCGTGATGCCGCTCCCCGAACACGTCGTCGCCGATTACCAGACCGCGGGGCTTTCGCTCAAAGGCCATCCGATGGAGTTTCTCCGCGAAATGTTTTCGCTCGAGCGCGTTTATTCATGCCGCGCGGCGACGAACGCGAAGAATGGCAGCCGTCTCCGCTGTGCTGGCGCTGTGCTGGTGCGCCAGCGGCCGGGCACCGCCAAGGGCGTGGTCTTCATGACCATCGAGGACGAAACCGGAATTGCGAACATCGTGATCTGGCAGAACGTGTTCGAGCGCTACCGGAAAGAAATCATGGGTGCGCGCCTCGTCCTGATCGAGGGCCGCATCCAGCGCGGGGACGGCGTCACCCATCTCGTTGCGGAACGCTTCGAGGACCGGAGTGCCGAGTTGCACCGGCTTTCGGAATGGAAAGGCGAGGTGCCGCTGGCCAGAACGGACGAAGTGTCGCGTCCGCAGCAGGATCACCGCTCGCGGCAGCATCCGCGTAATGTGCGGATTCTGCCGCGGTCGCGCGATTTTCATTGATCGCTCGAATGCCATGCAATGCCGGCGGTGGTGTGCGCCGTCGAAGCGTATTACTGAACATGCGGAATTCTTCTTCGTGAACGCGCCATGAGCAACGCCGAATATCTTTCGCCCAGCAAGTATGTCGATAGCGACAATCCGGACATCGTCCGCTTCGCGAAACAGGCGGTCGCCGGTATCGCCGGTGAGAAGCCGCGTGCGCTTGCGCTCTATCGCGCGGTGCGCGATGGCATCGCCTATAATCCCTATCTCGATTATTCCGATCGCGGCGTGTTTCGCGCGAGCGACGTATTGCACGCAAAACAGGGCTTCTGCATCGGCAAGGCCGCGCTACTTGCGGCTTGCGCGCGCGCCATCGGCATTCCGGCGCGGCCCGGCTATGCCGACGTCCGCAATCACATCACGTCGAAGAAGCTGCGCGAACTGGTCGAATCCGACGTATTCGCCTGGCACTCCTATACCGAGCTTTTCATCGACGGAAAGTGGGTGAAGTGTACGCCCGCGTTCGATGCCGCGCTTTGCGAACGCGCGAAGCTCGCTCCGCTCGAATTCGATGGCGAACACGATTCGCTGTTTCAGCCCTATGACCCGTCGGGGCGGGATTTCATGGAATATCTGGAGGACCGCGGCGCTTACGCCGACGTTCCGGTTGAGATCATCTGGCCGGAGTTCCAGCGGCTTTATCCGAAGCTGGTCGCGCACGGACAGGCCAGCGGCGACTTCAAGGCCGATGTCGCCGAGGCGACCAAGGACAAATAGCGCGGGCTGGTAAGTGCCTGGATTTTTTCGGATAGTCGCGCGCTAAGAAGCCGCGCGCCCGCGCGGCACGGAAATCCGGCTCCCTCATGCGTGCAAGTGCGTTCGATTTATCCTCGCTGTTTGCCTCGACCCTGCCGCCGCCCGCGGCCAAGTGGAATGGCGCTGCACGATACAATTTTACCGGCGGACATAACGATCCGGACATGGTGCCGGTCGAGGCCTTGCGGCAGGCGGCAGACAGCGTACTCGCGCGGGAAGGGCAATCGCTTGCCACCTATAACGTCGGTCACGGCCCGCTGGGCTACCTGCCGCTGCGTGAATTCATCGCCGAAAAACTGAAACGCGACGCAGGGATCGAATGCAGTGCGGACGAAGTGCTGCTCGTTTCCGGCTCACTGCAGGCGCTCGATCTCGTGAACGGCGTGTTCTGCGAGCGCGGCGACACCGTGATCTACGAAGAGGACTGCTATCAGGGATCGATCAACCGCATGACGCGCATGGGCGTCAACATCGTGGGCATTCCGCTCGATGAGGGCGGGATGAAGATGGACGCGCTGGCCACGGCGCTTGCCGATCTGAAAGCGCGCGGCGTGCGCCCGAAATTCATCTACACGATCCCGACCGTGCAAAATCCGACCGGGACGATCATGAGCGAAGCTCGCCGCCGCGAATTGCTCGCGCTCTCGCAAGAATACGGCGTGCCGTTGTTCGAGGACGACTGCTACGCCGACCTGATCTGGAGCGGCAAGCGCCCGCCCGCGCTCTATGCCATGCGAAACGGAGACGGTGTCGTTTATATCGGCTCGTTCTCGAAGTCGGTCGCGCCGGCGCTTCGCGTCGGCTATATCGTCGCGAAGTGGAACGTGCTTTCGCGCGCGCTTGCGCTGAAGACCGATGCCGGCTCCGCTTCGCTCGAACAGATGCTGCTTGCCGAATTCTGTAAGTCGCAGTTCGAGCAGCACGTGCCGAAGCTGCGCGCGGCGCTGCGCGCGAAACTCGAAACCTTGATGGAGTCGCTGAACGAGCAATTCGGAACCGCGGCCGAGTTCAGCGATGCGCCGGGTGGAATATTTCTCTGGGTGAAGCTGCCGGGTCAGGTGGATGCGATGCAGCTTTACCAGAAGGCGCTTGCCGCAGGGGTCGCGATCAATCCGGGGCCGGAATGGTCCGTGAACACGGCACACTCGCGAAGCCATATTCGCCTCTGCTTTGCCAATCTACCGCACGAAGACATCCGCGCCGGCGTCGCGTTGCTTGCCGAAGTCTGCCGCAACGAGTTCGGCGTGCCCGCGCGCAGCGCCAATATCCAGAAGCAGGTGTGACGGAGCGCGCATGGCAAAGCGAGCCCGCCCGACAAGCAAGAAAAAGCCAAGTACGGCCGCCGCGATCTTTCGCAGTCTGCGCGTTCATCAGTGGATAAAAAACGGGCTGGTGTTCGTGCCGCTCGTGCTCGGCGGACTGATCGGCGAGCACGATGCGTGGTCTTATGCCTCGCTCGGCTTTCTCGCGCTTTCGCTCGCGGCGTCCGCGAGCTACATCCTCAACGACATCCGCGATATCGAAAGCGACCGCAGGCACTGGAGCAAGCGCGACCGGCCGTTTGCGAGCGGCGCGCTTTCGATCCGCACAGGATATGCCCTTGCCGCGCTGCTGCTGATCGCCGCTTTCGGCGTGGCCGCGCTGATCGGCCCGGAAGAAATGGTGATGCTTGCGATCTATGTCATCGCGGCATTGAGTTACACGCTTTACTGGAAACGAATACCTGTCTTCGACATTTTCGTGCTGGCAAGTCTTTTCACGTTCCGGATCGCGCTCGGCATCCTGATTCTGGACGTGCGGATTTCGCCGTGGCTGATGATTTTCTCGATGTTCGTTTTCCTGTCGCTGTCGGCGGCGAAGCGGCACACCGAACTTCTGCGAAACGGAATCGAGGAGAAGCAGTATCTGCCGGGCCGCGGCTATCTGGCGGGCGATGCGCCGCTGCTTCTCGGTCTCGGCCTCGCGGCGATGCTCGGCGCGGTGCTGATCAACATCGTCTATCTGCTTGAGGATGCTTTTCCGCGCGCGGTATACGGCAATCCGGTCTGGCTCTGGAGCGTGCCTCCGGTCATTTTTCTTTTTCTTGGCCGGATCTGGCTGCTCTCGCAGCGCGGCCTTCTGCTCGACGACCCGGTCGCTTTCGCGCTCAAGGACCGCGTCAGCCTTTCGCTCGCGCTCGTCGGTGGGCTCGGCTTCGCCGCGGCACTGATCGGACTGCCGACGCCAAGCTGAATGATTAAGCCGCGATCGCCTTCAACACGTCGTCAGGGGCTTCCGCGAGCATCATGTGTCCCGCACCCGGCAGCACGACGGTTTTTGCACCCGGAATGAGTGTCGCGAGCGCCTTGCCGTTCTTCGCGGGCGTCATCAGGTCGCGCTCCCCGAGCACGATCGTGACCGGCACCGTTATCTTCGCCGCCGCTTCGCTCGCGTTATAGCCGTTGCTGGCGGAGAGATCGGCGTGCAATACGCCGGGCTTCATGGTCTCCAGAGTACGGACACCTTTGCCCATCATCCAGCCGCCAGGCGTCAGACTGCCGCCGAGCCCTGCGCGGTGACCGAAGCCCCACACCGTCATCATCGCAATCGCGTCCGGCGAGTTCTCCTTCGCCGCGTTGAGCAACGCTTCGCTGACCGGCATTGAGGTTGCGGTCGCAATCAGCCGCAGGCCGGTAACCTTCTCTGGAAAACGCGCCGCCGCATCAATTGCGATCAGTGTCCCGAGCGAGTGGCCGACGAGGCGTGCCTGTTTCGCTCCCACGGCATCGATCAGCGCCACCACCCAATCGGCATATTGTTCGACGGAAGTCAGCGGCTTGCCGCCCGATTGGCCGTGGCCCGGAAGGTCGGGTGCGAGCACCGAAAAGCCATGATGCGCGTGCCAGCGCGTATAGAGCGCCCAGGCGGAATGATCGAATCCCGCGCCGTGCAGGAAGATGACCAATGGCTTTTGCGGATCGAACTCCTGTCCGCCGGTCGCGGCATAAACTTCTTCGCCGCTTACGTTGATGCGCATGGCGTCACGCCTTCTGCGAGGCGCGGAGCGCCTGGTTGAGATCGTCGATGATGTCGACGGCGTTTTCGATACCGACGGAGAGACGGATTAATTCCTCGCCGATGCCGGCCGCCTTGAGTTGTTCCGTATCCATCTGCTGATGCGTCGTGCTCGCGGGATGAATAACGAGTGTTTTGGCGTCGCCGACATTCGCAAGATGGCTGGCCAGCCGCAGGCTTTCGATAAATTTCCTGCCCGCTGCGCGTCCGCCCTTGATGCCGAAGCTCACGATCGAGCCCGCGCCGCGCGGCAGAAGCTTCTGCGCGAGCGCATGATCTTCGTGCGAGGTCAGGGATGGATGCAGCACCCACGCGACCGCCGGGTTTTTCGAAAGCGCGTCGAGTATCGCTTTTGTGTTCTCGACGTGCCGGTCCATTCGCACGCCAAGCGTCTCCGCTCCTTGCAAAATCTGGAAAGCGTTGGTCGGCGAAATGCAGGCGCCGAAATCGCGCAAACCCTCGGAACGCGCGCGCATCACAAAGGCCCAGGGTCCGTATTGTTCGGCGAAGTTGATGCCGTGATAGCCGGCGTAAGGTTCGGTGAGTTGCGGGAATTTTCCCGAGCCGATCCAGTCGAAACGTCCGCTATCGACGACGATGCCGCCGATCGCGATGCCGTGGCCGCCGATCCATTTGGTTAGCGAATGCATGACAAGATCGGCGCCTAGATCGAGCGGACGCGAGAGATAGGGCGTCGCAAAGGTATTGTCGATCAATAGCGGAATTTTCGCCGCATGCGCGATTTCCGCGACCTTCGGAATGTCGAGCACTTCGAGCCCGGGATTGCCGATGGTCTCGCCGATCACAAGCTTCGTGTTCGGCTTGATCGCGGCCTTGATACCGGCGTGGTCGCGCGGCTTCACGAAGGTCGTGGTGATGCCGAAGCGCGGCAGCGTATGCGCGAGCAGATTGATCGTGCCACCATAGAGCGAAGCGGAAGCGACGATGTGGTCGCCGGCGTTCGCAATCGTCGCAATCGCGAGATGCATCGCGGCCATGCCGCTCGCAGTGGCGACCGCGCCGGCGCCGTTTTCGAGCGCGGCGATTCGCTCTTCCAGTACCGAGGTCGTTGGATTGGAGATGCGGGTATAGATGTTGCCCGCGCGCTCGAGATTGAAGAGCGCGGCGGCGTGATCGGTGTCCTGAAACACATAAGAAGTGGTCTGGTAGATCGGCACGGCGCGCGCGCCCGTCACGGGGTCCGGATGCTGGCCTGCATGCAGGCTCAAGGTTTCGAAGGCGGGCGGTTTCGGAGCGGCCATTTCGTTTTCTTTCGCGCGGATTGCTCCGTGCAATTTCGCCCGTAGCACTCGCGAGAGCAACGCATCGCGCGACGCAGCGCAAGTTCCTGTTGGACTTTTCCGGGAAGGGGCGGGACCTCTTTCTAGTGCGTTGCAGCGTGTTTTCCCTCTATTCCTGCCCATAAATCGTTGGTACACCAATCGAACGAGCTCCGACTTTTGGGGTCCCAACAGTCTTTGAACGAGAAAAAGCAGGGGAGAGACAAATGAAATTCAACAGGAAGCTGCTCGCAGGCCTCGCCGCCGCGGCGGCGATCGGCCTCGGCGCGCCGTCGCTTTCGGCGCAGGACGCGCCGAAGTCGATCAAGATCGGTTACGCGATTTCCAAGACCGGCCCGAACGCGGGCGGCGCGAACATCACGCAGATTCCGAATTACCAGCTCTGGGTTCAGGAAGTGAACGCCAAGGGCGGGTTGATGCTGAAGCAGTACGGCAAGCGCATCCCGATCGAAATCGTCGAGTACGACGACCGCTCCAACTCCGAAGAGGCGGTCCGCGCGGTCGAGCGCCTGATCGAGCAGGACAAGGTCGATCTCCTGCTGCCGCCGTGGGGCACGGGCATCAACCTCGCGGTCGGCCCGACCTTCAACAAGCACGGCTTTCCGCAACTCACCTTCAGCGCCGTCACCGACCGCGCGCCGGAACTCGCCAAGCGCTGGCCGAACAGCTTCTGGTTCCTCGGCACCTCGAAGCAGTACATCGACGCACTTGTCGATCTGCTCGTGAAGCTGCGCAAGGAAGGCAAGATCAACGACCAGATCGCGATGGTCTCGGTCGCCGACGGTTTCGGTATCGACCTCTCGAAGGCCGCGCGCGCGGGATTCGAAAAGGCCGGCTTTAAAATCGTGTTCGACAAGAGCTATCCGATCGGCACGCAGGACATGTCGCCGATCATCGGCGAAGCGCAGCGCTCGAAGGCAGATACCTTCGTCGCCTTCAGCTATCCGCCGGATACGGTCGCGATCACCGATCAGGCGCGGCTGACCGCATACGCGCCGAAGGTGATGTTCACCGGCGTCGGCACCGGCTTCCCGCTGTTCCCGCAGCGTTTCGGCGACAACGTCGAGGGCATTATTTCGCTCGGCGGCTGGTCACGCGACAACAAGGCGACGATGGAGTACCGCGAGAAGATCCGGAAACTCGTGAACCGCGACCCGGACTATTGGGGCAGCCAGATTGGCTACGCGTCGCTGCAGATGCTGGAACAGGCAATCGAGCGCGTCGGCAAGATCGACCGTCCGGCGATCATCAAGGAACTGCAGATCGGCACCTTCGACACGGTTCTCGGCAAGATCAAGCTCGAGAACAACCAGCCGAAGGATGCGTTCTGGCTGATCGGCCAATGGCAGAACGGCGTGTTCACCGGCGTCGCGCCGCACCGCGCGGGGGCCGCCGACTTCATCGTTCCGAAGCCGGCCTGGAAGAAATAGACGGACCGGCATGTGACGCGGCGGGCCTCCTCCCAGGCCCGCCGCGTTGCGTTTCGTTCAGATAAAGCGCGAAGATCGAGTTCATGTTCACGGAGCCGCTGCTTTCCGGCATCACGCTCGGAGGCATCTACGCCCTGATCGCGATGGGCCTGACGCTGCAATACGGCGTCGCGCGCATCATGAATCTGTCCTACGGCGAGTCGCTCGTCGCGGCGGCCTTCGCCGCGCTGTGGCTGTTCACGTCGGTTTCGGTCAATCCGCTGATCGGCCTTTTCGTGATAGTGCCGGCGGCGGGTCTCACCAACTGGCTGATCTATCGCATCTTGCTGGTGCCGCTCGTGAAGCGCGCACCTTCGCGCGATGCGCTCGAGGTCGATTCCATACTCGCGACTTTCGGCCTGTTGTTCATCGCGCAGGGCGTGATGCTCGCGATCTTCGGCGGCAACTATTTCAGCTACGACTTCCTCTCGATCCCGGTGAAAATCTTGGGCGCGACGATCTCGGCGAGCCGTCTGCTCGCACTCGGCTTCGCGGTGGTGATCGGGCTTGCGCTTTACCTCGGGCTTACCCGCACGCGGGCGGGTACTGCGATCCGCGCGGTCGCGGTCGACCCGGTGTCGGCGCAACTCGTCGCAATCGATGTGCGCGCCACGGCGGCGTTTGCCTACGCGCTCGGCGGCGCGCTGGTCGCGGCCGGCGGCGTGCTGGTTTCGATGTTTCTTACCTTCAACGCCAATCTCGGCGTCGTCTTCACGATGAAGGCACTGATCGTGGTCATCATGGGGGGTGTCGGCAATTTGCTCGGCTGCCTCGTAGCGGGTCTCATCCTCGGGCTGACCGAAACTTTCGTCGCGACCTATGTGGATCCGGGCCTTACGCTTGCTGCGACCTACATCATCTTTATCCTTGTTCTGCTCTTGCGTCCGCAGGGCCTGTTCGGGACGCGGCGGTCATGAGCGCGCGCAACGTCTCCATTGCCGTTGCGCTTGCCGCTCTCGTTGTGGCGCTCGCCTTCGTGCCGTCGGTCGCGAACGGCTATCAATTGTCGCTCGCCATTAACATCATGAACTACACGGTGCTCGCGACCGCGTGGACGCTATTCTCCGGCCCCACGCGCTACGTGTCGCTTGCGACCGTCGCCTTCTTCGGCATCGGCGCCTATACGGTCGCGGTGCTCGGCGAGGTGCTCGCCTGGCCGCTGGTGCTGCTCGTCGCGTTCGCGATCGGCTTTGTGCTTTCGCTGTTCGTGGGGCTTGCCACGCTGCGCCTGTCCGGGGTCTATTTCGTGATCTTCACGTTCGGTCTCGCCGAACTCGTGCGCCAGCTCGTGACCTGGTACGAGGTGAACGTCACCCGCACGCTGGGCCGTTACGTCTTCGTCGATATCACGACCGAGCAGATCTACTGGCAATTGCTTGCGCTTGCGGTTGTCGTATTTCTCTCCGGCTGGCTCATTCAGCGCTCGAAGCTGGGTCTTGCGCTTCGCGTCATCGGCGACGACGAAGCGGTCGCGCGGCATGTCGGCATCAACACCACGCTTGCGAAGGTCGTGCTGTTCGCTTTCAGCGCATCTTTCATGACGCTTGCGGGCGCGGTGATGGCGCCGCGCTGGACCTATATTGATCCGGCGATCGCGTTTAACCCTGTGGTGTCGTTTCAGGTGCTGATCATGGCGCTCTTGGGCGGCGTGCAGCGGCTCTATGGTCCGGTGTTCGGCGTGATCCCGCTCGTCATGCTGTTCGAGGTGCTGCTTGCGAAGTTTCCGAACCACTTCAGCATCATGGTCGGCATTGCGTTTCTTTTGATCGTATATGCGATTCCGCGCGGCATCGTTGGCCTGATCGAAGGCGCGCAGCTTTCGCTCTTTCGCATGAAGGGAGCCAAGGCATGAGCGCGCCGCTGCTCTTGGTTTCAGGTCTCACGCGTCGCTTCGGCGGCCTCGTCGCGGTCGATGGCGTGACGTTGGAAGTGCATCCCGGCGAGATCGTCGGGCTGCTCGGTCCGAACGGCTCCGGCAAGACGACCGTGCTCAATCTCATTTCGGGGGCGCTGAAATCGGATGCCGGTTCGGTGTCGCTGCGGGGGCAGGCACTCGAAAAGCTGCCTGCGTTCAGGATCGCACGCGAAGGCGTGGCGCGCACCTTCCAGCTCGTGCGCGTGCTCGGCTCCATGACCTGCAAGGAAAACGTGATCGCGGGTCTCGCTTTCGGCACGAAAAGCCGCTGGGGCAATGAGGCCGATGCCGCGGCGCTCGCGCTGCTTGACCGGGTTGGTCTTGGCGGGCGTGCAGATGTTATGACTTCGGAACTGACCTATATCGACCAGAAACGGCTCGAGCTTGCCCGCGCGCTCGCGATGCAGCCGGAGCTTCTCTTGCTCGACGAATGGCTCGCGGGACTGAACCCGACCGAATTGCGCGATGGCATCGAACTCGTGCGCTCGCTGCGCGCGGAAGGCCGCACGATTTTGATGGTCGAGCATGTGATGGATGCGATCCGTTCGCTCTGCGACCGCTGCTACGTGATGAACGCGGGCAAGAAGATCGCGGAAGGTAAGCCGAAAGACGTGCTCGCCGACCCGGAAGTAATCCGCGCCTATCTGGGAGACGCGGATGCTTGAGGTTTCGGGTCTTTCGGTCGCCTATGGCAAGCATCGCGCGCTCGACGATGTGTCGCTTTCGGTCGCGCAACGCGAGATCGTGGTGATCCTGGGCGCGAACGGCTCGGGCAAGACCTCGCTCCTGAAGGCGATTGCCGGCGTCGTGCCGAAATCCGTATCGCGGATTTCGCTCTGCGGCCGCGATCTCGACAAGATGCGCGCGAACGACATCGTCGAAGCGGGGCTTGCGCTGGTACCGGAAGGGCGCGGGATTTTCGGCGAGCTCACGGTTCGCGAAAACCTGCTGCTCGGCGCTTACGCGAAGCGGGCGCGCGCAAAGGAGAGAGAGAATCTCGAACGCGCGATTTCGCTGTTTCCCAAGCTCGCGCAGCGCATGAAGCAGGCCGCGAACACCATGAGCGGCGGCGAGCAGCAGATGGTCGCAATCGGCCGTGCGCTGATGTCGGCGCCCGACATTCTCCTGCTCGACGAGCCGTCGCTCGGCCTTGCGCCGGTGGTCTGCGGCGAGTTGTTCGCCTCGCTCGGCAAGATCCGCGAGGCCGGGATCGGCGTGTTGCTGGTCGAGCAGAACGCGAAGCGCAGTCTCCAGATCGCCGACCGCGGCTACTTGATCGAAACCGGCCGCATCACCGGCGAAGGAAGCGCGGCGCAGTTGCGCGAGGACCCGGCCGTGCAGCGCGCTTATCTCGGGGTCGCGTGAGATGGGCAAACTCGACGGCAAGGTTTGTGTCGTGACGGGTGCGGCGGGAAGCCTCGGTCTTGCCGCGACCGAAGCGATGCTCGCAGAAGGTGCGAAAGTGTTGCTCGTCGACCGCACGAACCAGCAACTCGCCGCAGCCGCGAAGTCGCTCGAGAAATACAAGGACCGCCTTGCGATCTGCGCCGCGAACGTCGCAGAGGTTTCCGAGACAAAAAAGTATGTCGAAGAGGCGGCGAAGCATTTCGGCCGGATCGACGTCCTGTTCTCGAACGCCGGAATTTCCGGCGTGATTGCGCCGATCGCCCAATATCCTGACGAATTGTTTGACCAGGTGATGGCGGTGAATGTGCGCGCGTCGTTCCTCGCCATTAAATATGCGCAGCCTCACATGAACGACGGCGGCAGCATTATCGTGACCTCGAGCGTGGTGGGCGTGACTTCCGACCCCGGTATCTGCGCTTACGCGACTTCGAAACACGCGGTGATCGGGCTGGTGCGTACTGCCGCCAAGGAACTCGCGGGCCGCAATATTCGCGTCAACATCCTAGCACCCGGGCCGATCGACAACTCGTTTCAGAAAAATATCGAAGACGGCATCACGCAGGCCACGGGCCACGACGGCACCAAGCTGCTCGATGCCGTTATTCCGCTGCATCGCCATGCGCAGGCGGACGAAGTCGCGAGGATGGTGCTGTTTCTCGCCTCGAGCGACAGCAGCTTCTCGACCGGCAGCGTGTTCATGGCCGACGGCGGAATGCACATCTAGCGGAGCGAAATACGAAAACGAGCAAGCAGGAGGACGAAATGCCCGAGCTAGCCACCAACGAATTCTGGAAAGACCTGAAGCCGATCACGCGCGTGTTTCAGCCGGACGCGCTACCCGAGGTCTACACCAAGAACGCGGCGACCGACGACGAGCGCTATTACGTTCCCTTCACCGAAACGGTTTCGTCGCGCCCGCTCTGGATTTCGCCGTCGCAGAACAAGTGGTGCGACATCCTGATGGCGAAGAAGGCGGGTCTCGTGAACCGCCACTACCATCCACACGAAGTCTTCGCCTACACGATCTCGGGTAAATGGGGTTATCTCGAACATGATTGGACCGCGACCGCGGGCGATTTCGTGTATGAAACGCCGGGCGAGGGACACACGCTGGTCGCCTATGAAAGCGACCAACCGATGAAGGTGTTCTTTCAGGTGAAAGGCCCGCTGGTCTGGCTCGACGAGAAGGGCGAGGCGAACGGCTTTTTCGATGTCCACGACTACATCGGGATGTGCAAGGCGCATTACGAAAAGGTCGGGATCGGCGCGGACTACATCAAGAAGCTGTTTCGTTAAGCCGCATTCCGCGTCCGCCGGTTTCGTCGCATAGTCGGATCATGGTGAGACGCGATGAAATCCGTGCGGGCGAAGTGGCGGTCGAGGCACCGGAAGCGAACGATGCCGGGATCGTTTTCATCGGCCGCATCCACACGCCATGGCAGGACCGGATGGAGTGCCCCCGGCAAGGGCGCCATGACGGCCCGGTCTGCCGGATCGAGATTTTCAAGCCATGGGCCGCGGGGCTGCACGGCATCGAGAGATATGCGCAGCTCGAAGTGCTCTACTGGCTCGACAAGTCGCGGCGCGATCTCGTCATGCAGAGTCCGAAAAGCGACGGCGAAACGCGCGGGGTGTTCTCGCTGCGCTCGCCGGTACGTCCGAACCCGATCGGTACGTCGCTCGCGAAATTCGAGCGGGTCGAGGGAAATTCGGTCTATGTGCGCGGACTCGATTGCCTCGACGGTACGCCGCTCGTGGACCTAAAGCCGGATCGCTGCCTGTTCACGCCGCTCGCTCCGCCGCAGCCGGGCGATTTTCAGAAGGGCTGAGCGCCGGCCTTCAAAGCATCGGCAGGCTTCTCGGCCGCCCCAGCGGAAACGCCTTTTCGATATTTTCGATTTCCTGCGCCGTCAGTTCGAGGCTACCTGCGCCCGCGTTTTCTTCCGTATGCGCGACCTTCGATGCTTTGGGAATCGCGAACACGCTTTTGCGTCGCGTGAGAAAAGCGAGCGCGACCTGTCTTGGTGTCGCGTCGCGCGCGTCCGCAATTTCAGCGAGTGCCTTGCCGCCGGGCGAAGACAAGGGCGGCATCGCGCTCTGCCCGAAGGGGCTGTAGGCGACGACCGCGATATCGTTTCGCTCGCACCACGGAATTACCGCGTGTTCGATCGCACGCTCGCGCAGATGATAGAGCACCTGATTGCAGGCGATTCTGCCTTTGCCCGCGACTTTCAGCGCTTCCTCGAGATCGTCTTCATCGAAGTTGGAAACGCCCCAGGAGCGGATTTTCCCCGCGGCCTTCAATTCCTCGAAAGCAGCGAAGGTTTCCGAAAGCGGATAAGACCCGCGCCAGTGCAGTAGATAGCAGTCGAGGTAATCCGTCTTCAGTTGCTTGAGCGAGCGCTCGCAGGCCGCAAGTGTGCCTTTGCGAGACGCGTTCGACGGCAGCACTTTCGAGACGACGAACACCTTGTCGCGTTTCCCCGCAATCGCCTCGCCGGCGAGCGCCTCGGCGCGGCCGGAGCCATACATCTCCGCGGTGTCGATATGCGTCATGCCGAGATCGATGCCGCGGGCAAGCGTACGCAGCGCATCCGCGCGCGGCGCCAGTTCGAGATTCCATGTTCCCTGACCGATGACGGACACGGCGGGCGCCGCTGGCCCGAAAGGACGCGTTTTCATTCTAAGAGTGTCGCGAAGCGCAGCCGCACGGTCAATTCGCGGGCTTTTCCATCATATACAGGCCGACGTCGATTGCTTTGGAGCGGAAGCCGCCTTCGCAATAAGCAAGGTAGTATTCCCAGGTGCGCTTGAATTTTTTCGAATAGCCCATCGCCTCGATTTCGGGCCATGCGCGCTGGAAGCGGCGGTTCCATTCGTTCAGCGTATGCGCGTAGCTCTCGCCGAAATTTTCGAGCGAGATGAATTTCATGCCCGCCTGTTTGATCTGTTCGAGCATCACGCCGTGCGAAGGCAGCATGCCACCGGGGAACACATAGCGCTGAATGAAGTCCGCGTTCCTGCGATAGAGTTCGAAGCGTTCTTCCGCGATGGTGATGACCTGCAACACAGCGCGCCCGCCGGCGTTCAGCACCTGCGCGATCTTGCCGAAATAGGCGGGCCAGTATTTCTCGCCGACCGCCTCGATCATCTCGATCGAAACCACGCGGTCGAAGGTTTCCGTGACGTCGCGGTAGTCCTGCAAGCGCAGGTCGGACTTATCCGCAGCGCCGGCTTTTGCGAGCCGTTCGCGCGCGCCTTTCAGTTGCGAGGGCGAGAGCGTGAGCCCGGTGACGTGCGCGTTGCGCTCGGTGGTGATGCGTTCGGCGAGGCGGCCCCAGCCACAGCCGATTTCCAGTACGCGCTCGCCGCCGTTGAGAGCAAGCAGGTCCATGATGCGTGCGAGTTTGTTGTCCTGCGCGTCCTCGAGCGACTGTTTCGCGTCCGCGTAAAGTGCGGACGAGTAGGTCATGCTGGGGTCGAGCCAGAGCTTGTAGAAATCGTTCCCGAGATCGTAATGCGCCTCGATGTTGCGGCGGCTGCCGCTCTTCGTGTTCGCGCGCAGAAGATGCCGCATGCGGTGGAGCACGCGGTTGAACCAGCGGCCCGCGGTGACTTCGCTGAGCGCGGTTTCGTTCAACGCGGCGAGTTCGATCAGTGTCGCGAGGTCGGGCGTCGACCAGTCGCCGTCCATATAGGCTTCGGCAAAGCCGACATCGCCGCCGAACATCAGGCGGCGCATCGTGCGCCAGCGATGGAGGATCAGGGTCGCGCGCGGGCCTTCGATTTCGCCCTTGCCTTCGACGCGCGCGCCGGAGGGGGTCTCGATGGTGAGATGGCCGATCTTGAGCGAGCGCAGGACGTGGGCAATCCAGCGGTCGGTAAAGCGCGAATGATCGAGGACTTCCTCGATCGCCGTCTGGCCGTCACGCCGCTCGATCTCCGGTGCCTGCGATGACATTTCGCTTCGCCTCGTTTCGCTCTTCAGCCCCCAGCGTCACCTTTCGTCGGGGCGGTTCCGGTTTGAAGTACACCTTGACGCCCTTCAGCCAGAGCTTGAGGGCCTCCCAGTGGATGCCCGCCACCACCTTCAAGGGGAGTAAAGGCAACGTAACAAAGGTCTTCAATAGCGCGCCGTTCGTCAACTCCATTCGGCGGGCGGTCAGCGATGCGGCCAGCAAAAGGCCAATGTCGTCATGGACGTGCACGGAAACGGAGGCGTTCTCGCCCGGTGGTGCGATGCGAAAACGGTAACGGAGGTTTAGCGGCAGGAAAGGCGACACATGGAAGCGCTTTTCGGCGCCCTGGCTCGCCACTCCCCCGGTACTGACCGGCATCATGTAGCTGTGCCGCTCGCCGAACGTGTTGTTTACCTCATAGAGGGTCGCAGCCAGCATGCCGTCCGGCCGGTAGCAGAAATAGATGCTAAGCGGATTGAACACATAGCCGAGCACGCGTGGCATGCAGAACAGGCGGATCGGCCCTACGGGTATATCCAGGCCGTGCCCGCGCAATACGTCTTCTACGTACTGGCGAAGCGGAAGTTTACCGTCGCCGTGGTCGCCGTCGTAGAAACCGAAAAGATTGAAATGGTTGCGCGAGAACCAGCGGAGCCCGCGATCGAGCGCCGGAAGTTCGTCGAGATCGAACAGGATATTGAAGACGTTGTAACGCAGTTCGTGACGTTTTGGCCGCAGCCGCCGATGCATCACGGTGCCCGTGTAAAGCGCGGATGCGATACCCTTCATGCCGCACCCATTGCCGTCGCGGACATTTTTCCGCCTACGCGGATTCGCCCGCTCTCGTCAGCGACCGTCCAGGGGCGCTTCACCCCGCCGAGCGTTTCCGCAACCGCGAGCCCCGACTGCAAACCGTCCTCATGAAAGCCCGAGCCGAAATAGGCGCCGCAGAACCATGTGTTGCGCGCGCCCTGTAGCGACCAGAGTTTTTCCTGCGCGCGCAGGGCGGAAGCGTCGAACAACGGGTGATCGTAATAGTCAGTGCGGATCAGGTGCTCTTCACGCGGCAGGCGAGGCGGATTGAGCGTTACGAACAGCGGGATATCTTCGCGGATTTCCTGTAGCCGGTTCATCCAGTACGTCACGCAGAACTGCGGTGTGCCGCCGTGGCCACAGCTGCCTATGTAATTCCAGCTCGACCACGCGGCACGGCGCTTTGGCATTAAGGCGGGATCGCTGTGCAGGATCGCGGTATTCGCCTGATAGCGGAATTGCGAAAGTACGCTCCACTCGCCACCGCTCGGATCGCCGAGAAGGCGGAGCGCTTCATTAGCGTGGGTTGCGATCACCACGTGATCGAAAACGCGCGCCTCGCCGCGCGCGTCGTCGATCTGCACGCTGCCCGGTCTGCGGACTACGCGCCGGGCAGTGCAATTGAGGCGAATGCGATCGGCATAGTCCGCAGTCAGGCGGCGCACATATTCACGGCTACCGCCCGCGACCGTGCGCCAGATCGGACGTCCGGCAATTTTCATCAATCCGTGATTTTCGCAGAAGCGCACGAAAGCGGCGGTGGGATAGGCGGCAAGCTGCGCTGGCGACGAAGACCAGATCGCGGCTGCCATGGGCAAGAGATGATCCTCGCAGAACGGGCGGCCATAGCGCTCGCGCGCGAGATACTCGCCGAGCGGCATCAGCGCCGCCGATTTCGCGTGCGCGGGTGCCTCCCGATAGAAGCGAAGCAGGTCTTTCAGCATCGACCAGAACCGCGGGCGGAACAAATTGCTTTTCTGCGCGAAAAGACCGCGCAGATCGGTCCCGGAGTACTCGAATGCGCCCCCGTCGAATGAGGCCGCGAACGACATGCAGGATGCCTTGGTGGCGACGCCGAGGTGGCGGAATAGGGCCGTCAGATTGGGATAGTTTGTCTCATTGAAAACGATGAAGCCGGTATCGACCGGCAGTGGGCCGAATGCGCTGGGTGCTTCGGCGGTATTGCTGTGGCCGCCGAGCCGCGGCTCGCGTTCGTAGACTGTGACTCGATGCCGCGCTGAAAGCAGCCAAGCGGCGCTCATGCCGGAAATGCCGCTTCCGATTACGGCAATTTCGAGCGGTCGATGTGGGGACGAGGCGGGAACGAGCATGCATAGCGGCTACCCGCGAGAAGCGAATTCGGATGCATCCATTTGCATATTGTTTGGGTTATGAATCGCCGGATATCGAACAATATGTAGGCAAATGAAGCGCGTGTGGATTGCCGTTCTGGTGTCGCTTGCTGCGGTGGCTGCGCTCTTTGTCTGGGCGCCGACATTCGTGTTGAACACAGCCTCTTGGGGCGGTGATGTCGAAGTCGAACGCGACATTTCCTTTGGAGATGATCCCCGCCTGAAACTAGACATCTATCATCCGGCGAGTGCCCGTGGCGTTTTGCCGGTCGTGATTTTCTTCTACGGCGGCTCGTGGCAGCACGGGGACAAGTCGATCTATCGTTTTCTGGGTGCCTCTCTCGCACGCGCGGGGATGGTCGTCGTAATTCCCGACTATCGTCTTTATCCACCTGTGCTGTACCCGGACTTTCTTCGCGACTCGGCGCGCTCCGTGCGCTGGACCAAGGACAACGTCGCGCGGTTCGGCGGCGATGCATCGAAACTTTTTCTCGCGGGGCATTCGGCCGGAGCCTATAACGCCGTTTCGCTGGCGACCGATCGGCGCTGGCTTGCCGAAGTGAAGCTCGACGCGAAAGCGGATCTATCAGGCGTGATCGGTATCGCCGGACCCTACGATTTTCTGCCGCTGAAAGACGAATTCTTGAAGATCATTTTCGGCCCCGAGAACGCGCGGCCCGCAACGCAGCCGATCAACTACGTAAACGGCGACGAGCCGCCGCTGCTTCTTCTGCGCCCGGCGGATGACACAGTGGTCGATCCCGGTAATTCTTCGCGGCTTGCGAAGCGTATCGAAGAAAAAGGTGGTGAGGCGCTACTGAAAACCTACAATCACGTCGGCCATCTTTCGATAATCGGTACGATGTCTCCGCTTTTGTCGGTGCTGGCGCCCACGAAAAACGATCTCGTCGAATTCGTCCATCAGCGCAGCATGCGTTCGACAAGCGCTGCGCCGAAATAACCGGCTGCGGCCGCAAGCCCGGTCGCGAATCCTCCCCAGATCATGTCGATCACGGTGATCCTCGTGTCCCAATTTTTCAGGGTCGCAAAGTTCGTCAAATCGTAAGTGCCATAGGCGATCAGTCCGAGCGCGGCGCCGAGAATGACCGTCCGCAATATCTCGTTGCCGTGTAAACCCGGAAGTATCGCGAAAAGCACAATCCCGAAGGCGTACAAGAGATAGAACAAGATCGCCGGCGCGAGCCGGAAATCGGCAAGCAGTATGTCCTTCATGACCGGGCGATAGAGCGTATTGGCCATCGTGCCGATCCACAAAAAATCCAGAACTGCGAAAGCGGCCAGCGTTGCGACATAAGCCGAAATGATGCGAACCATGGTTTCCTCGGGTGACGGGAAATTTTCTTCGGTCTATCGTAACCCCGGAAATGCCCGGAAAGATGCATTCCGGCCTACCGGTAAAGAGCACAAATAAATGTTGTCGAAGTCCGAACGAGCCAAGGCCGCGCAGGTGCTGATCGAGGCCGAGCGCACGAAGAAGCAGGCGAAGCAGCTTTCCGTCACCTTTCCCAAGATCGACATCGACGACGCCTATGCGATCCAGCAGGAAGTGACGAAGCAGAAGCTCAAAGCTGGCCGCAAGGTGATCGGGCACAAGATCGGGCTGACCTCGAAAGCGATGCAGCAGTCGCTTGGCATCAACGAGCCGGACTACGGGCACCTGTTCGACGACATGCTCGTTGCCGATGGCGCGAAGCTGGCGTTCGAGAATTACTGCGTGCCGCGCATCGAGGTTGAGCTTGCCTTCGTGCTCGGCAAGCCGCTGAAAGGTCCGGGCGTCGGGCTGTTCGACGTGTTGCGCGCGACGGAATACGTCGTGCCGTCGCTCGAGATCATCGACGCGCGGCTCGTCAATCCGCGCAAGATTTTCGATACCGTGTCCGATAACGGCGCGGCGGCCGGAATCGTCATCGGCGGGCAGGTGATGAGGCCCGATGATTTCGATCTTCGCTGGGCGGGCGCGATCCTCTACAAGAATTCCGAGATCGAGGAGACCGGACTTGCCGCGGGCGTGCTCGGCCATCCGGCGCTCGGCATCGCGTGGCTTGCGAACAAGCTGGGGCCGCGCGGGGTCACGCTGAAGCCCGGCCACATTCTGCTTTCGGGCTCGTTCACGCGGCCCGTGCATGCGGGCAAGGGCGACACCATTCACGCCGATTTCGGCCCGCTCGGCGGTCTCGCCGTGCAATTCGTCTAGGAGGAGATCATGGCTCTGGAGATGAGCGGCGAATACGACCTGCCGCAGAAGCGCGAAATCGTCTGGAAAGCGCTGAACGATCCGGCAATGCTCGAAAAGTGCATTCCCGGCTGCGAGACGCTGGAAAAGCTGTCTGACACCGAGTTCCAGGCAACCGTGAAACTTTCGATCGGGCCGGTCAGTGCCCGTTTCAAGGGCAAGGTGAAGCTCGAGGATATCGACGCGCCCAACGGCTACAAGATCGTCGGCGAGGGTGAGGGCGGTGTCGCGGGCTTTGCAAAGGGGCAAGCCTCCGTTGCACTGGCCGACGAGGGCGAGGGGTGCAAGCTCACCTACAAGGCGGAAGCCGCGACCGGCGGAAAGATCGCGCAGCTCGGGCAGCGCCTGATTTCGGGCTCTGCGAAGAAGACCGCCGATCGCTTTTTCGAGAACTTCGTCGAGGCCCTGAAGGAATACCGATAGCCGGCGGCATGACTGAAATGCCAGCGGAAGCTTGACCGAGTGTCTGGAACCGGACCAGACTGGAATTCCTAAAAAAGAGAAGAAACGGGGCCGGAAAAAAGCAATGGTCAGCCGAATTGACCGCGGGGCCACGGTTCTTCGAAGCCGGGAGAGCGCCCATGTCGAACGTGACCGTCACGGTCAACGGAAAATCGCATACCGTTGACGTTGCCCCTGAAACCCTGCTCGTCGAACTGATCCGCGAAAAGTTGCGGCTGACCGGCACGCATGTCGGCTGCGACACCTCGCAGTGCGGCGCCTGCGTCGTTCATGTCGACGGCGTGGCGGTAAAATCCTGCACCATGCTGGCGATGACCGCCGACGGCGCAAGCGTGACCACGATCGAAGGTCTCGCCAACGGCTCGGCGCTGCATCCGATGCAGGAAGCGTTCCGCGAGCATCACGGCCTGCAATGCGGCTTCTGCACACCGGGCATGATCATGTCGGCGGTCGATATCGTGAACCGCAAGGGCTCCGATCTCGACGAGCACACGATCCGCGACGAACTCGAAGGCAACATCTGCCGCTGTACCGGCTACCACAACATCGTGAAAGCGGTGGCCGCCGGCGCGAAAGCGATGAAGGGCGGCGCCAAGCCCGCCCGCGCCGCCGAATAACAAAAAGCGATAATCAGGGATCTGGAGGACGTCATGAGCGCGACAGGAATTGGCGCCGCAGTACGCCGTAAGGAAGACCAGCGTTTCATCACCGGCACGGGCAACTACACGAGCGACATTTCGCGTCCCGGGGAGTTGCGCGCATATTTTGTGCGCTCGCCGCATGCGCACGCCACGATCAAGAAGGTGGATACGAAAGCCGCCGAGAAGATGCCGGGAGTGGCCGCCGTGCTGACTGGCGCGGATCTCGCGAACGACAAGATCGGCGGGTTGATCTGCGGCTGGGCTATCACCTCGAAGGACGGCACGCCCATGAAAATGGGCGCGCATCCGGCGATCGCCGCGGACAAGGTGCGCTGCGTCGGCGATGCGGTCGCGGTCGTGCTCGCGGAAACGCTGCGCCAGGCGCGCGATGCGGCCGAAGCGGTCGAAGTCGATTACGGCGTGCTGCCTTCCGTTGTCGATCCGGCAAAAGCCGCGGCGAAAGGCGCGCCGCAAATTCACGACGTCGCGCCGAACAACATGATCTACGACTGGCATCTCGGCGACAAAGCGGCGACCGACGCGGCGTTTGCTTCCGCCAAGCATGTCACCAAGCTCGACATCATCAACAATCGCCTCGTGCCGAATGCGATGGAGCCGCGCGCGGCGATCGCCGAATACGATCAGGGCAACGACGCGCTGACGCTCTGGAACACGAGCCAGAATCCGCATGTCGCGCGTCTCGTGATCTCGGCCTTCGTCGGCATGGCACCGGAACACAAACTGCGCGTGATCGCGCCGGATGTCGGCGGCGGCTTCGGTTCTAAAATCTTCATCTATCCCGAAGAGGTCGTCGCGCTGTGGGCCGCGCGGCGCGTGAAGCGTCCGGTGAAGTGGGTCTCCGATCGCTCGGAGGCGTTCCTCACCGACGCACACGGCCGCGATCATGTCACACATGCCGAGCTTGCGATTGATGCGAATAACAAGATCACCGGGCTTCGCGTGCACACGATCGCGAATATCGGTGCCTATATGTCGACCTTCTCGTCGTCGGTGCCGACCTATCTCTACGCGACCTTGCTCTCCGGTCAGTATGCGATTCCGGCGATCTATGCGGAAGTCGATGCTGTTTACACCAACACCGCGCCGGTCGATGCCTATCGCGGCGCGGGCCGCCCGGAAGCGACTTTCGTAGTGGAGCGGCTCGTCGAAGTGGCGGCACGCGAACTTGGGCTTGATCCAGCCGAGTTTCGCCGGAAGAACTTCGTGAAGAGCTTCCCGCACCAGACGCCGGTCATCATGACCTACGACGCGGGCGACTACGACGCCTCGCTCACCAAGGCGATGGATCTGATCGACTACAAGAATTTCGGAAAGCGCAAGGCGGAATCCGAAAAGCACGGCAAGCTTCGCGGCATCGGCTTCTCGACCTATATCGAAGCCTGCGGCATCGCGCCGAGCCAAGCGGTCGGCTCGCTCGGTGCCGGCGTCGGCCTTTGGGAGTCGGCGGAAGTGCGGGTGAATCCGACCGGCTCGATCGAAATCCTCACCGGCTCGCACAGCCACGGGCAGGGGCACGAGACGACGTTCGCGCAACTCGTGTCCGACCGGCTCGGCGTGCCGATCGAAACCGTCAGCGTCGTCCATGGCGACACCGACAAGGTGCAGTTCGGCATGGGCACCTACGGCTCGCGCTCGGGCGCGGTCGGCATGTCGGCCATCGTCAAGGCGCTCGACAAGATCGAGGCGAAAGCCAAGAAGGTCGCGGGTTATATGATGGAAGCCTCCGGCGACGACATCGAGTTCAAGGACGGCAAGTTCACCGTCAAGGGCACCGACAAGTCGGTGGGCTGGGGCGACGTCACGCTCAACGCCTACATCGCGCACAAATTCACCGGCGGCCAGCTCGAGCCGGGCCTGAAAGAAGGCGCGTTCTACGACCCGACAAACTTCACGTTCCCGGCGGGCTGCCATATCGCGGAAGTCGAGATCGATCCGGAAACCGGCAAGACCACGATCGCGAAATGGGTGGCGGTCGACGACTTCGGCAACATCATCAACCCGATGATCGTCGAGGGCCAGGTGCATGGCGGCATCGCTCAGGGCGTCGGCCAGGCGATGCTCGAAGGCGCGTCGTACAATTCCGACGGCCAGTTGGTCACCGGTTCGTTCATGGACTATGCGATGCCGCGCGCGGCGGACCTGCCGTCGTTCAAGGTCGATACGACGGTCACGCCGTGCCCGTCGAACCCGCTCGGCATCAAGGGTTGCGGCGAGGCGGGGGCGATCGCGTCGCCCGCCGCGCTCATCAACGCCATCACCAACGCCGTCGGGCACGAGAATGTGCCGATGCCGGCAACGCCGAGCACGGTCTGGAAGGCCGCGCAGGGCGGCATGAAAAAAGCCGCGGAATAAGGAGCGCCAACATGTATGCATTCACTTACGAGCGGCCGAAGAGCGTCGAAGAAGCCGTCAATCTGCTGAAGAAATCCGGCGAAGCAAAACTGCTTGCAGGCGGGCAGACGCTATTGCCCGCGATGAAGCTTAGGCTCGCGTCACCCGGTACCATCGTCGATCTCTCCAAGGTCGCGGGACTTTCTGGCGTCAAGCGCGACGGCAACGACATCGTCATCGGCGCGATGACGAAGCATGTCGATGTGATGAACTCGGCCGAAGTGCAGAAGTCGATCCCTGCGCTCGCGCATCTCGTGTCTGTCCTCGGCGATCCAGCGGTCCGCAACCGCGGCACCATCGGCGGTTCGCTCGCGAACAACGATCCCTCCGCCGACTACCCGGCGGCGGTGCTCGCGCTGAACGCGACCGTGCAGACCAACAAGCGCAAGATCGCGGCCGACGACTTCTTCAAGGGGCTGTTCGAGACCGCGCTTGCGGGCGACGAGATCATCGAGGCGGTGCGTTTCCCGGTACCGGAAAAGGCCGGCTACGAGAAATTCCGCAACCCGGCTTCGCGCTTCGCGCTGGTCGGTGTGTTCGTTGCCAAGGGCAAGGATGGCGCGCGCGTGGCGGTCACGGGTGCCGGCGAAAGCGGCGTGTTCCGGGTGAAAGAGATGGAAGCCGCGCTCGGCAAGGACTTTTCCGCCAAGGCCATCGAAGGCATCAAGGTGCCCGCGAAAGGCATGATCGCCGATCTGCACGGAACGGCAGAGTATCGCGCACACCTGATCGGAGTGCTCGCGCGCCGCGCACTTGCGGCGGCGAAGTAACGCCACGCGACTTGTGCTAGTATTTCGGCGCGGGCGGCAACGTCCCGCGCCGGTTGCGTTTCAGGAACTCGCATTTTGAGCAAACTTCCGAAATCCATCGACGAAACAATTAAACTGCTTTCCAGCGGCAGCTACGTCGCCGACCGCGCTCTTTCGACGGTCGTGTTTCTCTCGCTGAAAATGGGACGGCCGCTTTTTCTCGAAGGCGAGGCGGGCGTCGGCAAGACCGAAGTCGCGAAGGTGCTCTCAAGTGCGCTCGGGCGGCGGCTGGTGCGGTTGCAATGCTACGAGGGACTCGACTCTGCGTCGGCGCTTTACGAGTGGAATCACGCGGCACAGATGATCGCGATCCGGGTTGCCGAAGCCGAGGGTGCGGCGAACCGCGAGAAGCTGACAGATGATGTTTTCTCCGAGCGCTATCTGATCCGTCGGCCGTTGCTCGAGGCGCTGACCCCCGATCCGGCCGGTGCGCCGGTTTTGCTTATCGACGAACTCGACCGCGCCGACGAAGCGTTCGAGGCGTTCCTGCTCGAGGTGCTCGCGGATTTTCAGGTCACGATTCCCGAGTTCGGCACGATCAAAGCCGAGACGCCGCCCATCGTGATCGTGACGTCGAACCGCACGCGCGAAATCCATGACGCGCTCAAGCGCCGCTGCCTCTATCACTGGATCGACTATCCGGCTCTTGCGCGCGAACTCGCCATCGTCAAGGCAAAAGTGCCGGGCGCGTCGGAACAGCTTTCGCGCGAGGTGGTCGCCTTCGTGCAGCAACTTCGGAAAGAGGATCTGTTCAAGAACCCCGGCACCGCGGAAACGCTCGACTGGGCCTCGGCGCTGGTCGAACTCGACGCGACCGCGCTCGATCCGAATCTCATCGGCGATACGCTCGGCGTGGTGCTGAAGTATCAGGACGACGTCGAGCGCTTCAATCCGAATAAGATCGACACGGTGCTCTCGGCGTCGCGCGAGGCGCTGAAGGCCGCGGGATGAGCGGGCCGGACGAAGGCAAACTCTTCGAGCGGCTGATTGCTTTCGCGCGGCTCCTGCGCCGCGCGGGCATTCCGATCGGGCCGGGTTCAGTAATCGATGCGCTACAGGCGTTCCGCATTGCCGGCATCGGCACGCGCGCGGACTTCTTCTGGACGTTGCACTCGGTACTGATCAAGCGGCACGAGCACTTCGCAGTGTTCTACGAAGCGTTTCATCGTTTCTGGAAGCGTGACCAGATCGAACGGGTGCTGGCCGAGATGCTTCCTGTCACTCGGGTCGAGGGGGCGAAAAGCCGGGTTGCGCAGCGCCGCGTCGAGGAAGCGCTCGGGCTCGCCAAGCGCATGCCGAAGCCCCCGAAACAGCAGGAAACCACGTTCGACATGCGCGGCACGATTTCGGACGACGAAATCCTGCGGCGCAAGGATTTCGCGCAGATGTCGGCCGCCGAACTCGACGAGGCGCGGCGGCTGATCTCCGCGATGAAAATACCCGACGACGCGGTGACCACTCGCCGCTTCGCAGCCTCACCGCGCGGACGGATCGATTTGGCCCGCACGCTGCGCGCCAGCGTCCGCTCCGGCGGCGATCTGATCGAGCTTCGCTTCAAGGCAAGGCGCGAAAAGCAGCCGCCGCTGGTCGCGCTCGTCGATATTTCCGGCTCGATGAGCGATTACTCGCGGCCGCTACTGCAATTCTTCCATATGCTCACAATGAAGCGCAGGAACGTCTCGGTGTTCCTGTTCGGCACGAGGCTCACCAATGTTACTCGCGCGCTGAAGACGCGCGACCCGGACGATGCGCTGGCGCTCTGCTCGGCAGGCGTCGCCGACTGGGCGGGCGGCACGCGCATCGCGGATGCGCTTTTTGAATTCAACAAGCGCTGGTCGCGCCGCGTGCTCGGGCAGGGCGCGACCGTGCTCCTCGTCACCGACGGGCTGGAACGGGAAGGCGAGAGCGAGCTGAAGCGCGAAATCGACCGGCTGCACCGTTCCTGCCGCCGCCTGATCTGGCTCAATCCGCTGCTGCGTTTCGAGGGTTTCGAGGCGAAGGCTGCCGGCATCCGCACTATTCTCCCGCACGTCGACGAGTTGCGCCCGGTGCACGACCTTTCGAGCCTTGCTTCGCTGTGCGATGCCCTTACGGAAATGCGGACTTCGCGGCTCCACGACCCTAGGCATTGGCTAGGCGCGGCCTGATCGGGCATGTTCTTTTTCGGGAGCAACGCCATGCAAGAATCCGAAGACCTGAAAATTTTCCGCGACAGCGCGCGGCGCTTTTTCGAGCGCGAATGCGTGCCGCATGTCGAGCGCTGGGAGCGCGACGGCATCGTCGACCGGGAGCTCTGGAATAAGGCCGGGGCGGCGGGCTTGCTCTGCGCAATGATTCCGGAGGCTTACGGTGGCGCGGGCGGCTCGTTCGCGCACGAGAAAGTGCTAATCGAGGAAATGATCCGCGCGGGCGTCACCGGCTGGGGCAACGCGGTGCATAGCGGCATCGTCGCGCCGTACCTTCTGCACTACGGCTCGGAGGAGCAGAAAAAGAAGTGGCTGCTGAAGCTCGCCTCGGGCGAACTCGTCGCCGCGATCGCGATGACCGAGCCCGGCACCGGCTCCGACCTGCAAAGTGTCACGACCACCGCGAAGCTCGACGGCAATCAGTACGTCATCAACGGCCAAAAAACCTTCATCACCAATGGGCAGCATGCGGGCCTCGTCTGCGTGGTTGCCAAGACCGATCCGAAAGAAGGCGCAAAGGGCGTTTCGCTGATCATGGTGGAAGTGGATGAAGTCGAAGGCTTCCGCCGCGGCCGCAATCTCGAAAAGGTCGGCCAACACGCACAGGATACGTCGGAACTGTTTTTCGACGAGGTCCGTGTGCCGACCGCGAATCTCCTCGGCGATCGCGAGGGCCTCGGCTTCATCCAGCTCATGCAGCAGCTTCCGCAGGAGCGGCTGGTGATCGCGATCCAGGCGGTGGCGGCGATGGAGCGCGCGGTCGAAATTACGGTCGCTTATACCAAGGATCGCAAGGCCTTCGGGAAGCGCTTGCTCGATTTCCAGAACACGCGCTTCAAGCTTGCGGAGTGCAAGACGGAAGCGACGGTCGCGCGCAGTTTCGTCGAGCATTGCACGGAACTTCTGCTCGCCGGAAAGCTCGACGTGCAAACGGCGGCCATGGCGAAATGGTGGACCACGCAGAAGCAGTGCGAGATTGCGGACGAGTGCCTGCAACTCTTCGGCGGCTACGGTTATATGAAGGAATATCCGATCTCGCGGATGTGGACCGACTCGCGGGTTCAGAAAATTTACGGCGGAACCAACGAGATCATGAAGGAATTGATCGGGCGCTCGCTTTGAGGCAATAACTCGCGCCATGAATCAGGAAATCCCGAAAGTCACGCGCTGGTGGTGGGTTCGCCACGCACCCGTGCCCGATGTCGTCAATATTTACGGCCAGAACGACGTCGATTCCGACGTTAGCGACCGCAACGTGTTCGAGGCGCTGGCCCGCGAACTGCCACGGGGCGCGGCGTGGTTCACGAGCAACCTCAAGCGCACGCAGCAGACCGCGGAAGCGATCATCGGCGCCATGACCGATGCCGACCCGGCGAGCGGCAACCGCGTTCCGGTGAGCGCATTCGCGGAACAGCATCTCGGCCAGTGGCAGGGGCTGAACCGCGCGGAGTTCTTCGCCGCGCGCGCGCATCTTTCGCATCCGTTCTGGTTCGGGCCTGCTGCCGAGCGGGCGCCGGGCGGCGAGAGCTTCGACGATCTTTATGCGCGGGTAACGCCGGCCATCGAGCGGCTCAGCGTCGAGAATTTCGGGCGCGATATCGTGGCTGTTACCCATGGCGGCACCATCAAGGCCGCCATCGGCCATGCCTTGCAGCTTTCGACCGATGCCGCGCTTGCCTTCGCAATCGATAACTGCTCGATCACGCGGCTCGACCAGCTCGGTTCGGGTCCGGATTCGCTGTGGCGCGTCGCCTCGATCAATCACCGGCCCTGGACCGGGATGGAATCGATCCGCGCGGCGTCCGTGATGGCATAGCCATCGGCCCGCCGAAGAGGCGGGCCGACTTTCTTTTTCCGTGATTTTAGCGACGACGTTTTCCGCCGCCCGGTTCGTCTGTAGCGGCGATGCTGCCTGCGATCGCTGCCGCGGCACCGAGCGCCAGCGAGATCACACTCGCGAGCGAGGCAATCGACGCCGCGCGCCTCGCGGCGGCGTTCGCGGCATCCGCCGACCAGTAACCGTAAGCGGGGCTCACGAACACGCGGAGCAGATTGGAACCGGAGTTCGCAGCGATCGCGCCGAAGAAGGTCACGAGCAGGATCGCGATGGCCCAGCCGATGAAGGCAAGCATTCCCGCGTCCCAGTCGGAAGCGCGGCCAAGCACCCAGCCGGTGATGTAGCCGCCGAAGCCGGCCGCGAGAATGCCGGCTAGCGCCCAGAGCATGAATATTGACCAGTTAAAGGTGGTCGGCGCCGCGGTCGCGGGCGGAAGTGCTAGGCCCGCAACACCCGTGAAAAGCAGCGTCAAAGCGATCTGTGAAATCAGGGCGACGATCACGCCGGCAACGATCGCAAAGCGAGCGGTGCTGGTGTCGCGGACGACTGAAGCGGCCATGAGAAATCTCCTGTTGCCAAGCGCGTAACGCTTCGCAACGAAGCCGGTTCCGTGATCTTGTTCTTTTCGAGATGGTTTCCGGAGCACTCGATTTATTCCGAGTGCCGGCGGCCGGACTCTAGCCCTTGGCGACCGATAGATCGCTGAATTTCTCCGTGCCCTGGTATTTCGAGGCCGCGTCGAACAGGAGATCCATGGCGCTCGCCACTTCGCCGGTGGAACCGGTGAGGTCGCGCGAAGAGGAAAGTACGGTGGTGGCCGCGCCCTTGGTCCTGGCGATGGTTTCCTCGACCGTCTTCATCGCGTGCGCAACGGTGCTGGCATTGCTGGCAGCGGCGACCGCGCTTTCGGCAATGTTGCCGGTCGCGGCAGCCTGTTCGTTCAATGCGCTCGCGATCATTTCCGCAGTGCGGGCAATATTCGAAATCGTCTCGCCGGTGTTTGCGATCTCACCGACCGAGCGCCGGGTCGCTTCTTCGATCATCGCGATCTGCTGACCGATCTCGGTGGTCGCTTTGGACGTCTGGGTCGCGAGCGACTTTACTTCGCTTGCGACTACGGCGAACCCGCGTCCGGCTTCGCCGGCGCGCGCTGCCTCGATGGTTGCGTTCAGCGCAAGCAGGTTGGTCTGGCTTGCGATCTCCGAAATCAGGCTCGCGACCGAGCCGATCTTGCTGACCGCTTCGGAGAGCGCACGGATCGTTCCGTTGGTCTGCTCTGCATGGTTCACGGCCTCGCGTGCAAGATTGGCGCTACTCGATGCCTGGTCATGGATGTTGGCGATGGAGGCGTTCAACTCCTCGGTCGCGGCGGCGATGGTGCTGACATTAGACGCGGTGCTGGAAGCGGCTTCGGCCGCGGTGTTGGCCTGGTCGGATGCGGAATTCGCAAAGCCCGTGAGTTGGTCCGAAGTCGCACTCAAAAGATCAACTGCGCTCGATACCGAGCGGCGCACGGTCTGGATGGTGCTGCTGAACTTTTCGACCGCGGTGCCGATGCGGTCGCCGTCGGCGCGAGAAGCGCGGACCTGAAAATTGTAGTGGATCGAGACCGAGGTCGCGACGTCGAGATTGAGAATTCGCGTCGCGGCGTCCATGAGCCGCAGCGCCTTGGCGCGGGGCATCATGCGCTGCTTCGCGAGGAGCGCGGAGAATTCCTGGAGAATGTAGCTGTTCATGCCCGGCCGCGAACGGACGTCGTGACCGGTTTCCTTTTCCAGGCGCGCGCGCTCCTGCGTATTTTCGACCCATTGCTCGTCGATCGGATCGCAGAACAGGCGCTCGGTATATTTGATCGTGCGCGCCTTGTAGTCGTCGCCGCGCTTTTGCACCATTTCGATGAAATAGGGCGCGTGCCGGAACAACAATTCGAAATGGCGATCGATGATTGCAGGCAGATTCGGCCCGAGCAGATCCCAGACTTCCTTGCGCGAAGCCAGGGTCTGTTCGTCGATCTGGAAAAGTCCGAGGCCTACCTGGTAGGCGGCTGGGATCGTCATGGCTTGAGCTATCGTCGCTGGCGTCGCGGCTGCCCAAGTTAGAGGCGTATTGTTAATCCGCCCTTAATAGTTTGGATGCCTACGAGCAGCCGATCTTACAGCGGCTTGCCGCCGAGCCATTCCGCGCCGCGCGCATAAAGCTGTTCCAGCTCTGCGCCCTCGATGCCTGGCATGTCAGGCTTCACTTTGTACCCGATCCGCGTCTGGAGATAGGCGAGGTGGCGGTAGCCTTCCGGAAAGCGGGCGAGCAGTTCTTTGTCGAGTTCGAGTTTTGCCGCCGGATCGACCGGGTCGAGTCGGTCCTTCTCGTAGATCGGCTGACGCAGTACGAGTCCCCAGCGGCCGTCGCGATGCTCGAAGAAGTCGTAGAAGCGGCCGGTACAGACGACGTCGCAGATCACACCTTCGACCGGCGCGCGCTGCGAGATCGTCATCTTGGTTTGGGCGATCGCGCGATCGCCCTTCACGTCGATCGAGCTACCGCCGAGGAAATGCAGGATGCGCACGCCGTTGGCCCAGCCCGCGTCGTTCATCGCGATGAATTCGTCGAAACTGCCTTGAAACCAGGTCGCCATCATGCGCCCGTCGGCGTGCCAGACGGTGCGGAAGCGATCCCACAGCCGCGCGTCGCGCCACACGGCCCAGTTCTCGACGAGTTCGCGGATGATCCGGCGGTCGGAAATCTCGTCGCGCATGGTGGGGCTAGTCCTTTTCTGTGCGCCGGTAGACGTCTTCGAGGCGGACGATGTCGTCCTCGCCGAGATAATTGCCCGACTGTACTTCGATCAGTTCGACCGGCGTGGTGCCCGGATTTTCGAGCCGGTGCACGGCGCCGAGCGGCACGTATACCGACTCGTTTTCCTTCAGCGTCTTCTTTTCGTCGCCGATGGTGACGAGCGCGGTGCCGCGAACGACCACCCAATGCTCGGCGCGATGCGCATGCTTCTGCAGCGAAAGCCGCCCGCCGGGATTCACGACGATGCGCTTGACCTGATAACGCTCGCCGCGGTCGAGCGACTGGTAGTTGCCCCAGGGGCGATGCACCTTGGCGTGCGTATCAGCCTCTTCGCGTTTCTCGGCGCGCAATTTTTCGACGAGCTTCTTCAGGTCTTCGGCACGCGCGCGGTCGGCAACGAGCACGGCGTCGTCGGTGACGACGACCACGAGATTTTCCGCGCCGACCAGCGTGGTCAGCTTGCCGTCCGAGGAAACATAATTGTTCGTCGCGTCGATCATGGCGACCGGCCCACGCGCGGCGTTGCCTTGGCGGTCGCGCCTGGAGAGCGTCCAGGCCGCGCCCCAGCCGCCGAAATCGGACCAGCCGTATTCGGCCGGGATCACCGCGGCGCGCTTCGTCTTTTCCATCACTGCGTAATCGATGGATTTCTTTGTCGTGCGCTTGAACGCATCTGCATCGAGCAACAGGAAACCGAGATCGGTGTCGGCCTTGTCGATCGCTTCCTTCGTCGCCGCGATCGTTGCCTTGTCGTGCCGCGCGTATTCTTCCAGCAGCACGTCGGCGCGGAACATGAAGTTTCCGGAGTTCCAGAGATATTTTTTCTTCAGGTACTTCGCGGCGGTCTTTGCGTCCGGCTTTTCGATGAAAGCGTCGAGTGTGCGGGCAGGCGCTGCGCCCGCAATCGTCTTCCCGGGACGGATATAGCCGTAGCCGGTCGCGGGATGATCTGGCGTGATGCCGAAGGTGACGATGTTGCCTTTCTTCGCGGCGGCGCGCGCCTGCTTGCAAATCGCAGCGAATTTCTTCGGCTTGGTCACGACATGATCGGCGGCAAGCACCAGCACCAGCGCGTCGGCCTTTTCCTTCGCGATCCACTGGGTCGCGGCGGCAATCGCGGGGCCCGAGTCGCGGCGCGCGGGCTCGAGGATGATGTCGGCCGCGATGCCGATTTCCTGCAGCTGCTCGCGGACGAGAAAACGATAGGCGTGGTTCGCGACGATCACCGGCTTGCCGAAAATCTTGCCGTCGGAAACGCGAAGCAGCGTTTCCTGCAAGGTCGATCGCTCGCCCAGTAGCTTTAGGAATTGCTTGGGCAGGCTGTCGCGCGAGGCAGGCCACAGCCGCGTGCCGGCGCCGCCGCTCAGGATTACGGGCCGGATCAAATCGGACATCGTGGATCAGCCATTTGCGATGTTGCGATCATCGAATTGCAGCCGGTAGAAGGCGTGATAGCGGCCGCGGCGCGCAAGCAGTTCCTGATGGGTGCCGGTTTCGACGATGGTGCCGTCATCCACGACGCAAATCTTGTCGGCGGACAGTACCGTGTGCAGCCGGTGCGCGATCAGGAGCGTGGTGCGGGATTTGCGCAGTTCATCAAGCGCGCGCTGTACTTCCTTTTCGGATTCAGCGTCGAGTGCTGCGGTCGGCTCGTCGAGCAGCAGAATCGGCGCGTTCTTCAGGAATGCACGCGCGATCGAGATGCGCGCGCGCTGCCCGCCGGAAAGTTGCGCGCCATGTTCGCCGACTTCGGTGTCGTAGCCTTTCTCAAAGCCCATGATGAAGTCGTGCGCATGCGCGGCCTTGGTGGCGGCGATGAATTCCTCGTCGGTCGCACCGGGTTTGCCGAGCCGGATGTTCTCGCGGATCGTGCCCGAGAACAGGAACAGGTCCTGGCTGACATAGGCGATCTGGTCACGGAGCGAATGGCGTGAGCAGACGGCGATGTCCTGCCCGTCGATCAAGATCGTGCCGCCCGACGGTTCGTAGAAGCGCTCGATCAAGCTCATGATCGTCGACTTGCCGCCGCCCGAGGTGCCTACCAGTGCGGTCGCCCGCTGCGCTTCAGCGATGAAGGAGACATCCTTCAGCACCGGTTCGCCGGCGCGATATTCGAACGACACGTTCCGGAACTCGATTTCGCCCTGCATGACTTTCAGCGCGGGAAGGGTCGCCGGTTCGACTTCGGCGGGCTTGGAGTCGAGTACGTCAAAAAGGAAGCGCGACAGTGTCAGGTTGGCCGCGAGATCGAGATTGAGACGCGCGAGACGCTTCGCCGGCTCGTAGGCGAGCAGCAGCGCGGTAATCGCCGAGAAAAATTCACCCGGCATGCGCGCGCCGTTCAACACGCTGAAGCCGGCATAAATCACGAACAGGCCGACCGCCATACCGCCCAGCGTTTCCATGAGGGGGCCGGTCCGCGCGCCGACGCGGGCCTGCTTGTTCATGCTCGCCTCGAGGTCCTGAATGCTGTTTGCCATGAGCTGGCGTACGCGATCTTCGAGATTGTAGGACTTCACCACGCGGATGCCCTGTACGGTTTCCTGCATGGTCTGCATCACGCGGCCCGAGCCGATGAAGTTACGCTGCACGATCTGCCGCGCGCGGCGGATCAACTGGCGGACACCAACCACGACGATTGGCATGATGACGAGACAGAAGAACGCCATCACCGGCTCCTGCACCACCATGACGGCAATGAGGAACACGAGCGTCAACGCGTCGCGCCCCAGGCTGGTAACGACCAGATTGAGCACTTGTCTTGCGCCGGCTGCGCCGCTGTTCATCCGGTTCAGGAATTCGGTCGAATGCTGTTTTGAAAAGAACGGGATGCCCTGCAATAGCGTCGTATCGAACAACCGCTTCTGATAGTCCGCGATAACCCGGTTACCGATCATAGCGAGCGTCACGGTCTGGAAGTATCCCGCCAATCCCTTGATCAGATAAAGCAGGATCAGCGCGCCGCCGAGCATCCACACCGCGAGATGATTGCGGTCGACGAAGATCTTGTTGATGACGTCCTTCATCAGATAGGCGGTGAGGCCGGTCGAGGCGGCGACCAGAAACATCATGAAGAGTGCGAGCGCATATTTTTTGGCGTGGCGGCGGCCGTCGGTCTTCACCAGGCGCGGAATGATCACGCGCGCATCTTCGCCGAGAATCCCGGACATCCGGGATTTCAGCCGGTCGAAAAAGGTGCCGTGGTGGACGGGCGGCATGGTACCGTTTTTATTCGCTTTCGCCACTGTCAGTTCGCCGTGATGCGTTTCAATTCGGCGCGGAAGCTGTCCGCGATGTCCTCGCGCGCGAGCCCGAACGCCACGTTCGCAGAAAGAAAGCCGAGCTTCGAGCCGCAGTCATAGGTCGTGCCTTCGAAATTGAAGCCGTAGAACTTCTGCGTTTTCGAAAGCGCGATCATCGCGTCGGTGAGCTGGATTTCGCCGCCTGCGCCCCGTTCCTGCTTCTCGAGCACGTCAAAAATTTCGGGCTGCAAGATGTAGCGCCCCGTGACGATGTTGTTCGATGGCGCGGTGCCCTTCGCGGGCTTCTCGACCATCTGCGTGATTTCGAAGGCCGGGCCTTTCTTCGCACCCATGCCGACCACGCCATATTGATGCGTCTGGTCCGGCGCGACTTCCTCGACCGCAATCAGATTCGTTTTGTCGCCGGTCTGCGCGTGGGCGTTCAGCATCTGCGCGAGACAGCTTTTCTTCGCGAGCACGAGCACGTCGGGCAAAAGCACCGCGAAGGGCTCGTTGCCGATGAGATCGCGCGCGCACCATACCGCGTGGCCGAGGCCGAGCGGCGACTGTTGACGCGTGAAGCTGGTTTCGCCCGCGCCCGGCTGCGCGGTTTTCAGAATTTCGAGTTCGGCCTTCTTGCCGCGCGCTTCCAGCGTCGCCTCGAGTTCGTACTGGCGGTCGAAATGATCCTCGATCGCGCCCTTGCCCCGGCCCGTGACGAAAATCAGGTGTTCGATTCCGGCGGCGCGCGCCTCGTCCACGACGTGCTGGATCACAGGCCGGTCGACTACGGTCAGCATTTCCTTCGGCATCGCCTTGGTGGCGGGAAGGAAACGGGTTCCAAGACCTGCAACAGGGAATACGGCCTTGCGAATGCGCGGCATTTTCGGGGCTAAACCATCATAAGTCGCGGGATGCCCAGCCTTTTGCCGCGTCCGGGGGGGAATGGCAAATCGCCGATCGAAGCAGCGTTAAACCGGCGGGCGGCCGATGCTCACGTAGCGGAAGCCTTTGGCCGCCATTTCGGCGGGCACATAGACATTGCGCAGGTCGACGATCACCGGCGAGAGCAGCGCAGCTTTCAGCATGTCGAGGTCCAGCGCGCGATAGACGTCCCATTCCGTGATCAGCACGAGCGCGGAAGCGTCCTTCGCCGCTTCATAGGGGCCGCCGCAGAAGGTGACGTTCGGCAGAAGTTTCGCCGCCGCGTCCATGCCTTCCGGGTCGTGTACCTGAACTTTTGCGCCCGCGGCCTGCAGCGCAGGGACGATCTCGAGCGAAGGCGCGTCGCGCATGTCGTCGGTGTTCGGCTTGAAGGTGAGGCCGAGCACAGCGACCGTCTTTCCGGCTAGCGAGCCGCCGGCGGCCGCGATCACGCGCTCGGCCATCGCGCGCTTGCGCGCATCGTTCACGCTGACGACCGTTTCGACGATCTTCGAGGGGGCATCGTAGTCGCGTGCGGTCTTGATCAGCGCGAGCGTGTCTTTGGGGAAGCACGAGCCGCCGTAACCGGGGCCGGCATGCAGGAATTTTCCGCCGATGCGGTTATCGAGGCCGATGCCGCGCGCGATCTCCTGCACGTTGGCGCCGACCTTTTCCGCGAGATCGGCCATCTCGTTGATGAAGGTGATCTTGGTCGCCAGAAATGCATTGGCTGCGTACTTCGTCAGTTCCGCCGTGCGCCGTCCGGTGAACAAAATCGGCGCCTGATTGAGATTGAGCGGGCGATAGACCGCCGCCATCACTTCGCGCGCGTCGGAGTCTTCGGCGCCGATCACGATGCGGTCGGGGCGCTTGAAGTCCTCGATCGCCGCGCCCTCGCGCAGAAATTCCGGATTGGAGACGACCGAGATTTTCACCTTCGGTTTCACTTCGGCGATCACGTTTTCGATTTCGTCGCCGGTGCCGACCGGAACGGTCGATTTCGTGACGACGACGAGCGGCCTGGTCGCGTTGCGCGCGATCTCTTTCGCTGCCGCAAGCACATAGGAGATGTCGGCATGGCCATCGCCGCGACGCGACGGCGTGCCGACCGCGATGAAGACGACTTCGGCCTGCGCAAGTCCTTCCGCGATGTCGGTGGTGAAGGTGAGGCGGCCCGCCTTCGCGTTGCGCGCGACGATTTCATCGAGGCCGGGTTCGAAGATCGGAATCCTGCCGTCCCGTAAGGCCGCGACCTTGGCGGCGTCGGTATCGACGCAGCAGACGCTATGTCCGAAATCGGCGAAGCAGGCGCCCGAAACGAGGCCCACGTAACCCGCGCCGATCATCGTGATGTGCATGGACGGCTTCCCATTGAGCAGCGGGAGGCTTGTGCCACGGGGGTGTCGCTCGCGGCAAGCCGCGCCGGAGTTTGGTTAAGCGGCGGCGGATTTCGCGGGCAGCTTGCGCTCCCAGGCGAGCGCGTGACGGACGATGGTGTCGAGATCGTCGTATTTTGGCTGCCATTTCAGCACGCGGCGGATCTTGTCCGCACTTGCGACGATCGCCGCCGGGTCGCCGGCGCGCGCGGGCGCCATGGCCACCGGAAAATCGACGCCGGAAATGCGCTTCACGGTATCGACCACCTCGCGGACCGAATAGCCTGCGCCGTAGCCGCAGTTCATCACCTGATTGTCGCCACCGTTCTTCATATAGCGCAGCGCGTCCATATGTGCGCTCACCAGATCGCTCACATGAATATAGTCGCGGATGCAGGTCCCGTCGCGGGTCGGATAATCGTCGCCGAAAATCTGCATGCCGCTGCGTTTGCCGGTCGCGGTTTCGCAGGCGACTTTGATGAGGTGCGTGGCTTTCGGCGTCGATTGTCCCGAACGGCCTCCCGGGTCCGCGCCCGCGACATTGAAGTAGCGGAGTGCCACGTATTTCAGACCGTAGGCGGCAGCACTGTCGCGGAGCATCCATTCCGACATCAGCTTCGATGCGCCGTAAGGCGAGACGGGAATGGCGGACGTTTCCTCGCTCACAGGCTCCTGTCCGACATTGCCGTAGACGGCGGCGGTCGAGGAAAACACGAAATGCGGAACGTGCGCGGCGGTGACGGAAGCCAGCAGCGCGCGGGTCTTCACGGTATTGGCAAGATAATAATCGAGTGGGTCGGCGACCGAATCCGGCACGACGATCTTGGCCGCGAAATGCACGACCGCGCGGATGCGATGCTCGGCGATCAGGCGCATCACGATCAGCGGATCGGAAACGTCGCCCTGTATGAGCCGCGCACGCGGGTCGACGTTCTCGCGCACGCCGGTCGAAAGATCGTCGAGCACGACGACTTCCTCGCCCGCGTCGCAAAGCGCGAGTACCATGTGGCTGCCGATATAGCCGGCGCCGCCTGTGACCAGAATCGCCATCCGCCGTCCGCTTTGCCCCGTTTCTGCGACAGAGGGATAACAGCGCCGGGTTGAAGGCCCCCTAAGCGATAGGGTTGATTTTCCGCGAACAGGGAAGGGTTTAAGAAAGATTCACCATAAGACTTGCGCGCCGGGCCGGACTTTTTCAAAGAAGTGTCATGAATAAAGAGAGCGACGCGCGGCCGATTCTGATCGTGCCCTATATGTGGATCGGCGATTTCGTCCGCTGCCACTCGGTCGTGCGCGTCTTGAACGAGCGCTTTCCGGGGTGCCCGGTCGACATGCTCGCCTCGAAATTGACCGCGCCTTTGACCGCATTCATGCCGGGCGTGCGCAAGGCGATCACGTTCGACATTCCGCGGAAGAAGGCGGCGTTCGCGGAGAGCTTCGCGCTCGCGAAAATCCTGCGCGCGGAGAATTACGGCGCGGCGCTGATCATGTCGCGCAAGTGGAAGGCGGCGTTCGCGCCGTGGCTCGCGGGGATTCCCGAGCGCACGGGCGTGTTCGGCGAAGCGCGCTTTCCGCTCATCAACGACATCCGCTGGGACGAGAAGCAGCACAAGCGCATGATCGACCAGTCGTGCGCGCTCGCGTTGCCGAAGAACGCGCCGCTGCCCGGCGAATGGCCGTTGCCGCAGCTCGTCGTCTCGGAGGCGCAGGCCGACGAATGGCGCGGCCGGATGAATGTCGCGAAGGACACGCGCGCGGTCGCGCTTGCGCCGGGTTCGGTCGGCGAGGCGAAGCGCTGGCCGGTCGCTTATTACGCGGAGACCGCGAAACAACTTGCGCAAGGCGGCGTCGAAGTCTGGATCATCGGTGGACCGGACGAAAAAGAATTTGCGAAGGAAATTCTCGAACACGCAGGGCAGGGCGTGCGCGATTTCACCGGCGGCAGACTTTCCGACGGCGTGATCGCGCTTTCGCTCGCAAGCGCGGTGGTCGCAAACGATTCAGGATTGCTGCATGTTTCGGCAGCACTCGGCGTTCCCGCGATCGGCATGTTCGGTCCGACCGATCCGGCGAAGTGGGCGCCGATCAATCCGGTCGCCGACATCATCACGCACGAGCCGCTCCTGGATTGCCAGTTCTGCATGCAATATGTCTGCCCGCTCCAGCATCACAATTGCATGCGCGAAGTGTTGCCGCCGCGCGTCGTGGATTCGGTGCGGCGCACGATGACGATGCCGGGGTTCGTACGGGCTTAATTCCGATTGTCATTCCGGGGCGGCGCGTAGCGCCGAACCCGGAATCCAAGGCGACTAACTGAAGCTATGTTTTTTTTGCCCTGGATTCCGGATCGCGCCTGACGGCGCGTCCGGAATGACAGTTGAACAGAGTGTCAGCGCGGCAGTGCTTCGACCGCGGCAATCACTTCCGCAGCACTCGGCATCTCACCCGCGGTGCCGAGCGTGGTCATCGGACCGCTGCTGACCGGGCCGGAAAGCCCCGGCTTGGTCGCAATGAAGATCGCGACCAGCGGCACTTCGAGCGCGGCGGCGAGATGCAGCAATCCGGTATCGACGCCGACCACGAGCGAAGCACCCGCGATCAGTCCGGCGACTTCGCCGAGCGGCGCCTTGTCCGGTACGCGCGCGTTCTTGAGTGCATTCTTGATGCGGTGGCTGCGCGCGTGTTCGCGGTCGTTGCCCCACGGCAGCACCGGCGTGATGCCCTTGGCTTCGAGTGCCTTGCCGACTTCAATCCAGCGATCTTCCGGCCACTCTTTTCTTTCCTGCGCGGTGGCATGAAAGAGGAGCGCGTAAGGAGCGTCCGAAACGGGCGCGATACGCTTGCGGTCGATGCCGTAGTCGGGACCGCCTTCGACTTTATAGCCGAGTGCGGCGGCGGTCAGCGCGCGGTTGCGGTCGACCGCGTGCAATTCGCGGCTGACCTGATGCTTCACATGATAGAAGCGGGACGCGAACGGCTCGCGGATCGATTTCGCGTCGTAGCCGTGGCGCTCGCCGCGCGCCCATTTCGAGAGCACGACGGTTTTGACCAGACCCTGCGTGTCGATGATCTTGTCGAAGCGCTTGAGTTTCAGCTTCGCGCGGAGCCGGCTGACTTCCGCCCACGTCTTCGAGAAGGTCGAAGGTTTCAGGATTGCCTTGCGCCAGCGGCGCACCGCGACCGGGATCACGTCGTTGACGCCAGGATGCAGCTTGGCAAGCGGGACGTAGGCTTCCTCGACCATCCACGAAATCTTCGCGTCGGGAAAATGCTTCCGCGCGTCGGTGACGGCGGGCATGTGATGGATCACGTCGCCGAGCGAGGAAGTTTTGATAAAGAGAATCTCGGGCATCAGATTTTCTTCGTGCTCCAGACGCGCTCATAGACTTTATATATGCCCTCGGCCTCGCGCTGGATCGCGAACCTCTCGAGCACGCGCGCGCGCCCGGCCTTGCCGAATTGAACCGCGCGCTTCGGGTCTTTCATCAGGTTTTCGATCCGCGCGGTCAACGTATCGACATCCTCGATCTCGACCAGATGGCCGGTGACGTCTTCCTCGATCAGATGACGCGCAGCACCGGCCTTGGTCGCGACGACCGCAAGCTCGCTCGCCATGGCTTCCAGCGTGGTGAGCCCGAAGCCTTCGTTGCGCTGCGGGCCGACGAAGACGGTGAGTTTCCGAAACCAGCCCGGCACGTCGTTCTCGGGCAACTCGCCGAGAAATACGACACGGTTCGCGAGGCCGGCATCTTCCACCTTTTTCTTGAGTGCCGCTTCCCACTCCTTTTCTTGTGGCGTGGCGAGGCCAATCACGACCGCAGTGAAATCGGGGTAGCGCGGCAGTAAACGAACCATAGACTCAATAAATAAATCGGTGCCCTTCTGCGAACGAATGCGACCGAAAACGCCAATTCCATATTTTCCAGGCAGGCCGGTAGCAGCCCAATCCGAATCCCTGTTTTCCGATGGGCGATAGCGCTCGGCGTCGACGCCGTGGAACACGACGGTCGATGGGAACGTGAGATAACTCGCGGCGTCCGGTGACGGACAGATGATCGCGTCCATCTTGCTCATCAGCCAGCGCGAGAAGCGCTTGTGCTTGCGCTGCGCGGCGGAGGTGAAAACCATGCCGAGCTTCAGGCCGAGCAACTTTTTCAACAGAAGACCGACGATCATCTCGTCGTTCCGGCGCGCGTGCCAGATGCGGAAGGGTTTCGTCGGCGGAACCGAGCGGCCGAGACTGCGCACATCTTTCAGCGAGATCGTCGGCACGCCCGGCGCGGTCCAACGCAGGCCCACGAGCGCGGTCCGGGCGAGCTTCGCCATCTGCGGGGCGACCGCCAGAATCGTGGTCGTGACCCCCGAATAGCGCTTGTGCAGGCAGGGGTGCAGGACTTCGAGGGCTTTCAGATCGTCGGTGGAAAGCATGCCGGGATTTGCTATTAGAAAAGGACGGGACCGATTGCCCTGATTTCGGACGAAGCGCAAGGATTGGCGCAAACATAGGCTGAGAGCATGACCCGCACGCTGGAGTCGCTGAAAATCAAGCTGTTCACGGACGGCGCCGAAAAGGCGCAGATCGTGGAAATGGCGAAGCAGAAGCACATCGCGGGCTTCACCACGAACCCGTCGCTCCTGAAGAAGGCCGGGGTCACCGACTACGAAGCCTATGCGCGCGATCTGGTCGCGGCGGTACCCGACCGTCACATTTCCTTCGAGGTGCTCTCCGACGACATCCCGGAAATGATCGCGCAGGCGCGGCTGATCACGACCTGGGGCAAGAACGTCTATGTGAAGCTGCCCGTGATCAACACGCGCGGCGAGACGCTGTACGAGGCGATCAACTCGCTTTCCAAGGACGGCGTGAAGATCAACGTCACGGTGCTCTGCACCGAGGAGCAGGTCGAGCGCGCGACCGCGGCACTCGCGGGCAACGCCGCCGGTTGCACCTCCGTGTTCGCGGGCCGGCTCGCCGATCTCGGCATCGACTACGCGCCCGCGGTAAAGCTTGCAGTGAAACTCGCGAACGAAGCGAAGAACGTTGAAGTGATCTGGGCCTCGACCCGCGAGGTCTGGAACGTGATCGAGGCGAACGACATGGGCGCACACATCATCACCGCGCCCGCCGACATCCTGAAGAAGTTAAAGGCGCTCGGCACCAAGACTGCGGGCGATCTCGCACTCGATGGCGTGAAAGCGTTCCGGGATGACACGCTCGCCGCAGGCCTCGACCTGCCCGGCGCAAAAATCAGCCGGACTGCCGCCGAATAGGGCGCTGTAACCCTAGGACACGATTTGTGAGGCTTTGGGGGTTCCCGCTTCCGGCGCAGCGGCGTATCCCGGCTGCCACCGGTCAGGGGCTTTTCGAGGGGATCGATCGTGGCTTCCAGTAAAAATACCGCCGAAGAGCGCAATTTGCGGATCGGTGTCATCGGCGCGGGCGTTATGGGCCGTAACCATGCGCGCGTGCTCTCCGAGCTTCCGGGCGTCGAACTAGTCGGCGTCGCCGATCCCGACGCAGGCCGCGCCGCGCAGGCCGCCGGACAGGTCGAAGGCGCCGAAGTTCTTTCCGATCATCGCGAACTGGTCGCGCGCAAAGTCGATGCCGTCATCGTCGCCGCGCCCACGCATTTGCATCACCAGATTTCGCTCGACCTGATCGACTCCGGCGTGTCGCTGCTGGTCGAAAAACCGATCGCAACCACGGTCGAGCAGGGCCGCGAAATCGTCACCGCGGCCGCGCGCAACGGCGTGACGCTGATGGTCGGGCATGTCGAGCGCTTCAATCCTGCGGTGCAGGCGATCAAGCAGGCGGTCGCGGGTGAGGAAATCCTCTCCATCGGTATCACGCGCGTCGGCCCGTTTCCGCCGCGCATGTCGGATGTCGGCGTGGTGATCGATCTCGCGGTGCACGACATCGACCTGATCCGCTGGTTCACGCAGTCCGAAATCGCGGAAGTGCAGCCGCAGATTTCCTCGGTCATCGCGGAGCGCGAAGACATCGCGCTCCTGCAATTCCGCACCGCGAACGGCGTGCTCGCGCACATCAACACGAACTGGCTGACGCCGTTCAAGGCGCGCACCGTGCAGGTCGCGACTCGCGACAAATACATCATGGGCGATTTGCTCACCCGCACCGTCACAGAATGTTTCGGTTTCCAGAAGGACGGCTCTTACGGCATGCGCCATCTTTCGGTCGCGCACACCGAGCCGCTGCGTGCCGAACTGACCGCGTTCTGCGAAGCCGTGCGCCACGGCAAGACGCCGGCGGTCAGCGGCGAAGAAGGTGTCGCCTCGCTCGAAATCGCCATTCGTTGCCTTGCCGAGCCGCATCCGGCGTTCCGCCGCGGCCCGCGCAAAGTGGCCGGCTAATTTTCAGGAAAGTTTCGTGAACCAGCACATGCGCGCCGACGCCGCTCCCATTCCATTCATCGACATCGGCGCGCAGCGCAAGCGTCTCGGTAAAAGCATCGACGATGCCGTTGCAAAAGTGCTCACGCATTGCCAGTTCATCATGGGACCGGAAGTCCGCCAGCTTGAGGCCGACCTTTTGGCGTTTAGCGGCGCGCGGCACGTGATCTCGAACTCGAACGGCACCGACGCGCTGATCATGGCGCTGATGGCGACCGGCGTCGGCCCGGGTGACGCGGTGTTCTGTCCGTCCTTCACCTTCTGCGCGACCGCCGAAGCGATTGTCGTGGTCGGTGCGTCTCCGGTGTTCGTCGATGTCGACGAGAAGACCTTCAACATGGATCTCGCGAGCCTTGAGCGCGCGATTACGGAGGCCAAGCGCGGCGAGCTGAAACTCAAAGCCATCATTCCGGTCGACCTGTTCGGCCAGCCCGCCGATCTCGACGGTGTTGCTGCGATCGCGAAGCGCGAGGGCATGTTCGTCATTTCCGATGCCGCGCAGTCCTTCGGCGCGACCTACAAGGGCAAGCGCGTCGGCACCCAGGCGCTTCTCACCACCACGAGCTTTTTCCCGGCGAAGCCACTCGGCTGCTACGGCGACGGCGGCGCGATTTTCACCGACGACGACAAGCTCGCCGAGACGCTGCGCTCGATCCGGGTGCACGGGCAGGGCGCGGACAAATACGACAACGTCCGCATCGGCATGACCGGCCGCCTCGACACCATTCAGGCGGCGGTCTTGATCGAAAAGCTGAAAATCTTCCCGGACGAGATCGAGGCCCGCAATCAGGTTGCGGCCCGTTATGCCGAGGGTTTGAAGGACGTTGCCATCGTGCCTGAAGTTCGGTCAGGCTATGGTTCGGTATGGGCGCAATACACGGTCCGAGTCGAAAAGCGCGATGCGCTCGCCGCCGTCCTCTCGACGCGCGGCGTGCCGACCGCGATCTATTACCCGAAGCCCCTGCACCGGCAGGAGCCCTACAAGCGCTATCCGGTCGCGGGCAACGGCTTGCCGGTCACCGAGAAGCTGGCGGCGGAAGTGATCTCGCTGCCGATGCATCCCTATCTCGACGAGCCGACGCAAGCGCGCGTAATCGCGGCTGTGCGCGAGGCGCTCGCCTGACAGCTTCGAGGCGCGCGGCATGATCCGGCGCTTTTTCACGGTCGGCGGCTTCACGCTGCTTTCGCGCATCACCGGCTTTGCCCGCGACGTGGTGATGGCCGCGGTGCTCGGTGCGGGGCCGATCGCCGACGCCTTCTTCGTCGCCTTCCGCCTGCCGAACCATTTCCGCGCGATCTTCGCCGAAGGGGCGTTCGCGGCGGCCTTCGTTCCGGCTTACGCGCGCACGCTGACGCAGGACGGGAAGCTCGCCGCGCGTTCGTTCGCGGATCGGCTCGCGCTTGCGATGATCGTGTTGCAGGTCGTGCTTCTGATCGTGGCGCTGATCTACACACCCGCGGTCGTGCGGCTGCTCGCACCGGGACTTTCCGCCGATCCTTCGCGCTTCGATCTTGCAGTCGCGCTGACGCGGATCACGTTTCCTTATCTCGCACTGATTTCAATCGAGACGCTGATCGCGGGCACGCTGAATGCGAACAATCGCTTCGCATCCGCCGCCGGTGCGCCGGTACTGCTCAATCTCGCGATGATCGGAACGCTGACTTATGCGGCACTGTTTCCGACCGTAGGACACGCGGCCGCATGGGGCGTCTTGCTTGCAGGGGTCCTGCAACTCGCGCTGGTCGCGGGCGACGCGGAGCGAAACGGTTTCGGCCTTCGTCTCAAGATGCCGAAGCTGGACGAGCCGACCAAGCGCTTTCTGAAAGCGCTCGGCCCCGCGATCATCGGCGCGGGCGGCGTGCAGCTCGCGCTGTTCGCCGACACCATCATCGCGACCTATCTTCCGACCGGCGCGCTTTCCGCGCTTTATTACGCCGACCGCATCAACCAGCTTCCAATCGGCGTGGTCGGCATTGCGGTCGGCATCGTATTGCTGCCGGAGATGGCGCGGCGGCTGGCTGCCGGCGACGAGCCGGGTGCCGTAAACGCGCAAGGCAAGGCGATCGAGTTCGCGCTGCTGCTTGCCATTCCTTGCGCCGCGGCTTCGCTCGTCATTCCCGACCTCATTATGCGCGCGCTGTTCGCGCGTGGTGCGTTTTCGAACGCGGATGCAGCCGCCGCCGGGCAGACGCTCGCCGCCTACGCGACCGGCCTCATTCCTTTCGTACTGATGCGCAGCTTCGTCGCGCCGTTTCATGCACGCGGCGACACCACGACGCCGGTGATCGCAGCGCTCACAGGTGTCGCGCTCAACATCGCGCTGAAAGTCGCGCTGATGGGGCCGCTCGCGCAGGTCGGCCTTGCGCTCGGCACCGCAGCGGGCGCGTGGCTCAATCTGCTCCTGCTGATCTGGTTCGCGAATCGGCGCGGCTTCGCCAAACCCGGTGAATCTACGCTGTCCCATTCGTTGCTGCTGATCGCCGCCGGAATCGTGCTCGCGGCGGTGCTGTTTTTCTGTGCGCAATTTCTGGCACCTGTGTTCGCAAAGCTGGCAGCGTTTCGCGACGAGGGGCGGCTCGCGGCACTCGCGATCATCGGTGGCGCGGCCTATCTCGCGCTGATTTGGGGGCTTCTTGGCCGTAAATGGCTGCGCGGGCTGATCCGGAGTGCAGAGCCCGCCGGAAAGCCGTAGAATGCGGCATGCGCTCCGCGCATGTGACTAACCGGTCCTCCCGGTGTAAGAACTCCGCCGACCACGATCATTGCCGAGATAATCCATGCATCGCCCGACAGCGGCCCTCGGTGCCGCAATTTCTTTGGCTCTTTTGCTCTCCGCCTGCGGACAGAGCGCGCCACCGCCGCCGCCCGCGCCGCAGGTGACGGTTGCAACCCCGGTCAAGCGCAAGATCATCGACCGCGACGAATATGTCGGCCGCTTCGTGGCGATCGATACGGTCGAAATCCGCGCGCGCGTATCCGGCTATCTCGACAAGGTGCACTTCACCGACGGCCAGCTCGTGAAGGCGGGTGACCTGCTCTTCACGCTCGACCAGCGCCCGTTCCAGGCCGCACTCGATCAGGCGCGTGCCGATCTCGCCCGCGCGAAGTCGCAGGCCGATCTCGCGAATGCCGATCTCGCGCGCGCGCAGACGCTGATCGCGCAGAAGACCATCGCGGAGTCGCTTTATGACCAGCGCGTGCAGGCCAAGCGCGCGGCGGATGCCGCGTTGCAGGCGGCGGAAGCCGCGGTAAAGACCAACGAACTCAATCTCGAATTCACCGAGTTGCGCGCGCCGGTTTCCGGCCGCATCGGCGACCGCCGCGTGTCGCCGGGCAATCTCGTGACCGGCACCACTACAGGCGGGCAGACGCTGCTTGCGACCGTGGTTTCGATCGATCCGATCCGTTTCGAGTTCACGTTCGATGAGGCTTCGTACTTGCGCTACCAGCGCATCGCGAAGGACGCGGGCAAGGCGGACGAGCGCGGCACCAAGCTGCCCGTCGAATTGCGTTTGCTTGACGAGAAAGCGTTCGAGCACAAAGGCAGCATCGATTTCGTGGACAACGTGATCGACGCCACCTCGGGCACGATCCGCGGCCGCGCGCAATTCGCCAATCCCACCGCATTATTCACGCCCGGCATGTTCGGACGAATCCGGGTGCCCGGCTCCGCGGAATACGAGGCGCTGCTCGTGCCCGACACCGCGATCGGTACCGAGCAGATCCGCAAATTCGTCTACGTCGTCGATGGCGAGAACACGGTGCGCCAGAAGTATCTCGAACTCGGCACGTTGCAGGGCAACCTTCGCGTCATCCGCAGCGGTCTCGAACCCGGCGACCGCGTGATCGTGAACGGGCTGATGCGCGCGCGCGCCGGAGCGAAAGTGACGCCGCTCACCGAAGAACAGATGAAGGCGCAACAGCAGCAACAGCAGCAAAAGAAGTAGGGCGTTCCGCTCGTGGGTATTTCACACTTCTTCATCAACCGGCCGATCTTCGCGTCCGTCGTCTCGATCATCATCGTGATCCTCGGCGGCGTCAGCTTCCTGCGCCTGCCGGTCGCGCAGTATCCCGAAATCGCGCCGCCGGTGATCAACGTCTCCGGCCAGTATCCTGGCGCGAACGCGGAAACCGTCGCGACTACGGTGGTCGGGCCGATCGAGGAGCAGATCAACGGCGTCGAGGGCATGCTCTACATGTCCTCGAACTCGACCGCCGACGGCCGCTTCACGATTCAGGTCACCTTCGACATCGGCACCAATCTCGATCAGGCGCAGGTGCAGGTGCAGAACCGCGTTGCGATCGCGAACCCGCGGCTGCCGCAGGAAGTTCGCAACATCGGCGTCACGGTGACGAAGTCGTCGCCCGACCTGATGCTGATCGTGCATCTCTATTCGCCGGACAAGACGCGCGATGCGCTGTTCGTCTCGAATTACGCGAACCTCGAAATCAAGGACGTGCTGACGCGCGTGGATGGCGTCGGCTCGATCACCGTGTTCGGCAGCCGCGACTATGCAATGCGCGTCTGGCTTGATCCGGGCCGGCTGCAGACGCTGGGGCTGACCGCGAGCGACGTGGTCGCGGCCCTCCAGCGGCAGAACGTGCAGGTCGCGGGCGGCATCCTGAACGCGCCGCCGGTCGAGGCCGGCCGCGAGTTCCAGATCGCGGTCACGACGCAAGGGCGTCTCGCCAATCCGGACGAGTTCGCCAATATCGTCGTGAAAACAACGACGAACGCGGTCGTGCTTTTGAAAGACGTCGCGCGCATCGAGGTCGCGGCGCAGGACTATGGCTCGAACTCCTATCTCGACGAATACGAGGCGGTGGCGCTCGCGGTGTTCCAGCGGCCGGGCTCGAACGCGCTGACGACCGCGAACAATATCCGCGCGGCGATGGAGCAGATTGGCAAGAACCTTCCGGCCGGCGTAAAATACGACATCATCTACGATCCGACGCAGTTCATCTCGGAGTCGGTGAACGCGGTCGTCGAGACCATGTTCGAGGCGATCCTGCTCGTCATCTTCGTGGTGGTGCTGTTCCTGCAAACTTGGCGCGCGGCGGTGATTCCGATTCTCGCGATCCCGGTTTCGCTGATCGGCACCTTCTTCCTGATGACGGTGTTCGGCTTCACCATCAACAACCTGACGCTGTTCGGGCTGGTGCTCGCGATCGGTATCGTGGTCGACGATGCCATCGTCGTGGTCGAGAACGTTGAGCGCAACATCGAAGCCGGCATGGCGCCGAAGGAAGCGACCCACAAGTCGATGGACGAAGTCGGCGGCGCGCTGGTCGCAATCGCCTTGGTGCTCGCATCCGTGTTCGTTCCGGCGGCCTTCGTCACCGGCATCTCCGGCCAGTTCTACCGGCAGTTCGCGCTGACGATCATTTCCGCGACCGCGATCTCGCTGCTCGTTTCCTTGACCTTGTCGCCCGCGATGTGCGCGCTGCTCCTGAAGCCGCACAGTCACGAGGCGCCGAAGGGGCTTGCGATCCCGATCCGCAAGTTCTTCGGTTACTTCAACACGGGCTTCGACTGGATCGCGAACCGGTACAACATGTTCGCGGCGCGTGCGGTCCGCATCGTCGGCACCATGCTCGTGATCTATGTCGCCGTGGTCGCGCTCGGCCTGTTCCAGTTCACCCGCACGCCGCAGGGATTCATTCCGCAACTCGACCGCGGCTATCTCATCGTTGCCGTGCAGTTGCCGCCGGGTGCTGCGCTCAGCCGCACCGACGACGTGATGCGCCGCGCGACCGCAATCGCGCGCAAGGTTCCAGGTATCGCGCACGCGATCAATATCGTCGGCTTCTCGGGCGCGACCTTCTCGGTGGCGCCGAACGCCGGTGCGATTTTCGTCGTGCTCGACCCGTTCCGCGACCGCGCCGGCGATTCCGCACGATCCGCGAGCGGCATCCAGCAGGCGTTGCAGCGCGCGCTTGCGCCGTTGCAGGAAGGCCTCGTGATCGTGGTGCAGCCGCCGCCGGTGCAGGGCATCGGCAACGCGGGTGGCTTCCGCATGATGGTGCAGGACCGCAGCGGGCAGGGCTCGGCTGCGTTGCAGGGCGTGATCTATCAAATGATGGGACGCGCGGCGCAGACGCAGGGCGTGAGCCAAGTGTTCTCGCTGTTCGAGACGCAGACGCCGCAGCTTTATCTCGACATCGACCGGCAGAAGGCGCAGTTGCTCGGCGTCAACATCACCGACGTGTTCTCGTCGCTCTCGACCTATATCGGCTCGAACTACGTCAACGACTTCAATCTGTTCGGCCGCACGTTCCGCGTGATCGCGCAGTCACAGGCGGAGGACCGGCTGGATCCTTCGGACGTGCTGAAGATCCGCGTTCGTAACGCGAGCGGACAGACCGTGCCGCTCGGCTCGTTCACGACGGTGCGCGATCAGTCCGGCCCGTACCGCATCCCGCGCTACAACCTCTATCCGGCGGCCGAACTCGATGGCTCCGCCGCGCCCGGCTACAGCCAGGGCCAGGCGATCGCGATCATGGAGAAGCTCGCCGCCGAAGTGCTGCCGCAGGGCTATTCCTACGAATGGACCACGCTCGCGTTCCAGCAGTTGCGCGCGGGCAATACCGCGATCTTCGTCTTCATTCTTGCGACGTTGTTCGTGTTCCTCGTGCTCGCGGCGCAGTTCGAAAGTTTGCGCTTGCCGCTTGCGGTCATCCTGATCGTGCCGATGTGCCTGATCGCGGCGATCATCGGCGTATGGGTGTTCCGGCAGGACAACAACATTCTCACGCAGGTCGGTTTCATCGTGCTGATCGCGATGGCGTCGAAGAACGCAATCCTGATTGTCGAGTTCGCCAAGCAGATCGAGGACCGCGGCGAAGACCCCGAACATTCGGCGGTCGAGGCCGCGCGGCTCCGGCTGCGTCCGATCATCATGACGTCGCTCGCCTTCATCCTCGGCACCACGCCGATGATGCTTGCAATCGGGGCGGGTGCGGAGCTTCGCCAGGCGCTCGGCACGCCGGTCGTATTCGGTATGCTCGGCGTCACGATCTTCGGACTGATCTTTACGCCGGTGTTCTACGTCGTCTCGCGGCGTCTCGGCCGGCGCCGGACTGCGCCGCCCGCGCAACCGGGACGTGCCGCGAGCGTTAAGTCTTGATGGAGTAATCCCACGATGCGTCCGCTGAAATTCGGTTCCGGCCAGCCGCATGTCCGTCTTGAGGACCCGCCGCTGATCACGGGGCAGGGCAAGTTCGTCGCCGACTGCATCCCGCAAGGTGCGCTACGCGCGGCCGTGCTGCGCTCGCCGCACGCCCACGCGAAGTTCAAAATCGTGAGCACGGAAGCGGCGGAAAAGTTGCCGGGCGTGAAGCTCATTTTGACTGCGAAGGACGTGGCGCATTTCGCGAACCTTGCCTGCCGTGCCGCGGCTTTCATCAAGCCGGTTGGCGAGAAGGCCTGCTATATCCCGCCTTACGAAGTGCTGTGCAGCGAGGAAGTGCGCCATGTCGGCGACGCGATTGCCTTCGTGGTTGCTGACAGCGTGCAGGCCGCGCGCAACGCGCTCGAAGCGATCGAGGTCGACTGGGAGCCGCTGCCTGCGATTTCCGGCACCGCGGAAGCCGTAAAGCCCGGCGCGCCGCTGGTGTGGCCGGGACGCGAACGTAACAACGCCTATATCGGCGAGATCGGCGACGAAGCCGCGACGAAACAGTCGTTCGATAGCGCCGCGAAGATCGTGAAGATCGAGATCGTCAACCAGCGCCTGGTGACGAACTTCATGGAAACGCGCGGCGTCGTGGTCTCCTACGGCGACGATGAGCGCTACACCATGACGGTGTCGAGCCAGGGCGCGAACATGATCCACAACAGTGTTTGCGGGATCATGAAGCTGGAGCCGAAGCGGCTCCGCGTGTTGACACACGACGTCGGCGGTGGCTTCGGCACCAAGGCGCCGGCCTATCGCGAATATGCGCTGACCGCGCTCGCCGCGGAGAAACTCAACGCAACCGTCGCCTGGATCGCGGACCGCAGCGAGCATTTCATCGGTGACAACCAGGGCCGCGATCACGTCACGGTCGCGGAAATGGCGATCGACAAGGATGCGCGCTTTCTCGCCATGCGGCTCGACTGCATCGCGAACATGGGTGCCTATTACTCGGAAGTTGCGCCTTACATTCCGTATCTCGGCGCGTCGATGATGACCGGCGTCTACGACATTCCGGTTGTGTTCGGCCGCGTGCGCGCGGTGTGGACACATACCGTGCCGGTCGATGCCTATCGCGGCGCGGGCCGCCCGGAAGCGGCTTATCTGATCGAGCGCCTCGTCGATGCGGTCGCGCTCGATACGGGCGTTGCGCCGGAGGAAGTGCGCCGCCGGAATTTCATCGCCAAGGAAGCGATGCCGTACAAGACGGCAACCGCGCGCACTTATGACAGCGGCGACTTCAACCAGCATCTGACGCGCGCGCTGGACGCCGCCGATTACAAGAGCTTCGCCGCCCGTCACGCGGAGTCGAAGAAGCACGGCAAGCTGCGCGGCATCGGGATTGCGAGCTATATCGAAGCCTGCGGTCAGACCGCGCCGGAAACCTCGACCGTGCGTGTCGAGCGCGATGGCACCGCAACCGTACTGATCGGCACGCAGACCAACGGACAGGGCCACGCGACCACTTTCCGCCAGCTCGTGCACGACCAACTCGGATTGCCACTCGAAAAGATCAACGTAATTACCGGCGACACCGATCTCATTCCGACCGGCGGCGGCACCGTCGGCTCGCGCTCGATGCCGACCGGCGGCTCCGCCGTTTCAAAGGCGACGACGAAACTCGCCGACAGTCTCAAGGCGCTGGCGGCCGCGCATCTCGATGCGAAGTCGGACGAAGTCGAGATCATTGATGGGCTGACGCGCGTGCGCGGCACCAACCGCGCGCTTTCCTTTGCCGAGCTTGCAGGAAAGCCCGGCGTTTCCGCCGAGCAGCTTTCAGGCGTGGAGAAGAATTTCATTCCGCCCGCGCCGACCTACCCGAACGGCACGCATATCTGCGAAGTCGAGATCGATCCGGAAACCGGCCACACCGAGTTCAAGAATTACACCGTGGTGGACGATTTCGGCGTTACGCTCAATCCGCTCCTGCTCGCGGGGCAGGTGCATGGCGGCATCGGGCAGGGCATCGGCCAGGCGATCATGGAAGACACGGTCTATGACGCGGACGGGCAACTTATCTCGGCCTCGCTCATGGACTATGCGCTGCCGCGCGCGAGCGACGTACCGGACTATTCGTTCGAGACGAAGAACGTGCCCTGCACGACCAATCCGCTCGGCGTGAAGGGTGCGGGCGAGGCGGGTGCGATCGGCTCCTGTCCCGCGGTGATGAACGCGGTCGTGGACGCGCTCCATCGCGGCTACGGCATCAAACATATCGACATGCCCGCGACGCCGCTCAAGGTCTGGCAGACGATTCAGGGCGCGCAGCACGGCTGAACCATGAAGCGCAAGAACGTATTCCTGGGCATCGGGCTGCAACTCGGCGCGACGTTTCTGTTTACGTTGATGGGTGCGCTGATCCGTTACGTTGGCGAGCGCATTCCGATCGGCGAACAGGTGTTCGCGCGCAGCTTTCTCGCGCTGATCCCGCTCATGATCATGCTGCTCTGGCGCGGCGAGGTGAAATCCGCGCTCAGGATGAAAAGCCCGCTCAGGCATTTCACGCGCGCCTTCACCGGCATCGCGGCGATGGTGCTGATGTTTCTCGGGTTGGCGCGGCTGCCGCTCGCGGACTCCACCGCGATCAGTTTCGTGACGCCGCTGTTCAACGTCGCGCTCGCGGCGATTTTCCTGAAAGAGCCGGTGCGCCTCTGGCGCTGGAGCGCGGTCGTTGTCGGTTTTGCCGGCGTGATCGTGATGCTTTCGCCGCATCTCGGCTCGGCGGAAATGACGAATGCAGCCGCTACAGGCGCGCTGATGACGCTCGGCGGCGCGTTCTTCACGGCGGCTGCAATGACGCAGGTGCGCTCGATGGTAAACATCGAAACCACCGCCTCGCTCGTGTTCTCGTTTCAGCTGTTCGCGGCCTGCTGCGGCCTGCTCATGTTCCCGTGGACATGGATCTGGCCCGCGCCGGGAGACGCGCTTGCGCTGCTCGGTATCGGCGTGTTCGGCGGGATCGCGCAGATCCTGCTCACCGAATCCTATCGTCACGCGCCGGCCTCGGTGGTCGCGCCATTTTCCTATACCTCGATGATCTGGGCGGTGGTGCTTGGCTATTTCCTGTTCAGGGAATTGCCGGCCGCGATCGTGCTCGTGGGTGCTGCGATCGTGGTCGCGGCGGGCCTGTTCGTGATCTTCCGCGAGCGTGCGCTCGGCATCAATCGCCAGAAGGAAAAGGAGGCGACCACGCCTCCCGCCGGTCCGCCGGTCGAATGATCAGCCGAAGGCCTTGAAGGTGATGATGGTGCGCGTGTCCTGAATTCCGGGGATGCACTGCACTTTTTCGTTCACGAAATGGCCGATGTCGGTTTTGTCGTCGACATAGAACTTCGCCAAGAGGTCGAACTCGCCCGCGGTGGAATAGACTTCGGAGGCGATCTCCGCGTCGGCAAGCGCATTGGCGACGTCGTAGGATTTGCCAAGCTTGCACTTGATCTGGACGAAGAATGGAATCATCGAAACGCCTCCGGCGGGGACTTGGACGGCGAGGGGAGCAAAAAGCGGCGCGAGTTGCAAGGGAAGGAGAGGAAGCGGCCTTGAAGGCGGCGGTTCCGTCCCATAGTTTCGCTCGCGGACAAGAAAAATCATGATTCCTATCGCAGTAACCATTGCCGGGTCGGATTCGGGCGGCGGCGCGGGCATCCAGGCGGACCTGAAGACCTTCTCCGCGCTCGGCGTCTATGGCGCTTCCGTGATCGCGGCGCTCACCGCGCAGAACACCAAGGGCGTCAGCGGCATCCATGACGTGCCGCCGGAATTCGTCACCGCGCAACTGGATGCGGTCTATTCGGACCTGAAAGTCGCCGCGACCAAGATCGGCATGCTGTCGCGGCCCGCGACCATTCAGGCGGTGGCGGCGGGCTTGAAAAAATTTCACGCGAAAAACGTGGTACTCGATCCGGTGATGGTGGCGGCATCCGGCGACCGGCTTTTGGTGCCGGAAGCGGTGGATACCATCAAGCGCGAACTTTTTCCGCTCGCCGATCTGATCACGCCGAACCTCGCCGAAGCGGGCGTGCTGCTCGATCAGCCGGTCGCGGAAAATGAAAATCAAATGGCCGCACAGGGCGAGGCGCTGCTTGCGATCGGGGCGAAGGCGGTGCTCGTCAAGGGCGGCCACGCGCCGACCAGGCACGCGGTCGATCTTCTGATCGAGCCTTCCGGCATTCGCCGCTTCACCGCGGAGCGGGTAGAGACCAGGAACACGCACGGCACCGGCTGCACGTTGTCATCGGCGATCACGGCGGGGCTTGCCAAGGGGCTTGCGCTGCATGACGCGATCGCGGCGGCGAAGAACTACATCACCGGCGCGTTGCAGGCGGGTGTGAATTTAGGAATCGGCGCGGGCCGCGGCCCCGTGCACCACTTCCATCAACTCTGGGCGAGACTGGCGAAGAGCTAGAACGCGCGGGCGAGCAACACGACGCCAGCGAGCGTCATGGCGCCGCCGCTTGCCTGCACGATGCGCTGGCCGATATGGCTCGCGGAGAGTTTCGCAAAGCCGAGGCCGAGCGCGATACCGGCAAGATGCAGGAGCGCGGTCGCAAGCAGAAATCCCACCGCATAAGAAAGCGACGAAGCGCCAGCCGGCAATTCCGCGCCATGGGCGTAGCCGTGGAAGATCGCAAAGCCGCCCGCAATGGTCGAAGCGAGAGCAAGCGAGAGGTTCGCGCGGAACGCGACCAGCGCACCGAGCACGATCACCGAAAGCGCGATTGCAAGTTCGGTATAAGGCAGCACGATCCCCGCGAAGCCCGGCGCGCCGCCGAGCGCCATCAGGGTCACGAAACTCGCGGGCACCAGCAGAAGCGCGCGGCCGCCGAGATGGGCGGCGAGCAGGCCGACCGCGACCATCGCGAGCACATGGTCAAGCCCGCCGAGCGGATGCAGGAAGCCCGACACGAAGCCGTGGGTGTGCCCGGCGGGACCGCTATGCGCCAGCGCTACCGAAGGCGCGAGTAAAAGAAGGAGAGTGAGCGCGCGAAACACGGTCTTCATCGGGAAAGCCCTTATTAGAGTCGGTAAGAGCCTATTCGCTCGGCATCCCGCGCTCAAGAAACCGGCTGCCCAAGTTTTCGTCTTTATTCGCCTTGGGCAGCCGTCGATTGCTCACTTCTTGAACGCGACGACCTTCTGCTTCTGGTCGCCCAAGCCCTCGATGCCGAGCGTCATGACGTCGCCCGCCTTCAGGAAGACCGGCGGCTTCATGCCCATGCCGACGCCCGGCGGGGTGCCGGTGGTAATCACGTCGCCCGGCTCCAGCACCATGAACTTCGACACATAGGCCACGATGAAGGCGCAGGAGAAGATCATGGTCTTGGTCGAGCCGGTCTGCATGCGCTTGCCGTTGACGTCGAGATACATCGCGAGCGTCTGCGGGTTCTTGATTTCGTCGGTGGTGACCAGCCACGGCCCGAGCGGGCCGAAGGTTTCGGCGCACTTGCCCTTCAGCCACTGGCCGGTGCCTTCGAGCTGGAAGGCGCGCTCGGAAACGTCGTTGCAGACCGCGTAGCCCGCGATGTGCTTTACCGCGTCTTTCTCTTCGATGTAGCGCGCGCGCTTGCCGATCACGATCGCGATTTCAACTTCCCAGTCGAGCTTGGTCGAGCCCTTCGGGATCATCACGTTGTCGTTCGGGCCGACGATGCAGTTCGGCGCCTTGGAGAAGATGATCGGCTCCTTCGGGATCGGCATGCCCGCTTCCGCGGCGTGGTCGGCGTAGTTCAGGCCGATCGCGGGGAAGTTGCGGACGTTGCCGACCGGCGAGCCGAGCCGCGGCTTGCCGGAAACGAGCGGCAGCTTCTCTATCTTCGCCTTCTTGATCTTGTTGATCGCGCCGGCGGCGAGCGTTTCGGGCGTGATGTCGGCAACGATTTTCGCAAGGCTTCTCAGCTTGCCGTTCTTGTCGATGATGCCGGGCTTTTCTTTTCCGGCCGGGCCGTAGCGGACGATTTTCATGACGCCTCCCAGTGCTTGGCGCGCGACTATGATGAGGGTGCTGACGGATGACAAGCCCGGTGCATGCTCTCGCGCGCCTCGTGACCGGGCTCCATGCGCGCGGCAAATAAACTTATGCAATTCGAGCATTTGACTGGAGCGGCTGCGGAAGCCTTTCTTGGCGCAATAAAAAACACGCCAATGATCTGACTTCCGGAGGAAAAAATGCGCCGTAGAGACCTGCTTGTTGGAGGTGCCGCTGCCGGTTTGGCAATGCCGAACGTAGCCCGGGCTCAGACGCCGAAGGTGCGCTGGCGGCTCGTATCGAGTTTCCCGAAATCGCTGAAGCTTCTGTTCAACTCCTGCGAACTGTTCGCGCGCCGCATCGGAGAACTGACCGACGGCGAGATGCAGGTGGCGCCTTTTGCCGCCGGAGAAATAGTGCCGGCGCTCGGCGTATTCGACGCGGTTTCCAACAATACGGTCGAGTGCGGGCATTCGCTGTCGCTCTACTATACCGGCAAGAACAAGGCGCTTGCATTCGAATCCGGCGTTCCGTTCGGCATGACGGCGCGGCAGCACAGCGCCTGGATGTGGTCCGGCGGCGGCCTCGAGCTTACCCGCACGCTGCTTTCCAGGTTCAATATCGTCAACTTCCCGTTCGGCAATACCGGCGCGCAGATGGGCGGCTGGTTCCGGAAGGAGATCAAGTCGCTCCAGGACTTCAAGGGAATGCGGATGCGTATTCCCGGCCTCGGATCCTTCGTACTCGCGCGCCTCGGCGTGGTGCCGCAGAATATTCCGGCTGGCGACATCTTCACGGCGCTGGAACGCGGCTCGATCGACTCGGTCGAATGGGTCGGTCCCTATGACGATGAAGTGCTCGGCTTCGACAAGGTCGCGAAGTACTATTACTTTCCGGGCTTCTGGGACTGCGCCGCGCAGAATTCGCTCTACGTGAACAAGGATGTCTGGGAAGCGCTACCGCAGCGTTACAAAACCGCGGTCGAACTTGCGGCGCACGAGTCCTACACAACCATGCTCGCGGCCTATGACGCAAACAACATGCAGGCGATCCGGCGCCTGATCGCGAAGGGCGTGCAGCTTCGGCAGTTCCCGAAGGACTTCATGGAAGCGGCTTATGCCGAGACCTTCAAGATGTACGACGAGGAAGTGAAAGCGAACGCGGATTTCGCGACGATCTACAAGCCGTGGTTCGAGTATCGCAACCGTCTGCAACAATGGTTCCGCGTGTCCGAGGCAAGCTATGAATTTTTTGTCTACGGCAAGCAGTAAGGAAGAAGGTGTCGCGCTCGCCGCAGAACGGCGCAAGCGTTTCACCAAACCGCTCTTCGATCCGAAGAATCCGCTCGCTGCTAAAATGATGTGCGACGTGACCGATATGTCGGTCATGGCCGCCATCGCGACCATGCGGCAGGCGGCATTCAAGGGAGCGGACGTTTTCAATCTCAATGTGTCGCTGCTCGATTGCGAGCACGTCGAAGAGGTCGCACCGGCGTTTGCGCAAATACGTCTGCCGGTGCTGACTGCCGTGCGGCGCGCGAGCTTTCTGACGCTCTATGGGGGGCGGGAGCCGTCGCGGCTTTACCGCACCGAAGAGGAGCGAATTGCCGTGCAGCTACGCTGCGTCGAATTCGGCGCGGCCGGAATCGATCTCGAACTCGATTCCCATGACGAGGATCAGCCGTCGGTGGAAGCCGAGATCAAGGCCGGCGTCGATGCCGATCGGGCGAAGAAGCTGGGACCGATCGGCGACATTTCCTTCGATCCTGCCGTGGTCTCGGCGCAGAAGCATACGGTTCAGGCGGTGAAGGAGCGGGGCGGCTTCGTATTGATGTCATCCCACACGCGCCGCCCGATCAACGTATTCGAAGCCTGCCTGATTACGCAGACCGCCATCGAGCGGGGCGCGGACTTCGTGAAGATCGTAGTCAGCACAGGATCGCGCGATGATCAGGACGAACTGGTGCGGGCGTCGCTCGTGATGCGCAAACAGTTCGACGTGCCTTTTATCCTGATGCCGATGGGTCAGGACACGGTCGCGGCCCGGATCGCGCTGTTCATGCTCGGCGGCGGCTGGGCGGTGACGCAGAATGCCTTCGTGCCCAACGGCTTTCACCAGCAGCCGCTGATCGAAGCCTGGCTCCCGATCGTCAACGCGTGGCGGGCATCCTAGCGACCAGGCTGCTCCAGGATTTCTCCGCGGCGTCCGGCAGACGGCCGGGCGTGCGCGCGAGCATGTAGCGGACCGGCAGTTCGTATTCGCGGCCGCCCGCGCGCGCCATGCGCTTGCCCAGCATGTTACGCCGGGCGAAGGATTCCGGCAGCCAGCCCATGCCGTTTTCGTTGACGATGCTTTCGCCGATGACGCCGGGGTTGTGCGTGCAGATCAGCTTATTGAGCTTGCCGAGTTCGGAGCGCGTCTTGATGAAGGCCGCCATCTCGCGCCCGAAATAGGTCGCCTGCGCGAAGCCGTAATAGGGCATGCGGTCATCGCTGCCGCGATCGGTGAGGCGATGCAATGCCTTGCCTTGCCGGTTCTTCACGCTGACCGGCACCAGCCGGTCCGCGCCGATCGCAATGTGGTGCTCCGTTTCCGCGAGCATCTCGTCTTCCGCCGCGATCGCGGGCGAAAGATAGAAGTGGAGTTCTCCGTTCTTGAATGCGCCCGCGACGTTGGCCGGCTCTATCGTGCTCGCGCGATAGCTGACGCCGGGACTGCCGTCGTTCATCATCGCGATCACGTCGTTGACGATCCATTCGAGGCCGGGTGCGACGCCGACGAAGACGCCTTCCGGCGGCAGGATGGCGGCATCGCGGATTTCAAGGCGGGCCTGATCGCTGAGCGCGAGGATCGCCTCGAATTTCATTTTGGCGACGCGGCCCGCTTCCGTCAGGCCGATCGGAACGGCGTTGCGGTCGAACAATTCGCCGCCGGCCCAGCGTTCCAGCATCTGGATGCGGCGGCTTAAGGCGGGCTGCGAGGAATTGCGGAGGTTCGCGGCCTTCGTGAAGCTTCCGGTTTGCTCGACGGCGAGAAAATCCTGCAACCAGTCGAGGCTGGGAACATTGTTGAATGACATTTCCACCCGCCTGTTTCTTTTGGTTCCCGGCAGACTAACGCAGGCGGTGGCGGCCAGCCAATGCGGTCAATCGCCCGCGGGCGAAATCCGGAATTCGAGTACGTCTTTCTTGTCGCGGAGCGTGACGGCGAGACGCTCCATCGCGTCCTTCTGGGTGGTCTGGATGGTCATGCGGTATTCGAAGGTCTTGCCGCCGTCTTCCATCCGGTAGTTGATGTTGGCGACCGAGAAGCCGTGGTCGCGCATCATCTTCTGCACTTTATCCTCGCTCATCACGCGGGTGCGTGGAAAACGCAGGATGAAATGCGCGTAAGCCTGGGTCGGCATCCAGCTTTCGATCCAGTGGAAGACCTGAAGCGTGCCGAGCGTCGCGACCGTGCCGAGGATCGCGGGAAAGTAATAGCCGACGCCGTAGAGGATGCCGAGTGCGGAGGTGATCCAGATCGAGGCGGCGGTGGTCAGCCCGCGCACGGTGAGGCCTTCCTTGAAGATCACGCCCGCGCCGAGAAAGCCGATGCCGGTCATGATGCCCTGCGCCATGCGCTGCGGATCGAGGATCGTGTTGACCACGTCACTTCGGCCGCTCGGGAGCCAGTCCTGCGGATAGGCGGTAATCAGCATCAGGAGTGCGGAGGCAAGCGACACCAGCGCATGCGTGCGGAAGCCTGCGGGCCGGCCGCGAAAGCTGCGTTCGAGGCCAATCAGGCTGCCCGCGAGCCACGCCGCGCCGAGTTGGATCAGGATGGGGAGGGTATGCTGGGTCAACTGCGAAGCGTTCCTTGCGATTCCGGAGCAAGCTAAGAGCAATTTGCGAAGCCCTGCAATGCGCGCTGCCACATGGCCTCGCAAGGCCGCTTGTGGCAAACAGCGCTCGCTTTGCCAGAACAGTTGCTCGCATTCTCCCTGTTCACGCTTGCCGGCGCGGTGACGCCGGGGCCGAACAACACGATCTCCACGCTCTCCGGCGCGACCTTCGGCTTCCGAAGAACGCTGCCGCAGATGCTCGGAGTATCCGTCGGTTATCCTTTGATGCTGGCGGCACTCGGGCTCGGTCTCGGCGAGGTCTTCAAGCATGTGCCGTGGCTGCACGGTGCGATGCGTTACGTGGGTGCCGCGTTCCTGATCTATCTCGCGTGGAAGCTCGTGCGCGCCAACGCGCCGGAAGCAAAAGGCACCACGCAGCCGGTCGGCTTCATCGAGGCGTTTTTCTTCCAGTGGCTGAACCCGAAGGCGTGGTCGATCGCGCTCGGTGCGCTCGCGGCGTTCACGACGCCGGGGCTTCCGGCCGCCGACTTCTTCCGCGAGGTCGCGATCTTCACCGCGATCTCGGCGATCATCACCTTTCCGGCGCTGGTGTTGTGGTGCCTGTTCGGGGTCGCGATTTCGGCGATGCTGAAGGACGAAAAGAAACGGCGTATCTTCAACTATGCGCTCGCGGTCATTTTGGTGCTTTCGATCGCGTTTCTGTTCATTTAAATTTCGCAGGCAACGGCGTCATATAACCGTAGTACGAATACGCTACGCGGGCGCCATGTTGCAGATCCCGGTAGATTTCAAAGAACAGTCCGCCGATACGGACGCTCCGGCCAGCCGGAAATTTCGCACACTCTTCATCTCCGACGTTCACCTCGGCAGCCGGGGATGCCAAGCCGATCTCTTCCTCAACTTCCTGCGCGACCACGACGCCGATACCGTTTATCTCGTCGGCGACATCGTCGACGGCTGGCGGATGCGCTCGTCGTGGTACTGGCCGCAGGCGCATAACGACGTGGTGCAGAAGCTGTTGCGCAAGGCGCGCAAGGGCGCGCGGACGATCTACATTCCGGGCAATCACGACGAATTCCTGCGCGACTATTACGGAACGCATTTCGGCGGCATCGAGGTCATGGAAACCGCAATCCATGAAAGCGCAGACGGCAGGAAATTTCTCGTGCTGCACGGCGACGTGTTCGACGTGGTGGTCCGCAACGCGCGCTGGCTCGCTTACTTCGGCGACTGGGCCTACGACTTCGCGATCTTCACCAACCGCTATTTCAACTGGGTGCGCCGCAAGCTCGGCCTGACCTACTGGTCACTTTCCAAGTGGGCGAAACACAAGGTCAAGAACGCGGTGAACTTCATCGGCGAGTTCGAGCAGGCGGTGGCGCTGGAAGCGCGCAAGCAGAACGTCGAAGGCGTGATCTGCGGCCACATCCACCATGCTACGATCCACGATCTTTACGGCACGCGCTACATGAACTGCGGCGACTGGGTCGAAAGCTGCACCGCACTCGCCGAACATTACGACGGCACGTTCGAGCTGCTGACGTGGACCATTCCGGAAGGTAACCTGCTTCCCGCGCGGGCCGCGCCCGCAGGCGTTCCGGTCGCGGCGTGAGGAAACTCCTGATTGTCACCGACGCCTGGCATCCGCAGATCAACGGCGTCGTGCGGTCGCTTTCCGAAATCGGAAAGCAGGCAGCCGCATTCGGCTTTTCGGTCGAGTATCTGACGCCGGAAGGTTTTGCCTCCGTCGCGATGCCGGGCTACGCGGAAATCCGGTTAGCGCTCGCGACACCTTCGCAAATCGCGCGGCGCATCGAGGCTTTCGCGCCGGACTGCATTCATATCGCGACCGAGGGACCGCTCGGCATTCTCGCGCGGCGCTTCTGCATGACGCGCAGGCGCAAATTCACCACGAGCTATCACACGCGCTTTCCCGAATATCTTTCCGCGCGGCTGCCGGTGCCGTCATGGCCGCTCGCGGCGCTGATGCGGCGCTTCCATTCCGCCGCCGCCGCGACCATGGTTTCGACGCAGACGCTCGAAGAAGAACTCGCGGCGCAGGGCTACAAAAATCTGGTGCGCTGGACGCGCGGGGTCGATGCCGAACTGTTTCATCCCGGCAAGGCGCTAAGGCTGCCGTTTCCGCGGCCGATCTTTCTTTACGCGGGCAGGGTTGCGGTCGAGAAGAATCTCGCCGCGTTCCTCGCGCTCGACCTGCCGGGGTCCAAGCTCGTCGCGGGCGACGGTCCTGCGCGTGCGCAACTCGAGGCGCAATTTCCGGACGCGCATTTTCTCGGCTCCCGCCAGGGCGAGGCACTCGCGGAAATCTTCGCCTCCGCCGATGCTTTCGTGTTTCCGAGCCTCACCGACACCTTCGGCGTCGTATTGCTCGAGGCGCTGGCCTCCGGCGTTCCGGTCGCGGCCTTTCCGGTCGCCGGTCCGCGCGACGTGATCGGCGGCTCGAAAACCGGGGTGCTCGACCGCGATCTGCGCCGCGGGGCGCTCGCAGCGCTTTCCGTACCGCGCAATCGCTGCCGTCAATATGCGCTGCAATTCTCGTGGCAGGAGAGCGCGCGGCAATTCTTCGCAAACGTGCTCCGCGCAAACGGCATGGGCGCGTTGCGCCGGGAACTTCCCAGCGCGGCGTGACAGAACGAGGAGAGGCGCCTAGGTTCCGCGCCATGCATTCGCCCGCCGCAATCAAGCTGCCCACCGCCGCCGATGTCGAGGACGCCGCCCGCGCGCTGAAAGGCGTCGCCGTGCGCACGCCGCTTTTGCGTTGCGACCCGCTCGACGAACTCGCTGGCGGAAAAGTGTTCCTGAAACCGGAAATGCTTCAGCGCACCGGCTCGTTCAAATTCCGCGGTGCCTATAACCGGATCTCGCGGCTTACGGCCGAGGAAAAGAAGGGCGGCATCGTCGCCTATTCCTCCGGCAATCATGCGCAAGGGGTCGCGCTCGCGGCCAAGCTCGTCGGGGTCAAGGCTGCGATCATCATGCCGCGCGACGCGCCCAAGCTGAAGCAGGAGCGCACCAAGGGCCATGGCGCGGAAGTCATTCTCTACGATCGCGCGACCGAGGATCGCGATGCCATCGGCCGCAAGCTCGCCGCCGAGCGCGGCGCGGTCGTGGTGCCGCCGTTCGATGATTTTCATGTGATCGCGGGGCAGGGCACGATCGGCCTCGAGATTGCGGACGATCTCGCGGCACTCGATCTTGCGCCGGATATCGTAACGATGCCGGCTTCCGGCGGCGGACTTGCGGCCGGCATTTCGCTCAGCATCAAGGCCCGGCATCCGCAGGCGCGCATCGTCACCGCGGAGCCGGAACTGTTCGACGATCACGCGCGCTCGTTCAAATCCGGCAAGCGCGAGAAGAACGAGCGCGTCACCGGCTCGATCTGTGATGCGCTGCTGATGGCCGATCCCGGCAAGCTCACCTTCGAGATCACGAGAGAGCTTTCCGGCGAAGGCGTTTCGGCAAGCGACGAGGAAGTGCTCTCCGCGATGGCCTTCGCATTCCGGGAACTGAAACTCGTGGTCGAGCCGGGCGGAGCGGTGGCGCTGGCGGCGATCCTGTCCCGGAAGATCGACGTAAAAGGCAAGGTCGCGGTCGCGGTGCTTTCCGGCGGCAATGCCGACCCGGACGTCTTTGCGCGCGCGATCACCGCCTATTGATTAGCTGTCCGATTGCGGGTTTTTCCGCGCGGAATTAGGCTTGCTCCCGGAAACATCTCATGGGGAAGGCAATGACCCGCTTCGGCTTGAAACGGTTCCTGTTCGTTCTGGAATTTATGGTCGCCCTCGGTTCGGCCTCGGCGCAGGCACAGGGGCAATTCGGCGCGCTTTCGCTTTCGCCGGAAGGCGCCTGGGGCTATTCGGCGAGCTTCGCCACCATCGACATCGCGCAGGATCGCGCGGTCGAGGAATGCCGCAAATACGGCAAGGGCTGCCAGATCGTGCGCGTATTCCAGAACGTCTGTGTCGCGGTCGCGCGCAACGAAGATTCGAAGAACGTCATCGTGAACTGGGTCTCGGGCTACAACGCCGCGGAACGCACCCGGCGCGCGCTTGCAAACTGCCGAAACGACGGCGGCACCGATTGCAGGATTCTGAAGGAGTTCTGTACCGGGGACGCGCGTTAGGATTTACGAGAACAGCGCGAGGCGTTCTTCCGGCGTCAGTTTTTCCGGCCGCGCACTCGTATCGGCTTTCGGCGGCGCCGGCTGTTGCGGTGCCGCCGGCGCTTCCATAGGCGCGGCGGCCGTCGCCTTCACGTCCTCTTCCCAGAAAATGTCGTGGTTCTCGTCGATCGACAGCAATTCGTCGACCTGATCCTGCACCAGCCCTTCGCCTTCACGCGCCGGGCCGCTCAGCAGCGCATGCGCCGTGGGCGCCTGCGCCGGACTTTCGGCCTGCCAGAGTTTCACGAGGCCATGCACCCGCTCTTCCAGCAGGCGGAGCGCTGTCACCACTTTCTGCGTGCGCTGGCCGGTGAGATCCTGAAACACGCAGGCCGTGTTGATGTGTTCGGTCAGGCCATCGAGCTGATCGCAGATATAACCGTCGGCGCCTTGCGCGCGCATGGTCGAGGAAATTTCGGCAATGCGGTCGGCGTCGGAGAGCACGCCGGAGACCGCCTGCGCGGAAACCGCAACGATGTGATGCAATTCCTGTCCGAGGTCGCCGTCGCGCTGCCGCGCTGCATCGATTTCGGAGAGCGCGCTGCGCGTCGCCTCGGCGGTGCGCCCGATCTCATCGAGATCGTGCGTCGCGGCGGGAATTTGCGGGGCGGGAGCGGGTGCGGATTCCGCGCCGAGTACGGTGCGTTGCAGCCGCTGGATCGCGTCCAGCACGAGCCGCGTGTCGGCATGGCGGTTGCGCTGCGCGAATTCCTCGAGAAACCAGCGCCCGCGCGCAGTCTCTTTGACCGCGGCTTCGATCGCCTCGTAGTCGGTCTCGGAAATCGGCTGGCTGGCTGGCGGTAGCGGCATATCGGATCGGGATCGGGTAGAAGCGCGTGCTTCGGCTCAGAATGAACGAGCAATTACTTACGAAAGATAACCATTGTCTGATTCCCCGTCCGTGCATACCCCTTCGCGCGGTTCCATGGGTGCCGTGACCCTCGCGGGGGTCTATGCCGCGCTGTTTACGGCGCCCGGCTTCTATCTGCCGTTCTTCCCGGTGTTCCTGACCTCGCTCGGCTTTTCGCCCGAGGCGATCGGCCTTGCCGTTGGTATCCCGATGGGGGTCCGGCTGTTCGCCAATCCCGTCGCGGGCATTCTTTCCGACCGCGCGGGCCGGCCACGGCGATTTCTTGCGGTACTGGGCGTCGGGGCGGCGATTGCCTTCGCACTGATGGCGCTGACGCCCGGAACGGCGGCGGTGCTTATTCTGGTCGGCCTCGCGACCATCTTCTGGGGCCCGGCATTTCCGTTGACCGACGCTTTCGGGCAGCGGCTCGCGCGCGAACGCGGCGTCGATTACGGCCGCGCGCGGCTGTGGGGCTCGGTCTCGTTCATCGCAGCAAACATCGGGCTCGGCGTCGCGCTCGAGGTGCTGCTGCCGTCCTCGGTGGTCTGGCTGATCGCAGTCTCGCTCGTGCTCTACGCGATCTCGGTCCAGTTCCTCCCCAAGCTGGCGAAGCCTCCGGCCGAAGAGTCCGCAAGGCCGCCGAAGCTCGGCGCGCGCGTGCTGCTTGGCGTTTGCGCCGCGGCACTCGTGCAGTCGAGCCATGCTGCACTCTATGCCTTCGGCTCGGTGCATTGGCGTGCGAGCGGCATCTCGTCGAGCTTCGTCGGATTTCTATGGGGCGCGGGCGTCGCAGCCGAAGTCGTCGTGTTCTATTTCGCGACCGTGATGCTCAATCGCTTTTCGCCGCTCGGGCTGATTTTGCTCGGCGGCGCGTCCTCGATCATCCGCTTCGCGCTCACCGCACTCGATCCGCCGCAGGCGCTCTTGGTGCCGCTGATGATGATGCATGCCTTCACCTTCACCGCGACCTTCCTCGGCATGGTTTCGATCGCGGGCGACAGCGGCGGCGCGGGCGCGCAGGGGCGGGCGCAGGCCTTTTCCTCGACCGCAGTCAGTATCGCGATGCTGCTTGCGACCTTCGCAGCGGGGCCGCTTTACGCGCGCTACGAGGCTTACGCCTTTCTCGGTTCGTCGCTGATCGCGGCATTCGGCTGCGTGCTGGCGCTGCTCGCGATGGCTCAGCCCCAGAGCGCGGGTTCGGGCGGGAAGACGGTCGAGCCTTCGTAGCGAAGCCCGTGCTCGCGGTCTTTCGCGAGCAACAACGGCCCGTCGAGATCGACGAAGGCGGCGCGGTTCGCGAGCAGGAGTGCCGGTGCCATGCTGAGCGAGGTCGCAACCATGCAGCCGATCATGATTTGCAGGCCGCGCGCCTGCGCTTCATCGGCGGCGAGCAGCGCTTCGGTCAGCCCGCCGGTCTTGTCGAGCTTGATATTCACCGCGTCGTATTTGCCTTCGATCTTGGCGAAGCTTTCGCAGTCGTGGAAACTCTCGTCGGCGCAGAGCGGGACCAGCCGCTCAATCTCGCGCAGGATTTCATCTTCGCCCGCAGATAGCGGCTGTTCGACCAGCGCCACGTTCATCTCCGCGCAGGCGCGCAGATTTTCTTCGAGGTTCGCGTGGCTCCAGCCTTCGTTGGCGTCCACGATCAGTTTTGCACCGGGTGCCGCTTCGCGCACCGCGCGCAGCCGCTCGGCGTCGCGATCCGCGCCGAATTTCAGTTTCAGCACCGGCCGCGCGGATCGTTTCGCGGCGGCCGCCATGTTCTCCGGCGTGTCGAGGCTCAGCGTGTAAGCAGTGGTGACGGGCGCGGGCGCGGCGATACCGGCAAGCGAAGCGACGGTCGCGCCCGCGCGCTTGGCTTCCAGATCCCACAGCGCGCAGTCAAGGGCGTTGCGCGCGGCACCGGCAGGCAGCACGGTTTGAAGCGTCTCGCGGTCCATGCCGTCCGCGATTCCGGCTGCGAGTTGCTCGATCTGCCGGCCGACGCTTTCGAGCGACTCACCGTAGCGGGCATAGGGCACGCACTCACCCAGGCCGGCGTGAGTTCCGTCGGAAATTTCCGCGACGATTACGGCGGCCTCGGTCTTCGCCCCGCGGCTGATGGTGAAGGCCCCGGAAATCGGCCATTTCTCGACCCGGAACCCGAGGCGGCGCGGCATAAATGTCACTCTCTCGTGGAACCGTCAGGGGGCCGTCCGGCTTCCCAATGGCCCTGTGGTAGGTTCTAGCAGCCAAAAGGAGCCCGGGCAGCGGGCCGGCGTCGAGCGGGTTGGAGAGTTAGCGTTTTGGCAGCAAGGGCCGTTTCACTGAACCGGAAGGAAGAAGCCGGCAAGCTCGTCCTCGAGGCGGCGGGCCGGTGGATTTCGTCGTTCGCGGGCCAGACCGAGAAGCTCGTCACCGACGCGGAGACGCGCCGCGCAAAATCGCAGGCGGTCGCGATCGACGCGAGCCATATCGAGCAGCTCGACACCTCCGGCGCGTGGTTGCTCGAGCGCATGCGGCGCGGCTTCGAGAGCGGCGGCGCCAAGGCCGAGATCGTCGGCCTTGACCCGCGCTACAAAATCCTGCTCGACGAAGTGCAGCAGACCAACACCGGCAAGAACGCCGAGGAAGAACACGATCATAACGCGGTCGAAAATTCACTCAGCTATCTCGGCGAGATGGTCACGGGCTTCGTAAGAGATACCGGCGAGTTCGTGCAGTTTCTGGGCGGCGTGGTCGTTACCTTCGGCCGCGTGCTGGTGCGGCCCTGGACCTTCCGCCTGACCTCGGTGGTCTATCACCTCGACCGCGTCGGCTTCCGTTCGATCCCGATCATCGTGCTGATCCTGTTCTTGATCGGCGGCATTCTCGCGCAGCAGGGCATCTTCCATTTCCGCAAGTTCGGCGCGGAAACCTTCGTCGTCGACATGGTCGGCATTCTGGTGCTGCGCGAAGTCGGCGTGTTGATCACCTCGATCATGCTCGCGGGCCGCTCGGGCAGCGCCTATACCGCCGAACTCGGCTCGATGAAGATGCGCGAGGAGGTCGATGCGCTGCGCGTCATGGGACGCGATCCCATGGAAATCCTGATCCTGCCGCGCATGATCGCGCTCATCATCGCGCTGCCGCTACTCACCTTCATCGGCAGCATGGCCGCGCTGTTCGGCGGCATGGTCACGGCCTGGCTCTATGGCGGCTTCACGCCGGAGATCTTCACCGAGCGGCTGCGCGACGCGATCTCGTGGTCGACCTTCTGGGTCGGCATGATCAAGGCGCCGTTCATGGGCGCGGTCATCGGTCTGGTCGCCTGCGTCGAGGGTCTTCGCGTGCAGGGCAGCGCGGAATCGCTCGGCGAGCACACGACGGCGTCGGTCGTGAAATCCATCTTCCTCGTGATCGTGCTCGATGGCGCGTTTGCGATCTTCTTCGCCAGCATCGATTGGTGAGCGCAATGGCGAACGTGGAAACTGCAACCGATACCCCGAAGATGCCGTTGAAGCAGGCGGACACGCAGCCGATCATCCGGGTGCGCGACGTCTGGGTATCGTTTGGCGAGCACAAGGTGCTCAAGGGCCTCGACCTCGACGTGAAGCGCGGCGAAATCCTCGGCTTCGTCGGCGCGTCGGGCGGCGGCAAGTCGGTCCTGATGCGCACGATCATCGGGCTCGTGAAAAAAGACAAAGGCATGATCGAGGTGTTCGGCCGCGATCTCGACAAGCTCAACGAAGAGGAATTGCAGGCGGTGGAGCGGCGCTGGGGCGTCTTGTTCCAACAGGGTGCGTTGTTCTCGTCGCTGACGGTGCGGCAGAACATCCAGTTTCCGCTGCGCGAATACCTGAACCTGTCACAGCGGCTGATGGACGAGATCGCGATCGCGAAACTCGAAATGGTGGGCCTGCCTGCCTTCGTCGCGGAGAAATATCCGTCCCAGCTTTCCGGCGGCATGATCAAGCGCGCCGCACTGGCGCGTGCGCTCGTGCTCGACCCCGAAATCGTGTTCCTGGACGAGCCGACCTCGGGCCTCGACCCCATTTCCGCAGGGGAATTCGACGACCTGATCCGGGCGCTCCAGCAGACTTTGGGGCTCACCGTATTCATGGCAACCCACGACCTCGACAGTCTTCACAACGCATGTGACCGGATCGCGGCTCTCGCCGACGGGAAGGTCATTGCGACGGGGCCGATCGGAGACATGCTGAAGTCCGATCATCCCTGGCTGAAGGCCTACTTCCACGGCAAACGGGCGGCAGGCCGCCTGAACGGGAAGCGGAACTAGGAAACCGGCATGGAAACGCGCGCCAATTATGTGCTGATCGGTGTCTTCACCCTCGCGGTGGTCTTGGGCATCTTCGCGTTCGTCTGGTGGTTCCAGCGCCTCGGCACCGGCGAGGCCAAGGCGACCTACGAGATTTACTTCGACGGGCCGGTTTCGGGCCTGCGCCGGGGCGCGACCGTGAACTTCAACGGCATCCGGGTCGGCGAGGTGCAGAGCCTTGCGCTGGTGCCCGACATCCCGCGCGCGGTGGTCGCGATCATCGAGGTCGTCAAAAGCACGCCCATCCGCACCGACACGAAGGTCACGCTCGAATATCAGGGGCTGACGGGCGTCGCGGCCGTGGCGCTCACTGGCGGCGATCCCAAGGCCTCGATGCTGATGGAAACCAAGCAGGGCGACCGCCCGCCGCGGCTGGTCGCCGAGCCGACCACGGACGCCTTCCAGGCGGCCGCCAAGCTGATGCAGCGCCTCGACAAGCTGGTCGAGACCAACGAGCAGCGCTTCTCACAGATCATGAAGGACCTCAGCGACGTCTCGCGGGTGCTCGCCACGCGCTCGAACGACACGCTCCTGGAGGTGCAGGCGGCGGCGGAATCGATCCGCAAGGCGGCCGACAACCTCTCGAATAATGCCGGGCCGACGCTCAACGAATACCGCTCGCTCGCGTCAGACGCGCGGCGCGCAGTTGGGGAAATCGATCGGCTGGTGCGTAATATCGAGCGCAATCCGCGGCAGTTTCTGTTCAATAACGGCGGCACGGTGCCGCAATACAACCGATAAGAACCGGATCGTTACCGAAGAAGGCATTTGCAGTTGGGGCTGGGTAGAGAGTTGAAGTCGAAGGCAGGGAACGCGGCGCGGGCCGCGCTCGGCATCGCGCTTGCGCTGTCGCTCGCGGGCTGCGGCGGCAGTGGCGTGCTCGGCGGCCTGATCGGCACCGGAAACAACCCGACGCCGACTTTCGATCTGACCGCGCCGCGTAATTTCGGCGCGCTCCCGGCGCGCGCACGCGGGCTGCTCGCCGTTGACCAGCCGACTGCGCTGCAAATTCTCGACACCGAGAAGGTTGTCATTTTGCCAACACCGGGCGAGGTCGCCTATCTTCCCGACGCGCAGTGGGTCGACCGCCTGCCGAAGCTGATGCAGGCGCGCATCGTGCAATCCTTCGAAAATTCGAGCCGCATCCGCGCGGTCGCGAAGACCCAGGACCGCATCAACGCCGATTACCTGCTCGTGATCGATATCCGCCAGTTCGGCATCGTCGCCAGCGAAAGCCCGGAAGCGGTGGTCGAGCTTTCGGTAAAGATCGTCTACCAGCGCGGCGGCCGCATCGCCGCCGGCACCGTGCTGATGTCGCGGGTGGCGGCAAGCGGCACCAGCGGGCAGGCGGCGACGCTGGCACTCGATCAGGCCTTTTCCGACGTGCTCGTGAAAATGGTGAAGTGGACCTCGCGCCGGATCTGACGGCCGCCGCAGAGAAATAAAAAAAGCCCGCGATGTTCGCGGGCTTTTTCTTTTTTCGTTGGTGCCGGTTTAGCCGAGGCGGCCCGCCGCGTGGGCGAGCAGCGTATAGACCTTGCCGGTATCCGAGGTGAGGTAGGTCTTAGTCAGCGCCTGCCCGCGGTCGTCGCGCGAGACCTGCTCGAGGAGCTTCTCGAACTCGTCGATATAGCGATCGACGGTTTCGCGGAACTCGGCGTTGCGGCGATACTTCTTGCGAATATCCTCGAACGCCTTCTGGCCGGCGGTGGTGTAAAGGCGGCGGTTGAACACGCCGCGCTCGCCGCGCTTGAAGCGCTCCCACGCTTCGGCGGCCGCGTCATGCTCGATCATGCGCGCGATGTCGATGGAGAGCGAGTCGAGCGACTCGATGCCGGTCGTGATGTCTTCCAGCTCCGGTTCGGGCTGGCGCGCGTTTTTGTTCAGCGCTTCGTCGAAGCGGGCGCTACGATCCGGCGTGCGGGCCGCGGGACGGCGCGGCTCCGGTGCCGGTTCGCGCCGCGCGGGAGGCGCGGGCGGAAGGTCGTCGGCGTCGTTATAGGCCGGGCGCGGCAGCGCGTTGCGCGGAGCAGAGCGTCCGCCGACGGCGGCGAGTTCTTCCTCGCGGTAGCCAAGCTGTGCGGTCGCGACTTCCGCATGACGGCCGTGGCGCGCAACGATGTCGTTGAGCTCGGAGAGCGCCTTGATCTGGTCGGCCACGACGCGGCGCATCGCGTTCGCGCTTTCCCGGGTCTCGGTGGGAAGCTCGAATACGGTACGGCGGATTTCTTCGCGCGTACTGTCGAGGGTGCGCTGGATGTCGTCCGAAATCTCGCGCAGGTCGCGCGAGGCTTCGAGGAAGCGCGAGTTGGTCTCGGAGAACATCGCGTTCACCGCGCGCATGGCTTCCTCGTAGGTGTCTTTCAGCGCAACGTTGGTGCGCTCGCGCTCCTCGGTGGAGGATGAGCGGATCAGCTCGTACTGGCGCGCGATCGACTGGGTCGCGCCCGCGGTTGATTCCGCAACCATGCGGGCGACGTCCTGCGCCTTGCCCTGCGCATGCTCGAAGGTGTCGTCGAGCATCTTGTTGAAGCGGGTGAGGCGCTCCTCGAGCTCGTTGGTGCGCTCGGAAAGCAGGTCGGTGAGTTGCGTGATCGCGGTCTTGCGGCTTTCCAGGCCCTGATCGATCCGGCGATGCGTTTCGTTGAGCGATTCCGTGGTCGCGGCAACCAGCCGGACCTGCTCCTCGAAGCGCAGCGTCAGGTTGGAGACGTCGCGCAGCACGCCGTTCGACGACTCGTTCAGCGAGCGGATCTGATGGTCCATGCGGTCCGCGGTCGAGCGGGTGGCGTTGATCGTGCTTTCCAGCGTCTGGTGGAAGGACTGCACCTTCTCCGCGACGCGGCTTTCGATCGGGCCGAGCGTGGAGGAGGCGGTGTCGATCGCCGCCTGCAACAGGCCGTGGGTCTGGCCCAGTTCCGCGATGATGTCGCGGACTTCCGCACGCAACGTTTCGTGCGCGCCGGTGATGCTGTTGACCCGGTGGATGAAGTTTTCGGTAATGCCGTCGGCCAGTTCGGTAAGGTTCTTCTGCGTTTGTAGCGACGTATCGCCGATGCGCTTTTCGACCTGGGTCGCGGTTTCGTCGATCCGCTTTCCGGCCTGCATCGCGGTATCGGTAATGCGCTTTTCGACCTGCGCTGCGGCGTCGCCGAGGTTCTGCTGGACCTGCGTGGCGGCGTGGCCGATGTGCTTTTCGACCTGTTCGGCCGTGCTCAGCACGTTCTCGTTCACCGCGTTCACGCGCTCGACCAGAAGATCGGCCGAGGCCAGGCCCTTCTGCTCGATCGTGCTCGTCACGGTTTCGAGACGATTAACGATCAGTTCCTCGAACTTGTTGACGCGCGTATCGAGTGTCGCGGTCAGCTGCATCGCGCGGTTGCCGAGCGTTTCGTCGATCTTGGCGGCGCGCTCGGAGAGGGTGGCTGCCATCTCGGCGGTCTTGGCCGAGAAATATTCACCCATGCCGGTAACGCTCTGATCGACCGCCTCGGTCGCGGTCTTGGAGCCATCGGCGATGGTTTTCGCGATCTCGAGCGTGCGGTTGGCCAGCGTTTCGTTGAGGTTCTTGGCGCGGTCGTCGAGCGAGGTTTCGATGCGCGAAATGCGCTCGTCGATCTGACCGGAGACTTCACCGACCTTGGCGGCGACGCGCATGTCGAGCGCCGCGAGGCTGTCGTGCGAGGCTTCGGTGATGCCGTCGATGGTGGCCTTGATCTCGCCCGCGATATTCGCGCCGTGGACCTTCACGGTGGTTTCGAAGGTCTGGATGTTCTCCGTGATCTTGTCGCCGAGCGCGCCGGCATCGGCGGAGACGCGGGACGCGATCTCGTTACCGCGGTTCAGCACGGTGTCGGCGAGGTTCTGCAACTGCTGGCCGATTGTGTTCTCGAAGGTCTGGCCGCTTTCAGCGATCATCTGCGAGATGCCGGCCGCGCGCTCGCTGAGCTTCGCGTGCATGTCGGCGGTGGATTGCACGAGTTCCTCGGAAACCTTCTCGTTGCGGTCGGCAATCGCTTTCGCGATCTGCACGCCGACTTCGGTCAGGCGCTGGGTCGCTTCCGCGCTCTTGTCGGAGAGGCTTTCGGCGATCGTGTTGCCGGCCTCGGCCAGCCGCTGGGTCGCTTCCGCGCTCTTGTCGGAGAAGGTTTCGATGATGATGTTGCCGGAATCCGAGATTTGCGTGCGCGCTTCTTCCGCGCGCAGCAGGATGTTGTCGGTGATCCGTCCGGTGACGTTGTCGAGCGCGCTGGAAACGCGGTCGGCGATGTTCTGCACGTCGAAGGCGAAGGCTTCGTGCGCGTTCGCAACGGCTTCGCGCAACTGGGTGGCATGGCCGATGACGGAATCGCGTTCGGTGTGCAGCTCGGTGAGCAGCGAGCGCACGCGATTTTCATTTTCGTCGTAAGCGCGCTCGAGGGTGGCGACTTCGCCGCGAACCATGGATTCGAGTTCGGAGGCGCGCGCGACCGCGCGCTCGATGCCGTCGCCGAGTGCTGCGACTTCGCGGCGGATCGCCTGACCGACCGACACGATGGCATCGGTCGAGACGCCTTCGGGTTCGGCGAGGCGCAGCGTGACTTCCGTCATCGCGCGCGAGATGTGACGCATTTCCTGCGAGCGGCGGATCAGCATCGCCGTCATGAAGAAGAGGAGCGGCGGCAGGAAGATCGCGGCCAGTGCCGGGAGGAAAGTCGGCTGCGCCGCGATTTCGGAAAGCCGCATGACTGCGCCGCCGGTGCCGCGGTACTGGATCGAAGCGATGGCAGCGCCGCCGATGATCCAGATGATCGAAAACAGGAGCGCGACGAGGATCGGCGCGCCGGAGGGGCGGCGATGCAGCGCCTGCAAAATCTGGCCGACCGACTGACGGTCGTCGTTCGCGGCGGGACGGGGCAGGCGCTCGCGGGTGCCGCGGGAGCGCTGCGCGAAAATCTCTCCGGCAGGCTCGGCCTGCGGGGCGCGCTGCGCTTCCATGCGCGGTTGCGGTGCCGTCACTTCCGGCGCGTCGTTGCCGATGTTCAACGCGTCCTCGATCGCGGACAGCGCTGCCTCGGTCGGGTCTTGGGATTTCTTGTTCTTCACTTCTTGCCTCCGGTCCGTACTCGATACCGCGACCGGCAACATGCCGCTCGGGCCGGAAATTCACTCAAACAGGACCATGCTCATTGGGCCCCGAGGCGGCAATTTCTTTCAAATTCAAAAGAAATGCCGGCCGGCCGGGACTCCGGTCCACCGCTTGCGGTATCTTACCGCGCGGTTGTGTGAAAATGGAACGGTAATCCGGGCCGGACTGGAAACATCGTTAACGGCTTAACGTCTTGTTCACCATACGGATTGAGCAATGGCGCGGGGGAAAAGGCTCAACGGGCAAGGCCCCAGGCCCTGGCACAGCGAGGCCGGGGGCTCGGACGCGCAGCGGCGCTACCTCCAGCGCGGGATCGACCAGCCCGGTGGAAAACTGCCTTTATTCGACGAAGTGGGGCAGGAAATCCCCAAGGTCACGATCCGGGCCTGCATCGAGCATGGCTGGGCGGAACCCTGGAGCAAGAACCCGATTCATCCCGACTGGCTGGTCTGCCGGCTGACCGACGAAGGCTACCGGGTGCTCGGCCTCGACCCTGCAAAACGGCGCAAACCTCCGAAGTCTTGAGAGGCTGTTTACCGCTGGCGCGGCATCATCGCCCGCGATGACGGCGATCGACCTCGAACATCTGGAATCTGCGACCTTCGGCGACCGCGCCCTGAAGCGCGAAGTGCTGCGGCTGTTTTCTGGGCAGGTCGCGAATCTCGTCGCGATCATCGGCAGCGCGAACGCGGAAACGCGCTCGGCGGCCGCGCATACGCTCAAAGGGGCCGCACTCGGCATCGGCGCGTTCGAGCTTGCGAAAGCCGCGGAGTCGGTCGAGCTCGGGGAAGCGGATGCGCTCGCCAGGCTCCTGCAACGCGCGGCGGATGCGCGCAGCGAAGCCGACCAGCTTGCCGCCTAGCGCCCGCGGCGCTTGCAAACCCTCGCAATTCCCGATTTCACATTATATAGAGGCGGCCGATTCCGCCCCGCCTTCTATTTTTCAAATCAGACATGCCCAAAATCACCTACATCGAACATGACGGCACCAGCCGCACGGTGGACGCCGAGACCGGCAGCACCGTCATGGAAAACGCGATCCGCAACGGCATTCCCGGCATCGAGGCCGAATGCGGCGGCGCGTGTTCCTGCGCCACCTGTCACGTGCATGTCGACGAGGCGTGGATGGAGAAGGTCGGCAAGCCCGCGCCGATGGAAGAAGACATGCTCGACTTCGCCTTCGATGTGCGGCCGAACTCGCGGCTCTCCTGCCAGATCAAGGTTACCGACGAACTCGACGGCCTTATCGTGACGACCCCGGAGCAGCAGGGCTGACGCGCGTCACGACTTCGTCGTTGACGATATAGAGCGCGCAGTCGCTCGCATATTTCCGGCAATTGTCGAGCGCACTTTCGATCGCATTTTCCTTCGTGTTCTGGCCCGCGCGCCAGCCGTATGCGCCGCGCGGCGAAACGGCGAAAGCCTTGTTCGGACCGGCGTTCAGAAAATCCTGAAACGAACGCAGCCCGCTCGGGCTGAGATTGGGCGGTGCCGGCAGCACCGAAACTTTCGGCGGCAGGAGTACCGCGCGCCGCGGAAGATTGTGCTTGCGCAGGAAGTCATCCACGTACGGCGTCCAGAGCGAAATCCCGCGATAGACGAGATTATGTCCGTTCTCGCCGTGTGCGGGATGCGCGATGAATTCGGCCATGCCCCCGGTGCCGGTGAAGGATTCGTAGAAGCGCTTCGCCACGCGCGGCTCGAAGAAATTGTCGTTGGCCGCGTAAATCCAGAGCGTCGGCACGCGCGAGGTTCTTCCGTAGTTGGCAAAGGCCGCGAACAATTTTTCCTGCTGGCAGATCTGGTACGGGCCGGTCGAGCCGCGCCCGCCTGCGAAGCTGATCACGGCGACGAGTCCCTGCGGCGCAATAGATGAAAGCGCGATCGAACTGAAGCCGCCGGCCGACTCGCCGACGGCGATCATGATTTTCGGATCGACGTCGGGACGCTTGGAGAAATAATCGAAGGCCGCGCGAATGTCGCCAGCGGCGATCAAACCCGACGCGGTGAAATTGCCGTCGCGCTCACACGCCACTCCCTCTGTGTAGTCGCCGCCCGAAGTGCCGTAGCCCCGGCGCATCACGATTGCGACCGCGTAGCCGCGCCGCACGAATTCCATCGCAACGGGGAGCGAACCATAAGGCGACATCTTCAGCCGCGCTTCCGCGTCGCGCGGCGTGCCGTGGCTGAAGACGACGAGCGGATAGCGCCCGGGCTCCGCGGGCCGCACGAACAGCGCCTGTAGCCCGCGCGGGCCTGCGAGCGGCATCGGCACGCGCAAATCCTCGCGGAAATATTCCTGCGCGCTTGCGGGCGCGCAAATCAGAAACAGGAAGGCGAGCAGCAGAAAGCTGCGCCATCCTGTCCGCGAACCATGCCGGTTGATTTTCGTCACTTCGGTCCCCGCGTGCAGGATTTCACGGCCCGTGGCCGGCGCACAAGCATCGTCGCGACGATGTGATCGGCGGCAGTGCTGGCCGCGGGCAGCCATGCGCCCCGCGAAAGTTGCGATTCATCGGTGGCTGGCTCTATATCCGGGCAGCTTTTTGCACCTACTACAACGAAATCCGGGGAATATGAGCGAAATCGTCAAAACGGATGCCGTCATCATCGGCGCGGGGCCGGTCGGGCTGTTCGCGGTCTTCGAACTCGGCCTCGTCGACATAAAGTCCCATGTCATCGACATTCTGGACAAGCCGGGCGGGCAATGCGCGGAGCTTTATCCGGAGAAGCCGATTTACGACATTCCGGGCCTGCCGATGGTGACCGGCGCGCAGCTCGTGAAAAATCTGCAAGAGCAGATCAAGCCGTTCGGCCCGACCTTCGAATATGGCGCGCGCGTCGAGACGCTGGAAAAGATCGACGGCGGCTTCCGGCTCAAGACCGATATCGGCGGCACCATCGAAGCGAAGGTCGTGGTGATCGCGGCCGGCGGCGGCTCGTTCGAATCCAAGAAACCGCCGCTTCCCGGCATCGAGCAATACGAGAACAAGTCGGTGTTCTATCTTGTGCGCTCGATGGAGGCGTTCCGCGGCAAAAATATCGTGATCGCGGGCGGGGGTGACTCTGCGCTCGACTGGACGCTCAATCTCGCGCCGCTCGCGAAGAAGCTGACGTTGCTTCACCGCCGCGACGCATTCCGCGCGGCACCCGACAGCGTGAACAAGATGAAAGCGCTGGTTGCGGAAAAGAAGATCGATTTCCTCCTCGGCCAGCTCCACGGCCTCGAAGGCGCGAACGGCCAGCTCACGAAAGTGATCGCGCGCCGCGACGACGATTCCACGTTCGACATCGAAGCCGATGCGCTGCTGCCGTTCTTCGGGCTTACGATCAAGCTCGGCCCGGTCGGCACCTGGGGCTTCACGCTCGATCAGGAGCGGATCGTGGTCGATACCGAGAAGTTCGAGACCAGCATGCCCGGCGTGTTCGCGATCGGCGACATCAATTATTATCCGGGCAAGCTGAAGCTCATTCTCTCCGGCTTCCACGAGGCCGCGCTGATGTCGCAGGCCGCGCACAAGATCATTTTCCCCGACAAGCGTCTTGTGTTCCAATACACGACGACGAGTTCGAGCCTGCAAAAGAAGCTAGGCGTCTAGGGAGAGTTCATGGCCACTTTCATCGTTGCGCATGGCGCCTGGTCCGCGGGCTGGGTGTGGAAGAAGATGCATCCCTTGATGCGCACGAAGGGTCACGAACTGATCACGCCGACCTACACCGGCCTCGGCGAGCGCGTGCATCTTGCGACCGAATTGATCGGACTCGAGACGCACATCCGGGACATGCTGATGGTCCTGCAAATGGAAGACGTGCGCGACGCGATCCTGATCGGTCATTCCTACGGCGGCATGGTTGCGACCGGGGTTGCCGATCTCGCCGCCGAGCGGATTTCCAAGCTCGTCTATCTCGATGCCTTCGTGCCGCGTCACGGCGAGGGCGTGTTCGATCTCGTGAGCCCGGAAGAACGCGAGCGCAGGCTCGCGGGCGTCGTGGACGGCTGGAAGCTGCCGCCTTCGCCGCCGCCGCCGGACACTTCGCAACGCGACATCGACTGGATCACGCCGCGCCGCGTGCATCAGCCGCTCGCCTGTTTTCAGGAGCCGCTGCTGCTCGAGAACGGCGAGCCGCAAATGCCACGCGCATATATTTACGCGCAGCGGCACAACCCCGGCGATCCGTTCCGGCCTTTCGCGGAACGCGCCAAGCGGGAAGGCTGGCAATATTTCGAAATGGACGCGAGCCACTCGCCGCACGTCACCGCGCCGGAAGCGCTTACGGAAGTGCTGGACACGATCGCGCGCGGTTAGCGCTCGTTCTTTTGCGGGGACACTTCGATCGGCGCAGCCTTCGGCGTGATTGCCGTTGCCGCGAACGCACGCGCGAGACGTTCGCGCCAGATGCTGCTCGTCACCAGGAAGTGTGCGAACACCACGCTCCAGACCAGCGGCGCGGTCCAGGCCAGCCGTGCGCCATAGCGGTCGTGCGGATTGGACAGCACGCCGGTCACGAAAGCGTTCGCAAACAGCGCAAGGATCACGGTTGCGGCGAGCCAGTCGGTGTCGCGCATTGCCCCGCGCCGCCACGCCAGCAAAAGCAATAGCGGCAGGAACGCGATCGCGCCGAGTGTCACCGGCTCGTGCACATCGTTCAGCTTTTCGAATAGCGGTTCGAGCTTGCCACGCTTCTGCTGTGACGCGGCAATCGCAAGCGTCATCTCCGGGGCTTTGTCTTCGAGCACACCATAGGTGTAACCGATGTCGTGCACGACGCCGTCGCCGGTGCCGACGCTGACAAGCTGTTCGAGCGTAGACGTGAACGCGGTCGCGACATGCAGCAGCGGATATTGAACGAGGCTGTCGATCGCGATGCGCTTCATTTCGTCGGCACCGCCTTCGAAGCCGCCGATATGCGCGAACGGCCCGCGGTCGCCCTGATGCCAGAGGAAATCGTCGGCCTTGTCGGGAAGCGCGTGACGCACTTCGCAGAGCTTCAGCTTCGGATCGGGGCAGTTGTCGGCGAGATAACGCTGCGCGATGCCGTCCTGCACCAGCCGGCTGAAGATGAAGCCCGCGCCGCCAGGCGTCCAGGCGAAGTTGTGCGCGAAAATATATCCGGCGGAAGGCACCAGCAGCGCGGTGATGACGACGGCGCAGGCCGCCTGTTTCAACCCGGCGCGGGGAATAAGCGTCCGCCGCCACCAATGCAGCGCGACGGCGGCGGCAAGAAGCGCGACCACGACCGCAAGTGTCGCGTTGTGACCGGCGGCCGAGAACGCAATCAGCGCCACGAGGCCGTAGCGCTCGAAGCGGCCGAGTTCGTCGCGTTTGCGCAGGAGCAGATAAAGCGCGAGTACGCCGAGGGCCGCGAACAGATCCGGCATCATCATGCTCGCGACCCAGGCGAGCGCGGTCAGCGCGGAAAGCGCCGCGACGATGCCGACGAGTGCCAGCGGCAGCGCGACCGGGCGTTGGCCGAGTCCGTGCGTGCGCAAGACGAGATAGATCGTCCAGGCGGTGAGCGCGCATTGCAGGATCGCGAGCGGCCAGAAGTATAGGTAGCGCAGGCCCGTCATCACCGCGCCGTAAACGATGGAGCGGCCGTTGTTCAGCACGCCGTCGAGCACGCGCGCGAAATAGTCGCCGCTGTCATAGAACAGGATCGGAAATCCGTTCCAGATCGCGGGCGCGAGCAATATCAACACGGATGCAAGGAAAGCCGCGACGATCGCGGGCGAGACACGCAAAAGCGGAAGCGGTTTGAACGCCATTCTTGCACTCCGGGCGAGCGCGGGCGTTCGTCGCGCCGCGCCGGATGAGGGAATTTGGTCAGCCGCAAATAGAATGCGCGGGGCGCGCATCCGGTTCCCGCGACATACAGGCCCGGCGGATTAAACTTTGGAAAACATGGCGTGCGCGAATTGGCGCGCGCTTATGCAGCGCGTGATGAACGCGTGTTCATGCGGGAACAAAATTCAAAAGCGATTTTTTAGCGGGATTCTTATTCGCGAAATTCCTGCGCGTCGGGGACGCGGGTGAAGGCGATCTTGGCGCCGAGATATTGCAGGCCGAGATCCTTCTGCGAGGCGAGCGTCACCGTCTCGCGGCCGTAGCGCGCGACCAGCTTGTCGATCGAGCGCCACAGCGTTTCCTGCTTGGTGAAGCCGTCGGCGCGGGTTTCGACGAAAAGATCGCGCGCACGCTTGCCTTCTTCGGAGAGGCGATAGAGCCAGACCGAAACTTTGCGGAACGGGCCGCTTTTCTTCGGCAACTCGTTCCAGAACTGGTCGAGATGTTCGAGCAGCGTGAAGGAATCCTGCGTCGGCGCGATCCTGCTTTCGTGCACGATCGGTTCGCGGTTGCCGTATTCGGGATGCACCGCAAGCCCGAAGCCGCCGGCGACGAGTTCGAGGCGGCGGATGCGGGTTGCGCACTTCAGAAGCAGCGAGCGGGCGACGAAGCGCGCGTCGTTACGCCCGCGCATTTTCGGCGAAAGTACGCGCGAGTGGCCGACCGAGCGGCGGCCGTCCGCGGCTTTCGGCACATCGATGCCGTGCAACTCATACCAGTAGCGCTCGCCGCCGACCGAGCCCCAGACGTGGCGCGCGGCCTTCGGCTCGAGCGACATCAGCTGCTCGATGCTGGTGACGCCGGCGCGGTGCAGCCGCGCTTCCATGTTGGAGGCGATGCCGGGCAGGTCGGTCAGCTTCAAGGGAAAGAGAATATGTGGGAGGTCCTTTTGCTCGATCAGCGTCAGTCCGTTCGGCTTCTGCATGTCGGAGGCGATTTTCGAGAGCGTGCGGGTCGGCGCAATGCCGATCGACGAGTTGAGACATTCGCCGACGTTTTTCCTAATCCCCGCTTTCATGTTGCGCGCGATCTGGCGTGCGTTCTCCGCCTCGCACTCGTCGCCGATCAGCTTGCAGGTGAATTCGTCGATGGAGCCGGTGGAAAGCAGCGGCACGTGGTTCTGCACTTCCTCCTTCAACCGCTCGTGCACATCGACATAAAGCTCGTGGCGGGCAGGAACGAGCACGAGCCCCGGGCACATGCGCTTGGCTTCCCAGATGCGGGTGCCGGTCTTCACGCCGAAGGCTTTGGCTTCATAGCTTGCGGCGATCGCGCTGGTGGTGTCGCTCATCACCGGCACGACCGCGACCGGGCGCCCGCGAAGCGCAGGGCTCACCTGCTGCTCGACGCTCGCAAAATACGAGTTGAAGTCGATGGTGAGGTAGCTGAAGCGGCCCATATTTGCCCGTGCTTACGGCCCGATTCCGATGGAGACCGAGCCTAGAACAAAATGAGAACGAAAGATAGGGCCTAGAAGCCGGCCGACTGGGCAACGGCGAGCGCCAGCAGGATGCCTGCGGTGACCGCAGCGCCCGCAGCCCAGGAAATGGTTTCCCGGCCGGTATCCTCGAAATCCTGATCGAGGCGCATCGTGGCCTCCTCTCGTCGGCCCTCCCGACAGGAGGAAAACGCGCGAGTGGCGGATTCGATCCAGCCGCTCTAGCGCAGCCGCAACAGCGTCTGCGCGGCCGAGCGGACCGGCGCGGGCAGTTTGCCGAGCAGCGATTTCGCCTGCGGCGCGAAGCGGAAGGCCCGCACCGCGAGTTGTCCCGGTAGCGAGAACGGCAGCGCATAATCGCGGACCGAAATCGCGCCGCTTGCGATCACGCGCTTGAAGGCGTCGGCGGGCGCGAGCAGGTCGTAGGCGGCGAAGCCGTTTGCCCGCGCATGCGCGATCGTGTCGGCCATCTGTACCTGACCCGGACCGCATTTCGCGAATGCCGGGTCGATCGCGCCGAGGAACGCATGCCAGCGCTTGCCGTGCGTGATCGCGACTTCGATCGCGGCGAGCCTGCCGCCGGCTTCGAGCCGCGCGCAGGCGAGCAGGTTTGCGTTTTCAGTCACGAGCGAAGTCAGCACGCGCTCCCATGCTTCGTCGCCGATCACCGAAGAGGTGAAGCCCTTGCTCGCCAGCCATTCGCGTTTCAACTCCAGCGCGGTCTGCACGCAGGAAAGTGCGTCGCTGCCGCGCGTGATGTGAAGCTTCACTTCTCCCTGTTCGGCGAGTCTGCGGCGATAGCGGCGGAGTTCGCGCGCGTCGCGGGAGGAGAGCGAAACGTCGCGCCGCAAATCCACGAAAGGCGCTTCTTCGACGCGGGAGACCTGCGCGCGGCGCGAGAGCACGCGCGAGATTTTTGCGTCGTTGCGGACTTTGCGGAAGAGTGCTGCATCCGCGCCGAGTTTTTCGGCGGCGAGAAGTGCCGTCACGAGATGCGCGTCCGTACCCGCGCGCGAGAGCGCGGCGTCGCCATACTGGATAAGCGGATCGCCGAAGAAGCGCAGCACGCGCGCGCCCGCCATCGAGGTCAGCGCGAGCGGCAGGATCGCGCGCGTCTCGCCGTGCTCGCGCACGGTAATGATCTGCGGCTCGTGCTCATGCGCGAGATGCGCGGGTAACGACGCAGCCGCGACCGCGAAAGACTGGAACGGCGTGGAAAGCGCGCCTTCGCGCTCGATCGCGCGCCAGCCGGCTTCGACCGCGTCGAGCGCATCCGCGCCCGAAAATACTTCGGCTTCTCCGGCCGCGCGATCCGTTTTCGCAGAGCGGCGCAGGCTCTCGAAGCCCGCCGCGAGTTCGGGCAGAGATTCGAGGGACGCGAAAAATTCGAGGGCGAGTTCGACCGGCATGCGCAAGGTTCTAGCGGGCCGGCGCTTACTTATTCATTGTCCCGGCGCCGCAGCCGGGCTTTAAGATCGGCTATCCTTAACGGTGGCCGCGTTTCACGGTAGAACTACGGGGAGGGAAACGGGGAAAACGCATGGAGACCATCTTCTTCGCAGCGGCGGCAAGCGCGGTCACGGTGTATTCGGCGGCGAGCCGCTACGCGGATCGTTTCCGGCAAATACTGATCGCGACGGCCACCGCGTTCGGCTGCGCTGCGTTTCTTGGGGTCTATTACCTGAACGTCGCGGCACCGGCGGGCGCAAACGGCGGGCAATGGCTCAGCTACGGCATCGCCGCCGCGATTTGCGGTCCGCTTGCCGGGCTCCTGATCGCGAAATATGTGCCGCGCAAAACGGACTGAGGCATGTTCATCCACTTCTTCAACGAGCTGAAATCGGCGGGCCTTCCGGTCACGGTGCGCGAATACCTGACGCTGATGGAGGCGCTGAATAGCGACGCCGATCTCGCGAACCGGCGCGTCGAGGATTTCTATTTCCTCTCGCGCGCGGCGCTGGTGAAAGACGAGCGCAATCTCGACAAGTTCGACCGCGTGTTCGGCCATGTCTTCAAGGGCCTCGATCTGATGTCGGATGCCGCCGGCACCGCGCAGATCCCGGAAGAATGGCTCAGGAAGCTCGCCGAGAAATATCTCACCGAAGAAGAGAAGGCGCAGATTCAGGCCATGGGCTGGGACAAGCTCATGGAGACCTTGGCCGAGCGGCTGAAAGAACAGAAAGGCCGCCATCAGGGCGGCTCGAAATGGATCGGCACCGCGGGCACGTCGCCGTTCGGTGCCTACGGCTATCACCCCGAAGGCATCCGCATCGGGCAGGACAAGAACCGCAACAACCGCGCCGTGAAGGTGTGGGACAAGCGCGAGTTCAAGGATCTCGACGATACGGTCGAGCTCGGCACGCGCAACATCAAGGTTGCGCTCAGGCGCCTTCGCAAATTCGCGCGCACCGGCTCGCCGGACGAGCTCGATCTTCCCGGCACCATCCGCGAGACCGCGAACCACGGCTTCTTAGATGTGCAGATGCGGCCGGAGCGGCGCAACGCCGTGAAGGTGCTCCTGTTCCTCGACATCGGCGGCTCGATGGACTGGCACATCGAGCTTTGCTCGGAGCTGTTCTCCGCCGCGCGCACGGAATTCAAGAATCTCGAGACCTTCTACTTCCACAACTGCCTCTACGAGAGCGTGTGGAAGCAGAACGTGCGGCGGCACTCGGAGCGCACGCCGACCTGGGACGTGCTGCACAAGTTCCCGTCCGACTACAAAGTGATCTTCGTCGGCGACGCGAGCATGAGCCCCTATGAGATCATGATGCCGGGCGGCTCGGTCGAACACATGAACGAGGAGCCGGGGCAGGCGTGGATCGAGCGCGTCACGCGCCTCTATCAGCACGCGGTCTGGCTGAACCCGGTGCCGCGCGAGCACTGGGACTACACGCAATCGATCCGCATGATGCGGCAGCTTTTCTCGGACCGCATGTATCCGCTGACGCTAGAGGGACTCGACGAGGCGATGCGGGAGTTGGTGAGGTAATCTCACTCTTTCCCGATTATATTCGCACGCTCGATCACAATGTCAGCAAGGTTACGTAACTCTCGTGCCGCGCGAATATCGAGAGACTCGCGGGAAATGCGAACCATCGCAGCCGCCATTTCGTGGAGAAACTCGACTTCCGATGGCATGTTGTTGCTTTCCAGAGAGAAGCGAATTGCTGATGATCAATCCGCGGCCGGGAGCTTTGTTCAACATTCGTATCGATTTATTCCAACAATCGCGTTACGCGGCTAATTCCTTTTAATCGTGACCGCTTCGGGGGTCGCCAGCGGATGCTGGCCGGGGCCGATCAGCACGATCAGAAACAAGGAAGCAAACGCCGCGAGAATCAAAATAACCGGCAAGCGCAGATGCATGACGCTCCTTCTATTCAGCGGAACAGTAAGCTTTTATAGATGCGCCGGGGCGGGCCGCTATTTATCCGCGGCGCGGGCCGGCTCTTTCAGCTTTTGCTTGGCGCGCGCTTCGCGGCTTTTCTTGAGCCGTGCCGCGTCGCGCAGGCGCTTGGAATTTCTCGTAGGCGCGGAAGCGTGCCGCAGCGAGCCGATCATGTCTTCGAGGTTGTCGAGCGTGAGACCCTTGGCGGCGCCGCGGTTATCGTTCTGTTTCATAACGCTTCCAGGTTTTCACGCCGCAGGGAGAATTCACGCGATGCGCGCTAGAGGCTGTATTCGCCGCATTTCTCGCATTCGTACATGATCGAGACGCCGCCCTTGGGCTGCATGATGCGATGCACTTCGCGGAAGCTCTTGCTGCCGCAGCGGCAATTGATATTCGATTTCGTGGCGACGGGATCGTCGTCCGCGAAATGGAAATCGACGCGGAACAGATTCGGCTTCCGGGGTGCGGTTTGTGCCATGAACGACCCTGCGCTCCATTCCGCCCGATAGCAAGCCGGAACGGACGTAAACAAAAAGCCCGGCTCCTGAAAAGCCGGGCTTTCCGATCGCTCAGCCTCGCGTCTCAACCCCCGACGCGGGCGCGCGGATTCAGATGCTTGCACTCGCAAACGGCGTTACGTTGTCGCGTTTCGCGGCTCTTCCGAAAATTTCGTCGGGCGCTTCCAGCACAGTCACCGAATCCGACGGCCCGAATGTGATCAGCGTGCTGTAGTTTCGTTCGTCGCGCAGCACCGTATGCGCGCGCTCCAGATTTACATCGACCGGGCGATTGTCGGTCTTGGTCAGCCTGATCCAGCCGGTCATAGGTTTCTCACCAGTTCAAATAAAGAATGCGCAGGACGATATACACCACGGCGGCGATCGGAATGACGAGCGGCGGCGTAAAGTAGCTTGCGAGCGATGCTTTATTGTTAGCCACGGGCGGCCTGCGCTTCCGCAGCTTCGAGCGCCTTCTGATCCGCAAGCCACTTCAGTAAAATCTGGTGCTTGATCTGTACCACAGACGGCTCTTTCATCTTGTTGCCGAATTTTCTTTTCTGCACTGAATCCCCCTCAAGACTGCGGACCGAAAAACAAAGAAGCCCGGCTTTCGCCGGGCCTCCCGAAAGGCGGCTTACTTGCCGCTCGTGCTTTTTACTTCCGGCTTGTCCGTTATGGGCGCACCCTTGTCGGGCTGCGGCGTTGCAGGCGCCACCGACGGAGCATTCACTTCCGGTTTCGGCGCGTCGGCAGCAAGAATGTTGGGATTGGTCATGGAATGACCTTTCATGTTCAACCTGAAAACATATTCAAGCAGAACGAATATATAGGAACGAATAGCCGCTTAAGTAAGGCCGGTAGCGGCGAGGCGCGGTTTTTATCTCTTCGCGAAATTTAATCCATCCGAAGAAGAGGGCAGAGGCCGCGCAGAATAGAAAGCGCGGCCTCCTCCCGGCGCCACGCTCCGGTAAGGGAGCGAGCGGCACGAGTTCTAAACTCTGGCGGCCCATTTATCCTGGCTATCTATTCTCGCAAACGGTGCATAAGCTCGCCTTTGCGCCCGTTCGCGTTTGCAAATCGTTGCATCCCCGGTCCCGCGCCGTAGGGGAATTTGATGCCTGCTGATCAGGAACACGACGCCCAGTCTTTGCGCTACGTTTATTACACGCTTGCCGCTATGACTGCGGCAGCGATCGTGACCTTTCTTTATCTTTTCAACTACACGAATTTCTTTAAGCTCGCTGTGCCGCTCTAGCGGCTAGTTGGCTGGCTTTTTCATCGCGCTCTGCGGCACGATCCGCTGATGGCGTTCGCTATCGCTCTTGACGAGATAAAGCGGTTCGTCGCCGTCGAACGGGCGGAGCGCCAGAATCCGAAAATAGATGTCGTTGGCGACGCGCAGGTGATCGCGCGTCAGTTGCACCGTCTGTCCGACCCTGAAGCGGTGAATCAAAATACCGTTTTCCAAGGTTCAACCTTTCATGAAACGATAGTGACGAGGTCGGCGAGTTCGGCGTCGCATTTCGGGCAAACGACCGGACGTTTATCGAGATCGTAAAACTTTGCGCCGCAGGAAAGGCATCTGCGCTTGGTGCCTGCCGCCGGTATTGGTTTGCTCATTACCGCATGTCGTTTCCAGGCCATGTGCCCGTGAATATGCGAAATCCGATAAAGAAGGCGCCGGTAGCGGCCGCTAGGGTCCAGAACACTGTTTCAGAAACGAGACCGTATTTTACCCAGGCGACGAAAATTACAAGCAGAATGCCAAGCGTGAGGTAACCGATGAACTTCGAATGATCGTTCATCCGGGTGCGCGGGCGTTCATGCTGGCCGAGCCTTTCTCGGGCTCCGAAGCGGAACGCGAGCATCTACTATAGGCGCGCGTGCATCGGCAATTGAGGCGCTTCGAAGGCGGCCGTAACTATATTCACGCCAGAGCGATATATGGTTTGCTATTTTCCGCAAGGGAGCGCATAGCCACGATGTTCGATCTGCTCTGTACTGGCCAACGCGCCTTAAACGCTCTCTCCAAGACATCGCTGCATCGGGAAAAGGTTCTGCGCAAATGGTGCGGCGCCTGCAATCTCGCCTGTCATGGCGATACTCTAGGAGACTAAAATGGTTACCGGTGTTGTGAAGTTCTTCAACGCGCAAAAAGGTTTTGGCTTCATCCAGCCCGCCGACGGCTCGAAGGATGTGTTCGTGCACATCTCGGCGGTCGAGCGCTCGGGCATGAGCACGCTCAACGAAGGTCAGAAGATTACGTTCGACGTCGTTGCGGACAAGCGCAGCGGCAAGTCGGCAGCGGAAAACCTGCAAGCCGCGTAAGCGTTCAATGCGGAATATGAAAAGCCCGGTCGAAAGACCGGGCTTTTTGTTTGCCCGAAATTTCTTGACCTACTCGGCAATACGGACTATATTCCTATCTCCTTTCCCTCATGGGGCCGCTCTCGCGAGGCGTTGCCAGAGGAGGGAAGGGTGCGGCGCCCGCTGTTCGTGGTTCGCAGCCACGAATACCGGGAGGCCTCGGGTCACCGTCCGCGCGCACTACGACGCGCCGCCGATCCCTTTTTAAGGGGCGAGCCAAGGATAATTCCAAAGCTCGTTACGGCTGGAATGGAGACCGGAAGCACAGGAAGAAACGCCTGTGTGGAAGGTCTCGGAAGCACGGTCCTGAGGTTCTTCTACGCCGCTTGCGAGCGCCGTAAGGCGTCACGCGGGGCGTAAGCCTCGCGCAAGGAATACCCAAGGCGCCTTACGGCGCTCGCCGGCCCCAAGCTCTCGCGCGCCGTGTTTACGCGGTTCGCGACAACAAAAAAGGGGCGATCCAAAAGGGGAGGCTTCGAACGCGCGCGATGGTCGCGTGTGAATAATCGCGCTTGGCCGCTTTACTTGCGCGAATGGCCCAAGGGCCAAGCGCGGTGGCTATTCGCGACAAACAAAAGGAGTCTGCCTGCATGAAACCTACTGCCAACTCGTCGTCGCCGCGCTTGTCGCGGCGATCTCGTTCAGGTGAGCAGTGCCCTGGAAATCGAGATGGCCGGGATAAACCCGGCCATGACGAAGGAAGGGGAAGCGACACACTCCTTAATCCTGCCGCGCGCGGCCATATGGTCACCTGCTGGCAAAACGGCCGCCGCGTGCTGATGCATTCGAGCGAAGTGGCGCGGATGATGAAGAAGGAGGTGCAGAATCCTTCTCCCCGCTCGCGCCGTGCTGGCGCGGCCCGTGCGAACGATGCGGCGCAGGGAGAAGGTGGCGAGCGGCAAGGCCACGAGCGGGATGAGGGGCCAGGCGCAGGCGTTGCCCCTCACCGGATCGCTTCGCGATCACCCTCTCCCCGTGAACGGGGAGAGGGTGATCGTTACGACCTCACGCTGCCCCCGCTCGTGCCGCGTTCGCGCACGCTCGCCGGACACGAAGTCTGGCAGAAGCTCGCCAAAGAAATGGCGCGCGTTGCGGGGCACCCGAAGCGTTGCCACAAGTCCTCCTGCCGCCGCGCGAAGCAATGCGTGGGCGGGCAGGACGCCTGTTACCTGCGCGAATTTGAAACCGTCGATGTCGTGATGCAGCGCTTTCTGCAAAGCCATGCGCGCGAATTGCGCGCGGCCGCGCAAGAGGGGGCAGGTCCCGCCGAACGCGACGGAGCAAAGCCGTGACGCGCACTCAGCGTTTTTCGAGCAGCGCCTTCATCTGCGCGATTTCTTCATTCTGGCCCTTGATGATCGTGGCGCAAAGCTGCCTGATTTCGGGATCGGAAATCGGCGCGCGCTCGCACATCAGCACCGCGCCGGCGTGATGCGGGATCATGCTTTTCAGGAACTGCGTGTCGCCGACGGCAAGCTGCATGCGGACCGCCGCCCAGCAGCCGATCAGCGCGACGATGCTGAGCGCGTAGATCGCGATATTCGCCGCGCGGTTCTGGTACATCGCGCCCATCAGCGCGAGTTCGAAAATCACCATCGGCGCGGTCATCAGCCCCGCCATGTAGATTTTGTTGACGTTCGGAAATACATTCTCGAAGCGGTCCACCATCGCATACATCAGGACATACATCGCAACGAAGGAGAGCGCGGTCATCGCGGCGAGGCGGAAATAAGCGTGCTTGTGCATCGGCTGTTCCTTTCCGAAGGCCAACGAGGAGAAGGGAGGAAGGTTCCGCCGGCTAATCAGCGTCTGCACGCTCCCGTTCGTCGTGCATCTGAACGTGGGTGGAAATTGGAAAGTGTCGAAGCGGGCGGCGTTGCGCGGGCCTCAGCCCCAAATCGCTCTGATCTCGGCCTCGTTCACGCGCAGGTTCGTGTAGGCCTGACCTTCATGCGTGCCGACGCTGCCGAATGCGGGAAGCGTCTTCTCGCCCGATTGGTCGATACAGAAGTCGTTCCAGTGGTCCGGCGGGATCGGGTAGAGCGAACCATAGCGCTGACCGAGGCCGGGGCCGTTCGGCCCGCGCACGCCCGCGACCGTGATTTTGTTTTCGCGTCCGGCGTCGCGCAGCGCCTGCAGCACTTCGCCGTTCGGTACGCGCGCTTCCTTCACGAGATATTCGATGGCCCACGACATCGGCTTGTCGGGCGCGGGCGGCCATTCCTTCTTCTTTTTCGGCCAGAGCCAGGACCAAGAGAGCAGGGGCTTCTTATGCTTTCGCGTTTTCTCCGCATCCCAATGCGCGGCGGCTTTCTTCGCCGCCGCCAGGAATTCGCTCTCCGGTTTCTCAATCATTCTTGTTCACTCGAAGTTCTGTCGGATGCCCGCCACTCTGAATCAATCCGCGCGCTTCGTCCAAGTTGGCCTGATCGAGGCGGTTTCCTGTGGCGAGGGGCGTGCGCCTGCGAAAGATTTTTGACGGGCGTTGCGGGTTGCGATTTGCGCGTCGGCGCGCGCCGTGCTGCGATCCGTGCCGGACAAAAGCCGGTAAAGGACCCAAGCCAATGGACAACGACAACCCGCTCGAAGGCAAGGAATTTGCCGCAGCGCTCGCGAAGCTCGAGGCCAGTTCGCCGGAGGCCGCGACGCTGATCAATATGCTCCGCGACGCCGTGATGGATCTGCAGGAGCAGGTCTATTCCGATGACGACGAGGATGACGACGACAAGTAGGTGCGCTCGAGGCGCTGCGCCGCGCGTTATCGCGGCGTACTTTCCGCCGTGCCGTCGGGTTCGGCGGAAAGGCGCGCTTCGGCCTCTTCCTTGTCGTGGTGCGGTTTCAGGTGCGCGAGCACACGCTCCAGATCGTCGTGCGGAAACTTGGCGTTGCAATAAAGACAAAAAAAGTCCGGCTGCCGTGGCGGCGGCTCAGCCGGAGTTTGCTTGCGGAACAGATCGAGCAGGCGCTTCATTCGTCCCGGCTCCCGTTGCCATTCTTGGTTTCGTTCTGGGGCGAGCGCAGCACGCCGAAATCGCTCGAGCGCGTTTCGCGTTCGGCCTCGCCGCAGTTTTCGGAAGCAAGCCCGCAGCGCAGCAGTTCGCGGATCGCGGCCGCGCGGCTCGGCATGCGCTTGGTGAAGCGGAAGTCGTCGATCGCGCGGATTTCCTCGGGGCGCAGCATCACTTGCAGTCGCTCCTCGCGCACATTGCGGTTTCCGTTATTCGTCGTCATGCGTGCTTTCTCCGGCGGCCGCCCGTCCTCCGTTTTCGCCTGTGATGGAACGCCGGGGTAACCGCGCGGCGGGCGAAAGGTTCCATCGGCTCATATTGAGTAACAGGCGAAAAGGGCGCAGCACGAGGTCTTGCGGACTTTATTCGCGGGCAAGGCAGGCACAGGTTCCGGGCCAGACAGGGAATCGCAGCTATGCCAAAAACACCCGAAGAACCGGGCAATCCATCCGCGGAAGAATCCGCAGCGCCCATGCTCTCGGCCGCCGAGCATACGCATCTCGGGAAATGCGAATGTGGCGCGGCGCGCTTCGTGCTGGTGAACGAACTGACGGTCAACGAGCGCGACGAGCCGGATGCCGGCGGCATTCGCGTGTCGCGAATGTACGAATGTGCGGCGTGCGGGGAGTACCGGCTCGGGTAAGCGCGCGCCGGAATTCAGGCGATGCGGCTGAAATTCGGCAAGGCCCCGCTTTCGCCTACGCTTTTTTCAGAAACTCCGTCCTGAGCACGAGGCCTCTCACCTGCTTGGTGTTGCACTCGACCTCGTCCGGGTCGCCGGTAAGGCGGATATTTTTGACCAGCGTGCCGCGCTTGATCGTCTCCGAGGTGCCTTTCACCTTCAGGTCCTTGATCAGCGTGACGGAATGGAAGCGATACCGGTCAAGCACCATGCCGGCGGAGCTGGAAGGAAAGCGCGGCCGGCGCTTGCGCCGGCCGCTTGGGAAAATTTGTTACTTGATGTTGTCGAAGCTCGCCAGCGTCTCGTTATAGCCCTGCGAGGCGCCGCCGGTGTTCAGCGACATCTGCTGATCCTGCCAGTGGCGATGCATGGACTGCGCTGAAGCGGCGCCCACGGAAGCGAACAGCGTGGCAGCGGCGAGGGTCGCGTAAACGATCTTTTTCATAGGAATTCTCCTTCAATGCTTTTGCGGCGTGCGGTTGCCAGCGCCGCTTCACATCAAGTAATCCCGCGAAAACGGATATTGGATGCACTTACGCATCACGACGGCGTGATCGCCGCGATCCGCGCGAAAAGGCACCGGAATTATTTCTGCCGGATTGCAACGGCTCTGTTGCGCAGTTGCATTTTTACGCGCGCATTCGCAACGAAAGTCGAAGACAAAATATCCCTTGGTTACGAAAGCCGTGCGCATTGCAGTTTCATTCCGGCCTGCGCCGCAGTTTCGCCGTAGCGGATAATGTGCGGCGCGCGCGGCACGCATGCGTTTGCCAAAAGGTTCGGGGCGCGCGCGCAAAAGAAAACGGCCGGCGATTGCCGGCCGTTCATGCAAACTATCTTTAAAAATTACTTCTTCTGCGCGCCGGGCATTTCGGAGCCCTTCTGCATGTCCTTGGTCGCGCCCTTCGGCATGTCCTTGCGGTCCTTGCCCATCGGCGCGTTCTTGTCTTCTTTCTTGGCGTCTTTTTCCATCGGCGCGGTCGATTGCGCGTTGGCAGCGCCGGCCAAAAAAGCGAGGCCGGTCAGGGCAATCATCAAATTCTTCACGGGAATCTCCATGGTTTGCGGATGCCGCAGTGGAGTTTGCGAATCAGCCGCAGGCGGAACCGTTATAGGCCGCTCTTAGGCTTTTCCTAGACGGCCCGAATCTTAGATTTTCGAGGGCCAGAAGTCCGGGTGATAGTGATAGCGCTCCTTGGCCCGCTCGACATAGCCGACGCCTGGATAAGGCAAATGTGCGCCAGCGACGAGCAGCCGGTCGGCGGCCGCGATATCGAACGCCTTCAGGCGCGAGGCCGCCGCCTGCTTCTGATCGGTGTCGCCGGCGAAGGTCCATTCCGGCCGCGGAAATTGCAGCGCGAGGTTGTGCACGATGTCGCCCCAGAGGAGCATCTGCTCTTTGCCGGAGGAAAAGCGGAAGCCGGTATGCCCCACCGTGTGACCGGGGAGGGCGAGCGTGCTCACGCCCGCGCCGATCTGGCCGTTCTGCGGCAGCGGCATCAGCCGGTGCGCATAAGGCTTCACCGCCCCGGCCGCCATCTGGAAAAACGGTTTGAAGTCGGCCGACACCTTGTCGGCCATTTCGGTGCCGAGCCAGAATTTCGCGTCGGCTTCCGAGAGGTAAATATCGGCGTTCTTGAACGCGGGACGGCCTTCGACCGTCAGGCCACCGAAATGATCCGGATGCAGATGCGTGAGCAGGATCGTATCGACCTGATCCGGATCGATCCCGGCAAGCACCATGTTCTCGGTGACCCGCCCGAGCGAGGAGCCGAGCAGATTTCCGGTGCCGGTATCGACCAGATAAAGCTTGTCGCCGGTATTGATCGCGAATGCATTGACGTGCGCATGCGGAGGCGCGGGCTGATAGTGTGCCTGCGAAAGTTTTTCCATCTCGGCTGCGTCGCCGGAGAAAAGCTTGAGCTCGAGCGCGATGTCGCCGTCGAGCAGCGCGGTGATCTCGAATTCGCCGAGCTTGCGGCGGAAAAATCCCGGCGCCTGCGCTTTCGCGGGCGGCATTTTCGCGAGAGCAGGCGCAGACGATGCTCCCGTGGCAGCCAGCGCAACGCTGCCTGCGATCAGGTCACGCCGCGTCAGTGCATAGCGGCTTGGGGATTTCATGCGCGTCTCCCTTGTCGCGGATATGTGCAGTTTCGCATGGCGCGCGGTTCCGGCACATCCGGTTTCTGCTCCCGGCCGGAGGTGAAACACGAAGCGAAGCTGAATGTCTATTCATGAAACAATAGTTTGTTCCAGGGGTTATAGGCATTGAACGCGTATGCTCCGTTCCTACATCGGTTGCCTCGCGTGGTTGAAAAGGAGGTTCTGATGAACACCCTACGCAAGAAGCTTACCGCGATCGCCGTTGCCGGTACTGTCGGTGCCAGTGCGCTCGCGACCACTTCGGTTCCGGTTTCGGCGGCGCCTGTTGCGCCGAGCCAGAATTCGGTGAAGCAGACGGCGCCGCAGCAGACCGATAATGTCCGCTGGCGTCGTGGCGGATGGGTCGCGCCTGCGATCGCCCTCGGCGTGATCGGCGCGATTGCGGCGAACAGCTACCATCGCCGGTACTACCGTCCGTATTATGGTCCGTATTCGTACTATGGGCCGACTTACTACAGAGGCTACTACCCGGCCTATTACGGCGCTCCGTTCGTCCCGGGCCCGTATCGCTACGGTCATCCGGGCTGGTAAACGGGAAATCTGAAGTCGGGGCACGCGAGCGATCGCGCGCCCCGATTTTCTTTGCGCCGTTTGCGCGCGCAGTCTAGAAAGCGCGCGCCATGGACAGCGACGATCTCATTTATTCCTACAAGCCGCGCCTGATGGGCCCCGCTTACGAATTCCGTCTTAGCAAAGACGGTCTCGACTGGAGCATCGGCGCGCGCACGGGCCGCATCAGCTATCCGATGATCCGGCACATCCGGCTCGGCTACAAACCGACCAACATGGCAAGCGCGCGCTACATCGCGGAAATCTGGCCGCTCAACGCGCCGAAGATCGCGCTGCATTCGGTGTCGGCGCAGTCGCTCGTAGATATGGCGGATCAAGGAAAAGACTATTCGCGATTCCTGCGCGAACTTCACGCCCGAGTGAAAGCGGCGACTTCGGATTGCGTCTACGACATCGGCTTTCCCGCATGGCGCTGGTGGCCGTCTGCAATCGTCGGCGTCGGCGTTCTTGCTGCCGTCGCTTACGTCATCGTGCAGGCGGTGTTCGCCGCGCAATACTGGATGGCCGCGATCATCACGCTCGTCGGCGTGTGGTTCGTCTGGCAGATCTGGAATATCGTTATGCGCAATCGTCCACGACGCTATGCGCCGGACGCAATTCCCGAAGATATTCTTCCCAGCGTGAAGGCGTTCTAGTTTCTAGTTTGTCAAAGAACGCTGTCACCCATAAGTAACGCTTACGCGTCTATCTAAATTAGTTTCGCGCGGAAGCCGTAATTTTACGCAGGAATTACCGTCCCCGCGTTGTTGGCAATCCAGCTTTCCACGATGCTCCGTGTCGAACGCGCAACCAATAATGCGCGTCAAGCTGGGGAAACGACGATGTGGGATCAACATTATAATCCGCTCAACAGTACGATGCTGTCGACGCTCGCGGCCGCGATTCCGGTCGTAACGCTGCTCGTTCTGATCGCATCCAATAAAGTGAAGGCGCATATCGCGGCGATCATCGCCCTGATTGTCGCCAATCTCGTCGCCATTTTCATCTTCACGATGCCGGCGGGACTTTCGCTGCGCGCAACCGTGCTCGGCGCCGTTACCGGTTTCTTTCCGATCGGATGGATCGTGCTGAACGTCATTTTTCTATACCGGCTTACGGTGGAGAAGGGTGCGTTCGAGACGTTGCAGAATACGATCGGCGGCATCTCAAACGATCGGCGCATTCAGCTTCTTTTGATTGCGTTCGCATTCGGCGCTTTCTTCGAAGGCGCGTCCGGATTCGGCACGCCGGTTGCCGTCACCGGCGCGATCCTGATCGGTCTCGGTTTCTCGCCGCTCGCGGCGTCGGGCCTTTCGCTGATTGCGAATACAGCCCCGGTCGCGTTCGGTGCGCTCGGCACACCCATTCAGGGCCTGTCCAGCGTGACGGGTATCGATCCGTTCCTGCTCGGCGCGATGGTCGGACGCCAGTTGCCGTTCTTTTCGCTGCTGGTGCCGTTCTGGCTGATCTGGGTCTTCGCGGGATGGCGCGGCATGATTCAGATCTGGCCGGCAATCCTTGTGACGGGCATTTCCTTCGCCGTGCCGCAATTCCTGATCTCGAACTTCGTCAATCCGTGGATCGTCGATATCGGCGCGTCGCTGATCTCGATGGCCTGCCTGATCGGCTTCCTGCAAATCTGGAAGCCGAAGGAAGTCTGGACCTCGCCCGCGCTGCGCACGAAGGACGACTCCGCAAAGGGCCGTCCGGCGCCGAAGGTTTCGACCAAGAAGCCGACGACCGGCGAAGTGTGGATGTCGCTGCTGCCATGGATCATCGTCTGCGCGATCCTGCTTTTGTGGGGCACGAACTGGTTCAAGGCGCACGTCAATCCGTGGGCGACCTGGAACTACGCGGTGCCTGATCTGCACAACATGATCAACAAGGTTGCGCCGATTGTTGCAAAGCCGACGCCGGAAGGAGCGGTCTTCTCTTTCACGTGGCTCAGCTACACCGGCTCGGGCATGTTGATCGCCGCGATCATCGCGGGGCTGTTGATGGGCTTCTCGCCGGTGCGGATCGTGAAGGAGTACGGCAAGACGATCAAAGTCTGCGCTTACTCGCTGATCACGATCGCGGCGATGCTTGCGATCGGCACGCTCACGCGCCTTTCGGGAATCGATGCAACGCTCGGCCTCGCATTCGCGAGCGCCGGCGTGCTGTATCCGTTCTTCGGGACATTGCTCGGCTGGCTCGGCGTCGCGCTGACCGGCTCCGATACCGCATCGAACGTGCTGTTCGGCAATCTGCAGAAGATCACCTCGGAGCAACTCGGACTTTCGCCGATCCTCATGGGTGCGGCGAACTCCTCCGGCGGCGTCATGGGCAAGATGATCGATGCACAGTCGATTGTGGTCGCTTCGACCGCGACCAACTGGTTCGGACACGAAGGCACGATCCTGCGCTTCGTGTTCTGGCATTCGATCGCGCTCGCGTGTCTCGTGGGCATGCTCGTGATGCTGCAAGCCTATGTGTTTACGGGAATGATCGTTACGCCGTAAGCCGACAAACTACTGTTGCCGCGCAGTCTTTGGTCGGACTGCGCGGCATTTTTTTTTGCGCTGTTATCCGTCGAGCGTTTTCGGCGTCAGGAACATCTCGAGACGGCCCACGGGCGGGCTCGTTTCCTTCCATGCACTCACCGGCAATTCGATCTCGGCCAGACCGCAGGTAGGATATTTTTTCTCGAGACGGCGGATGGCATCGGGATCGCCCGATTTCGCAAAACTTCGTGCGAGACGCTCGATCCCGGGATTGTGGCCGACGAGGATCAGCGTTTCGGCATCGTCCGGCGCGGTGCGCACGTACTCGAGAATCGTCCGTTCGGTCGCGGCGTAAAGCCCGTTTTCCTCCCGCGCCGGTATCTTCTTTCGAAACTGCGGTGAGGCCAGATCCCAGGTCTCGCGGGTGCGGAGCGCCGCCGAAATCATTGCAAAATCGGGCACGAATCCGGCGCGCACGATGGCTTTGCCCATCTCCTGCGCGTCACGCCGGCCCCGGTCGGCAAGCGGACGCATGGCGTCGTCGGTCCCATCCGGCCAATCGGATTTGGCGTGGCGCAAAAGCAGCAGGCGGCGCATGAAGGTTCCTCGACAGCGAGCGAAGGTCTGTTTATCAGGTTTGGCGGAGGCCGGTCCCGGTAATCTCATGACTCCTGCACAGACATATTACGAAGCCTCTTCGTCGCCGTTCTCCGCGCGGCAGCAACTCGTGCATGACGTCGATACCGATGTTTGCATAATCGGCGGGGGCTTCGCGGGACTTTGGACCGCACGCGCGTTGCAGCGGCGGCACAAGGATGTGGTGCTGATCGAGCGGCGGCAGATCGCGTCCGGCGCGTCGGGAAAGAATGGCGGTTTCGTGTCCGCCGGTTTCAATCAAAGCATGTCCGCGATCTTCGCGCGGGTCGGCGCGGATCATGCACGCGCACTCTACCGGCTCTCGCGGCAGGGCGTCGATATCGTGCGCGAGGAAACCAGGCTCGGATTTCCCGGCATCAATCTGACGACGGGTTATATAAAAGCCGCGGTGGAAGACGATGCCGAAGGCATCCAGCGCCGTGCGGAATGGTATGCGCGCGAACTCGACCACGACATGGAATACTGGCCGACGGAGCGGGTGCGCGACGCGCTTCGTACCGGCGATTATTTTCAGGCGATGAATGAGCGGGATGCCTTTCACATCCATCCGCTCAATCTCGCTCATGCGTTGGCACAGGAAATCGAACGCAGCGGCGGCAAGATTTACGAGGATACGCCTGCGCTCGACGCCGACATAGACGGCGTGCGCAAGATCGTGAATACGCCGCGCGGCAAGGTGCGCGCCGAACACATCGTATTTTGCGGTAATTATTTTCCGGGCAGCGCGTTTCCGGAACTGGCGAGAACCGTATTTCCGGTCGCGACCTATCTCGGCGTGACGCGGCCTTTGGGTGGGAAGATCGCCGACGCAATCCGCTTCGACGGCTGCATTCAGGACGAACGTAATGCGTTCAACTACTACCGCCAGATTGGTGATCGCATCCTATGGGGGGCGGGAATTTCGATGAACCTGAAGCGCCCGCTCTATCTCGAGAACGACCTGCAAGAGCGCATCGCCGCGGTTTATCCGCAGCTTGCCGGTGCCGCGATCGAATCCGCGTGGAGCGGCAACATGGGCTTTTCTATCCACCGTATGCCGCAAATCGGCATGTTGCAGCCCGGCGCGTGGATTGCGGGCGCGTTCGGCGGGCAGGGGCTGAATACGACGGCGATTGCGGGCGAATTGATTGCCTCGGCCATCGCGGAGAAGGACGACCGCTGGCGGCTTTTTATCCCGTTCGGGCTGGTGTGGGCCGGCGGTTGGTTCGGCAAGGCGTTCGCGCAGGTCAACTGGTGGTCGCGCAAACTGCGCGACCGCATCGACGACGCGCGAAAGAAAAGCCGGAAAGCCGCCTGACGCTTTACAGTATGCGCCCGATCAACTCGAATAAAAAATTATCGAGCTAACTCGCCGAAATTTACGTTGAACGCTTTCTCTAGATATGCGCGTGTCCTTGGTTGGTTATTGAGTGACGCGCGGACGTTGGCAGTCATGAAGTAACTCTTGCTAGATTTTGCTTCGCTCGCGGGTACTGACTTAATCCATTTAACCAACGCGACATACTCGCACTTCTGATCGCTGTGTATATTGTTGTTCATTTTTTTACACTTGAGCGGAAGATCAATGAGCGGTCGTCCATTTATTCTTACATCTCGAATAGGGCGCGCCTTCTCTGCTATTTGGCCAATTCCAACATAGCCCTTACCTTTAAGGTATGCGGTAAAAATATCTCCAACATTGAATCCAAGAATTGCTCTCGCCCACTGTCGTCCTTGACCTGCCGATATGAAGTTGAATTTTCTATAATCTTCCCATTGGCGATGCTCGCCCTGACCAACGTTGTAATAATAAATACCTGATTTGAAATCGAAGCCGGGCAAATCAATATGTAATGTATCGTGCGGTCTGAATTTGTTGGCGAAATGACCGGTAGCGATATTAGTAAGAGATTTTCCGAGCTTATAGAGAAGCGTTTTTTCGATAAGTAATGCCTCGGCCTCGGTAAGTCCCTTCGCTATGACGCGGACGATGGGTTGCGAGCCAGATTTTAGGATTGCCTCAATTCGTCTTGTCTTTGCGGAATCGCCTTTGGCTGAGAGATGTGCGTCTTTTCGCGAATCTTTTCCTTTCCCATAATAAAACTCCTCGAAGTTTCGAGGGTCGATATAAACGTAAACGTAGTAGTCCATAGATAAAGTCATTTAACCCTCGCGGCGCGCGAGGAAGGCGAGCCGCTCGAAGAGGTGAACGTCCTGTTCGTTTTTCAAGAGCGCGCCGTGCAGCGGCGGGATCAGCTTTTTTGGGTCGCGCTCGCGCAGCGTCTCGGGGCCGATGTCCTCGACCATGAGCAATTTCAGCCAGTCAAGCAGCTCGGAAGTTGAAGGCTTTTTCTTGAGGCCCGGTACTTCGCGGATCTCGTAGAACATGCGCAGCGCTTCGGCGACCAGACGCTGCTTGATGCCGGGGAAGTGGACTTCGACGATCGCGCGCATCGTGTCGGCGTCGGGGAAGCGGATGTAGTGGAAGAAGCAGCGGCGCAGGAAAGCGTCCGGCAATTCCTTCTCGTTGTTTGAGGTAATCACGATGATCGGGCGCTTCGCGGCCTTGATCGTTTCGCCGGTCTCGTAAACATGGAATTCCATGCGGTCGAGTTCCTGCAACAAGTCATTCGGAAACTCGATGTCGGCCTTGTCGATTTCGTCGATCAGGAGCAGCGGACGCTCCGCCGACGTGAATGCATCCCAGAGCTTGCCGCGCTTGATGTAATTTTTGATTTCGGAGACGCGCGGGTCGCCGAGCTGGCTGTCGCGCAGGCGCGCGACCGCATCATACTCATATAAGCCCTGTGCGGCCTTGGTGGTGGACTTGATGTGCCACTCGATCAGCGGCGCCTTGATTGCGCGCGCGACTTCCGCCGCGAGCACGGTCTTGCCGGTGCCGGGCTCGCCCTTGATCAGTAGCGGGCGCTCGAGCGCGATCGCGGCATTGACCGCAACTTTGAGATCGTCGGCTGCGACGTAGCTCTTGGTACCTTCAAAACGCATTTCCGGCTCCGGGATTTCTCAAGGCGGCGCACCCTATGGGCGTCGTCCGTCACGGGCAAGGCGGTAATCCGGCAATCCGTTTTTGCGCGTTCCGCCCGGCAGAACTTGCCGGGACGGCAAAGCCTGCCGTCCGGCAGCAGCCCCACTGGAATAAATAATATAATTATTTCAATGGCTTAACTCGTGATTGATGCTGGCATGCCCATTGCCAATTGGTCGTGGGGCCCGCACGCGCGCGGCCGGGATTTCGGAGGAGTGTAATGGGTATCTTCGGTGCAATGACGAACGCGGTTGGCGGTCTGCAGGCGCAGTCCTACGCGCTCGAAAACATCTCGGGCAATATCGCAAATTCGCAGACCACCGGGTTCAAGCGCGTTGATACGAGCTTCGCCGACATGGTCGCGAGCTCCAGCGCCAAGCGCCAGTCCTCCGGCGGCGTGGTCGCGCTCTCGCGCCAGACCAATAACGTGCAGGGCGACATTCAGACCGCCGGCGTCGATACCTACATGGCGATCAAGGGCGATGGCTACTTCGTCGTGCAGAAGCCTTCCGCTTTCCCCGACGGGCAGCCAACCTTCGTCGGCGTCGATCTCTATACCCGCCGCGGCGATTTCGAGCTCGACAAGAACGGCTATCTCGTCAACGGCTCGGGCTATTACCTGAAAGCGCTGCGGGTCGATCCGACTACCGGCAACACCGTCGGCAGCGTGCCGGAAGTGCTGCAATTCACCAATGACTTCCTGCCGTCGCAGACCACGACGATCATCGAATATCGCGCGAACCTGGCGAGCCTGCCGCGCAACCAGTCCTACACCAACGCGCCCGACACGCCGGGCAGCGAACTTCTCGTGCCCGGCGCGTTCACCGGCAGCGATCCTCGCGCTTCGGGCGATGGCACCGTGGAAGGCGCGGACGTCAACACCTTCCTCGAGCAATCGGTGGCCGGCGGCGCGGTCACGGTTTACGACGCGCTCGGCAATGAAGTGAACGTGCAACTGCGCTGGGTGAAGACGGATTCGGCTGCGACCGGCACCAGCGACACCTGGGAACTGTTTTACCAGACCAATTCGAATCCGGGCACGACCGATGTCGCGTGGCAGAACGTGGGCCAGGTCTATGAATTCAACGCGAGCGGCATTCTCACGCCGAACATTCCGGCGGTGACGATCACCGGGCTTACCGTCAACGGTGTCGTGATCGGCGACGTCATTCTTTCGCACGGCAACGCCGGTGTCACGCAATTCGCCGACGCGAACGGCGTCGCTAAAGTGAACCTCCTGACCCAGAACGGCTACGCGGCGGGCGAACTGCAATCGATCGCGGTGAACGACAAGGGCCGCATCGTCGCGAGCTATTCGAACGGCCGCTCGATCGACATTGCCGAGATTCCGCTGGCAAGCTTCCTCGGCGACAACGCCTTGAAGCGTCTCGACGGCGGCGCATTCGAGGCGACCTCGGAATCGGGGCCTGCGATCTACGGCGCATCCGGGCAGATCGTTGGCAAGTCGCTGGAAGGCTCAAATACGGACATAGCGGACGAGTTCACGAAACTGATCGTGACGCAGCAGGCTTATGCCGCGAACACCCGGATCGTGACTACGGCCGACCAGATGTTGCAGGAAACGATCAACATGATCCGCTAACCGCGGACAAAGGCGAGTAAGCAATGGGGCTGACTACCGCGTTATCGTCCGCGCTCAGCGGGCTGCGGGCTACGCAGACGGGCATCGGCGTCGTCGCGACCAACGTCGCGAACGCCGAGACGCCTGGATATACGCGCAAGACGCTCGGACTCGAAACCTCGTCTGCCGGAGGTTCGGGCATCGGCGTTCGCGTGACCAACGTCAATCGCGAACTCGATATCTATGTGCAGCGGCAGCTTCGCACCGAGACTGCGGGCTCCGAATATATCAACGCCATCGCCAAGTTCCGGCAGCAGATCGACCAGATGTACGGCACGCCGGGCTCTGCCAGCGCGCTCGACACCATCATCAACGGGTTCACAAGCTCGTTGCAGGCGCTTTCCGCCGATCCGCAATCCGCGGCCACGCGCCAGTCGGTGCTGAACGCCGCGCAGGTGATGGCGCAGAAGCTGAACAGCCTTTCGACCGACGTTACGACCATGCGCAACCAGGCCGAGAGCGGTATCGGAGACGCGGTCGAGCAGGTTAACAGCCTTCTCAAGACGATCGAAAACACGCAGACGCAGATCATCGCGCTGTCGTCGCAGGACGTGGAACTCGGTGCGCTGCTCGACCAGCGCGACAAGGCGATCGACCAGCTTGCCGGGCTGATCGACATTCAGGTGATGAACAGCGGCGAGAACCAGATTTCGATCTTCACGAATTCCGGGGTCAGCCTGTTCGATATGCAGGCGGCGCGGCTGACGTTCGACCAGAAGCCGCTCGGCGCGCAGTCGCTCTGGAGCGCGGATCCGACGAAATCCGGCACAGGCACGATCAAGCTTGTGTCGCCGAACGGCGCGTCGATCGACCTGATCGCGAACAAGTCGATCCGTTCCGGCAAGATCGCAGCACTGATCGAGTTGCGCGACGACGTGCTTGTGAAGGCGCAGGCGCAACTCGATGAGATCGCGAGCGCGCTTGCGACGTCGCTGTCGAACCGTACCATGGACAGCACCGCCGCGGTTTCTGGCGCGCAGACGGGCTACCAGATCGACCTCGCCGATTTGCAGAACGGCAACTCGATCTCGCTCACCTATACCGACAACTCCGGTCCGACCCAGCACAAGATAACGATTGTCCGGGTCGACGATCCCTCCTCGCTGCCGCTTTCGAACTCGCTGACGGCCGATCCCAGCGACCAGGTCATCGGCGTGAGCTTCGCCGGCGGTGTTGCCGGTGCGCTGGCGACGCTCAACACTGCGCTCGGACCTGATGTGCAGTTCGACAACCCGAGCGGCTCGATCCTGCGCGTGCTCGACGACGGCGCGCCCGATCTCGTGAATATCGACTCGCTCAGTGCGACGGTGACGACGAATACGATCCAGTCGGGCGACGGCACCCTGCCGTTTTTCACCGACGGCAACGGAAACACGCTCTATTCGAACGTGATTGCCGGCGGGCGCGAGCAGAAGGTCGGCTTCGCGGCGCGAATCGCCGTCAACTCCTCACTGCTTTCGGATTCGTCGGGCCTCATCAACTACGACGCGAACACGCTCACGGGCGATTCAACCCGTCCCGAATTTCTCTGGCAGCGGCTGACGGCAACCGACCAGATGTTCTCGCCGTCGACCGGCGTCGGCGGCACCAGCCATCCGTTCACCGGCTCGGTGGTCGGTTTTGCGCAGCAGGTCATTTCCAATCAAAGCACGGCCACCGAAAACGCGCTGCGGCTGAAAGACGGTCAAGACATCGTTCTTAACGCACTACAGGATCGGATGACCGAGAGCACGGGCGTGAATATCGACTCGGAAATGGCCCGGCTGCTCACGCTCCAGAACGCCTATGCCGCGAATGCGCGCGTCATGACCGCGGTCAAGGAATTGTTCGACATGCTGATCAGGATCTAACGAATGGCGTCGGTCACAGGAACCAGTCTGACGACGACAATGGCGGCGCGCACGATCTCGCAGATGCGCGATCAGCTCGCCGAATTGCAACGCCAGCTCAGCACCGGAAAGAGATCGGACACATATGGCGGCCTCGGTCTCGGCAGCGGGACTGTGCTCAACCTGCGTTCGCAGCTTTCGCGCGTCGACATCTATCAGTCGAACTCGACCAACATCGAGACGCGCGTGAAGCTGATGAATACGTCACTGCAGCGGATCGGCGATCTTCGCGACGAAACGCGCTCCGACCTCACCGCGCCTTACGACTATTCTCTTGTGCAGGACGGCCAGACCGCCTCGCAGCGCTCCGCAATCGGCCGTCTCAGCGAAATGCTGAGCCTGCTCAATCTTGACGCCGGCGGACGCTATCTTTTTTCTGGCCGTGCGACCGACAAGCCCGCTACCGATACGATGGACCGCATCCTGAACGGCGACGGCACGCAGGCCGGTCTGAAACAGATCATCAACGAGCGCTTGCAGGCCGATCAGGGCGCGGACCAACGCGGGCGCCTCACCGTGAACGCTGCGGCGGGCAGCGTCGTTTCGCTCGAGGAAGACGGCGCACATCCCTTCGGTTTTAAGATCGCGGGTGCGACCACGAGCTTCGGCGCGACGATCACGGGTCCGGGTTCCGCTCCGCATTCTATTTCGATCGATCTCGGCGCGATCAACCCGCCGGTTGGCGGCACGGTGCGTATCTCGTTGACGATGCCGGACGGCACGACGACTGCGATCGACCTCACCGCCACCACCGATAATCCACCGGGCGACGGCAAGTTCACGATCGGCGCTACGCCTGCGGATACGGCCGCGAACATCACGGCCGCGATGGACGCGCAGTTGCAGGCGCTCGGCAAGACCGAGCTCGTGGCTGCTTCCGCGATGCAGGCCGGCAATGATTTTTTCGCGACCGACGCTTCCAATCCGCCGCAACGCATCGCCGGAGCGCCGCCCTTCTATGCCGCGACCGCGCTGACCGATGGCACGCCCGCGAATACCGTTTACTGGTACACGGGCGATGACGCGACCGACAATGCGCGCAGCACGTCCGTCGCGCGCGTCGATGATGCGATCACCGTGAACTACGGCGCGCGTGCGAACGAAGAAGGCATCCGCTGGATTGTGCAGAACGAAGCCGTGTTCGCGGCCATGACGTTCTCTCCGACCGATCCCGACGCGCGTGCCGCCTATTATGCGCTCGCCGGCCGTGTCGGCGCGGCGATGGATATTCCCTCAGGCACGCAGCAGGTCGAAGCGATACAGACGGAAATCGCCGGGGCGAACGTTTCTGCGCAGTCGGCGAAGCAGCGGCTCTCGGAGCGCGTGCCCGTGCTCCAGGACATGATTTCGGATGTCGAGGATGTTTCCGACGAAGAAATCAGCGTGAAGCTGCTCGCATTGAACACGCGCATGCAGGCGACGTTGCAGGTGACGTCGATGCTGTCGCAGCTTTCGCTGGTCAACTACATCTAAAGACGGTCAAAAGAAAAACGCCGCGGCGGAAATCCGTCGCGGCGTTTTCTGCTTCGTTTATCGCGCGACTCAGGCGGCCTGGAGGTTGGTCCGCAGACCGGCGGCGATTTCGCGGTTGATGTTGATCAGCACGCCGACGCGGCCGGCGTTGGATTCGGTCGAGGTTTCGAGCTTCATCGAATGATTGACGACGAAGTTCGCGAGGTTGGCGAGATTCTGTTTGATCTCGGCGGGAAGCGGATTTTCCGGCCGGCCGACGGAGCCGCCGAACAGCGTCCAGAGGCGGCGGTTATAGCGGATGGCGGACACGACCTCCTCGCTTTTCACCAGGGAGCCGTCATGAACCGCCTGCAATTTGGCGGCGGCGCGCATCAGGAGCTGCGCCTCGAGTTCGCGGGGATTGCCCGTCTGCTGGGCATTTTTTGCGTAGGCGTTCGCCGCGTTATGCATTCGCGAGCAATTCCTTCTCGTACTCAATGAGGGATTGGGTCTCTTTCAGCGCTTTATAAACATTTCCGGTTAATATCTGATTATTGATGCGGTCGAAGTAGGGCTGCGTGCTCGGGGCGGCGTTCACCGTCTCCTTCATCAGCGTAAAATACAGCTCATGGTGCACCGCGGGATCGCGGCTCAGGTACATCAACTGGACCAGCAGGTAGATCTTCTTGCACGGCGTATTCGCCGCGTCGGAAGTCATGATGTCCTTCTCGCGGAGGATCGGCGCGTCGCCCTCGATGATGAGCTTGGTCCGCTGATCGTCATTGGTGACGATCGAGTCGCCGATGATGATACGCTCGCCCGGCTTCAATTCGACTTTCAGGCCCATCGCCCAGTCCTCCCGAATCAACGGTGACGACGTATCGCGAGACGGTGCGCGAAAGAAGGGGTCCTTTCAACTCTCCAAAAGAAAAACGGCGGGGCTTTTGGCCCCGCCGTCTTTTGTCTTGATATTCCGACTGCTTACTGGAGCAGGCGAAGGACGTTCTGGTCCGCCTGAACGGCCATCGACAGAGCCGAGGTCGACAGGGACTGACGGGTTTGCAGCGCGAGAAGGTTCGCACCTTCCTCGTTCGAGTCAGCGAGCGTCAGGTTGTCGGCGCCGACCTGCAAGACGTTGATCAGGTTCTTGGTGAAGTCCTGACGGGTCTGCACGACCGAGAGCTTCGAACCGAAGGTCGAAGACTGCGTGCGCAGAGTCGCGGTCGCCGCATCCAGCGACGCGATGACCGAGTTGATCGTCGCGTTGGACTGGAACGCATTGCCGGACTGCGCGGTAAGGCCGAGGCCAGCGGCGTCGAACGTGACACCGTTGATCGCCAGCGAGGACGAACCGTCTTCGTTGAACACGACCGAGAGGTTGTCGCCGTTCAGGAGGTTCACGCCGTTGAACGAAGCGTCCGCAGCGAGCTGCGAGATCTGCGTCAAGAGGTCGTTGAAGTCCGTCTGGAGCGAAGCGCGAGTCGCGTTCGGCGTGCCGATCGTGGCGGTCGGGCTCGTCGTGCCGGCGGTGAGGCCGAGCGTGGCAAGCGTCGTGGTGCCACCGATCGTGACGTCATCGGCCGAAGTCGACGTGATCGCGATCTGGTCCGAGCCGTTGATCGTTGCCGTGACGCCCGTCAGGTTGCCGAGGGCGGTCAGCAAGTCGGCGCGGGTTTCGATGTTGCCCGAACCGAAGGTCAGCGTCTGCGCCGAGCCGGTGCCAACGGTGAAGGTCAGCGTGCCGGTGAGGCCGCCGATGTCGCTGTTGACGAGGCTGGACGTCGTGGTGGTGCCGAAAGCGCTGTCGGCGCCGTTGCCGGAGATCGTCAGCGTGTCGGTCGGATCGTCAGCGGTAACTTCGAGCTGGCCGCTGCCATTGACGGCGACGGTCCAGGTCGCTGCACCGCCGTTCAGCGTGGTGATGACATCGTCCACGTCTTCGGTGGCGGCAGTAGTGACCGTGTGGGTAACGGTGTTGGTGCCATCCGAGATCGTGATCGTTTCACCGTCCGCGATGCCGAGCGATGCCAGCGTCGAGGCGCCGGTGATCGAACCGACGGTACCTGTCGCGACAGCAGCGTCATCCGCAATCGCCGACGAACCGGTGATGCTCAGCGCATAGGTCGCGGCCGGAGCCGAGGCCGTCAACGCCTGCTTCGCGGTCGACTTGGCAGCTTCGACGAGCTTCGTGATCGCCGAGATGCCCTTGTCGGCAGCGGAGATCGTCTGCACCGCATTGCTGACGCTGTCGAGCAACGTGGAGAGATCGTTCGAACGAGCCGTAAGGCCAGCGGCGGTGAAGAAGTTGACCGGGTTGTCGATGGCGGAGTTGACCTTCTTGCCGGTGGCAAGACGCTGCTGGACGGTGTTCATCATTTCCGCCGTCGACTGCAGCGAGGTCAGGTTGGCGCGAACGCCAGCCGAAAGAGTAATGTTAGCCATAGCTAATCCTTCCTAGGAGTTACACGTTACTAGTCGGCCGCCATTCTGGTGGCCGGGGCGACGGTTCTCTCACGACGCCTCCTAACGCCCGGTTACTGCCGCACGGCGGTTCGATTACTTAACGAGCTCTTAAGAATCCTCGCCGCGCTCTTCATCGTGATCCGCGCAAACGGAAACGGCGGAGCTTAGAGCCCCGCCGCCGATGCCGTTCAGGAATCGTTAGCTTATTGGAAGAGCCGCAATACGTTTTGATCGGCCTGCGCCGCCATCGAAAGCGAGGTCGTGGACAGCGACTGGCGGGTCTGGAGCGCCAGAAGATTTGCGCCTTCTTCGTTCGAATCCGCGAGCACGAGGTTGTCGGCGCCCGATTGCAGCACATTGATCAGGTTTTTCGTGAAGTCCTGCCGGGCCTGTACGATGGACAGGTTCGAGCCGAAGGCGGACGCCTGCGCTCGGAGCTGAGCGGTAGCGGCGTCGATCTGGGCGATCACCGCGTTCACGTCCGCATTGATCTGCAACGCATTTCCGGTCAGCGGCGTGAGGCCGAGCCCGGCGGCGGTGAAGTCCACACCGTCGATGGTGAGCGAGCTCGATCCGTCTTCGTTGAAGATCACGCCGAGATTGTCGCTGTTGAGCAGATTCACGCCGTTGTACGAAGCGTCCCGCGCAAGCTGGGTTATCTGGTTGAGCAACTCGTTGTAGTCGTTCGTCAGCGATGTTCGGGTAGCATTCGGTCCGGTCACGGTGGGGGTCGGGTTTGTCGTACCCGCGGTGAGGCCGAGCGCGGGCAGCACGGTGCCACCAAGGGTGAGTGCGTCATCCGAGGTTGACGTGAAGGTGACCGCGTTACCCGTGATCGACGCGGTCAGACCGTTAATGCCGAGACCGGCGAGCGCCGCCGTGAGCTGCGCGCGGTTGGTGATGTTGCCGGGGCCAAAGGTCAGCGTCTGCGGCGTACCGTTGCCGGACGCAACAGTCAGCGTGCCGGTGAGGGCACCGATATCGCTGTTGACGACGCTCGAGGTGGTGGTGGTGCCGAAAACGCTATCGGCGCCGTTGCCGGAGATCGTCAACGTATCGGCCGCGCTGGCCGCGGTGACTTCAAGCTGACCCGAGCCGTTGACCGCAACCGTCCAGGTGGCAGCACCGCCGTTCAGGCTGGTGATGACGTCATCCACGTCTTCCGTCGCGGCGTTGACGACCGTGTGAGTCACGGTGTTGGTGCCGTCGGAAATGGTAATGGTCTCGCCGTTCGCGATACCGAGCGACTGAAGCGTCGAGGCGCCGGTGATCGAGCCGACCGTACCGGTCGCCACGGATTGATCGGCGGCGATCGCGGTGCCAGCAACGTTCAGCGCGTAAGTGGCGGTGGGCTGGCCGGCGAGGAGGGCCTGCTTCGCGGTGGATTTGAGGCTTTCGACGAGTTTCGTGATCGCCGTGATGCCCTTGTCGGCGGCGGCGAGCGTCTGGACACCGTTGCCGATCGAGTCGAGGAGCGTGCTCAGGTCCGAGGCGCGGGCCTGGAGGCCAGCCGAGGTGAAGTAGTTCACCGGGTTATCGAGCGCCGAGTTGACCTTCTTGCCGGTCGAAAGCCGCTCCTGCGTGCGCGCCATCATTTCCGCGGTCTGTTGCAGCGAAAGGAGATTTGCTCGCACGCCCTTTGAGAGAGTTACATCGTTGGCCATGGCATCGTCCTTCTGAATCTGCCCGAATCATTCGCGCGGTCGGCGCGGTTAATATTCGTCAACATTCGTAAAGAAACGTGCCTAACAAAAAGTTACTTTCCGGACAGAAGGCCCGGAAATGCTGGGTTTTTCTTCGCTTTTGGGGCCGCCAAATGGTTAACGCCGGCCGTTCGCCGGCCGGCGTCAAACAGGTCCGAATCTATGCGGCCGCGGCGTCTAGCTGGCGCGGCTGACCATCACCGGGCCGCCGCTTCGGGCAGGAGCGGCGACCTTGCCGTTCGCTCCATAGCCCTGGGGCGAGGCCTTGCGTGCAGCTTCCTCGGAGGCCCCGCGCATGATGCCTTCGGCAACCGACTGCGCGGTCGCGACCACGCGGAGGTTGTGGCTCAGGATTTCGCGGAAGGTCTGGTGCGCGCGGCGCAATTCATCGACCAGCACCGGGACGGTCTGGCCAATGAAACCCGCATTGCCTTTCAGAAGTTCGATCTCGCGAAGATAGGTCGCGGCAAGATCGGTCTTCTCCTGCGTCAGCTGCGTCGCTTTCGCGATCTGACCGGCTTCGACCAGCTTGGTTTCCTTCTCGAAGATCTGCACGAGCTTGACCATCGAGTCGCCAATGCGGCGCAACAGCATTTCGGCTTCGTCGCGGCTCTTAATCGCCTGGGAAATCCGTTTTACTTCGTCGTTCATCGGCTACGCTCCTGCAAGGCTATAAGTTCGCGTTGGACTTGATCGGCGATGCCCACGCCGCCGCTCTTGGCGATCGTGTTTGCGTATTCTTCGGTAAGCATCGAGCGCCAGGTTTTCTGGCCGGGGCCGCTAGCGTGCGGGCCTTCCGGCTCTTCGACGCCGGCAAACATTTCTTCGAACATGTTGGTTAAGAAAACGCCTTCGAACTGCTGGGCGGCTTCCTTGATCTTCTTGTTCGCGGCTGGCGAAAGCTTGTCGACGGTTTCGCCGATGGAACTCGCGGCGCTGAGTGCCGCCAATACGGGCGCAACCATTACATCACCTCGATTTCTGCCTGGATCGCGCCCGAAGCCTTGATGGCTTGCAGGATCGAGATCAGGTCGCGTGGGCCGACGCCGAGTGCGTTCAGGCCATCGACGAGTTCTTTCAGCGAAACGCCTTCGTTCACGAGACCGAATTTGCGGCCGTCCTCCTGCACCTGAATATTCGTGCGCGGGACGACCTTTGTTTCGCCTCTGGCAAAGGGATTGGGCTGGCTCACCTGTGGCTGCTCGGTGATCGTGACAGTCAGATTGCCTTGCGCGACCGCTACCGTGGAGACGCGCACGTCTCTGCCCATCACGATGATGCCGGAGCGTTCGTCGATGACGACTTTCGCCGGCTGGTCGGGTTCGACCACGATCTGCTCGATTTCGGTCAGCAGCGAAACGAGATTGCCCTTGTATTTCGGCGGCACGGTCAGCGAGACGGTGGCGCGGTCGACCAGTTCGGCGACCGGCGCTCCCATGAAATCGTTGATTGCACCGGCGATACGTTTGGCCGTCGTCAGGTCGGGATTGCGCAGCGCGAGCCGCACGGAACTCATGCGGTTGAGCGTGAATTCGATTTCGCGCTCGACCAGCGCGCCGTTGGAAATACGGCCGACGGTCGGAACGCCCCGTACGATCTTGGCGGCATCGCCTTCGGCCTGAAAGCCCGCGACCGCGACCGTGCCCTGCGCAACCGCATAGACGTTGCCGTCGGCGCCTAGCAGGGGCGTGACGAGAAGCGTACCGCCTTGCAGGCTTTTCGCGTCGCCGAGTGCGGAGACCACGACATCGAGCCGCGTGCCTTGCGTGGAGAAAGCGCGAAGATTGGCGGTGACCATCACCGCCGCGACGTTTCCGGTGCGAAGCTGCGCGCCGCGGATGTTGACGCCGAGGCGCTCGAGCATGGCCTGGAGGCTTTGCTTCGTGAACGGCGAGTTGTTGAGGCTATCGCCGGTATTGTTCAGGCCGACCACGAGGCCGTAACCGATCAACTGGTTCTCGCGGACGCCTTCGACGTCGATGAGATCCTTCAGGCGCGAAGCGGCAAAGGCATCGCTCGCGACGAAGATCGCGAGCAGCGCGCCGAACAGAAAACCGATCGTCTTGTTCATCGACAGGGCTCCCCAGCGGGTCGATGGTTGAAACCGGGGTAGCCTTTGCGAAGCGCGTGCCAAGGCGGCGCGAATCCTAAGCGCTTGATCCGACTCGTCTTTTTGAATCGGACAGGAAATCGGCGGCTTCCCGGCGGCAAAGAACTCCGTCCGGCGCGGCAAGAACTGCCGGGTGCTTAACTGCTCGTTAACCATGGCGGGCCGACTTTGCGGTATGCGCATTTACGGCCCGAACCAGACCAGCAGCGCGACCGGTACTTCGGCCACGCGAAAAGCGGGGCCGGCCGGTCAGTTTTCGCTGGATAGCGCCTCCGAGACTACGAAGCCCGCCACGGCCTCCGCGAGTAGCGGGGTCGGCGGACTCGATTCTCTTCTTGCGCTTCAAGCCGTCGAAGACTCGGGTGCGCGGCGGAAGCGCTTTGCCCGGCGGGGCAAATCGGCGCTCGATCTTCTGGACGAACTCAAGGCGGAATTGCTCGCGGCCGACATGCGCCGGGACACCCTCGAGCGCCTCCAGGGGACGCTCGCCCAGTTGACTGAAAAGAGCGGAACCCCGGGACTCGATGAGGTTCTGGGCGAAATCGAGCTCCGCGTGGCCGTAGAAATTGCCAAGCGGACGCCAAAAGCCGCCTGATTGCTTGGGTTCCGACGCCGCAATTGGCCCGTCACGTTTCCCCTCTACTGGCAATGCCGCCCGCCCATTGAAGCGGACGGGGTACATCGCTATAAGCCCCGCCCAATTCGGAAGGGGGGGCCACAAGCCTCGCCGGAAGTGCCAGGGATTAGCGTTAGGGGACCGTTCTCATGGTTGTGTTGCTCGACACCTATCGTCCGACCGATGACGAGCCGTTCATGAACGAGAAGCAGAAGGAATACTTCCGCCAGAAGCTTCTGCGCTGGCGGGACGACATCCTTCGCGAGGCGAAGCAGACGCTCCAGCATTTGCAGGAAGAGAACGTCAATCATCCCGATCTCGCCGACCGGGCATCGTCGGAAACCGACCGCGCGATCGAACTGCGCGCACGCGACCGCCAGCGCAAGCTGATCGCGAAAATCGACGCCGCGCTCGAGCGGATCGAGGATGGCTCTTACGGCTACTGCGTCGAGACCGGCGATCCGATTTCGCTGAAGCGTCTCGAGGCGCGTCCGATCGCGACCTTGTCGATCGAGGCGCAGGAACGCCACGAGCGCCGCGAGAAAGTCTATCGGGACGAATAGCGCGTGTTCTACCGGCTGCTCTTCATATTCGATCTGCTGGCGGCAGCCGTCGTCCTGTTCTTTTTCTTCTGGGGCGTTTCCGACGGAACGGTTTCGTCATACAATTTCGGCCTGTGGGCGGGATTGCTCGCTGCCGTCGCCGCGGTGCTCGCCGCCGGATATGTTCTGAACGCGAACGGCAATCGCGTGCTTGCGAACCTGTTGCTTCTGGTTATCGCGCTGCCGGCGTTCGCCTATCTTCTGTTCGTGCTGCTGATCGTGATTGCGCAGCCGCGCTGGAACTAGCGGCTGCCGAATAGAAATTTGAAAAATCGGAAGATCGTGTAGAGCGCAAGCTCTACGGCCGCGGTCAGCAGAAGCAGGAACAGCGCGCGCTGGCCGAGATCATCGGTGATCGCGGCGCGAAACTTGAACTTGATGCTCTCAGGAAAATAGCCGTCTACGATCGCGTAGAGATAATTCGTGAGCGGCTGTAGTTTCGTGTAGGCCCAGCCGAGGAAATCGAGCTGGAAGGCGAACAGATAACCGTAGAGCAGCCAGACCACGACGATGGTGAACGCGAGTAAAATCGTCTTGCCGATGAACGCAGAGAGAAACCCTCCGTTGCGGCGGGGAGGCGGGGCATCGTCATAGCGCGTCTCATAATCCGTCATGTGACTCTCCGGAGGATGCGCAGTCGAGTGAGCGACGAGCCTCGCGGATTGTCAAACCGCATTGCGCTTATGGGAAGAAATTAGTTGTCGGCTTTTTCCCAGCGGCCGATGCAGCGCTCGTCCTTCCAGACCTCGATCGCGCGGAAGGCGCCGCGATGGTTGCGGCCGCGCGTGTTGGCGTCGGCATCGTCGAGGCAAACTTCGGTTCTGGATTTCAGCAAATGATCGCGGTGATCGAGGAAGCGGAACAGATAGTCCGCGTTGTCATCCCGGTCTTTCATGGGCCGCCCTTTACGCAATACTGGAGACGAGCAGGCAGACTCCACCTTCCGGGTAAATAGAGCGTTTCGCCCCCCGGAACCGGCGAAAAGATACGGCCCCCGCGGGGGAGCTGCGGGGGCCGTTACACACCGGCCGTCAATGGGGAGCTTCGGGCCGGCCTACACTTCGCGCATTCGGTTGGGGTGCTGCGCGAAATGGAATTCTTGGAAAGCGCGCGCTCTAGAAGGGCAGGATGTGCTCGAAGAGCTGCTGGCCCCAGCGCGGTTGCTGGATGTCGGTGATCTGGCCGCGGCCGCCGTAGGAGATGCGCGCCTGCGCGATCTTCTGCGAATCCAGCGTGTTGTCGGCCTCGATGTCCTCGGGCCGCACGATGCCGGCGACGAGCAGTTCGCGCATTTCGAAGTTCACGCGGACTTCTTGCTTGCCCTCGATCACGAGATTGCCGTTCGGTAATACCTGCGTCACGACGGCGGCGACGTTGGTCTGCAAAATTTCCTGGCGGTTGATGTTGCCCTTGCCATCGTTGGTAGTGGTTGAATCCGTCGTCAGCAGCCGGTTCGGAATCGCCTGCTTGGTGAACGGAATTTTGGTGAGCCCGAAAAGGTTGGTGATGCCGGAGTCTTCGTTGGCCGAGCGGTCGCGCTTGGTTTCGTTATCCAGTTGCGCCTTGTCCGCGATCTTCACCTTGATCGTCAGAATGTCGCCGACCTGATGTGCGCGCTGGTCCTTGAAGAAGGCGCGGCTGCCCGAGCGCCATAGCGAGTTCGGCGAGTAGGCGACCGGGACCGGCTCCGGCATCGGCATCGATACCGGGCGATAGTTCGGCTGCGTGGTCGGGTTGTTCACCGGCGAGAGCGGCGGTGCCTGCGTGATGTTCGAGATTTTATCGATTGCCGCGCAACCGCCGAGCAGGCTTGCCGCGAGCGCAACCGCGCCTGCGCGGACGAGTACCTTGGACATAGTCATCACTACCTCTTTCAAACTCTTCTTGGCGGCTTAGCGCTCGCTGACGTTGATCGCGGCCGTAGTCACGGGGTTGGCATCGCTCACCATCACCACGCCGGGCGCGGTGACGGTCGCCTGCACGAGGCGCTTGGATTGCGGGTTGAGCACGGTAATGGTTTCGCCTTCGGCGCCATTGCCCATCGCCTTGCCGCGCAGCGTGAGCGTGATCGCGCCGGAGCGGAAAACGATGGTGACGGCGTCGTCGCGGGCGATGATCTGCGGCTTCATCAGGTCGGCGGCGCGCAGCGTCTGGCCGCTGCGCAACGCGCGGCGCGCGGCCTGGTTGATGACGAGTTCGGCGCGCGTCAGCGCGTCGGTCTGGACCTGTCCACGCGGCAGCCGCTCGAGGATGATGTCGCTTTCGCGGATGGTTTCGCCGCGCGAGATCGGACGCGCGAGCGTCACCACTTCTGCGGTTTCGATCAGCGTGCCGGTCATGCGCACCGGATTGCGCCGGAGAGTCAGCGAACCGGGCATGTCGATGATCGCTTCGAAGCGGTTGTTGTTCTGGTCGACCGCGACGCTGACGACGCGCGGCGCATCCTTCGCGGTCAGCTCGACCTGCAACGGCTTCATGTGCGGGTCGAAGGTGACCGACAGATCGGAGGCATTGGCGATTTCGTAGCGCTTGGCCGCCGCTTCCGCGACGGCCCGCCCGAGATCGCTCAACGTCACGCTCCGGCTCGCGCGAGAGACGAGCACTTCCGTGAGATTCCTGGTGTCGAAAACGACGATGCCGTTGGCGCGCAGCGCTTCCATCACGCGATGGACCTGAATCGTGCCCGAGCCGCCGAGCGCCGGCGCCTTGAATACCGGCAGGCTCGCCTTGGCACCGGCGTTTTCGAGAATGTCTCCGATCCGCACGAGGTCGCCGGTCACGGTAACTTCGGTCTTCAAGGCCGGCGTTGCGCTTTGCGCGCGGGCGGAGAACGCCCAGATCACGACGATCGCCGCGCAGGCCAGAAGCAGAATTCCCTTGAGGTGTCTCATGGCGATCCTCATCAGCGCAGCATGTTCGCGGTGGATTGCAGCATCTCGTCCGCGGCCGAGACCACTTTCGCGTTCATCGAATAGGCGCGCTGGGCTGCGATCAGGTCGGAGATTTCGGTGACGGCGTTGACGTTGGCGGTTTCGAGCTGTTGCTGGAGCAGCGTGCCCGCGCCGTCGACGCCGGGGTTGGAAAGCTGCGGTGTGCCGCTCGCTGCGGTTTCGAGATAGAGGTTGTCGCCGATCGGTTGCAGGCCGTTCTTGTTGACGAAGCGGGCGAGCTGGATCTGGCCGAGTTCGGTCGGCTGTGTCTGGTTCGGAATCGTGACCGAGACCTGACCCTGCTGGTTGATGGTGATGCCGGTCGCATTCGCGGGCACCGTCATCTGCGGATCGAGCAGATAGCCTTCCGGTGTCACGATGCGGCCCTGATCGTCGCGCTCGAAGGAACCCGCTCGGGTATAGGCGATGCGGCCGTCGGGCATCGTCACGCGGAAGAAGCCTTCGCCGCGGATCGCGACGTCGAGATCTTTTTCGGTGGAGGTCAGGTTGCCCTGGCTCATCACGCGCGGCGTCGAGACGACCTTTACGCCGCCGCCGATGTCGAGACCGGCGGGCAGGCGCGTGCCCTGATCCGACGTCGTGGTGCCGACGCGGCGCAGGTTCTGGTAGAAAAGATCCTGAAATTCCGCACGCTGCTTTTTGAAGCCGGTCGTGCGCATGTTCGCGATGTTGTTCGAAATAACTTCGACGTTCAGTTCCTGCGCCATCATTCCGGTGGCGGCGGTGTAAAGAGCGCGCATTGTCTATTCTCCCCTAAGTTTCCGTCAGACCTCGGCGAGCTTTTCGATCGCCTTGCGGCGAAGCTCGTCGGTGCGGCTCTGCATGTTGTTGATGGTGGTGTAGGCACGGGTGACTTCGAGCATGCGGTTCATTTCCTTCACCGCCTGCACGTTGGATTTTTCGAGCGCGCCCTGCACGGCGCGGGTCGTGACCGGCGCGACCTGCGGCGTCAGGCCGTTGCCCGCCGACCACAGGCCGTCGCCCTGCTGCGTCAGTTGCGTCGGATTGGCGAAGGTGACCATGCGCAGCTTGCCGCGGTCGCCGACCTGACCTGCGCCGTTGGTCGCGGAGATCGTGCCGTCGGCTGCGATTGCGATGTTCGTATCGGTCGGCTCGAACACGATCGGGCCGCCCTGACCCAGCACGAGATGGCCGTTGTTGTTGACCAACTGCCCCTGCGGATTGAGATGGAAGTTGCCGGCGCGGGTGAAGCGCTCGCCGTTTTGGGTCTGGACCGCAAAGAAGCCGGGGCCGTCGATTGCGACATCGAGCGGCGCTTCGGTGCGCTGGAGCGGTCCTTGCGTGAAATCTTGCAGGGTTGCGCGGTCCATTACGAAAGCGATCCGGCGGTCGTTGCCGGGGAAGTATTCGTGGCGCGCGGTCGGGTCGAGATATTGCTCGAACATCATCGACTCGCCTTTGAAGCCGGTGGTGTTGATGTTCGCGATGTTGTTCGCAATCACGTCGAGCTCGCGCCGAAGCGCGACCTGCCGTGAAAGTCCAACCAGAAGGGCATTTTCCATTACCCGCTCCCCAAGTCCGGACCGCCACGACGCTCCCCAGCGGGGCGATCCGGTGTATTCAGAGCAGGAGCCGTGCCAGAGTAATTTATTGAACTATTTCAATGCCTTGAGGAAATCACGGTAGCCCGAAAGACTGCCGGGCGGCAGCTTCCGCCCGGCAAGAATTGCCGCCTTTTAGATTTCGTTAACCATGTCGGCCTTAGCGTTAACCATTGCCGGACCTCGGGAGCGGTCCGGTTTGGGGAGCGACCGATGGCCGAAGCCGCATTGGCGGACGATCTTGCTGCCGACGAGGGCGGCAAGGCGAAAGCGCCAGCCAAATCTAAGAAGAAGCTGTTCATCTATGCGGGTGCCGGGCTCGGCGCTCTGCTTCTGCTCGCGGGCGGCTACTTCATGTTCTTCTCCGGCGGCAAGCACGCGGAGAAGGTCGAGGTCGTCAAAGCGGTCTATTTCGACCTGCCGGAAATGATCGTGAACCTGTCGGCTTCGAGCGAGCGGCCGCAATATCTGCGGGTGAAGGTAACGCTCGAGCTTCCCGACAATTCGGTGCAGGACGCGGTGAAGACCGCGATGCCGCGCGTGATCGATGCCTTCCAGGTTCATCTGCGCGAACTGCGCGCGGTCGATCTCGAAGGCTCCGCCGGTCTCTACCGGCTGCGCGAGGAACTGATGCGGCGGATCAACATTGCGATCGCGCCCGCGAAAATCCGCGCCGTGCTGTTCAAGGAAGTCGTCGTCCAGTGACGATCTAGAGATCATGGCCGACATCGAAACAGAAATCTCCGACGCCCCCAAGAAGCCGAACGATCAGGAGGTCGCGGCCGACTGGGAGAAGATGGTCGAAGGCGCGCCGGGCGACATCGAGACCAAGGTCGCGATCGAGCGTGCGCTGAACCAGGAAGAGATCGACAATCTTCTCGGCTTCCGGCTCGACGACATCAATTTCGCGGATCAGAACGGCCTGCGCGCGATCATCGACTCGGCGATGGTCTCCTACGAGCGCCTGCCGATGCTCGAAATCGTCTTCGACCGTCTGGTGCGGTTGATGACGACCTCGCTCCGCAATTTCACGTCCGATAACGTCGAAGTTTCGCTCGATCGCATCACTTCCGTGCGCTTCGGAGAATACCTGAATTCGATTCCGCTGCCGACCATTCTCGGCGTCGTGAAGGCGAAAGAGTGGGACAACTTCGGACTGTTCTCGGTCGACTCTTCGCTGATCTACGCAATGATCGACGTGCTGCTCGGCGGACGGCGCGGTACCTATACGGTGCGCGTGGACGGCCGGCCCTATACGACGATCGAAACCAATCTCGTCAAGCGCATGATGGAATTGGTGCTCTCCGACGCGGAGGCCGCGTTCCGCCCGGTGTCGCCGGTCAAGTTTGAGATCGACCGCATCGAGACCAACCCGAAATTCGCGGCGATCTCACGTCCGACCAATGCCGCGATCCTGGTGCGGTTGCGGATCGACATGGAAGACCGCGGCGGTTGCGTCGAGATTCTCTTGCCTTATGCGACCATCGAGCCGATCCGCGAACTGCTCTTGCAGAACTTCATGGGCGACAAGTTCGGCCGCGATCCGATCTGGGAGTCGCATCTTGCGACCGAGATCTGGCACGCGAAGGTCGAGGTCGATGCCGTGCTCTACGAAGACGTAATGCCGCTGAAGAAGCTCATGAATCTCGAGGTCGGCGACACGCTGATGCTGGATGTGCGCCCCGACGCGCTGGTCAAGGTGCGTTGCGGGGACGCGGTTCTTTCCGAAGGGCGCATGGGACGGATGGGCGACCGCGTCGCGGTAAAGGTCGCCAAGCCGTTGCGGCGCTCGAAAACCACGATGGCAATGTTTGAACAGGCCGGCGCAATGTCGAGCCGGATGGAGGGCGCATGACCGGATCGTTCTACGGTTTGGCAATCGAAACGCTCGTTGCAATCCTGCTCGGGCTTACGATCGGCTATTGCTTCATTCTCAACAGGCGGCTGATCCGACTGCGGGCCGACGAGTCCGCGCTGCGCGGCACCATCGCCGAATTGGTCACCGCGACGGAATTTGCGGAGCGGGCGATCAAGAACTTACGCGAGATCACGCAGGAAACCAATCTAACGCTGGGCGAGGGCTTGCGCGCCTCGATCAACGTCACGCGCGAACTCGACGACCAGATCGCGCGCGGCGAGGAAGTGCTCGACCGCATCGTGCAGATCGCAGGCGTCGCGCAGGCCGCGCGCCAGCCGGAACGCGAGCCCCAGCCTGCGAACGTCGAGCAGTTCGCTCCCGAAGAAAGCCGCTCGCGCTCGGCCAACCGGACCGCGCAAGCCGCGCAGGCGCTCGTGATGCGGCTGCGTGCCGCGACGGGTCAAGCGGCATAACGAAAGCAATCCGATGACGCGCCTGCGGCTCATTCCTGTCGTCATGTTCGCGGCCGCCGCGCTGCTTGTCATCAAGGGGCTCGGCTTCGTCGCGAACATGCAGCCCTCGCGCGTGACGACGGTGACCGCAGCACCGGCGCCGGTCGCACAGAACGTGCCCGACACCGATCTCGAATTTACGAGTTCGGCGCCGACGCCGAAAAAAGAAGAGCCGCCGAAGAAGGAAGAGACGCCGTTACCGCTGCGGGCGCCTGAAACCCCGAACGGAATCAATGTCGGCGTTCCCGGAGATACCTCGCCCGCGCAGAAGGCGCTGCTCGAGCGGTTGCAGCAGCGGAGGCAGGAACTCGACGCGAAGGCGCGCGATCTCGAGCTTCGCGAAAATCTCATCCGTGAAGCGGAGCAGCGGCTGGAGACGCGGCTGAACGAACTGCGTGTGCTGGAAAATCCGGCCAGCGCCGAAAATCCGGCGGATAGCCCGAAGATGAAGAACCTCGTCATCATGTACGAGAACATGAAGCCGAAGGAAGCCGCACGCATTTTCGAGAAGCTCGACGTGACCGTGCTGGTCGGAATCGCGAAGGCCATGAAACCGCCGAAACTCTCCGAGGTGCTTGCAGTGATGAACCCGGACGCCGCGCAGAAGCTGACCGTGGAGCTTGCGCGTGGTGTTTCGCCGGACCGCGCGATACCGCCGTCCGACCTGCCGCGGGTGAATATGCCGCCGGCGCCCCAGAAGCAGATGCCGCCGCAGGCGCAAAACCAGCAAAAGCAGCAGCAGACGCAGAACCAGCAGAAGCAGGCGCCGACGCGGTAAGATTTCGTTAACGAACCGGGCTCCGCTAATCCTGCATTAACGCTGTTTGCCTAGGGTTCGTGCAGGCAGGCTCTGTTGCGGACTCTTATTATGTTTGCGTTCCTATCGCGAAACGGGCGGGCGTTCCTGGTGACGCTCGGTGCGCTGGTGATTGCCGCGCTTCCGTTCGCCGCTTTTGCCCAACCGCAGCCGGCGCAAATCAGCGCTTCGATGGAAAGCGGCTTCGCGCGCCTCGTTTTCACGTTTCCCGAAGAGATCAAGACCGACGTTCAGCTCAACAATACCGTGCTGGTGGTCCGCTTCGCGAAGCCGATGCGCGTTCCGGTCGAGGAAATCCAGCCGCGGCTGAAAGAAATCGTGCTCGCGGCGCGTCTCGATCCGGACGGTACGGCCGTGCGCATTGCGCTCAGGCAGAAAATAAAAATCAACACGATGGAAGCCGGCGAAAAACTTTTCGTCGATCTACTGCCCGAGAGCTGGACCAGCCTGCCGCCGGGACTACCGCAGGACGTGGTCGATGAACTTGCCAAGCGCGCACGCGATGCCGAGCGCAAGATGCGCACCGCGCAGCCGCCGCAGAAAACGTGGCAACCGGTGCGGCTGCGTTTTGCCGAAGCGCCGGGCTTTTCACGTTTCGCTTTCACGATCGGCGAACCGATGCCGATCAAGGCGGAGCAGGACGGCCAGGAGCTGAAGATCACCTTCAACGCGCCGGTGAGCGTCGATTTCGGCGACGCGCGTTCGGTGTTGCCTGCGAGCGTCGCCTCGCTCGATGCCGACTATGCGGATGGCAATGCGGTCGTGCGTCTCGTGCTCGCGCCGAATGCAAGCGTCCGGCATTTCCGCGAAGAAAACGCATTCGTGGTCGATGTGACGCCGCCGCCCGCGGCGAAGCCCGAAGACGTGCAGGGCGAAACACCGAAGGCGCAACCGCAGACCAATCAGCAGGCCGAGTTGCCGGCGGCACAACCGGAGCAGCCGCAGACAACGCCGCAGCAGAATCCGCTACCGCAGGCCGCGCCGCAGACGATGCCTGCTGCTCCCGCGCCGCAGGTCGTAAAGCAGGAGCCGCCACAATCGACGCCGCCGGCGCCGAATTCCGAAGTCCGCGCGAATGTCGTGCTTGCACCGACCGGCGTGCGGGTCGCGTTTTCGTTTCAGGAGCCGGTCGCGTCCGCCGTTTTCCGCCGGGGCGACTGGGTCTGGATCGTCTTCGACACCAAGCGCACGATCAATATCAACGAACTGATCGCGGACAAGACGCGCAGCTTCTCCGACGCGGCCGTCATCGACGCCGACGATGGCAAAGTGGTTCGGCTCAGGCTCAGGGGCGGCTGGCTGACGAGCGCGGAGACCGATGGACAGAACTGGACCGTGCATTTCGGCGACACGGTGATCGGAACGAGCCGGCCGCTCATCGTCCAGCGCATGACCGAAGAGAACGGCGCTTCGCTTATTGTGCCGCTCGACGGTGCTGCGCGCGGCAAGGTTCATCGCCTCGAAGATCCCGACATCGGCGACGATATTTATGTCGTTACCGCAACCGGTCCGATCCGCGGCGTGTTGCGCGCGCAGAATTTTCTCGAGTTCAGGCTGCTGCCGTCGGCGCAGGGCATTGCGCTATCGCCACTCGCGGACGATCTCAATATCGCACTCAAGCCCGATCTCGTCCTGATCGGTCGGCCCAAGGGACTTTCGATTTCGACCGCGCCGCGTGCGCCGAGCATGCGCCCTGACCGCAGCGTGTCGTCGCCGCTAGACGCGGCGCTCTGGGAAGCCGAGCGCAATCGCCGTTTCCATGAACGCGAACAGGAAATTCTCACGGCCGCCGCCGCCGCGCCGCCGGCGCAGCGTTCGGACTCGCGCATGATGCTCGCAACCTTCTATCTCGCGAACGGGCTTGCGACCGAGGCGAAGGGCGCGCTCGAGGTCATCGTGCGCGAAGACGCGAAAGCGCCGGTCAATGCGCGCTTTCATCTGTTGCGCGGCCTCGCCGAACTGACGATGGGCCGCGCCAAGAAGTCGCTCGAGGATTTCGCGGACACCGAACTTTCCGGCTCGCAGGACGCAGCACTCCTGCGCACGATTGCCTATGCCGAGCTTTCGGCCTGGGCGGAAGCGCGCGAGCAATTTCGCGCAGGTAACGCCGGGCTGAAGCTTTTGCCGCTCGACCTGCAACGCCGCGTGCTGATGGCGGCATTGCGTGCCTCGATCGAGGTTCGGGATTTTACCGAGGCAAGCCGCCTTATGAACGAACTCGACGCGACCGAAGTGCCGCCCGAACTCGCGGCGCAATTCGCGGTACTCGCGGGCCGTATCGCCGAGGGTCTCGGCCGCATCGACCGCGCGGAAAGTTTTTTTGAAGCGGCGTCGAAGTCGAAAGACGCGCCCGCGGTCGCGGAGGCGCTCTACAAGCTCGTCGAAATGAAGCTCGCGCGGGGCGAATACAATCGTCCGAAAGCGATCGACCGGCTGGAATCGCTTGCCTTCCTCTGGCGCGGCGACCGGATCGAACTGGAATCGAACCGGCTGCTTGCGCGCCTCTATGTGCAGGAAGCGCGATACCGCGAAGCGTTCCGGCTGCTCGACGCGGCACTCCTTTCGCAGCCGAACGCGCCGGTCACGCGCACTTTGCAGATGGAAATGGCGGCGGTGTTCGAGGACCTGTTCCTTTCGGGCAAGGCCGACGCGCTGCCGCCGATCGAGGCGCTCGCGCTCTATTATGATTTCGCAAAGCTGACGCCGATCGGGAGACGGGGCGACGAATTGATCCGTCGTCTTTCGGAACGGCTCGTTTCCGTCGATCTGCTCGATCAGGCGGCCGAGCTGTTGCAGCATCAGGTCGAATTCCGGCTGACGGGTGCAGCGAAAGCGCAGGTCGCGACCCGCCTTGCCATCGTCTTTCTGATGAACCGCAAGCCGCAGAAAGCCATCGCCATTCTCGCGGCGACGCGGCTCGCCGATCTGCCGAAAGATATGCGCGAGCAGCGGCTCCTGATCGAGTCGCGCGCGCTCATGAGCGCGAACCGTTTCGATCAGGCGCTCGATGTGATCGCCAGCATGAAAGGCCCGGAGGCCGACCGGCAACGCGCGGACATTTTATGGACCGCGCGGCGCTGGCGTAATGCGGGCGAGGCGATCGAAGCCATGCTCGGCGAGCGCTGGAAGGAAGACGAGCCGCTGACCGAAATCGAGCGTCACGACATTCTGCGCGCGGGGCTGGCATATGCGCTGGTCGGCGAAAATCTCGGCCTCGTGCGGCTCAAGGAAAAATACGCGAGCAAGATGGCCGCCGGGCCGGAGAAAGCGGCGTTCGATCAGATTTCCGCCGATCCCAATCCGCATGCGATCGGTGCGGCCACCAAGGCGCTCTCCAGCCTCGACTCGCTTGGCGTGTTTTTGAAGATGTATCAGGCGCGTTATCCCGGCGCGCAGATGCCGGTCACGCCGCCCGATCAGGTGAGCGCGAAGTAACGCGCTAGGTACCGAAGCTCTGCACCAGCGAGCCCGCGACCAGGCTCCAGCCGTCGACCAGCACGAAAAAGATCAGCTTGAACGGCAGCGAGACTACGACCGGCGGCAGCATCATCATGCCCATCGACATCAGGACCGAAGCGATCACGAGGTCGATGACGAGAAACGGCACGAACAGAAGAAAGCCGATCTCGAACGCGCGGCGCAATTCCGAGATCATGAAGGCCGGAACGAGAATGCGCAGGGGCGTCGCTTCCGCCGTTTCGGGCTTCTGCTCGCGCGAAAGATCGATGAAGAGTGCGAGATCCTTTTCGCGCACGTTCTTGAGCATGAAAGCGCGGAACGGCGCGGCTCCCTTCTCGAAAGCCTGTTGCGGCTGCATCTCACCGGCGATCACCGGCTTCACGGCGGTGTCGTAGGCGGTCTGGAAGGCCGGGCCCATCACGAAGGCAGTGAGAAAGAGCGCGAGACTGACGACGACCGCGTTCGGCGGCGCGGTCTGCAAGCCGATCGCGGTGCGCAGTAACGAGAGCACCACCACGATGCGCGTGAAGCTCGTCACCATCACGAGGATCGCGGGCGCGAGCGAGAGAATGGTGATGAGCGCGACGAGTTGAACCACGCGCTCGGTGACGCCGGTGCCATTACCGAAGTTCACGCTGATGTCCTGCGCGCTCACGCTGCCTGCGGTGGCAACGAGGAGCGCGAAGGCGAGGAACGCTACGGCATGGCTGCGCTTCATCTCTTATCTTTTCTTGTCTTGTCCGAGCAGGCTCGCCATTTCGGCTTCGAGGCTGTCGAACGGGTTGGGCGCGTCCTGCTTTGGCGGCATGGGCGCAGCGGGTTGTGCGGTCGCGGGTGCGGGCGCTGCCGGCATCGGCCGCGTTTGCGGCATCGGAGGCGGCGGCGTCATGACGCGAGTCTGTGGTTGCGGTGCCGGAGCGGCCGGCTGCGCTTCGGGCGCGCGCGGCGCGGGAGCGGCCGCCGGTTTGCGGAGTGCGGCTTCGAGCTTCAGCGCCATATCCGCATATTGCGGATCGGTGCGAGGCTGTGCTGGAGCGGGCTGCGGCGTCGGCGCCTGAACGGGTGCGGGAGCGGGTGCTGCCGCTGCGGGATGCGCGGCCGGAGCCGGGCGCGGCATCAAAGGCGGAGGCGGGGAGAATGCGGCAGGCTCGGTCCGCAGCTGCGGTTCGGCAAAGTCCTGCATCGGCTCGGGCTGCATCTGCGGCTGTGGCGGCATCGGCCGCGGCGGACGAGGTGCGGGTTCGCGATCGCGCGGGCGAGGTGCGGGCGCAGCAGCACGAGGTGCCGGTTCTTCGTAAGCCGGTTCGGGTACGAGCGCTGCCTCAAGCGAATCAAGTTCCTGCGGCTGCAAGCGCTGACGGCTCATCGGCTGCGTGCCGGGAGCCACGTTGCCACGGATGATGTTCGTTTCGACGACGACATCCGAGGGACCGCCGATCAGGATCAAATGTTCGGCGTTGTCTCGGCGGACCAGCACCAGGCGACGTTTGGCGTCCACGATCGCCGAATCGAGTACCGCAAGGCGCGGCTGGCGGTTGCGGCCGCCGCCGGACGAGGGCATCCGCCCGCTGCCGAAGCGTTTCAGGATGATCGCCGTAATTCCGATAAGCGCCAGCACAAGCAGGAATGCGATCGCGAATTTCGCGGTCGTGCCGAGCTGGGAGCCGAGGAGAGAATCCAACATCTACGCGCCCCTTCCTTAACGGGCCGGGCAAAAAATGCCGTCCCTATGCCTAATAAAGCGTTAACGACTGTTAACGAGAAGCCGAAAAATCAAGGCTTTCCGAGGGCCGGAGGGTTGTTTCCGCCAGTGGCCCGAAGGCTTTAACCTGCCGTTAACCATACCCCCGGCAAGACTTGCCTATCGGGCCATGCAAGGCCCCGCCGGATTCTTCCCATGGCCGTCACGGAACTCCCGCTTTTCTCGATGCTGAAGACCCGGATGCGCTGGCTCGAGACGCGCCAGCGGCTGCTTTCGGAGAACGTCGCCAACGCCGAGACGCCGGGCTACCGCGGCCGCGATCTGAAACCGCAGGACTTCACCCGTCAGCTTCAGGCCGCGACCTCGGTGCAGATGGTCTCGACCAATCCGGGCCATCTCGCGGGCGCGACGCAGTCCGATCCGAATTTTGCGTCCGACCGCTCGCAGCCGTTCGAGGTGACGCCGCGCGGCAACTCCGTCTCGCTCGAAGAGGAAATGATGCGGATCGCGCAGAACCAGGTCGATCACCAGACCGCCGCCACGCTTTATTCGCGCTCGCTCGGGCTTCTGAAAATCGCCATCGGAAAGAAGTGAGGGCTGATCCATGGATTTCATGCGCTCGATCTTCATCGCCGCGACCGGTCTGCGTTCGCAGTCGGCGCGCATGCGCATCATTTCGGAGAACATCGCCAACGCGAATTCCACCGCGCAGACGCCGACCGCCGACCCGTACCGGCGGCGCGTGCCGACTTTCTCCAGCAATTTCGACCGCGAATTGCAGGCGACCGTGGTTTCCATGGGCAATGTGCGCACCGATCAATCCGATTTCGTGGTCCGCAACGAGCCGGGCCATCCGGCCGCCGACGCGCAGGGCAACGTGAAGTACCCGAACGTCAATACGTTGATCGAAACCGTCGACATGCGCGAGGCGCAGCGTTCCTACGAGGCCAATCTGAACGTGATCACCGCCACGCGCCGCATGATCGCGCGCACCATTGAAATCCTGAAAGCGTAAAGGGGAGCGCTTCGCATGAGCACACCTTCGATTGCCGCCAACGCCTATGCCGCGCTTCAGCGCGCGGCCAACGGACCAGCGAAAACCAATACGCAGGATAACGGCTTCGGCGACATGCTCAAGAACGTGCTCGGCGAACTCACCAATAAAGGCACCCAGATGGACGCGAAGGCGGCGGCCGCCGCGAACGGCAAGGGCGACCTCGTCGATGTCGTGACCGCGGTCGCCGAAACCGAAGTCGCGGTCGAGACCATGGTCTCGGTGCGCGACAAGGTGATCGCTGCCTACGAAGAAATCATGCGGATGCCTATCTGATGAACGGCGCGGAAGTTCTCGACGTCGCACGCGACGGAATCTGGACGCTGCTTCTGGTGGCGAGCCCGCTCATGGTCGTGGCGCTGGTCGTCGGTGTCGCGATCTCGCTCGTGCAGGCGCTGACCCAGATTCAGGAAATGACGCTCGTGTTCGTGCCGAAGATCATCGCGATCTTCGTCGCACTCCTCGTCGCGCTGCCTTTCATGGGCGATCTCCTGAACGGCTATATGGGCCGGATCGCAAGCCGCATCATCTCCGGCTAAGACCCGGGGAAGGGCGCGCGGTGCAGGTCAATATTTCCTTCCTTCCGGCACTCGCCGTCACCTTCATGCTCATGTTCGCGCGGCTCGGCACCATGACCATGCTGATGCCGGGCATCGGCGAACGCGGCATTCCGACTCGCATCCGGCTCGTGACCGCGCTGATGCTGACGCTCGTGCTCTTGCCGATCTATCGCAGCAACTACCCGACCGTGCCGATGGCGAATTTCGCTCCCATCGTCGGCCTGCTCATTCAAGAGGTGATCGTCGGCGCGGTGCTCGGGCTGACCGCGCGTCTTACTTTGTCGGCGCTCGAAGTCGCGGGCGCGACGATCGCAAACCAGATGGGCCTCGGCTTTGCGACTGCGGTCGATCCAAACCAAGGGCAGCAGGGCATCATCGTCGGCAACCTGCTTGCGATGCTCGGCGTCGCGCTGATCTTCGCGACCGACCTGCATCACCTTGCCATCGGTGCGCTCGACCAGAGCTATTCGCTGTTCCGGCCCGGCGAGTTTCTGCCGACCAGCGACGTGACGCAGCTGATGCTCGCCGTCGTCTCCGGCGCGTTCAAGATCGGCGTGCAGTTGGCCGCGCCGTTTCTCGTGTTCGGACTTCTATTCAACCTAGGTCTCGGCCTGCTCGCGCGGCTGATGCCGCAATTGCAGGTGTTCTTCCTCGGCCTGCCGATCTCGCTGATGATCGGCTTCGCCATGTTGTTTGCCTTCGTCGGTGCGGTGATGCTCGGCTTTCTCGGGCATCTGGAATCCGTGCTGCTCGGCGTCGTGCGATAGGAGCGCGCGATGGCCGAAAGCGAAGGGCAAGACGCAGAAAAGTCAGAAGACCCAACCGCAAAACGGCTGGAAGACGCAATCAAGCGCGGCGACGTTGCGAAGAGCCAGGAGGTTAACACCTGGTTCCTGCTGCTCGGCGGCACCATCGCGTTCTTCATGTTCGGCGGGCAGGCAACGAATAAGCTCGCGATCGCGTTTCGTGACGTGCTTGGCAACCTGCATCTTGCGACCGACCAGAGTCTCGTCATGCGCGCGATCATCCGCCTCTTCATGCAGGTGCTGGTCGCAATCGGCCCAGTGATGGCGATCCTTGTCGTCTCGGCGATCGCGGGCAACATGGTCCAGCACCGGCTGTTATGGACCACCGAACCGCTCGCACCGAAACTCGACCGCATCTCGCTGATCGGCGGCTTCAAGCGGATTTTCTCGAAACACGCCTTCGTGCAATTCGGCAAGGGGCTCGTGAAGCTCGCGATCGTCGGCACCGTGATCTATGTGATCGCGTCGTCCGAAGTCGAGCGGATGGGTCTTCTAATCAACGGTGAACTCGGCCTTTCGGTCAGCGTCACCTTCATCCTCGCGCTGAAAATCATGTCGGCGGTGACCGCGATCATGGCGCTGGTCGCCGCTGCAGATTATCTCTGGTCGCGGCACAGCTGGTACGAGAAGCAGCGCATGTCGGTGCGCGAAGTGCGCGAGGAATTCAAGGAGCAGGAAGGCGATCCGACCATCAAGGCTAAACTGCGCCAGATCCGCCAATCACGCTCGCGCAAGCGCATGATGCAGGAAGTGCCGGGCGCGACCGTGGTGGTGATGAACCCGACCCACTTCGCCGTGGCGCTGAAATACGAGCCCGGCATGGGCGCGCCGATCTGCGTCGCCAAGGGCCAGGACAACATCGCTTTGAAAATCCGCGAGGTCGCCTACCGGCACGCGGTGCCGGTGGTGCAGAATCCGCCGCTCGCCCGCGCGCTCTTCAAGTCGGTCGAGGTCGAACAGGAAATCCCGGTGGAACATTACAAGGCGGTCGCCGAGGTCATCGGCTACGTCATGAAACTCCGCAATTCCGTGCGAAATAACGGGGCGAGGGGCTAGGCTTGCGAAACGAAGGGGTTCTCAGGCAAACCGGGGTGGCGGAGCCAAAGTATTCGCGGGAGACGGCGCCTATGGCCATGACGCCTCACGACGACGAACCGGTCAGCGTTGACCGCATACCGGCGACCGGGTCGATCGGCCTCGTGATCGTCGTCGCCTTCGCGCTGGTTTCGACCGCCGTGTTTCTCCTGTTCCTCGGCCGTGATCAGGCCGACCCTTATATCGTCGCGGTGCTGGCGGCGCTCTCCGTGATCGGCGTCTTTGCACTGTTCTCCTATGCGTCCGGCGTGATCGAGTTCGCGGGCCGCGCGAGCCGCAACGATCTCACGAAAGCGCTTGCGGACACCGGCACCGAAGGCGTCTCCATCGTCGATGCGTCGGGCCGCGTGCTCTACGCGAACCGCAGCTATCTCGAACTGACCGGCGCCGAACATCCCGACGATGTGCGGCCAATCGAGCGGCTGTTCACGAGCGACCCGACGGTCGCCGACGCGATCTATCGTCTCGCGCAAGCGGTGCAGTCGGGGCGCGCGCATGCGGAAGAAATCCGCGTGCCGAATGCCGACAACAGTGGTGCGCGCTGGTTTCGCATCCGCTCGCGGCCGCTGGGCTCCAAGGGCCGTCACGCGAAGCTCGCGGCATGGACCATCGCCGATATCACGCGCGACCGCGAAAAGCAGGAAAGCACGTTCCAGTCGCTGCAACACGCGATCGACTTCCTCGACCATGCGCCCGCGGGCTTTTTCTCGTCCGACGCGGCGGGTCGCGTAAGCTATCTCAACACCACGCTCGCGGGCTGGCTCGGCTACGACATCGCGGAGATCGGTCCCGACGGCTTGAAGATCACCGATCTCGTGCAGGGCACGAGTGCCGCGCTGCTTACCAATATGGCACCGGCGCCCAGTGAAGTGAAAACCGAAGTTCTCGACATCGATCTTCGCAAGAAGAACGGCAGCAGCCTGCCGGTGCGGCTCATGCATCGCGTGGCCTTCGCTTCCGACGGTACCGCAGGCGCGTCGCGCACGCTCGTGCTGAGCAGAGCGAAGACCGACGACAAGCCCGATGCGCTGCGCGCAGCCGAAATCCGCTTCGCGCGCTTCTTCCACAACTCTCCGGCGGCGATCGCGACGGTGGATCGCGCAGGCCGGATCGTGAATTCGAACGCCACCTTCGCGCGGCTGTTCGGCCCTTCCGCTGACGAGAAGGGCGCGCGGCAGACCGTGTTCTCCTTCATCGCGCAGCGCGACCGCGAAAAGCTGGAGTCGCTCCTGCGCGGCGTGATCGAGGGCAAGGCTGCGCCGCACGAAATCGAATTGCCGCTCGAAGGCAAGGAAGGCCACTTCGCGCGCTTCTTCGTGACGCCGGTCGAGGAAGATACGATCGAGGCAGGCGAAGCCGCGATCGTGCATGCCATCGACACCAGCGAGGAGAAGAAACTCGAATTCTCGTTCGCGCAGGCGCAGAAGATGCAAGCGATTGGCGAGTTCGCGGGCTACATCGCGCACGACTTCAACAACGTGCTGACTACCATGATCGGCAACGCCAGCTTGATGCTCGCGCAGATTCGTCCGACCGATCCGGGCTTCCAGTATCTTAACCAGATCCGCCAATACGGCACGCGCGCGGCGAACCTCGTGCGGCAGTTGCTCGCCTTTGCCCGGCGCGAAACGATGGTGCCGGAAATCCTGCACATGGGCGACGTCATTTCCGAGCTTGCGGCAGGGCTGTTGCGCCGGGTCGCGACCGAGAAGGTGAAGGTCGAGGCTACCTATGCGCGCGACCTGTGGCCGGTGAAGGCGGACAGCATTCAGCTCGAGCGTGTGCTTCTCAATCTCGCTGCGAACGCGCGCGACGCGATGCCGAACGGCGGCTCGCTGAAAATCCGTACCGCGAATATCTCGCTCGAAGAGTCGCAGGCTTTCAAATATGACGGCATGCCGGCGGCTGAGTACGTCCTTATCGAAGTTGCCGATACCGGCACCGGCATTCCGCCGGATGTGTTAGGTAAAATTTTCGAGCCGTTCTTCACGACAAAGGAAAAAGACAAGGGCACCGGCCTCGGCCTTGCCGCGGCGTTCGGCATCGTGAAGCAGTCGGGCGGCTATATCTACGTTTCGAGCGAAGCGGGAAAGGGCGCGACCTTCCGCATCTTCCTGCCGCGCTATATTCCGACGGAAGCCGAGATCACCGCGGCGCGCGATGCCGCGCAGGCGAAGGCGGTCGCGGACGCGAAGCCGGTCAACATTACCGGGCGCGGCACCGTGCTGCTCGTGGAAGACGAGCCGGGCGTGCGCAGCTTCGCCACCAACGCGCTCACCATGCGCGGCTTCACCGTGCTGTCGGCCGCCGACGGCGAAGAGGGGCTTGAGATCGCGAAGAAAGAAGACGGCAATATCGATATCATAGTTTCCGACGTCATGATGCCGATCATGGACGGCCCGACCATGCTCAAGGAAATGCGCAAGGCGAACCTGAAGAAGACGAAAGTGATCTTCGCTTCCGGCTATTCGGAAGGGCTCGCCGATCAGCTTCCCGGCGAGGAATTCAGCTTTCTGCCGAAACCCTTCGATCTCGTCGGTCTCGTGAAGGCGGTGAAGGAAGAATTGCAGCAGAATTAAAGGTACCCCTCTCCATCGGGGAGAGGGGGTTATTGACGAAGCGCTTCCTCGACAAAATCCAGCCGGTCCTGCCCGAAAAACATCTTTTCACCGACGAAAAACGTCGGTGCGCCGAATACGCCGCGCGAAACGGCCTCTTCGGTGTTCGCGCGCAGGCCGTCCTTGACGCTTTGATCTTCGATCGCGGCCAGCATCGCCTTCGGCTCGAAACCTGCTTTTGCAAGCACGCCGCCTATGACCTGCGGATCGTTCATGTTCTGCGGCTCTACCCACATCGCGTGGAAGATTGCGTCGACATAAGGCGCAAGGCGGCCTTCCTTCTCCATCGCGACCGCGCCGCGCATCAACATCATCGTGTTGATGGGGAAGTTCGGATTGTACTTGAACGGCACGCCATAGCGCCGCGCGAATGCCTGCATGTCACGGCCCATCCATTTCGACTTCGCGGGGATGACCGCGGGCGACTGGTTGCCGGTCGCCTTGAACACGCCGCCGAGCAGCATCGGGCGATAGACGATTTCCGCGCCGGTGCGTCTGGCGAGCACCGGCATCTGGGTATGCGCGAGATAGGTGGTGGGGCTGCCGAAATCGAAAAAGAATTCGAGACGCTTCAAGTCTTCCTCCCGCATTCGCGCATGGCTGCTTTTACGGCGCTTTGATTGACAGGCTCCCGCGCGGGAAGCCACGCTGTCAAGAAAGCGCGAGGAAATGCCTATGCCTGAGAAAGTAGCGCTGATCGTCGGCGCGGGCGATGCAACAGGCGGCGCCATTGCCCGCCGCTTTGCGAAGGAAGGCTATGTCGCCTGCGTTACGCGCCGGCATGCCGACAAGCTCGAGCCGCTGGTGCGGCACATCGAAGCCGAAGGCGGCAAGGCGCGCGGGTTCGGCAACGACGCGCGGAAGGAAGAGCAGGTCGCAGCCCTCTTCGAGGAGATCGAGCGCGACATCGGGCCGGTGGAAGTCGCGGTCTATAACATCGGCGCGAATGTGCGCTTTCCGATCCGGGAAACGACCTCTCGCGTATTTTTCAAGGTCTGGGAGATGGCTTGCTTCGGCGGCTTCCTTATGGGCCGCGAGGCGGCGAAGGTCATGGTGCCGAGAGGCCGCGGCACGATCATTTTCACTGGCGCGACCGCAAGCATGCGCGGCTCGCCTGGTTTCGCGGCGTTCTCCGCGGGCAAACACGCGCTCCGCGCGGTCGCGCAAAGCATGGCGCGCGAACTCGGGCCGGAGGGAGTTCATGTCGCGCATGTGGTGATCGACGGGGCGATCGACACCGCCTTCATCCGGGAAATGTTTCCCGAGCGCTACAAGCTGAAAGAGCAGGACGGCATTCTCGATCCCGACCAGATCGCGGAGAACTACTGGTATCTGCACAACCAGCACCGCAGCGCCTGGACGCATGAAATGGATCTGCGTCCGTGGATCGAAAAGTGGTGAGCCGCGGCGGCGCCGGTCTTACTCGACGATTTTCCAGTACGAGTCCTTGCGGATCACGAGGCCGCCGCGGAACGTGTAGAAGTCGCAACCATTGACTTCGGCCTTCCTGCCGTCGCGCGCGGTACCGGTGAGCGTCCATTTCGACATGCCGGTACCGGCGGTCTCATCGACGAAATGTTCTTCGTTGCCGTAGTGAACGTCGGGTAAGCCCGCGAAGCGCGCCGCGAGACCTTCCCGCACTTTCTCTTTGCCGTCGAAACGCGAACCCCAGCGCCGGTTTCCTCTCGGCATTTCCAGTACGCAGTCTTCGGCGAAGAATTCCATGATGCGGTCGAGGTCGTGGGCGTTGAACGCCTCGCACAGTCCGGTCAGGGCCGATCGAATGTCCATGACTGCCTCCATTACGTTTTCGGCGGATGCAGGAGGCATCGGCCAGCAGGGACGGTCAAGTCCGGCCGTGACTAACGCGCAAGCGGCCAGAACAGCGCAATCAGCGGCACGCCGACGGCGAGCACGAGAATCGAAAGCGGCAGGCCGAGCCGCCAGTAATCCCCGAAGCGGTAGCCGCCCGGACCCATCACCAGCGTGTTCGACTGGTGGCCGATAGGAGTGAGGAAATCGCAGGCCGCGCCGATCGCGACCGCCATCAGGAACGGATCAGGTTTGTAGCCGAGCTTCGAGGCGAACGCCGCCGCGATCGGCCCCATTACGAGCACGGTGGCGGCGTTGTTGAGAAACGGCGTCACCGCCATCGCGGCTGCCATGATCATCAGGAGGGCCGTATAGCCGTTCAGGTAGTCTCCGGCTTGCGAGAGCAGGGAGGCGATCACCTCGGTGCCGCCGGTGGAGCGCAGCGCGTCCGACACCGGGATTAGCGCGCCGATCAGAATCAGGATCGGCCATTCCACCGCGGCGTAAGCTTCCTTCAATGTGAGCGAACGCATCAGCAGGAGTACGACCGCGGTTCCGAAAAATGCGATTGCGATCGGCAGATAGCCGAGCGCGACGAGCAGCATCGCGATGGCAAGCACCGCGACCGGCAAAATGCTCCGGCGGGTATTGCCCAGCGGTTGCGAACGTTCGGCAAGCGGAAGCAATCCCAGTTCGCCGAGCATGTCCGGCATTTCCGATAGATTTCCGCGCAGCACGACGACGTCGCCCGTGCGCAGGCGAACCGAGCGGAGTTGCGAGGTCACTCGCTCGCCGGCACGGCTGACGGCAAGCAGCGTCACGCCGTACTTGTGATAAAGTTTTGCCTGCTGGGCGTTCGAGCCGGCGATGGCCGAGCCTTCGCTCACGACTGCTTCCATGACGCCAAGATCGTCGGCCGGCGTATCGGTTTCCTTTTTCGATTTCCGGCTCGAGGCCGTCGCAAGCTTCAGTTTCGCGTCGGTGACGATGCGCTGAAGCGCGTCCGGTTCGCCTTCCAGCAGCAGCACATCGTTCGCGCGCAGCACCGTGCTTTCGGTCGGGGCGTAGCGGCGGCCGCCCTTGCGCACTACCATCAGCACTTCGACGTCATTGCCGGAAAGTTTTTCGAGCTGCGCGACGGTCTTGCCGACGGTGTCGGTTTTGGCCTGCACCACGGCTTCGGTCGTGTACCCTTCGAGGTTGAAGGCGGCTTCGATCGAAGAGGCGCCCTTGCGGCCTTTCGGCAGCAAGCGCCAGCCGACCGCGAGAAAGGCAATGCCCGCGACCGCGAGCACGACTCCGACCGGCGTGAAGTCGAACATATGGAACGGCTCGCCGGTGATTTCCTGCCGCACGCGCGAGACCAGAATATTCGGCGAGGTGCCGACAAGCGTAACGATGCCGCCGAGCAGCGAGCCGAACGCCATCGGCATCAAGTAAAATGAGGGCGAGGTTTCGGTCTTGCGCGCGAGCGCAAACGCGACCGGCATCAACATGGCGAGCGCGCCGATGTTCTTCACGAAGCCGGAAAGTGCGGCGACCGTGGCGGAGAGCACGACCACCTGCATGGTCGTGTTCGTGAGCCAGGGCGAGATCGGCTTCAGCAAGCGCTCGACGATGCCGGAACGCGCGACCGCAGCACTCACGACGAGCGCGCTTGCGATGATCGCGATGATATCGTCGGAAAAGCCGGAGAACGCCTTGTCCGCGGGGACGACGCCGATCAGCACCGCCACCAGGAGCGTGACCATCGCGACCAGATCGTAGCGGAAGCGGCCCCAGACGAAGGCCGCCATCATCAGCGCGATCAGGCCGAAGGCGGCGGATTGTTGCCATGTCATTGAAAAATTCCCAGCATCTCCCGCAAGACTATAACGCATGGAATGGAACCCGAGTTCCATTCGCTTAACGCCTGCGCTAAAGCTGTGCCAAGGAGAATTTCGGATAATGCAGCGCAGCGATTTTTGGCACTTCACTCCGTTCCGCGTCCGCTACTATGAAGCGGATGCGCAGGGCATTCTGTTCAACGCGAATTATCTCGCCTATTTCGACACCTGCATCGTCGAATATCTGCGCGATCTGCCGTTCGACTGGAATGCCGAGAAGGCTGCGAAGAATACGGATTTCCATACGGTGCGCGCGCTGGTCGAATATGCCGCGCCTGTGCGCTACGACGAACAGATCGAAATCGGGACGAAGATCGAAAAGCTCGGTCGCTCGTCAATGACCTTCAGGTTCGCGGTGTTCGGCAAAGGTGAAAGCAACGCGCGTTCGACCGGCGAGGTGGTATGGGTCAATGCCGATCAGGCCGCGCATAAATCCGCGCCGTTGCCCGAGATTCTGCGCGAGCGCGTTGGCAGAAAAGAAAAGCTTTCGGAGCCTGCCTGAACAACACGAAAAGCCCCGGAGGTCCGGGGCTTTTCGCGTTCCGTAGCGTATGATTAATCGTAAACGCAGACCTTCGACTTGCGCGCGCCGAGCTCGGCTTCCGCACGGGTGCGGAAAATGCCGAGATCGAGCACGACGCCGGTCGAGGGGCGTTCGGTGACATAGGTGCAGTGCTTGGTCTGCGGATCCTGAATCACGTAATAGCGCTCTTCGACGACGGTAGTCTGAGCAAAGGCGGGGACGGCGATCGCAGCCGTCATCGCGCCGGCAAGAACGAACTTGCGCATGGAACCTCTCCTCTGGTTTGTACAACCTTGAGAAGTGCGAAACCGGACGATGGTTCCGTCTAAATTATTTGCGTGCCGCGAGTTCCGCCGCGCGGCCCTTGTTGCCGATGAAGTGCACTTTGTCTTTCGTGCAATCGAATTTCTGCGCGAGATCATCGGCGGCCTGCTGCGCGAGCAGGTTCGGATTCTCGTTCGCGCGCACATCGATATAGGCGACGTTGCAGGAGCGACCCGGCGGCGTTCGCGTGACGACAAGAAGCTGGACGGTCCTGGGGCGGCTGTCCTTGTCGAGGTCGGCGTTGTCGGCGATGTACCAGCGCTGGATCGTGGCGAACGGCTTTTTGGTTTTTCCATCAATGCGCCATTCCAGCGTATCGTGAACCGAATTGAACGGATTGAATGTCTGGCTGAGCGAAAGCTGGTCTTTCGCGTTCTCGCGATTGACGCCGATCGAGACCACGGTGCGCAGATCGTCCTCGCCGACTACGACCGAATAGCCGGGCAGGCCGCGACACTCGAAGGCGTTCGCGATCTCGTCGCCGGCAACCTTCGTGCTGTCGAATTTCTTGCAGGTCTTGGTGGCAACCGATGTGTATTGCGAGGTATTCTGCTGCGCGGAAGCGGGCGCGGCGAAAATCAAAGCCAGAAGCAATACGCAGGGCAGCTTGTCGCGCATCGGCTTGTTCCTCCGTTTTTCCGCGGTCATCCTATCCGCTAACGCGGCGTCCGTGCCTTCACGAGCGCGCGAGGAATAAAGGGCGAGGGACATGGAACTCACAGGCGGATGCTATTGCGGGAGCTTGCGCTACAAAGCCGAGGGCAAGCCGATGCTGAAGGCGCAATGCCATTGCCGCGAATGCCAGTATATCACCGGCGGCGCGCCGAACCTGTTCATGCTGATGCCGCCGGAAGGCTTCGCCTACACCAAAGGCCAGCCGAAGCGGTTCACGCGCGCGGATCTCGACAACGCGGTAACGCGCGAATTCTGCGCCGAATGCGGCACGCATATTCTCACGCGGCGGCAGGACATGCCGCAGATCGTGCTCAAGATCGGCACGCTCGACGATCCGGCGGCGGGCTATGGCGGGCCGAAGATCGCGATCTATACGGTCGACAGGCAGCCGTTTCACCTGATCGCGGAAGGCGTGCTCGCGTTTGACCGGCTGCCGAATAAGTAGAATCGTCCCGTCCAGGGAGGAGTTCGATGGACGGAGCGGTAACGAGCGATGCCATCAGTGCGGTTTTTGCCGCGCAGTGCGTGAAGGCCGCCGAGCGGCGGCTTACGTTCGGCTATGCCGAGCGGCGCGCTGCGCTCGAAAAACTTACGGAGGCGGTCCGGCGCTACGAGCCTGAAATTCTCGCGGCGTTTGCCGCCGATTTCGGCAAGCCGGAAGCGGAAGTCGTCTTCACCGAAATCCTGCCCGTCACGCAAGAAATCCGCCACACGCTGAAGCATTTGCGGCGCTGGATGCGGCCGTCGCGGGTTTCGTCGTCGCTGCCGACCTTCGGCACCTCGGCGCAGGTCATGGCGCAGCCGCGCGGCGTCTGCCTCATCATCTCGCCGTGGAATTATCCCCTCAATCTCTGTCTCGGACCGCTGGTGTCGTGTCTCGCAGCCGGCAATAGCGCGATGCTGAAACCTTCGGAAATGACGCCGGCGGTATCGGCGGTAATCGCGCGCCTGATCGCAGAGACGTTTCCGCCTGATCTTGTGACCGTAGTCGAGGGAGGCAAAGACGTCTCAGCGGTGCTGCTTGCGCTTCCCTTCGACCACATCTTCTTCACCGGCAGTCCGGCAGTCGGCCGGATCGTGATGGAGGCGGCCGCGAAGAATCTCGCGTCGGTCACGCTCGAACTCGGCGGCAAGTCGCCGGTGATCGTCGGGCCGGACGCGGATATCGAGCAGGCCGCGAAATGGATCGCCTTCGGAAAGTTCGTGAACGCCGGTCAGACCTGCATCGCGCCCGATTATCTGTTCGTGCACGCCTCGATGAAGGAGCGCCTGCTTGCGTTGCTGCGCGAACGCATCGCCAAGGCTTACGGCGATGGTGCGCAGAGCCCGCATCTTGCGCGGATCGTGAACGATCATCACGCGCGGCGGCTTTCGGGTTTGCTCGACGACGCAAAAGCCAAAGGCGCGCGCGTGGTTTCCGGTGGCGAAGCAGAGGCGCGCGCCATGGCGCCGACGCTGATCGAGGCGATCACGCCGGAAATGGAAATCGGCCGCGAGGAAATCTTCGGGCCGATCCTGCCGATTATCGCCTTCGACGACATTGAGCAGGTGATCACGCAGATCAACGCGCGGCCCAAGCCGCTCTCGCTTTATGTGTTCGACCGAAACAATGCTTTCGTCGAGCGCGTGCTCGCCGCGACCACATCGGGCGGCGCGGGCGTCAATCTTACCATGCTGCATTTCACGCATCCCGATCTGCCGTTCGGCGGCGTGAACAACTCCGGCATCGGCATGGCGCACGGCCTTTATGGCTTTCTCGCCTTCAGTCATCAGCGTGCGGTGCTGCGCAATCGCTTTTCGCTGGTGCCGCTCGTATTCCCGCCCTACGAAGGGCGCGCGAAACGGCTGATCGATCTCGCGAAACGCTTTCTGGGCTGAGCCATGTTTGACTACATCATCGTTGGTGCGGGCTCGGCGGGTTGCGTGATGGCGAACCGCCTTTCCGAAAATCCGGAAAAGCGCGTCTGCCTCGTCGAGGCCGGGCCTCCCGACAAGAGCCCGCTCATCCACATTCCGCTCGGACTGGCATTGCTTGCGCATGCGCGCGGCATCAACTGGCGCTACGAGACGGCGCCGGAGCCGCAGCTCAACAACCGGAGCCTCTACTGGCCGCGCGGGAAGACGCTCGGCGGTTCGAGCTCCATCAACGCGATGATCTACATGCGCGGACACCCGGAGGATTACGAGGGCTGGGCGAAAGCCGCAGGCCCCCAATGGGGATGGGAACGTGCGCGCGAACTTTTTCTTGCGATGGAAGGCAATACCGCGCGCGCGGACTCCCATCACGGCACCAAAGGACCGCTCACGGTTTCCGATCTCGTGCATGTCAATCCGCTCTCGCGCGCCTTCGTGCAGGCGGGCGGCGAATGCCAGTTTCCCGCGAACGAAGACTTCAACGGCGAGCGGCAGGACGGCGTCGGCATCTATCAGGTGACGCAGAAGGATGGCGCGCGCTTCAGCGCCGCGCGCGCGTTCCTCGAGCCGGTGCTTGGCCGCGCCAATCTTACGGTCGAGACCGGTGCTGCGGTCGAGCGCATCCTGTTCGAAAATCGCCGCGCGACCGGATTGCGTTTGCGCGGGCGCGACATTCTTTTGCGGCCGGGTGGCGAGGTGATGGTCTGCGGCGGCGCGGTCAATTCGCCGCAACTTCTGATGCTTTCAGGGATAGGGCCGGGCGAAGAACTTTCGCGTTTCGGCATCGAGGTGTTGCACGATGCACGCGAAACCGGCGCCAATCTTGCCGATCATCTCGACATCACGGTGCTTGCCGCGACGCGCGGGCGCGACGCGATCGGCATGGCGCCGGGTTTGCTGCCGCGACTTGTCCGCTCTGGGTTCGCTTACGCGAAGCACCGGCAGGGCGAGCTGACTTCGAATGTCGCCGAAGCCGGCGGCTTCGTGAAATCGGATCCCGCGCGGGAGCGGCCGAACCTGCAATTCCATTTCATCCCCGCGCTGATGCGCGACCATGGCCGCAAGACCACCTTCGGTTATGGCGTCACGCTGCATGTCTGCGATCTCTTGCCCAAAAGCCGGGGTCGCATTTCGCTCGCGAGCCGCGACGCCTCCGCGCCGCCGAAGATCGAGGCGAATTACCTGAGCCATCCCGACGACATCGGCGTGCTGCTCGACGGGCTGAAGGTCGCACGGCGCGTGCTGGAAGCGCCCGCGATAAAGAAACATATCAAGGCCGAACTGCTGCCGGGGCCGAACGCGCGCTCCGACGACGCGCTGATCGCGGACATCCGCGCGCGCGCCGAGACGATCTATCACCCGGTCGGAAGCTGTCGGATGGGGCGGGACGCGGCTTCGGTAGTGGACCCGGAGGCGCGGGTGCGCGGCGTCGAGGGCCTGCGGGTGGTGGACGCCTCGATCATGCCTTCGATCATCGCGGGCAACACCAACGCGCCGGTCATGATGATCGCGGAGAATGTGAGCCGGATGATGCGGGGGAGGTAAGAGAATCAGCAGGTGCCGGTTCCCGGGGCGAGAGCGCCTGAGCCGGGCCGCGATTTTAACGAACCGCTAACCATAGCGGCCATTGATCCTCCACAACCCAATTAGAACGTATTGCGAACAGAGAACAAACAAGGTACATTGTCCTTGTTCCGTTCGCAAGGCGGCGGGACCCCGGAGAAAGGCAGGAACACCTCTGGGCATCGGGAGACCGTGTTATGTCAGCAGCTCACCTCCGAGTCGTAGAAGGCAATTCCGTGGACAAATCCAAGGCTTTGGACGCCGCCCTTTCCCAGATCGAACGCGCCTTCGGCAAAGGCTCGATCATGAAACTGGGCAAGAGCGACAAGCCTGCGGGGATTCAGGTGGTCTCGACCGGATCGCTGGGCCTCGACATTGCGCTCGGCGTCGGCGGCTTGCCGCGCGGCCGGGTCATCGAAATTTACGGGCCGGAGTCCTCCGGCAAGACGACGCTCGCGCTCCACACCATCGCGGAAGCGCAGAAGATCGGCGGCACCTGCGCCTTCATTGACGCGGAGCATGCGCTCGACACGATCTACGCGAAGAAGCTCGGCGTCGACATCGAAAATCTTCTGGTTTCGCAGCCCGACGCAGGCGAGCAGGCGCTCGAGATCGCCGATACGCTCGTGCGCTCCGGCGCGGTCGATATTCTGGTGGTCGACTCGGTGGCGGCCCTTGTGCCCCGGGCCGAACTCGACGGCGAAATGGGTGACGTGCAGCCCGGTAGTCAGGCTCGCCTTATGAGCCAGGCGCTCCGCAAGCTCACGGGCTCGATCGCGAAGTCGAACACGATGGTGATCTTCATCAACCAGATCCGCATGAAGATCGGCGTCATGTACGGCTCGCCAGAAACCACTACCGGCGGCAATGCGCTGAAGTTCTACGCCTCGGTCCGCCTCGACATCCGCCGCATCGGCGCGATCAAGGAGCGCGACGAGGTGATCGGCAACCAGACCCGCGTGAAGGTCGTGAAGAACAAGGTGGCGCCGCCCTTCAAGCAGGTCGAATTCGACATCATGTACGGCGAGGGCGTCTCCAAGATGGGCGAGATCATCGATCTCGGCGTCAAGGCGGGCGTGGTCGAAAAGTCAGGCGCCTGGTTCTCCTATGACAGCCAGCGCCTCGGGCAGGGCCGCGAGAACGCCAAGGCGTTCCTGAAAGAGAACCCCGCGATCGTGGCCGCGATCGAAGCTGCGGTCCGTACCAACTCCGGCCTTGTCGCCGAACAAATCCTCGATCAGGCGGACGACGGCGATGATGCCGACGACGCCGACGAAGCAGCCGAGGCCTGATTTAGCCTGCCGCTGCTTTCCTCACGGATTTGGCTGCTTCCTGCCGGGTGAGTTCGCCCGTACCGGCAGGAGCGGCGGAGCCGCCGCCACGTATGCCCGTGGAAGGCTGAAATCCTTGAAGGAAAGCGTTTGGCCTCGGAATCTGCCCGGATCGCCGCTTGCCCGGCGGCTTCCGGTACGGGACGCGGTCTCCTTCGCCCACTGGCTTCCCCGCTTGGGCAAGGGGCCGCGTCGCTCCTTTTTTCAGGCCGCTCGTTTAAGGTCGCCGCTTGCGGCCAAGAGCCGCCTCTCGCGCCGTCCGTGCCGGCGCCGCCGGTTCCGCTCGACCCAGGCGGCCTGCTCGGCTAGAGAACGGGCGCTAAATCCTTCTCCGGCAAAGCCTTTAAGAACATGAGCGGCGTCAACGAAATCCGGTCGGCCTTCCTCGACTACTTCGCGAAAGCGGGGCACGAAATCGTGCCGTCGTCGCCGCTGGTGCCGCGCAACGACCCGACCTTGATGTTCACCAATGCCGGCATGGTGCAGTTCAAGAACGTCTTCACCGGCGTCGAGAAGCGGTCCTACAACAAGGCGACCACCTCGCAAAAATGCGTGCGCGCTGGCGGCAAGCACAACGACCTCGACAATGTCGGCTATACCGCGCGCCATCACACCTTCTTCGAGATGCTCGGCAACTTCTCGTTCGGCGACTATTTCAAGGAGCGCGCGATCGAACTCGCGTGGGGGCTCTGCACCAAGACCTTCGACCTGCCGAAGGACAAGCTCCTCGTCACCGTCTATCACACCGACGACGAGGCCTTTAATCTCTGGAAGAAGATCGCGGGCCTGCCCGATAGCCGCATCATCCGCATCGCGACTTCCGACAACTTCTGGGCGATGGGCGACACCGGCCCCTGCGGGCCGTGCTCGGAAATCTTCATCGACCAGGGCGACAAGTTGCAGGGCGGCCCTCCGGGCAGCCCCGACGAAGACGGCGACCGCTTCCTCGAGTTCTGGAACCTCGTCTTCATGCAGTACGAGCAGGTGACGAAGGACCAGCGCATCGACCTGCCGCGCCCCTCGATCGATACCGGCATGGGGCTGGAGCGCATCTCTGCGATCCTGCAAGGCGTCTATTCCAACTACGATACCGACCTGTTCAAGAACCTGATCCGCGCCAGCGAAGAGGCGACCGGCGTAAAGGCAGTGGGCGACAAGGTGCCGGCGCACCGTGTGATCGCGGACCACCTGCGCGCGTCCTCGTTCCTCGTCGCCGATGGCGTGCTGCCCTCGAACGAGGGCCGGGGCTATGTGCTTCGTCGCATTATGCGCCGCGCCATGCGCTACGCCGAGCTGCTCGGCGCGAAAGAGCCGCTGATGTACCGGCTGGTGCCCGCGCTCGTGCGCGAGATGGGCTCGGCCTATCCGGAGCTGATCCGCGCCGAGAGCCTCATCACCGAAACGCTGAAGCTCGAGGAAACCCGCTTCCGCAAGACGCTGGAACGCGGCCTTGTCATGCTCGAGGAAGAAGCGAAGGCGCTGAAGAAAGGCGACAGCTTCAAAGGCGAGACCGCGTTCACGCTCTACGACACCTATGGCTTCCCGCTCGACCTCACGCAGGATGCGCTGAAACCCCGCGGCATCACGGTCGATACCAAGGCGTTCGAAGCCGCCATGGAGAAGCAGAAGGCCAAGGCGCGCGAAAGCTGGAAGGGCTCGGGCGACGCCGCGACCGAGACGGTATGGTTCGGCCTGAAAGAGAAGCTCGGCGCGACCGAATTCCTCGGCTACGAGACCGAGACCGCCGAAGGCGTGGTCAGCGCTATCGTGAAGGACGGCGCGGAAGTGAAGTCGCTCAAAGCCGGTGAGGAGGGCGCGGTCGTCCTCAACCAGACGCCATTCTATGGCGAGAGCGGCGGTCAGGTCGGCGATACCGGCCTGCTCGTCGGCGAGAGGGTGAAATTCCGCGTCACCGACACGCAGAAGAAGGCGGGCGATCTCTTCGTCCACTTCGGCAAGGTCGAGGAAGGTACACTCGAGACCGGCAAACCGTTTGAGTTGAAGGTCGATCATGCGCGCCGCGCGGACGTTCGCCGCAATCACTCCGCGACGCATCTCCTGCACGAGGCGTTGCGGCAGGTGCTCGGCGACCACGTAGCGCAGAAGGGCTCGCTGGTGGCGCCCGACCGGCTGCGTTTCGACTTCTCGCATCCGAAACCGATCACGCCGGAAGAAATGGCGAAGATCGAGGACATGGCGAACGACTACGTCTTGCAGAACTCGGCCGTCACGACCCGCGTCATGGCGCTCGACGACGCGCGCGCGTCCGGCGCACGCGCCTTGTTCGGCGAAAAATACGGCGACGAGGTCCGCGTGGTCGCGATGGGCGAGACGGCAGGCGGCAACGCGCTCGGCTGGTCGGTTGAACTCTGCGGCGGCACGCATGTGAAGCGCACCGGCGAAATCGGCATCATCGCGGGGCTCGCCGACAGCGGGGTCGCGGCCGGCGTTCGCCGTATCGAAGCCTTCACGGGTGCGGGCGCGCGCAAGTCGCTCACCGGCGACGCGAAGAAGCTCCGCGAAGTGGCGGATGCGATCAAGTCGCCGGTCGGCGAGGTGGGTCAGCGCGTCGAGGCGCTCCTCGACGAGCGCAAGAAGCTCGAGCGCGATCTCGCGGATGCCCGCAAGAAGCTCGCGATGGGCGGCGGCGGAAAATCAGGTAGCGATGACGCGATCCGAAGCGTCGGCGACGTGAAGTTCTTCGCGCGCGCGGTCGAAGGCATCGAGATCAAGGATCTCAAGAGCCTTGCTGACGAAGGCAAGAAGCAGGTCGGCTCGGGCGTGGTCGCGATCGTCGGCGTCACCGGCGACGGCAAGGCCGGCATCGTGGTCGGCGTCACGCCGGACCTGACCTCGAAGTTCAGCGCGGTCGATCTGGTGCGCAAGGGCGCGGAAGCGCTCGGCGGCAAGGGCGGCGGCGGCAGGCCCGACATGGCGCAGGCCGGCGGACCCGATGGGGCCAAGGCCAATGACGCGCTAAAGGCAATAGAATCAGCGCTTTCGGCTTGAAGTTAAAGTAGAGATTCAAGCGCCTCACGCATCGAATCCGATTCAAGAAAAAGGCCCGGAACGAGTCGTTCCGGGCCTTTTTCGTTGATGCTCTGATTCAGATTCAGGCCGGCCGAAATCAGGCCATGGCCTTCTTCAGGTTCCCGTCGATCTTGTCGAGGAAGCCCTCGGTCGAGAGCCACTTCTGGTCGGCGCTGACGAGAAGCGCGAGATCCTTGGTCATGTAACCGCTTTCGACCGTGTCGACACAGACCTTCTCGAGGGTCGCGGCGAACTTCGCGAGCTCAGAATTGTTGTCGAGCTTCGCGCGGTGCGAAAGACCGCGGGTCCACGCGAAGATCGACGCGATCGAGTTGGTCGAGGTCTCCTGGCCCTTCTGGTGCTGGCGGTAGTGACGGGTGACCGTGCCGTGGGCGGCTTCCGCTTCCACGGTTTTGCCGTCGGGCGTGGTCAGCACGGAGGTCATGAGGCCGAGCGAGCCGAAGCCCTGCGCGACCGTGTCGGATTGCACGTCTCCGTCGTAGTTCTTACAGGCCCAGACATAGCCACCGGACCATTTCATCGCCGCCGCGACCATGTCGTCGATCAGGCGGTGTTCATAGACGATCTTTTTCTCCGCGAACTTGTCCTTGAATTCCGCGTCGAACACTTCCTGGAAGATGTCCTTGAAGCGGCCGTCATAGGCTTTCAGAATCGTGTTCTTGGTCGAGAGATAGACCGGATAATTCCGCGCAAGACCGTAGTTGAACGAGGCGCGGGCGAAATCGCGGATCGACTCGTCGACGTTGAACATGCTGAGCGCAACGCCGGAGCTTGCGAACTCGTAGACGTTCTTCTCGATCTTCTTGCCGTCCTTGCCTTCGAACACGAGCTTGAGCGTGCCGGGCCCGGGGATCAGCGTATCGGTCGCGCGGTACTGGTCGCCGAAGGCATGGCGGCCGACGATGATCGGCTGGGTCCAGCCGGGAACGAGGCGCGGGACGTTCTTGCAGATGATGGGCTCGCGGAAGACGACGCCGCCGAGCGCGTTGCGGATGGTGCCGTTCGGCGACTTCCACATCTGCTTGAGGTTGAATTCCTTCACGCGCGCTTCGTCCGGCGTGATGGTCGCGCACTTGACGCCGACACCATGCTTCTTGATGGCCTCGGCGGCGTCGAGCGTGATCTGGTCGTTGGTTTCGTCGCGCTTCTCAATCGAGAGATCGAAATAGAGCAGGTCGATGTCGAGATACGGGAAGATCAGTTTGTCCTTGATGAGTTGCCAGATGATCCGTGTCATCTCGTCTCCGTCCAAGTCGACGACCGGATTCTTGACCTTAATTTTCGCCATGAAGCTCCCCTGAAAGCGCGGAAATATGCAGGAAATAGCGGGCCGGAGTGGCCCGCCGATCAGGGGCTCGCTATAGCATCGGCAAATAGGCGGCGAAAGCCGACGTTTGTCGCGAAATCAGCGGTAATTACAGGCTTTTGGCATGCCGGGCGCCGGGACGGATAGAACGAAACAATGGGTCGCAGGCTTGGGGCCGGTGATCGTGCTGGTCGAGCCGCAACTGGCCGAGAACATCGGCTCGGTGGCTCGTGCCATGGGCAATTTCGGACTTTCGGAGCTGCGCCTCGTGAAACCGCGCGACGGTTGGCCAAACCCCGGCGCGCACCGGACCGCCTCCGGCGCGGACCGCATTCTCGAAGAAGCGAAGCTCTACGACACGCTTGCCGACGCGATTACCGATTGCACGCTCGTAATCGCGGCGACCGCGCGCCAGCACGACCAGATCAAGGAAGTGCTCGGGCCGGAGCAGGCGGCGCGCGCGCTCCTGCCGCATGTCGAGGCGGGGCAGACTGCGGCTCTGGTTTTCGGCCGCGAGCGCAACGGGCTCGAGGTGCATGAGGTCGGGCTCGCCGACAAGATTTTGACCATGCCGGTGAATCCGGCCTTCGCCTCGCTCAATCTATCGCAGGCCGTGATCATCTGCGCTTACGAGTTCTATAAGCTGGCGAGCGGCAACGCGCTTCCGTTCGCGGCGCCGGATTTCTCGCCACCCGCGCCCAAGGCGAAATTCGAGGCGTTCTTCGCAACGGTCGTGAACGAGCTGGAGCGGCACGAGTTCTTTCGCCCGCCGGAGAAGCGCGAAAACATGATCGTGAACCTGCGCAACATCTTCCTGCGGCTGTCACCCACCGAGCAGGACATGCAGACGTTGCACGGGGTCGTGCGCACGCTGGCGCAGGGCGCGAAAGGACCGGCAACCGGCGGGATTTTGCGCGGCGGCGAAGCCGAATTGCTGCGCGAGTTGCTCAACAAGCAGGGCGCGGAGGTCGCGAGCGGCACCGCGCCGGGGAAGGGGCTTGCGCGGCTCCTGCGGCGTAACCCGACCGAACTGGAACGGACGCTCTGGCGTTCGCTCACCAACGACAAGCGCTTCGCGGGCCAGTTCAAGCGCAACGTGCCGATCGGCCCGCATGTGACAGATTTTCTAGCGCAGCCCTTGCGGCTGATCCTCGAGATTGTCGCGGTGGACGAAAACCCCGACACGAAGGCCGCGCGCGAAGCGAAACACGCCTGGCTTCGCGAGCGGAATTACCGGATCGTTGAGATAAATTCGAACGAGCGGGAACTCGACGTGTTGCTCGCGCGCATCGAGGAAGCGATGCAGGTAACTTCTCCTAGCAAGGCGTGAATCCGGAGCAGCCAGATTCGATAGTCGCGTTAAACCCGAAGAGAACGCGGCAAGAACCGAAGTTGAACGAAACGCAGCACGTTTACGATACCCGATGAACAAAGACGCATTGCCCGCTAAATTGAAGTTCCGATGCAGGATTCGTTAGCCACTTCCGTCAACCCGGCCGTGCTCGTGTTCGACTCAGGACTCGGCGGGCTCACAGTATTGCGCGAGATTTCCACGCTCCGGCGTGATCTGAACCTCGTCTATGCCGCCGACGACGCGGTGTTCCCGTATGGGCGTCTGGAAGACGAAACCCTGATAGCGCGCGTTTCCGCGGTGATGGAGGGCCTGATCGCGCGTTATCAGCCCGCGCTTGCCGTGATCGCCTGCAATACCGCGTCGACGCTCACGCTTCCCGTGTTACGCGCGAAGCATTCCATTCCCTTCGTCGGCACGGTACCCGCGATCAAGCCGGCCTGTGCGCAGTCGAAAACCAAGCGGATTTCGGTGCTGGCGACACCAGGAACGGTGAAGCGCGACTACACGCGCGCGCTGATCGAGGAGTTCGCGGGCGATTGCATCGTCGATCTGGTCGGCAGCGATCGGATCGCTTCGCTGGCGGAAGGGCATCTGCGCGGGGAACGCGCGACAGATGAGGAACTTGCGAAGGAAATCGCGCCGGCGTTTCGCGACTATGGCGCGAAGACTGACACCGTGGTGCTGGCCTGCACCCATTATCCGTTGCTGCTCGAACGCTTCAAAGCGCTCGCGCCCTGGCCGGTCGCGTGGATCGACCCGGCGCCCGCGATCGCGCGGCGGGTCGCGAGCCTGCTGCCTCCAGAGGGGGCGCCGGTGACTTCGCCGGTAGTCGCCCATTTCACCAGCGGAAAAGCGCCCAATCCGGCGCTGGCCAAGGCGCTCCAATCCTTCGGAATCGAGCCCGTCACCGCTATTTGACAGGGCCGATCCGACCCTTTATCCCCACGCACTTCCCGCACCCGTGGCGGCCTTCCTAATCGAAACCCCTGATTTTCAGGGGTTCCGGCGCTCGGAAGTTCGCCTGTCGGCTGGCCTAAGTAGGTCCGCAAAGGAGGGCGCAATCCAACCGCAAGAGGATTTGCGATGTCGAAGCGTCACTCGGCCAAGCACAAGCTTGACCGCCGCATGGGCGAAAATATCTGGGGCCGCCCGAAGAGCCCCGTCAACCGCCGCGAATATGGTCCGGGCCAGCACGGCCAGCGCCGCAAGGGCCGCCCGTCGGACTTCGGCGTGCAGCTGCGCGCGAAGCAGAAGCTCAAGGGCTATTACGGCAACATTTCCGAGAAGCAGTTCCTCGGCATCTACAAAGAGTCGGTCCGCCGCCGCGGCGACACCGGCGCGCTCCTGATCGGTCTCCTTGAGAGCCGTCTCGATGCCGTGGTCTATCGCGCGAAGTTCGTGCCGACCGTGTTCGCCGCCCGCCAGTTCATCAACCATGGCCACGTGCAGGTGAACGGCAAGAAGGCGACCATCCCGAGCATGCGCCTCGAGCCGGGCGATGTCGTTTCGATCAAGGAAAAGTCGAAGCAGCTTCCGCTGGTATTAGAGGCGACCCAGCTCGCCGAGCGCGACGTGCCGGATTACATCGAGGCCGATCATTCGAAGATGACCGCCAAGCTGACCCGCGTGCCGGTGCTCACCGAGGTGCCGTTTCCGGTGCAGATGGAGCCGCATCTCGTGGTCGAATTCTACTCGCGCTGATTGTTCGCGAGAGCAGATCAAGAAAAAGCCGCCCGAGAGGGCGGCTTTTTTATTCTCGAAGAGGCGAGGCGTTACGCCTTCGCGGCGACCTTCACGCCTTTTTCGGCGAGGAAGCTCTGCAATTCGCCGGCCTGAAACATTTCCCGCACGATGTCCGCGCCGCCGACGAATTCGCCCTTCACATAAAGCTGCGGGATGGTCGGCCAGCTGGCGTAGTCCTTGATGCCCTGACGCAGATCGGCTGAGTCGAGCACGTTGATGCCTTTATAAGGGGCGCCGACATAGTCGAGGATCTGCACGACCTGACCCGAGAAGCCGCATTGCGGAAACTGGGGCGTGCCTTTCATGAACAGCACGACGTCGTTACCGGTCACTTCGTTCTTGATGAAATCCTGAATGCTCATGGGCTTGAATATCCTTGGCCGACTTTCGTCCTTGGCTCACCCTTCGGGGGTGCCGGTTTGTAGCGCGAGGGCATGCAGCACGCCACCCATCTGGCCCTTCAACGCCGCATAGACCATCTGATGCTGCTGCACGCGGCTCTTTCCCTTGAAACTATTGGAAATAACCGTGGCGGCATAATGGTTGTTGTCGCCGGCCAGATCGCGGATCTCAATGGTTGCGTCGGGCAGGGCCTCTTTGATCAGGCGCTCGATTTCCGCGGCTTCCATGCCCATTGCCGTTCTCCAAAACGCAGCCGGTCAGTTCTTGGCCGCCATATAGTCCGGCAACCAAGATTCGTGCCGCTTCTTCAGTTCCGCCATAGATATTGGGCGTTCACCGGGCAAAATCAATTGCTCGCCGCCGGTTAGGCCAAGGCGCATAGCCGATACGCCTGCCGCTCTGGCGGCGGCCTCGATTTCGGGCAGCGCGAGGGCAGGCGCAGTAATGACGTAGCGCGCCTGATCCTCGCCGAACCAGAAGGCGTGGGGCGGGATTCCCCCCGGCGAAAGTTCGAGGGTCGCGCCGATCCCGGACGCCATGGCCATTTCCGCGATTGCGACGAGCAAGCCGCCGTCCGAGCAGTCATGCACCGCGGTGACGCGGCCTTTCGCGATCAGGTCGCGGACGAGATCGCCGCTGCGCTTTTCGGCTGCGAGATCGACCGGCGGGGGTGCGCCTTCTTCGCGGCCGAAGATCGTTGCGAGATAAGCGGACTGGCCGAGCCAGCCGCGCGTATCGCCGAGCACGACGATGGCTTCGCCCGACGACTTGAAGGCGAGCGTCGCCGAGTTCTGGAAATCTTTGAGCAGGCCGACACCGCCAATGGTGGGCGTCGGCAAAATCCCGCGGCCTTGCGTTTCGTTGTAGAGCGAGACGTTGCCCGACACGACCGGGAAGTTCAGCGCAAGGCAGGCTTCCTTGATACCGCGGATGCAGCCGACGAACTGGCCCATGATGTCGGGCTTCTCGGGATTGCCGAAGTTCAGGTTGTCGGTGATCGCAAGCGGGGTCGCGCCGACCGCAGTGAGATTGCGCCAGCATTCGGCGACCGCCTGCTTGCCGCCCTCGAAGGGATCGGCTTCGCAATAGCGCGGCGTGACGTCGGTCGAGAGCGCGAGCGCCTTCGGGCCGTCATGCACGCGCACGACCGCGGCATCGCCGCCGGGGCGCTGTACGGTGTTGTTCAGAATGAGATGATCGTACTGCTCCCAGACCCAGCGCTTGGAGCAAAGGTCGGGAGAGGCGACGAGTTTTTCCAGCGCTTCGCCGAGCGACTTCGGCGCGGGCACGTTGCTCGCATCCAGCACCGGCAGCTTCGGCGTTTCGGTGAAGGGGCGGTTATATTCCGGCGCCTGATCGCCAAGCTCCTTTATCGGGAGATCGGCCATTTCCTCGCCGTTGTGGCGAATGAGGAAACGCAGCGTGTCGGTCGTGTGGCCGACGATCGCAAAATCGAGACCCCACTTCTTGAAGATACTTTCGGCCTCGGCTTCCTTGCCGGGCTTCAGCACCATTAGCATGCGCTCTTGCGACTCCGAGAGCATCATCTCGTAAGCCGTCATCGCTTCTTCGCGCACCGGCACTTTCTCGAGATCGAGCGTGATGCCGAGATCGCCCTTCGCGCCCATCTCGACAGCGGAGCAGGTGAGGCCGGCCGCACCCATGTCCTGAATCGCGACGACGCAACCCTTGGCCATGATTTCGAGACAGGCTTCGAGAAGAAGTTTTTCCGCGAACGGGTCGCCGACCTGCACGGTCGGGCGCTTTTCTTCCGCGCCTTCACCGAACTCGGCGGAAGCCATAGTCGCGCCGTGGATGCCGTCACGTCCGGTTTTCGAGCCGAGATAGACGACGGGCAGGCCGACGCCGGTGGCTTTCGCGTAGAAAATCTTGTCGGTATCGGCGATGCCGACCGCCATGGCGTTGACGAGAATGTTGCCGTCATAGCGCGAATGAAAGCCGACCGCGCCACCTACTGTGGGAACGCCGAATGAATTGCCGTAACCGCCGATGCCGGCGACGACGCCGGAAACGAGATGGCGCGTCTTCGGATGATCGGGTGAGCCAAAACGGAGCGCGTTGAGGCAAGCGATCGGGCGCGCGCCCATGGTGAAGACGTCGCGCAAAATTCCGCCGACGCCCGTTGTCGCGCCCTGATAGGGCTCGATATAGGAGGGGTGATTGTGGCTCTCCATCTTGAAGATGCAGGCCTGGCCGTCGCCGATGTCGATGACGCCCGCGTTCTCGCCCGGACCCTGAATGACGATCTTGCCGGTGACCGGCAGCGTCTTCAGATGCACTTTCGAGGATTTATACGAGCAGTGCTCGTTCCACATCGCCGAGAAGATGCCGAGTTCGGTGATCGAAGGCTCGCGGCCGATGAGTTTCAGAATCCGCTCGTATTCGTCGGGCTTCAGACCATGTTCGGCGACGAGTTCGGGCGTGATCTTGACGGTGTTGGAGATATTCACGCCGCCTCCAGGACGGTCTTGATGCTTTCGAACAGGCCGCGGCCGTCGGTCGGGCCGATTAGCGGATCGACGTGATTTTCCGGATGCGGCATCAGCCCGAGTACGTTGCGCTTGTCCGACAGCACGCCGGCAATCGCGTTGGTCGAGCCGTTGTGATTCCACTTCGGATCGGTTTTGCCTTCCGGCGAAACGTAACGGAACAGCACGCGGCCGTCGCCTTCGAGGCGTTTGATCGTCTCTTCGTCGGCGGTGTAATTGCCTTCGCCGTGCGCGACCGGAATTTTCAACACGTCGCCCGCGTTATAGCGGCGCGTGTAAGGCGTGTCGGAGCGCTCGACGCGCAGGTACACTTCCTTGCACATGAAGCGAAGTTGCGCGTTCCGCTGCAATACGCCCGGAAGCAACTGCGCTTCGCACAAAATCTGGAAGCCGTTGCAGATACCGAGCACAAGCCCGCCGCGATCGGCGTGTTCGCGCACCGCGGTCATGATCGGCGCGCGCGCGGCGATCGCGCCACAGCGCAGGTAGTCGCCGTAGGAGAAGCCGCCCGGCAGCACGACAAGATCGGTGCCGGAGGGGAGATCTTCGTCGGCGTGCCACACGATCTTCGCGGCCTTGCCGGTGATGCGCTTGATCGCGCTTGCGACGTCGCCTTCGCGATTGGAACCGGGGAAAAGAACGACAGCAGCGTTCATCGGCTTACCCCAAAACCTCGACGCGGTAATTTTCGACGACTGTATTGGCGAGCAGCTTGTCGGCGGCGGCTTTGAGCGCCGCTTCGGCCTTCGCCTTGTCGCCATCGGCGAGCTCGATTTCGAACACCTTACCCTGACGGACGCTCTCGATGCCTTCGATGCCGAGTGACTTCAGCGCGCCTTCGATGGCCTTGCCCTGCGGGTCGAGCACGCCGTTCTTCAGGGTGACGGTGACGCGGGCTTTCATCGAAGGACCTCTCTTTGAGAACCGTTTAGCCGAAACGCAGACGGGGGCAATCGCCCCCGCCGAACATCCACATCAGAAATACGGCACGGGCGGGCAAAGCCTTCAGCTTTTCACCAGTACCGGGCCGGTGCCTTGCGGCGGCTCGTTTTCCGAGATGATGCCGAGACGGCGCGCGACCTCGGTATAGGCCTCGATCAGGCCGCCCATGTCGCGGCGGAAGCGGTCCTTGTCGAGCTTGTCGGCGGTCTTGATGTCCCACAGCCGGCAGCTATCCGGGCTGATCTCGTCGGCGACGACGATGCGGACCATGTCGTTGTCCCAGAGCCGGCCGCATTCCATCTTGAAATCGACCAGACGGATGCCGACGCCGAGGAAAAGACCGGAGAGGAAATCGTTCACGCGGATCGCAAGCGCGATCACGTCGTCGATTTCCTGCGTCGTGGCCCAGCCGAAGGCAGTGATGTGCTCTTCGGAGACCATGGGGTCGTTGAGCTTGTCGCTCTTGTAATAGAACTCGATGATCGAGCGGGGGAGTTGCATCCCTTCCTCGAGACCGAGGCGGGTGGCGAGCGAACCGGCGGCGACGTTGCGGACCACGACCTCGAGCGGAATGATCTCGACTTCGCGGATCAGCTGCTCGCGCATGTTCAGGCGGCGCACGAAGTGCGTCGGCACGCCGATCTCGTTCAGCTTCTGGAAGACGTATTCCGAGATACGGTTGTTGAGCACGCCTTTGCCATCGACGATCTCGTGCTTTTTCGCGTTGAACGCGGTGGCGTCGTCCTTGAAATGCTGAATCAGCGTTCCGGGCTCGGGGCCTTCGTAAAGGACCTTGGCCTTGCCTTCGTAGATGCGGCGGCGGCGGCTCATGGGGGTGTACCGTGTCTTCAAAAAATCCATATCGAACCGGGACTCCGGGCGTACTGAACCACAAAATCGTCTGGAAAACCGGGGTTTCCGCGGAGGAAAGCCGCAGCGATTCCGCCGGGCTTTCACGCTGGTTGGACTCTATCCGAAGGCCCCCGGCAATACAAATACCGGCCGCACGGTAGCGTTGCGCATGGCCGATTGACGCAGTTGAAATAGGGCTTGGCGGCCTATATTCAACGGCGGCCGCAAGGAAAATACCTCAGGAGCAGTGGCGAACGATGAGCAGTTTCGACAAGCGTGAAGAAGCCTTCGAGAAGAAATTCGCGCTCGACGAGGAGCAGAAGTTCAAGGCCACCGCGCGGCGCAACCGCAAGCTCGGCGCCTGGGCCGCGGAGAAGCTCGGCATGACCGGCGCGGAAGCCGAGGCCTATGCCAAGTCCGTGGTCGCCGCCGACTTCGAGGAAGCCGGCGACGAGGACGTGTTCCGCAAGGTCCGGGGCGATCTCGATGCCAAGGGCATGCAGTCGGTCGCCGACACCGAGATCCGCGCGAAGATGAGCGAACTGCTCGCCGAAGCCGCGGCGGAAATCAAAGCCGGAAAATAACGCGAGCAATTTTCGCGGCAGCAGCGTGCGTGGTCTCGACCGCACGCTGAACAACCATTCACGTAGATTGCATCGAATTCACGGGTCTTCTCGGAACCGGGAGCGTAAATTCCGCGTTCGTTGTTCGGCGCAACTCATGCGCTATCGAAAGGAACGCCGATGTTGAAGCGCGCTGCGCTCGCCGCCACCGCAATTTTTCTCACCGCGACCGCCGCGTCCGCGACGCCGCTCGCCTTGCCCGTGAATATCAACCTGCGCTGGGGACCCGGCATCGAATATCCGGTCGAGATCGTGGTGCCGGAGGGCACCGTGGTCGATGTCCAGCGCTGCGACGATCTTTGGTGCGAAGTGAACTGGGAAGAGTATCAGGGCTTCATGAACCGCGAGGTGCTCGGTCTCGGCGAGGGTAACGCCTATCCGCAGGTGTTCGCGCCTGCTGCGCCGCCGCCGGCCTATGTCACCGGCTTCGACGGTTACTATTACGACGACGAAGCCGATTACGTGTACGGACCCAGCTTCGGTTTCCGTTACTACGGCGGCTTCCATGGCCGCTATAACTCGCGGCTTGCCGTGCACTCGCGCGCGGAGTCAAAGGCTCGTCATCACCGGCCGCAGGTTTCAGCGATGAGCTTCCACAATCCGCAGACGTCCTCCGCCGCCGGTCATAACCGTGCGATCTCGCAGGCGGTCGCGCATAACCGCGCGGATTCGAGAATGCTGCGGCAGACGAAAAATCGCGGCGAGTTGAGAAAACGCCTCGAGCAGCAGAATACGATCGTGCGACAGCAGAAGAATCTGCAAATCCAGCAGAAGAGCTTGCAGAAGCAGCAGAAGAATATTCAGCAACAGCAGAAGAACCTGCAACAGAAGCAGCAGAATATTCAGCAGCAGAAGACGCAGCCGCAGAAGAACTGGCAGCAAAAGGTTCAGCCGCAGCAGAAGGTGCAACCGCGCAACTTCCAGCAGCAGAAAACACAGCCGCAGAAGAATTGGCAGCAGCAAAAGGTGCAGCCGCAGAGAAATATTCAGCAGCAGAAAGCGCAGCCGCGTAATTTCCAGCAGAACCGGCCGCAAATTCAGAACCGACCGCAGATGCAGCGGCGTAACGATCCGGCACCGCGCACGCCGCCTGCGGTGCAGAAGAAGCAGAACAACCAGAACAATTAATAAGAAAAAGGGCGGCTTTCGAGCCGCCCTTTTTCTTTGTTTCTCGTTCGCTTGCTTACTTGCCGAATACGCGCGCGAAAATAGTATCCACGTTCGACAGATGATGACCGAGATCGAAACAGGCGTCGATTTCGGCGGCGGTCAGCAGCTTCGCGACATCTGCGTCGGCTTTCAGCGACTGCTGGAAATCCGCGCCCGCGTCCCAGGTCTTCATCGCGTTGCGCTGCACGAGGCGATAGGCGTCTTCGCGCGCCATGCCCTTGCGCGCGAGCGCGAGTAAGACGCGCTCTGAATGGACGAGGCCACCGAACATCTCGAGGTTGCGCTTCATGTTCTCGGGATAGACCACGAGCTGTTCGATCAGTCCGGCAAGGCGGTTCAGCGCGAAGTCGAGCGTGATAGTCGCGTCCGGACCGATCATGCGCTCGACCGAAGAATGCGAGATGTCGCGTTCGTGCCAGAGTGCCACGTTTTCCATCGCGGGTAGTGCATAGGCGCGCACCATGCGGGCGAGGCCGGTGAGGTTTTCCGAGAGCACCGGATTGCGCTTGTGCGGCATCGCGGACGAGCCCTTCTGGCCCGGCGAGAAATATTCCTCGGCCTCTTTCACTTCGGTGCGCTGTAAATGGCGGATTTCGACCGCGAGGCGCTCCATCGAGGAGGCAATCACCGCAAGCGTCGCGAAGAACATCGCGTGGCGGTCGCGCGGGATCACCTGGGTGGAAACCGGCTCGACTTTCAGCCCCATCTTTTCCGCGACATAGGCTTCGACCTGCGGGCTGATATTCGCGAAGGTGCCGACCGCGCCGGAGAGTGCGGCGGTCGAAACTTCCTCTTTCGCGCGCAGGAGCCGCTCCCTGCCGCGCGAAAACTCGGCATAGGCTTCCGCCATCTTGAGGCCGAAGGTCGTCGGCTCCGCGTGGATGCCGTGCGAGCGGCCGACGGTGACGGTGTTCTTATGCTCGAGCGCGCGTTTTTTCAGTGCGGCAAGCACCTTGTCGAGATCGGCGAGCAGCAGATCAGCCGAACGCGAAAGCTGCACGTTGAGGCAGGTATCGAGTACGTCCGACGAGGTGAGGCCGAGATGCACGAAGCGCGCTTCCGGCCCGACTATTTCGGCGAGATGCGTCAGAAACGCGATGACGTCATGCTTCACTTCGCGCTCGATCGCGTCGATGCGAGCGATGTCGAACTTCGCGTCTTTGCCCTTGGCCCAGATTGTCTTCGCTGCTTCCTTCGGGATGACGCCGAGTTCGGCCATCTTGTCGGCGGCGTGGGCCTCGATCTCGAACCAGATCTTGAAGCGGCTCTCGGACGACCAGATTTGCACCGCCTCGGGGCGGCTGTAGCGCGGGATCATTGCTTATCTCATGCGGCGGCACGCGGCTGCGCCGCGCGGATCGCCTCGATGTTCTTTTTATATTGTTCGGGGCCGCCTTTATAGACGGCGGAGCCTGCGACCAGCACGTTCGCACCGGCACCGGCCGCAAACGGCGCGGTCTCGGCGGTGATGCCGCCATCGACTTCGAGGTCGATCGGACGGTCGCCGATCAGTTTGCGGAGTTTAGCGATCTTCGCAGTGGCCGCCGGAATGTAGCTCTGGCCGCCGAAGCCTGGGTTCACGCTCATCGCGAGAATGAGATCGACCTTGTCGAGCACATATTCGATGGCGCTTTCCGGCGTCGAAGGATTGAGCGCGACGCCGGCCTTCTTGCCGAGGTCGCGGATCACCGAGAGCGAGCGCTCCAGATGCGGCCCCGCTTCCGGATGGATCGTGATGATGTCCGCGCCCGCTTCCGCGAAAGCCGCAAGATAAGGGTCCGCAGGCGCGATCATCAGATGCACGTCGAGAATTTTCTTCGTGTGCGGGCGGATCGCCTTCACGATCGCGGGTCCGAGCGAGATGTTCGGTACGAAGTGGCCGTCCATCACGTCGACATGGATCCAGTCGGCGCCTGCCTGGTCGGCGGCACGCACTTCCTCGCCGAGTTTTGCGAAATCGGCGGCGAGAATCGAGGGCGCAATCAGAAGGGGACGAGTCGGCATTTTCATCGGCTCCAGAAGCAGCGCCGTACCATGTCTATTCCTCGCCCGGCAACCGCCGATCCATGAGCCGGTGAACAACGGGTGCGGCGAGCGCCGGCAGCAGGTAGATCGGAAACTGGGCGACGGCGAAGTAAATCCATGTCAGCTCCGGCACGCCGCCGCCGGCGGCCGCGATCATCACGCCCATGTTCCGGTGTGCGCTCGTGAAGCCGAGCGCGAGCGACTTCTTCAGCCCTTCGCGCCAGAACAAAACCGTGGTCAGAACATACATCCCGATCGCGATCGCGAAGGCGAGAAGCGTGAGCGAGCCGACCAGCAGCGGCTCCTTCACGGTGCGCGCGGTGACGCCGTCCATGGCGGCAATTCCGAATATGAACAGCAAGAGCGCGTTGATGCCATCGATCGAGGCCTTCGCCGCGGCGATCCGTTCGTTGCCGAGCCGCCATCGCAGCAGGCTTGCGACCGCGAAGGCGCCTCCTAGAATTGCGAGCAGGCGCAACGCCAGTTGCGCGGCATCGAGCGTCAGCTTCTCGCCGGCGAAATGCGAGACGATGAACGGTGCCAGCACAGGCGTAAGCGCGCTGCATGCGATGAGCAGTGCCAGTGTCAGCGCCGTATCGAGGCGCAGCATCGCCGCATAGGCCGCCGAAGACATGATCGGGGGTGCTGCGAGATACATCATAAGCCCGAGCGCGATGCCGGGGCCGAGCCGGTCGACGCCGAGATAGGGCAACGCAAAGCCGAAGGCGAGCGGCGTCACGACCATCATGCCGAAGCACGCAAGCCCGACGAGGAGTGGGGCTCTGAAGCGGGCGCGCAGTTCGGCGGGATCGACCCGCAGGAACGCGAAGACCAGCAGGAAGAAGATGGCGACAGAGAATGCCGGCTTCACGGCGGCGGCGAGTGTAGGGACGGCAAGACCCACCAGCACGCCACCGGCGGCGATCAGGGTGCCTCGCCGGCCAAGCCATTCGAGAACGGATTTCAAGCCCATATTCTTCCGGACTGCAGGCTTCGGGCGTAAAGAACACTCATTCCGCCCGCAGTTTAGCGATGCCTGCCCGGAAATGCCTGTGAATTGCCGAGGAACTCGTCTGGATCGTGCCAGAATCGTTTAATAGAAATAACAAATGATGCAAAAGAAAAATGTGATCGTTCTTGGCGCCGGTATCGTTGGCATTTCGGCGGCGCTGCATCTGCAAAAGCGGGGCGTATCGACCGTGCTCGTCGACCGGCAGGGACCGGGCGAGGGCACCTCCTACGGCAACGCCGGCATCATCGAAGGCAACACGCTCTTTCCTTATCCCTTTCCGCGCAGTATTCGCGCGCTTTCGCGCGTCGCGCTGAAACTTGCGACCGAAGCGAACTACCACGCGGGCTTCCTGCCGCGGATCGCGCGCTGGCTCTGGAACGTCCGCCAGGCGACGACGCCGGAGCAACTCGAGGCAACGGCGCGCGTGATGCGTCCGCTGTTCGAGCGCTCGCTTGCCGAGCACGAGGAACTGGTCGAAGCGGCCGGCGCGCAGCGCTATCTGCGCCATACCGGCTGGCTGCGCGTCTATCGCTCCGAGAATGCACTCGAAAAACTCGCAGCCGAACTGAAGCTCGCCGACGAGTACGGGATTCCCTATCAAAAGCTTTCGGTCGAGGAGTCGCTCGCGCTCGAGCCGTCGCTCTCGCCGTTGTTCAAACACGGCGTGTTGTGGCCGAAGGCGGCGAGCTATTCCAATCCGCTCGGCGTCTCGCGTGCTTTCAACGCGCACTATCTTTCGCTCGGTGGCGAGAACGCGAAGGGTGACGCAAAGACGCTCGCGCGCGCGAACGGCGGCTGGAAGGTGACGACGGACGCAGGCGAAGTCCACGCCGAAGAAACCGTGGTCGCGCTCGGGCCGTGGTCGCCGGATATCCTCGAACCGCTCGGCATCGACCTGCCGCTTGCAGTTAAGCGCGGCTATCACTGGCATTTCGCCGCGAAGGGTAATGCTTCGCTCTCGCGCCCGGTGCTGGATGCGGAAGCCGGTTTCATCCTCGGGCCGATGGAACAGGGTATTCGGCTCACCACGGGTGCGGAGTTCGCGCATCGCGACGCGAGGCCGACGCCGGTGCAGATCGACCGATTGATGCCTTATGCGAAAAATCTGTTCCCGCTCGGCGAACCGCTGGAGCCGAAGCCATGGCTGGGTTCGCGGCCGTGCTTCTGGGACTCGCGCCCGGTGGTTGGCCGTGCGCCGGGACAGAACGGCTTGTGGCTCGACTACGGTCACGGGCATTCCGGGCTTACGCTCGGGCCGGTGACCGGAAGGCTGCTCGCGGAAATGATGACGGGCGCGACCCCGCTAACCGATCCCGCGCCGTTCGCAGCCGAGCGCTTCGCGAAAAACTAACGGCCGTATTTGTCCTTCCATGACGGCTGCGCGCCCGGAAACGGAAGCGACGCCGCCTCGTAAACTCCACGCGCGACCGCACGCGCGAGACATTGCGCGGCCAGCGCGCCGAGACGCGCGAGATCGCGTACCGGATCGTCGAGCTTCTTCTTTCCGGTCGCGGCGGTGAACACCGCGTCGCCGTCGAGCGGCGTGTAAACCGGATGAATCGCGATCGCGAGGCCGGCACCCGCCATCACCGCGAGGCGCTTGGCCTGCGCTTTCGTCAGCACCGCGTCGGTCGCAACCAGTGCGATGGTCGTGTTCTGGCGCAGGTCGCCTTTCAGCGCGAGTTCGACCTTTGCCTGCGCTTTCGGGAAACCGCGTCCGCCAAATTCATTGTCTTGCTCAAAGGCGGCGGCGAAGAAATGTCCGTCCCCGCCGAGCGTCACTCGGCCCGCGGCATTTGCCGCCGCAATCGCGCCGACGACGTGGCCGCTTTCGCTTCGCGCCGAGGCCGAGCCGATGCCGCCTTTCAGATTTTGCGTGCTTGCGCCGTAGCCCGCGCCGACGCTGCCGAGCGCGAAATTCTTCGCGGCGTTTTGCGCGGCGGCATAACCAAGCTCGCGATAAGGCGGGAAGCGGCCCCAGTTCTTGTCGCCGCCCGAAAACATATCGAACAGGATCGCGCCGGGCACGATCGGAATCCGTGCCGGCCCCACCGCGAAACCGCGTCCTTGCCCTGCAAGCCATGCCTGCACGCCGGCACCGGCATCGAGACCGAAGGCCGAGCCACCCGAGAGCGCAATCGCGTCGATGCGCTCAACGGTTGCAACCGGATCCAAGAGATCGAGTTCGCGCGTGCCCGGACCGCCGCCGCGAATGTCGGCAGAAGCGACCGCGGGCTCCTCGAAAATGATCGCGGTGGTGCCGGTTGCGGCCTTTGCGTCGTCCGCATGGCCGACAAGAATTCCCGGCACGTCTGTTACGAGATTCTTCATGGCGGCGACTAAAACCCGGCGGCGTCGCCCCGGCAAGCATCACGATCCGGCGAGCGGACTTGCTTCTTAGAGCCGGGCCGCGCATGAAACCGCGCATGACCGAAGTATCGCTCACCGCCGCGCTGTTTGCGGGCTTGCTCAGCTTCCTTTCTCCCTGCGTGCTGCCGCTGGTGCCGCCTTATCTCGCGTTTCTCGCGGGCACGAGCTTCGACGAACTCGCCGCGCGAGAAAACACATCGCGGGTCGCGCGGCGCGAACTCGCAGCCGCCGTGCTGTTCGTGCTCGGGTTCTCGACCGTGTTCGTCGCACTCGGCGCAACTGCGTCCGCTGTCGGTGGATTGTTGCGCGAGTGGTCCTATGTGCTCACGATTGTCGCGGGTCTTGCAATCATCGCGATGGGGCTGCACTTCCTCGACATCTACCGGATCGCATTTCTGTATCGCACGACGCGGCTGCAACCGAACGAGCCCGTCGGCTTGTGGGGCGCTTATGTCATGGGTCTTGCGTTTGCGTTCGGCTGGACGCCGTGCATCGGGCCGGTGCTCGCGGCGATCCTTGCGGTCGCGGCGTCCGAGCATACGGTCGCGAAAGGGGCTGGGTTGCTCGCGGTCTATTCGTTGGGCCTCGGCATTCCGTTCATTCTGGCGGCATTCGCGCTCGATGCCTTCATGGGCTTCTTCGCGAAGATGCGTTCCAAACTCGGCACCATCGAAAAAATCATGGGTGCGTTTCTGGTGCTCACTGGAATCGCATTTCTCACCGGCTGGTTTACCTCGTTCAGCTTCTGGCTGCTGGAAACCTTTCCGATGCTTTCGACCTTCGGCTGATTTTTGCCGCGCAACAAAAAAAGCCCGCCGTTTCCGGCGGGCTTTCGTTTGTGAGGCGTGTGAAGAAATTTACTTCTTCAGTTCCGCATAAGTGCCGTCGGCCTTCCACTGATAGACGACATAGTCGAGCACGGTGATGTCGCCCTTGGCGTCATAGGAAATTTCGCCGAGCACCGTGTTCCACTTGCCGGCCTTGATGGTCGCGGCGACCTTCTTCGGATCTGTCGAGCCGGTCTTCTCCACCGCCTGCGCCCAGATCTGGAGAGCGGCATAGGTGTAGAGTGTGTAGCCTTCCGGATCGATGCCCTTGGCCTTGAACTTCTTCACGATCTCGGCCGCCGACGGGCGGTTGCGCGGATCGGGACCGAAGGTCATCAGCACGCCTTCGGCATGCTGGCCGGTGATCGAAGCGAACTGCTTATCGGCGAGCGCGTCGCCGGCCATCAGGATCGTCTTCATGCCCTGGTCGCGCATCTGACGGAGGATCAGGCCGGCTTCGGTGTGATAGCCGCCGACATAGACCACGTCGATTTCCGCCGCCTTCATGCGAGAGACCAGCGCGGTGAAGTCCTTGTCGCCTTGCGTATAAGCTTCGTTCAGGACTTCGGTGATGCCGGCTGCGTTCAGCGCTTTCTTGGTTTCGTTGGCGAGGCCAGCGCCGTAAGTCGACTTGTCGTTCAGGATCGCGATCTTCTTGCCCTTGAAATTGTCGGCGAGATACTTGCCTGCGACCGCGCCCTGCTGGTCGTCACGGCCGCAAACGCGGAACGTATTCCAGAGCTTGCGCTCGGTGAAGGTCGGGTTGGTCGAGGCGGGCGTGATCTGCAACACGTTGCCTTCGGCATAGGCTTCCGAGGCAGGGATCGACGACGAAGAGCAGTAGTGGCCCATTACGAACGGCACACGCTGCGCGACGAAGCGGTCCGCGGTTGCGCGTGCCTGCTTCGGGTCGCAGGCATCGTCGCCGACGACGAGCTTTAGCTGCTTCTTCAAGACGCCGCCCGCGGCATTGATGTCTTCCAGCGCAAGGTTCGCGCCGTTCCGAAGCTGCTCGCCGAACGAGGCGTATTGCCCGGTCATCGGACCGGCGACGCCGATAGTAATCTGGCTGAATGCCGGGCCGGTTGCCGCAAACAGGCCGGCTGCGGCTACCAAGGCAACAAGACGCGCGCTTTTCATTGTGTCTCCCTCTTTTGAAAGCGATGTCCGGAAATATCAGCCTATTCTTGGCGGGAATCGGCGGGTTGTCACGGGATTTATGCAGCGGTTACGCGCCGTATTTCTACCGTCCGCCCTCGAGATAGGCGCTGCGGACTTCAGGCTTTTCCAGCAATTCCTTGCCGGTCCCCTGCATGGCGATGCGGCCATTGACCATGACATAGCCGCGGTGCGCGAGTTTCAGCGCATGGAAAGCGTTCTGTTCGACCAGGAAGATGGTGAGCTTTTCGCGCTGATTGAGATCGCGGATCGCCGAGAAAATCTGCCGCACCACGAGCGGTGCAAGGCCGAGCGAGGGTTCGTCGAGCAGGAGCAGGCGCGGACGGCTCATCAGCGCGCGGCCGATTGCGAGCATCTGTTGCTCGCCGCCGGAAAGCGTGCCGCCGCGCTGGCTGCGGCGCTGTTCGAGGATTGGAAAGAGCTTGAAGACTTTCGCGAGGTCTTCTTCGAAGCTGCCGCCTTGGGCGGTCGCCGCGCCCATCTGCAAATTCTCGAACACGGTCATGCGCGGGAAGATGCGGCGGCCTTCCGGCGACTGCGCGATTTTCATACGCATGATTTCGTGGGTGGGAAGATGCGTGATGTCGCGGTCTTCGAAGGTGATCGAGCCTTCGCGCGCCTGCGGATTGCCGCAGATCGTCATCATCAGCGTCGATTTACCGGCACCGTTCGCGCCGATGATAGTGACGATCTCGCCGGGCATGACTTCGACGTCGATGCCCTTGAGCGCGGCGATGCTGCCGTAAAAGGCGGAGACCCCCTTGATCGAAAGCAGCGGCTCGCTCATGCGCCGACCTCCGCTTCGGCGGCATCGACCGCGTCTTCCTCAACGCCGAGATAGGCGGCGATCACCTTCGGATCGTTGCGGATGAATTCAGGCGTGCCTTCGGAAATTTTCTTGCCGTGGTCGAGCACCACGATGCGGTTCGAGATTTCCATCACGACATTCATGTCGTGCTCGATCAGGAGTATCGACGTGTCGGTTTCCTTCTGGATCGCGCGCAAAAGCACGTTCAGTTCGTCGGATTCGCGCGGGTTGAGGCCGGCCGCGGGTTCGTCGAGGCAGAGCAGCACCGGTTTCGTGCACATCGCGCGCGCAATCTCGAGTCGGCGTTGCGCGCCGTAAGGCAGGCTGCCCGCCGGATCGTCGGCGCGGTCGGTGAGCGCGGTCTTCTCCAGCCAGTAGCGCGCGAGCTCGACCGCCTCGCGCTCGGCGCGGCGATAGCCTGGCAGGCCGAACAGTCCGAATATGGTGAAGCCGGACGCGCGCATCAGCACATTGTGTTGCGCGACCATCAGGTTTTCGAGCGCGGTCATGCCGGGAAAAAGCCGGATATTCTGGAAGGTGCGGGCGACATGCACGCGCTTTGCGATCTTGAAGTCGGGAAGTTTCTCGAGCGCGAAACTTTTTCCGCCCGCGTGATTGACGCGGATCGCGCCGGAGGTCGGCTCGTAGAAGCCGGTGATGCAATTGAAGACGGTGGTCTTTCCGGCTCCATTCGGGCCGATCAGCGCGGTAATGTCGCCGCGCTTCGCCTCGAACGATAGATCGTCGATCGCGAGCAGGCCGCCGAAGCGCATGGTCAGGCCGTTGAGAGCGAGGATTGCTTCGTGGGCCATCAGCCGTGGCCCTCCGCGACATGTTCAGCCGAAATCGTCTTGCGCTCTTTCAGATAAACAGAAGGCTCGCGGCTCGAGATCAGGCCGCGCGGACGCCAGATCATGATGCCGACCATGGCGAAGCCGAAGATGACGAGCCGGAATTGCTCGAATTCGCGAAACAGCTCGAAGCTCGCGGTCATCACGATCGCAGCGATCGCAACGCCGATCTGGGAGCCCATGCCGCCGAGCACCACGATTGCGAGGATCAGCGCGGACTCGGGGAAGGTGAAGGAGTCCGGGCTGATGAAGCCCTGACGGGTCGCGAAGAAGGCGCCGGCAAATCCGCCGAACATCGCACCGATCGCGAACGCGGTGAGTTTCGTGTTGGTCGGATTGATGCCAAGCGAACGCACCGCGATTTCGTCTTCGCGCAGCGCTTCCCACGCGCGTCCGACAGGAAGTTTGCGGAGCCGGATCGTGACCCAGTTGGTGATCAGCGCGAGCGCGAGGATCAGATAGAACAGAAACACCGTGCGGTGTGTGGGATCGAATTCGAAGCCGAAGCGCGCGGCAAAGCCGTCGTCGTCGGCGGTGAACGGAACTCCGAAGAAGCTCGCGCGCGGAATCGAGCCGATGCCGTTCGGGCCGTTGGTGAGCGAGACCCAGTTCAGGAGCACGATGCGGACGATCTCGCCGAAGGCGAGCGTCACGATCGCGAGGTAGTCGCCGCGCAGCCGCAGCACCGGAAATCCGAGCAGCACGCCGAAGAAGGCCGCGAACAATCCCGCGAGCGGCAGGCAAACCCAGAACGACCAGCCGTAAGCCTGCGCGATGATTGCGTAGGAGTAAGCGCCGACCGCGTAGAAGGCGACGTAGCCGAGATCGAGCAAGCCGGCGAGACCGACGACGATGTTCAGGCCCCAGCCGAGCATCACATACGTCAGAATGATGATCGCGATGCCGAGGTAATAAGGGTTGCTGTAAAAGGCGATGGGAAAGAGCACCGCGAGCGCGAGCAGCGCGGGCGTTAGCCCGAGCCAGACCGCAAACAGGATAGCAACGACGATCATCGTCGCGAGCGGCCAGTCGCCGGGACTGTAGAGCACCCAGGCAATCGCAAGCGCGACCATCGCCGCAAGCAGCGCGAACCTGAAGCGCTTCGCGAGCGCTAGGATCGAAACGAATAGTTCGCCGAGCAACAGGCGCAGCGCTGCGGCGTTGTAATAGAGTAGCGACACCAAAAAGCGCCCAACGAAAACGATGCCGACCGCGGCCGCGAGCAGCACGGGACGGGGCAGCGGACGCAATTTACCGAGCGTGTCGTCGGCGAGAAAACCGAGCAGCAGCACGAACAGGCCGAAAGCGACGATGCCCGCGATGAGCGCGTCTTTCAGCGCATGCGTCACCACCGACGGCTTTGCGGCGGAGGAAGCGCTCATACCTTCTCGACTTCCGGCCGTCCGAGAATTCCGGTCGGCATGAAGATCAGAACCACGATCAGGATCGAGAAGGCGGCGACGTCCTTATACTGAACCGAGAAATAAGCGGACCAGTAGGTCTCGATCAGTCCGATCAGAAGTCCGCCGAGCATCGCGCCGGGCAGCGAGCCGATGCCGCCGAGCACCGCGGCGGTGAAGGCCTTCACACCCGCGACGAAGCCGATGTGGAAGTCGATCACGCCATAATAGAGCAGGTACATGATGCCCGCGACGGAGGCGAGTGCCGCGCCGATCAGGAAGGTCAGTGAGATCGTTTTGTTGGTGTCGACGCCGAGGAGGGCCGCCATCTTCAAATCCTGCTCGCAGGCGCGCATGTCGCGGCCGAGCGAAGTGGAGGCGACCAGCCAGGAGAAGCCGGTCATCAGCGCAAACGTCGTCACGATGATGAGAAGCTGGATGTTCGAAATCTGCACCACCAGCCGGTTGCCGAGATCGAGGATGGTGTGCACGCCGGTAACGAGCGGCGGCAGCGTCTTCACGCGCGCGCCCTGCGCAAGCTGCACATAATTTTGCAGCACGATCGACATGCCGATCGCGGAAATCAGCGGCGCCAGCCGGAACGAGCCGCGCAACGGGCGATAGGCGATGCGCTCGACCGCCCAGCCGTAGAGCGAGGTCAGCAGCATCGCGATCAGAAGCACGAGAAAGAGCGCCAGCGGGATCGCGGTGACGCCGATGGCGACGAGGATCAGGAAGGCGAGCAGCGCGATGAAGGCGCCCACCATGAAGATGTCGCCATGCGCGAAGTTGATCATGCCGATGATGCCGTAGACCATCGTGTAGCCGATCGCGACGAGCCCGTAGATCGAACCCAGCGCGAGGCCATTGATCAATTGCTGGAGGAAATATTCCATCTGCCATTTCTCCGCACTTCTGCCGGTGCGGTCCCTTGCCCTGACCGAAAATAACTTGAAGGAGCGCCATCCGACAAATGCCGGAGTTCCTTTTTCGCATTTGCGAATGCAAAAGCCGTGAAAGTTCCAGGAACGAAGCGCGAAAACCCAAGTTGGTCCTGCAAGGGGAGGTTTCACGCAAGGAGTAAAACGTCCATGGCGAACAACCAGAACGACCGCAATCAGCAGCAGGGCGGTCAGCAGAACCAAGGCGGCCAGCAGAACCAGCAGAACCCCGGTCAGGGCGGCCAGCAAGGCGGTCAACAGGGTGGCCAGCAGGGCGGCCAGCAGCAGAAGCGCTAAATTGCTGTAACCTAAGGAAAAGCCCCGCCAGATGGCGGGGCTTTTTCTGTAAAGGCTGTTGCGAAAGAGCGCTTTCCTTTTGGTCACGGCCTGACATATTTTGCCGCACATGAAGCGGGCAGCTCTTCCTCTCTATCATCTCTACGGCGATCCGCCGGACGATCAGGCGTTCGATTTCGTACACATCGAGCGGCTTACCCATCGTTCGCAGGGCGCGAACTGGGTGATTGCGCCGCACCGGCACCGCAACCTCTTCCAGATCATGCTGATCGAGCAGGGCGGCGGTACGCTCGATCTCGAGGCAGAATCGATCAACTTCGAGGCACCGGCGATCATCATTCTCGCGCCGACGGTGGCGCACGGCTTCCGCTTCAAGCCGAAAGTCACCGAAGGCTATGTGATGAATTTCACCGAAGACGTGACCGCGTCGCTTGGCGAGCAGGCCAATATCGCGCTTGCGCGGCTGAAGCACATCTCGTCGCAGCCCTTGATGCCGGTCGCGCGGCCGGAAGTTGCGCGGCTCGCGGCGCTGTGCCGCGATCTGCACGAAGAAGAATTTCTCGGCCGCGAAGGGTTCGAGGTCGCGATGCGCGCGATGCTTGCACTCGTCGGTGTCGAGGTGGCGCGGCTTGCCGCCAGCCGCGAGTTATCCGGCACGATCACGCTCGCGCCCGCCGATGCGACCGTCGAAGAGTTGCGCCGGTTGATCGAAGAACATTTCCGCTCGGAACGGCAGATCGGCTTTTACGCGAACAAGCTCGCGATGACCGCGGATCGCTTGAACGATCACGTCAAGCGTGCGACCGGCGTTACCGCGGGGCATCTGCTTCGCCAGCGGCTGCTTACCGAGGCCAAGCGCCAACTCGTGTTCACCGATCTCACGATCGGTGAGGTCGCCTACGATCTTGCTTTCGCCGATCCGTCGCACTTCGCGCGCTTCTTCAAGAAACAGACCGGCTCCACGCCGCAGGCGTTCCGCGAATCCTCGCTGCGCTCGCGCATCCGCACGCACTAAACTTCGCGTTTACTTGGGCCGCGATTCCTCGAGCGTCGCGTCGGGCTGACGCAACTCACCTTTGCGCAGCATCTTCACGCCGTTGATCAGCGCGTGCGCAGAATTTTTCACGTCTTCCTGAAAGTCGGTGTCTTCGTCGAGATCCTTGTGGCTCGTCGCATAAGGCTCGAGATAGCCGACATAGGCGCCGAACTGCGACTTGTGTCCGCAGGGGATCATGCCGATGTCGCTCATCCAGTCGCAAAGAATCCTGCGCAGGTTTTCGACGCCGGCGGCGTCGCCATGCACGGCGACGGAGAATGCGCGGCCCGCGAGATGACGAGGGTAGGGCCAGCCCGCGAGTTCGAGTTCCTTCGCGGGCGCGACATGCTTCATCTTCGTCGTGGTCGGATCGGAATTGCCGCCGTCGGCGCAGACGAGGCGGTCGATCATCAGCTTCAAGGAGCTCGGCGCCTGATACCAGTTCACCGGCGTCACGATCATCACGCCGTGGGCTGCCACCCACTTCGGATATATTTCCGCCATCCAGTCGTTGACCTGACCGAGCGCGAAATTCGGATAGCAGGTGCAGGGCCAGTGGCAGAGCGGCTGCGCGGTCGAGACGCAGGCTTTGCAGGGAAAGATTCGCTTGTCGGCTTCGGAGGCGAGAAGGCTCAGATCGAGCACCTCGACTTCGAAATCTTTTTCCGCCGCCACCAGTTCGCGGCACATCTGCACGAGGCGCCAGGTCTTCGAGATTTCGCCGGGGCAGGTCTGGTCGCTGCGGCTCGAGCCGTTGACGATCAGGATTCGCGACGGCGAGGCCGGATCTTTCTGGCGCATCTCGGCTTGCCGGATCGCTTCCCGCGCGGCGAGCCATTCGACGGGTAATTCGAAATCCGGATCGGCGAAGCCTTCGCCCGCGCGCTGCTTGCGCGGGTTCTTGTTGTAGCCGTCATAGGATTGCCAGGCGATTTCCGCGATCTTCGCGATTTCCGCTTCGACCTTGTCGAAGACCGGATCGAAGAACTGCTGCCGGAATCGTTTCTCGAACTCCTCGCGCTCGAGATGGGTGGAAGGCATACCCTTGCGAATATCGACGGCCATAGCGAACTCCGTTGCGGCGGCTGCGGGTTGCGCACGAGCCTGTCAGGCTCGCGCAGCGAAGAGAAGCGCGCGCCGATCACGGTTTCGCGATGTTACGGGAAATCAGCCGGCCTTTTCGATCTCGGCAAAGACGCTTGCTGCTTCGTGAAACGCGGTATTCGCGGCCGGCACTCCGCAGTAAATCGCCTGCTGCAAAAGTAGTTCCTTGATGTCGTCCTTGGTGAAGCCGCCTTCGGTCATCGCGGCGCGGACGTGCAGCCGGAATTCCTCCCAGCGGCCGAGCGCGACCATCGAGCCGAGCACGACCAGCCGCCGCGTGCGGTCGTCGAAATGGGGGCGGGTCCAGATTTCGCCCCAGGCGTAGCGGGTGATGAGGTCCTGAAATTCGCGATTGAAATCGTTCTGGTTCGCGACCGCTTTGTCCACCCATTTGTTGCCCAGCACCTTGCGACGCCGGCTCATGCCTTTTTCGTGACGTTCGCGCTCGTCCATCTTCTTCAACCTTTCAGAAATCCGTCGAGTGCCTTGGCGTAAGCCTCGGGCTGCTCGATGTTGGAAAGATGCGCGGCATCGAGCGCGACGAGCTTCGCGCCGGGAATGCGCTTCGCGATCAGTTCGGCGGCCTCGAACGGAGTCGCCGGGTCCTGCTTGCCGCCGATCACGAGCGTCGGCGTTTCGATCTCGCCGATCGTCCAGCGCTGATCGACATCGCGGATCGCGGCGCAGTTTCCGGCGTAGCCTTCGGGCTTCGTCGTGTGCAGCATCTGCGTAATCGGCTCGACATCCTTCGGCGATTTCTCGCGAAACTCTTTTGTGAACCAGCGCTCGATCACCGCGTTCGTAATCGCCTTCATGCCCGAGGCGCGTACGGTTGCAATGCGCGTGTTCCAGACATCGGGCAGGCCAAATTTCGCGGCAGTGTTGGATAGTACGAGCTGTTCGATCCGCTCGGGCGCATGGCGGGCGAGCCACATGCCGATCATGCCGCCCATCGAAAGACCGCAGAAGCGCACTTTGGTAAGTTTCAGCGCATCCATCAGCGCGAGTGCGTCCTGTCCGAGCGTCGCGACGTTGAAAGGAGCGGTCGGCGCATCGGTCTTGCCGTGGCCGCGGGTGTCGTAGCGCACAACGCGAAAGCGCTTGCTGAGTGCCGGCACCTGCTTGTCCCACATGTGCAGGTTGGTGCCGAGCGAGTTCGAGAGCATCAGCACCGGCGCACTGTCCGCGCCGTCGATCTGGTAATTGACGTTGATTCCGTTCGCCTGGAGCGTCGGCATTCTTTTTTCCTTATTTATTCAAAGCGCGTTCGGTGGCCGCGATCGCGGCGTCGGTGAATTTTTCGGTCTCGCCGAGATAGCTCGCGGGCTCGAACAATTCGTCCAGTTTCTTCCCCGGAAGAACGCCCGCCGCTTCGGGAATTTCGCGCAGTGCCTTTTTCAGGTGCGTTCCGTCGCGAAGCGCCTGCTTCGAGACTTTGGCGACGAGTTCGTGCGCCTGCGACTTGCCGAGCTTCTGCGCGAGCGCGAACTGCACGGCTTCGGCCATGATCAGCCCGTTCGAGATTTCGAGATTGGCGCGCATCCGCGCTTTATCGACTTCGAGACCGGCCGCGATTTCCGCCGTGCGCTCGAATGCGCCGGAAGCAATCAGAAGAAGCTGCGGTAGTGCGATCCAGCTTGCCTGCCAGCCGCCGGTGCCGCGTTCCTGTTCGTTGACCAGACCCGCGAGCAGCGAAGCGAGCAGGCCAGGTGCGAGACTAGCGGCTGCAAGAACCTGCGCGGAAAGCGCGGGGTTTCGCTTCTGAGGCATGGTCGAGGAACCGCCGCGGCCTTCGCCGGCGGGCTCGAATGCTTCGGCGACTTCGGTCTGCATCAAGAGCGAAACGTCGCGCGCGATTTTTCCACAAACGCCGATCGCGATTGCAACCGCGCTTGCGGCATTCGCAATGCGGTCGCTATGCGCGTGCCAGGGTGAGGGCGGCACTGCAAGAACGAGCTCCTTGCCGAGCGCGCGCGAAACCACACCGCCTTTGTTTCCGAGCGCCGCAAGCGTTCCCGATGCGCCGCCGAACTGCAGCACGGAAGCCTCTTCGACCGCCGCGATCATCCGCGCGCGGGCGCGAGCGAGGCTCTCCGCATATTCCGCCGCCTTCAAGCCGAAGGTCACCGGCAGCGCTTGTTGCAGCCAGGTGCGCCCGGCCATCACGGTCTTGCGGTGCTTTTTCGCGAGCGAGACGAAGCTTTTCGCGGCGCGCGCGAGATCGCGCGCGAGTAAAACGGAGGCCTCGCGCAGCGCAAGCACGGTCGCGGTGTCGATCACGTCCTGGCTGGTTGCGCCCCAATGGACGAAACGGGCGGCTTCCCTGTCGCGCTTTGCGACTTCCGCGGTCAGCGCTTTCACGAGCGGGATCGCGAGATTGCCGGCGTTCGCGGCGGCCAAGCCAAGCGCCTTGGTATCGTAGCGCTTTGCCTGACAGGCGACTTCGATGGGGTGCGCCGCGTCTTTCGGAATGACGCGGGTTGCGGCTTCCGCGCGGGCGAGCGCTGCCTCGAAGGCGAGCATCCGCTGGAGCGTTGCCGCATCGGAGAAAAGTGCGCGCATCTTCGCGCTTGCGAAGAGAGGGCCGAGGAGATCGCCGGAAAGAGTGTCGCTCATGGCGGGAGAATAAATCACAGAGTCGGCGCGGAATGTAATCGCGGGCCGCTTTTGCTGGAAGTTTTTTCGGATTTTCTGCTCTGAACCGCTAAAGCGGCGAATAGATCGAGAAGGTGGTGTAGAAGCCACTGCCGCGGCCCGAGTTATCGAGCGCGCCCAAGGAGAGCGCAAAGATCTTGCGCTGCCATGTGAATGTACCGGCGAGCCCTACGCGATCCTCGGAATAGCGCGCGTCGCCCATCGTCGCGAACTCGCCGCCGATACCCCACATCTCGTTCAGTTCCCGAAGGACCGTGCCCTTCACGTAGTATTTGTTGTGGACGTTTGAGGCGTTGGCGAAAGCGGTCAGGATGTAGTGCTGCCAGACGCGGGCATAGAGTTCGACCGAACCCTTGATGCCGGTTTCGCCGCCCTGTGCCGGATTGGATGGGTCGGCGTAATTCAGCAACTGCGTTTCGTGAAAAACGCCCACGAAAGCTCCCGCATAAACCGTCGTCCCGAAAATATCCTGAAAGGTCTTGCGATAGCCGCCGAGCAATTCGGCGGAATAGGCGTTCACGTCGTTGACCCCGCCGGGCACGGCCGAGGTCTCGTAAGTGTAAAGTCCGCCCGCGCCCATGAAGCGGATGCGCCAACCGTCCTCGATCAAGGTTCCTTTCGGCGACCAGGTCGCTCCGGCCCAAACGAAGGTGACGGCTTTCGCTGCGTCGATGCCGCCGAAGAAATCGGTCTTGCGGTCGACGTAGGGGTTCGCGCGGCCCCGGAGATAATTCAGCGGGCGAAGGAGGTTCTCATAAGTCGTGAAGGAAAAGGGCGTTTGCGCACGAACGGGAACCGCGCCGAAGGTCACCACAGCGCCCGCAACCATCAATGCAATCGCGCGGTTTCTCGCGCGTTCGAACATTTTCGTTCCCAGGCGTTTTCCCCGGCCCAATGCGAAGCGGGCTGCCGCGCCCGGCTTCGCACCGAAATTGTTCGGCAGCTGTCTGCGCGCGGCCACAAAACCCCGATTGCGGGCTGCAATCGATGGTAGAATCGGGGTAATACATTGCCTCTAGTTGCAAGTATTTCTTCATAGGCAGCCCGCAAAGGCGGAAGAGCGGGCTGCTTCGCGCCGGGCTATAACCGGCGCAATCAAAAGAGAAACGCCATGGAAGACGCCAGCAATCATCGCCGCTTCATCAATGTCGCGCATTTCATCGATCACTATGTGCTGCTCGTGTTTCCGACCGTCGCGATCGGACTCGAAAGCGCGCTCTCGCGCAGTTACGCCGAACTGATCGTGCTTTCGACCGCGTGCTTCGTCGCGTTCGGCCTGTTTTCGCTGCCGTGGGGCTGGCTCGCCGACCACTGGAGCCGGCGGAAGATCATGGCGATCTTCTTTTTCGGTTGCGCGGTCTCGATGGCTTTGGCCGCCGCCGCACCGAATGTCTATTGGCTCGCGGGCGCGCTCTTGCTGCTCGGGATCTTCGCCGCAATCTATCATCCGGTCGGCATTCCAATGCTGGTGTCGGTCGCGCGTGACCGCGGCCGCGATTTTGCAACCAACGGTGTTTGGGGAAATTTCGGTGTTGCGCTCGCGCCGGGCGTCACCGCGGCGCTGATCCATTGGGTCGGCTTGCGCGCGGCGTTCGTCGTTCCGGCGGTGATCTGTGGCGCGATCGGCGTTGCTTACCTGTTTCTGACGAAAGAGGAGACGGCCAAGGCGGGCTCGCGCGCCAAGATCGCCGAGGTGCCGCTTACGGGCAGCATGATGGTCGGCGTGTTCGCCTTCTTCGCGCTGATGGCATTCTGCGGCGGCACCGTTTTTAACATTCTGACGATCGCGATTCCGAAACTGATCGACGAGCGCATGACGCACGATATTCCGCTGGTGCTGCTCGGTTCGGTCGCGACCGGCGTGCTTCTGTTCGGCGGGGTCGCGCAGCTCACGGTGGGACGTCTGGTGTCGCGCTTTCCGCCGCATGTGCTGCTCGCGGGCATCGGCATCATGCAGGTGGTCGGCGTGCTGTGGGCATATTACGCGACCGGGTCAATGCTGCTTGCCGCGCTTGCGGTTTCGATCGCCGCGATCTATGCGCAGGTGACGGTCGGCGACGTCGTGATCGCGCGTTATACGGCGGATGCCTGGCGCGGGCGCGTGTTCGCGATCCGCTTCTTCCTTGCGTTCATCACGAGCGGTCTTGCGGTCTGGCTGATCTCGGCGCTGCTCGGCAAAGGCGGCTTCGATCTGGTGCTTCTGGTGACGGTCGTAGTTGCTTTGTTCTTTGCTTTCGCGACGATCTCGATTTCGATTCTTGCGGGTAAAGCCGAGAGTAGTGCCGCGTCGGCGCAGCCTGCGGAGTAAGCGCACATGCGGGGCAGGGGCTTTGCGCGCGCCGCGATCGCGGTAGCGCTTGCTATTTGTTTTGCCTGCCCGAGCGCGAGGGCGCAGGAGCGTGCGACCGCGACCGATTTCACGGTCAATATGTTTCAGGCTGCCACGGGCGAGCTATCGCCCGACGTTTTCAAGATCGAGGAATTCGTCGCGCACAACTTCACCTTTCAGGGCAAGGGCCTCGAAGGCGGGAAGTTCAGCGGCTTTCTCGTACGCGTGCGTTTCGAGGCGCCGCGCGAGGTGTTCGCGCCGGGGCGGCAGGCACAACTGGTGTTGCGCGACAGCAAGACGAAGAAGGTGCTGAAGACCTGGAATATTTCCGACGTCTATGTCGGCGACAGCAAGGTGAGCTGGCGTGCGCAGTCTTCACCGATCTCGACTGCAATCTGATGGAAGTGACGCTGACTTCGGGCAAAACGAAAATCACGCGGGAGCTTCCGCTCCATTGTGGAGAATAGCAAGCGACTGATTTTGTTATATTTTTTCCTTTTGACTATGACTGACTAGTCAGTCATAATTTGCGAATGAAACCTTCCGCGAGCAGGAAGCCGCGCGCCATAACGGGCAGCGCGCAAACGAAACGTGCAGCGCAGGGCGCGGACCGCCGCTCGCAGATTCTTGCCGCCGCGCTCGACGAGTTTTCGCTCCACGGTTTCGAGGCGACGCGGCTCGACGACGTTGCGAAGCGCGCGCATGTCGCGAAGGGGACGATCTATCTTTATTTCAAAGACAAGGAATCGTTATTCCAGGAATTGTTGCGGGCACAGATCGGTCCGGTGATCGGCATGCTGGAAGAGGTGCTTGCCGGAGGCGCGAGTGTAACGAAGCCGATGCCGTTGCGCGAACTCGCGTATCGCGTCGCCGATCTGTTCGTCGAGCAGGTCATCGGCACGCGGCGCAGGGACATCGTGCGGCTCATTCTGACCGAGGGCCCGCGCTTTCCGAAGCTCGCGGAGTTTTACTATCGCGAAGTGGTCTCGCGCGGGCTCGGCGCATTTCGTGCCCGTGCCAAACGCGCGGTCAGCGAAGGCGAACTGAAAAGCGACACGCTGGTCCGCTTCCCGCATCTCATCGTGGCGCCGGCGCTGGTCTCGATCATCTGGAAATCCATGTTCGACAAGTTCGAGCCGCTCGACGTGAAAGCGCTGATGAAAGCGCAAATCGACATTCTGTTCGACAAGGAAGAACGGTCATGAAGATCTGCCGCATTGCGTTGCTGTTGCCGTTTTTCGTTTTTCTTGCGTCCTGCGGTCGCAACGACACGCAATCCTTCCAGGGCTGGATCGAGGCCAACCTGATTTTTGTGGGCCCCGACGAGAACGGCCGCATCGAGAAAATGGAAGTGCGCGAAGGCGATGTGCTCGCCAAGGGCGCGCTGATCTTCTTCCTTGAGGCGGACTTGCAAAAGGCCGACGAAATCGCGGCAAGCGCGGCGCTCGAAAACGCGCGCCTTGCTTTTGCGCGTGCCGAGCAACTCGCGAAAACGAATGCCGGCACGCAGAAGGCCTTCGACGACGCGCAGGCCGCACTTCGCGAAGCGCAGGCGAAATTCAACTCGGCGCAGACTCGGCTCGCACGCCGCTCGGTCGTGAGCCCGGTCGAAGGCGTGGTGCAGCAGGTCTATTTCCGCGCGGGCGAACTCGTCGTTGCCGGAAGGCCTATCGTTGCGATCCTGCCGCCGGGCAATGTCAAGGTTCGCTTCTATGTTGCGCAGGCGTTGCTGCCGCGCATTGCCATCGGCGATCTGGTCGATGTGCATTGCGACGGCTGCGGCCCGCAGAAGGCGAAGATCAGCTTTATCGCGAAGCAGGCCGAATACACACCGCCCGTGATCTACAGCGAGCAGGAGCGCAACAAGCTCGTATTTCTGGTCGAGGCGCTTCCCGAGAAGCCCGCCGACCTGCGCGTCGGCCAACCGGTCAACGTCACCGTGATGCCGCGCGAGCAAAAATGATGGCGGCGCAATCCGACATCGCGATCGACGTCCACGGGCTGACGAAGTCCTTCGACGGCCGCGTGGTGGTGCGCGATCTTTCGATGCAGGTGAAGCGCGGCACGATCTACGGCTTTCTCGGTCCAAACGGCTCCGGCAAGACCACGACGATCCGCATGCTCTGCGGGTTGCTGACGCCGGACAGCGGCGAGGGCACCTGTCTCGGTTACGACATCCGAACCGAGGCGGACCAGATCAAGCGCCATGTCGGCTACATGACGCAGCGCTTCTCGCTCTATCAGGACCTGTCGGTGCGCGAGAATCTCGAATTCGTCGGGCGCATCTACGGGCTGAAAGCGCCGGTGAAAGCGGCAACCGATATGATTGCGCGGCTTGGACTCCAGGGGCGCGAGGAACAGCTTGCCGCGCAGCTTTCCGGCGGCTGGAAGCAGCGGCTTGCGCTCGGCGCCTGTACGCTGCCAAGCCCACAACTGCTTCTGCTCGACGAGCCGACCGCGGGCGTCGATCCGAAGGCGCGGCGCGAATTCTGGAACGAAATTCACGCGCTCGCGAGCGACGGCCTCACCGTGCTCGTCTCCACGCATTACATGGACGAGGCCGAGCGCTGCCACGAGATTGCGTATATCGCCTATGGCGAATTGCTCACGCACGGCACGGTCGAGCAGGTGATCGAGCAATCGAATCTGACGACGTATAATGTCAGCGGCGATGGCTTGCAGGATTTGCTGCATGAGCTCGACGGGAAGCCGGGCATCGATATGGTCGCGCCGTTCGGTGCGAGCCTGCATGTCTCGGGCCGCAATGAGAAAAAACTCGAAGCCGCGATCAAGCCGTTTCGCGAGAGCGGAAAATATAGCTGGTCGCGCTCCGAGCCTTCGCTCGAAGACGTTTTCATCGAGCTAATGAACCGCTCAAAGGACAATTTCCGATGAGCTGGTTCGACAGAATTGGTACCAGCGGCTTCTGGCGGCGCGCGAAGGCGATGCTGGTGAAGGAGTTCGTCCAGCTGCGCCGCGACCGGGTGTCGTTCGCGATGATCGTGATGATTCCGATCATGCAGCTCATTCTGTTCGGCTATGCGATCAATACCACGCCGCGCAACCTGCCGACCGCGGTGCTGTTGCAGGAGACGAGCGACGTCGGCCGCACCATTCTCGCGGCGATCGAGCGGACCGGATATTTCAAGATTACGCATAGGCTTTCGTCGGTCGAGGAGTTCGACCGCGTGCTGGCTTCCGGCGAGGTGCTGTTCGCAATCGAAATTCCGGCCGGCTTTGAGCGTGCGTTGCGGCGCGGCGACATGCCGGCGCTGCTGGTCGCAGCCGACGCGACCGATCCGGTGGGCTCGAGTTCGGCGCTGGGTGCGCTCAACCGCATCGCGCAGGTCGCGCTCATTAACGAGCGCATGTTGCCGGACCAGACGCAGCCGTTGTTCGAGATCAGGGCGCATGCGCGCTACAACCCCGCGGCGTCGAGTTCGCTCAACATCGTGCCCGGGCTCGTCGGAACGATTCTGACTATGACCATGCTGATCTTTACCGCGCTTTCGGTGACGCGCGAGGTCGAGCGCGGCACCATGGAAAGCCTGCTTTCCATGCCGATCTCGCCGCTCGAAATCATGGTGGGCAAGATCATTCCCTACATCATGGTCGGCTTCACGCAAGCCGCGCTCATTATCGGTTTCGGCATACTGTTGTTCGGCGTTCCGATCCTCGGCAGCCTGCTGCTGCTCGGGTTGCTGTCGACGCTGTTCATCGCGACCAATCTTTCGATCGGCTATTCGTTCTCGACGGTCGCGCAGAACCAGCTGCAGGCGATCCAGATGACGTTCATGTTCTTCCTGCCTAACATTCTTCTGTCCGGCTTCATGTTTCCCTTCGCCGGGATGCCGGTCTGGGCGCAATGGATCGGCGAGGCGCTGCCGCTCACACACTATCTCCGCATCGTGCGCTCGATCATGCTGAAAGGCTCCGGCTTCTTTGAGCTGCAATATGAAGTGCTGGCGCTGTTCGTGCTGATGCTGGTTGCGATGACGATCGCGGTGACGCGGTTCAGGAGAACGCTGGATTGATCACTTAAGCTTCGTGATCAGCTCCATCGCCGCCGCGGGCGCGCGGACTTTGCCTTCGTGAATGAAGTAGATGAAGACGTCGCGTGGTTTCGCGGCGGGTTTTGTTTTGTCCGCATGCGGAAGCGAGGCGATGTCCTTGCCCGAGGCCCATGCTTTTGCGTGCTTCGCCCATGTTTCGATGTCTTTCGACGGATAGCCGGTCTTTACTTTATCCTTGCCGCGTTGGAGCCGCGCATAGGCGAAGTCGCCGGTGATGTCGGCGATGTTCACATAATCGACGTGATCGGTGTAGCAGATCGAAACGCTGAATTCGCGCGCGAGCTTGATGAAGGCGGGCGTCGAGAAGGTTTCGCTGCGGGGCTCGACGACATGGCGGATTTTGCGGCCGTCGAATTTCTGCGGCAACAATTCCAGAAACTTTCCGAAGTCGGCTTCGTCGAATTTCTTCGTCGGCGCAAACTGCCAGAGCAGTGGACCGAGCTTGTCGCCGAGTTCGGCGATGCCGGAATCCATAAAGCGTTTGATCGAGTCGCCGGCTTCGGCAAGCACGCGGCGGTTCACGGCATAACGCACGCCCTTGAGCGAAAACACGAAGCCGTCCGGCACTTCGCTCGCCCACTTCCGATACGTCTTGGCATTCTGCGTGCGATAGAAGGTGCCGTTCACTTCGATCGAGGTAAGCTGGCGGCTCGCATATTCCAGTTCCTTCGCGTGCACCAAACCCTTCGGGTAAAACACGCCGCGCCAGGGCTCGTAAGTCCAGCCGCCGATGCCTGCGTAAATCTTGCCTTGCTTTGCCATCAGATGAAATGCCCCGGAAACAGATCGACGATCTTCGCGCCGGTTTCTTCCGCCACCCGTTGCGCGATCTTGCTGCGGTGACATTCTTCCGGCTTGCGCTCGTAGCACAACAGGCAAACCTTCTTACCCGCCTCCACGAGTTTGTTCAGTTCGGCGAGTTCCTCCTGCGCGGCCTTGGTCTTGATGTGCTTGCCGTAGATTTTCCAGAGCGTCTTGTAGTTGCCCGAACGCGCCGCCTCGCGCCCTTCCGCGGGTGTCCCGAGCTTCTGGAAATGCAGATAGGCGATTCCTGCCTCATCCAGCGCGGCCGATAGCGCTTTCTTGGAAAAGCCGGGCCGGCGGGACGCCGCGACCGCGCGAGTATCGACCAAAATCTTCACTTTGGCCCGTTTCAGCGCGTCGATGACGTCGGCGAGCGGCGTTTCCTGATAGCCGATTGTGAACAGGGAAGCTGCCATGCCGTTCCTTGCTTCCGGGGGCCTTCACAAAAATTCCGCCCGGTGAAACCATCTTTATACGAACCGTGTTCCGGCAATAGTGCCAGGTGAACGCGGCGGTGCCGCGGCGCGGCCAACAACATTTTTGGGAGGTTTTCATGCTTGCAGTCAATCGCCGCGCTCTCCTTATGGGCGCCGCCGCGGTGAGCGCTTATGCGACCGTCCGCAGCAATTATGTCTTTGCGCAAGGCGCAGACGGGCCGATCAAGCAGGCGCCGTTGCCCTACGCTCCCGACAAGAACGAGCCGCATATCGATGCGATGACGATGGAGATCCATTACGGCAAACATCACGCCGCCTATGTCGCCAACCTGAACAACGCGGCAAAGAACAACGCCGAAGCCTTCAAGATGCCGATTCAGGAAATGCTCGCGAAGCTCGCGAACCTGCCGGAAGGCATCCGCACGCTCGTGCGCAACAACGGCGGCGGACACGCAAACCACACCATGTTCTGGCAGATTATGGGCGGCTCCGGCGGCGAGCCGAGTGGGGCGATCGCGGACGCGATCAAAGCGTCGTTTGGCGACTTTTCGAAATTGCAGGAGCAGTTCAATGCGCGGGGCGCGGGGCAGTTCGGCTCCGGCTGGGTTTTTGTGACCTCCGACAAGGACGGCAAGCTCGGGCTCGAAGCGCGTCCGAACCAGGACTCGCCGCTGATGTTCGGCAAGATGCCGCTTTTCGGCAACGACGTCTGGGAGCATGCTTATTATCTCAAATACCAGAACCGCCGCGCCGACTATCTCAAGGCGTGGTGGAACGTCGTGAACTGGGACATCATCAACCAGCGCTACGCCGATGCGAAAGCAGGCAAGTTCACGGTCTGATTTTGCAAGGCAGATGCGAAAGGGCGCGGCTTCGGCTGCGCCCTTTTTCATGGCATAACGCAGCGCGAAATTGTTGGGAGAAAAGCGATGCGCGTTGCGGTGATGGCGACTGGTGCCTTGGGTGCTTACTTCGGCGGCAGGTTAGCCGAAGCCGGGCACGAGGTGCACTTCATCGCGCGCGGCGCGCATAAGGACGCGATCGAGAAGAACGGGCTCAAGGTCGAAAGCCCGCTCGGCAATATGCTCATCAAGCCCGCCAAGGTTGCTGACGATCCGGCCAAGGTCGGCTTGGTCGATGTCGTGCTGTTCGCGGTAAAGCTCTGGGACACCGAGAAGGCGGGGGAGTTATCGAAGCCGTTCGTGAACAAGGATACGCGCGTGCTCTCGATGCTGAACGGCATCGATTCCGTGGACCGGCTCACGCCTATTCTTGGAGATATCGTCTGCGCAGCGCCGACGCGCATTTCGGCGGTGATTTCCGCGCCGGGCGTGATTTCACATAAGGGCACGTTCGCGAATTTCCGCTGCGGTTTTCTCGACGGCCGCGACGATGCGCGCCTGGAGTCGCTGGTCGAAGAAATGCGGGCGGCGAAGGTCGATGCGACCTTCTCGAAAAGCGCGAAAAAAGATATGTGGGAGAAATTCATCTTTCTCGACGGCATGTCGGGCGCGACGGCAAGTACGCGCCAGCCGATCGGTCCGCTGCTGGCCGATCCCGACACGCATGCGCTGTTCCACGACCTGATGAAGGAAGTGGAGACGATCGGGCTGAAGCAGGGAATTCCGCTCGAGGGCCTCGCCGACAAGTCGCTCGCGTTTGCAAAGGGCGCGCCGCCGCATCTGAAAGCATCGATGCTCGAAGACCTCGAGCGCGGCAACCGGCTCGAACTCGACTGGCTGCAAGCCAAAGTGGTCGAACTCGGCAGGCAACTCGGCGTGCCGACGCCGGCGAACGAGTATGTTTACAAGGTGCTGAAGCTCTTGCGGAACGGGAAGCCCGCGTAAGATCGGCGATGGCGCCTGCCTGCGCAAAACTCTATCATTGCCGGGCAAGGGGAAGCCAATGCCGGCAATTACGTTCAAGGCTCCAGCGGATTACACGCAAGCGGAATATTCGAAGCTTCTGAACGATTGGGAGAGCGAGCATCCCAGATCGCAGGACCGGAAAGACATCGCCGTCGTCGGCGCCGGGATGTCCGGGCTTCTCTGCGCATGGCTGTTGCTGCGTGCGGGTCATCGCGTCCGCATCTATGAAGCGAACAATATTCCGGGCGGCAGGGTGAAGACGCTGCGCGACGGGTTCACGAATGGGCTTTATGCGGAAGCGGGCGCGATGCGCATTCCGGTAAAGCACAGGCTGACGCTCGACCTCGTGCAGCGTTTCGGGCTTTCGACCTGGAACTTCAAAAACTCCTGCGACCAGACCTTTCTTCATTTCGGCAACAGGAAAACGCCGCGTACCCGGGTCAAGGCCGAGAAGCTCGGTCCGCTCGGCATGTTCGGACTAGGAAAAGATGATTCCGCCTATGAGCAACCCGCAGACCAGATTTTTCTTCTTTGCCTGAATAATTTTATCAGACGGAAGTGTGAACTTCCCGATGATTTTACGGTAGACGAAATCAGGGAGAATTCGTCCGCGCCGGAAGATCTCACGAAATATCACCGGATACGCGCCGCGCTCGACGCACTTTCGCTGCGCGAATTTCTGAAGGACGAGGCCTATCTTACCCGCGAGAAAAAGCCGGAGACCAAACTCTCGGCGGCGGCACAGGATTTCGTGGTGCTGATCGAGAATCTGGAGAGCCTGCTTTCGACCTCTATGACGGCGGTGCTTGACGATCTGCTGGCGCTCGGAAGCCACGAATACAAACAGATCGCGGGCGGCATGGATCTTTTGCCGCGGCGGCTTTCGGAGGAACTGGCCGGTATTACCGAATACAACCAGCGCATCGTCGCAGCCGATACCAACGACAAGCTGCGCACCGACCGGGTTTATGTCGAGCTGGAGAACCGCGCGACCGGCAACAAGTCGATCCGGAAGTTCGATCTGATCGTCTACGCCATTCCGTTCACCGGCCTGCGGCACATCAAGACCAACGGATTTACCGATTTTGCGAAGAACCGCGCGATCCGGCAATTGCATTACGACAATGCCTGCAAGGTCATTCTCGAATTTTCTGCGCCGTTCTGGGAAGAGGAGAAAATCACCGGCGGCTCGACGATCACCGATTTTCCGATTCGCCGCATTGTGTATCCGATCAGGGAACAACACGAGGGTAAGCACGGGCATTGCGTATTGCTTGCGAGTTATACCTGGGGCGCGGACAGCCTGCGCTGGAGCGCGTTGAAGCCGCACGACCGCGTCCGTCACGCGCTGAGCGATGTGGCGCGGGTGCATGGCACAACCTACGAAGAGCTTGCGCCGAAATGCGTCGGCGGCATGTCGCACACCTGGGATCAGGACGAATTTGCAAGCGGCGCCTTCGCACTGTTCGAGCCCTATCAACTCGGCGACCTCTTCACCGACGTCTGGCGGCCTTCGGGCATGTCGCACTATTGCGGCGAACACACCTCGCTGAAACACGGCTGGATCGAAGGGGCGGTGGAGTCCGCGATCCGCTGCGCGACGGAAATCTGCGCGCGCATCGCCGCCGATCCGGGACTGATCGAGAAGCACGAGGCTTCGAAGGGCCCGGAGTTTGTCTGACAAAAAAGCCCGCTCCGAGGAGCGGGCTTTCTTCTTTTGTATTCAGCAGAGCGGATTAGAAATCCATCCCGCCCATGCCGCCGCCCGGCATCGCCGGTGCACCTGCGCCGCCCTTCTTGGGCAGTTCGGCGACCATGGCTTCGGTCGTGATCAGGAGAGCCGCAACCGAAGCTGCGTCCTGAAGCGCGGTACGCACAACCTTGGTCGGGTCGATGATGCCCTTCTTGAACATATCGACGTATTCGCCCGACTGCGCGTCGAAGCCGAAGGAGTAGGTGTCCTTCTCGAGGATCTTGCCGACGATGACCGAGCCGTCTTCGCCCGCGTTGAGCGCGATCTGGCGGGCCGGAGCCTGGATCGCCTTCTTCACGATCTCGACGCCGGTACGCATGTCGTCGTTCTCCGGCTTCACGCGCGAGAGCGCCTTCACCGAACGGAGGAGGGCAACGCCGCCACCCGGCAGCACGCCTTCTTCCACGGCCGCGCGGGTCGCATGCATCGCATCGTCCACGCGGTCCTTCTTTTCCTTCACTTCGACTTCGGTAGCACCACCGACGCGGATCACCGCAACACCGCCCGCGAGCTTCGCGAGACGCTCCTGCAACTTTTCCTTGTCGTAGTCCGAGGTGGTTTCCTCGATCTGCGCCTTGATCTGGGCGACGCGTGCTTCGATGTCGGCCTTCTTGCCGGCGCCGTTGACGATCGTGGTGTTTTCCTTGTCGATCATGATCTTCTTCGCGCGGCCCAGCATGTTGAGCTGCACGTTCTCGAGCTTGATGCCGAGATCTTCCGAGATCGCGGTGCCGCCGGTCAGGATCGCGATATCCTGCAACATGGCCTTGCGGCGATCGCCGAAGCCCGGAGCCTTGACGGCCGCAACCTTGAGGCCGCCGCGGAGCTTGTTCACGACGAGGGTCGCGAGCGCTTCGCCTTCGACTTCTTCAGCGATGATGACGAGCGGCTTGCCCGACTGCACGACCGCTTCCAGAACCGGGAGCATTTCGTTCAGCGAGGACAGCTTCTTCTCGTTGATGAGGATGTAGGCGTCGTCCATTTCAACGCGCATCTTGTCGGCGTTGGTGACGAAGTAGGGCGAGATGTAGCCGCGGTCGAACTGCATGCCTTCGACGACATCGAGTTCGGTCTCGAGCGACTTGGCTTCCTCGACCGTGATGACGCCCTCGTTGCCGACCTTCTTCATGGCGTCGGCGAGGAACTTGCCGATTTCCTTGTCGCCGTTCGACGAGATCGTGCCGACCTGCGCGACTTCCTCGTTGGAAGTGATCGCCTTCGAGTTCTTCTTCAGGTCCGCGACGATGGTTTCGACCGCGAGGTCGATACCGCGCTTGAGATCCATCGGGTTCATGCCGGCGGCAACGGATTTCGCGCCTTCCTTCACGATCGCCTGGGCGAGCACGGTAGCGGTGGTGGTGCCGTCACCGGCGAGGTCGTTGGTCTTCGATGCGACTTCGCGCACCATCTGCGCGCCCATGTTCTCGAACTTGTCTTCGAGTTCGATTTCCTTCGCGACGGTGACGCCGTCCTTGGTGATGCGGGGCGCGCCGAACGACTTGTCGATCACGACGTTGCGGCCTTTCGGGCCGAGCGTGACCTTCACGGCGTTGGCGAGAATGTCGACGCCGCGGAGCATCTTGTCGCGCGCTTCGACCGAGAATTTTACTTCTTTGGCAGCCATTGTTTTCTACTCCTGATTCCGGTTGGCGCTTACGCGGCCTTTTTCTTCGACGCGGTCTTTTCGATCACGCCGAGGACGTCGGATTCTTTCATGATGATGAGATCTTCGCCGTCGATCTTCACTTCGGTGCCGGACCACTTGCCGAACAGGATGTGGTCGCCAACCTTGATGTCGATCGGGATGAGCTTGCCGGCTTCGTCGCGGCCACCCTGGCCGACGGCGATCACTTCGCCTTCGGCCGGCTTTTCCTTCGCGGAATCCGGAATGATGATGCCCGACTTCGTGCGCTCGTCGGCCTCGATGCGGCGGACGACAACACGGTCATGCAGCGGACGGAATTTCATAGATAGTCCTCCAAGACCTTGATTTTTGAAGCGAATTGGATGTTTCAGCGCGTCAGGGATTGACCTCGCCTGAGCGCGAGATGGGGCGGGGTTTTCCCGCCTTCAAGGCCGGGAGTCAAATTTTTTGGCACTGGGCGAGTTTGAGTGCCAAGACTCGCCAGGGTTGTTAGCCACCGGGGAGCGCGGCTGCTAGTGCTTTGATTCTAAACATAAAAATCAAATTTCAGGCTTGTCATTGACCGCGAACAAGCAAACCATCGGACTGTCTGTCGCATTAAGGATGTCCGATGAATCGCATCTCCGACGACTTCCGGAAGCAGCTCGACGGCTACGGCCTGACGACCGCGCAAATCCTCTACCGGCTACCGGACCACCCCAGTTTTCTCCAGACTTTCGTCTGGCAGGAATACGACCTGTTTCCGCGCTTTCCGACGCTTTCGCGCTTCCTCGATTTCTGGGCGAGGGAGCTTTCCGGCCCGTTGTACTCGGTGAGGGTGGCGCATGCGCGGCTGATCAAGCCCTCGGAGTTTCGGGCGGTGAACGGGGAGTATTGGTTGAATTAGCGCAGCCTCCATCGTTTCCGCGCGCCGGAAGCGCCGGGGTGTGATGAGAGCCGCCCGCGGAAAAATTCCGAGGGCGCGCGGGATGCCGCGTACGCCAGAAGGCTTCCGCGGCCCTCTGCACGAAAGGAAAAGTGCAGAGGAGTCTCAGCCGCGAGCGAACCGGCGAAACCGGCATCCCGCGCGCGGTTGATTTTCGGCTTTCCTTCGTTCGATCCCCGGAGGACTGACCAAGTTATCCTCCGCTGGCGGACCTTCTTCGACCTCGCCGTACTTGCGTTGGCACGCTTTCCAGACGAAGCCGCCAAGGAAGGTCCTTGTGACACGCGGCAGGCGCGCCGGAACCGGACGACTTCAGCCGCCGCGAACCCCGCGTTGCGTAACGCGAAGCACGCGGCCAACCGCTTTCCCGCTCCGCGCTTCAAGCGCCCTAGAAACGCCCCTCGGAGAGGAACGGGATTAATAAGAATATAGTCCTAGTCTATGGCGGGAGTGAGGCGGCAGACAGATCTTTTGACTCGACGAATAGAAAAAGGCCGGACTTCTGTCCGGCCTTTCCATTTTTATGCGCGCTCAGCTCAGAGCGTGATCACCTGATCCGGCATGTTGCCGGAGAGCGCCTTGTAGAGATCGGGGAAGCAGCCGATCGGCACGCCTTCCATGAGCTTGTCGGCGATTTCGCGCTCGTAGCAGCACTGGTCGCAACCCATAAGCAGCATGCCCTTGGCTTTCGCGACCTTGTTCAGCCGCTCGCCGATCGGGTTTCCCTTCACGAGCACGAAGTTGTTGTCCTCGAAGAAGAACATGCCGGCGACATCGACGCCGTGCCGGTTCTCTTCCAGCTGCGGCAGGATCATCTTGGCGAGAACGTAGGAGACGTTATGCCGTTGCGTGGCGAAGATGTAGGCGACTTTCATTCGTTACCCCCTGTTGAAGCGTTGCAATCGAAATTGCGGAACGAAGTGCGGCGACCGCGAGATTGGCGCGGTCGCGGCGAAAGAGCGGAACGCCCTCGAGATCGTCGATCAGCGTCTGCGGCGCGATCGCGATAGCCGAGCTGAGCGAGAGCTTCTCGGCTTCTTCCGCAAGCACTTCCGCATAGGCGGTCAGCGCCACGCAGGACGTCACGCGGAAGCGCACGGCTTCGATGAGGCCGTGTTCGATCTTCAGGCTGAATTGCGCCTCAAGGCCGTTCGCGTCGGTGATTTTCTTTCCGGCAATCGCAAAAGGCTCGGTGCGGTTGCGGCGCAGGCCGCGGTCGAAGCAATCGCTGACATTCCGGCGGCGCGAGACACCGCAACAGCCTCGCGTGCATTCGTCCGCATTCATGTCAGCGCCACTGCATCAGATACTTCTCGATCTGGTTCGCGATCGCGAAGATGATGAGCACGACGATAAGAATGAGCAGCACCAGCGCCATCATCAGCGAGGCATTGTAGCTGCTCTGCGCGAATTGAATGAGATAGCCGAGGCCGCGGCTGGAGCCCACGAATTCGCCGACCACCGCGCCGGTGAACGCGAAACCGACCGAGACTTTCAGGTTTTGCAGCACCGAGGCGGCAACGGAGGGCAAATAGACCTGCCGGATCAGCGCCCAGCGGCCGCCGCCGAGCGTGATTACGCGCTCCACCAGCCTGCGGTCGATGTTGCGGATGCTGCCGAAGACGTTGAAGAAAATAACGACGGCGACGAGCACGAAGGCGAGCGCGACTTTCGAGCCGAGGCCGATGCCGAACCAGATCAGGAACAGCGGCGCGAGAATGACGCGCGGGATTGCGTTCAGCACGAGCATGATCGGCTCGATCAGTTCGGAGATAACCCGCACGAGGGCTGCGAGAATTCCGAACACGACGCCCGCCAGAACGCCGAGCGCAAGGCCGAGCAGGGCGGCGGTAAAGGTCGCCTGCATGTGGACCCAGATTTTCGAATCCGAGAACAGGTCGCGCAGCGTGACGCCGATTGCCGACGGGCGCGGCATATATAGCGGATTCAGATAGCCATAGATGCCGGCGAGTTCCCACAGGCCGAGCACGATGCCGAGCATCACGATCTGCCGGAGGATCGCGTAGCGCGGCTTCATGATCGTATTGGCGAAGGCGCTCATGCCGCGGCCCTCGCGCTCTTTTCGGCCGGGGTCCCTTCGACTTCGCGCGAAAGGTCGTTCCAGAGTTTTTCCAGAAGCGGCGCGTAGGCGGGGTGCAGGCGCGCGCGCACGAGGTCGCGCGGGCGCGGGATCGGAATCGAATAGTGTTGCGAAATTCTCGCGCGCGGCCCCTGCGAGAGCAGATAGACCACGTCGGAAAGCGAGATCGCTTCCTCGAGATCGTGGGTGACGAGCAGCACCGCGATCCTTTCCTTTTCGACGAGGTGCACGACGTCCTGAATGACCTTGGTGCGTACGATCGCGTCGAGGGAAGCGAAAGGCTCGTCCATCAGCAAAAGTTTCGGCTCGAGCGCCAGCACCTGCGCGAGCGCCACGCGCTTCCTCTGACCGCCCGAGAGGCGGCGTGGATAGCGATCTTCGAAACCTTCGAGGCCGAGCCGCGCGAGCCATTCGTCGGCTTTCTTCAATGCCGGTTGTTTGCCCATGCCGCGAAAGCGCAGGCCGAGCGCTACGTTCTGTCTGGCGGTGCGCCAGGGCAGGAGTGCGTCGTCCTGAAAGAGAATGCCGACATCGGAGCGCGGAAGTTCGAGATCGACCGTGCCGGCGAAAGGCTTCTGCAATCCCATCGCGGCGCGCAGCAGCGACGACTTGCCGGAGCCAGAAGGCCCGACCAGGCTCACGAATTGTCCGCTTCCGACCTGGAGACTTGCCCCTTCGAGGACGGGCTCACCGCCATAGGAAAGGGATACGTTATTGACGCGCAACTCGAACTATCCTCCGGCGATGGAGGTGTCGTGCAGCCCGCCGATATTGGTGTCTGCCTTGATGAGACCGCCGACGGTGAGCGAATTTGCAACGCGCTTCACCGCCGCGGGATCGATCGTCACCGCTTCGGGGTAGAGCGAGTTGCGGTAGCGCACGAGAATTTCGCCGAGTTGCTTGGTGTCGAGACCCGTCATCATCTCTTTGGGAAATGAACTGACGAGCTGGTCGCCGGAAAGCGTGCGCAGGCCCTTGAGCGCGTCGCCGAGACCCTTCACCAGCGCGGTCATGTCGGCGCGGCGCTCGTCGAATTCCTCGGCGCGAACCGAAACGCCCATGAATTCGAACGCGCCGCCCAGAAACTTGTCGGCGTCTTTGGTGTCCATCGCATTCACGATCACGCGCGAACCGGCCTGCTGGAGAATGCTCAGCGCCGGCTCCTGCACGAGACCGGCATCGACGTCGCCACGGCGCACGGCTTCAAGCAGGTTCACGCCGAGGGTCGCGAACTGCACGCTGTTCGTATCTGCGTTTGCCTGCTTGAGGAGAAACAGAAGCAGCGCGTGATCCGCATTGCCGAGCGCGGACACGCCGACGGTTTTGCCTTCGAGATCCTTCACCGTCTTGATCTTGTCGGCAGCTTTCGGCGTCGTAACGAGCGCGAACAGGGGAAGGCGGCCGGTCACGGCGAAGCGCCGGATTTTTGCGCCCTTGGCATAAGCCTGGATCGCGACATCGAGCGCGGTCGCAGCATAATCGACGGCACCGCCGACCAGTGCGTTCATCGCGGCACCGCCGCCGCGCGTATAGATCAATTCGACGTCGAGACCCTGATTTTTCCAGTAGCCGCCCGAGCGAGCGACTTCATAAGGCACGCCGCAAAGAATCTGGCTGCAGTAAGCGAGCTTGACGGGTTTGAGTTTCGCCTGCGCGGCGGCAGGGCCGGCGCTGGAAAGCGCACCCGCAACGACCGCGACCCCCTTGAGCACCGAACGGCGCGAGACGTCCGGAGCCGCAATTTCCTTGCTCGACTTGATGCCCGCAGGAACGCGGGCCTGGTTTTCGTCGCAGCAGCTCATGGCACGCTCCGTTGAGACCCGGGATTTCGCCTCTCATACACCCGGAATTCTCAACAGACAATCGCCGTCAAAATTATATATCTACTTATATAATCTGTTATTAGCCGCGGCCTACGAACGGCATTTTGGTCGCCATTACGTTCATGAAGAGCACGTTGGCGTCCAAGGGCAGCGAGGCGATGTAGACGATCGCATTGGCGACATGCTCGACCGCGACCCGCGGCTCGACCTTGGTGGAGCCGTCCGGCTGCAACACGCCGCCCTGCGCCATGCGGTCGGTCATCGGTGTCACCGCGTTGCCGATATCGATCTGGCTGCAGGCAATGTCATAGGCGCGGCCATCGAGTGCGGTCGCGCGCGTGAGGCCGGAGACTGCATGCTTGGTCGAGGTATAGGGCGCGGAGAAGGGGCGCGGTGCATAGGCCGAGATCGAGCCGTTGTTGATGATGCGGCCGCCGCGCGGATTCTGTTCCTTCATGATGCGGAAGGCTTCCTGCGTGCAAAGGAACGGACCGGTGAGGTTCGCGGCGACGGTTGAATTCCAGTCCTCGAGCTTGATGTCTTCGAGCGGCACCGGCGGCGTGCCGCGGCCCGCGTTATTGAAGACCACATCGAGGCGGCCGTATTTTTCTTTCGTCTTTGCGAAGAGATTTTTGATTTGCTCGGGCACGCCGACGTCGGTCGGCACCGCGAGACATTCAGCGCCTGCCGCCGTGATTTCCTTGGCGACCTCGTCGAGCTCCGCCTTCCGGCGTGCCGCGATCACCAGATTGAAGCCCGCTTTCGCCAGTGCTACCGCCGCCGCCCGTCCGATGCCCGAGCTTGCGCCCGTGACCAACGCGATCTTCCGCGAAGTTGCCATCGCCATTCACTCCCTGAGATTTATGATTTTTGTAGGCGTTATCGTTTTGGTTTCTGCTGTTGCAGAATTTTCGCCGCAGGCTGGCCCGCGGTCAATTGCGCGCCTGCAGCATTGGCGAGCGCGCCGGCGCGCGGCAGTACGGTGTCGACGCCTTCGGGCGCGAACGATTCCACGGGCCGCGTCGCATAAGGCGGGCGGGGGATCGCGATGTGGGCCGCGCGCAGGGCCGCCGACCAGCGCTCGCGCAGATCGGTGAAATAAGGTTCGCCCGGCATGATGCGGTAGTTGAGTTCGATGCCGAGCGCGTCGCGGCGGATGACCGCGATATCGATCGGCAGGCCGACCGCGAGATTCGAGCGGATGGTCGAATCCATCGAGATCAGGTTGATCTTCAGCGCGTCATAAAGATCGGTGTCGTAGTTCACCGCGCGGTCGAGGATCGGCTTGCCGTATTTGTGTTCGCCGATCTGGAGGAACGGCGTGTCGGTGGTGCATTCGATGAAGTTGCCGGCGGCATAGATCATGAAAAGCCGCAGCCGGCGGCCCTCGACCTGACCCGCGAGCAGGAACGAGACGTCGAAACTAATGTCGGCTTCTTCGAGCGCCTTCGCGTCGCTGTCGTGCACGATGCGCAGCGCACGGCCGACGCGTTGTGCGGCCTGGAACATGGTGGGAGCGTCGGTGAGCCGCTCAAGCTCCCCGGTCTCCGGGTTTTCGATGCCCTCGGAAAGCAGGCTTACAACGCTCTGCGCAACGGAAAGATTGCCTGCGGAAGCGAGCGCCATCACGCGCTTGCCCGGCTCCTCGAACAGATGGAGCTTGCGAAAGGTCGAGATGTTGTCGAGACCCGCGTTGGTGCGGGTGTCGGCAATAATCACAATCCCGTCGCGAACCAGAATTCCGCAGCAATAGGTCATCGACTCAAGCACTTTCGTTCGCCGGGGGCGGAGTATGCCTTACTGTTGCATTGCGGCAAGTGCGGCAATCTCACGGGCGGAACGGCCTATTGCTGCGACTGCCGGCTCGCCTGATCCACGCTGACTTTCACATCCATGGCCTCGCCGAGGCCGCCATAGCGCGTACCCCGGACGGGAGCGGCGCCGAGATAGTCGAGGCCGGTCGCGACCCGGACATGGGCCTCGGTCGCGCAGATGCCGTTCGCCGGGTCGAAGGCGATCCAGCCGAGATCGGGCAGGAAGGCTTCGGTCCAGGCGTGGCCGGATTCGGTGTGCACGACGCCGTCGCCGCGCAGAAAATAGCCGCCGATATAACGCGCGGGAATTTTCAGGTAACGCGCGGCGGAGCAGAACACATGCGCGTAATCCTGACAGACCCCGTGCTGGTTCGCGAACGCCTGTTGCGCGGTGGTGGAGGTAGCGGTCGCATCCACGTCAAACTTGAAATTCGAATAGATATGGCTCTGCATCGCGTGCAGCGTGTCGAGCGCGGCGCGGTTGCCGCCTTCGCTGATTTCGTTCGCCCAATCGATAATCGCGCTATCGGGCGCGGTGAGGTCGGTCTGCCGGAGATAGAACGACGGCGGAAATTTCTCGCGCGTGCCGCGCGTGATGCCGTGCGTGTCCTGTGTCTCGACCTCTCCCGCGACGCGCACCGAGAGTTCGGAGATCGGCCCGTCGACGGTGAAGGTATGCGTGAGATTGCCGAAAGAATCCTCGCGCGGCTCGACGCGGCAATCTTCCGAGACTTCGACGCGCCAGCGCACGACATACTGTCCGTCGTGGTTGCGCGGCGTCAGGCGCAGAATCTGGATCGCCCGCGTTGCGGGCGTGTCGTAACGGTAAACGGTTTCGTGCGCGATCCGGATTCGCATTGTATTTCGCTTTAGCTCGATTCAGATCAGGTATTGATCGCCGATCGCATTGCCGACGCGATTGTTGTCGATCAGGAACTGCGTAATAAACTCGTGCAGGCCGGACTGGAAGATGTCCTCGATCTTTCCGTTTTCGAGCTTGTTCGTGGTCGCGCGCGCAAGCCGCTGCGCCTGGCCTTGCCGCCCATAGAATTGCGCGAGGTCGTCCAGATAGCGGTTGATATTTTCGTAGCAGCTCGCAAGCGAGCGCGGCATCTGGCGATTGAGAATGAGCAGGTCCGCGACCAGCCACGGTTTCACGCTCTCGCGATAGACCCAGTGATAGCTGGTGCGCGCGGAAACCGAGCGCAGGATCGAGGCCCACTGGAAATAATCGAGCGGGCCGCCGACCTGCGCTTCGCGCGGCAGCAGCACATGATACTTCACGTCGAGAATGCGCGCGGTAGCGTCCGCGCGCTCGACCAGGAAGCCGAGGCGGGAAAACCAGTAAGCGTCATTCCGCAGCATCGTGCGGAAAGAAGTGCCGTCGAAGCGCACAGAAGTTTCCATCACGAAATTAAGGAAGCGCGTGAACTCTTCGCGGGTGATGCGTTTCGGGTCGTAGCGGTGCAATTCATGCCAGGCAGAATTGATCGCATCCCACATTTCGCCGGTCAGCGCGGTGCGCACCGAGCGTGCGTTGGTGCGCGCGATCTCCAGGCAGTTGCGGATCGAGGAAGGGTTGTCGAGCGAGAAGGCGAGATACTCGGTGACGGTGCGCTCGTTCGCCTCTTCGTATTTTTCCTTGAACGAGATCACGCAGCCCGCGGTCGCGATCGCGGAATCCCATTCGTTGGTTTCGCTGCCGTAGCCCTGTGGCAGCGCGGAGAGGCGATAGGTCGCGTCGAGAATGCGCGCGAGACATTCGGCGCGTTCGACGTAACGCGAGAGCCAGTAGAGGTTGCTTGCGGTGCGAGAGAGCATGTCAGCGATCCAGCACCCAGGTGTCTTTGGTGCCGCCGCCCTGCGAAGAGTTCACGACCAGCGAGCCTTTCGAGAGCGCGACGCGCGTGAGGCCGCCCGGCACGATACGGACCTTGTCGCGTCCGGTGAGTACGAAGGGACGCAGATCGACGTGGCGCGGCGCAATGCCCTCCTCGACGAAAGTGGGGCAGGTGGAGAGCGCGAGCGTGGGCTGCGCGATGAAGCCGTCGGGCATCGCCTTCACTTTCGCGGCGAAGGCCTCGATCGTCTTCTTGTCGGCGGCGGGACCGATCAGCATGCCGTAGCCGCCGGAGCCGTGCACTTCCTTGACCACGAGCTTGTCGATGTTATCGAGCACGTATTTCAACTGGTCCGGTTCGCGGCAGCGGTAGGTCTCGACATTCTTCAGGATCGGCTCTTCGCCGAGATAGAATTTGATGATGTCGGGCATGTAGCTGTAGACGGCCTTGTCGTCGGCAATGCCGGTGCCGACAGCGTTTGCGAGCGTCACGTTGCCGGCCTGGTAGACCGACATCAGCCCCGGCACGCCGAGCATCGAATCCGGCCGGAACGCGAGCGGATCGATGAAGTCGTCATCGACGCGGCGATAGATGACATCAATGCGCTTCGGGCCTTCGGTCGTGCGCATGTAGAGCATGTCGCCCTTGACGAACATGTCGCGGCCTTCGACCAGTTCGCAGCCGAGCTTGTCGGCGAGGAACGAGTGTTCGTAATAAGCCGAGTTGAAGATGCCCGGCGTCATGATGACGACGGTCGGATCGCTCGACGACGAAGTGGGTGCGACCGACTTCAGCGTCGCGAGCAGGTCGTCGGCGTAGTTGTCGACGGGCGCGACTGGATGATCGATGAATAGTTCCGGAAAGAGCCGCAGCATGATCTCGCGGTTCTCCAGCATGTAGGAAACGCCGGAGGGAACGCGCGCGTTGTCTTCGAGCACATAGAAGTTGTCGGGATCGACGCGCACCACATCGATGCCCGCGATCATGACGTATATGTCGTGCGGCACGCGCTGCCCGTTCATCTCGGGACGGAACACCGGATTTCCGAAAATCAGTTCTTCCGGCACGATGCCGGCGCGGAGAATCTCGCGCTTGTTGTAGGCGTCGTGAAGATAGGCATTCAGCGCCTTCACGCGCTGCTCGAGCCCGCGCGAGAGCTTCTGCCACTCGCCGCGATTGAGGATGCGCGGAATGATGTCGAACGGGATCAGCCGCTCGGTGGCGGCGGTGTCGCCATAGACCGCGAAGGTGATGCCGATTCTGCGGAAGATGAATTCCGCTTCCTTGCGGCGATAGTCGAGAACGTCCTTCGGAACCGTGTCGAGCCAATGCGCAAGTTGCCGGTAGGCAGGCCTTATTGAGCCGTCAGGCGAACGCATCTCGTCGAAAAAGCTGGGTGTACGCGAGGACAATTCAGGCTCCGGTCTTGCTGCCTGTAATCATGCCAGCCAATCGGCTCTGGCGCAAAAGGCGGCAACGCTTAGGGCTTGAGCAACGCGCCTAAGGAGTGGGCGTTCCGGAGGACAGCGCCTAAATCGCGACGATGACGGCTCCATCCGGGCTTTTCGCAAACAGCCGCTCGATCTCGGCGGCACGACGCTCCAGCGCCGCGCGCTGATTGATGTAGCCCTTGTCGGTGATCTCGTTGGCGTCGATCGAGGGTGCGTCGGGCAGAAGAATCGCGCGGGCGACTTTGGTCGAGAGGCCGGACTGGCCAGCATTCCATTTTTTAAGCGCTTGTCCGACGTGTTCGAGCACTTTCGGGTGCCTTGAGAGTTCGGCAAGCGGGCTCGAAGGCTCGACTCCTGCGACCTTCGCGGCGCCGGCAGCATTGAGCCAGCAGAGCACGCCGATGTGGTCGCGGCCTTCGCCACAGATCACCATGTCCTGCACCACGGGCGAGCAGGCGGCGATCAGCGCCACGCGCAGAGTTCCGACTTGCACCCAGGTGCCGCTGGTGAGCTTGAAGTCTTCGGCAAGCCGCCCGTCGAAGATCAGGCCCTTGTTGGGATCGTTCGGATCGGCGAAGCGCACGGCGTCGCCGGATTTATAGAAGCCGTCTTCGTCGAAATTCGCTTTGGTCTGGTCTTCGCGCTTCCAGTAGCCGTGGCGCGTGACGTTCGGCCCGCGCACGCGGATTTCGAGCTTGTTGCCGGAAGGCACGAGTTTCGTCTCGACGCCGAGGCAGGGAACGCCGATCACGCCGGGGCCGTCGGCATAGAAGTGCTGCATCAAGGAAAGCGGGGAAGTTTCGGTCGTGCCCCAGGCGGTCGTCATCGGCACGCGCGCGCCGGTCGCCTTGATCGCGAGATTTTCCAGCCGCTCCCATAGATCTTTCGGAAGCGACGCACCGGCATAGAAAATCATCTGGAGGCGGGAGAAGAATTTCTTCGCGAACTGCTCGTCTTTTTCCAGATGCGGCAGGATCGCGGAGTAACCGGCAGGCACGTTGAAATACGTCGTCGGCGACACCTCGGTGATGTTCTTCACCGTGATCTCGGCGAGGCCCGGCGCGGGTTTGCCGCCGTCGATATACATCGTACCGGCCAGCCGCTGCGCGAGGTTGAAGCAAAAGCTGCCGCCGAAGGTGTGGTTCCACGGCAGCCAGTCGCATAACACGAGCGGGTTCTCTTCCAGATAAGGCCAGCAGGAAACGATCATCTCCTGATTGGCGGTCAGCATGCCGTGAGTGGAAACCACGGCTTTCGGCAAATTGGTCGAGCCGGAGGTGAAGAGAAATTTCGCGATCGTGTCCTTCGTGATCGCACCGATGGCTTTTTCGAGCGTAGCGGAAGGTTTCGTCTGCGCGAGCTGGTCGAATAGGGTCACGTTTTCGAGGTTCGCGGAATTTTTGCTCGCGACGATCTCGGCGTTCGCACCGGCAATGCCGAGAGCCTTGGCGAAGGGGCCAGTGTCAGCAGCGTAAACAAGACCGGGATTCAATAGCTCCGTGATGTACCTGATCTTCGCGAGATCGGCGCTTTGCAGCGAGTAAGCAACCGAAATCGGCGCGACCGGAATGCCCGCATGTTCGCAGGCGAGCGTCAGCAACCCGTGGTCGATGCCGTTGCCGGAAAGAATGACGACCGGCCGCGCGGCGGAAAGGCCGCGCTCGAGAAGCGCGGAAGCAATCGCGTCCACGATCGTGCGGGCGTCTTCGTAAGTGATCTTGCGCCAGTCTTCGCCCGCGCGTTCCGCGAGATAGAGTTGCGACGGTGCTTTTTCGACTGCGCGACGGAAGAGGGCGGCGAGCGACGGATCGTAGGCCGGCAGCGCCGCGCGGGAGCGCAAAAGTATCGAGCCGTCCGCATGGTCGATGCGATCGACCACGACGGGCGCGAAATTCACCGCCTTGAACGGCGGCTTGGCTTGCTGGACGTTCATCGGCGCTTCCCCTGGAGCGATCTTTTGGCGTTCTTTGTATTTTTTCGAAATATCGAGCAGGATAGTTCATGCGTCAAACGCGCCGCGCACGATCCCGGAAATATATTTCCAAGCAATTTCCGCTATGAATCCCGTCATGGAAAATCAGGTCACGGCCGCCGTTCTCGTGATCGGCGACGAACTGCTCTCGGGCCGCACCAAGGATACGAATGTCGGCCACATCGCCGAGACGATGACTTCTATCGGCATCGACTTGCGCGAAGTGCGCTTCGTGCCGGACATCGAGGAGGAGATCGTCGCGGCGCTGAACGCGCTGCGCGCGCGCTACACTTATGTGTTTACGACCGGCGGCATCGGGCCGACGCATGACGACATCACCGCGGATGCGGTGGCAAAAGCGTTCGGCGTCGGCATCGATCACGATCCGCGTGCGGTTGCGCTGCTGAAAGAACGCTTCACGGACGGCGATCTCAACGAAGCGCGGATGCGGATGGCGCGGATTCCGAATGGCGCGGAGCTCGTCGTGAACCCGATCTCGCGCGCGCCCGGCTTCTGGATCGGTAACGTCATCACGATGGCCGGCGTGCCCTCGATCATGCGCGCGATGCTCGATCATGTCGTGCCGCAACTCAAAACCGGCGCGAAGGTACTCTCGGAAACGATCGACGCCGGGTTGAAGGAAGGCGACATCGCGACCGACTTGCGCGAGATCGCGAACAAGCATCCCGACACGACCATCGGCTCCTATCCCTACATGAACGAGAAGGGCTTTGCGACGCGCGTTGTCGTGCGTTCGCGCGACGCGGCGAAGTTAGCTGCCGCAACGGCAGAAGTCGCCGCGATGTGCGAGCGCATCCGAGCAGAGCTGGAGAAGGCGCGGGCATGATCGAGGCGGCAGGCGGACCGGATAAGCCGTTTCCGGTTTCGTGGGACCAGTTTCATCGTGACGCGCGGGCGCTTGCATGGCGGCTGCATTCCGCCGGGCCGTTCGAAGCGATCGTCTGCATCACGCGCGGCGGGCTGGTGCCGGCCGCGATCGTGGCGCGCGAACTCGATGTGCGCGTGATCGAGACGATCTCCATCGTCACCTACCGCGAATACAAAACGCAGGCGAAGCCGGAAGTGGTGAAGACCATCGAGAGCAAGCTGCTCGCGACGAAAGGCGAGGGGATTCTGGTCGTGGACGATCTCGTCGATACCGGCACAACCGCGAAGATCGTGCGCGAGCTTCTTCCGAGAGCGCATTTCGCGACCGTGTACGCAAAGCCGCTCGGCCGCCCGCTGGTCGATACTTTCGTGACCGAAGTCTCGCAGGACACGTGGATTTATTTTCCCTGGGACACGATGCTAGCCTACGCGCCGCCGATCCGGGGGAAGGAATAACAATCGTCATCGCCGCGCTTGTCGCGGCGATCTCGCTCAGGAAAGCATTGCCTTTGCGATCGAGATGGCCGGGACAAGCCCGGCCATGACAGTGGTTAGATGCGAGTCAGCCGCAGCCGCAGCGCGTTGCCGATCACGCTGACGGAGGAAAGCGCCATCGCGGCCGCACCCACGATCGGCGAAAGCAGAATGCCGAACACCGGATAAAGCACGCCCGCCGCGATCGGCACGCCGCCCGCGTTATAGAGAAACGCGAAGAACAAATTCTGGCGGATGTTGTTCATGGTCGCCTGCGACAGATGCCGCGCGCGCACGATGCCCATGAGATCGCCCTTGAGCAACGTGATGCCGGCACTTTCCATCGCGACATCGGTGCCGGTGCCCATGGCGATGCCGACGTCGGCCGCGGCAAGCGCCGGCGCGTCGTTGACGCCGTCGCCGGCCATCGCCACCACGCGGCCTTCGCCGCGCAGCTTCTCGACGACCTTCGCCTTCTTGTCGGGCAGGACTTCGGCTTCCACTTCATCGATGCCGAGTTCGGCCGCTACCGCGTGGGCGGTGGTCTTGTTGTCGCCGGTGAGCATCACTAGGCGGATGTTGTCTTTCTTGAGCGCGTCGAGCGCGGGCCGCGTCGTTTCCTTGACCGGATCCTTGATCGCAAGCAGCCCGGCCGCTTTCGCGTCCACCCCGACATAGATCACGGTCGCGCCGTCTCCGCGTAAGCTGTCGGCTTCGGAATCGAACTCGGCCGTTTCGATGCCGCTTTCCTTCAGGTAGGCGCTGTTTCCCAGCGTGATGCACTTGCTCTCGACCCAGCCGAGCGCGCCCTTGCCCGCGGGCGAGTGGAAGTCTTTCACTTCGACGAGCGAGAGATTCTTCTCTTTGGCGGCGTTGACGATGGCGAGTGCGAGCGGGTGTTCGCTCGCGCGTTCGACGCTCGCTGCAAGGCGCAGCAACTCGTCTTCGGCGAAGGCGTTACTGACGATCTTGGTCAGCTTCGGCTTGCCTTCGGTGAGCGTGCCGGTTTTATCGATTACGAGCGTATCGACGCGCTCGAGCCGCTCGAGCGCCGCCGCGTTCTTGACCAGCACGCCGATCTGCGCGCCGCGGCCGACGCCGACCATAATCGACATCGGAGTCGCCAAGCCCAATGCACAAGGGCAGGCAATGATGAGCACGGTGACCGCGGCAACGAGCCCGTAGCCGAAGCGCGGCTCGGGGCCGAAGATTGCCCAGGCGCCGAACGCGAGCAGCGCCGCGAGGATGACAAGCGGCACGAACCATGACGAGACGCGGTCGGCGAGGCGCTGGATGGGTGCTGCCGAACGCTGTGCCTGCGCCACCATCTGCACGATCTGCGAAAGCATGGTGTCGCGGCCGACCTTTTCCGCGCGCATCACGAGCGCGCCGCTCGCATTCACGGTGCCCGCGATCAGCTTTGCGTCCTTTTCCTTCGTGACCGGCATGGACTCGCCCGTCACCATCGACTCGTCGAGCGACGAGCGGCCTTCGAGCACGACGCCGTCGACAGGCACTTTTTCGCCGGGACGTACGCGCAGCCGGTCGCCAGCGGCCACGGCATCGACCGCGACGTCTTCTTCGCTGCCGTCGTCTTTGAGCCTGCGCGCCTGTTTCGGCGCGAGATTGAGTAGTGCCTTGATTGCGCTCGAGGTCTGTTCGCGTGCGCGCAACTCCAGCACCTGACCGAACAGCACGAGTACGGTGATGACAGCCGCCGACTCGAAATAAAGAGCGACGTTGCCGTGATGGTCGCGGAAGGCGTCGGGGAAGATCGAGGGCACGAAGAGTGCGACCACGCTGTAAGCCCAGGCGACGCCCGTGCCCATCGCGATCAGCGTGAACATGTTGAGGTTGCCGGTTTTCACGCTCGCCCAGCCGCGCTCGAAGAACGGCCAGCCGGCCCAGAGCACGACCGGTGTCGCGAGCAAAAATTGCAGGGGGCCGGAATATTTCGCCGGTACGAAACTTATGCCGGTGAGGTGCGGGATCATTTCCAGAAACAGCACGGGAACGCTGAGCGCGAGCGCGATCCAGAAGCGGCGCTTCATGTCGATCAGTTCGGGGTTCGGTGCGTCGTCGAGCGAGACGAGTTCGGGCTCGAGCGCCATGCCGCAGATCGGGCAGGCGCCGGGGCCGACCTGCCGGATTTCGGGGTGCATCGGACAGGTGTAGATCGTGCCTTCCGGCACATCTTCCTTGGGCGGCTGACCGGCGAGATATTTCTCGGGATCGGCGATGAACTTTTCGCGGCACTTCGGATTGCAGAAATAATAAGTGTGGCCGCGATAGTCGTGACGGTGCTTCGCGGTATGCGGATCGACCATCATGCCGCAGACCGGATCTTTCACCTTGTGACTTTGATCGCCGGCGGGGCTCGCGTGAGCATGGCCCGAGCAGCAGCTCTTCGGTGCGGCGTGATCGTGGTGTGCGTGAGGATCGGTCATTTTCGGCCCTTGCGGTCTATACCCTAGGGGGGTATATAGACCCCATGCAAAAGGAAGCCAAGGCCGAAACGCTCAAGCGCCTCAACAGAATTGCAGGGCAGGTGCGCGGCCTTGCGGGGATGGTCGAGGACGACCGTTACTGCATCGACATTCTGACGCAGCTTTCGGCGGTGCGCGCAGCGCTGCGCAAGGTCGAGGACGAAATTCTGCGCGATCACGTCGGCCATTGCGTCGAAGGCGCGATCAAGAGCGGCAACAAGGCGGACCAGCGCAAGAAGGTCGCTGAGCTGATGGACGTGTTCGCGCGCGCGGAGCGCTAATCCGGCAGCGAGTTAATCGCGATCATGGTGCGGAGTAATTCGTCCGCGGTCATGCCGAAACTCTTGTTCGCCAGCGCTTCGATCCTGCCTTCGCGGGCGAGACGCGCCAGCGTGCGATCGACCGCGAGCCGGAACGGCGCGTCGCCGATTTGGAGCGCGAGGCCATAGGTCTCGTAGCTGAAATATTTCCGGCCGAGTTGAAATTCCTGACCGCGATCGCGGCGGCTATAAAGATAAGCGAGGATGGCGCGGTCGGCGAAATAGGCGTCGATCTTTCCGTTGCCGAGCAGCTTGATGCCGTCGCGGTGGTCGTTAACCGTCACGATCTCGGCGCGAATGCCGATCTGCGACAGCGTTGAGCGCAAAAGCTCGTGCGTCGTGGTGCCGGCCAGCACGCCGACTTTCTTGCCGCCGAAATCCTCGAAGCGTTCGATTTCCTTGCCGCGATAGGCGACGCTGGCACCATCGACGAAGGTCGGAATCGAGAAATCGACGATCTCGCGGCGCGAGATCGTGATCGAACTCGGCTCGCACAGGAGATCGACCTTGTTCTCGCGAACCATCTCGAAACGGTTCTGCGCGGTGACGAGCACATAGTCGATCTTGATGTCGCGATTGAGTTGTTTGCGCAGCGTCTGCACGACCTCGCGGCACAGATCGACGATATAGCCGCTCGCATTGCCGGAGCCGTCAACGAAAGAATGCGGATAGGCGTCGGCGCGGTGGCCGAGACGGACGATGCCGGATTCCTGAATGCGCTTCAGCGTGCCGGCGGCAACCGTCTGCGCCGAAAGAAAGACCAGCAGCGCGGGCAGGAATATCCGGATCATTTGCTCCCCCGATCAGAGGGCTTGAAGCAAATCATCCGGGCAGGAACTTGGCAATCTTCCGCTCAGCTATAGCGCTCGCGCGCAAGGGCTGCGCCCTTCGAAAGGGCCGCGAGTTTCGCAAACGCAATCTCGCGCTTCATCGGTGCCATGCCGCAATTGGTGGCGGGGAAAATGCGGTCCTTCGGCACGTAGCGCATCGCCTGCTCGATCACGGCGCAGACTTCCTCCGGCATCTCGATCTGGTCGGAGGCGACGTCGATCGCGCCGATCAGAATATCCTTGCCTTCGAGCAGGCCGATCAATTCGACCGGCACTTTGGAATTGCGCGCTTCCAGCGAGACCTGCCGGATTTTGCTTTTCGCGAGTGCGGGGAAAATATCCTGATACTGCCGCCACTCGTCGCCGAGCGTATTCTTCCAGTTGTTGTTCGCCTCGATGCCGTAGCCGTAGCAGATGTGAACGGCCGTCGTGCATTCGAGGCCTTCGGCCGCGATGTGCAGCGCGTCGATGCCCCATTGCGTGACTTCGTCCATGTAGACGTTGAAGGCGGGCTCGTCGAACTGGATGACATCGACGCCGTCGGCTTCGAGCGCGCGGGCTTCCTGATTGAGAAGCTTCGCAAACGCCATCGCCATCTTCACGCGGTCGCCATAGTGGCGGTCGGCGATCGTGTCGATGATGGTCATCGGTCCGGGGAGCGTGAACTTGAGCTTGCGCTTGGTATGCGCGCGCGCGATCCGCGCCTCGAACTCATGCACGCGGCCTTTCAGTTTCAGTTCGCCGGTGACCTGCGGCACCATTGCTTTATATCGGTCGGCGCGAATGCCCATTTCGACCTTATTTGCGAAATCGATGCCGTCGACTTTCTCGAGAAAGCCGTGCACGAAATGCTGGCGGGCCTGTTCGCCATCGGTGACGATGTCGATGCTGGCGTCTTCCTGTTCTTTCAGCACGAGCACGGTTGCGTCGCGCTTGGCGTCCAGGAGCGCCTGGCCGGATTGTTTCCACGGCGCCCACAGCTTGTTCGGCTCGGCGAGCCACGCAGGCTTCGGCAGACTTCCGGCAATCGTCGTCTCGAAAAGCATTTGGCGTTTCCTTGGGATTGTCTCGCGCGGCTTATTTGTCGCTTACGAGTTAGGCAGCGGAATGAATTCGGTTTCGTCCGGCACCCGCTTGAAGCGGCCGGTCTTCCAGTCTTCCTTCGCCTGCTCGATGCGCTCTCTGCTCGAGGAAACGAAATTCCACCAGATGTAGCGCGGACCTTCGAGTGCGCTGCCTCCGAGGAACATCATGCGCGTCCATGTATTCGCGCGCACCGTGATCTTGTCGCCGGGGCGGAAGATCAGGAGGCGAGGGCCTTCAAACCTGTCGCCCGCGATTTCGACTTCGCCTTCGACGACGTAGATCGCGCGCTCCTCGTGGTCGGCGTCTAACGGTGCAGTGGCGCCCGCGTCGAGCACGACTTCGGCATAGAACCAGTCCGAATGCATGCCGACCGGCGAATGCTTACCGAATGCATTTCCGGCGATCACGCGCGCGCGCAACTTTCCGTCCTCGACCAGCGGCAGGTCGCGGTCGGAAAAATGCTGAAACGTCGGCGCGATTTCTTCCGCCGCTTTCGGCAGCGCGATCCAGCTCTGGATGCCGGACATCTTCTGGCCCGAGGCGCGCGCGTCTCCCGGCGTGCGCTCGGAATGCGCGATGCCGCTTCCGGCCGTCATCAGGTTCATCGCGCCCGGCGTGATTTCGAGTGCGTTACCCTCGCTGTCGCGATGCATGATGCGGCCGTCGAAAAGATAGGTGACGGTGGCAAGCCCAATATGCGGATGCGGGCGCACGTCCATGCCCTGACCGCCGATGAACTGCACCGGCCCCATCTGGTCGAAGAAGATGAAAGGGCCGACCATCTGGCGCTTGCCGTGCGGCAGCGCGCGGCGCACTGCGAAGCCGCCGAGGTCGCGCACGCGCGGAACGATGACAAGATCGAGCGCGTCGCAGGAGCGCTTGTCGCCGAGGATGGGGTCTTCGGAGGGGAGCCATGACATGCGCGGATATTAGGCGATTTTTTAAAGCAAGCGAGCGGCAATCCTGCCCACTTCGGTTGCAAGTGGGCATGGCCGCCGACTATGTTCCCGCGCGGTTGCCGGCGTGGCGAAATGGTAGACGCAAGG
>JAHBZB010000002.1 GCA_019635635.1 Xanthobacteraceae bacterium
CAGCTCGGACTGGTGGCTCATCCACATCTTCGAAGCGTAGTAACAGTCGGACTCAATCGCACTCGATCTCTTTAGTGGCACTCCACACAAACGGAGCAGAGCAAATCTCCTCACCGTCCTTCGTCACGGTCCAGGAGAAGAGATAGCCATCGCCAGACAATACCGCGGCGTACGCGCTGGCCCCAATCGCTAGAACAAACCCAAAAATTGCTCCTGCGAGAAACTTAATCATGAACGTTTCCTATTGCGCGTTACAAACTTAACGCAAAGTACTAGCTCAAGCTATTTCTTATTCTCCTGGAAACCGCGAAAGGCCCAAAGAGTTGCGATCCCAAACAATAGCAGTGCAAAAGGAGGGCCGACCGCTATCAAAATCATGGATTGCAACTTTTCCCATGGCCTGAATTCTCCTAACGGGTCGCCTGCTTGGGTCCAAAGTCTTCGAGCAAGAAGAGAATCTGGAGTCTGGGAATGCTCCGGAAACAACCTGCGGAATCCTGCCCTATCGTAAAAGCAGAATTCCCTGCCTCCAGAAGGAACTTTGAGGTAGTCTTGCACCTCCACCCCACGAGCGCTTTGACAAACTAACGGCCACGTCCGCTGGCTGCCTGACAATAGTTCTTCGGTACGGCTGGAGTTGGAGAATTCTTGTCGAACCGGGCCAAATAAAAGGAAACAGCACGCCATCAAGTAGAAGGCAGCAAGCACGATCCACACTCTCCAGAGGCCTATCTTCCAGTTCATCTGGCTCTGATGCAAAGCCATATCAGAGCGCCTTCTCAATCAGTTCGCGAATCTTCTCCGACCGCGAGACGCCTTCTTTCTCGGCGGCCTTGTCGATGGCAGCGACGAGCTTCTCAGGCATCCGAATGCAGACCAGCGGGTCTTTGCCGGTAGCCGGCCTTCCGGCCCCCTTTCTTTCACCGCCCCAGCCTGATTTTACCTTTTTCATGTTGCCTTCCGAGTCGAAGCGTTATACCGTTTTCAAGTCACCGTAGCAACTGGAGGTATTGCAATGCCAAATAGTAATCTGAGTCGCCGCGCCGTCATCGGCGGAATCGCCGCAACTCCAATCCTCGCCGCGCCAGTCATTGCCGCCGAAGCGGACCCGATCTTCGCGGCCATCGACAGGTTTCACCGAGCTCGAGAGTTTCACCGTCAGTGTCTGACGAAGATGGACACGTACGAGGCCATCGTGGACCGGAAGGCGGAGGAATTGGCTGCCGAACGGCTACCTGCTTATCAGGCGGCAAAGGCTACCAGCGGCGAAGTTGTCAGGGCAGACGATGTTGTTCTGAATGAACTGCGGTGCAAAGCGCTCTGGGGTGAGCTTAAGGATATGCCTGAGTCAGTATATGCGAGGCGCTGGCGGGATCTCGGCTGTGATGCTGAGGCAGACGCAGCATGGGCGCTGTTTCGCACGGTTCCTCAGTCCGCGGCTGGCGCTGTCGCAATGATCCAGTTCGTTCAGGATCAAGAGGCGGAAGGTAACGAGATACTTGAATACTACCGGGAGTTTTCAGACGATCACGGCCAGGATTGGCGCGAAAAAATCTCCGAAGTTTTCCTGTCCTCGGTGAAAACCTATCTATCGGGAGTACGCGCATGAAGGTCGTTCATATCGAAACACGCGCCACTGGAAGCCGCGTTTATCTTCGCACAAGCAACCGCGACTACATGGCGGCGGTAATGCCGAACGGCGAGATCATCGCAGTCGATATCGCGTCGAAGCTGAGTGAAGGATTCTGGCGGTGCAATCGATTCAATCGCGATCGCTACCCGCGCCGGATCACTGATGCCGTGCGGCAAGCACTGGCTCACTGAGAGACAAAGCCCCGGCTCCGCGCCGGCCGGGGCTTTTTTTATTTAAACGCACATCTTACGTGAAGCGCACCCTTCATTTTTGGGTTGCCATCATGAAAATCCTGCCAGACTTCCTCAGCGCTCGATCGAGGGTGTGTAAGGCAGTTTATTAGATGGAGATGTGAACCTTCTTTCCAGTGATTGCGATCCGCTTCGGTGTCACGCTGATCGAAGTAAAAAAGGTGCCAGAGTTCGGGATCCTCGTGATAGAACAAGTGTCCTACTAGTAATCTGCGTTCTTCGAACGTGGCCATGATCTTGCGGAACGCTTTCGGCAACGGCTGCCCGACTCTCGCCTTGCTCATTTCGTCCCTGTCTTTTTCCGAGATATGAAGATGGTCAGGGATGAACTGCCGGTGCGAAATTTCGTGCAGCCAAGGGATTAGCCTAGCTTCACAGGCAATAATGCTGTCGGAGAACTCGCTCTTAGAAATCGTAATCGTGTCGATGTACTTGCGCAGATCCGCCAATCGATCGAACAGAAATATCTTCTCCAGTATCAGCTGGCCGTTCTCGTAGGCCGATCTAGCGCGCGCTTCCATATCTCCGAAAACGGCGTCTGCCGTTTCCCGAGCCAGCTTTTTGATAAACGCCGGTGTGGTGTCGCCACTCAAAGGCGAAGATTCCCTCTAAAGGTTTGCGGACACTATGCGGACAATTTATCGGCTGCGCTTTGCAAGTTTCCCGCTGGCATCTATAACGTATTGTCATTATTAATGAATTGGTGAGCCCGGATGGGATCGAACCATCGACACCCTGATTAAAAGTCAGGTGCTCTACCACTGAGCTACGGGCCCGCCGGGCGGGACTGGTACGGACCGAGGCCACGCCCGTCAAGGCGCGGTTTTGGCCTATTCAACGAATGATCGTCTGCGGCAGCAGAAACGGCCCCTCAGGCACCCCGCACACCCTCGCCTCGACGTCATAAAGTGCTCGGATCAGCCCGTCGGTCACCACATCGGCCGGTGCGCCTGTGGCAATCACGCGGCCGTCTTTGAGCGCAACGATTTCGTCGGCCACCATGACCGCGAGATTGAGATCGTGAAGCACGGCGAGGACGCCGCCGCCTGCGTTTGCGTGCTCGCGCGCGATGCGCAGTGTCGCCAGCTGATGCGGCAGGTCGAGGCTCGCGGTCGGCTCGTCCAGAAGCAGATAGCCCTTGCCGCCGTTCGCCCAGAGTTGCACCAGCACGCGGGCCAACTGCACGCGCTGACGCTCGCCCCCCGAAAGCGTGTCGTACGTCTGCGCGGCGGCGAACGACATGTCGACTTCCGCGAGCGCGCGCGCGGTCAGCTCCTGTCCCTCGCCGCGCGGATAATATTGCGGCACGCCAAGTGCCACGATCTCTTCGGCCAGAAACGGAAAGGCTACGGTGACCGATTGCGGAAGCACCGCGCGCCGTTTTGCGAGCGCGTAGGCATCCCACTGGCGCAGTGCGACGTCGTCGAGTGTCACCACTCCTTCGTTGGGGCGCCGTTCGCCCGCGAGCACTTTCAGGAGTGTCGACTTGCCCGCGCCGTTCGGCCCGACGATCGCGACCACCTTGCCCGGCGCGAGCGCGATGGAAGCGTCATCGACGATCAGTTTGCCGCCTGCCTTCACGCGAATGTTCCGTGCCGCGTACATGATCAGCCGAAGCTCCGGCGATTCTGGCGCAGGAGCCAGATGAAGAACGGCGCGCCTATGAACGCGGTGACGATGCCGATCGGCAATTCGGCTGGCGACGCCGCGGTGCGCGCGAAAATATCGGAGCCGGTAAGCAAAGCTGCGCCGAGCAATGCGCTGCCGATGATCAGCGATTTGTGCGACGGCCCTGCCGTCAATCGCAGCAGATGCGGCACCACGAGTCCGACGAAGCCGATAATGCCGCTCACCGCCACGGCCGCGCCGACGCCTGCCGCTACGATCACGATCGCGGCCCGCTTCATTCGTTCGACATTGATGCCGGTGTGAAACGCTTCCGCCTCGCCAAGCGCCAGCGTGTCGAGTCCGCGCGCGAGCCAGAGCGCGCCACCGATCAGGATAACCGTGAACGGCAACGCGAGGATCACCCGCGGCCAGGTCGCAGCACCGAGGCTACCCAACGTCCAGAAGGTGAATTCGCGAAGCTGGAGATCGCTCGCAACAAAAATAATGAGTCCCGTGCCTGCACTTGCCAGCGCGCCGAGTGCGATGCCCGCGAACAGAAGATTCGCGACCGAGGTGCGCCCTTCATACGTCGCAAGCCGATGAAGCAGAAAGATCGCGACAAGACTGCCCACGAACGCCGCGAACGACAGCGCGTGACTGACGAGAAACTGCGGCAGGTGATGCGCGATCGTGCCGCCAAATACGATCCAGGCAACGGCGGCAAGGGCTGCGCCCGGAGACACGCCGACCAGTCCCGGATCTGCAAGCGGATTACGGAAGATGCCCTGCAAAAGCGCTCCCGCGACTGCGAGCGCCGCACCCACGATCGCGGCCAGCACCGCCCGCGGCAAGCGAATGTCGAGCAACACCACTGCATCCCGCATATCGACGCCCGACGTAGGCCGCCCATGAAACATCGCATCGTAAAGGATCGAGACGACCTTCTCAGGCGCGATCACGACGGGGCCGATTGCGAGCGAGGCGACGAAAGTAATGACGAGCAGTACTGCGCAGCCGATCAGGATCGGCCGCGTCTTTCCCGCTCGCCGCCACGAAATACCGAGCGCGGCGTCGCCCGCGCTCATCGCGCGGCGGCCGGCTCCGCAGCAGTCCAGGGCCGTGGCGGCAGCTGCGGCAGAGAGAGTTCGGGATAAATCTGGGTCGCGAGCTTGCTCGCGGCATGCGCGGTGCGCGGGCCGAAGCTCAGGTAGTAGGACGGCACAGAGATCAGCCGCTTGTCGCGCGCGGCTGGAGTGCCGACGAACGCAGGCAGCGCGAACATGACCTCCGCTTCGAGACCATGATTGCGCTCGAGCATGGTGATGACCGCCTCCGGCTGCGCGGCGAGCGTGGCTTCGGGCGTAGCGGGCTTGTAGCCGTTGATGTCCTTGATCGCGTTATCGACGCCAGCAAGATGGAAAATGCCCTCGGCGGCGGTGTGTGCGCCTGCGACCGTCGGCGAGCCATTGCCGACGGCGAGCACGAACACGGCGCTGCGCCGCTTCGAAATCTTTGCTCGTATCGCGTTCAGCGCCGCGAAATCTTCCGCGATCTGCTTCGCCATCGCCTCACCCTTCTCGGGCACTCCGAGCGCCTGCGCAATGAAGCGGACCTTCTTCAGCACGCTCTGTTCGTCGAAGCCTTCAGGCACCAGCGCGAACGGCACTGACGCGCGCGAAAGCACTTCGACCGCATCCGGCGGACCGGAGCCTTCGATCGCAAGCACCAGTGTCGGCGCGAGCGCAAGCACGCCTTCCGGCGAGAGCGCACGCATGTAGCCGATGCTGGGAAGCGACTTCACCGATGCGGGATACATGCTTGTGATATCGACCGCGACGACACGGTCGCCGAAGCCGAGTGCATAGACGATTTCGGTCACCGCGCCGCCGATGGTCACGATCTTCGACGTGTCGGCGATTTCGATTGTCTTGCCGGCGGCGTCTTTCACCTTCCAGCTATCGGCGCTGGCGGAAAGACTGGTCGCCGCAACCAGAATTGCAGCGGCGAAGATCGCGGATTGCAGGCGGGCATGCTTCATTTGGTGAGGATCAGCTTGTTTAGTGCGGTCAGACGGAGACGATATGCTTCCCCCTCGTGCCCGATCGTTATTTCTTTCGTTGCGACAAAAAGATCACGGCTCTCGATCCGGTTATTCTGCATCGAAATGGCACGTGAATTCGTCGCATCCGCTTCTGTCGTAGCCGGAACTTGAGCCGGATCAACATCTTTCCGCATGCCGGTGCTATCCATCGCGGGAATTGGCCACCTTTTTTGAACAATTCTGAACTGGATGCAGTTTAGAACTGTTTTTATGTAGTGATTTCAATAACTTGACCGTAGTACGCGCTCTCGGTACGTATAGCAACTAATTTGCGGGACCGGGCTGGTTCCGCGAACGCCCGCCAGCTAGCCGCAGCGAAAGCTGCAGCCCGCAAGCCGCGGCAACAATAAAATGAAGTGGGGCTTCAAATGGCTGGGACGACAACACGCGCAGCGCTCTTGGGCAGCGTATCTGCGTTAACGATTCTTACTTCCGCGGTGCTTTCTTCCGCATCCGCGCAGACCACATATCTCGACGCGATCACGATCATCGCGACGAAGACCGAGGAATACGCAATCGACGCGCTTGCGCCGGTAAGCACGCTGCGCACCGAGCAGCTTCAGCAGATCAATGCGACCCGCATCGGCGACCTGTTCCAGGGCATGCCGGGAGTCACGACTTCCAGCTCCGCGCAGGAAGGTAGCACCTCGATCAACATTCGCGGTCTTCAGGATTGGGGCCGCGTCAATGTCGTCGTCGACGGCGCGCGGCAGAACTACGCGCGTATCGGTCACACTTCCGGCGCCGGCAGCTTCTTCCTCGACCCCGAACTCATCGGGGGTGTCGATGTGGTTCGCGGTCCGACCTCGAACATCTTCGGTTCGGGTGCGATCGGCGGCGTCGTGTCGTTCCGCACCAAGGATGTCGAAGATATTCTGCGGCCGGGACAGACTTGGGGCTTTGCGGGCACGCTCGCTGGCGCAGGCGGGAGTTCGTTCAACACGCTCGCGTCGTTCTTTGCCGCGAGCCGCATGAACCCGAACGCGGAATACGTCATCGGTGCAACGTACCGTCATAACGATCCGTACAAGAGCGGGAACGGCACTTTCATCCCGAATTCGGGTCAGGATGCAGCCTCGATACTTGCCAAGGCGACGTTCCGTCCGGCCGACGGCCACGCGATTAAGATTTCCGGCATCATTCAGGACAACCAGTTCACCAGCGGCCCGGCCGTCAGCAGCGGCATCGTTCGCGACTGGGACGCCGTAACTTCGACGCTGACGGCGAATTGGCGCTATTCGAAGCCTGAAGATCGTCTCTACGATTTCAGCGGCACACTGTACTGGAATCGGGTCGACAACACGAGCACTACGCTTGCGGTCAATCCGGGCTACGCGGGCTTCTATGGCCCGCTGGGCAATCAGGCTTACTACCTCATCGATACGATCGGCTTCGACGCGAATAACACCAGCCGCTTCGATACCGGTGCAATCCGTCATGCGCTGACTTACGGCGGCGACTTCTTCAACGACGATGTCGCCAACCGCGATCCGGGAGGCTTCGGTGCCGGATATAACCCTAAAGGCACGCGGCAGATCTTCGGTGGTTTCGTGCAACTCAAGAGCAACTACTCCACGTGGCTCGAGACCATCACCGCGATCCGTTACGACAATTATCACCTCGAAGGTAATCACTACATCACGAACGCGCTGATCTCGACAGAAGGCGACCGCTTGTCGCCGAAGTTCACCCTCGGCATCACGCCGATCACCGGCTTCCAGGTGTACGCGACTTACGCCGAGGGCTATCGCGCGCCGGCGGTCACGGAAACAATCGTTTCCGGTACGCATCCGATCCCGAACTTCCCGTTTCTGCCGAACCCGACCCTGCGTCCGGAGGTCGGCAAGACCGCCGAAATCGGTTTTAATATCAAACAAGACAACCTCTGGGCCGCCGGTGACAAACTGCGGATCAAGGCGAACTACTTCGAGAACAATGTCGATGACTTCATCGATCCGGTTGTGGTTCTTGCCGGCGCAAACGGCTGTCCGATCGCGGCACCGTTCTTCTGTCAGCAGTACCAGAACACGCCGCGCGCGCGGATCAACGGCTTCGAGTTTGAAAGCACCTATGATCGCGGCAACTGGTTCGCGACCGTCTCGGGTCACGCCATTCGCGGCCGCGATCTGACGCACGGCGATCCGCTCAACAACATTCCGCCGGATATGGTGGCTCTCACGTTCGGCGCGCGCCTGATGGATCAGCGTCTCGTCGTCGCGATGCGCTGGGCTGCCTATGCCGCGAAGAAGCGCATCGACCTGCCCGCCGACGATCCGCTTGCACCGGGCGACGAATGGGCTTCGTTCGTTACCGGCAGCTACAACCTGGTCAATCTCTACGCGAGCTACGACGTAAATCCGGGTCTCCAAGCTTTCCTGCAGATTCAGAATCTTCTGAACGAGGAGTACAAGGTCTACAATTACGAGTTCGCTTCGCCGGGCATCACCGTTTGGGCCGGCATCCGTTACCGCTTCGGCGCCGACGCGAACGGCAACGTGCAGGCGATGCTCGACAGTCAGAACTCGACGCGCAATCTGCGGGCGAATGCCGACGCCACCAGAGCGACGCGTTAATACCGAGGAGGCGGGACTGCTTCCGCAGCCCCGCCTTAATGCCCCACTAGGGGTAAAATAAACGAGCTGAAATTCCCGCTTCCATTGACCTCCGGAAGCGGGAATTCTGGCGTTTCCGGGGAGCCAGCCGAAACGCCAGCAAGACCCAGCAACCGCAAGGCAGAGGAAATACCCATGTTTATTGCCATGAACCGCTTCAAAGTGACCCCGGGTCAGGAGGACGCCTTCGAGCGCATCTGGCGCGAGCGCGAATCGTATCTTCACACCATGCCGGGCTTCATGGAGTTTCATCTCCTGAAAGGTCCGAAGAAGGACGACCACACGCTCTATTCGTCGCACACGGCGTGGCAGACCAAGAAGGACTTCGAGAACTGGACGAACTCCGAAGGCTTCAAGAGAGCGCATGCGCGCGCCGGCGAACATAAGCCCGCGGTGCCGATGTATCTCGGCCATCCGGAATTCGAAGGCTTCGAATCCGTGCTGATGCAGACGGCCCCGAACAAGGCCGCGTAAATGGCGAAGATCGGTAGCGCGCCAAAGCCTTCGCGGCGGAACGAGGAAGCGCCTCACAGCGCGACCGTCCTGCCGTTCCGGCTGCGCGCTACCCGATCCGAACATGTCGAATTCGCAGGCGGCGCACCCGCCGTCGAACTCCAAACCAAGCCGAAGCAAGCCGCTTCCGGCAAAGGCAAGGGAAAAGCGGCCGGCGTTTCTGTCGCCGAGCGGCCGACGATCCTGCCGCCACGCTACCGCGGCTGGTTGCAGCAGGCCATCATCGGCGCGGTTCTTCTGCACTTCATTGCGTTCGCGCTGTTGCACTACCAGTTCGTCAGCGACGTCGAACGCGCGGCGAATGCCGGCGGCCAGGTGTCGGCCGACGGCACCACGGTTCTCGATGTCGACATCGTAGCGGACGCCAAGCTGCCGCCCGCGAAGCAGCCGACGAACATGACCGCTCCCGACGCGACGCAGCAGACAAACACACCGCCGCAGGTGAAGCAGCAGGAGCAGCAGAAGGATTCGCAGAAAGCGGAGAGCGCGCCGGACAACGCGCCGCAATTCGCGCTTCCGAAAGAAGAGATCGCGCCGCCGAAAAAGGCGGAAACCGCGCCCGCGCCGCAGTCGCCCAATCAGGAAAAAAAGGACGAGGTAAAGCCCGAGCCGCAGAAGATCCAGAAACAAAAGGCGGCCGAGCAGAAAAAGAAGCAGGAACAGGCGCAGCCGAGCACCGCGGCCTCGCCGAACCGCGCGGCCGGCAACCGTACCCACCAGCAGCGGCAGACCGGCGCGAACGGCGCGGTGCAGAACGGCGGACAGGCAGACGCAACCGCCTACAGCGCGATGGTGCTCGCGCATTTGCAGCGCTACCGCATCTATCCGGACAGCGCGCGCTCCGCGGGCATCACCGGCGTTGCCGTGGTCCGGTTCACGTTGGGCGCAAGCGGCAGCGTAATCGGCGTTTCGCTCGCGGGATCGAGCGGAAAGTCGGTACTCGACCAGGCCGCGCTCGCAATGGTGCGCCGGGCCTCGCCCTTCCCGCCGATCCCGCCTTCGCTCGGCCGGGGCAGCATGAGCTTCGCCGCACCCGTGCGCTTCAACCTGCGCTGACGTTCACGCCGCTTCGGTTTCTCCGCGCGACCAATTCTCCGTCGTTTCCTCCGCAAAATCCGCGAGCCGTCCGTTTGCGATGGCGTCACGCATGCCGGCCATCAGCGACTGGTAATAGGCGACGTTGGCCCAGGTCAGCAGCATCGAGCCGAGAATCTCGTTGGCCTTAATCAGATGATGCAGGTAAGCGCGCGAATAATCGCGCGCGGCGGGACAGTCGCTCGTTTCGTCGAGCGGACGCGGATCTTCGGCGTGGCGCGCGTTCTTGAGATTGAGTTGGCCGAAGCGCGTATAAGCCAGCGCATGGCGACCCGCGCGCGTCGGCATCACGCAGTCGAACATGTCGATGCCGCGCGCGACCGCTTTCACGAGGTCGTCCGGCGTGCCGACGCCCATCAGATAACGCGGCCGATCCTGCGGTAGCGCCGGCACGGTCGCCTCGATCATTTCCAGCATGACTTCCTGCGGCTCACCGACCGCAAGACCGCCGATGGCATAGCCGTCGAATCCGATATCGATCAGGCCTTTCGCGGATTCGAGCCGCAGCGGCACCGAGGCGCCGCCCTGTACGATGCCGAACAGCGCGCGATCTTGGGGCGTTCCGAAAGCTTTCCTCGAGCGCTCGGCCCAGCGCAGCGAAAGCCGCATCGCGCGCGCGGCTTCTTCGTCGCTGCACGGCAGCCGAACACATTCGTCGAGCTGCATGGAAATATCGGAGCCGAGCAGCCGCTGGATCTCGATCGCGCGCTCCGGCGTCAATTCGTACATCGTGCCGTCGATATGCGAGCGGAATTTCACGCCGCTTTCGTCGAGCGTGCGTAACGTCGCGAGCGACATCACCTGAAAGCCGCCGGAGTCGGTAAGGATCGGCCCGCTCCAGTTCATGAACTTGTGCAAGCCGCCTAGCTTCGCGACGCGCTCCGCGCCGGGCCGCAGCATCAAATGATAGACGTTGCCGAGAACGATGTCGGCGCCGGTTGCGCGCACGGTTTCGGGCAACATCGCCTTCACGGTCGCGGCAGTGCCGACCGGCATGAAAGCGGGCGTGCGTACAACACCGCGTGCGGTTGCAAGCTCTCCGCGCCGCGCCGAACCATCCGTTGCGTTGACCGTGAATTTCATCATGCGCTTTTAGCGCGGCGATTCCGGAAACAGCAAACTGCCGTCGCCATAGGAGTAAAAACGATATCCGCTCGCAATCGCGTACACATAGGCGCGCTTCATGCGCTCAAGTCCTGAAAATGCGCTGACCAGCATGAACAGTGTTGAGCGCGGCAGATGAAAATTCGTAAGCAGCGCGTCGACTGCGCGGAATCGGTAGCCGGGCGTGATGAAGATATCGGTCTCGGACGCGAACGGCTTGATTTTGCCATTCAGGTCCGCGGCGGACTCCAGGAGCCGCAGCGCGGTCGTGCCGACCGCGATCACGCGGCCGCCTTCGGCTTTCGCTTTGTTAATCGCATCGGCGGTCGCGTCGTTGATCTGCCCATACTCCGCGTGCATCTTGTGTGCGCCGACGTCATCGGTTTTCACCGGCAGAAACGTGCCCGGGCCGACATGGAGCGTCACTCGCTCGATGCCGACGCCCGCATCGCGCAGGTTCGCGGTCAAGAGATCTGTGAAGTGCAGCCCGGCCGTCGGTGCCGCGACCGAACCTTCGTGTGCTGCGAACATCGTCTGGTAATCGCCGCGGTCGCGCTCGTCGTCTTCGCGCTTCGAGGCGATATAAGGCGGCAACGGAATATGCCCGAGCGCGTCGATCGCCTCGTCCAGTATCGCGCCGTGAAAATCGAAGCGCAGCGTAATCTCGCCGCCCCCGCCTTTCTCTTCGACCGTCGCGTCGAGCGCGCCGAGCAGGCACACACGGGATTCATGACCGAAGCGGACGCGGTCGCCGGGTTCGAGCCGCTTTGCGGGCCGTGCCAAGGCCTGCCAGCGCTCCGGTCCCAGGCGCTTGATCAGCGTTGCCTCCACCTCGACGGTGACGCCGTTGCGCTCGCGCGTGCCGAATAGCCGCGCCGGTATCACCTTGGTGTCGTTGACGACGAGCACGTCGCCCTTGCGCAGCAAGGACGGCAGATCGCGCATGGTCCGGTCTTCAAGTTCGTGCTCCGCCTCAGGCCGAACCACAAGAAGCCGCGCGCTGTCGCGCGGCTCGGCCGGCCGGAGCGCAATCGCCTCCTGCGGAAGTTCGAAGTCGAACAGATCCGTCTTCATTTCATGCCGTTATCGTCCGCTCTCGCGAGGCATGACAAGGATACGAATGCACGCGCGACGATCAGGCCGCCATCTTCGCCGAGACAATCTTGTCGGGATTCATCACCGGCTCGCCGCGCTTGATCTTGTCGACGTTCTCCATGCCCTCGGTGACTTCGCCCCAGACGGTGTACTGGCCGTCGAGAAAACGCGCGTCGCCGAAGCAGATGAAGAACTGGCTGTCGCCGGAATCCGGGTTGGCGGCGCGCGCCATCGAAACCGTGCCGCGCACATGCGGCGCGTCGTTGAATTCCGCTTTCAGCTTCTTGCCGGAGCCGCCGGTGCCGGTGCCATGCGGGCAGCCGGTCTGCGCCATGAAGCCGTCGATCACGCGATGAAAGACGATGCCGTTATAGAAGCCTTCCTTCACGAGTTCCTTGATGCGCGCGACATGACCCGGCGCAAGATCGGGCCGCATTTTAATCGTGACCGGCCCCTGCGTGGTTTCGAGCAGCAGCGTGTTTTCGTCAGCCATTTTCGTTTCCTTATTGTCCGGGGATCGCTTTCAGGATGCGATCCGGAGTGCGGGGCGGTTCGCCCTTGTTGATCTTGTCGACGACGTTCATACCGGAGACGACTTCGCCGACCACGGTATATTGCCCGTTCAGCGACGACTGCTCGTCGAACATGATGAAGAACTGACTATTCGCAGAATCGTTGTTGCCGCCCTTGCGCGCCATACCGACGATGCCGCGCCGGAACGGCACGTTCGAGAACTCGGCCTTGAGGTCCGGATATTTCGAACCGCCTGTGCCGTCGCCATTCTGGCCATCGCCGGTCTGGGCCATGAAGCCCGCGATCACGCGATGGAATGGCACATTGTTGTAGAAGCCTTCACTCGCGAGTTGCTGCAAACGCTTGACATGGTTCGGCGCGAGATCGGCGCGCAGACGAACGACGATCTTGCCCTTGGTGGTCTCGAGCGTGAGCGTATTGGCGCCGCCGCTTTTCGTTTTGGTCTGCGCTGTCTTCTTCTCGGACTTCGTTTTGCTGTCGGCGTTGGTGTTCGTCTTGGCTTTGGTATCGGACTTCGCGGCCGGCGTGGTGCCGCGCCAGGGATCGAAATTCTGTTGCGCAAAAGCCGCGGCCGGCAGCGCCAGCGCGCAAAGGAAAGCGATCGTCTTCAGCATTCGCATATTCAGCTCGCAGCTATTTTTCTGGAAACCTCAGTCAGCTTCTTGACGACGAAATCCGGCACGAATTTGGACACGTCGCCACCCATGGCCGCGATCTGCCGCACCAGCGTGCCGGTGATGTGCCGCGTCGCGGGCGTCGCCGGAATGAACACGGTCTGGATCTTCGCGTCCATCTCGCTGTTCATGCCGCTCATATGCATTTCGTAGTCGAAATCGGTGCCGTCGCGCAGGCCGCGGATCAGTAGTGTCGCCTTGGCCTTCTTCGCGGCGGTAATAACGAGATTGTCGAAGGTAATCACTTCGATCTTCACCTTGTAGGCGCGCGCGATCGAGGCGCTTGCCTTCTCGATCATCGCCTTGCGCTCCGCCGTCTCGAACAGCGGCTTCTTGCCGGGATGAATGCCGATCGCGACCACCACGCGGTCGCAGATGCGTGCGGCCGCCTCGAGCACGTCGAGATGGCCGTTGGTGATGGGATCGAAAGTGCCAGCGTAAAGACCGGTGCGTTCCATAACGCGTTCCTAGCTGCCGTTCTCGTCGTCTTCGCGGATGCGTTCGACCGAGACGACCTTCTCGTCGTCGGCAGTATCGAACACAATCACCCCTTGCGTCGAGCGGCCGGCGATGCGGATGCCAGCGACCGGCGTGCGGATCAGCTTGCCGGCGTCGGTCACCAGCATGATCTGGTCGCTTTCCTCGACCGGGAACGAGCCGACCACGCGGCCATTCTTCTTGCCCAGCGACATCGCTACGATGCCTTTGCCGCCGCGGCCGGTGATCCGGTATTCGAACGAGGAGGTTCGCTTGCCGTAGCCCTGATCGGTGAGCGTGAGGATGAACTGCTCGGCCGCGCCCATTTCGGCGTAGCGCTGCTGCGAAAGCTCGATCGCGCCGACCTTCTCCTCGTCGTCGGACTCCGCTTCGGCTTCCTCTCCGCGCCGCACGGCGTTGGCGAGTTTCAGGTAAGCCACGCGCTCCTCGCTGGTCGCTTCCATGTGGCGGATGATCGCCATCGAAATCAGCTTGTCGCTTTCATCAAGCTTGATGCCGCGCACGCCGGAGGAGTCGCGGCCCTTGAAGACGCGGACATCGCCCACGGGGAAGCGGATGCACTGGCCCGTGTCGGTCGAAAGCAGTACGTCGTCGGCGTCGGTGCAGAGTGCGACGTCCGCGATCGCCTCGCCCTCGGCGAGTTTCATCGCAATAATGCCGGAGCGGCGGATATCGACGAAATCCGAAAGCGCATTCCGGCGCACGCCGCCCGCGGTCGTCGCGAACATGATGTTGAGCTTGTCGCGCTCGGCGCTGTCGGCGGGCATGGTGATGATCGAGGTGATCGCTTCGTCCGGCTGGATCGGAAGCAGGTTCACGAATGCCTTGCCGCGCGCCTGGGGTGCTGCAAGCGGCAGCTTCCAGACTTTCAGCGTATAGGCGCGGCCGCGCGATGAGAAGAACAGCACTTCGTCGTGCGTGCTCGCCACGAACAGGCGGCTCACGAAATCCTCTTCGCGGGTCTGCATGCCGGCGCGGCCTTTGCCGCCGCGGCGCTGCGCGCGATAGGTCGAAAGCGGAACGCGCTTAACGTAGCCCGCGTGCGAAACCGTCACGACCATGTCTTCCGGCGTGATAAGCGCTTCCTCGTCGATCTCGCCGATTTCCTCGCCGGAGATTTCCGTCTTGCGCGGGGTCGCGAATTCTTTCTTGATGCCGGAAAGCTCGGTCTTGATGATCGACTGGATGCGCGCGCGCGAGCGCAGGATTTCGAGATACTCCGCAATCTCCTTGCCGAGCGTATCGAGCTCGGCCTCGATCTCGTCGCGGCCGAGCGCGGTCAGGCGTTGCAGGCGCAGGTCGAGGATCGCGCGCGCCTGCTCGTCCGACAGGAAATAGGTGCCGTTGGCCGAAACCTTGTGGCGCGGATCGTCGATCAGTTCGACCAGCGCCTTCACGTCCTTTGCCGGCCATTCGCGCGCCATCAACTGTTCGCGCGCGGTCTGCGGATCTTTCGCGCTGCGGATCAGCTTGATGACCTCGTCGATATTCGCGACTGCGATCGCAAGACCGACGAGAATATGCGCGCGGTCGCGCGCCTTGTTCAGCAGGAACTTGGTGCGGCGGCCGATGACCTCTTCGCGGAAGGCGACGAATGCCGACACGAGGTCGTGCAGGTTCATCGTTGCCGGGCGTCCGCCGGAGAGCGCCACGATATTCGCGGGGAACGACGATTGCAGTGCGGTGAAGCGATAAAGCTGGTTCAGCACGATTTCAGAAATCGCTTCGCGCTTCAGTTCGATCACGACGCGCATGCCGTCGCGGCTCGACTCGTCGCGGATGTCGCCGATGCCGTCGATCTTCTTGTCGCGCACGAGTTCGGCGATGCGCTCGATCATCGAAGCCTTGTTCACCTGATAGGGAATCTCGGTGATGATGATCGACTCGCGGTCGCGCTTGTCGCGCTCGATCGCGACGCGCCCGCGCACCATGATCGAGCCGCGCCCGAGATGATACGCTTGGCGGATGCCGTTCTTGCCGAGAATGATGCCGCCGGTCGGAAAGTCCGGGCCGGGTACGATCTCGGTCAGTTCCTCAAGCGTGATATCGGGCTTGTCGATATAGGCAACGCAGGCATCGATGACTTCGCCGAGATTGTGCGGCGGAATATTTGTCGCCATGCCGACCGCGATGCCGCCGGCGCCGTTGACGAGCAAATTCGGGAACTTCGCAGGCAGCACGACCGGCTCTCTTTCGGAGCCGTCGTAGTTGTCCTGATAGTCGACGGTCTGCTTGTCGAGATCGTCGACCAGCGAATCCGAAATCTTGCGAAGCCGCACTTCGGTATAACGCATGGCGGCCGGCGGATCGCCGTCGACCGAGCCGAAGTTACCCTGCCCGTCGACCAGTTCGACGCGCATGGAAAAATCCTGCGCCATGCGAACCAGCGCGTCATAGACCGACTGATCGCCGTGCGGATGATATTTACCGATGACGTCGCCGACCACGCGCGCGGATTTGCGGTAGGGCTTATTCCACTCGTAGCCGTTCTCGTGCATCGAATAGAGGATGCGGCGATGCACCGGCTTCAGGCCGTCGCGCACGTCGGGCAGCGCGCGCGCCACGATCACGCTCATCGCGTAATCGAGATACGAACGGCTTAGCTCGTCGGTGATCGAAACGGGCTTGATGTCCGAAGGCGGCAGGTCCCCCGGATTGGGTGTCTTTTCTTCGGCCACGAGTTTGGATTATCCGCCTGAAATCTGTGCCTGTTTTCTAGCCGATTCCGGCGTCAAAAGCCAGCAAATCGGCTCACGAAATGGGACGATTTCGCTTTCTAAATCAATATCTTATTGCTGCGTCACTCACCACAGTCTGGCGCGCGAAATCATCAGCCAGAAAATGACGAGAATGGAAAAGAACGCAGGGAATCCGAACGCGAACCAGATGCGGTAGTACCAATAATAGTCCGCAGGCAGCGGCTTCTTCTGATCGCGCGCATGTGTCGCCAGGTCGCGCATGCGCATCTGGAAATAGATGACCGGCAGCCAGAACGCGCCGATCACGAGATAAAGCACTACCGAAGCAACGATCCAGCTCGAGGCCAGCGGATAGTTCTGCACTTTAGCGAGCAGCAAGCCCGTAACCGGCTGCGCGATCACGGCAGTCGCCGTGAAAAGAAAATCGGCGATGACGACGATGCGCGCGACACCTGCGATCACGGCAACGTCCTTCGTGCGATGCGCCATGACCATGAAGAATGCGATGCCGGCACCCGTGCCGAGCAGCACCGTTGCGCCGACGATGTGGAGGAATTTCAGATCGAGATAGCCCATCAGCGGTCGTCCAGAATCGTGAGTGCCGCGAAGCTCGCGAGCAACACCGGAACGATCTTCACCAGCGGCCCGAGCGGGTCTGCCCATAATTTCGGAAGCAGGACGCCGCCAAGCAAGAGATAGCCGAGCGAGACGGCGATCGCGGCCCAAAGTGCAAGCCGCGCGGTTTTCTTAATTGCGATGCCGACGCCGATCAGGAGATCGAGCAACGCGCCGCCGATTGCAGCCGGCACCGCGTAAGTACCGAGCCCGGCCTGCAACAGCAGAAATATTCCGGCATCGCGCGCCGGCCCGAGCGTAATCAGTCCGGTCACAATCCAGAACAGCGCGAGGCCGCCGAAGAGAAGCGGCTTCAGCAGGAAGAGTTTCGAGAACCAGCGCTCCTGCGCCGAAGCCGGATTGCGCGCGAGCGCGTCCGCGAGCCGAAGCGGCGTGACGCCGGTGAGCGAGGTCCAGCCCTTGTCGTCGCCGGTAACGTCGCGTTGCAACTGGCGGAGCGCCGTGGTGCGTACCGGCGGCCGCCAGCCGAACCAGCTTAGGCAATCGCCGAGACGAAACGCGAATGCCTCTAACCACGAAGGAATCCGTGTCCCTATCGCAGGCCGGTAGCCCAGCCATTTGCGATACGCGCCGACCATATCCGAGAGGCGCATGCGCTCGGGGCCTGCGACTTCGAGCAAATTCTTCGCGGGCGTTTCCGGCCGCAAAAGATGCGCAATCGCTTCGGCAAGATCCGTCACCTGCACCGGCTGCAACAGCGCGTCGCGTGAGCCAAGCGGCAGAACCGGGAGTGCCGCGAGCGCGCGGATCAGCGCGGTGCCGCCATAAACATTGCGCCCGACCACGATGGAAGGGCGCAGCACGATCCAGTCGAGATCGCTTTTCATCAAGGCATCGTCAGCTTCGCGCTTGGTGCGTGCGAAGGCCGTGTCCGCGTCCACGCCGATCGCGGAAATATGCACGACACGCTTCACGCCTGCCCGCTCGCAAGCCTGAAACAACGCGAGCGTGCCTTCGACATGAACGGCATGCACGTTGTCGGAAGGATTGTCCTGCAACGCGCCCGCGCAATTCACGACCGCATCGACGGCTTTCAGATGCGGCAGCCAGTCATCGGCGCTTCTCGCTTTCGCGATGTCGAGCCTGACCCAGCGCACATCCGGCAGCGCCAAGGCCGCGCGCGCAATGTCACGCCCCACGCCGACGACCTCATGGCCGTCCGCGACAAGCCGCGCCGTCACCGCCGAGCCGATGAAACCATAGGCGCCGGTGACGAGAACGCGCATTCAGGATTTAGAACGGGATGTCGTCGTCGAGATCGTTGCGCTTGCCGGATGCCGCGACCCGCGCGCGCGGCGCCGTACCGGTCGAACCGAACTCGTTGCCGCCGTCGTCCGACATACCCGCGCCGCCGCTGCGGCCGTCGAGCATAGTCAGCGTCGAGTTGAAATTCTGGAGCACGACCTCGGTGGAATAGCGGTCCTGCCCGGTTTCCTTGTCCTGCCATTTGCGGGTCTGCAACTGGCCCTCGATGTAAACCTTGGAGCCCTTCTTCAGGTATTGCTCCGCGATCCGGCACAGGCCCTCGCTGAAGATCACGACGCGATGCCATTCGGTCTTTTCGCGACGCTCGCCGGTCGCCTTGTCCTTCCAGCTTTCCGAGGTCGCAATCCGCAAATTCGCGATTGGACGGCCGTCATTGGTCTTCCGCATTTCCGGATCAGCGCCGAGATTGCCGACGAGAATGACTTTGTTGACGCTGCCTGCCATGACGTACCTTCCTGTAGCTCCCGAAATTGCCGCGTACCGCGCGGCCCGGCACCCTAGCCCTTACCGCCCGGCCAACTCTCTTCCGTTCGGCGCTTTTCCACACCCATTGCAGGGCCAGGAGCGTCTCGCGTTAAGAGTTTTTCCACAGGGGTGAAACCGGACGGGGAAAACTAGCGTGTTCCTGATATGTTCTACTATGCGAAAGCGCCTGCCGCAAGGGGATAAGTTCGCCTTTTCGGACGTTTGTTATGCGTCAATATGAAGTTCTTCCGGAGGGCGAATGTTCGCCGGACGTTCACGGTTTCGCACCTGCCAAATATTAACGATTGTGACGCTTCGGCAAAGGCTTAGCGAAACTTCGGCAGCCGCTGTTTCACCTTCGCGTAGTCCTTCCATGGGTCGCCTTTAGGCTTTTCACCGACCGCATAAGGATGTGCGCTTTCCAGCTTTTCGAGCGCCTGCCAAGACAGCGGAACCGCAAACGGCGCCCCTTTCCTCGCCCGCGACGAATAGGGCGCGATCGCCGTCGCGCCGCGGGTGTTGCGTAGATAGTCGACGAAGATTTTCCCTTTCCGCTTCGCCTTCGACATGGTCGCAATGAAGCGCTCCGGTTCTTCCTCGGCCATCAGGCGGGCCATGGCTTCCGCGAAGTCGCGGTGCTGGTCCCAGGTGTGCCCGCGCGCGAGCGGCACCACGACGTGAATACCCTTGCCGCCGGTCGCCATTGCGAAGGATTGAAGGCCGAGTTTTTTCAGACGCGCGCGCATTTCCTTCGCCGCATCCTTCACTTTTGCGAAGGCCACGCCTTCGTCCGGATCGAAGTCAAACACCATGCGGTCGGGTTCTTCGACGGCATCGACATGCGCGCCCCAAAGATGCAGTTCCAACGCGCCCATCTGCACGGCCGCAATCAGGCCCTGCAAATCCTCGATGTAGAGATAGTCGCGCTTGCCCGCACTCTCGCGGATCGGCACTGCGCGGAATTCGTCCGGAAAACCTTTGGAGGCGTGCTTCTGAAAGAAGCATTCCCCGCCCTCGCCGTCCGGGCAACGCACCAGGCTGATCGGACGGTCCGCGATATGCGGCAACATCCGGTCGGCGACCGCGATGTAATGCGCGATCAGATCGCGTTTGGTGATGCCCTGATCGGCGAACAGGATCTTGTCCGGGTGCGTGACGCGCACGCCCTCGATGATGTCTTCATCCTTCCCGCGCGCAGATGATTTCGCTCCGGAGGATTTGCGCGATGGCTTTGAGCGTTTCGCGGCTTTCTGCTTTGGCATCGGCTTCTCCCGCACCACGGCGCTTGCCGGCTTGTCCTCGCGCAATCCCTTGAACGCACCCTGACGCACCAGCCCCTCACGCGTCCAGCCGCGGAATTCGATTTCGGCGACGAGCTTCGGCTCGACGAATTTCGCCTGCCGCGCGATCGAAGGCGGCACACCTTCGGCCGGCGTATCGGCACGCGCGAGTTTTCTGAACTGCGCTTCAAGATGTTCGAGCCGCGCGCCGGAATAGCCGCTGCCGACCCGGCCCGCGTAGCGCAGCTTGCCTTCCTCGCGCACCGCGAGGAGGAGCGACGAGAACGCGCGGCCCGCCTTGCCGGATGGCCGCCAGCCGATGATGACGAACTCCTGCTCCATTCCGCATTTGGATTTCAGCCAGTTCGCGTTGCGTCCCGAGCGGTAGGGCGCGTCCGCGCGCTTCGAAATGATGCCTTCGAGCTTCAATTCGCAGGCGCGGCCGAAAACATCGCCGCCGCTGCCTTTCACATGTTCGGAATAAGCGAGCGGCCCCTTTCCGATCACCGGCTTCAGAAGCCGCTGGAGACGTTCCTTGCGCTCCGTCAGCGGACGCTTACGCAGGTCTTGGCCGTCGAGTTCGAGCAGATCGAACAGGTAATAGGCAAAACCGCCGCGGCCGGTCGAAAGCGCGTCCTGCAACGCGCCGAAGTCGGTATGACCCTGCTTGTCGGCGACTGCGATCTCGCCGTCGAGTAGCGCGTTCTCGCAATCGAGTTGCTCGAGCGCCGGCACGAGGGGGGCGAACTTGCCGGTCCAGTCCAGGCCGTTGCGGGTATAAATGCGCGTTTCCCCCGCGCCGATCGCCGTAATCGCGCGGTAGCCGTCGAATTTGATTTCATGGAGCCACTCGCCGCCCGGGGGCGGCGCGTCCACCAGCGTTGCAAGCTGTGGCGCGACGAAGTCAGGAACTTTTGCGTTTCCTTTTCTTCTTCGCGCTTGCGGTCGTTTTCTCCGCCTTGCGTGGCGAAGACGAGCGTGCCCGCGGCGCACGGCGCGCGGCGGTGGCGCGCTTTGCTTTCTTCAGCCGCTTCACGTTCGATTCAACGGTTTCGTTCGAGTGCCACTCCGGCTGCTCTTCCGCGATCTCTTCCATTTCGAGACCGCTATGGATGCTGGTGAGCTGGCTTTCGATCAGGTCGCCGCCTTCGCCGGGGCGCGCGAATTCGTCCTTCTCCTTGATGAGCAGCCAGTTTTCCTTGCCCTGCTTGCGGCCGGTGTCGGAGCGCAGCCGCACCAGCGCGAAACCGCCGTGCAGGCGTTTGCCGTGGATGACGAATTTCAGCTTGCCGTCGCGGAAGCCTTCGTCCGGGTCGCCGATCGGCTCCCAGCTGCCTTCGTCCCACAGCATCACCGTGCCGCCGCCGTACTGGCCTTTCGGGATCGAGCCTTCGAAGCCACCGTATTCGACCGGATGATCTTCGGTGCGCACCGCGAGCCGCTTGTCGCCCGGATCCATGCTCGGGCCGCGCGGCACCGCCCAGCTTTTCAGCACGCCGTCGTGTTCGAGGCGGAAGTCGAAATGCAATTGCCGCGCTTCGTGTTTCTGGATCAGGTACGCGTGGCCCTTGCGCGATTTGCCCGCGCCTTCCGGCTCGCTCGTCTTCGTGAAATCGCGCTTCTCGCGATAGGTGTGCAGATGATCGGATTTCATTTCAATTCACCTAGGCTGCCTTGCTGCGTTTGGCGGAGCGGCGCGCCGACTTCGCTGCTGACTTGGCCGCGCGCTTGGTTCGCTTCGCCGGTTTCTTGTCCTCTTTCGCGCTCTCGCCTTTCTTGCCGACGCTGCGCTTCAGCGCGTCCATCAGGTTGATGACGTTCGACGGAAGCTCGGCTTCCTCGATCTGGCGCGGCGCGCGCTTCTCCTGCTTCGCCTCGATCAGCTCTTTCAGCGCATCGGTATATTTGTCGTGAAACTCCTTCGGATCGAATTTCCTGGTCTTCTTTTCGATGAGCTCGGTCGCAAGCGAAATCATTTCGCTGTCCGGCTTCCTGGCCGGCACGTCCTGATAGAACGGATCGGCCTTCTGCACCTCGTCGGCGTAGTGCAGCGTCTGGAGAAGCAATCCCTTGCCTTCGGCGCGGATTGCGACGATCGCACCTTTGCCGCGGATCACGATTTGACCCAGGCCAATTTTCTTCTCTTTTTTCAGGGCGTCGCGGAGCACCACATAGGCTTCCTGCCCGTCTTCATCGTCTTCCGGCGCGACGAAGTAGCTGTTCTCGAAATAGACCGGATCGATTTCGTCCTCGCCGACGAACTGTACGAGGTCGATGGTACGCTTGGCCTCGAGCTTCACCTCGTCGATTTCTTCGTCGGTCAGGAGCACGTATTTGCCCTTCTCGACCTCGTAGCCCTTGACGATTTCGCCGGTGTCGATCGGTCCGATACCGGGCACGACCTTCTCGTAGCGGATGCGCTTGCCGCTCGGCTCGTGAATCTGGTTGAACGAAATGCGGGCGCCGCTTTTCGTCGTCGAATAGAGCTGGATCGGGATCGAGACGAGCGAGAGGCGGATGCGGCCGGTCCAATAGGCGCGTGCGGGCATTTCGATCACTCCAGCTACAAAACATGCCCCCGCCGGGAATAAACGCCGACCCCGCTATTTCGTTCCAAATACTGCGGAAATCGCTGTCTCCGCGGGGCTTTCCGGCTGCACACAGGCCATGCGAACGGCCTCTAGCGAAAGCCGCCCGTTCTCCCTATGTTCAGCTAGCTTTTTCCGCGACTCGCAAACATCAGCCGCGCCATCAAAGGTGCGCCAACATCCTGTAATCGCACCTTCATGCCGCTGAAATCCGATAGCAAAACCGCGCGTCCCGACAGCCGCTTCATCACCATCCGCGGCGCGCGCGAGCACAACCTCAAGAACGTCGATCTCGAACTGCCGCGCGACAAGCTCGTGGTGTTCACGGGTCTCTCGGGCTCGGGCAAATCCTCGCTCGCCTTCGACACGATCTATGCAGAAGGCCAGCGGCGTTACGTGGAGTCGCTTTCCGCTTACGCGCGCCAGTTCCTCGAGATGATGCAGAAGCCGGACGTCGATCAGATCGACGGCCTCTCGCCCGCGATCTCTATCGAGCAGAAGACAACCTCCAAGAACCCGCGCTCGACCGTCGGCACTGTCACCGAGATCTACGACTACATGCGGCTCCTGTGGGCGCGCATCGGCATTCCCTATTCGCCGGCGACAGGACTTCCTATCGAGAGCCAGACCGTCTCGCAGATGGTGGACCGGGTGCTCGCGCTGCCCGAAGGCACCAAGCTCTATCTGCTGGCGCCGGTCGCGCGCGGCCGCAAGGGCGAATACAAGAAAGAACTCGCCGAATATCTCAAGAAGGGCTTCCAGCGCGTCAAGGTGGACGGCAAGTTCTACGAGATCGCGGAGGTCCCGGCACTCGACAAGAAGCTTAACCACGACATCGACGTGGTGGTAGACCGCGTCGTGGTGCGCGAGGAAATCAAGCAGCGTCTCGCGGAGAGTTTCGAGACCGCGCTGAAACTCGCCGAAGGTCTTGCGGTCGCCGAACTTGCAGAGCCGGTCGCGCTCACCGCCAAAGACAAGGAAGGCATGAAGCGCGGGACGCAGGACGACCCGAACCGCATCCTGTTCTCGGAGAAATTCGCCTGCCCGGTTTCCGGCTTCACCATCGCCGAGATCGAGCCGCGGCTGTTCTCGTTCAACTCGCCGCACGGCGCCTGCCCGGAATGCGACGGCCTCGGCATCGAAAAGCAGATCGACCCCGATCTCGTGGTGCCCGACCCGAAGAAGTCGCTGCGCGAAGGCGCGATCGCACCGTGGTCGCGCTCAAGCTCGCCCTATTATACGCAGACGCTGGAAGCGCTCGGGCGCAAATACAAATTCTCGCAGCAGGTGGCGTGGAAAGAACTGCCGAAGAAAATCCGCGACATCGTGCTTTACGGCTCCGGCGAGGACGAAGTGAAATTCGTCTATGACGACGGCGCGCGCACGTTTGAAACGCGCAAACCCTTCGAAGGCGTCGTCAACAACCTCGAGCGGCGCTACCGCGAGACCGACAGCGACTGGGCGCGCGAGGACATCGAGCGCTTCTTCTCGAGCGTTCCCTGCGAAGCCTGCCACGGCAATCGCCTGAAGCCCGAAGCGCTCGCCGTCAAAATCTCGAAGAAGCACATCGGCGAAGTCACCGAGCTTTCGGTGCGCGCGGCGCAGGAATGGTTCGAGGCGCTGCCCGCCAAGCTCAACAAGAAGCAGAATGACATCGCGGTTCGCGTGCTGAAAGAGATCCGCGAGCGGCTCACCTTCCTGATCGACGTCGGTCTCGACTATCTCACGCTGTCACGCGCCTCCGGCACGCTCTCCGGCGGCGAGAGCCAGCGCATCCGGCTTGCCTCGCAGATCGGCTCGGGCCTCACCGGCGTGCTTTATGTGCTCGACGAGCCGAGCATCGGCTTGCACCAGCGCGACAACGCGCGGTTGCTGGAAACGCTGCGGCGGCTCCGCGACATCGGCAACACCGTGATCGTGGTCGAGCACGACGAGGATGCGATCCGCACCGCCGATTACCTGATCGACGTCGGCCCGGGCGCGGGCGTGCACGGCGGCAAGATCGTCGCGCGCGGCACCACGCAGGACATCTGCGACGCGCCGGAAAGCATCACCGGCAAATATCTGACCGGCGAACTCAACGTCGAGACGCCCCCGACGCGCCGCAAGCCCGGCGGCCGCGCGCTCAAAATCGTGGACGCGACCGGCAACAATCTCAAGAACGTCTCGGCGGAAATTCCGCTCGGCCTCTTCACCTGCATCACCGGCGTTTCCGGCGGCGGAAAATCGACGTTGCTCATCGACACGCTCTACAAGGCGCTGTCGCGGCGGCTCAACAATTCGTCCGAGCATCCCGCCCCGCATAAAGCCATCGAAGGTGTCGAGCACATCGACAAGATCATCGACATCGACCAGTCGCCGATCGGCCGCACGCCGCGCTCGAACCCTGCGACCTATACCGGCGCCTTCACGCCGATCCGCGACTGGTATGCGGGCCTGCCCGAAGCGAAAGCGCGCGGCTACGGGCCGGGCCGCTTCTCGTTCAACGTCAAGGGCGGCCGCTGCGAGGCGTGCCAGGGCGACGGCGTCATCAAGATCGAGATGCACTTCCTGCCCGACGTCTACGTCACCTGCGAGGAATGCAAGGGCAAGCGCTACAACCGCGAGACGCTCGATGTGCTGTTCAAGGGCAAGTCGATCGCGGACGTGCTCGACATGACGGTCGAGGAAGCGCGCGACCTGTTTCAGGCGGTGCCGACGGTGCGGGACAAGCTCGAGACGCTCGCGCGCGTCGGCCTTTCCTACATCAAGGTCGGCCAGCAGGCGACGACGCTATCGGGCGGCGAAGCGCAGCGCGTGAAGCTCGCCAAGGAATTGTCGAAGCGCGCCACGGGCCGCACGCTTTACATTCTCGACGAGCCGACCACGGGCCTGCACTTCCACGACGTCGCGAAGCTTTTGGAAGTGCTGCATGAGCTGGTCGACTCGGGCAACACGGTCGCGGTGATCGAGCACAATCTCGAGGTCATCAAGACCGCCGACTACATCATCGACATGGGCCCCGAAGGCGGCGACGGCGGCGGCGAAGTGGTCGCGACCGGCACGCCGGAAGAAATCGTCAAAGAAAAGCGCAGCTACACCGGACAGTTCTTGAAGCCGGTGCTGGAGCGCGACAAGGCGCTGCGGGCAAAACGGCCGAAGGTAAGGGCTGCGGAGTAGTTACTGGTTTTTATTGGGCACAATCATGTGGACGTTTTGGCCTGGATTCATTTCTTTTTTAGTCGCACTTTTTTCTGGAGTAGCTGCTGACTACTTGCAGAAGCTGCCTTCACCAATATCCAAGTTGGCCTCTACCTCGGCCTTGGTAATTTCACTTTATTCAGTTGCAAATGGCTTCTACCATGTACTTTTTACTTGGGAGTACATCGATATATTCAATACTCAGAGTAATACGCGAATAAACGCAAAGGGCGGGATATTACTGTTTCTGATATCGCTTTGGCCCTTCGTTGCAATATTGGTTGGAAGTCTGGGAACTTGGATTTATTTCCATGTTTTTCGTCGAGTTTAGCGCGACAAGGTGCTGTGCGCGAAACGGCCGAAGGTGCGGGCGGCGGAGTAAGCGGAAGGCTTTACGATGAACCGCACTGTTCTGATCGACAACTCCACGCTAAGCGGCGTTCAACGCTTAACAGGCGAAGCGCAGACGCTTAACCTGAACAACATCGATAACGACATTCTTTGTCTGGAGAAGTTGGTAACGGCAATTCTCTTTAGTGATCGCGTTATCAGTGTCGATGATTACAAAGAGAAATATCGCTCTGAGAGACTGAAACGGTTTGGGTTCGTCGATTTCATTAAACTAGATACCGAAACCGCGACGGTTCTTTCTAAGAACGCGGCAGACTTCGCCAGTAGCATGGTGTTCGAGTTCGATGGCTCTAAACCTGCCGGCGATGTCGTAAATTTCTTTGAGGCGTTGCGAATTGATCCGCAGCTTCGTTGGGATGTCTTCGTCTCCAGCGAATATCTCACTTTGACATTGCTTGTCCAAGATACGAAGGCCACGCAACACGAGCTGGCGATTGATAGTGTTTTCAGGCACGAAAGCGCCGATGCAGGGGCAGTCACTAACCCACAAGAAATGGCCCATCCGGTCTCAGTTGAAGGCCGGTCCGACATTTCTGATATAAAAGACCTTGTCCAAGCATTTCGATCTGGCAATTCACAGTATCGCGGACCTGGACATAAAAGTCTGCTGCAGAGAATAGTATTTGGGTATGGATGGGCGGCCGAGAGATCGCATTTCTACAATGCTGTTGCGGCCATTCACAATGCGGATGCCTATTTGGCTCCGTTGCGTGATGCGTTTTGCGAAAGTTGCTGTAGAATTGAATCGCGCTCTCAAGTGAACAACTTACTCGAGAGGCTTAAATCGCACTCGCAAGAGACTTTGTCGAAAATCGTCGAAGCAGGTGGCGGAGCGAGATTTGCAGTAAAGCTGCCTTTCTTCACGGCCTATTTGATTTCACAGTGCGACAACCCTGCACAGTGCATCGAGAAGGCGCTCGAACTGCGTAGTAGCAAAGACTTTAAGGGTTGCCGGACAGTTCTATACAACCTCGAAAATGCTAAGCAGCAAGACAAACACAAAGAGATCAATCAAATACTTGGCTACCTTGAACAGTCAGCTGATGCACTGATGAAAACGTATGCTGTCACCACCGATGGTGGCAAGCAGTTTTCGCTGTCTTTGGGCCTGACAGGACCGAGCATCGGCACCAGCTTTAAGCTGAGCAATTTGTTCTCGTCATATGAAAATAAGCCGTTCACCAGGGTCTTCAGAAACATCGCCCAAGATATGCTCAATGTAGAGAAGTTGGGCGGGTTGCACGAAAAACTGTGCTCGACCATACGAGAGCACAAGAAGGCGACGTATCCGCAAATTGCGGTGACACCGAAATTCATGGAGGACAAGGAGAACGAGTACGGTCGTCCCGCGGAATTAAGAACTGAGTGATTTTTCGCGGGGATAAATATTCTTCTGCGTCCTCAATTATCCTTTTCGCACAACCACTTCCCCTCACCCTCCAAAAAACTTATCCCCGCCCCTCCACGCGCGCTTAGAGTCGGCCTCGTCTCGGCCCACGGTTTTTACCGGGACAAGTCGGGGTAACCCGACTGGTCTTTAGGGGCGCGTCGCGCGGCGTGTTCGATGTCGCGGGTCGGGAGCGGTGGCTGTATCGCGGGGCGTAACGCACCCCGAATACGGCGGCTGAAGTCGCATGGTTCCGGCGCGCCTGCCGCGCGTCACAAGGGCCTTGCTTGGCTGCTTCGTTGGGAACGTGTGCCAACGCAAGTACGGCGAAGCAGACTAGGCCCGCCAGCGGAGGATAACTTGGTCAGTCCTCCGGGGATCATGCGAAGGAAAGCCGAAGCCCCACCGCGTGCGGGACGCCGGTTGTTTCTCCGGCTTTCGCGGTGACGACAATTCATCTGTGCCTTCTCCAACTCGCACAGATGGCCGTGGAGGACGGAAATCCTCCGGCGTCCCCGCCGCCCTTAACAGGCGGCGATTGCAAACCCCGGCTTCAACGGAAGCGCGGAAATGTTTTCGCGCGCCAAAACGCATTCTCCCCGCCAACTTGCGTTGGCGGGGAGAAAGATCAGGCTCGAATATTTATTTCCGTCAGTCGGTGACGAGGAACGTGCTGTTGCCCGCGACCGGCAGCAGCGGCAGGTTCTTGTTGCCGGTGACGCTCGGGTTCGCGGCATTCCCGCCGAAGTAGAACGTCAGGCCGACGGAGGCGCTGAACTGCTCATGACCGGAGCCGAGCGGACCCGCCGGCGTGTGCGGCGAAACATAATTGATGGTCGAGAATACCGACCAGTAATTGTTGAGCGGCGCTTCCGCGTTCAGGCCATATTGCATCTTGCCGATGTCCTGCCCGCTGAGACGGCCGACATAGGCGGTCACCAAAGCGCCGAACGCAAAGTTGTGCTTCACGTAGAAGTTCAGCTGGTCCATCGCGTGGATCGTCGAGAGAACGCCCGGCGCGCCGGCAACGGTGATTGCCGCCCGATCGGTGTCGAGCGCATGCGTGCCCCACAGGCCGATCTCGGTCGATCTCGTCAGCGCGACGCCGACGGTGCCGCGAAGCTGGCTCAGACTGATGTCGTTGGCGTTCGCGTTGATGCCCCATTGCTTGGCCTGGAAGACGTCATACACGAGGCCGACGCTGAGGCGGTCGCCGTTGTCGATGTCGCCCTTCTTGTAGAGGCCGGCCGTGAAGAACGTGTGCTTTTCCTTGTCCGTGAAATTCGGCGTGAGCCCGAGGCGGCCCTTGAAGTCGTAGACGCCATGGCTTGCGCCGATCTGCACGCGGACCGGGAAGTCGCCGAAGCCGAAGGCGGTGTTGAAGCCGCCGGTGACGCCAAAGCTGTCGGTGAGCGCGCCGGTGCCGCCGTTGATGTTGGTCAGCCGTTCGCCGATCGACTTGTAAATATCGCCGCTGACAAAGATGTAAGTGTTGTAGAGCGGATTGTCCGGCAGCGCCGGCGCGGCCGCGAGGGCCTTTACCGGACCGTGAGACCTTGGCGATGCCGTCCGCGCCGGTGTCGGCGACTGCGATACGCCGAACAGCTTCTGCTGGTCGGCCGGAGTGATTTTATACTTCTTGACCAGCGCCTGCTGTTCCGGGCTCAGCGACGATTGCGCGCTCGCACCCGTGAACGAAAACATCAGCGAACACGCAGCGAGCGCCGCGGCTCCAAAAGCGAATTTTTTCATTAAAAAGCCCCCACCGTATGGGAGCAACTTATGCTTATTCGGCCCGTCGGTACATCGGGAGGGGCCGTATAGACCCCTAATTTCCGGGTCTAAATTACTCTTCCCGTGAATGTTGCGCATCTGCAACAGTCTGGCCGCCCGAAAGCGCGGTCCGCGGGGATGCGCGAGCCCACAATCAACCTCAAGACCCCCGCCGCTTGCGCTCCGCATCGTCCCACGCGGTGAGCGCCTGATAGTCCGGCACGAACCCGAGGCCCTTCTGCGCGTCCGACGAGATCACGGTCTGCGAGGTCACGACATCGACCAGCGCAGGCGCATTCCTCAGCGCGCGCTCGATCGCGGGCTTCAGCTCTTCCGGCTTGGTCACGCGTTCGCCGTAGAGCCCCAACGCCTTCGCCATACCGGCGTAATCGGAATGACGCAGCGTGGTACCCACGACGCGGCCGCCGTAATTCATCTCCTGGTCGAGCCGTTCGATATTCCAGGCGGCGTTGTTCGAGACGATGAAGACGCATTTCGCGCCGTGGCGCACGGCGGTGTCGATCTCCATGGCGTTGATGCCGAAGGCGCCGTCGCCGTTCACGGAAATCACTTGCCGCTCCGGCTCGGCAAGGGCCGCTGCGACCGCGAACGGCACGCCGACGCCAAGACAACCGAAGGCGCCCGCGTCCATGTAGGTCCGCGCCTGCAAGCCGGTGCGCGCGAACGAAAGCAGATCGCCGCCATCGGCGATCGCGATGTAATCGGGGTCGGCCAGATCGGCGAGCGCATCGAAGATCGCTTGCGGATGCACCTTGCCGTCGTCGCCTGTCTGCGGCCCCTTGTTGGCCTTCGCCCTGGCAACCCGGTCCTTATGCTTCCGGCGCAACCCATCGGCCCATTGTTTGTCGATAGAAGATTCCCGATTGCCCGCGGCGTCGCACATCGCTTTCAGCGCCAGCGGCACGCTGGCCAGAATTTCAGGCTGGCCGCGGCGGTTGTCTATCAGCTCGCCCGGCGCATCCGATAAGCGAATAAACTTCGCGTGCGGGAAAACAGCCGGCGAGCCATAGCCGGTCTGATAGTCGAGCTTGCGGCCGATCAGCAGCACGACATCGGCGTCCGTCATTGCTTGTGCGCGCACGGCGGCGGCGGTTGACGGATGATCGGCGGGTACGAGGCCCCGGCTCTCCTGCGTGTCGAGATAGAGCGCGCCGGTCGCATCCAACAGCCGCACCAGCTCCTTGTCCGCGCCGCGCGCGCCTCGTCCGGTGAAGACCAGAGGACGCTTCGCACCCCAGAGCGCATCGACCGCCTGCTTGATGGCATCAGGGTCCGGCAGCATCACGCGCGGCGCTTTCGGCGCCATCCATTCATCGAGCACGAGCTGCTTCGGCACGGAAGTCCGCAGCACATCGGTCGGAATTTCGAGATAAACCGGGCCCGGCTCGCCGCTGTCGCCGATTGCGCGCGCTATACCCTCGTCGAATTCACGGATCACCTGATCGGCAACCCGCAGCGTGCGCGCGGTGCGGCACACCGGCTTCAGCAGATCGACATGCGGAATGTCCTGCAACGGTCCCATGTTTGCCTGCGGGCGAGAGGTGCAGCCGCCAATCAGCAAAACCGGAATGCGCGCCAGATGCGCGTTGCACATTGCGGTCACGGTGTTGGTAACGCCCGGCCCCGCAGTGACCATCGCGACGCCGAAGCCGCCAGTGAGTTCGGCATGCGCATGCGCCATATGGACGGCAGCGCCCTCGTCGCGCACGTCGATGATGCGGATGCCTTGCTTCGCCACATGATCCCAGATCGGCTGGATATGGCCGCCTTGCAGTCCGAAGATCCGGTCGACGCCGCGGCTTTTAAGGAAGCGCGCAATCCATGCGGCACAGGAGTTTTCGTCTGCATTCAGATCGAGCGCCGGCGTTTTGTTGTTCATGTTCGCTCCCTATATTTTTCCCGAAAGACGCTCGCGCAGAATCCGGTGCTGTATTTTTCCGGTCGCGGTGCGCGGCATTTCGCTTTCCACGATCACGCTGATGGAGCGCGGTCGCTTGTAGCCCGCGATCTTGTCGCGGCTCCACTCGATGATTTCCGCCTCGCTCAGCGCCGTGCCGTCATGCGGGATGATGACAGCATGCACGCGCTCGCCCCATTTCGGGTCGGCGACGCCGATCACGGCGACATCCTTGATCTTGGGATGGCCGCCGAGCATCGCCTCGACCTCCGACGGATAGACGTTCTCGCCGCCGGAGATCACCATGTTGCTCTTGCGGTCTACGAGATGAATGAAGCCGTCCTCGTCGCGCCGCGCCAGATCGCCCACTGTGCAATAGTCGCCGCGGAAGGCTTCGCGCGTCTTCTCGGGCAGCTTCCAGTAGCCGTCGAACGTCTGTGCGTTGCATGAGTAAAGCTCGCCCGCCTCGCCGTCACTCACTTCATTGCCATTGGGATCGAGAATTCTGATGCGCTGTGAGCCGACTGTCTCGCGGCCGACAGAGCCGAGCTTGGAGAACTGCTCCTCGGGATGCAGCATCGTCACCCAGCCGCATTCGGTCGAGCCATAAAGTTCGAACAGGCCGGTATTGCGGAAGTATTCCATGATCTCGCGTTTGGTATCGGCGCGCGCCGGCGCGGACGAGATCATCATCTTCGTCACCGCTTCGACGTTGTATTTTTCGCGCACCGCAGGCGGCAGCCCAAGCATCATGATGTAGTGCGTGGGCACGAGCGAGGTGAAGGTCGATCCGTTTTCGGAGAGAGTGCGGACCAATTCTTCCGGGTCGATGCTCTTGCGGTTGTAAACCGTCACCCGCGCGCCGGTGCCGAGGAAGGCGCCGAAGAAGAACAGCGAATTTGCGTGACACATCGGCATCACAAGCAACGCCGAGTCGTCAGTGCGCACGCTGAGCTCGGATTGCGTGACCAGCGCGATCATCGAGCTTGCGCTGTGCGAGCGGATCGCGCCCTTGGGCTTTCCGGTCGTGCCCGAGGTGTACATGAAGGCCCAGGGGTCGGTGACCTCAACGCGCGCAGCCGGAATTGTATCGCTGGCGTCGCTAAGTAATTTCTCATAGTCGCGATAGCTTCCAGCGCGCTTCTGCTTGCCGAATGCGATAAAATTCGCCTCCGGAATCGAAATCCCGCCGCGCACGGTTTCGAGCGCTGCCGTCAGCTCATCCTGCACGATGATTGCGCGGGCTTCGCAGTTCTCGACGATGTATTGAATCTCGGGCCCGACCAGCCGGAAATTCACCGGGACCATAACGAGGCCCGAAAACGCCATCGCCGCGTAGATCTCGACCCACTCGACGCAGTTGTAGGCCAACACGCAGACCCGGTCGCCCTTCTTCAGCCCGAGACCAAGCAGCGCGTTCGCGAGACGCGCGGAACGGTCGCGCCACTGGCGAAACGTCATCGCGCGATCGAGGTCGCGTGCGCCGATCTTATCCGGAAAAATGCCCGCGTAGAGACGCAGGGCGTCGCCGACATTCGCGAGCTGATTCACGCTTACTCCCGAGCATTCCCCGATGCGTCCGCCATTTGCATGGCTTGTGTTCGCATCTACTCCCGTTATCAATACTGCCCGCCGCGCCAAGCCCTGACAATATCGCGCGGCGCATAGGAAGAGAGGCCGCCATGAGCGAAGTCCGCGACAATCCGGAAAGGCACCAGTTCGAGATGCACGTCGATGGGCACACCGCGCTTGCCGCCTACCGGTTGACGCCGGGCACGATCACCTTCACACACACCGAGGTGCCGAAAGAGCTGGGCGGGCGCGGCATCGGCTCGCAGCTTGCGAAGGGTGCGCTTGATCAGGTCCGCACGCGCGGGCTGAAGGTCGTGCCGCTCTGCCCCTTCATCAAGGCCTATATCGAGAAGCACGCCGAATATCAGGACCTCCTGAAATAGCAGCGCAATGCAGCCATCCGTGTGCGCCCTTGCATCGCGCCGGATAATCCCGACATTGAGCGGCATGAGCAGCATTCGCGATAATCAGGAAGCCGGGCGCTACGAGTACGACGTCGAAGGCGGCGTCGCGTTCGCGAACTACCGCATGTCGCCGGGCGTCGTGACTGTGGACTATACGGAAGTGCCGCGTGCGTTACGCGGCCGCGGCATCGGCGCGAAGCTCTCCGCCGCGGTGCTCGACCATATCCGCGTAGAGGGTTTGAAAGTCATTCCCCGCTGCGGCTATTTCGCGGGCTTCATCCGCGACCATCCCGAATATCACGATCTGGTGGCGCGATGATTCCGTTCTCGGTCCTCGATCTTGCGCCGGTCGTCGAAGGCGGCACGGCGGCCGATGCGTTTCGCAATTCGCTCGATCTCGCGCGGCACGCTGAAGTGCTCGGCTACAAGCGCTACTGGCTCGCCGAGCATCACAACATGCCGGGGATTGCGAGTGCGGCGACTTCGGTCGTGATCGGGCATATTGCGAGCGGCACAAAAACGATCCGCGTCGGCGCGGGTGGCGTTATGCTACCCAACCACTCGCCGCTCGTGATCGCCGAGCAGTTCGGCACGCTCGCCTCGCTTTACGGCGATCGCATCGATCTGGGTTTGGGGCGCGCGCCCGGCACGGATCAACTCACCATGCGCGCACTACGGCGCAACAAGACCGACGAGGATACGTTTCCCGACGACGTGGTTGAGCTTGCGCACTACTTCATGGCGCCGCAGGCAGGTCAGCGCGTGCACGCATATCCGGGCGCGGGCTTGAATGTGCCGCTCTGGATTCTCGGGTCGAGCGCATACGGTGCGCAACTCGCAGCCCTTCTCGGCCTGCCTTACGCGTTCGCCTCGCACTTTGCGCCGGATTATCTGATGACGGCGATCGACCTTTACCGGAAGAATTTCCGGCCGTCGCAGTTTCTGGAGAAGCCCTATTTCATGCCGTGCATCGGGCTGTTCGCGGCGGCGACCGATGATGAGGCACGAATGATCTTCACCTCGCAGCAGCGCCAGTTCGTGAACCTTCGTCGCGGCAATCCGGGCCTGTTGCAGCCGCCCGCGAGCCTCGAACAATACTGGTCTCCGGCGGAGAAAGCCGGCGTCGAGCATGCGCTTCAATATGCGGTCGTCGGCTCGCCAGAGACGGTACGCGCGAAACTAAAGCAATTTATCGAAATGACGGCCGCGGACGAGGTGATGCTCGCCGCCCAGATCTACGATCACGGCGCGCGCAAGCGCTCCTACGAGATCGCCGCGCAGGTGCGCGACGATCTCGCGAAGGCCTAAAGCCCCTTCAGCAACGCCGGGATCACGATGTCTTCCTCGTCCGCCAGATGGCGGTTGAGGATGTGATCGAGCTTCCCTGCATCGACAAGCGCGGCTCCAATCCGGTCCTTGTCGGCAGTCTCTGCCTGCAACGCGCGGACATGGTTTTCGACTGCGTCCAACGTCTCTTCGAGCACACGGTGATCGCAGTCGAGGAGATCGATCGGCCGCCCGAGCTGCGGAAATACTTCCTTGAAGCGCGGGAAGTAGTGATCGTCCTCGACGTGATGATGCACATGCGCGTGACCGATGAGATGGCCGCCGAGCTGGCGCAGGTTGTTCAGCAACAGCGCCGATTGCATGTCACCATTCGGCATGTCGCTGAGCTGCTCGAGCCCGCTTACGAACAGGCCGGACTCGTGCAACAGCGAGCGGTGAATGCTCTGCCACATGTCCGCGCCGCGCCAATAATTGCTGTGCGAACCCCATTCCTCTTTCGGCGTGTCGAACAGCAGTTTGCGCAGCTCCCCGGTCAGCCCGGGGCGCTTCGCAAGGTGGTGCTCTGGCGAGTCGTAATTCGCAAACATTGTTCTGCTCATTTTTCTGGAGTTCTTGGCGCATATAGGGCGGCGATGGAACTTCGCAAGACGCGACCCTCGACACACGAGCCGAACAGCGCAATGCTTTGCGCAGAAGGGCTTCGCGGGTCTGCGTTCGAACAACGCTCCACCCGGCGGCCGCTCCGCCGCCGCGCGCGTGAGACTTCGGGCCAACCTGCCTGACCCAATATTCAGGAGGAAAGGTCATGGCCACATTTCATGTCATTGCCGGCGCTTCCGACACGCCGCAAAACCCCACGATCCGCAGGATCGGGATCGGCGATCTGAAGCAGGCGCTCGTGCGGGGCTGGCAGGATTTCGCCGCCTATCCGAGCCAGGCGCTGTTCATCGTGCTGATCTATCCGATTGTCGGTTTCGTGCTGCTGCAACTCGCACTGGGCAACGCGACGCTGCCGCTGGTGTTTCCGCTGGTCGCAGGATTCGCGCTGGTCGGGCCGCTTGCAGCCGTCGGTCTCTATGAGTTGAGCCGCCGCCGCGAACTCGGCCTCGACAGCCGCTGGACGCATGCTTTCGACGTTCTGAAAAGCCCGTCGATTTTCGCGATCGCCGCGCTCGGCATCGTACTGCTTGTCCTACTCTCGGCGTGGCTGATGACGGCGCAGTCGATCTACATGGCCCTGATGGGCCCCTACCCGCCGGACTCCGTTTCGTCGTTCCTACATGAGGTGCTGACGACGCGCGCCGGCTGGATGCTGATCGTAATCGGCAATGCGGCCGGCTTCGTTTTCGCGGCGGCAGCGCTGACGATCGGCGCGATCTCGTTTCCGATGCTGGTCGATCGCGACGTGGGCGCGGGTGCCGCGGTATGGACATCCATCCGCACGGTGATGGCCAATCCGCTGACCATGGCGGTCTGGGGATTCATCGTGGGATCGCTGTTGCTGCTCGGCTCGCTCCCCTTCTTCGTGGGCCTCGCGGTCGTGATGCCGCTGCTCGGCCACGCAAGCTGGCATCTCTATCGGCGCGCGGTCAGCCGCTAGCGCAGGACGACGCGCGTAAGCCAGTCCTTGAGATCGGCGAGCACGATGTCCCGGTCGTGTTCGCGCTCGTTGTAAATCTCGTGCCAGAGGCCGGGATAGATTTTCAGCGTGCACAGCCCGGCAGGCGCAACCGCGGCGAACGCCTTCGCACCCTCCGGATCGACGAGCCGGTCGTCCCCTGCGGCTTGCACCAGCAGCGGCGTGCTGAGTTTGCCGGCATCGCGGATAGCCGCTTCGCCCGCGTTGAGAATGAACATCGTGATGCGCGGCGAAATCAGTGAATGGTTCAGAGGATCAGCGATTGCGTCGGCGAGCACTTCGGGATCGTGCGAAATCTTGTGAAGCGGCAGGCCGTGCGGCATCGCGATATTCGGGAGCAGCATCTCCAGCCCGCTCGCGACGCCGCGCAGGAAGCCGCCGATGCGCGATTTCAGCGCGGGCGACGACAACACGAGCGCGCGCGGCGTGATCCAGCCGCCCGTCACCGCGCGCGCCGCGATCGCGCCGCCCATGCTGTGCCCAAGCAGGATCGGCAGCGATCCGCTTTCCTGTTGGACCGTCGCATAAATCAGCCGAGTGTCTTCGATCAGGGTATTCGCTTCCGGAACGCGGGCGCGCGCGCCTTCCGATCTTCCGAAGCCCCGATGATCGTGCGCCCAGGCTTCGATGCCGAGCTCGTTAAAGAGATGCGCGACATGCCCATAGCGGCCGCCATGCTCGCCTAGGCCATGCACCAGAAGCACGCTCCCTTTCGTCTCGGTATCGGCCGGCACCCGCCAGCAGCGCAGGAAGAGCTTGGTGCCGTCCGCCGCTTCCACCTCGCGGGTATCGGTCGCTTCGAACATCCGGTACGGCGCCATTTTCAGCGCTCCTGCGTAAGGAACCCGACAGACGGGTTCCGGGTTTAGTTTCAAAACGGCCCGTGGCCGGAGTGATTCAACAATAGGACGCGATTTTCCATCTGTCCGCTAGCGGACGGACGCGGATTATGCGTGCCCATAAGGTTTGCGCGCTCTCACAAGATTCGAGAGCGGCCTTGCCCGCTCGTAAGAGGGGCTCCTTGGGACGGTTGGTTCACTCAGGGTCATGGCTCGAACGAAGCAGAGTCAGGAACCGGAGTGCTATGCTGAAAACGACCGCCGAAGCGCGCAACCACTTGCTCGCCTCGCTTCCGCAGAACGAATACGCGCTGCTTGAGCCGCATCTGAAAGATGTGCCGCTGAAGCAAGGCTTGGTGCTCGCCGAACAGGGCGAAGCGATCAGCCAAGTTTATTTCCCGCATAGTGGCATGGTGTCGGTCGTCGTCGTCCTCTCCGGCGGCGAGAAATCAGTCGAAACGGCTACCATCGGCCGCGAAGGTGCGGTCGGCGCTATCGCCGGCTTGGGCGACCGCAACGCCAGCGCGCGCGCCATCGTGCAGGTTGCGGGTAACGGCGCGCGTATCCCGGCGCGCCAGTTGCAGACTACGGTGCGCCAGAGCACATTTCTTCGCGATTTCATCGTGCGGTATCAGGAGATGCTGCTGCACCAAGCGCAGCAATCGACCGCCTGCAACGCACTGCATGAGGCGCGCCCTCGCCTATGCCGTTGGCTCTTGCAGACCCGTGACCGGCTCGACAGCGACGTGGTCGCACTCACGCAGGAATTTCTCGCCCAGATGCTCGGCGTGCGCCGTACGACCGTAACCGAGCTTGCGCGCGGCCTCCAGACCAAGGGCTTCGTGCGCTACAAGCGCGGCAAGATCGAAATTCTCGACCGTGACGGGCTCGAGGAATGCGCCTGCGAATGCTACGAGGCGCTGCGCAGCCAGGCGGACCATTATTTTCCCAAGAACCGGCAAGCGTGAGGCGCTTGCCGTAACGTCACGCTTCCACGGCGGCGCCAAGCCGTTGTAGGAAGCGGCAATGTACGACGCCATCTGTTTCGCCGGCGGCGGCAACCGCTGCTACTGGCAGGGCGGTTTCTTCGAGGCGGCAAGCGAAAAACTCGACCTGAAGGCTCCGCTGATGACCGCGGTAAGTGCCGGCTCGTTCGCGCTTTGCTACTCGTTACTCGGCATCGGCCCCCGGGTACGCGAACTCGTCATTTCAGGTTGCGGTCCGCATTTGAGAAATTTCGACTTAAAGGGATGGCGCGCCGGCAAGCCGCTTTACCCGGTCGGCGCGATGTACCGCGATCTGCTCCGCGAAGTGTTCGACGAGGACGCGCTGCGCCGGTTGCAATCGATGGGCGATATCCTGGTTGCCGTCGCGCGTTTGCCGCGCGGATTGCCCCCGGTTGTTGGCGCGGCGCTCGGCATCGGCGCGTATCAGGTCGAGAAGAAGCTGTTTCACCCCGTACATCCGGTGTTCGGCCGGAAGCTTGGGATCAAGCAGGAGTTCGTGAATGTGCGCGATCTGAAGCGCGCGGAAGATTTACATGACCTCATCATGGCGAGCGGCGGCGTGCCGCCGTTCATGCCGGTCACGAAGATCGGCGCGCGGGCGGCGTTCGATGGCGGGCTGGTCGACAACGTGCCGGTAACACCGCTCGAACCGATCGAGGCGAAAGGCGGTAAGTCGCTCGTGCTGCTCACGCGCGTCTATAAGCGGCTCCCAGAGATTGCGGGCCGAACCTATGTCCAGCCCTCCGCGCCGATCCCGATCAAGCAGTTCGATATTCGCAACGCAGAAGGTTTCCGGAAAGCCTACGAACTCGGGCTAAAGGACGGCAAGGCGTTCGCAGCGCGCGCCTGAGTTACGCTCACACCAGCGGCTTCACCACCTTGAGCGCCAGCTCGGGCAGCCCTTCGATCTTTGCGATCATCACGTCGCCGACGACCACTGGACCGACGTTTTCCGGCGTGCCGGACATGATGAGGTCGCCTGCCTTCAACTCGAATAGTTGAGACAGGCGCGCGATCTGCTCCTCGACGCTCCAGATCATGTCGGCGAGATCGGCCTTCTGCTTCACGACACCATTCACCGCGAGCGAGATTTCGCCATTCTTGAAGTGACCGGTCTTGGAAGCGGGATGAACCGGGCCGATCGGGGCACCGTTGTCGAAGCCCTTGCCGATTTCCCAGGGCTTCTTCTGGTCCTTCATCTCCGACTGGAGATCGCGCCGGGTCATGTCGAGGCCGACGGCGTAGCCGTAAACGCAATCGAGCGCGCGCTCGACCGGAATGTTACGGCCGCCCTTGTTGAGCGCTGCGACCAGTTCGACCTCGTAGTGATAATTCTTCGTCACTGGCGGATAGGGATGCTCGGCGACCTGCCCCGGCATCACAACCTGTACGGCGTCGCTCGGCTTCTGGAAGAAGAACGGCGGCTCGCGGGTCGGGTCCGAGCCCATCTCGCGGGCATGGGCGGCATAGTTGCGGCCAATGCAGTAGATCCGCCGCACGGGAAATACCTGGTCGCTTTCGGCAATCGGAAGCTCGGCACGGTCGAGAGCGAAAATCTGCTTTGTCATTGGAATTTCTTCGGAAATTGGGACGCTGGTCCAATGCCTATCCCGCCCAGGAGCCGAACGCCATAAGCCCAGGCGCGCCTGCCACATTTCAGCTATGCGGAATTCATAATTTGCTAACAATGGCATGCGGTTATCGCATTGCAGCAATGTAGCCTTTTCGCTACCGCACCGCAGCACGGAGGCGTATCTGTAGTTCACGAAATCAGGTGATTCCGCTTCAGCCGAGGGCGCGACGGGATCGCAAGACGTGAAGGAGACTGAACATGCTGATCTGGGGTTATCTCCTCAAGCAGGTCCGCCGCTGGCGTACGTATCGCCGCACCTATAACGAGCTCGTTTCGCTCGATGACCGCACGCTCGCTGACATCAACATCAGCCGCAGCGAAATTCCGGGCATTGCCCGTCATGCGGCCGCGGCCATCCGCTAAGACTTCCTCCAAAGGCTAGCCTCAACGGCTCCGGCGTCCTCCCCGCCGGGGCCGTTTTCCTTTAGCTCCCACGCATCCAGCGCTCGAGCGGCAGTGTATCCGGCCGCTGCCCGTTACTCTTGGTCCATGGATCGATTGCCCAGAGCGCACCGGTCTGCACATCGCGGATTACGGCGGTCGCGTGGGGATAGCGGAAATCGACCAGATAGCCGCGCGATGCTGGCCCATCGACCTCGTGATGGCGCAGCAGCCTGAGATCGGAAATCAAAATCAATAGCGCCGTTGTGTTGACGCTTTCGTCTATGCAGTCCGCCTCGCTGCGAAGGCCGGACTGATCCGGACCGGCGCGCGGGGTGCGGCGGTTTGTGCCTGTGATGGCGCCGATGCGCCGCTCGAACCACGAGACCGCGTCGGCGACCGCGGACACTTCCGCTTGGGCCGAGCGCGCACCTTTTGCCAGAATGCGCCGCAGGGTTTGAATATCCCCTCCGTTCAGGCCGACCACGGTTTTGAACTTGCAGCCGAAGCCATGGCAGACGACTACCCGACTGGCCGTCGGCGGAATCACTTCGTAGCGGGAAAGATATCGCCGCGCTTCACCGCTCGACGCGTAGGCATTTATGTAAAATTGCGGCAAGGCGCATAGCGCCGCGGCCATCAACCACGCAAAACGCTTTACCTGCCGGCTCCATCCAGCTTCGACCATGCCCGATTTTCTGCTTTCGACGCCGACATTTCAATCGCACATTGCTTCCGAGGTTGCGTTAAATCGCGCCACGACGCGCCGCACGCCAGATCATGAACTGCGCGCGAAGCCTCGAGAGTTCCAGCGGCGTGTGGAACGGGTTGTAGTTCCCGTGTGACATCACGGCGAGATGACGCGGGATGAGCGACAATGTGAGAAAAGCAGCCAACAGTTCGGGGGGAACATCTACGCTCCGGAACCGCGCATACTCTTCGAGCGCCCGCTCCTGAAGTACGCGAAGTGCCGTCCGCAGACCTTCGGAGTTTTCGCCCGAAGCTACACTCGCGGTGTGGACTCCTTGCGCCGCGAGCAGATCGAGCGGCACGCGCAAACGACCTCTGGATACATCGCGCGCGAAGGTTCGCAAGAAATCTGAAATGGTCAAAGCGCGGCCTGCGTGTAAAGCGGCTTGCGAGATCGCAGGATTTCTTGCGCCAAGGATGGTCGCCGCAAGCGCGGCGGTGGCAGCCGCGGTCGCATCGGCATAGGCAATCAAGTCTTCAACGGTCTCGAAGCTGATAGCGTCGAGATCGCGCGTTCGCGCATCGACCGCGGTAAGGAGGAGTTCGCGCGGCAGGTCATGACGCGCGGCGGTCGCCAGGATAGAATCAGCGACGGGGTTCGCTTTCGCCTCTTCTTCCCGCTTGCCTTCCAGCGCCTCGCGCCACCATTGAAACCGGATTTCTCCGGCCATCGGTTCGCGCACCGCGTCGGCGATATGGGCAATTTCGAGATCGAACGCATAGAGCGCGAACAGGTCCGGTCGTTTCACGGAGGGCGCGAACAATGCCGCGATGAATCGCTCGCGATCACGCTCGCGCACCAGCGCTTCGCAATAGTCGTAGGCGTCCTTCATAATTTCAGCTTACCGCAATCAGTGCGGCGGCAACCCGGCGGCCTTCATCCAGCAGCACATTATAGGTCGAGGCCGCGCCGCCGGTCGGCTGGATATCGACCGAGATTTTTGCGTCCCGGCATCGTTCGCGGAGCCTTGCCGGCAGCGCGAATGGATCGCGGCCCGAGCCGATCATCAGAAGGTCGATTTCATCCGCTTCCGAGAAGACCCTTGCGAGCGCAGCGAAGTCGATTTCCTGCGGCACAAAGACGTTCCAGGCATAAATCCCGCTCGGCACGATCAGGAGCGAGCCGCGATGCGACATGCCGGCAAAGCGGAAGCCGCCCTGCCCGTAGCCGTCGATGGGCGCGCGGTGCGGAAAGTGCGGATCGTCTCTCGAGACGCTCATCGAGCGGCCCCGCGCAGGTTTACTGCTTGTCGGCTGCCGGCTCGCGCTCACGGTGCGCGCCCACGCCGAGATACATCAACATCGGAGCGGCGATGAACACCGAGGTATAGGTACCGACCAGCACGACGCCGAAGGTCATCACAGCGGCGAAACCGTGAATCGCACGGCCACCCCAGATCAACAGCGCGATGAGCGCGAGCGTCACAGTCAAGTGCGTAATCACCGAGCGCGATAACGTCTGGTTGACGCCTGCGTTCAGCAATTCCCGCATCGGCATGCGCTTGTACTTGCGCAGCAGCTCGCGGATACGGTCATAGATTACGACCGTGTCGTTCAGCGAATAGCCGAGAATCGTCAGCAGCGCCGCGACCGAGGTCAAGTCGAAATCGATCTGCGTGATCGACATGAATCCGATCGTCAGCACGATATCGTGGACGTTCGCGATCATGGCGCCGAGCGCGAACTGCCATTCGAAGCGGAACCAGAGATAGATCAGGATGCCGATGATCGCGAGAAACAGGCCGACGATGCCGTAGCCCAGCAATTCGGCGGACACGCGCGGGCCGACGACTTCGACACGCCGATACTCGACCGTGTCGCCAAGTGCTGCGCGCACCTTAGTCACGACGGCCTGCTGTGCGGCGTCGCCACCCGGCTGCTGCGCGACTCGGATCAGCACTTCGTTCTCGCCGAACTGCTGGAGCTGCACTTCGCCGAGATCGAGCTTCTCGAGCGTGGCACGCATCCGCGCGATGTCGACCTTTGCGGTCTTGCTCTGCACTTCGATGATGGTGCCGCCCTTGAAGTCAATGCCGAGGTTCAGGCCGAAATGGAAATAGGCCAGCACGGCAAGGATCGAAAGGATCGCGGACAGCGGGAAGCTCAGCCGGCGAAACTGAACGAAGTCGATCTTGGTGTCGTCCGGGACGAGACGAAGCAACGGAATACGCATCGAACGCCTCCGGTCAGATCGGCAGCGTCTTCGGGCGCCACCAGTGATACCAGAGCGCAACCAGAAGACGGGTGAAGGTGAAGGCGGTGAACAACGTCGTCAGAATGCCGATGCCAAAGGTGACCGCGAAGCCGCGCACGGGACCGGTGCCGACATAAAACAGCACCGCCGCCGCAATAAAGGTAGTGAGGTTCGAGTCGAGAATGGTCGCGAGCGCGCGGTCGAAGCCCGCGTTCAGCGCGGAGATCGCAGAGCGTCCGCCACGCACCTCTTCGCGGATGCGCTCATAGATCAGCACGTTACTATCAACCGCGATGCCGACGGTCAGTACGATGCCGGCGATACCCGGCAGCGTCAGCGTCGCGCCGAGCAGCGACAGAATGCCGAGGATCATGCCGACGTTGACCGCAACCGCAATGTTCGCGAACAGGCCGAACAGTCCATAGGTCACGAGCATGAAGACGATCACGAACAGCGAGCCGATCCATGCGGCCTTCAGACCTGCCTGGATCGAGTCTTCGCCAAGACCGGCGCCGACGGTGCGTTCTTCGATCACGGTGAGCGGCGCGGGCAGCGCGCCCGCGCGCAACAGAATCGCAAGATCATTCGCGGTCTGCGCGGTGAAGTTACCCGAGATCTGGCCCGAGCCGCCGAGGATCGGCTCGCGGATCACCGGCGCCGAAATCACCTTGTTGTCGAGTACGATCGCGAACGGACGGCCGACGTTGTCGCGGGTCGCATTCGCAAAACGACGTGCGCCCGCGCTATTGAAGCGGAAGTTCACGACCCACTCGCCGGTGCGCTGGTCGGTCGCTGGCTGCGCGTCGATCAGGTCTTCGCCGGCTACGACCACACGCTTCTCGATGACATAAGGCTGGCCTTCGTTCGATTGCAGCAGTTCGGAATCCGCCGGCGGCTGCGCCTGCGCCTGCTGCGCCGAGACCGTAAGATCGACCATGCGGAAGGTCAGCTTCGCGGTAGTCCCGATCAGGTCGATCAGGCGCTTCGGATTATCGAGGCCCGGCACCTGCACCAGAATGCGGTCGAGCCCCTGGCGCTGAATCGAGGGCTCGCGGGTGCCGAGTTCGTCGATGCGCTTGCGCACGATTTCGATCGACTGCTCGACCGACTGGCCCAAGCGCTGGGTGATGCCTGCCTGGGTGATCGTAAGGCGGATCAAGCCCGCGTTTTCCGTGATCTCAAGATCCTGAATATTGGAACCTGAGAAAATTCCGCCGAGCGGCTGGGAAAGCTCGCGCAGCTTGCGAAGCGCTTCCTGAATATCCTTCTCTTCGCGGATACGGACGGAAACTGTCAGACCCTGAAGCGCAAGATTGGTGTAGCCGATCTTGGCCTCGCGCAGCACACGGCGCACGTCGTCGCGGAGATTTTCGCCCTTCTCCTTGCGGACGAAATCGCCGTCCACCTGCAACAAGAGATGCGAGCCGCCCTGCAAGTCGAGGCCGAGCACCATCTTGCGCTTGAAGAACGACGGCAGCGCCTCGAAAGTCGCCGGCGCGAGCACGTTCGGAATCGCCAGCGCGCAGATAATCCCCGCGGCTACGATGATCGCGAAGGCTCTCCAGGTCGAAAAATGCATGTCTGAAGTTCCCGAGGCGCGGCAAACAGCGCCGCGCAGCGCTTCTTATTCCTTGACCGGTTCGCCCTTGGCACGGACTTCGGTCACCATCGAGCGCACCTGACGGATTTTCACGCCGTCTGCGATTTCGATTTCGACTTCGTGATCGTCGATCACCTTCGCGATCTTTCCGATGACGCCGCCATTGGTAATGACCGTGTCGCCGCGGCGCAGGTTCTTCACCATTTCCGCATGCGTCTTCACCCGCTTCTGCTGCGGACGGAGGATCAGGAAATACATGATGACGAAGATGGCAACGAACGGGAGCAACGAAACCAGCATGTCGTTGCCGCCGGGTGCGGCTGCCTGGGCGTAAGCGGGGGTGATAAACATGGCCTCCTCGGGGGCTTTTGGTGGGCGGCAGCGGCAAAAACAGCCATGCCGCCAAATCGGCGGGGACTATACTGGCGGAGGCCCGGATTGCAACGGAATGGGGCCTTCGAAAGCGCCCGGAACACGCTATCAGCCCTGCTTTTCCAGCGCCTTGCCTGCGGCAAAGCCGCCGCGCTATGCCCCGGGGACAAGGAAATGGAAATGAACCGCCCCGCCTCCTCCGATACGATTCTTGGAATGCTCGCCGATGCGCTTTCGCGGGTCGCGGCGGCCGTCGAACGCTGGGCGCCGCCCGCGATCGAGGCCCCCGATTTTTCGGCCGCCGAGGCCTTCATCTGGAACGCGCAAACCAAGCGGCTCGATCCGGTCGCGAAGGTCAACCGGGTCGAGATGATGCTTTTGAAGGGCATCGACCGGATGCGCGACACGCTGGTCGAAAACACCGAGCGCTTCGCCAAGGGCCTGCCCGCCAATAATGCGCTTCTGTGGGGCGCACGCGGCATGGGCAAGTCGTCGCTGGTGAAGGCAGTGCACGCCTCGATCAATGCGGAAACGAAGAACCTCAAGCTGATCGAAATTCACCGGGAGGACATCGAGTCTCTTCCCCTTCTGATGAACCTGCTGCGAGCCTCGAAGGATCGCTTCATTGTGTTCTGCGACGACCTTTCGTTCGACGGCGACGATACCTCGTATAAGTCGCTCAAGGCCGTGCTCGAAGGCGGTATCGAAGGGCGGCCGGATAACGTCATTCTCTACGCAACCTCGAACCGCCGTCACCTGCTCGCGCGCGAGATGGTCGAGAACGAACGCTCGACCGCGATCAATCCGGGCGAAGCGGTCGAGGAAAAAGTCTCGCTCTCGGACCGCTTCGGACTCTGGCTCGGATTTCACCGCTGCTCGCAGGACGAGTTTCTCGCCATGGTCAACGGCTATGTCGCGCACTTCAAGATTTCCGTCGAACCTGACCGGCTGCGGCGCGAAGCGCTCGAGTGGTCGACCACACGCGGCTCGCGCTCGGGCCGCGTCGCGTGGCAATTCATTCAAGACCTTGCCGGCCGCCTCGGCGTCAAACTTTCATAAGAGAGATTCATGAACCGCCAGATCCTGCTCGTCGAAACGCCAAAGGGAAAACTCGCTCCCGAACATTTCAAATTGCAGGACGGCGAGATGCCTTCGCCCAAGGACGGCGAAGTGTTGCTCAAGGTTCGCCTGATCTCGCTCGATGCCGCGAACCGCGCCTGGATGCAGGGCGCAACCTATCGCGAAGCGGTCGGTGCCGGCTCCGTAATGGCGGGCGGTGCGATCGCGGAAGTGATCGAAAGCAAGGATCCGAAGTTCGCCAAAGGCGATCTCGTTTTCGCGGACACCGGCTGGCAGGAATATGCGGCCCTCGCCGGACGCAAATTGCTCAAGGTGCCGAACATCAAGCCGATGACAAACCTGCTCAGCGTCTATGGCGTTGCCGGTCTTACTGCTTACTTCGGTCTCCTCGACGTCGGTCAGCCGAAGGCGGGTGAAACGGTTGTCGTTTCCGCCGCTGCCGGTTCGGTCGGTTCGCTGGTCGGGCAGATTGCCAAGATCAAAGGCTGCCGCGTCGTCGGCATCGCCGGCGGCAAGGAAAAGTGCGACTGGCTGAAGTCCGAACTCGGCTTCGACGAGGCGGTCGATTACAAGTCCGGTCCGGTCTTCAGGTCACTGAAAGCCGCCTGCCCCGATGGCATCGACGTCTATTTCGACAATGTGGGCGGCGACATTTTCGAAGCCTGTCTCTCGCAGATGAAATTGCACGGACGCATCGCCTGCTGCGGCGCTGTCTCCGCCTATGATGGCGCCGCGCCTGCAAGCGGTCCACGCGGTGTGCCGGGACTGATCGTGGTGAAGCGGCTGCGCGTCCAAGGCTTCATCGTCATGGACTATTACGACCAGGCGATGAAAGCGGTCGCCGAACTACAGGGTTGGGTCGCGAGCGGCAAGCTCAAGGTGCAGGAAGACGTTCTCGAAGGTCTCGAGAATACGCCGAAAGCACTGATCGGTCTCTTGAACGGCGAGAACCGCGGCAAGCGCATGGTTCGCGTTTCGTAAAAGAAAAAGCGCCGGGTGTTTCCACCCGGCGCTTCGTGTATCGAAAAGCAAAGCCGGTTTAGACGGCGTCTTTCACGCACTTGTTGGTGAAACTGTTCTTGGCCGCACCCGAAAGCTTCTGGTCGGCCGCCTTCTTATCGCACGCCGCCTTGGCGTCGCTTTCACATTTCTTCAGGAAGCTGGTTTTCGCCGCGCCGTTCAGGTTCTTGGTCTTGGCCTCGGCACTGCAGGTCGCCTGCGCATTGGCCGCGGTCGCCGCAAAGGTCAGCGCCAGCGCGAGAATGATCGTACGCATTTCGGTATTCCTCCATCGCTCCCGGAATGATTCCGAGGATGCGAGATCATACGGAATTGAAAAATTGCGTCCGGAAAATGACGTACGAAAACGGCCGCGTTTGTACTTATGAGAATGACGTTTTGGGGCGGCCCAGATAGACAATTGCCGCCGCAGCGAGATCGAGCGCGGCCGCGATGTGCAGCGCAGCACCATAGCCGCCGAACCAGTCGTACATCCATCCGAACAAGACCGGACCGAGGGCGCAGGCGATTCCTATGAGCATCCACGCCGCACCGTTGATCGCGCCGAATGCCGCTGCGCCGAACTCACGCCGCATGATAATCGGCGACAGCGTGGTGACGTTGCCGGTCGTCAAGCCGTAGACGAGGCTTGCGCCGATTAGCACTGACGCGATCGGAAATGCCGCGATCGCCTCCAACGAAACCGCGGCGACGCAAAGCACAGCTGCGGCGGTCGTGCGCAGATCCACCTGATCGGCCCAGCGCGCGAGCGCGACACGCCCGGCGAAGGCAGCGATTGCAGTAATCGACACGATAAAGGACGCGCCGCCGGTGCCGAGAAACGGCACCGAGAGCGTGACATGGTGAGTCAGAAACCCGACCTGTACGCCGAGGCCAAGAGAAAAGGCCAACACGAGCGAGAGAAATCCTGCGGTCCGGATCGCTTCCGCGCGGGAAACGCCACGCCGGGCCGCAGGCTTCTCCGCGCCCGAGGGCATCTCGCCGTCCGGATAAAGACCGAGTTGCGCCGGGCTTTTGCGGATGACGAAGAGCGCGAGCGGCAGCACAACGGCGAGGAGCACGCCCGCCCCCCACAACATCGTCGCTGGAAAACCGATGTGCTCCACGCCAAGAAGAAGGATCGGCGTCGAGCTCATGCCGCCGACCGATGCGCCGAGCATCGCCGACGACATAGCGCGGCCCTGATACTTCTCGAACCACGGTGAGATTGCTGCCGTAATGGCAGTCACCGACAGGCACGCGTTGCCGAGTCCGGACAGAATAAATGCGCCGTACACATGCGGGAGTGTCCGGACTTGCCCGATCAATGCGAGGCCGGTTGCCATCACGAGTGCGCCGAACGCCATGACCGGGCGCGGACCGTAGCGGTCGATCGCGGGGCCGACGAAGAACGTCGCGATTGCCGAAAGAATTCCGGACATGGTGATTGCGGTTGAGACCGAGCCAACCGACAGCCCGCGGGTCTGCGTAATCGCGTGCAACGATACGCCCGCCCCGAAGACGCCAAGACCCCAGCTAAGAATCGCAATCAGCAGACAGGCGGCAACGATCCACCAGCCGTAAAATACGCGCGCCGCCATTCGTTCGCTCCCGGCGGACGCTATACGCGCTTCCGCGCCGGCCGCGAAGCCGTCGCCTGCATTCAATTCAATGGGTTTATCATCTGGCGGCGGCAGCTAGAAAACTAGTGAACCGTGTCGTGGGGACCGGGGCCGCGCTTGTCGCGAACCGCGACGGTGCCCAGATCCTCGATCAGGTCGTAGTGCTGGGTGATGTCCTTCCAGACTTTCGCGATGCGTGCCCACTCGACGCGCGCCTCTTTGGGCAGCGACGGATCGTTCGCCTTGTTCACCGCTTCGATGGCGCTGGCCTGGCAATAATCGAGGACTCGCATGGCTCTTCAACGCCGTTTCGACCTGCGGGTTCCATGTGCGCCTACATCCCGTTCATCAGCAAATAAATCCGTCGTGAGCCGGAACCGTTCTTCGACCCCGCGCATTACATGCATGTCGCGCAACGCCTTCCCCCCGGGCGGCCCGACACCAAAAACCCGGAGCGCGCCTCGCCTCCGGGTTTTCTTTTCGGCGGTGGCGAATGGAGGCTATTCGATGTCGTTGGGTACAATCCTACTCATCATTCTGGTGATTATTCTGCTGGGCGGCTTTTCCGGCTTCGGCGGCGGCCCGTTTTACGGCACGGGGTATTACGGCGGCGGCGGCCTCGGCCTCGTTATCGTAATCCTGCTCATCCTGGTCCTGATGGGCAGAATCTAGCGTAAAGATACACCTCTTCAGGCCTTGCCGGCACCTCCCGGCAAGGCCTGGAACCTTTTCAAACTACCGGAGTTTTCCACTTTAACGTAGCGTTCAAGGAGAACGCGGGGGAATGACCGACGTGAAGCCGCCGAACCAGTTCCTCTCCTCCGAGACCGAGGGGGAGCAATTCCGCATACTGGTGCAGGGCGTTACCGATTACGCAATCTATATGCTCGACCCGCAAGGCCATGTCGCCAGCTGGAACTCTGGCGCGGAGCGGATCAAGGGCTACAAGACACACGAAATTCTGGGCGAGCACTTCTCCCGCTTCTACACAGAGGAAGACCGCAGCGCCGGCGCACCGCAGGAGGCGCTTGATACCGCGATCCGCGAAGGCCGCTTCGAGAAGGAAGGGTATAGAGTCCGGAAGGACGGCACCCGCTTTCTCGCGCACATCGTTCTCGACCCCATTCGCGGCGATGACGGCGACATTATCGGCTTTGCCAAGATTACCCGTGACATTACCGAACGCGAGCAGAACCGCCTCGCGCTCGAACGCACGCGCGAGCAGTTATTCCATTCCCAGAAAATGGAAGCGATCGGCAAGCTGACCGGCGGCGTCGCGCACGACTTCAACAATTTGCTGATGGTGATCCAGAGCAGCTTAGAGCTGCTGCGCAAGCGTTCGCCGGACAACCCGCAGATCACGCCACTCATCCAGAACGCAATGCGTGCGACCGAACGCGGCACGGCGCTCACCCATCGCATGCTCGCCTTTGCGCGGAAACAGGATATCGAACAGCGCGTGATCGACGTCCCGCAGATCGTCAACGAAAGTAGAGAACTTTTGCGGCGCTCGCTCGGCCCAAGCTACACGGTAGAGACAAATTTCTGCGAGGCGATCCCGAACGTGCTCGCCGATCCGAACCAACTGGAAAGCGCGCTGCTCAACCTTGCCTTCAACGCGCGCGATGCGATGCCGGACGGCGGCCGCATCGAGATCATCGTGCGTGTTGCGCGTAATCCGCTCGCGGAACTTGCCGTCGGTGAATATGTCTCGATTACGCTGCGCGATACCGGTCACGGAATGGACGTCGATACGCTGCGACAAGCGACTGACCCGTTTTTCACCACCAAGGGCGTCGGCAAAGGTACTGGCCTTGGCCTCTCGATGGTGCAAGGCATGGCTGAGCAGTCAGGCGGAACTTTCCGGCTTACCAGCGTCCCCGGCGGGGGAACGAGCGCGGAAATTCTACTACCTGCGGTCGATGCCGATGCGACGGCAGAAATACTGCAAAAGCCGGAGCCGAATGAGACCGCGCGGCCGCTCGTCATTGTCGCGGTCGACGATGACAGTCTCGTGCTGATGAACACGACGGCCATGCTCGAGGATCTCGGCCATACGGTTCTCGAAGCAAATTCGGCGCGCGAGGCGCTCGAACTCGTGCGCGGCCAGAAGATCGATCTGGTCATCACCGACCACGCAATGCCGGGCACGACGGGCTTGCAGCTCGCGAAAACCATTCGCGCCGAGCAGCCCTTGCTGCCGATCCTGCTTGCGACCGGCTATGCCGAAATCGATCCGAGTGCGGGCATTCAACTGCCCCGCATCGGCAAACCGTTCCTGCAAAACGATCTCAAGGCCGCGATCGACAAGGCGATGCAGCGCGGGTGATGCCGCGCGTCAGCGGTAGCCGGCACAGCGTTGCGCGCGAAGCGACTCGACCGCTGCCGCTCGCCGATACGCGCTTGTCGTCAGATCGTTTGCGATCCGGCCAAATTCCGCACAGCGCGCCTCGGCGGATTGCGAAAGCGGCGGCGATTCGGACGATACCTGCGCACAGCCGGCCGCAGACATGGCTATCGCAATCAGCCCGGCCCACCTCATTCTCATCCCCCGAATTGGCCGCGCGTCTATCCGCCAATTCGAGAACTTCGTCGCCGCGACAAGGCGTCCCGCTCAAGCTGACGCCGCGCGGCGGCGCAACGGCTCGCAACAATGTGTAGTGCCGACGCCGGGGCGGAAGAATATCAGGACGTCTCATTCAACAGCGGCGTGCCCGAATGATTTTCCGCCGAAATGCCGCCTTCATGCTTGCGCTGTTGCCGGGCCTTGCGGCGCAGCCGGTTCACGCTCAGCAGCGCGTCGATCACCTGGAAAGCTGTGCACCGAGCGAGCGCAACGCCGACTTCGTCCGCATTCGCAACGACTGCGATCAACCGGTGAGCCTGATCTTCTGGCGCTTTTCGCTTTCCGCGCCGATCATGCGCACGCTTCAGCGCGGAGAGGTTTTCCAGGAACATTTCACCGGCGACAGCGGCTGGTGGATGTCGACAGCCTGCCCGCTCGGCTATGATCCAGACCCGCCGTTCCTGCTTGAAAACACTAAAGTCATCGTCGAAAGCACCTATCGCTGCGTCAGCAAGCAGATTTCGATGCTGCACTAAGGGAACGCCGATGCTCGCGCCCGGCCCCGACCTTTGAAGCGCCCTAGCCGGCCGTGGAGGACATCAAGTGTTACCTGGCCTTCTATCCGTTCAAAGTGGACGCAATCGAAGAATTCTTACCGTGCCCGCCCTGCCCTCGTTCCCGTGTCTCTGCTAGGCTCGCTTCACCTTTCATTCCTGCGCCAGCCATTGGAATTATCAGCGATGAAAACGTTTATCTTTGCCGCCATGCTGACCGGCCTGCTTTCCCTTCTTCCGCATTCCGCCCATGCTACCGGCGCGCTCGCGATTGGCGAGCCGCAAAATCTGGCCGACGGTTTTGCGTCGGGCTGGTCGACCGGTCAGGAAAGCGAAGATATTGCGAATGCAAAAGCCTACGAGCAATGCCGCGACAAGGCGGACGCGCCTGACCAAATTCGCGCACTCTGCAAGGTAGTCCGCACGTTCACCAACCAATGCGTGGCGATCGCGCTCGACACCGAGCCTGGCGCTACCGGCACCGGCTATGCGGTCGCTCCCTCTCGAGCCGAAGCGGAACGCAAGGCGCTCGACGATTGCCGCGCAACCGCGGGCGATCGTTCCCAGCACTGCCGGGTCATCAACGGCGGTTGCGACGGCAACGCACGCTAGTTCGGGCGCTCAAACATGAAGAACGTACTTGCGACCGTTATTTTGCTTGCTGCGTGCGGTTTCGCTTCGCCGGCACTGAGCTTCGGCGCCATTTCAATCGCCGAACCGGCCGATGTCGCCAAGGACGGCTACTCGAGCGGGATCTCTTACAATTTCAAAACGCAGGGCGAAGCGGAAGACCGGGCGGATACCGAATGCGCGAATACGCAGGACGCTCCGCCCGAGACGCGCAAACTTTGCAAGGTAATCCGGACCTTCCAGAACCAGTGCGTAGCGGTCGCGCTCGATCCGAAAGCCGGGACGCCGGGCGCCGGATGGGCCATCGGAGATACTTCGGCGCTCGCCAGGCGCGACGCACTGGAACGCTGCGAAGACACCGCCGGCCCCGACCGCAAGGGAGAATGCAGAATCACCGCGGAAGGTTGCGACGGAAGAGCGAAGTAATCGCGGCGAACGACCCCGTTACGCCCGATTGCCTCCAAGCGGCCGCCAAGATTTCGGCGAGCGCACGGAACCTTCCCCTTCGCCGGGGCGTTGCAGTCGCAGATACGGCAATTCCTTCGCGGGGCAAGCGCGATGCGCGACGTTCTTTCGCTCTATCCGAGATTTCTGATCTTCAGCGGTATCATGGCCGCCTTCCTGCTCGCTTTGGCGCTCGTTCCGGGTTCAAGTGACGCCAACGCGATCAGCCAGACCGTCCAGACCACAGGTGCCGACAGCACGCGCAGCGTCGAAGGCGACTGCCGTCCCGATCAACACGCCTACGCGCCCACCTGCACGATGCAGGGGCGCGTAGTTCGCGTCATCAGGTTCTGAAGTCCGTCAGATTCCGGACAGGTGCTTTTCCGGATCGACCGGCTTCGAGCCCTTGCGGATCTCGAAGTGCAGCTGCGGCGAGGTTACGCCACCGGTCTGGCCCGCTTTCGCGATGAGATCACCGCGCTTGATCTTCTGATCCTTCTTCACGTCGATGGCGCCGAGGTGCGCGTAAGCGGTCACCCAGTTGTCGGCGTGCTGGATCAGAACAAGATTCCCGAAGCCTTTTAGTTCATTGCCGGCATAGGCAACGACGCCGTCTTCCGCCGCGCGGATCGGCGTGCCTTCCGGCACCGAGACGTTGATCCCGTCGTTCTGCTGACCGTTCGGTTTGCGGCCATAAGCTGACAGGATGCGGCCGCGCACGGGCCAATGGAAAGTCGGCGCGGCGCGCGGAGAGCTCTGCGGCGCCTCATTCACTGCCGGCGGAATATTCGGGCGAACCATGCCGACGTTTTCCGGCGCGGGCGTTTCGGCATGCGCGATATGCTGCGCCGGCGTTTGCGGCACGGTCTGCACGTTGCGCTGCAAAGTCCGCGGCTGCGGCGCGTTCGCGACCGGATTGGTGCCCGGAATACGGATCTGCTGGCCGATCCGAAGATGCGTCGAAAGCGTGAGGTTGTTCGCGCTCGCGATCGCCTGTGGCGTCACGCGATACTTACGTGAAAGCGAATAGATCGTATCGCCCGCGGCCGCCGTGTGGACATTGCCTGCAACCGGCGCTGTGCGCACCGGCGTGGTCGCGGCGGTGCTGCGAACCGGGACGAGGAGACGCTGGCCGGGACGGAGCACGCTTCCGCCCTGAAGATTGTTGGCGCGAAGCAGCACCTCCGGCGGCACGCCGTGCTTCCGGGAAATCGAGTAGACCGTCTCGCCCTGCTGGACAATGACCGTACGGCTGCCGGTCTGGGACCAGCCGTTGGTGTTGACGGCGGCGGTAGTGCGCGGTGCGTTCAATTGGCTCTGCGCGCGCGGTGCCTGCGCAGCCGGAACCGTTTGCGGACGATAATTCGTCTGCGGGGGCGTATTCAGCGGCTGCGTTTCCACATAGGTGCGCTGGGGCAGTTGATGCCCCGGCACCTGCGCCTGGTTATTCGTCTGCGGCTGGGGCACGGACGCCGTCGTGTCCTGCTTGCCGTTGAACGGATTGGAGTCGAACCGCGTTACATCCATGCTGCACGCGGCGGAGAACGCGCCAAGCGTGGCAAGGGCGGCAAAACGGGCGAGCAGCGCTCCCCGGTAGCGCATTGGATTGGTACGCATCACTACTCACTCAGGACGCAACAACACGCCTGATGAATAGGAGACTCCGGTAAACGCGGACTTAAGAAAATCCGGCGCCGCGCGAAATTTCGCTGCGGGGCTCAAAGCTTAACGGGCTAGAGCGCCTGCGCCTTGCCCTCGACCAGCGGGACGAAGCGGACCGACATCAGGTCCAGATGTTCGACTTTGCTGCCGCTTTTCGTGAACAGCCGCAGCGCCTGTACGCCTGCAACAGGCCCGACCGGCGCGATCATGTGGCCGTTATTCGCGAGTTGGTCGAACAGCGCAGGCGGCACCTCGGGCGTGGCAGCGGTCACGACGATCCGGTCGAACGGCGCTTCGTCAGGCGCGCCGAAACTGCCGTCCGCAACCCGCACGGTGACGTTCTTGAGACCGAGCACGCGCAGCCGTGCAGATGCGAGATCGGCGAGAGTGCGGTAGCGCTCGATGGTCACGACGGATTTCGCAAGCATGCCGAGCACGGCGGCCTGATAGCCGGAGCCGGTGCCGATTTCGAGCACTTTGTTGGAAGGTTCGACGTCGAGCGCTTCGGTCATGGTGGCGACGACGAAAGGCTGGCTGATGGTCTGACCACAGTCGATCGGCAGCGCCTGATCGGCATAGGCAACGCCGGCGTGCTCGGCTTCGACAAATATCTCGCGCGGCACCTGTTCGAGCGCGCGCAGCACCTTAACATCGCGAATGCCGCGGCGGCGCATGGAGAGCAAGAACTCCATCCGCGCTTCCGCGTTCTTCCGCTCGAATTCCTCGTCGCGCCTGTTGCGGTCCGCCATCCGCGCCAGAAGCTCCCTTTATGCGTTCAGTTCGTCAATTCGCTTTCGTCGAACATCGCCGCGAGTTTGGTCATGAACGGCTTGTCCGTCAGATCGATCCTGAGCGGCGTCACCGAGATCATCTTACGCTCGATCGCGGAAAGATCGCTGCCATCGGAGAAGGTGCGCTTGATGCGCTGAAAGCCGATCCAGTAATACGGGAAGCCGCGGCCGTCATGGCGCTTATCAACCATCAGCAGTTCCGCATCGCGGCGGCCTTGGGTCGTGATCGCAACGCCTTTGACTTCGTCCGGCGGGCAATCCGGGAAATTGATGTTCAGCAAGACGCCGACCGGAAGCGGGTCCTTCAAAAGCTTTTTCAGAAGATCGGGCGCAAGCGCCTCGACCGTTTCGTAGCCGAGCCGGTCGCGCGTCGTCGGGCCATAGGCCTGACTTACGGCAACCGCCTGAATGCCTAAGATTGTGCCTTCCATCGCGCCCGCAACGGTGCCGGAATAGATCACGTCTTCCGCGAGATTCTGCCCACGGTTCACGCCCGACAAAACGAGGTCCGGGCGCTTATCCTCGAGCACGTGGCGCACGCCCATGATCACGCAATCGGTCGGCGTGCCTTTCACGGCGAAACGCTTTTCGTCGACCTTGCGAAGCCGGAGCGGATCGGAAAGCGAAAGCGAATGCGACACGCCGGACTGGTCGAACTCCGGCGCCACCACCCAGACGTCGTCGGTCAGCGTCTTTGCGATGCGGACCAGCGCGTCGAGGCCGGGCGAATGAATGCCGTCGTCGTTGGTGACAAGGATGCGCAACTTCAGTTCGCTTTCGTGATCTTGGCGAGGCCGCCCATATAGGGCTTTAACGCCTCCGGAATTGTGACCGAGCCGTCCTCGTTCTGGTAGTTTTCCAGCACCGCGATCAGCGCACGGCCGACTGCGACGCCGGAGCCGTTCAGCGTGTGAACATAGCGCGGGCTTTTGGCGTCCTTCGCGCGATAGCGCGCATTCATGCGGCGCGCCTGGAACTCGCCGCAGTTCGAACAGGACGAGATTTCGCGATAGGTGTTCTCTCCGGGCAGCCAGACCTCGATGTCGTAGGTCTTCTGCGAGGCAAAGCCCATGTCGCCGGTGCACAGCGTCATCACGCGATAATGCAGGCCGAGTTTCTGCAGCACCTTTTCGGCGGAAGCGAGCATGCGCTCGTGTTCGTCGGCGCTCTGTTCGGGCGTCGTGATCGAGACGAGCTCAACCTTGGTGAACTGGTGCTGGCGGATCATGCCGCGCGTGTCTTTACCGGCCGCACCTGCTTCCGCGCGGAAGCACGGCGTGCAGGCAGTCAACCGCATCGGCAGCTTCGCCTCGTCGGCGATGTCCTCGCGAACGAGATTGGTGAGCGGCACTTCGGCGGTCGGGATGAGCCAGTAATCCTCGCCGGCGCGGAACTGATCTTCCCTGAACTTCGGAAGCTGCGCGGTGCCGAACATGGCGTCGTCACGAACCAGCACCGGCGGGTTCACTTCGGTGTAGCCGTGCTCGCCGGTATGCGTGTCGAGAAATAGCTGCGCCAGCGCGCGCTCGAGACGTGCGAGCGCGCCCTTCAACACCACGAAACGGCTGCCTGAAATCTTCGACGCGGCCTCGAAATCCATCAGCCCGAGAGCCTCGCCGATCTCGAAATGTAGCTTCGGCTTGAAGGCGAGGTTCGGCACGTTGCCGTGACGCCGATATTCCTTGTTGCCGGTCTCGTCCTTGCCGTCCGGAACGTCGGCGGCAGGCAAATTCGGGATCGCAGCAAGGATTTCATCGAGCTTCTTTTCGGCTGCCTGCTGCTCGGCCTCGAGCTTTGGCATTTCGTCCTTGATGCTCGCCACTTCCACCATCAGCTTCTGCGCGCGTGGCTCATCCTTGGCCTTCTTTGCTTCGCCGACTTCCTTCGAGACGGCATTGCGGCGCTCCTGCATGGTCTGGAGCTTGGCGATCACGGCGCGGCGCTTCTCGTCGAGCGCGAGCAAATCGCGCGACTCGGCACTCAAGCCACGGCGGGCGAGCGCCTTGTCGAAGGCCTCTGGGTTCTCGCGAATCCACTTAATGTCGTGCATCGTTATTCCTGCGTAATAGCCTTTGATTACGCACGATTTTCTACTTCAAGTGAAACTTGAACTTAGGCGCTCGGCGTACTGGCTGGCGGGACCGGGGCGTCGGTCGAGGGCGCGTCGGAGTCCGCTTGCGCTGCCGCCCGCTTCTTTTCCGCCGCCGCCACGAGCCAGATCGAGGCTTCGTAAAGGAGCAAGGTAGGCAGGGCAAGCGCAAGCTGTGAAATCACGTCCGGCGGCGTCAGCACGGCCGCGACGATGAACACCGCCACGATCGCGTAGCGTCGGATCGAGCGCAGCCATGCCGCCGTCACGACACCGATGCGCGCAAGCAGCGTCAGAATTACCGGAAGCTGGAAGCAGATGCCGAAGGCGAAGATCAGCGCCATGATCAGCGACAGATATTCGGAGACGCGCGGCAAGAGCTTGATCTCAGGCCCCGCGCCGATCTGCTGCATCCCGATGAAGAACTTCATCGCGAGCGGCATCGCGACGAAATAGACGAAGGCAGCACCCAGCAAGAAGCAGATCGGCGTCGCGATCAGATATGGAAGGAACGCTCCCTTCTCGTGCTTGTAGAGACCGGGCGCGACGAAGGCATAAATCTGCGAAGCGACCACCGGAAACGAGAGAAACGCCGCGCCGAACAGCGCGAGCTTGATCTGCGTGATCAGGAATTCCTGCGGCGCAGTGTAGATCAGTTCGATCTTGGCATCGACGCCGGCGGCGAGCTGATAGGGAAACAGCAGAATGTTGTAGATATACTTCGCGCCGGCGAAGCAGATTATCATCATCACGATGAAGGCGAGCATCGACTTGATGAGACGCGAGCGCAGCTCGACCAGATGCTCCATCAAGGGCGCCTTGGAAGCGTCGATCTCGTCCTGGCTCATGCGCCGCTGCCTTGCTTGCGGACCGGTTCGTTCGTGTTCGCGGCGCCGGTTTCCGTTTCGGCGGAGGTCGCAGCCGTCGGCGCGATCGGCGCGGGTTCGATGTTCAACGGTTCAGGCTGCGGCGGTGCTGGAATTTGCGCGTCGACCTGCGCGTCGGTCGCGGCGGGTGACGGCGCGGTGTTCGCCGGCGCCTCGATCGAATTCTGGATTTCGTTCGTGATGCTCTGCACCGGATTTTCGATCGCGCCTTTGGCGGTGGCGGCGAGCTTGTCGGCTTCCTTTTTCAGATCGGCGAGTTCGGCGTCGCGCATCGCGTCCTGAAACTGCCCCTGAAACTCGTTCGCCATCGAGCGCACTTTCGACATCATCGAGCCGAGCGCGCGCAGGACTTTTGGCAGATCCTTCGGCCCAATGACGACGAGCGCGACGATCCCGATTAAGAGAAGCTCACTCCAACCGATGTCAAACATGCGCTGCTACCTCGCGGCCGAAATTTGGGTCCGCGAACGGCGCCGCTGCTTGCGGCGTCAGCCGACCTTCTGATCGTCGGTGCGGCGGACCACCGGCGGGTTTTGCTCGATGGTCTTGGGCGGCGTCGTGGCGGCCGGCTCGTCGTCAGCCATGCCCTTCTTGAACGCCTTGATGCCCTTCGCAGCATCGCCCATCAGCTCGGAAATCTTGCCGCGCCCGAACAGCAGCAGCACGATGACGGCAACGACCAGCCAATGCCAGATACTCAAACCACCCATGGAATCCTCCGCTGGCAGGTTAGCTTTTGAGCCGCCAAAACCAGCCAATTTTCATTACTTCGCACGAACCTAGGGCGGTGGAGAGGCAAAAACAAGAACTTCGGCAGGGTCGATTTCGACTCCGACATCCTCGCCCTCTTCGCGGTTAACGGGTTCCCGGACCCTCGCCAGCACCGGTTCTTCCAAGCCCGGCATCGCGATTTCGAGCAGGTTGACCTCGCCGACAAAACGGTGCGCGACAATCCGTCCAGGCAGGCCCTGACCGGGTAGTTTCAGGCGTAGCCCCTGCGGGCGGATGCAGACCACAGCCTCGCCGTCGCGGACCTCGCCGGCGTCGAAAGTTCCGAGCGGCGTTTCGATCTGCCTGCGATGGACCCAGCCGGAAAGCTCGTTCACCTCGCAGAAAAAGCGCGCGGCAAAGAGCGATTTCGGGTGCCGATAGATCGCCTGCGGATCGCCGAACTCGACCAGCCTGCCCTCGTTCATGAGCGCGATCCGGTCCCCGACGCGCATCGCTTCTTCCGCGTCATGAGTCACGATCACGCAGGTCGCTCGCGCCTCGCGAAGGATCGCGAGCGTCTCGCCGCGCACGGTGTCGCGAAGGCGGCTGTCGAGACCTGAAAACGGTTCGTCCATCAGGATCACGGCGGGCCGCGGCGCGATCGCGCGCGCAAGCGCCACGCGCTGCTGCTCGCCGCCGGAAAGCATGTGCGGATATTCGCCGCCGCGACTGCCCAAACCCACGCGGTCAAGCGCGAGCACGGCCTGCCGCTCCGCCTCGTCGCGCGAGAAGCCGCGCAGGCCGAAGCGGACGTTATCGAGATTGGTCATGTGCGGGAAAAGCGCGTTGTCCTGAAACATCAGGCCGATGCCGCGCTTCTCAGGCGGCACGAAACTATCCGGCCCCGCGATCTCGAGGCTGTCGAGCAGCACGCGTCCGGCATTGGGTCGCTCCAGGCCGGCGGCGAGGCGCAGAAGCGTCGTCTTCCCGCAACCCGACGGCCCGACAAGACTCACGACCTCGCCGGGATCGACCGAGAGCGTCACGCCGCGGATGGATTCCGGTCCGCCATAACTGTGATGCACGTCATCGAACGCGAGATGCGCGGCGATCGAAACGGGTGCAGGACTGCGCGGAGCGAGACGAGTTGCCATAATGGCAGGAAGGTAGTGCTTCCCGCGCCTTTCGTCGCGCTACTTGCCGCTTTCCGGATCGAGCTCGGGATCGCCCTCCTCGAGCGGCTCCTCGTCGTCGCGCAGCGTCGAGATGTCGTTCGGGATCGGTACCGCGAACCCGGCCGGCAGGCGGTCGTCGAGAAAGCCCGCGCCCTTGAGTTCTTCCAGACCCGGCAGGTCCTCGATCTGGTCGAGGCCAAAGTGGATCAGAAATTCTTCGGTCGTGCCGTAGGTCACCGGGCGGCCCGGCACCTTGCGGCGGCCACGCAGGCGCACCCAGCCGGTTTCGATCAGCACGTCGAGCGTGCCCTTGTTGATCGTGACGCCGCGGATCTCCTCGATCTCGGCGCGCGTGACTGGCTGATGATAGGCGACGATCGCAAGCGTCTCGATCGCCGCACGCGAAAGCTTCTTCGGCGGCGGCGTGTCGCGCGCGATGCGGTGGCCGAGATCGGACGCGGTACGCAGCGCCCACTTGCCCGCGACCCGCACGAGGTTCACGCCGCGCGCGGCGTAATGATCGGCGAGCTTCTGAAGCTCCGCCTTCAAATCGGTGCCTTCGGGGAGACGCGAGGCGAGCAGCTTCTCGTCCACCGGCTCCGCGGAGGCAAACAGGATCGCTTCCAGCGTGCGCTGGACGTCGTCGGTTTCGGGCTCTGCACCCACGATCGATAGCGGCGGTTTGCGCAACGCGGTCACTGCTTGGTCTCCACCAATTGTAATTCAGGTCTCGGCTCGGGGCGACGCTTCAGCCAGAGCGGCGCAAAAGCCCTCTCCTGCTGAAGTTCAAGGTGCCCCTCTTTGACCATTTCGAGAGAGGCCGAAAAACTTGACGCCAATACGGTCGGGCGCATCTCCGGCTCGACCAGATATTCGATCAGAAAGCTGTCGAGACGCGCCCAGTCCTGCCCGACGCCGACAAGACGCTCGAGCGCGTCGCGCGCTTCCTTGAGCGACCAGACCACGCGCTCTTTCACAGTATGACGCGCGAGCGCTTTCTTCTGGCGCTGGACTGCGTAGGCCGAAAGCAGGTCGTAGATCGTCGCCGTGTATTCCTGCGGGTGAAGCGGATCGGTTTCTTCCGGCGCGCCGCGCATGAAGAACTCGGTGCCGAGCTTGTCGCGGGTCATCAGCCCCGCGCCCGCGCGGCGGATCGCTTCGAGATGTTGCAGGCGCGCGGCGAGATCGGCGGCAAGATCCGCGGCCGAAGGCTCTTCCGGGCCCGCGGGTTCGGGCAGCAACAGGCGCGATTTCAGGTACGCGAGCCATGCCGCCATCACGAGATAGTCGGCCGCGACCTCGATTCGCAGATCGCGCGCGCGCTGGATGAATTCGAGATACTGGTCGGCGAGCGCAAGAATCGAAATCTTCGCGAGATCGACCTTCTGCGTGCGGGCGAGCATCAGCAAAAGGTCGAGCGGACCTTCAAAGCCCGTTACGTCAACGACGAGTTGCGGCTCGTTGCTTCCGCGTTCGGCTTCCGGCAGTTCGAAATCGCTGGTTTCCACGCTACTGATTCCGTCTCAAACCGTTTCGACCATAGCGGAAAAGCGGCCCCAAGCCTCGGCGACATCGAGCGGTTTGGCCCCGGAAGCGATCCTATCCAAGGCTTTCTTCGCGCGTTCGGCCGCTTTACCGTCGAGCGGCGGGCTGTTTTCCGCGACGCTACGCATTTCGTCCATCTTGCCGTTGCAGTGAAGTGCGAGATCGCACCCCGCCAGAAAGGCGGCCCGCGTATTTTGGCCTATGCCGCCGGAAAGCGCCTTCATCGAGACGTCGTCGGTCATCAGCAAACCGTCGAATCCGATATGGCCGCGGATCACCTCACCGACAACGGTGGGCGAAATCGTGGCCGGAAGCGCGGGATCGACGGCCTCGTAGATCACGTGCGCGGTCATCGCGAGCGGCAGGTCGTTCAGCGCACGGAACGGCACAAAATCCGTTCGCTCGAGTTCCACGCGGGAGACTGTCACCTTGGGGAGTTCGAGATGGCTGTCGGCCATGGCGCGGCCGTGGCCGGGGATGTGCTTGACCACCGGCAGCACGCCGCCCGCCATCAGCCCCTCGGCAGCCGCCCGCGCGAGCGTCGCCACTGCCGCCGGATCGCTGCCGTAAGCGCGATCGCCAATGACGTCGTGCGCGCCGGGAAAGCGAAGGTCGGCGACCGGCACACAGTCCACGTTGATGCCCAGCCGGAGCAGTTCGTTTGCGATCAGCCGGGCGCCGAGCGAGACAGATTCCCGGCTCGTGGAGGCGGTTGCGAGCTTCTCTGCCGCAGGGAAATCGGGCCAGTGCGGCGGACCCAGCCGCTGCACCCGGCCGCCCTCCTGATCGATCAGCACAGGTGCATCATCGCGGCCAACGATTTCCCGGTAACTTGCTATCAGTTCAGCAACCTGCGCCGGGTCTTCAATGTTTCGCTTGAATAGAATCAAGCCCCACGGGCAAGCTTCTGAGAAGAAACGCTTTTCTTCTTCGGAGAGCGTGGTGGAGCCGCAGCCGGAAATGAAGGCGCGAACAGTCATGCGCGGGCGTAAGCGGCCCGGCTCCGGCGGTCAAGAACGGCGGGAAAACTAGCTGTTAGTTGCGGGTCTGGACGATGCAGCCCGCGCCCTGGGTCTTCAGGTTCTGGCAGAGCGCGTTCGCCTGATCCCGGTTCATCGGGCCCACCATGGCGCGATAGAACGTGCCGCGATCGCCGAGATCGACCTTGCGGATATCGGCGTTCCGCGCACCGAAGATCGAGCCGTATTGCGACTTCAGCTGTTGCCAGGCGGCCTGCGCCTCTTGCGGTGTCTTGTGGGATGCAACCTGCACGACATAGTTGCCACTCGTCGTTGCCGGAGGCGTCGTCGGATTGAGCGACGCGACGTTGCGGTGCTGCGGCGGCAGGTTCGATTGCGGGCGCTGGGGCGCGGCTGCGGGCGGCTCCTGCTGTTGCACCGGCGGATTTGCTTGCAGTGGCAGCGGTGCATTGCTCTGCGGCGCCGTGGTGCCGTCGGAGCGCACGGTGATGGTCTTCACCTTGCGCGGGCCGGTATCAACCGGCTGTTGCTGCTGCGGAGCGGCTGCCGGGAAGTTGTTTTGCGGCGCCTGCTGTTGCTGCGGCGGGCTGAACTGCGTCGGCCGTTGCGTCGTCAGATCGATCGGCTGCTCTTCGCGCTTCAGCGTCTGGGTCTCGGCGGCACCCGCGATACGGTCCTGAATCGCCTTGTTTGGCGCGACCGCGTTCGTCTGCGCAGGCTGCTGCTCCACCTTGGTGGGAGCGTTCGACTTGGTAATAACCGCCGCGCGCTGTGGCGTATTGAAAACCGTGCGGTACGCAAAGACGCCGAGGAACGCGACCGCGATCAGGCTCGCGACGACAATGCCGGAGACGATCCAGAATCCGATGCCGCGCCCCGAGCGGCGCACGTCGTCGTAAACGTCGTCGGCGTGGTCCGAAAGGTAGGCGTCGTCCGCGTATTCCGGATCGAAGTCGTCCTCGTATGTGTCGTACTTCGGCTCGCGATAGGCCGCCGGCTGCGGCCGCATGCGGCTGTGGCGCAGCGCCTCTTCCGGCACATAACGGTCACGCTCATTCGGCGTGCGGGCTTCACGCACAGGCTGTCGGCCCGGGCGTGCCCGTTCGGTTTCGCTGAAATCTTCCCGCCGGTAATTCTGCTCGGCGTAGCGGGCGTTCGCGTCGTGGCCGTTCTGCCGCGAAGGCTGCGCCGGACGCGGCGCATCGCGATAAGCCGCAGGCTCCGCGGTATTGCTCCGGAACTGCGGACGCTGGGGTTGAGGCTGCGGCGCCTGCTGCGGCTGCATCGGCCGTGCCGGACGAGGCGCTTGCTGGAGCGGAGCAGCACGCTCGCTCGCGATGCTCGGCGCCGGCGTGCGGGCCGGTACGGGCGCCGCCTGAATACGTGCTGCTGCGTGCTGACGAGGCGGAACTTGTGGCGTACGAACCTGCGCTGTCGGTAGCGGCCGACCCTGCCCGTTCGCGTGGACAGCACCGTTTCCGTTGGCACCGCTAGCCGCACGCGGCTCGGGCGTTGCCGGACGCGAAATTACATTGGCCTTGGGCGCGACGCGGCGCGGCTGCTGCCCGTTGAATTCTGCAAAGGGGTCTTCCTGGCCGATCAGGCGCGCGAGTTCGGCCAGCGGGTCTTCCCCGCGGCGTACTCGATACTGGTCCGCACCCGGCTGGGATTGCGTCTGAAGCTGTCCCGGTCCCCGCGAGGGCCGGTACATGGGGTGTTCGCCCATTTTCTCCCGATCGTTCCTCAACGTCCGCGCCAACGGCATAGTAACACTCCGCGCGGAGGGCCGTTAACGCATTTCTTCGGCCGCTCTGACACCTAAAATGGCCAATCCTGAGGCCAAAACGCCCACCAAGCCGCTGACGAGACTCAAGCGGGCCATGGTGAATTTAGGGTTATCTTCTATAATGAAGCGTAAATGAGGCGCGTCTTTTCCCTTGTTCCATAGGGAATGGAAGGTGCTGGCGAGGTCGTAGAGATAGAACGCGACCCGGTGCGGCTCATGAAACTCGGCCGCCGCCTCCACCAGCCGCGGCCACTGGGCAAGCTTCTTCACCAACGCGAGTTCTGCTTCATCCGACAGCACCGTCAGGTCGGCGCCCGCGAGCGCCGCGGCGTCCGTGGACAGCTCCGGCATCGCTTCCTTCGCGTTCCGGAACACCGAGCGGCCGCGCGCATGCGCGTACTGCACGTAAAACACCGGATTGTCGCGCGACTGCTCGATCACCTTGGCCAGATCGAAGTCGAGTTGTGCGTCATTCTTCCGGAACAGCATCATGAAGCGCACCGGATCGACGCCGACTTCGTCGACCACTTCGCGCAAGGTGATGAACTCGCCTGCCCGCTTCGACATTTTCACCGGCTCACCGGCGCGCATCAGGCGCACGAGTTGGCACAGTTTCACATCGAGCGCGACCTTGCCGGCGCCGAGCGCGCCGACGGCGGCATTCATGCGCTTCACGTAACCGCCGTGATCCGCGCCCCAGATATCGATCAGCGTCTTGAAGCCGCGTTCGATCTTGTCGCGGTGATAGGCCATGTCCGCGGCGAAGTAAGTGTAGCTGCCGTCCGACTTCATCAGCGGGCGGTCGACGTCGTCGCCGAAGGCGGTGGCGCGAAACAGCGTCTGCTCGCGGTCTTCCCAGTCTTCAACCGGCGCGCCTTTCGGCGGCGGCAGGCGGCCTTCGTAAATGTGACCCGCCCTGCGCAGAAATTCGATGGTTTCCGCAACCTTGTCTTCGCCGACGGTAAGCGAGTGCTCCGAGAAAAACACCTCATGGCGGATTTCGAGCGCGGCCAGATCCTCGCGGATCATGTCCATCATCATGTCGATTGCGGTCTGGCGCACGATCGGCAGCCAATCGCTATCGGACTTCTGCAATAGCGCGCGGCCATGCTGCTCCGCGAGCGCCTTGCCGACCGGAACGAGGTAGTCGCCGGGATAAAGTCCCTCGGGGATTTCGCCGATGTCGTCGCCGAGCGCCTCGCGGTAGCGCAGGAATGCCGATCGCGCGAGCACATCGACCTGCGCGCCCGCGTCATTGATGTAATATTCGCGCGTGACTGCGTAGGCCGCGAACGACAGCAGGTTTGCGAGTGCGTCGCCGAACACCGCGCCGCGGCCATGACCGACATGCATCGGACCGGTCGGGTTTGCGGAAACATATTCGACGTTGACCTTCTCGCCCTTGCCCAGTCCCGAGCGGCCGAAATTCTTACCCGCGCCGATCGCGGCACGCAGCACTTCCAGCCAGAAGCCGTTTTCCAGGGAAAGATTGATGAAGCCGGGACCGGCGACATCGGCCTTCGCGACATGCGGCGCGCTCTTGAGCTTCGCCGCGAGCTTTTCTGCGATATCGCGGGGTTTCTGCTTTGCTTCCTTTGCCAGCACCATCGCCGCATTGGTCGCAAGATCGCCGTGGCTCTCGTCCTTCGGCGGTTCGACGACCACCCGCGAAAAGTCGAGGCCGGCGGGAATGGCGCCTTCCTTGACGAGCGCATTCAGCGCGTCATGCACATGGCCGAGATAGATCGAAAAGAGGTTCATTTGCTTCTGTTTGGCGAAGGCGCGGGAGCTAACGCAGATCGGGAGTCGAGTCAAAATAGCGCCGGTGCGCTTCAATCGCGAAGCGGTCGGTCATGCCGGCGATGAAATCCGCGATCTGGCGCACGAGTGCCGCCTCGTCGCTGGCCAGCCGCTCCGCTTCCATGTCTTTCGGATAGGCCAGAAAATGCGCGAAGAGGTCGCGCACGATGGTTTCGGCGTCGGTCATGATCCGCATGACGCGTTCCTCGCGGTACATGCGCGGCGTCAGGAACGCCTTGATCTGCCGGTCGGCGTCTTCGCCGGCGTGAGAAAACGCGATTACCGGATCACGTGCGTGGCGAACGTCATCCGCGTTATGCGGAGCCAGTGCCCCCGCGCGCCGGATGCTTTCGGTCAACGCGTCATCGATCAGCGCCGCGATCAGACGGCGGATCACTTCGCCGGCAAGACGCTGCGGCGGCGCGGCCGGATAGAGCTTCTTCACGTCGCGGAGAATGTCGCCCGCAAGCGAAAGCGGCTTCAGGTCCATGATGTTGAACAGTCCCGCCCGCATCGCGTCGTCGAGATCATGCGCGTCATAGGCGATGTCGTCGGAGATCGCCGCGATCTGCGCCTCTGCCGAGGCGAAGGTCCAGTATTCGAGATCCCATTCGTCGCGCTGCTCGGCGAAGGCCAGCGGCAGGCCGTAGTCCTCGTAACGACCGATGGCCGAGCCGTGCTCGTCGGTCAGCGGGCCGTTATGCTTTGCGACGCCTTCTAGCGTTTCCCAAGTCAGATTCAGTCCGTCAAAGGCTGCGTAACGATGCTCGAGCTTGGTGACGATACGCAGACTTTGCGCGTTGTGGTCGAAGCCGCCGTAATCCTTCATGCAGAAGTCCAGTGCGCGCTCGCCGGCATGACCGAACGGCGGGTGGCCGAGATCGTGGGAGAGCGCGAGTGCTTCGGCGAGGTCTTCGTCCAGACCCAGCGACCGGGCAAGCGCGCGCGCGATCTGGCTCACCTCCAGCGTATGCGTCAGCCGCGTGCGGAAATGATCGCCCTCATGCGAGACGAAAACCTGGGTCTTGTGCTTGAGCCTGCGAAATGCGGTCGAATGGATAATGCGGTCGCAGTCGCGGCGGAAATCGCTGCGGGACGGACTCGCAGGCTCGGCCAAACGGCGGCCGCGAGAGCGCGCGGGGTCCGAAGCCCAAGCTGCCCTCGGCGTAAATACCGATACCGCCACGAGAATTTGCCCCTGAATTGACTTCGCCGCCCGCGCGCTTACCTATAGACCGTAACGCTTTGGTTTGGCTAAGGGAAAGCGCCTCATGGACGCCAATACCGTCACCGTCACCGAAAGTGCGATCCGGAAGATCGCGGCGATACTCGGCTCCGAGAAGGAGCCGGCGGTGCTGCGCGTCAGCGTCGAAGGTGGCGGTTGCTCGGGCTTTCAATACAAGTTCGACATCCAGCGCGCGGCCGAAACCGAAGACACCGTGATCGCGCGCGATGGTGCGACGGTCGTGATCGACCCGGTCTCGCTGCAATATCTGGCCGGCTCGCAAATCGACTATGCGGACGAACTGATCGGCGCCGCGTTCAAGATCGACAATCCGAACGCGACCGCGTCTTGCGGCTGCGGCACCAGCTTCTCGCTCTAAATCAGGCAATCGCAATGCGTATCGCGACGTGGAACGTCAATTCCGTCCGCTCGCGAATTGACCATCTGCTTGCATGGCTCAAGGATAAACAGCCCGACGTCCTGTGCTTGCAGGAACTAAAATGCCAGGACGAGCAGTTTCCGCGTAGCCAGGTCGAGGACCTCGGCTACAACGTCGCCGTGCACGGCCAGAAAAGCTACAACGGCGTTGCGGTTCTCTCGAAACATCCGATCGACGAAGCGACGCCTCGCCTTCCCGGCGACGAGGACGATGTCCACTCGCGCTACCTCGAAGCCGTTATCTCGACCAAAGACGGCGCGCTACGCATCGCATCGATTTATCTGCCGAACGGCAACCCGATCGGCACCGACAAGTTCAAATACAAACTCGCGTGGATGGATCGGCTGGAGAAGCACGCCGGAAAATTGCTGGCGCTCGAGGAGCCGCTGGTGCTCGCGGGAGATTTCAATGTGATCCCAACGCCGCTCGACGCCGAATTTCCGGAACGATGGACGAAGGACGCGCTGTTCCAGCCGGAAACGCGTGCCAAATTCCGCGAACTTCTCGCGCTAGGTTTCACCGACGCCTTGCGCGCGACCCATGACGGCAAGGGCCTCTATACGTTCTGGGATTACTTTGCCGGCAACTTCGAGAAGAACAACGGCATCCGCATCGATCATCTACTGTTGTCGCCGCGCGCCGCCGACCGCCTGGAAAGTGTCGCCATAGATAAGAAGGTCCGCGCGGCGGAAAAGCCGTCGGATCACGTTCCCATTTATGCCGATTTGAGATTTGCGACGCGCTAGCGTCTTTTCACCGCGTTAGCGGTTTGCTGCGCGCAGATGCTGTTCGAGGTAAGCGCGCGCAATGATGCGGTCGTCTTCGGTCGTTTCGCTGACCGCGTCGTCATAAGCCTTCTGAATCCAGTCGTCGCCCTGTCCGCGCACCGCGTCGAGCGCGAGTGTGAGCCACATCAGACCGCGCGCCGCCTGCCGCGGCACGCCCTCGCCGTGAATCATCATCTGGCCAAGCAAGGCCTGCGCCTGATACTGGCCCTTGTTGGCCGCCGAATAGAGCCAGCGCGCAGCAGTGCGCGGATCTTTCGGAATGCCCTTACCGTCGCGATAAAGCCGCGCCAGACAATACTGCGCGTCTGCGTCGCCGAAATACGTCGCGGCATAACGGAAGAGCTGCGCGGCACGGCGCGGATCGGACTTGATCTCGGTATTCGGAATACCGTCGAGGTGATAGTTGCCGAGCGCGACGAAGGCGTTCGCTACATAGCGCGACTGCGGCAGGAACGGTGACGTGTCGGCGTTCTGTGCTGCGACCTGACTGAAATAGTGGAAAGCCTTGTAGGGATCGGCCTTCACGCCATCGCCATCGGCATAGATGCGGCCGAGCTTCCACTGCGCGCCGGCGTGGCCGTTTTCGGCGGCATACTGCAACGCGCTGATCGCCTTCACACGATCGCCGGCGATGAAAGCCTGCGTGCCGGATTTGAAGGCGTCGAGGATCGCCATCGGCTTCGCCGGCAAAGCCGCCGCTTCCGGCGTGTGCTTCTCCGGGTCGAGCGCAATGGCGCTGCCGGCGCAGGTCAGGACCAGCGCGGCAGCAACCGATATGCGTATGGTGTCAGATATCCGCATAAGTTTTTTCTTCAGCGGCTCCGCCGGGATGCGTCACCGCACCCATCCGCGCATCGCCGACCTGTTGCGCGTATTTCCAGAGGTAACCGGACTTCGCGTCGTTATCGCGCGGCTTCCAGGCTTTTTTCCGTTCGGCGAGTTCCGCGTCGCTCAATTTTACGTTGAGCGCACCGGTTTCAGCGTTGAGCTCGATCATATCGCCATCTTTCAGAAGGCCGATCGGACCGCCAACCGCCGCTTCCGGGCCGACGTGACCCACGCAGAAGCCGCGGGTTGCACCGGAGAAACGGCCGTCGGTAATGAGCGCCACTTTTCCGCCCATGCCTTGACCATAGAGCGCCGCAGTCGTGGCAAGCATTTCGCGCATGCCAGGTCCGCCGCGCGGTCCTTCATAGCGAATGACGAGCACGTCGCCTTCGTTGTACTTGCGATTCTTCACCGCATCGAAGCACGCTTCTTCGCCATCGAAGCAACGCGCGGGACCGGTAAATTTCAGCATGGATTTTTCCATGCCCGCGATCTTCACGATCGCGCCTTCCGGCGCGAGATTGCCTTTAAGGCCGACGACGCCACCGGTGACGGTGATCGGCTTGTTCGCCGGATAGACCACATCCTGATCGGCGTTCCACTTCACGTTCTTCATGTTTTCCGCGATCGTGCGGCCGGTGACGGTCATGCAGTCGCCGTGCAGATAGCCGTGATCGAGCAACGTCTTCATGATCAGCGGAATGCCGCCGACTTCGAAAACGTCCTTCGCGACATATTTTCCGCCCGGCTTCAGGTCGGCGATATAGGGCGTCTTTTTCATGATCTCGGCGACGTCGAAGAGATCGAACTTGATGCCGCACTCATGCGCGATCGCCGGAAGATGCAGCGCGCCATTGGTCGAGCCGCCGGTCGCGGCAACCACGGCCGCCGCGTTTTCGAGCGCCTTGCGGGTGACGATGTCGCGCGGGCGGATACGGCGCTGCAAAAGCTCCATGATCTTCTCGCCCGCAGCGGTGCAGAACTTGTCGCGGATTTCGTAAGGCGCAGGCGCGCCGGCCGAATACGGCAGCGCGAGACCGATCGCTTCGGAGACGGTTGCCATCGTGTTCGCGGTGAACTGCGCTCCGCAAGCGCCAGCGGACGGACACGCGACCTGCTCGATTTCGTCGAGGTCCTCGTCCGACATTTCGCCGACCGAATGCTTGCCGACGGCTTCGAACATGTCCTGCACGGTCACGGTCTGGCCACGGAATTTTCCGGGCAGGATGGAGCCGCCATAGATGAAGACCGACGGCACGTTCAGACGGCACATCGCCATCATCATGCCGGGCAGCGACTTGTCGCAGCCTGCGATTCCGATCAGCGCGTCATAGGCGTGACCGCGCATGGTCAGTTCGACCGTGTCGGCAATCGCCTCGCGCGAGGGAAGCGACGCGCGCATGCCGGCGTGGCCCATGGCGATGCCGTCGGTTACAGTGATGGTACAGAATTCGCGCGGCGTACCACCGGCGGCGGCGACGCCCTTCTTGGCGGCCTGGGCCTGGCGCATCAGCGCGATGTTGCAGGGCGCGGCTTCATTCCAGCAGGAAGCGACGCCGACGAACGGCTGATGGATCTGCTCTTTGGTCAGACCCATGGCGTAATAGTACGAGCGGTGCGGCGCGCGCTCCGGTCCTTCCGTAACGTGACGGCTCGGCAGTTTCGATTTGTCGAAAGTCTTGGCGTCCATTGTTCTTTTGCCTCGACCGCACCACCGCACAGGCAGACTCGCCTGCGCCCCCACAGCACGGCTCTTGAATTATTCGAAATCGGCGCCGTTTATGGCGCCTTCGCGGCGCGGAAAGCGTAGCGTGTCGATCAGGCAACGGGTGTGACTAAACAGCCACATGGCCCTTAACCAAGAATGCAGCGCACAACGCCAGAAGATGCCGAAACCCAAGCAATTGAAGGCGAACTTCTTCGCCCGCAGCGTTCACCATGTCGCACCCGAGCTGATCGGCGCGACGCTACTGGTCGATGGCGTGGGCGGAAGGATCGTCGAGGTCGAAGCGTACCACCATACCGATCCGGCGGCGCATTCCTTCGGCGGCCGAACCGAGCGCAACGCAGTGATGTTCGGCCCGCCGGGGCACGCCTATGTCTATCGCTCCTACGGCATCCACTGGTGCCTGAATTTCATCTGCGAGCCGGAAGGCTCCGCGAGCGGAATTTTGATCCGCGCTATCGAACCGACGGCGGGGTTGCCTGCAATGCGGCGCAGACGCGGACTAAAGGACGAGCGCCTGCTCTGCTCCGGCCCCGGCCGGCTCGGCGAAGCGCTCGGCATTGCGCGCGCGAAGCACAATGGTGCAAGGCTCGATCACGCGCCATTCGCGGTATTCGCTCCTGAAGCGCGGCCAGAAATCATCGCTGGACCGCGGATCGGGATTTCCAAGGCAACCGAATTACCCTGGCGATACGGGTTGAAAGGCTCGAAGTTCGTGAGCAAACGCTTTCCGGAAGCCGGCTAGCGCCCTTTCACTTTGAGCCAGTTCGTCCGCTTCTTGATTGTCATCACGGTCAGGTAAGTAACGGCACTCAACGCAAAAACTGCGGGCCAGATCGGCTCGTCATAAAACCATTCCATGAAGGTCTGGTTTTCGAGCAGCATAGCTTCCAGCAACTCGACCACCGTGAAAGCTGCTGAAATCAAGAAGAAGGTATGAAATTCACGAAGCAATGCCGTTCGCCACGAGAACGGCAGCGCGGGTTTCTCGAAGTCATGAAGTCGCGGAAGAAATGCCGGCGTCTTCGCCGCCCACTCGCGATAAATCTCTCCGTACTTGCCTTCGAGGAATTTCTCCTCCGCCATCATGATCCGCTCGTAATAGAGGAAGTAAGCGAGCCCCATCACGAGCGCGAGCAGAAAACTTTTGAACAGGAGAATGAAGGCTGCAAAAATGATAAAATTTGCAAAGTAAAGCGGATGCCGAACCACCGAATACATTCCGGTAGTGTTTAGAGCATTAGCATTTTGCTTCACTGCATTTCGGCCTGAAGTGCCCGCAGGCACGAAGCCGACGATGGACACGCGCAGCGCGAGACCGGCAAGTGCCAGACCGTAGCAGACGATGTCCCACCCTTCCTCGAAGCTGTTGCCAAATGCATCGTTGAACCACGTCGAGTTGCGAAACGACGTAATCGCGAGCGGCAGGATCAGAAACGGCAGATAGGATCGCCAGCGGAATAGCCAGTTGCCCTGGCGAATAAGTTCTTGCTGTAGCATAGGTCAGCCCCCGGCATTCGGATATCCTGCCTTCGGCCCGGATTAAGGCATCCGTTTGGCGCTAATTCTGCAGTGCGTCCCGCATGGCGGCCGTGTCGAAATACTCAAAGAACGAGACAATTTTGCCTTGGGAGAAGCGAAAGGCGTCGGCTTTTGGCGACCACACTGTTTTCCCGGACTTGCGCGCGCGCCAACTGCACCGGCCAAGCATGACCACGCGCTCGCCCTGCGCAACGAAATGTTCGGGCCGAAATTCGATCATTTCCCAATCGCGTGTGATGCCTTCGAAATAGCCGCGCAGCGTCACCTTGTTTTCGTGCATCGTCATGTAAGGCGTGGACTGCACAGATTGCGCGATCGATCCGAATTCGAATGCGTCTGCGAACAGCGCCATCCAATGATCGACGCTCTTGCCTTTGGTGTCGTGCCAAAGACGATAGGCTTCCTTCAAAACGGCAACGTTTTGCGCCTCGCCGGACATCGCCCAACCTCCGACTCGTGATGGAGGATAACAGATGCAACGGTAAGGAACTACGCCTAGGTCGGGCTTACGACATAACTTTTGCGGGATTCACGCGGCACCTTTGAGGCGCTCGAGTGCCTCAAGGATTTTCCCTTTACGCTCTTCCGCATCGCGGCGGCGTTCCTTCTCAAGCTCAAGGATTTCCTCCGGCGCGCGCGCGACGAAATCCTTGTTCTCGAGCTTCTTGTCGACGCGCTGAATGTCGGCGTCGCATTTCGCGATTTCCTTCTCGAGCCGGGAGCGTTCCGCGTCGAGATCGACGACGCCAGCGAGCGGAAGTGCCGCCACCTCGCCGCGCACAAGCAATTGCACCGAGCCTTTCGGGGGCGTTTCAGCGAAAGTGATTTCCGAAAGGCGCGCAAGCCGCTTGAGCGCTTCCATCCACCGCTCTGCGCGGGCTTTCGTTTCCCCGCCAGCAATAAGCTGTAACGGTATCTGTGTGCCGCCGGCGATGTTCATTTCCATGCGCACCGAACGGACAGCGGTAATCAGGTCCACCACCCAGCCGATTTCGCTTTCCGCGTTTGCGTTTTCCAGTCCGGAAAGTTTCGGCCATTGCGCAAGCGCCAGCATCGAACCGCGCGGCGCTCCCTCCTCGCCTTTCACCTGCCAGAGTTCTTCGGTGATGAAGGGCATGAAGGGATGCAGAAGCTTGATGATCTCATCCAACACGAAGGCGGCGGTCGCCTGTGTCTCGGCCTTCGCGGCACCATTGGCGCCGGTCAGCAACGGCTTCGATAGCTCGACGTACCAGTCGCAGAAGATCGACCAGACGAAGCGATAGGCAGCACCGGCCGCCTCGTTGAACTTATAGGCTTCGATCGCTTCGGTGACTTCGCGGATCGCTTTCTCGGCTTCGCTGAGAATCCATTTGTTCAGCGTTTCCTTCGCCGACTTCGGATCGAAACCGGCAACGCGCTTCGCACCGTTCATTTCGGCGAAGCGCGCGGCATTCCAGATCTTGGTCGCGAAGTTGCGGTAGCCTTCGACGCGCGAGGTAGCCAACTTGATGTCGCGACCCTGCGCGGCCATGGCGGCAAGGGTAAAGCGCAGCGCATCCGCGCCGTACTGATCGATCAGTTCGAGGGGGTCCATGACGTTCCCCTTCGACTTCGACATTTTCGCGCCCTTCTCGTCGCGGACGAGCGCGTGGATATAGACGTCCTTGAACGGCACTTCCTTCATGAAGTGCAGTCCCATCATCATCATGCGGGCGACCCAGAAGAAGATGATATCGAAGCCGGTGACGAGCACCGTCGTGGGATAGAAGCGCTTCAACTCCGGTGTCTCGTCCGGCCAGCCGAGCGTCGAGAACGGCCACAGTGCCGACGAGAACCAAGTGTCGAGCACGTCTTCGTCGCGCGTCAGCGGTTCGTCCTTGCCGTAGTGCTTGTTCGCTTCGGCCTTGGCTTCGCTCTCGCTCAGCGCAACGAAGACTTCTCCGTCCGGCCCGTACCATGCCGGAATCTGGTGGCCCCACCAGAGCTGGCGCGAGATACACCACGGCTGAATGTTCTCCAGCCAGTCGAAATAAGTCTTCTCCCAATTCTTCGGGATGAAGGTGGTGCGCCCGTCGCGCACGGCGCGTAGCGGCTCCCGCGCCATGGTCTTCGCGTCGACGTACCACTGGTCGGTGAGATACGGCTCGATCACGACGTTGGAGCGGTCGCCGTGCGGGACCATGTGCACGTTGGGCTCGATCTTCACCATCAGCTCGCGCGCTTCCAGCATCTCGATGATGGCCTTGCGCGCCTTGAAACGATCCGCGCCGTCGAGCGCGAGCACTTCTTCCAGATCGGCGCCACCGGCGCCTTTCATAAAGTCCTCGTTGTTCTTCAGCGAAAGTTTCGCCTCGATCGTGAAGATATTGATGAGGGGCAAGTCGTGACGCTTGCCAACCTCGAAGTCGTTGAAGTCGTGCGCCGGCGTAATTTTGACCGCCCCCGAGCCTTTCTCGGGATCGGAATATTCGTCGGCGACGATCGGAATCCTTCGGCCGACCAGCGGCAGGATGACGTTCTTGCCAACGAGGCCCTTGTAGCGCTCGTCATCGGGATGAACGGCCACCGCGGTGTCGCCAAGCATCGTCTCGGGCCGCGTGGTCGCGACCACGATGAATTCGTCCGAGCCTTCGATCGGATATTTGATGTGCCAGAGGTTGCCTTTGACCTCGATCTGCTGGACTTCGAGATCCGAGATCGCGGTCAGGAGTTTCGGATCCCAGTTCACAAGACGCTTGTCCTTGTAGATCAGCCCGGCGCGATAAAGCTCCACGAAAACTTTAAGAACCGCGCGCGAAAGCCCCTCGTCCATCGTGAAGCGTTCGCGCCGCCAGTCGCAGCTCGCTCCAAGACGCTTCAACTGGTTGACGATGGTGCCGCCCGACTCCGCTTTCCATTCCCAGACGCGCTCAAGAAATTTCTCGCGGCCCATTTCGCGACGGCCCGGCTGCTGGCGCTCCATCAGTTGCCGCTCGACCACCATCTGGGTCGCGATGCCCGCGTGATCGGTGCCCGGCTGCCAGAGCACGTCACGCCCACGCATGCGCTCGAAGCGCGCGAGAATGTCCTGCAATGTGTTGTTGAGCGCGTGGCCCATGTGCAAGGAGCCGGTCACGTTCGGGGGCGGAATCACGATCGAATAAGGTGCGGCGCTCGCGCGCTCCGGCCGGCCGCAATCGAACGCGCCGGTTTCCTCCCATGCGCGATAGATACGGCTTTCGATTTCAGCAGGCTGATAGGTTTTCTCGAGCATAGGGATTCCGGCGCCACCGATCGTGGGCGTATGATTGGCCAAGCCGTGCAAACCCGGCTTGGCTCGCGCCTAAAAGCCAAAGCAGCGCCGACAAGTCAACAAAAGCAGGATTTAGCGGCCGCCGCGGGAAACCCGCTCGATCTCCGCGCGTACCATGCGCTCGACGAGGCCCGGCAGGTTGTCGTCGAGCCAAGCCTTGAGCATGGGCCGAAGCATTTCCCGCACCAAGTCCTCGATCGTACGCGAGTTCTCGGAAAGGATGGTCGTCGCCAGCGAGCCGAAAGCGGCCGTTACCGCCGCGTTCGTTTCCGCCGACAGAAGCCGTTCAGCGGAAACGGCCGCCGGCGGCGCATAGGCCTGCGGCTGCGGCTCCATCGGCGCTTCTTCCCGAGGCAGGTCCTCGCGGAACACTACGTCACCGGCAGGAACCTGCTTGAAACTCTGTTCGCCGTTCGGCGCATCGACCGGATCGCTCAATTCCAGAATATCCGTATCGTCGGCGGCCTGATCGGCCAGCATCGCGTCGATATCGTCCTGGCTCATCGCCGTGGCGGGCTGACTGGCTGGAGGCGCAGGTGGCGGCGGCGTTGGCGCCGGTTGTTGCCGCGGCGGCGCGGCCCCCTGGGCTTTCACAGCGTCAGGATTGTCGTCCGCAATAATGCGCCGGATGGAGGCGAGGATTTCCTCCATCGAAGGTTCCTGTGCACGCGCACTCTGAGACATGATACCGCCGCCTGCCGCAATCCTTTGGCGGCGCAGGGAGAATCACTCTGCGCGCCATGGGGCACTATGGCATCGCGACTCCGCATGGCAAATGCCGAGGCGTGATTAGACCCAGCTATTTGGGATGCGGCAAAGCGACTCTATTTGCCGTCCGGTGTGCGCAAACCGAACCAGCTGTCCCGAACCTGGTCGTAATGGGTCTCGGGCTGATAGGTCTGCGCGACCTGCGCGAGCTTCAACTGGACCAGCGAGAGTTTGCCGAGCGCGGCCAGCAGCGAATAGGACGCGACCACGCGGTCGCGCTGCGCGGTGATCAGTGCCGAGCGCGCGGTGACGAGTTCGGCCTGCGCATTCAGAACGTCGAGCGTAGTGCGCTGCCCGACGCGGTATTCCTCGCGCACGCCGTTCAGCGCGATTTCGGCGGCGGCAACCTGCGCGACCGCCGCTTCCACCTGAAACTTCGACGCAGCAACCAGTCCCCACGACTGGATGACGGCCGCGCGCACCTGATCGCGCGCGATGTCGCTCTCAAGCTGGCGCTGGCCGGTCAACTCTTTCGCTTGCCGAATGCGCGAATATTCCGCGCCGCCCCGGTAGATCGGCACGGTCAGGCGGAGCGCCGCGGTCATGTCGAAGGTGTTGTTTACGTTCGTGCTCGGATCGGAGAAGCGCTGGGCGCTCGCTTCCAGATTGAGCGTCGGAAGCAGCGAGCCTTCCGCGACCTTGACCTGCAACTGTGCGGTATCCACCCCGTGGCGCGTCGCCATGATCGCCGGATGCAGGCCGAAGGCTTCGGCAATCGCGGCGTCGAGCGTGTTCAAATTGATGCGGTCATAGGGGCGCGCCGGCTTCAACGCGCCGGGATCGCTGCCGATGTCGCGGCGGAAAATCGCGCGCGACGCGTTCAGATTCGCCTGCGCCGCGCTCAGCGCCGATTCGGCAGCGCGTAGCCGCGCCTGCGCCTGCGCAACGTCGGTGCGCGTCAGCTCGCCGACCTGAAAGCGGTCGTTGGTCGCCCGCAACTGCTCGTTCAGCGCCTGCACGTTCTGCTGCTGCAACTGCACGATCGCGGTATCGCGGATCACGTTCATGTAGGCGACGACGGCGTCAAGCAGCACGTTCTGCTCGGTGTTGCGCAGCGTCTCGCGCGCGGCGAGCACCTGGCTTTCGGCGGAGCGGACGAGATTGCCGGTCTGGAAGCCGTTGAAGATGTTCTGCTGCGCGGTGACGCCATAGCCGCGCGGATAGACCTTCGAATTCAACACGCCGACATTCGGCACATTGGTCCGGGTCTTATCCCAGCCGGCCTCGGCATTGCCGAATACCTGCGGGCGGTAGCCGGCCAGCGCCTGCGGAACCAGTTCGTCGGTCACGCGGACGGCGGCGCGCTGTGCGTTGATGGTCGGGTTGGCAAAGTAGGCCTTCACCAGCGCCTGCTCGAGCGTCTGGGCCGCCGGTGCGACCGTCGAGGCGGCCAATATGGAGGCGGCGCCAAGAAAGCGGACGGCGCGCGAGTATTTTGATTTCATCGACGACTTACAAAACCCGCGCCACCGTCTCTCGCGGCGGTCGGAGGTTCCCCTGATCTGAATCGGACAATAGTGGACGGGCCGCCCTTGGCAAACCGCCGAAGAGCCGCAATCCGGCCTTTCCTCGGCTGGTGCAGCCTCCCCGCCACACCATCGGGTGGGCGGGCCATTCCGCTACGGAATAAGCCCTAAAAGACGAAAGTTTCCGGTGCCTCGAAACCGGGAAGCGGCGGAATGGCGGCGTCAAACAGCCGCCGTGCACTGATATGCCCGGCGCTCCGCACGTAGAGCATGGCTCGGGCGGCGGTGCCGTTGCGAATCACGGCGGCGAGCCGCCCGCCTTCCCGAAGCTGATCCGTCAAAGCTTCCGGAATTTCCTCGACCGCACCACCGACCAGAATCGCGTCATAGGGCGCGGCGGCGGGCCAGCCAGCATTCGGCTTGGCGGCAACGAGCTCGACGTTCTGCCCGCGCAGCAATTTTTTGGCCGTTGCGGCGAGGCCGCCATCTTCCTCGATCGCGACCACGCGTCCGGCGATACGGCTCAATACGGCGGACGAATAGCCGCTGGCGCAGCCGACATCGAGGACCACCGACGACGGCGCGATTTCCAGCGCCTGCAACAGGCGCGCGAGCACCATCGGCTCCATCAGGTAGCGCGCGGGCTTGCCGCCAGAGGCTTCCAGCACGCAGAGATCTTCGTCGATGTAGGCGAGCGCTGCGCGCGCTTCCGGAACGAACTTTTCGCGCGGCACGTCGAGCATGGCGCCGATCAGCGCGGCATCCGTCACGTCGTTCACGCGGACCTGGCCATCGACCATGGCCCGTCGCGCTTGCGTAAAATCGATCATCGGAAGGTACTTCTTGGAACCGGCTTCCGGGCAGGATTGGTCCAACAGGCCGGAAAAGGCAAGCGCGGCAGATTCTCCATTCCCTTCATCTCGTCAATTGCCCGGTAACGACCCCTTTGCTACACCCCACGCCAATCCGCGGGCCTGTTCGCGGTGGGGATGGCCACGTGGCGGAGTGGTTACGCAGCGGACTGCAAATCCGTGTACGCCGGTTCGATTCCGGCCGTGGCCTCCATTCCCTTTTTTGCGGATCATCTTTGTGACCGAAGTCCCGGCAGGATTTTATCCGTTCGACCGGAAAAGTCCGGTGACGGAGCCGTGGGAGCCGATCTACTGCAAGCGGACACCGGAGGCGGTAATTCTCGCCGTCCGGCTTGCCAAAGCGCACACCAATGCACGCGGTTTCGCGCACGGGGGTTTCATCTCCGCGCTTGCCGATAACGCGATGGGCAATTCGCTGGTGGTGTCGAAGTTGGACACCGAGCGACAGAGTGCCGTGACGGTGAATCTTTCCGTGGACTTTCTGGGCTCCGCGCAGATCGGCCAATGGGTCGAGTTCACCACCGCCTTCATCAAGGCCGGCTCGACGCTGTGCTTTACCCAGTGCTTCGTGACTGCCGACGGCGTTCCCGTAGCCCGTGCGAACGCGACCTTTCGGGTAGTCGATCGGACAGGCTGAAGAAGGCCGCTTGGCAAGCCCGGCCGAAGCTGTTTATAGGTGCCCCCGCGCGGCTGATCCGCGCTGTTCCGCGGTAGCTCAGTGGTAGAGCAATCGACTGTTAATCGATCGGTCGTAGGTTCGAATCCTACCCGCGGAGCCATTTTCCGGCATCCATTCCATGAGATAGCGCGTTATCCTTGCGAATGACCGCAAGTCCAGCGCTCGTCTGGTTCCGCAACGATCTTCGGATCGAGGATAATCCTGCGCTGCATGCCGCCGCGGCAAGCCGAGCGCCTTTCATCGCACTCTATGTTCTCGAGGAAGCCAAGGAGTTACGCGCGAAAGGCGCGGCATGGCGCTGGTGGCTGGCGGGATCTTTGCGCAATCTCTCCGCCAATCTCGCGAAGCGTGGCGTTCCACTCACGCTTCGCCGCGGCGATCCGCGGAAGATCGTCGCCGGAATTGTGCAGGAAACCGGCATCTCCACGGCGTACTGGAATCGCAGATACGTCGCGGCCGAAGCAAAACTCGATCTCGAGATCGAACAGCATTTGCTTGCGCGGGATTGCGCGGTCGAAACCTTCAACGCTTCGCTCCTCCACGAACCGTGGGAAATCAAAAGCAAGGCCGGCGGACCGATCCGCGTCTTCACGCCCTACTTCCGCGCAAGCGAAGAACGCGGCAGTCCGCGCAAAGCAATCGGCGGCATCGGAAGGGTTCAAGCGGCGAACGCACCCCGAAGCGAAAAACTCGAAGATTGGAAGCTCGAGCCATCGCGTCCCGACTGGTCGAAAGACATGGATGTTTCATGGACGCGCGGCGAGAACGGCGCAAAGCAGCGGCTCGAAAACTTTCTCAACGACGCGCTGAAAAACTACGCTGAGCGTCGCGACCGTCCCGACATCGACGGCACCTCGCGGCTCTCGCCTTATCTTGCACACGGCGAGATCAGCCCGCATCAGATCGCAGCCGTGTTGCCATCACGCGGGCGCGACGCGGAAAAATATCGCGCAGAACTTGGCTGGCGCGAATTTTCATATCATCTGCTGCACTATTTTCCGGCGCTCGCACGCGAGAATTTCCAGCGCCGCTTCGACGCCTTTCCATGGCGCGACGATGCTGCGAGCTTGAAGCGCTGGCAGCGCGGCCTCACCGGCTACCCGATCGTCGATGCCGGCATGCGCCAACTCTGGCACACAGGCTGGATGCACAACCGCGTGCGCATGATCTGCGCGTCGTTTCTCATCAAGCACCTGCTGATCGACTGGCGTCTCGGCGAAGAATGGTTCTGGGACACGCTCGTCGATGCCGATCCCGCGAACAACGCTGCAAGCTGGCAGTGGGTCGCGGGCTCCGGCGCGGACGCGGCTCCCTATTTCCGCATTTTCAATCCGGTATTGCAGGGCGAGAAATTCGATCCCGAAGGCGCGTATGTCCGGAACTGGATTCCCGAGATTGCCGAACTTCCCGATCAATTCGTTCATAAGCCATGGGAGGCGTCACCACTCGAACTTGCCGCGGCCAAAGTAACGCTCGGCAAGACCTATCCCGCGCCGATCGTCGATCACCGCGAAGCGCGGGAGCGTGCGCTCAGCGCATTCCAGCGTCTGAAAAGCTAGCGTTGCTTCGCTCCTCCAGTGCGGCTACGTTAAATTCAACCTATCCCGCAAATCACCTGTAAATTCCCCGTCATGGATTACCGCAAAGACATCGTCGATGCCGTCGGCAACACCCCGCTGATCCAGCTCTGGCGCGCGAGCCAGGCGACCGGCTGCAACATTCTCGGCAAGGCCGAATTCATGAATCCGGGCCAATCGGTGAAAGACCGGCCCGCGAAGCAGATGATTCTGGAGGCCGAGAAGCGCGGCGAACTCAAACCCGGCGGCGTGGTGGTCGAATCCACCGCGGGCAATACCGGCATCGGTCTCGCGCTGGTTGCAAACTCGCGCGGCTATCGCACCATCATCGTGATCCCGAATACGCAGAGTCAGGAGAAGAAGGACATGCTCCGGCTTTGCGGCGCGGAGCTCGTCGAAGTGCCGGCGCTGCCCTACTCGAACCCGAACAATTACCAGCATGTCGGCAAGCGTCTCGCGGACGAGTTGCGCAAGACCGAGCCGAACGGCGTATTATTCGCCGACCAGTGGAACAATCTCGACAACCGCAAGGCACATTATCTTTCGACCGGTCCGGAAATCTGGGATCAGACCGAGGGCAAGGTCGATGCCTTTATCTGTTCGGTTGGCACCGGCGGCACACTCGCGGGCACTTCGCTGTTTCTCAAAGAGAAGAACCCGAACATTCTCGTCGGCTGTGCCGATCCGCACGGTGCTGCGATGTACAACTATTTCAAGACTGGCAAAGCCGAAGCGACCAAAGGCGACAGCGTCACCGAAGGTATCGGCCTGGGGCGCGAGACGGCGATGATCAAGGACATCAAGGTCGACCGGCCTTATTCGATTCCGGACGAAGAAGCGCTGCCTTGCGTGTTCGATCTGCTCGAACACGAGGGCCTCGTGCTCGGCGGCTCGTCGGGCATCAATATCGCAGGTGCGATCCGTCTCGCGAAAGAGATGGGCCCGGGCCACACCATCGTAACCGTGCTGTGCGACTATGGCACGCGCTACCAGACGAAGCTGTTCAACCCCGCGTTTCTGCGCGCGAAGAAGCTGCCGGTTCCGGAGTTCCTGGAGCGCAAGATTCCCGTCCCCGGCCCAGACAAGCTGTTTGTCTGAACCGGCGCCGTTGACGCCCCTGCCGACATATTCTTAGGTGACGCCGCGAGCGGGCGGCAGCATTTCGCGCCCTCGCCTTTCGCCGCAGGAATTTGAGGCACACCATGCTCGACACCGCCAAGCTCACCGAACTCAAGCGCAAGATCGCGGAAAACCCCGGCGTCGTAATCGAGTTTGCGGCGAAGGAGCATGGCGTCACGTGCCAGACCATCCTCGAAGCGCTGCCAGATGAAATGCGGAAATTCGCGCCCGGCGACAAGTTCATCGAAACGATGGACGACATCGCAACCTGGGGCGACCTCACCACGATTATCAATACCGACGACGGCATTTTCGAAATCGGCGGCGCGATGCCGAAAGGCACGCTTGGCCACGGGTATTTCAACCTCGGCGGTTCGGCCGGTCTTCACGGCCACCTCAAACATGACCGTTGCGGCGCGGTCGCTTTCGTCGAGCGCACGTTCAACAACAAGAAATCCGTATTCGTCGCGTTCGTGAACGTCGACGGCGGCATCATGTTCAAAGTTTTCGTCGGCCGCGACGAGAAGCGCGAGCTCAAGGAAGATCAGCTCGCGAAATTCCGCGTGCTGCGCGACAAGCTCGCGAAGTAACCCGGCAATGAAGCCGGCAGTCGTTGCAGCCGCGCTCGTGTTCGCGGCGAGCGCCGCGTTTGCACAGCAAAGCGCGCTCCCGAAGATCGCGAAAGACACGGGATATCCCGCCGCCCGCAAGACGCTGCTCGCGCAGGGCTACGAGCCTGTACGTCTGCCGGATGCGTCTGCCTGCGAGAAAGACGATCCGCGCTGCTTTACGGAAGCGTTCGCCTGCGCAGGCACGGGCCTTGCCGCCTGCGTCTATACCTGGCGGCGCGGAAATTCCGTGATTGAAGTCCGCACCATCGGTGAGCAACCCATCGTCGACAGCATCCGCTGCCGCAGCGGCTGCTAGAGCGCGGCAACGCGCCCGAGTTGCGAAGTTCCGGCGATTGCAACAAAGTGGCACGGAAAGAAAGCCGGTACTCCTCAATGTCGTCGAATAATTTCGTCAGTTGCGAGTGGCTCGAAGCCGAGCGCAAGAAGCCCGATCTCGTGATCGTCGATGCCTCCTGGTATCTGCCCGCGATGAAGCGCGACGGCCGCGCCGAGTATCATGCCGCGCACATTCCCGGCGCGGTCTATTTCGACATCGACGAAGTCAAGGACATCAATTCGACGCTGCCGCATATGCTGCCACCGCCGGAAGTATTCGCGCTCCACATGGCGCGGCTCGGCATTTCCGACGGGCAGCGCATCGTGGTCTATGACGGCGCCGGTCTTTTTTCCGCGCCGCGTGTCTGGTTCACGTTCAAGATTTTCGGCGTCAAGGAAGTTTATGTGCTCGAAGGCGGCCTACCCGCATGGAAGGCGAAGACCCTTCCTCTGGAAAGCGGGAGCGTCGTACGCGAGCCCGGAAACTTTACGCCGAAATTCTCGGCGGAAGCGGTCGCCAATCTCGATCGCGTCGGTCAATCATTGAAAGACGGCTCGGCGCAGGTGATCGACGCGCGGCCCGCGGGACGCTTTCGCGGCGAGGAACCCGAACCGCGCGCGGGCGTGGCGTCCGGTCATATTCCCGGCAGCATCAACGTGCCCTCGGGCAGCGTGGTGAAGGACGGTAGGCTCGCCCCGGCTGGCGAGATCGAGAAAATATTCGACGATGCGGGCTACGACCCGAACAAGCCGGTTATCGCTAGTTGCGGCTCGGGCGTTTCGGCCGCGATCCTCTGGATGGCACTCGAGGAAATCGGCAAAGCGCCGGCAGCGATCTATGACGGATCCTGGTCGGAATGGGGCACCAACCCGGACATGCCGGTCGCGACCGGCCCCGCGAAGAAGCGCTGACAGTACGATGCCCGGCAATCCCGTCGTTTCCGGATTCTTTCACGAGCCCACGTTCTCCATCGTCTATCTGGTCGAAGATCCGGTAACGAAGCGTGCCGCGATCATCGATCCGGTGCTCGACTATGACGAAAAGTCCGGCCACCTTTCCCACGAAAGCGCCGACGCGCTGCTGAAGGAGGTTGAGAAACGCGGACTCACGGTGGAATGGATTCTCGACACGCATCCGCACGCCGATCACTTCTCGGCCGCCGTCTATCTGAAAGAGAAACTAGGCGCGCCGGCTGCGATCGGCGAGCGCGTGGTCGAAGTGCAGAAGCTGTGGAAGGAAATCTACAACCTGCCCGCCTTCCCGGCCGACGGCTCGCAATGGGACAAGCTTTTTAAGGACGGCGAGACGTTCAAGATCGGCGCGCTCGACGCGCGCGTGATGCTTTCACCCGGACACACGCTGTGCTCGATCACCTATGTCGTGGGCGATGCCGCGTTCGTACACGACACGCTGTTCCAGCCCGATTACGGCAGCGCGCGCTGCGATTTTCCGGGCGGAAGCTCTTCGCGGCTTTATGATTCGATCCATCAGATTTTGACGCTGCCGGACAACACGCGGCTCTTTACCGGTCACGACTATATGCCCGGCGGCAGACCGGTAGAGTGGGAATCGACCGTCGCCCAGCAGAAGAAATCGAACAAACACTTTGCTGGCAATCCGACGCGCGAGGAATTTGTGAAGACCCGCGATGCGCGCGACCGCACGCTGCCGATGCCGAAACTGATCCTGCATGCGCTGCAAGTGAACATGCGCGGCGGGCGTCTGCCCGAACCGGAAGACAACGGCCGTGTCTATCTGAAAATTCCGATCGGCGCGCTTTAAGCGATCAATCGAGAATCTGCGACAGGAAGCGCTTGGTCCGTTCGTGCTTCGGATGCGCGAAAAATTCTTCCGGCCGATTGATCTCGATGATCTGCCCTTCGTCCATGAAGATGATGCGATCGGCGACCTGACGCGCAAACGACATTTCGTGCGTCACGATCAGCATGGTCATGCCGTCCTCGGCGAGACCCCGGATCGTATCCAGCACCTCCTTGATCATCTCGGGGTCGAGAGCAGAGGTCGGCTCGTCGAACAGCATGATCTTCGGATTCATGCATAGCGCCCGCGCGATTGCGACGCGCTGCTGCTGGCCGCCGGAAAGCTGCGCCGGATACTTGTTCGCCTGCTCCGGAATGCGAACGCGGGTCAGGTACTTCATCGCGATTTCTTCGGCTTCGGCCTTCGGCCGCCGCCGCACCCAGATTTGCGCGAGCGTGCAGTTCTCCAGAATCGTCAGATGCGGAAACAGGTTGAACTGCTGGAACACCATGCCGACATCGGCGCGGATCGCGTCGATGCTGCGCAGATCCGACGTCAGCTCGACGCCATCAACGACGATACGACCCTGCTGGTGTTCCTCGAGCCTATTGATGCAACGGATCAGCGTCGATTTGCCGGAGCCGGACGGCCCGCAAATCACGATGCGCTCCCCGCGCTTCACGGTGAGGTCGATCTCGCGCAACACGTGGAACGAGCCGAACCACTTGTTCACGCCACTCATTTCGACGGCGGCCGCGCCCTGCACGCTTGCAAGATCGCTCATGTGCGGTTTGCCTCCATACGCAACTGACTTGCGCCGGCGCGGCGCTCGAGGAACAGCGAATAGCGCGACATCGCAAAACAGAACGCGAAGTAGATCGCGCCCGCGAAAGCGAAGCCGGTGTAAAGCGTCGTCGGCGACGCCCAGTTCGGATCGGAAAACGCCGAGCGGATTTGCCCGAGCAGATCGAGAATCGCGACAATCTGCACGAGTGTCGTGTCCTTGAATAAGCCGATGAAATTATTGACGATTCCGGGAATTACATTGGTCAGCGCCTGTGGCAGCACGATGAGAAGCATCGTCTGCCAGTAGCCGAGACCGAGCGCCGCCGCGCTTTCGTATTGACCCTTCGGCACCGCTGCGAGACCGCCGCGCACGACTTCCGCCATATAGGCGCCGGAGAATAGCGCGACGCCGATCAACGCACGCACCAGACGCTCGATGTTCGCGCCGCCCGGCAGAAACAGCGGCAACATGTAGGTCGCAAAAAACAGCACCGTGATCAGCGGTACGCCGCGCCAGAATTCGATGAAGGCGACGCTCGCCCAGCGCACGAGCGGCATTTCCGAACGGCGGCCGAGCGCGAGCAGAATGCCGATCGGCAGTGCGGCAACAATGCCGGTTACCGCGACGACGAGCGTCACGAGCAGTCCGCCCCATTCGCGGGTCTCGACCCAGGAAAGACCGAAGTCCGCGTCGGCCGGCGCGATCACGAGCGCGAGCAGGGCGAAAAGACCAACCATTACTTTCAACGAGGTCGAAAGCGGTGTCCCGAAAAGCCACCCGATCAGCGCGACCGCGAGACTTAAGACCAGCGAGGAGAATGCATAATCGAGCCAGAACGCCGCGCGCATTCCGTGCCAGACGAGATCGACATGATCCTCGATCCGGATGAAGTAGCCGAGGATGAAATGCTCCGCGTCCAAGTTGCCGCCGGTAAGCAGCACGAAAGACGCGACCGGATAGACGACGAGGAACAGAAACGCATTCAGCCGTTTCCAAGGCGCGGACGGGACCGCAAGCGGCACGAGCAGGATCGCGCCCAGCGCGAATACAATATTCGGCCGCCAGAGCTGGTCGGCCGGATAGAAGCCATAGATAAACTGATTGAACTTGGCGGCGACGAACGGCCAGCAAGCGCCGGTGAGAACATGAGCGCAAGCGTCGCGGTTCTCGCCCTGCCAGACCGCGTCGAGGAACAGAAACCGGATCAGCGGCATCGCGAGCAGCACGAAGGCGGCGAAGCCGATCATCGTCATCGCGATGTCGCGTGGCGTAGCAAACAGTCGCTGCCCGACCCATGCTTTCACACCCGTCGCGGCAAAGGGCGCCGGCCGCGGCGCAAGCGTTTGTTCGCGAACGAAGGCAGCGGACATCTCAGCGCTCCTTCAGCGCGATGCGCCGGTTGTAAATATTCATCGCGAACGAGATCACGAGCGAAATGCAGAGATAGACCAGCATCGTGATGCCGAGAATCTCGATCGCCTGACCGGTGTTATTGAGCGTCGTACCTGCGAACACACTCACGAGGTCGGGATAGCCGATACTGACTGCAAGCGAGGAATTCTTGATCAGGTTCAGATATTGGCTCGTGAGCGGCGGCACGATCACACGCAGCGCCTGCGGGACTACAACGAGGCGAAGCACCTTGCTGCGCCTGAGCCCCAGCGCGCTTGCAGCTTCCGTTTGCCCGCGCGGCACGGCAAGAATACCCGCGCGCACGATTTCCGCGATAAAGGCCGCGGTATAGGTTGCAAGCGCGATCAAGAGCGCGAGAAACTCCGGAATAATCCGCAAACCGCCGACGAAGTTGAAACCCTTGAGAACCGGCTGGTCGATCGAAACGCTCACGCCGAAGTAGAGGAAGCAGGCCAGCGGCAAACCGACCACCAGCGCGAGATTGAGCGGCCACACCCGAAGCGGCTTTCCGGTCGCGACAGTGCGGCGGCGCGCAAGCCACGAAACAACGAAGGCGAGCAATATACCGATCGCAGCTGCGCCGAACACAAAGCCGCCGCCCTCGCCGAACACGAATTTCGGGACGGTGATGCCGCGGTTGTTGACGAAGATTTCGTCGAAAATCGAAATGCTCTGCCGCGGCACCGGCAGCGCGGTGAGCACCGCGAGATACCAGAACAGAATCTGGAACAGGAGCGGAAGATTACGGATTATTTCGACATAAGCGCCGCATAGCCGGGAAATGATCCAGTTCTGCGAAAGCCTGCCGATGCCGACCAGAAATCCGATCACGGTCGCGAGCACAACGCCGAGCGCCGATACGAACAGCGTGTTCAGCAGGCCGACGAGAAACGCGCGCGCGTAGGTGTTGTTCTCACTGAATGGGATGAGCGTCTGGCTGATGGAGAAGCCGGATTCGACCCAGAAGAAATCGAATCCGGTTACCAGCCGTTGCGCCGCGATATTCTGCCGGGTGGTCTGGAAGATATACCAGCCGGCCAGCCCGATCAGCGCAACCAGCAAAATCTGGATGATCGCCGACCGCACGCGCGGCCGGAAAATCCAGCCTGCTCGCGCACGCGCCCGCCGAACCGGAACATCGGTCATCCGACGATCCTCCGGTTCACGGGGTTTCCTCGTCTAGCGCTTTGTCAGCGAACCGGAGGCGCGTATTGAATACCGCCCTTGCTCCAGAGCTTGTTCAGACCGCGTTCGATCTTCAGACGCGAATTTGCGCCGACATTGCGGTCGAAGATTTCGCCGTAGTTTCCGACATGGCGAATGACGCGGACGACCCAGTCGTTGGTGAGGCCGAGCTGCTCGCCATAATTACCCTCGATGCCGAGCAGGCGCTTCACGTCGGGACGATCGGACTTCAAGCGCTGGTCGATCGTCTTCTGGCTGACGTCATATTCCTCGGCGTTGATCATCGCGAACAGCACCCACTTCACGATGTCGAACCACTGATCGTCGCCATGACGCACGACCGGACCGAGCGGCTCCTTCGAGATTAGCTCGGGCAGGATCATGTGATCGTCGGGCTTGGAAAGTTTCAGGCGCTCAGCATAAATCTGCGAGACGTCAGTCGTGAACACGTCGCAGCGGCCGCTTTCGTATGCCTTGATCACCTCATCCGCGGTGTTGAAGACCACCGCTTCATATTTCATGTTGTTCGAGCGGAAATAGTCGCCGAGGTTGAGTTGCGTGGTGGTGCCGCTCTGCACGCAGACCGTGGTGTTGGAAAGCTCCAGCGCCGACGATACCTTGGCCGCCTTGCGCACCATGAAGCCCTGCGCGTCGTAATAAACCACGCCGGCGAAGTTCAGGCCGAGCGATGTATCGCGCGAACTGGTCCATGTCGTGTTACGCGACAGCACATCGATCTCGCGCGACTGGAGCGCGGTGAAGCGGTCCTTCGCCGTGAGCGGCAGGAACTTTACTTTCGTCGGATCATTGAAGACCGCCGCCGCGATCGCACGGCAGAAATCTACGTCGATACCGGTCCAGTTGCCCTTGTCGTCCGGCTGCGAGAAGCCGGCAAGACCACCGCTGACGCCGCAAAGTATCGAGCCGCGCGCCTTAACGTCATCGAGCGTACCCGCCTGCGCTACGCCAGCGAACGCTACCGACATGGCAAGCGGAAAAAGGAACGACAAACGTTTCATCAGATACTCCCGCCGACGGTCGCGGCTCTTGTTTTTGCTCTCGAACCCCGGCGAGTATGACAGACATTCAACAGGCGCGCGCGGGGTTTTCCCGGGCGCGATCACAAGCTAAAACGCAATACAGGTCAAGTATTTAGGGCCGCAAATGCCGGAAAATACCACCGGCCCAGGAGCCGGAACACGAGATGGCAAAGAAAAAATCCGATAACCGTGCAGCGTACCGCCCCGCAACCGCGCTCGTGCTCGCGGGACGTTCGCCGTTTGAATTCGAGGGCTTCGTCAATACGCCGATCTACCGCGGTTCTACGGTGCTCTATGAGACCTACGACGATCTCGCGCATCATCGCAGCCGCTATGTCTATGGCCGCCGCGGCACGCCGACGACGGACGCGCTCGGAAGTGCGCTCGCGGCGATTGAAAAGAGCGAAGGCGTACTGCTGACACCGTCGGGGCTTTCCGCGATCAGTACCGCGCTATTGTCGGTCGTGAAGGCAGGCGACCATATTCTGGTGATGGACACCGTCTATCGCCCCACGCGTATCGTCTGCGACGGCGTGTTGAAGCGGCTCGGCGTCGAAACCACCTATTTCGATCCTCTGATCGGCGACGGGATCAAGAAGTTGCTTCGCGAAAACACAAGCGCGGTCTTTCTGGAAGCGCCGGGATCGCAGAGCTTCGAAATGCCGGACGTGCCCGCGATTGCGAAAGCTGCAAAGACGCATGGCGCGGTCAGCCTGATCGACAACACATGGGCGACGCCGCTTTATTTCCGCCCACACGAACATGGCATCGACATTTCGATTCAGGCCGGGACGAAGTATCTCGGCGGCCACTCCGACATCAATCTCGGTACAATTTCCGCGAGCGGAGCCGCGCTTAGCCGCGTGCAGCAGACGCATGGCGACCTCGGCATCAACCCCGGACCGGAAGACGTGTTTCTTGCGCTCCGCGGATTGCGCACGATGGGGGTTCGGCTTGAAAAGCACATGCAGAACGGAATTCGCGTTGCCGAATGGCTGCAATCGCAGCCGCAGGTTTTGCGCGTGATGCATCCAGCGCTCGAAAGCGATCCGGGTCATGCGCTCTGGAAGCGCGACTTCGACGGCGCCTGCGGGCTCTTCTCTCTTATTCTGAAGCCGCAATGCGAAGCGAACATCGGCGCGTTCTTCGATACGCTCAACCTGTTCGGCATGGGCTATAGCTGGGGCGGGTTCGAAAGCCTCGCCATCCAGTTCGATTGTGCGCCCTACCGCACGGCGACGAAGTGGGCGCCGGGCGGTCCCGGCATCCGGCTGCACATCGGCCTTGAGGATCCCGACGACCTGATCGAAGACCTCGCCGCCGGATTGAAAGCGCTCGGCTAGACGTCAGACGCGCAGCCTGCCAACGAAGGGATGCGTGCTCGAGAGCCCGCCGTCCACCGGGAAGGCCTGTCCGTTGACGTACGATGCGTCGTCGCTCGCGAGAAACAAGGCCATCGCGGCGATCTCTTCCGGTTCGCCGTGGCGTTGCATCGGGTTGATCTGGCCGAGCTTGTGCGTCGTGCCCCGGTCCTTAGCGTAGTCGAAGATCGGCTTCGTCATGCCGGTCTCGATCAGGCCCGGACAGATCGCGTTGATGCGAACGCCGGTGCCGGAGAGCGAACTTGCCGTCGTCTGCACTAGGCTGATTACACCGGCCTTGCTTGCCGAGTAAGGATGCCCGCCCGCGTTCGCGCGCAAACCCGCGACCGACGCGGTGCAGACGATGGAGCCGTTGCCCTGCTTCACCATCAGCGGCGCGACGTTCTGGATCGCGAGGAACGGCCCGATCAGATTGATGCGGAGAATTTCCTTCCACATATCAACAGTCTGCTCCCACAAAGGCACGAGACCGCCGCTGATGCCGGCATTGGCGTAGATCGCATCGATAGCGCCGAATTCCGAGACGGCCTTCGCGACGTAGGCTTTAACGTCCGCTTCGTCGCCCGCATCGGCGGACATTGCAATCGCCCTGCCGCCGTCCTTCTTGATGAGCGCAGCGGTTTCCTCAACCGCATCTTTCGCACGATCGACGGCAAGCACCGACGCGCCCTCGGCGGCGAACAGACGTGCCGACGCGCGGCCAATGCCGCTGCCGGCACCCGTTACGATCGCGCGTTTGCCTTCCAGTCTTGCCTTGCCCATAGAATGCTCCGGGTAAAATGCGCGGTTCGGTTTATTTCTTGAACTTCGCGGCGAGCGTGTCGGCGCCTTTCGCGAGCAGCCCGAGATCGGAGCCGAGCGCAACGAAGGTGTAACCCCATTCGATATAGCGTCGCGCTTCTTCCTCCACCGGAGCCAGGATGCCCGCGGGCTTGCCGATCTTCTTCAAACGCTTCGCGACATCCTCGATTGCTTTCTGCACTTCGGGATGCTGCGGGTTTCCGATCTGACCGAACGATGCCGAAAGGTCGGCGGGTCCGACAAAAATGCCATCGACGCCGTCGACGTTTGCGATCGCTTCGAGATTGTCGAGCGCCTCGCGCGTCTCGGCCTGCACCAGCACGCAAATTTCAGCGTTCGCGTTCTTCACGTAATCCTTGATCCGGCCATAGCGCGCCGCGCGGCCGCTAGTCGTAATGCCGCGCACGCCTTCGGGGGGATAGCGTGTCGCGGCCACGGCGCGTTTCGCTTCCTCCGCGTTCTGCACGAACGGCACGAGGATCGACTGTGCACCGATGTCGAGAATGCGCTTGATGAGGACAGTATCGTTCCAGGCGGGGCGTACGATCGGGGTCGCAGTGCCGCGCTGCACGGATTGCAGTTGCGACATTACCGCCGGCAGTTCGTTCGGCGAATGCTCGGTGTCGAGCAGCAACCAGTCGAAGCCGCTATAGGCGACGATTTCGGTCACGATGTTGGAGCAGAGACTGTTCCAGAGGCCGATCTGCAACTTGCCCGACGCAATCGCGTGTTTGAATTCGTTACGCTGCAATTCCATTTGACTTGAACGCTCCCTGCCCCGCGCCGCCCGCTTTGGTGCGAACTGACGGACGCCATTTCATACGGTCCGCCGGATTTCGCAAGGTTCACCCGCTGCCGAGCAGGCTATGCACCGACTTTTTCCAGCCTGCGAGCTTACGCTGCCGCATTGCGGTATCCATGCCCGGCGTAAAGCGGCGCTCCAGCCGCCACGAGTCCCCGAACTGATCCGGCGGCGGCAGGAGACCTGCGGCAAGCCCCGCAAGGTAGGCAGCGCCCATCGCCGTCGTTTCCTTCACAGTCGGACGATCCACGGGTGCCGCGAGCAGGTCGGCGAGCCGTTGCATCGTCCAGTCGGACGCGACCATGCCGCCATCGACGCGAAGCACGGTGGAAGCGCCTTTCGCCTGCGGCCAATCGGCCTGCATCGCCTCGAGCAGATCGGCGGTCTGGTAACAGACGCTTTCGAGCGCCGCGCGCGCAAATTCCTTTGGCCCGCTGTTTCGCGTCAGTCCGAACAGCGCACCGCGGACTTCCGAATTCCAGTATGGGGCGCCGAGACCGACGAATGCCGGGACCAGATAAACGTCTTGGGTCGGATCGGCTTCTTCCGCGAGCGGCCCGGTCTCGGACGCGTGCTTCACGATGCCGAGGCCGTCGCGGAGCCACTGTACCGCCGCGCCGGCGACGAAGATCGACCCTTCCAGCGCATAGGTGCGCTTGCCGTTCAACTGATAGGCGATAGTCGTGAGCAGCCGGTTCTTCGAGGCGACCGGTGTCGCGCCCGTATTCAGAAGCGCAAAACAGCCGGTGCCGTAAGTCGATTTCATCATGCCGGGATTGAAGCAGGCCTGCCCGACCGTCGCGGCCTGCTGGTCACCGGCAATGCCGCGCACCGCGATTGCGCCGCCAAATAGTTCAGGCGTCGTGGCACCGAAATCTCCCGCGCAATCGCGCACATCCGGCAGCACCGCGCGCGGCACGTTCAGCAGCTTCAGCAATTCATCGTCCCACGCTCCGCGATGAATATCGAACAGGAGCGTGCGCGAGGCATTGGTCGCATCGGTCGCGTGGACTTTGCCGCCGGTAAGGTGCCACAGCAAAAAACAATCGACGGTGCCGAAGGCAAGTTCGCCGCGCTCCGCACGAGCGCGCGCGCCTGGAACATGATCGAGGATCCAAGCGAGCTTGGTACCGGAGAAATATGGATCGAGCAGCAGGCCGGTCTTCGCCGCAACCTGCTGTTCGTGTCCTTCCTTCTTCAATTGTTCGCAGCGGTCCGCGGTGCGGCGATCCTGCCAGACGATCGCACGATGGATCGACTTGCCGGTAGCGCGATCCCAAACAACGGTGGTCTCGCGCTGATTGGTGATTCCGATCGCGGCGACATCCTTGGCCGCCGCCTTGCCTTTCTCCAGTGCCTCCCGGCAAACCGAAAGCGTCGTACGCAGGAGATCGTCGGGTTCATGCTCGACCCAACCGGAAGCGGGAAAGTGCTGTGCGAATTCCTGCTGACCGACGGCTGCGACCGTCATGTCCTCACGGAACAGAATAGCGCGCGACGAAGTCGTGCCCTGATCGATGGCAAGCAGGAATTTCGGCAAGTGCATCTCCCTAGTGCAGTATTACGCCAGTGTTTCCCCGGCTTGGCCGTGATATTAGCCAATTCATGGTTGCGCGCGAAATCCCGGATAGCGCGGTTTCACACCCCGCCAGCCGTTTCCGGCAGGCGGCGGTCGCGCTCGCCTTTCTCGGGGCCTATGCCGGGCTCGAATGGCTGAGCTTCATCCACGAATATAAAGGTGTGCCGATCACGCCCTGGAACCCGGGGCTTGGCCTGCTGTTCGCGCTGATGATCCTCGGCGGGCCGGTCTATGCGCTGGTGCTGTTTGCGGGCGTAGTCATCTCCGAAACGCTGGTGCTGAAGACCAACCTGCAATGGGCGATCATTCTTGGCATCGCGGCGATCATCGCGGCGGTTTACGGCGCGGCGGCATGGCTTGCGCGGGTCCGCTTCGCGCTCGATGTCAGCTTGCGGAAACTCCGCGACGTCGGCGTGCTGCTTGGCGCAGGCCTGGCGGGGGCGCTGTTCACCACACTGCTCCTTTCGCTCCTTCTGGTATTGGAGCCGAATTTAAGCTGGGGCGACGTCGTCATTGCGCTCGTGCCGCTCCTCGTTGGCGACACGATCGGGATTGCCGTCGTCACCCCGCTCGTCATGCGCGCGATGCATCCGCACCGGCTGCCGATGCTATCCGCACCGCTCATTACCGAAATCATTCTTTACGCGGCGCTGATCGCAGGTTCACTCTGGATCATCGGCGCCGCCGGTGCCATGAACGGTGTGAAGCTCTTTTATCTTCTGTTCGTGCCGGTCGTGCTTTCGGCGCTGCGTTTCGGCCTAGATGGCGCCTGCGTCGCGCTCGCGCTCGCGCAACTCGGTCTCGTGATCGTGCTCCGTTTCTTTGCGGCCGACGCGCAAACCTTCACGGAGTTCCAGATTCTGATGCTGGTGCTGACCGCGACCGGGCTGATCGTGGGCGCGGTTGTAACCGAACGGGAACGCTCCGAAGAACATGCGCGCGATGCCGAGCGCCGCTTCAAGGAAAAGGAAGCGGAAGCGGTGCATGCCGCGCGCTTCACGCTGGTCAGCGGCATGGCTTCGGCGCTCGCGCACGAAATCAATCAGCCGATGACGGCGGCGCGCTCGCTCGCTCGTTCCGCGCAGGAGCTGATCCGTAAGCCGGAAGCCGATCTCGCCCGCGCCGATACAAATCTCACGAACATGATCACGCAGGTCGATCTCGCCGGTGCGATCGTCCGGCGCATGCGGGAATTTCTCCGGCGCGGGCATCCGCGCGTCAGCACGGTCGATGCTGCGAACGTGCTCGACGATGCCTTGATGCTCGCCCGCTCCGAAGCGGCGGCAAAAGATATCCGGCTTGTGCTGAAATGCGAGAACGGCCTTCCGCCGCTTTATGGCGACCGGGTGCAGTTGCAGCAGGTGGTCCTTAACCTGGTTCGCAACAGCATAGACTCCATCGCAAGCGCGAAACGCGGCGGCGAAGTCGTCATCGCTGCGCGGCATCTTTTCACACCCGGCCGCGTCGAATTTAGCGTATGGGATAACGGACCCGGTATCAGCGAGGATATCGCGGAGCGGCTGTTCGAGCCTCTGATGACTTCAAAGCATGAAGGTCTCGGTCTCGGGCTTCCGATCTGCACCTCCATCGTCGAGGCGCATGGCGGCAAGATATGGCTCCATTCGCGCGAGCCGGGGACTACCGAATTTCGCTTCACCATACCGACCGGGGATAAACGGAACGACCAAAGATGACGGGACCGACGATCTACATTGTCGACGATCAGGAATCGGTGCGGAACGCGCTCGGCGAGATGCTGAGCGTCTTCGGCTTCCAGACCGAGGGCTTCGAGTCCGCGGACCGCTTCCTCGAAAAGCTCGATTCTTCCCGCCCTGCCTGCATCGTCGCGGATGTGCGGATGCCCGGAACGGACGGCATCGAACTCGTCCGGCAGCTAGGAAAACGCGGCAGTTCGCTGCCCGTCGTGCTGATTTCGGGCCATGCCGACATTCCGATGGCGGTCGCCGCGATCAAGGCAGGCGCCGAGGAATTCATTGAGAAGCCGGTCGATGACACCCAGCTTGTTGCCGCCATCAATCGTGGCCTCGCACGGCTTCACGATAACCTCGGCGCTTCGCGCTCCGGCGAGGAACTGCGCGAGCGTTTCGCGCGGCTGACCCCGCGGCAGACCGAGATTTTCGATCTGGTCGCCGAGGGCTTCACCAGCCAGAACGTCGCCGACAAGCTCGGGATCAGCGTCCGCACGGTCGAGAGTTATCGCGCTGAAATCATGGAAAAGATGCAGGCGCAGAGCGTCGCCGTGCTGGTGCGACAGGCCGTGAAGCTCGGCCGGGTTATTCCGTAGAACTACGGGCGGAATGCTACGAATATTCACCTCGCAGCCGTGTGACTAGTTTCGATTCCTGACGCCGCGCGCTTCGCGCGGCCCCGTAGTTATCAGGAGCGGAGCATGGCGCTCTCAGGCTACAAGCCTGAACGGCGACAGACCTTTTCAGCAGAACTGCGCGATCCGCGGACGCGCCTGAAAGTTCTTTTCATAGTCGGCGCGATTCCCGCGGCCGCGGTTGCCTTGTTCGCGCCGTCTACAATCTCGCTGCCGCTCGCCAGCCTCGTATCGCTCCTTCTGGCAGGCGTTTTCGGCTTGTATGCCTGGCACCGGCGCACGGATCATCGCGCACAGGGCCTCACCTTTCGCGACCTCGCGGGAATGCTCGCGCTGATCGGCTTCAGCGCGGGTTCGATGTCCGAACCCACCGCCGCCCTCGAATTATTCGGGATGGCCGCAACGAGATAACCGACATCATCAACCGAGACCGGGCCCCTCTGGCAGTTCCTCACGGACTGCGATGTCGGTCTTCACCAAGGAGAGGGTCCGTGGACCTATTGTATCGAAAAACTGTTCGAACGCGTCCGGCTATGTCAGCCGATGATGCACTTGCGCGCCTTCAGGCTCATGGGGGTGCCGCATGAACACGATCATGACGATCATGCCCGCCGACGCATGGGTCGCGCTGTTTCAGGTCATCATGATCGACCTCGTGCTCGCGGCCGACAACGCCATCGTGATCGGACTTGCCGCCGCGGGATTGCCGCGCGAGCAACGCGCGCGAGCAATTCTGATCGGTATTATCGCCGCGACCGTGCTTCGCATCGGCTTCGCCGCCATGACGACGCAACTGCTGCAAGTGGTTGGGCTTCTGTTTGCCGGCGGCATTTTGCTTCTTTGGGTATGCTGGAAGATGTGGCGCGAACTGCGCACCAGCGCACATGAAGAGCACGACGCCGTCGAGGCCGTTACCGGCGAGGACATCAACAGGGACGGCACCGTCGCCGCTTCCGCGCCGCGCAAAACTTTCGCGGCGGCCGCATGGCAGATCGTGATCGCCGACGTTTCGATGTCGCTCGACAACGTGCTCGCGGTCGCGGGCGCGGCCCGCGAACACCCTTGGGTTCTCGTATTCGGGCTTGCACTCTCGATCGCGCTGATGGGCATTGCCGCCTCGTTCATCGCCCGCATACTCCAGAAATACCGCTGGATCGCCTATATCGGCCTTGCGGTCATCCTCTATGTGGCCTTCGAGATGATCTTCCGGGGCGGGCTCGAACTGAAACCGTTTGCGACCAGTCTCGCCGCACGGTTCTTCTGACGCACGCAATTGCGGGCGCGGTCCTCTCGTCGGGGCTGCGCCCGTTTGCGTTTCCGCACCCGGCACACCTATTCTCCGCGCCGGAGAATGTCATGACCGAGCGTGTCGTCGATCTGCGCGGGCTGAAATGCCCGTTGCCTGTGCTGAAAGCGAAGAAGCTGATGCCGACGCTCGCAGTTGGCGAACGCCTCACGCTCAAATGCACCGACCCGATGACCATCATCGATCTTCCGAATTACGCCCGCGAAGCCGGACACCGGCTCGAACGCCAGGAGCAACGCGACGGCGTCTATATCTTCACCATAGCCAAGGTGGGCTAATTTTGCGTCCGCTATGCTCCCTTGCGCTCTTTAGTATCCTGCTTTTCAGCATGACCGGTTCAACCACCGCACAACCGAAGTGGGACATGCTCCCGCCAACCCCGCAACTACCCGCGCCTGTCAATTCCGGCTACGTGAACCTGAAGGACGCACGCATCTGGTTCGCGACCTTCGGCGACGACAGGCGCGAGACGGTGCTGCTCCTGCATGGCGGAGGCGGCAATGCCGACTACTGGGGTCATCTGGTGCGCGATCTTTCCCGCGACCATCGCGTCCTTGTCATCGATTGCCGTGGACAGGGCCGTAGCACGAACGAAGCGAAAGCGATCAGCTACGAGCAGATGGCGACCGATGCACTTGCAGTCCTCGATCATTTGAAGATCAACACTGCTTCGGTCGTCGGATGGAGCGACGGCGCCAATATCGGCTTCTATCTTGCGCTACGCTATCCGGAACGAACCACGTCGCTCATCGCATTTGCCGGCAACGCGACGACGGCCGGCTATCAGCCGCTTACTCATCGCGCCGCGTTCGCCGCCTATAGTGCGAGAACCAAGGAAGAATATAAAAGGCTCTCACCTAATCCTGAGCGCCATGAACAGATTCATGCGCTGCTTTCGGTCATGTGGAAAACGCAACCGACGCTGACGAGCGCAGACCTTGCCTCGATCATGGTCCGTACGGTGATCTTCCACGCGGATCACGACGAAGCGATCCGACGTTCGCACGCGGAAGAAATTGCACGACAAGTACCGGGCGCTACTTTTGTCCTGTTAAACGAAGCAGGACATTTCGCGCCTCTGCAAGATCCGGCCGCGTTCAACGCAGCCGTCCGAGCGTTTCTCCTTCAGAGATAACGCAAATTTATGTCTTGAAGCGCGGATCGAGATAGTCGCGCAGGCTGTCGCCGAACAGGTTGAAGGCGAAGACCGCGAGACTGATCGCGACGCCGGGGAAAATCACCATCCACGGCGCTTCGCGATAGAAGTCGGCGGCATTGCCTGAGAGCATCAAACCCCAAGCCGCCGTCGGCTCGGTGACGCCGAGGCCAAGGAATGAAAGTGACGCCTCGAGCAGGATCGCTTGCGCGATAAAGGCGGTGAACATGATCAGAAACGGTGCCACGACGTTCGGTGCCATGTGACGGAAGATAATGCGCGTATCCGAATACCCGGCCGCCCTCGCCGCATCGATATAGGGCATTACGCTGACCGAGAGCGCGGCGGCCCGCACCACGCGCGCGACACGCGGGATGATCGGAATCGCGATCGCTATAATCAGGTTCACGTCGACGCCGTAGATTACTGTCTTGCGGATCGCGGCAACCACGACGAGCGCCAACACGATGATTGGGAATGCCAGCAGGATATCAACGAAACGCTGAATCCAGGTATCGACCCGGCCGCCGAAATAGGCCGACGCAATGCCGAGGACCGCACCGATGCTTGAGCCGACCAGCGACGACGAGAAACCGATCACAAGCGCCGTGCGCGAGCCATAGATGATGCGAGAGAAAATATCCCGGCCGTAGGCGTCGGTGCCGAACCAGTGATCCAACGAAGGTGCGGCGAGAATCTGCGCGAAGTCGATGCCGAGCGGATCGTAGGGCGCGACGAGTTGCGGAAAGAGACCCGCAAACATCATGACAAAGATCACGACGAAGCTCGCCGCCCCCATCGGCTGCTGGCGCACGAACGTCAGAACCGGATTCGGGCGCTTCGGCAGCGTCGCCGCGGGAGTCGCCGGAATTGCCGTCGCTACATTTGCCATTAGCCGCCGTACCGGATGCGCGGGTCGAACACCGCGTAAAGCAGATCGACCACGAGATTGATGATGACGTAGAAGCCCGCAATCATGATGACCATGCCCTGAATGAGCATGAAGTCGTTGCGGGACACGCTCTGCACAAAAAGCTGGCCGATGCCGTTCAGGTTGAAGACCTGCTCGGTGACGACGAGACCGCCGATCAGGAAGGCGAACTCCAGACCCATAACGGTGATCGCGGGAAGCAGCGCGTTCCTGAGCGCGTGGCGCGAGACCACGAGCTTCTCGTAAACGCCCTTCGCGCGCGCAGTGCGGATATAGTCTTCGGCCAGCACTTCCAGCAGCGACGAGCGGATCATGCGCGCGGTCACCGCGCAGTAGCGATAGCCGACCGCAAGCGCTGGCCAGATCAACTGCGAGAGGTTCGCGACCGGATCCTCATAGATCGGCGTAAAGGTGATCGGCGGCAGCCAGTTGAACAGCGAAAGCAGGCTGAGACTGATAATCATGCCGAACCAGAACGACGGAATTGATAGTCCGCCGATGGTCAGGACGCGAACCACGTAATCGATCCAGGTATTGCGGAACAACGCAGCCGCTGTTCCGAGCGGTATCGATATGAGTGTCGCAAATATTGTCGCGAGGATCGCGACCTCGAGCGACAACTCGAGCCGGATCATGATCTCCTCGATCACCGGACGCTCGGTCCACATCGAGATGCCGAGATCGAATCTCGCAAGGCCCCACATGTAATCGGCGAACTGCACATAAAGCGGCCGGTTCAGGCCGAGACGCTCGCGCTCCTGCTGCATTACCTCTTCGGTGACGTTGCCGCCGTCGGCACGCAGCTTCACCTCGACGATATCGCCGGGGACGATACGCAGCATGAAAAAGACAAGGACCGCGACGCCGATCAGCGTCGGAATCGTGAGCAGCAGTCGCTTCAAGGTGTAAAGCAGCATCGGTAAACTCCTGCGGCCCGGCATTCGCGCCGGGCCGCAAGCTTTCGTTGATTACTCGTTGAGCCAGACTTCGGCCAGATCCTGACCGAGGTTGTGGCTCGGCGACATTTTCCAGCCCATGACCTTCTTGTTGGTCAGCACGATGCGGTGCCACCACAACAACGGCTGCTGGTAGCCCTGCTCGAACAACCGCTTCTCAAGCGCCTGGATGTATTGCTTGCGCTTGGTGATGTCGCCCTCGCGAAGCTGGAGCTCGTAATACTTGTCGATCTCCTCGTCGTTGTAGCGCGCGAGGTTCAGCGGGTTGTTCTTCGCGGACAGGAACTTCGTCAGCGACAGGGTCGGATCGTCGTTGAAGAGGTTCGAGAAGTCGATGGCGACTTCATAATTGCCGCTGCGCATCGCCGCGATATAGGGCGCGGTATCGGACTGCTTGTGTTCGACCTGCACGCCGATCTGCCGCCACTGGTCGACGAGGAAGACGCCCGCCGGCGTGTAGGGCATCGCGAGGTTGCGATTCCAGAGCGTGAACTTCAGGTTCTCCTGCCCTGCTTCCTTCAGGAGACGGCGCGCTTCGGCGCGGGCCGCCTTGATGTCCTTGGAGAAGCCCGGGAGTTTCACGAGTTGAGCTTCCGGGGTTGCGAGCGGAGAGCCCGGACGCACGACACCGCCGACCGCACGAAGCGTGGAGATTTTCGAGAGACCGACACTTCCGCCCCAGCGATCGATCGCCATGAGCAACGCCCTGCGGACACGCACATCGTTGAACGGCGGCTTCTCGTTGTTGAACAGCACGAGCAGGTTCAGCGTCCAGCTCGACTCCTCGACCCGGAGGTTCTTGCCCATCGCCGCGACCATGCGGTCACGTTCGGCGGGAGACACACCGCGGAATTCCGCGAGCACCTGTCCGCCCTGGAGGGCGTTCAGCATCGCCGCCGCCTGCAAGGTGAAGATGCCGCGGTAGCTGTCGAGATAGGGCAAGCCCTTCTTGAAATAGTTCGGGTTGCGCTTGCCTTCGACGTGGCTGCCCTTTACGTGCTCGACAAAAATGAACGGACCGGTGCCGTTGATCTTCGTGCGCGGGAAGTTCGGATCGGTTTCCAGATCCTTAGCCGCGTAGACGCAATTCCACGGGCTCGCGAAGTGGTCGAGCATCGAGGAGTTCACGGCCTTGAGCTTGAAGATGACCGTGGTCGGATTCGGGGTTTCGATGCTCTCGATATCCGCGAAGGTTGCCTTGCGGTTCGAAACGACACCCTTCGCCGGGTTGCGAAGGCGATCATAGGTCGCCTTGATGTCCGCGGAGCTGAACGGCGTTCCGTCGTGGAACTTCACTCCGTCATGCAGCGTGAAGGTGTAGGTCAGCTTGTCGGGCGAAACCGTCCAGGACTTCGCGAGATCGCCTTCCACTTCGGGAAACTTGCTGAGGTTATAACGCAGCAGCGTCGAATAAAACGGCGACGAAAAATGCAGCGTCGCGTAGGTGTCGCTGCCGTGGCAGTCGTAATGCGGGGTTTCCGCGCTGATTGCGAAGTTGAGGTTGCCGCCGCGTTTCGGCGTTTGTGCTTCGGCCTTCGGTCCTGCCGCGAGCACGAATGCCGCGACACCCAAGAGGCCCAGAAGTAGCCTTTTCATTTTATTCCTCCCATTAGCCCGTATCGTTTTTGCGTAGCCGTTTTTTAAGAGGCGCCTTTTTCATGCACCTTGAAGAACTTCGCTGCGTTGAATTTCCTCGGCGCGATGGCAGGCGACGAGATGACCTTTGCTCATGTCGCGCGTTTCGGGAACCTTCTGCTTGCAAACATCGAGCGCGATCGGACAGCGCGTATGGAACACGCAGCCCGACGGCGGGGTCAAGGGCGACGGAATTTCGCCCCGCAGCGCACGCGGCGCGCGTGCGCGCTCGATGCGCGGATCGGGAATCGGCGCGGCGTCGAGCAGCGCTTTCGTGTAAGGATGCAGCGGCCGCTCGTAGATCTCGTCGCGGTCGGCGAGTTCCATGATGCGGCCAAGATACATGACCGCGACACGATCCGAGATATGCCGCACGACCGCAAGATCGTGCGCAATGAACAGGAACGTGAGGCCGAGCCGCGTCTGCAAATCCTCGAGCAGATTGATCACCTGCCCCTGAATCGAAACGTCGAGCGCCGACACCGGCTCGTCGCAGACGATTAGCTCCGGCTCCAGCGCGAGTGCGCGCGCTATGCCGACGCGCTGCCGCTGGCCGCCTGATAATTCGTGCGGGTAGCGTTCGGCCATGTAGGGAAACAGCCCGACCTGGGTCAGCAATTCACCGACGCGTGCCGCCCTCGCCTTCTTCTCCGGAACGATGCCGTAGACCTTCAACGGCTCCGCGATGATTTCGCCGATCGTCATGCGCGGGTTGAGCGAGGAATACGGGTCCTGAAAGATCACCTGAATCTTGCGGCGGACGCCGCGCATCTCGCGTCCGCTGTGATGGGTGACGTCGGTGCCGCTGAACTTGATCGAGCCCCCGGTCGCTTCGTCGAGCCGCAGCACGACGCGGCCTACCGTGGTCTTGCCGCAACCGGACTCGCCGACGAGGCCGAGCGTCTCTCCGGGCGCAATCGCAAACGAAACGTCATCGACCGCGCGCACGGTCGCCATCTCGTTCGAGAAGATGCCGCCCGCCGCCTTCACGCCGAAATACTTCCTGAGATTGGCGACTTCGAGGATCGGCTTGTCGCCGATATGGGCCTGCGACGTTACCGGCGGACCGCTTGGAAATTCGACCTTGAGCGCGCCCGACATAATCTCATCGACGCGATGGCAGCGCGCTTCGTGACCCTTGCCGAGATCGATCAGTTCGATCGGCTTCAGACACTTTTCGAGCTTGTGCGGACAGCGTGCGGCAAAGCGGCAGCCCTCCGGCGGCATGCGCAGATCGGGCGGCAGGCCCTCGATGGTCTGCAATTTCGTGCCGCGCGGCTCGTCGAGCCGCGGCACCGAACGCATGAGGCCGTTCGTATAGGGGTGCGCGGGCTGAAGAAAAATGTCGTCGGCGCTGCCCTTCTCGATGATGTTGGCCGCGTACATCACGTTAACGCGGTCGGCGTAGCGCGCGACGATGCCGAGGTTGTGCGTGATGATAACGAGTGCGATGCCGAGTTCGCGCGACAGATTCTTCATTAGTTCGAGAATCTGCGCCTGAATGGTGACGTCGAGCGCGGTGGTCGGCTCGTCGGCGATGATCAGCTTCGGCTTGCAGGCGAGACCGATCGCAATCATCACGCGCTGGCGCATGCCGCCGGAAAGCTGATGCGGATACTGCGAGAGCCGGCGCTCGCCATCGGTAATGCCGACCTGCTGCATCAGTTCGAGCGCGCGTCCGCGGGCCTCTTCCTCGGTCATCTTCAGATGGATGAGCAACGGCTCCATGATCTGCGCGCCGATCGACAGGACCGGATTGAGCGAGGTCATCGGCTCCTGAAAGATCATCGAGATCTCGTGGCCGCGCACCGCGCGCATATCGTCTTCGGAAAGCTCGAGCAGATTGCGGCCTTCGAGCATGATGCGGCCGCGCGTGACGCGGCCGGTCTTCGCCAGCAGCCGCATGATCGTGAGCGCCGAGACGGATTTTCCGCAACCGGACTCGCCCACCACCGCGACGACTTCACCGCGATTGACGGTGTAGGACACACCTTCGACCGCACGCACGACGCCGCGCGAGGTTTCAAACCGAACGTGTAAATCTTCTACTGCGAGCAACGGCACCGACGTCTGCGCCGCCCGCGACTGAACCTGAACTTTTGCTTCCACCCCGAGACTCGATTGTTATTTCGTTGTTCTTGTCCCCGGTCATTTATACCAAGGCTTTGTAGTATTTCCAGAATTCATCGAGGGCGCCAGATTGCCGCGCGCGATATTGCGCTGCGAAATCGAATGACTTCACAAAATTTTTCGATGGGCCGTGGTTGCGCGTTATGCGCGGTGAATTGCCCCGGAACTAGCCATGTTGTCGATTTCCTCGTCAGTGAAGCCGTGTTCCCGCAGCACTTCGGCGGTGTGCTGCCCGAAAATTGGTGCGCTGCGATGAACGCCGCCGGGCGTTTCGGAAAATTTTATCGGCATACCCAGCGTTCTTACCGGCCCGAGGGTCGCATGATTGACTTCCACGACCATGTTCCGCGCGCGCGTCTGCGGATCGGCATGCATCTCGATCACGTTTAGCACTGGGCCCGCAGGCACCTTGGCGCGGTCGAATGCCTCCAGCCATTCGGCGCTGGTGCGCTTCATGAATTCAGGCGCGAGCGTTTCGGCAAGAGCGACGCGGTTCACGAGCCTGCCGGACGCGTCCTTGAAGCGCGGATCTACCGCAAGCTCGGTGCGATCGAGCAGCTTTACCGCGCGAAGCCAAGTCGCCTGGTTTGCCGCACCTAGATTGATCCATCCGTCTTTCGTAGCAAAGGCTTCATAAGGCGCGTTCAACGGATGCGCCGAACCCATCGGGCCCGGCGCAACACCGGTCGCGAGCCCGATCGCCGACTGCCAGAAGGTGTGCACGATGCCCGCCTCGAACAGCGAGGTATCGACCATCTGGCCCTTACCGGTTTCGCTGCGCGCGTGAAGTGCTGCAAGGATTCCCATCGCCCCGAGTATGCCGGCGGTAATGTCCGTCACCGGCGCACCGACTTTCACCGGCGGGCGGCCCGGCCCTTCGCCGGTAATCGACATCAGGCCGCTCATCCCTTGCGCGATCAGGTCGAAGCCGCCGCGGTCGGCATAAGGCCCGCTTCTGCCGAAGCCCGAGATCGCGCAATAGATCAGGCGCGGGTGCGTCGCTTTCAGCGTCTCGTAGCCGAAGCCCATGCGTTCCATGACGCCGCGGCTGAAGTTCTCTGTCAGCACGTCGGCGGTTTTGAGAAGACGGCGAAGGATTTCCTTGCCCTGCTCCGTCTTCAGATCGACCGCGATGCCGCGCTTGTTGCGGTTCATCATCATGAAGGTGGCGGCCTCGTCGCCGATCAGCGGCGGCACCGTGCGGCGCGTGTCGTCGCCGTTCGGCATCTTTTCGACCTTGATGACTTCCGCGCCCATGTCCGCGAGCATCAGCCCGCAGACAGGCCCGGCCATGACATGGCAAAGTTCGATTACCTTGACGCCCTCGAGCGGCCCCCGGCTTTTCATCAATGGCCTTTGAATTGCGGCTTCTTCTTTTCGAGAAAGGCACGATAGCCGATGCGAAAATCCTCGGTACCGAAGCAATCGAAACTTTCGTCGAGCTCGTCCTCACGCAGGGGCTTCGGCTCCAGCAGACGGCGGACGAACTTCTTGTGCCAGCGCGCAGCAAGCGGCGCGCCATCGGCGATGCGCTTTGCGGTTCCATAAGCTTCTTTTTCGAGCTCGGAATCCGGCACTGCACGATTGACGAGGCCTATGCGTAACGCGTCGGCCGCGCCGTATATCCGCCCCTCGAGCAGCATCTCCATCGCGAAGGACGGCCCGACGATATCGAGCAGTGCCTTGAGTTCCGCATAGGCGACAACCAGACCGAGGCGGTTGACCGGGATGCCGAAGCGCGCGCTCTCGTCGCAGATGCGAATATCGGTACGTCCCGCGATCTCGAGGCCGCCGCCGACGCAGGGGCCATGAATCATCGAGATCACCGGATGCGGGCATTCGGAAATCGCGATCAGCGCGGGATGGATCGCCTTGCCATAGGCGCGCGCCGTGGGCACGTCGTAGCGCTCGTTCTCGAATTCGGCGATATCCGCGCCCGACGCAAACGCGTCTCCGGCGCCGCGCAATACGATGCAGCGCACTCCGTCGCGGTCATGGCCGAGTTCCTCGAATGCCGCACGCAGTTGCCGCCACATCGGCAGCGATAGCGCATTCAGCCGGCCTTCGTTTTCGATCACAACCGTCGCGATCGCGCCTTCTTTCGTGAAAGTGACATTTCCGCTCATGCATGCGCTCCTTTTGCTGGATCGCCCTACCCCGCATCCGCGACGAAACCTGCTGCTTGAATACCCGCAATCCCGGCCGCCTCGTCGTTGTCCGACGTATCGCCGGAAACGCCGACCGCCCCGATGATCGCGCCGCTTGCGTTCTTCACCAGCACGCCGCCGGGCACGGGAATAAAGTCGCCGCCGAACACATGCGCGAGTGCCGCGCCGAAATGCGGCCGCTCGCGCACGCGCGCATCGACCGAACGGCCGCCGATTCCCATGCCGAGACAGCCATGCGCCTTGCCATGCGCGATCTCGAAACGGCGGAGCGCGGAATTATCCTCGATCGCGCAGGCGACCATCGCGCCGCGCGCATCGAGCACAACGATACCCAGCGGCTTCAACTTGGCGTCGTGCGCGTGCTTCAATCCCGCGCTGATGATGCTTTGCGCCTTCTCGAGCGTCAGTTCCGGCATCCGTTATCTCCCAAGGCGAAGTGTTCTCTATATATGTTGGTTACAAGGATTCGGCATTCAGGCTGCGCGCGAGCACGCGCGCGACATGAACCGCCTCACGCCCCGTGCCGTGCCCGATCTGCTCGCGGCATGACGTGCCATCGGCGACGATGATCGTATTATCATCGGCCTTGCGCACCGCCGGTAGCAAGCTCAATTCTCCCATCGCGAGCGAAATTCCGATCGTATCCTTGCCGTAACCAAAGCTGCCGGCCATCCCGCAGCAACTCGACTCCACCGTTTCGACGGCCAGACCCGGTACAAGCTTCAGCGTCTGCTGCACCGGTGTCAGCGCACCGAACGCCTTCTGATGACAATGGCCATGCAGAAGCGCTTTCCCGCCGATCGGATTCAGGTCGAGCTTCAAATTGCCCGCCGCCGCTTCGGCCGCGACGAATTCCTCGAACAGCATCGCATTCGCAGCAAGCGCCTTCGCATCTGCACTATTCTTGAGGAGCGCGGGAATCTCGTCGCGAAAGCCGAAGATACAGCTCGGCTCAAGACCGACCACACGCACGCCCCGCTCGACGAAAGGCCTCAATGCCGCAATCGTGCGCTGGGCTTCCGCTTTCGCTTCGTCAATCGCGCCAACGGAAAGAAACGTCCGGCCGCAACAGAGCGGACGCTTGCCAGCCTTCGCGAAATGCACGCGGTATCCCGCCTGCTCCAGCACCTCGACCGCGGCGTCGAGATTCTCGTGATCGAAATAGCGGTTGAAGGTGTCGGCAAAGAGCACGACTTCTTTCATGCCGGTTCCCCGCGCGTCCGCGCGGTCGTCGAAGGTGTCGTAGCGCCATTTCGGCAGTTTCCGGTTAGCGCTGAATCCGGTGATCCACTCCGAAATCCTGGCGGCACCAGGGATGACGTCGCGCAGATTCAGCAGCCACCCAAAACGCCTTGCCAGTGGTGCATAGCGCGGCAACCAGCCGACCAGACGATCGCGCAGCGAATAGCCGTATTTCGCGGCACGCGCGGCGAGCACTTCGATCTTCATTCGCGCCATGTCGACGCCGGTTGGGCATTCGCGGCGGCAGCCCTTGCACGAGACGCAAAGTTTCAGCGTCTCCATCATTTCGTCGGACGTCAGCGCGTCTTTTCCGAGTTGACCGGAGATCGCGAGCCGCAACGTATTTGCGCGACCGCGCGTGACGTCGCGCTCGTTTCGCGTCACGCGATAACTCGGGCACATCACGCTGCCGGCGCTGTTGCGGCAGGCCCCGTTGTTGTTGCACATCTCGACGGCGCCCTGAAAACCGTCCGCGCCGCCAGTATATTCCGACCAGTCGAGCGCCGGGCGGAAATCATCGAGACCGTAATGCGGGCCGTAGCGGAAGTTCTCGCGATCATCGAACTTCGGCGCGCGCACGATCTTGCCGGGATTGAAGAGCGGCTTCGGATCGAAGCGGTCCTTCACTTCCTCGAAGGCGCGTACCAGCTTCGAGCCGAACATCGGCTCGTGAAATTCGGACCGCACCAGCCCGTCGCCATGCTCGCCGGAATGCGAGCCTTTATATTCGCGCACCATCGCAAAGGCTTCCTCCGCGATCGCGCGCATCGCCTTTACGTCCTTGTCCTGACGCAGATTGAGTACGGGACGGACATGAAGACAGCCGACGGAAGCATGCGCGTACCAGGTGCCGCGCGTGCCGTGTTTGTGAAAGATTTCCGTTAGCCGCGCGGTATAATCCGCAAGATGCTCGAGCGGCACCGCGCAATCCTCGACGAAGGAGATCGGCTTGCCCTGTTCCTTCATCGACATCATGACGTTGAGGCCCGACGCGCGGAGCTCGGCAATCGCAGTCTGCAATGCGGGATCGGTAACATCGACGACGCCGCCCCATTTGGCGCCCTGCTTCTCCCAGCCGAAGCCGAGATCGTTCATCACATCGTGAAGATGCGCTAGACGCCTCCTGTTTTCGTCCTCGCCGGAGTCGAATTCGACCAGCAGAATTGCGTCCGGTCCGCCGCGCACGAACTTCTCGAGCGTCGGCCGGAACATCGCGATCTGCCGCGCAAGTTCGATCATGGTGCGATCGACCAGTTCGACTGCGATCGGCCCGGTCTTCACCAGATGCTGGGCCGCGTTCATTGCCTCGTAGAAGCTGCCGAAGTGACAGGCGGCGACGATGCGCTTGCCGAGTATGGGCCAGAGTTTCAGCTCTACCTTCGTCGTAAAGGCGAGCGTACCCTCGGAACCTATTAGTATGTGCGCGAGGTTGAGATCGTTTTTGCCCGGCGTGAGCGCATCGAGATTGTAGCCGCCGACGCGACGCTGCACTTTCGGAAAGCGGGCTTCCACTTCCGCAGCCTCGCGGGCGCCAAGCGCAAGCAAGTCTTTCGCGAGCGGCTTCAGCGGCGACGATTCCGGAATGTCGGACAGGTCGCGGTTCGCGCGGCCGAAATGCACGGACGAACCGTCGGCCAGCACCGCATCCATTGAAATCACATTGTCACGCATCGTGCCGTAGCGCAGCGAACGGCCACCGCAGGAATTGTTGCCGGCCATGCCGCCGATGGTCGCGCGCGAGGCGGTCGAAACATCGACCGGATACCAGAGTCCGTGCTTCCTAAGCTGGCGGTTCAGATCGTCCAGCACGATGCCGGGCTCGACGACGCAGCGGTTGTTTTCGACGTCCAGTTCGAGCACGCGGTTCAGGTGCTTTGAGCAGTCGACGACCAACGAATGATTGATGGTCTGGCCGCATTGCGAAGTGCCGCCGCCGCGCGCCAGCACCGTCACGCCTTCCTGATTGGCCAAATCAATCGACGCCTTCGCGTCTTCTATGGTGCGAGGCACAACGACGCCGACCGGCATCATCTGGTAGTGCGAGGCATCCGTAGCGTAACGGCCGCGGCTGAATGCATCGAACAAAACTTCGCCCGCGACTTCATTGCGTAGTCTGCGTTCCAGCACCGGCATCAAAATGTTCATGGGGCACTTCCCTGCGGCATTGCATAAGGGATGCGTCCGGAACGCTGCTTGACCGGGATGCAAGGATAATTCACAGGACTGGCCGACTCTTCACTCGATGCATTGAAGCGCATCAAAGATTACCGGGGGACACCAGTGGCGTCTAATCGTTCGCGCACAGCAGGCAGACATTTTCTCCAGATCCCCGGCCCATCGCCGATTCCGGACCGCGTTTTGCGGGCGATGGACATGCCGATTATCGATCATCGTGGACCGGCATTCGGCAAGCTCGCCCGCCGCGTACTCGACGGCGTAAAGACGATTTTCAAGACCACGAACCCGGTCATTATCTTTCCGTCGTCCGGCACCGGCGCGTGGGAAGCGGCTCTCGTCAACACGCTCTCGCCCGGCGACCAGGTGCTGATGTTCGAGACCGGCCAGTTCGGCACGCTCTGGAAAAAGATGGCCGAGAAGCTCGGCATCGTTCCGGTCTTCATCCAGAGCGACTGGCGCACCGGCGCCGACCCGAAGGCAATCGAAGCGAAGCTCCGTGAGGACAAAGAGAAGAAGATCAAGGCGGTCGCCGTTCTTCATAACGAGACATCGACGGGCTGCGTTTCGCCGGTCGCCGAAGTCCGCAAGGCGATCGACGCCGCCGGACATCCCGCGCTCCTGCTCGTCGATACGATTTCCTCGCTTGCCTCGATCGACTATCGCCATGACGAATGGGGCGTCGATGTCACGGTCGGCGGCTCGCAGAAGGGTTTGATGCTGCCTCCCGGCATTTCGTTCAACGCGGTCAGCGACAAGGCGCTCGCGGCGTCGAAGACCTCGAAGCTTCCGAAGTCGTTCTTCGGCTGGGAAGAGATGCTCGCGATGAACAAAACCGATTTCTTCCCCTATACACCGGCAACGAACGTTCTCTTCGGCCTCGCCGAGGCGATCGATATGCTGCACGAGGAAGGCCTTGAGAACGTATTCGCGCGGCATGATCGTCTTGCCGAAGCGACCCGTCGCGCGGTGCGCACATGGGGCCTCGAGATTTTCTGCAAAGAGCCGAAGCACTACTCCTCGACGATCACCGCCATCTTCCTCCCGGAAAGCCACAACGCCGACCAGTTCCGCGCGACCGCGCTGGATAACTTCGACATCTCCTACGGCGCGAGTTTCGGCCCCTATGCCGGCAAGTATTTCCGCATTGGCCACCTCGGCGACATCAACGACGGCACCCTCCTCGGCGCGCTTGCGTTGACCGAAATGGCACTCGGTGTCGCCGGCGTTCCGCATAAGAAGGGCGGAACGCAGGCGGCGATGGACTATCTCGCGGAAGACGCCAAGAAGCGCGGAAACTGACGGGTTACGCGACGTAGTTGCCCTGCAACTCGTCCTCGATATGCAGCTTCACGATATCGTCGAAAGTCTTTTCGGCGGTCGTGAAGCCGAGCGACTTCGCGCGTGACGTATCGAAGTTACGCGGCCAGCCCGACACAATCCGCATGATGGCCTGATCCGGTTCGCGGCGGATGCGCTTGATGACGTTTTTGCCCGCGACGCGCTCGAGGCCTGCGATCTGCTCGCCGACCGTCACAGACAAGCCCGGCATCGATAGATTGACGCGGTTACTCAGCTTCGCGATGTCGATGGTCGCCGCGTGCATCAGGAATCCGATCGCCGAACGCGGCGAGGCATGCCAGTGCCGCACCTCTTCGGAAACCGGCAGCACCGCCTCCACGCCGTTCAGCGGTTCGCGGATGATGTTGGAGAAGAAGCCGGACGCCGCCTTGTTCGGCTTCCCCGGGCGGACGCAGATCGTCGGCAGGCGGATGCCGACGCCTTCGAGAATGCCGCGGCGCGCGTAGTCCGCCAGCATTAATTCGCCCATGGCCTTCTGCGTGCCGTAGCTCGTGAGCGGAGTTTCGAAAAATTCGTCGCCGATGGCGTCGGGAAACGGCGCGCCAAAAACCGCGATGGAGGAAGTGAAGATGACACGCGGCTTGTAGCCGCCGCCGACCCTTTTGATTGCGTCCAGAAGAAAGCGCGTGCCATCCAGATTGATGCGATAGCCTTTGTCCAGATCGGCTTCCGCCTCGCCGGACACAATCGCCGCTAGATGGAAGATCATGTCAGGCTTCGCCGCGACCAGCTTTTCCACTTCTCCCGGCATGGAAAAGTCCGATGCTGACGCGCTGACCGGAAACGAAGCATTCTCAGGCAGAGCCGGCATGACGACGTCATGCAAGGTCAAGCTGGAAATCTCGCGCGAGCCGATGCGTTGCTCCTTCAGCAAACGCTCGGTGAGCTTGCGGCCGATCATGCCGGCCGCGCCTAAGATCAATACATGCATGGCTTATTCCTTGACCGCGCCCGTCATCGCCGAAACGTAATGTTCGACGAAGAATGCATACAGTATGACGAGCGGCAGCGATCCGACCAGCGCACCCGCCATCAGCGAGCCCCAGCGATAAACGTCGCCGTCCACGAGTTCGCTCACGATCGCGACCGGCACGGTCTTGTTCTGCACCGAGGTCGTCAACGTCAAGGCGTAGATGAACTCGTTCCAGCAAAGCGTGAAGGAGAAGATGAAGGCCGATATCAGGCCCGGCACCGCGAGCGGCAGGATGATCTTCGTCAGGATTTGCCAGCGGCTTGCGCCATCGATCAGCGCGCATTCCTCAAGCTCGAACGGGATGGTCTTGAAGTATCCCATGAGCAACCAGGTCGAGAACGGAATCAGGATCGTCGGATATACGAGGATCAGCGCGAGCGGCGAGTCGAACAGGCCGTAGAAGTGTATGACCGACGCGAGCGGAATGAACAGGATCGACGGCGGCACGAGGTACGCCATGAAGATCGTGGCGCCGACAATCTGCGAGCCTCGAAACTTGAGCCGCGCAATCGCGTAGGCCGCAAGCACGCTCGCGAAGATTGAGAGGAACGTGGCGCCGGTCGCGACGTACATCGTATTCCAGAGCCAGCGTGGATATTGCGTGCCGAACAGGAGCTTCTTGATGTGATCGAGCGTCGGCTCGACAACCCAGAACGGGTTGTAGGTATCCATGTCGATCAGTTGTGCGTTCGGTTTCACGGAGGTCAGCGCCATCCAGTAAAACGGAAACAGCAGGATCAGCATGATGAGTCCGAGCGGCAGCCAAAGCGTTACGATCCGGCGCGGAATGGACTCCAGATAGGTCATGCCCTCCTGCGTGTCGGAGGTCAGCACCTGCGTCGCCGTTACCGGCTTTTCGGCGGCGGCGTCAGTCATTGCCTTCACCATGCTGCCATTTGCGCCGTTGCAGGCCGAACCACGAAATCATGATCGCGGCCAGCAGGAACGGGATCATCGCGGTAGCGATCGCAGCGCCCTCGCCCAGCCGCCCGCTCAGGATGCCGCGCTGATATGAAAGCGTCGCCATCAAATGCGTCGCATTCACAGGTCCGCCGCGCGTCATCGCCCAGATCAGCTGGAAGTCCGTGAAGGTGAAAAGCACCGAGAACGTCATCACCACCGCGATGATCGGAGTCAGCAACGGATAGGTCACATAGCGGAAGCGCTGCCACGCGGATGCGCCATCCAGTGTCGCCGCCTCATAGAGCGACGGCGAGACCGTCTGAAGACCGGCGAGCAGCGTAATTGCGACGAATGGAACGCCGCGCCAGATATTCGCGAAGATCAGGCTGCCGCGCGCCCAGTTGCCGTCGCCGAGGAAGTTGATGTTCTCCTGGATCAAGCCCATCTGCCGCAGCGACCAGGAAATGATCGAGAACTGCGCGTCGTAGATCCACCAGAAGGCAATCGCGGATAGCACCGTCGGCACGATAAACGGAATCAACACCACCGAGCGAATGATCGCCTTGAACGGCATGTGCCGGTTCAGGAGCAACGCAAGGTAAAGCCCGACCGCGAACTTGATGGCGCTCGCGACGATTGTGTAGAGCAGCGTATTGAAGACCGAGAGCCAGAAAATGCTGTCGTCCCAGAGCCACTCGTAATTCTCGAAGCCAACAAACTGTCCCGGCCGCGCGAGTCGCGCGTCGGTAAAGGAAAGCCAGATGCCGAGGATCAGTGGCCACGCGAGAAAGAGGATCAGGAAAATCGCCGCCGGCAGCATGAACCAGATCGCAAGCCAGTTGCGATTGGTCTTCAGCCGCGACCACAGCGACGGCTCGCCGCTTCGCGAAACTTCAGCCGTTTCCTCGACCGTGCTCATACGTGCGGCTTCCAATCCGAAGAAATGAAGGCGGCGCGGATTTCCCGCGCCGCCGTTGCTTGTTCTAGCGATAGATACGCTGCGCCTGACGCTCGGCGATCTTGATCGCGCCCTTCACGTCCTCGCGGCCCGTGCAGTAGTTCGCGAACATATCGACGACGATGAAGTCGGCGATCGCGGCCGCCGCCTTCTCGCCGAGCGAGCCCTGGCCCGCGGGCGTGAGTGTGCGCTTGGCTACATCGCGATAGACCGTGTTCTTCGGATCCGCGGTCCAGATCGGATTGTTGTCGTAAGCGGCAAGGAAGTGCGAGAGATAACCCTGCGCCGCCGAAATCCACGGATTGAAGTTCTCCGCTTCCTGCATGAAGGCCGCGAAGGCTTTGCAAGCCTGCGGCGCCTTCGTGAAGTTGAAGGTCAGGATCGGGAACGCGAGATGCAGTTCCGTCGGCTTGCCGACCGGCCCGATCGGCAGATAGGCGTGGTTCATGTCTTCCGCGATCTGCGGCGCGCTCTTCTTCGCGGTGACGTAGATCGAGATGCCGTTCAGCGTCAGGTACAGATCGCCTGCGACGAAGGCCTTGTTGTTCGACGAGTCGTTCCACGACGCGGTGCCGGGAATGAAGTTATCGTAGAGCTGCTTGACGTATTCGAGCGAGGCTGCGGTTTCGGGCGAGTTGATGACCACCTTGTCGTTCTTGTCGACAAGGTTGCCGCCGAAGGTCCACAGCGCCCAGTGCAGCCAGGTGTTCGCGTCACCCGAAGCATGGCCGAGCGCCATGCCGGCCGGCGTGTTGTTCTTCTTCAGCGCCTTCACGAGTTCGAGGAAGCCAGCGGTGTCCTTCGGGAATTCCTTGAAGCCGGCCTTTTCCATCGCGCTGATGCGATAGTTCATCAGGCCGCCGGTGGTCGCCACCGGAATACCGATCCACTTGCCCTTGGACTTGCCGTAGGCCTCAGCCGCTGGGAACCAGCCGCCGTACTTCTTGCCGAGATAATTGGCGACGTCGGTGACGTCGAGGCACTTCTCCGGGAAGAGATGCGGCAGCGAATAGAGACCCCATACCATGTCGAGGCCCTGGCCGGTGTTCGCGGCGACCGACGCCTTCGGCTGAATGTCGTCGAAAGACTCGTTCGAGATATTGACGGTAACGCCAGTCGCCTTCTGGAACGCTTCCACCATCTTCATAAAGGCAGCGTCTTCCGCCTCGACGAAACGGCGCCAGCGCAACACATTGATCTTGGCGCCCTTCTCCGGCTTCCACGGCGCGGCCTGCGCCCAGGCGGTCGCGTAGTTCAACAATTGATCGGCACCTACGGTCGCAATGGTGGCCGCCGCGGCTGAACCCTTCAGCAACGAACGGCGGTTCATTTCAAACTTTTTGTCCATGATTTCCTCCCGTGGACGGTCTTTTCTTCAAAAGGCTTCGCTAGATTCTTTTTCCGGTATCCTTGGCGAAGAGGTGAGCCGCGTCCGCGCGCGGGCGCAGCGAAATCTTGTCGCCAGGCTTTACGCTCTGGCGTTCGCGGAAAACGGCAATGACTTCCTGATTGCCGATCCGCGCGACAATCTGGGTTTCCGATCCAGTCGGTTCGACGACGACGACTTCCGCCGGCAAGCCGCCTTCGCCCATCTCGAAATGCTCCGGGCGAATTCCGTAGACGACATCACGGCCGCCCTCGCCTTGCGGCATTGTCTTCAGCGGCAGCTTCTGGCCTTGCGCGGTCTCGACATAAGCCGAGCCATTCGCCTGCAACTTGCCGTCGAGAAAATTCATCGCCGGCGATCCGATGAAGCCCGCGACGAACTGATTGGCCGGACGGTCGTACAGATCGAGCGGCGCGCCCATCTGTTCGATGATGCCGTCGTGCATGACAACGATCTTGTCGGCCATGGTCATGGCTTCGATCTGGTCGTGCGTGACATAGACGGTGGTGGTCTTGAGGCGCTGATGTAGTTCCTTGATTTCGGTGCGCATGGCAACGCGCAGCTTGGCGTCGAGATTCGAAAGCGGTTCGTCGAACAGGAACACCTGCGGATCGCGCACGATGGCGCGGCCCATAGCGACGCGCTGGCGCTGGCCGCCGGAAAGCTGGCGTGGATAGCGCTCAAGCAGCGGCGTCAGGCCGAGAATATTCGCGGCTTTGTTTACGCGTTCGCCGATCTCGCTTTTGCTTGCGCCGCGCAGCATGAGCGAGAAGCCCATGTTCTTCGCGACCGTCATGTGCGGATAGAGCGCGTAGTTCTGAAACACCATCGCAATGTCGCGCTCTTTGGGATGAACCTTGTTCACCACGCGCCCGCCGATGGAAATCGTGCCGGAGGTTATGTTTTCGAGCCCCGCGAGCATGCGCAGCAAGGTCGATTTTCCGCAGCCCGATGGTCCCACGAGTACGACGAATTGTCCGTCCTCGATCGGAACGGAAACGCCGTGCAGAATTTCAACGTCGCCAAACGATTTGCGAACGTCCCGTATTTGCACGGACGCCATTGCGGTCTCTCCCTGACGTGCGAGCAGTCGCCGCGTGTTCGCGGTCGCCGCTTTCTTGTTCGCTTTCCAAAGAGTTTGGCCGCTCGTGGTAGCGCTGTCAATCGGTGCTCTACCGTGATATTCAACATCAATCGCGATATAAGGCTGCAAATGGCAAGAAAGCGGTCAAAGGCGGGGGCGATCCGGCTCACGGAAGTCGCAAAACTTGCGGGGGTCAGCCCGATCACCGCGTCGCGCTTCTTCCGTAATCCGGAAGCGCTCTCCGTTAGCAAGCGCGAAAGAGTTGAAAGCGCCGCAAAGGAGCTCGGCTATGTGCCGAACTTGGCCGCGCGGGCGCTCGCCTCGCAGCGCACCGAAGTCATCGGCGTCCTGATTCCGTCGCTCACGAACAACGTCTTCAACGACGTATTGCGCGGCATTTACGACGCCTCCGAAGGCAGCCGCTACTCCATCCAGTTCGTGAACACGCGCTACAGCATCCTGCAAGAGGAGAAGCTGTTGCGGCTGTTCCAGGCACAGAAGCCTTCCGGATTGATCGTCACCGGCATCAACCAGACCGAAGCCTCCATCGACATCATGAAGGCGATGAACTGCCCGATCGTGCAGATCATGGAAATCGGGCCGGAGCCGGTCGATATGATGGTGGGATTTTCTCATTATGACGCGGCGTTCGCGGCAGTTTCTCATCTGATTTCTCAAGGGCGCCGCAGGATCGGGATTATCGGCGCGCGGATGGACCCCCGCGTGCAGCGCCGTCTCGAGGGCTATCGCGATGCCATGAAACAGGCGGGCCTCGCGGACCCCGCGCTGATCCTGACGACGCCTACGCCCACCGGAATGACACTCGGGGGCACCCTGCTCGCCGATCTGCTCGCGCAGGTGCCGGACCTCGACGCGGTGTTCTGTATCAATGACGACCTCGCGCTCGGCGCGCTGTTTGAGTGCCAGCGCCGGCAAATTCCGGTGCCGGAGAAGCTCGCAATCGTCGGCTTCAACGACATGGAATTCATGGCCTCCGCCTTTCCGTCGCTCTCCAGCGTGCGGACCAACCGCTACGAGATGGGCCGCGACGCCGTGACCATGCTGATCGACGCGATTGAAGGCCGCCGCCCCGAAAAGCCGGTTGTCGATCTCGGCTTTGAACTGATGGTGCGCGGAAGCTCCGCGCGGCCCCGCGCCTAAGCGCCACACCGCTATCTTTCAAAGAAAATGGTAGCGCTGTCTTTTGGCCGGGATTAGTGTATTTCCCTCGCCTTCGCGTCCGCTGCGGGAGAAATTTATGTCCAAATCCGGAAACGGCTCCGACAAGAAGCCGAAATTGCGCTCCCGCCTGTGGTTCGACGATTCCGCCGACCCTGCGATGACCGCGCTCTATCTTGAGCGCTACCTGAATTACGGCCTCACCCGCCAGGAACTGCAATCCGGCAAGCCGATCATCGGCATTGCACAGACCGGGAGTGATCTTTCGCCCTGTAACCGGCATCATCTCGAGCTCGCGCATCGCGTGCGCGAGGGTATCCGCGAGGCCGGCGGCGTCGCGATGGAATTTCCCTGCCACCCGATTCAGGAAACCGGGAAACGGCCGACCGCGGCGCTCGACCGCAACCTCGCCTATCTCTCGCTGGTCGAAGTGCTGTTCGGCTACCCGCTCGACGGCGTCGTGCTGACGACCGGCTGCGACAAGACCACGCCGGCCTGCCTTATGGCGGCGGCGACCGTGAACATTCCGGCGATCGTGCTCTCCGGCGGACCGATGCTGAACGGCTGGTTCAACGGCGAGCGCACCGGCTCCGGCACCGTGGTCTGGAAATCGCGCGAGCGCCTTGCCGCGGGCGAAATCGACTACGAAGAATTCATGGACATTGTCGCTTCGTCCGCGCCGTCGGTCGGCCATTGCAACACCATGGGCACCGCTTCGACGATGAATTCGCTTGCCGAAGCGCTCGGCATGTCGCTGCCGGGTTGCGCCGCGATCCCCGCCCCTTATCGCGAGCGCGGGCAGATTTCCTACCTCACCGGGAAGCGCATCGTTGAAATGGTGTGGGAAGACCTGAAGCCTTCCGATATCCTGACCAAGAAAGCGTTCGAGAACGCGATCGTCGTCAATTCCGCGATCGGCGGCTCGACCAATGCCCCGATTCATTTGAACGCGCTCGCGCGTCATGTCGGCGTCGAACTGTCGGTGCAGGACTGGCAGCGCGTCGGCCACAAAATTCCGTTGCTCGTGAACCTGCAACCGGCGGGCGCCTATCTCGGCGAGGAATATCACCGCGCAGGCGGCGTGCCCGCCGTGGTGCGCGAATTGATGACGAAGAAGAAAATCCACGAAGACGCGCTCACCGTGAACGGCAAGACCATGGGCGAGAACTGCAAGAGCGCGGCCCTGCCCGATAAAGATGTGATCTGGTCCTACGACAAGCCGCTGGTCGCCGACGCCGGCTTCCTCGTGCTGTCCGGAAACCTCTTCGACAGCGCGATCATGAAGACGAGCGTGATCTCGAAGGAATTTCGCGACCGCTATCTCTCCAATCCGAAAGACCCGGATGCCTTCGAAGGCCGCGCCATCGTGTTCGACAGCCCGGAAGAATATCATTCGCGTATCGACGATCCTTCGCTCAACATCGACGAGCACTGCATCCTGTTCATTCGCGGTACCGGGCCGATCGGCTATCCGGGCGGCGCGGAAGTCGTGAACATGCAGCCGCCCGCGGCGCTCATCAAACGCGGCATCAAATCCCTGCCCTGCATCGGCGACGGCCGGCAGTCCGGCACATCGGGCTCGCCTTCGATCCTGAATGCGTCGCCGGAAGCGGCGGCCGGCGGCGGTCTCGCGATCCTGAAAACCGGTGACAGGGTTCGCATCGACCTGAGGAAAGGCGAAGCGAATATCCTGATTTCCGCCGACGAACTCGCGAAGCGACAGGCAGACCTGAAAGCCCAAGGCGGCTTCCATTATCCCGAGCATCACACGCCCTGGCAGGAGCTTTACCGCAACACGGTCGGCCAGCATGCGACCGGCGCGTGCCTAGAACTCGCCACGCGCTATCAAGACATCGCGGCAAAGTTCGGCACGCCGCGCCATTCTCACTAAGGTTCGGATCTCATGACCGGAAGATTACAGGGCAAACGCGCCTTCGTGACCGCCGCGGGTGCCGGCATCGGCAAGGCCTGCGCTATCGCATTTGCGCGCGAAGGCGCGCAAGTCTTTGCAAGCGACATCGACGACAAGGCCTTCGCTGCGTTGAAGACCGCTGGCGTCGGCGACGTCTTCAAGCTCGACGTGCTGAACACCGATGCCGTCAACGACGCGGCGAAGCGGATCGGCAACATCAATGTACTTCTGAACGCAGCGGGCTACGTGCATCACGGCACGGTGCTCGAATGCGACGACAAGGCTTGGGATTTCTCGTTCGATCTGAACGTCAAATCCATGCACCGCACGATCAAGGCGTTCCTGCCGGGGATGCTTGCGGGCGGCGGCGGTTCGATCGTGAACATCGCCTCGGCCGCGGGCGTGCTGAAAGCAGCACCCAACCGCTACGTCTATGGCGCGACCAAAGCCGCGGTCGCGGCGCTGACGCGCGCGGTCGCCGCCGATTTCATTTCCAAAGGCATCCGCTGCAACTGCATCTGCCCCGGCACGATCGAGACGCCCTCCATGCTCGGGCGCGCCGCCGCGCAAGGCCCGGAAGGCATGAAGAACTTCGTCGCGCGCCAGCCGCTCGGACGTCTCGGCACGGCGGAAGAAATCGCGCTGCTTGCCGTTTATCTCGCGAGCGACGAAAGCTCATTCACCACCGGCGGCGCGCATGTCGCGGACGGCGGCTGGACTTTATAGGGAAACGCCATGAACAAGATCGATCTCTCCGGCCGCATCGCCGTTGTCACCGGCGGCGCTCAAGGCTTCGGGCGCGCGATTGCGGAACGCTTCATCGCATCGGGTGCGAAGGTCGCGATCTGGGACCTGGATGCGAAGCTCGCCGAAAAGACCGCCACCGAAGTCGGCAACGGCACAAAAGTCTATTCGCTCGATGTTTCGGATTTTGCAGCCGTCGAAAAGGCGCGCGACGCCACCATCAAGGATTTCGGCAAGATCGATATTCTCGTGAATAACGCGGGCGTCGCGGGTGCCAATGCGACCGTGTGGGACACGACCGTCGATGAATGGCGGCGTGTCATGCGCATCAATCTCGACGGACCCTTTGTCTGCTCGAAGGCTGTCGTGCCGCACATGATCGCGCAAAAATACGGCCGCATCGTCAATATAGCCTCCATCGCCGGCAAGGACGGCAACCCGAACGCCGCACACTATTCCGCATCGAAGGCCGGCGTTATTGCGCTCACGAAGTCGCTCGGCAAGGAACTCGCTTCCTACGATATCGCTGTCAACGCCGTGACGCCCGCGGCGGCAAAGACCGCGATCTTCGACCAACTCACGCAGCAGCATATCGATTTCATGCTGTCTAAAATTCCGCGCGCACGCTTCGTGCTGGTTGAGGAACTCGCCTCGCTCGTGGCATGGATGGCATCGGACGAGAATTCGTTCACGACCGGCGCGGTATTCGATATTTCGGGCGGCCGGGCGACTTACTGACCGGCCTTCGCGCAGCGCGCTATCGAACTTGCTTCCGGTATTCGCGCGCGCTCACGCCGACGCGCTGCTGGAACGCTCTGGAAAAGTGTACGGCGCTCGTAAAGCCGGCTCGGGCGGCAATCGCTTGAATCGGTAAATCGCCATCGGCGAGCAATGTCTTGGCAAGCTCAAGACGCCGGCGCAGCACGTACTGGTGCGGCGTGGTCCCGACCGTATTCTTGAATATCCGGAGAAAATGAAACCGGCTGAGCCCGGCCAGCGCGGCCAGGTCCGAAAGCGAGATATCTTCGGCAATCCGCACTTCGATGTATTCCAGCAAACGATGGAGCTGTGTCTGCGCAAGATTTGCGGGAGCCCTGCCTGCCGCCTGCACGCCGCGCAGAGAGCGGCCCAGTTCCATCTGGAGCTGCTGTACCAATGTTTCGACGTAGATGGCGCTGCCAGGCGCCTCGCCGCGCGCGATCATTCCCAGTTTCATTATCGTGTTCTGCGCGACCGCGTCGGCGAAATAAATACTCGGCGCCACGTTCGCCAGCGCCGTTTGTTCGCCTTCCGGCCCGCAGTCGAAATGGACCGCGGTGAAGCTGTTTTCGCCGTCCATTTCAGCCCAGCCGCGCGAGCCGATGCCCGCCGGGAGAAAGCTCAACGTATCCGTGAGATCGCGCCGGTTTACGTCGCCGACAATGTCGAAGTTCGCTTCGCCGTCGGACAACGTCATATCGTGGCAAGCAACGTAGTTCGATGGACTTTCGAGCTTGAAATCGTATCCCTGATGGCCGACGAAGCGAAAAAATTCCACCGTCACACCCTGCCATTCACGGCGAACGTGAAGGTTGCGGCCTCGCGGCGCGTAGCCGTCCGAAACGGTAATTTCGAGCTCTTTCACCGGTCTTTGCTCCCGTATCGGCGTGCGCATGCGGTGTCCCGGCTGCGCCGCGATTCCCCGTCTCGTGACCATAGTAAACGATTTCTTGTCATGCGCGCCAAGTTCGTTCCCCGACGTTAATCGGATTTAGATTACTTGTGCTTAGTCTCCCTGCAAAGATTATGGGGAGACTCTCGTGCTCGGTTCTACGGTGGTGCCTGCCGCAACGATTGCCGCTGCACCGGGAACGCCTACGGAAGTGCTCGGGCATGTTCATTCGGTCAGCGGCTCGCAGGCGACTGTCGGCCTGCTGAACACCGCCCTTTCCGGTCCGAACCGCTCGGTCATCACCGTCGGCCGCTTCCTCAAAATCCAGACCGCGAAGTCGCAACTGGTCGGGGTCATCACCGAGGTGTCGATCCAGAATGCGCTCGCCAGCGAATATTGCGCGATCGCGCGCGTCGATCTCATGGGAGAATTCATTTCGGGCGCAGTCGTGGGATTCCGCCGCGGCGTTTCGGGCTATCCGACCATCCGCGACACCGCGCTCCCGCTATCGAACAAGGAACTGCGCATCATTTTCGATGAAGCCGGCTCCTCGATGCTTTCGATCGGAAGCCTTCAGCAGGATACAACCGTCAACGCCCGCATCGATGTTGACGAAATGCTCAACAAGCATTTCGCCGTGCTCGGCTCGACGGGCGTCGGCAAATCGACCGGCGTCGCTCATATCCTCGCACAGACGATGAAGCTGCGTCCGAATCTGCGCATTTTTCTGCTCGACGCCCACAATGAATATCATCGCTCGTTCGGTTCGAAGGCCGAAGTGATGAATCCGGGTAACCTGCGGTTGCCGTTCTGGCTGTTCAACTTCGAGGAAATCGTCGATGTCTTCTTCGCGGGCCGGCCAGGCTTGCAGGAAGAGGCCGACATTCTCGCCGAGATCATTCCAATCGCCAAGGCGAACTACAGCCAGTATCGCGGCAACGAGAGCAACCGCGCTTCGGCCGCCGCGATCAAGCGTACCGACGCCAGGACCATCGGCTATACGGTCGATACGCCGGTGCCCTACCGGCTCGCGGACCTGCTCGCCTTGATCGACGACCGCATGGGCAAGCTCGAGAACCGTTCCTCGCGCATGATCTACCAGCGCCTGATTACGCGGATCGAAACGGTCAGCAATGATCCGCGCTACGCCTTCATGTTCGAACGCGCCAATGTCGGCGGCGACACCATGGCGGAGTCGATCAGCCAGCTTTTCCGTCTCCAGCAAAGCGGCGCCACGATGACGATCATGCAGCTCGCCGGCTTCCCTTCGGAAGTTGTCGAGCCGGTCGTATCGGTGCTCACGCGGCTCGCCTACGACTTCGGCCTCTGGAGCAACGGCGCGGTGCCGCTGCTGTTCGTATGCGAGGAAGCCCACAAATATGCTTCCGCCGACAAGAACGCCGGTTTTGCGCCAACGCGCCGGGCGCTCGCGCGGATCGCGAAGGAAGGCCGCAAGCACGGCGTCTATCTCGGCCTCGTGACGCAGCGTCCCGCCGAACTCGACCCGACTATCATCTCCCAGTGCGGCACATTGTTCGCGATGCGCATGTCGAACGATCGCGACCAGTCGCTGCTACGCTCGGCGGTCGCGGACCACGGCGCGGACCTGTTCGCCTTCGTGCCGTCGCTCGGTACGCGCGAAGCAATTGCATTTGGCGCGGGCGTGCCGCTGCCCACGCGGCTTACTTTCCCGGAGATTCCGAGCGCTGCCATTCCGAAGAGCGAGTCCTTCGCCGGCAATCATGGTGTCAATGTCGATACGAGCGAACTCGACTTCATCAGTGCGGTCGTCGACCGCTGGCGGCGTGCGACCATGAGCCAGCAGAACGCGAATGAGGAGCCGCTGCGCGCTTCGACGCAACCCGTGGTTCCCGAAAGCGTTCCGCTTCAGCCTGCGGCTCCCGTGGCCGCCCCGATCGAAGCGAACCGGCTCAGCCTGCTCAAGAAGCCGCTGACTGCGAACGAAGATTTCCGGCGCTAGCTTGCGCTATCCGGCAACTGCCCGTGCCTAGCGCGAGCGCGCGGCTGCCGGGGCGCGAAGACGGCCGCTGATGCGATCCTGAATCGCCGAGCTGCGCACTTCCGACGTTCTCCCGCCGACTATCGTGCCTGACCGCATGTCGTCGAGATAAACCGGCTTCGAGAAATAGAAGCCCTGGGCGAACCGAATGCGCGTCGCAGTCTGCAAATAAATCAGTTCCTCGGCGCTTTCGACGCCTTCGGCGACCATATCCATGCCGAGCGTGTGGCCGAGTGACTCGATCGCCTTCAGTACGCTCTGGCTTCGCGGCCGCTCGTGAATGCGTGTGATGAACGAGCGGTCGATTTTCAGTTCGTCCGCGGTTATGTCCGCGAGCGCGCTCAGCGAAGAATAGCCGGTGCCGAAATCGTCGATCGATATTTTCACGCCGATCTTGCGCAGGAACGGAAGGATCTCCGACTGAAACACGCCCTGTTCGATGATCGCATCTTCCGTCAGTTCGAGCACCAGACGATCCGCGTGGCCGCTCGACTTGATCGTTTCGATCACCGTATGCATGAACGCTAGATCGCCGGTCTGCTTGGCGCCGATGTTGATACTAACGCTTTTACCCGGCCCGAACGCCGCATCGAGCCGGTCGATCGAGGCCAGCGTCTCGTTCAGCACGAAGTTCGTGATCGGATTGATGAGCCCGAGTTCTACCGCGAGGCTGATGAACTGCCCCGGCATGTGGATTTCGCCGTCGCTGTCGCGCCAGCGCACCAGAGTCTCGAACCCGACGACATCGTGACTGTGGATGTCGACCTTCGGTTGGAACGCGCAGACGAAGCGGCGATCCCGGATCGCGAGGCGCAGGCGCTGTTCCGCTTCCATCCGGGCGGCAATCCTCTTTCCGAGCCCGTCGTCGAAGTACATCGCTTGGCCCTTCGCCCGACCCTTGGCGCCATACATCGCGCCGTCAGCGTTACGCCGCAGCGTTTCGTAATTATCGCCGTGTGCCGGATAGAACGACACGCCGATCGAGCAGGAACTGAAGATTTCGAACCCTTCGATGTAGAATGGCTGTTTCAGATCGGACAGCACCTGCGCAATCAACGGTTCCGCGGCTTCCCGACCGTCGATGCCATGCAGCAGCAGCACGAATTCGTCGCCGCTGATGCGCGCGAGCATGTCGCCGGGCCGGAGCTTCGCTGCGACCCGCTCGCCGATCTTGATAAGCACCGCGTCACCGATCGCGTGGCTGTAATAGTCGTTGACGTGCTTGAAATTGTCGAGATCGATGAATGCGATCGCGAACGGGGCACGCTCGTTGCGGATGATCTGTTCCGCGTGCTCCTGAATGCGGAGGCGATCCGGCAGGCCCGTCAGCTTGTCGATATGCGCGCGTTCCGAAAGACGGCGCTCGATTTCGCGATGCTCGGTGATGTCGACCGAACTCGAGATCAAAAGATTATTGCTGGTGATGAACACCGGCGTGTGCGACGTGAGCAGAACGCGCCGGCCTTCATGATCGGCAACCACGGTTTCCGCGGTGATCGTTTTGCCGCCGCTGATTACGCCCTGTTCCCATTCGCGGCGGCTCAATGCATCCTCAGGCGACAGGAAATCGCCGGGCGAACTGCCAACCAGACGCTCGGCGGAAACCGCGAGGTCGGCTGCCGCCATGGCATTTGCGAGGATGAACCGCCCGGAGCTGTCCTGTACCGTAAGACTGATCGGCAGGTGATCGAGGATCACTTTGAAAAGCCGCTGATCCTGAATGTTGGCATACAAGTTGACGGCGCCGCCGGCCTGCGGCGCGGCACTTGCCGGCCGGGCATCTCCCGCCAAGCGCGAAAGGCTCGCCGAGGAAAGGACGCGCGCAATCGTGGTTTCGTCTTCGCCGAACTGCATCCCGCCCGCAGCGCGGATAAGTATGGCAATTGCCACGCGATTGCCGAGCGAGAGTGGAAACAGAAGCGCGCATTCATCAAAAGCGACCAGCGACGATAGACCGGCTTGCGCCTTGTCTTCACCGGCGGCCAGATGCGTGACTTCGAGAAAATTCCTGACAACGAAGCCTTCAAGCCTATCGCGGGCTTCGACCGCGGGTTCTGACGCGAATACCGTTATGCCGACGGTGTCGTTCGCGAGAATGATTGCCCGATCGAAGGCAACCGCCTGCTTCAGCGCGGCAAAAAGCGGGACCGCACCCGCCGCGTCGCCTTCGCTCATCGCGAGCAAGGCTTTCAGCGCTGTCAGGGTCGCCGCGGCAGGCCGCTCTTCGCGCGCAGGCAAATCGGCCTGGCTCACTGTTGCAGCGGGATTCGATAGAACTGGCACGACTTCCCCGTGACGGCGGTAGTTACAAGTTTCGTGTATCGGGAAATCATTTTGAATGCGTTGCCATGTGCTTTCGCCCGGCGGCTCGCCGTCAATAAATTGTTAAGGATGCGGCGGGCGTCGCAAATCAGCTGATCCCGCGCGGAACCGCAAATAATATCAAATACTTGCGCTGCCGCTAGCGGCCTTTGCCAACGAAGGCAACCGCCTTACTATATGCGCGGCAAGGCGCAGCAGGCGCGGCCGTTCGAATGCCGCGGCGCGGCCCTTGAACAGGGAGAAAGCAATGAACGCGCCTGTCGTACGCCTGACGAGTCTCGCCCATGGTGGCGGATGCGGCTGCAAACTCGCTCCGGCGGTCCTTCAGGAACTGCTCGCGGGCCATCCGCAGACCGCGCCTTTCAAACAGCTTCTGGTCGGCGCAGAAACCAGCGACGATGCAGCGGTCTGGAAGCTCGACGACAACACCTGCATCGTGGCGACGACCGACTTCTTCACGCCCGTCGTGGACGATCCGCGCGACTTCGGTCGTATCGCCGCGACCAACGCGCTTTCCGACGTCTATGCCATGGGCGGCAAGCCGATCTTCGCGCTCGCCATCCTCGGCATGCCGCTCGGCAAAATCTCGACCGAGGTCGTGCGCGGGATTCTGGAAGGCGGCGCGAGCGTCTGCGCGGAAGCGGGAATTCCCGTCGCCGGCGGGCATTCCATCGACGCGCCCGAGCCGATCTACGGGCTCGCCGTCATCGGCATCTGCCGCCCCGAGCAGGTCCGCCGCAACGCCGAGGCAAGGCCGGGCGATGCCCTCATTCTCACCAAGGCGCTGGGCGTCGGCATTTATTCGGCGGCACTGAAGAAAGGTGTCCTCAGCGGCGACCAATATGCCGAGATGGTCGCGACCACGACGCTGCTCAACAAAATCGGCGGCGAGATTTCAAGCGACAAGGAGGTTCATGCCGTCACTGACGTAACCGGCTTCGGCCTGCTCGGTCATGCGGCCGAAATGGCGCGCGGCTCGAACACCAAAATCGTCATCGAAAGCGGCAAGGTCGCATTCCTGAGCGCGGCGGAAGAACTCGCGCAGGCAGGCCACGTCACCGGCGCGTCGCAGCGGAACTGGGCGAGCTACGGCGCGAGCGTCAAGCTGGATGCCGGATTGCCGGAGTGGCGGCAGCATCTTCTCACCGATCCGCAGACCTCCGGAGGCTTGCTCGTGTCGTGTGCGCGCGGCTCGGCGGCACGAATCCTCAAGCAGATTCAGGACGCCGGCTATCCGGCCGCGCGGATTATCGGCCGGGTCGAAAGTGGCGCGGCGGAGGTTCAGGTGAACGCCTAGCGCTTACGCTTTCTCGCAACCGGGCCAGGCTTCGCTTTCCATCCAGGCTTCGTAAACCGCCGCGACTGCGTCTCCAGCAGCGAGGCCCTCGCGCCAGTTTTCCGTGGCGGGCTTCACCAGCAGCATCCAGCCTTTGCCGTAGCAGTCGTCGTTGATCAGCGCCGTGTCGCGCTTCGCATCTTCATTGACCGATGCGACTACACCGTTGAACGCGCAGCGGACCGAGCCGATCCATTTCGCGCTCTCTACCGCCGCGAACGCGCGGCCCTTCTCGAACTCTGTTCCCGGGCGCTTCGGCGTAAAGACCAGAACCTCACGCGCGAGCGCGACACCGACCTGCGTCATTCCCGCGCGAACCAGGCCGTGTTTCGCCGGCGCGTACCATACGTGCCGCTCGACATCGTAGAATAGATCATCGGGAAAATTGCACCCGCGTACGACCGGCACAGGATGCTCCTAGTAGGTCAGGACGCGATATTCGTCGCCCATGATGCGCTCGATCATGTCGGCAGCACCCATCATGCCCGCGCATTCCGGCACCAGATCGTCGTCCGAAATATCGAAGAGATCCATGTTGGCAGGACAGGCCCAGAACTTTGCGCCGTGGTCGTGCGCTTCCTTGATCCAGTCGTAAACGGTCTTCGGGTGATCCTGCTTTACATGCAGTTTTTCAGCAACACCCTTGACGAGCAGCTTACCTGCGGTCGCGGCGAGGACGACATCGACTTCATAGTCGAGCGCCGCTGCGATTGCGGCGTGATAGAACGGCGCCGCAAGTTCCTCGCCGTTTTTCGGATCGGTATTGACAAGAACGACAAGCAGCTTGCGTTTCATGCTGCAACTTTCGCTTCGCCCGAGAAAATAAAATCGTCGCGGCCATATTCGCGGCCGAACAGAGCCGCCTCGAGATTCAACTCCTCTTTTATCAAGCCGGATTGCTCCGGCACGCGATCGAGCGCGTCGGCAATCGCACTTATGATCAGCGCCATCACATCGGATTCCCGCGGCATTGGTGATATTCCGGCGGCCAGCGAAGTCACGTGATCCGCAACAGAAGGAAGTTTCAAGGCAGCCGCCATGGCTTTCAGGTCGGGAGCGACAAGCAGCGAACCCTGATAAACCAGCGTCTCGCCGTCGCTGTAACCGCTCGCCCCCGCCAGTTTGCGGGAGCCGACAACGATATCGTTTTCGGCACGGAACCGAGCGGCTATCCCCGATCGGGATAACGCCGCAGCTAGTGCCCCGCATACGCGGCCGCCCAGCACATGCATTCCACCTGCGTCGCGACGGGAAATCAGCAGGTCCCAGGTGATCACGCCGCGGTCCATATAAATCGCGCCGCCGCCGGTAATGCGGCGCGCAATCTCGATGCCCCGCGCGTTACATTCCGCCCGGTCGATCTCGGCGGCCACGTCCTGATTGCGTCCCAGCAGGACCGCACGCGGGTAGCGATAGACCCTGAGCGTGTCGGGCGTCCGGCCCTCGCCATGCAGTTCCGCCATCGCTGCCGTCAGCGCGATATTGCGGCGCGCGCCAAAACCTTCGTCGCAGATTACGCGCAGCGCCTTCATTGCGGCTGCGCCTCCTCGATCTTCAAGCGCCGGCCCCATTTGTCGAAGAAGTTGCCTTCGTTCAGCACAAGCCGGTCTTCCGCGATGCGGCTTTCCAGCATGCGAAGTGCCGCGCGCGCCTGATCGTCCTCGAGCAGGCTGTCGTCTTCGTCGCGCATCGGCATGATCATGGCGCCGTCCCAGTTCACTTTCGCGCCGCGCATCATCTCGCTGAATCCCAGCCAGTCGATCTCGTTTCCGATCACATGCAGAAAAGTCGAGCGCAGCGGCACAACTTCAAGTCCGCCGATCGAAACCAGCACGACCAGCGCAGTGAAGGGCCCGGACTCTTCGAACTCCCCGGCAATCCAGTCGTCGAACTTGAAGGGGCGCTCGCTAGGCTCGTTCGACAAGCGGCAGCTCCACCATCTGCTTTTCCATTACGGCAAGGAACGGCGTTTCACGCTGCTGGGCGAACCATTCCTCGAACGCGGCAAGCTCGCCGCCGATCTTCGCGACGTCCTCCGCCTTCGCATCGGGTTTGGACGCCTCCCAAACGGCAAGCCCAACCGGCATGAACTTCTCCACCACATCGCGCTGAAACTGGCTGCCGCCGGTCCAGTCCAGCTCCGCAAGAAAGGCATCGCGGGCTTTCGCTTTGGCTTCCTCTTCATCCTTCGCATCGGTCACGGCCTGCGCGACCGATTTCATCAGGTTCATGCGGCGGAAGGCGAAGGCGCGCTGTTCTTCAAGTTCTCTGATCCGCTTCGCGATGTTCCTGCGAAATTCGTCCTCCGCGACATTCGCATCTTTCGCAAGCCGGTCCAGCTCGGCGAAATAGTTCGCTAGTTCGGGATTGGTCATCGGACGATGCTCCGTTTATCTGGCGGAAGAGAATGGGAGTCGAACCCACCAAGGACCGGCTCGCGGCCCTTCCCGGATTTGAAGTCCGGACGCCCCACCGGGGACGATGCTCTTCCAATTTCTTCGGCCGGTTGCTCCTCCGCCGTGCGGCGGAAAAGATCGAGCCGGTGTTTGTTGATCCTGCGCAGATCGCCGCGGCGGATAGTGACGCCATGGCGGTCGAAAAACTCCAGTATTTGAATCGCAACTTTACGGCCATTGTCCAATTGATCGCGCAACTGCGCGGCATTGAAGCTGCCGTCAGGCGACGCCGCCGCGAGGCGTGTACTGATATCGACCATTTCGGCGACGGTGTTGCGCAGGAAGAAGTGGTCATGCGCCACTTCGTCCACTTTACCAATTCGTGACAATACCTTGAAAAGCCTACGAATTTCAGGTTCCTTAGCCTGCAATATACTGGCGATGTCCCGCACCCGCGGCGGCCGGAAACGCTCGCCGTCGCCGATCATCGGCTGGATTTTCTTCCAGAGCGCATCGTCCTCCGGCGTCAGCCGCACCTCGTGGCCCGCGAGCCTGACCCACGCGCCTTCGAGCGCGACTTCCTTGATGCGCGCGAGCCCATCCAGCACCGCCGCAAAGGCCGGCGCGGGAAGCCGCGGCTCCATTTGCAGGCGCAGCTTCTCCAGACCGATCCCGGCGAGATCGGGGTTCTCCTTGTGATAACGCTCGAGCGCGGTGCGGATCGCCTGTTTCAGGCGAAGCCAGCGCGACATGGAAAGCGCGAGCTCGGCTTTCGGCGTGGCCAGCCGGATGATTTCGGTGCGCTCGACCAGCCGCGCAATTTCCTGCGCGCCGAGCGCGCGGTCCCGCGTGAAGGCCGAAAGCTCGACATAGCCCGGCGCCTGATCGAGCAGCGCCGCCAGCGCACGCTCCGGGTCGGCAATGCCCTGCGACTGCAACTGTGCCAGCCGCTCCGGCGTGCGGCGCTTGCGCGACGGCGCGCGGAGATCGAGAAACTTGCCGCCTGCAATCGTACGCTGCGCGGTGGTGTCGCGCAGCACATAACGGTCTCCGGTCGCGGCCGCGATCGGATGCTCGAGCACGAGCTGGATCAAGGACTCCTGCCCCGGCGCTGCCGGTTCGTCACGCAACAGCACGACACGCGCGCCGATTTCGGAGGCCGCATGATGCAGCCGCACCGGCATCCACTGGGTAAGCGCGCCCTTCTCGGACGCGAGCACCCGCACGGAAACGTCGATGCGATCGGTCGGCGCGTTTAGACCGGGATCCATCACGACATCGCCGCGAGAAATCGCCTCTTTCGTGATTTTTTCACCCGTGAGATTCAGCGCGCAGCGGTCGCCGGCAACGCCGGACTCCGCCGGCTTATTCTGGGCGTGAATTGCCCGCACGCGCGCGGTCAGGCCTGACGGACCAATCACGACCGGGTCGCCGATGGCGACGCGGCCCGACAACACGGTTCCAGTGACGACCGTGCCCGCGCCGGGCATGGTGAAAGAACGATCGACGGCAAGCCGGAAGCGCCCATCCGCGGGACGGCGGGCGACCTTCGCCGCCGCGGCAAACAGCTTTGCCCGCAACTCGTCGATGCCCTGCCCGGTTGCGTTGGAGACCGCTACCATTTCAGCGTCGCGCAGCGCTGTCGGCGCGAGCGCATTCGCAATCTGCACCTGCACCTCGGCAAGACGATCGGGTGTCACGAGATCCATCTTCGTAATCGCAACGATACCCTGATCGATACCGAGCAGATCGATGATCGCGAGATGCTCCGCCGTCTGCGGCATCACGCCGTCATCGGCGGCAACGACGAGCAGCGCATAGTCGATGCCGGTCGCGCCGGCGAGCATGTTGTGAACGAACTTTTCGTGCCCCGGCACATCGACAAAGCCAAGCGTGGTGTCGTCGATACCGGGGAGATAAGCGAAGCCAAGATCGATCGAGATACCGCGTTTCTTCTCTTCCTTCAGGCGATCGGTATCGACGCCGGTGATCGCGCGCACCAGCGAGGTCTTGCCGTGATCGATATGACCGGCGGTGCCGACGATCATGACACCGGCTCCGGCAGCGGCATCTCGGCGAGCTTCTTTGCGCGATCCTTATCGGCCTCGTCCATCGACGCGCGCACCGGGTCGATGAACGGCGTCGCAAGCTGGCTCCCGCCATACTGCCCACGCAGCAGCCACATCAAGGCGGACACGGGATTACGCTCCACGCCCGCGCCGAGATGGAAGGCGGCACCCAGCATGGCTTGCGCGTCGGCGTCGCCGCGGGCCGCGGCTTTATCCCACCAGCGCACCGCTTCGGCGGAGTCGCGCTCCACACCGAGCGCGTTATGGTAGATCATGCCGAGGCGGGTCATCGATGCGGCGTTACCCTGCGCCGCTGCGGCTTCCGCCCAGTGTTTCGATTCCACATAGCTCGGCGAAATGATCTCACCTTCGATCAGCATCCAGGAAAGCATATCCTGCGCCGCCGCATCGCCCTGCTCCGCCGCTGCGCGATAAAGCTCGGCCGCGCGCTCCGCATTCTCATCGACGCCTTCGCCCTTGAAATAAGCGGCGGCGAGGTTTCGCTGGCCGGCCGGGTCGCCGTTCGCGGCCGCGGCTGTCAACCATTTGATCGCGAGCGACGGGTCACGCTCGACGCCGAGACCCTCGGAAAAACAAGCCCCGATATTGTTCTGCGCACGTGCGACACCCTGATGCGCGAGCGGGCCCCAGATGCCGAGTGCCGTCTCGTAGTCGCCCTGCTGCGAGGCTTCAAAGGCCACAGCCATCTGCTCGGCGACAGTCGCTTTCTTATTTCCCGACAGCCACGCCATTACGACGTCTCCGCGTGAAGCGAAGTGAGATTGTCGAGGAAACCTTTTTCATTCTCGAGACAACGAAGGTCGAAAACCAGCGCCTGTTCCTCGATGCGTCCGACGACCGGCGACGGCAGCGCGCGGAAGGCGTCTGCGAGTGCGGCGATCGCGCGGCCGCTTTTCGATTTTGCGCGGATCGCGATACCCGCACTCGGGATCGTTTCCTGCGGCAGCGAGCCGGACCCGATCTGACTCGAGCAAGCGATCACCGACGCCTCATAGGCATCGCCTGATGCCTTCGCGACGGCGGGAAGCAGTTTGTTCGCCAGCGCTTCAATGTCCTTCTTCTTGCGCGCGAGCAGACGCAGCGTCGGGAGCGTCGCCGCAACCGTGTCGGGGTTGCGATACAACCGCAGCGTGGCTTCGAGCGCGGCAAGCCGAATCTTGTCAATGCGCAACGCACGTTTCATCGGGTTCTTGTTGATCTTTTCGATCAATTCTTTCTTGCCGACGATGAAGCCGGCCTGCGGACCACCGAGCAGCTTGTCGCCTGAAAACGTAACGAGGCCCGCGCCTTCGCTGACCGCTTCGGCCACCGTCGGCTCATGCGAAAGTCCGTATTTCGACAGATCGATCAGCGTGCCCGCGCCGAGATCGTTCACGAGCGGCACCTTATGCTTCGCCGCGATTGCGGCGAGCTTGTCCGCCTTCACCTCCTTGGTGAAGCCTTCGATCCGGTAGTTCGAAGTGTGTACCTTCAGGATCAAACCCGTCTTGGGTCCGATCGCACCGTTGTAATCCTTTTCGTGCGTGCGATTGGTCGTTCCTACTTCGACCAGCTTCGCGCCCGCGCGCGACATAATCTCAGGCATGCGGAAGGCGCCGCCGATCTCGATTAACTCGCCGCGCGAGACGATCGCTTGCTTGCCCTTCGCCAATGTATTCAGCACCAGGAGCACGGCGGCTGCATTGTTGTTGACGACGGTCGCGTCTTCGGCGCCGGTCAATTCGCATAAAAGATCGCGGATCAGCGCGTCGCGCTCTCCCCGCTTTCCGGACTTGAGGTCGAATTCGAGCGCAAGCGCTTCGCGCATGGCCACGCATGCGGCATCAATGGCAGCTTCGGCGAGCACAGCACGGCCGAGATTGGTATGGAGCACCGTACCGGTGAGATTGAAGACCGGGCGCACTTTCGGCAGCGCTTCGCGTTTAAGTTGCTGCGCCGCTATCGTAGCGATCATATCGGCATTGGCCGGCACCGCGCCGTTGCCGCGCATTTTCTCGCGTGTATCGGCGATCGTAACACGCACCGCCTTGACGACCGAATTGCGCCCGTATTTGCCGATCGACGCGATTGCGGCAGCGGTCTTCAGCACTTCGTCCACCGAAGGAATTTGACGGAGAGCGGCGGCGTCCTTGCGCAAAGGGTTCGCCTCAGTAGCCGATCAGAAACGGGTTGACCCCGCCTCTACGGAAGCCGAGCTCCTGTACCATCAGGTCGAGGCCGAGACTCGCCACGTCGTCGGCGATCGGTTCCAGATCGCGGTTCTTCTGCTCGTAAAGAACCTTCACATAGCCCCGGCAGTCTTCGCAGATTTCCGCCTTGATGACTCCCTCGCTGCCTTCAATCTCCTGATACTGCATCTTGCGGTTCGAACCGCAGAGCGTGCATTGCAGGCGAATGTAATTCCACAGCGTGCCGCACAACGAGCAGGAGCAGAAGCGCGTGCCGTCGGCGCCGGTCCAGCCGACGACCATGGTGCTCGACGGCGCGCCGCCGCAAGACGGACAGATGCCGTGCCCGAGATCGGTGAGCGATTTTTCCTCGAGCTTCGCGGCGAGCCGCACGAAATGGACCTGAAGTGCCGCGGCAACGAATACATGCTCGGCCAGCGCCTCGAACGGAATCGCATCGGCGAGCACATTGTGGATCATCATATCGCGCGCCGCGCGCTCCGCCGCCTTCACGCGAACGAGCGCGGCATTCGCTTGCGGCGGCATTTCCAGAAGCTCGACGCGCGCAAGCAGGCGTTCGAATGCCTGATCGAAGGCATCATCCGGATTGAACGCGTTGCGATCGAGCGGCGGCATTCCGTGATCGTGTGCGCGCGAAAGCGTCGCCGTGTCGGGCATCCGCGGTTCCGGCAAACCCTGCTGCACGTCCGACTGCGCCTGCGAAATACCGGCAAGCAGTTTCAGATAGGGTTCGAGCTGATGGCCGGACGCCAGCGCGCGAAAGCGAGCGGCGCGATCGGCGAATAGCCTCGCAGGATCCGGCAATCTGACGAAGGGAGGCTTTGCGATAGTCCCGATGATTGAAGGATCGGGTTCGATGTTCGCAGACATTACTCGACCTCACGAACCGCACCGGTCACGTGGCGCGTTCAAAAAGAAAGGCGCCGGTGGCTAGTATAGCAACCGGCGCCCGTAATTGCAGCGTAAATTTATTTGCCCGAGACGAGTTCCCGGAGCCATTTGCGGTGGTGGCGCCACGCCCAGCCGCCGGTTACCCGGCCACGGGTCATCGCGCTGATCGTCCCGCGTACCCAGATCGCCGCGTACACGTGAACGATCCACACGCAGATCGCCATGACGGCAGCGATGGCGTGAACCAGCACAGCGACTCGACGCTGCTCGACGGTAAAATAACCGCCGAAATACTGTTCCCACACCCCGATGCCGCTCACGATCAGAACAATGATCAGGACGGACATCGACCAGAACACCATCTTCTGGCCGGCGTTGTACTTGCCGACTTCCGGAAGGTTCTCTTCCTTGCTCGTAACAACGTCCTTGATCTTCTTCAGCCAGACGTTGTCCGTGTGCTCCCAGAGATTGAGTTTCCAGAAGCGGATGAACAGGCCGAGGAAGCTGAAGAACAGGATTACGCCGATCCACGGATGGATCGCGCGCGTGTTCGGTCCACCGCCGAACAGGCCGGTGAGCCAGTACAGCGACGGATGGAACAGCGCGAGGCCGGAAATGGCGAGGAGCACGAGGCTCGCCGCCGTTATCCAGTGGTTGATGCGCGCGCCGGTGGTGTAGCGATCGACGACGACTGGATTGCCGTCGTGGACCGCATCGCCCGGGGCGACTTCAGTTGCTTTTGCCATGGCTTACTTCTCCGCCAAGCGTTTTGCTTCCTGCTCGTCGTGTTCGGTGACGCGATTGGCGCCGGCGACCACGTGATGCAGGAGACCGAAGCCGGCGACCGCGACCATCGCAGTCAGGCCCGCGTACTTCGTGAACCCCTTCCAGAACTCGACGATGGGAGAGATTCGCGGATTGTCCGCAAGACCCGAATAGAGGTTCGGTTTGTCGGCATGGTGAAGCACATACATGACGTGCGTGCCCTGCACGCCCGGCGGATCGTAGAGGCCGGCGTTGTTGTAGCCGCGCGACTTCAAATCCTTGATGCGCTTGTCGGCCCACTGCTTCATCTCGTCCTTGGTGCCGAAAACGATGGCCTGGGTCGGACAAGCCTTTTGGCAAGCCGGTCCCTGGCCAACCGCGACACGGTCGGAGCACAGCGTGCACTTGTAGGCCTTGTTATCGACCTTCGAGACACGCGGGATGTTGAACGGACATCCCTTGATGCAGTAACCGCAGCCGATGCAGTTCTCGTGAACGAAATCGACGATGCCGTTCGAGTACTGCACGATTGCGCCCGGTGCCGGGCAGGCTTTGAGACAGCCCGGGTCTTCGCAATGCATGCAGCCGTCCTTGCGGATCAGCCACTCGAGATTGCCGGACTCGGGATTCTCGTACTCGGTGTAACGCATCAACGTCCAGGAGTTCGGCGTCAGGTCGTGCGGGTTTTCGTAGACACCCGTGTTGATGCCGACTTCTTCCGTCAGATTGTTCCACTCAAGGCACGCCACCTGGCATGCCTTGCAGCCGATGCACTTGGAGACGTCGATCAGCTTCGCAACCTGCGTCTGCCGCTGCGCGGCAGGCGTGATGTTGGAAGCCGAGCGCTTGATCAGGTCCTTGTCGCCAAACTTCGCTTCGATGGGCTTGGCTTGCGGGTTCGGAATTGGCGGAAACATGCTGATTCCCTCCCTTATGCCACCGGCCCGGCGATGGGCTCGATATTGACAAGGAACGCCTTGAACTCAGGCGTCTGTGCGTTCGCGTCACCGACGTAAGGCGTCAGCGAGTTGATGGGCGCGGCCTTCTTCGTCTCACCGATGAAGCCGAAGTTCAGCGGCAACCCGACCTGGTGGACGGTCTTACCGTCGATCTTGAACGGCTTCAGTCGCTTGGTAACGACGGCTTTGCCTTTCACTTCGCCGCGGTTCGACCAAACACGGACCATCTGGCCACGCTTGATCCCCTTCTCCGCAGCAAGCTCTTCCGACAACTCGACGAAAAATTCCGGCTGCACGACCGCGTTCGCATGAACGCTCTTCGTCCAGTAGTGGAAGTGTTCGACGAGTCGATAGGTGGTCGCAACGATCGGGAAATCCTTGGCATTGCCGAAGACTTCCATATCGCCCTTGAACACACGCGCCGCCGGATTGCCCTTGATCTTCGGGTATAGAACGTTCGCAACCGGAGATTCAAACGGCTCGTAGTGAACCGGGAGCGGGCCTTCCGCCATCGGAGCCGCGAACAGGCGTGAGACACCTTCCGGGTTCATGATGAAGGGCCCGGAGCCATTCGAAGGCGCGTTGGTCGGGACGAAGTCGGGAACGTCTGCGCCGCCCCACGTCTTGCCGTTCCAGAACACGTACTTCTTGGCATCGCTCCACGGATTACCTTCGGGGTCCGCGGACGCACGGTTGTAGAGAATGCGGCGATTGGCCGGCCAGGAGAATCCCCAGAGGCCATAGACACTCATTCCCGACGGATCGGCGTTGTTACGGCGTTGCGCGAGGTTGCCGTTCGGCCCGTAGAACCCAGTGTAAATCCACTGAACGCCATTGGTCGAACCGTCATCCCGCATTTCGCCGAACGTGGCGAGCTGTTGGCCAGCCGCACGGACGACTTTGCCTTCAGCATTCGTCAAATCAACGAGCGCCTTACCATTCAATTCCTTGGCAAGTTCGTCCGCCGACGGGTCGTGCGGATCCTTGTAGTTCCAATCGACGGCCATGAGCGGCTCGATGCCCTTGCCGCCGTCCTTCTCGTAGAGCTTTTTGATCCGGATAAAGAGGTCGGCAAGAATTTCGATGTCCTTGCGAGACTGTGCATACGGATCCGCGGCCTGCCATTTCCACATGACCGCGCGGCTCGAGTTGGTGAAGCTGCCTTCTTCTTCGACGAAGGAGGTAACCGGAAGCATGAACACTTCGGTCTGGATCTTGGCGGGATCGGCTTTGTTGAACTCGCCGTGATTTTCCCAGAAACGCGCAGTGTCGGTCTCGATCGGATCCATGCTGACGAGGAATTTGAGTTTCGACAGCGAGGCGCGATTCTTGTCCGCGTGCGAAACCGACATCAGCGGGTTGAAGCCCTGGCAGAGCAGACCGGTGGTCTTGCCCTGATGCATCAGATCGAACATGCGAAGCACGTCGTAGGCCACGTCGAGTTTCGGCAGCCACTGATAGCCGAACTCGTTTTCCTTGGTCGCCTTCTCGCCGTACATGCTTTTCAGGAAGCTGACGTAGAACTTGCGATAGTTCTGCCAGTAGCTCGTCTGATTGGCCTGGATCGGCTTGAACTGACGCTTCACGAGATGCGAGTCCAGCGTCGGCTCGCCATCCACCGGCATCGCCAGATAACCCGGCAGCGAGGCGGTGAGCGTTCCGATGTCGGTGATGCCCTGCACGTTCGAGTGACCGCGCAGCGCGTTGATGCCGCCACCGGGTACGCCGATGTTGCCGAGCAAGAGCTGGATCATCGCCGCACAACGGATGTTCTGTGCGCCATGCGAATGCTGCGTCCAGCCGAGCGCGTACATGATCGTCATGGTGCGATCTTTGGTCGAACAGGACGCGGCCATCTCGCACACCTTCAGGAACTTGTCCTTCGGTGCACCGCTGATGCGCTCGACCATCTCCGGCGTATAGACGGAGAAGTGCTTCTTCATGATCTGATAGACGCTGCGCGGGTGCGAAAGCGTCTCATCCTTCACGACGAAGCCGTCGGGGCCCATCTCGTATTGCCATGAGGCCTTATCGTACGAACGCGTCGTCTCGTTGTAGCCGGTGAACAGGCCGTCTTCGAAGCCGAAGCCTTCCTTCACCAGGAACGAGATGTTCGTGTAGTTCTTGACGTAGTCGCGCTGAATCTTCTCGTTCGTCAGCAGGTAGTTGATGACGCCGGACAGGAAAGCGATGTCCGTGCCGGAGCGGATCGGAGAATAGTGGTCGGACACGGCTGCCGAGCGCGTGAAACGCGGATCGACGACCATGAGCTTCGCGCCACGCTCGGCTTTCGCCTCGGTGACCCACTTGAATCCGCAAGGGTGCGCTTCCGCAGCGTTACCACCCATGATCCAGACGACATCAGCGTTCTTGATGTCCGTCCAGGAGTTCGTCATTGCACCGCGACCGAATGTTGGGCCCAAACTGGACACCGTCGGTCCGTGTCATATCCTTGCTTGGTTCTCGACCTGCGGCATCCCGAGACCGCGCGTCACCTTCCAGGTGACCCAACCGGTCTCGTTGGTGCACGAGCTTCCCGAGAGGAAAGCCATCGTCGGCCAGCGATTGACCGTGACGCCGTCCTTGTTCTTCTCGATGAAGTTCGCGTCGCGATCTTCCTTCATGAGCTTCGCGATACGATCCATCGCGAAATCCCAGGAGACCGGCTCGAACTTGTCGCTGCCGGCTTTACGGTACATCGGCTCCTTCACGCGCGTCTTCGCGCGGATGTAGTCGAGAGCGCCGGCGCCCTTGGGGCAAAGCGTGCCGCGATTGACCGGGTGATCGGAGTCGCCCTCGATGTGGGTGACTTCCATCTTGTTGGTCTTCTCGCTCTTAGCCGAGAACACCACCATGCCGCAGCACACTGCGCAGTACGGGCAGCTGCTCCGCACTTCCTTGGTCATCGCCAGTTTGTAGGGACGGATCGCAGCCGCGTGCGCGACTTCCGCCTCACCAAACCCGAGCGCGCCAAGCGTCGTTCCAGCGATGCCGGCGCCGCCAGCACGCAAGAACTGCCGCCTAGACAGCTCCATATTCATTGTTGCTTCCCTCCTATGGGGCTCAGCCCGCGCCGCGGGACACAACGCCTAACTTACACGCGTTCCAGGAAAGGGTACTTTTGAGGAATTTCAAAGTCAAATAAGCCCCTGAATGATAAGCACTATTTGTGCGGTGCGGCATTAGATTGAAAGGGTTACAAAAAGGCGCTTCCCCGGCTGGCACGGCCGGGATGCGCTTTAGAACGGGGTCTGCGGCATATTGGTTTGGGGCCGGACCATCAGCCGGGCCAAATTCCGCTATCCACCCCTGACTTGCCGCGAACGGCGCATCGATTCGTGTAAGCTCCCGCGATGACCGAAACCGTCCTCGATCTGCGCGGGATTCGCTGCCCGCAGGTCGTCCTCGACGCGAAGAAGAAGCTGCGTGAGGTCGCGGTCGGCGGCGTGCTGGTGCTCGAATGCACGGATCCGCTCGCCGTGATCGACGTGCCGCATTTCGTGCGACAGACCGGAAACGCGCTGCTGGCCGAAGAAAAGAGCGGCGATTTGCTCGTCTTCAGGATCGAAAAGCGGCGCTGACTAATTCTGCGAGAGTAAAAATCCGCCGAAGAAGCCGGTGAGTTCCTCGAAGGCATCGAGTGGCAGGATGTTCGCGACATATTGATCCGGCCGCACGATCACCATGCAGCCCCGCTCCCGATCGACACCGCGCATATTGAAAATGTCGCCCCTCGGGTCGCTGCAAAACATCTTTTCGTAGTCGCGCAGACCATATTTGCCTTTCGGCGGCAGGAGCAATTCCGGCATTTGCTCGAGTTTCAGTTCGCGGTGCGGCTGCTGGAATATCGCGCGCAGGTCGATCACGGAATCGATGTCGTTTCCGGCCGGGGTATGACGGCGTATCGGCGACCTGTCGCTCGCCAGAAATTCGCAAAGTTTCCGGATGCCGCCGTTCGCAGCCGCGGGATTCTCGCGGCCTGCGAACGCATAGATGCGCCAGCGGCCGTCCGCTTTCGCGGCATGACCGAGCGACATCGCCTTCGCATCGGCAAGCCGGATAACCGGCGCGGAATGAAAGCGCGCCCCGATCTCGAAACCTCTCGCAAGGTTTTGATGCGCGGGCGCTGCCGTGAGGAGCGATGGCGCGTATTTCGTCGCGGTGCCCGCGGTGTAGCGGCCGTGCTTCACGAAGTAGCCGCGCACTTCCTCCGGCTCGACGCCGTTCGGGTTGGCGTCTGATTTCAGCGGCGCGCTGATCATCGCCGCCCATTCGCGGTCGAACTCGATCAGTTCTTTCGCAATCGCCTGACGCTCGGCCGAATAAGTATGCAGGAATTCCGGCGCGCATCGTCCGCGCAACACGGCGGCGAGCTTCCAGCCCAGATTGAATGCATCCTGCATGGAGACATTCATGCCCTGCCCTGCCTTCGGGCTATGCGTATGACAGGCGTCGCCGGCGATGAAAACGCGCGGGCTGCGCGTTTCAACCTCCGCTTCCGGCACGTCGTCGAACTTGTCGCATAGCCGCTGTCCGATCTCGTAGACCGACCACCAGGCGACCTCTTTCACGTCGAAACGATACGGCCGCAGGATGCGCTGCGTCGCCGCGATCAGATGATCGACGGTGATGTTGCGGTTCGCAACGCGCTCGTTTTCGTTCAGCTTGTCCATCTCGACATAGATGCGCGCGAGATAGCCGCCCTCGCGCGGGATCAGCACGATGCTGCCCTCGCCCGCCGACTGGATCAGCGCTTTCAAACGAATATCCGGAAAGTCGGTAATCGCGAGCACGTCCATCACGCCCCAGGCGTGATTTGCGGAATCGCCTTTCAGCGCGCGGCCGAGCGACTGGCGGACCGCGCTGCGCGCGCCATCGCAGCCCACGACATAGCGCGCCCGCACGGTCTCGATCTTTCCCTTGTTCGCTTCATCAATCCGCTCAAGCCGAACCGTGACCGGATGCGATGCCTCGCCTTTGGCGATCTCAAGTCCGGCAAAGCGCCGCGCGTAGTCCGGCTCGAGCCGGCTCGCGGAATTGCGCATGACGCGAAGATACATGTCATGCACGCGCGCCTGATTGAGGATCATGTGCGGAAATTCTGAAAGACCGTCCTCGACATCCTGAATCCGGTCGTAGCGCACGATCCGGCTTTCGTCGGCGGCGTCGGGCCGCCAGAACGAAGTCTCGTTGACCCAATAGCCCTCCTTCATCACCCGTTCGCTGAAGCCGAAGGCTTCGAACATTTCCATAGTGCGGCAAGCGATGCCGTCGGCCTGCCCGAGTTGCAGCGGACCCGGCTTCTGCTCGACGATGCGGGTTCGAATATCCGGGAACGCCGCGAGCTGCGCGGCAAGCGTCAGACCGGCGGGACCGCAGCCGACGATCAGCACATCGACTTCGGCCGGCAAGTCTGCGGTCGGCGATTTCGCCCTTTCCGAGGGATCAAGGACTTCCGGATCGCCGACCCGGAAACCATTAAAATGAAACTGCATGCACCAGTGTTGCCAATCCGCGACCGGGGCGGCAAGTCCGGCGCCATTTAAGCGCGCCTCTTCCGTTTCAGCGGCGCAGCCGGATCGCCTTCCAGCAGTCTTTCGAGTGCCTCGATACGGTCCGCTTCCTTCGGCGGCTTGTCCCAACGCAACCGGCTGATCCGCGGAAAGCGCATCGCGACCCCGGATTTATGGCGCGAAGAGCGCGCAAGTCCCTCGAACGCGACTTCGAACACCAGCCCCTCGTTCGGCTCATGCACGATCTCGCGCACTGGCCCAAATTTGTTGACGGTGTGCCGCCGCACGAAACGGTCGATCTGCTGCAACTCCTCATCGGTGAAGCCGAAATAGGCTTTACCCACGGGCACCAGCTGCTCGCCTTCGTCGCCGTTGGTCCAGACGCCAAAGGTGTAGTCGGAATAAAACGACGAGCGTTTGCCATGGCCGCGCTGGGCATACATCAGCACAGCGTCGATCACCTTCGGATCGCGCTTCCATTTCCACCACTGGCCCTTCGGACGGCCCGGCTGATAGACGGAATCGCCGCGCTTGATCATCACGCCTTCGACAGCATCCGCGTCTTGGCCTGCTCCGTGTTGTGCGGGATCGGCGCGCGCGCCTGCGAGTTCGTCCCAACTGCCGAATGAAACCATCGGCGAAAGATCGACACGGGAGTCTTTCAGATTCTTCACGAATTTCCCGAGCCGCTTGCGGCGTTCCAAAAACGGCAGATGCCGCAAGTCCTCGCCATCTTCCGACAGGAGATCGTAAGCACGGATGTGCGCGGGAAATTCCTGAAGCAGTTTCGACGATACGGCTTTCCGGTTGAGGCGCTGCTGCAAGACGTTGAAGCTCTGCACGCGGCCCTCGCGCAGGATCAGCAACTCGCCGTCGAGCACGCCATCGTGCTGAAACGCGGAAAGAAGATCGGGAAAGCTCTTTGTAATTTCCTCGCCGGTCCGCGAATACAGCCGTGTTGCGCGCTTTCCCGATTTGTCGAGACCGCTCGCCGCCTGCATGCGGATGCCGTCCCACTTCCACTCGGCGACAAACTCCTTTGGATCGAGCTTCCCGAAGTCGCTCGCCTCGATTGCGTGGGCGAGCATCACAGGCCGGAACAGCACCGGATTGTTCGATTCCGGCGCCTCGCCCTCGCCTTCGAGCCAGGCGAACAGTTTCTCGTAAGGCGGCTCGAGACCAGGCCAGGCCAACTCCACTTCAGTCACATCATGAGGTCCGAGCGCCGCCGCCGCGGTTTTCGCGAGCCGCGCCGAGACGCCGATCCGCATGCCGCCGGTGACGAGCTTGAGCAGCGCCCAGCGGCCTCTCTCGTCCAGCGCATCGAGCCAGCGCACAAGCTGGCCCGGCAGTTCGAGCTTGCCAAGCGCGCCGAGCGTCTCGACGATTTCGGAAAGCGTCGGCACGTCGTTGCGGCCCTTTATTTTCTTCGCGGGCCAGAGCAGCGCGATGGTTTCCGACAGATCGCCGACATAGTCGTAACTCAGCGCGAACAGTTCCGGATCGACGCGATCCGAGATCAGGCCGCGCAACAACGCGGGCTTTGCATATTTGAAGGAGAGCGCGCCCGTGAACGCTGCCAGCGCGTAACCTCGGCTCGGATCGGGCGTAGTGCGGAAATAGTCCGCGATCAGCTTGATCTTGTTGTTGCGCCCCGGCTCATACGCGATGCGGTCGAGCAGTTCGGCAAAACGGTTCATGCGCCGGTTTCTCCGGCCGTATCGAGATCGTCTTCGCTCTCTTCATCGCCATAGCCCACGATGGCGAGAGGACGCGCTTTCAGGCCTCTCGCTTTCGCCCAGTGGACGATGGCGTCTTCCTGTCCATGCGTGACCCAGACTTCACCCGCGCCGGTCGCCGCGATCGTGTTCGTGAGTCCATCCCAGTCGGCATGATCGGAGATCACGAGCGGCAGATGGATCTGCCCCTGCCGCGCGCGGGCACGCACGCGCATCCATCCGGAAGCGAAGCAGGTCACGGGATCGGAAAAGCGGCGCGACCATAGATCGGTCATCGATGACGGCGGGCAGACTACAATTTGCCCGGCAAGCTCCGCTTTCTTCGCTCCCTTCACCAGTTCGATGGGGCCGAGCGGAATGCCGCATTCCTCATAATAGGCCGTGATTTTTTCCAGCGCGCCGTGGATATAGACCGGCTTTTCGTAACCAGCCTCCCGGATCAGCGCGATCACGCGTTGCGCTTTGCCGAGCGAATAGGCGCCGACGAGATGCGCACGTTCGGGAAAGAGCGTTACGCTCTGGAGCAGCTTCCGGATTTCTTCGCTCGCGTCCGGATGGCGAAACACGGGAAGCCCGAAGGTCGCTTCCGAAATGAACACATCGCACGGCACGAGTTCGAATGGTGCGCAGGTCGGATCGGCGGCGTCTTTATAGTCGCCCGACGCCACGATCCGGCAACCGTTCGCTTCGACCGCGATCTGTGCGGAACCGAGCACATGACCCGCCGGATGAAACGTCACCTTTACGCTGTCGAGGTTCAGCGTTTCGCCATAGCCGACTTCCTGCACCGACCCTGCGAAGTTTTCGCCGTAACGCAGGCGCATGATGTCGAGGGTCTCACGGGTCGCCAGCACATGCTTGTGCCCCGCCCGCGCGTGATCGGAATGGGCGTGCGTGATCAGCGCGCGATCCACCTTGCGCGTCGGGTCGATGTGGAACTTTGCCGGCTTGCAGCAGACCCCGGAGGGCGTCGGCGTCAGCAGTTGTTCGGGGCGCATGAGCGGAAAATAGGGAGCGGCGGCGCAAAATGCGAGCCACAGCAGCCATGGCTTCGGCGCGGTATCGCGCCTATCTCTGTGATCCCGATGGCCGTGAACATGCCCGATAACCCGCTCCTGCCCGACCGGTTCTTCCGCTGGTTCGCAAGCCATGGCTGGCAGCCACATGCGCATCAGCTTGCGCTGCTCGAAAAGGCGCGCGCCGCGCGATCGTCGCTCCTGATTGCACCGACCGGCGGCGGCAAGACGCTGGCCGGCTTCCTGCCGAGCCTGATCGAGCTTTCAGAAACCCCCGCAAGCCATCCGAAGCTCTCGTCCGCCGCACGGACGCTACGCCGGAGCCGCGGCCTGCACACATTATATCTTTCGCCGCTCAAGGCGCTGGCGGCCGACATCCGCCGCAACCTCGAGCGGCCGATCGGCGAGATGGACCTCCCGATTAAGGTAGAGATGCGCACCGGCGATACGCCGCTTTCCGCCAGAACGCGGCAACGCCAGCACCCGCCGGACATTCTTCTCACCACACCGGAGCAGCTCGCACTTCTGCTCGCCTCACCCGATGCGCCGTTCCTGTTTCGCGATCTGAAGCGCGTCGTGCTCGACGAATTGCATTCGCTCGTGATCTCCAAGCGCGGCGACCTGCTTTCGCTCGATCTTGCGCGGCTGAAAGCGCTCGCGCCGCAGGTGCAGTTCGTTGGCCTATCGGCGACCGTCGCCAATCCCGAAGAACTCTGCGACTTCCTCGTTCCGGGCGGCGCGCGCGCCGATCTCGTGTTCGCCCGCGAAGGCGCCGAGCCGGACGTCTCGGTACTCGACTTCGGTGCGGAGATGCCGTGGGCGGGACATTCTTCGCGCTATGCGCTCGCCGAGATTTATAAGCTGATCGAACGGCAGAAGATGACACTCGTCTTCGTCAACACGCGCAGCCAGGCCGAGATGGTGTTTCGCGAACTCTGGAACATCAACGACAAGAATCTCGCAATCGCACTTCATCATGGCTCGCTCGATGCGACCCGTCGGCGCAAGGTGGAAGCCGCCATGGGTGCGGGCAAGCTGCGTGCGGTCGTCTGCACTTCCTCGCTCGACCTCGGCATCGACTGGGGCGACGTCGATCTCGTGATCCATGTCGGCGCGCCGAAAGGCATATCGCGGCTCCAGCAACGGATCGGGCGCGCCAACCACCGCATCGATGAGCCGTCGCGCGGCATACTTGTGCCGTCGAACCGTTTTGAAGTGCTCGAATGCCGCGCGGCAGTCGAAGCGCTCGCACGTCGCACGCAGGACACGCCGCCCTTGCGAACCGGCTCGCTCGACGTTCTTTCCCAGCACATCTTCGGGATGGCCTGCGGCGGCGGGTTCGACGCTGACGAATTATATAAAGAAGTCACCAGTGCTGCGCCCTACCGGAAACTCTCGCGCAAGGATTTCGACGATGCGATCGACTTCATCGCGACCGGCGGCTATGCGCTGCGCGTTTACGAACGCTTCGCGCGCATCCGCAAAGGCGCCGATAATATCTGGCGCCTCACCCATCCGCGCTTCGCGCGTCAGTACCGGATGAACGTGGGCACCATCGTCGAGGCGGCGATGCTGCGCGTTCGGCTGATCCGCGGAAGCAGCAAGGCGCAGGAAACGCGCGGGGGCGTCGCGCGGCGCGGCCGTATGCTCGGACAGGTCGAGGAATATTTCGCTGAAAACCTCGCGCCCGGCGACACCTTCATTTTCGGCGGCGAGATCTTGAAATTCGAGGGCATCAGCGAGAACGAAGTGCTGGTCTCGCGCACGAAATCCGCGGAGCCGAAAATCCCCGCCTACGACGGCGGCAAGTTTCCGCTGTCGACGTTTCTCGCGGAAGGCGTGCGCAAGCTCATCGCCGAACCGGAGCATTGGCGCGTGCTGCCCGCTGCCGTGCGCGATTGGCTGGAGTTGCAGGCATTGCATTCCGAACTGCCGCAACCCGGCAACCTGCTGGTCGAAACCTTCTGGCGCGGCGGACGGAATTATCTCGTCTGCTATCCCTTCGAAGGACGGCTCGCGCACCAGACGCTCGGGATGTTGCTCACGCGGCGGCTCGAGCGCGCAAAACTCCGGCCGCTCGGTTTCGTCGCGACCGAGTATTCGCTGGCGGTCTGGTGTCTTGGCGACGTCGATGGAGCGATCGCAGCGGGCGTGCTTTCGCTCGACGAGTTGTTCAGCGAGGATATTCTCGGCGACGATCTGGAGGCATGGCTCGCCGAAACCGCATTGATGAAGCGCTCGTTCCGCAACTGCGCGCTGATTTCGGGGTTGGTCGAGCGGCGCTTTCCCGGCATGGAGAAGACCGGCAGGCAGGTCACGATTTCCACTGACCTGCTCTACGACGTGTTGCGCAAACACGAGCCCGATCATCTGCTCATGCGCGCGGCGCGCGCGGATGCCGCCACCGGCCTGCTCGATATCCGGCGTCTCGGGCAAATGCTGGCTCGCGTCAAAGGTCGAATCGCGCATAGATCGCTGGATCGCGTTTCGCCGCTTGCGGTTCCGGTGATGCTGGAGATCGGGCGCGAAACGGTTTATGGCGAAGGCGCCGACGCGCTTCTGTCGGAAGCGGCCGAGGACCTGATCCGGGAAGCGACGTCCGATGCGGAACCTGAACGTCCGGCAAAACCTACGGGCACTCGAACTCGCCTTCGGCGGCGAGCGGTTCCTCGCTGACTGCGCGGGGGTGCTCTACTGGCCGGACGAGCGCACCTTGATCGTCTCGGATCTGCATTTCGAAAAGGCTTCGTTCTTCGCCTCGCGCGGCGTGATGCTGCCGCCCTACGATACGGCCGCGACGCTGGACGCGCTGGCGCGGCTGATCGTCCTCTACGAGCCGTCGCGCGTGATTGCGCTCGGGGACAGCTTTCACGACAGCGCGGGCGGCGCGCGGCTTTCGCCGGAGAACCGCGCTTTCCTGCTCTCGCTTCAAGCCGGGCGTGAATGGATCTGGATTACCGGAAATCACGACCCGGAACGGATCGAGCAGATCGGCGGCGAATTTTGCGAAAACTTCTCGCGCGGCGACGTCGTGTTCCGGCATCAGCCGGGCGACGGTGCATTCGAGATCGTGGGGCACTTCCATCCGGCCGCGCGCGTCTCGGTCCGTGGCCGCTCGTTGCGGCGGCGCTGCTTTGCAAGCTCGGACCGGAAACTGGTGCTCCCGGCATTCGGCTCGCTCACCGGCGGCTTCAACATCCGAGATGTGGTTTTCTCAACATTTATGGGCGGCGACTTCTTCGCGCATATGTTGGCCACCGAACAAGTTTTCTCGTTCTCAGCGGCAAACTGTTTGCCGGACTAGCAAGAGCCGACGGAACCTTTCGAGCACCGAGTGGTTTTAACCGATGGCTATTGATGCCGCCGGGGGGCTCTTTTGCACGGTAAGATGTCGGGAAGTGCTGTACCAGAGGGGACAGATGCGCCTCGTTTTCCCATGCACGACGGAGAAACGGCGCGACTGGTTAGGGAGTTCGACTGGTCGAAAACCGGACTCGGCCCGATCGAGCAATGGCCGCAGAGCTTAAAAACGGCCGTTGAACTCACACTTGCGACAGCAGTTCCGGTTGTCCTGCTACTCGGCCCCGAAGGCACGCTAATCTATAATGATGGGTATAGGGATTTTGCGGGGAAGCGGCACCCGCAAATTCTGGGGATGCCAGTTCTCGATGCCTGGCCCGAGGTCGCCGACTTCAATCGGCATGTGATGGACGTCTGCCTCGCAGGCGGCACGCTTTCGCCCCGCGAAATGCTGATGGTGCTGAACCGGCAAGGCCGGATGGAAGATGTCTGGCTCGATCTGGACTACAGCCCGATCCGGGACGAGAGCGGCAAGCCATTCGGCGTTTTTGTCACTGTCGTCGAGACCACCCAGAAACTCCTGGCGGAGCGCGCGTTGCGTGCCCGCGAGGCCGATCTCGCGCGAGCGCAGCAGATCGGCGGCGTCGGCGGGGTGGAAGTAGATCTCGTCAACGGCTTCAAAAACCGTCGCTCGCCCGAATATCTCCGGATTCACGGATTGCCGCCGGAAGCTGCGAACGAAACGCACGAAGACTGGGTGCGCCGGATTCATCCGGAAGACCGCGAACGGACCGAGACGCAGTTCCTCGACGCCGTCAAAGGCGACGTCCGCAATTATGTTTCCGAGTACCGCATCATCCGCCCGAACGACGGCAAGGAGCGCTGGATTTCGGTCCGCGCGGAAATCGAGCGCGACGAACTGGGCCGTGCAATCCGACTCGTCGGCACGCACATCGACATCACCGATCGCAAGCGCAGCGAGAACGCCTTGCGCGAAGAGACCCGCGCACTCGAAATCCTGAACAAGACCGGTGCGCGGATCGCGGCCGAGCATGACCTCAACAATGTCGTGCAGACCGTGATCGACGCCGGGGTCGCGCTGACCGGCGCGCAATTCGGCGCATTTTTCTTCAACGTCGTCGATGATCAAGGCGAGCGGTACACGCTCTATAACCTCGCCGGCGTACCGCCGGAGAAATTCGAACAATTTCCGATGCCACGAAACACGAAAGTCTTCGCGCCCACCTTCGCGGGCGACGGCATCGTGCGATCCGACGACATTCTCGCCGATCCGCGCTACGGCAAGAACGAGCCCTATTTCGGGATGCCGAAGGGCCATCTGCCGGTTCGCAGTTATCTCGCCGTTCCGGTGGTCGCCCGCACGGGCGAAGTTCTGGGCGGGCTGTTCTTCGGCCACGCCGACACCGGGGTCTTTACCGAGCGATCGGAACGGCTGATGACCGGCCTCGCCGGCGAGGCGGCGGTCGCGATCGATAACAACCGGCTGTTTCAGGAAGCGCAACGCGAACTGAAAGAGCGCCGCCTGACCGAAAAGGCGCTCCGCGAAAGCGAAGAGCGCTTCCGCCTGATCGCGAACAGCGCGCCAGTCCCGATGTGGGTCAGCGAACTTGGCGGAACGCGCGCGTTCGTCAACCAGGCTTACATGGAATTTCTCGGCGTCGATTACGAGGAAGGACTGGTCTACGACTGGCGCAAGTCGCTTTACCCGGACGACATCCCGAGAACTCTCAAGGAACAGGTTGCCGGCGAGAGCTCGAAGAAGCCGTTCTCGCTGGAGATGCGCGTTCGTAACGCACAGGGCGAATGGCGCTGGATCCGGTCGCAGTCCCAGCCACGATGGGGCCCCACGGGAGAGCATATCGGATTTATCGGTGTCGCCTACGACATTACTTCTTCCAAGCAGGCGGAAACCCAACTCCGGCACGAAAACCTCGCGCTCGAGGATGCCGTCGCGCAACGCACCCGTGAGCGAGATCGCATCTGGAGCGTGTCGCAAGACCTTCTCGTCATCGCCGACCTCAGCGGCATGTGGAAGCAAATCAACCCAGCCTGGGTCTCGACGCTCGGCTGGCAAGAAAGTGAATTACTCCATCGCACATCCGAATGGCTCGAACATCCCGACGACAGGGAAAAAACCAGAGCCGAAATCGCAAAGCTTTCAAGCGGAACGCGCACGACCCGGTTCGAGAACCGATGCCGGCACAAGGACGGCAGCTACCGTTGGCTCTCCTGGACCGCAGTACCCGATGACGATCTGATTTTTGCGACGGCACGCGACATCACCGCGGAGAAAGAAGCCGCTGAAATACTGCGCGAAACCGAGGAAGCGCTCCGGCAGTCGCAGAAGATGGAAGCCGTCGGACAACTTACCGGCGGCATCGCGCACGACTTCAACAATCTCCTGCAAGGGATCGTCGGCTCGCTCGATCTGGTGAAGAAGCGAGTTTCGCAAGGCCGCATTCACGAGGTGGAGCGTTTCGTCACCGGTGCGATGACGTCTGCGAACCGCGCGGCGGCCCTTACGCACCGCCTGCTCGCCTTCTCACGCCGCCAGCCGCTCGCGCCCCGAACCTGTCAGGTAAATACCGTGCTTGCGTCGATGGAAGATCTTCTGCGCCGCTCGATGGGCGAACAAATCTGGATCGAATTCCAGCGCGACGAGAACACCGCTCTCAGTTATTGCGATCAGAACCAGCTTGAAAACGCGATCCTCAATCTCGCGATCAACGCGCGCGATGCCATGCCCGACGGCGGGAAGCTCAAGATCACGACACGCAACACGGTGATTGAAAAAACGTCGATTCCCGGTCTCGAGCTTCCAGCGGGAGATTATGTCGAAGTGATCGTCGCCGATACCGGCATCGGCATGACGGCCGATGTGCTCGACCGCGCCTTCGAACCGTTTTTCACGACCAAGCCGATCGGCCAGGGAACCGGCCTCGGCCTTTCGATGATTTACGGATTCGCCCGTCAGTCCGAGGGCACCGTGGTTATCCGCAGTACGCCCGGAGAAGGGACTGCCGTAAGCATTCTGCTGCCGAAATACGAGGGCGCGGCGGACTCGGAAACGCAGGAGGTCCAGGCGAGCGCTGCCCCGCATGCCGACGACAGTGAAGTAGTTCTCGTCGTTGAAGACGAGACTGTAGTCCGCAGTCTGATCGTCGAAGTGCTGAACGAACTTGGATATAACGTGATCGAGGCGGTCGACGGACCGAGCGGCCTTGAAATCCTTCAATCGGAGCGGCACATCGACTTGCTAGTCACGGACATCGGCCTGCCCGGATTGAACGGAAGACAGATCGCAGATGCCGCGCTGACGAAACGGCGCGACCTAAAAATTCTTTTCATGACCGGCTACGCAGAGAACGCCGCGCTGGCCAACGGCGTCCTCGCCTCCGGCATGGAAATGATTACGAAGCCGTTTGCGATGGACGTTTTCGCAACACGCATTCGCGAGATCATCGAACGCTGAGCGTCGTTCACCCGATCATTGATCCGCCAACGCTTGCAGCGCCCCCCGATCCAGAATTCGCATTTGCCGGTTCGCGAGGGAAATATAGCGCTCCATGCGCATGCGCGTCATGATCTTGCAGACATGGACGGTGGTGAGGCCGGTGGCGTCAGCGATATGTTGCTGGCGCAGGGGGAACGAGAAACTCTCCGCCCTGCCCGCTGCGCTGTTCTGCGCCCGCGCGGACAGATGCAGGACCAGCCGCGCAATCCGCGATTCCGCGGATCGACGCGCGAGATCCAGATGCGTCTGATCGCTCGACTCCCGTTCGCCGGCGAGCAGCCGGGACAGGATCGAATTTCCTTGCGGATGCGCGCCAAGCGCCGCCTGAAACTCACTGCGCCGGAATTTCCGGCAGTAGACTTCCGAGACCGCCTCGATCGCGCGCCCGCTACAGGATTCGAAGACGAAGTTTACCGAAGCGATCTCGCCCGCAAGCAGGAACGAAACAATCCGGCGTTTGCCGCTCGGCACGACGACGGCCGAAACGGCCCAGCCGGTGCAGACGAACGGAACGATGTCGGACATTTCGCGATGATGAACGATGGGCCGCCGCGCCGGAAAATACTGTCCCGTCGAAACGACATTGCCCGTTACGGACCGGTGTCTGCCCGCGGGATGATTGGCGCTGAAGCCTGCGCACACACCAATTTCCTTCGCGATGCATCCGGAGCAACTCGGCAAATAACGGGTCTTTTCGCTTTGGTTTTCCAATACCGCGGGTCGTAGAGGGATAGTCTCGATGTCATACGTTTCCACGAGGCAGCCTCGAATCGTCGGCTTAATCGCTTAAGTTGTATCATACAACTTAAGCGATTGCCTAGCACCGGGCATGAAAACCCTCGTCGCGGTTCAGATCATCGAAGCCATATGCGCAGCGGCGCGTAGTCCCGCAGATCGGGAATCTCTCCGAGACCCGGTGCGTCGGTCAGCGTGCAACAGCCGTTTTCGATCTGGCGAAGCACACCCGCGAGTTCGTCTCGTAACGGGTTCGGGTTCGCGTCGATTTCAAGCAGCCCCTCGCCGTCCGTCGCCGCGAGTAAATGAGCCGAAGCGAGCAGACCAATGCCCCCGCCGAGCCAATGCGGGCAATAAGTCTGGCCTGCCGCCGCGACACGCTGGGCGACACCGAGACAACGGGAAAAGCCGCCCCACTTGCCGAGATCTGGCTGCACGAAAGAAAGCGTCTGCGACGCGACCGCGGCGTCGAAGGCGGTATCGCTCGACAGGTTTTCGCCGGCCGCGAGCGGAATTTTCGTCGCCTGTTTAAGGTCGGCCCAAATATTCCAAGGCTGGTCGGCGCGAACGGGTTCTTCGAGCCAGCGCAAACCGAATTCCTCGAGCCGCGGCGCGGCTTCGCGCGCTTGCGCAAGCGTCCAGGCCTGGTTCGCATCGGCCATGAGAGCCGCATCCATTCCAAGTGCGGCACGCAGCGCCTTCAGGTTCGCGATATCACGCTTGGCACCGAATCCGACTTTCAGCTTGAAACTGCGGTGGCCTTCATCCCGCCGCTTCGCGGCGAGTCGCTCGGGCTGGTCGGGATTGAGTCCGCTCGCATAGGCCGCGATGCGCGGAGATTTTCCCCCGAGCATGCGCCATAACGGCTCGCGAAGTTTACGCGCCGACAAATCCCAGAGCGCGATGTCTATCCCGGCGATGGATTGCGCGAGCGGCCCATATTCGCCGGTCTGGATCGCGAGCACGGCCATCGCTTCGCTAAGATCGTCGAACGCGGCGGACGGACGTTCGAAGGTTTTATTCAGAAGCCGTGGTGCCAGCGCGCTCTCGATCAGCCTTGCGCGATGCTCGGCCCCAACCGCAGGAAAGTTGCACCAGACTTCGCCCCAGCCGACCGTGCCGTCCCGGTCAGTCACGCGCACGAACAGCGCCGGGCGATCTGACATCACGCCGAAAGAAGTGCGCACCGGCGTTTCCACGGGATAGCGAAATACGAACGTCTCGACGCTTGCCGGCGTCACCGGCGCGGCCTTGCTTTCGAGCGCGGTCATGGCTTCAAGTCCATTTCAACCTGGATGTAATCGCCACGGTAGGTCACTTCGCCGAGATAGATCACCGTGCCGTCGGCGGTGGTGCAGACCCTCCGCACTTCCGCGACCGGCGTATTCACGGGCACGCCGAGTTGCTGAGCAACATCCATATCCGCCTTCCCGATGCCGAGCGTCTGGCTCGCACGCGCGATCTTCAAGCCCGGGATCTCGAGAAGAACCGGAATAATCGTTTCCTTGCGGAAGCGCGAAGATGCTTTTTTGAAGATGCGCTGATCGACATAGATCGAGATCACGCAGTAGCGCTCGCCGTTACGCGAGTGGACGCGCTTCATGAAATGATACGACGGCGCGGGCTTCCCGTCGGCTGGAACCAGCCGCGGCATCGCGGAAGCCTGCTCGATCAATGTGAGTTGCGGCTTGTCGTGCCGATAGACGTCGGCAAGATCGCGGAGCGTCATGCCCAGACGCAGTGCGGGAGAACGCTGCGGCACGGAATTCACATAAGTGCCACGGCCGCGTTCAGGAGAAACCAGCCCTTCCTGTGCCAAAAGATTGATGGCCTGCCGAACCGTTACGCGCGCAACATCGAATTCGCGCGTTAATTGCTCGATGGTGGGCAGAGCCCGCCCCTCCACCCAGATGCCGCGCGCGATCCGCCCGCGGAATAAGTCCGCAAGCTGGGCGTAACGGGGTACCGGACTGTTTCCGAACGATTTGTGCACGGCTGCTTGTGCTAAAAGTTCTAACTATAGTACTATTAAGCCATGAAGCAGGCAACCCGATGCTGAAGCGCGCAGCCCTGATCCTTGTGCCGTGGTTAGCGATCGTCGGCCTCTGGTACGCGATCGCCTATTCCGGTTTCGTAAACGAGGCGCTGATCCCCAAGCCGCATGCCGTTGCGACCCGGTTTTGGGAACTCCTGACGCAGGCGCGGCTCCCGCTCGATATCTGGATGTCGACACAGCGGGTATTTCTCGGCGTTGCCGCGGGCATCACTCTCGCCGTGCCGGTCGGCTTCGTGCTCGGCTGGTATCGGCAGATCCGCACCTTCATCGATCCGCTGATCAATTTTTTCCGCGCGCTGCCGCCGATCGCGCTGATCCCGCTCGTGGTGGTCTATTTCGGCATCGGCGAATTCGCGAAGGTCGTCATTCTGTTCTACGCCTCGTTCTTCGCGGGCGTCATCGTCATGTATGAAGGCATCGCGCAGATCAGCCCGATCTATGTGCGCGTCGCGAAAACGCTAGGCGCGAGCGACTGGGAGATTTTCCGCAAGGTCATCATTCCGCTGACGGTGCCGCACATGCTAACCGCGTTGCGCGTCGCGCTCGGCGTAGCCTGGGCAACGCTGGTCGCATCCGAACTGATCGCCGCGCAGCAGGGTCTCGGCGCGCTGATCCAGAACGCTTCCTCATTCTTCCAGCTCGACATCATCTATGTCGGCATCATCTGTATCGGCTTTATCGCACTGGCGATGGATCTTGCGATCCGCGCCGTTACCCGCCGTCTCGTTTCCTGGCAGGACCGCATCGCGTGAAACGCCCCGCCCGCATTTGCTTCGAGAACGTCGCGCTCGAATTCCCCGGCAAGGACGGGCCGGTCAAGGTCGTCGATAACGTCTCGTACGAGATCGGTAACGGCGAATTCGTTTCAATCATCGGACCTTCGGGCTGCGGCAAGACCACGATGATGAACATGGTCGCGGGCTTCTTGCAGCCGACATCGGGCCGCGTACTGGTCGACGGCGAGCCGGTGAAAGGTCCCGGCCCCGACCGCGGCGTCATCTTTCAGGAATACGGCGTGTTTCCCTGGCTCACGGTGCGCGAGAATATCGCGTTCGGCCTGACGCTTTCGGCGAACCGGAAGGCGAAGGCGACGCGCGACGAAATCTGCAACCGCTACATGAAACTCATGGGCCTCGGCGATTTCGCCGACGCCTATCCGAAAATGCTTTCGGGCGGGATGCGGCAGCGGCTTGCGATCGCGCGCGCCTATGCGGTCAAGCCCCAGTTCCTGCTGATGGACGAGCCCTTCGGCGCGCTCGATGCGCAGACCCGTGCGCACATGCAGGACCTGCTCCTGCAAGCGCTGCAGACCGAAGGCAAGACGGTGATGCTGATCACGCATTCGGTCGAAGAAGCGGTTTACATGTCGTCGCGCATCGTCGTGATGACGGCGCGGCCGACGCGCATCCGCGAAATCATCGAAGTCCCTTTTCCCTATCCGCGCGATCCTTCGCTGCATGAAGATCCGCTGTTCGGCCAGCTGCGCTCGCGCGTTCGCAGCCTGGTGATGCGGGAATACGCCGCTCAAGCGCGCCAAACACACGAAACGACGGACTGACCAAGGGAGGAAGTAATGACGATCAAACGGAGAACCTTTCTGCAAGGCGCCGGCGCCATCGCCGGTCTTTCGGTACTCGGCGCGCCCGCCATCGCGCAGAGCAAGACCAAGGTGAAAGTCGGCTATCTGCATACGCCTGCGGTGGACGGTCAGATCTGGACCGGCATCAACAACGGCAGCTTCGGCAAGCACGGCGTCGAGCTGGAGATGGTGCAGTTCACGACCGGCCTCGAACTGTTCCAGGCCATGATCGGCGGCAGCCTCGACATGCTCGCCACCGGAGCGGTAATCTCGAACTTCCCCGCCCGCGGTCAGGGCAAGGCGTTCCTGATCAACAACGTCGAATTCGCAACCGCCCAGCTTTGGGTCAGCGAGAAGATCAAGAGCTTCGCCGACCTGAAGGGCAAGAAAATCTCGACCACGACCGGCACCACCGCGCACGTCTTCCTCGACAACGCGCTGCGTGCAAACAAGATCGACGCCAAGGATGTCGAGGTCGTCAATCAACGCATGGCCGAAGCCGTGACCTCGTTCATCTCCGGCGCGGTCGATGCGGTCGCGCTCTGGGTGCCGTTCGACGTCACCGTCAAGCAGAAGGCAAAAGGCGCGCGCAAGCTGGTCGATGCCTCGGCGTACTATCCGCAGGCGGCGATCGTCGGCGGTTGGGCCGCACGCAACGACTACTACGACAAGAACCGCGAGACCTGCGCCAAGATCATTCGCGGCTGGCAGGAGGCGAACGACTACCTGATCGGCCCGAAATCGGCAGAAGCGGTCGCAGCACTTCAGAAGTCGCAATACCCGCAGGTGCCGCTCGCCGACTTCCAGGAGCAGTTCAAGGCTTCGCGGTATTTCGGCTCGGTCGAGTGGCGGAAGCTCTATGCCGACGGCACCGTCACGAAGTGGCTGCAACAGGTCAGCGACTTCTTCGTGAAGTTCGGAAAAATCGAGAAGGCGGTGCCGGCAAGCACGTATTTCGATCCCAAGCTCTTCATCGACACGATCAAGGCTTGATGCAGGAATACGATTACATCGTCGTTGGGGCCGGTTCGGCGGGATGCATCCTGGCGAACCGGCTTTCCAGAAATCCGGATACGCAAGTTCTCTTGCTCGAAGCCGGCGGGGCGGATCGCAGTTTCTGGGTCCGCCTCCCGGTCGGCTACTACCGTACGATCTACGACACCCGGTTCTCGCGCCTGTTCGATACCGAACCGAGCGAAGGCAGCGGCGGACGCAATATCGTCTGGCCGCGCGGCCGAATTCTGGGCGGCTCGTCTTCGATCAACGGACTGATTTTCATTCGAGGCCAGCGTGACGATTTCGACGAGTGGGAGAAGCTCGGCGCAAAAGGCTGGTCCTATAATTCGGTACTGCCCTATTTCAAGAAGCTCGAAACCTACGAAGGCGGCGAAAGCCAATTCCACGGCGCATTCGGCGAGATCGGCGTCTCCGACCTTCGGAATAAAAATGCTTCCTGTGAAGCCTGGGTTGAAGCGGCGACGCAGTTCGGTTTGCCGCGCAATGACGATTTCAATGCCGAATCGACCCACGGCGTCGGCGCCTATCAACTCAGCATCCGAAACGGCTGGCGCTCGAGTTCGGCCCGCGCATTTCTCGATCCGGTGCGAGCGCGGCCCAATCTTCATATCGTGAGCGGCGCGCTCGCGAGCCGTGTGCTCGTTCGTAGCGGCCGCGCAACCGGCATCGAATATATTCAGAACAGCGTGCGCCACGAGGCAAAGGCGCGGAAGGAAGTCATTCTGTCCGCGGGCGCGCTGCAATCGCCGCAGCTTTTGCAGCTTTCCGGCATCGGACCCGCCGCCCTGCTCCGTCAGCATGGCATTCAGGTCGTTTTGGATCTTCCCGGCGTCGGTGAAAATCTGCAGGATCATTATCAGGTCCGCACGATCGTCCGCCTGAAGGCGCGAGATTCGCTCAACGACGCCGTGCGCAATCCGATCAAACTCGCCGCGATGGGATTGCAGTGGCTTTTCCAGAACAGCGGCCCGCTCACGGTCGGCGCGGGTCAGGTCGGCGGCGCTGCCTGCACGAAATATGCGCAGAACGGACGGCCCGACATCCAGTTCAATGTGATGCCGCTCTCGGTCGATAAGCCCGGAGAGCCGCTACATGACTATTCGGGGTTTACCGCGTCGTCATGGCAATGCCATCCGCGTTCGCGCGGCGCGCTCGCCATCCGTTCGACCGATCCCTCCGAACAGCCGAAGATCGAGCCGCGTTATCTCCACGAGGAGATCGACCAGAAGACGATCGTCGCTGCCATCGAGATCATGCGCGAGATTTATCGTCAGCCCGCATTCCGCGACCTGTGGAGCGAGGAAGTGGTACCCGGTCCGCAAGCCAGCAGCTATGAGGAGCTGTTGCGCTTCGCGCGCACCGGCGGCGGCACCGTATTTCATTGCGTCGGAACATGCCGCATGGGAATCGACGAACAAGCCGTCGTCGATCCGCAGCTTCGCGTGCGCGGCATCGAAGCGCTGCGGGTCGCCGACGCCTCCGTCATGCCTACGATTACTTCCGCGAACACCAACGCGGCTTCACTCATGATCGGAGAGAAAGCGGCGAGCCTTATTCTCGATGAAGCGCCGGCAGCGTCACGTCAGAGCCAATAGCGCCAAGCGTAAATTGCCGTCATCGCAACACCGAGCGCGATCACGAGCGCCCTGACAAGTGCCGCGGGCAGCACCGCGATCAGCTTTCCGCCCAGTAGCCCGCCGCCGACCGCTCCGGCCAGCATCACCAGCGTTTCCGGCCAGCGGATGACGCCTTGCGCAATGAAGATCGCGATGGTGGCAAGACTGGTGGCAGTAGCCAGAACGTTCTTCAGCGCGTTGGCGGTGCGGACGTCTTCCCGTCCCGTGATCGTCAGCACCGCGAGCAGCATTACGCCGAGACCAGCGCCGAAATAGCCGCCATAGGCCGTGACAGGCAGCATCAGCGCATAGCGCGCACGCGCGCCATTACCGCTTGCGGAATGCGACAGCGCCGCCTGCACACGTCGGCCGAAGGCAAACATCACCGTCGCCAACGCGATCAGTGCCGGGACAAGCAGAACGAACAATCGCTCCGGCGTCGTCAGAAGCAGCAGCGCGCCGACCGCGCCGCCGGCGGCGGCCGCCGCCACCGCGATCGCGAAGTTACGGTCGAGCGCGGGCAAGCGCTTGCGGTCCGCGAGTGCCGCGAACAGATGACCGGGCGTGACCGCGACGGCATTGGATGCATTTGCGACCACCGCGGGCAGACCCGCGGCCAGCATCGCCGGAAAGGTGATGAGCGTCGCGCCGCCTGCGATGGCATTGACGACACCGCCGGCAACGCCCGCGAAGAACAACAACGCCGCAATTCCGAAGTCCATTTCGGCATCCTCCAGCCCGGTCGCAGCACCAGCGGCAGAAAAAGAAAACCCGCGCAATGCGCGGGTTCTTTTAATCGGGATCGTCGATACGAGCTATTAGCGGAAGCGCAGATCCCACCACGGATCCTGCAACTGGAAGCGCGGCTGGGGATCGGAGTCCGGTGTCGGCGGAACGGCGTGCTCGGTGCGCGCGTTCGCGTTTGCGTCCTTGGAGACGCTCACTTTGAAGGTCTTCACCAGCATGCCCATCGAGGCGAGCAGCCGGTATTCGGTGAAGATTTCGGCATACTGCGCGGTCAGAAGTGCTGCCTGCGTCGCGTAAGCGGTGTTCTGCGTGTCGAGCAGATCGAGCAGCGAACGTGCGCCAATGCGGAACTGCTCCTGATAGGAACCGAGCAACTGGCGGCTGACATTCGACTGCTGCGAGAGCCAGTTCAACTGGCTGCGCAGCCAGATGCGCCGTTCCCACGAGGAGCGGCACTCGTGTTCGACTTCGCGGTGCGCCGTATGAATTATCATGCGCGCTTCGCTCGCGCGGCGGATCTGCTCTTCGCGGTTCGCGGTGTCGATACCGCCGCTGAAGAGGTTCCAGCGCGCGACGACTTCGGCGCGATGATCTTCGATCTTGCCGTTGACGTTATCGACGTCCTTGCCCTTGCGGGTGCTGAGTTCGGCGGTCACGCGCGGATAGAAATTCGCGTCCGCGCCACGAACCTGCGCCAGCGCGGCGTCGAGGTCAGCGGTGCGCAGCTTGAGCAGCGGATTCTCGACGCGCGCCACGCCGAGCACCTTGTCGAGCGAATTCGGAATGTTCTTGCTCAGCCGCGGAACGGTCGCGGTGTTGCCGATCGGGAGGCCAACGAGCTGGATGAACCGCGATTCCGCCTGGGAGAGGTCGTCGCGGATCTGATCGACGCGTGCGCGCGCGGCCAGCACGCGCTCCTGCGCCTGCTGCTGGTCGGCGATGGAAGTCGCGCCGCCCTGCGTCGCCTTGTTGACGTCGGTCGAAATCTGAACGTGGAACGAGAGGTTTTCCTGCGCGCGCTGAATCAGAATGCGCAGGCGCACGATGTCGATGTATTCGCGTGCGACAGCGAGCGCGATGAATTCCGACCGCTCAAATACGCGATGCGATGCGCTATCCAAACGCGCAGCCTGGCGCTGCACTTCGGAGAGCGCCGCAAAACCGTCGAAGATGCGCTGGCTGGCAGCGAGGCGGACTTCGCGGGTGTTGAAATCGTCCTCGAGGCCATTCGGAATCGTCGCCGGCGTCCGCACCTTCCTATACCGAGCGCGGCATCACCTATTTTCAGCTATCCGACTTCGGTCGCGCACTCGACGACTTCGACGCAGCGCTGAAGCTGGACCAGCACTTTCCGATGGCGTTGTTTGCGCGCGGTTACCTGCTTCGCCAATCGAAGGATTCGCGCTTTTCGGAATTCGACATGACGGAGGCGGTTCGCCGCTAGCCCGGAATTCTGCAACGTGCGAAAGAATTGGGCTTCGGCGCAGAATAGACGGTTGCGATAACGCCGTTCCGGCGCGGCGAATAGTCCGCGCAGGCACGCGCCGCCCATGCTAAACTTGCAGCCGAAAGCCGGAACCGTTTGATGCCTTCAGACAGAGACGAAAAAGACATCGAAATCATTCCGCCGGACGCAACCCGGAGCGGAAAGCGCGATCCCGAGTGGGTCTATATCTCCGTCAACGGCAGTGCGTATTCGTTCAAGGACCTGCCGCTGCACAAGCGCATCATGCTTATCGCCGCATGGCTCGGCGGATTGCTCGTCGCCGGCTTCATGATTTTTCTGGTCGTGGCGAGCGCGGTGCTGATCTGGATTCCGCTATTGCTCGCGATCGCGGCGATCACTGCATTCGTGCTGTTTTTCCGCACGAAGTTCCGCCGGCGGTAGAAATACGAAGGCCCTGCGATCTTATGTGGCGCGATCGCGCAAGAACTGCTCGACAATGCGGTTGAATTTTTCCGGTGCCTCGACATAGGCCGCGTGGCCCACGCCCGGAATACTGACGCTGCGTGCATCGGAAAGAAAATCGAGCATCGCTTGCGAACGCTCCGGCGCGACCACCGTGTCGCTGTCGCCCGTAATAATAAGGACCGGAAGTTTCAGCGAAGGAAGAAACGGGCGGTTGTCGGCCTTCTCGACCATCTGCCCCGCTCCGAGCAGCCCGGCTCGCGTAGCTTCGGAAGCGATCTGCGCGATCTGATCGAAGGCTTCGCGGGACGAAGACGCCGGCATCATTTTCTGCGCGCGGGCTTCGCCGTATTCCTTCGCTGAAAGCATTTCGAGTTCCTGCAACCGCCGCTCGTATTTCGCCGCGAGCGGCGCTTCGGGCGGCGCGGCATTGCCCCAGTGCGTACCGGACAGCACGAGACTGCTCGCGCGACCGGGATGGCGGGCACAGAAACGCTCGGCGACCACGCCGCCCATCGAATGTGCGACGACGGCAGCGCGATCGACTTTCAGGAAATTCAGCAACGACTCTACCTGCGCGGCGTAGGCGTCCGCGTCCGGCGCGACCGGGTCCGACTTGCCGTAACCCGGCGCATCCCAGGCGATCACGCGATACACTGTCGAAAACGCGCGCAACTGATAAACCCAGCTTTTCGAGCTGCCGTTCATGCCGTGCAGGAGCACGAGTGTCGGTCCGCTTCCCGCCTCGCGGAAACTGATCCGCCCGCGTTCCGTTTCGGCAATACGCAAAGCCGGAAGCTCGGTACCGGCCAGTGTGTCGATCATATCGTTCATGCTGCCTCGAAATCGATCTATTGAAGCCCTGCCGCGCCGTCTGCGGCACGCGGGTTCGCGGAAAACTTCATGGTTTGCACCGAACGCAGAAGCGTTTGGGTATAGGGATCGCGCGGCGTTCTCAGGACCGCATCCTTCTCGCCGGATTCCACGATGCGGCCCCGGTGCATCACCGCGACGCGGGTTGCGATACAGTTCACTACCGCGAGATCGTGCGTAATCAGCAAATAGGACAAGCCCAATTCGTCGCGCAGGTCGAGGAGCAGATTCAAAATCTGTGCCTGTACCGAGACATCCAGCGCCGAGGTAGGCTCGTCGCAGATCAGGATTTTCGGCTGCAGTACGATCGCGCGTGCGATCGCAACACGCTGGCGCTGTCCACCGGAAAGCTGCGGCGGATAGTTGTTGAGCAGCCGGCGCGGCAGGCCGACCAGTTCCATCACCCGCTCCGCTTCTTTCCGCCGGTCCTGCGCCGAGCCGATGCCATGCAATTCGAGCGGCCGCATAACGGTCTGGCCGATGGTCTTGCGCGGATTGAGCGAAGAATACGGGTCCTGAAAGACCGGCTGAATGAGCTTCGCGCGCTCGAATGGCGAGATCGAAAGAATGGGACGCCCGGAGATAGTGACTTCGCCGCGGTCGCTTTCCTGCAACCCGAGAAGAATGCGCGCGAGCGTGCTCTTGCCGCTGCCTGACTCGCCGACCAGCGCAACGATTTCCCCTTGTGCGACATCGAGCGAAACGTCATCGACGGCTTTCAACGCCTTGCCTTTGCCGAGCAGGCCGGCGCGCACCGTGAAGGTGCGGCTCACGTTACGCGCCGAGAGCAGACTTCCGTTGTCATGTGAATGGATCTGCGATTTTGCGCTCACTGCGGTCCTGACCGAACTGCCCGTGGTATTCAGCGGCAGAATACAGCGATAGAGATGGCCCTCGCCCGCGCTCTGCATCGGCGGTGGCGCGGCGCGGCATTTCGTTTCGGCATAGCTGCAACGGTCGGCGAAGGTGCAACCCGAGGGCAACGCGAACAGCGGCGGCACCGTGCCCGGAATACTCGGCAGCCTCTCGCCCGTGCCGCGCGGCGCCGGGATCGATGCCAGCAGCCCGCGCGTATAGGGGTGCTGCGGCGACGAGAGCACATCTTTCACGGTGCCGGTCTCGATCAGCTCGCCCGCATACATGACCGCGATCTTGTCCACGCTCTGCGAGACGACGCCGAGATCGTGGCTCACGAGAATAAGCGCCATGCCGAGTTCCTTGCGAAGCTCGGCAAGCAGTTCGAGGATGCTCGCCTGCACGGTAACGTCGAGCGCGGTCGTCGGCTCGTCGGCGATCAGCAAATCCGGCGCATTCATCAGCATCATCGCGATCATGACGCGCTGGCGCAGGCCTCCGGAAAGCTCGTGCGGATATTGCGCGAGACGATTCTTCGCGTCCGGCACGCCGATCCGGTCGAGCAGATCGATCGCCCGCTCCCTCGCCTCTTTCGGGCCAGCAGTGCCGTGGATGGTCATGGTTTCGGTGAGCTGCCGCCCGATGGTGTACACCGGATTGAGCGAGGTCATCGGCTCCTGAAAGATCATCGCCATGCGCCGCGCCGCGACCGATTTCGCAAACTCGATCTGGTCCATCGCGAGCAGGTCATGCTCGCCGAGGCGCAGCACGCTCGCGTTTCGCTCCGCCGATTTCGGCAAGAGGTTCATGAGCGCGAGCGACGTCATCGACTTGCCGCTGCCGGATTCGCCGACGATGCCGAGCGCCTCGCCGCGCGCAAGCGAGAAGCTGACCCCGCGTACCGCATGCAATTTGCTCTCGCGCACCGGCAAGGTGACGGAGAGATCGCTTACTTCGAGTAGCGGTGTTTGCGGGGCTTTCATCGCGTCATCTCCCGCTCTTTTTGCTCATCATGTCGCGCAAGCCGTCGCCGACGAGGTTCGCAGCGAGCACGAGCAGGAAGATGAAAATGCCGGGCAGAATAATCAGCCAGGGCCGCAGGAATACCGAGGTCTTTCCTTCCGCGATCATCAAGCCCCAGGAAGGCGTCGGCGGCTGGATGCCGACGCCGAGGAAGGAGAGCGCGGCTTCCGCGAGTACCGCAACGCCGACCTCCAGCGAAAAGATCACGATGATTTCGCTGAGCAGATTCGGCAGGATTTCCGAAATCATGATCTGCCGCTCGTTCGAGCCGATCGCACGCGCGGCCGCGACATATTCGAGGTCGCGGATTTTCTGGGTCGCGGCGCGCGTGACCACGAGATAATAGCTCCAGTGCAAAAGCCCGATCACGCAGATCACGACCGTCACCGAAGGGCCGATCAGAAAGACCAGCGCCATCGCGAGCAGCAAGCCCGGCAGCGCAAGCTGGCAGGTCAGAAGGAAACTCACCACGCGGTCGACGACGCCGCCGAAGTAACCAGCGCAGACGCCGAGCGTGACGCCAAGCAGACAGCCAATGCCCGCCGCACCAAAACCGATCAGGAGCGAGATGCGCGCGCCATAAAGCAGACGGCTGAGGTAATCGCGCCCAAGATGATCGGTCCCGAAGAGATAAGCGGGATTGCCGCCCTCCACCCAGAACGGCGGCAATAACCGCCGCGACAATTGCTGATCGAACGGATCATAAGGCGCGATCAGCGGCGCGAAGATGGCGAGCGCGAACAGCGTCAGCAGGATCGCAAGCCCGATCACGATGCCGGGATGGCGCAGCATTTCGCGCCACGAGTCCAGACGGCGCACGGGCGCATCGAGCGGCGTGTCGGCCGATGCTTCGGCGGCGGCGGCCTTCACGGTGAGATCGGTGTCCTGCATCGCCATCACGTCAGCCGCAGGCGCGGATCGAGCCACGCGTTGAGCAGGTCGGCGAGTAGTGTCAGGCCGATGAAGGTGAGCGCAAACAGCACCACCAGCATCTGTACGGTCGGAATGTCGCCGCCGACGATGGATTGCAGCGCGAAGCGGCCGAGGCCGTTCATCGCAAACACGCTTTCGGTGATGACCGATCCGCCGAGCTTGTGCCCGAGTTGCACGGCCAGCACGCTGACCACCGGAAGCAGCGCGTTGCGCATCACTTGGCGCGACAGCAAGCGATAGCCGTAAAGACCCTTCGCGCGCGCGGTGCGGATATAGTCGGAGCCCATGACGTCAAGCACGCCGACGCGCGTCAGCCGCATGATCGCGGGCACGGAATGCGCCCCAAGGACAATGGCGGGAAGCACGTAATTCCATCCGGTCGCATCGCCCGAGATCGGAAATATCGGCACGATCACACCGAGCAGGATGATCAGCATCAAGGCAAGCCAGAAAGTCGGTGTCGCCTGTGCCGATACGGCGAGCGTCAGGGCGAAACGGTCGATCGTCGAGTTCGGATAAAGTGCCGCGATGGTGCCGAGCGGGATTGCCACGATCAGCGCGACGAAGGTTGCGGCAAGCGCAAGCGTCAACGTCACCGGCAGATGGTCGAGGATCAGCGTGCTCACCGGCTGCCGCCAGTAGTAGCTGGTGCCGAGATCGCCGTGAGAAATCGCAGAGAGCCAGTGTCCGTACTGCGCAAGCAACGGCTGGTTCAGGCCGAGTTGCTCGCGGATTTGTTCGATCACCTCGGGCTCCGCTCCCTCGCCAGCAATTGCCGCTGCCGGGTCGGTCGCGACGCTTAAAAGAAGGAAAGCCGCGAACGAGACGGTCAGCGCCACAAGCACCGCGAGGATCGCGCGTTTGCCGGCATAGCGAAGCATGCGCTTTTCCTCCCTGCCCTAGTTCGACGCTTTCACCGCGTTCGCGCGCCAGTGCGCACGAAACAGCCGCGGCAGCCCGTCTTTCGTGACCGGAAAGGCGAGCGTGTTCGAAACGAGATAGTTCTGCGAATAGGTGTAGAGCGGAATCCAGTAAGCCTGATCGGCGATGCGCTTCAGCGCGGCGCTATAAAGTCGCTTGCGCTCTTCCGCATCGATGGTGCGTGCCGCCGCTTCCATCTGCCTTGCAACCACCGCGTCTTTCGAGAGGTTCCGGTCGGATTTCAACGACCAGTGCACTTCGGCGATCGTTGCGGTGTCCGCAGTGCTGCCGGATTCCCAGCTTGCGAAGAAGGCCGGCACGCGATGGTTTTTGCGCGCCTGATTGAGGGTCGTAAGTGTCACGAAACGAAGCCGGACACGAATGCCGACTTTCGCCAGATCGGCCGCGACCGCCTCGGCCGCCTGCCGTTCGCGATAGGCCCAGAGTTCGACCTCGAAGCCGTTTGGATAACCTGCGCCCACGAGCAGACGGCGCGCCTCAGCGGGATCGTAGGGATATTTCCGGACGTTCTGCTCGCAACCGAATTGCAGCGGATGGCAGGCGGAGTCGATCACTTCCGCGTCGCCCTGTATGAGATATTTTACGATGTCGCGCCGGTTGATCGCGTGGATCATTGCGCGGCGTACGTCGAGTTTTGTCAGCGGATTGTCCGCACCGGTGTAGCCCGCGGCGTCGAGCGGAATAAAATTCACGCGCAGCGTCGGCCCGGTGAGATGCGTCGCGTATCCGGTCGCGCCGAGATTGCTCGCGATGTCGGCCGGTACATTATACATCCAGTCGACATTGCCGCTGATGAGTTCCGCCTGCTGCGTGCTGAGATCGGGAATCGTGCGGAACACGATATGCCGGATCGCAGGGCGGCCCTTCGGGCTGTCGGCATAATATCCGTCGAAACGCTCGAGCGTGACGCGCTTGCCGGGCTGGAAATCGACCACCTTGTAGGGACCGATGCCGTTGAGCATCTGCGCCTGTGCATTCGGATCGGCTTTTCCGTGCGGGTGATACGCGCCCTTTTTGCGAAGCTGGACGCTGAAGGCCATATCGCGGATCGCAAGCGGATACGGGTGTTTCAGATGGAAGCGCACCTGCATCGGTCCGGTGCGTTCCACGCGATCGAGCCACGCGCCGATGACGCGGCCGCGATTGGTTTTCGTATCGGGATCGAGCACCCAGCTGAACGTATAAACAACGTCGTCGGCGGTGAGCGGCGAGCCGTCATGAAAGCGGACGCCCGTACGGATCGTCACGTCGATTGTTGTGTCGTCTACCTGCACATAGGATTCTGCCGCGGCCGGAACGTATGCGAGCGTTTCGGGATCGACGTAAAACAGGCCATCGTCGGTGAGTTCGGCAAGCGTGATCGTATCCCGCGCGGTCGTATAGAGATGGTCGAGGGTCGGGATTTCGCCTTCGATGGCGACGACCATCGTGTCGTTCGCCGGACCTGCGTTCACAGGCAGCCACCCGCACATGGCAAAGCCGACAGCGGCAAGCGCCATCAGCACTCGGTTATGGGCCGTACCTCCCCGCATTTTTTTGGTCGCTCTTGTTGGCGGCGTGACCCCATGTTAGCGAGCCCGAACAGGAACAAAATGTAAATTAACGAAAGAATGCTTTCGCAAAGGTGATGGTTCTATAATTTATGCTATAGTTCCAGTCGCTTAACTGGTCACAGCTTCAATGAATGTAAAAGCGCTCAAGGCATTCCGGCTCGTGGTCGTGAACGGCTCACTCGCGGCGGCCGCGAAATCGCTGCACTTGAGTCAGCCCGCGGTCAGCCGGCTTATTTCGCTGCTCGAGCACGAGACCAAGCTACAACTGTTTTATCGGACCCGGCGGCGGCTCACACTCACCCCCGAAGGCGAAGCCTTCTACCGCCAGGCCGAGCACCTGCTCGCCGGCTTCGACGAAATCCCGCGCATCATCAGCGACATCAAAGCGAAGACCGGCGGCCACTTCCGTCTCGTCACGGCCCCGCGCATCGGTCAGGGCCTCGTTTCGCCCGCGCTTGCGCTGATGCAGCGGGAGTCGCCCGGCGTGCGCTGCATCGTGGATATTCAGTCCCGCTTCGATCTGGAAAACCAGATCGGCACACGGCGCTACGACCTCGGCATCGTCTCGCTGCCGGTGTCGCATTCGCTGATCGAGATCGACAACAAGCCGCTAGTCCGCGTGCGCGCCGAAGCGCTGTTGCCGCAAGACCACCCGCTCGCCAGCAAGACACAACTCTCCGCTGCCGATCTCGCGCCGTTTCCGATGCTCGGACTATGGCCGACCCAGATCTGGCGGCAGCAGATGGACGACTTTTTCCGCTCCGGCGGCGCGGTCCCGACCTATTCGATCGAAACCCGCTCCTCACTCATGGCTTGCCAGATGGTGCGCGACGGCGCGGGCATCGCGATCCTCGACCGCCTCTGTGCGCAGGCGATCGACCTCAACGGGCTCACCTTGCGCCCCATCGATCCGGAGCGCTGGATTTCCTTCGGCTATATCCAGCATCGCGGCAGCACCCTGTCGCAACATGCCGAGCATTTCCTCGATTGCGTGAACCGCGTGATCGCCCGGCTGCGCGCGAGAGACTCTGAGTATAAGAGTGCGATCGTGCCGCTCGCCTGATCCCCGCAGGCAGCGTGGGCACCATTAACGACCCATTAAGATCACCAATCATCTCCATCTATTTGTTTTTATTATATATTTCATCGACTATTCCGGTTTTGGCAGCAAGTATTGTTCTATTTCAATTTTTCTTCTGAAACCCTGTCGCGGACAATGTGCTCAAGAAGAGAGCGAAAAGCTCCGAACGATTACAGGTGCCGATTCAACGGCATGGCGACGGGGAGACGGGGGCTTGCGAGAAAACAACAAACGAAATCCGTTCCGGCAACGCAGTCCGCGTGGCGCGAAAGCGAGCACGCTTCTTGGCGCGCTTTTCTTCGTTGCGTTTGCAGCGACAGCGCAGGCGCAAACCAGCACGCCGCAGCAGGGTCTGTTCGTACTGCCCGCTTCGTTTCTCGACTCTCTTGCGCTGGTTGACCCGCGCACAACGCTGCGGCCCGTATCGACGACCCGCCTGAGCTTCGAGTGGCTCAATCTCTATCGCAAGAGTGGCGATCCGATCGCCTTGACCGGTTCGTTCAGCGGATCGGCTTTCGTGCCGGTGACTTCATCGGACCTGCTCGGCAACAAACAGCAGACCCCCGGCCTGAAGCTGAAACTGGAGGCCGAAATTCTCGACCAGCCGGTCGAATTCTCGGGCTTCTACACGCTTCCGAACGCCAACGAGAGCCTGTTTACCGGCCTCAGCACCGGCACCGCCGGCGGCGCTACCCTACGCTCGACCGCCATCTACACGCTCGACCCGGGCGGCGACGTCTCGAACTACATCAACTCGAATGCAATCTCGCAGCTTTACGTCAATCACTCGAGCCAGTTGTTCGGCGCCGAAGCCAACACGAAAAGCGCATTCGGTATTCCCGGCTTGATGATCGGCATCCGCGGACTCTATCTCGGGGAAGATCTTTCCACCGTCGCACAGCGTTTCGGCTCGACCACTGCGATCGACGCAGTCACGATCCAGACGCGCAACTACCTGCTCGGCCCTCAGATCGGGTTTGAGCGCATGTTCGACATCGGCGGCGGCATCAAGATCGGCGGCACGGCAAAGGCCGGCATCCTTGCCAACCTCGTCGAGCGCGAGCGCTCTTTCATCTCCCGCAACCAGACTCAAACGCGGGCGCAACAGAATTACATCGACGGCATTACCTTCGCGCAAGTCTTCGAACTCAATCCGCGTATCGAAGTGCCGCTCGCACAGGGCGTCACCCTCACCTTCGGCGGCACCTTCCTTTGGCTGAACAACGTCAGCACCGCCTTCCCGCATTTTGCGACCGTCACCGATCTGCAAGACGTGAACCTGCGCGCCAAGGATCGCGTCTTCTATTACGGCGTGCAGGCCGGCATCACGATCGACCTCGACACGGTTGCGATGTTCTCGCCGGCGCCGATGGGCAAGCGATTCCTCGAAGGCCGCATTCAGGAATTCAACGGCCCGACTCCAATTCCGGTCACGCTCTACGGCGAAATCAACAAGATGGTATTGGCCTGGGACGATGGCGTGCAACGCACGAGCCGCATCGTCGATAATACCTCGGCGCCTTCGATCTTCGGCGCAAAAATCGCGGCTGAGCTCAGCCGCGGCTGGACTACCGGCGTCAACATCGAGGCAGGCCTCAACACCAATCGCTCGGTTGCGGTAAGCCAGTTCCTCCCCGGCGGCGAAAAGAGTTTCGATCCGGACCTTCGTTATCTGGACTGGTGGATCCGCAGCAATCGCTACGGCAAGTTCACGGTTGGCCACACTTCGACGGCAACGGACGGCGTCGTGCTGACCGACACCAGCGGCACCAATGGCGCGGCCTCGGCGAATATCGGCCTGATCGGCGGCGACCTGATGTTGCGCGCGGCCGACGCGCTCGACCCTTCTAATACGAGTCTGGTCGATCGCACGTCGATCAGCGATTTCTTCGGTGGCGCCACGATCGACACCCTGCGCCGCGACGTGATGCGCTATGAAACGCCGGAGTGGAATGGCTTCGACTTTCTCGTTGCCGCACGTAGCCAGTTCTGGGATGCAGCCGTGCGCTACCGCCTCGATCTCGCCAGCTGGCAGTTCCGCGCAAGTCTCGGCTATGTCCGCGACACCGACGCCGGTGACCGCGCCGCGCTCGGCTTCACGCGCGACCGCCGCGAATGGAAAGGCGGCATGAGCCTGTTGCACACGCCGACGGGCCTGTTCGTGACGACCGCGTTCGTAAACCGCCAGTTCCGCGGCAACGACTCCTCGAACCAGGCCGTATTCGGTGAAAACAAAGTCGATGAATTCGGTAACGTGATCCCGGGCACGCACCGCTCCGATCTCAACTTCGCCTATCTCAAGACCGGCATGCGCAGGCAGTTTAATGCGATCGGCGAAACGAAGTTCTTTACCGAGCTCGCGATCGCCAAGGACGGAATAACCGATCTGCGCGAAGCGGGCCCGAAGGTGGTAACCTCGAGCCAGCTCAACATGCTTGGCGCAGGCATCGTGCAGGACATCGACGCCTATAACGCGCAACTATATCTTGGTTTCCGGCATTATTCGTTCGACGTGGAAGGTCTGCGCGACAGCACCACCTTCGGCGTGATTGCGTCACCGGCGCCAATCAAGGACATCAATCTCGTTTACTCCGGCGTGCGGATCAAATTCTAACAAACGGCAACGATCCGGATTCGGGACAGGCACATGAAGAAGTTCAACAAAGTCGTCTTAACCGCTTGCGTCACGCTGCTCGCGGCTTGTTGCCTTCCCTTCGCGGCGGCGCAGAGCAACTCGCTGCTCACCAACGAAGCCGCGCCGCAGAAGTCCCTTCCCACCGGCGAGGGCCAGTTCACAATTCTGGTCGCGCGCGGCCCGATGAACGTCTTCACCTATAAGCCGAAGTCGTTCACCGCTAACAGCCCGGTCTGGGTCGTCATTCACGGTGCGCGCCGCGACGTCGCCGAGCACAGTGCGTTCGACTACTACGATGTCTGGATGAAGCTCGCCGAAGACGCCGGCGCGCTCCTGCTCGTTCCCGAATTCGTCGAGCATCAGTGGCCGACGTCATGGCAGTTCCAGTTCGGCAACGTGCGGACGAAGAAGCTCGAGCCGGTGCGCTGGGAAGATTCGGGCTTCGGCGCGGTCGAGTTTGCCTTCCGCCAGGCCGTCGCGATGACGGGTAGCAACCGCCATCGCTTCTCGATCTACGGTCACGGCGGCGGCGCGCAATGGGTGCAGCGCTATGTGCTGCACAGCGGAGGCCGCTATATCGAGCGCGCGGTAGCCGCGAACCCCGGCTGGTATCTCCTGCCCGACAACGAGTTCACTTATCCCTACGGGTTGAACAAGGCGCCGATCGCCCAGGACACGCTACGCAGCGCATTCGGGACGCGCTTCACGCTTCTGCTCGGACAAGATGACCGCCGCACGACCGGCATCATCCGCGATAACAAGCAGACCCGCGCGCAGGGCGCGAACCGCTACGAGCGCGGACACTTCTATTTCAAGCGCGCGAGCGCCGATGCGCAGCGGATCGGCGCTCGGTTTGTCTGGCAGTTGCGCGAAGTTCCGGGTGCGGGGCACGAGAACGAAGATATGGCGCCGGCCGCCGCGGAAGTTCTCAAGGGACGCTGAGCGCGGGCGGCAGCCTCACGCAAACGAAATCGCCCGTCCCGATCCGTCATTGCAGCCGATCGCAAGCTGGCTGCCGAACGCATTCCATTCCAGCGCCATCACGGCAGCACCCGAGGGATTCAAGCTGGCTGCCGAACGCATTCCATTCCAGCGCCATCACGGCAGCACCCGAGGGATTCTTGATAAGAATCTCCGCCTCGTCTTCGATACGGACAAGAAGAACCGCGCCGTCGGCGTAGCCGACCGCGACGACGCCGAGATGCGATCCGACGTGGTTCTTCGCCTATGACGCCTGCGCGGTTCCGCTGGAACAGCCCGGCAAGTAGTCCAAGGCTATACCGCCTCGCCGGTCCTCGCCCCGTTTCGCTTCTTCGCAGTTCCGTTTCTTCTTTCCTGCCAATGCGTTCGGAGCTTTCCGACAATACCGGTCGGGAAGAAATAGACGCTCAGGATGAACAGAATGCCGAGCCAAAGCAGCCAGCGGTCGGCGGATAGAAACGAAGATACGAGCGGAATTCCCGCGGCGGCTGCTCCGAGCTTGCCCATCAGCGCGGGCAGGTAATTCTCCGCAATGATCATCAGCGTCGCGCCGATGGCCGCGCCGTAGAGCGTGCCCATACCGCCGATTACGACCATCAAGAGCACGTCGATCATGATCGAGAATGAGAGTGTCGTGTCGGGCCCGGTGTAGCGCAGCCATAGCGCGAGCAGCACACCCGCGAGTGCCGCCATCATCGCGGACACGACGCTCGCAATCGAGCGATAGACCACCACCGGATAGCCGAGCGCCTCGGCACGGAATTCATTTTCGCGGATTGCCTGCAACACGCTGCCGAACGGCGAGTTCACGACCCGCAACAGAAGCAGGAAACCGGCGAGCGCCGCTAAGAACACGATGTAATAGGTGACGACCCGGCCGTTCACGGCCGTGCCGACGATCGGCTGCTCGAACAGGCGGAACGACGGGCGAAGGACTTCCGGTACGCTGTAGTTCAGGCCGTCCTCGCCGCCGGTGAAGCCTGAAAGCTGCGAGGCGAGCACGAGGAAGGCTGTCGCCACCGCGAGCGTGATCATGGCGAAGAAGATCGCGCGCACGCGCAGCGAGAACAATCCGATCACCAGTGCAAGCGCTCCTGCAACAGCAATCGCAATGAGAATACCGAGCGCGAGCGCACTCCACGACGGCCCAAGCCGCGACAGCGCAATCGCAGCACCATAGCCGCCGATGCCGAAGAACATCGTATGGGCGAAGGAGACGATGCCGGTATAGCCGAGCAAAAGGTCGTAGGACGCGACCAGAAGGATGAATACGCAGATCTTCGCGGCGACGTTCAGCGGCTGCGCACCGGAGAACAGAAATGGCGCAAACGCCAGCGCGAACAGGATCACGAGCAACGTGGCTGTCAGTATGGGCGAACGCGGCCTATCGCCGGAGAGAATGCGCGCGAGCATGGGCCGCCTCAAACCTTCACCACGGGGTAAAGCCCCTGCGGGCGCCACATCAGCACGACCAACATCAGCGCGATGTTGGAGATGAGCGCGATCTTCGGCTCCAGGAACGCGGTATAGTTGGCGACGAGCGCCACGAGCAACGAGCCGATCAGGCAGCCCCCGATCGAGCCGAGGCCGCCGATAATGACAACGATGAAGATAAGCACCAGCACCTGCAATCCCATGCCGATCGTGAGCGTCTGCTGGTAGAAGCCCCACATGACGCCACCCAAGCCCGCAAGTGCCGAGCCCGCGACGAAGACGCCGACGAAGAGCCTGCGAATACGATAGCCGAGTGCTTCCACCATTTCCGGATTTTCGACGCCGGCGCGAACCAGAAGCCCGATCCGCGTGCGGTTCAGCACCAGCATCATCGCCAGAAATACGGTGGCCCCCACCACCACTGCGATCAGTCGATAGCGCTCCACGATGACGTCGGCTCCGATCGCGAGTCCTCCGCGGAAATTCTGCGGCAAGGCGATGGTTATGGGGCTGCCGCCGAAGAAAACGTGCAGCAGTTGCTCGATGATGATGAGCCCGCCCATGGTCACGAGAATCTGCTTCAGATGCTGGCGATAGACGGGCCGGATGATCACGCGCTCGAACACGAGCCCGAACAGGCCGGATGCCGCCATTGCGACGAGGATGCACAAGACCAGCACGCCAATATTCAGCGCGAGCGACGGCGACTCCACCCAGCCCATCAAGGGCCGCAACACGAGCAGGCTCATGTAGGCGCCGAGCGAAATGAAGACGCCATGGCCAAAATTGATCACGTCCATAAGGCCGAACACGAGAGTCAGGCCCGATGCCATGATGAAGATGATCATACCCATCGCGAGCGCCGCCACCGTCAGCGTGGCCCAGGTCGAGAAACTGCCGACGAGCGGCAGCGCGATCAGCGCGACAGCAACCGGGATCAGGATCGGAATCCAGTCGATCGGCGGCGACGCCAGCGCCGTTTCTTCACGCTCGCCGGTACGGTCGGTCATTGGTGCGCATCCATGTGCAGGCCGAGAAGACGATGCTGAAGCGCGTGATCGGCGGCAAGCTCGGCCATCGCGCCGCGATGCACGATGCGACCGTCGTCCATCACCGCGACCGCGTCGCCGAGCATCTTCGCGGCCATGAAATTCTGCTCGACCAGCAATACGGTCGCTCCCGCGTTCTTCACCTCGCGGAACGCCTTGATCATGTTCGCGACGATCGCAGGCGCGAGTCCCTTGGTCGGCTCATCGACCAGAATTAGATCGCGCGGCTCGATCAGCGCGCGAGCAATCGCAAGCATCTGCTTCTGTCCGCCGGAGAGCGTCCCCGCGGCGGCCCCGAAGAAGCGTTGCATGGCGGGAAACAGCGAGAAAATCCATTCGAGGCGTGCGGAGTCGATCTTCCCCGCGCGCGCGGCGAGAATCAGGTTTTCGCGCACGGTAAGACCCGAGAAGACGCTCATGTTTTCCGGAATGTAAGCAATACCCGCGGCGGCAATATCCGGTGTCGGGCGGACCGTTACGTCCTCGCCCGCGAAACGGATTTTTCCCTGCGACGCCTTCCACAGGCCCATGATGGTGCGGAGCGTCGTGGTCTTGCCCGCGCCATTGCGGCCGAGCAACACGGTAAAACTGCCGCGCGGCACGTCGAAGTCGACTCCCTGCAAGATGTGATAGCGGCCGATATGCGTATGCACGCCTTCGAGCGTCAAAAGCGGATCAGGCATCTTCGAACTCCTGTCCGAGATAGGCCTCGCGTACGATCGCGGAAGCCATGACTTCCGCAGGCTCGCCGTCCGCGACCAGCGTGCCGTTATGCAACACGATGATGCGACCCGCGAGCGAGCGCACCACGTCCAGCTTGTGTTCGACCAGCAGGATCGTCTTGGACGCGTCCTGCTTCAATTCGCCGATGATCTCGAGCACGTTCGGCACTTCATCGACCGACATACCGGCGGTCGGCTCATCGAACATGAAGACATCCGGCTCAAGCGCGATCAGAAGCGCGATCTCGAGCTTGCGCTGATCGCCGTGTGGCAAGGTGCCGACGATCGTTTCACGCTTGTCCGCAAGCCGAACCCGCTCGAGGATGACGCCGGCAGCACTCATCACGTCGCGCCGGTCGGTCCAGAGCGTGAGCAGACTGAGGCCGCCACGCGCCCTCGCCTGCACGGCCAGGCGAATGTTCTCGAACACCGAGAGGTTAGGAAACAGGTTCGTGAGCTGAAACGCGCGGCCAAGACCGCGCTGTGTGCGCGCCGAGGCCGGCAGATTCGTTACATCCTTGCCATGCAGAAGCACCTTTCCGGCGCTCGCCGCGAGTTGTCCCGAGATCAGGTTGAAGTAGGTGGTCTTGCCCGCGCCGTTCGGTCCGACGATCGCAGTCAGCGTACCCGGCTGGAAAGCACAAGTGACCTTGTTCACCGCCACATGTCCGCCGAAGCGGATGGTCAGGTCTTGCGTTTCCAGAACCGGAGGCGTGGCGCTCATCGTCTCCTCGAAACAGGGGCGAAGCGGGTTCGCCGCTTCGCCCCATTTTCCGTCGTGCGAAACGACTATTTCTTGTTGGTAACCGGAATCGGCAGTTCGGACGCCGGAATGACGCGCACCAGATCAAGCAGGTCGTTGCCCTTGGCGTCGGCCTTGACCTTGAACTGATACATTTCCTGCACTGCCTGATGATCTTCCTTGCGGAAGGTCATGGTTCCCTTCGGCGTTTCGAAGCTCAAACCTTCCATCGCGGCGATCAGCGCTTCAGTGTCGGTCGATTTTGCAGCCTTCACCGCTGCGAGCACGGCGGCCGCGGCCGCGAAGCCACCGGCGGTGAAGAAGTCCGGCGGCGAGTTGAAGCGCTTCTGGTGCTCGGAGACGAGCCACTTGTTCATCTCGTTCTGCGGGAAGCCCCAGTAGTAATAGATCGCACCTTCCATGCCGGGATAATCTTTATAGAGTTGCATCACGGGCAGAATGTTGCCGCCCGGCATCAACTCGATCTTGTAGCGGCCGGGATTGAGTGCCGCAATCTTCGGCAGCGGATGCGGACCTGCCCAGATGATCGGGATGAACTTGCGACCGGGCTTATCCTTCAGCGCGTCGAACAGGCGTTGCGCGTAAGCGGTGAAGTCGGTCGTATTCTGCGGCGCGTATTCTTCCGCGACGATCTTCACGTTCGGGCGGATCGCGGCAAGTGCCGCTTTCAACGCGGCAATGCCGTCCTTGCCGAAGGCGTAGTCCTGCGCGAGCGTCGCGATATAAACCTCACCCTCTTTCGGGAAGGCTGCGGCGGCCGCGTAAGCGTCCTGCGTCGAGTTACGGCTGGTGCGGAAAATGTAGCGATTCCAGCGCGCGCCGGTAATCGCGTCGGCAACCGCCGGCTCGACCAACAGCACCTTCTTATAGTCCTGTGCGATCTGGAGCATTGCGAGCGCGGCGGCGGACGACGTCGTGCCGACCGCGATGTCGACTTTTTCGTCAGCATAAGCCTGCTCGAGCAGCGAGCGGGCAAGATCGGGCTTGATCTGGTCGTCCTTCACGATGACGGAGATCTTCCGCCCTTCCCACATCATCGTGCCCTTGGTCAGATATTCGAGGCCCAGCATGAAGCCGATCTCGGTCTGCTTCGCATATGCCTCGAGCGGACCGGTCTTACCCGCGATCAGCGCGATCTTGAGATCCTGCGCCTGCGCCGATCCGGCGAAGGCGAATGCCGCAGCGGCCAGCGAAAGCACGGCGCGTAGCGGACCGGCACGGCGGGATTGCCCTTTCATGAAACCCTCCCAAAAATCATTATCAACATGACACTTGATTCATGTATCATGTTATCCGTTGTTCTGGCCGTAAAGGGTATCAGCGGAAAAAATACCGTCAAGATGTCCTTTTCGGCCATAGCGGTCCTGCCGAACGCTACAAATATGACAGTGTAATCATGTCTGAGCCCGACTCCTCCCCCACCACACTCGCCCCCAAAACCAACCGGGGCGAGCTGACCCGGCAAAAAATCCTGGACGCGGCCGAGCGGGAGATCGGGCAGAAAGGCTTTGCCGAAGCCTCCGTGAGCGCAATCACGGCGGAAGCCGCCGTCGCGCAGGGCACTTTCTATCTCTACTTCCGCAACAAGGAGGACGTGCTGCGCGAACTTGTGCTGCGCATGGGCCGCCGGTTGCGGCGCCACCTGACGCTCGCCATTGCCGACGCGAACTCGCGGCTCGAGGCGGAGCGGGCCGGCCTCCTCGCCTTCCTCGAATTCGCGCGCGCAAACCCGAACCTCTATCGCGTGGTCGAGGAATCGCAGTTCGTCGATCCTTCGGTCTATCATCGCTATTATGACGACTTCGCGCGCAACTACCGCTCGGCATTGATCGCCGCCGAAGGCACCGGCGAGATCCGTCCGGGCAACGCCGAAATCCGTGCTTGGGCCTTGATGGGTCTCGCGGTCATGCTCGGCCATCGTTACGGAATCTGGGACACTTCAGTGCCGCTGAAGCCGATCGCGGATGCGGCCTTCGACATGATCGCGGTCGGGCTGGAGCGGCGCGATGAGCGCTAAGCCGCTTGTGCTTTTAGATATTGCAGATGGTGTCGCGCGGATCACGCTGAACCTCCCGCAGCGGCACAATAGTCTCGTGCCGGAACTGATTGCTGCGCTCAATAAAGCCCTCAGGGAAGTCCGCAAGCATGACCTCGCCGCGCTGGTTCTCGCCGGCGCAGGAAAGAGTTTCTCCACCGGTGGCGACGTTGCAGCCTTCCACGCCGTCCCGCGCGGAAAACGCCGCGCCTATGCCGAAGTGTTGGTCGGCGGGCTGCATGAAGCGATCCTCACGCTCCTCGATATGCCGATGCCTGTGATCACGCGCGTGCATGGGCCGGTGACCGGAGGTTCGCTTGGGCTCGTGCTCGCCGCCGATTTGGTTGCAATCGCTTCGTCCGCCTTCATCGCTCCTTATTACGTGGATGTCGGCTTCTCACCCGACGGCGGGTGGACTGCGCTCCTGCCGGAACGTATCGGTGCCGCGCGTGCGCGTGAAATTCAGATTCTCAACCGGCATATTTCGGCTGACGCCGCGGTTGCTTATGGGATTGCGACTGAAGCGACCGCGGCAAAGCAACTCGATGAAGTTATCGAAAGCTGGATTGCGACACTCCATGCCAAAGTCCGCGGCAGCGTGCGCGCGACCCGCGAACTGTTGGCGCCGCCCGAGCGCCGGGCCGAAGTCGAAGGCCGGCTCCGGCGCGAACTGGATCGCTTCCTCGATCAGATCGAGACCGAGGAAGCCGACGCCGGCATGGCAAAATTCCTGGCGGTCGCCTGATGCAGCAAATTCCTGATTTCGCCCGCAAGCGCGCTGAGCTTTCGCCGGATGCCATCGCGTTTCATGAGGTTACGACCGGGCGAAAGATCAATTTTCGCACATTCGACAACCGCGCGGAGCGGTGTGCGTCGGTGCTGCGAAAACTCGGGGTTATTCCCGGTGAGCGAGTCACGATCCTCTGCCACAACAACGCGACGTTTTTCGAAATATTGTTCGGCTGCGCTAAGGCGGGCGCCATCCTCGTTCCGCTGAACTGGCGGCAGACCACCGCCGAACTCGCGCCCATTGTTGCCGACTGCGCGGCGAAGCTCCTGTTTCACGACGCGGAAACCGCGGAACTCGCGGAAAGCCTCGGCAAGGCTACTGACCTGCGTACTATTCCCTTCCCGGCCTATGAAACCTTGATCGTAGAAACCGCTGCCGCGAAACCCGTATCCTCCGCCTGGCCGGCCGAGGGCATCTGGTATCTGCTATACACCTCCGGGACGACCGGGGTGCCGAAGGCCGTGATCCAGACCTTCGGCATGGCGCTCGCGAACTACGTCAATATCCAGCAAGCGACCGGCCTGATCGCAACCGACAGCACGCTCAATTTCCTGCCGCTCTTTCACACCGCCGGGATCAATCTGCACGCGCTTCCGGTATTCATCGCGGGCGGCACCAGCCATATCATCCCGAAATTCGAAATCGACGACGCCTTACACGTGATCGGGAACGGCGCGATCACGCTGTTCTTTGGCGTGCCCGCGATCTATCAAGCCTTCAGCCTCCACCCCGCGTTTGCGAGCGCCGATTTCTCGCGTGTCCGCCACTGGGGATGCGGTGGCGCACCGCTCCCGGAAAATCTGATCCGCGAATTTCTCGGCAAAGGCGTGCGCGTCTGCAACGGCATGGGCATGACCGAAACCGGCCCGACCGTGTTCCTGATGGACCCCGCACGCGCACCCGAAAAGATCGGTTCCGTCGGGAAGCCGCAGGTTCTTACCGAAGTAAGGCTCGTGGATTCCGAAGGCCACGACGTCCCGGATGGCGAGCGCGGCGAACTTCTGTTTCGCGGACCCAATATCACGCCAGGCTATTTCGGAAATCCGGAAGCGACCGCGAGTGCAATCGACCGTGATGGCTGGCTGCGCTCCGGCGACGTCGGCCGCAAGGACGCCGACGGCTATTATTACATCGTCGATCGCATCAAGGACATGTACATCTCCGGCGGCGAGAACGTGTATCCGGCAGAGGTGGAAGCCGTGCTCGTAAGCCATCCGGACGTGCTCGAAGCCGCGGTTCTTGGTGTGCCTGATGCGAAATGGGGCGAAACCGGTCACGCCTTTGTCGCCCCGCGTCCAGGCAGATCCGTCGCGGCCGCCGAACTGCGCGCTTACGCGCGCGAACGGCTCGCCGCCTACAAGGTGCCGGGCCACATCACGCTGCTCGAAGACTTTCCACGCACCGCCGCCGGCAAAGTGCAGAAGCATCTGCTGCGTGTGCGCGCGCAGGAGAAGCAGACATGAGCGCAAATGTGATCAGCGAAGTGCATGTTCCGGCACAAATGGACTTCGACCGCTTCGCCCGCATCAGCGGAGACGACAATCCGATACATGTCGATCCGGACTTCGCCACGCGCACACGCTTCGGCCGCACGGTTGCACATGGAATGTTCCTGTCATCGATCCTTTGGAGCATGATCCGCAGGCACTTGCCCGATGCCGGCAGGCAGCTTTCGCAGAACCTTATGTTTCCCAATCCGGCCTTCGCGGACGAAGCGCTGCGTTTTAGCGTGACAATCGAGAATATCTCGGATGGACAAGCCGCGATCGCCTTTTCAGTCACGCGCGTCACGGACGGTAGTGTTACCTGCGAAGGCAGCACCGCATTCGAATTCGGGGGTGAGCGCTCATGAAGGTCGGCGACAGAGTGAGCGTTACGCGCAGCTTCGACGAAACCATGCTCAGGGATTTTTTCGGACTCGCACGCAATGCGCCCGCGTCTGCGTACGTTCCTGAGCCGCTGCTCAGCGGCTTAATTTCGTACCTGCTTGGCGTCGAACTGCCCGGATTTGGCACGAACTACCTCAAGCAGGAGACGAAATTTCTTGCCAGTGCGCGGCCCGGCGAAGCGATCACCGCGACCGTCGAGATCACGCGGCTTCGTCCGGACAAGCATCTTTGCGACCTTTCCACCACCTGCACCGGCGACGGCGGCAGGCTGCTCTGCACCGGCCGCGCGCTGGTGCTGGTGAAGGATGTCGCCACCCCCATCGAGGCATGACGGGTGAATGCGTTCCGACATGTAACCGAAGTTGGCGAAGGCGCGCCGCTTCTTCTGCTGCACGGCTGGTCGGCGCATGGCGGCTTCTTCGCGCCGCAAATGGCGCTTGCAAAGCTCGGCTATCGCGTCATCGCGCCCGATCTGCCCGGACATGGCCGCGACCGCCGTCCGCACACGACGCTGGCTATCGCCTGCTTGAGCGATGCATTGAATAACTTTCTGACCGCGCGCGATCTGCGCAACGTCACGCTGCTCGGCTGGTCGATGGGCGCAACCGTCGCATTCGATTATCTGAAAACACGCGGCGCGGAACGCATTGCGGGTCTCATCGTCGTCGATATGTCGGCGCGAATCATCAACGATGCGAATTGGCGACTAGGCTTAGCGAGCGGACTCGACGCGCGCGGCGCAGAAATCTCGGCTGACGCCATGGCGCAAGACTGGCCACGCTATGCGCGCCGTATCGCACCGAGCCTGTTCGCACCCGAACTGGCGCCAACTCATAAGCTGCTTTCCTTCGCTTACGAGAATATCGCGAACAATGACGGCGACACTCTCGCAAGTTTATGGCGCTCACTGGCAGCGGCCGATCACCGTGCGACGCTTGCCGCGATCCCGATTCCTTCGCTCGTGATTGCAGGCGCACGCAGTAGGCTTTACCACGCCGAAGTAACGCAATGGCTTGCGTCACACATTCGCGGCTGCCGCCATGTTGCAATTCCCGCCGCCGGACATACGCCGCAACTGGAGCAACCGGCCGCCTTCAACGCGGCCGTGGCCGCGTTTCTGACGCCGAAATAACGGGAGTGACGAGGCATTTTACCCCGAGCCGGGAAAACGCGGCTACGCTTTTGCCTCCTCGCTGCTTAGGCCGGTGATCCTAATGCCGGCATCCGGAATTTTGTACTTACGATTGATCCAGATAAGCACGGACGTGAAGCTTTCGGCGACCACCGAGTTCGCGAGTACGCCTGCGTCGACGCCGCGTAGACCAGCGTCCCTCGCAAGCATCATTGCGACCTGGCGCGCTTCGACATCGTCGCTCGCAACCAGCACGTCGCATTCGATCTGATAATTCAGATCCTTCAGCTTGTGCGCCGACACGTTCTGAAATGCAGATACGACCTTCGTTTGTTCGCCTAGCAACTTTTGAATAGCGACCACGCAGGAATCCGATTCCGGAAGTTGCACCGTCGATACTTTCGGCGGGACCAATGGAACCGTGACATCGATCAGCACCTTCCCTGCGAGCGCGTCTTTCAAGCCCTCGACGGTCGAGCGTTGCGCGGAGAACGGGACGGTCAACACGACGATGTCGGCTTGCGCCACGCCAGCGCGGCTTTCCATGCCCTCGACGTTATTTTTCCCCGTCAGTGCATTCAATGCGTCCACCGTGCTCTGCGCCTTCGACGCATCGCGCGAACCGATGATTACGCGATGACCGTGAGCGGCCCAGCGCGCTGCAAGGCCGCTGCCCTCGGCACCGGTGCCGCCGACGATGCATATGGTTTTCTTGTCTGAGCTCACAATTGTCCTCCGACTTCCAGACTGACTTTGGCTTCGCTGCTTTTCCGCTTACCCACGAACGGATCGAGAATGAGACCCGTCAGCGGCGCGGCCTGATAACTCTTCGCCCGCTGTCCCGGCCATGGCTTTGCATAAAGCGTGCTGCGCTGCTGCGGCATCCGGCCTGCGCTTTCGATGAGTTCGTCCATGCTTTTCGGATCGAGTTCCTGTCCATGCTCGGTGCCCGCAGCACGCGAAATACTTTCGTTCATGAGGGTGCCCCCGAGATCGTTGGCACCGCCATTCAGGAGTGCGCGCGCGCCTGCAGGCCCGACTTTCACCCATGAGGCTTGAATGTTCGTAATCAGCGGATGCAGCGTCAGGCGTGCGATCGCATGCATGAGGCGCACCTCGCGCCAGGTCGGGCCCTTTCGCGCCTGCCCGCGAAGCGACATCGGCGCCTCCATATGGACGAAGGGCAGCGCCACAAATTCGGTGAAGCCTCCGGTCTCTTCTTGCAGGTCGCGCAACGCAAGCAAGTGCTTCGCCCAGTTCACGGGCGTTTCCATGTGGCCGAACATGATGGTCGAAGTCGTCGGCAAGCCGCAGCGGTGCGCCGTTCCGATTACCGACAGCCATTGCTGCGTGTTGATCTTGTCGGCACAGATCACGCGGCGAACATCGTCATCGAGAATTTCTGCCGCCGTACCCGGCAAGGAACCAAGTCCTTCGTCACGAAGCATCCGCAGGAATCGCTCGACAGGAATATCGAGCGTCGCGGCACCCTGCGTCACCTCGAGCGGCGAGAACGCGTGAACGTGCATTTCGGGCACTTCACGCTTCACCGCCTTTACGAGATCGATGTAAGTCTGGCCGGTATAGTGCGGATTGATGCCGCCTTGCATGCAGACTTCGGTGGCGCCCCGCTCCCACGCTTCGCGCACGCGGCGGGCCACTTCCGAGAGCGAAATATCGTAAGGCCTGCCGCGCAGGTGATCGTGACTCTTGCCTTTGGAAAACGCGCAGAAACTGCAGCGATAAATGCAGACGTTGGTGTAGTTGATATTCCGGTTGACGACATAGCGCACGACATCGCCGCTAGTCTTCCGGCGCAATTCGTCGGCGGCAGCCGCGATTTCCTCGACGGCTGCATCACGCGCACCGAACAGCCTGACGACTTCTTTTTCCGCGAGCCGCTCACCGGTCACCGAGCGCTTCAGGAGATCGTCGAAACGATGCGATGGATACCGGGAAATCGAAGGCGACGGAATCGAAACCAGCGCGCCCGGCGCCCAGTCGTCCTCGCGCGCGATACCATTGCTGTCCACCAGATGCAGCGCGCGGCGATGAACTTCCGGGTTCAGCCATTCGGGGCGGATATATTCCGGGTAAGCCGCAAGACGGGGCACCAGCGAGAAACCCGCCTTCTCCGTTTCGTTGCGAAGCATCGCGATCGCAGGCCATGCCGCTTCGGGATTGACGTGATCGACCGTCACCGGAGAAACGCCGCCCCAATCGTTGATGCCTGCTCGCAACAGCGCCGGATAATTCGAGTAACTCAGATTCGGGGGAACCTGAATATTCATTTCGCCGCCGAGTACGATGCGCGCCGCCGCCGCCGTCCAGAGCAGTTCGTCGAGATCCGGCTCGTCGTTGCCGGCGAAGCGCGTCGCCGTCTTGGCACGGAAGTTCTGAACGATGATCTCCTGAATATGTCCGTATTGCCGGTGGAGATCGCGCAGCGCCAGCAGCGACTGAATGCGCTCAAGCCGCGTCTCGCCGATTCCGATCAGGATGCCGCTGGTGAACGGGACTTTCCGCCGTCCAGCCGCTGCGATCATATCGAGCCGCACTGACGGGTCCTTGTCGGGTGAGCCGAAATGCGCGCCGCCGCGCTCGCACAAGCGGCGCGAGATCGACTCAAGCATGATCCCCTGCGAGACGCTGACATCCCGGAAACCGGCGATCTCGTCTTCCGTCATGACGCCCGCGTTCACGTGCGGCAGCAGCGTCGTTTCTTTTAGCACAAGCTCGCACATCGCACGCAGATATTCGTGCGTCGTCGCATAGCCGAGTGTTGCCAGCGCCTCGCGCGCCGCGGCGTAACGCAGTTCCGGCTTGTCGCCGAGCGTGAACAGCGCTTCGGTGCATCCCGCGCGCGCGCCCGCTTTCGCGATCTCCAGTACTTCGTCGGGAGAGAGATATGCCGACTTCAGGTGACGCGGCGTCTTAGCAAAGGTGCAATATCCGCAGGTGTCGCGGCATAGTTGCGTCAGCGGAATGAATACTTTGCGCGAATAGGAAATGTTGTAGCCGTGATGCTCACGCGCAAAATGGGACGCTTCGGTCAGGAGATCAGCCAGCGAAACGGCCTCCAATCGCGAAAGCAGCGCTTGTGCTTCTTCGATCGCGTAATCATGTATCTTTGCCGTATCGAACATCGCCGACCTCATACTCCACCCGCGCCGGGTTCGTCACTGCGTCCGCCGAACGCACCTGTAATCGTTTCGGCAGGTGGCAGCCGCTGTTCCTCGATTAGTATAGAAGGTCTACCCGCCCGAAAGCTGCGGGTAGCAGTCGATCTCGTCGCCATCTTGCAGTTTATGCCCGCCTAGACGTAGCGTGCCGTTGACGGAAACGATCCATGCCTTATTTCGCGCGCCGATATGGTCGAGGAATTCGTTAACGTCTGCGTCCGGCGCGAGTTGCACGTCGCACTTGCCTTCCGGGTCATCGACGATGAGACGAAGAAGGCCGTGCAATCTTCCATGCACCCGAATGCTCATTTCGCCGTTTCGGAGACCTCCGTCAGCGTTCGTACGATTTTTTCCGCGGTAATCGGGAGGGTCTGCACGCGCGCCGACACTGCCGATGCAATCGCATTCGCGATCGTCGCCGGCGGATGGATAACCGGCGGCTCGCCTACGCCTTTGGCGCCGTATGGCCCGACCTTGCTCGGCGACTCGACGATAAACGAGCGGATGTTCGGCGCGTCCATCGCCGTCGGCATCTTATAGTCGGTAAGACCCGCATTGCGAACGATCCCGTTCTCGTAAACGATCTCTTCGCTTAATGCCTGGCCGATGCCCTGCACGACGCCGCCTTCGATCTGCCCCTCGATATAAGTCGGATTGATCGCTCGTCCTACGTCTTGCACCACAACGTAATCGTGGATTTTTACTTCGCCGGTTTCCGCATCGACCGACAGGTCCACGGCATGCGCGTGGAAACTTGGCGAGTTGATCGCGGTTATCACCATGTTCTCCGTCCGCTCCTTGTCGTGAAGCGTCGGCGGCGCGATAAAAGTGCCGTGCGCGATCAGACCGCCCTGACTCGTCTGTGCGATCGCGGCGATTTCCTTGAGCGGAAGCAATTTGTCGCCGAATTTAGCGGCGCCGCCATCGATCTCGATTTCTTCAGCCTTGGCGGAAAACTGCTTCGCTGCGATCTCCTTCATCCGCTGATGAAGTTTGCCGACTGCGTCGATACAGGCGTTACCGACGGCAAACGCGGTTCTGCTGCCTTGCGCGCCGAAATCAAAGGGTGTCGAAGCAGTGTCGCCGCTGACGATCTGGATGCTGCCGAGTTCAATGCCGAGTGCTTCGGCGAGAACCTGCGCGGCTCCCGTCAATGCTGCGGTGCCGATTTCGGCGCAGCCGGTGTTGAGAAATACCTGCCCGTCCGGCCCGACCTTCACGTAAACACCCGACGAACCCGATGTCGTCGTCCACCATGCGCAGGCAATGCCTTTACCGCGGCCGGGCTCCGGTCTCCGATCCTTCCAGCCGATCGCATCGGCCGCTTTCAGGAGGCATTCCTCAAGGCTAACGCTTTCGAGCTTTTGCCCGTTCGGCGCCAGATCGCCTTCTCGGACGATGTTGCGCAGGCGGAATTCCAGCGGGTCGATGCCGAGCGCATCGGCGATAATGTCCATTTGGGACTCGACCGCGAAATTGCCTTGCGGCCCCGCAGGCGCGCGGAACGAGCCGGTCGGCGTTTTGTTCGTGTAAACCGAGCGGCTTTCCAGACGCAGGTTCGGAATCTTGTACGGACCCGCGAGCATCAGCATCACGCTCGACGCCACGCCGACCCCCGAACCCGAAGTCGCGCCAGTATCGACCAGAATACTCGCGGCCTTCGCAAGAATCTTCCCGTCCTTGGTAACGCCGGTCGTAAGATCGATGGTCAGCGGCTGGCGGGGCAGCGCCGACGTCATTTCCTCTTCGCAAGACGAGACGAATTTTACCGGCCTGCCGGCTTTCAGCGCCGCGGCCGCGGCATAGTGCTCGACGCCGAGCCGCAACTTGCCGCCGAACCCCCCGCCGATCACGGTCACGTTTACGCGCACCTGTGACGGTGTGATCTTGAAAATCTCAGCGAGGGTTGCCTGCGCTTCGAACGGCAATTGCGTGTTCGACCAAACATGGAGCTGGCTTCCGTCCGCCCAATGCGCAATCGCGGCTCGCGGTTCCGTATAGCCAGGATGAACGACATTCGTGACAAAACGATGCGTGAATACGCGATAGGATTCCTTCAAGGCTTTATCGACATCGCCGAGAACCAGACGCGCCTGATTCGTGATGTTGCCTTGCCGCTTCACCGTCGGCACGGCTTTGTATTCCTGCCAATCCGGATGAACCAACGGCGCGTCGGCCTTCACGGCGTCTTCGGTCGTGAAGACGGCCGCTTGCTCCCTGTATTCGACCTTGACGGCTTTCGCGGCGGCCTCGGCTTCCTCGGCCGTGCGCGCGACAACCGCTGCGACTGGCTGCCCGATAAAATTGACGCGGCCGGAAGCAAATACTTCCATATCCTTCACGAACGAGCCGTAGCGCTGCGCAGGAATATCCTTGGCTGTCACAACCTCATAAACGCCAGGCATCGCCATGGCGCGCGAAGTATCGACGGAAATAATCTCTCCGCTGGCAATCGGACTATGCACGAGCTTGCCGTGCAGCATCCCCTGCATCGCGAAGTCGGTCCCGTAGATCGCCTTGCCGCTAACCTTGCCGCGCGCATCAAGGCGCGGAAAAGACTTGCCGATGATGCGAAACGGAGAGTTCATGCGCGCTCTCCCTGCTGCGAGAGTCGCTGTGAAGCAGCCATGATCGCATCGACAATCTTTTGGTAACCGGTGCAGCGGCAAAGCGTGCCCGCGATGGCTTCGCGCACCGCTTCGCGCGTCGGGCGCGGATTCTCGTCGAGAAACGCTTTTGCCGTCATGATCATGCCGGGAATGCAGTAGCCGCACTGCACAGCGCCGAATTCGACGAAGGCTTCCTGCAAGGGGTGCAACGCCGCGCCCTCGGCGAGGCCCTCCACCGTCGTTACCTCCCGGCCCTGACATTGCGCGGCCAGCACGGCGCAAGACGCAACCGACTTGCCGTCGAGCACGACCGTACACACGCCACACTCGGCTTCAAGACAGTTGGTCTTCGTTCCCGTCAATTCGAGTTCGTCGCGCAGAACGTCGAGCAGCGAATAATGAGCAGGAACGGAAAGCCGGTGCCGGCGTCCGTTCACGGTAAGGTCAAGCTGCACTTCTGTCATTGCCCACTTCCGAAATTCGATTCCAACTCAGTTCGACGACACGGCGCGCATAGACACCCGCGAGATGACGGCGAAAGCTTGCAGACGCTCGGACATCGTCGATGGGCGATGCCGCCGCGGCGGCAAGCCTGCCTGTCTCCTCCAAAACGTCTTTCGAGAGCGCTTTGCCCTCCAGAAACTTCTCCACTTCCGTCAGCCGGATCGCCTTGGGACCGGCGGCACCCATCGCAAGCCGCACATCCGTCAGCTTGCCGTCGCGCGATACCGATACGACACCGGCCATCGCCACGATCGAAATCTCCATCGCGCGACGGCGGCCGCCTTTGAGAAACGCAGAAGCAAATTTCTGCGCAGGCGCAGAGAATGCGATTTCGGTCATCACTTCATCATGGGCCCGCTTCGTCTTGCGTGGACCTTCGATGAAGCTCGCGAGCGGAACGACGCGACGGCCTTCGCTCCCTGCCAGCGCAACTTCCGCATTCAGGCAAAGCAGAATCGGCACCATGTCGGCAGCCGGCGAGGCATTGCAGAGGTTGCCACCGACCGTCGCGACGTTACGCACCTGATGGCCGCCGATAACGCAAGCGCTTTCGCGCAGCGCCTCAAGTGCGCCTGCGAAACGGCCTTCCCTTTCGATCTGGCGATGCGTCACCAGTGAACCGAGGGAGAAGTTCTGCCCACTCCCTTTTATCTCGCCGAGATCGGGAATCTGCTGAAGGTTGATAACCGCTTCTGGCCACGTCCCCGATTTGCGCGCCTGAATGACGAGATCGGTGCCGCCGGCGATGAACCGCGCGGCGTCGCCTCTGGCTTTCGCCATGGTCACGGCATCCTGCAAGGTTTGCGGCGCCAGAAATTCCAGTTTCATAAATTGCCTGCTCCTCGCTGCGTTCAATGCAGCGAAAACTCCGTACCTGCCGGCAGCCATTGCGGTTCGCTGCCGCGCACGAACATTCGCGCGCGGCCCTGTCCGACTACCGTTGCCTTGCCACCTTCGACCTGGATTGCCGTCTGCTCCTCTATTCCGAGCACCGGAATGAAGTTGCAGTTCAGATACTCGGCGATACGCTGGTCGCGCGTTTCACTGCCCGACGCCATCGCGGGATCCGCTTCCTGATAATGCGGATTGATCGCCCAAGGCACGAGTGCCATGCCCGTAAACTCGGTCGCGCCGACGACATTCCAGTCGTTCGTCGCGAGAATGTTTGGTGCCGCGATATTCGTGCCTGCGCTCGTCCCGATGTAAGGCATGCCGTTGCGCACTCGCTCGGCAATTCGTTGCAGCAGGCCGTGCTGGCGAAGGCGGCTGACGAGCGCGTATGTATTCCCGCCGCCGACGAAGATCGCCTTCGCCTGATCGAGCTTGCGGACCGCATCGATATCAAGCTTCAGATGATCGGTCTCGACTCCCCTACCTGCGAGCGCTTTCGCCGCGCGGCCGTAGCGCTCGTCTTCGTCGCCCAGACGCGCCGCGGTGACATAGGCTATGCGCTCGCATCCGGCGAGGAACGAGCGGATCATCTCGCCGCAATGCTCGAGAAACGGCGTCCCCGAATTGCTGATAAGAAGCATCCGGCTCATGGCTCGAGCATTCCGTCGCGATAAATGCGCATGTCGTCGAGCCGCCAGAAGATCGTGGTTTGCTCGCCGGCCGCCGGCCGCACCGACTGCACGCCGGAAACGTCGACGCGAAGCACCTGCCCTGAAGATGTCTTCACCAGATAGCGCGTCGCAACGCCGACGAAGACCGCACTCTGCACGCGAACCGGCAGCGGAACCGAGCCCGCCGGCGCTTCGTTACCGAATTCGATCTGCTCGGGCCGCAGCATGACTTCTACATCACCCGCTTTCAACTCGCGGTCGAGCTGCATCGAGACATTCTGGCCGTCGAGTTCGACCCGGCTCCTGCCGCCCGCATTCGATACCTTTGCCTTAAACAGATTGGCGGTGCCGACGAACTCCGCAACGAAACGCGTCGCGGGAAAGTGGTAAAGCGTATCGGGCTTGTCGATCTGGAGAATCTTTCCGTCGTGCATGACTGCAATCCGGTCCGACAATGAAAGCGCCTCTTCCTGATCGTGCGTCACGAAGACCGTGGTGATGCCGACCGACTTCTGCAAATCCTTCAATTCGAACTGCATGTCCGAGCGGAGCTGCTTGTCGAGCGCGGCCATCGGCTCGTCGAGCAGGAGCACGTCGGGCCGCACCACAAGCGCGCGCGCGAGCGCCACGCGCTGCTGCTGGCCGCCCGAAAGTTGCTGCGGATAGCGGTCAAGAAAGCCGGACAGCCGGAGCTGTTCGGCCGCAGCGCGTGCTCGTTGCCGGATTTCTTCAGCTGACACATTGCGCATGCGCAGGCCGAAACCGATGTTTTTTTCGACGCTCATATGCGGGAATAGCGCGTAATCCTGATAGACCATCCCGATATTGCGCTTGTTCGCCGGCACGTCGCGCACAGACACGCCACCGATGCGAATGTCGCCTTCGGCGATGTCGCTGAAGCCCGCGATCGAGCGCAGCGTCGTAGTCTTGCCGCAACCGCTCGGGCCCAGTAGCGAAACAAATTCGCCAGGCTTTACGTCGAGCGACAGCGCACGCACCGGCACGGAATTGCCGTAGCGTACCGTGATCTTCTCGATTTCGATGCCGGCCTGCTTCATTTCATTCTCATACGATCTTCTCGACGCCCACGACCCGGTCGGCGACGATCACAAAGAACGCCGAACTGACGATCAGCAATGCGCTGATTGCGGAGATGGTCGGGTCGAGGCTCGATTCGATGTTAAAGTAAATCTGCACCGGCAGCGTCGCGCCGGACACGGTGAGAAACGCAGACGCCGTGAAGTTGTCGAATGACACGACGAAACAGAAAAAGATCGCCACAAACAGGCTCGGCCGCATCTGCGGAAACGTCACCAGAAAAAAGCTTTTCACGCTCGACGCACCGAGGCCGACCGCGGCCTCCTCCAGCTTGGGATTCATCCGGATCAGGCTCGAGCGAATGACTCGCAAGGCATAGGGAAAAGTCAGCACCACGTGCGGCAACAGGAGATTGAGAAACGGCTGCTTCAAGCCGATGCGGACGAAGAACACGAGAAACGAAAGGCCCAGAATGACCTGCGGCACCAGGAGCGGCGACATCAGGAACGCGTCGATCAGATCCCGCCCCGGAAACTTCTTTCGCGTAAGCGCGACCGCACTCACGACGCCGAGCGAAATCGAAATCGCCGAACTGATGACCGCCAGCACCAAACTGAACGCCGCCGCCTCCACCAGCTCGGGCTGCGCGGCGATGTTCCAGAACCAGCGCAGCGACCAGCCGTTCGGCGGAAACACGGTTTCGTTGGTCGCGTTAAATGCGGTAATCGTGGTCACGAACAAGGGAAACGTCGCAGCGAACAGCGTGACGAAGGCGATCGCAGTCGCCGCGATGGTAAGCGGATCCCGCGTTGCGCCGGTTTTCATTGGCGCCCTCCCGCAAGGACCTGGCTTGCCTTGTTCACGCCGACGATTGCAATAAGGCTGATAAGGAGCGTGATGACTGCCGCCGCGGCGGCGAACGAATAGTTGAATCGCGCGACCGCTTGTTCGTAAATGACGTTACCGATCATCTTGAAAAAGCCGCCGCCGAGCAGGCCCGGTGTCAGATAAGCCGCGAAGCAGAAAACGAACGTAAGAATGACGCCGCTTAAGATGCCGGGAACGCTCAAGGGAAGCGTGATCGACAGAAGAGCGCGCAGGCGCCCGGCACCAAGACCGAGTGCCGCCTCCTCGTAGCGAAGGCTGATGGTCTGCAACACGGCGTTGATCGGAAACACCATCAGCGGCAGGGCCGCGGCCGTCAGCCCGATTGCCACGCCGAGTTCGTTATACATCAGCTTCACGGGCGAACTGACGATACCGCTTCCGAGCAGCATACGATTGATAACGCCATTGTTTCCGAGAATAAGCATCCAGCCGTACATCTTCACGACATAGATCGAGAAAAACTGGATCGCGAGCGCGAGCGTGATCAGCGACGCAACCGTGCGCGACGAGCGACTCATGGCGATCGCGATGGGATAGCCTAGTATTAGGCAGATTACAGTGACGTAGAAGGCGATCCATATCGACTGGAACAGGATCGTCAAATTGCGCTCGTCGCCGAGGAAGGAGCGGTAGGATTCCAGCGACAGCGCGCCGCTGGAATCCAATACGCTCATGACAAGCACCGACGTCAGCGCGATCAGGAATCCTGCGATCAGCCCCAACGCGGGCAGAAGCAACAGCAGAACACCAAGTTTCGCTTTCATCGGCGCCTTGCTTGGCCCTTAGCGGGCCATGACCTCGCGGTCGTAACGGTCGATGATCTTGCTGAGATCGTCGCGAAGAACGCGATAATCGACAACATAGTTGTTCGACACGTCTTTCAGGATTGGCTTGATCGAAGCCGGAGGTTGCGCCTTCGAGTTCGCCGGCGCGGAACCGAGCGCCTTGGAGAGCACTTCCTGCACCTCGACCGAAAGGACGAAATTGATGAACTCAAGCGCCTCTTTCTTCTTCGTGGTGCCGGCGACCACCGTAATCGGCGTTTCGGCGACAAATGCGGGCTTCGGAATTACAAAGCCGTACTTGCTGTCCGGTCCGAGATGCTGAACGACGTTCGGCATGATGCCCCAAGCCACCAGCGCTACCTCGCCCGCCTCAAGCAGGCGGATCGATTGCACGTTGTTCGTATAGAAGGATGCAACCGAGCCTTTGAGCTTGGCAAGGTTGGCAAAACCCGGATCGAGATTCTTCTCGTTGCCGCCGTTGATGACCGCCGCCATCAGCGGGAAATAACCCGGGTCGAAGGTGGCGGCGGGAGCTGCAATCTTGCCCTTCAGGCGCGGGTCCCAGAGATCTTTCCATTCCTTCGGCTCGAAGGGAACGAGATCCTTGCGATAGAAGATGCCCCGCTGGGAAACCCATGCGGTGATGGCGTGTGAGAAGACAAGCTTCTTGTCCACATCCGCCGCGTTCGGAATCTCCTTGATATCGAGCGGCTCAAGCAGCTTCGCGTCCAGCGCGCGGATGTAGTTGATCATGTTGGTCGTCCAGAGATCGACCTCGGGCTTATCCTTTTGCGCGATAAGACGCGCAATGCCCGCGTCGCCGCCGCCCTGGGCGATGACCGTCACTTCCTTGCCGGTCTTCTCCTTATATTTGGCCGCCAATTCCTGGAACGTCTTCTGCCAGACCCCACCCCAGGTCATCAGAACGAGCGGTTCCGCGCGCGCTGCACCGCTCGCAAGCATGGCAAGACCGGCGATGCCGGCCGCAATCCACTTCATCTTCCTCATCATCATTACCCCTCCCGAGTGCAGAAAACGCCGCCTCTGTATTAAATTCTGCATACATCTTTTGCCCAGTCAAACAGGATTAACAATACTGTGGCGCGACATTTGGGCAGAGTATCTCAATAAACGCCTATATTATTCACTTCCGCAGCATTTGGAGGATAGAAGCGCTCAAGAATATTGTATACTGTGATGCGAACACGGGGCTATTCTGTATGCAACCTATCACCGACGCTGTCGGCAACGGCCGGCCCGAGCCGGCCTGGCGCAATGCTTATCGCCAGTTGCGCATGGCGATCATCAACCGCGAATTCGCACCGCGGCTTCGCCTGATCGAGACCGATCTCGCGCAGACACTCGGCATCAGCCGCACTCCGCTTCGCGAAGCGCTGGCGCGCCTGGAAGTCGATGGGCTCGTAACGACCGCAAAAAGCGGCGGCTACGCCGTCTCCGACATGCGCGAAGATCTCTTCGACGCTTACGATCTCCGCGCCGCGATCGAAGGCTATGGCGCGCGGCTCGCCGCCGAGCGTGTCACCGACGGCGAAATCAAACGGCTGCGCGAGAACGTCGCGATCAGCCAGCGGGTTGCCCTCTCCGACCGTCATCAACGCGCACAACTCAACATCGAGTTCCACGAAATCGTCGTATCGGCCACGCGCTCGCCGAAGATCATCCACTCCTTCACAAATATCCGCGATCTCATCCTCACGGACGAAGATATGACGCTGCATTCCGAGGAGGCGCATCAGCGCTTCATCCGCGAGCACGATCTGATCGCCTCGGCAATCGAAATGCGCGACGGCGATATTGCCGATCGTCTGATGCGAAAGCATCTGCTCAGCGCGCGTGATCTTCTGTTGCAGCGCCCAGACGCCGACAACACAAATTCTGGAGAGTACTGAAAATGAAGTTCGGCATTGCGATGCCATCGCGTCTGCCTATCCGGGAGCAGATGAAACTCGCGCAAACTTGCGACGAGAACGAAATTTCGGTCTGGGTACCGGACGAGCGCTTCTATCGCGACGTTTTCGTCACCATGGCCGGGATCGCAACGGCGACGTCCAGAACCACCATCGGCACCGGCGTCACCGATCCGTTGATCCGTCACCCGCTTCTCACCGCCACGGCAATGGCAAGCGTTCACGAATTATCGGGCGGACGCGCGATCATGGGAATCGGTGCCGGCATCAGCGGCTTCGATGCGCTCGGCATCAAGCGGATCAGCCCGGCAACGGCGCTGCGCGACGCTGTGAAAGTTTGCCGCCAGTTCTGGAATGACGAAGCCGTCACCTTTGAAGGCAAGACCTTCACGGCGAAAAATGCGCATATGCATTTCGAGTCGAAGCAGGTTCCCGTTTATATCGCCGGGCGCGGCCCGCAGATTCTGGCCGCCGGCGGCGAGATGGGCGACGGCGTGATCATCGGCCACTTCACGTCGAAACCCGGCATCAGCTTCTGCCAGGAAAACATCGAAAAGGGTTTGCAGAAGCGCGACACGACCATGGCAAAGCCTGAGATCGCGCTCTGGGCCTATACCTCGGTTTGCGAGAACGGGACGCTCGCGCGAAATGCCGTGAAGCCGGCGATCGGCCGTACATTGAAATCGACGCCGGAGGTGCTTGAACTCTTTGGCGTAAAGGCACCTGGCCTGCTCGATGAGATCAATCGCTTCGGCTATGCCCGCTCGCGCGAATACGACGAAGCGATGTGGGCGGCTGTGCCGGACGAACTGACGCTTCATCTTTCGATCTCCGGAACGCCGAAGGAATGTGTCGAGCAGTTGCAGCGCATTGCAGCCTGCGGCGTTACCCATATCATCGCGCTCCCCTATCCTGCCGAAGGCATGGGGCCGGTCGAAATGGCAGATCTCCTGCGCAAGGAAGTCTTCCCGCAGGCACGCGATTTCTGAGGAAGGACGATGCCGCTCAAACAGGTCATCGATAGCTACGAACTCCTCGATAGCGCGCATATCGACGGCGAGAAGGTTGCTCGATTTCTGACGAGCGCGGGCGTCGAAAACATAACGGTACGGCGTATCAAGTCCGAAGCCCATCACACCGATTTCATGCAGATCGTCTGCAAGGGCGGCGACAGCACCGCGCCAAAACTCGGCGTCATCGGCAAGCTCGGCGGTATCGGAGCGCGCCCGGCTCAGATCGGCATCGTATCGGATGCGGATGGCGCAATTGCAGTCGTCGCGCTTGCGCTCAAGATCGCGGCGATGACCAAAGCCGGCGATCAATTGCCGGGGGACGTAATTCTCTCGACGCATATCTGCCCGGCGGCCCCGACGCGCCCGCATCATCCGGTTCCGTTCATGTCCTCGCCGGTAGATCGCGACACGCTGTGCAAGGCGGAAATCCACGCGGAAATGAACGCCATTCTCAGCATCGACACATCGCGCGGTAACAGGCTGGTAAACGCCAAGGGTGTCGCCATTACGCCGACCGTGCTGGACGGCTATATTCTCCCGATCAGCTACGACCTCGTCGATATTCTGGAACGCGTCACCGCGCGGCGCGCGCTTACGTTTCCGCTGTCGATGCAAGACATCACGCCCTACGCCAACAATCTTTTCCATATCAATTCGATCATGCAGCCGGCAGCCTACGCCAGCGTGCCAGTCGTCGGCGTCGCGATTACCGCCGAGACAGCCGTACCCGGCTCTGCGACCGGAGCAACGCAGCTCGACGATATCGAAGCCGCCTGCCGCTTTTCGCTCGAAGTTGCGAAGGCCTACGGCGCGAAACAATGCTCATTTTATGACGCCAACGAGTTTGCGAAACTCAAGCAACTCTATGGCCCGATGACCCATCTGAAAGCGAAGTAGCCGGGTGCCATGCGGATCGACTTTCGGATCAACGGAATCGACCAATCATTGCAATTGTCTGGCGACGAGATGCTCGTGAACGTGATCCGCGAGCGACTCGAACTCAGAGGTACCAAGATCGGCTGCGGCAATGGCGAATGCGGCGCCTGCACAGTTCACGTCGATGGCGAGGCGGTTTGCTCCTGCCTCTATCCTGCGCATCGCGTAGCCGGACGTTCCGTGACGACGATCGAAGGGCTCGCCCCAGCGACTGCACTCTCTCCAGTTCAGGCAGCATTCGTTCGTCACGGCGCGGTGCAATGCGGCTTCTGCACCGGCGGCATGATCATGAGCGCCAGCGCGCTGCTCGCGCAAAATGCGAAGCCCAGCGAAGCCGAGATCTCACATGCGCTTGCCGGCAATATCTGCCGTTGCACCGGCTACCGCCAGATCATCAACGCCGTGCTCGACGCAAGCGGACAAGGTAACGCGGATAGCGAGCGGCCATGAGCCTGCACGAAGTCGGAAAGCGCCGTCACCAGGCCGGCATCGAGATGCGGGTCCGCGGCGGCGCGGTCTATACGCATGACGTCGTCCTTACCGGCATGCTGTTCGGGGCGATCCTGCGCAGCCCGCATCCGCATGCGAAGATTCTTTCGATCGACACGACAGCGGCGCGTGCTTTGCGCGGCGTCCACGCCGTCATCACCAATGAAGACTTCGGCGACCGCCGCTATTATCAACTGGGCGGCAGCTATTCCGATCGCTCTCCGCTGGCGAAGGGAAAAGTCCGTTACTGGGGCGAAGAGGTCGCGGCCGTCGCCGCGGAGACGCTTGCAATCGCGGAGCAGGCCTGTGCGCTGATTTCGGTCCAGTATGAAGTGCTCGCGCCGATATTCGCCCCGGACGATGCGCTCGGCGCGCATGCGCCCGAAATCCATGGGCGCGAAAACGCCTCCGGCGGCAAAAATCTTGCGATCCGATTTTCTGCGAATTACGGCGACGTGGATGGCGCGCTCGCCACGGCCGCGTTCGTGCTCGAAGACGAATTCCGGCACGGGATCGTGGCGCCTTCCTGTCTCGAGACGAACGGCACGGTCGCGAGTTACAACGCGGGTGAAGGCAAGCTCGACTTGTGGACCGCAACGCAGGCGCCCTACTTTATCCGCAAGGAAGTCGCGCAGGCCGTCGGCCTCAACGAGAAACAGGTGCGCATCCGCTCGGTAGAAGTGGGCGGAGGCTTTGGCGGAAAATCGAAGATCTGCGAGCAGGAAGCGCTCGCGGCAATGCTATCGATCAAGGCGAAGCGCCCTGTCAAGATTACGCTGAACCGGCGCGACGAATTCGTCAGCGGCAAGACCGATCACGCCAAGCGCATCCGCATCAGGACCGCGGTCGCCGAGGACGGGCGCATCCTCAATCGCAATGTCTCCGTGCAGATCGACAACGGCGCCTATACTGCCTACGCGCCGACGTACGTCGGCGCATCGCGGCAGCGAACCACCTGTCTCTATCGCGTCGAGACCGCGCATTACGACTGCGATCTGGTTTACACCAATAAGGTTCCGGGCGGTCAGTATCGCGGCATGGGCGCCCCGCATACGATCTGGGCGATCGAAAGCCACATGGACGAGATCGCGTCCCGGCTGAAACGCGATCCGCTTGAATACCGCATCTCGCAGGCGAACCAGCCCGGCGACGTCACTCCCCTGAAGTGGCGGATCAGCACCTGCGGACTGACCGAATGCCTCGAGGCTGCCGGACGGATGATCGGCTGGGACGAGAAGCGCAAATCTTCCGCGCCGTTACGCGGCGTAGGCGTCGCCTCGATGATCCACCCGAGCGGCGGCGTGATCTATCAGGAGGGAAACTTCTCGAACTCCCGTGCCGAACTGACCGCCGAAGGCCGCGTCATCGTCCACACCCAGACGGCCGACACCGGCACCTGGCAGAACACGACGCTCGCGCAGGTCGCGGCCGAAGCGCTCGGGGTCGGGACCGAAGACGTTTTCGTCTCGCATATGGATACCGAGGATGCGCCGCCGGATCTCGGCAGTGCCGCGTCGCGCGTAACCTTCGTCACCGGCAACGCCACGCTTCGCGCAGCCGAAAATCTGAAAGCGAAGATTCTTTCCGCGCTATCGCGTCAATGGAACTGCGGTGTCGAGAAAATTGCGATCGAGAATGGCCTCGCGTGCCATGTCTCCGAACCGAACCGCACCGCCGATCTGCACGAAATTGCGCGGCTCACGGGGCCGCTCGAAGCGGAAGGCTATTTCAGCACGCCCGGCGAGCGGCCCGACCCGAAGACCGGCGAAGGCAACTATGCCGCGACATACGTCTTCGGCGCGCAGGCGGCAGAAGTCGAAGTCGACCGCAATACCGGACGCATTACCGTGCTGCGCATGGCGGTTGCGCAGGATGTCGGGCGTGCGCTCAACCCGACCGCGGTCGAAGGCCAGATTTACGGCGGCGTGTTGCAAGGCATCGGCATGGCGCTACAGGAGGAAATGGTTTTCGAGGAAGGCCGCCCGGTCAACGCGTCGTTCCTCGACTACGCTGTTCCCCGCATCGGCAGCGCGCCGAAAATCGATATTGCGCTCGTCGAAACCGACGACCCGCTCGGTCCCTATGGCGCGAAGGCTGGCGCCGAGCCGACGATCAATGCGACGATTGCGGCGATCGCTAACGCCGTTTTCCACGCGACCGGAATCCGCTTCAAGGAACTGCCGATGTCGCCGGATCGCGTACTCGCGGCGCTCGAAGCCAACGACGGCAACAAACCCGCGCTCAAACCCTGGAAGCGCGTGTATAATGCCGAAGTTGCGACCGTGCGCGCGATGTACCCAGACGTTGTGTTTCCCGCCTTGCGCACCGTCGGCACCAAATTCGCGCGTCTGCCGAAGAAGTCGAGTCGGCCGCGCATTCTGGTTCCGGGCGACGCAAACGAGCTCGTCGAGTTTCTCTCGAACAAGCATACGAAAAGCCGGATCGTGGCGGGCGGCACCGACATATTCGTCGGCCTGAAACAGGGCATCTACGATCCCGACCAGTTGATCGACGTCAGCAGGCTTCCGGAACTGCAAGGGATTTCGTTCGCGGAAGGAGCTGTTTCGACGGTTCGGATCGGAGCGGCGACGACGCTCGACAAGATCGCGAACAACGAACGGATTGCCCGCCTCTTCCCGTCGCTCGTGTCCTGCATAAACCTGATCGCGACACCACAGATTCGCCGTGTAGCCACTATCGCCGGCGATCTTTGCCAGGAGAAGCGCTGCTGGTTCTTCCGCAGCGCCTTCCCCTGTTACAAGCTCGGTGGCCCCACCTGCCCGTGTTTCGCGGTGCTCGGCGACAACCGTCATCATTCGATCAACGGCGCGAAACGCTGCGCCGCGCCCAATCCTTCCGACCTCGCGCCCCTGCTTTCCTCATTGAACGCGCGCGCGCTTGTGATCGGGCTTTCGGGCAAGCGCTCCATTTCGGTCGAAGAGCTTTATCTCTGGTCCGGCCTTACCAAGATCGGCGGCGACGAGGTCATCGAAGCGATCGAAATTCCACTCGTGCCGGATACCACGGTCGCGTTCGAAAAATTCGGACTGCGGCAAGGCGACTTCGCCGAGGCTTCGGTCGCCGTGCAGGCCCAATGGGCCGACGATGTCGTCTCTGCGCTTCACATCTATGCGGGCGCCGTTTCACCGCTACCACTGCGCGCGAGAAAGGCCGAAGCGCTTCTCACAGGCACCCGGCTCGAACCGGATGCTGTTGCCGAAGCTGCCGCCACTATCGTCGAAGGCAGCCTTCCGCTCGGCGACAATCAATACAAGGTTCCGCTTCTCATCAATCTGACGAAGCAAGCGTTGCTTGCCGCAAGCAGGCGCAACTAGAGATCAGTCGATCTGCAAGAAGGTGTAACATGACAGACAAGAGCCCAGCCGCCGCGACCTATGCCGAGCAATTCCGGAGCGATCCTGACTGGATGGATGCATTCGATAACCGCATGAAGCGCCTCGAGTCCGGCGAGCTAGACAAGAAATCGCGCGAACTCGTCTTCGTGGTCGGGCATCTGATCAACAACTACGGCGAGGCGGCGAAGTATCACCAGCAGCGCGCACGCCGCGCCGGTGCGAACGACGACGACTTCCGGCTGATCCTGAAGATCCTCGACTTCTACCGCGGCCTTCGCATTTTCCAGGACGCGCAGAAACTCGTTTCGATCTGGCGCACGGGCAACTTCCCCGAGCTGAAAGCGCCGGTCAAAGGCTCCACGGCTGAGATTTATCAGAAGATCATTGAGAGCCGGACCTATATCGCGAACGGCTTCCGCGTTTATGGCGCGGACGGTGAATGGCTCAAGCTCTATTTGCAACGCTCGGACGCAGTGAAGAAATCGCCGAAGACGCTCGACGAGCGGCTGGTACAATTGATCTCGATGGCGATCACGCTCAAGAACCACCGCTATTCCAACAACTGGAATGACGGCTGCATTCAGGTCCACGAGGACAAGTCGCGCGCGCTCGGCACGACGCCGCAGCAGATCCTCGAAGTCGTCCAGATTCTTGAAATCTGCGACTCGCTCTTTACCGCATATCAGGGACAGACCCTGCTTGAACTGAATACCAACTGACGTTCTACGTTCGGGCAAAAACAAAACGGGAGCCTTGTATAAGCGAGGCTCCCGTTTTCGTTTCCGCTTGCGGGCAGTCTATGAGTTGTCGGGCCGTTCGTATTTCTTCGCCCTGCCCGCCTTGAAGTAGGAATAGACCGTATAGATCACGACCACGGTGGTGACGCCGATGATCAAAGCGGAGAGCGGCCGCGATACGATGATCGCGATATTTCCATCGCCCATCAGGAGCGCCTGCCGCAAGGACGTGTCCATGATATTCGCGAGAATGAAGGCCATTGCAAACGGCCCGGCGTCGAGCGCCGCCTTACGCAGGATGTAGCCCGCGCCGCCCGCGATCATCAGGAGACTTACGTCGGTCCAGTTGCTGCGCAAGCTATAGGTGCCGAAAATCGCAACCAGCAGGACCGCGGGGCCGAGAATCCAGACCGGAACTCGGAGCAACTGCACCCACAATCCGACCAGCGGCAGATTCAGGATCAGCAACATGACGTTGCCGACATACATCGACGCGATCACGCCCCAGAAAATGTCCGGGTTCTTCACCAGCATGAGCGGACCGGGCTGTACGTTCTGAATCAGAAGTCCCGCGAAGAGAACGGCGGTGACCGCATTGCCGGGCAAACCCAGCGTCAGGAGCGGCACGAAAGACGACGAGGCCGCCGCATTGTTCGCCGACTCCGGTCCGGCGACGCCGGCAATCGCGCCGTGGCCGAATTTTTCCGGTGTCTTCGAGAGCTTCTTCTCTACCGTGTAGCTCAGGAGCGAACCAATGATCGCGCCTCCGCCCGGGATCAATCCAACGAGAAAGCCGAGCACCGAACCACGGCCGATTGCGCCCGCGGATTCCTTCCACTCTTCGCGGTTGGGAAGCAGGCGGCCGATCTTCGAGGTGAGGACCGACAATTCGCCCTTCTGTTCGAGGTTGTAGAGAATTTCACCGAGCCCGAACAAACCCATCAGCAGCGGCACGAGATCGATGCCGTCGGCGAGCGCGGGCACGCCCATGGCAAATCGTTCGACACCGGTGACGGTGTCAGTACCGACGAGGCCGAAGAGAATGCCCAGCAGCACCATGCAGAAGCCGCGCGCAGGCGAACCGCCGCCTATCGTCGCACTTAAAACAAGTCCGAAGATCGCGAGCGCGAAATACTCGGGCGGGCCGAACGAAACTGCAAACTTTGCAAAGGCGGGACCTACGAAGCTGAGCGCAATCACCGAACCTGTACCGGCGACGAAAGAACCGATCGCGGCGATCGAAAGAGCTGGGCCGGCCCTGCCCTGCTTCGCCATTTCATATCCGTCGATGCAGGTGATCACCGACGCCGCTTCACCCGGCACGCGTAACAGGATCGATGTCGTGGACCCGCCGTACATCGCGCCGTAATAGATCGATGCGAGCATGATGATCGCGCCGAGCGGATCACTGGCCTGAAATGTCAGCGGCAGCAGCACCGCGATCGTCGTAATCGGCCCCAGCCCGGGCAAGACGCCGACCAGCGTGCCGAGAATACAGCCCATGAACGCGTACAGGAGATTCTGCGGCAGGACCGCAAGTGAAAGCCCGTAGAAGATTTGCTCCAGCGAATTCAACATCACCACACCGGGAGCAAGGGCATCGGCACGCGCAGCAGGTAGACGAATATCACCCAACCGCACGCGACGAGAAAGCCGCTAAGTACGATACCGCGAAGAACGTTCTGCCGCTCGAAGAGCGTCGTCCACGCCACAATCAGGGCAACCGTCGGGATCAGGAATCCTAGATAAGGCAACGTTGCCGCATAGACACACAACAGGATGATCGCGGCCAGAGGACTGGCCTTGAAGCGTTCCTCGTCGTCGAACTTCTCGCGAACGATCAGGAAGAGGATAGGAAACAGGAAGCAAACCGTGACGAAGGGCAGCAGGCCCGGCCCCGGACCGTCATCGGTCCAGAAGCCGAGCCGCCACGAGGCAATGCCGAACGCAACGGCGACGGCCGCAATCAATATGGCCGCCACATTGACGGGCCGTTCGAGCGCTCGGAACATTCGCTTACTTCTTCGTGCTTTCGATCAGGTCCTTGGCGAGAGCATATTCGCCCTCAACCAGCTTCTTCACGTCCGCGCCCGGCAGATCGACGACCTGCATTGCAAGCTTCTGCATCGTCGCCTGGAACGCCTTGTCATTGAGCGCCTTGCGGAACGCGCTTTCAAGTTTTGCCCGGATGTCTTCGGGAAGTCCCTTCGGCGCGATGATCGCCTGCACCGAACGGAGCGACTTGAAGCCGAGTTCGGTGAAGGTCGGGACATCCGGATAAACGTCCGAACGCTTCGTGGCCGAGACCGCAAGCAAACGCATCTGCTTGCTCTCGATGAACGGCGCCCAGACCGAGGTTTCCATGATGAAATCGACATGGCCGCCGAGCAGCGCCGGTGCGGATGCAGCGGAGCCCTGCTGCGGCACGTGAACGAACTTAGCACCGGAATCGCGCTGAAGTGCTTCGATCGTCAGGTGCTGGGTCGTGCCGACACCCGCGGTGCCGTATTTGAGCTTGCCGGGATTGGCTTTGCCGAAAGCGACGAGTTCTTTCAGCGTTTTATAAGGCGAGTCCGTCAGCACCGCGATGCCGATCAGGTTGTCGCCATAATAGCTAATGTAGGAGAAGTCTTCGATCGGATCGAACGAAAGCTGGCGACCCTGCAACTTCACGAGATAGCCGGTGCTGGAAAGCGTACCGATGGTGTAACCGTCTGGCGCTGCCTTCGCGAGTTCGGCCATGCCGATTGTGGTCGAGGCGCCCGGGCGATTGACCACGATGATAGGCTGACCCAGATAGTTCTCCGCTGCCTTCGCGAGAACGCGCGCGGTCTGGTCGGTGCTGCCACCCGGAGCCCAGGGGACGATCAGCGTGATCGGCTTATTTGGATATTGCGCATTCGCGGGCTGTACGAACATTGCACAAGCCGCTGCCAGTGCGAGTACCAGTCGTTTCAGTTTCATCTTTGACCCCCTGTCTGCTTTCGGTTCAAGTTGCTGGACACTTCGGAAGCTTCCTTAGATTTTCCTATTTGATCGAAAAAATCGCTTCGATTTCCGTCGCCGCGTTCATCGGCAACGCGCTGCAGCCGACCGCGGAGCGCGTGTGGCGCCCGGCATCGCCGAGCGCGGCCACGATCAAGTCCGAGGCGCCGTTCACGACAGCCGGTTGTTGATGAAAGCCTGCGCCGCTGTTCACGAAGCCGCCGATGCGCACACAGCCCTTGATGCGATCCAGATCGCCGAGTGCCGTCTTCGCCTGGCCAAGCGCATTGAGCGCGCAAAGCCGCGCCGAAAGTTTTCCGTCCTCGATGCTTACTTCGTCGCCGACGCGACCCTGATAGCGGACCTTTCCCGCCTCGAACGGGAGCTGCCCGGAAATGAAAAGCAGATCGCCCTGCACGAGCGCGGCGACATAATTCGCAACACTCGGCTGCGCCGCCGGAACCTCGAAGCCTGCCTCGCGCAGACGCTGCTCGATCATCGTCATTCGCTACGTTCCTTTAATCGGAACATCGTTCTAACTTCGTTACATTTTCCTACCCGTTCGTTCGCACGATTGCAAACGTCGATAGCAGGTCGACGAAACGCGAATTTGTCGCGCGCAGTGCAGGAATTGACGCTATTTATACTGTGCGGGCGGTGCGCCGAGGCGCTGCGACACGCGATTTGCCGACTCTCTAATCAATCTGCACAGTTCACTGATCGTTTTTGCCGAGAGTTTTTGCCGCGGCACTGCGCCGCTGATCGCGCCGATAGTCTCGCCCTGCGAATTGATGATCGGCGAACCGACCGCGAAAACATTGTCGATGTTTTCCTCGTCGCTCATCGCGTAGCCGACACGCCTGCACTCTTCGAGATCCTTGGCGAGCGCGGTGAACGTGCGCCGCGTCTTCTTCGTCAATCCAAGATACGGCGACGGACCCAGCAACTCGATTGCCTCCTTCTCGGATTTTCCCGAGAGGATCGCTTTGCCGAGCGCCGTCGAATGAAGATAGGTCGTGGAACCCGGGGAGTTGGTGATCTTGATCGGCGCTCCGCTCTGTACGGCCGCGAGATAAACCACCGAGCGCTCACGCAGTACGCCGAGAAAGCTGTTGATGTGATTCTGATCCGCGAGCCAGCGCAGTTCCGGAGAGGCCGCGGCATTCAGATCGATATTGGAGATGAACGTCGATCCGATCTGGAAGGTCTTGTAGCCGATCTTCCAGCGCGACGATTCGACCGACTTCTCGATGAAGCCGGCTTCAGAAAGCGAATTGATGAGGCGCTGTGCCATGCTGGGCGCGACCTTCAACTGCCGTGCGATATCGCGGACGCCGACTTCTCCCTGCTTGCCGAGAAGCTCCAATATGCTGAGCGCACGCGTCACTGTCTGACTGGATTTTCCTGCTTGTGGCATCTGTCCCACCATCGCCTTGCTAGCAGGAGTCTTCCCGCGCCTATTCGCGCGAAAGCTCCCGGTGTTCTTTCCATTCGAGATAATCGTCCGGCTCGTCGATATCGAAGGCGAGTTCGCGCATCCGCCGGACATCGAGGGACAAGCCGCGTTGCATTGCTTCGCGCCGGTGCGCTTCAAAGCTCGCTTCGCCATAAGCAAATCGCCACCCGGGCATCGCCTTACCGCGCAGGATCAGGATATTGGTGCCCGCTTCGCCGCGATCCGGAACGATCGTGACATTCGCACCGTCCGCGATGATCGAGAGCAGCGACGGTTTCGTCGCGAGCGGAAGATCAATCGGTAGAACGAGACATGACTGCCAACGGCCGAGGGCAATAACTTCATCGCGCGCACCTGCGAGCGCCGTATTTAAGTCCGGCCAAACCTTCGCAAATATCCGAATGCCTGCGTCCCTTGCAATCCGCCCCGCTTCCATATCGGCGCTGACGAGACGGACGTTTTCCTGCCCGGCCGTGTCGGCCGCCAGATGAAGCGTATCGATGAGCAGTTGCCGGCAAAGCTGCTCACGCGCGCGCGCGTCGAGCAGATCCGAGAGCCGCGACTTGCCGTCAGCAAGCGATTTGCAAGGTATCAGCACAAGCGGCATCGTACTCATCGCTTTGACACCTCACGCGCAAACCGTAACGATTCCTCCGCAAGCGTGATGCGATCAGCGTCGGATTTCATCACTGTATTTGTTACGCGAACTGCGATGCCGAGCGCTTCAATCTCGCCTTGCAAGTCCATGTCGGACGTATCGATCAGTAACCCGTCGATAATGCCGCGATAATGCGCGGCAACCGTCGCCGCGGAAGGCTCATGCCCGAGCTCGCGCATGATTTTCGCAGCCGGCCCCTTGATCGCCGTGCCGGCGACAATTGGCGAAACGGCAACAACCGGCGCACCGAGGCTTCGCAGCCATTCGCGGACTCCGGGAATGCTCAGGATCGGATCGATGCTGAGGTAAGGATTCGACGGGCAAAACACCACGGCCTCGAGCGAGCCGGGCGCGATGCACCCGAGCAGCGCGTTCATTCTTGCGGTGCTCGCGCCCCGAAACTCGAGCCGGTCGACGCGCGGGCCGCATTGCAGCTTGACGAAATACTCCTGGAACGGAATCGCAAGCTCGCCGCTATGGACGATCGTCCGCACCGGATCGTCCGACATCGGCAGCAGTTTCGCCCTGACACCGTATGCGTCACAGAGTTGCTGCGTCATTTGCGACAAAGATAGGCCTTCGGCAAGACGCGAGGTGCGAAGCAAGTGATTTGCGATATCCTTATCGCCAAGCCTGAACCATGCCGACCCGCCGAGCCGCTCGAGTTGCGCCATGAAATTCCAGGTTTCGCCTTCGAGGCCCCAACCCTGCGATTTGTTCGCAACGCCTGCGAGCGTAAACATCACGGTGTCGAGGTCGGGCGAGATATGCAGGCCGAGATGCTCGAAGTCGTCGCCGGTATTCACGACTACTGTAAGGGCATCGCCGAGCGTGTGCTGAAGGCCAGCGGCGAGTTTCGCGCCGCCAACACCGCCCGCCAGCGCCAGCGCGGCTTTGCGCGCACCGCTCACCGGAACAGATCCTTGTTCTTCGGGCGAAGCAGCGCTTCGCTTTGTGCATCCCGTCGCAGCAACGAAGAACCGGCGACGTGAACGATCGGCCAGCCCTCGGATGCCTGCCCCATAACGAGCGAAGCAGCGGAAGCAAGCTCGTCACCCCACCCGACTTCCGTCGTTTCGAGATGGCGACCGAACAGATCGGGTTTTCCCCGGAGGTCGAGCAGCGTCTCGACGCCGCTGGAGCCGATCAGTGTCCCGACCGTACCGTTGCGCCAGGCGCGGCCGATGCTATCGATGACCATGATGCCGGCATCGACGCCTGCGCGCCGCTGGATGTCATCCCGGATTCGCCGCGCGGAAGCATCGGGGTCGAGTGGCAAAAGCAGCGCATGCTCCTCGCCCCCGATGTTCGACCGGTCGATCCCCGCATTGGCGAGAACCAATCCCAACCGATGTTGCACGATGATGACGCCGGGTATCGCGCGCAGAACCTCGCTCGACTCCGAAAGCACGAGTTCTATGATCCGCGGGTCCTTCTCGGTAGTTCTTCCAAGCTCGACGGCCTTCGCGGACGGCGTGACGGAATCGAGCCGCACGAGACGGCCCTCGGACTTCGATACGACTTTCTGCGCGAAGACCAATACGTCGCCGTTGCGTAACGTGACGCCGGACGCCGGGATGGCGTCGAGCGCGATCCCGGCAAGATCGTCGCCTTCCGCGATCATCGGTACGCCCGCGAGGGGGGTCAGCGTCAGGCCACTCATCAGCCCCTTCACCACGGAAGCTTGGAAATAACGTCCGGCCTAAACTAACTCACTTTCGCCATTACGTCTTTCGCGAACCACTCGATCTGGTCGTTCATCTCGCTAACGGTGTCGGCCGGGAACATAAGTGCGCTGCAATGATCGATACCGATCGATTTCAGCTTCGCGACCTTCTCGAGGATGACGTCCGGCGAGCCGACGAGGTTCGCAACGACCTGATGGCTAAGATCTCGGCCGGTATAGGCAAGCGAGACGCGGTGCGCGACCAGACCGCTTTCCATGTAGCGTTTTTCCGCCGCCTCCATGGTCTTGTCGATCGTTACCGAGAACTGCGGCGCGATCTCGATGTCGGCGGGGTCACGGCCCAGCTCGGCTGCGCGCTCTTTGAGCTTTACGATGCGTTCGGCAAGCTCGTTCAGGGGGCGCCAGCCGGGCAGCCAGCCCTGCCCGTAGCGTGCCGCGCGCTCAAGTGCCTCTAGGTTATGTCCACCAATGTAGAGCGGAAAAGGCTGCTTCCGGCTCTTCGGAAACATTTCGACGTCCTTGAACGAATAATATTTTCCTTCGAAGCTCGCGCTCTTCTCGGTGAAGAGCATTTCGAGCGACTTCAACCCTTCGTCCATCATGTCGCCGCGGCGCGACTTTGCCGCGCGCGATCCAGCCCAGGCCTGAAACTCCTCGCGATAGGCGCCGAGACCGACCGCGAGAATGAAGCGGCCGTTCGACATCTGGTCGAGCGAGATCACCTGCTTGGCGAGATAAACCGGGTCGCGCATCGGCAACACACAGAGCGCGGTGCCGAGCTTGAGCTTGGTCGTGACCGCGCCGATCGCAGCAAGCACGATGAGAGGTTCGTAGAAATTCGGCGGCGTATCGGGAAACAGGTTCCGCACATAATCCTGCGTGGTGATGTGATCGTTGCCCCATACCGAGTCATAGCCGAGGCGCTCGCAGAGCTTGCCCTGTTCGATAAAGTCCTCCGGCCCTGCAAACGGGATCGGGTACATCACGCCTTCAAATCCGGTTGAAAGGCACACGCTGAATTTCATGGTTTACTCCCACCAATTTTGAGAAGACTGGATATCTGCGTGGCGTCGCGAACGCCGGCGATGACGACATCGTCGAGGCCCGCCGCCCGATACATCTCGAAACGTTCCGCGACCTGTGACGGGGTTCCGCTGGCGGTATGCTGACGGACGATATCGTCGGTAATCAACGACTCCGCGGTCTGCCAATCGTTATCGAGCACGGCGCGATTGAGTTTTTCCTGATCGAGCCAGCTACCCGCCGCATCGAGATTCGCCCGGTGGTGCGGCCCGCGCAGCAGGATCGAAAGCACGCGCCGCAGTCGGTCGTTCGCAGTTCGCTCATTGTCATCGATCGAGGAATACACGAGGCCGTGCGTCTGCACGTGCCTGCCCTTGGCGCCGCGCTGCACGTGTTCGAGCGTTTGCTTCACGAACGGCACCGATGCACCGGCGCTGATCAAGACGCCATCCGCTTCAGCACCGGCAAGCTCGAGCATTCCGGGGCCGGACGCGGCAAGCACGATCGGTACGTTGCGCGCGCCAATTACCAGCGAACGGGACGAAATCGAAAAATGCTCGCCCTCGCAGCGAACCGTTTCGCCCTGCAGCAGCGCCTTTGCGATCTTCAGCGTCTCCCGCATCATCCTCAGCGGCTTTGAGCCGTCGATCGACAATGCATTGAGATCGGCGGGCGCACCGGCACCGAAGCAAAGCGTGACGCGGCCCGGGAACATTTCGTCGAGCGTCGCCGCCGCCATGACCGCCTGCACCGGATGCACCGTGAAAGGGCTTACGGCCATCAGCGCAACGCTCATGGAGGAAGCGCGGCTCAAAGCGACGGCGGAGAGCGTGATCGGATCGCGAAGGAACAGATGGTTCGCGATCCAGAGCGACCGCGCCCGCCCCCGGTCGGCGGCTTCGACCTTTTCCAGGAATTGTTGCGCGGTATCGCGACCGTCGCAGGAAACCGAAAGCTCAAACAAGGCTTTTCACCGCTTCGAGAATCTTGACGTAGCCGGTGCAGCGGCAAATGTTGCCACGCAGGAAATGCCGGATTTCGGCTTCGCTCGCGTGAGGCTTCTGTTCGAGGAGCGCCGTGGTCGCAAGCACCATGCCGGACGTGCAGAAGCCGCATTGCATCGCCGCGTGATCGACGAAAGCCTGCTGCACTTTGCTCAGCTTTCCGTTTTCGGAAAGACCTTCGATCGTAGTAACCTTCTTCCCCTCGACATCGACTGCGAGCGTCGTGCAACTGCTAACCGGAAGCCCGTCGACAAGCACGGTGCAGGCACCACACACTTCGACGTCGCAGGAGCGCTTGGTTCCCTTGAGTTTGCAGGGGCCGCGCAGGATATCCACCAGTAATTCGGCTGCATCGACCGTCAGCTCGGTCTCGGCGCCATTCAGCACGAAACGTATATTCGTGGGATCAAGCATTCGCCGCTCCCCTGCTTTGCGCAGCCTCACAGGCCGCCGCGAGCGCGCGCTGGATCAGCACAGACGCGAGATGCTGCTTGTAGTCGGCGCTGCCATGCAGATCGCTCGCCGTCGAAATGCCCGAAGCGAAGTCGCGGGCAACCTTGGGCAACGCTTCGGGAAGCGACGCCGCCGGAACGCCCGCGATTGCATCTTCGATTTCCTTCGCATGAAGCGGGCGATCGCCGATCGCACCGAACCAGAGGCGATAGGAGGGCTTGCCGCCGCGCATGACGCAACCCGCCGAAGCGCCGACCGCCGGACGCTCGAGATGCCCAAACTTGCGGTAGGCGAAACCCTCACCCGCCGCCGTTACGGGAATACGGATTTCCGCGATCAATTCGTTCTCCTCGCGTGCGGTGGTAAAATCGCTCAGGATAAATTCGCGCATCGGCACGCCGCGTTTACCGCCGGATGAAACCAGTATCAGCGTTGCATCCATCGCGGAGAGCAACGACGGCGGATCGGAATGCGGCTCGGCAAACGCGAGATTTCCCGCAAGCGTCCCCGCGGCGCGAACGCGGATGTTGGCAATTTCCTCGCTCAACGCGGCATAGGCCGGAACATGCGCTTGAACCAGATCGTTGTTCGCAATCTGGTGATGTGTCGCGAGCGCACCGATCACGAGTTCCTCGCCTTCGATCCGTATGCCGGAGAGCTCTTTCACCCGCTTTAGATCGATCAGGTGTTCGTAGCGCAACACGCGCGCCTTCAGCGCCAACAGCAGCTCCGTTCCGCCTGCATAGACCGCGGCATCGTCGCCGTGCTTGGCGAGGGTTTCGAAAACCTCGTCAAGGCTAACCGGCCGGTGATGGGTGAACGGAATCAGAAACACCTCAGACCTGCGCCAGTTGTTCTTTGATACGCCGCTCGAACTCGACGAAATTCTCTTCCGCTTTCTTTTTGATTACGGAATAGCCGAGCGAAGCGAGCCGCCCGGCAACGGCGAGTTGCGCGTTCACCGAAAACTTGCTCGCACCTTCACCTTCGGGTTCGACTTTCACCTTCAGGCTTACGGTCAGCGTCGTCCCGGTGAACTTGTCCTTCCCGGTCGCGGCCGCGTTCACGAAGGACGGCTCTTCGTAGCTTTCGACATTGATCTGCGCGGGAACTTCGAGCTTGAACGGCCCGATCTTCTGCTTCATGACCGCGCCGTAGAGCTTGAGCCTCTCCTGCTCCTCGATTTTCTCGCAACCGGGAATGCAGGCCGCCATGCGCTCAATATCGATCATGAGCGTCCAGATGCGATCCGGCGTGGTCGGGAGCACTGCTTCAAAGCTGAAATCCATCGCTTAGCGCTCCTTCCTTTCGCGGATTGCACGCCATACGCGCTCCGGCGTGAGCGGCAATTTTCGAATGCGTATGCCATAGCCTTCGGCAAGCGCGTTTGCGACTGCGGGAGCGACCGGAAGGATCGCGCCCTCGCCCATGCCGCGCATGCCGCCGGGACCGGGACCCGTGCCGCTTTCGATCAGCACCGTGACGAAATTCTCAGGCACTTCGTCAATCGTCGGCACGTGGTAGTCGATCATGGTCGCGTTGACCGGCTGGCCGTCCTGATAGACAAGTTCTTCGCTCAGCGTGTGGCCAAGCCCCATTATCGTAGCGCCTTCGTCCTGGCCTTCGGCCGCCGCGCGGTTCACGACGCGGCCGACATCAGCGACGCTTACATAATGACGTACGCTGATTTCGCCGGTGTCTTCGTCGACCGCGACCGCACATTGACCCGCTGCCGTTTCCCAGAACAGCGGCGCCTGCGTAAGCTTGCCGGCGTTCGAATGCGGCGAGACGCGCCCGATACTGACGAGTTCACCGCTGTCGATTCCAAAATAGGCATGCAGCAATTCGCTGAACGTCTTCTTGCGATTTCCGATTGCGATGCCGCCTTCGCAGAGTTCCACCGACTGCGGGTCAACCTCGAGCACGATCGCTGCAATTTCCGCGATCTGCCGCCTGATGTCCGCAGCCGCGTCGGCAATCGCGAGCCCCATCATCAGCGAGGAACGGCTTGCGCCCGTTCCCCAGTCGAACGGGGCGATCGCCGTATCGGGCGTGAGCACTTCGACCGCATCCACGGGCTGCTTCAACTGTTCGGCGGCGAGCCTGCGCAATACCTCGCGCACGCCCTGCCCGATCTCGACGCTGTTCGAGACGACCGCGACCGAGCCGTCGATCTTCAGGCGTAACAATACCGAAGACACCGCCATGATGCCGGGATCGGAAATTCCGAGCGCGGTGCCGCGATGCGTTTCGCTGCCGCTATCCGAAGCACGAAGCTGCGCCATTTCGCGGGTCGCGATATCCATCGCCTCACCCATCTCGACATCAATCGGGCGAAGGTCCGGACGCACATGCTCGCCGCGGCGAAGCAGATTGCGGTTGCGAAATTCCAGCGGATCGAGACCCAACGCTTCGGCGATCTCGTCCATCTGCGATTCGGATGCCCATACCGCCTGCGGCCCCCCGATCGAGCGAAACGCCGCACCCGGCACGGTGTTGGTATAGGCAGCCGTGCTTTCCAGCTTCAGGTTTGGAATCCGGTACGGCCCGATAGCGCGGTTCGCGGCTTTCACCGCGACGGCCGGTCCTGTATCGGCATAAGCGCCACCGTTCATCAACACGCTGACCGACTTCGCGAGAATAGCGCCGTCATTGCGGACGCCGGTCTTTACGCGGATCGAAGCGCTCAGGCGGCGGGCGGTCAGCATTGATTCCGAAATCGAAAGGCAGACGCGAACCGGACGGTGCGTTTTCCATGCAAGCGCCGCGACCAACGGATCAATCTTTACCGACGCCTTGCCGCCGAAGCCGCCGCCGACATTCGGTGAAATGATCCGGATGCGCGCGAGCGGCATGCCGAAGACACGGGAAAGAACCTTCTGAACCGCGGTCGGCGACTGGCCGCAACTCCACACCGTAAGGCCGCCGCTATCAAACGATGCAATGACACAGTGGGGCTCCATCGCGTAATGGAACACCATCGGAAATTCGTATTTCGCCTCGAAGCAGCGGTCGGCCTGCGCAAATGCTTTCTCTACGTCGCCGTGTTCGTAATTGTAGTGCTGGAAGATGTTGGTTCCAGCGACCGGCTTCGCCTCGCCCTTGAAATAGAAATCCTTGACGGTGTCGTGCGTTTCGTGAACCAGCGGCGCGGATGCTTCGATCGCTTCCGCCGCGTCGGTGACGAAGGGAATCGGTTCATAGTCGACCGAGATCGCTTCAAGCGCTTCTTCCGCAATCCGCTCGTCGTCAGCCGCCACCATCGCTACCGGCTCGCCGACATAACGCACGCGGTCGATCGCGATCACGGGCCGGTCCTTGAGATAGAGACCCCAGTGATTGTTCAGCGCGGAGACATCTGCTCCCGTCAGCACGGCAATGACGCCGGGCATCTCGAGTGCTGCCGACGCATCGATACTCTTTATTACCGCGTGCGGATGCGGGCTGCGCAGGATCTTGCCGTGGACCATGCCCGGCACTTCGACGTCGGTGATGTATTCCGTGCGGCCCGTGACCTTGTCGATGTAGTCCGACGGCGTGACAGGCGCGCGGCTAGACATCGGCGCTCTCCGTTGTCGCCCGCTGCACGCTATGGAACACGCCGGTCTGCAATCTGCTACCTCGGCGACGGGAAAATGCTGCGCTTGACGAGTTCGCTCACAGCTTCGTCGAAATCCGCCGGCACGACAATCAGATCGTCCTGGTATTTCGCCGTCACCGCGGTATCCTTCAGTCCGCTCGCAGTCAGCAGTGTGACAACCGTCTCAGCCGGGCCGATTACGCCGCGCTCTTTCAATTTCTCGACTGCCACAAAAGTCGCAGCCGACGACGGTTCCACATAGAGCCCTTCCCGCCTTGCGAGGAGGCTTTGCCAACGCATCATCTCGTCGTTTCCGGCAGTCACGGCGACGCCCTTCGAGCGCCGCAGAATATCGAGCGCCTGATGTGTCGCCTGAGTCGCACCGATCGAGACCGCGACCGTGTCGTGCGTTTTCGGCATGTCGCTCGGTGCATCAACCTTCTCGGTCATCGCGCGCTCGAGCGAGCCATACACCTCCGCGGCTACGAAACGCGGCATGCGGTCGGTCCAGCCGAATGCCATCATGTCTTCGAAACCGCGCCACATCCCGACCAGCGCGTCGCCATAGCAGACCGGGAGCACGCACCAGTCGGGAACGCGCCAAACGAGCTGCTCTGCAATTTCATAGGCAAGCGTCTTGTAGCCGTCGATCCCAAGCGGGTTGCTGCCGGCGACCGGCCCGAAGAAGGGCGAAGTCGGAAACCATCCGAAATTACGGACGGCATGCTCCATCAGGGTCCAGCGGTCTTTTTTATTTTCGACCGCGATCACCTGCGCGCCATAGGCCCGCATCTGATGCAGCATCGGGCCGCTCGTGCCCTTGAACGTAAATACGACGCAAGGAATGTCGGCTTTCGCGGCATAGGCGGCGGCCGCCGCACCCGCGTTGCCGGAAGAACTGGACACGATCACCTTCGCGCCGAGTTTCTTCGCCGAAGATACCGCGAGACAGGCGAGCCGGTCCTTGAAGGACCAGGTCGGATTTCTGCTTTCGTCTTTTCCGTAAAGGTTCTGCAGACCGAGCTCGGACGCGACGGCAGCGAGCTTGTGAAGCGGGCTGCCGCCCTCGCCCAGACTAACCGCCTCGTTTTCGGAAACAGGAAGTACGTCGCCGTAGCGCCAGAGCGTTCGTGGCGCATCGGCCGCCGGCTTCGCGCGCTTTACGCGCAGCGAATTATCATAGGCAACGACGAGATTGCTCCGGACAGACGGCCTGCATACCGGGCAATCCCGGTCGTAGTGGTCGAGGGGGAATTGCGTTGCGCATCGTACGCATTGAAGCCCGGCGACATGCGACATCAAATTACACGCAACTTGGCATCGGTAAGCATGAAGGTGTCGACGCCGTCGCGTGTGACAACCATCGTGTCCTCGACTTGTAACCCCGCATAGCCCATCTCGTAGTACGGGGTTTCGACGCAGATCACCATGCCTTCCTCGAAACTCTCGGCGTTGGACGGCGCGATGTTCGGCGCATCGTAGCCGTCGAGGCCGATACCGTGGCCGATATGGCTGCGCTGATAATGCGAAATGCCCTCGCGGCGTACCGCCTCTACCGCAGCGTCGAACACATCCGCCACCTTTACGCCCGGCTTGATCATATCGATCGCCTTGTACATGCCGACGCAGATGGCATTGTGATAGCGCGCGGTCTTCTGATCGGGTTCGCCGATGATGCCATTGCGGGCGATATCCGCGCGGTAGTGGCGATAGCGCCCGCCAACGTCGAAGCGGATCACGGCACCGCGCTTGATCCTGGTTTCGTTCGGCTGCACGTTGGTCATGGCACCGCGATCACCGACGCCGATGCAGCCGAGTACCGGCAGGCCGCCCTCCTCGACCGTCTTGCAATGGAATGCACGCGCAAGATCCATCTCAGTCTTGCCTTCGCGTGCGATATCGAGCGCCGCGGTGATCGACATGTCCGCGATCTGCGCCGACTTGCGAAGGCGGCGAATTTCTTCATGCGTCTTGATTGCGCGTGCGTAGCGGAAAACGCTCGATGCGCGCACCAGCTTTGCGTTCGGCAGAAGCTCCGCGAGCTTGTCCCAGTACTCGGGAAGAATTCCGATCTCGTCGACGCCGATGGTCGCAGATTGCAGCCCGCGATCCTTGATTGCTCTGACAAGACAGCCGACGGCATCGCCGTCGTCATGCTGATCGAGGATTTCCTGAATACGCTTGTCCTGCCCCGAAAGCGTCACGCCCGGCGTCGTGTCGACGATGAACTTTCCGAAGCGGCGGACATCCTTGACCCACACTTCCGGATCGGCGGCAAGATCGACCAGACCCGTGCTCGTGATCGCTACTGCGTCCTCAAGGTTGGCGGCGGGCGTCAGCACATAGGCCTGCGGACCGCGGCGGATCCATTGGCTCATCGCCCAGAAGCCGCTCGTATAGGTCACGTTTTCTGGCATCGTAGCGACGACCGCATCCAGACCGGCGCGCTTCATGCCAGCCAGCAGCCGTTCCGCATTCATGAGCATGTGCAGTTTCCTCAAGAGGAAGATTCAAAGGCTGAACGCCATGTTCCTGTTTTCGGAACGTCGTTCTAGATTTTTGATTTATAGGCAACGGCTTACGCCGCCGTCAAGAAGCGCGGCGTGAAAGGCACGGTTGAAATCCTGTCTCGGCTGAAAGCAGACAGCTACTTCTCGACGCGATCGCCCGGCCCGGTCGCGACGTCCGCGATATTCTGCATGGAAACGATTTCGCCGAGCTTTGCGTAGTTAGAGCCGCCGAGGCGACACACCGGATGCGGCGCGCGGGTATCGATCTTGTTGTTCTGGCATAAGCCGTCACGAATATGGAACGCGACGACTTCACCGACCAGAAATGTATAGCCGGTCGTGCCGAATGCGATGTCGTGGCGCAGAATGCTTTCCATGCTCACCGGCTCGTCACGAAGGCGCGGAACCTTGGTGTTTTCACCCGGGGACCGTCGCCAAACCGACCAGCGTCGCTCCCGAGGCGGCATCGGCGCCGAATCGACTTTCATTTCGTCAACCCATCGTTGCCGAAGCAAATCAATCAGCTTTACCTGACGCGGGCGAGCAGGAGCGCCCGCCACATCAGTGACAAGGGCAAAAGCCGGAATCAGAAATTCGAAGACTGCCGCGAGGACGCAGGCTTACAATTCACCCGCGAAGCTCCGCGTGGCGCCCATCTATTCGCGCCGTAGCTCCAATGCGAGAAGTGCTGGGCTATTTCCAGATCGCTTTCGCGGTATCTACGCAAAGTTTCAGCTTCGCGCGCTCGTCGGCTTCCGTCACCGGATTGCCCGCGACCGTCGAGGCGAAGCCGCATTGCGGGCTGATTGCAAGGCGATCGAGGTCGATATACTTCGTCGCTTCGTCCACGCGGCGTTTGAGATCGTCCGGATTCTCGAGCTGCGGTGACTTGCTGGTGACGACACCGAGTACAACACCCACGCCCTTCGGCACAAAACGCAGCGGCGAGAAATCGCCTGCGCGCGCGGAGTCGAATTCCAGCAGGAAGTGATTGATCTTCGCGCGGCTGAAGAAACGCTCCGCGATATCTTCGTAGCCGCCGGCTGCGAGATAATGGCCCTTCAGGTTGCCGCGGCACATGTGAACCCCGACGCGCACGCTCGACGGCAGTACCGAAACTGCCTCGTTGATCGCATCGATATAGAGATCGACGAGTTCGTCCGGGTCCTGCCCGACCGACTTCACCTTGTCGCGGATCGCGGGGTCGCAAAGCATCGCGATCGCGACCTCGTCGAGCTGCACGTATTCGCAGCCCGCTTTTGCGAGATCGGCGATCTCCTCCTGGAACACCCTTCCGAGATCGCGGAAAAAGCTTTTCGCATCGGGATAGACCTTCGCGTCGGCGAAATCGCTGCAACGATAGAAATGCATGGTGGAAGGCGCGGGAATGGTGATCTTCGGCGTCAGCCTAGTATGCGCCTTGACGAACTCGAATTCGTCCACCGCGAGCGGCCGTACGCGCCTGATCTTCTTGCTCGCATAAGGCGCGGTGAATTCGTATTCGTGTCCGGTATCGTCGCGGAAGGTATAGACCGCACCCTTGATCTCGAAGCCCTCGGTGCGCTCGACGAAGCGGCTCCAATATGAGCCGCGGCGGAACTCGCCGTCGTTCACGACCTCGAGCCCGGTGCTCTCCTGCAATTTCAGTACGTCGCGGATGCAGTCGTCCTGGATCTTCGCGAAGGTCGCGTCATCGATCGAGCCATTCTGATGCTGCTTGAAGGCCTGCCGCAGCGCCGGCGGCCGCAACAGGCTCCCGACATGATCGGCACGGAACGGCGGACGGCCTGACGCGAGGCGAGACATAGCGCTTCTCCCGGGCTTCCGGCTTGCCGCCGGATTCTATAGATCAATAGATAGATCGAAACCGCCGGTCGTGTCAAAAAGCATGTCCGTAGCGGCGGACGAGGTTCTGGAGATTCGCGCGAATGAAGACGCGGCGCAAACCCGAATTGCAGGTTGTGGGCACGAGCCCGCGCGCATCCGCGCCGACCCAGCGCCGCCGGCAAAGCGAAATCCTCGACGCCGCCGCGAAAGTATTCGCCGAGCGCGGCTATTACGGCGCAAGCACGCAGGACATCGCGGATGTGCTCGGCATCCGGCAGGCCAGTCTTTATTATTACTTCTCGTCGAAGGAGATCGCGCTCGAGCTGGTTTGTATGAAGGGCGTGGAAGGCTTCTTCGAAGCCGCTTCCGAGGTCGCGTCTCGAAAAATAAGCGCGGCCGACAAAGTGCGTGGCCTCGTCGAGGCGCATCTGGCGCCGCTTTCGGATCGCGCGGACTTCGTGAAGACGTTCCTGAACGAGCGGCAATATCTCCCATCCGCGTCGCGCAAGAAGGTGGGCAAGCTCTCGCGCGCCTACGAGAAGGTCATCGAAAAGGTGATCGCGGAAGGGGTTGCCAGCGGCGAATTCCGCAAAACCCTCGACCCGCGGCTCATGACGCTCGCGCTCCTCGGTATGTGCAAGTCCGTCTCGGTATGGATGGGCAAGGAAGAGCACTATCAGGTCCCGGAAGTTGCAGAGCAATATACGCGCATCCTGCTTGCGGGCATCGGCAAAAAACGGCGCTGAAAACGCCGCCGAATTCCCGTTGCGTTTTCAATTGATCTATAGAATTATTTCGGAACGCCGCTCGATGAAAAAAGGGCCAGCCAATGGCCGCATTGCAGGGATGGACGCCGGACCGACTGCGCCTGAAAACGGCGCCGGTGCTGCTTTGCGAGCGCGCGCGGACCAGCCCTGACGCGGTCGCCTTCCGCTCGAAGCATCTCGGCATCTACCGCGAACGGACCTGGCACAACTACGCGCTCCTCGTCGCACACACCGCGAAAGCGTTCGAAGCACTTGGGCTGAAAGAGGGCGAACGCGTCGCGATCATGGGCGACGCCTGCGAAGAATGGATGATCTGCGATCTCGCCGCGCAATCGCTCGGCGCCGTCGTTTTCGGGATCTATCCGACCGCCTCGTCCAGCGAAACCGAATATCAAATGCAGGACGGCGGCGCCGTCCTCTTCGTAGCGGAAGATCAGGAGTACGTCGATCGCATTCTGCCGCTTGCCGACAAACTGCCGAAACTGCGCAATATCGTCGTGATCGACGACTCCGCGTTATTCGCCTACCGGCACGACAAGCTGTCGAGCTACCGCTCGCTCCTCAAGAATACCGAGACCGATCTTGACTGGCTGGAAACAAAAGCCGCGCAAGTCTCGCCGAAAGCACCTGCCTTCATCGTCTATACGTCGGGAACAACCGGAAACCCGAAAGGCGCGCTCATTACCCACGGCAAGCACCTAGCCGGCACTTACAACATCGTGACGCACTATCCGCTGCTCGCGGAAAAGCCGCTCCGCACGGTTATTTATCTTCCGCTCTGTCATGTGCTCGGCCGCGATGTCGCGGTCACCTTGCCGCTGATTTCCAGCCTCGTGCCGCATTTCGGCGAGGATGCAAATGACATCGGCACCACCATGTTCGAGGTCGCGCCGCAGGTATTGTTCACCGTGCCGCGCTATTTGCAGAAATTCGCTTCCACCATTCTCGTCAACATCGGCACCTCGTCGCCCGCGAAACGCGCGGCCTATAAAATGGCGATGCGCCTTGCCCGCGAGCACGTGAAGCGCCTCTACGAAAACAGGCCGGCCGCGCATCAAGCCGCGCTTTATCGCGCGGCTTGGGCTGCCGTATTCCGCCCGATCCTGAACAAGCTCGGCTTCGACAAGCTTCAGCTTGTGCTTTCCGGCGGCGCGCCGTTGCCCACCGACACCATGGCGCTCTGGCACATGTTCGGCGTCAACGTCTGCGAAATGTACGGCCAGACCGAAACCGCGGGCGCGATTGTTTCCGGCCAGCGCCGCCCCTTCCCGCGCCCCGGCGATGTCGGCACCGTACCGGAGGGGTGGCAGATCAAATTCGGCGAAGACAACGAAATTCTCGTCCACGGCAAGGACCTGTTCGAAGGCTACTGGCAGAACGAGGAAGCGACGAAATCGGTACTGCTCGATGACGGCTGGCTGAAAACCGGCGACGTCGGTGAGATGCGCGACGGGCAGTTGCGGCTCATCGATCGCGCTCGCGACTTCATCGTCACCTCCGGCGGCAAGACGATCTCGCCGGCCTATATCGAAAACATCCTGCGCGCCTCGCCCTTCATCGCGGAAGCGGTCGTCTTCGGTCATGGCAAGAAGTATCTCGTCGCGCTGATCGAGATGGATTTTGATACCGCCGCCGACTGGGCGCGCGCCAACGACATCGCCTATACCGGTTTCACCAATCTCGCGGCCAATCCGGCGCTCGAAAAGCAGATCCGTAAAGAGATCGAAAAGGCCAACGAACAGGTCGCCCGCGTCGAGCAGATCAAGACATTCCGGATTCTACCAAAAGAACTCGACCCCGAAGAGGAAGGCGAGCCTGTGACGCCGACAAGAAAAGTGAAGCGTAACCTCATGTACGAGCGATTCAGAACGACTGTAGACGCCATGTACGACGACGCAGAAGAACGCCTGCTTGCTGCCGCCGGCGGCGGCATCGCGCAATAAACGAAGACCAGGGAGGAAGAACCATGCTCAACAGAAGTCTGCTCGCAGCGGCAGCACTCGCCGGATTGACCGGCGCGGCTTTCGCGCAAGACGCCTACAACGTCGGCCTTACCGGCGCGCTGACCGGCCCCGCAGCCGGCACCTACGCGCCGGCGGTCGACGGCCTGCGCATTTATATCGACAAGGTGAATGCGGCCGGCGGCGTGAACGGCAAGAAGATCAACCTGATCCTGCTGGACGACTCCGCGCAGCCCGCCAAGGCGGCGGCGAACGCAACGCGCCTCGTCACCGACGACAAGGTCGTGCTGCTGCTCAACGCAAGCCTTTCCTCGACCTATGCGCCGATCATGGCGGAATCGCAGAAGGCGAACGTCCCGCTGATCTTCGCAAGCTCGGTTTGCCCCAAGACCGTCTATCCGCCGGCGAACGCTCTGCAATTCTGCACCACCGCCTTCGCTGCGAACTACGACAGCCGCGCCGTGCTCGACTTCGTGAAAGCGACCGCGAAGGAGCCGGTTAAGCTCGGCCTTTCCGCCATGGCGATCCCGATCTCGCGCGGGGAAATCGACTACGCCGAGGAACTCTCGAAGACGCTCGGCATGACGCCGGTTTCCAAGCAGATCATCCCGCCGCCGACGCCCGACTACACGCCGTTCGCGACCCTGATTAAAGATGCGGGCGCGAACTGGGTTTACTCCTGGGCGCCGTGGGTCACGCAGGTACGCACGCTCGAAGGCCTGCGCCGTCTCGGCTGGACCGGCGACTACGTCGCCTGGGCGCATCTCGAAGCCGAAAACGAACTCGCGCGTCTGAAGGACGGCAAGTTCTTCGTCGTCGGCGCGAACGCGCTATTCCAGGAAGACCTGCCGATCCAGAAGGAAATCGCGGCGGCGGCGAAAGCCGCGGGCTCGCAGTATCCGGTGAACCAGATGACCGAAGGCTGGATCGCCGGCATGGTGATCGAAGCCGCACTGAAAGCATCCGGCTGGCCCGCGAACGCGGAGAAAATCACCGCCTCGCTTTCGAACCTGAAGGTCGATCTCAAGGGCCTGCGCGGCGGCGAACTGCAATGGACGAAAGACAACCACTTCCGCACGAAGCAGTATTACCGCGTCTATCGCTGGGACGAAGCGAAAGCTGCGATCGTCCGCGTGCAGGACTGGAAAGCCTTCGACGTAAAATAACGCGCTGAAACGACACGCCTTTTACCGGGACTTGGCATAGGCCAGGTCCCGGTAAGAATATCCATTGCTGAAATTCCGGAGCGACACTTGCAGCTTGCGATCAACATAGCGGTGCTTGCCGCGATCTATGCGCTGATCGCCTGCGGCTACGTGCTGATCTATCGCGTGAGCCGCGTGCTCAATCTTGCGCACGGCGAATTGATGATGCTCTCCTCTTATCTGCTGCTCACCACCGCGTCGCTCTTCTCCGGCAACCCACTGATCGCGCTTGGCGTCGCGGTTGGCTTGAGCCTTTGCGTCGGCGTGCTGGTCTACCTCTTTCTGATGCGGCGAATGACCGGCGAGATGGTGCTTGCCGCTGTCCTGACGACCGTTGCGCTTGGCGTACTCTTGCGCGGTCTCGTCGTGCTGATCTGGTCGGCGCAGCAACAGAACCCGGCGCAGGCGCTGGGCTGGGTCAATTATTCGTTGCCGGTTTTTGGAGGGCGGATTTCCGCTGCTGGCGCCGGACTGATCATGACGACAGCGCTCGTCTATGTCGGCCTGTTCCTGTTTCTGCGCTTCACCCGCTACGGCATCCGCATGCGTGCAGCCGGGCAGAATCCCTTGCTCGCGGCACAGCGCGGTATCTCACTGCACGTTATATATGCGCTCGCATGGGGACTTTCGACGCTGACCGGCGCGCTCGCAGGCATCCTGATCTCGCTCGACAGCGGCCTCGACAGCACCATGGTGCTGATCGGCCTCAAGGCGTTTCCAGCGGCGCTCGTTGGCGGCCTCGACAGTCTGGCCGGTGCGCTGATCGGTGCGCTCATCATCGCGGCAGCGGAAGTGCTGATGATCTACTATGTCGATGCGCTGCTTTCCGACGTCGTGCCGTTTCTCGTATTGATCCTGATGCTGATTGTGCGCCCATGGGGCTTGTTCGGCACGCGCGAGGAACTCGACCGTGTCTAACCGCGAGCCGCGCGCCAGCGGCTATTTCCGTTCCAGCTACGATCAAGGCCTGCGTCTCGTCGAGACGCGGACACAATGGACTAGCCTCATCCTCTTTCTCGCGGTACTCGGGATTTTTCCGTTCGTCGCAAGCTCGTTTCAACTGGATCTGGCCAATCAGGTGTTCCTCGCCTGCATTGGCTCGGTCGCATTGATGCTCCTTACCGGCTATGCGGGACAAGTGTCTCTCGGTCATGCCGGGTTGATCGCAGCCGGCGCGTTCACCGCCGGCATTCTCTTCAAGGAATTCGGCGCGAAGTTCTGGGTCACGATTCCGGCGGCGGCCGTCATCGGCGCACTGATCGGCTTGATCTTCGGCCTGCCCTCGCTCAGGCTGCGCGGACTTTATCTCGCGGTATCGACGCTTGCGCTGCACTTCGTGGTCGTCTATCTCGGCGGCGAGTACGAAACCAAGCGAGGCTTCTCGACCGGCATCGTGATCGACGTACCCCGCATCGGCGACTTCGTGCTGCGTGATCGCAAGATCTGGTACTTCGTGCTTTTCGCCTTCGCCGCCGCTGCGCTGCTGATTTCCCTCAATCTCCTGCGCAGTCGAACGGGCCGCGCATGGGCCGCGATCCGTTCGCACGAGACGATTGCCGAAGCGCTCGGGATCGGCGTGCCCGCGCAAAAACTGCTCGCTTTCGTCATTTCTTCGTCGATGACCGCGGTCGCAGGTGCCTTGTTTGGTTATTACCGCGGCTTCGTTTCGGTCGAGGCGTTTTCGCTGTTTCTGTCGATCCAATACGTCGCGATGATCATCATCGGCGGCATGGGCTCGATCTTAGGTGCGATCCTCGGCGCGGTGTTCGTGACACTCCTGCCCTATGCCATCGAATATGCCGTCGGCTTGCTGCCGAATGCGCGGAGCTATGCCGGCATGCTCGCGGCCTTCAACTACGCCGCCTTCGGCATCGTCATGATCCTGTTTCTCGTGTTCGAGCCACAGGGGCTGGTCGGCGTCTGGCGGCGCGTACAGAACTATTTTCTGCTCTGGCCCTTCAAGCAGAAGCCGCTCGGCGGGGGCCGCAAATGAGCGCGCTTTTGCAGGTCGAGAAGCTCGAGGTCGTCTATGGACGCGCGATCACCGCGATTCAGGGCATCACGCTGAACGCGAACAAGGGCGAGATCGTCGCCCTCCTTGGCACAAACGGTGCTGGCAAGACGACCACGCTACGGGCGATCTCGGGCTTTCTCGGACTTGATGACGCGCGCGTCACCGAGGGCGCGATCCACTTCAAAAACGAGAACCTCGCGAATCGGCCGCCTTATCTGATCACCAAGCTCGGCATCGTGCTGGTGCCGGAGCGCGACAAGGTATTTCCCAATCTTTCGGTGGTCGAGAATCTCGCGGCTTCCGTGCCTGCATCGGGTGCCGACCGCAAACGCCTCGAGGAGATGACATTCGCCTTCTTCCCGAAGCTCGCCGAGTTGCGCGCACGGACGGCAGGCCTGCTCTCGGGCGGCGAGCGGCAAATGCTGGCGCTTGCTTCCGCCATCGTCTGCGGGCCGGAGCTTCTTCTGGTCGACGAGCTTTCACTAGGGCTTGCGCCAGTCGTTGTCGAAGATCTTGCGCAGCGCTTGGTCGAAATCCGCAATCAACTCGGCATTACGATCCTGCTGGTCGAGCAGAACGCGGCAGTCGCGCTTTCGATCGCGGACCGGGGATATGTCCTCGAGAACGGCCGCGTAGTGCTCGATGGTGATGCCACGCGCCTGAAGAATCATCCCGACATTCAGGAATTCTATCTCGGCGGCGCTGGCGAGCGGCGCTCCTATCGCGATGTGAAACAGTATCGCAGAAGCCGGAGATGGTATGGCTGAGCTTGAGGTCGAAAAGCTTCGTCTTCGCTTCGGCGGACTCACGGTACTCGACAGCGTTTCCTTCGCCGTCGAGAAAGCGGAATTGTTCGCGTTGATCGGGCCGAACGGGGCCGGCAAGACCAGCGTGCTTAACTGTATAAGCGGACTTTATCCAGGCGAAGGCGCCATCCGATTTCGCGGTACCAGCATTTCTGGAATGAGCGCGCATCAGGTCGCGCGCCTCGGCATTGCGCGCACATTCCAGCACGGCGAACTCTTTCCGCATATGACGGTCGCGGAAAACCTACTCACTGGCCGCCATGCCCGCATCCGCACCAATCCGCTCAAGGAAATGTTCTTCACGCGTACGGTATGGCGCGAGGAAGTGGCGCATCGCGAGGCAGTCGAGAAAATCATCGATTTCGTCGAGCTTGAGCGATACCGCAATGCACCGGTCGCGAACCTTCCCTTCGGCATCCAGAAGATCGTGGGTTTCGCGCGCGCTCTTGCGATGGAGCCTGCGATTCTGCTGCTCGACGAACCCTCGGCGGGACTGAACCGCGACGAGCGCGAAGACCTCGCGCGTTTCATTCTGCGAATCAAGCACGAGCTCGGGATTGCGATGATCTGGATCGAGCACGACATGCAAATGGTCGCCGATCTTTCCGACCGGCTTCATGTGCTTGAGTACGGCCGCAGCGTCGCGGAAGGCTCGCCGGATACAGTACTTAAAGATCCGCGCGTGATCAGCGCCTATCTCGGCACTGCGGCGATATAGTCCTTACCGGCTCAATATGGAACCGGGTATCGTACGGTTTCCTACGCGCACAAACTATCGCCCCGATTGCACGATCTATTCCGTTTCCTCACGACTCTTGCGGCGCCTTTTCACGGCGTCACACTTCGCTTCGGCGCCTTCCGACAGTTTTACGCAAACGTACGAGGAACCGGGAACAATGCACTCGCTTCGTATGCATCGTGCATGGAACTTTTCGCTAGTTCTACTTTTTATCGGTTTCAATCTGATCGCATGTGACGGACCGCGAGGCGTAGTCACGGCACTCAATACAGAGACGCCTGCGGCACCAGTTAACTCGCCGGGAACTTACCGTCTTTCGCCGGGCGACAAACTAAAGGTTACGGTTTTCAACGAAGTCGATTTAACCGGCGAGTTTCAGGTAAACGAACGTGGCAACATCGCCTTCCCGCTTGTTGGCGAAGTGCAGGCTGCGAACTCGACGTCGGACGAGTTCCAACAGCGTCTTACCGCGCGTCTGCGCGGAAAATACGTGAAGAAGCCGCGCGTCTCCGTCGAAATGATCAGCTATCGGCCGGTCAACGTGCTCGGTGAAGTGCGAAATGCCGGGCAGATTCAATATCGTCCGGGCCTCACCTTACAAGATGCAGTCGCGCTTGCCGGCGGTTTCACCTATCGCGCTAACACGCGAACGGTTTACGTTCGGCGCGCCGATGCGAGTGGTGAAGTTTCGATCAGCACCGATGGCGAACGAGTTCCGATTTTGCCGGGCGACAACATTCGCGTACCCGAGCGATATTTCTGAGTGCGCCACAAACTGATAACAACTTTGCCGCATTGCAACGCTACACAAGAATACCACTCAAGCCGAAGGGTCTGATTTAGGCCGAGATAGCAAGTCGCGCCTTTTCTTCACAGCGTCCGAATACCGACGGGGGTACGGATGACGATGGGTAAGAATTTCGACGAGCTGCATTCTTGCGTGAAAGCGCGCAACGAATGCGAACATGCGGTCCGGCTACGGATCGCCGATTCCCATATTCTCGCATCGGAAATGCCGCGCTTCGTTGCGCTGGCCGCACTTCCGCTTGCGGAATTCGGACAACTTTATCCCGATGAAGATTCTTTGGGCAATGTCTGAGGCGCGCTGAAGCACGTCTTCAGCGCGCTATTCCCGGTTTATTCCGTCGAAGAACGAGACGCGCCGCGTTAGGGCGCGAACGATCCCTCCTGCCTGTAATTCCTTCATGACAATTGCGCCGCGGCGCGAAACTTCCCGCTGATTTCAAGGAACGAATTCCGATGCAGAACTTTCTGATGTCGTCTGAGCGATCAGCGTCAACGTAAACGGACTTTGTTTGTGTACCTACCCACCTTGCGATGGAGCATCATGACGCTTGCGGCCATTTCAATCGCGACTGCCGAGGCTGGTGCCGGAGAGATTCCGGATTACGAACTCGCGCAGATGGCCGTTCGCGATCGCCCAAAGCAGGGTTACGAGCCGATCGGCTATCGTTTCGGCCCTCACTTCTTCTTCCCTTCCGTCGGCGCCGGGTTTCGCTACGATTCCAATGTGTTCGCTTCGCCCACTGCGCCACGCTCCGACATCGCACTGATTATCTCGCCGGCGCTGACGATTACCAATGCCCCGCGCTTCGAAATCAGCACGCCGACTGCATTCACCTATCAGTTCGACTTGAACGCGGACATTTATCAGTTCCGCACCTTCGACAGTGAGAACCGCGCCGATGCCCAGGCGAAGCTGAAGACGCGCTGGGAGCTGGCGCACGACATGACGCTCGAGGGAAATTTCCTCGCGGCTCGCAAGCACGACGAGCGCGGCGACACCGCGCTTCCGCTTGATGCCCGCGAACCGATTCTCTATTCCGACCTGCGCGCCGAAGGCATCTTCACGAAAACCTTCGGCCGCTTCGGGGTCGAGATGAACGCAAACGTGCGGCGGCTCGACTATGAGGATGTGCCCACCTTCACCGGCGCACCGCTTTCCCAGTTTGCGCGGAACGGCACGATCTTTTCGGCCCACGTGAAGCCATTTTACGAGTTTTCGCCGGGCTATCGCGGTTTCGTCCGCTTGCGCGGCAATACCCGCGACTACGAAGGCAGCGGCATTCTGAACCGCGACTCCAACGGATATGACATTCGTGGCGGGCTCGAGTTCGCGGTGACCCCGCTGATCAGCGGTAGCGTCGAGGTCGGCTACCTGTCGCAAACCTATGACAATCCGCTGATCGCGCCATTCAACGGGCTCTCCTACGCCGCCAAAGTGCAATGGCTTGCAACGCCGCTGATGACGGTCACGCTCCACGCGGAGCGCTCGGTCGCGGAAACCGTGACCCCCGACTTCGACGCCCGGCTCGACACGATCTACGGCGCGCAGGTCGATTATGAGCTGATGCGGAACGTCATCCTCTTCGGTGGCGTGAAGTGGAAGCAGGAAGACTATCGCGGCCTCTCCACGCGCAACGACGACGTCACGCAGCTTTCGGCCGGGATCGACTACTTCATGAACCGCCATCTGAAGATGACGCTGCAATACCAGTTCCAGGACCGCAATTCCGACCTCGCGATCTACGACTTCGACCGCCACATGGTTACCTTCGGTGTTAAAGCGCAGTACTGAACTCGACTATCGGCCAGCCCCCACACCACGCGCGCCGATCGGGCCGCGAGGCCGCGAGGACGCGTACATTTTCCGTGACCTGCTCGCGTGCCTGAAGCGGAACCTGCGCTTCATCGCAGCGACCACGATCCTCGGCACGCTCGTCACGCTTGCGATCGTATTTTCGATCACGCCGAAATACCAATCCTCGGTGCTCGTGCTGGTCGACCCGCGCCAGACCAAGATCTTGCAGGATGCCGAAGTCGTCGGGCGGACGACGACGGATAACGGCGCGATCGAAAGCGAAGTCGAGATGATCCAGTCGAAGGCGATCACGCGCAAGGTGGTCGAACGCATGAAGCTGAACGAGGATCCGGAGTTCGCGTCGCCCTCCGGCATCGTCGGCACCTTAAAGGCGGTACTGGTCGCGCCGATCAAGAACCTGTTCGGAAGCGGCACGAAGGCCGATCCGCTCGGCTATATCGTCGAGGCGGTCGAGCGTGCCACAAGCGCCAAGCGCCGCGGGCTGACCTATGTGATCGAGTTCAACGCCTGGTCGAAGAACGCGAAGAAGTCCGCGCTGATCGCCAATACCTTCGCCGAAATCTACATCGCCGAACAGGTCGCTGCGAAAGCGAACGCGACCACGAAGGCCAGCCATTGGCTGGGCGAGCGGGTCGAGGAAATGCGGAGAAAAGTAACCGCATCCGATGAGGCGCTCGAGAAATACAAGGCCGAGCAGAACCTGTTCGACCCGGGCGGCGAAAGCCTCTCCAACCGGCAGATCCAGACGCTGAACGAGCAACTGGTCGATGCGCGCGCGAAGGCGGCCGCCGCCCTCTCCAAGTATCAGCTTCTGAAGCAGGTCACGCCGGAGCGCCTGCGGTCCGCTGCGGCGTCGGCGGATGTGCTGCAATCGCCGGTCGTCTCCGCGTTGCGTGCGCAATATGCAGCCGCCGCACAGACGCTTGCCGAGAAGAACGCGCGCTACGGCAGCGAACATCCGCAGGTCGCAACCGCGCGAGCGCAGGTCGGCGACGTGGAGCGCCAGATCACGGCCGAGATCAGCCGGATCGTGACGAGCGCGGGCAATGAATATCAGCTTGCGAAGAGCCGGGAAGAATCACTCACTACGAGCCTCGACGAGCTCAAGCAGAAGGCCGGCAAATTCAATCAGGCAAGCGTGAAGCTGCGCGAGCTCGAGCGCGACGCGCAGGCGAACCGCGATTTGTTCCAATCTTTCCTGAACCGCGCGAAGCAGACAGCGGAAGTGAGTCTACAGGTGCCGGATTCGCGCGTCGTCTCGGCTGCCGCCGTGCCGATTTCGACCAGCTATCCGAAGCGCGCGCTGATGATCGGGCTCGGCTTCTTCGGTATGCTGGGCTTGAGCATTGCGCTCGCGCTTGCGCGCGACTCTTTCCGCAGCGGCTTTCGCCATGTGCTGGACATCGAGCACGCACTCGGGCTGCATCCGCTTGCGACCATTCCCTTCGTGCCTGCCGACGCGTCCACGAGCGGCGTGAAGGACGCTTCACCAAAACTTCTCCAGCTACCCTCGCCCGGAACGGCCAATTCCATTCCGCTTCGACGCAATGCCGCCGCAAGCTCGCGCCGCCTTGCGTCTCTGGTGCTCGATGATCCCGACTGCGTTTACGCGGAGAGCGTGCGCTCGCTTTACTTCGCGCTCCGGCGGCAAGCGAACGGCGATCCGATTGGCGCGATCATGCTGACTTCCGCGCTGCCCGGCGAAGGCAAGTCGACCGTCGCGGCGAGCCTCGCGCGGATCGCGACCGAATCCGGCGACCGCGTGTTGCTGGTCGACGCCGATCTGCGGCAGCCGCGGATCGCCAATATTCTCGGTCTCGACGGCGACGGCGGTTTGCCTGAAATGCTGCGCGATCCGGCCGATCTGCGCAGTTGCGTTCAATTCGACCGCTTCTCAGAGCTTTACGTCGTCGGCGGCTATCGCCGCGTTCCGGGGCGGGAGGCCTTGCGGCTCCTGTCATCGAAGCAGATGACGCGCTTTCTCAAGATGGCGCGGGAGAGCTTCGATCTTGTCGTGCTCGACGCGCCTCCGCTTCTGCCCGTCGCGGACCCGCGCGCGCTGATCGAACATGTCGATGGCATCGCGCTGGTCGTCGCCTCCATGAGAACGCCGAAGGACGCGGTCGAAACCGCGCTGCGCGAATGCCCGGAAATCGAACCCAAACTCGCGGGCGTCGTGCTGAATGGCGCCGCGGACGACTACGACCGTTATTACCGCGAGCGCGACCCGCGCTACGCCTTCGAGACATTGTGAAGGAGCGCGAACGCCGCATGTTCAACCGCGCGCATTTCGACGAACGAAGCGTCGTAGCGGAGCGTCCGCGCCCCGCGCCTCGGCACACGGAAGCCGTTCGCCCCGCACTGCCCCGCACGCTACTCGACGGGCGCAGGCTCCCGCTCACAGTACTTTCCATCGAATTTCTGCTGGTGTCGCTCGCGGTGTTCGAGGCGAGCGCGCTCTACCATTTCCTGAAGTTCGGCGATTTCGTCTATCCCCGCTTTTATGCACTTGCAGCACTTGCGCTTACCGCGGCGTTCGTTGGCTCGGCGGCATTTGCCCGCGACTATTCGGTCAAACGGCTGCTCGACCGGCGCGAACAGATCCGTTCGATTTTCTGGCGCTGGACCATCGCCTGCTCGCTATTCGTCTGCGTGCTGTTTCTCACGCAGGCGACCGACTTCTACTCACGCGGCACGATCCTCGTCCAATACGCCACTGGGCTTGCCACCGCGTATTTCATCCGGCTACTTGCTGCTGCGTTCGTCGCCTCTGGCCTACGAAGCGGCCACCTCGCCGGCAGCAACGTTATTGTAATCGGCGATACCGGGCTCGCGCATCCGCTGTTGCGCCGTCTGCGCAGCGACCGCCGCGGTACGCGCATCGCGGGGTTCTTTCCGCTCGGGTCGCCGCCTCTCGCTGCGGCGTTGGACCCGCTTCAGCGGGATCCGGCGGAAGTGGCGAAGGAGACCGTGCGAATTCTCGATTCCGTCAATGCACTCGCCCGCCAGGTCACCATCGATGACATCGTCTTGTGCCTGCCGTGGTCGGAGAACGAGCGCATCCGCGCCTTCATGGAAGGACTCGCGATCGTCCCCGCCGCCACGCATCTGGCGCCGGACCACAACTGGAGCTGGACGCGCCATCCGGTGCTCGCGCGGATCGGCACGCTGCATACCGTCCGCCTCGCGCGCGCGCCGCTGACGCTGCGGGATCGCGTGCTGAAGCGCGGCTTCGACATCGCGGCGGCGTCCATGATGCTCGTCGCCGCGTCGCCTTTCCTTCTCTTGATTGCGGCACTGATAAAGCTGGATTCGCGAGGACCCGCGCTGTTCCGGCAACGGCGGCACGGCTTCAACCAGACCGAATTCCGCGTGTTCAAGTTTCGTACCATGACCACGCTCGATGATGGGCCGGTCGTGCGGCAGGCAACGCGAGACGACGCCCGCATCACGCGGATCGGCAAGCATCTGCGCCGGCTCAATCTCGACGAGGTACCGCAGCTCATCAACGTGCTCTCGGGGCAGATGTCGCTGGTCGGCCCCCGGCCCCACGCGCTTACGCATAACGACCAGTATGAAGAGCAAATCCGGCTTTACGCCCGCCGCCACAACGTAAAACCCGGCATCACCGGCTGGGCGCAGGTCAACGGGCTACGCGGCGAAACGCGCAGCGTCCGCGACATGCAGCGGCGCGTCGAACACGACTTCTATTACATCGACCACTGGTCGCTGTTCTTCGACCTGAAAATTCTACTGCTCACGATCTTCTCGCCGAAGACCTATCGCAACGCCTACTAGGACCGCGGCAATGACAGCGCAAACCAAATTCGATTACGGCCAGCCGGGCTATGTCCCGATCGCGATACGACACCCGAAGCGCAATCCGTTGCGCCTCGCATGGCTCGCGGTTCGCGGCAGGCTGATCGCGCTTCGCCGCCTCTATTACGTTAAGATCTGGCGCATGAATATCGATCCGACCGCGTGGTTCTCGCTCCGAGTCGAGTTCGACCGCACGCATCCGAGCGGCATTCATATCGGCCCGGAAAGCTATGTCGCCTTCGGCGCGGTGCTGCTCACGCACGACATGACGCGCGGCATCTATGCAGACACGCGCGTAGGCGCGCGCTGCTTCATCGGCGCGCACAGTATCCTGATGCCTGGCGTCACCGTCGGCGACGGCTCGATCGTGGGTGCCGGCAGCGTTGTGACGCGCGACGTGCCGCCCGGGAGCATCGTGGTGGGCAATCCGGCACGCGTCGTCAAACAGGGAATTACGACTTATCGCTTCGGCTGCCTGTGGGATTGGGAAACGCTCTCCAAGAGCGGCATTCCCCGCGACCCGTAGCGCAGCCATTCACGAGGGCCAGGGGCAAGCCTCTTTCACGGAGCGGCGAAATGCCGTTTCTCCGAACGGGAGAGGTTTGCCCGAAACCAAAGGAGACACTGATGCGGGCGGAATTTCTGGGTACACCGATCGATCTTCTGACGTTGGAAGAAACCGCGGTGCTCGCGGTCGATGCCATGCTGCGACGAAAGCCCACGCATCACGTCGCACTCAACGTCGCCAAGCTCGTGAACATGCGGCGCAACGACGAGTTGCGGCGCGACGTAGCCGAGAGCGACATCGTCAGCATAGACGGCATGGGCATCGTCTGGGGTGCACGTGTACTCGGCATCGAAGTGCCGGAGCGGGTTTCAGGCGTCGATCTGATGGAACGCTTACTCGAAATCTGCTCGCAGCTCGAATTCCGCCCCTACTTTCTCGGCGCGACACAGGACGTACTCGAGCGCGCGACACTGGCCGCGCTCGACCGCTGGCCTGGCCTCGTCTTCGCAGGCTCCCGCAACGGCTATTTTTCCGAAAACGACAAAGCACAGGTTGTCGACGATATCCGGAACGCCAAGCCGGATTGCCTCTTCATCGCGATGCCGACGCCACGCAAGGAGCGCTTTCTCCGCAAGTATCGCGAGCAGTTAGGCGTTCCGTTCATCATGGGTGTCGGCGGCAGTCTCGACGTGCTCGCCGGCCACGTATCGCGCGCGCCGCTGCGCATGCAGCGCGCGGGACTCGAGTGGCTTTACCGCGTCTATCAGGAGCCGCGCCGCATGTGGTGGCGCTACGCCAATACGAACGCTGTCTACGCCGGATTGCTCGCACGCGCGTGGCTTGCGCGGCGCGTGCGTCCGAGCCGTGCCGTCAACGCCAACTGATTTCAACCCTTGGGGAGTGCCGATGAACATTCTTGTTGCGATGGGAACCCGGCCGGAAGCGATCAAGCTGTTTCCGGTCATTCACGCCCTGAAGCGGGAGCCGAATTTCGACGTCACGGTCTGCGTCACCGCGCAGCACCGCGAGATGCTCGACCAGGTGCTTTCGATCGCGGACATTGAGCCCGACGTCGATCTCGACCTGATGCGGCCGAACCAATCGCTGCCGCAGATTACCTCGCGCATTCTCACGGGCATCGATGACGTATTGAAGGAAGCGAAGCCCGACCGCGTGCTCGTGCAGGGCGACACGACGACCGCGATGGCGGCCGCCCTCTCCGCTTATTATCGGAAAATCCCGGTCGATCATGTCGAGGCCGGCTTACGTTCCGGCGACATTTATTCTCCGTTTCCGGAAGAAGTGAATCGCAAGGTGGTTGGTTCGCTCGCCTCATGGCATTTCGCGCCGACGCCCCGTGCCGCGGATGCACTGATCCGCGAGAACGTTTCGCCCGAGCGGATCATCGTCACCGGCAACACCGTGATCGACGCGCTGCTCGAAACCGAGAAGCGGATCGGGAGCTTTCGCGACATCAAGCGCGCGATCGACGATGAATTGCCCGATCCCGGCGAGAACCGGCGCATCGTGCTCGTCACCGCGCACCGCCGCGAGAATTTCGACGGCGGCATGGACCGGATCGCGTCGGCGATCCTGAAGCTCGCCGAAAACGAGGACGTGCTCGTCGTCTATCCGGTGCACCCGAACCCGAATGTGCGCGAACTCATGCATCGTGCGCTCGGCAATCACCCGCACGTGCGCCTGCTGCCGCCGCTCGAGTATGTGCCGTTCGTCTATCTTCTGTCGCGCTGCGACTTCGTGCTGACCGACTCCGGCGGCGTACAGGAAGAAGCGCCGGCGCTAGGCAAGCCGGTGCTCGTGATGCGCGACACCACCGAGCGTCCGGAAGGCATCGATGCCGGGACCGCGCGGCTTGTCGGCACCGACCCGCATCAGATTCACGCCGAGGCTATGCGGCTCTTGCGCGACCGGGCGCACTATCAGCGCATGAGCCGCGCGCATAATCCGTTCGGCGACGGACATGCGAGCGAACGCATTCTCGATGTGCTCGCGCATGGCGACGACGCTCCGCTTTTGCAACTGCGCGAAGGACGCGCGTCGTCGCTCGACGATCTTCCGAAAATCAATGGAGTAACCGCCCATGTCTCGTAAGAACATTCGGGTTTGTGTCGTCGGCCTCGGATATATCGGCCTGCCGACCGCCGCGCTGATTGCCAGCCGTGGCGCAACCGTCATTGGGGTCGATATCGACAAGAACGTGGTCGATACCATCGCCAGCGGCCACATTCATATCGCGGAGGCCGATCTCGAAGGGCTTGTGCAGAAAGTCGTGTTCTCGAAGAAGCTGCTCGCGCGCGACGCGCCGGAGCCCGCCGACGTTTTCATGATCGCAGTACCGACGCCACTATCCGGCAACAAGAAGCCGGTGGTCGATCATGTGCTTGCGGCGGCGAAATCGATCGCGCCGCATCTTGCCAAAGGCAACCTAGTCATTCTGGAGTCGACCTCCCCCGTCGGCACGACCGAGCAGATCTGCGACCTGCTCGCCGAACTACGGCCCGATCTTACCTTTCCGGGCAACGACGAGCGGCGGCCCGACGTGTTCATCGCCTATTGCCCGGAGCGCGTGTTGCCGGGCCGCATCCTCATTGAGCTTGTGCAAAATGACCGCTGCGTCGGCGGCATGACACCGGAATGCGCGGCAAAGGCGCGCGATTTCTACGAGCTGTTCGTGCGCGGCAAATGCATCGAGACGAGTGCGCGCACGGCTGAGATGGTCAAGCTCACGGAGAACGCGTTTCGCGACACCAATATCGCCTTCGCCAATGAACTATCGCTCATCTGCGACCATGTCGGGATCGATGCCTGGGAGGTGATTCAACTCGCCAATCGGCATCCGCGCGTCGATATTCTCAAACCCGGGCCCGGCGTCGGGGGTCACTGCATCGCGGTCGATCCGTGGTTCATCGTGGACGCAGCACCCCATCAGGCACGGCTGATACGCACTTCGCGTGAGGTGAACGACGGCAAGGCGGATTATGTATTCTCGCGCGTGCGCGATCTCATCGAAAGCTACCCGGAGCGGCGCGTCGCCTGCCTTGGCATCACCTTCAAGGCGAATGTCGACGACCTGCGCGAAAGCCCTGCGCTGGAAATCGTGGAGCGTCTGGCGAAGGCTTGCGGCCCGCGGATTCAGGTCGTCGAGCCGTTCGTCGAAGAACTGCCGCAGGAACTTTCCCGCCATGGCGCGCGCAAGATCGAACTCGAGGAAGCACTCGATCAATCCGGCATTCTCGTCGTGCTGGTCGACCACGATGCCTTCCGGCGCGTGGGTGCGACACTCCGGAACGGCGCGATCGTCTACGATACGCGCGGCATCTGGGAACGGACCTCGCCGCCACCTCTGGTCAACCGCGCACCTGCCGCGCAACTCGCGTAAACTCGGGGCGCACTTCGCCGGCGTGCGCGGCAAGGACTTCGCGATAGTTTTCCGCGATTCCTGACCGGCGCAGCGGTTCGAACAGGCCGTCTGCCTGAAGCGCTGCGATATTCTGCTTTAGGCGCCGCTCATTCGCGAGTAGGAATAGAATTCCTTTCGCGATGCTCTCGGCCGAGTTCGGGTCGCAGCGCGTGCCGACATCGTGGCCGTCGAAATAACCATCGATGCCGCGATTCTCGGACCAGAGGATGGGAACGCCGGCAAGCAGCGCTTCGACATGAACCATGCCGTAGGTTTCACGACGGGGCGCCATGACGAAAGCGCTGTAGCCGTTCATCACGCGCTGCACGTCGCCGTGCGGCAGCACGCCTTTCAGCCGCACGCGAGGCGCGACCTCGGACGCCTGCACGAGCCCCGTCACTTCGATCAACGATTTCGGCGAACCGCTGCCGTAAATATCGAGGACCACATCCGGCCTTGCGCGCGCGACGATCGCAAGCGCCTCGAGCAGCCGGTCCAGACCCTTCCTGCGCCAGGCATCGAGTGCGAATACGGTGACGAGGCGTTGCGGATGCGTCAGCACGGGTTTGAGCAGCCTGTCGCCAGCGGTCATCACCGGCAGCAGGTGAAAGTGCCGGGCGTCGAGGCCGAGCGCGTTCCTGAAATAGCGCTCGGTCCAGGGTGCGGCCGGTAGCAGCCGCTCCGCCTGACGCGCGAGCTTTCGGAACCGGCGGTTCATGCCGCGCTTGGCCTCTACGATCTTACAATCGGTATCGCCCCAGAGGCTCGCCACGAACGGCGTTCCGGCGAGATCCGACACCACGCTCGCGACCAGCCCGTCTATCGTGAACTTGTGCGCGTGGATCAGCGACGGTACGACCCCCCTGCGCTCGATATCGCGCGCGATCGCCTCGCCTACCGGAACCAGAAAGCGCTCGAGCATAAGACCATAAGGCGGCGCGCCATAAGCGACCGCGGTGCGGTCTTCACCGAAGTTCATCATGGCGATATTGCCGCGCCCGTTGACGCGGTTCAGCGAATAGACGACGTGGCGATAGCCTTCGGTTGCGCCGATCAAGTTCTGCACCGCCTTGGTTTTCGAAGGCGCGAGCGGATCAGGAAAATCGGCGCTGATATGCAGGATGGTTTGCATATTGTACCCCCATCGATGGCAGCGTGACCGCAATCGCGAATGCGAGCGTGCAGATATTGGCGAGCGTGGTGAAGCCGCTGGATTCGGTTACGCCATTGAGAAGAACGAAAGCGAGCATCGCGAACATCACACGATCACCGTGCAGGATCGTTCGCGCGCTGACGCCCGCAACCGTGAGAATGAAGAGAATGAGGCCGGTCCAGCCAGTGGTGAGCAGAAGCTGGAGCGCGAGGTTATGCGCGTGCGAGGTAGCAAACCCGATCGAGTTTGCGTATTCCGGCAGCACGAATACCGAGCTGCCATAGCCGTAGCCGGTCCAGGGCCGCTGCTCGACGAGTTTCAGCACCGTGTACCAGATCTCGGTGCGCCCGGTGAGCGAGGTCAATTCGTCCGCGCCGCCGCTGCGCGACACAACTTTGAGCAGTATCTCGTCGCTATAGGGAAGAAGAATGGATGCCGCGACGAGCCCGAGCGAGATCAGCAAGAGCGCGATATGCAGCCGCCGCCATGTCAGCACGTAAGTCATGAATACGATGAGCAGCGTCATCGCCAGCGGCGTACGAGAATTGGTCATCACCAGCGCCGCACCACAGATAATCGTGGCGAGCGGCACAAACGACCAATGCATACGATGAAATTCGCGCGCATAGAGGCCGATCACCACCAGCGCGAAGGCGGCGATCAGCGCCATGTTGTTGGCGCTGCCTGCGATACCCGCAAGCCGGCCGCTGACGAATTTCTCCTCGTTCAGCCAGTAGACATAGCGACCGAACTCCGGAATCGCGAAATAGACGATAATCGAGATGAAGCAAAATGCGACGATCGCGAGCACAATGGTCGTGAAGACCTCCAGCGGCTCGAACATCGAGAACACATAAGCGCAGAAGATGACGCAAGCGAATACCGTGAAGGCGGACACGAACGTATAGGTCGGGTTCGGCGAGACCAGCGCGGTCGCGAACAACCAGATCAGAAAAAGCATGCAGGGCAGATTGAACGGTGTCAGCATGCTTTCGAGCCAGCGCCGCGCATGAAGCGCGGCGACCCCCGCTACCGTCGCCCAGACTGCGATTTTCAGGATCACCTGAAAATCGACATCCTTGTCCTGATAGCCGCGAATGCGGAACACCGCCTGCATCAGGAACACGGCGACGAAGAGATGCATCAGCGTCGAGAAGCGATGGCCGCGCAGGATGCCCCACACGAGAATTGCCATCAGCGTCACCGCCGGAAGCGCGACCAGCACCGGCAGCGAGCCGGGATCGGCGATAAAGATCGCGCCGATCACGGCCGCGAAGACGGCAGCGATCAGGAAGGCGACGTTGCGGTCAGCCGCGCTCATGCGTTTCTTTTCCACGCCAGCATGAGCGCGGTGCCTGTGACCGCGATCAGCCAGCCGAGCGCACAGGCGGCAATCGCTCCGATCTCGGCGTACAGACGAACCAGCGGGAACGCGGCGGCAATCGCGACCGCCGATGCGATGCCGCGGATTATGAAATAGCCCGCGAAGCGGTGCCGCGCGTAAACCAGCGACTCCAGCGGCATCGAAATGCTCAGGAGCACATAGGCCGGCACCCATGCGATCACCGCCGCGCCATGGCCCGCGAACTTGTCACCGTAGGCCAACGCGAGCAGATGCTCGGCGCCAAAGCCGGCTGCCGCGCCGAACACCACACCGACCACCGCATAGATACCCACGAGCCGCCATATAAAATGTGCGGCGCGTTTTCCATCCTTGGCTTCCGCGAACAAATTCTTGTCGGCGACGTCGAACCCGCGCAGCAAAATCTGGAGCGGCTGCATGAGGCTGCGCGCCGCAACGAAAATTGCGGCATGAACCGGCGCTGCGACCGCACCCAAGATCAGAAGCGGCAAGTGGTTGTAGCCGGCATAGGTCGCGGTCGCCGCGACCGCCCAGCCGCCATATTTCTTCGTGTCGGCGAGAAGCAAGCGTGCGCCCTGCTTCGGCGCGAGGCTCCGCGCGAGCAGCGCGACTGCAATCGCGTGAACAATCATCGTCGCGCCAAGCCCGCCGAGCATCCATTCGTAGCGGATCATGCCTTTGAGCGCGGCAACCGATAACGCCGCCGCCGCGGCCGCATAAAGCATCGCACCGGCGAGCAGCAGCAGCGGCTTTCCGATCTTCACCAGAAAGGCGCGCGCGAACTCGAGTTGCAGGTAGATCAGCAAGCATGCGGCATTGGACAGTGCCGCGAGAAAAGCGAAACGCGACAACGAGGTGTAAGAGATGCCAAGCGCGGCGGCACCCGCGAGGACCGCGAGCAGAAGAACGAGCGCCTGCTCGGCAACGACGCCACCCCGGTTTCGCCCTGCCCACTCCGCCGTCCGCAACATCAGCGGAATCGTGACGGCATGACGTTGCAGGCCCTGCACCATCAAACCGACCGAAAGGCCGATACCGTAGGCCGCAAGTTCGTCGGCGCCGAAGGCACGGCCGATCGCAATCGTCAGCCCGAAATTAGTGAGGGCGACGAGAAGCTGATCACCGACCGTGGCAAGGCGCGTCGCCGTGCCACGCAAGCTTCCCGTCAGCCGCTCCCTCTTCCGGGCCGCTACCTCCGGCTCCCCTGTGGCAAGCGTCATGCCGCCGTCGGCCGCCGACACAGGAAGATTTTTTCGCCGCGCGAAAGGCCATAGCGCGAGACGTCAGGCTCGACCGCGGTGAATTCGGCAACGTCGAAACCGGGTGCGGCGAGCCTCACGCGCGCGTCGCGTCCGAAAAAGCGCGCGTGATCGTGCTGACCGAAATAAAGCAGACGCTCCGCCTGCGAGGACTTGGTCGCATCCTCGAACGTCTCGTCCCATCCTTCGATGATGGGAAACATCGCGATCAGGAGGCCGCCGGGGCGAAGCACGCGATAGAGTTCGGGAATGGCCTTCCTGTCGTCCACGTGCTCAAGCACATGCAGGCACACGACGACATCGTATTGCTCCTTCCCGATCTTGAGTGCTTCGATATTCTCCTTACGATCCACGCCGGGTGCGAAAAGATCGGCAGTCGTGTAGCTTTTCGGTCTGCTCTCATCGATCAGTTCGCGGATCGGCTTCTCCGGCGCGAAATGGAGAATATCCCTGCCTTTGAAGAACTCCTGCTCGACATTGGCGATCGCGAGCAGCCTGTGCCGCTCGAGCGAGCCGCATTTCGGGCAGTAGATGTCGCAAACATAAGGATAGCCGTAGCCGAGAAAGTTCCCTTCGTAGCCGCAGAGCGAACACTCGCGCGGGAACTTCCCGAACGCGCCGCGCACCGAGCGCGAGAGGAATTTCAAGGAGCGATAATAATTTCGAAGCATGTAAACCCTCCGCTGCCCGCCTAGCCCGAGGAGTCTTTGAGACACGCGGTTGCAAATATCCGTTCGTGCAGTGGCGAAAGTTCGGCGCGCTGCGGAAAATGATGTGGCGCAAAAGTTCCATCGTTCCTGTCATGCCGCGCCACGCTGCGGTCGCAGTACGCTGCCACAGAGCGCTCCATGCCGGTGCGCATTTCAAACAAATGCAGAACAGCCGCAGCGCGATTCCTTCTCGCGCTATCGCTCGCCTGTGGCGCGATTTTCGGCAGCGGATATTCCCAAGCCACTGCATTCGAAATCGGCCGCGCGATCAACATTGCACAGTGGTTCACCTGGCCGCGCTATGAAGCGGCGCCCGCGACCGGCATCTTGTGGCCGCCCTACAAGAATGTGCCGCGGCCACCTGACGAAGCCGAGTTGGCGGCACTCAAGCGAAGCGGTTTCGATACCGTCCGTCTTCCGGTCGATCCGGCGCCATTCATCGTGTTCGAGGGCGAGCGGCGCGAAGAAGTCTATCGCATCTTGTTTTCGGCACTTGCGAAAATCCGCGGAGCCGGTCTCAACGTCATCGTCGATCTTCATCCGAACAGCCGCCATCCGGTTTGGGGCCAGCACGCCGTCGCCGCGGGGATCGTCTCGCCCGCCTTCTCGGCCTATCTCGGCGTCGTCGAGGAAATGGCGCGCCGGCTCGACGCTCACGCAAAACATGCCGCACTCGAACTCATCAACGAACCGCGCGTGAAATGCGCCGGCGCGGAGCAGTTGCGCTGGCAGGCAATGGCAAAACGGCTGGTCGGAAGTGCGCGCGCGGGAAGCAAGCGTTTAACACTCGTCCTCACGGGCGCCTGCGTCTCATCGCTCGAGGGACTGCTCGCGCTCGACCCACAGGCAATCGGCGATCCGAACCTGATTTATACGTTCCATTTCTACGACCCGTTCAGTTTCACGCATCAGGGCGCGAGCTTCATTCCCTGGCCCGACAAATATCTCGACGAAGTTCCGTGGCCCGCTTCAAAGCGGCCGATCGAGCAATCGCTCGCCTTGATCGAGAAGCGCGTGGCCGCGGCACCGAAGCTCGACGATACTGCGCGACAGCGCGCTGCCGACGGGGCGCGCGCGAACCTGCAAAAGTATTACCGCAGCAATGCGGGTGCCGCGCTGATCAGCGAACGCTTCGCGAAAGTCGCGGAATGGGCGAAGGTGCACGATATTCCCGCGAAACGGATTTTTGTCGGCGAGTTCGGCGTCATCCGAAAAGCCGCAGGCTCGGCCGGCGCCCTATGCGAAGACCGGATGCAATGGCTCCACGATATCCGCGCAACCGCCGAGCAGTTCGGATTCAACTGGGCCTACTTCAACTACGACGGCGCATTCGCCATCGTGAAGACCGACACCGACCGCCGCCTCGACCCGGATGTGCTCGCGAGTCTCGGATTGCTGAATAAGACTGTCTGCCAAGACGGCGAATAGCCTTGAAAAGCTGCCGACGAAGCTGGCGGCGTTTACGCGCCGCCAGCTTCGCTTATGGCAGAGCTCAGGCGGCCTTGGCCCGGTTTTCAGCGAGGCGCTTGTCCACCAGAGCAACGATCTCATCCACCAGCGCGCTTTTCAGCCCGACTTGCGCGCCCACGAGTTGGACCAGCTTGTCGGCACGCTCGATGTTCGGCGCCCCGTTCTGTAGCGCGCGCGCGGCGGAAGCGGGTCGCGACAACTCCATTGCGGCGGCCGCGTATTTCTCAAACGGCACCAGCACCTTGGGGTCGGCTCCGATCGCGGTACAGACCTTGATCACGAAGTTATATACTTCGCGTGATTTCTCGATGTCGCTGTGAACCGCCTCCTTCGCGGTGCGCATTCCATCCGGCGTGATGCAGCGATAATTGCCCGCAAGCAGCATCGCCCATTTTGCCAACGGGACGAAAATCGAATCGTGCACCCGGAGCTTTACCGGTAATTCGATCTCGCCATCGCTCGTGGAAAAGCGCGCGGCGTCCACGTCGCGCTCGAGATTTCTCAAAATCTGCGTATCGCCGTCCTCTTCAAATCTCGCGCACTTGAAGTTCGTCGGCAGCGTCACCAGAAGTTCGTTCGCCTTCCCGTCCGGGGGGCGGATGGCCTGCGGATCGGGACTGTTGAGCGTGATCTTCCGCGGGTCGATGTCGTCCCAGACCCGAGGCTCGGTATAGGCCGGCTCTAGTGCCTTATGATCAAGGCCGGGAATGCGCCGCATATAAGCGAGCGGTGGCATATTCATAATCGACATGCACGGCACCCGAGCCTTACCGACTGCCGAGAGCAACGCGCGAACGTCGCCGGAGCGATATTGCGGCTCCTGCATGCACAGCCCAACAAGATCGAAGTCGGCCGGATTGACGCCGGCTGCAGGACCCGCCGTGACGTTTCCCGGCAGCTTCTTGGATTCGAGCAACACCAGCTCCGGCCGCCCGCGAACCGGAAGCCGCACCTTGAATCCTTCCGCGTTGATCAGGTCCGCCTCGGCCGGGAGACACACAAGATGAATGGAGTTCCCTCCGAACAGGAGTTTCGATGCGAGCAGTGAGCCATAGGAGGCTCCCAGCATTAGAATGTTATAGGCCATGTCTCAGTCACTCCTTCTTCAATCCAAGTATTCTGCGTTCTGTTTTCGCGCGGCTAAGCCACCACGGGTCCGTCACCGCTTTTAATCATTTCGGCGACGCGCTTTCCGGTTGCCGCCCCCATCGTCCATCCGAGCGTGCCGTGTCCGGTGTTCAGCCATAGATTGCTGAAGCGCGACCGGCCGACATAAGGCAGGTTCGAAGGCGTCGCCGGCCGCAATCCCGACCAGAAACTTGCGGCGTCGAAATTTCCGGCTCTGGGGAACAGGTGCCGCACGTTGCGCAGGATCGCTTCGCAACGCCCATAATTCAGCTGTCTGCCATAACCGGACAATTCGGCCGTACCTGCCACCCGCAAGCGATCGCCAAGGTTGGAATAGACCAGCTTGAACTGATCGTCAGTGAGGCTGCGCGTGGGCGCCGTGTTGCTCCGATCAATGGGAATCGTGACGGAGTATCCCTTGGCCGGATAGACGTTCAGGTGAACCCCGAGCGGCCGCACGAAATCCGCCGAAAAGCTGCCGAGGCTGACGACAATGTCCCTGCCCTTCACGGCGCGGTAGCCCTGCGGAGTCATCACCTCGACCGCGTTGATGGACCTCGCTCCCGATTTCAGCAGCGACACGGCTTCGGCATTGTAGAGAAAATCGGCGCCCATTTCCGCGCAGCGCCCCGCAAGACCCTGCGTGAATTTCAGCGCGTCGCCGCTTTCGTCTTCTTCGGTGAAGGTCGCGCCGACGATTTCGTGACGCTGTTCTTCGAAGGCCGGCTCGAGTTGGACGACTTCATCCACACCGATAACGCGGCGATCGCAGCCATGCTTTCGCATAAGCTCGGCTACGCGCGCCGCTGCTACGAATTCGCGCTTGTCGCGGTAAAAATGAATGATGCCTTCGGAGCGCGAGTCGTATTGAAGTTTCTCGCGCTCCCGAATTTCCCGGTAGAGCGCACGGCTTTCGGTCGCGATCTTTACGATTTTCGTCGTGTGGCGATCCGCCCGCCAGGGCATGCAGTCGACGAGAAACTGCGCAATCCACCACCACTGACGCACGTCGAAACGCGGCCGAAATAGCAGCGGCGCTTCGCCATCGAACAGCCATTTCAACACTTTCAACGGCGCAGATGGATTCGACCACGGCTCCGCATGACTGACCGAAATCTGCCCGCCGTTCGCAAAACTCGTTTCGAGTCCTGCCTCCGCGCGGCGATCGATCACACAGACTGATTTTCCGTTTCGAAGATTCCAGTAAGCAGTATTGATACCGACAATACCTGCGCCAATGACGACCACGTCATAGGTCTTGTCTATTCGCTCCATGCCAATGCTCCAGAGACACCGCTGCACGTGAGCAACGGCACCCCCTCTGTCATTGGCCTGAGAGTTTCACCACGAGATCGTCGCGATCTTCGGGCTTACACCGTCGGCGGAAGCAAGCGCTTCACTTTCCAGAGAATTGATCGGTTGCGGTCCTTTTGCCTGAGAGTTTCCGGGGCGGTTGCTCCTTCGGCGCCAGCCTTCAAGGCTGATCTCTCCCGCGATGTATAAAAAACCTGCTTCTCCTCGGTCAGTTCCTGCCTTTCGCACCGGCCTGAGGCGGGCTTTCGGCAGATTTTCACAGCTTCATCGATTCGCGCGGCGAAGCAATATGCATCGCCCAGACGAGTCTTCATACTCGGCAGACTTCATTATCATGATGAATTATTTTAAGCTATCCGAAGCAATCCCGGTGGCGATAACGGCCTCGCGGGTTGTACACTTTAGAGGTTATGGGTGAACGCCTCGATCGAGCCTGTGTTGGGACAGTACCGCGGCAGATCGCATGCTCCACGCGCGCTTGCTAGGTTGTCCCGGCATATTTCCCTGTTGTCGCAGAGCGAGCAGACGCGCTGCATATCCTTCCACACCGAAGGCCATTTCGCCTCGACCACCGCGGGATTGACGCCTTCCAGCGCAAGGCGCCGGGGCATCGCGACGGGCTCGGAGCCGGCCTGCTCCAGACGGTACAGATCGCCGGCCGTCACGCCAATGTCGCGCGCGAGTTCTTCCACCTGCGCGGCGTCGAGCGCGTGCAATTCAGAGGCCATAAAAATCCGGCCGATGCGTCCCAGTAGTCCCCTGATCGCTATGGTCATGATTTCCGCTCCTCAATGCCGGCAGCGAAGTGCCGTACGATTTCTCAGACGCACCTTGCGCGAGGTCGGCAACTCGATCAGCGCCTTGCGCTCCATGCTGGAGAAAGTGCGCGACACGGTTTCGATCGTGAGTCCCAGATAGTCCGCGATGTCCTGACGCGACATCGGCAGGTCGATTTCGTTGCGATCCTTCGAGCGGTCGGCCATCTCGATCAGGAACGAGGCGACGCGCTCCTTTGCGCTGGAGCGGCCGAGCAGAATCATCTGGTCCTGCACGTGATCGAGTTCGCGCGCGGTCATCAGCCACAACTCGCGGGCAACCACGGCGTCGGATTGCGCCAGCGCCGTCAACGTCGAGCGCTTGATCGCAAGCACGACGGTGTCGGAAATCGCCTCGGCGGAAAAGCGATGACTGGCGCCGAGTTCGAGCCCGAAAATATCGCCGGGCAGATAGAACGCGCCGATCTGGCGGCGGCCGTCGTCGAGCAGCGTGTGGGTGCGAACCGCGCCTTTGACTACCTTGTAAACGTATCCGGCCGGCTCGTCCTGGCCGTAGATTTCCTCGTTGCGCGCATGGGGCATCTTAATGCCCATGAGTTCGAGCGAGGCCTCGAATCCCTGTTTCACAGAGGGCAAAACCCCTGCTGCACGAATATCGCTCGGGGCTGGCGGAGCATAAGCAAGCATTGCGGGCCTCCTGATTTTGTGGAGGAACCGATAGCCGCGGGAGATCTGCCGATAAATTCCGGCCGATCCCCTAAGGAATAGTACGTAGCGTGATTTTCCTTGAAAAATCAGGGTAATTTAGCCCCCATGAAGAAGCCTAAACTATCGGCGGCAAGCCCGTTCCGCTCGCTCGACTTGCTGTTGCGAAGTCCGTGGTCGCGCTATGCCGCGGTAATTCCGATTGTCGCACTGGCCTTCGCGCTGCGCGCGACGCTCCAGCCGTTCCTTGGCAACGAGGCACTGTTTCTTCTGTTCGTCCCCGCGGTGCTGGCGGCGTCGATCACCGGCGGCTTCGGTCCCGGCGTCGCCGCAACGGTGCTGAGTCTTGCCGCGGGCAACATATTCTTTCTCGGTCAGAATACCGAGCAGATGCGCCTGCTCTCCAACAGTTTCAGCTTTCTCATCGCGGGCCTTGCGATCGCCGCCTTCGGCGGATGGATGTGGACCACGCGGATCGCAGCGGCTGCGCGCGAAGCACACCTGAATTCAATTCTCGACACCGTGCCCGATGCGATGATCGTCATCGATACCTCGGGACATATCCAGTCCTTCAGCGCGGCGGCGCAGCGGCTGTTCGGCTACAGCGCGGCAGAAGTCCGCGGCAAGAACGTAAGCATGCTGATGCCCTCGCCCTATCGCGAAGCGCACGACGGCTACATGTCCCGCTACATGCGAACCGGCGAGCGCAGAATCATCGGCATCGGCCGCGTGGTGGTCGGCGAACGCAAGGATGGCTCGACCTTCCCGATGGAGCTTGCGGTCGGAGAAATGATTTCCGGCCGCGACCGCCATTTCACCGGTTTCGTACGCGATCTCACCGAGCGGCAGGAGACCGACGCGCGGCTTCAGGAGTTGCAGGCCGAGCTGGTACATATTTCCCGGCTTTCCGCGATGGGCGAGATGGCATCCACCCTCGCCCACGAACTCAACCAGCCGCTCACTGCGATCGCGAATTACATGAAGGGTTCGGGCCGGATCGTCGGCGAGATTCAGTCGGAGCGCGCACCGCTTCTGAAGTCGGCGCTCGACAAGTCCGCCGAACAGGCAATCCGCGCCGGACAGATCATCCGCCGGCTCCGCGACTTCGTCGCCCGCGGCGAAAGCGAACGCAGCGTCGACAGCCTCTCGAAAATCATCGAGGAAGCAAGTGCGCTGGCGCTCGTCGGCGCCAAGGAGTCCGGCATCCACGTCCGCATGCGGCTGGACGCCGAAGGCGATCTCGCGCTCGTCGACCGCATACAGATCCAGCAGGTGCTGCTCAACCTGATCCGCAACGCGATCGACGCGATGAAGCAAAGTCCGCGCAAGGAACTGATGATCACGAAGCATCCTCCGGTGGAAGGAATGGTCGTGATCAGCGTTTCGGACACGGGCCCCGGCATCGATCCGGAAATCCGCGGGCAGCTGTTCCAGCCTTTCGTCACCACCAAGTCCGACGGCATGGGCGTAGGACTCTCCATTTCACGCACGATCATCGACGCGCACGGCGGCAAGCTCTGGGTTGACGACAATCCGGATGGCGGAGCTACCTTCCGCTTCAGCCTACCGATCGCACACGATAACAAGGGCGACGACAATGCCTGACGGCCTGACAGTTTATGTCATCGACGACGACGATGCCGCACGCGATTCCCTGCAATTTCTACTCGAGACCGCGGGATTACATGCACAGACCTACGAGACCGCCACGGCATTCCTGAAGAATCTTCCCAGCCCCGGCTCCGGCTGCGTCATCACCGATGTGCGCATGCCCGGAATGACCGGCATCGAGCTTCTGAAAACGCTGAAGGCGCGCGCATTTCCCCTGCCGGTCATCGTCATCACCGGCCACGGCGATATTCCACTAGCGGTCGATGCCATGCGCGAGGGTGCCGCCGACTTCCTCGAGAAGCCCTATAACGACGATGCGCTGCTGCAATCGATCGAACGCGCCGTCGCCTCCATGAAACCGGCCGCGGAGAACGACGATGCCAAGGCAGCGATTTTGCAACGGATCGCGGAACTCTCCGGCCGCGAGGCTGAAGTCATGACCGGCCTCGTCGCCGGGAAGTCGAACAAGGTCATCGCCATCGAACTCGACATCAGTCCACGCACCGTCGAAATCTATCGTGCCAATGTCATGTCAAAGATGGGCGCCGACAGTCTGCCGGCCCTCGTAAGAATGGCGATCACGGCGGGGCTTCCCTGAGGTGCCGGACACGGACCCAGTTGCGCAAGATCAACGCGGTGAAATATCCGCCGGCCGAAAAGGCCGCATGTCCCGCCGCCGCGAAAAAGACGGCAACCCAGCAGCCCGAACGCTCAACCGGCTAACCGGCAAACACCGCCGGACGCTGGCCTTGAGCGCGTGGGCGTCGGTCGCCGGCTCGCTGATCCTGATTGCCGAACTCGGCTGTGTTGCGCTCGCGATCGCGGAGATTCTCCGTGGCGCGTCGGTGTCGGCTGCGTTTACCTATCTCGCGGCCTTCCTGATTCTTGCGCTTGCACGCATCGTTGCCGAAAGCATCTCGACGACGTTGGCAGCAAATGCAACCGAAGATGTGAAGTTGCAAACGCGCGAGGAACTGACGCGCGCGATCGCCGAGCTTTCCCCCGCTGACCGCGCCCGACCGCTCGCCGGCGAAACGGCCAATCTGCTGACCAATCATGTCGATGCTCTCGGGCCTTATCTGACGCGCTATCGCTCCGCGCGATTGCGCGCAACGGTGATCCCGCTCGTGGTGCTCGTCATCACGGCATATTTCTCGTGGGTCGCAGCCGCCGTGCTTCTTGTAACAGGACCGCTCATTCCGATCTTCATGGCGCTGATCGGCGCGGAGGCGCGCAGCGCAAGCGAGCGGCAACTCCAGCAGATCGGCACCATGAATGCGGGGCTGCTGGATCGCCTTCAAGGACTGACAACGCTCCGCTTGTTCGATGCGATCCCACGCGCGGCGGAAAGCCTGCGCCGCGAGGGAGACGAAATCCGCAAGCGCACCATGGCGGTGCTACGGATCGCCTTTATCTCATCGGCCGTACTCGAACTCTTTTCCGCACTCGGCGTCGCCTTTGCCGCCGTCTATGTCGGTTTCAGCTTGCTCGGCCTTTTTCAGTTCGGCGCTTATGGCGGGCTTTCGCTTGCCGGCGGATTGTTCGTGTTGATGATCGCACCGGAATATTTTCGCCCGCTGCGCGACTTCGCCGCCGCCTATCATGACCAGGCATCGGCCTTCGCCGCCTGCAACGAGATCGAGAAACTTCTCGATCCGTCCCGGCGGCGCTTGCCTGCCAGAAATGCTGAAATCGTGCCACTCGCCCGGCTCGAACTCGACAAGGTTTCAGTCGTGCTCGACGGCACGACTATTCTCCCGGCGTTCTCGCTGCGGGTGGAACGCGGGGAACGCATTGCCTTGGTCGGACCGAGCGGCTCAGGCAAGTCGATGCTGCTTGCGCTGCTTGCCGGGCTTGTCACGCTTGCGGACGGTAAGATGCTGGTGAACGGACGCGAGGACGTTGTGTGCGCCATCGCCTGGCTCGGACAAAAGCCAGCCTTCGTACAAGGCAGCGTCGCAGCAAACCTCGCGATGTATCGCGGGCTGACTAATCGAGACGGCTTCGACGCGGCGATCCGCATTGCGCATGCGGAAGGCGTGATCGCGAAACTCGAACGCGGCTATGACGAAGTGCTGCGCGAGAACGCAGCGAACCTTTCCGGCGGCGAAGCCCAACGCCTCGCGATCGCGCGGCTCGCACTTTCCAATGCCGATCTCATCCTCGCCGACGAGCCCACCGAGCATCTGGACGCGGAAACCGCCGAAGCCGTGATCGACGGACTGTTTGCGAGTGCGGATGGCCGCACGCTCATAGTCGCGACGCACGATCCCCGAGTTGTCGCGCGCGCGGACCGCGTCATCGACGTTCGGCGTCTGCCCGGAGACAATCTGGGAGCCGCGGCATGAAATACACGCTCCACTTCGTCGCAATGATGTGGCGCGAGCAGCGCCGCTGGATGCTGGCAGGTGCCGTTGCGAGCTTCTTCGCCCTGCTCTCGGCAATTGCGCTTCTCGCACTGTCGGGCTGGTTTATCACCGCGGCCGGCCTCGCCGGGCTTGCGGGTGCCGGCGCCACCTTCGATTTTTTCCGTCCGAGCGCGGGTATCCGCTTTCTTGCACTGTTCAGAACGGCGTCGCGCTACGGCGAGCGGCTCGCGACCCACGACGCGACGCTGCGCTTCTTCGCATCCCTTCGCGCAACCCTCTTTACTTCGGTCGCGCGGGCGACGTCATACAGTCGCAAACTGCGAAGCAGCGAGCTATTGCAACGCCTGACGGCCGATCTCGACGCCATCGACACCCTTTATCTGCGCCTGTTGCTTCCGGCAGCAATCGCAATTGCGCTTGCGCTAGGCGGTGCCGTGCTGCTCGTTTTTCTCTCGCCGCCACTCGCCGCGACAATCCTTGCGGCCTTTGCCGCAAGCGCGGCAGCGATTTACGTCGGCGCACAATTCGCACGGAAAGCGGCACAACGCATGGCGCTCGGATCGGAAGCACTACGCGTCCGTTCGATTGATCTTGTGCGCGCGCAAACTGATCTTCTGCTTTCGGGTGGCATCGCTTCGCAGAAACAGCGCGTCGCGCGGGCGGCAAATTATCTTACCGACGCCGGGAAGCGGATCGGCCGGATCGAAACCGCGACCGGCGCGGCGATTGCGCTCGCGGCCGTATGCCTGACTGCCGGCGTTCTCTTGCTCGGTGGTGCCGCATTTGAAGCGGGCGCCGTCGAGGGGCCGACGATGGCGATGCTCGTGATCGGCGGCTTCGCTGCGCTCGAGGTCTTCGGACCATTGCGGCGCGGCGGAATCGAATTGGGACGGATCGCCTTCTCCGGGCGGAGACTCCTTCAATTGGAGCGCGTCGAACCGGAACGAGACGAGCGCGTCTTCACGCGGCGCGAACTGGCTATTGCCGTCGTCGATATCACATATCGGTACGACCCGCAGGCGCGCACTTTGTTCGATCGCTTCAATTTTGCCGCGCGGCATGGAGAGCGCATCGCCCTCGCCGGGCGCAGCGGTTGCGGAAAATCGACTTTGCTCTCGCTGATCGCCGGGTTACGGCAACCCGAAAGCGGCAGCATCCTGATCGACAGCAGCGAAGACACGCATCCCGTGCTCGGCTACCTCACACAGGAGACCGAACTCTTCGCGGGCTCCATCTCGGAAAACCTTCGAATCGCCGCGCCGCTTGCGGCCGACGAGGCGTTGTGGCGCGCGCTGGAGATCGCGGAACTGCGCGGCAAAATCGAAGCGCTCGAGGGCGGCCTCGCGTGGCAGCTCGGGGAGACCGGCAGCGGCTTTTCCGGAGGAGAGCGGCGGAGGCTGGCGATTGCCCGGCTGATCCTGCGTAACCCGCAGATCTGGCTTCTCGACGAGCCAACTGCCGGCATGGACGAAGCCCTCGCCCGTGCCGTTCTGGACAATCTCTTTGCCCATGCGCCGGAGGCAACCTTCCTCATCGCAGCGCATCATGAGCGCGAAATCGAGCGCGCAAACCGCGTCATCCATCTGTCGGCAGCCCACACTTGACGCAAATCAAGGAGGCTATCAGCCTCTCTTGATAGGTATTCCAGACTGCCGACTCGCTTGCTCCGCAACAGGGACCTATTCCATGGAAATCGACGTAGTCACGCTATCGCGCCTGCAATTCGCGCTGACTGCCATGTATCACTTCATCTTCGTTCCGTTGACGCTCGGGCTTTCGATCCTGCTCGCGATCATGGAAACGACGTATGTCATGACGGGCCGCGCGATCTGGCGGCAGATGACGAAATTCTGGGGCACGCTGTTCGGCATCAATTTCGTGCTCGGCGTCGCCACGGGCCTCACCATGGAATTCCAGTTCGGCATGAACTGGAGCTATTACAGCCACTATGTCGGCGACATCTTCGGCGCTCCGCTCGCGATCGAAGGGCTGATGGCGTTCTTCCTCGAAGCGACCTTCGTCGGCCTGTTCTTCTTCGGCTGGGACCGGCTTTCGAAACTCCAGCATCTTGCCGCGACCTGGGCGGTCGCGCTCGGCACCAACCTCTCGGCACTCTGGATTCTGATCGCGAACGGCTGGATGCAGCACCCGGTCGGCGCCGCGTTCAACCCGCAAACAATGCGGATGGAGGTCACCAACTTTTACGAAGTACTGTTCAACACCGTTGCGCAGGCGAAGTTCGTGCACACGGTTTCGGCGGGCTACGTCGCCGCCTCCCTGTTCGTGCTTGGCGTCAGCGCTTGGTATCTGCTGAGGGGCCGCCACGTCGATCTTGCGAAACGCTCGATGGCGATCGCAGCGAGCTTCGGACTGCTCAGTTCGCTCAGTGTGGTCGTCCTCGGCGACGAGAGCGGCTATTCCGCAAGCGAACACCAGAAGATGAAGCTCGCCGTCATGGAAGGCATGTGGCGCACTGAGAAGGCGCCGGCAGGGTTCACGCTGTTCGGCGTCCCCGATCAGGAGAAGCGCGAGACGCGCTACGCAATCCATGTGCCTTATGTGCTCGGTCTGATTGCGACACGCTCGCTTACGCAGGAAGTGCCGGGTATCGAAAATCTCGTCGATCAGGCAAAGCTCGACATCGCCAAAGGCATCAAGGCCTATGACGCATTGATGACGATCCGCGCGGCGAAGGGACAAAACATCGCCGACATTACCAAGAACGCGTTCGAGGATAACGGACGCTATCTCGGCTACGCCTATCTTCTGAAGCGCTATGTAGAAGACCCGCGCAAAGCGACGCCCGAGATGATCGAGAAAGCGGCATGGGACACCGTGCCGACGGTCTGGCCGATGTTCTGGTCGTTCCGCATCATGGTCGGTCTCGGCTTCTTCTTCATCCTGTTTAGCGCTGTCTTCTTCTATCTCGCCTCCACCGGCGGACTCGATAAATACCGCTGGCTCTTGCGGCTCGCCGTCTGGTCGATCCCGTTACCATGGGTCGCGATCGAACTCGGCTGGTTCGTCGCCGAATATGGCCGGCAGCCATGGGCCGTCGAAGGAGTGCTTCCGACCGCAATCGCGGTTTCCCATCTGGGGATTTGGGAGGTGGCGATCACGATGGCAGGCTTCATCACCTTCTACACCGTACTTCTCGTCATCGAGATGAAGCTGATGGTGAAGGCGATCAAGGCTGGCCCGCAACCCGACATGGCCGCAGACGCATCGGCGCGCGCCCGTATCCAAACCGTTCCTGCGGAGTAAGAAAATGATTCTGTTCGAACTGATCAGCTACGATACGCTGAAGGTCATCTGGTGGGTGCTGCTCGGCGTGCTTCTGATCGGGCTAGCCGTCACCGACGGCTTCGATATGGGTGTCGCGACGCTGTTACCCTTCGTCGCGAAGACCGACATCGAGCGCCGTGTTGCCATCAACACGATCGGCCCGGTCTGGGAAGGAAATCAGGTGTGGCTGATCCTCGGCGGCGGCGCGATCTTCGCCGCGTGGCCCCCGCTCTACGCGGTCAGCTTCTCCGGCTTTTATCTTGCGATGTTCGTCGTGCTGGCAGCGCTCATCCTGCGGCCGGTCGGCTTCAAGTACCGCTCGAAGCGACCGGACGCGAAGTGGCGCCGTAACTGGGACATCGCGCTCTTCGTCGGCGGCTTTGTGCCCGCGCTGATCTTCGGCGTCGCAGTCGGCAACGTCTTGCAGGGCGTGCCGTTCCGGCTCACCGAAGATCTGCGCACGATCTATGAAGGCAGCTTCTTCGGCCTACTCAATCCCTTCGCGCTGCTTTGCGGCCTGCTTAGTGTCGCAATGATGGTCATGCATGGCGGCGCGTGGCTTGCCATCAAGTCCGGTGGCATCGTTTCCGAACGCGGCCGCCGCTACGGCTCCTACGCGGCACTCGCGGTGATCCTGCTATTCGCGCTGAACGGCCTGATCCTGTGGCTCGCCGTGAAAGGCTACCGCATCGTCGACGGCATCACGCCCAACATGGCGAGCAACCCGCTCCTGAAAACCGTTGCCCGCGACGGCGCTTCGTGGTTCTCGAACTATACCGCGCACCCGTGGATGACGATTGCGCCAGCACTGGGCTTCGCCGGTGCGGCCGGGGCCTTCATCGGCCTGCGCGGCAAGAGCGAGCTCGTTACGTTCGTGTTCAGCAAGCTGTCGGTGTTCGGCATCATCTCGACAGTCGGCTTAAGCATGTTCCCATTCATCCTGCCGAGTTCGATCGATCCGAAATCGAGCCTCACGGTGTGGGATTCCGCTTCGAGCCACGCCACCCTCTTCAACATGCTGGTCGCGACCGTGATCTTCCTGCCGATCGTGCTTGCCTATACCGCGTGGGTTTACCGCGTACTGTGGGGCAAGGTCGACGAGCGGACGATCCAGCGCGAAGAGCACACGATGTACTGAAAGGAGAAGAATTCCATGTGGTATTTTGCCTGGCTGCTCGGGATGCCGCTCGCCTGCACTTTCGCAGTGCTCAACGCGATGTGGTTCGAACTGCGCGAAGACGCGGCCAAAGCGAACCAGCGCTGACGCGTAACGCCCTAAATGAAAAACCCCGCTCCGGATCGCCGGAGCGGGGTTTTATCTTGCGCGACGCGAGAACCGAACGCGCTATTCGCGGAATTTGCGCGTATTGCGGTCGGCGTAGGCGAGCCCGGCCATGAACACTGCGAACATAAGCCCCACGAATGCGACAACGACGATAGTTTCCGTCGGCATGATCCTCTCCTTCAAAGAAGATCACTTTCAACGCATTCGCGGCCGGGACATTGATGCCGATCAAACCGGCCGTAGCGGCATTAATACTTCAGAGCTTCCCGGTGGCGGCCGCATAACCGCGCCAGCCGCCATAGCGGGAAATGTCTTCGGCGCGGTGAACGGCTGCCGCCTCGACCAGAAAGCACTTCGTCACCGTTTTGTCGGCGAAGGAAGCATTACCGATTGTAAGCGGAGACGGAATTTTCGAGACGAATTTGCCGAATGCTTCCGCGCTCATCGACCAGATTTCCGCTTCGATCTCGGCACCCTTCCCTGCTTCGACCCGCAACATGCCCGGACGGAAGGGCTTTGTGCCATCCAGCAGGAATAGCTGATAATCCGGCGCGGTCTTTACGACGCGCAAAAAGCGCGCACCGAGCGAAACGAGTTCATGATTCAGCGCAAGCCCCGCCATGTGTGCGCCGACGACTGCGATTTCCACTTCGCCGCTTCCGAGCACGGGAGCCGCATTCGGCGCCGGCTGTGAAATCTTGAGCGCACCCAGCGGCAACGCGGACTTCTCGTGCAACGCGCGGCCAAGCGACAGGAGCTTCGCGTCTTCGCCCGTGTTCGCCAGAAACGTCACGCCATACGGTGTGCCATCCTTCGCAAACACCGCAGGCACTGCAAGGCCGCACAGGTCCATCAGATTTACGAAATTCGTGTAGGTGCCCAGATTGGAATTGAGACGGACGGGGTCGGCTGCCAGGTCTTCAACCGTATAAACAGCCGGTACCGTGGGCACCATCAACACATCGACCTGCGCCATCGTCTTTCGCGCAAGCGCACGTAAATCCTGCATCCGGTAGAACGCACGGAATGCATCGACCGTGCGGAGCTTCTCCCCGGCCGCGATGATCTGGCGCGTTACCGGGAAGATTTCGTCCGGATGCGCTTCCACGAATGCGCCGACGGCAGCCGTGCGTTCCGCGACCCACGGGCCTTCATAAAGAAGCCGGGCCGCTTCCAGAAGATGCGAAAAGTCGAGTTCGACAATCTTTGCGCCGATCGACTTCGCGAGCTCGATCGACTCGCCGAATGCCAGCTCGGAGCGCTTGTCCCCGAAGAACAACCGATCCTCCGCTCTCGGCACGCCGATGGTCGGCGGCACGATCGCACCCGGCACGCCGAGCTGGAACTGGCGGGAATAAGAGTCCGCATCGTCGAATCCTGCGACCGCACCGAGCGCGGCCCAAGCGTCGTCTGTCGTCAACGCGAAGATCGATACGCAATCGAGCGAGCGGCAGGCAGGTACCACACCCGACGTCGAAATCAGGCCAAGACTGGGCTTCAATCCGACGATGTTGTTCAGCCCCGCCGGAACGCGGCCCGAACCCGCGGTGTCCGTGCCGAGCGCAAGCGGTACTAACCCGGCACTCACCGCAACCGCGGAGCCAGAACTCGACCCGCCCGGTATCATGGCCGGATCGAACGGATTGCGCGGCACGCCATAGGGCGAGCGCACGCCGACGAGGCCGGTCGCGAACTGATCGAGATTGGTCTTGCCGACGATCACGGCGCCGGCGGCGCGTAATCTTGCCACCGCAGTCGCATCTTTCGACGGTGTATAAGAATATGCCGGACAGGCCGCGGTGGTCGGAAAGCCGAGCGCGTCGATATTGTCCTTGACCGCGAGCGGCACGCCGCAAAGCGGATGCGAAGGGCTTTTCGCTGCCTCGCGCGCCTGCGCGACAAGCGCCTCCTCATCCGCCAGCGAAATGAAAACTGCCGGATCGCCATGCTCGCGAATACGCCGGAGGCATTCGCGCGCGGTCTCTTCGGGCTTAACCGAACCGTCCCGATGCGCTGCTATAATCTCGCCGACCGTTGCTTTCAAAGTTCACCTTCAGGATGCATCGGCTGCGAGCGAACGCAGATAGGCTTCATACTCGTCGAACACGGTCATGATGTGCGCGCGCATGGCCTTCTGTGCAGCGACTGCATCCGCGCGCAAGATCGCAACGACCACGGTATCGTGCTCCTCGTGAGATTTCGCGAGACGGCCGAGATTTCGAAACTGCGCGCGACGGAACGGCTGCACGCGGATGCGTGTCGAGGTCGTCAACTCCGCGAGGTAGACGTTGTGTGAGCCCGAATAGACCGTGCCGTGAAAGAGCTGATTGGTCTCGTGATAGTTCTGCGGATCGCCCTCGCGAATGAGAAGCCGCAATTCCTCGTGCACCTGTTCGAGTCCCTTGCGCTCCTCCGCCGTCATGCGTTCCGCGGCGTAATAGGCGCAAAGCCCCTCGAGTTCGGCCATCGCCTCGAACATGCCGATCAACACTTCGTGGCCGGGCTGCGCGACGATCGCCGCACGATGCGGTCTGGCATCGACGAGGCCGCTCGCCGCAAGCTGTCGAATCGCTTCCCGCACCGGCGTCCGCGAGACGTGGAAACGCGCGGCGACCGCCGTTTCGTCGAGCGTCGCGCCCGGTGCGATTTTCCCGCGCACGATTTCGTCGGCGAGAATCTGGCGCAGTTCGTCCGCGCGCGTCAGCCGGATCGGCGGACTGTTCTCTGCTTCCTGTTTGCGCGGATTCGCCATGGTTATTTCGCCGGACTTTCGATCAGGCTCACATGCGCGGAAACAACGCGCCAGCCGTCTAGCGTGCGCACCCAGGTCTGGCTCTGGCGGCCGAGCTTGTTACCGCCCTCGCGCCGGAACAGCGTATTGGCCGTCGCGAAGTCGCTGCCATAAGTCGTGATCTTGGTGCGGTCGAGTTTGCGCGCGAGCCCGGCCGGCGAACGCGCGGCGCGGAACGCCCTGATCTCTTCATAGCCGTAAAGATTCTCGCCGGCACCGTAGCGGATCGTATTCGGATCGTCGAAGAACAACTCGTCGAGTATCGCGACATCGTTGGAAACGAGCGCCTGTTCGTAGCGCTCGAACGCGGCGGTGACTTCGGCGAGAATTTCCGGGTCGTTGATTCTCATGCCGCCAGCCCTTTCGCCGGTTTGCTGAAACATACGCCGTCGCGCTCGAGCTGATAAGCGACACGCAGTGCGAGGTCCTCGCGCCACGGCGGCGCAATCACCTGAACCCCGATCGGAAGGCCGTCATCCGGCCATACCGGGACGGCGACGACAGGCAGGCCGATGAACGAGATCGGCTGCGTATAGATTCCGATATTCGGACGGACCAGCATTTCCTGCCCGCCGAGCGTGAAGGTGCGCTGGCCGATCTTCGGCGCTCGTGTCGGTGTCGCGGGTGCGAGCAGAACGTCATAACGCTCGAACGCCTTCTTCACCTGCGCCTGAAACGCGCGGCGGATCTTCTGCGCCTGAATCGTCCAGACCGCCGGGATCATCGCACCCGCGATCAGGCGATCGCGCACGTCCGGGTCGAAGTCCGCCGCGCGTTCGCGCAGACGGTCCAGATGAAGTGCCGCCCCTTCCGAGGCCGTGATAAGGTAAGCTGCCGCGCGGGCAACACCGGCATCTTTCAGCTCTATCGTCTCGACCGCATTCAGTGCCGTCGCGACCGTGTTTACCACCGTATAGGCTTCCGGTTCGCCCAACTTCGCGAAATAGCCTCCGAGTTTCGCAATCCGAAGTCCGTTCACGCCTTTTGCTATTTCCGGCGAAGCCAGTTCGACTTCGCGCTGTGCGCAGACCGGGTCTTCATGATCCGGCCCCTGCATCGCGTCATAGGAAAGCGCGAGGTCCGCTGCCGAGCGCGCGAGCGGTCCCAGATGATCGAGGCTCGCGACGAAGGGAAAAGACCGCGCACGCGAAAGCCGGCCATAGGTCGGCTTCAAGCCGAACAGTCCGCAGAACGAGGACGGCACCCGGATCGAGCCGTTGGTGTCGGAGCCGAGCGCAAGCGGCACGTAACCCGCGGCGACCGCACCGCCCGAGCCGCTCGAGGAGCCGCCGGTCATATGCGCGGGATCGTGCGGATTGCGCGCGTTACCGTCATGCGCATTTTCTCCGGTGAAATCATAGGCGTATTCGCCCATGTTGAGCGCACCGACCAGCACTGCGCCCTGCTCTTCCAGCCGTTCGATCAGCACGGAATCGTCATGCGCGGGCGCGCGCTCGCGGTTGATCCTGGAGCCCGCGCGGGTCGGAAGCCCTTTCACGTCGAACAGGTTCTTCACCGCGAACGGAACGCCCGCAAGCGGCAGGCTCTCGCTGCGCGCAACCCGCTTGTCGACTTTCGCCGCGGTCTCGTGCGCGCGTGCCGCAAGTACGTCGGTAAACGTATTCGTCTTCGGATCGAGCGCGTTGATCCGGTTCAGCGCGGCGGATACGACGCTCGCCGCGCTCTCCTTCTTGCCGTTGACCGCCGCAGCGATCTGCGATGCCGTCATCCACTCGACGCTCATGGCCGGAACACCGTTGCCGGTTCGGCATCGTCCTCAAGTTCTACGGCAAGCACGAGTTTCGCCGCATTCGTGACCGCGTTGAGATGCACCTTCACGCCTTCCCGATAGGCGGGATCGACGATGAGACCGCTCAAGGCCGCTCCCGCGTCGATGAAAGCGTTCAGCGCCGCCGGATCGGCGGGCAGCGCGGCTGCGGGATCTTTCTTGTTCAACTTTCCACCTTCCGGATTTCTAAAGCGGCGGATGCGGAATCGCCGTCAACAATTCGCGGGTATATTCCGCTTTCGGCGCGCCGAGCACATCCTCAGCCGTTCCCTCCTCGACGATCTTGCCCGCGCGCATGACGATCACGCGGTCGCAAAGGAGCCGTACGACATTGAGATCGTGCGAGACGAACAGATAGCTCATGCCGAGCGAATCTTTCAGGTCTTGCAAGAGATTTAGCACCACCGCCTGCACCGACACGTCAAGCGCCGCGGTCGGCTCGTCGAGAATGACGAGTTCGGGATTGAGCGCGATCGCGCGCGCAATGCCGACGCGCGCCTTCTGCCCGCCGGAAAGCTGGTGCGGAAAGCGGTCGAGCAATTCGAGCGGCAGGCCGACCAGCTTCGCCAGTTCCTCGCAACGCGCGCGTAGTGCGTCGCGGCCCTTGATCTCGCCCAGCCGCATGATCGGATCGGCAATCGCGCGCACGGCGGTAAAGCGCGGGTTCAGGCTATCGGTTGGGTCCTGAAAGACCATCTGGATCCGCTTGCGCTGCGGCAAGGTCGCGAATTTTGCGGCCGGGATCGCGCCGATGTCCTCGCCATCGAAGAATATCTCGCCGGAGGTCTTGTCGAGTAGCCGCATCACCATCATCGAGGTGGTGGACTTTCCGCAACCCGACTCGCCGACCAGCCCGACGCTTTCGCCTTTGGCGACCGAAAACGAAATGCCGTCAACGGCGCGGAAGATTGCGTCCTCCGGCGCGGGTTTGCCGAACAGTTCGCCGAGTGTCTTGCTCGCGCCCTGGCGCGGATATTCCTTGACGAGATTGCGCACTGCGAGCAGCGGGGTCGCCGATTTGTCGATCGCAAGTTTCGGCATCGAAGCAGCCGGAGACAGTTCGGCGTCTTCGGGAAGCAAGCCGCGCAACGTGCCGCCGACCTTCGGCGTCGCCTTCATCAGCTTCTTGGTATAGGCGTGCTGCGGCGAGCGGAATATCTCGGACGCTAGCGCGGTCTCGACGATCTTGCCCTTTTCCATCACGACCACGCGGTCGCAGTAAGCGGCGGCAAGACCGAGGTCGTGCGTAATCAGGATGGTCGACATGCCGCGCGCTTTCGTGAGTTCGACGACGAGGTCCATCACCGATTTCTGCGTGGTCACGTCGAGGCCCGTGGTCGGCTCGTCCGCGATCAGGAGGCGCGGCTGGCAAGCGAGCGCCAGCGCAATCACGATGCGCTGGCACATGCCACCCGACAACTCGAACGGATAAGCGTGATAGCGCTCCTCAGGGCGAGCGATCTTGACCTGCCTGAGCATGTCGATCGCTTTTTCCTTGAGGTCGCGCGTGTCGGCCTGCACGTGCTGGCGCAGCACGTCCTCGATCTGCTTGCCGACCTTGCGGATCGGATTCAACGCCGCGCGCGGGTTCTGGAAGATCATCGACATTTCGCGGCCGCGCAGGTCGCGCATAACGTCTTCCTTGGCGTTTTTTACGTCCACGCCGGAGAAGACCACCGAGCCGTTCGCGATCGAACCGGCGCGGTCCAGAATCCGCATTACCGCGTAGGAGGTCACGGATTTTCCCGATCCGGACTCGCCGACGATGCCGAGCGTCTCGCCCTTCCCGAGCGAAATGTTGATCTGCTCGACCGCTCGCACGATGCCGCGGCGGGTCGCAAACTCGACGGTCACATCCTTGATCTCTAGAAGTGGCGCTTCGCTCATGACCGCTCCCTTACGTCCGCCGCTGCGGATCGACGATGTCGCGCAAGCCGTCGCCCAGTAGGTTGAAGCAGAACACGGCGAGCATCAGGGTCAGCCCCGGAAACAGCGCGACCCACCATTCGCCCGAAACGATGTAGCCCGCGCCATCGGCGACCATGATGCCCCACTCCGGCGTCGGCGGACGCACGCCGAGGCCGATGAAGGAAAGGCCGGCTGCGTTCAGCACTGCGTAGCCCATGGTCAGCGACATCTGCACGACCATGATCGGCATAACGTTCGGCAAGATTTGTGAGAACAGAATGCGCCATTCGCTGTTTCCCGAGAGGCGCGCAGCCATCACGAAACCGGCCTCGCGCCGGACGTTGGCTTCGGCGCGCGCAATGCGCGCGTAAAGCGGAAAATTGATGATCGCGGTCGCAATCACGATGTTCGTTACCGTGTTGCCGAGTGCCGCGACAATGCCCATTGCCAGCACGAACAGCGGGAACGCCATGATCATGTCGGCAAGGCGGCTCACTACAATATCGATCCAGCCGCCGAAGTAACCGGCCGCGATCCCCGAAATGCCGCCAAGCGCGAAGACCAGCGCAACCGATGTAATGGCAATCGTCATATCGAGCCGTGTCGCGACCACCACGCGGCTGAAAAGATCGCGGCCGTATTGGTCGGTGCCGAACCAGTGCGCCCAGGACGGCGGCTGGAGTTGAATCGCGGTGTTGGTCGCGAGCGGATCGTAAGGCACAATCCACGGCCCGAAGATCGCGGCGACCCCAAACAAGAGAAAAAGCGCGAAAGCAAATCCGGTAATCGGGTTCTCGGAGATGACGTATTTCGTCTGGCGCAGCACCGCGCCGAGACCCGAGGTCTGCGACGGCGCGGCCTCGACCGGTTTCATCGCAATCGATATTTTCGGCGCGCGCGCTATCGCGCTCACGCCGGAAATGCGGGAATGGGAGTTCATGCCGCCATCCTCACCCGCGGATCGATCACGCCGTACAAGAGATCGATCATCAGGTTCAGCAGCACGTACATGACCGCCATCACCAGCACGAAACCCTGTACCGGCGCAAAATCGGAAGCGATCAGCGCTTCGACCGCGTAGGACCCGATGCCGGGCCAGGCGAATACCTTTTCGACCAGTACGTTCGCGCCGAGCAGGAACGAGAACACCATGCCGAGCGTGGTGATGACCGGGAGCAGTGCGTTACGGAAGGCGTAAGCGAGAATGACCTTGCGCGTGGAAAGTCCGCTCGCCCTCGCCGTCCGCACGAAATCGGACGACAGCACCGCCAGCATGGAAGCGCGCGTCATGCGCGTGATCGGCGCGAGCGAGAAGATCGCGAGCGTAGCAGCCGGAAGAATAAGCTGCTTCAGCGCCGCCCAGAATATCTCAAAATCTCCTGCAATCAGGCTGTCGATCAGATAGAATCCCGTTACCTGCGGCGGCGCGGAATAGATAATGTCGAGCCGCCCGAGCGGCGACGGCGCCCAGCCGAGCTTGAAATAGAAGAAGTATGACAAGAGCAGCCCGGTGAAAAACACCGGCAGCGAAACGCCTGCGGTCGCGACCACTCTCGATATGTGATCGATGAACGATCCTTCCTTCACCGCGGCCAGCACGCCGAGCGGGATCGCGATCAGGATCGAGACGATGAGACCGGCGAGCGTCAGTTCAGCGGAGGCCGGCAACCGCGAAGTAAGGTCGCGAATGACCGGCTGGCCGGTCGTCAGCGACTGGCCAAAGTCGCCACGTGACAGATCCTGCACGTAGCGAATGAATTGCTGATATTTCGGCTTGTCGAGGCCGAGTTTCACCCGAACTTCCTGGATCGCTTCCTTCGTCGCGGCGGGACCGGCGAAATATTCCGCCGTATCGCCCGGAAGGATGCGCGTGAGCGCGAAGGTGATCACGATGACGGCAGCGATGCTGAACAGCGTGATGCCGAGACGCTTACTCATTCGCAGAAACATCAGGATGCTCCGTGAGGAAAGAAGCGGGCGGCGCGATTGCCGCCCGCTCTACGCAATCAGCCTTTTGCGAGGTTGCGATAATCGAGCCGCCGGTGGAACCAGTACTGGTAGCCCGACACATTTTTCTGCATCGCCACGTTCGAGTAAGGCTGGAACAAGGGAATGCGCGGAATGTCCGCGAACGCGAGATCGACCATCCCCTTGACGTCCTTTTCGTAAGTCGCCTTGTCGCCGATCGCCGCCGCGTCGCGCGCACCGTCGATGAACTTGTCCATCTCCTTCGACTGATAGCTCATCGTGTTGAAGATGGAATTCGAGCCGTGATAGCACCAGCGGAAGAAGTATTCCGGGTAGTCGAGCCAGCCCGAGAACACGTTCACGTAAAGCGGCATCACCTTCTTGTTCAGTTCGGTACGCCAGTTCGCGCCGGGCACCTTGTTGATCGTGGTCTTGATGCCAATCTGGGCAAGGCTTTCCTGGATGAGTACGCAGGTCGGCTCGTTCACGCCTGCAAAGTTGAGATCGAAGGAGAGCGTGGTCTCGAAGCCGTCCTTGTAACCGGCCTCCTCCATCAACTTTTTCGCCTTGGCAATGTCGGTGTTGTATTTGGTCGGCTGCGGCCAGGCGACCTCGGTCTCCTTGTTCGCAGGCGCGCCATAGACCTTGCCGGCGAGACCATAGAGCACCGCGTCGACGATCTTCTGGTACGGCACGGCGTAAGCCACCGCCTGGCGAACCTTCAGGTTGTCGAACGGCGGCTTGGTCACGTTCATGCCGAGATACTGGATGCCGTTCGAGAACGGCGTCGAGACGATGTTGAGCTTGCCGCTCTCCTTCAGTTCCACGAAATCCTTGTTCGGCAATTCGTAGGAGATGTCGGCGTCGCCCCGCTCGAGCAATGCGCGGCGGTTACCGGCCGACGGCACGATGCGCCAGACGATGCGCTTGGTCTTCGGCAGCGGTCCGAGCTTGTAGTTCTCGTTGCGCTCGAAGATGACTTCCGTGCCCGGCGTCCATTTCGCGACATTGTACGGGCCGCCGCCGGCGATGTTCTGCTTGGTGTAATCGAGACCCCAGGGGTCTTTTTCCGTCGCGTGCTTCTTCACGAGTTCGGAATGCATCACGACCGGCACGACCACCGCGAGATCGGGGATCGTGAGCTTGTCTTTGCGCAGGAAATCGACGCGCACAGTATGATCGTCGACGACGACGAACTGCTCCCGCTTTTCGAGCGAGCCCGCGCGCATCTGGAAAGTCGGGAAGCCGCCCACCGTGACCGCGCGATCGAGCGACCACTTGACGTCTTTGGCCGTGATCTTGGTGCCGTCGTGGAAGGTCGCGTCCTTGCGCAACTTGAAGGTCGCGGACATGTCGCCGATTTTCATGTCTTCGGCGAGTTCCGGCGTGAACTTGTCCTTGTCGTAATACTCGACGCCGTTCGGAAGCTTCTTCATGTCATGGCTGATCAGGCGCGAGTAGCAATTCCACGCCACTTCGTAGCCCGGCACGTTGGTGCCGACGCCATGGATATCGATGTTGTTGGGGCCGCCTTCCGAGACGATCAGCAGCGTCTCGGCGCGCGATTGCGCCTTGGCGGGAGAAAAGACGGCGGGAGCCGTCAGAGCAGTCGATGCAGCCAGCGCGCCGGCCGATTTCAGAAAGTCACGTCGCTTCATTACCCATCCTCCGTATCCGCATTCGGAAGGGGCTATTGCGAAGGGCGTGCCAGTTTCACAAACAGACGGATTCTACTTAATTTCCAGATAGATAAGTTCGCGGCGCCCTTTCCTCCGAAGAAACGAATTGCATACAATAGATACCAATTTGCCCAATTAAACAGCATTATTTCGATTTGTGCAGTCTGGTGGCTCGTTTGCGTGTCCATTGGAATAAAGGCAAAAGGACGCGAATCCGGCTCCGGGTTCGCGGCGGGAAGTTTTCGGCTACCGGACAGCACGGAAAGTGCATCGGTGGCCAGACGGCGCTCTAGAACCGGGAGATAGCCTCAGCCGTCGTTCTTCGAGTTGTTCGCGGTCAGCAGCAGCTTTTCGTTGCGGGCAAGAGCTAGGACGTTCTGCAATCGCCTGGCAAGCTGAATAAGCCCGGATTCTTCCGCCAGGGCGCGCTGGAATTCGAGCTCGATCTCCAACTGATCGAGCACTTCAAGAAGCTCGGTCGTGGATGTCGAGGAAGCGGGCGGAAATTTTTTCATCTGCGAAACAGTGATCCGTTAGCCAGCCGTCATCGCCTCTAGATTCGTTCTTCCGCATCGAAGCGCTGCACCGCCGCGAAAATAACGGCGGCGCCGGCCGCGATTGCTTCCGGTTCCGCCCATTCCTCCGGCGTGTGACTTTTGCCGTCCTTGCAAGGGATGAAGATCATTGCGGCCGGCGCGATCTGCGCCATGAACGCGGCGTCATGCCCCGCGCCGGACGCGAGCGGCATTACCGAAAAACCCAGCGCCTGCGCGCTCTCGCCGAGCATCCTGCGAAGCCGCTCGTCGCACGCGACCGGCACCGTGTCCGAAAGACGCGCGAAGCGGGTCCGCTCAACACGCGCCTGCTGCGCTACCTGTTGCGTCGATACGTCGACAAACCGGACGAACTCCTCCATCGTCTCCCGCTTTTCCGAGCGCGCATCGACGATCAAGCGCACTTCTCTCGGCACCACGTTGGCGGCGTTCGGCAATACTTCGATCACGCCAGTCGTCGCCACGAAGTGGCCTTCGCCACGCCCGGCGAGACGCTGCGCTTCGCGGCCGATCGCCGAGATGATATCGGCCGCCGCCAGCGACGCGTCGCGGCGCAGGTGCATCGGCGTAGTCCCGGCGTGATCCGCGGAGCCGGAGAAAACAATCTCGATCCGGGTGATGCCGACGATGCCGGAAACGATTCCGATATCCATGCTGCTTTGTTCGAGCACGATGCCTTGTTCGATATGCAGCTCGAAAAACGCAGCGATGTCATCGCGCATAGGACCGTCGAGTGCTGCCGCATTGCCGCCGACACGCGCGATCGCTTCGTCTAACCGCTCGCCGCCCGCATTGGTGTAGCCCTTCATGTCAGCACTGAGCTTGCCACTGAGACCGCGGCTGCCGACGCAGGAAAGACCGTATTCGCTCGGTTCTTCCGCGAGAAAATCGACGACTTCGATATTGTGCCGCGGATGAAAGCTGGATTCGCGCATCGCGCGCACGATTTCGAGCGCGGTGATCACGCCGGCAGCGCCGTCGAACCGCCCACCCGAGGGCACCGTGTCGGAATGCGAACCGATTACGATCGTCTTCGCACCGGCTTCGCTACCCGCAAGCCGCCCGATCAGGTTACCGGCCGGATCAATCGAGACCGTCAGCCCCGCATCCTGAAATCGCTCGGCAAGCCACGAGCGGCCTTGCAGAAAGCGTGGCGAGAACGAGCGCCGCGTATAGGGTTCGCCGGGATCGGTAATTTCGGCAAGCCGCATCAAGTCGTCCCACAGACGCCGGCCGTCAACGGGAAGATTGCGGATCGCAGCCATCAACGCGCTCCGGCGGCGGCCGGGCGAACAAAATGTCCTGTCCCCGGCTCCGCGACTGCCTTGCCGTCGAATACGTTTTTCCCGCGCAGGAAGGTCGCAACCGGGCGATGCGAAAGCTCGATACCTTCGTAGGGACTCCACTGCACGAAGTTATGTCCACTCGCAGCGGGATCGTATCGGCCCGGCTTGTGCGCCATGACGACGATATCGGCGTCCTTGCCGGGCTCGAGCGCGCCCTTGCGATGACCGAGCCGGAACAGGCGCGCGGGATTGGCGGCAAGCAGGCGCGACGCCCAGACCGGGCTCAGTCCACGTTGCAACAATCCGGTTAAGAGCAGCGAATAGAGCGCCTCCAAGCCGGGCACACCGGACGCATTCGCAAGCATATCCTTGTTGCTCTTGCGGTCCGGCGACCAGCTCACGTGATCGGTCGAGACCACCGTAATGTTTCCGGCGGCGAGATGGCGCCAGAGGGCCTCGCGTTCGCGCTTCGAGCGAACCGGCGGGTTGATTTTCCCAAAGCCGACGAGACGGGAGATGTCGTCCTCCTCGTCGAGCATCAGATAATGAATGCAGGCCTCGATGGTCGTATCGAAACCCTGCATCCGATAGGCGTTGCAAAGGTCGTAACCGCGGCCGATCGAACAATGCACGATGTGCCCAGAGCAACCCGTCGCCGCCGCGATCTCGTAGACTTCCGCGGTCGCGAGCGCTTCGGTGATCGGCGGGCGGGAAAGACTATGCGCGAGATAGTCGGTGCGCCCGGACTGGCGCACCTTCTCCGTGAAGAAACGCACGCTTTCGTCGTTCTCGTTGTGCACGCCGGCGATAAGGCCGTGCGGCTGGATGGCGGCGAAACATTCGTAGAGCATCGGCGACGAAATACGCGGAAAGCGCGTCGGATGCGTTTCGAACGTCGAAAACTTGAAAGACGCCGCTCCGGCTTCCACGAGTTCGGGAATCCGAGCCGCGCCTTCGTTGGGATCGACGGTTGCGTAAAGCGCAAAGTCCACGCGCGCCTGCTCGCCGGCCTCGCGCGCTTTTTGGGTGAACCGCTCCGCGTTACAGATCAGAACTCCGTCGTCGTAAGGCATGTCCACGACGGTCGTAACGCCGCCGGCCGCCGCGGAGCGTGTCGACCAGATGAAATCTTCCTGCCCCTTCTGGGAGCGCGAATGCACCTGCGCGTCGATCGCACCGGGCATCACATAGGCATCGCCAAAATCGTGGCGTTCGGTCGCCTGCGGGGGCGTGCCCTCGCCCACGCGCTCGACCTTGCCGTCGCGGATCGCGACATAGCCCCGATCGAGAATCGTCGCGGTTCCGACAACGCGGCCTGTCACCACGAGATCAAAATCAGCCATCCTGCGCTCCTTTGCGGACAGGATCGCCACAGGCGGGTGCGGGTCAAAATTGGATTTATCGAACCGATCAATCAGTCCGACCGAAGCCGGGCGGGCCTGTTCCGGCGCGCCGTTTGGCACTGGAATGATAGCAGGGTGCAAGAAATTCTATTTGCTGGCAGGGGGTTAGGCTCTAAAAATGCAGATCGTTCCGAACTGTTTGCCCGGTTCGCGCATCGCGCGACCGCAAATGTCTGGTTCTGCCGTTCGTCAGGAGTCCATCCGGCATGAAGCCTGCCCCGTTTCAGTATGTCGCCGCGAAGTCGGTCGATGACGCAATCGCGTTGCTCTCCAAATACGGCGCCGACGCGAAACTGATTGCCGGCGGGCAAAGCCTTGTGCCGATGATGAACTTCCGGCTCGCGCGCCCCGAGTGGCTGATCGACATCAACCGGATCGACGGTCTCGCCGGCATCACGCAGCAGAACGGCATGCTCCGCATCGGCAGCCTCACGCGCTATTCCGAACTCGAAGCGTCGGAGGCGGTCCAACGCGGCGTGCCCCTGCTCCGCCAGATGCTTCCGCATATCGCCCATGAAGCGATCCGCAATCGCGGCACGATCGGCGGCAGTATTTGCCATGCTGACCCTGCGGCCGAAATGCCGGTTGCCATGCTTGCGCTCGACGCGACATTCGAATTGCGCGGGCCGTCGGGTGCGCGGCGTGTCGCCGCCGACGACTTCTTCCTTGGCCAGATGACAACCGGAATCGAAGCCGACGAAGTCCTTGTCGCGATCAAAATACCTGAAACCAAGAACGACGAGAGGCACGGCTTTTCCGAATTTGCGCGTCGGCGCGGCGACTTCGCGCTCGCTTCCGCAGCCGTGGTGCTTCGTTTCAACGGCGGGATGATTTCCGATCATGTCCGTATCGCCGTTGGAGGCTTGAGCGAGCGCGCCGAACGCGCGCGCAAGGCCGAAGCGCTGCTTGCGGGGAAGACACTCACCCCGACGCTGATCGAGGAAGCCGCGCATACGGCTTCCGGCGAAGTGCAGGCAGGTCAGGATCTGCACGCGACCGAAGCCTATCGCCGCAGCCTGATCGCGACGCAGGTGAAGCAGGCGCTCGCGGTCGCAGCCGACCGCACTTCCAGCACGGGAGCCAAGAAGTGAGCGAACTGAAACAGCACGATGTCGCCTTCACCGTGAACGGCAAGGCCGAAACGCTTTCCGTTTCGCCGCGCACGAGCCTTGCCGACGCGCTTCGCGATACGCTCGGCCTTACCGGCACGCATATCGGATGCGAGCATGGCGTCTGCGGCGCCTGCACCGTGCTCCTTGACGGCAAGCCCGTTCGCTCCTGCCTGCTCTTCGCCGTGCAGGCGGAAGGTGCCGCGATCACGACGATCGAAGGCATCGGCGATGCGCAGTCCCCTCATCCGCTGCAACGTGCCTTCAACGAATGCCACGGCCTGCATTGCGGCTTCTGCACGCCGGGAATGATCGTGACGCTCTCCGCATTCCTGAAAGAACATCCGCAGCCGACGAGCGCCGATGTGCGCGAGGCGATCTCGGGCAATCTGTGCATGTGCACCGGCTACCAGAACATCGTCCGTTCCGCGTTGCGTGCCGCCGAACTGATCGAGGGAGCCAAGCCGTGAGCGTAAAAACGACCGTCAGCGACACGGGCCCCTGGGTCGGGCAGCCGCTTCCACGGCGCGAAGACGCCCGGCTGACGGCGGGTGCCGGCACCTTCACCGACGACATCCGCATGCCCGGCATGCTGCATGCGGCGTTCCTGCGCAGTCCGCATGCGCATGCGCGCATCGTCAAGATCAACGCCGAAAAGGCGCGCGCACTCAAGGGCGTTCACGCCGTCATCACCGGCGAAGATGTCGAGCGGCTAACGAAGCCGATTTCGACGATCATCCCGTTCAAGATGTTTCTGCCGAACTACTGCCTTGCGGTAGACAAGGCGCGTTACGTCGGCGAGCCGGTCGCGGCCATCGCCGCCGTCGACCGCGCGACCGCCGAAGATGCCGCCGAACTGATCGAAGTGGAATACGAGCCGCTGCCGGCGGTGGTCGACCCCTGGGAAGCGATCGAGCAGCCGCCCTCTTTGGTGTTCGACGAGATCAAAAGCAACGTCATCTGGCACGACACCTTCTCTTACGGCGAGGTGGACGACGCGTTTGCGCGCGCCGCTCACGTCGTATCGGACCGCTTCTCGGTCCAGCGCTATATTTCGACTGCGCTAGAAACCATGGGCGTCATCGGCAAATGGGACAGCAGCGGCCTCACGCTCTGGTCAGGAGATCAGCGTCCCGGCTTTGCGACCCATGCGCTCACCACGGCGCTGCAAATTCCGCACAGCCAGATTCGTCTGGTCTCGCCTGACATCGGCGGTGGCTTCGGCAACAAGCGAAAAGCGACCTACATGGTGATCGTCGCGCTGCTCGCGCGCGCGGCGGATCGCCCGGTCAAATACCTCGAAGACCGGCAGGAGAACCTGCTCGGTCTCGTGCATGCGTCCAATCAGGTCATGGACCTCGAAATGGCGCTCGACGCCGACGGCAAGATTCTCGGACTGAAGCTGCGCGATGTCGTCGACGAAGGTTCGAACGTCATCAACCCGACGCTGCATAGCATGCTCAAGTTCACGAACATGCTGAACAACTACACGATCCCGGCGGTCCGCTTCGAAGGCTATGCGGTGCTGACCAACAAGTGTCATTCCGGCGCGAACCGCGGCATCGGCAAGCCCTTCATGTGCTTCGTGATCGAGCGCGCGGTCGAGATGGCAGCGAAAAAGGTCGGCATCGGCTCGCTCGAACTGCGCCGCCGGAACTTCATTCCCGCGTCCGCGATGCCCTACGAATCTCCCATGGGCAACGTCTACGACAGCGGCGACTTCCTCGCGACGCTCGACACCGCGCTGAAAACCGCGAACTACGACGACCTCCTCAAACAGCAGGAAGAAGCCCGCCGCGCGGGACGCTATTTCGGCATTGGCATCGCGACTGCGGTCGAGCCGAACTCGCTCAACCTTTCGGCCTATACGCTGATGACCGGCCGCACCGACACCTCCGGCGTCGGCGAAGGCGCGCTGGTGCGCATGGAAGGTGACGGCAGCGTTCGCGTGAGCCTCGGCAACACCGCCTCCGGTCAAGGCTATGAAACGGTCGTCGCACAGATTGTCGCCGACGAACTCGGGATCCATCCGCATCGCGTCACGGTCGCGCCCGGCTTCGACTCCGCGGTCAACCCGTGGCTGCATTGTTCGGGGAGTTTCGCGAACAAGTTCTCCGGCACCGATGTCGGCGCGATCATCGAAGCTGCGCGCACCATCCGCGGAAAAATCCTGCGGATCGCCGCGCATCTTACCGGACGCAAAGCGGAAGAACTCACAATCCGCGAAGCCGCGATCTGGGTGCATGGCGCGAACGAGCCGCTTCTGCCGCTCGCGAAGGTAGCAATGACAGCGTATCGCGATCTCCTGCGCCTGCCCGAAGGCGAGATGCCGGGGTTAGAGGCGCGGCACTTCTATGTCGATCCGCAGTCGAACCTCCCCGCTATGAGCAAGGATGACAAGCGACTTCGCTTCCAGCTCACCTTCTCGAACTCGGCACATATCGCAGTCACCGAAGTCAATCCGGACACGGGTGCTGTCAAAATTCACCGCTATGTCATAGCGCATGACTGCGGACGCGAGATCAACCCGATGCTGGTCGAAGGCATGGTGCACGGCGCCACCACGCACGGCATCGGCGGCGCACTGTACGAAGACCTGATCTACGACAAGAACGGCCAGATGCTGGCGGGCTCCTTCATGGATTACCTGAAGCCGACCGCGCTCGATGTACCCGAGTTCGAGGTCGTGGCGCTGGAAACGCCCTCGCCCTTCACGCCGCTCGGCGCCAAGGGCGTCGGCGAAGGCGGCTCCATCCCGTCGCTCGCGGCGATCACGAACTCGGTCGAGGACGCGCTGAAGCCGCTTGGCGTCACGCTCACCGAACTACCGCTGACGCCGAACAAGATCTGGGACGCGATCCAGAAAGCGCGCGGCGAAGAAAAGCGCGCCTGAACGCTCAGTGCGCGACGACGGTTGTTGCCGCCGACCGGCTTTCCCAGAACACCACACGCCGGTGAATGAGCTGGATCAACTGGCTCGCGGTAACGCCGATCGTCGCAAGAATGACAACGCAAGCGAACATCATCGCAACATCGAAGTCGAGGCCGGATGCCGCAATCACATGTCCGAGCCCGCGGCGCGAAGCAACGAGTTCGGCGACCACGGTGCCGAGCAGCGCCAGCACGACGCTGATCTGCAAGCCCGCGAAGATGTGTCCGGCGGCCGACGGCACTTTCACGCGCCAGAAAATCTGCCAGCGGGACGCGCCCATGGCGCGATAAAGATCGATCAGTTCCGGATTATATGATTTCAGGCCAATCGAAGTATTCACGAAGCATGGGAAGAAGCAGATCAGCGCGACCATCACGACTTTCGATCCGAGATCAAAGCCGAACCAGACAACGAGGATGGGCGCAAGCGCAACTTTCGGAATGGATTGAAACGCGACCACGACCGGATAGACTGCACGCTCGAGCACGTCGAATTCGCTGACCAGCGCTGAGAGCAGCAATGCCATCGTAACGCCGACGAGATAGCCGCTGATGATCGCAGTCACCGTGGCTGCGATATGCGGCCATAGCGTGCCGCCGATGAGGCCGCGTTGCAGAGCCTCCAGCACGGCAAGCGGCGGCGGCACGAGATATGCGGGCACGTTGAAGAGCTTGATGCCGAAGTGCCACACCAGAATTAAAATCACGACCGTGGCCATGGGCAGCAGCAGATTGATCAATCGTTCCTTCATGATCATCGAACGCCTCAATGGGTGAAGAGCCGGCGCAGCCGGTCGCAGGTCGCGGTGAACTCGGGCAGCGCCATGGTGTCGAGACCGCGCGGGCGTTGCAGGCCGATTTTCTCGACATGAATGATCCGGCCCGGCCGCGGCGACAGCACCGCCACCCGGTCGGCCATGAAAACCGCCTCGGGGATCGAGTGGGTAATCAGCACGACGGACTTTTTCGTGCGCTCGAATATCTCCTGCAACTCGATGGTCATCTGCTCGCGCGTCAATGCGTCTAGCGCTGCAAAGGGCTCGTCCATCAGGAGTAACTGCGGGTCGTGTATCAATCCGCGCGCAATCGCTACGCGCTGTTTCATGCCGCCGGAAAGCTCATGCGGATAGTGGCTGGCAAAGCCCTCAAGACCGACCATCTCGAGCGAGGCAATGGCCTTGTCGTGCATTTCCTGCGAATACTTGCCCTGCACCCGGATCGGCTCAAGCACATTGTCGAGCACATTCCGCCAGGGCAACAGCGTCGGCTGCTGGAAGACAATTCCCACATCCTGACGGGGCTTCGTGATCGGTGCGCCATTCAGCACTGCGTCGCCCCCGCTCGGCGGCAACAGCCCGGTGATAATCTTCAGCAAGGTGGATTTGCCGCAGCCGGACGGTCCCAGAATGGCGACGAACTCGCCGTCCGCCACGTCGATACTCATGGGGCCGAGCGCGTCCAGCGGCCCGCGGCTGGTCCGGTAGGTAACGCTCACATCCCGGAGCGAAAGTTTAGCGTCGGCTTGTGACATCGTTTATCCGGTTTGCCGCGCCCCTCTTATGAGGAGCGCGGCATTTCATGGAGCCCTTACGGCTTGTAAGCCTTGGCTTTCTTGATCACATCTTCACGGTTGAACTTGTTATACGCGTCCACGAACTGGTTCGTGTAGAGCGTATCCAGCTTGACGTCGGTGTTGTCGAGCTGGCCGCCCGCGCGCAAGGCAACAATCGAAGACTTCCAGTCGAGTTCGCCGAATCCGCCGAGCTTCTTCGGCTCGCCCGGACGGAACGCCGTCATGTTCTTCACGCGCGCGCCTACGATCTTGACTTCCTTTGCGAGGTTCGCCGCGGCATCGCCGGACGGACGCTGGTTCGGATAGACCTTCCAGAACGCCTCAACGCAGGCCTGAATATTCGCTTCGCAGGCGACGACGCCCTTGGTGACGGCGCGGCCGAAGCGCTCGATCAGCTGCGGCTTTTCCTTGATGTTCTTGTTGGTCACGGGGAAGCCGTGGCTCGCAAGACCGCGGAAGGCCTGCGGATATTCGAGACGGCGGATCTTCGTGCCCTGCGACTCCATCGCGATATGCATGGTGTCGTAAAGATTGAGCGCATCGATCTGGCCGCGGCGCAACGCGTCATAGGCCGGGACGCCCGCGCCGACCGCGATGAACTGCACGGTCGAAGGATCGACGCCGGCCGCCTGCAACGCGGCCTTGGTTACGGGCACGTTGCCCCAGGTCAGCGCACCGACGCCGATCGACTTGCCCTTCAAATCCGCGAACGACTTGATCTTGGATTCGTCGAGCACCGCCATTTCCCAGATCGAACTGCGCACAATGTTATAGACAAAGCGGAAGTCGAAGTTCGGCTTGCCCGGCTGGCGCGAAATGATCAACGGCTCGAGCACGCTGAACGCGGTGAAGATCGTTCCGTTCATGAGCTGCGGAATGATGATGCCCGAGCCCTGAAGCACCACCACGTCGAATTCGACATTCTCTTCTTTGAAGAAGCCGAGCTCCTGCGCGAAAATGAACGGCGCAAGACCGGAATTGATGGCCACCGGCCAGGCAAAGGTGACCTTCTCCTGTGCCGAAGCCGGCTGGGCGGCAAAGGCCATCGTAATCGCGGCGATACCCGCCGCGGTGTTGCGCAGGAAGCGCGATGGTGAAAACGAAAAGTTCATGGTGGTAGCTCCTCTGGTCAGAACTCAGTCGGTGATCATCGGGACGTAACTTGGCTGCGTTTCGACCCTGGCAATCCAACGGCGCACCGCGGGATAGGCGCCAAGATCGTATTCACCTTCTTCGGCGAGGTGTGTGTAGGCGTAGAGGGATATGTCTGCGATCGAATAGACGCCGCCGACCAGGTAATCCTCGTCCGCAAGATGCCGGTCGAGATGGCCGAGTGCCTTACGCCCCATTTCCTGCAACTCGGCGATATGGGCTTCGAACTTATCTTTCTGCTTTGCAATCGAGATAAGAAAGCGCACGCGGGCGAGCGGCCGCACGATGTCGTACTGCTCGAACATCAGCCACTGCATGATCTTGGCCCGGAGCCAATTGTCGCCGGGATAGAACGCGCTTCCTTCCGCGAGATAAGTCAGGATCGCGTTCGACTCGAAAAGCGTGCGGCCGTCTTCGAGTTCGAGAATGGGAATGCGCCCAAGTGGATTTCGCGTGAGCATCTCAGGCGTGCGTGCCTCGCCCGCGCCGAGGTTCAAAGTCACGCGCTCGTAGGGACGCTCCAGCGCGCTCAGAAGCAGCCTTATCTTGTAGGCATTTCCGCTGAGACGCGACTGATAGAGCTTGAGCATGGCGCTATTCCTCACGCTTCCGGATCGAGCGCATAACGTGCGATCTCGACGCCCATACGCGTTTCGACTTCGGGATAAACACCCGGATCGAGCACGCCCGAACCGATCGGAAAGTTGCGCTTGCTTGCGACGATGACCGCGACCCGCGTTCCCCGATCAAGTTCGGAAATCGAGAGTGCATCGCCGCGCTGCGGATCGACGGTTGCGATCAGATCCGGAAACGTCGCAATGCGCTCGCCGTCGCGCGAGAGCGTCATGTATTCGTTGCAGATGCCGAGCAGAAGTTCGCTTTGCCCGCAACGAACGCGGATTTCTCCGGTCTCGAAGCCTTCTTTGTAGGCGACCGTCTTTTCGGAAACGACGCCGATACCTGCGAGTGCACCGCTCGTGAAATCGACGATCGCCTCGATGCGCCGCTCTCCGTTCGCGCCTGCCTCGACCATGCGTTGGCCAAGACCGAGCTGAAACGAAATCGCGCCGACCGCGCCGTGCTCGCGCACCCAGGAAACCGACAGTGGGCCGCGCGCGGCCATGATCAAACCATCGTTCTGGACCGCCGCATGGCGCATGACGCTCGAGGTCGCCGCAATATTACCTTCAGCGACAACGCTGATGCGATTTCCGTTTCCACCATATCCGCCCGCACCCGCCTGCGTGATCGTAAGATCGGGACGCGCGGCAAAACCCATTCCGCCCATCTTTACGGTCGGATGACCGCGGCCGTTGGCGGCAACATCGGCGACCGGCACGCCGAGATCGGCAGCCTGAAGCCATGCGTAGAAGCCTGGCACGTGGCCCGGAATGACGCCCGCAGGATTTACGCCCGTGCTGCGGATCAAAAGCTTGGCCGCCTCGATGCAATCCTCCGCCCCGACATTCTTCGCCTGTCCGGGCGCGCCGACACCGGTTGCAATGATCAACTGGCCTTCGGCTTCGAACTCTTCGATGGAGACGACGCGGACTACTCCTCTGGCCAAAGCCGCCTCACCGATTTGGCGATGGCGCGCAACCGACGCGCGGCCGCTTCCACCCGCGGAGAGCAACAGCCCTGCTTCAAGCGCGGCTTCGAGCGTCGCCTGATCGGCGATGCTTTCGGGCATCGCCGCGAGCGCTTCGCTAAATCCCAAGGCCATGGTCGTCTTTCATTTTTATTGCAGTTTCGTAACCGGCGTCCGCATGACGCAGCACGCCGATGCCGGTGTCGCCGTCGAGCGCGCATTTTAAACGCTCGGCCGCTTCCGGCGTGCCGTCGGCAACCACCGTCTGGCCGGCGCTTTGGAGCTTGTCGGTATTAGAATGAACCGCGACGAGGTCGGCGCCGTTCGAACAGGAAAGCATGGCGTTCAGCAGCGGCCAGTCCGAGATTGCGTCGCTGCCGTCCTTCATCTTCTCGGTTTCGCGGAACGGATTTGCGACCGAGCCCGCGTCGAGATGATCGCGCGTAAATGCGACCGGCGCGGATATTTCCTTGCGGGCAACGGCTTCGTTCACGAGCAGCGCAAGACGGCTACGCTCGGTGTGGCCGAGCCAGCCGATGCGGGCCGGCAATCCTTGGAACGGTGCGTATTTCTGCGCCAGTGGAATCCATTGCGCGATCGGATGATCGGACGGGAACGTGTTGAGGATGATGTCGTCGATCCGACGGATGTCGGAGGCGTCCCCCGAAACAGCGATCCAGCGGAACGGGCCGATGCCCTCGCAGAACAGCGGGCGGATAAAGAGCGTGACGAACGAATCGAGATTCAGCGCTTCGGGAATGCCCGCGTCTGCCGCGCGCAGGCGAAGCGAGTTTCCATATTCGAAAGTCAGCGCGCCGCGCTTCTTGAAGTCGAGAATTGCATTCACATGTACGCGCAGCGTGTCTTCGGATTTCTTCCGGAGTGTCTGCGGATCGCTTTTGGAAAGTGCCGCAGCTTCGGCGGCATTCATGCCGAGCGGAACATAGCCGCGGTAAGGATCGACCATGCACTGGTCGGTGAGAATGTCGGGAGCGAAGCCAAGCTCCAGCAATCGCGGATAGACCGCGGCGACATTCCCGACGAGGCCGACCGACGCGCCCTCGCCCGCGGCCTTCGCCTGCGCGATCCATTGCAGCGCTTCTTCGATCTTGTCCGTCATGCGATCGCAGAAGCCCTGATCGACGCGGCGCTTGATCTTGGCAGACTCGACTTCGACCACCAACGTCGCAGCACCCGCCATCTTGCCGGCGAGCGGCTGCGCGCCGCTCATGCCGCCGCAGCCCGCGGTCAGAATAACGCGGCCCGCGAGCGTACCGCCGAAGTAGCGCCGCCCGGCTGCGGCGAAGCTTTGATAGGTCCCCTGAAGAATTCCCTGGCTGCCAATGTATTGCCACGCAGCCGCGGTCATGCCCGGCAGGATCGTTAAACCCTGCTGCTCATACTTGAGGAAATTTTCATCACTTGCCCAACGACCGACCACATTTCCGTTGGCCATGATGACCATCGGCGCGCGCGAATGCGTGCGAAACGCGCCGATGGGCTTGCCCGACTGCACGATCAGCGTCTCGTCCGCTTCCAGATTCTTAAGCGCAGCGACGATCTGATCGAAACTTTTCCAGTCGCGTGCTGCTTTTGCGCGCGACATATAGATCACGAGTTCGTCCGGGTTCTCGCCGTTCTCGAGATTGTTCTCAAGCAGGCGCAGCAGCGTCTCGGCGCGCCAGTTCTTGCACCGAAGTTGCGTTCCACGTTGCGCAGTTATTTTTACCACAAGCCGGATTCCCGCTTTTCGATGGAGCAAAGGATCGGATGGCGTCCATTGCCAAAGCAAATAGCTTATCCTAGGATTAGCTATAACTTATTTTGAATAGGGTTCCACCCATCTCACGCGATGGATCTGCGACAACTCAGATATGTCTTTTCGGTTTACCGTCACCGCATGGCTGCGCGCGCGGCCGCGGAGTTTGGGGTCGCGCAGTCCACGACCACGATGTCGCTGCGCAGACTGGAAGACGAAATCGGTGCGCCACTATTCGAGCGCAAGGTCGGCGGTGTTCATCCGAATGAAACGCTGCGCAGGTTGCGCCGTTTGTGCGAGCCGCTGATTCACGATCTTGAATCGGCCTGCCACTACGTTTCGTCGAAATCGAAAGCCCGTCCCTCGCGGATCGTCTTCGTCAGCGTCGATCATCCGGCGGGAAGCCGGTTCGACGACGCAATTGGCGCAACGCTTGCGCAATGGCGCGGAAAGCATCCGGACATATTCCTTCGTTACCTGAACCTCCCCGCCGATGCGACGGACTACACGAAGTCGCCGCGGGTCGAACTTTTCTGGAGCGCGTCTGCAAAGAGCGGCGCCGATCTCCTGTGGACCGTGGAGTGGTCGATCATTGCCTGCGGTGCGGCGCGGCGGCTTGGCAGCAAGGTCCAGCTTCGCCAGCTGCAGAACCTGCCGCTGGCGATCGCAGGCGGACTCGACGAACTCGGCGAAAGCGCGAAGCGTGCGCTAAAGAAAGCCGGCGTTTTTATCGAATCCGAACTCGACCCCGACGCCGCCGATGCCGAGGATCTGGATCGAAGCGGGATCAACCTGCTGGTCCCCTCGATATTGATTCATCCGGGCCTTGCGCGGCATCCCTGCCAGGTTGCCCGCGTCGAAATGCCTGACGCTCCCGGATCCCTTCGCGCGAAAATTTCCGCGCCCGGCAGGGAGCGCGATACCGCGAGGGAAATCGTCGATCTGCTCCGGAAACATTTAAAGAGCGCCGGCGGGGCGAAGGCTTCGCCAAGACGGCCGATTACGTCCGACATCGACCTGCGCCAGTTTCTTTATTTTACCTATCTCTATGAAGAGCAGAGCGTTGTGCGCGCGGCTGAGCGCGCGCATATCGTGCAACCCGCGCTTTCGATGCAGTTGCGCAAGCTCGAGACCTCGCTGGGCGTAAAGCTGTTTCAGCGCAGCCCGCGCGGCCTGAAGCCGCTCGCCGCCGCCGATCATCTCTATGCCCTATGCCATTCGGCGACGATCGCGCTCGACATGGTGCCGCGTCAGCTGAAGGCGCAGACCAGCCCGGATAACACCGAACTTCGCGTCGGCCTCCTGCCGGCACTCGACGAAGGCAGCCTGCTCGCGAAAGCGGTCGGCGCGACGATCGAAGCATGGCAAGAGAATTTCCCGAAGCATCACATCCGTGTTTCGGAAGCCTATAGCGAGGTGCTCCGGCGCTGGACGCAGGAAAAGACGCTCGATCTTGCGATCGTACTCGGCTCGCATCCCAGTGAGCGCCATCTGGCCTTCGAACAACTCGCCAGCGATCCGCTCGCGATCATCACCAACCGCGATTCCGACCTCCTGCCCGAGGGGCCGATCGACCTTCGCGAAATCGCGAAGCTGCCGCTCGTGCTGCCTTCGTCGCATCACGGCATCCGGCTCCTGATCGAGGAACGCTTCAAGAGCGAAGGCATCGCGATCACGCCGAAGCTCGAATTTGACTCCATGGCGGTCGCAATCAGCCTAGTGCGATCCGGAAAATGGGCGACTATTCTTCCTGCCTCCGCGGTGCTGCACGGAATTTCCAGCGGATTTCTCGCCGCCCATCCCATCAGCGACACACCGCCGCTCATGCGCGAATTGTGGGCGGTGCATCACACCAGCACGAAGATGACCGAGCCGACGCGCGGCTTCATCACGTTATTCAAGTCGAACTTCAACCGCATGCTCAGCATGCAGCTCGAGCGCGAGCCGGCGCTGCAAGCCGCCGCGCAACGCTAGTATCCGCCTGCATCCATAGACAACGCGAGCCCAGCGTGTATCGTGCCGCGCGAATTGAAACGGTAGCGGTAGAGTCGTGTCGGAACATCAATCAGAGATTCTGGAACAGCATTACGCGGGCGGCGACATTGTCGCCGGAGTGAAGAAGGCGCTGGGCGATATCGGCAAGGCCGAGGGCGCGCTGAAGCCGGAAGAACTCAGTTCGATCGACCAGTTCCACGTGCGCAGCCTGCTCGCGACGAAAGACCTCGCGGCGGCGGCCGAGCCGCAGCGCGACATGGAGATCCTCGACATCGGATCGGGACTTGGCGGAGCCGCGCGTTATCTTGCCTCGGCCTTCGGCTGCCGCGTCACTGGCATCGACCTGATGCAGTCCTATTGCGACGCAGCCGCGATGCTGACTGAACGCTGCAATCTCAGCGACCGCATCAGCTTCCGGCAGGCCGACGCACTCGCGCTGCCGTTCCCGGACGCCCGTTTCGACCAGGTCTGGACGCAGCACGTCTCGATGAACATCGCCGACAAGGCAACGCTATACAGCGAAATGCACCGCGTGTTGCGCGCGAACGGCAGGCTCGCGATCTACGATCCGGTCAGGGCCGGAAGCGAGCCGCTGCATTACCCGGTGCCCTGGGCGCGCGACGAACGCACGAGCTTTGTCCCAACGGAAGCGGAACTGAAACAGCATCTTCAGAATGCCGGCTTCACCGTCCGCTCGTGGGAAGACAAGACGCAGGTGGCGCTGCAATGGTTCGAAGAGATGGAGAAGAAATGGGCCGGCACGAAGCCGTCGCCGCTCGGCATCCACGTCCTCATCGGGCCCGACATCCGACCGATGAGCACGAACCTGCGCACGAACCTGCGCGAAGGCCGCGCCAAGCTCATTCAGGCAGTGTGCGAGGCTCGCTGAACGTCGGCGCTATTTCTTCGGCGCGGTATCGACGGGACCGCCGGCCTTCTTCCACGCAGTGAATCCGCCTTCGATATGCGCGACCGGTTTCAGGCCCATGCGCTGCGCAATCTGGGTCGCGAGCGCCGATCGCCATGCGGACGCGCAGAAAAAGACGAAGCGCTTGTCCTCGGCGAAAACCGGCTTGTGATAAGGCGACGCCGGATCGATCCAGAATTCCAGCATGCCGCGCGGACAATGAAAGGCGCCGGGAATACGCCCTTCCCGATCCAGTTCGCGCACGTCGCGGATATCGATGAACACGGTATTCGCGTCGCCCACGAGCGCGATGGCGTCCGCGACCGGTAGGATTTCCACCTCGCGATTGGCGGCGTCGATAAGATCCTTGTAACCGGTCGTAATTTGCTGGGCCATTTTCGTGCTCGCTCGGCGGATTCTTGCCAGCTTTAACGCATGGGGAGCCACGAAAATCCAGAGGCGGGCAGCATAATATCGATTGAAGCCGTTATCGCGCGCGTTGCGATACGCGCGCTACCGGCCTGCGAAATCCGCGATCGCACTCGCGCAGAACGACGGAGCCTCTTCAATCACGAAATGATCCGCATCGGGAACCCGCACGAACGGGATATCGGGACGCACTCCCCGCGTCGCTTCCAACGCGTGTTCCGAAACGACATTGCTCTGCGCTCCGCACAGGATCAGCGCCGGACAGGCAAGCGAGCGGAACGCATCCGTGAAATCCTCGCGCAGACCTCGGGTCGCAAGCACCATGGCTTCCGCGCTCGCCAGTTGCCGGAAACCGCCGTCGGCCTCGCCGAATAGCGTATTCGCGCGCAGCCGCACCGCCTCCGGCGGCAACTTCGGCAAGCGTGCGTGAATATCGCTCTCGATTTCCGCTCTCGATGTGTAGAGGCGGTCGCTCGCAGCGACACGGGCCTCGAGCCCATCCAGCACTTCCTTTTCGACGAAGGGCACATAGTCGATGGCAACGACAGCTTTCACGCCGGTTTGATTCATGCCGGCCGCGACGATTGCATTTCTTGCGCCGAGCGAATGCCCGACGACCACGGCAGGGCCCGCGCCGAGCGCTTCGATCAAGGCAAGAACATCGCCCGCATAGTCCTGTGCCGTGTACCCATCTGCTGGCTTGCTGTTCAATCCATGTCCGCGCTGATCGAACGCGACGCAGCGAAACTTGTCTGCAAGCGCGCGCATGACCGGATGCCACACGGCCATACTCGACATCATGCCGTGCAGAAGAACGATGAAGGGTCCGCTCCCAGCTTCGCTTACGTAAAATTTCACGCCTCGCGCTTCGATCTGTCTGTGCGCTATCGGCTGCAATGCTTCATTCCTTCTCGTGACCATTGCGCTCGCACGCCGCGACCACCCGTGAGATCGCGTCTCGACCGGACTGGCGTGTAGCATACGCGCGGCGGCGGCAAGCCGACAATGCAGGGAAAATTCTAGGCAGCCAACCAGCCGCCATCCGCCGCGATAATCTGTCCCGTGACGTAGCTCGACTGAGCGCCCGCAAGATAAATCGCGAGCTCGACCAGTTCGTCGGGCTTTCCCCGGCGGCCAAGCGGAACCCGCACCGACATCTCCCGTTCGAACGCACTCGTCATCCCGGGCGAGGTCGCGGCGCGCCGCTCGCGGCCCAGGTCGGTATCCTCGATGAAACCCGGTGCGATCGCATTGCAGCGAATGTTCTCGGCGGCATATTCGATCGCGACCTGTCTGGTGAGCGCAACCAGCGCTCCCTTCGAGGCCGAATAATTGCCGCCGAGGATTGAGAATCCGGGGAAGTATCCCCGCAGGCCCGCGATGGAGGCGATGTTCACGATCGAGCCGCCGCGTTTTTTCTGCATCAGCGGCAGCGCCTCGCGAAGACATAAGAAAGCGCCGCGCAAGTTCACCGCCATCAGGCGATCCCAATCCGCAAGCGACATCTCGTGAAGCCGCATCGGCGTGGTGGCTATGCCCGCGTTGTTTACGAGCACGTCCACGCCGCCGAACTTTTCAACGACTTCCGCGAATCCCTTTTCGACCGAAACCTCGTCGCTGATGTCGGCAAGAACCGGGATTGCGACGCCTCCCGCTTTTGCGATGTCGCTTACCGTCCCGGCAAGGCCCTGCTCGCTGATGTCGAGGCAGCCGACCTTCGCGCCTTGCGCCGCGAATCCGATCGCGAAGGTACGCCCGAGCCCTCCCCCGGCACCCGTAATCAACACCACCTTTTCCCGAAGCGGCGCGAAATGGGGCGGCGTCATGCCTCGTATTTTGCCAGGTTCGCGAAGAACTGGTCGGCGAGCTTCTTGGCCACGCCATCGAGCAGACGCGCGCCGAGTTGCGCGATCTTCCCGCCGACGTTTGCTTCCGCGACATAGGAAAGCTTGCAGCCTTCCGGAATCTCCGTGAGCTTCACGTCCGCGCCGCCTTTCGCGAAGCCGGCAACGCCGCCTTCGCCCGCACCTACGAGTTTCAGACTCACCGGATATTCGAGTTCTGTCAGTTCGACGTTACCTTTAAACTTCGCGCCTACGGGGCCGATCTTCACTTTCACCACCGCGGAAAAGCTGTGCTCGCCTGTGCGTTCGAGTTCTTCGCAGCCGGGAATGCAAGCCTTGAGCACCACCGGATCGTTGATGCGCTTCCACGTTTCGTCCGTGCCTTGGGGCAGCACGACCTCGCCATCCAGTTTCATAAGATTCAGCCTTGCCGTTTAGGGTTGAAATTGCCCGGCATTCGCCCGCTCGAGCACGCCAAGCAACGCGCGCTCGACATAGGCTCGGCAAAGTTCGCGCCGGTCGCTCTCGGAGAAGTGCATGTCGCTTCCGGCATCGAAGCCCTCATCCGCGAGCGCAGCGGCGGCGGCTATGTTCGCGGGATCGAGCACGCGGCCTTCCAGCAGCCGTTCGGTTTTGGCCGCGCGCGCGGCATGCGTACCGACGCCGGTAATTCCAATTCTCGCCTGCACGCATTTGCCGGCGCTATCCGTCGTGACCGCTGCGCTGACGCCCACGACCGCGAATCTCGAAGCCGGGTGCTGCAATTTCAGGTACGTGGCGGCGGTGCGCTCGGGCAGTTTTCCGAACCGCAGGCCGCACAGAATCTCACCCTCTTCGAGCGCCGTAGTAAAAAGGCCCTGAAACCATTCGGACGCGGGGACCTTGCGCTCGCCTGCGTCGCTTTTGCAGATGAACTCGGCGTCGAGCGCGAGCGCCGTCGCCGGCCAATCGGCAGCCGGATCGGCGTTGGCAAGCGAACCGCCCATGGTGCCGCGGTTGCGCACCTGCGGATCGGCAATCTGTCCGGCCACTTCGCACAGGAGCGGCAAGGCGCCCTTCGCCTCCGGCGAGGATTCCACGCCGTAATGCGTCGTCAGCGCGCCTACGGCGACGGTGTCTCCCTCCACACGCACGCCTTTCAGCGACGCTATGTTTCCGAGGTCGATGAGATGCTTCGGCTCCAGCAGGCGCAGCTTCATCGACGGAATAAGGCTGTGCCCTCCGGCGAGCAGCTTCGCGTCGTCGCCGTATTCTCCGAGCAGCGCGAGCGCTTCGTCGATGCTGCCGGGACGGTGATATTCGAACTGCGCGGGAAACATTAGCGCGCACCTTGCGCTTGCTTCCGCGCCTTGATTTTTTCCGCCGCCGACTGCACCGCCTTGATGATATTGTGATAGCCCGTGCAGCGGCAGATATTTCCGTCGAGCTGATGCTTGATCTGCTCGAGCGTCGGCTCGGGATAGCGGTCGAGAAGCTGGCTTGCCGCCATCATCATCCCCGGCGTGCAGAAGCCGCATTGCAATCCGTGATGTTCGCGAAACGCTTCCTGAATCGGGTGCAGCCCGTCGCCGCCTGCGAGACCTTCTACCGTGGTAACGTTCGCGCCGTCCGCCTGCACCGCGAACACGGTACAGGATTTCACAGCCTGCTCGTTCATCCGAACGGTACAGGCCCCGCACTGGGTCGTGTCACAACCGACATGCGTGCCGGTGAGATGCAGTTCTTCGCGAAGAAAATGAACGAGCAGCATTCGCGGCTCAACTTCCGCAGAGCGCTCGACTCCGTTTACGGTAATAGAGACTTTATTCTTCATGCTGCACGCAATGCTGAAAGGATCGTGCTGCGCGTGACCGGGAGACGCGTGATTCTGATTTTGCGTTCGAGCGCATCTTCGATCGCCGCGCTCAACGCGGCACCCGGCGCATTCGGAGCACTTTCGCCGACCGACTTGATGCCGAGCGGATTGTCCTTGGTCGGGAATACGACATGCTCGACGTCGATCTCGGGCACGTCGCCGATCCGCGGCACATAATAATCCATCAGGCTGCCGCTCAGCACCTGCGCGTCCTCATCGAACACGGCGTGTTCGCCGAGCGCGATACCCAATCCTTGCGCGAAACCGCCGGAGATTTGCCCGTCGACGACGAGCGGATTGAGCGGCAGGCCGCAATCGTGAACGATCACGTATTTGAGGATTTCGACGGCGCCGGTCCGCCGGTCCACTTCGACCACCGCGATGTTGACACCGCTACCCCAGACCACGGTGCGCGGATAAAAGAACTCGGTCGCATGGAACCCCGGCCCGCCGAGTTCGATCATACGCCTGTCCCGGATCGACCGCGCAGCGAGATCGCCGAGCTTGATGAAGTTCTGCGTGGCGCCGGCGACCGAGACGACGCTGTCGTTGATTACGATCTCGTTTTCCGCACAGTTCAGGACCTGCGCGGCATAGCGAACCACTTTATTCCGGACTTCGCCCGCGGCCTTCATCACGGCGTTGCCGGCATTGACCGCGACGCGGCTCGCGCCGGTGCCGAAACCGAAATCCATCAGCCGTGTGTCGCCGCCGAACACGCTGACATCCTCGAATTTAGCGCCGAGCGTGTGCGCCGCGACCTGCGCCAGCGTGGTTTCGTGGCTTTGGCCCTGTGAGTTCACGCCGACGAAAACCGAAATACGGCCCTGCTCGTCGATCTTTACCCGCGAGCCTTCGCAAGGTCCGAGGCCGCCGGCTTCGATATAGCTGCCAATTCCGATGCCGATGGCGCGGCCTTGCGCGCGCAATTCCTTCTGCCGCTTGCGCCAGCCATCGTAATCTGCGCGCTCGACCGCCTTCTTCAGCAGCAGCGGAAAATCGATCCCATCGAACTCCACCGGCACGCCGTCACGGTAAATCTGGCCGTTGCGGTACGGCATGTCGGCCGGTGTCACGATGTTCCTTTTGCGCACTTCGAGCGGATCGAGGCTCGTTTCCCGCGCGATCGCATCGAGCACGCGGTCCATCGTGAAAACCGCTTCCACCCGGCCGGCGCCACGATAGGGCGAGCCCGGAGGCGTGTTCGTGGAAACCGCCCAGCCCTCGATCCTGAGCGCCGGCACTTTATAATGTGTCGTCAGATGATTGATGGTGTTGATCTGCAACATCATATCGAAGTGGTCGTAGGCTCCCACTTCTTTATAGAGCTTCAATTCCAGCCCGAGCAGCGTGCCGTCGCGTTTGGCCGCGATCCGGACGTCGTGCGCCTGATTGCCGGAATGGTTCGCCGAAATCATGTGTTCGTTTCGCGTCTCGGCCCATCGGATCGGACAGCGCAAGTGATAAGCGAGAACGGGAATAATCACGTCTTCGGCGTAGAGCACGCCCTTCAGGCCGAAGCCGCCGCCGACGTCGCGCGCGATCACGCGCACCTGATCGTTCGGCAGACCGAGAACACCCGCGATCGTGTTGCGCATCATGAAAGGAAACTGGCCGGTCGACCAGATATTCAGCGAGTGGGTCGCCGCGTCGAATTGCGCGGCGACCGCACGGCATTCGATCGCCATCGATTTCAGGCTCTGCGTCTCGAGACGAAAGTCGAGCACGATCTCGGCCTGCGCGAAGGCGGCATCGGCGTCGCCGACTTTGTGCTTCAGATGGGCGACGACATTGTCGAAGCCTTCATGCACGCGCGGCGAACCGGGCTTCATCGCCTCTTCCCAGCGCGCGACCGCAGGAAGCGGTTCGTATTCGACCTCGACCGCGGCGGCACCATCGGCTGCCGCATAAGGCGTCTCGGCTATGACCACCGCCACCTGCTCGCCGACGTAGCTCGCGCGTTTCGGAAACAGCAAATGATCGGGAAGCTTGATGTGATCGATATAAGGGCTGGTCAGCGTGACCGAGCCGTTGAGCTCCGGCAGACGGGCCTTGAGTTCGGGCCATTCGCTGCCGTCATAGACGCCGACGACACCGGGAACGGCGAGTGCCGCCTCCTTTTTCACACGCAGGATTTCCGCGCGGGCATAGGGGCTGCGCACGAACGACGCGTAAAGCATGCCGGGGAGCTGCACGTCTTCGACGTACAGCCCCCGGCCCGTGATCAATCGCTCGTCTTCTTTTCGCGGAACCGCTTTGCCAAGCATGGCTCTCACTCGGTGGAAGCAGAAGTCCCGATTATAGCTTCCGCATCATGAAGTCCGCCATGCCGGGACGGACGATATGCGAGCGGTCATGGCAGCAATGCACACTGTCCGGCCAGATCATGGTCTCGACCTCGCACTTGAGATCCTTCAGGAGCAGATCGGCGTTGTCCTGCGGCGTGATAACATCGAGGCCGCCGTGCACCACCAGCGTGGGGCACTTGATCTTCGAGGCGTAGGGCGAAAGGTCGACCGTCTCGAAGAACTTCTCCATCTCGGCAAAGTTCTTGCTGTTGGTGACGAAAGCGAAGCCCTGCTGCGTGTGTTCCGGAACCTGTTTCAGGTTGCGCATGTGATACATGACGCCCCAGGCGCAAAGCGCCTTGATCCGGCTGTCCATCGCCGCGGCCTTGGGAGCGTAGCAGCCACCCATGCTGCGGCCGATCACGCCGATGCGGTTGCTGTCGACTTCCGGGCGCGTCTCGAGGTAGTCGATCGCCGCGAACACCGACTTCTCGAAGTCGGTCGGCCACCAGCGTTCGAACACGGTTTCACCCTGCCCTGGGCCGTCAAACGCGAGCGTCGCAAGGCCGCGGCGAATGCAATGATCGTTCACGATCAGGTAGTCTTCCTTGGTGGTATCGAGACCGCCCTGAAGAATGACGACCGGCGGCTTCTTCACTCCCGGCGGTACGCGCAGATAAGCCGCCATCTTGATACCGTCGTAAGGAATGCCGACGCGCTCGAACGGAACCTCGAACAGGTTGAGTGCTTTCGTGAACGAGGCGACCTTCTTGTCGTGAATGCGCTTCTTCTCTTTGATGTCGTCGAAATAGAGATACTGCGCATAGTGATGGAAAAGCGACGCGCGCGCATATTCGGTCGCTGCCGTCAGCTTCTCGTTCAGGCCCTTCGCCTTGTCTGCGCGCGCCTCGGCTTCCTCGCCCCACTTCGACCAGGTAGCCGGCCACGACGCCCAATCCGGCGTTGCCTTCCGCAGATCCATCAGATCGCGGTAATGCACACCGTCGGCAAGAAAACGATTGATACCCTGATCGATGACGGCTTCGACGACAGATTTGCTCACGTTACTTCCTCACCCTGAAAGACGAGCGGGCTCCACGCTCGTCGCCATTGCTATTTTCTTGAACGGTTCGCTCGCGCGCCCTTGACAGAGCAACTCCCATCAACGCACCACTTAACGACGAGCGTATGCTGGTATTGCGAGTTCAGCCGCTCTAAGTTTGTATACAAAGGTGCTTGGCGAGTCAAACTCATCCAGCGGGCAACGGGCGATGGCTGCACGAACGAAAACGGAAAAGGCGAACGGCAACCGCGATCTTCTGTATCGCGACGTCGCGGATAAACTTCGCAGCCGCATCTCGTCGGGGAAGTATCCGCCGAAAGCGAAGCTTCCCAGCCTATATGACCTGGTCGAGGAATTCGGCGTGAGTGCGATATCGGTGCGGCGCGCATTGAAGGACCTGACCTACGAAGGGCTGGTCTACGGCGAACAGGGCCGCGGCGTTTTCGTAAAGGAAAAAGGCATCATCCATCGCGTGCTTGCCGCGACCACCGACCAATCAATCGGCGACGAAATCGCCCGCGCCGGCTTCACGCCGAATATCAAGGAAATAAGCCACACCCGCATCAAGGCAACAGAGGAAGTCGCCGCGCGCCTGAAGCTAAAGCCCGGAACGCGCATCTGGCAGCATCAGAAGATCGCCTATGCCGATCAGGAGCCCGTCAGCCTCCACTACCTGTTCTACCCCGAACCGCTCGCCGCGAAACTGAAAGACACCATCGGCAAGTCTTTCGTATTCCGCATGCTTGAGAACGCGAAGATCAAGGTCGTGCAGTCCCGCTTCGAATTCGGAGCGGGCGGCCTGTCGGCCGAGCACGCCGATCACTTCAAGCAGCTACCCGGAACGCCGATGGGACACATTTACTTTACGCCCCAGACGAAGGACGGAAACCCGATCCTTACCGGCCTTACGATTTACCGCTCCGACCGTTTCCTGTTCGCTTTCGACGTGCCCCACTAATTGACGTTGGCGCCGCGCTCGATCGTATATTTCCGGTCGAGCAGTTTCGCGGAATGATTGCTGTCCGATTGCGCGATCAACACGGAAAGCTTCTGCCCGCGCAACGCACCGATCACTTCCGAAAGCCGCTGTGAGAGTGCCGGCGCGACGCCTTCGAACGGCTCGTCGAGCAGCAATAAGTTGGTGCCGGCCATGATCGCGCGCGCGAGCGCGACCAGCTTCTGCTGGCCGCCGCTGAGAAGCAGCGCCCGGCGGTCGCGCATTGCCGCGATTTCCGGCAACAAGTCGTATGCGAGTTGCAACCGCGCAGCCTGGTCGAGATGCTTCATCGCCCAGGCCGGAAGCAGAATATTCTCTTCCACCGTCAGTTGCGGCACGAGCCTGCGGTCTTCGGGCATATATCCGATGCCGAGCGCGGCACGCTTGTCGGACGAGAGCGAATTGATCGACTTACCCTGAAAGACGATGTCGCCGGCACGAAGCGGCAGAATCCCCATCAAGGTACGCATGGTCGTGGTCTTGCCGGCGCCGTTGCGCCCGACAAGGCCGACCATCTCGCCCTCGCCGATCTTCAGATCCACTCCGCGCAAAATCTCGATCGACTTGATCGAAACCTGAAGCGATTTTGCCTCGAACATGGCTCAGCCCGCCGTTCCGGTGATGTGCATTTTGACCGTCTGATTCTCCAGCACCGCCTGGGGCAGATCGTCGGCGATGATCCGGCCATCGTAGAAGGCCAGAACCCGCTGGGCGTAACGCGAGACGATGTCCATGTCGTGCTCGACGAACAGGACGGTGACGTCGCTATCGAGCGCGGACATGATGATATCCATCAGCGCGAACTTCTGCTCAGCGGCGACGCCGCTCGTCGGCTCGTCCAGCAACAGCACTTTCGGCTTCCGCGTCACCGCGACAGCGATGTCAATCAGCTTGCGGACGCCGCCGGGCAGTTCCGATACGGTTTGGTCGCGATAGTCGCCAAGGCGGAAACGCTCGAGCAAGGCGTCGATCGCCTCCGCCATTGCGTCGTCGATCGTGGCATAAGGCGAGAACGCCTGCCCCTGCGCGATGCCTATGGCGACTGCCAGATTTTGCGCAGTCGTGAGCGTAAGAAAGAGCTGCGGCACCTGAAACGACCGGCACACCCCTTCCTTGGTGATTACGCGCGGCTCGCAGGCCGTAATGTCCCTGCCTTCCAGCGTGATCGCGCCGCTATCGGGCTTGATGTAGCCGGTGACGATATTGACGAAGGTGGTCTTCCCCGCGCCGTTCGTCCCGATCAGGCCGAGGCGTTCGGCGCGATTGACCGTGACATTGATGTCATTCGCCGCGACGACCGAACCGAAGGATTTGTTGAGGTTTCTGGCTTCGAGGACGACGCTCATGCCGGCTTATTCCCCTTCATGCGCTTCTTACGCCGCTGGAGCAATCCGCCGATGCCGTTTGGCAGGAAAAGGATAGACGCCAGCATGAAAATGCCGAGCGACATCTGCCATGCATTCGGAAAATACTGGCTGGAGAAGGAGCGGATGAATTCGAGTGCGATCGAAGATGCGAACACTGCCGCAACACTGAGATAACCGCTGAGAATCGCGACGAACACGAACTCACCCGAAGTCGTCCAGAACGCAAGCTCGGGATCGATATGCGCGACCGCGATCGCATTCAGCGCACCGCCGATTCCGCCGAGGAATGCGGCAGCCGTGAAATTCTCCGAAATCACGCGCCGGACCGAGCTTCCCAGATACTCGACGCGAATTTCGTTGTCCCGCACTGCGAGCGAAAGCAGACCGCGTACCGAATTGAAATGTACGCGGCAGGCGAGCGAGAACACGACAACGAGAATGCAGGCGAACACATAAAGCGCATAGACCGACTCGGTCGAGTTCGCGGGCTGGAAGCCGATAAAGCTCGGCGGACGCAGGTTCAGGCCATCGGAGCCGCCGAGAAAGTCGGCCTTCGTCAAAGCGCCATGCGCGAGCATCGAAAGCGCAAGCGTAAGCGTCGCGAAGAAAATGCTGCGATAGCCCGCGAGCAAAGGTGCGATCACCGCACCGAGCACGAGTGCAACGAGCCCGCCGGCAAGCACCAGCAGCGCCGCGTCGTGAACGCCGCCCCAGAGCATGAACAGTCCTGCGCCATAGCCGCCCGCGCAATAGAACAGCCCCTGCCCGAACGACAGAAGGCCGCTGCGGATGATCAGCACGAGGCCGAGCGCGGCGAGCCCTTTCGCGAAAGCCGTGACGAGCAGGAAAACGCACCATGCCGGCAGAAGTTTTCCGAGCACTACCAGAATTACTAGCGTCAGTGCGGCCAGAAGCGGAATTGCGTAGCGAGAAGACATATCAGATTTTCCGGAGCGCGGTGGGCGCGAAAATACCTTGGGGCCGTACCGCGAGCATCATCGCCATCACGAGATAAACGATGAACAGCTCCGCCCATGGCGCGAGATGAATAGCAAGCGCGCGCGACAGGCCGACGATCAAGGAGGCAATCGCGGCTCCCTCGATACTGCCGAGACCGCCGATGACCACGACGGCGAAACTCAGCAGCACGACCATGACTGCAAGCCCGGGCTGCACGGAAATCTTCGGTGCGGTGAATGCACCGGCAAGAGCCGCGAGAAACACGCCAATCGTGAAGGCGATCACGAAGATCTTGGTGACATTGACGCCCGCCGCGCTGCTCATTTCACGGTCGTGAATCACTGCGAGCACGACCTTACCGCTCCTGGTGCGGTTCAGCCCGAGCCATAGGACGATGCCGATGAAAACCGCGAGACCGATCAGGAAGAAATCGTAGCCGACATAATTCATGCGGCCGACATTCACGTTGCCGAACAGGCTGTAGGGCTCATAGGCATAATATGGATTCACGCCCCAGATCAGCTTGGTCGCGTCTTCAAGGATCAGGAACAACGCATACGTCACAAGTACGAGTACGATCTCGTCACGGTGATAGAAGAAGCGCAGCAGGCCACGCTCGAGCAGCGGACCGAGTACGATCGCCGCGGCGAGTGCCGCACCCGTCATCGCCAGCAATCCCAGCATCGGCGGGTTCGATCCGGAGTAATAGATGCCGACGGCGTTCGCCGCGACATAGGCCCCGATCGCATAAAAGTTGCCGTGCGCGATGTTGAGAATGTTCAACACGCCGAAGATCAGTGTCAGGCCGACGGCCACGATGAAGATCCAGGACGCGTCGATCAATCCATCGATCAGGATGGTGCTCGCGAGTTGCACGATATTCGCCTCGGTTAACAGTTAGCGACGGGACGCAACGGGTATTGCCGTTGCGCCCCGTCTCTCCGGCGCTAGATAGCGCCGGCGGGAGGATTAGTCACACTTCGCGCCTGGAAAGCCTTGCGCAATCCAATCTTCCGACTTGATGCCGGCCGGCGGGTTGACGCATTCGGCTGCGAAAACCTCGACATCTGTCACGATCATGCGGTTGAGCTTTTGGTCCCACTTCGTGACGCCGATCGCGTTCGCCTGGATCGCCTGATGGCCGTTGCCGAGCGCCATCTTGATCTTGCCGGACGGGGTATCCCACTCCAGACCGCGCAATGCCGCAGCAATCTGCTCGGTCGTCGGACGCTTGTTGCCGTTGGCCGCCATCGCCTTCTCCACCGCGCTCTTCAGACCGAGCACGGACTGCGTCATGCGGTAGTGAGCCTGGCTCGGCAATACGCCGGGTTCGTGCTTCTGCGTGCTGGCGACGAGCCAGTCATTGAGCGCGCTCTGCTTCGCGAACGGTCCGCCGACGCCGCGTGCGCCGATGATGACGCCTTCCGGCATGCGCTTGCCGAGCGGATGCAGAACGTGGTCGCCGGCCATGATGGCGACCAGGCGGTTCTTGAACAACCCGCGCGGAGCGGCCTGAAGGATGAAGGCCTGCAAGTCGCCGCCCCAGAGACTGGTATGGATGATGCTCGGGTTGGTTTGCAGCAGCGCGGAAATCTCGGTGCCATACTGACCAGCGCCAAACTTGGGCCACAGCTCGGATCCGGTCTTCGTACCGAGAACCTTCTGAAGGCTCTGGATGAAGTCCTTCCAGTTATCGCGGCCGTAAGCGTAATCCGGGTTGATGCCGGCCGCCGTCGCGAGCTTGATCTTGCGCTTTTGCAGGTAACGGACGATCGCCACGTTATCCATCGTCGCGTGCGACGAGTTGCGGAAAACGTACTGGTACTCGCGATCCTCGAAGATTCGCGGCGTGCCGCAGTCGAACAGGATCAGCAGCTTCTTCATCTCTTCCGCGACGGGGGCCGCGGCGAGGCAGTTGCTCGAAGAAATGTAGCCGATGATCGCGTCGAAATTGTCGCGATCGAATGCGTTGCGAAGCTCCTGCACCTGCTTGGTGGTGCCACCGCTTTCGTCGATGACGCTGACTTCGACCTTCCTGCCGCCGAAGCCGATCTTGTCATACGGCGCCGGCAGCTCGCCGCCCCGGTTGAACGCTTCGATCAGGCGTTTCGCGGCGTTCCAGCCCGGCGTACCGAAGGATTCGGCGCCCGGACCCGACGTAAACGTCACGATGCCGAGCTTGAATACCTTGTCTTTTTCTTGTGCAGGCGCCGGCGGTGCCAGGAAATTCGCCACGGCCAGGCACGAAGCCAGACCAAGAACACGCCAAAAAGCACTTCTCATTTTGCATCCTCCCAGAAGTATCTACGTTTTTGTTCTTTGCCGTTGCTGGAACTATGTATACAAAGTCGCCGAGAGTCAAACGCCAACGACAAAACCGGCCGGGAGGACAAAATGCTCGTGGAAATGCGCACTTATTCGCTGAAGCCGGGAACCGTCGCCGAATATGTAAAGCTCTATGAAGAGAAGGGCTCGCGAGTCCACCGCGAAATTCTCGGCAATCTGATCGGCTACTTTACGACCGAGATCGGTGACATCAATCAGGTCGTGCATCTGTGGGGATATACGTCCTTCGAGGACCGCCAGGAGCGCCGCGGCATTCTTGCCGCAAACGAAGAGTGGCGCGCATTCCTGAAAGCGGCTCAGCCCTACTTTGTTACGCAGGAAACGAAGCTGCTGCGGGGTACTTCCTTCTCGCCGATCAAGTAATCCATCCAGTTCCCCTCTCCGTCTCGCGAGCGAAATATGATCGAGAAAATTCAAGTGGCTGATAACGTGGCGCTGGCTGTCGATGCCGCGCCGGCCTCCGGTGCTCCCGTCCTCGTGCTCAGCAGTTCGATCGGCGCGGATATGCATATGTGGGACGAGGTCATTCCGCTTCTGTCGTCCCGGTTCCGGATCGTTCGTTACGATACTCGCGGACACGGTTCGTCAGACGCTGGCAGCGGGCCGCTTACCATCGAGAATCTCGGAAGCGATGTCGTCGCGATCCTCGATCATCTCGGCATTTCGCGCACATTTCTCTGCGGCCTCTCGCTGGGCGGGCTGACGGCGCAATGGCTGGCGCTGCATCATCCCGACCGCTTCGCCGGCGTGATTTTGGCGAACACGGCGCCGAACTTTCCTCCGGCTTCCATGTGGCATGACAGGGCGAAAACCGTCCGCGAACAGGGCATGCAGCCGCTGGTCGCAGCGACGCTCGATCGCTGGCTTACAAAATCGTTCCGTGACAGTCATCCGGACCGGGTAGCAGAAGTATCCAGAATGATCGCAGGCACCTCGGCAGAAGGCTATGCGCTATGTTGCGAGGTGCTCGCGCAAACCGACATGAGCGACAAGCTAGGCGCCGTTCGCATCCCGGTCCGGGTCATTTGCGGTGACCACGACCCCTCCACCACCCCATTGCGCGGCAAGGAGCTGGTGGATCGCATCGCGCTTGCGGATATGATTACAATTCCCGCCGCACATATCTCGGCGATCGAGGCGCCGGAGCAGTTCGCGAACGGTGTTCTGGAATTTGTATCGCGCCACGCTTCGGAACGCCAAAGCTAGCGACCACGCTGTCGATGCGCTAGTTGCGGAATCTCCGCGCCGCTTCGGCGATCACCGCAAGCTTTGCCTCTGAGACGTGATTGGAGCATATCGGGTTATCCGCAAAGGTAGCAAAGCCGCAGTCCGGATGCAGCCACACCCGCTCGCGCCCGAACAGATCGATCGCCTGCCTGATCTTCGCCGAGACTTCTTCCAGTGCTTCGGCGTGCTGCGTCTTCTGGTTGACGACGCCGACGCCGATGCGCGCGTCTTCCGGTAACTTGCGCAGGATTTCCATTTCGCCTGCGCGTGGCGTGCACATTTCCAGAAGATAGGCGCCGACCTTCATCTGCGCCAGCGTGCCGGCAAGCGGCGCATAGCTGCCGGCGAGCGCCACGGATTCGTCCGGCGTCCAGTTGCCCCGGCAGACATGGAGCGCAATCCGCTCTTGTGGGAAGCCGTCCGTTACCGCGTTGACGAGATCGCGTGCGAAAGCCAGCTCATGCTCGGGCCCGAGCGATTCCGACAGCGCGCCGCACATGAAGCTGCGCTTGTTCTTGATGCCGCTGAAGACGACTTCCGAAAGTACCGGCTCGTCGAGTTGCACCACCGCCGCGCCGCCGTCCAGCAGGTCCTGAATCTCTTCGCGCAGCACGCGAACGATATCGCCGGAAATATGCTCGCGGCTCTTGTAGGCCTGGTCGGAAATGCACTCCATCCACATCGTGCGCGCGAGCAGATAAGGCCCGGGAAGCGCAACCTTCACCGGCCTCTCCGTGAGTGTGCGGGCGAAATCGAGTTCATGGCCCGCAATCGGGCGTGAACGCTTCAACAGCCCGAATACCGCCGGGTGACGAATATCGCCCGCGGGCACGTCGAGCGCGCGCAGCTCGGCCTCGAATTCATCCGGGTGATCGACCAACGGCAGAAGATCGCTCAAGGGAATAAGCTGACAGTTGTCGAGCCGGGTCGCGACGAAACTCGCGTAGCTGTCGCGCCGCTGTTCCCCGTCGGTAATTACATCGACGCCGGCCTTTTCCTGCGCGGCGACCGCGAGCCGCACGGCATCGTTTGCCGTTTCCTGAAACGCGCTTTCATCAAGCTTGCCTTCGACATGGGCGTGGATTGCGTCCACCATCCAGCGCGGACGGGGCCAGCTTCCCATACCCATGACGGCGAGTGCCGGAACCGGCGGCGGCGTTACTTTCTCCGTCCTCGCTTTCAATCCTGAAGGGCGCGTCTCGACACGCGCCTCGACGACGGCTGGCTTTGGCGCTTCTGCCTGTTTCTCGCTGAATGCGCCCTTACTGACCAGAAAGCTGCGCTGCTTTCCGGCCTTGGTCCAGGAAACGAGTTCGTTCTTCGTAAGTCGGCACCAGGCCGGAAGATCTTCGTCGACCGAGATTTCGGTCGAGCGGATCTCGAGTAGCTGCCCCTTCTCCATCGGATCGATGTGCTTGCGGATCAGAAGCAACAGGCCGTTGCCGCAATCGAGATCGCCGCCGTCGAAGCTGACATTCGGTTCAAAATCGTGCTTTTCGCGTGGGTCCATTAAATCCTGTCCGTAAACTGAACCGGCGCCCGCTCGCGCGGGCGCCGGCCGACTTTCGCTACATTACATCCGCTTGCGGCGGCCGACTTCGTACCCGACGGCGGCAAGCCCGATCGCAAGAATGCCGAAGCCAGCGAGTACCGCCGGCGACATCGAAGACGATGCCTGCGGGATGGAAGTGCTGTTCGGATTCGACGCGCCCATCTGGTAGGCACGGTTCAGCATCGCGCGGCCGACATCCTTCAGGATCGCCTGTCCCGCAACGCGGCCCTGCCCCAGCACGAGATCGACGTTCGTGACATTCACGCCGCCGAGATTGGCCGAGCGGTTTCCCTTGCTGTCTTCGATATGCCAGCCGAGCACCTTGTCGCCATCGATCTTATCGACCACGACTTTGAAGTAACCCTGCGGACCGTTGTAAGTCGTACCCGCCTTCAGCCGGATCTCTTCTTTATTGACCAGCATGAAGCCGAAGTTGTGCCCGGTCGGGCAGCCGACCGGATAGACGTTGAAGCGGTTGTCGCCGGCAAACGTCTCGCCATAACGCATGCTCATCGCCTTGGCGTAGATCTTCAAGTTGGCCTTGCCGTCCTTGAACGCTTCCGGCCACGGCGACAGGAAGCCGATCACGTCGCCATGCTCGAACACAAGCTGCTTGCGCGCGGTCGTGTCCTCGATCAGCGACTCTTTCTTCACCGGGCCGATGGTCTTGGCGAGTACGACCTTGCCGCCTTCGAGCACCTCGACGTCGACGGTGCCGGCTTCGGCATTGATCGCAGCGACACGGATCGTCTTGTCACCAGCTTTCCACTGATCATTCGCGGCGGCCAAACCCGCGAATACTTTCGCGTCGGCAACGACGATGCGGTCCATGCGGACGCCTGAAATCCAGTCGAACACCATTCCGTTCCGGTTCACTTCGCGCGCCTTGCCCTGATTATAGAGCTGCGCGAATTTCAGGCCGCCCCACCATTCGGTCTGCGTCGCCGAAAGCACTGGCGAGCCGAACGCCCACTCCCAGTCAGTGCCTGCGATCGTCTTGACATGCAGCGTATGGTTCGCGGTGTTGTTATGAACGACGGTCGCGTAATACTGGTAGACTTGCCCGCCGACCACGACACTGCCGCCTGCGGGAATCGTCACGTTCTCCTTCACCACGATCGTCATGTCGTAATCGACGTAGGTCGATAGCTTCCCAAGCACGGGGATCTGTTCGCCGCGCAGCGCAACCTCGCCGCCCCAGGTGTCTTCATGATAGGCGAGCCCGCCCGCGGGGATCACCACTTCGCCGTTCTCGACGCGGCTCTTACGGATGAACACCGCGTCGAATTTCGGCGGCTTGCGGCCAAAGTCGTCGGTCACCGGAGAATTTTCGAGAAGCCCCGGCAGGCCCGGCACATAGGCCGGGTTCACCGGACGATCCGCGATCAGCGAAAACGGCGGCGGCGGAATATCGTTCTGCGCGATCGGATGCGCGAGCGGCGTGTTCGGGTTCGCCTGCTGCAAAATCTTTGAATAGTCCTCGGCGGATGCCGGCAACGCAGCTGCCGCAAGCACGAAGGCGGACGCCGCGGTCATTCCCAGAATGTGTTTCATGACTTCCCCCCCTAGGCAGTCTTCGCCGCCATGTTGCGCGGCAGTTCGCATGTCGAAAGTTTCCGGGAGAGATAGAGCGTACCCCACCCGGTCAGCATCAACGTGTTGAGCGTGATCAGCCACTTCGGAACGCCGGCGAGCAGCGTACCGGCAAGTCCCAGTCCTACGACCGAAAGAACAGGCGCAAGACAACTGACGCAGATTGCAGACAGCGCGAGCACGCCACCACCCATCGCGGCGCCTGCGCCCGCTCCGCCGACCCTTCGTGTCGCGGTCAACGCAAAGGCCATGAAGGCAAAGGAAAGCCCGACCGAGATCGTGCTCCACCATTCTTCCTTGCGGACGAAGCTCACCCACCAGGCATGAACCGGCGGGTAGGCAATCTGCCCTGCGCTGTTGAAATCGTCTTCGGTGAAGCCGCAGAGTTCGGCGTCCGCGAGCGTGGCCGGAACCTTGAACGTCACATAGCTGAGCGCAACGTAAGCCAGCGCCGCGAGCACGAAGAAGATTGCCAGCCTGCGATACGGGATCATCAGTAGCAGATGCTCGGGGCACCCTCGCCCATGAATTCGACGAGCTTCGCGCCGCCCACGACCTTCGCACCTTTGATGAGATTGTTCTCGTCGAGCTTGCGCTTCTTGAAGCAGGGCGAGCAGACGTAAATCTCGCCGCCGGCTTCGGCAAAATTCGTCATCAGCTCCTTCAGCGGTGCGAAACCTTCTTCATGAATCGAATCCGCGTAGCCGTTCTGCGAAAGGTGAACGCCTTCGATCGAAAGGAACACGACGGTATCCTTGCCCGAAGCGACGGCGGCATTCGCGACCACGAACGCCACCGTGGACTTGTCGGTATCGTTCTTCGCGAAGCTGAGACTCACCACGAATTTATTGTCGGCCATTTTCAGTTCCCCTCTTTATTATTGGCTTCGCGGTCTTTGCCGCGTCACCGTTTCCAATCCAGTCTCGATTTGATCCAGAAGCTGTTGCTTTCCGGATCGTGGTGGACGAGTTCGTTTCCCGTGAGCCGGCACCACGCCGGAAGGTCCTCCGGCGCGCCAAGGTCGAGCGAAACCACTTTGAAGACCGCTCCGGGTTGCGCCCGGAGCTTTTTCCGCAGCTCGAGAACCAGAATTCCGCAACCCATGTCGCCGGCATCCCATTCTTCGTCCGCGTGAATCGCCTTACTCATCGCCTTCAAGACACATGCTCGCCCTGCCGCTCAACCGGAGGGTTGCGCGGTGATCTACGGACTAAAGACAAACCTCTGGCGTCGGCTGGAGGCAGACTTCGGCTGTGAAGTGAAAGCGATGTACGGATCACCGGCCGCCGTTGGCGGCGAAAGCCCTGACAGGGCATAGGGGCCGAAAGGATCGCTCAACGGACAGACTAGGTTTTTGCGCGCGAACGTCAAGGTGCCGTCGTGCGGCATATTTCGCGGCCGCTATTGCGGCGCACACGGCGGCAACTTTCAAGGAGATCAGCGAACGGCCGACAAACATGCGCCGCCGTTCGCGTGCCGAGGCCGGGCTATGGCGGATACGTCAGCTCCGCAGCGTCACTTTACAAGGTTTGATATCGACCGAGCCGAAGATACCAGCGGCAGCGAATGGATCGCCGGCAACGAACTGCTCCACCGACATACGATCGGCGGCACGCACGATCAGGAAGGTTCCGGCGGAATTCTTCTCGTCGGCCGTTAGCGGCCCGCCCACATCGATCTGCACGCCGCCATGCGATTTCTTGAGGTAAGCGACATGGGCGTCGCGGTGCTGCGCGCGCAGATCTTCGGCGCCCTGCTTGTCGTGGGCGATGACGAGAAACAATTGTTCGGACATTTCTTGCACTTTCTTTTCTTAGGCCATGCGCTTTTCGCCGGCCAGCACTTCGATGATCTTGTCGCGGAGCACGGCTTTTTCCTGCTCCGAGGTATCGCGTGTCAGGCGTGCCTCAAGCGCAATCTTTGCCGGACGATGGAACACGACGATGCGGTCGCCGATCTCCAACGCTTCGTTGATCGAATGCGTAATAAAGAGCGCGGTGTTGTGGTTCTGCCGCGTGATACGGACGAACTCCTGCCGCAGATCCCGCGCCGTCATTTCGTCGAGCGCGGAGAACGGCTCGTCGCAAAGCAGAATTTCGGGCTCGACTGCGAACGCTCTTGCAAGCGACACACGCTGGCGCATGCCGCCGGAAAGCGCATGCGGATAGTCGTTCTCGTGCGCAGAGAGGCCGAGGCGCGCGAGCCAGCGCTTCGCGATATCCACCGACTCCTGCCGCGGCCGGTCGAGAATTTCGAGACCAAGGAGCACGTTGTCGAGCGCAGTGCGCCACGGCATCAGGCGGTCGTTCTGGAATACGATGCCGATCCGCCCGCGGAAATACTCGAAGTCCGTGAACGGATCGTGCCCGCTCGTGCGTACCGTTCCGCTCGTCGGAGCGATCAATCCCGAGAGAAGATTGAACATCGTCGATTTTCCGCAGCCGGTCTTGCCCAGCACGGCGACGATCTCGCCTTTCGCAACATTGAACGTCAGATCATCGACGGCAACGAAGTTTCCACCGTCGTTCTGACTCGGGAAGATCTTCTTGACATTGGTGAATTCAATGACGTTCGTCATCACGCGCGCTCCGAAACCGCGCGATAGCGCAGGAAGTGGTTCTCGAGGAAAGTCAGTATCTGCTGCATTACCAGAACGAACAGAACGAGCTGCAGCGTCCATGCGATGGCACCTGCCATGTCGAACAACTGCTGCTGCCGCAACAACTGATAACCGACTCCGCCCGTTGCGCCCACGAGCTCGGCGACAACCACGACGCGCGCCGCGTTACCGAGATTGACGCGCCAGGCAGTGATGATGTCCGGAATAAGCGTCGGCAGGAACAGCATGCGGAACATCTGCATTCGCCGCGGCCGGAACGAAAGAACCATTTCGTAAAGGTCCTTGGACATTGCCCGGATCGCGCCGAGAATCTGGAACGTGAAGGCCGGCAGCGTCGTCATCAGCATGATGAAGAAGATGCGGAATTCGACGCCGTGGAACCAGATAATCGCAATCACGACCCATGACAGTGCGGGAATGCCCTGCAGGAACGTCAGAACCGGGGATATGTAGTTCTCGAGCGTGCGCGATGCGTAAAGCAGAAGCGCGAGCACGCCGCCGAGAACGAACGCTCCCATCAGGCCCGCGAAGATGCGACCCGACGTCATCAGCACGTCGACGAAGAGCGTCCAGGACGACAGAATTTCCCAGACATATTTCGCGATGGCGGTGACCGGCGGAAACAGAAACGGCGGAAAGAAGAGCGACGCGATCTGCCAGACCACCGCCAGCCCGAGAAGGCTGGCGGTCGCCTGGATTGCACGTTTGCTGATACCGAACGACATCATTTCAGCGGCTTCGAATAGACCGAAGCGGCCGAGGGAGCGGTCTTCAGATAACCGTTCTCCTGACCCGCTTTGTAAACGGCGTCGATCAGCTTACGCTGCTCGGCGGCGCCAACGACGTTCATGCCGAGACGTTCGTTGGCACGGATGAGCGAAGCCAGAGCCTTCTGATCCTCCGGCGACGCCTTCGGCGAAATCAGCGCCGCTGCCTTTTCAGGGTTCTTCTTCACCCACTCCGCCGCTTCCTTATAGGTGCGGTAGAGGCGCGCGACCGCGTCTGGATTTGCCGCAACCCAGTCTGCATGAGCCGCGACGCCGAGATAAGGAATCTCCGTTCCGCCCGAGAAGGCCTTCCAGGTTTGCGCAAGTTTCAGATCAAGCGTGCGGATCGTAGACTTCTTGGAAAGCAGCAGCGTATAGGCCGGCTCCCAAAGCTGGATCGCGTCCGCGCGGTCGGCGAGCGCGTAACCCACGAGGCCCGGGGTTGCCGTGTTCACGACCTTGATCTTGGAGACGTCCACGCCCTGCTTGCGCGCGAAGAACTCGAACATGTTGTAGTTGGTCGTGCCACGCGCGGCGGCAAGTTCCTTGCCTTCGAGATCCTTCAGAGTCTTGACGTTATCGCGCGACGTAACGACGGCACCCCAGAAGTCAAACAGGTTGAAGAGATAAGTCACCTTCAGGCCGCGGGTATCCGCGAGGCCGACGGTGAGCAGCGCAGCGCTGCCGCCGATCTTGAATTCACCCGAGTTGAACTGGGTCGCATAGGCGTCCGGCGTACGCTCATGGAAAGTAATGTTCAGGCCGTTCTTCGCGTCGAGTTTCTGGTTCTTGATGATCGGCGGCAAGAATGCACCGAGCGACGGGGCACCGAACACGACGATCGAAAGATCGATCGGAGCCTGTGCGGCCGCGCGATCCGCTGCCACACCAGCCATCATCGCTGCTGCAAACGCGGCGACGACGCCCTTCTTCATGTACTTTTTCATCATTTCCGTTTCTCCTTTTCCTTCCCTCTTCAACGCTCTCTTGTGGTCATTCGCAGCTTAAGCGGCTGCCTTTTGTATTTCGCCCCGAAAGGCAGTGAAGAACTTTCCGACCAGATGCTTGGCAACGCCCTTGAGAATGCGTTGCCCCACACCCGCAACGAGGCCGCCGACATCGCCGGTGCCCTCGTATTTCATGACGACCTGCCCGTTCTCTTCGCGCAGTTCGAAAACCGCATCGCCCTTGCCGGTACCGAGTGTGCCGGACCCTTCGACCTGAATTCTGCAACGGGACGGCGGCGTCTTATCCGAGAGACCGATCATGCCCTCCATCGTGCCGCCGACGGAGGCAACCTTGAGATTGAGCTCGATCTTGTACTGATCCGAGCCCGTCTCGGTCATCGATTTGCAGCCGGGAATGCAGCGTTGCAGCACCGCGGGATCGTTGACCATCTCCCAGACCCGCTCGATGTTCGCGTCGAAACGCTCCTCGCCGCCGATATCCAGTTTCACGTCATACCACCTCTTGAACGCGGAAGATTTTCGCGGCGAGGCCGCCATTGATCGACTTCGCTTCGCTTTCGCCGAAGCCCGCCGCCTTCACGAGTTCGAGCGGTTTGTCGTCTCCGATCGGAAACGGCATGTCGGTGCCCATCATGATGCGATCCGCGCCCACGATCTCCGCAACAAAGCGGAGCACGCGCGCGTCATGCAGGATCGTATCGACGTAAAGGTGACGCAGCGCCTCATCCGGATCGCCGAGGTTCGGAGTGATCGCCGCGTTGCGGCGCAGTCGGCCGATGATGAACGGCAAACCGGCGCCGCCCATGCCGACCACGACCTTCGCATTCTTGTATTTGACGAGATGTCCCGAATAGACGAGCCGGCTCACCGCCACCATCGCGTCGGTGATGCGGCCGACACCGTTGGCCATGCCGTAGTCGTGCACGCGGTGATCGCCCGCATCGAAGCTCGGATGAATATGAATGGCCGCGCCGGTTTCGTCGGCGGCCTTCCAGAACGGCTCCAGGTCCTCGATATCGAGCACGCTGCCGACGCCGCGCGGCAAGGTGCCGATCATCACGCCGGGAAAACCATCGGCCATCGCTTTCTTCAGCACCTGCGCGGCTTTCGCGCCATCCTGCATCGGCACGGTTGCGAGCGGCACGAAACGCTTGTGCTCGCTCGAAGCCGCCAGCAGCGCTTCATTGATCATGGCGCTCCAGGCGACGCCCTCCTCGCCCGGGATTTCGTAGCCGAAGCTGTCGACCCAGCCGCCGACGACTTGGCGATCGATCTTGTTCTGATCCATCCAGGCAATGCGCGCCGCGATATCCGTGAGCGGCTTCGATACGGGACGGGTCGGCTTGTTGCCGGCGAACGAGAACGCGAGGCTCGCGCCTTCCTCGATCATGCGCACCGAAGGAAACTTCGCCTGGTTCGCCTTCATCGTGTGCAGAAGCGCGGGCGGGACGAGATGGCCGTGGGAGTCGATAATCATTGTTTCGCTTCCTTTGCGCGCGCTGCTGCGATGGCATCGCCGAGCTTGGTGATTTTGAGCGGCAGGCTGTTCATCTTGATGCCGAGCGGACGCAGCGCGTCGTTGATCGCACTGGAAATCGCCGCGGGCGCGCCGAGATAGCCGGACTCACCCGAGCCCTTTTGCCCAAACACGGTGAGCGGCGACGGCGTCACCTGATGTACCGCTTCGATCTTCGGTACTTCGTGCGCGGACGGCAGAAGGTAATCCATGAAGCTCTGGGTAAGCAGCTGGCCCTGATCGTCATAGGCGAACTCTTCGAGCAGAGCAGCACCGATGCCGTGAGCGATGCCGCCCATGGTCATGCCATGCACGATCTTCGGATTGATCACGGTGCCGCAGTCGTGGCCGATCACGTAGCGGCGGAATTCGGGCTTGCCGATATCCGGGTCGATCGACATCAGCACGACATGGAACTCGAACGAGAAACACGGATACATCTGAATCCGGTCATCGTCGGTCGGCAGCTTGCCGCCGTTCGGCACCTGCATGACATGCTGCGTGGTGAGACCCGGCTCCATGTCTTCCGGCATCCGGTAGTAATGCCGGTGCGCGATCAAAACGATGTCGTTCCACGTCAGTTTCTGATCGGGATTCTTCTTGCCGGAAACCGTGCCTTCGTTCCAGACCAGATCGTCGAGCGACACACCGAGATCGTGCGCGGCGATCGTCATCATCTTGTGCTTGAGCTTATTCGCGGCATGGAACGCCGCACCGCCGAGCATGATCGCCATGCGGCTGCCCACCGGGCTGTTCGATGGCATCACGTCGAGCGTATGCGCACGGCTTACCCGAATCTTTTCGGGAGCGATTTCGAGCGCTTCGCCGACGACGGTCGCAACTAGCGTTTCGTGGCCCTGCCCCGCCGACGTCGTATGCATGGTCGCGGTAATTGTGCCGAGCGCATCGACCGCGATACGGCAGGAATCCATCCACGTTGTGGTCTTGTTCTGCCGGTTCAGGAGCGGTTCGAAAGCGGAGTTGCCGCCGCTCGGCTCGAGGCACGATGCAAAACCGACGCCCGCAAGCAGGCCTTCCGCACGCAGGCGATCCCGCTCCGCATAGACCGCGTCGAGGTCGGCGTGCTTCGCCACCTTATTCACTAGTCCGGGGTAGTCGCCACTATCGTAGGTCGTGCCGCTCGGGATCAGATAGGGAAACTCATGCGGCTGGATGAAATTCCGCCGCCGCACTTCGAGCCGGTCGAGATTCAGCGCCCAGGCGACCTCGTCGAGCGCACGCTCGATTGTATAATTGGTCGGCGACTGACCGAAGGCGCGCACCGCCTCCTGCACGGTCTTGTTCGAGGTCACCGCGATCGCGCGATACTGCACACTCTTTATCTTATAGGGCCCGACGATCGCGCCGATCGGCTTGCCAAGCTGGAATGGCGAGCGGCCGGCATAGGCACCGACGTTGTCGAGTGCCTCCATTTTCATGGAACGGATGATGCCGCTATCGTCGAAGGCGATTTCGACATCGAAGTTGCGCTCCGGGCCATGCGCATCGCCGCCGCGCATGTTGTCGAGACGATCCTCGATCAGCCGCACCGGCATGTTCAGCTTCTTCGCGAGATAGCAAACCAGCACGGTCTGCTTGATGCCGCGTTTCACGCCATAGCTGCCGCCGACATCGACATCCTGATGCACGCGCACCGCGTTCATCGGCAGGCGCATCGATCCTGCGATCTGGTCCGCGTATTTCGGCATCTGGATCGAGGCCCAGACATCGAGCACTTCGCGCCAGGCGTCCCATTCCGCGATCACGCCGAAGGTCTCGATCGGAACGGTAGAGCTTCTGCCCCACTTCTGGCTGAAGGAAATTTTGCGCGGGCTCGCGGCGAAGTCGCCTTCGACATCGCCCCACACGAACGTCTTATCGAGCAGAATGTTGCTGCCGTGCGCCGGATGCACCGGCGGCGCGTCCTTCTTGAAGGCTTCCTTACCGTCGACCACGAAGGGAAGCGGCTCGTATTCGACCTTCACCTTTTCGGCGGCATCCTCGGCAAGCGCGCGCGTATCCGCGACGACGGCGGCGATCCACTCGCCCACGTAACGGGCCTGGCCGACCGCGAGCGGATAGCGCTTCACTTCGGGCGTCGGCATGCCGTTCGGCATCGGCTGAATCGCAGCGGCAAGCTCATCGCCCGCGAGCACATATTGCACGCCCGGCATCTTCAGCGCTTCGCTGCCGTCCACCTTGACGATGCGCGCTGCCGGGTGCGGCGAGAACACGAGTGCGACGTGCTTCATATTCGGGCGCACGATGTCGGCGACGAAGTTGCCTTTGCCGACGACGAAACGGCGGTCTTCGAGCACGCGGCGGTCGCTCGAGATGTAGCGGAATTTCCGGGGCGCCGCGCTCATGCCGACACCTGATCGGGCGCATTCCTGCCACGCATCCGGCGCGCGGCGAGCGCGACCGCCTCTATGATCTGGTCGTAGCCCGTGCAACGGCAGATGTTACCGGAAATCGCCTCGACGATTTCCTCGCGCGTAGGCTCCTGATTGTCGCGCAGCAGCGCGTGCGCGGCGAGGATCATGCCCGGCGTACAAAATCCGCACTGCATGCCATGCGTCTCGCAGAATGCGTCCTGAAGGATGCTCAGTTCGCCCGGCGCCGGCGCGATCCCTTCGATGGTGACCACTTCGCTGCCTTCGGCCTGTACTGCGAGCATCAGACACGAGCGGACCGGCGTGCCGTCCACGATCACGGTGCAGGCACCGCATACGCCATGCTCGCACCCCGCATGCGCCCCGACCAGGCGCAGGTCTTCACGCAGACAATCGAGCAGCGACTTGCGCGGTTCGACATCGACCACATGGCTTTTGCCGTTGATCTTCAACTCAGTTCGCATAGGCAAGCTCCTTCGCCTCGCGAACAGCATTGCGCACGGCGCGATACGCCAGCGTTACAGCCACGCGCTGGCGGTATTCCGCCGTCGCGTGCAGATCAGCGAGCGGCTCAATGTCGGCAATCGCTTCGGCGATGGCCTCGCGCACGGCGGATTCTTTCTCGATCTGATCCTTTGCCGCATCGATATCGACCCGAACCGGGAAATCGCCGAGTCCGCCGATGCCGAGCGCTATGCGCGCGCACTTATCGTCCGCGTCGAGCGCCGCCTGTGCGGCGGCGGAAACGAACGCGAAATCGCTCGAACGCGCGTTCACCTCTTCAAACCCCGTACCGACACGCTTTTCGCTCCAGACAGGGAAGTCGGCGCCAGCAAGACAAGCGGTCGCGGGCAGCGCCGTGATCATCGGGCCGATGAAATATTCGTCGGTGGAAATGCTGTTCTCGCCGGTCTCGTCGACGTAGCGCAACGTCGCGCCGAGCGTCGCCGCGACAAGCGAAATCTCGGCAGCGGGATCCGAATTGGCGAGCGAACCACCAACCGTGCCCCGCGCGCGGGTCGGCGGGTGCCCCACCCATTCGATCGCCTTGTGCAACAGCGGCAGCCGCTTCGCGATCAGCGTACTTTTCTCCACCATTACCTGGCGGGTCGTCGCGCCGATTGAAATCTTGTCTTTCTCGTCACGGATGTAAGAGAGCTCGGAAATCCGCGCGACGTCGATCAAACGCGACGGACGCGCAAGGCGCATCGCAAGCATGGGCATCAGCGTCTGACCGCCCGCGATGATGCGGCCGTTCTCGTCCTCCGCGAGCAGCGCAGAGGCATGAGCCGCGGATTTGGCTCGAATGTAATCAAAGGCGGCTGGCTTCATTGCACTGCAATCGTCGCGTCCGCAAACCCGCGCGAGATCATATCCTCCCTGTCCTGTCGCAGCATGCCACTTCTCTCGGCGGCGTTTGTGCTCGACGACGCGCACGGTTACTTGTACTAGTACACTTGTCAACCAGGAATTATGACATTCGGGAATTGTCCTACTCGGCGATCTCGTCTAATTGAGACAATCGGCGCGGAGAAATTCTGCTGCGTTGCAAGGTTCGCGGGAAGTTCAAATGACGGAATGGCTGCCCAAGCTGAAGGATGCCTCGGGACCGGTGTACATCGCGATCGTCGATGCACTCGCTGCCGATATCCGCACAGGGCGCATCGCGCCCGGCATGCAACTCATGCCGCAACGTGATCTCGCAAACCGGCTCAACCTCAGCGTCGGCACCGTCACCAAGGCCTATGCGGAAGCCGAGCGCCGCGGCCTCATTGTCGGGGAAGTCGGACGCGGCACTTTCGTGCGCTCGCGTTATGAAAGTCCGAACGATGGCGTGTCGCGCACCATCAATCTGACGCTGAACGTGCCTCCCCTGACCGGCGCGGAAGCCGTGCTGAAGGATGCCTTCACGGAGCTTGCCGACCGCAATCATCTCGCGAAGCTGCTCGACTACCTCCCGCATCAGGGTGTCTACGAACACCGCGACAAGATCGCGGGCTGGCTATCGTCGCACATTCTCCAGTGCGTGCCGCAGAACCTGTTCGTGACCAGCGGTGCGCAGCATGCGGTGTGGCTCGCGCTTTCCGCGGCCGCCCGCGAGGGGGATACGATCGCCGCCGAGCAGTATCCCTATTCCGGCCTTTCCGCGCTCGCGGAATTGCAGCGCTACCGGCTCGCCGGTGTCGCGCTGGACGAGGAAGGCGCGGTTCCGGATTCGCTCGATCGCGTTCTTTCGGAAACCGGCGCGAAGACCGTTTATCTGACTCCCACCTTCCAGACCGCAACGGGTGCCGCGATGGGCGAAAGCCGCCGCCGGCAGGTCGCAAAACTGCTCCGCAAACATGACGCTTATCTTATCGAGGACGATGTCTACGCGTTCCTCGCGACGAAACCCCACACGCCGATCACCCGTCACGCCCCCGAACGCAGCTTTTATGTAACGAGCTACGCCAAGATCGTAGCTCCGGCCCTTCGCATGGGCAGCGTCGTCGTTCCCGAAAAATTCCATGCGCGCGCGATCACCGCGCTCCGCGCCGGAAGCTGGATGACGTCGCCGCTGCTTGCCGCCGCGCTCGTTCACCTCATCGACACCGGCGATCTCGACGAGCAGATTCAGAGCAAGCGACTGCGGGCGGCACAGCTTTCGAAAAAGGTCCGCGCTGCGCTGAAGCCGATCTCCTTCGCCGAAACGAACGCGTTTCATTATTGGCTGCCGATGCCCGAGGGCTACGACGTCTCCGATTTTATCGCACAGGCATCAGCGCGCGGCATTAATATCGCCGCGTCGCCTTCGCTGCTCGCCAACGGACGGTCAAAACCCGGCGTCCGGCTTTGCGTCGGCGGTATCGACAATGACGACGATCTCGAGAGCGCCCTTCAGGAAATCTCGCGGCTCGTTTCGCGCCGTGAATTCATCTCCGTGTTCTGACGGCTGGACCGATCCCGGCACGAGTCCGAACAAAACCCTATCTTTCTTCCGCCGGAAGACGACTGCGACGGCAGCGTGCGGACGAAATACATGATCGACTTATAAGGAAGTCCGCGCGATGCAAATTCAGATGATTCCGGTGGCCGACGGCGTTTCGCTCGCAGTCGAAGCAGCGCCCGCGAGCGGCAAGCCTACGATCGTTCTCAGCAGTTCCGTCGGCGCGGGCTTGGGCATGTGGGACGAGCTCGCCGCGCGCCTTTCCGGCGACTTCAGCATCGTCCGTTACGACGCGCGCGGCCACGGTCAATCGCAGATCACGGACGAACCGATCACGCTTGCCACGCTCGGCGGTGACGTAATCCGCATTCTCGACGCGCTCGGTGTCTCTCGCGCCACGATCTGTGGGCTATCGCTAGGCGGTCTCACCGCGCAGTGGCTCGGCGTTCACCACGCCGGGCGTTTCAACGGCATCGTGCTCGCCAATACCGCCGCGAACTTCCCGCCCGCCGCCATGTGGCACGATCGTGCCAGAGCGGTTCGCGAGAACGGAATGCAGCCGCTCGTCGCTACTACCGTCGATCGCTGGTTTACCAGGGCGTTTCAGGAACGTGAGCCGAAGCGCGTTGCCGAAATCGCCGAAATGTTCTCGAAAACATCTTCCGTCGGCTATGCACGCTGCTGCGAAGTGCTCGCGTCGGCGGATATGCTACCCGAACTCAAGTCCATCCGGTTGCCGGCGTGCATCTTGTGCGGCGAACACGATCCCTCGACACCGCCTGCACGCGGTGAAGAACTGGCCGCCGAGATTCCGAACGCCGGCATCGTGACTCTGAAGGCAGCGCATATTTCCGCTATCGAAGACGCGGACGGCTTTGCGGACGCAGTCAGAATATTCTGCGCGAAGCTGCCTCGATAAAGTTGCTCTGGCGGACCAAGCGCACAATCTTCATCCCGTCGGGCACTTGGAATTTGGTGGCTCAGAGGCCACGAGCAAACGTCCGACGGCGCGAACGAAACGAGGTCATTTGTCGGAATGGCGATCAGATGCTGCCAGAAAGACTTATAAAATGGCGACCCCGGCAGGAATCGAACCTGCGACCAACAGCTTAGAAGTTGTTAGAAAAAGCAACAATTTCAACGGCCATTCCAGCGAAACTTCCCTTGCGCTGGCATTGTCCAATAAGGCCAAATATCAGTTTGTCGGAATGAGCAGCGCGGTTGACCTAGATCAATCGAGTTCGGTCCATTGGCTTTAGTATTTTTGATATCCGCGGTCAGGGGCGACTGCTTTCCAGTGACTGGAGATCAGGCATGTACTCTAGACGATGGTTCCTAGCCGCTGCGTTGGCCGGCTCAACCGGGCCCTTGTTGTTCAGTCGAAGCGCCAGCGCCCGAAACATTCCCTTTCAGCGGACCCTTCCGCTCCCCCAGTTGATCGACGCGCGCAAGGAAGGCAACAAGCTGAAGCTGGTTGCACGCCGCGGGCGGCATTCATTCTTCGACAACGTCTATACGTCGACGGCAGGCTACTCTTCTGAAGTCCTGGGGCCTGCCGTAAGGGTGCATAAGGGAGACGAGATCGCTGTTGCAGTAGAAAACTCCCTCGCGAGAAGCACCACTGTCCATTGGCACGGTCTTATTATTCCAAGTCACGCGGATGGCGGTCCGCACAATGCCTTTGCGCCAGGCGAAACATGGCAGACAAAGTTCAAAATTGATCAACCTGAGTGCACCGCCTGGTTCCACCCCCATCCGCATGGCGATACCGCACGTCAGGTCTACTCGGGCCTGAGCGGCCTACTGCTAATCGAGGACGGAACGGGAGAAGGTCTCAAACTGCCGCGCACCTACGGCATCGACGACATTCCGATCGTTCTGCAAGACCGCTCCTTTGCAGATGACGGTTCGCTTTACTATGAAGATGCGCCATTCGTCACAATGATGGGCATGCGCGGTGATGTCGTAGTTGCAAACGGCGTTTGGGCGCCAGTCGTCAAGATACCTTTGGGCTTGGTACGGCTCCGCATACTCAACGGTTCGAACGCGAGAAACTACAATCTCGCGTTTGACGATCGGCGCGTCTTCCATGTCGTTGCGTCGGATGGCGGGTACCTCCCCCGGCCTGTGCCGATGAAAACGCTGCTGATAGCACCGGGTGAGCGCTTCGAGTTGGTGGTCGATTTTTCAAAGGGCGGCAGTGCCATTCTCGAAACAGGAGCGGATGAGTTCGCTCCTATGATGGGAATGATGAGAGATAGGGCTAGTGACGCAGCCCGGATTCTAAAGCTCGAAACAGCGCCGGAACTCACCGTCTCAGACAGCACATTGCCCGATGTACTTATACCCTTGAAGTCACCAGATTCGACGACTTCTTTAAGGAGAAGAACGTTTGTTCTCAACGACCATATGATGGGAATGGGTATGATGGGCAATTCCGGAATGGCCATCAACGGACGCTCCTTCGCGATGAACCGAATTGACAGCACTGTCTCGCTCGGCAGTACTGAAATCTGGCAAGTCGATTCTCAAATGCTGGCCCACCCATTTCACGTGCATGGCGTACAATTCCGTACGCTATCGCTAAATGGCAGGAAGCCGCCCGAACACCTGCAAGGGCGTAAGGACACTATTCTAATAGCTCGCACCGCTGAAATTCTGGTGACTTTCACCCAACCAGCGACGCGAGAGCATCCCTTTATGTATCATTGCCACATTCTCGAGCATGAAGATGCGGGCATGATGGGCCAATACATTACTGCTTAAACTTCATCGCACCGGATGGGTACAACGATCTCCGGAGCCAACTTCGCAGCTAGACTTAATTGGGCTGCTTTTCAAACGATGTTACTCAATTGCACGCGACTCGATATCGAGTGAAAGGAACCGCAAAGAACAGTGACAAATACACCTAAGCACCGATACAGGACGACACTTTTTTGCGACGCTATTATCAATTGCATCTATGTGGGTCATTTCGGATATCGGATATCACTATTTGCTACCCACACTTGGTCAAAAGTCCAACTACAACGACGGACCAATCGCTATTAGCCTGTATTATGTTTTTTGGGTGGGGTTCGCGACTATTGACAGTGACAATGGCTCGCACAATTGGCTCGGGTAGCCTGTTTAACTACCTCGGATCGCTTTTTTAATTTCTTAGATGCCGTCGGCTATCGTCCAACACTGCGACGCTGTAGCCGCTCTATACTTGGCCAACAGCCTTGTCGGAATGATTTGTCGGAATTAACTCCGGGACAAATGCTAACTCTTCGAGAAGACTGGCGACCCCGGCAGGAATCGAACCTGCGACCAACAGCTTAGAAGGCTGCTGCTCTAATCCGCTGAGCTACGGGGCCGTAACTTGGAATTTTCAGGGACAGCGACGCGGAAAAATGTAGCTCAGTGCGTCCACTGGCCCGTGCGTCTGAACGAGAAGTTGTCGGCGTAGGCCATTTTCTTTTCGACCTTCGCATGCGGCTCGCTCACCTGATAGGCAATGCCGTTCTTCTCGCAATAAGCGATCGCGTCTTCCTTGCTCGCGAAACGCATGCGCACCTGCTGACGCATGTCGGACGAAGAGGTCCAGCCCATCAGCGGCTCGACGCGGCGCGGCTGCTCGGGCTCGTAATCGAGCACCCAGCTCTTCGTGCGGGCTTCGCCCGACTGCATCGCTGTCTTGGCCGGCTTGTAGATGCGCGCGATCATGTCCGCTCTCGTTTTCGCGTAGCTTGGTCGGAGCGGCAGGATTTGAACCTGCGACCCTCTGGTCCCAAACCAGATGCGCTACCAGACTGCGCTACGCTCCGTTGTTCCGTCGCCGAGGGATTACAGTAGCCTTCCGCGCCCGGCAAGGCGCTCGAAAACAGCCCCGAAAAGCCCCTAGCGGGTGCCGAAAATCCGGTGCGAAACCTTGTCCCCCGGCGCGATTCCGTACTTGTCCGCGGTGCCGGCCACGACCTCGAGCACGCCCTTCACATAGCCTTCGGAATAGATGGTGTCCTGCGAGAACGGCGTCGTGTTCTTCGCGATATTGGCAATGGTGCCGTCGGCGCGGATGAAGATCATGTCGAGGGAGACGATGGTGTTCTTCATCCACATCGCAACCGGCTGCGGCCGCGCGAAGTCGAACAGCATGCCCTCGCCGTCCGGCACCTCCTGCCGGTGCATGAGCCCGACCCGGCGCTGGTCTTCGGTCTGGGCAAATTCGATCTGAAAAACGCGGATGCCGGTCTTGGTCAGGATCTCGAGGTTCTCGAGCTTGAGCTTCGGCTGCGGCGCGTCCTGCGCGCTGACCACGGCGGTCATGACGATCGCAAGGCCGATAAGGAATAAGAGTCCGTACGCTACGTAGCGCACGATCCGGCGAAAGAAGACCATGGGCGAAAACTCAGTGCGAGGACGGGCCGCTGCCGGTATCAGGCCGGACTTCGGCAGCCATAAGGCCTTTCGGGCCGTCGCCAAAGCGGACCAGCACCATCTGGCCAGGGCGCAGTTCGGTCATGCCGAAACGGCGAAGCGTTTCCATGTGCACGAAGATATCCGGCGTATCGTCGCCGCGGGTAAGAAAGCCGAAGCCGCGGATGCGGTTGAACCACTTCACCCAGGCGCGCTCGAGACCGCTGGTCGGCACGATATTCACATGCGTACGCGGCGGCGGAAGCTGCGAAGGATGCACCGCGGTCGAGTCATCCATGGATATCACGCGGAAGCACTGATAGCCCTTCGGCCGTTCCAGCACTTCGCAGACGACGCGCGCACCTTCATGCGCGGTCTGGTAGCCGCCGTGACGCAGGCAGGTCACGTGCAAGAGCACGTCGGGCATTCCGTTGTCGGGGATGATGAAGCCAAAGCCTTTCGAGACATCGAACCACTTGATGTGGCCCGTGATCTCGATCAGTCCCACCGGAGCTTCCTCCGTGAGATCCTCGATCCGCGTCCCCTGCTCGCTTTGCGCGAGCTTAGACCCCAGCCGGTCCGAACCCATGACGCTTAAAACTCTAGCCGCTTTATTCAGAACCGGCGGGACGCCGATTCGTTGCAATTCAACGATAACATTGCCGCATGACTTGAGAACATCAAAATGCGGTTCCGGACTCAAAGCAATGGCAAGAGCACAAAAAAACAGCGCCGTGCACAACGAGTCGCACTAGCTGTCAAGGAAGACTTCCAGAACATCTCCGATGTCGTCCCGGATCACAAGGTCGGCGATCTCGTCGAGGTCGGTCGGCTCGCGATTGAGGATCACGAGCCTGGCGCCGTTCCGCTTCGCGCGCAGCGGAAAACCCGCCGCAGGCCAGACCACCAGCGAGGAACCGATCGCCAGGAACAGATCGGCGGCCAAAGTCTCGATTTCCGCCTGCCGCATCGGCTCTTCGGGCATGGACTGGCCGAAAGAAACGGTCGCGGACTTCACCGGGCCGCCGCAATCGGCGCAATCGGGGGCGGAGCCGTTCGATTTCTCGAAACGTTCCTTTACCCAGTCGAGCTCATAGCGGATTCCACAGTCGAGGCAGGTGGCATAGGAGCCATTGCCGTGCAGCTCGATCACTTTGCCGGAGGGAATGCCCGAAACTTGATGCAAATTGTCGATGTTCTGCGTGATCACCGCGGAAAGCTTGCCGTCCTGCAAAAGTTTTGCGAGCGCGCGGTGCCCGCGACCCGGCTTCGCAGCGCGAAAGGAATCCTCCATCGCGAATTTCCGCCGCCAGGCTTCGTCGCGCATGTCCTTGCTGCGAAGAAAATCCGAGAAATCGATCGGGCGGTTCTTGGTCCACAGGCCGCCGGGCGAGCGGAAGTCGGGAATGCCGCTTTCGGTCGAGATGCCGGCACCCGTGAACGCCACCGCGCGGCGGGATTCGCGCATCATTTCCAGTAGCTGCGCGGAAACAGACATGCGGCCAGCGGGCTTGCGGTCGGGAACGATCATTCTATTTTGCCTATCGATAGCCGCAACGTACCCCAAACAATTTCTGTAATTCGGGAGACCGTCCGATGCGTTACCTCCACACCATGCTGCGGGTCCGCGACCTCGACAAGGCGCTGGACTTCTATTGCAACAAGCTCGGGCTGAAAGAGTCCTTCCGGATCGAAAACGAGGCGGGCAAGTTCACGCTGGTCTTTCTCGCGGCCCCCGAGGACGAGAAGCTGGTCGCCGATTCCAGGGGAGCCGGGCGCCCCGCGCCGCTAATCGAGCTCACTTATAACTGGGGCACCGACGAGGACATGCAGGAGGCGCGCTATTTTGGCCACCTCGCCTACGAGGTCGACGACATCTACGCGACCTGCGAGCGCCTGCTGAAGGCGGGCGTCACCATCAACCGGCCGCCGCGCGACGGCCAGATGGCCTTCATCCGCTCGCCGGACCTGCACTCGATCGAGCTTTTGCAGAAGGGAAAAGCGCTCCCGAAGCAGGAACCCTGGGCCTCGATGGCCAATACCGGGCACTGGTAGCGCGGCATTTTTGCCCGCTTGTGCGGGACGGCATGCTTTCTTATAAGGGCCGCGGTTCGGCCTGCCCGGACCTCAGCGCTCCCTTCGTCTATCGGTTAGGACGCCAGATTTTCATTCTGGAAAGAGGGGTTCGACTCCCCTAGGGAGCGCCACTTCATTTCCGCGATGCCCGTACAATCAAAATCTGACTTCACCGGGTTCGCGCTCCTTGCGATCACCGCGGTCGGCTGGGGCCTGAACTGGCCAGCGATCAAGTTCGTGCTCGCGGACTGGCCGCCGCTGTTTTCGCGCGGTGTTGCCGGCACCGCCGCGGCGGTTCTCCTCGCCCTCCTCTGCGTCCTGCGGCGGGAAGGCCTGCGCGTGCCGACGGCCGCGCTCGCACCGCTTTCGGCCGCATCTTTCACCAACGTATTTTCGTGGATGGGCTTCACCACCATCGCGATGAAATACTTGAGCGTCGCGGAAGCCTCGCTGCTCGTTTACACCATGCCGATCTGGGTAACGCTTCTGAGTTGGCCGCTGCTCGGCGCGCGTCCAACGTGGAAGAGCGGACTTGCGCTGCTTCTCGGATGCGCGGGGCTCGTAACGCTCTTCAGCGGACATCAAATGAATTTCGGCGCGGAGAAAACGCTCGGCATCGCGCTGTGCTTCGCTGCCGCGATCTTCTTCGCGCTCGGCAGCATCCTCAATCGCCGCGCGCTACCGCTCTCTCCGGTTCCGCTTGTGACCTGGCAGGTTGGACTTGCCTGCGTGCCGATGATGATCATCGGTTTTCTGTTCGAGCATCCAAACTTGAACGCAATGCACGCGCCGGGATGGTACTCGCTGCTCTACATGGCGCTCGTGCCGATGGGGCTTTGCTACGTGAGTTGGTTCGGCGCGCTACGCCATCTGCCGGCGGCGACGGCGGCGATCGCAACACTTTCGGTGCCGGTAATCGGCGTGATCTCGGCGGCGATTGCACTTGGCGAACCGCTCGGCTTACGCGAAATCGCGGCGGTCGTGCTGACGATTGCGGGTGTGTGGCTCGCGCTCGGGAAGCCGGAAAAAGAAAACTCCAATATAAAGTGAGAGCCGGGTTATCCCGGCTCTCACCGTTTCAATCTTTAGCTCGCCGCCTTGCGGTTGACGCCGCGCGATTCCGCGACCGTCGTCAGCTTCTTGTCGGCGGCCTTCTCTTCATTGAGATTGGTCGTGAGCAGCCGCACCACGTCGTCGCGGCCGAGCTCCTGCGCCCACGCGATCAGCGTGCCGTAGCGCGTGATTTCGTAATGCTCGACTGCCTGTGCAGCGGCGACGATCGCCGCATCCAGCACCTGCTTGTCCTCGACTTCGCCGGTCAGTTCCTTGGCTTCCTTGAGAATGCCGTCGATCGCCGGGCAGTTGACGCCCTTCGGTTCTTCGCCAAGCAGCTTGAAGACCTGTTCGAGCCGCCCGACCTGCTTCTCGGTTTCCCCCTTATGGGCGGTCAAGCCGGAGGAAAGATCGCGATTGGTCGCAAGTTCGATCATGTCGGGCAGCGATTTCAAAATCTGCTGCTCCGCGTAATAGATGTCCTTGACGACGTGCAGGAACAGATCGTCCATCGTCTTGATGTCTTTCGAGAAAAGACCCATTGCGCTCTCCTTGTCATTCTGAATGTTCTGAGGGCGCGGCGCGCGCCTGTCCGGGAAACGGATGGACGCCGGTCCTGTTCCTTGCAGAAACACGGCAGGTAACAAATATTTCGATGAAATGCGTCTGCTTGCGGACACTATAAACGGCGCGGAGTCTTCGGCACGCCTCATGCAACGAAATGCGCTTCGATGCGTTGGTTCCTCTTCACGAGGAGAACGTCATGCCACGCGCCGCAATCCAGAAACGCGAGAACGGTAGCAAACGTGTCGTCCGCTCGGCCGGACCCGAAGCCATGCGCGATCCACCAAAACACTGGGACAAGACCGATCAGGCGGTCGACGAGTCCTTTCCGGCGAGCGACCCGCCCCCGACCACCGCGACCGGCGTGAAGAAGGACGACGCCGTGCTGGAAAAATCCGCGAAGGAGAAATTCAGGGAGTGGCACAAGCGCCACGATAGCGAATAGCGCTCAGAACAGCGAAGTAATCACCGCGCCATAATGCGTGCCCGCCGCGGCGACGACGAAGCCGTGCCAGATCGCATTCTGATAAGGCAGCCGCTCCCACAGATGGAACACGACGCCGATGGTGTAGAGCGCGCCGCCGATCCCTAGCAGGACCAGCGCCGCGACACCCAGCGAGGCAAAAATCGGTTCGATCGCGACAATGCCAACCCAGCCGAGCGCCACGTAAAGCCCTGTAGTCACGCCGACGAGGCGCTTCGGCCAAAGGAGCTTGACCGCGATGCCGAACAACGCCACCGACCAGACCACCACGGTAAGCCAGATCGCCCAATCGCCTTTCAGCATCAGCATGGTGAAAGCGGTGTAGGTGCCCGCGATCATCAGGAAAATTCCGGAATGATCGAGCCGCTGGAAGTATTCGCGATAGCGGCTTTTGCGCGCGATATTGTAGAGCGCGGAAAGCGAAAACATCGCGATCATCCCGGCGGCATAGATGCTGACCGCGATAATCTCGACATAAGTATGCTTGAGGGCCGCGAGCACGATCAGCGCCACCGCGCCGATCACCCCGAGTGCAACGCCGACCACGTGTACGACGCCGTCCGCGACCAGTTCGCCCCGGCTCGGCACGCGAATGCCGAGCGCGGAAGCGGCGGCGGAAATGGATTCGTTCATGGTCATAAGACTATGACCGAATCCATTACAGGCCGTTGACGGCGATTATGCGGCGTAGCGGCGGCGAAGCGCTTCGTAGGCGGCAACCGCCATCGCGGTTTTCAGCGCGGTCGCGAGCCAGAACGGATAGAGGCCGGCAGCCAGTGCCGCATTGAAGCCGATCAGGTGCGACAACCAGGCAATGCCGAGCGCGAACATGATCGCGTGACCGGCGAGCATCCAGACCACGTTGCCGGTGAACGACTTCATCCAGCCCTTGCCGGAAGCAAAGCCGACGGCGAGTGCGGCGACCAAAAAGCCCATCAGGTAGCCGCCGGTCGGGCCATACATATAAGCGAGACCGATGCCCCGCTCCGGCGAGTTGGCGAACACCGCGAAGCCAAGCGCGCCCTCGAAGAGATAAAGCGCAATCGCCGCGGCACCGTCGCGCGCGCCAAGTGCCGCGCCGATCATCAGCACGGCGAAGGTCTGCATCGTCATCGGCACCGGCCAGAATGGAATCTGGATTTTAGCGGACAGGATGAGCAGCAAATTCGCGATCAGGATACCCGCGACGCGCTGCGCCGGAGAAAGATCGAACAGGCCGCCTTTGATGACCGAAGCATTGGCACTCATGATTGCGTTTTTCCTCTTGGCCGGGATTGCGGCGAATGAACACTGGTTTGGTGCGGCGCGCAATTGGGAATTTGACGCGCCTCAGCGTGCTGCCAGCGGGTCGGCGGGTGCCACGTCGGATATGCGCATTTCGATAGTCTCGCGGCCCTGCCAGCGGTTGACGGACAGCGTGCCCGCGACATGCATCGCCTGCCCCCGGCTTCCAAGGAGCGCCTGCCCGAGCGGCCGGTCGAGGCTGCGGAAGGCAACCGCCGAAATCATCGCGCCGTCATTCGAGCGCAGCCGCGCGCGCACATGATTTTGCCCGACCGGATCCGCGAAGGCGACGGTGTGCGCAGGCAACGCGAACACCGGCTCCGGGTTGCCGGAGCCATAAGGTCCCGCACGCTCGATCATGGAAAAGAGTTCGCCGCTTGCGCCGCGCGCGGTGATCGCGGCATCGATTTCGAGACAATCCTCATGCCGCGCTTTCTCGACCGCTTCATGCAGCCGGCTTTCGAGATAAGCGCGGAGATCGCCGAGCTTGTCGCGCGTCACGGTGAGGCCCGCGGCCATGGCGTGGCCCCCACCTTTGACGAGCAAACCTTCCTCGACCGCGCCGCGCACCGCGCGGCCCAGATCGACACCAGGAATGGAGCGGCCCGAGCCCGTGCCCTGCTCGCCCAGCATCGCAATCGCAAAGGCGGGGCGCGAGAAGCGCTCTTTCAATCTCGCTGCGACCAGACCGACGACGCCGGGATGCCAGCCTTCGCCGCTTGCAATCACGATCGCGCCATGCTCGTCGTGGCCGAGAGACGCCATCGCTTCGGCCTCGGCCTGCTCTAACGTGCGCTTCTCTACTTCCTGCCGCTCGATGTTCAACTGGTTCAACTTCTGCGCGATCGCGTTTGCCTCCGCCGGATCGTTCGTCGTGAGCAATTTCGTGCCGAGCGTCGCGTCACCGATGCGGCCGCCCGCGTTAATACGCGGGCCGAGCAGAAAACCCAGATGCCACGCCTCCGGCGGACCTTCGAGACGCGCGGCATCCATCAGCGCGCGCAGCCCGTGGTTCTCGCGGTTGCGGAGCGAGAGCAATCCCTTGGTGACAAAAGCGCGGTTCAGACCTTTGAGCGGGACGACATCCGCGACTGTGCCGAGCGCCACGAGATCGAGCAGTTGCAACAGATCGGGCTCGACGCGGCCGCCGTTCCAGTGGCCGCGCGAACGCAACTCGCGCACGAGTGCCACGCAGGTCATGAAGGTCAGGCCCGCAGCGCAAAGATAGCCGAGCCCGGAAAGATCGTCCTCGCGGTTCGGATTCACGAGTGCGGTGGCGATTGGCAGCTTCTCGCCGGCCTGGTGATGATCGACCACGACGACATCGAGATCAAGTTTGGCCGCCTCGCCGAGCGCATCGGCGCTCGTAGTGCCGCAGTCGAGCGTGATCAGAAGTCCCGCGCCCTTCGCTTCGATATTGCGGACCGCCTCGACGTTCGGCCCGTAGCCTTCGTAGAGCCGGTCCGGAATGTGGAAGAAAGGACTGGCGCCCGCGGCGCGTAGCACTCGCACCATGATCGCGGTCGAGGTCGCGCCATCGACGTCATAGTCGCCGATGATCGCGATTTCTTCCGAATGCTGCACGGCGTCGGCGATGCGGCTCGCCGCGCGATCCATCTCGGTCAGCACGTTCGGATCCGGCATCATCCTGCGGATGGTGGGGTCGAGAAAATTCTCCACTTCATCGAGCGCGACGTTGCGGCCCGCGATGATGCGCGAGAGGAGTTCGGGCAAGCCATAGCGCTGGCCGATAGCGGTCGCGGCCTGCGTGCCGCGCAGGTCAAGGCGGTCGCGCCACACGCGCCCGCAGACAGACTTTTGCACGCCAAGAAATGCGCGGGATTCGGTCATGCTGGAGACTACACCAACAATAACTTCGTCATGCCCGGCCTTGTGCCAGGCATCCACGCCTTCCTGAACTTGCCGCTGTTATGGCGTGGATGGCCGGGACGAGCCCGGCCAAGACGAATGCAAGGATCAAAAAATCTTCCGGTACTGAATGAAACCCGAGCGATCGGCGATGTGGTCGTAAAGCGCCCGCGCGGTCGCGTTGCCCTCCTGCGTCAGCCAATGCACGCGGCTTGCGCCCGCTTTCTTTGCCTTCGCATAGACCGCCTCAATCAGCGCGCGGCCGAGCCCCAGCCCGCGTGTATCCTTCGCGACGAACAGGTCCTGCAAATAGCAGTAGTCGCCGGTCGTCCAGAACGAGCGGTGAAAGAGATAATGCACGATCCCCAGGAGCTTGCCGTCGACGTAGCTGCCCAGCGCAAACATCGGCTCGCGCGCGTCGTGGATGCGCCGCCAGGTTTCGTCCGTCGCATCCTTCGTCTGCGACGCCGAATAGAATTCCAGATAGCCCTGCCAGAGCGGCTCCCACGCGGAGCGCTCTCCTTCGCCGATCTCGCGAATGAGAACGGCGGGCTTTGGCATCAGAGGTGAAATTTTTCGAGCTGACGATGCTCGGCTTCAATCCAGCGCGTGGTACCGGTGACCGAGCGCATGACCACGGTATGCGTGAAAATGCGATTGCCCTTGAACTCGACGCCGCGCAGCATCGAGCCGGTGGTGACGCCAGTCGCCGCGATCAGGCAGTCGCCGCGCACCATTTCGCTCATATCGTATTTCTTGTTCGGGTCTTTCACGCCCATTTTGGCCGCGCGGGCGCGCTGCTCATCGTTATTGAAGATGAGACGGCCCTGCATCTGGCCGCCGATGCAGCGGAGTGCGGCGGCAGCGAGCACGCCTTCCGGCGCGCCGCCGATGCCGAGATAGATATCGATGCCGGTTTCGTTCGGATCGGTGGTGTGGATCACGCCGGCAACATCGCCATCGGTGATGAGTGCAACCGAAGCGCCGGTCGCGCGCGTCGCCTTGATCAGGTCGGCGTGGCGCGGGCGGTCCATGATCAGCGCGGTGATTTCGTTCGGCTTCACGCCTTTTGCTTTCGCGACCGCGTTGATGTTGTCGGCCGGCGACGCATCGAGGTCGATGATGCCCTTCGGATAGCCCGGGCCGACCGCGATCTTGTCCATGTAAACGTCGGGCGCGTTCAGGAGCGTGCCGCCTTCGGCCATCGCCATGACGGCGATCGAACCCGGCATGTTCTTGGCGCAGAGCGTGGTGCCTTCCAGCGGATCGACCGCGATGTCCACGAGCGGGCCTTTCTTGGTGCCGACTTCCTCGCCGATGAACAGCATCGGCGCTTCGTCGCGCTCGCCCTCGCCGATCCGGACGGTGCCGTTGATCGGGAGCTTGTTCAGTTCGCGGCGCATGGCATCGACCGCCGCCTGATCGGCCGCCTTCTCGTCGCCGCGGCCGCGCAGGCGCGCAGCCGACACTGCCGCGCGCTCGGTGACGCGCGCGATCTCCATGGACAGAATGCGTTCGATGAAAAGGTCCGGCTGGACTTCGACCGCCGGGTTCGATTGCTTGGCCATTGCCCCCTCAGTTCTTCTCTATGCGGATGACCTGCGGGTCGGCCGCAAGCACTCCGTCTTTCTTGATTGCATCGAGCGCGCTGCGCATCGCGTCTTCGTTGGTCGCGTAAGTAATCAAAATCACCGGCGCGGGCGCGTCGGAAGACTCTTTCTTGTCGCGGCGGTGCTGCACGATGGACTCGAGCGAAATCCCCCGCTCGGCCATGCGGCCCGCGATCGAGGCCGCCGTGCCCGGCTTATCGACCGCGGCAAGACGGATGTAATAGCCGCCTTCGTGATCCTGCATCGGCGCGCGCACGGCTTTTTTCAGTTTCGCGCTGCCGCGTCCGAACGGCATCACGCGCCGGCCGCTCGCAAGATCGACGAGATCGGCGACGACGGCCGACGCCGTCGCGGCACCACCGGCACCAGGACCGACAAGCGTGAGATCGAGCGCGTCGGAGTCGATCGCAACCGCGTTGGTCACGCCGTCGATCTCGCCGATCACGCTGCCCTTCGGCACCATGGTCGGATGCACGCGCTGTTCGACGCCGGTATCGGTTTTCACCGCGACGCCGAGCAACTTCACGCGATAGCCGAGATCGTCCGCCGCTTCGAGATCGGCGAGCGTGATCGACTGAATGCCTTCGACATAAACCGCGTCCGCATCGACTTCCGCGCCGAAAGCAAGGCTCGCGAGAATTGCGATCTTGTGCGCGGTGTCGAAGCCACCGATGTCGAAGGTGGGATCGGCCTCGGCATAGCCGAGCTTCTGCGCTTCCTTGAGGCAATCCTCGAAGGAGCGGCCTTCCTTCTGCATCTGCGTAAGAATGTAATTGCAGGTGCCGTTCAAAATTCCATAGACGCGCGAAATCTCTGCGCCGCCGAGACCTTCGCGCAGCGTCTTGATAACCGGAATGCCGCCGCCGACCGCCGCCTCGAAGTTAAAGGCGGCGTTGTTCTTTTCAGCCAGCTTGATCAGCGAGGTGCCGTGCTTTGCGATCAGCGCCTTGTTCGCTGTGACCACCGGACGGCCGATACCGAGTGCGGCTTCGACCGAAGCCTTCGCCGGATCGCCAGAGCCGCCCATTAGTTCGACGAAGACGTCGATGCCCTCGCCCTTGGCGAGCGCTACCGGATCGGCGGAGCGATTGATCGAGGAAAGATCGAGGCTCTGGTCGCGCGGCGGGTCTTTCGACGCGACCGCGACCAGATCGATCGGACGCCCCGCGCGGTCGGCGAGCTTGTCGCGGGTACGCAGCAACATGCCAGCGACCGCCGAACCGACAGTGCCGAGACCGGCGAGACCGACGCGCAGCGGAGCTTCCATCTTTCTTGTTTCCTGTTAGCCGCGCGCCGCGAGCGGCACGACGTTATGCAGGATGGTGTCGGCGGAATCGAGAAACTTCCGCACGTTGCGCGCCGCCTGACGGATGCGCTGCTCGTTCTCGACGAGTGCCAGACGAACATAATCGTCGCCATGCTCGCCGAAGCCGATGCCGGGAGCCACCGCGACACTCGCCTTTTCAACGAGCAACTCGGCGAACTTCACGCTGCCGAGCGGACGGAAGCGCTCCGGGATCGGCGCCCAGGCGAACATCGAGGCTTTCGGCGACGGAATTTCCCAGCCCGCGCGGGTGAAGCTGTCCACCATCGCGTCGCGCCGGGTTTTATAGGTCGCGCGCATATCCCTGATGCAGTCGTCGGGGCCGTTGAGTGCCGCGGTCGCGGCGACCTGCACCGGCGTGAACGCGCCGTAGTCGAGATAGGATTTGACGCGCGTCAGCGCGGCGATAATCCGCTCGTTGCCGACGGCGAAGCCCATGCGCCAGCCGGCCATGGAGAACGTCTTCGACATCGAGGTGAACTCGACCGTGACATCCATCGCGCCCGGCACCTGCAACACCGACGGCGGCGGATTGTCGTCGAAATAGACTTCGGCATAAGCGAGATCGGAGAGCACGAGGATTTCGTGCTTCTTCGCAAACGCCACGAGGTCGCGATAAAATTCGAGGTCGGCGACCATCGCGGTCGGGTTCGACGGATAGCAGACCACCACCGCGATCGGCTTCGGAATGGAATGGACCACCGCGCGCTCGAGCGCATGGAAGAACTCCGGCCCCGGCTCGATCGGCACCGCGCGGATCGAACCGCCGGCCATCAGGAAGCCGAAGGCGTGGATCGGATAGCTCGGATTGGGAACCAGCACGACATCGCCGGGCGCGGTGATCGCCTGCGCGACGTTGGCGAAGCCTTCCTTCGAGCCCAAGGTCGCCACGATCTGCGTATCCGGGTTCAGCTTCACGCCGAAGCGGCGGGCGTAATAGGCAGCCTGCGCCTTGCGAAGTCCCGGAATACCCTTCGACGACGAGTAGCGGTCGGTCCGCGGCTTGCCGAGGGTCTCCTTCATCTTCTCGATGACATGGGCCGGCGTCGGCAGATCGGGGTTGCCCATGCCGAGGTCGATGATGTCTGCGCCGGCATTGCGGGCGGCGGCCTTCACCCGGTTCACGCTCTCGAAAACGTATGGCGGCAGGCGCTTGATGCGATGGAAGTCAGACATGGTGGTTCTCTGAAAACTGGCCCCTTTTGGGTTCACGCGGGCCACGATTCATGCGGGGCTAATAGCACCGAACAGGCGGAATTTGCACGGCTTTTGCGCGCGCCGGGCAGCGCTAATTAGCTCGCTCGATCCGCTGCTTGACCTGCGCCTCGCGCTCGACGCCGAGCTTCTGAAGCTGCTGTTCGAGCCTGATGCGCTCGAGGTCGTTCATCACGGGGGCCTCGTCGGCCCGCTCCGCGGGGGGCGCGATCGCCGGGAAAGTCTGGGGGGTATTGGCCGCGTCGGACGCCGGGTTGCTCGCCGGAATCACCGGGATCGAGGGCATCGAGAGGTCCATGAAGGGCACGGGGACGTCGCTGCTGGCGCAGCCGCCTACAAGCAGGGCACCCGCCAGCGCTGCAACGCGGCAGACAGTTCCTGCGGCCCTCAATCCAACAACCTGCAACGGCTGCCCCTCAAAATAACCCAAACGCCCTGATTCTGTGGCAGTGGCCTCTGTCGCTGCCTATTATGGCGGAAGCGGGGTCTTAACCCGGAAGCGGCAATCTAGCCGTGCAAACGGTTGCAGGGAGTAAACGGCAAAATGGACGACAAGCCCAAATCTGGCGTCGAGACGCCGCGGGCCGTCGATCCGGAGGCGTTCGCCAGGAACCTCGCCCGCGTCATGGAACAGGGCGGCAAGGCGCTGGCCGCTTATCTGAAACCTCGTGAGGCGCAGGACTTCGGCGACGCCAAGGCCGAGGAAATGGTCGATGTCTTCAAGACGCTGAACCAGATCGCCGAATACTGGCTCTCCGATCCGCAGCGCGCGGCCGCCGCGCAGAACGAACTCGCCAAGGGCTACATGGACCTCTGGGCCATGACGATCAAACGCATGGCCGGCGAACATCCCGAACCAGTGAAGGCCGCTGATCCGAAAGACCGGCGTTTCAACGATCCCGACTGGAACAACAATCCGTTCTTCGACGCACTCAAGCAGGCCTATCTCCTCACCGCCGACTGGGCCGAGCGCATGGTGCGGGAAGCCGAAGGCATCGACGAGCACACGCGGCGCAAGGCCGAGTTTTACGTCAAGCAGATTTCGAACGCGGTCTCGCCTTCGAACTTCGTGCTGACCAATCCCGAACTGTTCCGCGAGACGCTCGGTACCTCCGGCGAAAATCTCGTGCGCGGCATGCAGATGCTGACGGAAGACATCGAGGCCGGCAAAGGCGACCTGCGCATCCGCCAATCCGACTCCTCCATGTTCGAAGTCGGACGCAATCTTGCGACCACGCCCGGCAAGGTCGTGTTCCAGAACGATCTCATTCAGGTGATCCAATACACGCCGGTCACCGAGAACGTGCTCGCGGTGCCGCTGGTGATCGTTCCGCCGTGGATCAACAAATTCTATGTGCTCGATCTCACCGGCGAGAAGTCGATGATCAAGTGGGCGGTGGAGCAAGGCATCACCGTCTTCGTGATCTCGTGGGTGAACCCCGACGCGCAGCTCGCGATGAAGTCGTTTCAGGACTACATGAACGAAGGCGTGCTCGCGGCGCTCGACGTCGCGGAAAAAATCACCGGCGAAAAGCAGTCACACATCTGCGGCTATTGCGTCGGCGGCACCATGACGGCGGTGTCACTCGCCTATCTCGCGGCGACCGGACAGGACCGCATCGCGAGCGCGACCTTCCTCGCGACCCAGGTCGACTTCACGTATGCGGGCGATCTGAAAGTTTTCGTCGACGAGGATCAGTTAGAGGCGCTCGAGCGGCGCATGAAGCAGGTCGGCTTTCTGGATTCCACCAAGATGGCGATGGCCTTCAACATGCTGCGCTCGAATGATCTGGTGTGGCCCTACATCGTCAACAACTACATGCGCGGCAAGGCACCCTTCCCGTTCGACCTGCTCTACTGGAATTCGGATTCGACGCGGCTGCCTGCTGCGAACCATTCGTTCTATCTGCGCAACTGCTATCTCGAGAACAAGCTTTCCGCCGGCAAGATGGTGATCGACAACGTGCGGCTCGATCTCGGCAAGGTGAAGGTGCCGGTCTACAACCTCGCGACCCGCGAAGATCACATCGCGCCGCCGAAGTCCGTGTTTCTCGGCTCGAGTTTCTTCGGCGGGCCGGTGCGCTTCGTGCTAGGCGGCTCGGGTCACATCGCGGGCGTGGTCAATCCGCCCGACAAGAAGAAGTATTCGTTCTGGACCGGCGGTCCCGCCGACGGCGAACTCGACAAGTGGATCGAGAATGCGATCGAGCACAAAGGCTCGTGGTGGACCGACTGGCTTGCGTGGCTGAAAGACATCGACCGCCGCGAAGTGCCGGCGCGCATGCCGGGCGAAGGCCCGCTGCCCGCGCTCGAAGACGCGCCCGGAAGCTATGTAAAGGTCAAGGCGTAAGGCTTAGAGCTTGCTCGGCCCATAACGCCGGAGCTTGTCGGACGTCTCGTAGCCCAACCGCCGATAAACCGGCTCGCCGAATTTGCTCGCCTGCAACGTCACGACCTTCGCGCCCGCGCAAAACGCGGCATTCGTCGAATGCACCGTGAGCAAGGCGGCAAGCCCCAGGCGTTGCGCGTCCGGCCGGGTGCCGATCCAGTAAAGCCCGGCGCACTCGCCTGTCGTGAGAACGATCGCGGTCGCAAGCGGCGTCTCGCCGCGATAAGCGATGTAACCGATCACATCCTTGCCAAGCATCGCTTCGGGCTTCGAGAACATCGCGCGCGTATGCACTTCCGGCAGACCGAGCAGCGCATAGGCCAGTACGCTTATCTCGACGAAGTCTTCCAGATGCTTCGCGGTTTGCATGGACTCGATGCGGACACCGTCCGGCATCTCGCGCGGCGCCAACGGCTTCGTCACCAACATGCAGGGAATTTCGAAGCGCGTTTCGTAGCCGTTCGCGAGCAGATACTCTTCCAGATCACGGTCCTGCTTCTCGATCACGGAAAACGTGAACATGCGTTTCCTCGGCGCAAAGAATGCCCGCGCAGCTTCGTCCATGTCCTTCGGCTTCACGCAGAGATGGTTGCGCGCAGCCGCATTCCAGTAGCTGCCGGGAAAGTTGCTGGCGCCCGCGACCAGCAGAATGCCGTCGCGATCCTGCACTTCGCAGGGCGTTTGAAAGCCCGCGTGGATGCGGATCGACTCCAGATAGTTCTCGTTGGAAAGCCGTTCGACTTCGGTCATTGCGCTCTGCGGAATTGGCGAGTTGTTCTTGACGCTACGGATAGCGCAGACTTCGCATGCCCGGAAGACAGGATTGCGCGGCGCGCGGCGCGCTCATAGTCTTCCCGGCAAATCCAAAAGGAAGACCGCGATGTCCAAGGAAACGCTTACCGTCGATGAAATAAAGAGCCGCGTCGGCCAAAACATCGGCACCTCGCGCTGGTTCACGGTCGACCAGAAACGGATCGACGGCTTCGCCGACGTCACCGAAGACCATCAGTTCATCCATATCGACGTCGAGCGCGCGAAGAAGGAAACGCCGTTCGGCGGCACCATCGCGCACGGTTTTCTGACGCTCTCGCTGCTCGCCCCGATGGGCTACGACGCACTGCCGACGCTCAGCAACCGTGCGATGGGTATCAACTACGGGCTCGATAAAGTCCGCTTCCTCAATCCGGTACGGGCCGGCTCGCGAGTGCGCGCGCATTACAAACTTGCGGACGTGACGCAACGCTCGCCGAAGGAACTGCTGTTCAAGTACGAAGTGACGGTCGAGATCGAAGGTCAGGAGCGGCCGGCGCTGATCGCGGAGTCACTCGGCATGGCCGTGCTCGCATGAGCGATCCGCTGATGGATCTGATTTCGGGAAGCGGCGCGGTCAGCCCCGACCCGCTGCTTTCGATCGACGCCCGCGTCGAGCACCACTACGCCGACAACGAAGGCGTGAAGATCCATTATGCGGCACTCGGCAAAGGGCCGCTCGTCGTCATGATGCACGGCTTTCCGGATTACTGGATGTCGTGGCGGCACCAGATGGACGCGCTCTCGAAGCAGTTCCGCGCCGTCGCGTTCGACATGCGCGGCTATAATCTCTCCGACAAGCCGAAGGGCGTCGAGAATTATTCGATGCGCAAGCTGGTCAGCGATTGCGCGGCCGTGGTCGCCGCCGAATGCGCGAAGAAAGCGGTCATCATCGGTCACGACTGGGGCGGCGCCACCGCTTGGAACGTCGGCATGCGCCGGCCCGACATCACCGAGCGGCTGATCGTTCTGAACATGCCGCACCCGTGGACGCTCGCGAAACAGCTCGCGGAAAATCCAGAGCAGCAGAAAAATTCGCAATACGCGCGGAATTTTCAAGACCCGGAGTTCTACAAGAAGATTTCGCTGGAGCGGCTCGGTGCGTGGGTCGCGGACCCCGAGGCGCGCGCGCTTCACCGTGCTGCGATGGAACGCTCGGATCCGCAGGCGATGTTGCATTATTACCAGGCGAACTACCCCGCCCCGCCTTATGCCGCGCCCACCGCGCCGCCGCCGAAGGTGAAAGCGCCGACGCTCCTGATACACGGCATGGAGGACAAGGCGCTGCTTTCGGAGGGTTTGAACGGGGTCTGGGACTTCGTCGAGCAGGATTTCACGCTCGCAACCATCCCCGGCGCCGGGCATTTCGTGCAACAGGACGCAGCCGACGCGGTCAGCCGCACCATCCTCGCCTGGCTCAATCGCTGAACCCGCTCACAGCCGATTGATCGCGTCCGCGCTTCTCAAGCGGCGGCCCCCGGAATAGGATTGCCGCTTCGTAATCTTGCCGGGAAATCGTCATGCAGCGTTTTGGCCTCGCCGGGCTTCTGCTCGCCGCCGCTTTTTTTGTTCCGCCTGCCACCGCCTTCGCGCAGACGCCGGACGACTGTTTTCAGGCAGGGTTGCAGGACGACGACCAGAAGGTGATCGACGTCTGCACGCGCGTCCTCGACAAAGGCGGGCTGCAAGGCCGCATCCTTTCGACCACGCTCTCCAACCGCGGGCTCGGCTATCTGCGCAGCAAGCAATACGACAAGGCGATCATCGACTTCTCGGAAGCGATCCTTGTCAATCCGAAAAACCCCTTCGCCTTCGACAATCGCGGCGACGCCTGGCGCGAGAAAGGCAACTACGACCGCGCGCTTTCCGACTATAACGAAGCGCTTTCGATCGAGCCCACGTTCACCAGTTCGCTCCTGAACCGCGGCATCACCCACGAACTGCTCGGCGACAAGGTCAAAGCGCGCGCCGACTACGAAGCCGCGTTGAACCAGAAGGGCACGCGGCCGATCGACGACTGGGCGCGGCGCAACGCGAAAAGCCGGCTCGAGAAGCTCGGCAGCTAGCATTCACGACAGGTGCCGCGGAATGAAATCGATCCTTCGTATTTCCATTCTTACCGCCGCGGCTTTCGCAGCGGCGCCCGCTTCCGCGCAGACCGCCGAAGCCTGCTATCAGGCGACGTTGCGTTTCAACGGCCCGGAAATCATCCGTGCGTGCTCGGCGGCGCTCGAGCGCGGCGGCCTGCAACGCGAGGATCTTTCGATCGTCTATTCTAACCGCGCGCTCGGCTACATGCATCAGAAGCAATGGGACGAAGCCATTGCCGACCTGAGCGAAGCGCTGGCGATCGACGGCACCAATCCGTTTGCGTTCAACAGCCGCGGCCAGTGCTGGACAAACAAGAAAAATTACGAGCGCGCCTTCGCCGATTTCGACGAAGCGTTGCGGCTCGACGCCGGCTTCACCGGCGCCTATCTCAATCGCGGCCTCGCCTATCAGGAGATGGGCGACAAGCAGAAGGCGATCGCGCAATTCCGCCTTGCCCTGCAACAGGACGGCACGCGGGAGATCGACAAATGGGCGCGCGCCCGCGCGCAGGAACACCTGAGCGAACTGGAAAGATGACGATGAAAAAACTCTGCGGCTTCGCGGTCGGAATTTCCCTGCTGGCCTTCACCGTCCCCGCTTCCGCGCAGACGGCCAATGACTGCTACCAGGCAACACTGAAGACCGACGACCAGGCCATCATCCGCATCTGCACGCAAGCGCTCGACCGCGGCGGGTTGAGCAACGAGGACCGCTCGATCACGACCTCCAACCGCGGTCTCGGCTATCTGCGCATCAAGGAGTATGACAAGGCGATCATCGATTTCTCGGAAGCGCTGCTGATCAATCCCAAGAACCCTTATTCCTTCAATTTCCGCGGCGAGTGCTGGCGCGAAAAAGGAAACTTCGAGCGCGCGCTCGCCGATTTCGAGTCCGCGCTCAACGTCAATCCGGACTTCACCGGCGCGTTTTACAATCGCGGCCTGACCTATGAGCGTCAGGGCAAGATCGAAGACGCGCGCAGCGAATACAACAAGGGCCTGCAAACCAAGGGCGATACTGCGCTCGACAAATGGGCGCGTGCGCGGATTCAAGAGCGTCTCACCGCGCTCGGCGGAAATCCGCAGCGGCAACAGCAGACCACTCCGCGCAACGACAATCCCGGCCCGCGCCGCGACAGCGACAACAACGACCGCACGCCGCAACGTCAGCAGCAGCAGAACAATCCGGGTAACGGCACCGAAGGCAGCTACATCCGCCGCCGCTGATTGCTAGGGAGCGTTAAGGAAACAGCGCGACCTGATCGAGGCCGGTGGTTTCCGGCAGCCCGAGCATGAGGTTCATGTTCTGCACGGCCTGCCCCGACGCGCCCTTCACCAGATTGTCGAGCGTCGAGATCACGATCGCCGTTCCCGGTCTGCGGTCCGCGACCACGCCGATGAAGGTCATGTTCGAGCCGCGCACATGGCGCGACTGCGGCACCATGCCGAAATCGAGTACGCGCACGAAAGGCTGGCCGTTGTAGAAGTCGGCGAGAATGCGGTGCAGTTGCTCCGCGCTGGTCGAGCCCGACATCTTCACGTAATGCGTCGCGTAGATGCCGCGGTTCATCGGAATCAGATGCGCGGTGAAGCTCGGCATCACCGGCCGGCTCGCGGCATCGGAAAACTCCTGATCGAGCTCGGCCATGTGCCGGTGTCCGCCAACGCCATAGGCATGCATGCCCTCGGAAACTTCCGAGAACAGCATTTCCTCTTTCGCGCTTCTTCCAGCGCCGGTCATGCCGGATTTGGAGTCGATCACGATCGGATCGGTTTCGATCGCGCCGGCTTCGATCAGCGGCACCATGGCCAGGATCGAGGTCGAGGTGTAGCAGCCGGGGTTGGCGACCAGCCGCGCGCCCTTGATCTCGTCGCGATAGAGTTCGACGAGGCCGTAGACGGCTTCCTTCTGCAATTCGGTCGCCTGATGCGCGTGGCCGTACCACTTCTCGTAGGCGAGCGGATCGCGAATCCGGAAGTCGGCCGAAAGATCGATCACTTTCAGCTTCGGCGACTTCTCGAGCAAATCCTTGATCACCTTCTGCGTCGTGCCGTGCGGCAGCGCGCAGAACACGAGATCGATCGACGCCGGATCCAACTCTTCAATGGTGATGAGCTTCGGCAGTTCGATCCCGAAGAATTGCGGATAGACGCTCGCCATGGTCTTGCCGGCCTTGCGGTCGGCGGTGAGCGCCACGATTTCCGCGTTCGGGTGACGGAGCAAAAGGCGCACCAGCTCGGAGCCGGTGTAACCCGACGCGCCAAGGATCGCGATCCGCGTTTTGCTCATCGTACTGCTCCTTCAGGAAGGAAGTGACGCTTACCCGAAATGAACCGGGGAAGAAAGAGTCTCCTGTAGCGCCGGTCAGGAAAACCGCCGGAATGCCTATTTGGTTCCTCGCCGGAGCGCGGCAAGACCCACGCAATGCATGGCGACATGCGCAGCGGCGATGGCTGTCATCTCGGATTGGTCATAGGGCGGCGAGACTTCCATCACGTCGAAGCCGACAAAATCGATCGGCGCAAGCGTGCGCAACATCATCAGCGCTTCGCGGGAAGTCAGTCCGCCCGCGACCGGCGTGCCGGTGCCCGGCGCAAAGGCTGGATCGAGCGCGTCGATGTCGAAGGTGAGATAGGCTTTCTTCTTCCCCACCCGTTTCAGCACTTTTTTCACGACGCCGTGGACGCCGAGCGTCTCGACCGCATTGCCATGAATGATCTCGATGCCATGGTCTGCGGGCGCGTGCGTGCGGATGCCGATTTGAATCGAATGCTTCACGTCGATCAGGCCTTCGATCGCCGCGCGCGCAACGAAAGAGCCGTGGTCGATGCGGCCCGCTTCCGGATGCCAGGTGTCCTGATGCGCGTCGAACTGCACCAGCGCGAGCGGACCGTGCTTCGCGACATGCGCCTTCAGGAGCGCATAAGTCACGAAATGATCGCCGCCGAGCGTCAAGAGCGTCGCGCCGGTGTCGAGAATTTCTTTCGCCTGCCGTTCGATCTCGCGCGGCGCCGCGTCATGGTTGCCGTAGTCGAGCGCACAGTCGCCGACATCGACCGCGGTCATGTTCGCGAACAGATCGAAGCCGAACGGATATTGCGGATCGCCTTCGAGGATCGCGGAGGCAGCGCGGATCGCCCGCGGACCGAAGCGCGCGCCGGGCCGGTTCGAGGTCGCGGCATCGAACGGCACGCCCCAGACCGCGAGGTCGGCGCCCTTCGCATCCTTCGCGTAGCGCCGCCGCATGAAGGACAGCGCGCCGCCATAGGTCGGCTCGTTCACGCCGCCCCGCATATCTTCGCCCTTGAAGGCGTTATCGGCGGGACGCGGACGTCGCGGCGTGCTGGCTTTCTGCTTTGTCATCGCGGTTTCGTTGATCGGAGAGCGTCCAAAGGCTAGTCTTATCGCAACAGCTATCACCTCCAAAACAAGGAAACGAATCCCATGGCCGTAGACGGTAAGTGGAATATTGCAATCGAGACGCCGATGGGCACTCGTCAGGCGGAGATCGAGTTCAAGACCGACGGTTCGACCCTGTCCGGCACGCAGTCGGCGGACGGCCAGTCCGGCCCGCTGCAGGACCCCACGATCGACGGCAACAAGGTCTCGTGGAAGGTCGACATCACCAGCCCGATGCCCATGACGCTGACCTTCACCGGCACTGTTGATGGCGACAAGATTTCGGGCGATGCCGACACCGGCACCTTCGGCGCCTTCCCGTTCACCGGCAGCCGCGCCTGATCTTTCGCTTGAAGTTGAACGGACGGGCGCCTTCGGGCGCCCGTTTCGTTTGCGGAACCGGGTGGCATCACGATCTCGCCAATATCCGGGGCGCTAGGTAGCCCTCCCTCCTCGACGACATATCGAAATCCGTCGTGGCATATTGAACAAAACCGATTCGGCAAGACGGAAGGCGCAATGGCAAAGACAGCCAAAAAGGCGAAAGCGAAACCTGCATCCCGCGGCAAGGCCCGCGACGAGGCCGACCTGTTCGGCGCCCCCAAGAACGGCGGGCGCGGCAAGGCGGGCCGCGAGGCCGCGCGCGGCGGCGGCAAGTCCTATGACGCGCACTCGATCGAGGTGCTCGAAGGCCTCGAGCCGGTTCGCCGCCGTCCGGGCATGTATATCGGCGGCACCGACGCCAAGGCGCTGCACCACATCTTTGCGGAAGTCATCGACAACGCGATGGACGAAGCGGTCGCGGGACACGCCAGCTTCATCGAAGTCGAAATGCTCGGCGACGGCTCGATCAAGGTGACCGACAATGGCCGCGGCATCCCGGTCGGCATGCATCCGAAGTTCAAGAACAAGTCCGCGCTGGAGGTCATTCTCACGACGCTGCACGCGGGCGGCAAATTCTCCGGCGAGTCCTACGAAACCTCCGGCGGTCTGCATGGCGTCGGCGTCTCGGTGACGAACGCGCTCTCCGAAACGCTCGAAGCCGAGGTCGCGCTCGGCGGCGTGCTCTATCGTCAGCTTTACAAGCGCGGCGTGCCGCAAGGCCCGCTGAAAGTCGTGCAGAAGGGTATCAAGAAGCGCGGCACCTCGATCCGCTTCTCGCCGGACCCGCAGATTTTCGGCGAAGGCGCGAAGTTCGAGCCCGAGCGCGTGTTCCGCATGACCAAGGCGAAGGCCTATCTGTTCGGCGGCGTCGAAATCCGCTGGTCGTGCGACAAGTCGCTGATCAAAGGCACCGACGTTCCGGAGAAGGACTCGTTCCACTTCGAGAACGGCCTCAAGGATTATCTCGCAGCGCAGATCGACAAGCGCACGCGCGTGCACAAGGACATCTTCGCAGGCAAAAGCGAAAAGAAGTCCGGCCACGGCGCGGTCGAATGGGCGGTGGCGTGGATTGCCGACGAAGACGGCTTCGTCAATTCCTACTGCAACACGATCCCGACGCCGGACGGCGGCACGCATGAAGCCGGCCTCCGTACTGCACTCCTGAAAAGCCTCAAGGATTACGCCGACCGCACCGGCAACAAGCGCGCGAACGCGATCACCGCCGATGACGTGATGGACGGCGCCACTGCGATTGTTTCGGTCTTCATTCGCGACCCTGAATTCCAGGGCCAGACCAAGGACCGCCTCGCAAATCCGGAAGCGGCCAAGCTCGTCGAGAACACGCTGCGCGACGCGTTCGACAATTTCCTCGCCGGCAACACGCTGGAAGCGAACAAGCTGCTCGACTGGGCGGTCGAACGCGCCGAGGAACGCGCGCGCCGCCGCACGGAAAAGGAAATCTCGCGCAAGTCCGCGGTGCGCAAGCTTCGCCTCCCCGGCAAGCTTGCCGACTGCTCGAACGCTTCCGCGAAAGATTCCGAAATCTTCATCGTCGAAGGCGATAGCGCCGGCGGCTCGGCCAAGCAGGCGCGCGACCGCCGCACGCAGGCGGTGCTGCCGCTACGCGGCAAGATCCTGAACGTGGTCAGCGCGGGGCGCGGCAAGCTCGCCGCAAACCAGCAGCTTGCCGACCTGATGCAGGCGCTCGGCTGCGGCTCGGGCACGCATTACAACGACGCGTCGCTGCGCTACGACCGCGTGATCATCATGTGCGACGCGGACGTGGACGGCGCGCATATCGCCTCGCTCCTGATCACGTTCTTCTATCAGGAAATGCCGAAGCTGATCGAAAACGGGCATCTGTTTCTCGCCGTGCCGCCGCTGTATCGGCTTACCTACGGCGGACAGACCGTCTACGCGCGCGACGACAAGCACAAAGAGCAGCTCATGAACACGGTGTTCAAGGGCAAGAAGAACATCGAGGTCGGCCGCTTCAAAGGCCTCGGCGAAATGCTGCCGTCACAGCTGAAAGACTCGATGAATCCGGCTTCGCGTTCGCTCTTGCGCGTCACCATTGCCGACGCGAAGAAAGCCGCGACCAAGAAGACGATCCAGCGCCTGATGGGCAACAAGCCGGAAGAGCGCTTCATCTTTATTTCCGAAAACGCGAAGTTCGCGGCGGAAGCGCTGGATATCTGACGCGTTACTTCTTCAAATACTGATCCAGCACCGCTTGCGGATTGTCGGAAAGCTGCTTGCAGCGGCCGCCGTAAGCCTCGTCGAGCTTGCCGATGTTCTTGCAGTCGCCGGCCAGAAGCTTCTGCTGCTGTTCGACTGCGAGCTTCAGGCGGGAGAGCATGGCGTCCGCGCTCATGTTCACGGCCTGCCCGGCCTGATAGGCATATTTGCGGAGCTTCTCGACGTTCGCGGTCGCGACCGACGCCGAGTTGATGTCCGATTGCTCGATCGCGCACCCGCGGACAAAACTGTAATAGCCGAGGCAGATCGACAGTTCCGCCTGCACGACCTCGATGGCGGTCTTCTTCTCCTCCTGTGCCGCAGCGGGCACGGTAAGAAGAACGAGCAAAACGGCAATCCGAAATAGCGTCATCTCAACCTCGATCCTTGCGGCCCATCCTAGCATCAATTTTACGCTCGGAAGGACCATCAAAAGTTCTGGATAGCGGCTCTGGACGGCCGCCCCGGCGCTGGATAATTCCCTTCACCCGCATTAGTGAAGCGCCAATGCCAAAGCTCAGTTCTAAACATCCCTTCCGTGTGGGTCGTTCCCGTACCGGCCTCGGTCTCTTCGCCACCCAGCCCATCAAGAAGGGTTCGCGCGTGGTCGAATACACGGGCCACAAGATCTCCAACAAGCGCGCCGAGTGGATCGAGGACAATACCGACAACCGCTATGTGTTCGAGCTGAACGACAAGTGGTCGATCGACGGCTCGCCGCGCTGGAATGTCGCGCGCTACGTGAACCACTCCTGCCGTCCGAATGTCGAAGCCTATCAATACGCGATGAAAATCTTCTATCGCGCGCGCTGGAACATCAAACCCGGTGACGAGATCGTGGTGAGCTACGGGCAGGATTATTTCGACAGCTTCATCAAGCCGATCGGGTGCAAGTGCAACACCTGCACCAACCGCCGCAAGCGCGAGCGCGAAGCCGCCAGAAAGAAGGCGGCCCGCAAGCATAACGCGGCGAAAAAAAACGGGAAGCGCTGACACTGGTCTCGTCATGGCCGGTCCCGGCCATTTCGATCATCGACTCACGGCCCTGTCCAACGAGATGCCCGGCACAAGGCCGGACATGACGATACTGGAAAAGAAAAAAGCCCGCTCTTTCGAGCGGGCTTTTCTACTTCAAGGATGCCGCCAAACGAGAGCAGCATCGCGAAGCGGCTTACGCAGCCTGCAGGTTCTCGGCCGCGGCCTTGCCGCTGCGCTTGTCCTGCACGACCTCGAACGAGATCTTCTGGCCTTCGTTCAGCGTCTGCATGCCCGAACGCTGCACGGCCGAAATGTGAACGAACACATCCTTGCCGCCGTCATCCGGCTGAATGAAGCCAAAGCCTTTTTGCGTGTTGAACCACTTCACGGTTCCAGTGCTCATCGTAGTTTTCCAGTCAAAGATAGAGTCGAAAATGAACATGCGTCGGCTGACGCACGTCCGGTGGCATCGATTTTGGTGAAGTTAGAAGCGTAAGGCAGTCATCCCGCCAGGGCCACGTCGTTCGGCCGAAATTCGATGGCGGGCATATACGTGCGCGCCATGACGCTGGCAAGACGAGGCGGAACAATTATTTTTCGGGCGTCTCATAGAGCCGGAAGCTGCCGCCTTCCCTTACGGCGTAGCCCGGATCGAAGTGGCCGCCGAAGATCTTAACCTTGCTCCCCGCGAGCTTGCCGAATAACTGCGCCCGCATTTCCGCGGAGGCCTTCGGGTCGCTGTCGATGGTCGCGGACCAGTCGAGATGCTCGAACTGACAGGGGTGGTGCGCGACATCGCCGAGCAGCACCGCCTCCTCGCCGCGGGAGCGGATGCGGATGCTCATGTGGCCGGGGCTGTGGCCCGGCGTCGGAAAGGTGCCGACCTCATCGCAAATCTGCGTTTCGCTCGCGATCAGCTGCGCCTGCCCGGCATCGGCCACCGGCTTCACGGAGTCGGCATAGACCGCCTGCTGCTCGTCGCTCACGTCCGGCTTCGACCAGAAATCGTACTCGGTCTTGCCGAACAGATATTTCGCATTCGGGAAGGTCGGCACCCATCGGCCTTCGACGAGCTTCGTATTCCAGCCGACATGATCGACGTGCAGGTGCGTGCAGAGCACGGTGTCGATCGTTTCCGGTGCGAAGCCTGCTTCCGTCATCTTGAATAAAAATGGCGTATTCAGATTATTCCAGACCGGGATGTGCCGCCCGCGCTTGCCGTTGCCGAGGCAGGTATCGACCACGATCCTGCGGCTGCCCGCTTCCACCACATAAGAATGAATGCTCATGATGAGCTTGCCCGCTTCCGTTGCGTAACGCGGGATCAGCCAGTCCATCTCGCGGATCAGGTCGGGCGCGGCCTGCGGCAGGATAAATTTCGTGCCGCCCGCTCCTTCGAGTTCGACAATCTTCGTGATCGTGACGTCGCCGACTTTCCACTTCATCGATCGCTTCCTTCCCAGAGCGGCCACAATCGCGGACCAGAATCCGGTCGGCAACAGTCATGGACAGTGCCATGCTGGCGTGCCGAGAGCATAGCCTCACAGGGCTAGGGAGAGGGCATCATGAGTTTACTTGAAGGCGTATTGGGCGAGGTCCTGAAGGGCGTATTGAACGGCAACGTCAATCAACAGCAGCAGTCGCAGCTTCCCGACATTTTCGGCCAGATTTTGAAGAACACCGATTTCGGTTCGATCGGCGGCCTGCTCAAGCAATTGCAGCAAGGCGGCCTCGAGCAGCAGGTCAACTCCTGGCTCGGCGACGGCAAGAACCTTCCGGTCACGCCGGGGGAGATCAAGGGCGCGCTCGGCAACGAGAAGGTGAAGCAGATCGCCCAGCAGCTCGGCATTCCGGTGGACGAAGCGCTGAAGAAGCTCACCCAGTTCTTCCCCGAAGCCGTCAATCAGGCGAGCCCTGACGGCCAGCTTGCCGCCCAGCACGAAGCGCAAGGCCGCTCGGGACGGTAAGGCGCCGGGAAAGGATCAGCCGTTACCCGCGCTGATCCCACCCCCCGCTCGCGAATTGCGCTAGGTTCGCCCCAAAAGAAGTACCTCCGGGGGAAACATGCGTACCCAAGTCGGGATTGTCGGGGCCGGTCCGGCCGGTTTGATGCTTTCGCTGCTGCTGCATCGCGCCGGCATCTCATCTGTCATCATCGAGAACCGCTCACGCGCCTATGTCGAGGCGCGCGTGCGCGCCGGCGTGCTCGAGCACTGGACCACCGAACTCATGAACGAACTCGGCGTCGGCGACCGCCTGCGCAAGGAAGGTCTCGTTCATGAAGGCATCGACATCGGCATCAACGGCGAGCGCCGCCGTATCGACTTCAAGGCGCTCGTCAACAAGACCATCACGATCTACGGCCAGCAGGAAGTCGTCAAAGACCTGATCGCGGCGCGGCTCGCGCAAGGCGGCGAGATCGTCTTCGAGGTAACCGACACCGCGGTCGACCGGCTCGACGGCGAGCGTCCCGTCATCCGCTACAAGAAAAACGGCGAGCCGTTCGAGATCGAGTGCGATTTCATCGCCGGTTGCGACGGCTTCCATGGCATCTGCCGCCCGACCATACCGGCCAGCGTGCTCAACGAGTTCGACCGCATCTACCCTTACGGTTGGCTCGGCATCCTTTCGGAATCGCAGCCGGTGTCGCACGAACTGATCTATTCGCACACCGACCGGGGCTTCGCGCTTTTCACGATGCGCTCGAACTCGGTTTCGCGGCTTTATCTGCAAGTCGATCCGGACGAAGACATCAACAAGTGGCCGGATGAAGAAATCTGGAAGGAATTGAAACGCCGCATCGGGCCGGAGACCGCCGCTAAGTTGCAGACCGGGCGCGTGTTCGAAAAAGGCATCACGGCGATGCGGAGTTTCGTGGTCGAGCCGATGCAGTTCGGGCGGCTGTTCCTCGCGGGCGATGCCGCCCACATCGTGCCGCCGACCGGCGCGAAAGGCATGAATCTGGCGATCGCAGACGTGCTGTTTCTGTCGCGCGCGCTCGATGCGTTTTATAAGAACAAGAGCACGGCGCAACTCGACGGTTACACAGCGAAGTGCCTCAACCGGATCTGGAAGGCGCAACGCTTCTCGTATTTCATGACGACGATGCTGCACCTGAATCCGAACGACAGCGAATTCGACCACAAGCGGCAGATCGCCGAACTCGATTACGTCACATCGTCGAAGGCGGCTTCAACCGCGCTTGCGGAGAATTACGTCGGGCTTCCGGTCGATTAAATATTCGCGTCAGATGCCGAGCAGATAGCGCGGCACGCGGCTCATATAATTCGCGTATGGCGTGCCGAAGCGCGCGAGCAGATATTGCTCCTCCCGGCGGATCACGCCGAAGTGGATTACCAGCACGAACGGGATCAGAAGCAGAAACAGCCAGTCGGAGCTGACGAGCAGTCCAAACCCGATCAAGAGAATGATGAAGGCGAGATAGATCGGATTGCGCGAACGCGCATAGATGCCGCTCGACACGAGCGCGAGCGACGGCTCCCAGGTCGGGATGTTGGTCCCCTCCTTGCGCATTTCATTCGCGGCCGAGCCCAAGAGCACGAGCCCGCAAAGGAGTGCCGCACCCGACGAGAGATAGCGAAGCCCGCTCGCGGTGCGCGCCATGTGTCCCTGCGGAAAGAAATAATCGAGCACGAAGGCCGCGATCACGGTAACAAGCACGATCAGCGGCGGCCTCGCGATCACGTTCGGAACGTCTTTCTCCGCAATGCTCATTCGGCAATCCATTCGACCAGCAACTTTGTAAGACGGTCGGGCCGCTCGAGCAACGACATGTGCCCGCAATTCGGGATCACATCGAGCTCCGAGCCTTCGATCAGTTCGTGCATTTCCTTCGAGGAATCCGGCGGCGTGATCTGGTCGCTGTCGCCGACTACGATCAGGGTTTTCATCTTCAACTCGCGAAGAAGCGAACGCGAGTCCGCGCGGCCCATGATCGCTGCCTGCTGGTTGAGATAAGCCTCGGTGCCCGTGTCCTGATGCATTTCCCTCACTACGTTGCGGATCGCTTCGTCGTCGAGCCGCGACGGATGCACGAGCATCGGCCACAGCGCCTCTTCGCGTTCGGCGGCCTTGCCTTCGCGGGTCATCGCAATGACCTTCTTGCGCCGTTCGGTCTGCTCGGGCCGGTCCGGCGTCGCAAGCGTGTCGATCAGCGCCAGCTTGATTACCCGCTCCTTTGCCTGTCGCAGGATTTCGAGCGCGATGTAGCCGCCCATGGAGAAACCCGCGAGCGCGAAGCGCGGCGGGGCGTTCTCGAGCACGGATTTCGCGATCGAGGCCATGGAATTGCCGCGCCGGTGATCGGCGATCTGCACCGGGCCGAACTGCCAGAGTGCGGGCTGCTGCGCCGCATAGACCCGTGCCGAGCAATTCAGCCCCGGCACCAGAACGACCGGAATGGCCTCTTCCATCACTTACCCCACCTTCACCCTGATTAACCCGCATAGGCGTTTAGCAGCGATTTTCATTGACTTCCGCCGTTTTCTTCCTATGTTGCAATGCATCGAAGGGCGCTGACTTTGGATTCGCCCCGCTCCGCCCTCGATCCGGCGCTTCTCACACGACGTTCACGGGCATACGGCCCGAACCGATGAGACGGCAGCCCACGGGCGAGATGGAACCTAAGAACTACATGAACTTTTCCGAACTCGGCTTGAGCCAAAAGGTGCTCTCAGCCGTCGAGGCCGCAGGGTATACGACCCCCACGCCGATCCAGGCGCAAGCCATTCCCGAAGTCCTGAAGCGCCGAGACGTCCTCGGCATCGCGCAGACCGGAACCGGCAAGACCGCCGCCTTCACCCTCCCGATGATCACCATGCTCGAGCAAGGCCGCGCACGCGCGCGCATGCCACGCACGCTGATCCTTGAGCCGACCCGCGAACTCGCCGCACAGGTCGAAGAGAGCTTCGTCAAGTACGGCAAGAACCACAAACTCTCGATGGCTTTGCTGATCGGCGGCGTCTCGTTCGACGATCAGGACGCGAAACTGATGCGCGGCGTGGATGTCTTGATCGCGACCCCGGGCCGCCTGCTCGACCACTTCGAGCGCGGACGCCTGCTGTTGACCGGCGTCGAACTCCTGGTCATCGACGAAGCCGACCGCATGCTCGACATGGGCTTCATTCCGGACATCGAGCGCATCTGCAAGCTCGTTCCCTTCACGCGGCAGACGCTGTTCTTCTCCGCGACCATGCCGCCGGAAATCCAGCGGCTCACCGAAACCTTCCTTTCCAGCCCCGCGCGGATCGAGGTGGCGAAGCCCGCCTCAACGGCCGCGAACGTGGCCCAGCGGCTGGTTGCCACCGGCTCCAAGGATTTCGAGAAGCGCGACGTGCTGCGCAATCTGATCCGCTCTGCCGGCCACATCCAGAACGGCATCATTTTCTGCAACCGCAAGCGTGACGTCGCGACCCTGCACAAGTCGCTGGTGAAGCACGGCTTCAATGCCGCTGCCCTCCACGGCGACATGGACCAGCGCGCACGCATGCAGGCGCTCGAATCCTTCCGCAACGGCGAAACCACTTTGCTGGTCGCTTCCGACGTCGCCGCGCGCGGCCTGGACATCCCCGCGGTCAGCCACGTCTTCAATTTCGACGTGCCGTTCCACGCCGAGGATTACGTCCACCGCATCGGCCGTACCGGCCGCGCGGGCCGCTCGGGCGAAGCCTTCACGCTGGTGTCGCGACTCGACAAAAAGTCGCTCGAGGCGATCAAAAAGCTGATCGGCCAGAACATCGAATGGGTGGGCAGCGAAACCTCGCCCGTTGAACTTGAGTCTAGGAACACGGAAGTAACCGAGCCTCGCGAACCGCGTGAGCCGCGCGAAGGCAAGCGCCGCGGGCGTCGCGGCGGCCGGGGACGCCGTCCGGAAAAGCAGGCTTCCGCGCCGGAACGCACCGAAAGCGCTCCGAAATCCCGTAATCCGGAACACAAACCGCATAATCCGGAGCCGAAAGCCGCGCCGAAGCCGCAAAACGGCATCTCCAGCGACGCTTCCCAACTCCCTGCTTTCCTGCTCCGTCCGGTCGCGGGCAGACGCACGGAACCGGCTGGTTGACATCCAAACTATCTGCGAACAACTCGCAGATTTACCTCCCGTTCATGAAGCGAAACTAGATTAAGTCCTTAAAGGACTACGGTTTTCGCGGTCCGGGGGCGCGCTGCCAATTACGGGGCGCGAAGTTGATTCATGACGGCAAGCGAGGGAGAATTCTGCCGCACGATCGGTCTTGCCGAAGCCGCGCTTGATCGCATCAAGGCGTTGCGCCACCCCGCCACCCCGCACAATTTCGAGATCTGGTACGACTACGCCTCCGGCCATAACGTCGAGCTGAACAACGCGATCAACGCGCTGCTCGAAGCCACCGGTACGGTCACCCCGGCGCAGGCCGAGGAAATCTATCTCAAGTATTTTTCCGCGGCCCTCATCGGCGAACGCATCGACAAGGTCGGCACGCAGATCGCAGGCGAAATCGAACAGGTCATGGCGATGATCGAAGCCTCGATCGGCACCGCCGACGACTATTCGAAGTCGCTGGCGGGTGCCACCGAGAACATCTCGCCCGACGGCGATCGCGAGCAGATCCGCATGATCGTCGAAACGCTGGTCGAGGCGACCCGCGAAGTAGAGACCAAAAACCAGGTGATGCAGCAGCGCCTGAAGGATTCGCGGCAGGAAATCCGCGAGTTGCAGGAAAACCTCGAAGTCGTCCGCACGGAATCGCTGACCGATCCTTTGACCACGCTTTCGAACCGCAAGTTCTTCGACAACGCCTTCGAGCGCTTGCTGAAGGAAGCCGCGACCGCAAAGCAGCCGCTTTCTGTCATCCTCAGCGACATCGACCACTTCAAGAAATTCAACGACACCTACGGCCACCTGACCGGCGACCAGGTGTTGCGCCTCGTCGCGGTGTCGCTCAAGCATAACGTCAAGGGCCAGGACATCGCCGCGCGCTACGGCGGCGAGGAATTCGCCGTAGTGCTACCGAACACGGCACTCGAACAGGCCATCACCGCCGCCGATCACATCCGGCGCGCGGTGCAGAGCAAGGAATTGATGCGCCGCTCGACCGGCGAAACGCTGGGCCGGGTAACGATCTCGCTCGGGGTCGCGACCTGGCGCATGGGCGACGACGTCGCCTCGATTCTGGAGCGCGCGGATAGCTGCCTTTATGCGGCCAAGGCCGCCGGGCGCAACTGCGTGATCGCAGAGAACGCGATCGAGAAGGCCAAGGTCGCCTGAGCTAGCGGCGCTTCTTCTTCGCGGCACGGGGCTCCGGTTTCGGAGCCTTTTTCGTTTTTGAACCGGATTTTTTCTTGCCGCCAGCCGCGCGCTCCGCCGCGCCGAAAGCCTCGCGCGCGAATGCCGCAAAATCGTCCGGCTCGTCATAGAGCCGCTCCGGCAATTTCCAGTAGGACAGTGCAATCTCGCGGCCCTTCGCGCGGTAGACGAAAGGCTCTGAGTTTTCGGCGGCGAGTTTCGGGATCGTTAGATCGTCGGCTTTCAGGTAAAGCTCGCCGCTCTGCTCGATCGCGAACATCATGCCGTCGGCGAAGACGCCGTGGCCGCCGAACATGCGGCGGACGCTCACGCTGCCGAATTGACCGAAAAGCTCGCGGATGGATTCGGGATCGTCGAAAGCCATGCGCGGGAGAATGCGCTCAATGCGGCGCGTGTTCGGCTTTCGCGGGCGTAATCGAAACCGACTCGCCGCAGCCGCAGGCCGAAGTCTCGTTCGGGTTCCTGAACACGAACTTCGCGGACATCTTGTCGACCGTGAAATCCATCGTGGTGCCGAGCAGGAACAGCACGGCCTTGGGGTCGATCAGGACTTTCACGCCCTGCGTCTCGATCACCTCATCGCCCTTCTCGACCGTCTCGGCGAGATCCATGGTGTAGGACATGCCGGCGCAGCCGCCGTTTTTCACGCCAACGCGAACACCCGCGACCGGCTTATCGGCGCGCGCGATCAGATCGCGGACGCGGGCCGCTGCGGCCTCGGTCACAGTCATTACGGCGGGTCTCGGACGGGGTGCGTTCATGAGAGCGACTCTAGAATGCCTGTGCTACCGAAACATAAAGTGGGGTCACCACAGGTTGAGCGCAACCCTGGCGTCCTCGGACATGCGGCTCTGGTCCCAAGGCGGGTCGAACACGATTTTCACCTTCACCGGGCCGACGCCCTGCACCGACGAAATCGCATTTTCGACCATGCCGGGAAGCTCGACCGCCGCCGGGCAGTTCGGCGAGGTCAGGGTCATATCGACCGCGACCGTGCGGTCGTCGCCGATATCGACCTTGTAGATCAGGCCGAGCTCGTAAATGTCGACCGGGATTTCCGGGTCATAGACCGTCTTCAGCGCACCCACGATGTCGTCGGTCAGCCGCGCGAGTTCCTCCGGCGGGATCGCCGACTGGATCGCGGGGGCGTTCGGGGTCGCCTCGGGTCTGGTTTCTTCGCTCATGATTTCAATTCTACACCAAAAACCGGCGTTTATGCGAACAGGTCCTGCGCCTTGATTAACGCCTCGGCCAGCGCATCGACCTCTTCTTTCGTGTTGTAAAGCGCAAACGACGCGCGGCAGGTCGCGGTGCAGCCGTAGCGCTGCAAAAGTGGCAGCGCGCAATGCGTGCCGGCGCGAACGGCGACGCCCTGCCGGTCGATCACGGTCGCGATGTCGTGGGGATGCGCGTCCTTCATCTCGAACGAGAGGATCGCGCCCTTCTCTTTCGCGCGGCCATAAAACTTCAGGCTGTTGATGCGTGAAAGTTTCTCGGTCGCGTAGTCCAAGAGCATCTTTTCGTGCGCGGCGATCTGCGCCGGGTCAAAAGACTTCACATAGTCGATCGCAGCACCCAGACCCACCGCGGGTACGATCGCGGGCGTGCCTGCCTCGAACTTATGCGGCGGCTCGCCATAGGTGACATTCGTTTCCGTCACTTCGCGGATCATTTCGCCGCCGCCGAGAAACGGCGGCAGGCGCTCGAGCCACTCCTGTTTTGCGTAAAGCACGCCAATGCCGGAGGGGCCGTAAAGCTTGTGGCCAGTGAAGACATAAAAGTCGGCGTCGATGTCCTGCACGTCCGGCGAAAGATGCACCGCGCCCTGACTGCCGTCGACCAGCACCGGAATGCCGCGCGCATGCGCGAGCCTGACTACCTCTTTCACCGGCACGATGGTGCCGAGCGCATTCGACATCTGCGTGATCGCAACGATCTTGGTGCGCTTGGTCAGGAGCTTCTCGAACTCGCCGAGCAGGAAGTTGCCGTCCTCGTCGACCGGCGCCCACTTGATGACCGCGCCCTTGCGTTCGCGGTGATAGTGCCAGGGCACGATGTTCGAGTGGTGCTCCATGATCGAGAGCACGATCTCGTCGCCCTCGCCGATCTCCGCGAGGCCGAACGAGCTTGCGACGAGATTGATCGCCTCGGTCGCATTCTTCACGAACACGATCTCGGATGACGACTTCGCATTCAGGAAGCCGCGCACCTTCTCACGCGCGCCTTCATAGGCCTCGGTCGCGGCGTTCGCGAGAAAATGCAGCCCGCGATGCACGTTCGCATATTCATGCTCGTAGGCATGGCGCATGCGGTCGAGCACTTGCACCGGCTTCTGCGCGGAAGCCGCGTTGTCGAGATAGACGAGCTTCTTGCCGTAGACCTCCTTGGACAGAATCGGAAAGTCCGCGCGGACTTGTCCGACGTCGAAGGCAACTTTCGCGGGCGCGTTCAAGGTCAGCCTCTGGCGGCGAGCCAATGGCCCGCACGCTTCATCATCGCATCGCGGATTTTCTCGTTCTCGATGTGTTCGATTGCCTCGCCGAAGAATGACTGAATGAGAAGGCTCTCGGCCTCTTTCTTCGGAATGCCGCGCGCGCGCAGATAAAACAGAAGATCGTCGTCGAGCGCGCCGGTGGTGGCGCCGTGTGCGCATTGCACATCGTCGGCGAAGATTTCGAGTTCGGGCTTGTTGTCCATTTCGGCTTCGTCGCCGAGCAGCAACGCCGCCGACATCATGCGACCGTCGGTCTTCTGCGCGTCTGGACGGACCACGATCAGGCCCTGGAACACGCCGCGAGACTCGTCGTCGAGCACGGTCTTGAAGAGTTCGCGGCTCTCGCCGCCGGGGAGCGCGTGATCGACTTCGAGCGTCATGTCCGCATGCTGCTTGCCGCGGAGCAACGTCGCGCCCGAAATCAGCGCGCGCGCGTTCCGGCCCGCATAGGCGAACGGCACGGTGTGGCGCGAGACGGCAGCGCCGGTCGATAGCGCGAACGACTTGAAGCGGCTGTCCGTGCCGATCGCGCCGACCATCATCGAAAGGTGGATGGCCTTGTCGCCCTCGGCCTGCACGCGCACGATATCGAGTTCGGCGTCGTCCGCGACCGAAAGCTGGAGGACCGTATTCGTCTGATAGGCGACCGCATCGGGACCGGCGTGCGACTGAATGATCGTCGCTTGCGCCTTTTTGCCGACCTTCACGACCACCCGACCGAAGACGCTCACCAGCGATGTGCCGGTGACGATGTGGCGAATATGGATCGGCTTCGTGATCTGCGCGCCCGGCGCGACATCGATCACGACGCCTTCGTTCAGCGCGGCGGTGTTCAACGCATAGACCGCATCGTACTTGCCCGGATTCAGGCCAGCGAGAAATTGCGGCAGCGTGGCATCGCCTTTCAGCGCGTCGCCAAGTGTCGAAATCGTCAGACCCTTTTCGAGACCTTTCAGGTTCGAAAGTTCGGCGACGAATGCGCCGTTCACGAACGTGATCTCGCGCGCGCCGATATTGCCGAGCAGATCGATTTTCTTCGCCTCAGTAAGCGCAGCCGCATCCGGCTTTCCGGCGAGTGGCGCCATCTCGCGCAAGAGCACGCGAAGATCGGTGTATTTCCACTCCTCGACGCGGCGGTGCGGCAGGCCCTTCTCGGCGAACAGGCGCAGCGCCTTTTCGCGCAACGCACGCACCGGCTCCGCGCCTGGCAGTGCGGCAAGCGCATCCGAATACTGCGTTTCCGCAGCCGTGCGCATCATTTTGACTTCAGCGTTCACTTCTAAATCCTCTAGGCCGCGTTTTCGTAACCGGCGTAGCCCTTGGCTTCTAGTTCGTGCGCAAGCTCCGGACCGCCGGTGCGCACGATCTTGCCCCGCGCCATGACATGCACGACGTCCGGCACGATGTGATCGAGCAGGCGCTGGTAGTGCGTGATCACGAGGAAGCCGCGGTTCTTCGCGCGCAGGCGGTTCACGCCGTCGGCGACGATCTTCAGCGCGTCGATGTCGAGGCCGGAATCGGTCTCGTCCAGCACACACATTTTCGGCTCGAGCAACGCCATCTGAAGAATTTCGTTGCGCTTCTTCTCGCCGCCGGAGAAGCCAACGTTCACCGGCCGCTTCAACATATCGTCCTTGATGTTGAGCTCCTTCGCGCGCTCGCGCACGAGGCGCAGGAAGTCCGGCGTGGACAGCTCCTCCTCGCCGCGCTTCTTGCGGACCGAATTCACGGCGGTGCGCAGGAACGTCATCGAGGCGACGCCCGGAATTTCGATCGGATACTGGAACGCGAGAAAGAGGCCCTTGGCCGCACGCTCGTCCGGCTCCAACTCTAACAGGTCCTCGCCGTCGAGCGTCGCCGAGCCGCCGGTGACTTCGTAATCGTCCTTGCCGGCGAGCACATAAGAGAGCGTGGACTTGCCGGAGCCGTTCGGCCCCATAATCGCGTGCACCTCGCCCGGATTGATCGTGAGATTCAGGCCGCGAAGAATTTCCTTTTCTTCGACCCGTGCATGGAGATCTTTTACCTCTAACAACGCCATTTTAGCCCACGCTTCCTTCGAGAGAGATTGCAATCAGTTTCTGCGCTTCCACCGCGAATTCCATCGGCAGGTGTTGCAGTACGTCCTTGACGAAGCCGTTGACGACGAGCGCCACCGCCTCCTCCGCCGACAGCCCGCGCTGGCGGCAATAGAACAGCATGTCGTCGGAAATCTTCGAGGTGGTCGCCTCGTGTTCGAACACGGCGGACGAACTCTTCGCCTCGATGTACGGCGTCGTGTGCGCGCCGCACTTGTCGCCGATGAGCAACGAGTCGCAGTTCGTGAAATTGCGCGCGTTCGTCGCCTTCCTGTGCGCGGACACCTGCCCGCGATAGGTGTTCTGCGACACGCCGGCGGCGATGCCCTTGGAGATGATGCGGCTCGAAGTGTTCTTGCCGAGGTGGATCATCTTGGTGCCGCTATCGACCTGCTGGTGGCCGTTGGAAATCGCGATCGAATAGAACTCGCCCTGCGAATTGTCGCCGCGCAGAATGCAGCTCGGATATTTCCAGGTAATCGCGGAGCCGGTCTCGACCTGTGTCCATGAAATCTTCGAGCCGTTGCCGCGGCAGTCGCCGCGCTTGGTAACGAAGTTATAGACGCCGCCCTTGCCCTGCGCGTCGCCCGGATACCAGTTCTGCACGGTCGAATATTTGATCTCGGCGTTATCGAGCGCGACCAGCTCGACGACCGCCGCGTGCAACTGGTTCTCGTCGCGCGACGGCGCAGTGCAGCCTTCGAGATAGCTCACATAGGCGCCTTCGTCGGCGATAATGAGCGTGCGCTCGAACTGGCCGGTCTGCTTCTCGTTGATGCGGAAGTAGGTCGAAAGCTCCATCGGGCAGCGCACGCCCTTCGGCACATAAACGAACGAGCCGTCGGAGAACACCGCGGAGTTCAGCGTCGCGAAGAAGTTGTCGGTGACCGGTACGACCGAGCCGAGATATTTCTTCACGAGCTCGGGATGTTCGCGGATCGCTTCCGAGATCGACATGAAGAGGACGCCGGCCTTCTTCAGTTCTTCCTTGAAGGTCGTGACCACCGAGACGGAGTCGAACACGGCATCGACCGCGACCTTGGAATAGACGCGGTTCTCTTCGGCGACGCCCGCCAGGATTTCCTGTTCCTGCAACGGAATGCCGAGCTTTTTATAAGTCTCGAGAATTTCCGGATCGAGTTCGTCGAGCGACTTCGGGCCCGCCTGCTTCTTCGGCGCGGCGTAATAATACAGATCCTGATAGTCGATCTTCTGGTAGTGGACGCGCGCCCACTCGGGCTCCTGCATCGTCTTCCAGCGGCGGAACGCCTCGAGACGCCACTCGAGCATCCATTCCGGCTCGTTCTTTTTCGCCGAAATGAAGCGCACGGTGCTCTCGTCGAGCCCCTTCGGCGCCTTTTCGACTTCGATCTTGGTCTCGAAGCCGTATTTGTATTGATCGACGTCGATCGACTTGACGCGTTCGACTGTCTCCTGGACTGCAGGCATTCACTACTCCATCCGCCGCGCGAACGACTTGATTTTTATCAGGCGGCTCGCGCGCCGCTCTTCTTCAGTGACGTATAAACCTTGGACCAGACGTTCAGGAACTGAATCACGTCCGCGTCCGTCGTATTCCAGCCGGTGCTTACGCGCATGGCGCAGCGGCCGACTTCGGAAGTAACACCCATCGCCTGCAAGGTCGGCGACGCCGCCGACTTGCCCGACGAACAGGCGGAACCTGCCGAGATCGCGACCCCGTCGAGATCGAGCGCGATCAGCGCGATTTCGGCAGTCACGCCGGGGGCGGCGAAGAATGTCGTATTCGGCAGCCTCGCTGCGCGGTCGCCGAAAATCACGGCGTCTTTCGCAATCGAGCGAATGCCTTCTTCTATCTTCGCGCGCAGCGCGCCGAGGCGGGATCCTTCCGGCGTCAGCGTTTGTCCTGCTTCGGTCGCAGCGGCTGCGAAGCCCGCGATCGCGGCGACGCTCTCGGTCCCTTGCCGGCGTCCGCGCTCCTGTCCGCCGCCGCGTATGATCGCAGGCAGCCTTGTGTCGCGATGCGCGCTGACCACCGCGCCGACGCCCTGCGGCCCACCGAGTTTGTGCGAGGTGATGGACACGAGATCCGCGCCGCTCTCGCGCAGGTCGAATGGAATTTTTCCAATCACCTGCACGGCGTCGGAATGGAACACGCCGTCATGCGCGTGAACGATGTCTGCGACCGCGCGCAGCGGCTGCAACACGCCGGTTTCATTATTCGCGGCCATTACCGAGACGAACGCTCGGCGCCCGGCACTTTTGTGTTTCGCGAGCGCTTCCTTCAGCGCGCCCAGCACGATCACGCCGTTCGCATCCACCGGCACATATTCGATCTGCTCTGGCTTGAAGCTGCCGCCCGCGCGCACCGCCGGGTGTTCCACATCCGAAAGCAAGAGCACGTCGAAGCGTGAGGGTTTGCCCGCGAGTTCCATCTCGGGCGAAAGCACGGTCGCGTTCGATTCGGTCGCGCCGCTCGTGAAAAAGATCGCATCGGTTTCCGCACCGATCAGCACCGAGATCTGATGCCGCGCATCCTCGACGATCGCACGCGCTGCCCGGCCCTCGGTATGCACCGAGGATGCGTTCGCGGGCGCGAGCATCACCGCCGCAATCGCTTCCTTGGCGGAAGCGCGCGGCAGGCTGGTCGCGTTGTAGTCGAGATAAACCCGGGCCATCATTCATATCCCGGAGCCGAAAAACCTTGCTTTTCGAGCCCCGTATTGTTTAAGAGAGAAAGCTCGAAGCGTGGGAACGCGTGGCTATCGATGGCTGGCGCCGCCGAGCGGAATCTCTATTTAGAACTATTCTAAAGTAGGCCGGTGGTACTCACGAGTCAACCGGATCGGGAACCCTGCGCACCCTTTAGATAAGCGCGAGAACGACGGAAAGCACCCCAATGCCTGAAGTGATTTTCACCGGCGAAGAAGGCCGCCTCGAAGGCCGGTTCCAGCCGGGACGCAGCCGCACCTCCCCGATCGCGATCATCCTGCATCCGCATCCGCAGTTCGGCGGCACGATGAACAATCCGGTCGTCTATCACCTCTATTACGCTTTCGCGAACCGCGGCTTCTCGGTGCTTCGCTTCAACTTCCGCGGTGTCGGCCGCAGTCAGGGCACCTTCGATCACGGTCAGGGCGAATTGTCTGACGCAGCCGCCGCACTCGACTGGGTGCAGAGCGCGAACCCGGAAGCGCGCGCTTGCTGGATCGCGGGTTTCTCTTTCGGTGCGTGGATCGGCATGCAGCTTTTGATGCGCCGTCCGGAAGTCGAAGGCTTCCTTTCGATCGCAGCTCCTGCCTCGCTCTATGATTTTTCGTTCCTCGCGCCCTGCCCGTCGTCGGGTCTCTTCGTGCATGGCGACAAGGATGCGGTGGTGCCGGTGTCTTCGGTCGGCACGCTGGTCGAAAAGCTGAAAACGCAAAAAGGCATCGTGATCGAGCAGAACATCTTGAAGGGCGCGAACCACTTCTTCGACGGCAAGGTCGATACGCTGATGGAAGTCGTGAACGAGTATCTCGACCGGCGGCTCCCGAACGAGCGCGCAAACACGGCAGCCTAAGGCCTTACGAGAACTCCACCCGTCATCGGCTGTGCGACGCCGGTCGTTTTCGGAAACGACAGCGGCAGACCCTTCATCGAGCGCACCGCGAGAAATGCGAACGCCTGCGCCTCAACCGCGCCGGACTGCCAGCCGATTTCTTCCGCGGTCTGCACGCGTGCGGGCGACAACTTCTCCTTGAGCAGCTTCACGAGCGTCGGATTGCGCGCGCCGCCACCGGCAATGATCCAGCGCTTCGGCGCCTTGGGGAAATGATCGCGCGAAAGCGCAATCGACGACACCACGATTTCCGCGGCCGTCGCCACCGCATCCGGCAGCGACAGCCCCGCGAAATCGAAACGTGCGAAGTCGGCGCGGTCGAGCGATTTCGGCGGCCGAAGCGCGAAGAATTTATGCGTGAGTGCCGCCGCGACAAGTTTCGCGTCCGCCGTGCCGGAAGCCGCGACCACGCCACCCTCGTCCATCGGCTTGCCGCTGCGCGTCAGCATCAACTCGTCTATCGGTGCATTGCCGGGGCCGGTGTCGAAAGCGACCGGCTCGGCTTCGCCATCGATGTAGGTGACGTTGGCAACGCCGCCGATGTTCACGACCACGATCGGGCCGTCATCGGCAAAAGCGCGCAGGAGCGCGCGATGATAGACTGGCACCAGCGGCGCACCCTGCCCGCCGCTCGCGACGTCCGCCGCGCGGAAATCATAGACCACCGGAATCTTAAGTCGTCTTGCCAGCGAGACGCCGTCGCCGATCTGAACGGTCAGGCGGCGCTCGGGACGGTGCAGGATGGTCTGGCCGTGGAAGCCGACCACGTCGACTTCATGATGATGAATGCCTTCCTGCTGGATCAGTGCGTCGATCGTCCGCAAATGCGTTTCGGTGACCAGCGTCTGGGCTTCCGCGATCGGCCCCGGACGCACGGTGCGGTCGGTCAGGTCCCTGGCCGCATTCACCGCGCCACGCAGGATATGGCGTTCGGTGGGGCTGTATTCGCGCGAAAGATAGGCCCCGAAGCGCGAAACGCTCTCCCCGTCGGTTTCGATCAGCGCGACGTCCACCCCGTCCATCGAGGTGCCGCTCATGGTACCGATCGCAATGGCCAATCGAATCGCTCCAGTTGAATCGGTGCCAAGACCTGTTTACACCACAGCCGCGATGACCACGTACAAATCCGATTTCCTGAACGTCCTCGATTCCCGCGGTTTTATCCATCAGGTCTCGGAGCCGGAGGCGCTCGACCAGCTCGCCAAAACCGAGATGGTCACCGCCTATATCGGCTTCGACTGCACCGCGGCCTCGCTCCATGTCGGCTCGCTCCTGCCGATCATGATGCTGCGCTGGATGCAGAAGACCGGCCACCGGCCGATCGCGCTCATGGGGGGCGGCACCACGCGCGTCGGCGATCCCTCGGGCAAGGACGAGTCGCGCAGGCTGCTCACCGACGAGCAGATTAACGAGAACCTCAAGGGCATCCGCCGGATCTTTTCGCGCTTCATCACCTTCGGTGACAACGGCAACGACGCCATCATGGCGAACAACGCCGACTGGCTGAACAAGCTCAACTACATCGACTTCCTGCGCGACGTCGGCCGGCATTTCTCGATCAACCGCATGCTCACCTTCGACTCGGTGAAGCTGCGCCTCGAGCGCCAGCAGGAGCTTTCGTTCCTCGAATTCAACTACATGATCTTACAGGCCTACGACTTCCTGGAACTGCACAAGCGCCATGGCTGTCACTTGCAGATGGGCGGCTCCGATCAGTGGGGCAACATCATCAACGGCATCGATCTCGGCCGGCGCGTCGCGCAGGCGCAACTCTTCGCCCTCACCTCGCCGCTCATCACCACCGCGTCGGGTGCGAAGATGGGCAAGACCGCCGCGGGCGCAGTGTGGCTGGATGCGAACCTCGTCAGCCCCTACGACTACTGGCAGTTCTGGCGCAACACCGAGGACGGCGACGTCGGCCGCTTCCTGAAACTCTTCACCGAACTCTCGCTCGAAGAGATCGCCAAGCTCACCGCGCTGAAAGGCTCGGAGATCAACGAAGCGAAGAAAATTCTCGCGACCGAAGCGACCGCGATGGTGCACGGGCGCGAGGAAGCGGAAAAAGCCGAGGCGACCGCGCGCACTACCTTCGAAGAAGGCGCGCTCGCCGAAAACCTGCCGAGCATCGAGACCGCGAAGGCCGAACTCGACAAGGGCATCGGCATACTCACCGCCAGCGTACAGGCCGGCTTCGTCTCCTCGACCAGCGAGGCGCGGCGCCAGATCAAGTCCGGCGGCATCAAGGTCAACGACGTCACCGTCACCGACGAAAAGATGATGCTGACGCCGAAGGACCTGACGCAGGAAGGCGTGATCAAGCTCTCGCTCGGCAAGAAGCGTCACGTATTGCTGCGCGCGGTCTGAGCGCGCGGTCTGAGCCCGCGCCTTAGCGCGGATTGAGCGGTGCTGCGTTTTCGTTCTGGCCGCGGAATTCGAACAGCTTGCGGAAGAAGCCGGGTGCCGCCATCGACATCGGGTTTACGCGCAGCGTCGGTCCGCTTGCCGGTCCTACGATCTCGAAGGTGATCGCAAGCAAGCCTTCCTTCGGCCCGCCGAGAAACAGGCCGACCAGTGGAATCTGTCCGAAGATATTGTTGATCGCGTAAGCCGGAACATAGGTGCCGCGGATTTGCACACTGTTATTCGTGTAATCGAGGACGCCGTCGACGGTCGCCCCGATTGTCGGGCCGAAGATCAGCGCTTCCTTGATCGTGAAGCGCCCGGGGGTGCGCGTAAAGTCGATGCGCATGCGTACGAAGGGCACCGAACCGCCGCGCTGCTGGTTGCGTTGTACTTGGCGCTCGTTTTCGTTCGAGGGCGGTGGCGCCGAGGATTGCAGCCGGTCGAGATTGGGCTCGCCCACGATGTTGAAATTCCGGACGCTGACGATGCCCTCCTGCGGCGCTTCGTTGGCGGTCGGCGTGTCGAGCACGATCCAGATTTCGCCACCCTGAATCTTTGCGTAGTAGTCGGCGAAGCGGAACAGCGCCCCGGCGTCTCCCGAGGTGATATAAACCACGGGCTTGCCCCCGTCGCGGGCGCGCAATTCGCCGACGATCGAGGAATCGCGGCCGATCTTTCCGATCAGTGCGAAGCTCCTGATTTCACCGTTGCGCCGCGCGACCCGCACTTCGAGATTACGGATTACCTCGCCGTTGTATCCGGTCGCGGCGCTGACCCGGAGATCGACGTCGACGTCGCGCGGCTTTTCCTTTTTCTTCCCGGCGGGCGGCGTTTCCGAAAGCGAGCGGATCAGTCCCTTCGCGTCGAGCACCGTGCCGCGCAGGTTCACGCGCAGCACGCCGTCGCTCGTACGATCAATGGAAAGCGTTGCGCGGTCGCCCTCGTTCAACTGAAAGGACGTGAAGTTCGCGGCAGTCACACCGCCGTCGGGATCGATTTCGAGCGAGCCGCGCAGATTGACGCCTGAGCCGGTAACGGCAAGATCTTCGAGCTTAAAGAGGCCGTCGCGCTCGGTGAGCTTGAACTGCGCGCGCGCCGGGCGCTTCGCATGCTTGTTCCAGCCGGGCGCGAGTTCGACGATGGTTGCGGCAGTCAGATCGGCGTCGACATGGAGCAACGTTTCCTTGTCGTTCGTGGTGCCGGCCGCCCGCACCGTCACCGGCCCGGTCAGTGCGGGAGAAAGCTCGATGCCGAAGCGGGTTCGCGTGGCGTCGTCGACATGCGACGCGAAACGAAACTCGGCGTCCGGCTTGCCGCGCGGCTTCATGTATTCGAAGGTCGTTGGCGCACCCGCGATCTTGCCCTCGCCTTTGATCGCAAGCTGCGCCGCCGTAAGCGTCAGCTTGCCGCTCGCGTTTTCGATCTTGTGGCCGCGGATGATGTTCTCGGCGGAGAAGGCCGTGATATCAGCTTCCACCGCATAGCTGATTTCGCTCTTCTGGAGATCGCGCTTCAGCGGCAGTTCGATCCGCAGATTCGAAACGAAATTGCCGCGCGTGGTCTCGGGATTGAGCGTGAGGCCCAGTTCGCCTTTGAGCTTGTCGCGCGAGAGCAGGTCTGCGACCGCTTCGCCGTTACCTTCGAGCCGCAGCTTGACGATGCCGGTCGGCGGATTGCGGTAATGCTGCGGAACTTCGAATGTCCCTTCCGGGATCATCAGTCGCCGCTTGCGCCCGAGTTCGACGACGCCGTTCATCACCTTGATGTAGGCGTTCTGCCCGGTAACGAGGATGGTAGCGCGCGCGTCGCTGATCGGCGGAAGACCTTCGACCGCAGTGAACTTCATCTGCGAGCCGTGGATTTCGAGATTGATCGCGCCTTCAGGCAACACGGTATGCGGCGTGGCGAGCGCTTCCAGCGGCACGTTGAGCCCGATCACCGCGCGTTCGATCTGGCCGCTTTCGATATTTTCGAGCACCCAGGTGCGTGTGCCCGGCGCGACCGGCGCGGGCCAGAGCCGCTTCAGCGCCGAGACCGGCATGCGGTCGCCGGCGATGCCGAGTTGTAACACCGGATTGTCGCCAGCGAATTCGATCGCACCGGAAATCGCAACACCGGCGGTCGGCCCGCGCAGCACGCCTTCGTCGATCGTCAGCCGCTGGCTCTGCATGTCGTAGCCGCCGCGAAACATTACGCGGTCGAGATTGAGGCGCGGCTCGTTCAGGCGGCCGGTAGTCAGCCCGATCGCGCCTTGCGGGATCGCGAAGGTCCAGACCGCGCTGCCCTGCTTCGGCGGCTCGATCACGGCGCCAAGGATGACGCGGTTCTGCCCACCGCCGATCTGGAAGGGATCGATCAAAAACAGACGCCGTTCCGGATCGAAGCGGACCACGATCTGCGCTTCATCGACCTCGAAGCGGCCGCGCTCGTCTAGCGCGTTGCCGATCTCGCCCTTGGCGGCGACCAGCTTGAAGCTTCCCGAAATCAGTTTGCCATCGACGCCGATCTGCGCGCGCAACAGACCCGACACCGGAGTGCTCGCGTAGAGATCAGAGTCGCCATAACCGGCGGCATTGATCAGATCGTTCGGGATCACGCGGTCGGCGATGACATCGACGGCGCGGACACCTTCCGCCGGCGCGCCGATCGAGGCGTTGATCTCCCAAGGGTTGGCGCCATCGCCCGAACTCAGCCGGAAAGTGACGCCGCCAGCGGACGGACGGCGCAGCGCGAAGTTGATATTGTTGAATTTCCAGCTTCGTCCCGGCGTCTCGCTCTGGACCACGAGCACGCCGCGGTCGAGACCGACTTCCGCAAGCGCGATGCCGTCGATGCCGGTGCGCTCGAGCTGCGCAAGCCACGCGGCAATATCGGGGAAGACCACTGCGCCGGTCTGGTCCTGCGCGGTAGGCACGTGTGTTCTCGGCTTGGGCGCGGGCGGCGTTACGCGTGCCGGTTGTGTCGGCGCTTCCTGCGACGTCGAGACTTTGATGTTGCCGTTCTCGTCGAGCCGCACGGTCATGGTCGCGCCGACCAGCGTGATCCGCCGCGCGCGATAGTTGCCCATCAAGAGGCTGCCCGCTTCCAGCCCGACTTCGGCGGAGGGTGCGCGGACCACTTCCTCGCCGCGCTCGTTGCTGATTTCTATGCGTTCGGCGGTCAGCACCGGCGCGCCGGTGTTGTCGTAGTCGAGCCGCGTGCGGCCGATGTGAACCCTGTAGCCGTGCGGCAGCTTCTCTTCGAGCGCGCTCACGATCCACGGCGTCGCGACATCGACCGAAAGCAGGCCGGTGAGAAACGCGACATAGACGCCGACCACGCAGAACACGAGCACCGCGAGGCAGCCCGCAAACCAGCGCGCGACGCGGCCGAGCTTGCCGCGGAAAAGCTTGTTGAGTGGCGCGATCAGTCGGGCAGCAAAATTGGGCCGATCCAGCGGCCGGTCGTCGTCTTCGTGCTCGCGCCACTCGTGGCTGTGGCCCGCTTTCATCCGCGCACTTGCCTCAACGATCGCCCCCTGCGCCCCCGAGCTCGCCTTCGCCGGCGAGGCCTCGAGAATCCGCGCCACCCCGCCCCCGGAATGCGCTAGAATCCAGCAATATCAAGCCTCTAAACCCGACGAAAGGAAGGCGCATGACGGCCTCGCCCACAGAAGGAACCCCCGCGCCGGGCTTTACCCTGCCCGTGGACGGAGGCGGTTCGATCTCGCTCTCCGCACTCAAGGGCCGGAAGGTGGTGGTCTATTTCTACCCGAAGGCGGACACCCCCGGCTGCACGAAGGAATCGATGGATTTCAGCCGCCTGAAACCCGCGTTCGAACTGGCCGGCGCGACCGTGATCGGGGTCTCGGCGGACAAGGTCGCAGCACAGGACAAGTTCAAGGCCAAACACGAGCTCACGGTCCCGCTCGCCTCCGACCCCGACCGCGAGATGATCGAGCGCTACGGCGTCTGGGTCGAAAAGAGCATGTACGGAAAGACATTCATGGGGATCGAGCGCGCGACCTTCCTGATCGACGCCAAAGGCATGGTCCGGAAGGTCTGGCACAACGTCAAAGTCGAAGGACACGCCGAGGAAGTGCTGACAGCCTCGAAGGCGCTCTAGCGCATGCCGCTGCATTAACCGCACGCTAACCATAACCGGGCTTCTATTCCTGACCCTGTGCCGGCGTGTGTCCCGGCTTCGAGGCTGGGAATGGCGTATCAGTCCCCGTACGGTTCCGGTTATTCGTATCCGCGCGACAGTTTCGGCCAACGTCGGTACGACGCGCCGGAAGTTTCGCATGGCGTTTCGCGGCCGCTGTTCTTCGGCACGCTCGTCGCCGCGATCCTGTTCGCGCTGTGGTCGGGTGCCACGACCTTCTATCTCGTGTTTCACGACGAAGTGCTGCAAACGCTCGCCGCGCAACAGCTCGACGAGACGCGCACCAACGACGCGCAGATCGCGTCGCTGAGCACCGAAGTCGACCGGCTGCGCTCCACGAAATTCGTCGATCAGGAAAAGATCGAGCGCCAGCTTTCCGATCTCCTGCGCCTGCAAAAGCTGATCGAGGCACGGCACAACGCGCTCGCAGCGCTGACGCAGGCGATTGCGCGCAACAACGATGTGACCGGCTCGATCCCGGCGGCTGTCGCGCCGTTGCGCAACGCCCCTGCTCCCGCCGAACAGCTCACGCCCGAAGCCAAGCCGCGGCCGCTCTCCGATACCTATCTCCTCGATCCGCCGCTCGAGCGTTCGGTTTCACTGCAATCGCGCGTGGTAGTTCCGCAGGTTTCGGTCGCCGCGGCTTCGCCCGGTGACAAGAAACAGCAGGCGCTCTCGTCGATCGAGCGCACCTTGACGAGGCTCGGCGCCCAGCAGTCCCAGGCCCTGAACGCGCTGGAAGCAGCACTCGACGAGCGCGGCGCGCGCACGAAGAAAGCGATTGCAGAACTTGGCGTGCGTCCGCCGCGCGGCTCACATAATCCCCAACAGCCGGTCGGCGGCCCGTTCATTCCCTATTCCGGCGTACCCACCGACAACTTCATGCGGCAGGTGTTCCGCATCCGCTTGGCGACAGCGGAACAGGAACGCCTCACGAAGCAACTCGAGGGGCTGCCGGTGCAGCCGCCAGTGCGCGGCGACATCCAGATCAACAGCGGCTTCGGCGCGCGGCTCGATCCGTTCCTGCGGCGGCTTGCGTTCCATTCGGGAACTGACCTGCGCGGCGAATATGGCGATCCGGTCCTAGCGGCGGCGGCCGGAACCGTGATCTACGCGGGGCGCCACAACGCTTACGGCAACATGGTCGAAATCGACCACGGCAACGGCCTCACCACGCGCTACGCGCATCTCTCCGCCATTCTGGTGAAGGAAGGTGCCGTGCTTCCGGCGGGCGCGATCGTCGGAAAGATCGGTTCCACCGGCCGCTCGACCGGTCCGCATCTTCATTTCGAGGTTCGCATGAACGGCGATCCGGTCGATCCGCGCCGCTATTTGCGGGCCGCGCGTCAGCTTGCCGGCGCGAACTGAGGCCGATCCGCCACGGCTTCACGCTTTATTAGCCAGTCTGGCTCGATTTTTATTCAAATCGGCGGGAACCCGGGAACGCTCAGCGGACCCGCGCATTAAATGCCCGTTGAGTATGCGTAAACACCAGAGGGGAAGCCTTTTTCTCTAGCGATGGTGGCCTGGAACCTCCGGCGGTACCCCGGGGTTACTCATCCGGCTGGTACCTCGCAACGCCGTGGGAACTGAGACCCCCCATCGGCGAAAGACGAAGAAGAGGCTTGAAATGACGATGAACGAACACGATCCGAACGATATCGAGGCGACCGGCCCGCAAGGCGGCCGAGGCGGCGGCCAGAATTCCAACGTCAATCAGTCGCCAAGCGAGCGTCCCTATGGCGATGCCGGAAACCTCTACGAAATTCCGCGCATTCGTCCTGAAGATCCGCCGCTGCGGAGATGGTGGACGGACGACGAGCCGCAACAGGACAGCGGCTCGCCGGAATAACCACGGCTATTCGGCCGCGACCGCCACGGCCTCGAAGCGCGGTACGCGGCGCTCGGTATCCTCGACCCAGGCATCTCCCGCGAACCATTCATGGTCGCGATCGCAATGCGGGCAATAGCTCCGCGCGAAAAACACCGGCGAAGAATAAAACTTCTTCTTCTCGGCCTTCATTCCGGTGGGAACGGCTTCGCCCGTGACCGGGCATTCGAACATTACGTTTCCCATGATTTCCCTCCTCGAGATTCCCATCGTCGTTGGAGGGCTTCGTAAGCGGCTCCCGTGAAGGCCATTTGACGGGAACGGCACCATTGCGGGGTAACTTTGCGGCGAGAAGGAGTCGCGCGAGCAACGATTTGTAACAATGAAAAAACCGCCGGAGATTTCTCCCCGGCGGCTTTCATTTTTCGTCTCGCAATCGCGAAAAGTTTACGCAGCCTTGTCGGAAGTGCGCTGATCCATGTCGCGCAATTCGCGCCGCAGGATTTTACCGACGTTGGTCTTCGGCAGATCGGAGCGGAATTCGATGTATTTCGGCTTCTTGTAGCCGGTGAGATTCTCGGCGGCGAATTTCATCAAATCCTTTTCGGTGACGTTCGGATCCTTCTTCACCACGAACAGCTTCACGGCTTCGCCCGAAGATGCATCCGGCACGCCGATGACCGCGCATTCGAGCACGCCCGGATGCATCGCCATCACGCCTTCGACTTCGTTCGGATAGACGTTGAAGCCCGAGACGTTCACCATGTCCTTCTTGCGGTCGACGATATAGACGAAGCCGTTCTCGTCGATCTTGCCGATGTCGCCGGTGCGGAAGAAACCGTCCGCCGTCATGACCTTCGCGGTCTCTTCCGGCCGCTGCCAGTAGCCCGCCATCACCTGCGGACCCTTCGCGCAGATTTCGCCGACTTCACCGATCGCCAATTCCTTGCCGGCGTCGTCGCGGATCGAGATGATCGTGGACGGTACCGGCAGGCCGATCGAGCCGTTATACGTGGTGTTGGTGCCGGGATTGCAGGTGAGCACCGGCGCGGTTTCCGAAAGGCCGTAGCCTTCGAGGATCGGCGCCTTGGTTTTCGCCAGCCACTTGTCGGCGACCGCCTTCTGCACCGCCATGCCGCCGCCGTTCGCGACTTTCAGCATCGACCAGTCGATCTTGTCGAAGTCGGGGTGATTGAGCAGCGCGTTGTAGAGCGTGTTCACCGCCGGGAAGGTCGTGACCTTGTACTTCTGCAAGTCCTTGATCAGCGCCGGCAGGTCGCGCGGGTTGGCGATCAGCAAGCAGCAGGCGCCCGCGCGCGTGCCGAGGAAGAAGCACGCGGTCAGCGCGAAGATGTGATAGAGCGGCAGCGCCGTCACGATCATCAACTGCTCGACCTTCGGCTCCTTCTGCAGAACCGGCTGGAGCCATTCGTCGTTCTGCAAAATATTCGCGATCACGTTGCGATGGGTCAGGATCGCGCCCTTGGAAACGCCGGTGGTGCCGCCGGTATATTGCAGGAAGGCGACATCCTGCGGTCCGAGTTGCGGCTTCGACAGCGTCTTGCCTTTGCCGGTCGAGATCGCGGCGTTGAACTGCACCGCGCCCGGCAGATTATAGGCGGGCACGAGCTTCTTCACCTTGCGCACGACGAAGTTCACGATGGTGCCCTTGAAGCCGAGCATGTCGCCCATGTTGGCGAGCACGATGTGCTTGAGCGCTGGCACCTTCGCGCGCACTTTTTCCAGCGTGGCCGCGAAGTTCTCGAGAATGATGATGGCGGATGCGCCGGAGTCGTTGAGCTGATGTTCGAGTTCGCGCGGCGTATAGAGCGGGTTCACGTTCACGACGGTCAGCCCCGCGCGCAGGATACCGGCAATCGCGACCGGATATTGCAGCACGTTCGGCATCATGATCGCGACGCGATCGCCCTTCTTCAGGCCGATGGATTGCAGATAGGCGCCAAGCGCCGCCGAATTTTTGTCGAGATCGGCGTAGGTCAGCCCCTTGTCCATCGAGATGAAGGCTTTGCGCGATGCATAGTTCTTGAAGCTCTCTTCGAGCACCTGCACCAGCGAGGTATAGGCATCGGCGTTGATTTCCGCGGGCACGCCCGCCGGATAGTTTTTCAGCCAGACTTTTTCCACGACTTCTAATCCCTCCCGGAATACCGGATTTTGTTTTTTCTTCCTTGGGCACAGGAATACCAAAGCGCGGGGCCAAATCATAGAGTCCGTTACGTCAGGTTTACGCCGCGGCACGTATCGGCCGGGCGCATTACCGTAACGGCATCAAAGGTTTGGTGTTGCCGAAGAACTACTACCCGGCTTCCGGCAGCTCTCCGAAACGGCGCCCTACTTTCGCGGACGCGCAGCGGATCAAGCGGCTGTCTTCGACCGCCGCCTGACGGTGCTTGACTGCTTCGCGATAGACCGGGTCGCGGAGCATATCGACGAAGGCCTGCACGCTCGGGTATTGCGCGATGAAGCAATGATCCCAGCGTTCGCTCTGCGGCCCGATCAGCATCAGTTCGAACTTGCCCTGCCAGATGATCTTGCCGCCGAGGCGTTCGAACACCGGCCCGCTCTCGCGGCCGTACGCGGCATAGGCTTCCGCACCCGTCGCTTTCCGCCCGTCCGCATAATTCGCGACGGCGCGCAACTGCACGAGGTTCAGCATCTGGATCGGCCCTTCGCGATTGTTGTCGCGGAAGAGCGCGAAGATTTCCTTGGTCGGGTCGATGTGGCCGGTCATTGCTTCACCCTCTTCTTCGCCGAAGCTGCGGTGCGTTTCGCTTTGTAGTTCGGATCGAACCCCGCGCGGAAATTCCGCACGAACTGCCGCGCTACTTCCTCGACCGCGAGCCCCCGGCCCTGCCGGTGCCAGACCGGCAGCCAGTTCAGCGCGCCGAGCAACTGCAAACGAAACAGTTTCGGATCGACGTTCGCGGGCAACTGCAAGTCCGCAACCAGCAACGCGATCAGCCGCTCATAAGCGTCGCGCTGCGGCACCATGATCTTGCGAAACGGCGCGAGATTTCCCTCGTAATACTGCGCGGCAATCGCGGCCCCGGTCTGTCCGGGCGAGGCGAAATTGCGCGAATGCGCGGCGGCTGCCGCTTCCAGCCGCTCCCACGGGTCCTTGATATCGGCAATCGCCGCCATCACCTCGCGCTGCACGATCTCGAGACTACGGCCATGCACCGCGACGAAGATCTCTTCCTTGCTCGGGAAGTGATAGTAGAGCGAGGCGGTGGTCATGCCGACGGCTTGCGCGATGTCGCGGATCGAGATGCCCTCGAAACCGCGCCGCGCAAACAGTTTCTGCGCCGCATTCATGATCTTCTCGCGGCTCGCTTCCGCCTTCGACTCCTTCTTGTCATTAAGCGGGGTCAGCGCGTTTCTCGGCTGTCGCGGGGCGGTCATTTCCGTAGGGCTCCAGGGCGAATTGACTTTTACCGATCGATCGATAGAAAATCACCCCCTTAGGGGAGGATCGGCGTTGCAAATTCTACAGGCTCCGAAAAGAGAGACCAATCCGGCGGTAGCGCACCCGGCGGGCGAGCCTCTGGCCGAACTCGCGGCAGACCTCGAGCGCCTGAACGGCGAAATCCTCGCGCTTTACAAGGCGGAGCTGCCGCCGGCGGTGATCCACCAGATCACGCGCGGCGCGCGCGAACAGGCGGCGATCGCCAACCTGATCCTCGACGACTGCATGATGCGTGCGAAACGCGGTTCGCTGAACGACAAGCACATCGCGAATGCCCGGAAATGGATCGCGGGCGCGCGGCGCTGGATCGAAGACCGCAAGGTCAACTACGCGAGCAACGTGCGGCGCAAGTTCTACGTCATCAAGCGCTGAAGTTCCACGAAGGCTATTTCAGTCGCCCTACCTCGAAACGCAGCGCGAGCGGGTAAAAGCCTGCCCACGCGCTCCAGCGCTGCGAGCCTGCTTCCGACAAGGCCCAGAGCGCCCCGCCCTTTTCGAAGCTGATGCCTTCGATTCCCGCCGGCATTTCGAAGCGCGCGATCACCGCGCCGGTCTCACGATCGAGTTTCACCAGCTCGCCGAGTTTCGAGCCGCTGCGCGTGAGCCATAGTTCGCCCGCTGCATCGAAAGCGGCGCCCTGCGCGAAGATCGGGATGGGAAGCACCGCGACCGCATCCGCTTCCGTGATTTCATCTTTCGCGAGCGATGCCCAAGCAAACTTGTGCATGTACGCCGGTTCCTTGCGCTCGTACTGACCGAGCCAGAAGCCGTCGGCTTCGATCGCACCGAAGGAACCCTTCACCGGCGCGCGAATTTTCACGCTGCGAAGTACGCGGCCGATCGGCTGGCCCTTTGTCAGTTCGACTTCGAACAACACGCGCGTATCGATGACCAGGAGATGTCCGCGCTGGCCGATGGCGAGCCCACCCGCATGACCGCAGCTTTCCGGCAGATCGAGATGCCCGAGCACGGCACCGTTCTGCGCGTCCATCGCAAACAGGCGGCAGGGCCCTCGATCCTGCTCGCGGGTCGTGCTCCGGTAGCTCGATACGAAGATTTTTCCGTCGAGATAAACGAGGCCCTGTGGGACGTAGCCGTCCTGCAACCCGGGCAGCCAGATGCGCCGCGTCAGCGCCTGCACGTTCGGGATCGGCGCAAGTTTGCGTGTAACATAAGCGGGCTTGGTGCCGAGCGGTTCTTCCGCATGGCCGGAAGACGATAAAGTGAGAAAGGCGGCCGCGGCAGACACACAACGGGCGGCCAGCCCGCATGATCGCGACATCAATTTCCGCCGCATGATTGCGACTCCCTTGTCGCCCAGCTTAGGCGCGCGCAAAGAGAGTGTCAGCGGGCGGAACGAAATTCGCTAGTGGATACCCATCCACATCTGGAAGAAGGTAATGCCGATCTCGAAGGCGATCAGCGCCACGATCAGCATTTCCAGCCGCAGCGAACGCTCGGTGTCGATCATATCGGTCAAGGCCTGCGCGGTATCGGCGACGACTTTCAGTTTCCGGTTCAGGCCATCGACGCGCTCGGCAAGTTCGTATTCTTCCTTGAGGCGCGCATAGAGGCGGCTGAGATCGGGCCGGTCCCACAACACATCCGGGTCTTCAGCGACCGCGACCCGGCCGGAGACGCGATGCTGCACCAGCAACGCGTTGCCGATGTGCTTCAGAATCGCGCGGCGGCCGCCGGGCGTCCTGCCTTTAGTCGCAAGCGTACGCGCGAATGGTTCAGTCTGCTCGAGCACGGCCGCGACGTCGCGTTCGTCGTGCGCGAGCACGACCGAGTCTGCCAGCGCATAGGCGACGAGCAGCAAGCGCTCGAGCGTGACCGCGCGCATATAGATCGGGCCGCCCGGCGGAATCTGGTCTTCGCGCTCGGCATTGACCTCGACCTGTGCCGCCTCCTCCTCGCGCATGTCGAAAGCGCCGACGATGCGGTGCTTGAGGCTCGCGAGCACGCCGTCTTCTTCCAGCGCGGAAAGGCCAATCATCACCACGACGCCATAGCGGAATACGACGGCGATGCCGTTCGCACCCGCGCGGAAGGTGAGCGGTGTCGTGGAAAGCGTGTCGGAGCGTTCCAGACCGGAGGTGTCGATGCGGTCGCCGACCAGGATCGCGCGCACCGTCGCCTTCGGCCCGAACACAGGAAGGTTCGCAGGCAAGGCGTCGGTTTCGCCGCCGCGCAGCATTTGCAGTTCTTTCACAACGTCGAGCATGGAGAATTCTCAAGAAACGAACGACGCTCGCGCACCGCGATCATCGCGCGCGCGTGGAGCCGTCCTCTATGCGGAATGTCAAAAGACTACAGGACGATTTTGTCAGCCCCGTGAACTTCTTAAGCCATTGAATAATAACAGTAATGTGATTACGCGATCCCGGCCCAGCGCGGCCTCCGTCAACCGCGCTGCGCTTTATCCTTCTGGTTCTGCGCGACGATGGCATCGCGCGCGGCCTTCCACTGCGCGTCGCCCCACTCGCGAAGCTCATAGAAGTTGCCGCCGGTAGCGAGCGCCTGCGCGCCGTCCATCGCGATCATCTCGCCGGTGAGCCAGTCGCAGCCCGGCGACATCAGGAAGGTCGCGAGATTCTGCAATTCCTCGAGCGTGCCGGCGCGGCCCATCGGATTGCGCGCAGCCGTGCGCGCACCCGGCTTCTCGCCGGGGTTCAGGCGCTTGCTCATGCCCTCGGTCGGAATCTCGCCCGGCGCGATTGCATTGAGGCGGATGCCGTAGCGTCCCCACTCGGAGGCGAGCGAAGTCGTCATCGCCGCGACCGCGGCCTTGCTCATGGTCGACGGCACCACGAACGGCCCGCCGTTTCGCACCCACGTCACCGAAATCGAAACCACATTGCCCTTGTGCTTGCCCGCGATCCAGCGCTTGCCGACGGCTTGCGTCACATAAAACGTGCCGCGCATCACGATGTTTGCGACCGCGTCGAAACCGTTCGGCGATAGGTCCTCGGTGCGCGAGATGAAATTGCCGGCAGCATTGTTCACAAGCCCGGTGAGCGGCGCTTCCTTGAAAATTTCGCCGACCATCGCATCGACCGCCGCGGCGTCACGAATATCGACGCCGTAAGCCGAGACTTTTCCGCCATGCGCCTTCATCAGCTCGGAAGCAGTGTCTTCGCAGACCTGCTTCCTGCGTCCGCAAATCGCGATCTCCGCGCCGAGCGATAAGAACTTCTCGCTCATCGCACGGCCGAGACCCGTGCCGCCGCCGGTCACGAGAATTTTCTGGCCCTTCATCAAGTCGGACTGAAACATCGAAGCCTCCCCACGAACGCTTGTTTTGCGGCACGTTCCGGTATTGCCGATATTGCGTCAACCGGCGCGCCCGCTAAGCTGACGCAGCGTCCGCCGCAGCCCGAGGCCGTATCATGCGAATTTTGTTTGCGCTTCTGCTCACCCTTCCGCTTGGCGGTCAGGCGCTGGCGCAGTCCCGCACCATCACCGACGACGAAGTGCGCAGGGTCATCAGTGCCGACTGGAATGCGCTGACCCGCAAGCTCCTGATCGGCGAGCGCGTGGTCGCGTCCGATACGCCGCCCGGCGACTGCAAGAGCGAACTTATTTCCACGCTGCAATACGATTTCATGCTGAACGCCGAGCGCGCCGGCGTCGTCACCATCAATTACTGGGACAACCGCGGCGTGTTCCTGAAAGACAAGGACTACACCAACCAGGAAAAGATCGAGTTCGCTGTCACCGGCAAGTTACAGAAGATGACGATCCTCCCGACCAAGGAAACGCAAGCTGAACAGGTCTCGCTTGAAATTCACGGCCGCACCGGTTGCCTGGAATTCCGGATCGGCGACTACAAGATCGAAACCGTGACTTCGAACCACGCGCTGCGGAAAGGAAATTCCGATCTCGCCGAAATCAGCGTGAACTATCGCGTCGATTACCGGCCGGTTTACCGCAAGGTATTCGCGGCGGTTGGCATCTCCTTCGACAGTATCCGCAAGGCGAACGTGTTGCTTTATTTCGATCCCGCGCGCGGCGTATGGCGGGTCGCGGCATACGACGCAGCCAATATCGGCGACGAAATCAAGCCGCTGAACGTGCCGCGTGTGCGCGACGGCTTCCGCTAACGCTTCAGCGTAAGGGCGGCAGCAAGCGCGCCTGATGCGGCGAGCGCTGCTGCCGTGATCATGCCGAACACATAACTCGACGCGAAAGACGCAAGCCCCGCCGCGAGCGCAACGCCGAGCAGCGATGCGATCCGCGCTGCGGCATTGTTGACGCCGGACGCGAGCCCCTCGTCCGCATCCTTCACGCTCGACATGACTGCCGACGTGAGCGGCGCGACCAGCACCGCCATCGACAGCCCGGTGAGGCAGACCGGCGCGAAGATGCCGAGCCAGGTCGGCACCCCCTGTCCCGCCGCAAGCCACAGAAACGACGCCGCACAGCCGAGCGGGCCGACGATCAGCGGCATGCGCGCGCCGTAGCGGTCGGCGAGTTTTCCAAACGCGCGGGAGAGCAAGCCGATTGCGAGCGTGAACGGCACGAATACCAGCCCGACATCGGTCGCGCTCAAGTTCCGCCGGTCGATCATCTCAAAGGGAAGCAGAAAAAATCCCACCGCCAGCGCGCCGTAGATGCCGAGCGTCGCAAGGTTGAGCCCGACGAACGGTTCGTTCTTCAGAAGCCGCGGCGGCGTCAGCGGATGCTCCGTCGTCTTCTGCCACCAGGCATAGACGCCGAGCAGCGCAAGGCCCGCAATCGCCACGGCTATGATGACGCTTGCAGGCGCGCGCGGCGCTTCCATCCCCTTCTCGCCCGGCCCGATCTGGCCGAGCGCATAGGCGATTGCCGCGAGTGAAAGCGCGAGCAGAAACGCGCCTGCGAGATCGAAACGGCGCTTTTCCATCCGATCCTTCGGCGCGAAATAAAGCAGCGCGATCGCAAACAGTCCGATCGGCGGGTTGATCCAGAAAATGAAGCGCCAGCCCAAGACCTCCGTCAGCCAGCCGCCGAGCACCGGCGCACCGCCCGCCGCAATCGCAGACGCCGCCGCCCAGACGCCGATGGCGGCGCTTCGCTCGCTACGCGGAAACGCCGAACCGATCAGCGCGAGACTGGAAGGCGCGACCATCGCCGCCGCGATGCCCTGCGTCACGCGCGCCGCGATCAGCCAGCCGATGTCGGGTGCGAGCGCGCAAGCCGCGGAGGCCAGCGAAAACAGAAGACAGCCGAGCGAGAGAATCCGCGCGTGACCGTAACGATCCGACAGCGCGCCGCCGATCATGGTGAGCGCCGCGACCGCGAGCGTGTAGCCGTTCATCACCCATTGCAGCAGCGCGTAATCGGCGGTGAAGTCGCGGCGCAACGCGGGCAGCGCGACGGTCAAGACCGTGCCGTCGATGAACGCCATCGAAGACGCGAGCACGCAGGCCGCGAGCGTCAGGCGAAGATGCATGCGCGGCGTATCGGGTTTCGATTTGCGCCGCGCTTTCTTCAAGGGCCTACTCCACGTCTTCGACGCTATCCGGCCCGCCGCCGAAGACTTTCTGCGCAAGCGTCGCGTGCATGAAGTCGTCGAGATCGCCGTCGAGCACATCTTGCGGGCTCGTGGAAGTCTCGCCGGTGCGCAGGTCTTTGACGAGCTGATACGGCTGCAAGACATAGGAGCGGATCTGGTGGCCCCAGCCAATGTCGGTCTTCGCCGCCTGCTCCGCCGCCGCCTTCTCTTCGCGGCGCTTCAATTCTTCCTGGTAGAGTTTCGCGCGCAGCATGTTCCAGGCCTGTGCGCGGTTCTTGTGCTGCGAGCGGTCGCCCTGGCTTACGACCGCGATGCCGGTCGGAATGTGCGTCAGGCGCACCGCGGACTCGGTCTTGTTGACGTGCTGGCCGCCCGCGCCGCCAGAGCGCATCGTATCGACGCGCACATCGGACTCGGCAATGTCGATTTTGATGTCGTCATCGACCACCGGATAGACCGTGATCGACGAGAAGGAAGTGTGCCGCCGCGCGTTCGCATCATACGGAGAAATGCGCACGAGCCGGTGCACGCCGTTCTCGGTTTTCAGCCAGCCGTAGGCGTTCTTGCCCTTCACTTCGATGGTGGCCGACTTGATGCCGGCGGTTTCGCCGTCGCTCTGTTCGACCAGCGCGATCTTGTATTTGTGCTGCTCGGCCCAGCGCGTGTACATGCGCAAGAGCATCGAAGCCCAATCCTGGCTCTCGGTGCCGCCCGCGCCCGCATGCACTTCCAGATAGGCGTCGTTGGCGTCCGCCTCGCCGGAGAGCAGTGCTTCCATCTGGCGGCGGCCAGTCTCGGCTTTCAGCTCGGCGAGTTTCGCTTCTGCGTCCCGGACCGTCGCCTCGTCATCTTCCGCTTCGCCAAGCGCGATCAGTTCTACGCTATCGGAAAGGTCGGTTTCGATCCGCTTGATCGAGGACAGCGCGTCCTCGAGCGCGGTGCGCTCCTGCATCGCTTTCGATGCCTTTTGCGGATCGTCCCAGAGTTTCGGGTCTTCGGCGAGCGCGTTCAGCTCGGCGAGGCGCTTTTCGGATTTCTCGACGTCAAAGAGACCTCCTCAGCAGTTCGACCGACTGCTTGATTTCTTCGACGAGCTTTTCGATTTCGGCGCGCATGGCTTCCTAGAATCTCCGGCGCTTCATCTAGCGAAGGCCTTCCCACACCGCAACACCACAAAAGAAAATGGCCGGACAAGCCGGCCATTTGCCCCGGTTTGGTTCGACTCACCACAGCCCGCGGCCGCGGGTGAAGAAGCCCTGCTGGTCCTGCGAGGTGCCGCGGTTGGTGTTGCCGCCGATCGGATTGCCGTTCTCGTCGTTGAAGCCGACGATGGAGAGGTTATCCGGCGGCGCGGTGCCGGGGCGGAAGGCCTCGAGAATGACCTTGCTGTCGCCGGACTGCGCGCGGAGCCCGGTGGTGAGATCGACGCGGATCAGCTTCAGTCCCGGCGGAACGCGGAACGGCTGCGGTGGCCGGTCGGCGAGCGCCTCTTTCAGGAAGTCGCGCACGATGGGTGCCGCGGTGGTGCCGCCGGTCGCGCCGCGACCCAGTGGCTTCGGCCGGTCGTAGCCGAGATAGACACCCACCACCATGTCGGGCGTGAAGCCCATGAACCAGACGTCCTTTTCGTCGTTGGTGGTGCCGGTCTTGCCGGCCACCGGACGATTGAGCGGACGCAGCGCGGTGCCGGTGCCGCGCAGCACCACGCCTTCCATCATCGAGGTGATCTGGTAGGCGCTCATCGGATCGATCACGAGTTCGCGGCGGTCGATCAGCGTCGGCTCGTTCTGGTTTTCCCACTTGGTGGCTTCGCAGCCCTGACATTGACGGTCGTCGTGCTTGTAGATCGTCTTGCCGTAGCGGTCCTGAATGCGGTCGATCAGCGTCGCCTTCACCTTGCGGCCGCCGTTCGCGAACATCGAATAGCCGGCCGCCATGCGCAGCAGCGTCGTCTCGCCGGCGCCCAGTGCGTAAGAGAGATACGGCGGCATGTTGTCGTAGATGCCGAAGCGGCGCGCATATTCCTGCACCAGTGGCATGCCGATGTCCTGCGCGAGCCGCACGGTCATGACGTTACGCGAGTTCTCGATGCCGAAGCGCAGCGTCTGCGGCCCGTAGAATTTTCCGGAATAGTTTTCGGGACGCCATGCCTGCTGGTTCGGTCCCTGCTCGAGTTCGAACGGCGCGTCCATCACGATCGACGAAGGCGTGTAGCCGTTGTCGAGCGCCGCCGCGTAGACGAACGGCTTGAACGACGAGCCAGGCTGACGATACGCCTGTGTCACGCGGTTGAACTGACTTTCATCGAACGAGAAGCCGCCGACCAGCGCGAGTACGCGGCCGGTCCACGGGTCCATCACGATCATGCCGCCGGAGACGTCGGGCACCTGTTGCAAGCGCCACTGGTTTTCCTTGCCCTCGAGCTTGGAGACGTAGATCACGTCGCCGGGCGCGAACACATGGCGCATGCCCTTCTTGGTCCACTTCACGCCTTCGGCAGGAATCACGCCGGTCTGCCGCTCGGGCGAAAGCTGCCCGGCGCGATCTCGCGCGGGCTGGAAGCCGATGGTCGCGGAGTTGTCGGTCACTTGCAGCACGACGGCGAGACGCCAGCCGGTGTCGCTCAGCGCGCGGATTTCGGCGAGCTTCGCGCCCCAATCCGAACCGGGCGTCGGCTCCATCTTCTGTTGCGCCCCGCGCCAGCCGCGGCTTTCGTCAAAGCGCACGAGGCCCGCGGTGAACACGCGGCGCGCGATCACCTGCAATTTCGGATTCAGCGTGGTGCGGACCGAAAGGCCGCCCTTGTAGAGCTTGTCCTCGCCGTAGCGCTCGAAGATTTCGCGGCGGACTTCCTCGGCGAAGTATTCGGCGTTGAACTGGTTCGGCCCCTGCGCGCGCATCGCGATGTTCAGCGGCTTCTTCTTCGCCTCGTTCGCTTCCTGCTGCGTGATCGCGCCGGTGACGACCATCTGGTCGATCACCCAGTTGCGGCGCGAGAGCGCGGCGTCGCGCTGGCGGAACGGATGGTAGTTGTTCGGACCTTTCGGAAGCGCCGCAAGATAAGCGACCTCCTCGATCGAAAGCTGGTGCACCGACTTGTCAAAATAGAGCAGCGAAGCGGCGGCGATGCCGTAAGCACCGAGGCCGAGATAAATCTCGTTCAGGTAAAGCTCGAGGATTTTCTCCTTCGAGTAGGCGCGCTCGATGCGCAGCGCCAAGAGCGCTTCCTTGATCTTGCGGTTGAGCGAGGTCTCGTTGCCGGTGAGGAAGTTCTTCGCGACCTGCTGGGTGATCGTGGAGGCGCCCTGCGGGCGGCGGCCGGTGCCGTATTGCTCGATGTTGTTGACGACGGCGCGCGCGATGCCGAACAGATCGATGCCGCCGTGCTCCCAGAAGTTCTTGTCTTCGGCCGCCGTGAAGGCGTCGAACACGCGCTTGGGGATCGCCTGGATCGGCAGGTAGAGGCGGCGCTCCTTCGCATATTCGGCGACCAGCGAGCCGTCGGACGCGTGCACGCGCGTCATCACCGGCGGCTCGTAGTCCTGCAACTGCGAGAAATCCGGCAGGTCCTTGGAATAGTGCCAGACGGCCCATGTCAGGCCGACCGCGCCGACGACGAAGCAGATCGCCCCGGCCGCGAACAGGAAGCCCAGAAACCTTACGAAAAACCGCATCTTTAAACCGACCTGCCCTGCCGCGATTCAGCCGCTACGGCCTCGGGAAACCCCAATCGGCACGAAATCGGCTTTCTCGTCCAGCCCTTCGACCCGCAAAACCGCGTTATCGGGTTACCGCGTGTCCTAAACGGCACGGAAGGCCAAATTTAGGCCCGCCCTGCAAGGACATAAGCGAAATGTGGCGCGGAAGTTCCGCCTCGCTAGGCGGCTGTATTCGCGGCGGCGACCATCGCATTGCCGCGCCACTGGAAGGCGCGGCCGCGCCAGCCCTCGAACCAGAGCACGGGCAGCACAAGATCGCGCAGCACATAGAGAAACGGCGCGCGCCAGTTCCAGTGCCAGCCGGAAAGAAGCGCGAGCGAAGCCTCGGCGCCGTACCAGACGGCAGCGAAGAGAAGCCCGAGTGCCAAGGGCAAACCCGCCAGATGTGCGGCGAGCGCCACGAACAGCGACGGCCAGATACCGCCGGAGAAGATTTCGAGCGCGAAGCAGAGCGGAAAGCTCACCCGCCGCAGCCGCGCCCAGCGCACCTGCCGCGCCCAGACTTCGCCTCTGCCGCGCTTCCCTAGTGGCTGTGCGAAGCAGACATCCGCAAGCCGCACCGAATATCCCGCCTTGCGCACGATCTTGGTGGAGGCGGCGTCTTCGGCCGTCTCCGCGCCAAGCGCCGCGATGCCGCCATTCGCGTCCAGCAACTCGCGGCGCCAGAGCATCGACTTGCCCTGCGCGAAGCCCGCGCCGATGCAGTCGGCGAAATATTGCCAGCGCGCCTGATATTCGTTGAGGAACGCGCATTCGAATTCAGCCGGAACGCTTTGCGGCGAAGCGCCCAGCGGCGGCGCGCAGACGAGCCCGGTTTCCTCGTCCCAGACTTCAAACAGGCGTTGCAGATAATCGGGCGGCAGGATCACATTACTGTCGGAGAGCACGATCCATTCGTGCTTCGCGCCATGCCAGCCCTTGACGCAGTTATTGAGCTTTGGATTTTCGCTCACGACATCGTCGCCGACCAGGAGGCGCGCGGCGACGAGAGGATGCTCGGCGATCAATTTGCAGACGAGCGGAACCACGGGGTCGTTCGGCTGCGCCGCACAGAACAGGATTTCGTATTCGGGATAATCGAGACGGAAACTCGAGCGCAGCGTCGCCTCGGCTTCCGCGTCCAATCCACATACGGGGCGCACCAGGCTTACCGGCGGCGCACCATGCGGCGATTTTTTTACCGGCCGCCGGCGCAACTTATGCGCGGTGAGCGCGATACTCGCGAAATGGATCGCAGCGGCGATGGCGCTCATTCCGGTGAGCAGCCAAATCAGGGAGTTCATCCGGGCCTGATGCACCCGGAGTCATGTCAGGCGTGTGACGGCTTCAGTCGGGCAAATATTTCGTCAAGGCCGACGCGCCAAGACAAAGGAACACGCCCGCGTAGCAGACGATTCTTCCGTATTCCGGAAACCTGTGGAGGATTGTCAACGAATGCCCGGCATAGGCAAAGCCGATCGCGAGCATGAACAGCGCGGCGTTCACGATTTTCTTCGGGCGCAGCAGCGAGGAAATATAATCCCGCATCATCGCGTCAGCGGCGCTTGCTGCAAGTAAGCGCCTGCGGCTGGCACGAAATGCCGATGTTGTTGGTCGCATCGAACTTGCCGTCGTTCGCGCGGACGAAACGCTGGCAGGCATTCGTCGCCTCGATGCAATCGGCGCCGAGCTGATCGAACTCGTTCTGGTCGAGCATCTTCACCGGCGGCACGGCTTTCGGCTGCGGCGCGGTCTTCGCAGGCGGCGTGCGCGGACGCAGCGGCAGGTCGGCGGCCAAGGCTTGCCCTGCCAGCATGGAAAGAAGAATTGCGCCTGCGACGAACCGCATCCAGCGATGCTAGCGCGCGGCGGGCGGCGGCGCCACTTCCAAAGGCTGCGCGAACTTTATCTTAAAATGTGCAAGCAACCACGCCAGCCCGTTGAAGATTTCCTGCTGGCTGAGCGCCAGCCGCTGGATCGGAACGAAACGCTCGCCCAGCGCCGGGCCACCCGTGACCGTGATGTGCAGCGAGCCGTAAGGCTCGAAGCGAATCGCGGATATATCGCTCCAGTTGATCCGTTCCGGCGAGATGTCCGCGCAAGTGATGCCCTTGCGGTCCGCGCGCAACGGAACACCGGTGAACAGAAGATCGCGGACCCGGAACGCGGTCGCGACGAGAAGCAGCGAAAGCACGCCAATCCAGAAATATTTCAGCCACGGATCACCGAGCAACACGAAACCCAACGGGTCCGACAGGAAAAGCGGGATCGATACCGTTCCGAATTTCACCGCCAGCCCGAAATAGGTTCCGAATGCGAGCAACACGATGGCGATCACCCAGTAGAGCGCGATCGAACGCAATTCCTTTTCGCGCGAATAGCCGGCGGAGAGCATTTCGCCTTCGAGGCTTGCGGTAATCGTCGACGGTCTTTGCTTCGTAACCGGGATCGCCTGGCGGTCGCCGGTTTTGTAGCCGTTGACGAGATCGATCACCTGATCGTTGTCGCTGTCGAATTCGTCGGCGGAAACCTTGTAGTCGAACACAATCCCCGTCGCCGCATCGGTCTGCGTGAAGAAGAAATACCAGTAGGCCGAGCGGCCTTCCTGCACCTTCTCGAAACGATAATCCGTGATCTCACGCCACGGCACCGGCAAGCCGCCGGTCTCTCGCGGGCTTATGCCGGTCTCGTCGATCCGCATCAGCGGCGCGCGGTCGAACAGCGGCCGCACGGTAAACATCACGGTGGTCACGAGGCCGGACAGAAGCACGATCCCCGCGAGCGGATAATCGCGCGACGCATCCCAGGAGGCGACGCTCGGCCACCGGTCTAGCAGCGCATAGCCATAACCCAGCAAGCCGAAGCCGAGCGCCGCGTTGAACAAATAAGTAAAACTGCTCCGGCTTTTCCGGATCACCAACGGCTGCGGCAAAAACATTGCAAGCATCCCCCGCCCGCCACAGTATCCGCCGATCCCCCGATCGTAACTGCGGCGAGGCAACGATGGCGAATGTACTTCTTCTCGAAAAGCGCGGGCGTATCTTTGTCGTAACGGTCAACAGGCCCGAGCGGCGCAACGCCTTCAATCTCGAAGTCGCGGAGAGGATTTACGACGCCTTCAAGCAATTCGATGCCGACGATACGCTCGACGTCGCGGTGCTGACCGGGGCCGGCGGCAACTTCTGCGCGGGCGCCGACCTGCATGCGCTGGCTTCGGGCGAGAAGCGTCCGTTTCTCCCTGAGGGCGACTTCGCCCCGATGGGCTGCACGAGGCTGAAGCTCTCAAAGCCCGTGATCGCCGCGGTCGAAGGCTACGCGGTCGCGGGCGGTATCGAAGTTGCGTGCTGGTGCGATATGCGCGTTGCTGCGAAGTCGGCGACCTTCGGCGTATTCTGCCGCCGCTTCGGCGTGCCGCTGGTCGATCTCGGGACCATTCGCCTGCCGCGCCTCATCGGGCACAGCCGCGCGATGGATCTGATCCTCACCGGCCGTCCGGTGAATGCCGACGAAGCGCTGACGATGGGACTTGCCAACCGCGTAGTCGAAGACGGGAACGCGCTCGAAGCCGCGCTCGAAATTGCCGAACAGCTAAGCGCCTTCCCGCAAATCTGCATGCGCGCGGACCGGCTTTCCGCGATCAATCAGTGGTCGCTCGACTGGGACGAGGCCGCGAAAGCGGAAATGAACGGCGGACTGCCAGCCGTTCAGGCCGAAGCGATCGCAGGCGCGAGCCGTTTTTCCGGCGGCACCGGCCGCCACGGCAAGTTCTAGCCCCCGTTGCGCGCGGGCAGTTGACCCGCCCGCCGGATGGTTTCGATCGCGTCTTCAACTTCCCGCTGCGGGATGCGGCCTTCGGCCTTGTCGGCCATCTCGGTCCACATCACCGCGAGTTGCTGAAAATTCTTTCGATGATAGTCATCCTGCGCTTCCGCCGCCCTGCGCGCACAGGTTTCCGCACGCATCCGATAATCCGCCGCATGGATCATATCGGCACCCCTACTTCTTACGTTCCGCCGCCGGTAACGACGTAATGCTGTGGGAAGTTGCGTCCAATTGCAAAGAATTTACGACAGCGTTTTCCACAAGACATGTTGCGGATGCACAATCGTCATCCGTGCGAAAACGAAAAAGCGCAGCAGTGCTGCGCTTTTCGGTTTGCGATGCGAAAGACTCGCGCGGTATGCAGGGAATGCAATACCTCTCTGCGGTTCCCTATTTCAGACCGTAGCGCTCGAATTCCTGCGCGATTGTCGGCGCGGCAGTCGTCGCGGTCGACATGTCGGCCTGCCCGCGCTTGTCGCCCTTCTTCAGCTTGGCGTAACCGCGGCCGTAGAGCGCGCTGACCGTATTCGGTTGCGCTTTGAGCACCGCATCGTAATCCGCAATCGCAAGATCCCACTTGCCCTGCTTGAGATAGACCAGCGCGCGGCTGTCGAGCGCGTTCGGCTCATTCGGCATCAGGCGCAACGACTCGTTGCAATCGGCCAGCGCCTTTTCGAGATCGCCTGCGATCGCCTGCACGAAGCAACGATTGTTCCACGCGCCCGCGTGATCGGGCCTGATCTTGATGGCTTCGTTGTAATCCGCAATCGAGCGCGAGAAATCGCGGATGCGCCGGTACGCGACCGCGCGCCCGACGAAAGCGTAGAAGTCGCGGCTGCCGAGCTTGATCGCTTCGGAAAAATCCTCGATCGCCTTGTTCGGATCGCCCGACTGCAAATAGGAATGTCCGCGCAGCGTGTAGGCCGGCGCATCCTTCGGCGAGAGCACGATCGCCTCGGTCAGCAACTGCACCGCGCCCGAGGGATTGCCGCCTTCGAGCGCGCGCGAAGCCTGATCTAGCAGCGATTTCGCCTTGACCGCGTTTTCGCTGGCGGGTGGCGGCGCCTCTTCCTTCTTCTTCTGCTGCTGCGTCGTCTGCTGTTGCGGCGTGGTGGGGCGGGACTTCGGCCAGCCGAACACGATCACGTAAGCGGCGGCTGCGCCTGCGAGAAACAATGCGAATAGCACGGCAGCAATAACGACTACCGTACTCGACGGCGTGCCGCGCACCGGCCGTCCGCGCGGTGGCGTGCGACGCTCACGCTGCGCACGGCGTTCTTCGACCTCGAACCGGCGCTGCTCTTGCGCGCGCATCTGCCCGGCACGCTCGGCGGCGTAACGCTGGCGCGGATCGCGCGGCGGCGGCGCCTCTTCCTCGTCGTCGTAATATTCCGGGTCGAGCGGCGGCTCCTCGTATGCCGGTTCCTGATAGGCCGGTTCCTGGTAGACCGGCTCCTGCCGGACCGGTGGCGTTACCGGCGTTGCGCGTGGACGCGGTGCCGGCGCAGGCGGCTGCGCACGAACCGGCGCGCGGCTGCGCGGCGGCGCGCGAAACTGGATGTCGTCTTCGCCGCCCGCGTCTTCATATTCGAGATTTTCCGCTTCGACGCGATGGATCGCCTGTTCGAGCGCGCGCTGTTCGCGGATCAGCTCGGACACACCCATCGGCGGATTGGACCCCTGCGCTTCCTCGAGCAGGAGCTTGCGGGCCTGATCATAGATCGAGCGGCGCGCGGAAACCGTGTTCGGATTCAGCCGCGCGATCGCATTGGCAATCGGCCTGTAATAGTCGGTCGGCACTTCGACTCAGTCCCCGTTCCCTGCTGGCGAATATATAACGTGAGGCTACTAGCGTCCCGCGACAGCCGGCGCGCGGGTCGCGAAGTATCTGTCGATCGCCGCGGCCATCGCGACCGCGACCTTCTCGCGCCAGACCGTCGAGGTCATCTGCTTCAAATCCTCCGGGCTCGAGAGATAGCCCAGTTCGAGCAGCACGGACGGCACATCGGGCGCTTTTAAGACCACGAAGCCCGCGGACTTCACTGGCGTCTTGTGCAGGCGGGCCGCACCCTGGAGGTAGCCGACCAGCGTGCGGGCAAACAGCGCGGAATGATTTTTGGTGTCGCGCTGGGCGAGATCGAACAGGATGTTGGCGACGTCGTCGGGCTGCGAAGCGAAATTGTAGCCCGCGAGCAGGTCGGCGCGGTTCTCCTTGTCTGCGAGTTTCTGCGCCTCGAAGTCGGAGGCCTGCTCGGAGACGGTATAGACGGTCGCGCCCGACGCCTCGCCGGTGCCCTTCGAGAGCGAGTCTGCGTGAATAGAAATAAAGAGCGCCGCCGCGTTCGCGCGCGCAATCGCAACCCGCTCCTCGAGCGCCACGAAGGTATCGTCGTCGCGCGTCATCACCACGCGATAGTGCCCGGAGCGCAAAAGCTGGTCGCGCAATTTCTTCGCGACTTCGAGCACCACATCTTTCTCGTCGTCGCCGGTCGCAGCCTGCGCGCCGACATCCGGTCCGCCGTGACCCGGATCGATCACGATCAGCGGCCGCGTGTCGGCGACGTGCGGCTTGGGAGGCACCCTCGCCGCAAGCGTCTGCGGCGGCCGTTCCGGCTGGAGCGCGGTCTTCTGGAAGGTCGCGGCGTCGGTGCGGACGAGATCGATCACGAGCCGCGCGGGCTGGTCGTCGACCGGCGCGATAACGAAGGTCTTTTCGATCAGCGCAGGCTCGCGCAGATCGATCACGATGCGCGCCTTGCCCGGCGCGAACTGACCATAACGGAAAGCCGCGACCAGTCCCCGCCCCTGTTTTCCGGCGCCGACCGGCAGGTCGAAGGTCACTTCCGGCAGATCGATGACGGCGCGGTTCGGATTGGCGATGGTATAGGCACGAACCTCGACCTTCTTATTGAGATCGATGACCAGCCGCGTGCGGCTGGTGTCCGTGGCGAGGCGCGTATCGAGCGCGATCACGCGGTCCTTGGTGGCCTTCTGCGCACAGGCCGGGGCCGGCACCGAAAGCGCCAGCATCAGCCCGCATAGAAGAAGCGCCGCCCTCATATTGGATTTGCCCCGTACCACGGCGCAATTTTTAGCGGGCTTAAAGTTAAACCCGCGTTTACCGTGGATTTTTGGGCCAAAATCATCAAGAAATCGAGAGACTTAACCTCTTTGCTTGCCAAGCGGGTGCGGCCAAGCCTACATAAAACCATCACGGTTCGCGGGCGGGATTCGTCCGGGCGAACGGAAGGCGCGGGTCCGCGACCGGCAACAGAGAATGCCGCGACGCGTAGCGCGCCCAGAGGCGCCCGAAACCACACCGCCAATAACCGTGATGGCGAGAAAGCCTCGCGCGTTCGTTCGCGACGCTGCCGCCCCGAAACAGGAAGCGACGCCGATGCTGGCACTGCAATCCAAACGGGATCTGATGAAGACCCCGCGCGGCCGCGCATCCGCTTCGCGTCACCGTCATTCGCGTTCCAATCAATTCGTGACGCGCGCTGACACAGCGCGCCCAGTGGGAATCTCATGGCCAACAAAATGCTTATCGACGCCACCCACCCGGAGGAAACCCGGGTCGTGGTCGTCCGCGGCAATCGCGTCGAGGAATTCGACTTCGAATCCGCCAATCGCCGTCCGCTCCGCGGGAACATCTATCTAGCGAAGGTCACGCGCGTCGAACCTTCGTTGCAGGCCGCCTTCGTCGATTACGGCGGCAATCGGCACGGTTTCCTCGCCTTCGGCGAAATCCACCCGGACTACTATCAAATCCCGGTCGCAGACCGGCAGCGCCTGATCGAGGAAGAACAGCGCGCTGCCGAAGAATCCGAGCAGCGCCGCCGCAATCGCCACAAGGCGAAAGCCGCGGAAGGCGCGGAAAGCATTTCCGAGGACGCCGAGCTTCCCGCGGATACCGAACATCACGACGAGCAGCCGGAAAAGATGCACGTTGATGCGCAGCCGGACGATCACGGCGAGCATCACGACGAACACGAGCAGCCAGCAGAAGCCGTCACGGCGAGCGAAGCGCGGCCGGAGGCCGAAGCTTCTTCCGAAGCGCACGACGAACACCCTCACGCCGAAGAAGCGCAAGCAAGCGGCGAAAGCGAACACGAAGCCGGCGAGGCGCAGGAGTCACACGTCGAGGACGTGGCCGCCGACGAGGCGCCGCTTCCCGAAGTCGTGGAATCCACCGGCGGCGACGCCATGGAAGAAGTGCCGGAGCGCGCACCGCGCCGCCACCGCACCTACAAGATTCAAGAGGTCATCAAGCGGCGCCAGATCATCCTGGTGCAGGTCGTGAAAGAAGAGCGCGGCACCAAGGGCGCGGCGTTGACTACTTATCTCTCGCTCGCCGGACGCTATTCGGTCCTGATGCCGAACACCGCGCGCGGCGGCGGCATTTCCCGCAAGATCACCGACGGCGCCGACCGCCGCCGCCTGAAAGATCTCGTCTCCGATCTCGAAGTGCCGGAAGGCATGGGCGTGATCCTGCGCACCGCGGGTGCGGCGCGCACCAAGACCGAAATCAAGCGCGACTTCGAATATCTGCTGCGCCAGTGGGAACAGGTGCGCGAGCATACCCTGAACTCTACCGCGCCCGCCCTCGTCTACGAGGAAGGCTCGCTGGTGAAGCGCGCGATCCGCGATCTCTATAATAAAGACATCGACGATATCATCGTCGCCGGCGACGACGCCTACAAGGATTCCAAAGAGTTCATGCGCATGCTCATGCCGAGCCATGCCAAGAACGTGAAGCCTTATCGCGATACGCTCCCGGTATTCTCCCGCTACGGCGTCGAGCATCAACTCGATGCGATGTTCTCGCCGGTCGTGCAGCTCAAGTCCGGCGGCTACATCGTCATCAATCCGACCGAGGCGCTGGTCTCGATCGACGTTAACTCGGGCCGCGCCACGCGCGAACACAACATCGAAGACACCGCGCTCAAAACCAATCTCGAAGCGTCGGAAGAAATCGCCCGCCAGCTTCGCCTGCGCGACCTTGCCGGTCTCATCGTGATCGACTTCATCGACATGGAAGAGAACCGCAACAACCGCGCGGTCGAGCGCAAGATGAAGGACTGCCTGAAGCACGATCGTGCGCGCATCCAGGTCGGCCGCATCTCGCATTTCGGCCTGATGGAAATGTCGCGCCAGCGCATCCGCCAAGGCGTGCTGGAAAGCTCCACCGAAATCTGCCCGACCTGCGGCGGCACCGGCCACATGCGCTCGGTGTCCTCGGTCGCGCTGCATCTGTTGCGCGCGCTCGAAGAGCAACTGATGAAGTCGGCAGCGAACGACCTGATCGTGCGCACCCGGCCCGATACCGCGCTCTATCTCCTGAACCATAAGCGCGCGCATTTGCGTGATCTCGAAGGCCGCTTCGGCGTGACCATCATCGTGCAGTCGGACGCGACGCTCTCAGGCCAGCAGTATTTCGTGGTCGAGAAAGGCGGTGCTGCGAGCGGTGTCGCCAATCCGAACCTCGCGCGCCCCGGCTCTGAAATGCCGATCGACGAACTCGACGAAGCCGACGATCACGTCGAGGAGGAAACCGAAGAGGAAGAGACCTCGGAAGAAGTTTCCGCCGAGAGCGCGGAAGACGAAGAACAGCCGCAAGGCGAACAGCCGGGTGGCCGCCGCCGCAAGCGGCGCGGGCGCCGCGGCGGCAGAGGCCGCGATCGCGACCGCGGCGAGAAGCCGAACCGCGATACCGCGCCCCATCAGGAAGCGCAGTCCGAAAACGAAACGCAGGGCGAAGACTTCGCCGGCGAAACGCAGGACGCCGAAGGCAACGCGGGGAACGAAGAACGTCACGCCGAAAACGGCGGCGAACAGCAGGGCGAGCGCAAACGCCGCCGGCGCGGACGCCGCGGCGGCAGACGCAATCGCCGCGACCGTTTCCAGAACGGAGAGCAGCCGCGCGACGAACACACGGAGCCGAACGGAAACTTCACCGGATCGTCCGAGTTCGACGAGATCGACACCACGCCGCAGCCTGAGCCGCGCGTGCCAATCGACGAGCAGCCCGAAGCGCGGCCCGCGTTGCTGGAAAATCCCGGCACCGCGCCGCAGTTCGCGACCGAGCAACCCGCGTCGATGTCCGACGAAGCGCCGAAGCGCCGCTCCACCGTGCGCGAAGCGCCACCGGCCGCGCGCTTCGACGACAGCGTTCCGTCAGGCACCGTTTACGAGCGCACGGAAAGCCCGCCGCTTGCGTCGGAGAACGGCGATCACGACAACGCCCCTGCCCAGTCGGAGAACAAGACTCCGAAAAAGGGCTGGTGGCGCCGCTAGGAGTATTATTCCGGCAGGCCGACCATTCTAAGTGCCTCGCTCATTGGATTTGCCAAGGCGGGCGCACAATCGACACCTGCGAATTGGCGACCAAAGCGAAAGGTAGGGTGCAATTCCAAAACTTTCGCTGCGGCCGCCTTCGCCTCATTGAGGCGACCTAGTTTGGCGAGCGCTGCGGCGAGCTGAACATACGTGATGCTGTGCGCGGGATTTGCTTGAACCGATTTATACGCGGCTTGGGCCGCACGGTCGTAATGCCCTAGGCAAAATTGTCCCATGGCCTGTGCATCGTAGGCGGCGAACGCCCACGGATCGAGCGGGCTGAGGCGCATGCCGCGTTCGCTCCATTCGATTGCGCGTTCGGCGTTAGCGCTCCACGCAAGCATTACGCTACCTAAAATATATGTCAGCGCAGACGATGGGCTGATCGCAAGCGCTGCTTCAAGCGCGACGAACGCCGCGGCTCGATCACGGCCATCCATACCAATAGAAAAACCGGCGAGTGTAAGTGCTCGAGGGTCATCGCGGCCAAAAGCAACCGCTGACTCGGCACAGCGAACGGAGGCTAACCTTTCCTCTTCACGCAGTCCGCCGCGCAGGAACAGGCAATGGTGGCACATGGCTGCGTTTGCGTGCGCCAATGCGTAGGCCGGATCGAGCGCCAGCGCGCGATCGAGCAACACAAGCGCCTTGGTCACCCGGTCAGGCATCCCGGAATCGACATCCGCCTGGGACTGTAAAACAAGATCGTAAGCATCCAGACTGTCGGGCCGCTTCCGGCTCACGCGCTCCGCTTCAGCGCGACGCAAGCTCGGCTCGATGGAACTCACCACGTTGAGGGCGATTTCATCCTGAAGTGCGAACACGTCGTTCAGCGGACGATCGAAGCGCTCGCTCCACAATTGATGACCGTTTTCCGCCTCGACCATTTGCGCCGAGACGCGGATGCGCTTGCCATCCTTGCGAACGCTTCCCTGTACTAGGTAACGCACGCCCAGTTCGCGCGCGATCTGCCGGACGTCGACCGCTTTCGACTTGTAGGCGAAACTGGAGTTGCGAGCGATGACGAACAGCCACTTGATGCGTGACAGTCCGGCGACAATGTCCTCGATCATCCCGTCCGCGAAATATTCCTGTTCCGCCTCGCCGCTCAGATTGACGAATGGAACCACGGCGACAGACGGCTTGTCCGGCAGTGCCGGAGGAGAACTGCGCGTTGGTTCGACAGCATCGCTATGCATCGAGACGGACGGCCCGACATATCGGTAACCGCGCCGCGGCAGCGTTTCGATCCAGTCAGCGCCGCCTGCCTGTTCGAACACGCGGCGCAGGGCCGCGATCTGCACCGTCAGGTTACTTTCTTCAACCGCCAATCCGGGCCAGGCCGCCTCGAACAGGACGTCCTTTGAAACGAGTTCGCCCGCACGCTCGAGAAGCGTCCGAAGCAAAGCCACCGCGCGTTGGCCCAATACGGTCGGCTCCGTGCCGCGAAGCACAATTTCGGCATCTTCATCCAGTCGAAACGGGCCGAATTCGTAGGCTTTCGCCATCGGCGGATCGCTCTCGTTCGGAAAAGTTTAGCAACTATTTCGCACCGGTTTCACGACCTGCCGGGCAAGCCGAACGATAGTGCGGCGATCAGTCGGCGCGATCAAGCGCCGCAAGCGATGGAGGATATGATGAGCGCGAAAGCTGTTGTCCGCAGACCCGGCGAAGGCAAACAGGTCTCGCTGGCCGGCAAACCGCTGGTGTTTCTGGTAACCGGACAAGATACCAAACACACCTCGATGTTCGACTGGACATTGCCAGCCGGCTTTTCCACCGGCACACATGTTCATCGCGTTCAGGAAGAGACGTTTTACGTTCTGGAGGGCGAATGCGAGTGGCATGTGGGCGGAGAAAAAATCCAGGCCAAGCCAGGGACATATGTGTTCATTCCGCCGGGGGTTCCGCACAACATCGCCAACGCCAGCGACAAGCCCGCCCGGATGATCATGACCGTGTCGCCTCCCGGACACGAACAGTACTTCGAGGAACTGGTGAAGCTCGTTACGCCAGCCGGTCCGCCGGACGCCACCGCCATCGCAAAACTGCGGGCGCGCTTCGACACCGAGCAACTCTCGGCCCTGAAGGCCGACTGAACGCACGGCCTTAGCCCGTTCCGGGATCCCCTTCGGACCGCAATGGTTCCGGAAGTTTAGCCGGTCCCGATAAACAAACGTTCATCCTGACGCCTTTGCGCCGCCACAGAGTCCGCTGAAACTTCTATCGTTCCAGCGGCCTCGCGGCCTATACTGGGTACGCGGCGAACAAGAAGAGAGATCAGGACATGAAGTCCATTGTGAAGAGTTCACTCGCGGCGGCTGCACTCCTGCTCGGCGCGTCGGTCGCGGCCGATGCGCGGCCGGTGCTGGTCACGAACGACCTCAACGTGCGCACCGGACCCGGTACGCAGAATCCGTCGATCGGCGTCATTCCCGGCGGCTCCACCGCTGAAATCGGACGCTGCTACGATGGCTGGTGCGAAATCGCATGGGGCAACCTGCGCGGTTTTTCGAGCCAGGCCTATCTCGACGGTCACGGCCCGACTTACGTTGCGCCGCCCCCGCCTCCGCCGGTCTATTACGGCCCGCGCCGTTATTACGGCCCCGGCCCGTATTACGGACCCGGTCCTTATTTCTACGGTCCGCGCCCCTACTGGCGCCGCTGGTAATAACCGGCACGCAGATTTGAAAACGCCGCGCGAGGCCCGCGCGGCGTTTTTTGTTTTTCGATCCGTCGGATTTTCGACGATCTGCGGATATTGGCGTAAACCAATTTTTGCCATCGCGTTTCCGCGATCCTGACCCGCAACGACGGGCCTGCTAAAGTAGCGCATGGATTCGCCGCTCTTCCGCTTCGCCCGCTTCATTGCACTCGGATTCGCGCTCACGCTCGCGCCGAATGCGCTTGCACAGCAGGTGCCGGCGGCGAAGCCTGATCTGCGCTACGAATGCGACGGCCAGACGCGAGGCAAGATCGGTTTCACGATCTGGAGCGCGCAAGGCATCTGCGTGCGCGATGCGGGCGGCAAGTCCGCCGTTCTTCGGTGCACCGTGTCGGCTTCCGCCATCGACATTCCGTCCAAGATCGGCGCAGAACGCATCGACCGCGCGAGCGGAAAGTTCAGCGGCATCTTCGGCGCGACCAACCGCCCCGCGCCGTATGGCGGCTCGTGCAAGGAAGTGAAGCCGTAACGCGAAGCGCCTAGCGCTTCAGCCAGTTGCCGATCCGCTCGACCGCTTCGTGCATCTCTTCCGCCGAGCCTGCGTAGCAGAAGCGGAGATAATGCGTGCCGCGTGAAGTGTCGAAATCGACGCCGGAAGTCGCGGCGACGCCCGCCTCGTCCAGCATCTTCTTCGCGAAATCAAGCGAGTCGTTCGTGAAGCGCGCGACATTCGCGTACAAATAAAACGCGCCGTCGGCTGGCAGGAAATTGTCCAGACCCGCTTGCGGCAGGCCTTCGATCAGAATGCGCCGGTTCGCTTCATAGCCGCGCTTGATCGCATCCATCTCTTCGCGGCCGTCGAAGGCGGCTTCGGCGGCGACCTGCGAAAGCGTCGGCACCGAGATCGCAAGATTCTGTTGCAGGCGTTCGACCGAACGCACGAAGGACTCCGGCACCACCATCCAGCCGACGCGCCAGCCGGTCATGCAGAAATATTTCGAGAACGAATTGATGACGAAAACGTCATCGGAAAACTTCGCCGCAGTCTCGCCAAAGAAAGCGTAATCCAGCCCGTGATAGATTTCGTCGGAGATGAAGCGGATCCCCACCTCTTCGCAGGCTTCGATCAGCTCTTTCAGTTGCTCCGGCGCGATCATGGTGCCGGTCGGGTTCGCGGGGGAAGCCACGATCACGCCCGCAAGCGGCTCCTTCGCGTGTTCGGCGAGCAACGCCTCCTTTGTGATCGCCCAACGATCGCGCTCCGAAATTTCGATTTCGACCGGACGGCATCCGAGCGCGCGCAGGATATTGCGATACGGCGGATAGCCGGGAGAGGCCATCGCGACCCGATCGCCCGGTTCGAACAGCGAGAGAAACGCCAGAATGAAGCCGCCCGAGGAGCCGGTCGTGACCACGATCCGTGCCGGATCGACCTCCATCCGGTGCTGCTCGCGGTAGTAGCGCGCGATGCGGTTACGCAGCGACGGGATGCCGAGCGCGGTGGTGTAGCCGACCCGGCCCGCGTCGAGCGCCGCCTTCGCGGCGGCAATCGCAGTCGCCGGCGCATTGGCCGCGGGCTGGCCGACTTCCATGTGAATCACATGCCCCCCCGCGGCCTCGATCCGGGCGGCATGTTCCATCACGTCCATGACCATGAAGGGCGGCACGTCGCTGCGCGCCGAGGGCACGAGCAGCCCCCGCGCCTTCGCCTGCATGACCGTTTTGCCTTCCCGTTTTGGCCGCATAAACAATGCCCCGCTCTCGCCGTATTCCCGCGTTCCGTTGCGTAAAATACGCGGTCGCCACGGCGCTTTCCGGGGCGGCGCGTTGACCCGCCGGGCCTGCGACTCTATTTCGTGCCCGGATTCCCGACTGGAACGCTTTGATTTCACCGATGCACGAACTCGAAACTGCTAGCAGGCCGCGCCGCACCCTGCCAGCGCCGGCACGCATTCCGGCGATGGCGCGGCGAGGCATTGCCGTGGCCGCAGTTGCCGCCCTTCTGTGCGGTCAGGCCGGCAGCGCCTACGCGCAGGCCGGAAAGCTCCCGATCCTGCGTGACGCCGAAACGGAGGAGCTGCTCCGCGACTACGCGCGGCCGGTCCTGAAAGCGGCGGGCCTGCAACAGCAGAACGTCGAAATCGTCATCATCAACAGCCGCGAGTTCAACGCCTTCGTCGCGGACGGACGCCGCATCTTCATCAATTACGGCGCGCTGCTCGACGCGGCGACGCCGAACCAGATCATCGGCGTGCTCGCGCACGAATCCGGGCATATCGCCGGCGGCCATCTCGCGCGCATCCGCGAGACGCTGGCCTCCGCGCAGACCGCGGCACTGGTCGCGCTCCTGATCGGCGCGGCCGCGCTCGGTGCGGGTGCCGCCACCAATGCGCAAGGTATCGGTCAGGCAGCGCCCGGAATCATCATGGGTCCGCAGGAAGTGATCCGCCGCACGCTCTTGTCCTATCAGCGCAGCCAGGAAGAAGCCGCCGACCGCGCCGCCGTCTCCTACCTCAACGCAACCGGGCAATCCGCGAACGGCATGCTCGCGACGTTCGCGCGCTTCCAGCAGCAGCAGCTTTTCCTCACGCAGCAGGTTGACCCCTATCTGCTGTCGCACCCGACCGCGACCAATCGTATTGCGCAGCTCGAGTCGCTCGCGAAGGCGAGCCCCTACTTCAACAAGAAGGATCCGCCGGAGCTGCAACATCGTCACGACATGATGCGCGCGAAAATCTCCGGCTTCTTCGAGAAGCCCGAAGTCGTCGCGCGGCGCTATCCGTCGTCGAACCATTCGCTGCCCGCGCAATATGCGCGCGCGATGTCGAACTACCGCTGGGGCAACGTGCGCGCCGCGGTCGCGCAGGCCGACGCGCTGATTGCGACCGAGCCGCGCAATCCTTACTTCCACGAGTTGAAGGGCCAGATCCTGCTCGAGTCAGGCCGCGCCAAGGAAGCGATCGCGCCGCTGCGCAGGGCGGTCGAACTTTCCAGAGGCACTGCGTTGATCCGCATGCTGCTCGGCCAGGCGCTGGTGCAGGGCAGCCAGGACAAGGCCGACGCCGAAGAAGCGATCCGCGAATTGCGCTTCGCGCTCCAGCGCGAACCGAATGCCTCGTTCGGCCACCGCCAGCTTGCCGTCGCCTATGCGCGGACCGGCGACCGCGCCAACGCCGATCTTTCCTCCGCCTATGCCGCGTTCAACAACGGCGACTTCAAGGCCGCGAAAACGCTCGCGATCCGCGCGCAGCGAAGTTTCAAGGTCGGAACGCCCGGCTGGCTAAGGGCCGACGACATCGTTAAATTCGAAGTGCCGAAAGTAAAAAACAGCAACCGCTAGTCCCATACCCCGGAGACCTATCATGCCTGCCGCCACTTTCTTCCGCCGCCTTTCGGCGATTGCGCTCGGATCCGCGATGCTGTTCGCCGGCGCGCAGGCCGCGCTCGCGCAGCAAAGCAAGGAAGACATCGAGAAGATCGTCCGCGAATACATCCTGAAAAACCCCGAGATCATCGAGCAGGCGATCCTCGAACTGCGCAAGCGGCAGGAAGAAGCCGAGAACAAGTCGCGCACCGACGCGATCGTGCAGAACAAGAAGCTCTTGACCGAATCCCCGCGCGGCGTCGTGCTCGGCAATCCGAAGGGCAACGTCACGCTGGTCGAGTTCTTCGATTACAACTGCGGCTACTGCAAGCGCGCGCTGAACGACGTCTCCGAACTCCTGAAGAACGATCCAGAACTGAAGATCGTGCTGAAGGAATTCCCGATCCTCTCCCCCGGCTCGGTCGAGGCCGCGCGCGTCGCGATCGCGGTGCGCATGCAGAACCCTGCGAAGTACTGGGAATTCCACCGCGCGCTGCTCGGCGGCCGCGGTGAGGCCAACGGCGCGGTCGCGCTTGCCGCCGCGCAGAAGGTCGGCCTCGACGTCGAGCGGATCAAGAAGGACATGATGAGTCCGGAAGTCGCGGCGACGCTCAAAGAAAGCGAGCAACTCGGCAAGGCGCTCGCGATCGGCGGCACCCCGAGCTACGTGCTCGGCGACGAGCTGATTCCGGGCGCGCTGCCTTATGACCGGCTGAAGCTCGCAATCGCGCAGGTCCGCAAATGCGGCAAGCTCGATTGTCCAAATTAATCAAGGGCTTGGTTTAGCCTTCCCCTCGCCCCCCGCGCTCTCTATAAAAAGCCGCCCGCGCGAATTACGTCGCGCCGGCCGAGGCTTGGCCTCAGTTTTCCCTCTCGTGCGCGGCAAGAGATACCGATGGCGACCGTCTACGTCCTGAACGGGCCGAACCTGAACCTGCTCGGCAGCCGCGAGACCGCCGTCTACGGGGCGACGACGCTCGCCGACATCGAAAAGCTATGCATGGACGCTGGCCAGCGCAACGGCCATAGCGTCGTGTTCCGGCAGAGCAACCACGAAGGCGAACTGGTGGACTGGTTGCAGGAAGCGAACACGAAAGCGGCGGGCGTGGTCATCAATCCGGGTGCCTATACCCACACCTCGATCGCACTGCATGACGCGATCCGCGCGATCGGCGTGCCGGTGATCGAAGTGCATCTCTCGAATATTTTCGCGCGCGAGGAATTCCGGCATCACTCTTATGTGTCGCCGGTCGCGCGTGGCGTACTCTGCGGGTTTGGGCCGAAAGGCTACGAACTCGCCATCGACGGACTTGCGAACGCCCTCAAGGCGTAAAGAAACGGAATAAGAAATGTTTGGCAAAAAAATCCAGGTCGATCCCTCGCTGGTCCGCAATCTCGCGGAACTGCTCAACGAAACCGGCCTGACCGAAATCGAAGTGCAGTCGGGCACGCAACGCGTGCGCGTCTCGCGCGGCGCGACTGCGATCGCGGCGGCCGCTGCGCCGGTCGCGGCAGCGCCCGCCCCGGCCAATCGTCCGGCCGCAGTCGAGGCGAGCGAAGTCAATTTCAACAATCATCCGGGCGCGATCACCTCGCCGATGGTCGGCACTGCGTACCGCTCGCCGGAGCCGGGCGCGCGTCCCTTCGTCGATGTCGGCGACAGCGTGAAGATCGGCCAGACGCTCCTGATCGTCGAAGCGATGAAGACCATGAACGCAATTCCCGCGACCAAGGCCGGCAAGGTTACGCATGTGCTGATCGACGACGGGCAACCGGTCGAATTCGGCCAGCCGCTGGTCGTGGTCGAGTAAGCCGGGTCCGCGATGTTCGATAAAGTCCTGATTGCGAACCGCGGCGAGATCGCGCTGCGCGTGCTGCGCGCGTGCAAGGAGCTCGGCATCGCGACCGTCGCCGTGCACTCCACCGCCGACTCGGAAGCGATGCATGTGAAGCTCGCCGACGAAAGCGTCTGCATCGGTCCGCCGCCCGCGCGCGAAAGCTATCTCAACATTCCGTCGATTCTCGCGGCCTGCGAAATCACCGGCGCGGATGCGGTGCATCCGGGCTATGGCTTTCTCTCCGAGAACGCACGCTTCGCGGAAATTCTCGCCGAACACGGCGTCGGCTTCATCGGTCCGAAGGCCGAACACATCCGGCTCATGGGCGACAAGATCGAGGCGAAGCGCACCGCGAAGCGCCTCGGCATCCCGGTCGTGCCCGGCTCCGACGGCGGCGTGACCTCGTTCGAGGAAGCGATGCGCGTCGGCAAGGAAATCGGCTTTCCGCTGCTCGTGAAAGCGGCGGCGGGCGGCGGCGGGCGTGGCATGAAGGTCGCGCGCGACGAAGCTTCGCTTGGTGAAGCACTTTCGTCGGCTCGCTCGGAAGCCAAAGCCGCGTTCGGCGACGACGCGGTCTATCTCGAGCGCTATCTCGAAAAGCCGCGTCATATCGAAATCCAGGTGTTCGGCGACGGCAAGGGCAATGCGATCCATCTCGGCGAGCGCGACTGCTCGTTGCAGCGCCGCCACCAGAAGGTGTTCGAGGAGTCGCCCTCGCCCGCGCTGAACCGCGAGATGCGGGGCGAGATCGGCGAGATTTGCGCCAAGGCGATGCGCGAATTGAAATACTCGGGTGCCGGCACCATCGAGTTTCTCTACGAGAATGGCGAGTTCTTCTTCATCGAGATGAACACGCGCATTCAGGTCGAGCATCCGGTGACGGAAATGATCACCGGCCTCGATCTGGTCAGCGAGCAGATCCGCATCGCGTCCGGCGCTTCGCTTTCGGTAACGCAGGACGAAGTGCAGTTCAGCGGCCACGCGATCGAATGCCGTGTGAACGCCGAAGACCCGCTCACGTTCGCGCCCTCGCCCGGCAACATCACTTATTACTTTGCGCCGGGTGGCTTGGGTGTGCGGGTCGATTCGGCGGTCTATGGCGGCTACCGCATTCCGCCGACTTACGACTCGCTGATCGGGAAACTCATCGTGCACGGCAAGACCCGCACCGAATGCATGATGCGGTTACGCCGCGCGCTCGACGAATTCGTGGTCGATGGCGTGAAAACCACGCTGCCCTTGTTCCGCACGCTGGTGCGTAACGCCGATATCCAGAACGGCGAATACGACATTCACTGGCTCGAGCGGTTTCTCGCGGAAAAGACCTGACATCATTCGTCATGGCCGGGCCCGTCCCGGCCCTGACGAACGCAAAGCATTGGCGCTATAATCGCGGCCATGGCCCGCCCCGACGAAGCCAGAGTCGAAATCACGCCGGAAGTGCTGCTCAAGGCTTACGCCCTCGGCATCTTTCCGATGGCCGAAAGCGCGGACGACCCTTCCCTGTTCTGGGTCGAGCCCGAGCAGCGCGGCATCATCCCGCTCGACGGCGGCTTCCACGTTTCGCGGCGTCTCGCCCGCACCATCCGCTCCGACAAATTCGAGGTGCATGTCGACCGCGACTTCGACGCGGTCATCGACGCGTGCGCCGCGCCCGCCGCGGGCCGCGACTCCACCTGGATCAACAAGCGCATCCGCAAGCTCTATCGCGCGCTGTTCGACCGCCGCCAGTGCCACACGGTCGAAGCCTGGCGCGATGGCAGGCTGGTCGGCGGACTATATGGCGTAAAGATCGGTGCCGCGTTTTTCGGCGAAAGCATGTTTCACTTCGAGCGCGATGCCTCGAAAGTTGCGCTCGCGCATCTCGTGGCGCGGCTGAAAGTCGGCGACTTCAAGCTGCTCGACGCGCAATTCACGACGTCGCATCTCGAAAGCATGGGCGCGGTCGAAGTCTCGCGCGTCGAATATCAGAACATGCTGAACAAGGCGGCCGCGGCGCAGGCGCAGTTTTACTGCTGGCCTTCGGACGGCGTGATCGACGGCGGCGTGGTTTTGCAGTCGATCAGCCAGATATCGTAGATCGGGTGTTCGACCGCGTTCAGGCCGGGTGAATTCGCGAACATCCAGCCGGTGAAGATGCGCCGGATTTCTGCTTTCAGCGTGATCTCATCGACCTCGACGAAGGCGACAGTGTTCTGCGTCTCGGTCGGCGGCCGCGTGTAGCAGGCGCGCGGCGTCACCTGGAGCGCGCCGAACTGCACGGTTTCGTTCAGCGCCACGTCGAACATGATGATGCGGCCCGAGATCTTGTCGAGGCCGGAGAAGGTCGCGGTCGGATTCGCGATATGCTCGCCTTCCGGCGTCGGGGGCATGGTTTCCGGCGTCGCGTTCGGAGCCGGCTGCTCCTTGGTCTCGTTCTGCTTCTGCTGATTTTTCGCAGGCGCCTTCTTTTCCTTCACCGGCGCTTTTTTCGGCTGCGGCGGAGGCGGCAATGGCGCCTGTTGCGGCTGCGGCTGTTGTTGCGGCTGTTGCTGTTGCGGCGCGGGCAATGGCCCCTGCTGGATGTCGGCCGGCGGACGAAGCTGGCCGAGCGCTGAGCCTGCCGCAAGAGTCGCGGTGAGAATACCTGCCGCAATCAAACGGTATGAAATTCGGATCATTCGGAAGGTGCCGCTGCCGCCCGCGGCATAGCGCTTCTGCTGCCGCAAAATTTATGTGCCCGGTCGTTAACATGGAGCTTGAGGCGGCGAAAGGGCCGTGTCAGGCTCCGGGCCTCGGCTCAGGGCCGGAGGGAAATATTGAATTTATTGGGAGCGCAAATAATGAAATACCTAATCCTCGGAGCAGGCTTCGCGGTCGTGTTCGGCATGTCGCAATCGATCCTGCCCGCGCAGGCGCAGGGTGACGTTCGGGCGCTTTGCAACAACAAATACGGCCTCGGCAAACGCTGGCCGACAGCCAGCGAAACTGAACGCAAAGCAGCCGCCGCGAAAATCTCGGCCTGCGTCCGCTCGGGCGGCAAGAGCTAGAATTAGTTCTACGCCGCATCGCCCCAAAGCTCCGGTTTCCGGATTTGCTGTGCGGTGCCGGAACAATCAACGCCTCGCGTTCGGCAACGGACCGAGGCGTTTTTCTTCCCGGCTCTCGTTGAGCTGCTTTCGCGAAACGTCGGCGAATTGCCCCGCGAGACTGGCCGGTCACGCATCAGCTTGAGTCGCCGGTTGCGCTTGCCACCGTCGCTTCATCTTCCAGTAGAGATTCAAGGCCCGGATATGCCGCCTTTTTCTCGCCGTGTCCGCCCCGCAGAACTGGAAAAAACGCGGCGGATGCCGCAAACAGGGCGTAACGGAACCCGGCTGGCGGGGCACCCGTTTAGACCAGGGCTGGTTCAGGACAAACGATGAAGAATTCGATCTCTCGCAGGCGGTTTCTCGCGAGCGCGGCCGCATTTGCCGCGGGCGCGACGCCAGCGCTGGCGCAGTTCCCCACGCTGCCGCCGCCGTTCGGCAACAGCCAGCCCTACCCGACCGATCCGCAGCGGCCTCCAGCGAATGTCGATCCGCGCTCCAATCAGCAAGCGCAGCAGCAAGGTCCGAACCAGCAGCCGCCGATCCCGCAAGGACCCAACGATCTCGCGGCGAAGGAACAGTGGTATCTGCGCGATTCCCTTCCCGATCAGCGCTTCCCGATCCGTAAGGTGAACCAGGAGTTTTTGAACCCCGAATTCCGCCGCCAGCTCGTTCCGTTCCGCCACACCGAGCAGCCGGGCACGCTCGTGGTCGATGCGAAAAACTTCTTCCTCTATCTCCTGCGCGAAGGCGGTCAGGCGATCCGCTATGGCGTCGGCGTCGGACGCGAAGGCTTCGGCTGGAGCGGTGATGCGATCGTCGGGCGCGTCGCGGAATGGCCGGCCTGGGTGCCGCCGAAGGAAATGCGGCTGCGCCAGCCGGAACTGCCGGAGCGCATGGAAGGCGGACCGGACAATCCGCTCGGCGCCCGCGCGCTTTATCTCTATCAGGGCAACAAGGACACGCTCTACCGCATCCACGGCACCGCGGAGCCCTGGACTATCGGCACCAATGTTTCGTCGGGCTGCATCCGCCTGCTGAACGAAGAGATCGCGGATCTTTATTTGCGCACGCCGGTCGGCACCAAGGTCGTCGTGCTCGGCAACTCTGCGACCATGCCGAACCAGCCGCAAACGCAGACGCAGCCGGTGCAGCAGCAATATCAAGCGCAACCGCAGCAGCAGTATCAGCAGCAGCCGCAACAGATTCAGCCGCAGTATCAACAGCAGCCGCAATACCAGCAGCAGCCGCAGCAGATTCAGCCGCAACAGCAGCAGCAGTTGCCGCCGCTGCCGCCACCGACGCAGGTACGCTGAGCCCGTTGCGCTGACTGCGCATATATCCTGAAAATCCTTTCATGCCCGCGCCGTTACGCGGGCATGATGCTTTCGAGCCCCCTCCCGCTCCGGACGAGGACGCGCTAGAATCCTGCGGCTTTGATTCATTCCGTTGGTTTCGATTCATTCTCCGGGGACATTCATGATCGTCGGCATATTGCAGCACACGCCCTATTGGGTGTGGGGCGTATTCGTTCTGCTTCTCGTGCTCGGATTGACGCAGACGCGCGCGCGCAGCGTTTCACGCGCGCTCGTGTTCGTGCTTCCGGTCATCATGATCCCGCTTTCGTTTTTCACGATCGCGTCCACGTTCGGGATCAAGCCGCTGCCGGTGATCGCGTGGCTCGCGGGGATCGCCGCGGCATTCCTGCTCAACATCTATGTATTCCGCGCGCCGTCGGGCGTGCGCTACGAGGCCAGCACGCGGAAGTTCGCGGTCCCGGGAAGCTGGGTGCCGCTCGTCCTGATGATGACGATTTTCCTGTCGCGCTTTGTGCTCGGCGTGACGCGCGCGATCAATCCGGCGCTGATCGGAACAGATGCGTTTATCGCTATCGTGAGCGCGGTGCTCGGCCTGTGCAGCGGACTGTTCGCGGCACGCGCCATGAAGACGCTTTCGGCGCAACGCTGAGTTTTAGCGCAGCGCCGCCGCGATCGTTTTCGCGTTGTGGCGGATCATGTCGATATAGGTCGCGGCGGGGCCGTCCGCCGCGGATAGCGCGTCGGAATAAAGCGTGCCGCCGAGTTTTGCGCCGGTCTCGCGGGCGATTTGCTCGATCACGCGCGAATTGGAGATGCTTTCGACGAAGATCGCCTTCACGCTTTCCTTTTTGATCTGCTGAATGAGTTGCGCGATGTCGCGCGCGGAGGGCTCGGTTTCGTCGCCCGCTCCCTGCACGGCGAGAAATTCGATACCATAGGCGTCGCCGAAATAATGGAACGCATCGTGCGAGGTGATCACGCGGCGCTCCTGCTTGCTGAAGCCGGAAAATAGCTGCCGGACCTCGGCATCGAGCGCCTCGAGCTTCTTCAAATACGCGTCCGCGTTCTTTGCGTAAACGTCCTTGCCCGCGGGGTCCGCCGCGATCAGCGCATCGCGGATGTTCGCGGCGTAGATCTTCATGTTCGCAACGTCCTGCCAGGCGTGCGGATCGAAGCGGTCGCTGTGCCTATGCTGGTGATCGTGACCGTGGCCCTCGGTTTCGGCGGAGAGCGCTTTCACTCCCTTGCTCGCGATCAGGCGCGCACCTTTATAGTTCGCCGACTTCACCAGACGGTCCGCCCAGCCCTCGAAGCCGAGCCCGTTGAGAACGACGAGCTTTGCGCTCGCGACCGCCTTCGCATGTGCGGGCGCGGGCTGGAAGCCATGCGTATCCGTATTCGGGCCGATGAGCGAAGCAACCTCTACGCGCTCGCCGCCGATTTCACGCACCACATCCGCGAGAATGGAGAAGCTCGCGAGCACCCTGACCTTCTGCTGCGCGCTTGCGTCTAGCGGCGCGTACAGCCCGAACATTATCGCGGCGGCAATCAGAACTTTGTGCATAGTCCCCTTCTCAAATCCGGCGCCGGTCAGAAGCGCGTATTGACGAACAAGCGGATATCACGGCCGGGCGCAAGCACTTCGTCCTTGTTGAAGGCGACGTGATTGCGGATATCGTCGTTCAAGAGATTGTTGCCGACAAGGCCGATCGTAATCTCGCGGGGCCCGCCGGTCCCCTGTAACGTCTTCGTGTAGCTGATTTCCGCCTTCAGGAGATTATAGCCCTTGGTCGCCGTTTCGTTGGCCGAGACCCGGTCCTGATCGAAGGCGTGTAACAGGAAGGTGCGGGCGAGCCAGTTGCCGTCGCGCCAGAACAGACCGGCGCCAACCCGCTGCGGCGGAATGCGCGGAACATTTGTACCGTCCGAGAACCGCGCGCGCACGATGTCGTATTGGCCGTCGATGCCGAAAGTGCCGCCGGCGAGCGGCATGACGTCAAGCTGCGCCACCGCTTCGAAGCCGGAGAAGTTCGCGTTCTGCTGCGAATAGACGATCTGCTCGAGCTCGGTGCCGCCGTTGCCGCAGGTCAGGAAATCGTCGTCGCACTGGTTGCCGGTGAAGCGCTTGTAAATGAAGCCGTTATAGCGCGTGTGGAACACGCTCGCGTCGAAGCGCAGCGCGCCCTTCGCTCGGCGCAGGCCGAGCTCGAAACTCGCCGCCGCTTCCTTGTTGAGATTCGGATCGCCGATCTCGAAGGTGCCGGTCGCCTCGTGCGGGCCTTTCGAGAACAACTCTGCCGCCTTCGGCGCACGCTCGACATATTGCGCTGTGAAGCGGCCGACCGTCTGCCACGGCAGATCGCGCAGCAGACCGGCGCTCACGCTCACCGGTACGAAATCGCGGGTCGAGCCGAACAGCGCGAGGTCGGGCGGCCCGACATAGCCTGCGGGCGCGTTCGCGCCGGTGCCGTCGATGCGCACGCCTTCGATGCGGGCGGCGGTCTGCAAACGCCAGAGCGGATCGAGCTGGACCTCGTTGAAGATGTAACTTGCAAAACTCGTGGTCTGCGCTGGCGCGAGCAGCGAACCCGCCTCGCCCGCGGTCGAGAGATTCTGGTTGTTGAAGTGGAAGCCGACCGCCGACTGCATCGGGCCGATCGCGGTTTTCCAAGGCGTGAGCTGAAACTCGATCCGTGCTTCCTGCTCGCGATTCTTGAACGTGGAACCGATCTCGGGCGTAGGGTCGTCGTGGATCTCGTCGTGTTTGTAGTCGGCGGCACCGAACCAGAAGCGGATCGCATCGAAGGTGCCGTTGTCGGGCCGGTATTCGCCTTGCGATGAGAACTTCAACTGCTGCATCGCGATCCGCGTGTTTTCGGCAGCACCCTCACCCGGAATGCCGTAGAGCGATTCCGTATAGGCGACGTTGAAGCCGGCGTAGCCGTTCTGCCCGAAAGTAGACGCGCCGATCGACTGGCCGTTCGAGCGCTGGAACGTATTGAGCTGCCGCCCAAGCGGCGTGTTGTAGTCGTTCGCGCTGCGGCCGAAGGCATCGAAGAACACCGCGTATTGCCCATTGCCCGCGCGCAACACGGTCGCGCCCTGCGCGCCCTGATCGACCGACGAAAGGCTGCCGCGCACATCGACGTTGATGCCGCGGAACGGCGAAGAAATGATCCGGTCGGTATCGACTTCGACCACGCCGCCGATCGCGCCGGAGCCATAGCGCAAGGTCGCAGGTCCACGGATGACTTCGATCTGATTGGCAACCAGCGGATTGATCGGCACCGCGTGATCTTCGCCGAAGGCGGAAACGTCCATCGCGCCGATGCCGTTCTCCTGCACGCGCACGCGATAGTTATCGAGACCGCGGATGATCGGACGGCTCGCGATATTCGGCACGAAGCCGGTCGCGGAAACCCCGGGATAAGTGGAAAGCATGTCGCCGATGGTGCTCGCCGGACTTCTGCGGATTTCGTCCTGCGTCACCACCGTGATCGGCGCGAACACATATTCCAGCACCGGAAGCGTGCCGGGATTCCATGCCGGCGCATTTTGCGCGCCGGTTCGCTGCGCGATGGGCGACGGTGCGGAAACCACGATCTCGGGAAGCACTTCCTGGGCCGCCGCGCCTGAAACGCCACCCGCAAGATGAGCCGCCACGAGCGCCGCTGCGCAATACCGGAATTTCATAACGCCCCCGCTTTGATACTTTGTATCATTATTGATACAATATATCAGATGGCGGTCAAGCGCCGCTTCGCCGCGGCCCTGCCGTCGCGATACGGCGCTCCTGCAACTGATTTGCATTTCAATTTCAGTCGCTTGCGCAGCATGAACGAACCGCCTAGACCGGCCCGGTCCGCGAGGCTGGAAGTCCATGAAGCGCGTCGAGATCTTCGCAACCGTGAATATCGCAGTCGGCGTGAGCGTGCTCGCGCTGAAGTATCTCGCCTATCACTTAACCGGCTCGGTCGCGTTGTTCTCGGATGCGATCGAAAGCATCGTCAACGTGCTGACCGCGATCGCCGCGCTGATCGCAGTGCGCTTCGCGGCGCAGCCCGCCGACAAGGATCACCCCTACGGCCATCACAAGGCGGAATATGTTTCCGCCGTCATCGAGGGCGTGCTGATCGTGATCGCGGCGCTCGCGATCCTGCGCGCCGCGTGGGGCGCTTATCATGTGCCGCGCATGATCGAGGCGCCGTGGCTCGGTCTTGCCATCAACGGCGCGGCTTTGGTCGTCAATCTTGTGTGGGCGCTCGCGCTGCTTCGGCAGGGCCGCAGGCATCACTCGGCCGCGCTCGTCGCCGACGGTCGCCACCTGATGACCGACGTGGTTTCGTCCGTTGGCGTGCTCGCCGGTCTTTTGATCGCAATCTATTCCGGCATTCGTGTGCTGGATCCCCTGCTCGCAGTTCTGGTCGCGCTGAACATCCTGTGGTCGGGCTGGAAGCTCATGAAGGAATCCGCAGGCGGGTTGCTCGACGAGGCGCTGCCCGAGGAAGCGCTCGAGCGCATCCGCGCGGCAATCGCAAAAAATGCCGACGGCGCGATCGAAGCGCACGACCTGCGCACGCGCCACGCGGGACCGATGACCTTCGTCGAATTTCATCTGGTGGTGAAGGGCTCGATGTCGGTCACCGACGCGCACGACATCTGCGACCGGCTGGAACGTGCGATCAAGGCAGAAGTCAACGACGCGCTGATCTCAATTCACGTCGAGCCCGACGACAAGGCGAAGCACTCGGGGATCGTGGTTTTATAACTGTCATCCCGGGGGCAGCGCGCAGCGATGAACCCGGAATCCAGGGCAACAAACTTTGGGTTTCGAAATTGTAGCCTTGGATTCCGGATCGCCGCTTCGCGTCATCCGGAATGACGGTAATTACTCGTTCGGCGACCAGGCCTTGTAGTCACCCGTCGCCTGCGGGCGCTTGCCGGTCGACAATGTCGAGCCGCGCGGACGCCACGCGCTCGGCGTGCCGGTGTAATTCGGACGATGCGGCTTTTCCCAGTCGCGGGCTTTGTAATTCTCGGCCACCGGCGGCGTGTCGACGGTGTGATGCAGCCAGCCGTGCCAGTCCGGTCCGATGCGCGAAGGCTCGGCAAGGCCGTTATAGATCACCCAGCGGCGTTCGAACTGGAAGTCCTTCTCCACCCGGCCGCGGTCGGTGCGGTAATAGCGGTTGCCCTGGCTGTCGGTACCGACGTGCTCGCCATAGAGCCACGTCCACCAGAACGTGCCCCAGGTCGCCGAATTCCACCAGGTAAAGATGCCGAGGAAGAAGGTTTTCATGGCCGCCCGTCTAGCACGGGGCCGCGCCCGCGCAAACGCGGCAATCAGGCCGATTTCGCGGGCGGGATGAACTTCTGCACGACGCCGAGCTCTTTCAGCCGCGCGGCGACGTGCACCACGACGCCCCGCACTACCCCCGATTTCAGGTCCGGGTCGTCGGCCAGCACAAGATGGGCGACCTGCGAAAGATGCTGTTTCGGGTCGATGCCCTTGGAGAGTGCGGCGAGCGTGCTTTCGTCGAGCAGCTTCTGGGCCTGCGCGATCGAAGTCACGCCTTCCTGTTTCTTCAATTCGCGGAAGCGCTCCATGAGTTCTTCGTTGGTGCCGTCGAACGGCCTGTTCGGCGCGTTCTTTTTCGCGTTCATGCCGGTGATCGCTTCGGCCGCGGAGACCGCTTCGGCGGTGGACACGATTTCAGGCATCGGCTCAGCGGAAGGCGCGGATTGCGAAACGGCTTCTGGCTTCACTTCGGGCGTCGGCTCCGCCGCAGGAAACAGCGCGGCGTTGATCGCGGCTTCCGCGCTCTGCGAAGCTGTCTGTGGTGCAGGCACGATGGGCGTCGGTGCGGGCTCGGGCGCGGCCGTCGCTGCGGGCGGCGTTACGGCGGCCGGCTCCGCCGCAGGCGTCGCGGCAACAGGGGTCGCGGCGGCTGAGGGATGCGCGACCGGAACCGGGCTTGGGCTTGGGCTTGGGCTTGGGCTTGGGCTTGGCTCCTTCTTCTCGGCGGCGGCCTTTTCGGCTTCCGCCTTCTCGGTCGCAACGACCAGCTTCTCGAGCGTTTCGGAAGGCTTATCTTCCTTTTTCGCTTCTTCTTTTTCCTGTTTCTTTTCGTCTTCCTTTTTTGCGGCTTTCGTCTCGGCCTTCGCGGCGCGCGGGCGGGAGAACATCGCCGCGATCAGGCCGAAGAACATCGCGACCACGATGGCCGCGAAATAGAGCAACACCGAACCCTGACGATTGAGATGAAAATCTGCGCCGCAGAGCGCGCGCGCGTCGAGCGACGGGATCGCAAGCGCGCCCCGGCAGAACATCGGCGCCGCCACATAATGACCGAGCGCCAACACAGCCACGAAAAAGATAATGGCAACGATGCCCGCCCGCATCGACCTACTCCCACCAACGCTACGAAATCACACCCGCGCCTCGCATTTTGGGGCAAGGTTCCGGCGGAGTCTAGAAACGAGCGGCGAACTCGCGGATGCCCGGCCGTTCCGCCGCATGCCCTGATCGCGGGGGCTCTAAAAATTTTTCTCGCCCGATTCCGGGGATAGCGGGCAAAGCCAGCAAAACCGGGCTGCCGACTCGCGGCCTAGCTCGTAGCGTGGCCCCGTCAACTCTTGTTCTGGGTCGGGAATCGGCTCCGAATGGACGCTTCAGAGGCCGGAGATTCGGGCAAGCGGCTATCCCCGATATTCAACCCTGACCCACCAGTTTTAGTGTTTCGTAACGGTTGGCGTACTATTACTTGACGCGTTAGGTAGAGTCACCGTAGCGTCATGTTTCGTCCGGGCGGGAAGTAATGCGGCCGTTCGGACCTCCCAAAAGAGGGCTGAGACGAGGGCGCCGGGCAAAAGCCTGCCCAGCGAACGGTCGTCCTGTCGCCTCCCCGGGGTCTATAATCCGGGGCTGAACCCGCCCGAAAGTGGCTGGTTGGTCCCAAGGGAGGCTCGACGCAGATCGAGCCTGCAACACAAGAGCGCGGAGAGGACGGGTTCCGCGCCCGAAGAAATGGGGACGATAAAGATGCGTATTCCGCGCCGGTACACCAAAGAAGGCCAGTCGCCGTATTCCGCCATCACCTTCCGCAAGGCGACGAGTGAGATTCGCAATCCGGACGGGTCGGTCGTCTTCAAGCTCGACAATATCGACGTGCCCGAGCACTTCTCGCAGGTCGCGACCGACGTGCTGGCGCAGAAGTATTTCCGCAAGGCCGGCGTCCCCGCGAAGCTGAAGCGCGTGGAAGAGGAAACGGTCCCCTCCTTCCTCTGGCGCTCGGTCGCCGACGACAAGGCGCTTGGCGATCTGCCCGAGAAACAACGCATCGTCGGCGAAACGCAGGCCACCCAGGTATTCGACCGCCTCGCCGGCACCTGGACCTACTGGGGCTGGAAGGGCGGCTACTTCGACACCGAAGGCGACGCATCCGCGTTCTTCGACGAAATGCGCTACATGCTCGCCATGCAGATGGCGGCGCCGAACTCGCCGCAGTGGTTCAACACCGGCCTGCACTGGGCCTACGGCATCGACGGCCCCGGCCAGGGCCACTTCTATGTCGATCCCTTCACCGGCAAGCTGACGCAGTCGGCCTCCGCCTACGAGCATCCGCAGCCGCATGCCTGTTTCATCCAGTCGGTGCAGGACGATCTCGTCAACGAAGGCGGCATCATGGATTTGTGGGTGCGCGAAGCGCGCCTCTTTAAATACGGCTCGGGCACCGGCTCGAACTTCTCGATGCTGCGCGGCGAGAACGAGAAACTCTCCGGCGGCGGCAAGTCCTCCGGCCTGATGTCGTTCCTGAAGATCGGCGACCGCGCGGCGGGCGCGATCAAGTCGGGCGGCACCACGCGGCGCGCGGCCAAGATGGTCGTGGTCGACGCAGATCACCCGGACATCGAAAACTACATCGACTGGAAAGTGATCGAGGAACAGAAGGTCGCGGCTCTCGTGACCGGCTCCAAGGTCGTGCAGAAGCACATGAAGGCGGTGATGAAGGCCGCCATCAATTGCGACGGCAACGGCGACGACTGCTTCAACCCCGAGAAGAACCCTGCTCTGAAGCGCGAAATCAAGGCCGCGCGTAAGGCCATGGTGCCGGACAATTACATCCAGCGTGTGATCCAGTTCGCGAAGCAGGGCTACAAAGACATCCACTTCCCGGTCTACGACACCGACTGGGATAGCGAAGCCTATCTCACCGTCGCCGGGCAGAACTCGAACAACTCGGTGCGCGTCACCGACGACTTCCTGCGCGCGGTCGAGAAAGACGGCGAGTGGAATCTCACGCGCCGCAAGGACGGCTCGGTCGCAAAGACGCTGAAGGCCAAAGAGCTCTGGGAAAAGATCGGCCATGCCGCCTGGGCCTGCGCCGATCCCGGCATCCAGTTCCACACCACCGTCAACGACTGGCACACCTGCCCGGCTTCCGGCCCGATCCGCGCGTCGAACCCGTGCTCGGAATACATGTTCCTCGACGACACGGCCTGCAACCTCGCCTCGCTGAACCTGCTGCGCTTCCGCGCCGAGGACAAGTCGTTCGACGTGGACTCGTACGAACACGCGGTCCGGCTCTGGACCATCGTGCTCGAAATTTCCGTGATGATGGCGCAGTTCCCGTCGCGCGAGATCGCGGAGCTTAGCTACCGCTACCGCACGCTGGGCCTCGGCTACGCGAACATCGGCGGCTGGCTGATGACCGCGGGTATTGCGTATGACTCCGACGAGGCCCGTGCCTTCACCGGCGCGATCACCGCGATCATGACTGGCGTGTCCTATGCGACCTCCGCCGAGATGGCGGCCGAACTCGGCGCCTTCCCCGGCTATGAGCCGAACCGCGAGCATATGCTGCGCGTCATCCGCAACCATCGCCGCGCGGCGCATGGCGACAAGGACGGCTACGAGCAATTGTCGATCCCGCCGGTGCCGCTCGACATTGCGAACTGCCCGGACGAGCGCCTGGTCGCGCGCGCGGCTGCTGCGTGGAACCGCGCGCTCGAGCTCGGCCACAAGCATGGCTTCCGCAACGCGCAGGCAACGGTGATCGCGCCGACCGGCACGATCGGTCTCGTCATGGATTGCGACACCACCGGCATCGAGCCGGACTTCGCGCTGGTGAAGTTCAAGAAGCTCGCCGGCGGCGGCTACTTCAAGATCATCAACCAGGCGGTGCCGGAAGCGCTGCGCACGTTGGGTTACTCCGAAGCGCATATCGCCGAGATCGAAGCCTATGCGGTTGGTCACGGCACGCTCTCGAACGCTCCCGCGATCAACCACTCCTCGCTCGGCGCGAAAGGCTTCGACGCGGACACGATCAAGATGCTGGAAGGCAAGCTCGCCACCGCCTTCGACATCAAGTTCGTGTTCAACCGCTGGACGCTCGGCGACGAAACGATGAAGAAGCTCGGTGTCTCCGACGAGCAGATGGCGGATCCCGCGTTCGATCTGCTGACGCATCTCGGCTTCTCCAAGCGCGACATCGAGTCCGCGAACACGCACGTCGCGGGCGCGATGACGCTGGAAGGCGCACCGCATCTCAAGGTCGAGCACTATCCGGTGTTCGATTGCGCGACGCCCTGCGGCCGCATCGGCAAGCGTTATCTCTCGGTTGAATCGCACATCCGCATGATGGCGGCGGCACAGCCCTTCATCTCGGGCGCGATCTCGAAGACGATCAACATGCCGAACGACGCCTCGGTCGAGGACTGCAAGGCGAGCTACATGCTCTCCTGGCAGTTAGCTCTCAAAGCCAACGCGCTCTATCGCGACGGCTCGAAGCTCTCGCAGCCCTTGAACTCTGCGTTGATCCAGGACGAGGACGACGAGGACGATGCGGTGGACGCGCTGCTCGCACAGCCCGCGGCCGCGCGCGCCGCCGCGCTCTCCGAGAAAGTCGTCGAGCGCATCGTGGAGCGCGTCGAGCGCATCCGCGAGCGCGAGAAGCTGCCCTCGCGCCGCAAGGGCTACACGCAGAAGGCCGTGGTCGGCGGGCACAAGGTTTATCTCCGCACCGGCGAATATGACGACGGCCGCCTCGGCGAGATCTTCGTCGACATGCACAAGGAAGGCGCGACGCTGCGCTCGCTCCTCAACAACTTCGCGATCGCGATCTCGCTCGGCCTGCAATATGGCGTGCCGCTCGACGAATATGTCGACGCCTTCACCTTCACCCGCTTCGAGCCCGCGGGCATGGTGACCGGCAACGACACCATCAAGATGGCGACTTCGATCCTCGACTATGTGTTCCGCGAGCTCGCGATCTCCTACATGGGCCGCTACGACCTCGCGCATGTCGATCCGTCCGACATGGAAGTCGGCGCGCTCGGCAAGGGCGAAGACGAAGGCAAGCAGGCGCCGGTGATCTCGCGTGGCCTGGTGCGCGGCAAGACGCCGTCGCTCACCGCGGTATCGTCCACCGACGCGCGCGGCACGGAGAGCGCCCGCACTTCGGCACCGGCCAATGTGGTCTCGGCTTTCCTTGCCGGCGGCCCGGCTGCTTCAACGGGTGCTGCGACCGCGCTCAAGCAAGCGCCGGTGGTGGAAAGCGAGGCCGAACGCGCGAAAGCGCTCGAGGTGAACCAGCGCGCGGCGGCGAAAGCGAAGGGCTACGAAGGCTCCTCCTGCCCCGAGTGCCACAACTTCACGATGGTGCGGAACGGCACGTGTCTGAAGTGCGATACGTGCGGCAGCACGACGGGGTGCAGCTGATAGGCTTGACCGTAGGACTATTGGTAAAAATTAGACGACGCATCGTCAGTTGCACGCGCTTAATTCGACAAAAAGCGCGTGCAGCTTGGCGTACTAGTAAAGCCAGACTCTGGCGCTTACTATTCCACCTCATCTTCTACATCCGCAATGTTGCTTCCAATTACGCTTCAAGAGCGTTATCGGCCATCGCCGCTGTCCTCTTGATCGGATCGTATTTCAGTATAGCGCCATTAAACGACACCCTTAGCGAATATTTCACGAACGTAGACGCGCTTTCTGCTTTTAGAACACTACTAGTCACATTGGGTGGCGCGATTATCGGTGCTACCGCGATTGTCTTTTCGCTCATCACTTTCGCCGTTCAAATAAACGTCGACCGCACTTCACATCGACTCTTTAGGAGACTGAGCACTGACAGAAGGCTTTTCAGCGCTTTTATAGCGACGTTTTTATTTGCTGTTGCCGTCGCTAGCCTTTCAGTAATTGTCGAACCTCAAAATTCTGCGGTCGTACTATGGGGAGCTATTTGGTCTACAATTGCTATTCTCTCGCTATTCATCTACGCATTTATGCGAACTCTTTCACTTATTAGTCCTATCAACCAGCTCAACATCATTGTCGGCGCTGTCAAAAAAGAGTTCGTTGCTTGGGATCGACGGGTTAGAAAATTAGCTCCGCTACTTCCGATCAAAAAACAAATGCTTGATAAAAGCGGAATTGATGATGCACGTTTCTATTTTCTGCAATCAAATTCTTCTTGGACTCAGGGTGCCGGACGAGCCATTTCGGACTTGATTGGCTTTTCTCGTCGCTATGCCCAAAGCGGCGACTACAGTGTCGCCGATGCAGCTCTCAACGCCATACTCGCCGTGCATGAAATATACGTCCGCACAAAAGGGCGAACTTTCTTCGCCCATAATGCTGTAATCGATGACCCCTTCGTATCAGACGACTTCATTACAAATACGCTTGAATATCTAAAACAGAATATCGCTCTCGAGAACTCTCGAAAAGACGAGGTAATGCTGCGTCAGAACTTTCAGGCTCTTTCCTCCCTCTCGCAGCTTTACCTGAACATTGAATATGGCAGCCCCTTTGCCTCTAAAAGCCATGCACATCTTGCTGCAGGTTACTTAAGCGATGCCGTAAAGTCCTCTGGTGTCCTTCAGAATGCCGATGTTCTGATGGGCGGACTCCGGCTGATGGGGCAAACCGCAAGATATTTTCTTTCACGAGCGAAGCCTTCGGAGTGCGTCACTCTAATTAAGGAAATCGCTTCTATTTCACTAGTCGGCGCATTTAGCGAAAGGCTTTTACCCGTTACTCTCATCGGGCTTGAACAGCTTTCGGCGCTTACTCAGTTACTGCTCGTGTTGAAAGACAAAGACACACATTACGCCATCAAAGAACTGGATTCATACACTGAGCTAGTTGTCACCTCAGTACTCTCGAAAGTCTCTGATGACCCGCTACGTCGGAATCATTCGACGTATCTTGGGCCGATTTATTCTAGTTTAAGCGATAGTGCGTTACCGCAAGCATTGAGTAGAATTGTAAATGACCTAGCCGACCGCGACGACGCAAGTTTGTCTAAGGCATTTGCCTTACATTTGGAGGAGTGGTCCGAAGCGACGGTTAGAAATCAAAAGAAAGTATTTCAAACGGCCATTAAAGCTAGTTCTTCCGCGATTTATGATATTGTTCACTGGATATCGACGGTTACAAAAGTTCTTTTGGCTACTTCTCGATTGAAAGGAGTTGATGAGTTTAATGGCGAGGATCTAAGAAAATCAGCTCTATGGATTATCATGGTACTATCGTGGGTTCCGCGAGATAAAGAATCTATCGGAGCGGTGGAAAATGCGAATCTCACGGAGGTTTTTTTCGACAACCTGATCGATGCAAAGTTTCGCGATTGCGACGTCATCGCTAGCGAGATTTCGATTCTCCTGCTTACGTGGACTTTAGAGGGCGGGAAGTATGGTGGAAGCTATGCAATTCTTCAACGCGGATTTCTTTCCCTTTGCGTTGCCGCACTCTGGAAGACAGACACCTCCGCTGACTTGAAGGCACTAATCCATAAGAAACTCATCGCCGAGGACGTCATGGACAAAGAGGACCGCGTGGACGTAGCCAGATATCTCCGGAAGCGGTCTCTTGAACCTCGTGCCGACTATTCATATTCAAAGACGGATGGGATTATTGAGGACGTTGACCAGAATAGGTTGTCCGATTTGCTAGTTGAAGTCGCGGACATCATCTCTCCCGAAACAAAAGGGGAGAAAATTGAGCATGATCCATTTTTTTCAGGCGATTTCTAAACTGGACATCTATGTGCGGACGCTTCACTCGGATGTACACATGGGCGCAGCTCTACGCGCTCTATAAGCTCGCCTACGATTCAACGGCCGCGCAGCCGAAGTCCAATCTCCAGCCGCGCTACAACATTTGCCCGACGACTGAGATCGACATCATCCGCGACCGGAACGGCCGCCCGGAAATCGTCACCGCGCGCTGGGGCCTCATACCCTCGTGGTGGAAGAAGCTGCTCAAAGAACTCCCCACCACCTTCAACGCGCGCTCGGACACTGTTCATCAAAAGCCGATGTTTCGCGCGGCCTTCAAATCCCGCCGCTGTATCATCCCGGCTTCGGGCTATTATGAATGGCGCAAGGGCGAAGACGGCGGGCGCGAGCCGCATTACTTCCGGCGCGTGGACGGCGAAGTGCTCTCGCTCGCCGGGCTCTATGAAGAATGGACCGACCCCGTAACCGGCGAAATCGTGACTTCCGCCACTATCATCGTCACGGATGCTTCCGAAGAAGTCGCCCATATCCATAATCGCATGCCGGTGATCCTCGAGCAGAACCAGATCGAAAAATGGCTCACTGGGAAAAGCGGCGTCGAGGTCCTGAAGCCCGCGCCCGAAGGCACAATGAAAGAACACCGCGTCTCGCGGCGAGTGAATAGCTCACGGGCGGATGAGAATGATGAGACTCTCATTCAGCCGGAGTAGCTCTTCCTCGTCATGCCCGGCCTTGTGCCGGGCATCCACGCCTTACCGAGCATCAACGCAGTAAGGCGTGGATCACCGGGACAAGCCCGGTGATGACGAAGCATTGAAAACGGGGACAATCAAATTCCGCGACTGAATTTTCGCCGCACATTCAACCCCTTCCACCACCCCTCGATAAATCGGCGATTATCCGGGACTTGACTGGTCGGGCCGGATGACCTATATTCCCCTCATAGAGAGGAAGAAGTCATGGCTCGCCGCCCTAAGCCAGTACCGCAAATGACCGTCGCCCAGTTCGACGCGATGTTCCCGACTGAGGATGCATGCAAGAGTTACTTGCAGGCGCGGCGTTGGCCGAACGGAATTCATTGCCCGCGTTGCGGCGGTGACAAAGTATTTGCCGTCAAGTCGATGCCGTTTAAGTGGCAGTGCTACCAATGCGCGCCGGGTTCGGGCTATCGCTTCTCGGTAATTGCTGGAACCATTTTTGAGAACACGAATAAACCGCTCAAAGACTGGTTTCGCGTTGCTCATTTGATGCTCGCCAGCAAGAAAGGCATGAGCGCGCTTCAAATTCAGCGCATGATGGGCTTCGGTTCATACGAAACCGCGCATTCGATGTGTCACAAAATCCGTGCTGCGCTCATTGAGCCCGAGGAAAAGCTTGGCGGGATCGTCGAGGTCGATGAAACTTTCGTGGGCGGCAAAGACAAGAATAAGCACTTTGACAAGCGGCAAGGCACGCAAGGTCGCGTTGCTGGAAGCAAGGTTATTGTCATTGGTGCCGTCAAGCGCAAAGGCAATGTGATCGCGCGCGTAATCGAGAACGTAAAGCGGGAAACGCTTGAAGCTTTCGTCAGAGAGACTGTTTCCGAGCGAGTGAGCCTACTCTGCACGGATGAATACGCGGGATATAGCCGCATTCAGCGGCGGCACCGCCGTCACCAAGTTGTAAATCACAGCAAGGGTGAACACGTTGTGGAAACGGTTATTGGCGCAATTCACACCAACACGATTGAAGGCTTCTGGTCGATATTGAAGCGTGGCGTTGTCGGTACGTTTCACAAAGTCAGCAAGAAGCATATGCCGTTGTATGTTGCGGAGTTTCAGTTTCGGTACAACAATCGCGACAACGCGGATATTTTCGGAACCGCGATAGCACGATGCTGAGGCGCAGTAAGAGCCAAGGAAAAGGGAAGCGCACTCAGAGACAAAAATGAAAGCAACTAGCAAGGCCAGAACGAGAATGTCGGTGCCACCAAAGGGGGTTTTGATTGCGATTCAAGCCGCTCTTGTGGCCGCCCTGACGTGGGCTTTGCTTATGCTATCGCAAGAGCTTGGAGGCCGACTGGCCCTCTGGGTTGTTGGTCTAACCCTTCTTTTTACGGCGAGCGCGCTTCTTTTTAGGCTTGTCAAAAAGATCTGATTGTTTCGGTGCCCTTTTGTGAATGCGAACTACCTTCACAATGAACCGCCTATGGGGAGTCCATACGTCTTCAATAAGTTCTTCCTGAGTTTCTATGTTCGCTGTTATCTGAATGTTCTGTTTCATAGACAGACGTGTTCTGCCTAAGAAAATCTGGGCTAGAAATTTTTCGTCCGCCATTACATAGCTGTGCTCGTTCCCATAAGAGTCGCGAAATTTCCACGCTCTTTGAGCCAACAGTAGAACAGGGCTAATCAAGGTTAGTCTTTCGGTAGATGGCTTTGTTCGAGTCTTTGGAGAAGTCTCAACTTCTTTGACTATGCCAGCCTTCTTCGGAAACTCAGAGCGAGGTACAGGCGACTGCGGCTTGTCTTCGGCTTTTGTTATGGCGCCAACGCTTTCAATCGCTTCGTCGCGAGCGAGTTGCTTATACAATTCTCTGACCGGCTCCTTGGCGATCTTTCCATTTTCGACCCCCTTAACCGCGCGAGCAATTCGCTCAATATCGTCGTCCGTAAGTTGTTGGCGCTGTTCGGTAGTAAGCATTCGGTCAAGCAGCTTCCCTACGGTGTAAGTCCTGAGATCAGCGACTAGGGTCAACAACACGGTACTGATAATTGCGATTAAGGCACCTTTTCTACCTTCGGGCGTCTTCAGCGGCCTGAGTATCGCTTTTAGTTTGAGGCTGCCCTCGGTTGCGCTCTCAAACTCCAGCCTAATTTCGAGGCCTGGGTCGAGAATAAAGGCAATCTCTTTGACAGCTTCACCGAAGGCCGCCGTGGCGAATCCAACGACCTCTAGGTCGGCTCGTTCACCAGGTTTTAAGCCGAGGTACAGAGTAACGGAGTCTTCCATAACGCCCCCACGCCCTTCACCAAGATTAGGGCGTAAGCGGGAAGGTTGCTACTGGAGCGTGTACCAGTCAAGTACCGGATAATCGCCGATAAATCTATCCCCGCCCCTCCCGGCCGACCGTAGAGTCCGCGCCGTCCCGGTCTTGCTAAAGGCCACTGTCGCTCGCGTGACGATGGTGGGATCGGGAGCGGTGGCTGCGCATTCGTCTCGTCACGCAAGGCGGGCGCGCGGCGGCTGAAATCGTGCGGTTCCGGCGAGCCTGCCGCTCGTCACAAGGACCTTCCTCTGGCGGCTTCGTTGGGAACGTGTGCCAACGCAAGTACGGCGAGGTCGAGAAGGTCCGCCAGCGGTGGATAGCTTGGTCAGTCCACCGGGGGCCGGGCGAAAGAAAGCCGAACACCACCGCGTGTAGTCGGCGCGAATGGCCCAAAGGCCACGCGCGCTGCGGGACGCCGGTTCAATTCCGGACTTCTGCGGTGACTACCTCGTCTGTGCTTTTTCCTTTGCACAGGCGGCCGTGGAGGACGGGATTCCTCCGGCGTCCCCGCCGGCCCTTCTTGGTTGGTGCGAATGGGGTAAACCCCAAGCGCGCGCACAGAAACGGCCGGTGCAAGTTACCCAAACTTCGGCTCGTTAGTTCGAGCGCGAAAAGGAAAACGCATGCGCCTCTCATCTTGTCCGCCGCCGAACCATGGTGTCTCATGCGGGCATGATCAAATTCGTCGGCGTGTTCTCGGTTTTCAACCTGCTGCTCGTGCTGTGCATCTTCGCGCTCGGAGGTATCGGCGCGATCCTGTGGGGGCTGTGGGGTTTCGCCGGCGTGATCCTGCTCTGCACGTTTTTACTCGCGATGCGCTAGCGCCCGGAATTCCGCTCCCGGTTTTCCTCGGCGCGCTTCAGCGCCGCCACGCGCTCGGGCCAGCGTTCGAGACAATAAGCCAGGCCCGGCTCGGTCAGGTGATAGGTCGTGAAGCTCACCGAGCTGTCCTCGCCATAGGGATCCTCGAAAAACCAGAACGAGTCCCACACCGCGCCGGAAGAGAACGGCCCCGTGTAGTAACTGTTCAACGGCCCGCCGCGTTCATGCATCGTGTTGCACTCGAACAGGTCGAGGTCCGGCCCCAGCGTGCTGACGAGGCTCGCGACCCTGCCCGGCCCGTCGCAGAGTTTGGCGACCGCCAGCGCGAATGGCTTCGCGGCCAGATGGTTTCTCACGATGGGTTCATTCCAATCGTCGGGAAGGGGTTTGCGCTCCGCGTAGGCCAGCGCGATCTCGTCCTTCGTCATTTCGAAAGCGCGCTTTATGATTTCAGCGGCTTCCACCCGCTCGCCGATTTCCGGCGCGCGCATCAACGCGGTGAACGGCGCCGGCGTTTCGTCGACGCGATGAAAGCAGAGCGCCTCGAAGGACGCATGGTCCTCCGCGCTCCACGTTTGCGCCCATCGCATCACGTCGCTCGGCATGCCCTTCCCCGCGCCACGCTATCACCCGCACGAGGCGGGAACCATCCGGGATTGGACACGTTCCCCCTGCTAAGGCAGCTTTGTGCGCCATCCGACTCGAATCAAGGGAGACCTCCAACCATGCTCCGTTCTGTTCGCATTGCGCTCATTGCGCTTGCTGCCACGCTGGCTTTTTCCGCCTCGGCCTTCGCCGACACCGGCACCATCCGCATCAAGTTCGTGAAAGCCGGCTGGGTGATCGGCGGTACGGTCGGCTCCGGCACGCTCACGTTGCACGGCCGCCAGTATCCGATCTCGATCGGCGGCCTCTCTTATGGCTTTACGTTTGGCGTTTCGTCGGTCCATCTGCGGGGCGTCGTGCGCAACATCCGCCGTCCGCGCGACATCGAGGGCGTCTACGGCGCGGGCAGCGCGGGTGCTGCCGTCATCCGCGGTCCGCAGGCCGCGATCCTCACCAACCAGAAGGGCGTCGTGCTCGAGGTTTCCGGCGCGCAGAGCGGGTTGATCGTTAACTTCGATCTCAACGGAATGGCGGTTTCGCTCGCGAGATAGCGCGCACGCACTCCCCACGAAAAAACAGGCCGGTTCGGGAAGAACCGGCCTGAAAAGGAAGCGCCGCGTGGCAGGATGGAGACCGTTGCCCCGCGAACACGCTTTTCTCGCGCAGCTCCGGGCATCGCGCGTTGATCCATGTCAATGCCGGAGAAGCCGGCGCATCCGCCGGAACCACAAGCGCATTGCGCGGTTCGCTCCAGAACACATCATCAAGGAGCGCCCGCATGCCCTCGCCGCAGGAAATCACCGAAAAGTTCTGGAAGTCGCTGCACGGCGACCGCACCTTCATGCTCGGCGTCGACGGCGCGGAAAATGGTCACTTCCGGCCGATGACCGCAATCCTCGAACACGAGACCGGCGGTCCGGTCTGGATTTTCACCGCGCAGGACAATGCGGTCACGCGCGCCGTGCGCAACATGAAGAAGCGCGCGATGGCCGCCTACTCCGCGAAGGGCCACGACCTGTTTGCGACCATCCACGGTACGATCGAACTCGATATGGACCGCGGGATGATCGAGAAATTATGGAATCCGTTCATCGCGGCCTGGTTCGAAGGCGGCAAGAACGATCCGAAGCTGGCCTTGCTCCGCTTCGACGCGGAACGCGGCGAGATCTGGCTCAACGAAAATTCGCTTTGGGCGGGCGCAAAGATGCTGTTCGGCGCGGGCGACCCGAAGGAGGATTATCAGGACAAGGTTGCGAAGGTCCGGCTCGGCAACCATGCGTGAAGCGGCGCACGGAGCACGGCGCGCGGCTCAGATCGCGCCGCCGAGATCGTCGGGATTTTTCGGCAGGCGCCCGTTCGCGTCGCTCATCACCACCGCGGTGACGATGATCGCGCCGAGGATTGCCAGTCCCCCGACGGCAAGCGTCGCCGGCAGCGCGTAGCTGCGTTCGCGCGGCGCAAACGGCAGCTTGCCGCGCACCTCGCGATAGCTCGGGAGCCGCTCGCGGATTTTGCCGACTGGAACCTCCGGCAGATTGTCGCGCAGCTTGCCGAGCCGCTCCTGTAGCGCGTCGATGCGCTCGCCGATCGCGTCGAAGTCCACGTATTTGTCGAAATAGCGGGTGAGTTCGTTCATGCGCATGGTGGCTCGATTCCGGTTTCCAGTGGCCAGAACGAACGGCGCGCCGATAGGTTCCCGCTTAAACTCCCTCTTCTCCAAGCATCAGCGTCTCGATCTTGGCTTCCGCCGCGATCGCCTCGCTTTCGCTTTCGAAGGTGCCGATCTCGAGCGGGCCTTTGGCGCCCGCGACGATCGCATGCAGGATGAAACGCGGCGGCGCCTCGCCCTGCTCATCCTTCAGCGTTTCGAGTTCGAGGACGTCGGAGAATTTATAGCGCTCGCTCCAGCCGATCCCGAACGAGCCGTTGCCGTCCACGCGCAGTTCGCGCTTTTCCGCGTTGAAAGTCACGGTGCGGGTCAGGCCGAGCACGCCGGCGAGCAGCAGGATCGCGCCGAGCAGCCCGACCGGAAGCCCAATCAGCCAGAACGGCAGCATCCCCCATTGCAACAGCGGCACACCGGGGCGGATCAGCAATTCATGGGGGACCGAAAGCGCGAACACGCCGCCGCCCGCGAGCAGCAAGCGCGCGGCCCAGCCGAGCGGCTGGCGAAAAACAAGAAGTCCGTTGGATTCTTCGATCATGCGGCTTCAGCGGTGCTATCCCGGCGATAGCCGCCGCGCTAGGCTCCGGCGTTATTTTAGCACGTGAGGATTACCGATGTTTCGCTTCCCATTGCCGGGCACGATGAAATTGCTGCTGACATTATTTATCATTTCCGTGCCGCTTTCCGCTGCGACCGCGCAGCAGATTTCGGTCCGGAAACTCTGGTACGGAATCTATACCGTGAAGGAGAGCAAGGAAATTCCCGATCCGACCTCGCCAACCGGCACGCGCTACGAGAATACGGGCGTCGTCGGACCCCGCGTAAACTCGAGCGACATTGAGCGCGAGCCGAGAATCTATTTCGGCTTCGGCTACCGCGTCGACGGCTCCGGCACGATCGAGGAAATCTACATGCTGCCCGACGCCAACGGAAACCGCCGCGACGAGCCGGCCTTCCGGCAAACGCGCTCCGTGCGCCCGGGTGAGGAAAATTTCATCGGGTGGTATACGGGAAACGGCGAATCGAAGGGCAATCCGCTCGGCACCTGGACGTTCCAGCTTCGCCAGAACGGCCGCGTACTCGTCGAACACACGTTCTATCTGACCGACCGGTGACGGCGCGAGCCGCGCCACAAATAAAGTAAGGTGAAATGAATCTACGCCGTCTCGCTCCCTGGATTTTCGTCTTGCTCATCGCAGCCGGTTTCGTGGTGTGGAATTTCTATTTCGACCGCGCCGTGCGGATCGACAAGGACGGCCGCGGCATCGTGGTGCAGGACGGCGACTCCTTCATCATCCAGCAGACAACGATCAGGCTCGACGGCATCGACGCGCCGGAACTGAAACAGAACTGCTTCTCCGCCGACGGCTCGATCTGGCGCTGCGGCGGCGAAGCGCGCAACCAGCTCGCGAAGCTCCTGCGCAAGGGCGATGTGAAGTGCGAGCCGCGCGCCAAGGATGTGTATGGCCGCACCATCGCCAAATGCTCGGCGCGCGACGTTCCCGACATCGCGGAGGAGATCGTCCGGCTCGGCTGGGCGATCAATGCCGCCGATATCGGTCAGGGCAAATATTCGGCGGCCGAAGAGGAAGCGAAGGCCGCGAAGCGCGGCATCTGGCAGGGTCCGTTCGAGCGGCCGAAGGTCTATCGCCTCCAGCACCCGCGCGAGGATGCGCCGAAAAAGAACTGAAACCGCGCAACCGGAGCCGGCGTCCGCGCGTTACTGCGGCGTCATGCCCTCGCAAACCATCCGGCAAATCGAATACGACGGGGAAAGCCGCGCGCTGACCGTCACCTTCGTAACCGGCCGGATTTATCGCTATTACAAGGTCGAACCCGAGGTCGCCGAAGCCTTTCGCATCGCCATATCGAAGGGCCGCTTCTTCAATCTCCGCATCCGCGATCACTATCGTTTTGACGAACTCGCAGCTTGACGCCCATCGGACGAGCGGCGACCCTTGCAAGACAATGCAAGGAGCCTTCCCGACATGATCACCGAACTTTGGCGGCTGGACGCGTCCGAACAGGCGCGGCTGATCCGGAAAGGCGCGATCTCGAGCGTCGAACTGACGAAGGAAACGCTGGCGCGCGTCGATGCCGTCAATCCGAAGATCAATGCGATCGTGGATCTGATGGCCGGCGAAGCGCTTGCCGCCGCCGAGGAGGCCGACAAGAAGACCCGCGCCGGCTCTCCCCTCGGGCTGCTGCACGGCGTTCCGGTCACGGTGAAGATCAACGTGGACTTCGCGGGCCGCGCCAACACGAATGGCGTCGTCGCCTACAAGGACAATATCTGCAAGGAAGACAATCCCGTCGTCTCGAACCTGAAGAAGTCCGGCGCGATCATCATCGGCCGCACGAATACGCCCGCGTTCTCGATGCGCTGGTTCACCGACAACGCGCTGCACGGGCGCACGCTCAATCCGTGGGACAAGGGCGTAACGCCGGGCGGCTCATCGGGCGGTGCAGCCGCCTCGCTGATCACCGGCATGGGCGCGATCGGCCACGGTAACGACATCGGCGGCTCGATCCGCTATCCGGCCTATGCCTGCGGCCTGCAAGGCATCCGCCCGAGCTTCGGGCGCGTGCCGACGTTCAATCCGTCGCTGCCGGCCGAGCGTCCGCATGTCGCACAATATGCATCGATGCAGGGACCGCTAGCGCGTTCGATCCGCGATCTGCGAATCTCGCTAGATGCCATGGCGGCGCGCGACACGCGCGACCCGCTCTGGATTCCGCTGCCGCCCGTAAATGTCCCGAACGGCCGCCCCACCAAGGTTGCGCTGTTCGACGAGTGGAGCGGCTGTAAGGCCGATCCGCAGGTCGCGGATGCATTGAAGAAGTCGGCACAATGGCTCGAGGATGCCGGCTATATCGTCGAGCGCGCGGCCCCGCCCTTTTTCGAGGACGCGAACCAGCTCTGGCTGCGGCTCGTGCTGAACGAAGGCCGCTTCGGCATGAATCAGGCGATTGCGCAGTTCGGCGACGACGCGATCAAGAAATCCTACTCGTCCAAAGAAGGCATCATTCCCGAACTGGATCTGGAAACATTCGTGAAGGAACTCGCGCTGCGCAGCAAGTATCTGCGCGCATGGAACGAGTTCTTCGAAAAGTATCCGGTGCTCTTGCTGCCCTCCTCCTGGAAGCAGCCCTTTCCTATCGACGCCGACCTGAACGGCGGCAATGCCTTCGTCGATCTTGCCGACGCGCAGAGCCCGCAACTCGCAACGCCGATCCTCGGTCTTCCGGGTGTCGCAGTCTCGACCGGACTTGCCGACGGGGTACCGATGGGCGTGCAACTCGTCACTGCGCGCTTCGAGGAAACGAAAGCGCTGGACGCGGCCGAAGTGATCGAGGCCTGTGCTCCGCCGATCGAGGTGATCGATCCGAAGTTCTGATCACTTCCGTTTCGGAACGATCACGTTTTCCGGGTTTGGCTGCCGGTCCTTGGGCGCGGCCGAATAATCACCGAAAGGTGAGTCACGGCGAGTGATGACGTCGCGTACGCCTTCCCGCTCCGCGACCTCGATGAACTCGCGTGCTTCGGGCGTGTTGCGCATTAAGCCGTCGAGGATCGGCCCGAGGTTCTGCACGCTGGAAAGACCCATCGCCTCATAGGCCTGATTGACCATCATCTTCTGCGCGGACAGTTGCGAGAGCGGAATCGTGCAGAGCTTGTTCGCAATTTCGGCGACGGTTGCTTCCAGCTTCGCGAAAGGCACCGCCTGATTGATGAGGCCGATCTCGGCCGCTTCGCGGCCCGAAAGCGCCTTGCCGGTCAGCGCATATTCCTTCGCCCGGGTAAGGCCGAGCCGGTAGATCCACATGCCGGAGAGATAAGCACCCCACATGCGCGAGTACGGCGTGCCGATCCTCGCATCCTCGCTTGCGATCACCAGATCGCAGCATAGCGCATAGTCCGAGCCGCCGCCGACGCACCAGCCGTGCACCTGTGCGATCACCGGCTTCGACGAGCGCCACAGGCTCATGAATTTCTGGTGCGGCGAGAGCGCAGGCGTGGTCGCGAACGAGAAATCCTTGCCGGCGTCCCATGCGCCGTCCGTGTTCATGTGCTCGTCCCAGTGGTGGAAACCCTTGCCGAAATTATATCCGGCGCAAAAGGCCCGCCCTGCCCCGCGCAGCACGATCACCTTGATCCTGGGATCGCGGGTCGCCGCATGAACCGCATGTTCGAGCTCGTCGGGCATCGGCGGCACAATGGTGTTGAGTTCTTCGGGCCGGTTCAGCGTAATCGTCGCGAGCGCGCCTTCGGTGTCATAGAGAATGGTTTGATATTGCATGCGAATTTCCCGGACTGGCGGGCAACACGCTAACAGCCTAGCGCAATGCATCCAAACGCGGGCTTCGCCGGGTTTTCGCACCGCACGCCTGCAAGGGAGGATTTTTCATGCGCGTCCGAACCGTCTGGCCCATCCTCGTCGCGTCGCTCGCGCTGAGCACCGCGGCCTTCGCCCAGACCGATTACGAAAGCTGGCCGCTGCTGAAGAACCCCTTTCCCAGCACCGGAGGCAATGGCGTGATGATCGACAAATACGATCCCGTGGTCGCGAACGGGAAATGCACCACCGATTTCACCGCGATCGTCGAGGGTAAGCCCTATTACAACGAGGTCGTGTTCGACGCGGTCGCCGTGCAGGGCGGCATCCTCTGCACCAACGGCAAGTGGCGGGCCAAAGACGGCAGCGCCGACGGCACCACTCCGTTCGAGGTTTTCATCAAGGACGGCATAACCCGGGCGCGACCACAATAAGACAACGGAACCTTTCTGCCACGAAGCGGTTATCCTCCCGAACGCGAATACGAGCAGAAGGGTCTAATCATGGGACGCGGTCTTCTTCTTTGGCTACTCGGCATTCCGCTGCCGATCATCCTCTTGATCTGGATTTTCGGCGGCCTGAACTAACGAATTTTCCGCGGCCTTCCCCCGGGCCGCAAATTCCCGGCCGGAGCGTTCCCCCCGCTCCGGCCATTTTCTTGCGTCAGTTGGCCGGCGCGGCTGCGCGGTCCTTCAAGTCGATTTTCACAAAGAGCCAGATATCCACGAACGTCTTCGCCGCGATCAGCAGGATAAGCGGCGCAAGCGAACCGAATTTCTGCGCGAGCGCGGCACCGGCGAGAATAACGAGATGCATGATGATGATGCGGGTGTAGAGCCCGCCCACCAGCGGGCCCGGCTTCGTGCCGCCGGCATTGTCTTCGTCGACCAGCCGCTTCCATAACGGCAGCCGCGCCATCTCGATCACGAAAGCAATGCCACGCCCGATGAAGGAAATCGCGAGCGGCAGCAGCAATCCGTTCGCGACGATGATGCCGTCCCAGAACTGTACCGGCATAGTGCGGAAAAATTCTTCCGTGAGTTGCGGATTTCCTTTCGTCTGACCCGAGAAGAACGACCAGAGAAAAATGAAGTGCCCGAGCATGAAGCCGCTCGAATGGACCAGGAAGAACGTGAAGAAGAACAGCCGGCCCGTAATCTCGGAGAAAATATTCTTCCCGAAGTCGCCGCCGATCAGAATCCGCATCAAGGTCCAGAAGGCGATGATGGCGGTCTCGGTCCAGTAAAGCATCAGAAGCACGAAAGTGCTCCAGCCCCAGTAGAGGACGCCGGCCAGGGGAATGAGATTCGAGATCAGTACGATCGTCAGCGGCAGATAGATCGCAACCGGCGAGCGCGTGGCTGGGCCGGGTACGAAGGCTGAACGGGTTACGCGGGGGTCGGCCTGCATGGCGCTCCAACCGGAATGAAAACAGAAAGCCCGGCATCGGTTCGGAAAGGACCCGTTCCGCAGGGCGGCTCGAATCGTCGCGATTCGTCCTCTGAATTCACAGTTTATGACATGCGATGAATGACCGCGGCTTCATAAAGCTGTTACGATAAATTCACCGAGGCGATTCGCAAAAGCGGGCGTCTCTCTCCACTCCTCCCGGCGTGGCGTAAAGACTGAGGCGGCCCGCTTGCGCCGCCTCTTCTCTTTTGTGCCCCTTCGGCACTCACGCCCTCTGCTTCGCCCGGATCACGGTCCACAGCATCAGATAAATCAGCGCGCCGTTCAGGCAGTGCCACAGGAAATGCGTGCCGAGCGGAAACGCGCCGCAGACGGACGGATCGACGATCCGAAAACTCAGCGACAGCATGAAGAGTGCCGCCGCCGAGAGATAGGCGCCGCCGACCCACAGCAATGCGCCGCCTTTCGCGCGCAACACGATACCGAGAACGACCAGCGCAAACAGGACCGGAAAATAGAAGCCGGAATTATTCAGGAAGCCCGGCGGCAGGATGCGCGGCAACAGCGCGGCCAGCGCGAGAAACGCCAGAATCCATAGCGCCGTCGCCAAGACGCTCTGCCCGAGGAAACGGCGCAGTGTATAGATCAGGAACGCGACCACAAAAATTCCGATCGGAATCGAATCCGCGAACAGGCCCCAGCGGGTCGCAAAAGTATGAAACAGCGTCGAGCCGATCCCGACCAGGACCGCGAGAGCGATCAACAGCAGGATGAAGCGATCGCCCTTGCCATCCCGCTTCCAGAGCAGATAGGCGCCTGCGGCTGCGGCAAAGAACGCGAGATTACTCACCGCGTTCAAAGGCTCCGCCCACAGACCTTCGTGCAGACGCTCGCAGTAAAGATCGAGCGGGTCGTTCCAGGCCATCGCATTCTTCCCGTTTTCCGTGCCGGACCGGGATATTGCCCGCCCGTATCCCGGTTTGCGAGTCCGGCCAGCGCCTTATCCCGCACGGTTGCGGCGAAGATTCCGCGCCTTCATACGGCGATTCAGAAAAGCCGAAATTATCGAGTCGGAAGAATCGGATAGCAGGCGCTTTAACAGCGGCGTCTGAGGCCTAGGCGGCTGCGGCTGCTTTCGGTTCGGCACTGGGCGCCGAGGTATCGGTCGCCTCGATCAGCGCGATATAGGACGAGGCCGGCAGCGCCGGCGCGAAGACGTAACCTTGCGCCTGATTCACGCCCTTGCGCTGGAGATATTCGACCTGATCGAAGCTTTCCACGCCTTCGGCGATCACTTCCATCTTCATGGTGCGGGCAAGCTCGAGCAGCGTCTCGATGATGGTCTGCGAATAGCGCTCGGTATTGATCGCGTCGATGAACAGCTTGTCGATCTTGATGGCGTCCACGCCAAGCTTCATCAGATAGGAAAGCCCGCCGTGACCGGTTCCGACGTCGTCGATGGCAACGCGAATGCCGAGCTTTTGCAGCCGCCCGATAATGTCGCGCGCCAGATCGAGATTAGGCAGCGGCTCGCGCTCGGTCACTTCAAGCACGATCTGGTTCAGCCGGATTTTCGACGAGCCGAAGATCGACTGGATTTCCTGAATGATGGAATCGTTCGCGAAGTGGCCGGCGTACAGGTTGAAAGCGACGTTGAGGTGCGGACGATCGACGTGTGCGTCGCCTACCTCGAGAACCGTGCGCCGCATCAAGGCCTGCGTCATCGGATAGATCAGGCCGGAGCGTTCAGCGAGCGGAATGAAGTTCGCGGGCGACACCATGGTCCCGTCCGGCCGCCGCCAGCGCGCAAGCACCTCGGCGCCGACCAGCTTGCCGGTCTTGATATCGATCGTCGGCTGGAAGAACGGAACGATCTCGCCGTTCTTGATCGCTTCGCGGAACTGCACCAGCGGGTCGTTACGGTTGCGGCGGAAATAGAGCGCACCGATCGCGAAGCTGAGAATTGTGATCAACGCCGAACAGAGGCGCCCGAGGGTGAGGACGTCGCGATACTCCTCGCCCAGCGTTGCGCGGGGCCGTTCGACCACGACGGAAATCGGGAAGCGCTCGGACTTCAACACGACCCCGAGCGTGCGCATGTGATCGACGCTCAGTCCTTCGTCGCCGACCGGACGCGCCGCCACGATCTCGCTGTCGAGCGCGAGACGAAGGCTACGGCCGTCCTGAAAATCTCCGCCAACCGTATCGGGCACGAGAAAGTCGGCGGGAATCAGCGCGCCCAGCGGCTTGGTATTCCTGCGGTCCAGCCGCAAGCGCAAGGCGCGGTCGTTGCGGTCGCGGAAGCGAACCAATGCGAGTTCAAAACGCGTGTCGGCAAGCGGAAGTTCGCGGGAGATGGCGCGCGGCTCGCCACCGTCGCCGAAATTCGTGCAGAGCGTATCCCCGCTGTCGTCGAGTACCGCGATCTCCTTGATGGGAATCGACACCGTAGCCGTGCGGCGCATGATTTCCATGGAGCGCTGGTCGCAACCTTCGACCACCGCCGAGAGATCGACCAGCGCGGCCATCGCACCTTCGAGACGGATTTCGGCAAGACCGAGCGCGCTGTGCGCGACCAGTTCGAGCTTGTTGCGCGCGTTACGCTCGACATAGGCATTGAGCGTGTAGTCGACGAGCAGAATCGGTACGCAGGCGATCGCGACACCGCCCAGCACCACTCCCACCCACCATGCTTTCGACTTGCGCACGCAATACGCCCTTGGCCCGCCCGGTTGCCGACATTAAGGGCGGCTCGGATTAAGGTTGTGTTAACGATCAAAAATCGCGCGGCGCTAGGATTTTAGCGGCGCTGCCGCCAATGCCCACTTTTTATATGTGTAGCGCGCCTGATAGCTCGCCACGCGAAGGCCGGTGCGGCCGTCTAGAAAGCCGAGCTGCAACACGAAGCTCCTGAGCCAGGCCGCGGCACCGCGCAGCAGCGCCAGCGCGCGGCTCGATCTCCTGCCACGCGCAGTCAGTTCATCGGCGGCAATCGCGGCGTAACGCCCGATCTTGCCGTCAGCATCTTCGGCGCTGACGATCGTGTCGTGCTCGATCGGATTTTGAAGCGTGCCGAGCGTGCCCTCGATCACGACGCTTTCGTGCACGAGATTGCCGTTGAAGCCGCCGCGCTCGCGGCGATAGAGACGCAGCACATAGTCGGGCCACCAGCCGCCATGGCGAACGATTTCACCCATGAAGCGGTTGCGCCGCGGCATGCGGTAACCGTCGGCGGCAGCGGGATCGCGCAGCACGGCTTCGATCTCGCGGACCAGTCCGTCCTCCATCCATTCGTCGGAGTCGAGCGAAAGAATCCAGTCGCCGCCCGCGGCCGCTTGCGCACGCTGCTTCTGCGGGCCGAAGCCGCGCCAGTCTTCGGGCACCAGCACCTTCGCACCAAGCGAACGGGCGATCTCCACCGTGCGGTCGGTGCTGCCGCCATCGACCACGACGATCTCATCCGCGATGCCGGCAACCGAACGCAGGCAACGGCCGATCGCGCCTTCCTCGTTTTTCGTGATTACGATCAAAGAAAGCCGCGGCATATCCGGTTCATTGCGCAAAGATTGCGTTTCGGGCTAACAGGAAAGCAGCCCGTCTATGATCGGCAAGGGCTCGCCTGCCCGACCCCATTCGATATGCCGCAGCCCGCTTTGCCCGTCCAGCCTGTCATGCGCTTTCCGAAAATCGCCTTTGTACGACAGAAATTCTCCCGCTTCGGCGGCGGCGAACTCATTCTGGATCGCACCATCGGCGCGCTCGCGAAGCGTGGCGCGGCGATCACGATCATTGCCCGCGAATGGGAGCCGCATGCCGGAATCGAATTTCGCCGTTGCGACCCTGCGCGTTCGCCGCGAACGACGCGCGATTCCCGCTTTGCGAGGGCGGCCTGCGAGATCATTGCAACATTGCCCGGCGCGCTGGTGCAGTCGCATGAGCGGCTTTCCTGCTGCGACATTTATCGCGCGGGCGACGGCGTGCATGCGGCCTATCTCGCACATCGCGCGCGCGGCCTCAGCGCGGTCCGGCGCTTCTTCCAGAACGTGAGCGGCTATCACCGCGACGTGCTGCGGCTGGAGCGGGAAATGTTCACAAGCCCGCGCCTGAAAGCGGTGATCGTGAACGCACAGATGGTCGCGGACGAAATCGTCGCGCATTTCGCCTATCCGCGCGAGCGGATTCACCTGATCCAGAACGGCATCGATCTTTCACGCTTTGACGAAGCGACGCTCGATCGGCTGCGCGCCGAAACCAGAAACAAACTTGGCCTTTCCGGCAGGAAGGTTCTCGTCATCGTCGGCTCCGGCTATGAACGCAAGGGCGTCGCGCAAGCGATCGAAGCGCTCGCGAGGAGCAAGAGCGGCGCGGCATTGCTGGTCATCGGCCACGAGAAGCGTATCTCGCGCTACCGCTCGCTTGCGAAGCGTTTCGGCGTTGCGGGCGGCGTCCATTTCCTCGGGAAGCAGGAGAACGTGCTGCCTTATCTTGCGGCTAGCGACGCGATGATCCTGCCTTCAATCTACGATCCATTCCCCTCGGCAGCGCTGGAGGGCTTCGCCGCAGGACTCCCGGTAATTACGTCCGACGCCTGCGGCGCGCGCGACATCGCGCGCGAGATCGACCCCGGCCTCGTGCGTGACGCGAACGATATCGATGGTCTCAGCGAGGCCATCAAGACCGCGCTTGCACTTTCCGGGGAGCCGGAAACGAAACAGCGCACGCGAGCCATTGCCGCGCGTTTTGACATGGAAAGCATGGCGGAGCGCATGCTCGCGTTGTATGAGCGGGTCGCTGGGGAAAAGTGACGTAGCGAATGCGAATTCTTCATACCGAAAGCTCGGTCGGCTGGGGCGGCCAGGAAATCCGCGTGCTCGACGAGAGCGCGGGACTGATCGCACGCGGTCACACGGTCGCGATCGCCGCACCCGCGGAAGCACAGATTTCGCTGGCGGCGCCGAAGCGCGGCATCCCTTATTATCCCGCACCGATCTTCAACCGGAACTTCCGCGCACTGCGCGGCCTGCGCGCGGTGATTTCGGAATTTCGCCCCGATGTCGTCGTCACGCACAGTTCGACCGACAGTTGGATCACGGCACTTGCAACCGGATTCGGACGCGCAATTCCTGTCGTGCGCGTGCGCCATCTGGGCGCGCCGGTACGTTCGTCCGCGACCACCCGCTTCATCTATAAGACCGTACCCAGGCTCGTCGTCGGTACCGGCAACGCCGTCTGCGAGATGTTGATCAGGAACGCCGCGCTCGACCCTTCGCGCGTATTCTCGATCCCCACCGGCACCGACACCGAAAAATTCGCACCGTGCGATCGCGTACAGGCAAGAAGCGGCGGCCCGTTCTCGGCGGCAGATAAAGTCGTCGGCATCGTCGCGACGCTCCGGCGTGGCAAGGGCGTGCCGGTGCTGCTCGCCGCCGCGACAAAACCTGGACTTCGCGATGTGAAACTGCTGATCGTTGGCGATGGCTTTCAACTCGAGCCACTAAAGAAAGAAGCCGCCGAACTCGGTATCGCGGATCGCGTGCATTTCACCGGCAGGCAGGAAGACGTGACCGGCTTTCTCAACATGATGGATGTGTTCGTGCTGCCGGCGCTGGTCGACGAAGGCGTACCGCAGGCGATGTCACAAGCGATGGCGAGCGGCCTGCCCGTCGTCACCACGCCTTCGGGCGCGATCACCGAACTGGTCCGGGACGGCGAGACCGGCCTCTTCACGCCGCGTGGCGACGCCGAAGCGCTCGCTGCCGCGATCAAGCGCGTGCTTGAAGATAAAGAATTGGCGAAGCGCATGGGCGCCGCCGCCCGCGCGCATATCGAAGCGGGCTATACGCGGAAAAAAATGCTCGACGACATGGAAATGGTGCTCGCGCGCGCGGTGGAGCGGCGCTGACGCGTCACGGACGCCAGAGCGTGATGCCGGCCGGCTTTTTCGCGCGGTCGAGTACGGCCTTCAGGTCGAGCACGATGCCGCTGTCGCCGCCGAGCGCCTGTCTAACCGTTGTCCAGCCATCCTTGCGAAATTCGCTGTGCGCGACGGCGAAGATCACGGCGTCCGCCGGCTTGAGATCGTTCATCGCAACCAGCTCGACACCGTGCTCGTGAAGCGAAAGCTCTCTGTCGGCAACCGGATCGCACACCGCTACCGCCGCACCGCTCGCCTGCAGCGTACGGACGAGATCGGCAACCTTCGAGTTGCGCACGTCCGGCACATTCTCCTTGAACGTCATGCCGAGGACGTTGACGCGTTTCTGCGGCGACTTCGTATTCAGCAACAGCCGCAGGCATTCCTGCGCCACGATCTGCGAGAACCCGTCGTTGATGCGGCGGCCCGCGAGAATGATCTCCGGATGATAGCGCGCGATCTCGGCGCGGTGTGTCAGATAATAAGGATCAACGCCGATGCAGTGGCCGCCGACAAGGCCCGGCGTAAAGGGGAGAAAATTCCATTTCGTATTCGCGGCAGCGAGCACGTCGTGCGTATCGATATCGAGCTTGCGGAACAGCGACGACAGCTCGTTCATGAACGCGACGTTCAGATCGCGCTGGGTATTCTCGATCACCTTCGCGGCTTCCGCCACCTTGATCGAGGGAGCTCGATGAATACCCGCGGTCACTACCGAGCCATACACTTTTGCGACAATGTCGAGGCTCTCCGCGTCCTGCGCGGAAACTACCTTGACGATGGTCTCGAAGCGGTGCTTCGCATCGCCCGGATTGATGCGCTCCGGCGAATAGCCGAGCTTGAAATCCACCCCGCCCTTCAAACCCGACTTCCGCTCGAGGATCGGCAGGCAGACTTCCTCGGTCGCGCCGGGATAGACTGTCGATTCATAGACCACGATGTCGCCTCGCTTCAGGGCACCGCCCGCCGTTTCGCTCGCCGAGATGACGGCGCGCAGATCAGGCCGGTTCGCAATATCGATCGGCGTCGGCACGGTGACGATGAAGAAGTCCGCGGCTTTCAGGTCGGCGACGTCATTCGTGATCGTGAGCTTCGGATTTTTCAGCTCCGTCGTGTCGATTTCCTTGGTTCGGTCCTTGCCCGCGCGCAGTTCATTGACGCGTTCTCCATCGATGTCGAAGCCGATGACGTCCGAGCCCGCGCGCGAGAACGAAACCGCGACCGGCAGGCCAACATACCCGAGACCGATAACTGCGATTTTGCGGCCGTGCATCCGTTCAACCTTTCGTCGCGACTATCACGAGACTGCGCGAGGTCAGCGCTTCCCATGAGTTGGCCTTGCGCGCGACTTCGTGGGTTTCCTCGTAGAGCGGCGGCTCGCGGCGCGCCAAACGCGCGACGTGCCGCGAAGTCGCAATGCGCGTGAACGGCCAGATCATCGCCGCGATGATCGAGGCACTGCGCTTCGCGCGGTCGCGGTACAGTTCGATATTCCGGAAGCCCGCGTGACGCAGCGCGTAATTCCAGTATTGATATGGGAGCGCCGCGATGTGGCCCGAAATGCGCCCGCCGTTCTCAGGCTTGATGCTCGGGCTCGGAAACATGTGGAAGTGGCCGCTGAACAAGAATTTCACGCGCGAAAGCGCGTGACCGGGGTTTGGCACGGAGAAGATCAAAAGCCCCTGCGGTTTCAGAATGCGATGCACGTCCGCGATAACGTCATAAGGGGCGCGGGTATGCTCGAACACTTCGATCGCAACCACCGCGTCGAACGATGCGTCGGGATACGGCAAACCCTCATTGGCATCGCACTCGGTGAACGCGACGCCGTCCGCCTTGAACGCGCCGCCGGCGATGTCGCAGGCCTTGAGGCCGCTTCCCGGCTGCAAACCAAGCCTCTCGCGCGCGGAAGAAAGCAGCCGCGTGAAATAACCGGTGCCTGCACCGAGATCGAGAATTTCACCCGAAAACTTTCCGGCTTCGCGCAGTTTTGCGAGCACGAAGTCGTTCGTGGTGCCGAGCGAAGCGGCGCCCTGCCCCTGCAATCCGCTCGCGGAACGCTCGATCATTTGCTGTCCGGCAGCGAAAGGCGGATGTGCAGTTCGCGAAGCTGCTTCGTGGTCACTTCCGAGGGCGCACCCATCAGCAGGTCTTCGGCGCGCTGGTTCATCGGGAACGGCACGACTTCGCGCAGGTTTTCCTCGCCGCACAGAAGCATGACGATGCGGTCCACGCCCGGCGCAATGCCGCCGTGCGGCGGCGCGCCGTAGGAAAGTGCTCGCAGCATCCCGCCGAATTTCGCTTCCAACACATCTTCGCCGTAACCGGCAATCGCGAAGGCCTTCTTCATGACTTCCGGACGATGGTTACGGATCGCACCCGACGACAATTCGATGCCGTTGCAGACGATGTCGTATTGAATCGCCTTCATGCCGAGAATCTTGTCGTTGTCGTCGTTCTTCAGCGCGAGGAATTCGTCCGGATCCATGTTCGGCATGGAGAACGGGTTGTGCGAGAAGTCGATCTTCTTCTCTTCCTCGCTCCACTCGAACATCGGGAAATCGACGATCCAGCAGAAGTCGAAGCGATCCTTCGCGACGAGGTTCAATTCCTCGCCGACTTTCGTGCGCGCGGGTCCTGCGAACTTCACGAAGTCTTTTGGTTTTCCAGCGATGAAGAACGCGGCGTCGCCAATCGCGAGATCCAGTTGATCGCGGATCGCGTTGGTGCGCTCCGTGCCGATGTTCTTTGCGATCGGGCCGGCGCCGCCCTCTTCGCCTTCGCGCCAGAAAATGTAGCCGAGGCCCTTCTGGCCTTCGCCCTGCGCCCAGGAGTTCATGCGGTCGCAGAAGGCGCGATTTCCTCCGGTCTTGGCCGGGATTGCCCAGACTTCGACCTGCGGGTCCTGCTCGATCATGCCCGCGAAAATCTTGAAGCCCGAGCCTTTGAAATGTTCGGTGACATTCTGCATCTCTATCGGGTTGCGAAGGTCCGGCTTATCCGAGCCGTACTTGCGCATCGCTTCCGCATAAGGAATGAGCGGAAACTTCGGCGTCACGGGTTTCCCCTCGCCGAATTCCTCGAACACGCCACGCATCACCGGCTCGACCGCGTCGAACACGTCCTGCTGGGTCACGAAGCTCATCTCGATATCGAGCTGATAGAATTCGCCGGGCGAGCGGTCCGCGCGCGCATCCTCGTCGCGGAAGCACGGCGCGATCTGGAAATAGCGGTCGAAGCCCGAGATCATCAGCAATTGTTTGAACTGCTGCGGCGCCTGCGGCAGCGCGTAGAACTTGCCGGGATGCAGCCGCGACGGCACGAGGAAGTCGCGCGCGCCTTCCGGCGACGACGCCGTCAGGATCGGCGTCTGGAATTCGAAGAAGCCCTGCTCCTTCATGCGGCGGCGCAAGCTGTCGATGATTTGCCCGCGCTTCATGATGTTCTGGTGGATGCGGTCGCGGCGCAAATCGAGGAAGCGATACTTCAGGCGCAGTTCTTCCGGGTATTCTGCATCACCAAATACCGGTACCGGCAATTCGCCCGCAGCGCCCAAGACTTCGATCTCGGTCGCGAACAACTCGACTTCCCCCGTGGGAAGTTCCTTGTTGTCGGTGCCGTCGGGGCGCTTCCTGAGCTTGCCGTCGACGCGGATCACCCATTCCGAGCGCAGCTTTTCCGCGGTCTTGAAGGCAGGGCTATCCGGGTCCGCCACGACCTGCGTCACGCCATAGTGGTCGCGCAGGTCGATGAACAGCAGGCCGCCGTGATCGCGGATGCGGTGGCACCAGCCTGAGAGCCGGACGGTTTCGCCGATATCGGACGCGCGGAGCGCGCCGCAGGTATGGGTACGGTAGCGATGCATTTGGGAGCCGGATTCGCCTTTGAAATCGGGCGGAAAAGCGCATGGGGGGCTATGGATGTCAAGGAAAGGCCGGCCCGTCGTCAGAGCGGCAGCTTTGTCCCCTGTTTCAGCGTCTCCAGGACTACATTCGAGCGCACCCGCTCGACGGACTCGTGCGGCAAGAGCACCTGATTCACGAGCCGGCCGAGGGCAGCCAGATCCTCGACCACGACTTTCATGAGGTAATCGGCGTCGCCCGTGAGCGCATGGGCCTCGAGTATTTCGGGCGTGCGGGCGACGAGGTCGCGGAAGCGCTTCGCGTTCTGGCCCGAATGGGTCGCGAGCGAGACCTGCACATAGACCGTGACCGTCAGGCCCACGCGAGCGGGGTCGATCTCGGCGCGATAGCCCTTGATCACGCCCGCCTCCTCCAACCGCTGCCTGCGGCGCGAGCTTTGCGAGGCGGAGAGCCGTACGCGCTCGGCAAGCTCGGCGTTCGTGAGTGCACCGTTTTCCTGCAAGGCAGCGAGGATCGCGAGGTCCTGCGCGTCCAAAGTGATTTTTTCTTGCATTGATCCGGCTCAATTCGCGTGTTTTATGCACAACATGCTTGTAGAACGCCTCAAATGACCGCCTTTTGCAAGAACTTCCTGCAATTCTGTGCGTTGAAACAGGGAATCGCAGGAGGAAACGATCATGGGTCCCTTCCCGCACGACGCCGAACCGGCGCAGATCTCGAAGCACAATCCGATGGGCACCGACGGCTTCGAGTTCGTTGAATATGCCCACCCGCAGCCCGAGAAGCTGCATGCGCTGTTCAAACTGATGGGCTTCACCCCGACCGCGAAGCACAAGACGAAGAAGATCACGGTCTATCAGCAGGGCACGGTCAGCTACCTCGTGAACGAGGAGCCGGGCTCGCATGGCTTCAACTTCGTCGCCAAGCACGGCCCCTGCGCGCCTTCAATGGCTTTCCGCGTCGTGGACGCGAACCATGCCTTCAAGCGCGCGCTCGAGATGGGCGCAGAAGCCGCCGACCCGAAGGACGGCGCGAAGTCGCTCGACGTTCCCGCGATCAAGGGCATCGGCGGTTCCCTGCTCTACTTCATCGAGCGCTACGGCGAGAAGGGCACCGCCTATGACGAGGAATTCGAATGGCTCGAGAGCCGCGATCCGAAGCCGGAAGGCGTCGGGCTCTATTATCTCGACCACCTCACCCATAACGTCATGCGCGGGCGCATGGATGTCTGGGCGGGCTTTTACGAGCGGCTGTTCAACTTCAAACAGATCCGCTTCTTCGACATCGAGGGCAAGCTCACCGGCCTGTTCTCCAAAGCGCTGACCAGTCCCGACGGAAAAATCCGCATCCCGATCAACGAAAGCGCGGACGAGAAATCGCAGATCGAGGAATATCTCCACGCCTACAACGGCGAAGGTATTCAGCACATCGCCTGCGGCTCGAAGGACATCTACAAGACCATCGAGAAGCTGCGCGCGGACGGACTGAAGTTCATGCCCTCGCCGCCCGCAACCTATTACGCGAAAGTCGATGGCCGCGTGCCGGGACACGGCGAAGACTTAAAGCGGCTGGAGAAGAACGGGATTCTGATCGACGGCGAAGGTGTCGTGGACGGGCGCGAGACGAAAGTGCTTCTGCAAATCTTCTCGTCGAACGCGATCGGCCCGATCTTCTTCGAATTCATCGAGCGCAAGGGCGACGACGGCTTCGGCGAAGGCAACTTCCGCGCCCTCTTCGAGAGCATCGAAGAGGACCAGATCCGGCGCGGCGTGCTGAAAGAGGATGCGGCCTGATTGTCATTCCGGATCGCCGCTGCACGGCGTCCGGAATGACAGTTACAAAGTTATCGCCGGCCGCGGAACGGCGGCTTGCGCTGCGCGGCACCCGGCGCCATGGCCGGAGCATCGCCCTTGTGGCGGAACGAGATGCGGCCGCGGCCGAGATCGTAGGGCGACATTTCGACGGTGACGCGGTCGCCTTCGAGCGTGCGGATGCGGTGCTTCTTCATCTTGCCCGCGGCGTAAGCCAGGATCATGTGCTCGTTATCGAGCTTCACGCGGTAGTTGCCGTCCGGAAGCACTTCCGTGACGACGCCCTCGAATTCGATAAGATCTTCCTTCGCCATGTAGTTCCTTAGTGTTGCGCGGGGCGCGGCTTGAAGGAGCCGCGGCGCTTCGGTTTGCGGTTCATAAAGGCAACGCCGGTGAGCTGTCCACCGTCGCCATTGGCGGCCTTCGGCTGGGCCTGGGACCCATTATTCCTGTGCTGCCGGTGTTCCGGCTTGCCGTGCGGACGCTGCTGCCCGCGATTCTCGTGCTTGCGCTCGCCGTTATGCTGCGGACGCTCGCCACGCGGTCCGCGATGGTCCGCGCGCTGCTCATGCTGGCGCTCGCCCCCGTGCTGCGGACGCTGATGGCGTTGCTCGGCGGGCTGTTCGAGACCCTCGCCCTGCTGGCGCGGGCGCTGGCCGCGATGCGGGTTGTTGCCACGCCGATGCCGCTTGCGGCCGTCGCCGTTATTGCGGCCACCGCGGTTCTCGCCGCCGCCTTTGCCATCGCCGAGCGACGGATTCAGGCGGCGATCCGTGGTCGGGATCGTGATTTTGGTCAGGCGCTCGATGTCGCGCAGAAACGGACGCTCGTCGTTCGCGACGAACGAGATCGCGATACCTTCCGCACCTGCGCGCGCGGTGCGGCCGATGCGGTGGACATAGCTTTCCGGAATGTTCGGCATGTCGAAGTTGATGACATGGCTCACGCCATCGACGTCGATGCCGCGCGCGGCGATATCGGTCGCGATCAGAACACGCACCTTGCCGGCACGGAAAAGCCCCAGTGCGCGCTCGCGCTGGTTTTGCGACTTGTTACCGTGGATCGCCTGCGAAGCAATGCCGGCGTTGTCGAGCGACTTCACGACCTTGTCGGCGCCATGCTTGGTGCGGGTGAAAACCAGCGCGCGGTCGATCGGCTCGGCCTTAAGGGTTTCAACCAGCAAACCCGTCTTGCCGTTCTTTTCGATGAAGATCACGCGCTGCTCGACCCGGTCGGCGGTCTTCGCGACCGGAGTGACGGCAACACGCACCGGCTCTTTCAGGAACTGCGAAACCAGATGCTCGATCTCGTTCGGCATGGTCGCCGAGAAGAACAGCGTCTGGCGCTTCTCGGGGAGCATCTTCGCGATCTTCCTGATGTCGCCGATGAAGCCCATGTCGAGCATGCGGTCGGCTTCGTCGAGCACGAAGAATTCGATACGGTCGAGACGGATCGCCTTCGAGTTCACGAGATCGAGCAGGCGGCCCGGAGTTGCGACGAGAATGTCCACGCCGTTCGAGAGCGCCTTGATCTGGCGGCCGATGTTCACGCCGCCGATGGCAAGCGCGGTCGAAAGCCGGAGGTGGCGGCCATAGGTCTTGAAGGCTTCTGCGATCTGGCCCGAAAGCTCGCGCGTCGGCGACAGCACTAGAATGCGCGCGGATTTGCGCTCGAGCTTGCCGCGGTTGAGCGCGAGATGATTGAGGATCGGAAGCGCGAAAGCGGCGGTCTTGCCGGTGCCGGTCTGCGCGATGCCGACAAGGTCGCGGCCCGAGATCACGGGCGGGATGGCTTGCGACTGAATGGGGGTGGGCGTGGTGTAGTTTTCTTCGGCGAGCGCGCGCGCAATCGGCGCGGCAAGGCCAAGTCCGGAAAAATCGGTCAAAGTGTTTCTTTCATACAGGCGAAGCGCCGGGTTCCGCCGGAGAGACGGAATCCGCGAATCGCGGGGGTTGATAGACACCCCGCGTGGCCTGGGAAGTCAGGGAAAATCGTTCTGATAAGGACGGGCGGTAAGCCTGCTTTGGCTTCGTCACGCGGCCCGTGTAAGTCCTTAGATAGAGCCCATGTGGCTTATTCGCGGCGGTTTTACAAGGCCTCACCGCTATTTATGTTTAGCGTGTTCTGAAGGCTGAGAAAGAATGTCCAAGACCGCCGCCGACCTCGCCGTCGCTTCCCTGCTCGCCCACGGCATCGATACGCTCTACGCGCTTCCTGGTGTGCACAACGACCACTTCTTCGATGCCGTGTTCCGTGCAGGAGATGCGATCCGCACCGTGCACACGCGGCATGAACAGGGTGCCGCCTATATGGCGCTGGGTGCCGCGCTCGCCACCAACGAACCCCAGCCTTACGCGGTCGTGCCCGGCCCGGGCCTGCTCAATACCTCCGCCGCGTTGCTGACTGCGTACTCGATGAACGCGCCGGTGCTGGCGCTGATCGGGCAGATACCGGACGGCGATATCGGCAAGGGTCTTTCGCATCTCCACGAGATCAAGGATCAAGCCGGCATCATTGCGCGGCTCGTGGATTTCTCCGCGCGCGTGAAGCAGCCGGAGGAAGCCTCGCAACTCGTCGCGCAAGCAATCCAGTCGCTTTATTCGGATCGGCCGGGTCCGGCAGCGCTCGAATGTGCGATCGACATGTGGGGACGAAAGAGCGCGGACGACAAGGTAGCCGCTCCCCTTCCCGTTGCGCCGCCTTCGCTCGACGAAGACGCGATCAAGGACGCCGCGAAACGGCTTGCAAATTCAAAATGCCCACTCATCATATGCGGCGGCGGCGCGCAAGGCGCGTCGAAAGAAATCACGCAGCTTTCGGAGATGTTGCAGGCTCCCGTGCTCGGCTATCGGCGCGGGCGCGGCGTGCTTTCCTCCAAGTCGCCGTTCAGCGTGACGCTGCCCTTGGGCCGCGAACTCTGGGGCGAAGCGGATGTCGCGCTCGGCGTTGGCACGCACATGCTCTATCCGATGATGCAGTGGGGCATGGACGACAAGATCGACGTCATCCGTGTCGATGCCGACAAGGATGAGCCCGCGCGCATTCATAAACCCGCGGTGTCGCTGGTCGGCGATGCGCAACCGATCCTGAAGCGGCTGATCGAAGTGCTGCCCGCATATCTCTCGAAGCGCGATGCGCGCGAAGACGAAATGCGCGAGCGCCACGCGAAGATGAACAAGCGCTATGAAAAGCTCGGGCCGCAGAAAGCCTTTCTCGACGCGATCCGCGACGAGCTTCCCGAAGACGGCATCTTTGTCGACGAGGTGACGCAGATGGGCTTTGCCGCGCGGCTGATGCTTCCCGTTTACAAGCCGCGCACGTTCCTCTCGCCCGGCTATCAGGACAATCTGGGCTGGGGCTTCGCGACCGCGCTCGGCGCGCAGGACGCGCGCCGCGACGTGCCGGTCGTTTCGATCAACGGCGACGGCGGCTTCCTCTACACCGCGAACGAGCTTGCGACCGCGATGCGCCATAAAATACCGCTGGTCGCGATCGTGTTCTCCGACGGCTCGTTCGGCAACGTGCGCCGCATTCAGGAGGAGCAGTTCGGCAACCGGCTGATCGCGAGCGATCTTGCCAACCCCGACTTCGTAAAATTCGCGGAGAGCTTTGGCGCAGCCGCGGAACGCGCACGCAACGCCGAGGAGCTTCGCACCGCGCTCCGCCGCGCCTTCAAGCGCCGCGACGGGCCGACCCTGATCGACGTGCCGGTTGGGCCGATGCCCTCTCCCTGGGAATTCATCCTGATGCCGAAAAACCGCGGCGTGTGACGAATGGGCGGGTTTACGCCGCCGCGTCCCGCCGCTATCAGGAGCCGATGGATTTGATTACGACCACCGCCGCGCTGAACGCGGCATGCGAACGCCTCTCGAAACATCCTTTCGTTACGGTCGACACGGAATTTTTGCGCGAGACGACCTTCTGGCCGAAGCTCTGCGTGGTGCAGCTCGCTTCCACCGAAGAGGCGGTGGTGATCGACGCGCTCGCGGACGGCCTCGACCTCGCTCCCTTCTTCACGCTGATGAACGACGAGAAGGTCGTGAAGGTCTTTCACGCCGCTAGACAAGATATCGAAATCGTCTGGCACCGCGCCAAGATCATCCCGCATCCGGTGTTCGACACGCAGGTCGCGGCGATGGTGCTGGGCTACGGCGACTCCATCTCTTACGACCAGCTCGTGCAGCGCACGACCGGCGGCAACATCGACAAGTCCTCGCGCTTCACCGACTGGGCACGCCGCCCGCTAACGCAGCAGCAGATCACCTACGCGGTGGCGGACGTGACGCATCTGCGCGACGTCTACCTGAAACTGAAAGCCGATCTCGAAAAGAAGAACCGCACGAGCTGGTTGGACAGCGAGATGCAGATCCTCACCTCGCCCTCGACCTATGAACAGCATCCGGAGAATGCCTGGATGCGGCTGAAGACCCGCGTGAAAAAGCCGAAGGAAATCGCGGTACTGATCGAGGTCGCGGCGTGGCGCGAGCGCGAGGCGCAGTCGCGCGATGTGCCGCGCGGCCGCATCATCAAGGACGACGTGATCGGCGAAATCGCGATCCAGCAGCCGAAGACGGTGGAAACGCTCGGCCAGTTGCGCTCGATCCCGCGCGGCTTCGAGCGTTCTCGTTCCGGCGAAGGTATTTTGCAGGCGGTAGCAAGCGGGCTCGCTCGCGATCCCGCGACGCTGCCGAAGTTCGAGCGTTATAAGCCGCTCTCCAACGGAGCGTCGGCGACGGTCGAACTCCTGCGCGTACTCTTGCGCATGACCGCTGAAGAAAACGGCGTCGCCGCGCGCGTGATCGCGAACGCCGAAGACCTCGAGGCCATCGCGGTCGACGACAACGCCGATGTCGAAGCGCTGAAAGGCTGGCGGCGCGAGCTGTTCGGCACCCGCGCGCTTGCGCTCAAGCAGGGCAAGGTTTCGCTTGCCATCGAAGGCGGGCGCGTGGTGGCGAAGGAAGTCTAAGCAATCTCGATCTTGTAATCGCGGCCGATCAGCTTGCCCAACTGGCGCACGCGGTTGTTGAGCCGCCCGCTCGCGAGTGCTGCGAGATCGCCGGACAACTTCAATTTCAGCACGCCCTTCTCAACCATGAGCGGCGAGCGCGGCAGGACGCCCGGCATCGAGGCGCTTGCAACATAAGCGACCCGCATTACCGCGCCAAGAATACGCGCGCGGTCGAGCAACCGCGTCGAGGCGATTTCGCGGATGCGCGGCGAAAGCTCCTCGTCGTTCAGCCCGGCGTAGCGATAGAACACCGCGAGCGCGAGATAGGCGCGGCCAGGATGATCGATGCCCGAGAACGCGGCGTTGGAAATAATATTCAGGCTCTGCTCGCCGCGATAGTCGGGATGCGCGCGCCAGCCGATGTCACCGAGCAGGCAACCGGCGTGGCGCAGCCGCAACTCCTCCGGCGTCTCGTCGATGCCGGTGCTCTCCATGAACTTGTCGGTCCACTCGATCAGTTCCTCGCCGTGTTCGGGCGAGCGCGAGCGCAGGTAGTTGTATTCGCGCGCAGCTTCGACCAGCGGATCGAGCGCGCGTTCTTCCTCGGAAAGTTTTTCGTAAAGCAGGCCCTCGCGCACGCCGAACGCGGAAACGACGATGGACGAAGGTTTGCCCGCCCGCACGATCTGTTCGAGCACCAGCGAGCCGTACGCAAGTAACGGCCGCCGCGCTTCGGAAATCACTTCGATGCGCGAAAGCGTTTCCGGATCGACGCGGTGAATGAGCCCGGAAAACTCCATCGCCTCCCGCGCGGGGATCGAATAGCCGTTCATCACGTGCAGCGGATAGCCCTTCTGCATCATGTGCAGCCGCGCGATCGCGCGCCAGGTGCCGCCGACAGCATAGAAAGTGCGGCCCTTGAGGCCTTTGAGCGTCGGCTCGTCTTCGAGCTTTTCGCGGACGATCTTCTCCGCCTGCTTGAGCGAGCGCGCGGAAGCATCGGCAAGCGAGAGACTTCCGAGCGGCGTCGTAATTCCCTCGCCGATCTCGCCGCCGGTCACGTCGACGAGTTCGAGCGAGCCGCCGCCAAGATCGCCGATCACGCCATCCACTTCGAGCGCGCCGGACAGCACGCCGTAGGCTGCGAGCTTGGCCTCGCGCTGGCCGGACAAGAGCTCGATGTCGCAACGGCAGATCTTCTGCGCGCGCTCGATGAATTCGGGGCCGTCTTTTGCATCGCGCACAGCGGCGGTCGCAATCGCGATCGCTTCACCGACCTGCATCACGTCACAAAGCGCGCGGAAACGCGAGAGCGCGGCGAGCGCCTTCTCCACCGCGTCGGGCGCGAGCTTGCCCTTGGTCGCGACTTCGCGTCCCAGGCCGCAGAGCGCTTTTTCGTTGAACAGCGGTGTCAGGTTACGGCTCAGCCGCTCATAGACGACGAGGCGAACGGAGTTCGAGCCGATGTCGAAGACGGCAACCGGTTTGCTCGCAGGCAGACGCCCGGGCGCGTCACCCGGATTGCTTTGCCCGTTCCGCCTTACGGACGAGACTACGCGGAGAAGAGTCTTTGAGAGATTTGCCACGTCCCGAAAGGCTCGGATTGGTCATGAAATACTGATGGGCGTTGAACGATTCTTCGCCCTCGCCGATCTTTATGCGTTCCGAACTGCCGTCGGGCAACACCCGCCAACTCTGCTCGTTATCCTTAAGGTTAGCGACCATGATCTGATCGAGCACCTGCTGGTGAACGGTCGGGTTGAGGATCGGAACCAGCGTTTCCACGCGGCGGTCGAGATTGCGCGGCATCAGGTCTGCGGAAGCGATATAAACCGCCGCCTTCCGGTGCGGCAGGCCGTGGCCCATGCCGAAGCAGAAAATGCGGCTGTGCTCGAGGAAGCGGCCGACGATGGACTTGACGCGGATGTTCTCGGAAAGTCCCGCGACGCCGGGACGCAGGCAGCAAATACCGCGCACCACGAGATCGATCTCCACGCCCGCACGGCTCGCGTCATAGAGCGCGTCGATCACCACCGGATCGACCAGCGAATTCATCTTCGCCCAAATCTGCGCGGGCTTGCCGGCGCGTGCATGCGCGATTTCCTGCTGAATATGATCGAGGATGCGCTGCTTCAGGCTGATCGGCGAAACCGCCATCGCCTCGAGGCCCTGCGGCTCGGCGTAGCCGGTGATGAAATTGAAGATGCGCGACACGTCGCGCGCAATGGCCTCGTCGGACGTGAAGAAGGAAAGATCGGTGTAAATGCGCGCGGTCACCGGATGATAGTTGCCGGTGCCGAGATGGCAGTAGGTCGCGACCGACTTGCCTTCGCGGCGCACGACCATCGACATCTTGGCGTGCGTCTTCAGTTCGATGAAGCCGAACACGACCTGCACGCCCGCTCGCTCGAGGTCGCGCGCCCAGCGGATGTTCGCCTCTTCGTCGAAGCGGGCTTTCAATTCGACCAGCGCGGTAACCGACTTGCCGGCTTCAGCTGCTTCGGCGAGCGCTTTCACGATCGGGCTGTCCGACGAGGTGCGGTAGAGCGTCTGCTTGATCGCGATCACGTTCGGGTCGAGTGCCGCCTGCCGCAAGAACTGCACGACGACGTCGAACGACTCGTAAGGGTGATGGACGATCAGGTCCTTCTGGCGGATCGCGGCGAAGCAATCGCCGCCGGAATCGCGGATGCGCTCGGGGAAGCGCGGGTTATAGGTCTTGAACTTCAGGTCGCGCCGCTCGATGGAAACGAGTTGCGAAAGCTCGTTCAGCGCGAGCATGCCGTCGCCGACGAAAGTTTCGTATTCGAGCACGTTCAGCGCGGTCGCGACGAAAGCGCGAAGCTCCGGCGGCATCGAGGATTCGATCTCGAGCCGGATCACCGAACCGCGGCGGCGGCGCTTCAGCGCCGTCTCGAACACGCGCACGAGGTCTTCGGCTTCTTCCTCGACTTCGAGGTCGCTGTCGCGGATCACGCGAAACGCGCCCTGCCCCCTCACGACGTAGCCTGGAAAGAGTTTCGCGGTGAAAAGACCAATGACCGCTTCGAGCGCGATGAAGCGCGTCTCTTTGTTGTCGCCTTCCGGCAGGCGCACGAAGCGCTCGATCTGCGCCGGCACGCGGATCAGCGCGTTCATGCCGCGCTGGTCGCTCACGCGCTGCAATTGCAACGCGAGCGAGAAGCCGAGATTGGGAATGAACGGGAACGGATGCGAAGGATCGACCGAAAGCGGCGTCAGCACCGGAAAGATTTCGTGGAGAAATGTCTGCTCAAGCGTCGTAAGATCACTCTTCGAAAGATCGGCCGGGTCGACGATCACGATGCCGCTCTGCGCGAGCAGCGTGCGGAGTTCGCGCAACTGCACCTGCTGCGCAGACGCGAGCTTCGCGGTCTCCGCGACAATCTCGATCAACTGCTCGGCCGGCGAAAGTCCGTCGGGACTCGGCGTGACAACGCCTTCGCGCACCTGACCCTTGAGTCCCGCGACGCGCACCATAAAAAATTCATCGAGGTTCGCCGCCGAAATCGAAAGAAAGCGCAGGCGCTCGAGCAGCGGATGCTTTTCGTTCTGCGCTTCCTCGAGCACGCGGCGGTTGAAGGAGAGCCACGAAAGCTCGCGGTTGATGAAGCGCTCGGGCCGCACGCGCAGTTCCGCAGTCTCCGGCGATGCTGCGGGCGTGCTCGCCTCAGGTAAAGGCAAGTCGGTTTGCGGTTTGATCTCGAGATTCATGACGCCACTTCGCGCGCCTTTATCCAGCGCTTGACGATCATCTTAGACGGAATTCACGAAAATAAGATGACTGCAAATTACGCAATTATTACAGATAGATGACGGCGTTACTCGCGTAAAAGAGCGGAAACGAAGGCCCGCGTCACGGGCCTGCCCGCGGCAAGCGCCGCTGCGTCGATTTTAGCGACCAGTTCGCGCGCGCTACCGAGCGAGCGCTCCATGCGCGGCAGAAGATACGCGATCAGGTCCTGATCGACCGTGACCTGCCGGTCGGCGAACAATTTCACCAGGACGGCTGCGATCAGCGCATCGTCCGGCGCGTCGAGCTTCGCAACCGTGACGGTGCGAAGCCGTGAGGCGAGATCGGGCAGTGCCGCCATGCCCGCTTCCAGCGGATGCGCGGACGTGAAGAGGAGCGATGCACCCTCTTCTTTCGCCATGTTGAAGAGATGAAACAGCGCGTGTTCGTCGTAATCGCGCGGATCGAGATTCTCGATCACCAGCGCACCGGTCGCGAGTGCGCGCGGCACGTCCTCGCGCACGAGCAAACGCGCGGGCAAAGTGCGCGCGCCTGCGCGTTCCGCCCAGATCGACGCAAGGTGACTCTTTCCCGAACCATGCGGGCCGACGATCACGGCGTAATTGTTCGGCCATTCCGGCCAGCGCTCGACCAGCGCGAGCGCTTTCTCGTTCGCGCGGCTTTCGAGAAAGTCGTCGCGCCGGAAACTCACGACATGCGGAAGTTCGAGCGGCAATTGCCGCGCCGAATTCGGGCGCATCAGCGGTCCCCGTTGCGGCGGCGCGGCTGCGAACCCGTGTAGAGGCTGCTTGCCATGTATTGGCGCAATCCGAAACGGATCAGCACGCCCATCGCCGCGGCAAGCGGCACCGCGAGCAGAAGCCCGACGAAGCCGAACAGATAGCCGAAGGCGAACAGGGCGAACATCAGCCACACCGGATGCAGGCCGACGCTTTCGCCGACGAGCTTCGGCTGGAGGATGTAGCCTTCGATGAACTGCCCGCTGAAGAAGATCGCGATGATCAGCAAAATCCATTGCCAGTCCGGCCAGAACTGGGCGATCGCGACGATGCTCGCGAGCAGCAGGCCGGTTAGCGAACCGACATAGGGAATGAAGCTGATGAGGCCGGAAATCATTCCGATCAGGAAGCCGAAGTTCAACCCGGAGAAAGTCAGCGCGATCGCATAATAAGCGCCGAGCACGAGACCGACGCCCGCCTGCCCGCGCACGAAGCCTGCGACCGCGCGATCGATTTCGCGCGCGAGTTCGCGCACCGTTTCGCGGTTGCGCACCGGCACCCAGCTATCCACCTTCGCGACCATCTTGTGCCAGTCGTAGAGCACGTAGAACGCGATCACCGGCGCGATGACGAGCAGCGTCACGATCGAGAACAGCGCCTGCCCGCCCGCCCAGATCGAGGCGAGGAAGCTCACGATCCAGCGCGAGCCTTCGGCCACGATTTCGCCGAGCGACTTGGTGAGATCGGGTAAGCGGTCGCCTGCGATCTTGGTCAGCCATTCGCGCGTTTCGTCGGTGAGCACGGTTTGCAGCCGCGTCACCGTGCTCGGCAATCCCTGCACGAAAGCGGAAATCTGCGTGCCGAGGATCGGCAGGAACAGGAGCGCGAGCAGCACGCAGGCGAGGATCACCGCCGCGACCATGATGAGCGATGCGAACAAGCGGCTGACGCCGAGGCGCTCGAGCCGGTCGGCAACCGGGTTCAGGAAATAGGCGAGCGCCATGCCGGCCACGAAGGGCAGAAGCACTTCGCGCAGCACCCACATCGCGAGCACGAGCAGCAGGAGCCCGCCGACCCAGAATGCTACCTGCCGCTGAAAGGTCATCTGCCGGTCTCCGGCGCATCCAGCGCCATGTGTTTCATCCACTCGATCAGATAGGCGGCAGCGGAGACGAACGTCAGACCGCCGGCCAGGATCAACAGCACATTGATAGCCTGTCCCGCTTCGAACTTGAATCCGGTAGACGCGAGCACGAAGGCTGCGAGCGCAATCTGCGCCGCGGTATTCAGTTTCGAGACGATCAGCGGCTTGATCGCGACCGGCTTGTTCAGCAGCCAGGAAAGCACGACCGCGCCCATGATCATGATGTCGCGCGAGACCACCGCAATCACGATCCAGCGCGGCAACAGCATCTCGAGCGACAAAGTCACGTAAATCGACATCAGCAGCGCCTTGTCGGCCAACGGGTCGAGATAGGCGCCGAACTCGCTCTGGGCGTTGAAGCGCTTGGCGATGAAGCCGTCGATGGCATCCGACACCCCGGCCGCCACGAACAGCCAGAAGGCAAGCAGCATGTTGCCGGAGGCGATCGACCAGATCACCACCGGAACCAATATGATCCGCCCGACCGTTATCAGGTTCGGCAAGCTTTGAAGCACGCGGGGCCGCTCCACCCATTTCCGGTGCCTTGGCTACCGCCTCTTGGCCCCTGAGCCAACCACGGCCCCCAGATTTCCGGGCGCAGCGCGACAATTCGGCTAGGAAAGCGGGCGTTCCACGCGCTATTCACACCACCGCGGGCAGTACGGAGCGGTACCGAAATGGCGGGCGAAAAAGGCGGCATGAGCTACCGGCAGGCGGGCGTGGACATCGACGCCGGCAACCGGCTCGTGGACCTCATCAAGCCCTTCGTGCGCGCCACCCGGCGGCCGGGCGCGGACGCCGAAATCGGCGGCTTCGGCGGCGTATTCGACCTGAAAGCGCTCGGCATGCGCGACCCGCTTCTGGTCGCGTCGAACGACGGCGTCGGCACCAAGGTGAAGCTTGCGATCGACGCGAAGCGCCACGAAAACATCGGCATCGATCTGGTCGCGATGTGCGTGAACGATCTTGTCGTGCAGGGCGCGGAACCGCTGTTTTTCCTCGACTACTTCGCGACCGGAAAACTCGTGCCGGAACACGCGGCACAGGTCGTGAAGGGAATCGCGAAAGGCTGCGAGGAAGCGGGCTGCGCGCTGATCGGCGGCGAGACCGCGGAGATGCCGGGGCTTTATGCGGGCGACGACTACGATCTCGCCGGGTTTTCGGTCGGCGCGGTCGAGCGCGAAAATCTTCTGCCGCGCGGCGACGTAAAGGCGGGCGATGTGCTTCTGGGCCTGCCCTCCTCCGGCGTGCACTCGAACGGCTATTCGCTGGTGCGCAGAATCGTGGAGCGGAGCGGCGTCGCACTCGATGCGAAAGCGCCGTTCGACGCTTCGCGCACGCTCGGCGAAGCGCTGCTTACTCCGACGCGGATTTACGTGAAGCCGGTGCTCGCCGCGATCAAAACGACGCCCGGCATCAAGGCGCTCGCGCATATCACCGGCGGCGGCTTCGTCGATAACATTCCGCGCGTGCTGCCGGAGAACACCGCCGCGAAAATCGACCTCTCGAAAATTCCGGTGCTACCGGTTTTCAAGTGGCTAGCGCAAGTCGGCGGCGTCGCCGAACTCGAAATGCTCCGTACTTTCAACTGCGGCATCGGGCTCATTCTCGCGGTCGAAGCCGCGAAAGTTTCCGCGGTCGAGATGGCACTCAGGAACGCGGGCGAGAAGCCCGTGCATCTCGGCGAGATCGCCGCGCATGACGGCGAGCCGGTGACGCTGTTCGACAACAAGCTCGCGCTCGCATGAAGAAGCGCGTCGCGATCCTGATTTCCGGGCGCGGCTCGAACATGCGCGCACTGATCGAGGCCGCGAAGGCAAAAGATTTTCCCGCCGGGATCGTGCTGGTGCTTTCAAATGTCCCCAATGCGGGCGGGCTCGACTTCGCGCGCCGGCACGGCATCGAAACGGAAGTGATCGAGCACAAGAAATTTCCGTCGCGGGAAATTTTCGACAACGCGATGGACGTTGCGCTGAACCGCGCGAATGCGGAAATCGTCTGCCTTGCCGGTTTCATGCGGCTCTTGTCGCCGCGTTTCGTCGAGAAGTGGCGCGGACGAATGATCAACATTCATCCCTCGTTGCTGCCCGCCTACAAGGGCCTGCATACGCATAGCCGCGCGATCGAGGCCGGAGAGAAGTTCGCGGGCTGTACGGTGCATTTCGTCACGGCCGAACTCGACGACGGCCCGACTATTCTACAGGCGAAAGTCCCGGTGCTGCCCGGCGACACGGAAGACGCACTCTCCGCCCGCGTGCTGGAGCAGGAACACAAGATTTATCCGCAGGCGCTGCGGCTCGTCGCCGAGGGCAAGGCGAAGATCTGACCGACAAAAAAGGCCGGGCAATGCCCGGCCTCTTGTTTCTAAAGTGCTCAATGCTTCTTCGGCGGATCGCCGATGTGGCCCGCGCGGGTGATCATCGGCTCTTCCATCGCCGCGATGTTACGCGAGCGGCGGATCAGCGCGCCGACCAGCAGCACGAAGATCGCGCCGGCGGCAGCCGCCGGATAATGCAGCTTTTCGAGCAGCGCGGGATCGAAGAAGCGCGCGAGAGCGGCGTCCTTGATCATGATATCGCCCGCGACCCAGCCGAGCAGCGCGGCACCCGCCCACACCAGAATCGGGAAGCGGTCGAGCAGCGCCATCAGGAGTGCGCTGCCCGCGATGATCATCGGCACCGAAGTAACGAGACCGAAGCCGATCAGCACCGCCTTGATCGAGGAAGCGTGCGCGAGATCGAGCGTGGCGGCCGCGGTTTCCGCGGCGGCTGCAATCGCGATCACGTTATCGAGGCTCATAACGATGTCGGCGATCGCGACGATGCGAACGGCTTTCCAGAGGTTGCTTGCCGCTTCGATCTTCTCGTCGCCCTCGTCTTCCGGCACGAGCAGCTTCACCGCGACCCAGAGCAGCAACACGCCGCCGATCAGCTTCAGGAACTGATAGCCCATGGCCTCGGCGACCACGAGCGTGAAGACGATGCGCAGGAGCACCGCGACGCCCGCGCCGAGCACCATGCCCCAGAAGCGCTCCTTGGCAGGCAACATCCTGCAGGCCAGCGCGATCACCACCGCGTTGTCGCCGGAAAGGATGACGTTGATGCCGATGATCTTGAGCGCGGCGATCCAGAACGCCGTCTGGCTCATGTCGTTGAGGAGAAAATCCACGGGCTTCCGCTCCAGTTCGCCGGCTGATCCGGCTTGTTCCCCCGCATCTCTACGGGCGTAAATTCACTGGAAACTGGAATAGCCGTGAGGTCCGGTTCTGCCAAGCAAAACCGGACCGACGCAGCGCAAAAAGCGACGAAATGACCGCAGGATAGCGGTCAGCTATCGATCAATCGACGATTTCTTCCGGAGTGAAGAAAAATTCGATCTCGATCTTGGCGTTCTCGGGGCTGTCGGAACCGTGCACCGAGTTGGCCTCGATCGATTCCGCGAACTCCTTGCGGATAGTTCCGGCGTTCGCCTTCGAAGGATCGGTCGCGCCCATGACCTCGCGATATTTCGCAACCGCGTTCTCGCCCTGCAGCACCTGCACGACGACCGGACCGGAGGTCATGAAGGTCACGAGGCTGCCGAAAAACGGACGCTCCTTGTGGACGCCGTAAAAGCCCTCGGCCTGCTTCTGGCTCATCTTGATGCGCTTCTGGCCGATGATGCGAAGGCCCGCGCCCTCAATCTTCTGGTTGATCGCGCCCGTCAGATTGCGCTTGGTCGCATCGGGCTTGATGATCGAAAAGGTGCGTTCGACCGCCATGTTTTCTTCCTGCTTGTTCGGGGATTGCTCGAAGTTGGCGGGTCTATAGCGGCGCAGGCCGCCCGCTTCAAGGCGGGCTTTTCTTTGCCATAAGTGGCTGGCATGGAAGCCCTTCCAGCAACCGGGCACCACGACCGAACACCATGAACGCCGCCGCGCTGCCGCCGCTTCAGATGAAGCGGCGTTTGTTTGTCGCCGCTATCCTCGCGGCGCTCGTCAATTTCTATGCGCTCTATCCGGGGCTCTATCACCACGACGCCTGGGCCTATGTCGCGGCGATCCGCAGCGGCGACTGGACCAACTGGCAGCCGCCGTTGCTCGGCGTGCTCTGGATTCCGCTGCAATGGGTCTGGACCGGCCCGCAGCCGATGTTCGCGATCTTTCTCGCCGCATACTGGAGCGGCTTCGTCCTGATCGCGCTCGCGTTCCAGGACGAGGAAAGCAGGACGCTTCCCTATTTCGTGTTCGCGACCGCCTTCTTCCCGATGGCGATCAACTACAACGGCCAGCTCGTCAAAGACATCGCCATGTCAGTGACGATGCTGCTCGCGGCCGGCATCGCGGCACTTCTGTTGCGCGGCTATTTCAGGCGCAGGCGCATCGCCGCGGCGCTGATGTGGCTCTTTATCCTGATGGCAGGATTTTTCCGCGCCAACGCCGTGTTCGGCATGCCGCCTTTAATCGATCTTGCGATCTCGGCGGTAAGCCCGCGCTGGCGGGCGATGGGCTTCGTCAAGCGCACGATCATCGCCGGGTTGCTTTCGCTCCTGTTCATTCCGGGGCATCTGTTCGCGGACACGCATATCTTCCGCGTGCGCGACATCAAGCCGATCTCGCAGCTTCAGATTTTCGATCTCGGCGGCATCACCTATTTCTCGAACAAGGACGCCTATCACGGCTTCTTCGGTCCGGACTTCGTCGCGAAGAATCACAACTTCAAGGATCGGCCCGATAGCGGCCGCGGCTGCTACACGCCGCGCCACTGGGACACTTACGGCTGGGACCCGGATCTCAAGGGCGGCTGCCCGGAGGTCTATGAAAATCTCAAACCGAAATTCGGCAGCGAACTGACGAAGCTCTGGCTGGATGCGATCGTGGACGAGCCGCGCGCCTATCTCACCCACCGCTTCGCGCATGTGAACCGCTTCTTCCAGTTTCTTTGCAAGGATTGCGTGGAACCGGTGAAGACCGGCTGGCAATCGAACAACCAGCACGACGTCACCTTCACGCCGAACCCGGTTTACAACGTGATCGAGTGGCTCTCGGTGAACTGGAGCCTCTCCCCGCTCGGGCCGCCTTACGTCTATCTCCTGTTCTGCATCGCCTGGATGTGGGCTTCGACGGGCATCCGCGAGCGGCTCACGCGCCACCTCACGTTTGCGCTGACCGCGTCGGGCACGCTCTATGCAGTAGCACTGCTCGTAATCGGCATCGCGCACGAGTACCGCTACATCTACTGGACGATGCTCGGCGCGCTGATTGCAACGCCGGTCATCGTTGCGCGCGTGGTGACACGGAAGGACATTTCCGCAATCCTGCGGTTCGGGCCGCTCGCGCTGATCGCCGCCGTGATCGCGTTCCGCGAAATCGCGGTGCGGTTCTTTCTCTAAGAGGATGCGGATGAGTTTCGATCGCTACAAGATGTTTGCCGGCTACAACGCCTGGGCCAACGAGCGCCTCTACGATGCAGCGGCGAAACTCTCTGCCGAAGAATACCGCGCCGACCGCGGCGCGTTCTTCAAGTCGATACACGGCACGCTCAATCACATTCTCGTCGCCGACCGCATCTGGATGAAGCGCTTCACCGGCCAGGGCGAAGCGCCCGCCACGCTCGACGCGATCCTGCACGAGGATCTGGACTCGCTGCGTGCGGCGCGCGACCGCGAGGATGCGCGCATCGAAGCCTATATCGGCCAGCTCACCGAGGAAGAACTGGCGGCCACCTTCAGCTACATGACGGTGACGAACCCGAAGCAGATCACGCAGCCGCTATCGCCCGCGCTCGATCATTTCTTCAATCACCAGACCCACCACCGGGGACAGGCGCATGCGGTGCTGACCGGACTGCGCGGCAAGGACTTTGCGCCGTCGCTCGACATGATCCTTTACCAACGCGAGACCGGCACCGGCGGCGTGGTCAGCCGGTAACGCGTTGCCCGCGCGCAACAACGCTCGAAAAGTCGCGCGCGTTAACCCGCGCTTAACCGTGCGCTAAGCGCACATTAACTATAAAAACCTAGCTTCCTCGCGAGTTCGATTCATCCCACTCGTATTCGGGGGCTATCTTGAAAAAGTTTCTTGTCCTTTGCGCCGCGCTGACCGCGCTCTCGCTCGCGCCCGCGGCCCATGCCGCGGATATGCCGACGCGGCCGCTTTACAAATATCAGCCGGACATCGCGCCGGTGTTCAACTGGTCCGGGTTCTATGTCGGCGGCCATGTCGGCTACGGCTTCGGCGACGACATCGACGGCTTCCTCGGCGGCGTGCAGGCCGGCTACAACTGGCAGTTCTCGCGCAATATCGTGTTCGGTCTCGAAGCCGACATCTCCGGCACCGACATCAACGGCTCGACCGGCGGCATCAATTCGCACATCGATTATCTCGGCACCGCACGCGCACGCCTCGGCTACACTTGGGATCGCACGATGATCTACGGCACCGGCGGCTTCGCGTTCTCGCGGGCGGCCGCGGCTGGAGTGCACGACACCGACACCGGTTACGCGCTCGGCGCCGGCCTTGAATGGGCCTACTCCAATGCGTGGACGCTTAAGGCCGAATACATGTACCACGACCTCGGCGCGGGCTTCGACGTTTCGACGGTCAAGTTCGGGGCGAACTACCGCTTCACCGGCTTCTGAAGACTCGCATACGGCAACAAGAAAAACCCCGGGCAGAAGCCCGGGGTTTTTGCTTTTCGTGCGTCACGCCTTCTGCTGCCAGCGTCCGGCTTCGTCCTGCTGCCAGTAGGTAACGGCGTGACCGGCAGCCTGCGCCGTCTTCCATTGCGCGCGCGCGCCATCGACCGCGTCGGGATCGTTACCGTCGAACAGATGAATCGCGCGCTCGTAGCCTTCGAGATTTTCGCTCGCTGCACCTTCGACAAAGAAGCGCACTTTCGCTTCGTTCGGATTTGCATCCGTGGTCGTGAGCAGCACCGGCTGCTCGGCAGCGTTCGCTTCCTTGTCGGTGCCGTGCGCGAGAAAAGCGTCGTCGCGAAACGTCCAGAGGTGCTGGTCGAGCGCCGTCACGCGCTCGTCCGACTGCGCCTGCACCACGCAGCGCCAGCCCCGCTCGAGGCATTTCTCGAGCAGTTGCGGGAGCACTTTCTCCAGCGGCTGGTTCTGCAAATGGTAGAAGTAAACCTCTGACATTACTGCGTTATTTCTCGTAATGCGCGGCGATGAACTCGTTCAAGAGCCGCACGCCCCAGCCCGGTCCCCACGAGTCGCCGATTTCGGTGTTGTGCGCGGCCATGCCGGTGCCGGCGATGTCGAGATGCGCCCACGGCGTCTTGCCGACGTAGCGCTGGAGAAACTGCGCCGCGGTGATCGAGCCCGCAAAACGGCCGCCGGTATTTTTCATATCGGCGAATTTCGAGTCGATCATCTTGTCGTAAACGGGTCCAAGCGGCATGCGCCAAACGTGCTCGCCCGTCACCTTGCCGGCTTCGGTGAGGCGCTCGGCGAGCTTGTCGTCGTTCGAGAACATGCCCGCGTATTCCTGCCCGAGCGCGACCAAAATCGCGCCGGTCAAGGTCGCAAGGTCGATGATCAGCTTCGGCTTAAAGCGCTCGTTGGTGTAGGCGAGCGCGTCGCACAGAACGAGACGGCCTTCGGCGTCGGTGTTGATGACCTCGATGGTCTGGCCCGAATAGGATTTCAGAATATCGCCGGGACGATAGGAATTGCCGTCCGGCATGTTCTCGACGATGCCGATCACGCCGATCACGTTCGCTTCGGCCTTGCGCGCGGCAAGCGCGTGCATCAGACCGGTGACGCAGGCAGCACCCGCCATGTCGCCCTTCATGTCTTCCATGCTGGCGGCCGGCTTGATCGAAATGCCGCCGGTGTCGAAACACACACCCTTGCCGACGATCGCGACCGGGGTTTCCGATTTCTTCTTCGCTCCGTTCCAGCGCATGACCACGAGGCGGGAGTCGCGCTCGGAGCCCTGCCCGACTGCGAGCAGCGCGTTCATGCCGAGCTTCTTCATTGCCGGCTCGTCGAGCACTTCGATCTGCACCCCGAGCTTTTTCAACTCGGAAGCGCGGCGCGCGAATTCCGCCGGAAACAGCACGTTCGGCGGCTCGTTGACGAGCTCGCGCGCGAGAATGATCCCGTCGCCGACGCCGCTGGCATGCGCCCAGGCCTTCTTGGTCCCGGCAACGTCCTCGACGCCGAATTTGACCTCGACGGCGTGCGGTTTCTCGTCATCCTCGGGTTTTTTCTTGGTCTTGTAGCGGTCGAACTTATAGGCCCGGAGCTTCATCCCGAGCGCGACCTGGGCGGCGTCGCCGGCAGCGAGTTTTCCACCGGGAAGTTCGGCCAGCACCGTCACATTCCGGGCTGCGGCAGGTAGCCGCCCCATGATCGTCCCGCCGAGCTTGAGCCAGTCCTCGGCCTTCATGTCCTTGGCCTTGCCGACCCCGGCGACCAGAACATGTTCCAATTTGAGACCGGAAGGCGCGGCAAGGTCCAAAACCTTGCTCCGCTTGCCCTTGAATTTCTCGATTTTGGCGACCCGCTGGAACAAATCGCCCGAGGGCTTGAGCGCGGCCTTGGAGGCCGTCCCGAATTCCAGATCCTCATCGGTAATCACTACTAGAGTACCGTTGACGGGGGCCTTCAGGTCGGAGATGACAATCTTAGGTGAAATGGCCATTTCGAAGTCCGTTAAGGGATTGATGGGACAGTAATAACCGAGGATTTTTTGCGGGGCGAGCGCCCCCTGAAAGCCTCAATTTCCGGCCACTTTCTGCCGGTCAATTCAGTAGGGGGCGGCCGCGATTCTGGGGTGAGAATCGAAGCCGAGTGTATGACGCGAATGGGGCGGCTCGACCGGTATTTGTTCTCGACTGCTGCTATCGCGTTTGTCGCGGTGCTTGGAAGCCTTACCACGATGGTCTGGCTGACGCAGGTGCTGCGCCGCTTCGATCTGTTGGCGACGCAGGGACAGTCGCTGTTCGTCTTCGTCACCGTGACGCTGCTCGCACTGCCGATGCTGATGCTCGTGATCGCGCCGATCGCGCTCTTCATCGCGATCCTGTTCACGCTGAACCGCCTTTCCGCCGACTCCGAACTGATCGTCATGAACGCCGCCGGCGTCAGCCGCTGGCGCGTATTCCGCCCGCTGTTCGCGCTCACCATGATCGTCGCAACCTTGTCGGTGCTGGTCAGCGCCGAAGTCGGGCCCTGGACCTTGCGCACGTTGCGCCAGCAGATCGCGAAAGTGAACGCGGACATCGTCTCGAACGTCGCGGTGCCCGGCCGTTTCGTGCAGATCGAACGCGGCCTCACCTTCCACGTCCGCGAGCGCGGGCCCAACGGGCTGATGCTCGGGATCTTCGTCTATGACGGCCGCAATCCGGAAAACGAAACCACCTATCTCGCCGAACGCGGCCGCATCGCCCAATCGGACAAGGGCGCCTATCTCGTGCTCGATCAGGGCCTGATGCAGCGGCGGCAGGGCGCGAACAAAACGCCGAACTTCGTCGAGTTTCAGCGCTACGCCTTCGACATGTCGCAGCTAACCTCGAACCAGAACGTGATTTATCGCGCGACCGACCGCACGCTCTACGACCTCGTCACGGCCAACGAGACCGACGAGATGTACAAGCAGGATCCCGGCCGCTTCCGCGCCGAGTTGCACAAGCGCCTGTCCTCGCCGCTATTCCCGATCGCGGCCTTCATTCTCGCCTTCGCCTTCCTCGGCGAAGCGCGCACCACGCGGCAGAGCCGCGGCCTCGCGATGGCGGGCGCGGCGGGCGCATTCGCAATCGTGGAAATTCTCGGCTTCGGCACGCAAGGCTTCGTCGCGAAGAATGCGTCGCTGACGCCGATCACCTATCTCGTGCCGCTCGCGGGAATCGGCTACGGCCTGCTCCTGATCTCCGGCTTCGTGCAACTTCGGGTGCCGGCATTCCTTCAACAAATCGCAGACCTCGTTGCCGCGCGGTTTGACCGGTTGAAAACGGCGTAAGTCATGGTCGCGTTCGGTATGTTAGGTCGCTATTTCGGCCGCCGTTTTCTGACGGCGGTCGCGATCGCGTTCCTGACCTGCGTTGCGCTGATCGCCGTCGTCGATTTCTTCGAACTCACGCGCCGCTTCGGCGACCGCGCCGACGGCTCAGTATGGCAGGTCGGCTATCTCGTGGCGCTGCGCCTGCCCTCCTTCACCGAACAGATGCTGCCCTTCGCGACCCTGATCGGCGCGATGTCGGCGTTCCTCGCGCTCTCGCGCCGTCTCGAATTCGTGGTCGCGCGCGCCTCCGGAATTTCCGCGTGGCAGTTCATCGGCAGCGCGGTCGCGATCGCGCTCGCGCTCGGCTTCTTCGCCACCACCGTCTACAATCCGGTCTCGGCCTCGCTCAAGGAAACCGCCGACCGGATCGAAGCCGAACTTCTCGCGGCGCGCACCGCGGCGGTTCCGGCCAAGGAAGAGGAAGCGCCGCGCAACATCTGGGTACGCCAGCGCAGTGACACCGGCCAGGCGATCATCAACGCGCAGGCCGTGAGCAATAAGGGACAAACGCTTTCGGGCGTGCGCGTCTTCACCTTCGACGGCAAGGGCGAATTCGCCGAACGCATCGAAGCGAAGACCGCGGACCTCGAGCCGGGAGCGTGGCGGCTCACCTCCGTCGAAATCTTCTCGCCGACCGCGGGACCGAAGAAGCTCGAAACCTATCGCGTTGGCACGAGCCTCACACCAGATCAGGTGCGCGGCAATTTCGCGAGCGCCGACGCGCTGTCGTTCTGGGAATTGCCGGGCGCAATCGAACTCGTGCAGGCCGCCGGACTTTCGGCCGCGCGCTATGAAATCCAGTATCAGTTGCTGCTCGCGCGGCCATTCCTGCTCGCGACCATGGTGGTGATCGCAGCGGCCGTGAGCCTGCGCGTGTTCCGGCTCGGCGGCGTCGGCAAGATGGTGACGATCGGCGTGCTCTCGGGCTTCATGCTCTATGTCGCCGGTCAGCTTTCCGAGCAACTCGGCCAAGGCGGCTTCCTCAATCCGATCGTCGCCGGATGGCTGCCGGTGGTGTGCGCCGGGATGATTGGCTGCTCCGTTCTCCTGCATCAGGAGGACGGCTAGATGTTCGCGCGTTCCGCCCGCATGTCAGGCGCGTCTTCGCTCGGCCGGCTTTTCAGCTGCGCCGGGTTTGCGCTGCTATGGGCAGTCTCGTTCGGCGTGCTGGCGGGCATCGCCGGCGCGCAAACCTTGCCGAAGCAAATTCCGCAATCGCAATCGGCCGAGCCCTCGCTCACCAAGCGGTTCCTGAAGCAGAAGAACAAACGCGACCCGAACGCGAAGATGCTCGTGACGGCAAACGAGATGATCTACGACTACAAGAACAACAAGGTTCATGCAGTCGGCGGCGTGCAGATCTATTACGACGGCGGCGTGCTGGAAGCGGACAAGGTCACCTATGACCGCGTCTCGAACAAGATGTTCGCCGAAGGCAACGTCCGCTACAAGGCCAAGGACGGCAACGTCATCCACGCCAACGCGCTCGACATGACGCAGGACTTCCGCGAAGCCTTCGTCGATTCGATGCTGGTGGAGACGCCGCAGCGCACGCGCTTCGCGGCATCGCGCGCCGACCGCACCGAAGGCAACATCACCGTCTTCTCGAATGGCGTCTATACGGCGTGCGAACCTTGCCGCGACGACCCGAAGAAGCCGCCGCTGTGGCAGGTGAAAGCCGCGCGCATCATTCACAACGAAGGCGAGCGCAAAATCTATTACGAGAACGGAACGCTCGAGATTCTCGGCTATCCGGTCGCCTATCTGCCGTTCTTCTACCACCCCGACCCGACGGTGAAGCGTCAGTCCGGCTTCCTGCCGCCGCACGTATATTCGAACAACCGCACCGGGATCGGCATCGAGGTGCCTTACTTCTGGTCGATCGCGCCGAACATGGATGCGACCGTCGCGATGGTGCCGTTCACGCGGCAAGGGCTGCTTGCGAAAGCCGAATTCCGCCACCGGCTCGCCGACGGCGCCTATCTCATTCGCGCGGCGGGCATCAATCAAACGGATCCGCAGGCGTTCGGCGTGCTCTCGGGCAATCGCGACTTCCGCGGCGTGCTGGAAGCGAGCGGCGAATTCAACATCAACCGCCGCTGGGTCTGGGGTTTCGATGGCGCGCTGCTTTCCGACAAGTCGGTGCTCAACGATTATCACCTCGAAAAGCAGCTTACCCAGGCGACCGAACGGACGTCGCAAATCTACCTGATCGGCCAGAAGGACCGCTCGTATTTCGACATGCGCGCGATCAGTTTCTACGGCCTGTCCGAGCTCGACGTGAACAACCAGTTGCCGATCATCCATCCGGTGATCGATTACTCGTACTTCTTCGGCAATCCGATCTTCGGCGGCGAGCTTTCCTACAAGATCAACTTCACCAGCCTCTCGCGGCAGGAAGCTGATTTTGCGCCGATCAGCAAGCTTGCAGCCTTCGCGACCAACGCAGCCGGCAACTCGGATACCTCGCGCTGTCTTGCGACCGCAGCCACGCCCGCAACCTGTCTCGTGCGCGGCCTGCCCGGCGACTATTCGCGCTTCTCGGCGCAACTCGACTGGCGCCGCACGATCACCAGCGACATCACCGGCATCCAGTTCACGCCATTCGCACGCATGCGCGCAGACGCGGCCTCGGTCAGCATCGACCCGACCACGAACATCTCGAACTTCGTCACCCCCGGCAGCAACGAGCTGATCCGCGCGATGCCGGCGGTCGGCATGGAAGTGCGCTGGCCGTTCATCTCCGTGCATTCTTGGGGCACGCAGACGCTCGAGCCGATCGTGCAGACGATCTTCCGCCCGAACGAAACCAAGATCGGCCTGTTCCCGAACGAAGACGCGCAGAGCCTCGTGTTCGACGACACCAACCTGTTCGCGATCGATAAATATTCCGGCTACGACCGCGTCGAAGGCGGCTCGCGCGTCAACTACGGCTTGCAATACACCGCGAACGTGCATCGCTACGGCATGGTCAACGTGCTGTTCGGCCAGTCCTACCAGATGTTCGGGCAGAACTCGTATTCGATCGCCGATATGGCCAATACCGGCCTGAACTCGGGCCTCGAAGACCGCGCCTCGGATTACGTTTCGCGCATCTACTTCCAGCCCACGGGGCGCTTCTCGTTCGTCACGCGCTTCCGCTTCGACAAGGACGATCTGTCGATCCGCCGCTTCGAGGCTGAAACCACTTCACGTTGGGACCGCCTGACGCTCTCGACGATCTATGCGCGCTATGAGGCGCAGCCGGAAATCGGATTCCTCGAGCGCCGCCACGGCATCTATCAGACCGCGACATACAAATTCCACGACTATTGGAGCCTGACCGGCGGCGTGCGCTACGACCTGGAGCGCGGCAAGATCGATTTCGGTACGCTCGGCATCACCTATACCGACGAATGTATCGCGATTTCGGCGGTCTATGTCGCCGACTACACCAACATCATCACCTCTACGGCAGTGCAGAAATTCCTGGTGCGTGTGAACCTGCGGACGCTCGGCGAGACCGGGTTCAAGCAGAACCTCGGCAGCCAGGTTACCAGCGCTTCCGGCAACTAACGGGAGCGATTGCCTCGTCCCATTGCCGCCACAGGCAGCCCGCATAGTCATTTCCGGGCGATGTGCGGTACAATTCCGGAAACGATAAGCGCGACTACGCCAGATATGCCCAGGATCAACCCGACCCGCCTCCAGATAATTTTCGCCGCCGCCGCCCTGCTGTTCGCAGCCGCGGCGAGCCTGCCCACGCCGGCCAAGGCCCAGGTCGTCGCGCTCGTGAACGGCGAGCCGATCACGGTGCTCGACGTTGCCGAGCGCCTGAAGCTCCACCGCGGCTCGGGCAAGACCGTCAGCAAGAAGGAAGTGCTCGAGGAACTGGTCGAGTACAAGCTGAAGCTGCAAATCGCCGAGCGCGGCGGCGTCAGCCTCACGAACTCGGAAGTGGACCGCGCTTACGGAAGCATCGCGGCGCGATCGGGTCGCACGCTGGAGCAGTTCGAGCAGGCGCTACGCCAGGGCGGCATCGATCCGAACCGCCTGAAGGCCCGCGTCAAGGCCGACCTCGCCTGGCAGAAATACATTCAGGCGAACTCCGCCAACGTCATCGTGCGCGACGCCGATCTCGTCGCCGCGATGAACCAGCGCGGGCAGACCCTGCATCTGAAATCGATTCAATACACGATGCAGCAGGTGATCTTCGTGGTGAGACGCAATGCGCCAGTGACCGTGAAGCAGGCGCGGCTGAAGGAAGCCGAATCCCTGCGCAGCCGCGTTACGTCGTGCAGTCAGGTTCAGCAACTCGCGCACGAATACAAGGAAGTCGTGGTGAAGACGCCATTGCGGCGCTTCTCGAGCGATCTCTCGCCCGCGTTGCAGAAGCTTTTGGAAACGCTCCCCGATGGCCGCATGACGCCGCCGGAAGTCACGGTCAACGGCATCGAGGTGGTCGCGATCTGCGACCGCAAGGAAGTTCCGGCGGATGTTTCGTCGAACCGCGAACTCCGCAACGAATTGCTCGGCCAACGGGTACAGAACTACGAGAAACGCATTCTCGACAAGATGCGGCAGACCTCGATCATCCGGTATATCGGCGAGCCCTGATGCTTCCGCTCGCCCTGACCCTCGGCGAGCCCGCCGGTATCGGCCCCGATCTCGCGATTCAACTTTGGTCCGAGCGCAAGGCGCGGAAGCTGCCGCCTTTCTTTCTCGTCGCCGACCCGGCCTTCATTGCGGGCCGTGCGAATGCACTCAAGCTCGACATCCCCATCGGCATTTGCGAGCCGGAGGAAACGGCGAAGCGCTTTGACGACGCACTCCTTCTCATCGACCCCGGCGCAGTTGCGACCGCGGCACCCGGCAAACCCGACGCGTCGAGCGCAAACGCCGCGCGCGCATCCATCGACCTTGCCGTCAGGCTCGTGCAACGGAAACGCGCAGCGGCAGTCGTGACCAATCCAATTGCAAAGCACGTGATGCAGGCCGGCGGCTTCGCTTTCCCAGGCCATACCGAATATCTCGCGCATTTGAGCAACGCGCCGCGTCCGGTCATGCTGATCTGGAGCGAGGAACTCGCCGTCATTCCGATCACGATACACATGCCGCTTTGCGACGTACCGGAGGCGCTATCGACCGGGCTGATCGTGGAAAGCGCACGCATCGCGGCGCGCGACTATCGCGAGAAATTCGGCGTCAAGAATCCGCGGCTCGCGGTTTGCGGCCTCAATCCGCATGCCGGCGAAGAAGGCACGATCGGGCGCGAAGACATCGAGATCATCGCGCCCGCGATCCGCGCGCTGCGCGACGAAGGCATCGAGGCGAGCGGGCCGCATCCGGCCGACAGCCTGTTTCACGAACACGCCCGCAAATATTACGACGTGGCGCTCGGCATGTATCACGATCAGGTGCTGGCACCCGTGAAGGCACTCGCTTTCGACCGCGCCGTGAACGTGACACTCGGCCTGCCCTTCGTGCGTACCTCGCCCGACCACGGCACCGCGTTCGATCTCGCGGGCAGCGGTACGGCAAATCCGTCTTCGCTCGAAGCGGCGCTGAAGCTCGCGGCGCGTCTTTCCGCAAACGCATGAGCCAGATCGACGATCTGCCGCCGCTGCGCGACGTCATCCGCAAGCATGACTTGTGGGCCAAGAAATCGCTCGGCCAGAACTTCCTGCTCGATCTCAACCTGACTTCGCGCATCGCGCGCGCGGGCGGACCGCTCGAAGGCGTCACCGTGATCGAAGTCGGCCCCGGCCCCGGCGGACTGACGCGCGCACTGCTCGCCGAAGGTGCTTCCCGTGTAATTGCGATCGAGCGCGACCAGCGTTGCGTTGCGGCCCTGAAAGAAATTTCGACGCATTATCCGGGCAGGCTCGATATCGTCGAAGACGATGCGCTCACCTTCGATCCGCGCCCGCTGGTGAGCGGCGCGAAGACCCGCGTCGTCGCGAACCTGCCCTACAATATCGCGACCGCGCTGCTCGTCGACTGGCTGACGCTTGAGCCTTGGCCGCCGTATTACGACTCGCTGATCCTGATGTTTCAACGCGAGGTCGCGGAAAGGATCGTCGCGACACACGGGGACGATGCTTACGGAAGACTGGGCGTGCTTGCCGGGTGGCGTTCCGCAGCGCGGATTTTGTTTGACGTCGCGCCCAGCGCATTCGTGCCGCCGCCGAAAGTAACGTCTTCCGTCGTGCAGATCGTTCCGCGTGTCGAACCGCTCGCATGCGACGCAAGAATGCTGGGCCGTGTCACGGCCGCCGCTTTCGGGCAGCGCCGCAAGATGCTACGCCAAAGCCTGCGCTCGCTCGGAATCGACGCCGCGGCACTTCTCGCCGCTGCGGAAATCGAACCGACGAAGCGCGCGGAAGAAATTCCGGTCGAAGGTTTTGTGCGGCTCGCGAATATCTTCGCAGCGCTGGGGAATAAAGAATGACCAAGATCAAGCGCCAGGTGTTCACCGACTACGGCAAGCCGCTCTGCGAGGAAATCGTCGATGCGCCCGCGCCGCAAGGCACCGAAGTGCTGGTGCAGGTCGGCCATTGCGGCGTCTGTCATTCCGACATTCATTTGCATGACGGCTATTTTGATCTCGGCGGCGGCCGCAAGGCGGAGCTTGCTGGCGGGCGCCCGCTTCCGTTTGCGCTCGGTCACGAGATCGAAGGCGAACTGGTCGCGACCGGCCCGGACGCAAGCGGCGTCACCATCGGCAAGCGCTATGTGATTTATCCCTGGATCGGTTGCGGCGAATGCGCGACCTGCAAGAGCGGCGACGAGCATCTTTGTCCGAAGCCGCGCCAGATCGGCATCCAGACGCAGGGCGGCTACGCAACGCACGTGCTGGTGCCGCATCCGAAATATCTTCTGGAATATGACCCGATCCCGCGCGATCTCGCCGGCACATATATGTGTTCGGGCGTCACCGCCTATTCCGCGATCGCGAAACTTGGGAGCCTCGCGGAGCGCGGACCCGCGCTCATCATCGGGCTCGGCGGCGTCGGCATGATGGGATTTTCGTTTCTCAAAGCGCGCTCGCGGCACAAGCCGATCGTGGTCGAGATCGACCCGAAGAAGCGCGAGCACGCGCTTGCGAATGGCGCGGCGGCCGCGTTCGATCCTTCCGACAAGGCGACGCGCAAGGAAATCGCAGCCGCCTCCGGCGGCGGCGTGCTGGGCGCGATCGATTTCGTCGGCTCGGATAAATCCGCGGCACTCGGTTTCGGTGCGCTCGCCAAAGGCGGATCGCTCGTGATCGCGGGATTGATCGGCGGAGAAATGCCGCTTTCCGTGCCGGTGCTGCCGCTCAAGGGCGTTTCGATCATCGGCAATTATGTAGGCTCGCTCGCCGAAGCGAAGGAAATGCTTGCGCTGGTGCGCGCCGGAAAAGTCGCGCCGATCCCGGTGAAGACGCGGCCGCTTAGCGAGGCCGACGCAGCACTCCGCGATTTGCGCGAAGGCCGCACCATCGGACGTACGGTGCTGGTGCCTTAAAGCTTCGCCTGCAATTTCTTCGCGAAGGCCTCGACCCCGGTGCGGCGAACACGCTTCATGCGCTCGGCCTGCAGGATCGAGTGGATGTCGGCGAAGGCCGCATCGAGATCGTCGTTGATGACGACGTAATCGTATTCGCCCCAGCGCTTCAATTCGTGCTTGGCGGTCTCAAGCCGCTTCTTGATCGTCATTTCGTCTTCCGCCGCGCGGCGGCGGATGCGCTTTTTCATCTCGGCGATCGACGGCGGGAGGATGAAGATGCTGACGACATCGGACGACGCCTTTTTATAAAGCTGGCGCGTGCCCTGATAGTCGATGTCGAACAGAATGTCCTTGCCCTTCGCGATCGCCTTTTCGACCGGCTTCGCGGGCGTACCGTAATAATTGCCGTGGACTTCGGCCCATTCAAGCAATTCGCCTTGATCGCGCATGCGCTCGAATTCTTCGCGGGACTTGAAATGATAATGCACGCCCTCGACCTCGCTCGGGCGGCGCGGCCGCGTCGTCACCGAGATCGAAAGCTCGATGTTCTCTTCCTTCTGCACCAGGAGTCGCGTGAGCGTGGTCTTTCCCGCGCCCGATGGCGAGGACAGCACGAACATCAGCCCGCGGCGGGCGAGCTTCTCGCGGCGCACGCCGTTCTTCTTTTTCGCCGCCGGTTTTTTCTTCTTACTCAATGTTCTGCACCTGCTCGCGGAACTGATCGACGGCGGTTTTCAGCTCAAGTCCGATCGCGGTCAGCGCGACGTCGTTCGACTTCGAGCAAAGCGTGTTCGACTCGCGATTGAATTCCTGCGCCAGAAAATCTAGCTTGCGGCCGACCGAGCCGCCGCCTTTCAGGAGCGCGCGCGCCGCACCGACATGCGCCATCAGGCGGTCGAGTTCCTCGCGAATGTCGGCCTTTGCCGCGATCAGCGCGGCCTCCTGATGCAGCCGCTCGGGATCGAACGCCGGGCTCGCGCCGAGTAGTTCCTTCACTTGCTCGCCGAGCTTGGCACGGATCGCCTCGATCGAGCGCGAAGGCGATGACTCGGCACGGCTTGTGAGTTTCTCGATCTCGGTGACGCGATCCGACAGTACGCCGCCGATCACGTCGCCCTCCTTGCCGCGCATCTCGACGAGATCTTTCAGCGCGGTCTCGAAACCTGCGAGCAGCACGCGGTTCGCGGCTTCGCGCTCCGCTTCGCTTTCTTCCGTCTCAACGACTTCCATCACGCCTTTGATGCCGAGGATGCCGTCGAGGGTCGGCTTCTGCGCGTCAATTTTTCCGGCGAGCGACTTCGACGCAGCAACCACCGCGGCAAGCACATCTTCGTTGATGCGGACCTGCGGTGCCGCGCCTTCGCGATTGATCGTAAGGTTGATCGTGACGTTGCCGCGGTTCAGCACTTTCGCAATCGAAGCGCGGATCGCGGGCTCGAGCACGTCGCGGCCCGGCGGCAGGCGGAAGCGCAGATCGAGTCCTTTGGAGTTGACCGATTTCAATTCCCACGCCCAGCGCAACACGCCATAAACACCGGAGGCGCGGGCAAAGCCGGTCATGCTGGCAAGCGTCATGAGAAGAAGGGTCCGCGATTCTTTATCGAAAGCCGCGCGACCTTAACGAGGAGACGAAGCGCGAACAAGCGGGGCCGCTGGTTACGCGCTACTCCGCCTTGGCGTCGGACTTCTTCTTCGTGTTCTTCTTGTCGGTCTTGTCGTTCTTCTTCTGCGGCGTGTCTTTTTTCTTCGGATCGCCCTGGAAGGTCGGCGTCTGCGGCTGCGCCTGCGGCGCGGCGGCGGGTTGCGGCGCGTTTTCCTGCTTGTCTTTCTGGAAGTCGCGCCAGCGCGCGACATTCTTCAGGTGCTGCTCGTAGGTTTCGGCAAACACATGCCCGCCGGTGCCATCGGCGACGAAATAGAGTTCCTTGGTACGCGACGGGTTCGCGACCGCCTCGAGCGAGGCGCGGCCCGGATTGGCGATCGGTCCGGGCGGCAGCCCGGTGATGGTGTACGTATTATAAGGTGTCGCCTGCTCGACATCGGCGCGCGTCAGCGAGCGGCCGAGCGAGCCCTTGCCGCCGACGAGGCCGTAAATGATCGTCGGATCGGACTGAAGCCGCATCTTCTTCTGCAAGCGATTATAAAACACCGCCGCGACCCGCGTGCGTTCGCTTGCGACCGCGGTTTCCTTTTCCACGATCGACGCGAGCGTGACGAATTCGTTGATGTCCTTGATAGGCAGATCGGTTGCGCGCCGCGACCAGATTTCGTCGACCAGCCGCTTGTGCGCCGCCAGCATGCGCTGGAGCAGTTGCTCGCGCGTGGTGCCGCGGGTCACGCGGTAGGTTTCCGGCAGCAATGCGCCTTCGGGCGGAATTTTCTGAATCGGCCCGCTCAGAATTTCGGAATCGTTCAGGCGCTGGATGATCTGTTGCGTCGTCAATCCTTCCGGGATCGTGACGGTGTGCTGGATCGACTTGCCTTCGATGATCGTCTCCAGCACCTCGCTCATGCTGGCGCCCTTCTCGAAGACGTATTCACCGGCTTTGAGTTTTTCGGTCGCGCCCATCAGCACCGCGCCCACGACGAACAGCGTCGGGTTGTCGATCACGCCTTCCTTGCGCAAGAGCTCGGCCATGTCACGCAAGCCGGTGCGCGGCGGAATGTTGACCGCGCGCTCACGGTCGAGCGGACCAGGCGCGCCGAATTTCTGGCTGCCGTAATAAAGCGCGCCGCCGACCACGACCGAAAGCAAGAGCAGGATCGTGAAGATGGCGTTGCCGATAATCACGATGGGATGGCGCGCGCGGCGCGACGGCGGCGGCGGAAGGCGATCGGGCATCAGCGCCTGTTTCGGGCTGCGCGGATTGACGATCGGACGATCGTCATAATGTTCGTCGTCGTTGCCGGCCATGCGGTCCCGTCCGTCTTTTTATCGTTCCGACGGCCCGCCCCCGAACCGCATTCTCAAGAAGCTAAGGCCAAATGTGGCCAAAGCTGGAAGCACACGAATTAGTGAGCTTTGCGGAAGATCAGCGACGCATTGGTGCCGCCGAAGCCGAAGGAATTGGAAAGCACGGTGTTGATTTCGCGCTTCTTCGGCGTGTGTGGCACGAGATCGATCGGCGTCTCGCGCTCCGGATTGTCGAGATTGAGGGTCGCGGGTGCGACCTGATCGCGCATCGCAAGCAGACAGAAGATCGCTTCGACCGAGCCCGCCGCGCCCAGAAGATGGCCGATCGACGATTTCGTGGACGACATCGAAATCTTGGAAGCCGCGTTGCCGACCAGACGCTCGACCGCGCCGAGCTCAATGGTGTCGGCCATGGTCGAGGTGCCGTGCGCGTTGATGTAGTCGAGATCGGACGCGCCGATGCCCGCGCGCTTCAGCGCCATGGTCATGCAGCGGAACGCGCCATCGCCGTCTTCCGACGGCGCGGTGATGTGATAGGCGTCGCCCGAAAGACCGTAGCCGACGATTTCGCCGTAGATCTTCGCGCCGCGTGCCTTCGCGTGTTCGTATTCCTCGAGCACGACGACACCCGCGCCCTCGCCCATCACGAAGCCGTCGCGGTCTTTATCGTAAGGACGCGATGCTTCGGTCGGGCGGTCATTATAAGAAGCGCAAAGCGCATGCATCGCGGAGAAACCGGCGAGCGCCATACGGCCGACGGGAGATTCCGTGCCGCCCGCGACCATCACGTCGGCGTCGCCCCACTGGATCAGCCGCGCGGCGTCGCCGATCGCATGCGCGCCGGTCGAACAGGCCGTCACCACCGAATGGTTCGGGCCTTTCAGTCCGTGCTGAATGGAGACGTAGCCGGAAGCGAGATTGATTAGGCGGCCGGGAATGAAGAACGGCGAAACGCGGCGCGGGCCTTTTTCTTTCAATGTAATCGCCGTGTCGGCGATGCCTTCGATGCCGCCGATGCCGGAGCCGATCAAAACGCCGGTGCGCTCCTGATCTTCCTTGGCTGTCGGCTTCCAGCCTGCATCGTCGAGCGCCTGGGTCGAGGCCGCGACGCCATATAGAATAAAGTCATCGACCTTGCGGCTTTCCTTCGCTTCCATCCACTGGTCGCGATTGAAAGTGCCGTCGGAGCCGTCGCCTTTGGGAATAACGTGCGCGATCTGGCAGCGAAGATCGGCGACTTCGAATTCGTCGATCTTCTTCGCGCCGCTCTTGCCTTCGAGCAGGCGCTTCCACGTCGTTTCGACGCCGCAACCGAGCGGCGATACCATCCCCAGCCCGGTGACGACAACGCGACGCATTTTTCTGGAATCCCGTTTGAGGCGCGGGCCGAAACCGACGCCGCCCGCGCTCTGTCGAAGTCCCGGTTAGGACTTCGCGTTCTTTTCGAGGAACTTAACGGCGTCGCCGACGGTCAGGATGGTTTCCGCCGCGTCGTCCGGAATCTCGCAGCCGAATTCCTCTTCAAAGGCCATGACCAGCTCGACCGTGTCGAGCGAGTCCGCGCCCAGATCGTCGATGAAGCTCGCCTTGTCGTTCACCTTCTCGGCTTCAACGCCGAGATGTTCGACAACGATCTTTTTAACCCGTTCGGCAATGTCGGCCATTGATACACCCTTGGTCGCCCGCAAGCTTTGTTCGATTGTGCCGCGAGATTTTCCCCCCGCAGCGGGTCCGGCCTTCTTTGTCCGATTGTCGAGCACCGCGCCAGCGAAAAATGCAGGGGTTCCCCGGCACCTTCCGGACGCGGCCCCGCGGTCAGAGCCAAGGCCGCAGCGGTCGTAACATACCCATTTGCCCTGTCAAAGCGGGCTTTCCCGGCCCAATGCCTTGAAGCGCATAGCTTTTCCGGCGCCTTCAGCGACGCCGGAAGGCTTTAGAGCATCGCCATGCCGCCGTTGACGTGAATCGTCGCCCCGGTGACGTAAGCCGCCTCGTCCGAGGCGAGATAAACCGCCGCCGCCGCAATGTCCTCGGAGGTGCCGAGACGCTTTGCCGGGACCGAATCCAGAATCGCCTTCTTCTGTGCCTCGTTGAGCGCATCCGTCATGGGCGTGGCGATGAAGCCGGGCGCGATGCAGTTCGCGGTCACGTTGCGGCTTGCGAGTTCTGCCGCGAGCGATTTGGTCATGCCGACCATGCCGGCCTTGGCGGCGGCGTAGTTGCCTTGGCCCGCGTTGCCGGTGAAGCCCACAATCGAAGTAATGCCGATGATGCGGCCGAAGCGCTTCCTCATCATGTCCTTCGCCGCCGCGCGCGCAAGGCGAAAGGTGGCAGTGAGGTTGACTGCGATCACCTGATCCCAGTCTTCGTCTTTCAGGCGGATGAAGATGTTGTCCTTGGTGATGCCCGCGTTGTTCACGAGGATGTCGACGCGCTCCATCTTCTCGTTCGCGGAGGGAATGAGCGCTTCGACAGCCGCCGGATCGGAAAGATTGCAGGGCAGCACGTGAACGCGGTCTTTCAGTTCGCTGGCCACCGCATCGAGCGCATCCTTGCGTGTGCCGGAAATCGCGACCGTCGCGCCCTGCGCGTGCAGTGCTTTGGCAATCGCGGTGCCGATGCCGCTCGACGCGCCGGTAACGAGCGCGGTTTTTCCCGAAAGATCGAACATGGACTTTATCCTTATGCTTTCGCCGCTTTATAGGCCGCGACATCGTCGGGCGTGCCGACGGGCTGGCCGGAAACTTCTTTCGCAATGCGCTTCAAGAGACCGGTCAGCACCTTGCCCGAACCGGCTTCCACGATCTTGGTGACGCCATTGCTCGCCAGATACTGCACGCATTCGCGCCAGCGCACCGTGCCCGTCACCTGCTTCACCAGAAGATCGACGATTTCTTTCGGATCGCTCACCGCGCTTGCGGTCACGTTCGCGACCACCGGCACCACCGGCTTGTTCACCTGAACTTTCGCGAGCGCCTCGCGCATCGCATCCGCCGCCGGCTGCATCAGCGCGCAATGGAATGGCGCGGAAACGGGGAGCATCATCGCGCGGATGCTTTTGCCTTTCGCGAGTTCGGCCGCGCGCTCTACCGCGGCCTTGCTGCCGGAAACCACCACCTGCCCGCCGCCGTTGTCGTTGGCTACGTCGCAGACTTCGCCTTGCGCCGCTTCAGCGGCCAATGCCTTCGCGGCATCGAGTTCGAAACCAAGAAGCGCCGCCATGGCGCCGGTGCCGACCGGCACCGCCTTCTGCATCGCCTGCCCGCGAATTTTCAGGAGCTGCGCCGCGTCCGTGATCGAGAACGCACCCGCGGCCGCGAGCGCGGAATATTCCCCGAGCGAGTGACCGGCGACGAACTTCACGTCGCGCGCAAGATCGAGCCCGGCCTCGGCTTCCAGCACCTTCACCACCGCCACCGAAACCGCCATTAGCGCGGGCTGGGCGTTCTCTGTGAGCGTCAGGGTCTCCTGCGGGCCTTCCCACATGACGGCAGAGAGTTTCTGGCCGAGGGCAGCGTCCACCTCGTCGAATACGGCCTTCGCCGCCGGAAAGGCTTCCGAGAGTGCCTTGCCCATGCCGACCGCCTGGCTGCCCTGACCCGGAAAGGTGAATGCGAGTGCCATTTCATCCCCGAATTGTCGTGATTTTCGCAGGCTTTGGACACGCGCGGACGAAACGAGTCAAGCCGCGCGGAACTTGCCGCGGTCAGCAGCCAAGCCCCGCGATCGACGTTTTCACCTCATCGAGCATCAAGAGCAGCGCGGCCCCTTCTTCGGGTAGCGGACGTGCTTTCAGATAGTGCCGTTCGGCTTCGATGAAGTATTCGCAAGCTGAGAGCCGATAGCCGTCCTCGTCCTCAAGCTGTGCTTGGCCGAAGCACTGGCTCACCATGCCAAGCCACGCCTCGTTGCCCGGATGATTGCCCGCCGCATCGTCCTCGGCAATCTGGCACCAGGCCGCCATTTCCAGATCCTGCGGCCAGACCTTCGCGCGCATGCGATAGACGTCGCCCAGATAAAGTCGAAAGGAAACGCCGTCCGGTCCCTCCGGCACGATTGCTGCCGCCGGGAAGCTCGCAAGAAAGAGCAGTAAAACCGCAAAGATACGCATAACCCGTCTCCACCCCATCCGGAGGCTATAGTCCGCATCTTTGCAAATTCTTAAGGGATATTAACCATTTAGGCTGTGCTTGCCTTCCCTGCGAAATCCCCTATAAACCGCGCCTTCTGCCGGTCCTAGGCCGGAAGCTGAACGGAGGGTGGTTGCGAAGCCACAGGGTCAATCGACCCGGCCTCCCGTGTTTCCGCCTCTGAGATGTTTCGAGCCTTCGCGAAGGCTCGGAGGGCTCGGCGCCAGACCGGCGCAACATAGGAAGGCTAATCCATGCCGCTTTACGAGCATGTCTTTCTCGCGCGTCAGGACGTGACCGCGCAGCAAGTCGAAGAAATGATTTCCCAGTACAAGGGCGTAATCGAAGCCGGTAACGGCTCGGTGCCCAAGCAGGAATACTGGGGCGTGAAATCCCTCACCTACCGCATCCGCAAGAACCGCAAGGCGCACATGGCGTTGCTCAACATCGACGCGCCGGCCGCCGCCGTGCAGGAGATGGAGCGGCAGATGCGGATTTCCGAAGACGTCATCCGTTTCATGACCGTGAAGGTCGAAGCGCTCGAAGAAGGTCCGTCTGCCATGATGCAGAAGCGCGACCGCGACGAGCGCCGCGACGGCGAGCGCCGTTCGCGCCGCGACCGTGACGGCGAAGAAGGCGGCGACGACAACAATGCCGCGTCGTCGTCCGACGACTCGAACGAGGAGGCAAACTAATGGCCATGGGTGCATCCGGCGGCCAGCGCCGTCCGTTCTTCCGCCGCCGCAAGACCTGCCCGTTCTCGGGCGAGAACGCGCCGAAGATCGACTACAAGGACACGAAGCTTTTGCAGCGCTACATCTCCGAGCGCGGCAAGATCGTTCCGGCCCGCATCAGCGCGGTCTCCACGCTGAAGCAGCGCGAACTCGCGACCGCGATCAAGCGCGCGCGCTTCCTCGGCCTGCTGCCTTACGTTCTGAAGTAAGAAACGAAATCAAGAGTCGCGCGGGAGTTCGCCCGCGCGGCGATGGTTGGGGCGGAAATTCCTTCCGCCTCTAACCGCCGGAAAGGGCGGGACAGCTGACGATGGCAAAGATCATTCTTATCGGCCTGGCGGCGGGTGCTGCTTCCGCGCTCCTGTTCGCGTCGATCGTGTCCGGCAACGTGCTGTCGGTGTTCCTGTTCTATTTTTCGGCACTTCCCCTGATGCTTGCGGCCATCGCCTGGACGCATGTGGCGGGTCTCGTCGCCGTTGCCTTCGGCGCGCTCGCGCTCGGCATGGCGCTCAATTTCTGGATCGGCCTGATGTACGTCGCGGTCGTAGGCGCGCCTGCTTATGTGCTCGCTTATATGGCGATGCTCGGCCGGGAAACCGCGCCCGCAAGCGCCGGCAACGCACCACAGATGGAATGGTATCCGGTGGGCCGGGTCATCGTCTGGGCGGCGCTGATCGCGTTCGGCCTGGCTGCGATTGCCGTGCTCCAGTTCGGCCTGAACTTCGAAACCTATCAGACCATGATCCGCGCCTCCTTCGAGAAGGTGCTCCGCTTGCAGGCCGGTATTGCCGCCGATCAGCCGTTGAAGCTGCCCGGCGTGCAGAACCCGGAAGCGTTCCTGAATACGCTGGTCGCGATCATGCCGGCGGCGGCCGCCGTGCTCGCAATGCTGACCAACCTGCTCAATCTCTGGCTGGCCGCCCGCATCGCGCGCGTCTCCGGCAAGCTGCAACGTCCGTGGCCGGACCTGACCACGATCTCGATGCCGCTCGGCGTCGCCTTTGCGCTTGCAGCCGCGCTCGTGATTTCCTTCTTCAGCGGCATGCCGGGCTTTCTCGCGGCGATCGGGATTTCGGTGCTGACGGTCGCCTATGCGCTTGCCGGCTTCTCGGCGTTGCACGCAATCACGCGCGGCCGCGCCGCGCGGATCTGGGTTTTGATCGGTACCTGGCTCGCCGTGATCCTGTTCGGCTGGCCGCTCATTTTCGTCGCGCTGTTCGGGATCGCGGATTCGATTTTCGATTTCCGCAACCGCGCGTCGCGCAAACCGCCCTTCCCGCCCATTCAATCGAACAGAAGCTAAAGGAGTACATCAGATGGAAGTCATTCTACTCGAGCGCGTCGCCAAGCTCGGCCAGATCGGCGACACCGTGAAGGTCAAGGACGGTTTCGCCCGCAATTTCCTGTTGCCGAACGGCAAGGCGCTGCGTGCGACCGAAGCCAACAAGAAGAAATTCGAGGGCATGAAGGCGCAGATCGAAGCGCAGAACTTGGAGCGCAAGAACGAAGCCGAAGCGGTCGCGAAGAAGCTCGACGGCAAGTCGGTCATTCTCGTCCGTCAGGCCGGCGAAACCGGCCAGCTTTACGGCTCGGTCTCGACCCGCGACATCGCGGATGCGCTCACCAAGGACGGTTTCACCGTCGAGCGCCGCCAGATCGTGCTGAACGCGCCGATCAAGACCATCGGTCTGCACGTGCTCCCGGTCGCGCTGCATCCGGAAGTCGAAGTGAAGATCACCGCCAACGTGGCCCGCACTCCGGACGAAGCCGAGCGGCAGGCACGCGGCGAAGATCTCACCGTCTCGCGGACCGATCAGGAAGAAGAACAGGCACAGGCCAAGGTCGATGCCGAGAAGTTCTTCGAGGCGACCCCGGACGAGCTCAAGCCGGAAGAAGCGGCACCTGCCGAGGAAGCACCCAAGGCATAACTTCAGGCTAACATTCGCGAAAACCCCGGAACGGCGCAGCCCTTCCGGGGTTTTTCTTTGCAGGCCTGCGCCGAACTTTTTGCAATTGCCTTGCCTTCGCGTTTGCGCTTCAATTTTCGCATCCGCAAGTTGGCGGCTCGACGAGACGGACGCCGGTCGCGGAGACGACGAGGTGTGCCATGTTCGAGCGTGTTGTCCGGGGCATTTTCTCTTCCATCGTCAAGCAGGGATCGCTGGAAATCGCGGTCGCGGATGGCCCTTATTTCGCCGTCGGCGACGGCACGGGCGATCCGATCCGCATTCGGTTCAAAAGCCGCCTTGCGCTGGTCCGCTCATTGATTAATCCCGAGCTTCGTTTCGGCGAAGCCTTCATGAACGAGGGCTTTGTAATCGAGCGCGGCGACATCGCGTCGCTCCTCGACCTCGTTCTCCGGCAGACCGGCACCCACGCGCCGACGCCGACTGCGTGGCTTTTCGACGCCGCGCGCTACCTCACGCGGCGCTTCGAACAGTTCAATCCGCGCGGGCGGGCGCGGCAGAACGTGCATCACCACTACGATCTCGACGGGCGGCTTTATTCCTTGTTTCTCGACGCGGACAAGCAATATTCCTGCGCCTATTTCGAAACGCCGGACCAGTCGCTCGACGACGCGCAGCTCGCCAAGAAGCGCCATCTCGCGGCGAAGCTGATTTACGACAGGCCGGGCTTGTCCACGCTCGACATCGGCTGCGGCTGGGGCGGGCTCGGGCTTTATCTAGCGGAAATGGCGGGCGCCAAGGTCACCGGCGTGACGCTCTCCGACGAACAATTCGCGGTTGCGAACCAGCGCGCCGCCGAGAAGCATCTCGAAAAACAGGTCGAGTTCCGGCTACAGGACTACCGCGACGTACCGGAAACCTTCGACCGTATCGTTTCGGTCGGCATGTTCGAGCATGTCGGCGTCGATCACTACAACAGGTTCTTCAAGAAGGTCGCCTCGCTCCTGAAGCCTGACGGCGTCGCCGTGCTGCATTCCATCGGCCGTTCCGACCGGCCGACTGCGACCAGCGCCTGGATCGCGAAATACATCTTCCCCGGCGGCTATATCCCTTCGCTTTCCGAGGTCATCCCGGCGGTCGAGCGCGCGCACCTGATCGTCACCGACATCGAAATCCTGCGGCTGCATTATGCCGAGACGCTCAAAGCCTGGCGCGAGCGTTTCCTCGCACATAGGGAAGAAGTGCTGGCGCTTTACGACGAACGCTTCTGCAAGATGTGGGAGTTCTATCTTGCGGCTTCGGAAATGGCGTTCCGCCACCGGCATTTGATGGTGTTCCATATCCAGATGGCGCAACGGCAGGATGCCGTGCCGCTTACGCGGGGCTATATCGACGACGCCGAAAAGCGGCTCCGGGTGATCGAACGCAATGTCAAGCGGCCGCTCAGGTTGGCGGGAGAATAAATCCCGCGCACCCCGCAGCCAAATTTTGCCGTCAAGAGTCCTTAGCTTTTTCCGGCGAATCAATTTCTTCTTGTGAATATCTGTGAGTCACGGATTCGCGCTTGCGACAGCGCGCGCGCGTGCTAATCCAATTACTCTTACGTGTCGCGTTTTGACGGCCCGAAGACCCAAACAGAAAAACGCGAGACGATGGCACTCGACAGCGCACTACGAAAAGCATTCCCGGAACCGGAAACTCCCGAGTTCCGGCAGGCGCCGCACAATATCGAAGTCGAACAGGCGCTCCTGGGCGCGATCCTCGTCAACAACGAAGCGTTCTACCGGGTTTCCGACTTTCTCGAGCCGAAGCACTTCTTCGAGCCGATCCATCAGCAGATTTACGAGGTCGGGGCGAGCCTGATCCGTGCGGGCAAGATCGCCTCCCCGGTCACGCTGAAAACCTTCATCCCCGCCGAGACCGACATCGCCGGCCTGAACCCCGCGCAATATCTCGCCCGCCTTGCCGCGGAAGCGACCACGATCATCAATTCGGAAGATTACGGGCGCAACATCTACGACCTCGCGACGCGGCGCGATCTCATCCAGATCGGCGAGGACATGGTCAACGTCGCCTATGACGCGCCGGTCGAGCTTTCGCCGCAGGAGCAGATCAACGACGCCGAGCGCCGCCTCTACGAGCTTGCGGAAGTCGGCCGCTATGACGGCGGCTTCCTGCGTTTCTCGGAAGCGCTCAAAGACGCGGTCGACCTCGCGAGCAAGGCCTACCAGCGCGAAGGCGGCCTTTCCGGCGTCGCGACCGGCTTCCTCGATCTCGATCACCTGATGGGCGGATTGCAGCGCTCGGACCTGATCATCGTTGCGGGCCGCCCGGCCATGGGCAAGACCGCGATCGCCACCAACATCGCTTACGAGATCGCGCAGAATTATCAGGGCGAACCGCGCCCTGACGGCTCGATCGAAACCGTCTCGGGCGGCATCGTCGGCTTCTTCTCGCTCGAAATGTCGGCGGAGCAGCTCGCCACCCGTATCATGTCGGAGCAGACGGAAATCCCGTCCTCGAAAATCCGCCGCGGCGAAATTTCCGAACAGGATTTCTCCAAGCTCGCTTCCGCCGCGCAGCACATGCAATCGGTGCCGCTTTACATCGACGACACCGGCGGCCTGAACATCGCGCAGCTGACCGCGCGCGCGCGGCGGCTGAAGCGCCAGCGCGGCCTCGACCTCATGGTCGTCGATTACTTGCAGCTTTTGACCGGCTCGAAACGCGCGGGCGACAACCGCGTGCAGGAAGTGACCGAGATCACGACCGGCCTCAAAGCGCTCGCCAAAGAACTCGACGTGCCGATCATCGCGCTCTCGCAGCTTTCTCGTCAGGTGGAAGCGCGCGACGACAAGCGCCCGCAGCTTTCCGATCTTCGCGAATCCGGCTCGATCGAGCAGGACGCCGACGTCGTGCTGTTCGTCTATCGCGAAGAATATTATCTCAAGAACCGCGAGCCGAAGCCCGGCTCGGAAGAGTGGTTCAAGTGGGAGCAGGAATTGAAGGCGGCGGAAGGCCGCGCCGAAATCATCATCGGCAAGCAACGCCACGGCCCGACCGGCACGGCGAAGCTCTCGTTCGAGGCGGCTTACACGCGCTTCGGCAACCTTGCCCGCGAGGATCACCTGCCCGAGCGGCGGGGCTGATTTCCAACTTTCAAAATTCCGTCATGACCGGGCCGCGGCCGTCACCAGACTGGCGACAATTTCTCCGCCGTTCGTTAAGTTCCGCGCCATGTCCGACTCTCTCTCCCCCGAAGCGACAGGATTGCTGACCGTCAATCTCGCGGCACTGGTCGCGAACTGGCAGTCGCTCGCGAAGCGCGCGGGCAGCGCGCAATGCGCGGCCGTCGTCAAAGCCGACGCCTATGGCATCGGGTTAGAACAGGCGGCACAAGCGCTCGCGAAAGCCGGATGCGACACCTTCTTTGTCGCGACCTTCGACGAGGCGCTTAGGCTCCGCACCATCCTGCCCACGGTCACGATTTATCTCCTGAACGGGCTGAACCCCGGCACCGCGGAAGTCGTCTGCGGCATCGATGTCAGGCCCGTACTCGGCTCCATGGCCGAATTCGACGAATGGGAGGCGCACGCCGACGAGACCGGCGAAGAAGCGCCGGCCGCCCTTCACATCGACACCGGCATGAACCGCCACGGATTTTCGCTTGCCGAAGCAGAAAGCATCGCGCCGCGCCTCGTCAGCGACGAGATCACGTTCACGCCGACGCTGGTGATGAGCCACCTCGCCTGCGCCGACGATCCCGAGCATGCGCTGAACCGCCAGCAGATCGACGCATTCTCGGCGATCATCAAGAAATTCCCCGGCATCCCGGCGTCGCTGTGCAATTCCGCGGGACTGCTCGCCTTCCCCGACGCGCATTTCGATCTGGTGCGCCCCGGCATTTCGCTTTACGGCGGGCGCGCGCTGAACACGGGCGAAAACCCGATGCAGCCGGTCGTGAAGCTGCAAGCACGGGTCGTTACCCTGCGCGAAGCCAAAGCCGGCACCACGGTCGGCTATGGCGCGCGGCTGAAGCTCATGCGCGACTCCCGGCTTGCGATCATCTCCGCGGGCTATGCCGACGGCATTTTCCGCGCTGCCGGTTCTTCCGACAACAAGAAGGGCGCGGAAGCGATCGTCGCGGGTGTCCGCTGCAACATCGCGGGCCGCATCTCGATGGACCTCGCGGCAATCGACGTCACCGACGTGCCGGTGGACAAGGTGAAGCGCGGCGACCTCGTGACCTTGCTCGGCGACGGAATTTCAGCCGACGATCTCGCCGGTCACGCGCGGACCATCGGGTACGAAGTGCTGACCTCGCTGGGGCGGCGCTGGAAACGAATTTACACCGAATAACTTTTCAAATTTTGGGGGCGACCATGAAAGCCGACGAAGCAGGCGAACTGATGGACGGCGAGAAGTCCGACGACAAGTTCAAGACACGCACCGCGATCTTCATCGCGGTGCTGGCGATGCTGCTCGCGATCACCGGCCTCGGTGGCCAGAACGCGGCGAAGGAAGCGACCAACAACAACATCTTCGCATCGAACCTCTATGCGTTCTATCAGGCGAAGAACATCCGGCAGACGAGCTTCGCGCTTGCCGCCGACGCACTAGAACTTTCGCTCGGCACGGCCGCGCCGGAAGCGAAAGCCGAAATCCAGAAAAAGATCGACGCCTACCGCAAGAATGTCGCACGCTACGAATCCGAGCCCGAGACGCAGGAAGGCAAGAAGGAATTGCTGGCGCGCGCAAAAGTAATGGAACAGGCGCGCGACCACGCGCTGAAGCAGGACCCCTATTTCGATTACGCGGAAGTGCTTCTGCAAATCGCGATCGTGCTGGCTTCGGTCGCGATCGTCTCGGGTATCTCGTGGCTCGTGTTCGGCAGCGCGCTCCTCGGCGTCCTGGGCACGCTCCTGATGATCAACGGCTTTACGTTGCTCGTCGCGATACCGGGGATGGGGTGAAGTAGCGCGTCGCCCCTGCGAATGTAGGGACGACGCGTAAAGACTCGCATCCCGCGCCTTCCCTCCCCATATTCCGCCCGGACGACAGCGGAAGGCCGGTAATGGCATTCGACGACATTCTGGAGGAAGCCCGGCTCGCCGGACGGGCGCTTGCGGATTACGGCGGCGGACTCATGCGCCCGACGCTGCGGCTCGGCGTTACCGGGCTGTCGCGCTCCGGCAAGACCATCTTCATCACCGCACTCATCCATGCGCTTCTGCACGGCACCCGCCTCCCCGTATTTGAGGCGCTGACCTCGGGCCGCATCGCGCGCGTGCGCCTCGCGCCGCAGCCCGACGCCGCGATCCCGCGCTTTGAATATGAAAAGCACCTGCGCGACCTCGCCGATCTACGCCAATGGCCGGAGTCGACGCGCGCGATCTCCGAAATCCGCATCGAAATCGACTACCAGACCAAGCGCGGGCGCGAACGCACGCTGACGCTCGACATCGTCGACTATCCCGGCGAGTGGCTCCTCGACCTGCTGCTCCTCGACAAGACCTACGAAGAATGGTCGGCGGAAGCGATCGCGCTCTCGCGCGAAGGTCCGCGCGCAGCACTCGCCGCCCAGTGGCACATCCATCTGAACTCGCTCGACCCGAAAGCGAAGGCCGACGAACAGCATGCGATCAACGCGTCCAAACTCTTCACCGAATATCTGATCGCCTGCCGCGACGAGCGCTTCGCGATGAACCTGCTTCCGCCCGGCCGCTTCCTGATGCCGGGCGATCTTGCGGGCTCGCCCGCCGTCACCTTCGCGCCGCTCGATTTGCCGCGCGGCGAGACCGCCCCTTCCGGCTCGCTCTGGGAGATGATGGCGTCGCGCTACGAAGCCTATCGCGCGCGCGTGGTGCGGCCGTTCTTCCGCGAGCATTTCGCGCGGCTGGACCGGCAGATCGTGCTCGCCGATGTGTTGTCCGCGATCAACTCCGGGCCGGAGGCGCTCTCCGATCTCGAACAGACGCTGAGCGCGATCGCTGCCTGCTTCAACACGGGGCGGCGCACGTTGCTCTCCTCGATCTTCAAGCCGCGTGCGGACAAAATCCTGTTCGCGGCGACCAAGGCCGATCACCTGCATCACCTGCAACACGACCGGCTGGAAAACATTCTCGCGCGCATGGTGAAGCGCGCGGCTTCGCGCTCGGAGCTTCTCGGCGCGAAGACAGACGCCATCGCGATTGCCGCCGTGCGCGCGACGCGAGAGGCAGTGGTCACGCGAGGAAGCGAAAAACTTCCCGCCATCGTCGGTACGCCGCTTGCGGGCGAGCGCATCGGCGAAGAGATCTTCGACGGCACGCGCGAAACCGCGATCTTCCCCGGCGCACTCCCCGAGTTCGTCGAAGGCGAAAACATGAGTTGGAAATTCCGTGGACTTGCGGCCGGCTCGCACGACGAGAGCGACTTCCGCTTCCTGAAGTTCCGACCGCCGCTGGTCGAAGCGCCCGCAGGCGGCGAGCCCGCGCTGCCTCATATTCGCCTCGACCGCGCGTTGCAGTTCCTGATCGGAGACCGCCTCGAATGACGAGACCTGAATCGTTCCGGCCGGACGACCCGCGCGTCGCAGTCGCCTCGCCCGACGAGCCGTTGCTGACGCGCGCCGAGTTGCGCGAGATCGAAGCCGCGGAAGCCGCAAACCTCCCCGCCGTGGTCGAGCCTGCACAGAAGAAAAGCCGCTTCTGGGGCAAGCTCTTTTGGTCGGCGGCGGGCGGCCTCGTTTCGCTTGCACTCGGTCTCGCGGTCGCCAATCTCGTGCAGTCGCTCTTTTCTTATGCGCCGTGGCTCGGCTGGTTCGCGCTGGCGCTGACTGCACTCGCGGGGCTTGCGCTGTTCGTGATCGCGATGCGCGAGTTGATCGCGATCTTCCGGCTGGAGAAGATCGAACGCATCCAGAAGCGCGCCGCCCTCGTGCTCGCCTCCGACGACCGCGACGAAGGCAAGGCAGTCGTCTCCGACATGCTTTCGCTCGCGCGCACCATGCCGCGCCTCGCCAAAGGCCGCGCCGCGATGGAAGGCTATGCCTCCGACATCATCGATGGCGCGGATTATGTGCGGCTTGCCGAGCGAGAGCTGCTCGCGCCGCTCGACGCCGAAGCGCGGCAACTGGTTTCCTCCGCCGCCAAGCGCGTTTCGCTCGTCACCGCGATCTCGCCGCGCGCGGCCGTCGATCTTCTGTTCGTGCTGTTCAACACGCTGTTTCTCATTCGCAAGTTAGCGACGCTTTACGGCGGCCGCCCCGGCGTGCTCGGCATGTTCCGGCTTGCGCGCCACGTGATCTCGCATCTCGCGCTCACCGGCGGCATGGCGGTCGGCGACAGCATCGTGCAGCAGGTGTTGGGGCACGGGCTGGCCGCGAAACTTTCCGCGAAACTCGGCGAAGGCGTGCTGAACGGGTTGCTCACCGCGCGGCTCGGCATCGCCGCGATCGAAGTCACGCGGCCTCTGCCCTTCGCAGCACTTCCACGCCCGAAGCTTTCGGACCTCGCGGGCAATCTGTTGCCGGCGAAGAAAGACTAAAAAAAATCGCCGCGGTTTCCCGCGGCGATTTTCGTTCCGTATCTTCGCGCTCAATTCTCCGCGAAGCAGTAAAGCAGCCCCGCGCCGCCGGTCGAACGAAGATCGGCCTGCGAGCAGCCGCCGTCCGTCCCGCGCGAAGGATGCGACGAATTCCACGACAGCGACGGCGGCTCGGTGTTCAGACCCATGCGGTCGTGATGGCCAAGCATCGCCGAGCCCGTGGTCGAACTCGTCCAGTTCTTGCAGGTTCTATCCTCGGCGCCCGCAAAAGCGGTGCCGTCCGGCTGCGAGCCGGTGAGAATGTCGTGCCGGTTTGGCTGGTCGCCGCGTCCGTTCACGACCTCGCCGTTCTCGGTCAGCGCGGTCTGCTTGTTGAGATTGTTGTTCGCGCTATGCAGATCGGCGACGTCCTTTGCGATCGTGACGCCTTTCGCGTTCACCCACGGACCCTTACCGATGCGGTCCTTGGCGTTGACCGCGCCGATCCCTTGCGTGCTCAAATATGCGCGCCAGGTCTTGGTGCCGGCACCTGCCGTCGCAGCCAGCTTCTGGCAGATCGCGTCGGCGCCATTGAGACCGCCGAGGTCGCCGCCATTACCGGAGCCTGCGCTGGTGACGAAGAAACTCATGTTGTTTTGCTGCGCGGGCGCGGCGAAAGAAAATGCGATCAGTGCCGCGGACGAAATCATCAACAATCGAAATCTGGCTGGCATCCATTCCTCCCAAAAAAGGGCTTTGCTGCTCTTGGCGGCAGCGGACGGATAGTGTGCCCGCTTTGCGGCTTTCGCCAGCCATCGGCTTTTCCGGCCCGCAAACGTGCTAGGCTGTTTTGCAAGCAACCGACTCGAACCTTCCGTTTCCCGACATTCCCGCCATGGCCAAAGCCCGCTCGAACTTCGTCTGCCAGAACTGCGGCGCAGTAACGCTCCGCTGGCAGGGCAAGTGCGAGTCCTGTGGCGAGTGGAACACGATCACCGAGGAAACCGCGGCGCAGGCTTCCGTCCCGGCCACGCAACGCACCTCCCGCAAGGGACGCCAGATCGCGCTCGAGCCGCTTTCCGGAAAATCCGAGGAAGCCCCGCGCATCGCATCCGGCATCAAGGAACTCGACCGCGTCACCGGCGGCGGCTTCGTGCGCGGCTCCGCGATCCTGCTCGGCGGCGATCCCGGCATCGGCAAGTCGACGTTGCTGATCGAGGCCGCGGCCGCGCTCGCGCGGAAAGGCCGCCGCATCGTCTATGTCTCCGGCGAAGAAGCCATCGATCAGGTGCGGATGCGCGCGCAGCGCCTAGGGCTGACCGACGCAGCCGTCGAGCTTGCCGCCGAAACCAACGTCGAAGACATCGTCGCGACGCTTTCGCACGGCGCGGCGCCTGCGCTTGCGATCATCGACTCGATCCAGACGATGTGGACCGAGACGGTCGAAAGCGCGCCGGGGACGGTGACGCAGGTGCGCGGCTCCGCGCAGCAGCTCCTTCGTTTCGCGAAAAAATCCGGCACCGCGATCGTGCTCGTCGGCCATGTGACGAAAGACGGCCAGATCGCCGGTCCCCGCGTGGTCGAGCACATGGTGGACGCCGTGCTCTCTTTCGAGGGCGACGGCGCGCATCAGTTCAGAATCCTGCGCGCGATGAAAAACCGTTTCGGGCCGACCGACGAAATCGGCGTGTTCGAAATGACCGGCGGCGGTTTGCGCGAAGTCGAAAATCCGTCCGCGCTGTTCCTCTCCGACCGCGACACTTCTTCTCCGGGCACCGCCGTGTTCGCGGGGCTGGAAGGCACGCGGCCCTTGCTCGTGGAAATTCAGGCGCTGGTAGCACCCTCCGCGCTCGGCACGCCGCGCCGGGCGGTGGTCGGCGCGGAGCAAAGCCGCCTCTCCATGATCCTCGCGGTACTGGAAGCGCGCTGCGGCGTGCGCCTCGGCCAGCAGGACGTTTATCTCAACATCGCGGGCGGCCTTCGCATCACCGAACCCGCCGCCGATCTTGCGATCGCGGCGGCGCTCATCTCCTCGCTCTATAACGTGCCGCTGCCCGCCGACTGCGTTTACTTCGGCGAAGCCTCGCTCACGGGTGCCGTGCGCGCCGTGCCGCAAGCGACCGCGCGCATGAAGGAAGCGGCGAAGCTCGGATTCGCCCGCGCCGTAATCCCCGAAGCGGGCCGCGGCGACTCCTCGGAGGGTTTAAGCGTGCGCACTGTGCCGGGACTCGATGCGCTGGTTGCCGACATCGGTGCCGCGGCACAGAAAGTCCGCCGCCTGCCGAACCGCGACGCGGGCTAAAGCATGATGCAGATCACGTTCCTCGACGGCATCTTCGTCGCCCTCGTGCTCGTCTCCGCGATTCTCGGCTGGCTGCGCGGCCTCACGCGCGAGGCGATCGGCCTCGTCTGCTTCGCGGTCGCGGGGATGATCGTATACGCCTATGCGCTGAACGCCGGCGTCGGCCAGTGGTTGCGGCCTTCGTTCCGCTACATGGCGAGCTATGTCTTCCTCGGCGCCGTCATCGTGACTTTTCTCGTCGCCGCCTGGGTGTCGCATTTCGGCATGGCGCCCTGGATCACAACCGGCGGGCGCATCGGCGGGCTCCTGTTCGGGCTAGTGCGCGGCATCCTGATCTTTGCGATCGCGGTCGTGCTGATCGACCTCTTCGTGCGTCTCAAGGACCTGCCGGTCTGGTTCACCGGCGCGAAGTCGCGGGAACTCGCCAACGAGTACATGCGGCTGTTCTGGCCCAAGGAATGGACCGGAATCCGCCTGCTCTCCCACCCCTTCGTCATGATGGGGATTGCCGCGCTCTATTTGAGCGTGGTTACCGACCTGATCGCGGCCGTGACGCGGCCATACCGGCTGCGGCTGCGGCGCTAGAACCGTTCGGTCACCATGCGTCCCACAAGGAGGTGCATGGATTGCCGCGGCGGGTGACGGGAGCCGGATCAGCCGCTATATGCATCCGCGAAACGGCCCTTCCGGGGTGCCCGAATCGTCGTAACTTGCAGGCGGAGCAGCGTTTTTAGATGACCCCCACCGTGCTGGATTTCGGGTTGCTCGCCGTCATGCTGATTTCGGGCGTGCTCGCGATGGTGCGCGGTTTTATGCGCGAAATCCTCTCCATCGCCTCCTGGGTCATCGCCGCGATCGTCACGCTCTATGGCTATTCGCGCGTTCTTCCCTATGTAAAGCAGTACGTTCATCAGGATCTGCTGGCGACCGGCATCGCCGTCGGCGGGCTGTTCCTCCTGACCCTGCTGATCGTGTCGCTGTTCACGGTGAAGATTTCGGACCTCGTGCTCGACAGCCGCATCGGCGCGCTCGACCGTACGCTCGGCTTTCTGTTCGGGCTGGCGCGCGGGCTCGTGGTGATGGTGGTCGCGTTCCTGTTTTTCACCTGGCTGGTGCCTGCGAAGACGGAGCCGGACTGGGTGAAAAACGCGCGCTCGCGGCCGATCCTGCAAAGCACGGGGGATTGGATCAAATCCGTGCTGCCGGACGATCCCGAAAACGCCATCTTGCAGCGCTTAAGAAAACCGCGCGGCGACGAACAACAGACGCCCGCGCCCGAAACAACGCCGAACCCGGCACCGACGCCACAACCGGGTCGCACCGACCGGGGTAACAACCCCTCGCTTGCGAATACCAATACCCCGGACGAGAAGACTTACAAGCGTAACGACCGGGCCGGCTTCAACCAATTGATCGAAAGCACCCGCGCGGCACAGCAGTGACGCGCGATCACCAAAGGGGCTTTGGAATGAGCGTGGCGAACGAGACGGGCCTCCAATTGGATAAACAGGCGATGGGCGACACGCTCCGCGAGGAATGCGGCGTGTTCGGCATCTTCGGACATCCCGACGCCGCCGCGCTGACCGCGCTCGGCCTGCACGCACTCCAGCATCGCGGACAGGAAGCGGCCGGCATCGTCACCTATGACGGCAAGCGCTTCCATTCGGAGCGCCGCCTCGGCCTCGTCGGCGACACCTTCTCCAAACGCCACGTGATCGAGCGCCTCCCCGGCCATTCCGCCGTGGGCCATGTGCGCTACTCCACGACCGGCGAAACCATTCTCCGCAACGTACAGCCGCTCTTCGCCGAACTCGACGGGGGCGGCTTTGCCGTTGCGCATAACGGCAACCTGACGAACGCCCATACGCTCCGCCGCCAGCTCGTGCGCGACGGCGCGATCATGCAATCGACCTCCGACACCGAGGTGATCCTGCATCTCCTCGCCCGCTCCAAGCGCGCGCGCTTCGTCGAGCGCTTCGTCGATGCGATCCGCGAGATCGAGGGCGCCTATTCTTTCGTCGGCCTCACCAACAAGAAGCTCGTCGGCGCGCGCGACCCGCTCGGCATCCGCCCGCTGGTGCTCGGCGAACTCGACGGCGCGCCGATCCTGACCTCGGAGACCTGCGCGCTCGACATCATCGGCGCGAAGTTCGTGCGCGACGTTGAAAACGGCGAACTGATCGTAGTCGGCGAAAACGGGCTGGAATCGCATAAGCCGTTTCCGCCGATGACGCCGCGCCCCTGCATCTTCGAATACATTTATTTCGCACGGCCGGACTCGGTCGTGAGCGGCAAGAGTGTCTATCAGGTGCGCCGCAACCTCGGCACCGAGCTTGCGCGCGAAGCACCGGCTGTCGCCGACGTCGTGGTGCCGGTGCCGGATTCGGGCGTGCCCGCCGCGATCGGCTTCGCGCAGGCTTCGAACATTCCCTACGAGCTCGGCATCATCCGCAACCATTATGTCGGCCGTACCTTCATCGAGCCGACGCAGCAGATCCGCGAACTCGGCGTGCGCATGAAGCATTCCGCGAACCGCGCGGCGGTCTCGGGCAAGCGCATCGTGTTGATCGACGACTCGCTCGTGCGCGGCACGACCTCGGTCAAGATCGTGCGCATGATGCGCGAAGCGGGTGCAAAGGAAGTCCACTTCCGCATCGCGAGCCCGCCGATCACCCATCCCGACTTTTACGGCATCGACACGCCCGATCGCGACAAGTTACTCGCCGCGACCCACGATCTCGAAGGCATGCGCAAATATATCGGCGCCGACAGCCTCGCCTTCCTCTCCATCGACGGGCTTTACCGCGCGATGGGTGCCGGCAAGCGCAACCCCGAGAAGCCGCAATACACCGATCACTGCTTCACGGGCGATTATCCGACGCCGCTTACCGACAAGAACGGCGAAATCGCACCCCGGCAATTGTCGCTGCTCGCCGAAGCGAGCTGACGATTTGTCGTCATGGCCGGGCTTGTCCCGGCCATCCACGCCTGTAAAACCTCTCCTCACGAAAGAGGTGGATGCTCGACACAAGGCCGGGCATGACGAGTGAGGAAATGTCAAAAAATCTCGAAGGAAAAATCGCGCTCGTCACCGGCGCCTCGCGCGGGATCGGCGCGGCGGTCGCGAAATCGCTGGCCGCTAAGGGCGCGCATGTGATCGCGCTCGCCCGCACCACCGGCGGCCTCGAAGAACTCGACGACGAAATCCAGAAACTCGGCGGCCAGGCGACGCTGGTCCCCGCCGACATCCGCAAGTTCGACGATCTCGACCGCATGGGCCAGGCGCTTTACGAGCGCTTCCGCAAGCTCGACATTCTCGTCGGCAACGCTGGCCAACTCGGCGCGCTCTCGCCGATCCCGCATGTCGATCAGAAGACCTGGGACGAAGTCATGCAGGTCAACGTGACTGCGAACTTCCGGCTGATCCGCTCGCTCGACCTGCTCCTGCGCAATGCCGATGCCGCGCGCGCGGTGTTTGTCACGTCGGGCGCCGCGCATAAGTCCACCGCCTACTGGGGGCCTTATGCGGTGTCGAAAGCCGCGCTGGAGTCGCTGGTCCGCACCTATGCTTCGGAAGTCACGACCACGAACATCAAGGTCAACCTCTTCAACCCCGGCCCGATCCGCACGCGCATGCGCGCGCGCGCCATGCCCGGCGAAGACCCGATGACGCTGACTCCCCCGGAAACGGTCGCGGAAGCGATCGTGGAATTGTGCCTGCCTTCCGTCAGCCAGAACGGGCAGCTTTACGATTTCCCGAAGAAGAAGTGGCTCGCCTACGCGCCGCCGCAATAGATTTGTCATGGCCGGGCTTGTCCCGGCCATCTCGATCAATAACGCCCTGCCCTATCAAGCGAGATGCCCGGCACGAGGCCGGGCATGACGAAGAGAACTCACCTGCGGTTCTTTTTCTTCCGCTTGCCGCGGTCGTCCTTCTTCAGCATCTTCTTCCTGAACGGATTTTCCGGCTCGCGGAAAGTAAACCGGATCGGCACGCCCGGCATTTCGAATGCCTCGCGCACGCCGTTCACGAGATAACGCATGTAGGATTCCGGCAGCGCATCGGTGCGCGTGCCGAACAGGACGAACGTCGGCGGGCGGGCTTTCGCCTGTGTCATGTAGCGTAACTTAATGCGCGCGCCGGAGACCGCCGGCGGCGGATTCTGCGAGAGCGCGCGCTCCAGAAAGCGGTTGATGGTCGAGGTGGAAACGCGCTTGTTCCAGACCTCGTAGGTTTCGACCACCGCCTTCATCAGCTTGTCGAGATTGTCGCCGTGCATCCCCGACATCGCGACAATCGGCATGCCTTTCGCCTGCGGCAGCCAGTGGTCGGCTTCCTCGCGCAGCGTTTTCCCCATCGTCATTTCGGGTGCCGCCAGATCGCGCTTGTTCATGCCGATCACGAGGCCGCGTCCCTCGCGCATCACGAGATCGGCAATGCGCAGGTCCTGCTCCTCGAACGGCATGCTCGCGTCGAGCAGGAGCACCACGACTTCGGCGAAGCGGATCGCGCGCAGGGTATCGCCGACCGAAAGCTTCTCGAGCTTCGCCTGCACCTTCGCGCGCTTCCTCATGCCCGCGGTATCGAGCATCTCGAATTTGCGGCCACCGTATTCGAATTTCACTTCGATGGAGTCGCGCGTGATGCCCGGCTCCGGTCCGGTGACGAGGCGATCCTCGCCGATCAGCTTGTTGATGAGCGTCGACTTGCCCGCGTTCGGGCGGCCGACGACGGCAACGCGAATGGTGTCGGCGGGCTTTTCGGCTTCGGCTTTTTCCTCGGCGTCGTCTTCGCCGTCTTCATCAAATTCGGAGGCTTTTTCTTTTTCGGGGAGAAGCGCGACGAGTACGTCGTACAACTCACCCATGCCCTCGCCGTGCTCGGCGGAAATATTCACGGGCTCGCCCAAGCCCAGCGCATAGGCCTCGAGCGCACCGGCCGCACCCGCCTTGCCTTCGCTCTTGTTCGCGACCACGACCGCGGGCTTGCCGGATTTGCGGACGATCTGCGCGAACACCTTGTCGTCAGGCAGCAGTCCCGCGCGGGCATCGACCAGAAACAGGATCGCGTCGGCATCCGCGATCGCGCTTTCGGTCTGTGCGCGCATGCGGCCTGCCAAGCTCTCCGCGCCCGCCTCTTCAAATCCGGCGGTGTCGAAGATGCGGAATTTCAGATCGCCGAGCTTGCCCTCGCCTTCGCGGCGATCGCGGGTGACGCCCGGCGTATCGTCGACGAGCGCAACGCGCTGACCGACAAGCCGGTTGAACAGCGTCGATTTGCCGACGTTCGGACGGCCCACGATGGCGATGGAAGGAAGCATGTCACGCCTTAGCCGCGATCAGCCGCGCTGACCAGCCCACGCGCCGTCAGCGGCGCTGTCCAGCCCATGGGTCGTCGCCGGTATTGGTGTTGGCGGGCGGCTGGTTCGGGCGCTGCGTCTGCGCGTCCGGGTTATTTTCCGGCATCTGCGACTGCGGTTGAAGCTGGATGTTGGAATTGGTCGGCTGCTGCGGCGGCGCGTGAAGCTCGACGCCCGGCACGCCTTCCGGAAACACCGCGCGGCGCTCGCCGGAAAGCGGCTTCTTCTTCTCGTCGAACGGGCTCAGGTCCTCGATCGTCTCGCAGCCCGCAAGCCCGAGCGAAAGCGGCGCGAGCACGAGCGCGATGCCGAAAGCGGATTTCAATTTCGCGCGCAGCATCGCGGCTACTTCTTGTCCTCGGCCTTCTTCTCTTCGGCCTTCTTCTGCTCGGCCTTGGCCGGCGCATTGGTGAAGAGCGCGGCCTGCAAACGCTGCGCGCGGTTGCGCAGGCCCGGCGGCGTTTCGGGATCGAAGGCGAGCTGGAGCAGGAGCTTCTGCGCGGCGCCCTGATCGCCGGCGCGCAGATGCGCGAGCGCCAGCAATTCCATCGCCGAATGGCGATAGGCGGACTTGTCGGCAAGTGCCGGCTGCAAACGCTTCTGCATCTCGGCGAGATCGGCGGTATCGACCGCGAGCACCGCGCCGCGGATGCTGGCAAGCTCGCGCATCAGGGGCTCGACCGAAGCATCGTTCGCAATGGCGTCGAAGGCGGCCGCGCCCTGCTTCGCATCCTTGCGGCCGAGTTCGGCGGCGGCGGAGAAACGCGCGAGCAGCTTGTAGGCGCCGGGCGCATCGGCGGCGATGGCGTTGAAGGCGGCAATCGCCTCGTCGGTCTTGGTCGCGTCGGCGGCGAGCTTCTGCGCGGCGACGAAACGGTCGGACGCGGCTTCCGCCTGCTTGCGCGAGTAATATTCATAGCCGCGCCAGCCGGCCGTGGCGGCGACCAGCAGGAAGGCGGCGAGCGCGATATAGCCGCCGTACTTCTTCCAGATGTTGGCGAGCCGTTCCCGGCGCAGTTCTTCGTCTACTTCGCGGATGATGTCCGACATTCAAAACCCTTAAAGAGCCACGCGGGGTGGCGCAGCCCTACCTGCCCGTATTTCCGTTAAAGCGGGCGTAAAATAGAGATGTGGGCGTATCGTGGCAACGCCCCCAACGAGGCATTTTCGCCTTATTTTTCAATGGTAAAGCCGCGGCGGCGCGGAAAGACATGGTAGCACGAACCCCCGGGCGGCCGATCAACCAACCCGTTGCCTGCACACCCAGAGGGCGCGAAATGCGCCTGTCTTCGTCAATTCATTGGAAGTAGAGTCCGCACCGGATTCGGGCGCGCGGTTTCTGCGGCTTCGGCAGAATTGGAGCGGGCTATCCGACACAAAGAGAAATTTATTGGCGAAGAACGCGCGACGAGCACCGACATGACACGCGACGAAGAAAAGCAAACGAGAGCGGAACACGCGCAGGAACTGATCAGCGCAATCGACTATCTGTTGCCGGCCGTAAACAAGCTAAGTCCGGCGGCTGCCCAACGTTTGGCCGAAGCGAACTCGATGCTTCAGCAAGCGCTTATCAACGACAAGAACAAGAAATGAGATTTATCTAATTTGGTGCGGCAAGGATTCTTTTCGTTTCCTCGAGGGACTTTCTCAATTTCTCCGCAAGTTCGTCTTGTCCATAGACCTCCGCTAAACGAATTACATCCTCCAGTTCGCGCTCCATCTTCTGAAGAGCTTCTCTGATCTCATCTTCTGTAATGCCTTGCACAACTACGGCCCTCGACTTGACGTTGGTGGGCTTGCTCAGAAAATTCGACGTAATTGATTTGCGCTCAATACCGGCACAACCCCTCCCCTTATGCTGGCACTTGAGTCATTGAGTCGACCTAACGGTATCTAATTAACCTCAAATTTTTTAGAGCGACTAGGGCTTACGCATACGGCACCTAGCACGCTCGAATTTCGCGGCCGTTCTGGCCGCCTAAAATTCGCGCATGCGTAAATTTTACTCCATCGAAGTACGAACACTCGTATTTACGAGTGCGTAGTTGCGACAGGAATGCAATTGCAACAGGAATAATGAATACACTAACGCCGATGACACTGGCACAATCGGGCAATCAGCAAATTCGTTACAGCAGATAATAAACGAAATGCAGAGAGCCCAGCGAGGCCTTCTGCTGCTCATCCTCAACACGCCGTCCGAGGTTCGTCTTGTCTCAGGCTAACAAGCCCACATCAGCCGGCCCGACTGGCATTCGTGAAAGCCGAACACGAACAGCCCGATGATTGCCGCCACGACGAGGACAACGATCACCGACGCCTTGATCAGCGCCCGGACGGGGTCTTTCGCCGGTTTCACTTCGAGCCCGCGTCCTGCTTCGCCTTGTTCTTCAGCGCATAGACATGCTCTGCGGACGGGAACGAGCGGTCGCGAACTTCGTTCGCGTAGTTCGACACCGCCTCCTCGATCAGGCGGCCCATGTCGGCATATTGCTTCACGAACTTCGGCACGCGCGGCGACAGGCCGAGCAAGTCTTCCAGCACGAGGATCTGTCCGTCGCAGGCCGACGATGCGCCGATGCCGATGGTCGGCACCGCCACTTCCTTCGTGATCTTGACCGCGAGCGGCTCGGCCATGGCTTCCAGCACGATGGAGAATGCACCGGCGTCGGCAATCGCTTTCGCGTCGTCGAGGATCGGCCCCCATTCGCTCTCCTCGCGGCCGCGGGCGCGGAACGAGCCGAGCGTATTGATCGACTGCGGGGTCAGGCCGACATGGCCCATCACCGGCACGCCGCGCTCGGTGAGGAAGCGCACATGCTCCGCCATGCGAACGCCGCCTTCCATCTTCACCGCGCCGCAGCCGGTTTCTTTCAAGACGCGCGCGGCGGTGTGAAAGGCCTGCTCGGGGCTCGCCTCATAGGTGCCGAAGGGCAGATCGACCACGACCAGCGCCTTCTTCGAGCCGCGCATCACGGCATGGCCCTGCAAGATCATCATGTCGAGCGTCACCGGCACGGTCGATTCGAAGCCGTGCATCACCATGCCGAGTGAGTCGCCGACCAGCAGCAGGTCGACATGCGCGTCCAGCCAGCGCGCGGTGTGCGCGTGATAGGCGGTGAGCGACACGATCGGCTCGCGGCCCTTGCGGGCGCGGATGTCGGGCGCGGTATTGCGGCGGATGTCGGCGGCGTTCTGGATCGACATGGCGGGCCTCCTCGTCGTCCTTCGGTCAGGCTTCGCGCGCGCGAGTTCGTGCTCGCGCGGCCGGTAGATAGGAAGCGCTCTTTACAATGGAAGGGGCGCGCAAGCGAGTCTTTTGCTGCGCCGCGAAACTTCCCGGCGCGCCAAGCGTTAACCCCGCGAAACGGGGCTCTTCTCCATGCCGGATTCCTACGACTGCCTGATCGTCGGCGGCGGGCCTGCGGGCCTTACCGCCGCGATCTATCTCGCGCGCTACCGCCGCAAGGTTTTGATCGTGGACGCAGGCAAAAGCCGCGCGGCCTGGATTCCGACCTCGCACAATTACCCCGGCTTCGAGGACGGCATCGCGGGCAAAGCGCTGCTCGCGAAGCTGCGCGAGCAGGCTGCCGAATACGGCGCGGAATTGCGCGAGGGCGAAGTCGCGAAACTGGAGGAAGCGCGCGACGGCTTCGTCGCGACGGCGGATGGCAAAACCATCGCTGCGCGGCGCGTCGTGATGGCAACCGGCATCATCGACGAGACCCCTTCGCTGCCCGGTCTGCGCGACGCGGTTTACGAAGGCGCGCTTCGCTTCTGCCCGATCTGCGACGGCTATGAAGCACGCGGCCAGAAAATCGCCGTGCTCGGACACGCCGAGACGGCGTGGCGCAAGGCGCTGTTTCTGCGCACCTACTCCCGCGACGTGACATTCCTCTGCATCGACAATCCTGACGACGCACCAGCCGAGTGCCTGAAGGCGCTGCGCGAGGCGAACGTCGCCTTCCCCGGCGAATGCGCGACCGACATCGACAGAAGCGGCGAGCGGATCGTCGCCGTTCTGGAATCAGGCAAGAGGCTGGAGTTCGACGTACTTTATCCCGCGCTCGGCTGCGAAGTGCGCTCAAGCCTTGCGACTGCGCTCGGCGCGAAAGCGAACGAGACCGGAAACCTGCTCGTGAATGACTGCCAGTTGACGTCAGTGAAAGGCATCTATGCCGCGGGCGACGTGGTTTCGGACCTGCACCAGATCAGCGTCGGAATCGGCCACGCCGCGATCGCGGCCACGAAAATCCATAACGAACTGGAGCGGAATTTGGCTTGAGCGACGCCTAAGCCGCCTTCTTCACGTCCTTGATATCCGAGAACACCACGCCGGGCGCGCGCTCGCGCGTATAGTCGAGGTCGAAGTTGGACTTCGCCATGAACACCGGATCGCCGTCGAGGTCGGAGGCCATCGAGAAGTTCTTCGCGGTGATGAAGGCATCCAGCTTCACGCGGTCTTCCGCCGAGACCCAGCGCGCGAGATCGAACTCGCTCTGCTCCAGCGAAATCTGGAGCCCGTATTCGGCATCCAGCCGCGCTTTGAGCACGTCGAGCTGCAACGGTCCGACCACGCCGACGAGTGCCGGCGCGCCATCCATCGGCTGGAACACCTGCACCACACCCTCTTCCGCGAGCTGCTGCAACGCCTCTTTCAGCTTCTTCGCTTTCATGGGATCGCCGAGCTTCACGCGGCGGATGATTTCCGGCGCGAACGAAGGCACGCCGACGAAATTGATCGCCTCGCCTTCGGTCAGCGTATCGCCGATCCGGAGCACGCCGTGGTTCGGAATGCCGACCACGTCGCCGGCATAAGCTTCTTCCGCGAGCGCGCGGTCTTTGGCGAAGAAGAACTGCGGCGCGTTCAGCGCCATCAGCTTCTCGGTGCGCGCGACCTTCACCTTCATGCCGCGCGAGAGCTTGCCGGAGCAGAGCCGCGCGAAGGCGATGCGGTCGCGATGGTTCGGGTCCATGTTTGCCTGAATCTTGAACACGAACGCGGTGAGCTTGTTCTCCGCCGCCTCCACCGTGCGCTTGTCGGCGACCTGCGCGCGCGGCTGCGGCGCATAATCGCCGAGCGCTTCGAGCAAATCGCGCACGCCGAAATTCTTCAGCGCGGAGCCGAAGAACACAGGCGCAAGATGCCCCTCGCGGAACGGAGCAAGCTCGAATTTCTTGGTGCCTTCCTTGGCGAGCATCAGTTCTTCTTCGAGCGCCGCCGCATCCAGATTGGCGCCGAGCGCCGCCATCGCAGCCGCGTCCATCTTCTCGCGCGGCGCGTTCGCGTCGGCCTCAAGACGGCGCACGCCGCCACTCGACAATTCCACTGTGCCCGCAAAATCCCTGCCCCGCCCGATCGGCCAGGTCACGGGTGCGGTGTCGAGCGCAAGCGTCTTTTCGATCTCGTCGAGTATCTCGAACGGGTCGCGGCTCTCGCGATCCATCTTGTTGATGAAGGTGACGATCGGAATGTCGCGAAGGCGACAAACCTCGAACAGTTTCCGCGTGCGCGCTTCGATGCCTTTCGCGGCGTCGATCACCATGACGGCGCTATCGACCGCGGTCAGCGTGCGGTAGGTGTCTTCGGAAAAGTCCTCGTGGCCCGGCGTGTCGAGGAGATTAAAGACCAGACCGCCGAACTCGAAGGTCATCACCGAGGTCACGACCGAAATGCCGCGTTCGCGCTCGATCGCCATCCAGTCCGAGCGCGTGTTGATGCGGTTCTTCTTCGCCTTCACCTCGCCCGCCAGGTTGATCGCACCACCGAACAGCAAGAGCTTCTCGGTCAGCGTGGTCTTGCCGGCGTCGGGGTGCGAGATGATCGCGAACGTCCGCCGGCGCGCGACTTCGCGCTCGATCGGCGTCTCGTTGGCTCGGGAGTGGGTTAAGGAAGTGTCGGACATGGCTTTATTTCAGGCGCGGAGTGCATCCCCGATCCGGGCCATTGGGTCAAGCCCGGCGAGCGGCTAGGATCGCGAATCAATGCGGTTTCTGGCCTTCTCCGACGTTCATAACAACCTCGCCTGCGTGCGGAAAATGCGCGCGCAGGAACAGAACACGTTCGACGCCGTGCTGTTCGGCGGCGACATCGGGCGGAAAATCCCCGAGCAGTTTTTCGAGATTCTGGCGAGCTTCGACTGCCCCATTTTCTACGTCTATGGAAACTGGGACATCGACCTTGCGCTCGATGCGAAGTTTCATCCCCGCGCGCAAATCCTGCATCGCAGTTCGGCGATGCTCGACGGCGTCACTTTCGCCGGCTTCAGCGACAAGCCCGATGGCGCCGTGCGGCGGCGCTTCGCGGGCGCTCTTAAAAAGTCCGGCGCGGATTTCTCGCGTACGATTCTGATGTGCCACTACGAACTGCGCGGCATCGAAAAGGACTTCCCCGGCCTTGCGCTCCATCTCTACGGCCACACGCATGTCATGGAGCAGTTCGAGCGCAAGGGAACGAAATACGTGAACCTCGGCGTCCTGGACCGGCAGATTTCCGCGCGGCCGAAGGACAAGCCGGTCTGGGTCAAGGAAGACTGCCGCAATTACATCGCGGGCAATTATGCAATCGTCGAAAGCACCGGCGCAGGCTTCGGCGTGCGCTATGTCGCCTTGCCGAATGATTTTCCGGATTGGACGCCGGTAGACCGCAGCTTCCGGGGCATCGAATGGATCGAGGAGGAAAAGAAGTGGAGCGAGCCCGCCGACCCGCGCCTGCCCCGCTTCGAAATCGCGGGAGCGTGACCGTTTCCCGCTTGGCGCTGCAATCCGCCGCGATATGATCGCGCGGGGGAAGAAATAAGAGAAGAAGCATGCCGGGGCCGCAAGGCTTTCGTATCGGGTTCGACGTCGGCGGCACCAAGATCGCGGTCTGCGTTCTGGACGAGGCGGGCAACTACGCCTTCAAGACCGAGATCGCGACGCCGCGGAACGACTACGCGACGTTCCTGCAATGCGCCGCCGAGATCCTGAAAGTCGCGCGCGAAGCGGTGCCGGGCGCCGCGGGTGCGACCATCGGCGTCGGCATTCCCGGCGAAATCGATGTCGTCGCCAACACCGTCAAGAACGCGAACAGCACCTTCCTGATCGGAGAAAATCTCGAGACCGATCTCGAACGCGCCTTCGGCCAGAAGGTTCGGCTCGCCAACGACGCGCAATGCCTGATCGCATCCGAAGTGCAGGACGGCGCGGCGCAAGGAGCCGCGGTCGCCTTCGGCGTGATCCTCGGCACCGGCGTCGGCGGCGGCATCGCGATTAACGGCGAAGCATGGCGCGGCAACAATCGTCTCGCGGGCGAATGGGGACACAACCCCTTCCCGTCGCGCGATGGCGAAATCATCGGCTCGCCCTGTTACTGCGGCCGCAACAACTGCATCGAAACAGTGCTCAGCGGCCCGGCACTGGTCGCGGCCTATGCCGACGCGACCGCGGGCGAAGCCGCGCAGTTGCCCGAGATCGAGGCGAAAGTCGCCGACGGCGATCCGGTCGCGCGCGAAGTGCTTTCCGAATATATCGACCATCTCGGCAATGCGCTTGCGACCGTGGTCGGCGTGCTCGACCCGGATGTGATCGTGCTCGGCGGCGGCGTCTCGAGTATCAGCTCGCTCTATCGCGAGTTACCGGACCGCGTGAGCGCGCACATGTTTCACAGCGCGCCCACCGCGCCGCGCTTCTCGACGCCGATCGTGAAAAGCAAATGGGGTCCGGACTCGGGCGTGCGCGGCGCCGCCCGGCTCTGGCCTTTGCCGCGCTAGATATAATTCCTGCACCATCGGCTTCGGGAGGGATCATGCTCCGCATTTTTCTCGCGCTTCAGTTACTCGCCGCGGTGACGGTTATTGCCGGTGCGAGCGAACTGCACTTGCTCGCGGGCAACTGGCGCGTAACCGAAATCAAAGGCCGTGCGACAAACGCAACCGTCCCCACGACCTTCAATTTCATGGAGAATGGGAGGGCCGCGGGAAGCGCCGGCTGCAACCGCTATCGCGCGCAAATGACGCTTAAGGACGACGAGTTGAGCTTCGGGATCGTCGCATCGACGGAAATGATGTGCGCGCCTGCCCAGATGGCGCAGGAGACCGCTTTCCTCGCGCAACTACCGGCAATCCGCGGCTGGCGGATCGAAAACGGCAAACTTCTCCTGCTGGACGCACAGAATAACGTGGTTCTGCGCGCGGAGCGCTAGAGCGCCTTCTTATATTCCTCCGGCTTGAAGCCGACGAGCAGCTTGCCGCCGGGCAGCTCCAGCACCGGACGCTTGATCATCGAAGGTTGCGAGAGCATCAGCGCGATCGCCTTCTTTTCGGTGACGCCTTCCTTTTCCTTCTCGGAAAGTTTGCGGAAGGTGGTGCCGGCGCGGTTGAGCAGCGTTTCCCACCCCGCCTTCTTCGCCCAGCCTTCGAGCTTCGTCTTCTCGATGCCGCTCGTCTTGTAATCGTGGAATGAATATTCCACGCCCTGCTTGTCGAGAAAGGCGCGCGCCTTCTTCATCGTGTCGCAGTTCTTGATACCGTAGATCGTGATGCTCATGCGCCGATTGTAGCGACTTCCTTCCGTGCCCGCCTGCTCCACGATCCGCATCCACGATTTTCTACACTTAGGCATTGACCTAAGTATTGAGCGGAGCTAGCTTAGCCAGGAAATCGGAACTGGAACCCAAGGATGAACCCGCAAATTTCGAGCGCATCGGCTTCCGCGCCGATCGACGCGATCTTCCGCGCGCTCGCGGACCCCACGCGGCGCAACGTGGTCGAGCGGCTCAGCCGCAAGCCGGCATCGGCGAGCGATCTCGCAGCACCCTATCGCATGGCGATGCCCTCGTTCTTCGAACACATGAAGGTGCTCGAAGGGTGCGGTCTCGTGCGCTCGAAGAAGCAAGGCCGGGTGCGCACCTATGAGCTTGCACCAAACCGCCTCAAAATCGCGGAAGACTGGATCGGCAAGCAGCGCCGCTTCTGGGAACAGCGGCTCGACCAGCTCGACGAATATCTGCTCAGCATGAAGGACGAAGAAAAATGATCCCGTTCAAGCCCGACCCGAAATTCGACCTCGTTCTGGAGCGCGACATCGACGTGCCGGTCGAACTCGTGTGGAAAGTCTGGACCACGCCGGAGCACCTGAAGCACTGGTTCGTGCCGAAGCCGTGGTCGCTCGCCCGCTGCAAGATCGATCTACGCCCCGGCGGCGAGTTTTCTTCCGTCATGCTCTCGCCGGAGGGCAAGGAGTTTCCGAATAACGGCTGCTATCTCGAAATCGTACCCAACGAGCGACTGGTCTTCACCGATACGCTGCTTGCAGGCTATCGCCCCTCGCCCAAGCCGTTCTTCACCGCAGCCCTTCTGCTCGAGCCCCGCAACGGCGGCACGCGCTACACCGCGATCGCGATTCACGGCGAAGAAGCCACGCGCAAGCAGCACGAAGAGATGGGCTTCCATGACGGCTGGGGCACGGTGGTCACGCAGATGACCGACTATATCAAGGCCGGAATGAAACCGGCGTAAGCCGCGAAAACAGGAGTAACGAACATGGCGGACATGCCGAACATGAAAGTGCAGCCCTATCTTTTCTTCGACGGACGCTGCGAGGAAGCGCTCGAGTTTTACAAGAAAGCTCTCGGCGCCGAGGTAACCTTCATGATGCGCGGCGACGAAAGCCCCGATAAAGGCGGCGCGCACGCGACCGGCGACAAGATCATGCATGCTGCCTTCATGGTCGGGAACACGCTGATCATGGCTTCCGACGGCTTCGCCAAAGGAAACCCGAAATTCGAGGGCTTTTCCCTTTCGATCACCGCAAAAGACGAAGCGGAATCCAAAAAACTATTCGGCGCGCTCTGCGAAGGCGGAGAAGTCACGCAAGCCATCATCAAGACCTTCTTCTCGCCGGCCTTCGGCATGGTGAAAGACAAGTTCGGCATGCACTGGATGGTGATCGTGCCGCAGGAAATGGCGTAACGAAAGCGGAGCCGCGAAGATGGAATCGCCCTATCGCTGGATGATCGTCGCGGCCGGCGCAATCATGACCTGCGTCGCCGCGGGCGCGATGTTTTCTCTCGCGGTGTTTCTCGAACCGATGTCTCACGCCACCGGCTGGTCGCGCGCAGGCATCTCCAGCGCGATGACGCTGAACTTCCTCGCGATGGCGCTCGGCAATTTCGGCTGGGGCGCCGCGAGCGACCGTTTCGGTCCGCGCATCGTGGTGCTGATCGGCGCGGTCGTGCTCGGACTCGCGCTGGTGCTGGCGAGCCGCGCGCAATCGCTCATCGCCTTTCAGGTGACCTACGGCGTGCTGGTCGGCATTTCGGCGAGCGCCTTCTTCGCGCCGATGATCGCGGCGACTACGGGCTGGTTCGAGACACAGAGAAGCCTTGCGGTCTCGCTGGTTTCGCTCGGCATCGGGGTCGCACCGATGACGATGTCGCCGCTCGTCGCCTGGCTCCTCTCCTCGCATGACTGGCGCACCGCCATGCTGATCGTCGGCCTGATCGCATGGGTGGTGCTGATCCCGACGGCGTTCCTCGTTCGCAGGTCGCCTGCCCTTGCGGCGGCAGCATCCGGCGCGATGCCCGCGGAAAGCGCGGGTACGATCCGCACGGTGCGCGAAGCGTTCCGTTCGCCGCAGTTCATCGTGCTTTCGCTCGTCTTCTTCGCGTGCTGCGCCGCGCATTCCGGGCCGATCTTCCACATGGTGAGCTACGCGATCTTCTGCGGCGTCGGGCCGCTCGCCGCGGTCAGCATCTACAGCGTCGAAGGCATCGGCGGACTTGGCGGGCGCGTGCTGTTCGGCGTCGCGGCCGACAGGCTCGGCGTGAAGCCGGTCCTGATCGCGGGACTGCTCGTGCAGGCGCTCGCGATCGGCACCTATATCTATGTGCGCGAACTGAAAGAATTCTATTCGCTCGCACTGATCTTCGGCGCGGCCTATGGCGGCGTGATGCCGCTCTATGCGGTGCTTGCGCGCGAATATTTCGGGCAGGCGATCATGGGCACGGTGTTCGGCGCGGTGACGATGGTGTCTTCGCTCGGCATGGCGGCGGGACCGCTGATCGGCGGCTGGCTCTACGACAGCTACGGCGCCTACACCTGGCTGTTCGTCGGATCCTGCGCGGTGGGCCTTGGCGCGGTTGCGATTGCGCTGGCCTTCCCTCCGGTGCCGTCACAGCGCAAGCTGCAACCCGCATAGGAGCAGAGACATGGACATCAAGCGGAACGGCACGCGCGGCGCGGGCAAAGGCCCAGCCGATTATTTCACCGGCAGCGTAACAGTCGAACCCGTGATCGAAGCCGGAGCGCCCGCGCGGGTGCGCGCGGCGACCGTCAGCTTCGAACCCGGCGCGCGCACGGCATGGCACACGCATCCGCTCGGACAGACGCTGATCGTGATTTCGGGTCTCGGCTGGGCGCAAACCGAAGGCGGCGCGGTCGAGGAAATTCGTCCGGGGGATGTGGTGTGGTTCGCGCCGGGTGAAAAACACTGGCATGGCGCGAGCGCCTCGAGTGCCATGACGCATATCGCGATTCAGGAAGCGCTCGACGGAAAAGCGGTCGACTGGCTCGAGCAGGTCTCAGACGCGCAATACAAAAAGTAAGAACGGAGAGAACGATGAGCGAAAAGACGATGGTCTGGACCGGACGCGTGCTTTCCGGAATTTTCGTGCTGTTCATGCTCGGCGCGTCGGTCGCGCCGAAACTGCTGGGATTGCCCGTCGCCGAAGAAACCATGAAAGCGCTCGGCTGGCCCGCGGGCCATGTGCTCTGGATCGGTATTTTCGAGCTCGTTTGCGTGTTGCTCTACGTCTATCCGCGCACCAACCTGCTCGGCGCGGCGCTGACGATGGCGCTCTTCGGCGGCGCGATGGCGACCCATATCCGCGCCGGATCGCCGCTCTTCAGCCATGTGCTGTTCAGCATCTATCTCGCGCTCTTCATGTGGGGCGGCCTGTGGCTGCGCGACCCGAAGATTCGGGCGATGTTTCCGCTGCGGAGGGACTGACGTGGCGAAACTCGTATTCGGCATGAACCAGTCGCTCGACGGCTACGTCGATCATGACAAGTTTGTGCCGCCGCCCGCGCTCTTTCGCCATTTCATCGAAGAAGCGAAGGCGCAAACCGGCAGCATCTACGGCCGCAAGATTTACGAGATCATGCGCTATTGGGACGACGAACAGCCCGGATGGGACGCGCCCGAGCGGGAGTTCGCGGCGGCATGGCGGAAGCAGCCGAAATGGGTGGCCTCGCGCACGCTTCAATCGGCCGGGCCGAATGCCACGCTTGTCGCGGGCGATCTTGGAGACGCGATCCGCAAGCTGAAAGCCGAACACGACGGCGAGATCGAAGTCGCGGGGCCGGTTCTGGCACAAAGCCTCACCGCGCTCGGCCTGATCGACGAATACCGGATTTACCTGCACCCGGTCGTGCTGGGCAGCGGCAATCCCTATTTCGCCGGCCCGCGCCCGCCGCTGCGGCTTACCGGCCATGACGTGATCGCAGGCGATGTGATCCGGCTGACTTACGTGCCTGCTTAGGTCGCGGCGCCTGGCGTCAGGTTCGCGGCGCACGCCAGAGCACGAGCGCCCCGAGCACCCCTGAAAGCAGCGAACCGGCGAGCACGCCGATTTTCACGCGCGTCTCGAAAGCCGGGTCGAGGCCTTGAAAGGCGAGCGCGCCGATGAACAGGCTCATGGTGAAACCGATGCCGCATAGAATGCTGACGCCGAAAAGCTGACGCAGGGATGCATTCGCAGGCGCGGGCGCGAAACCGGAACGGATCATAAGCCACGACGCACCGAAGACGCCGATCGCCTTGCCGAACAGGAGGCCGCCGGCAATGCCGAGCGGAATTGCTTCGAACAAGTTCGCAATCGTCACGCCCTGCAACGACACGCCTGCATTGGCGAATGCGAACATCGGCAGCACGAGAAACGCGACCCATGGGTGCAGTCCGTGCTCGAGCGGACCCGCGACCGCCTTGCCGCTTGCATCCCGCAATGGAATTGCGAGCGCGGTCGCGACACCGGCGAGCGTGGCATGCACGCCCGACTTCAGCACGCAGACCCAGACCACCAGACCCACGACGATATAAAGATCAGCGCGTGAAATTCCCGCCCGGTTCATTGCGAACAAAAGCGCGCAGCCGGCGAGCGCCGCCACGAGCACACCGAGCGAGAGATTGGACGTATAGAACGCCGCGATGATCGCGATTGCGCCGAGATCGTCGATGATCGCGACCGCCGTCAGAAACACCTTCAACGAAGTAGGCACCCGCGAACCGAGCAGCATCACGATGCCGATGGCAAACGCAATGTCGGTTGCCGCCGGAATCGCCCAGCCATGCAAGGCGACCGGATCGCGCCAGTTGATCGCCGCATAAATCAGCGCCGGAACGGCCATGCCGCCGGCCGCCGCAACCGCCGGCAGCGTCGCCTTGCGCACAGAGGCCAGCTCGCCCTCGACGAACTCACGCTTGATCTCCAGCCCGACAAGAAAGAAGAACACCGCCATCCAGAGATCGTTGACCCAAAGCAGCAACGGTTTGGCGACGACGATCAGTCCACCGACATCGACGGTGCCGGGGATGCGATTGAATGCCTCATAAACTTCGCGCCATGGCGAATTGCTGAAGATGAGCGCAATCACAGCGGCAATCGCGAGCACGATACCGCCCGCGGCCTCATGAGCGAAGAAGCGGTAAAAGGCGCGCGTGAGCCGCGATCGGCCCTTCACTTCCGCTTCGCGTTGCATCGGCAATACCCCTGCGCAATGTTCCCGGGCCGCTACCCTTGCCCGAATTGCGCCGGATTGCCCACCGGGCAGCACGCCGCACCAGGCAGCACGCAGCAGCAAAACGCATGCAGGCGGACTCAAACTCCACCTGCGCTGAAACTTCTGTGGCGAAGGCGAACGCGCGGGGAAGAAGCAGCGGGCCTTACGGCGCGTCGTCGGAGCGGACGGCGCCACCCTCGCCTTCGAGGCGCTGGAGCTGCTTCACGTCTTGCCGCGTGAATTTCAGGCGCACGCCAGCGCCCATGTCATGGCTCTCCTCGACGATGAGAACGCCGAAGGTTTCGAGCGCGCGGCGCGCGGCTTCTGCATCTGCATCGGTGTGAAGCCAGGCGCCGCCGTTCGCCTCGATCGCGGCAATCGTGTCTTCGCTGACACCCGCGGCCTTGGCGAAATCCTCGCGGCCGACGCCGGCCAGCGCACGCGCCGCGGCGACCAGTCTTCCGGTAAGCTTGATGCTTGCGCTCATGTCCCGGCTCCGTTCACGGCTGCGGGGATGATGCGAAGTTTTTGCGGAGACGACAAGCGGCGTAATTACGCCTCACTCCCACTCAATCGTTCCCGGCGGCTTGCTCGTCACGTCATAAACGACGCGGTTCACACCCTTCACCTCGTTGATGATGCGCGTTGCCACCTGCCCGAGAAACTTCATGTCGAAGGGATAGAAGTCGGCGGTCATGCCATCGACCGAAGTCACCGCACGGAGGCCCAGCACATGATCGTAGGTGCGGCCGTCGCCCATGACGCCGACGGTCTTCACCGGAAGAATGACGGCAAAGGCCTGCCAGATTTCGTCGTACAAACCGGCCTTGCGGATTTCGTCGAGATAAATCGCGTCCGCGAGCCGCAAGATATCGAGCGCCTCTTTCGTGACCTCGCCCGGACAGCGGATCGCAAGTCCCGGCCCCGGAAACGGATGGCGGCCGACGAACACATCCGGCAAGCCCAGTTCCTTGCCGAGCTTGCGCACCTCGTCCTTGAACAATTCGCGCAAGGGCTCGACCAGCTTCATGTTCATGCGCGCGGGCAAGCCGCCGACATTGTGGTGCGACTTGATCGTGACCGAAGGGCCGCCGGTAAACGATACGCTCTCGATCACGTCGGGATAGAGTGTGCCCTGCGCGAGAAATTCCGCGCCGCCGATCTTCTTCGCTTCGGCCTCGAACACGTCGATGAACAACTTGCCGATGATCTTGCGCTTCTGCTCCGGATCGGTGACGCCTTTCAACTCGCTGAGGAACGTATTGCTCGCGTCGGCATGTACCAGCGGAATGTTGTAGTGATTGCGGAACAGGTCGACGACGGTTCTCGCTTCGTTGAGCCGCAGCAAACCATGATCGACGAAGACGCAGGTCAACTGCTCACCGATTGCCTCGTGAATGAGGAGTGCTGCAACCGAAGAATCCACGCCGCCCGAAAGCCCGCAGATCACGCGGCCCTTGCCGACCTGCGCGCGGATGCGCTCGATCGCTTCTTCGCGAAACGCGCGCATCGACCAGTCGGCCTTCGCACCCGCCACTTTCAAAACGAAATTCTGCAACAGCTTCGCGCCGTCCGGCGTGTGATAGACTTCCGGGTGAAACTGCATCGCGTAATAGCGGCGCGTGTCGTCGCCGATGATCGCGATCGGCGAATTCGGCGCCTTGCCGAGCACGCGGAAGCCCTTCGGCAACACCGTCACGCGGTCGCCGTGGCTCATCCAGACCGGATATTTGCCGCCGCGCTGCCACACGCCCGCGAACAGCGGCGCGTCTTCGGTAATCTCTACTTCGGCGCGGCCGAATTCGCGGTGATGCCCGCCCTCGACCTCACCGCCGAGCTGCTGCGCCATGGTCTGCTCGCCGTAGCAGATGCCGAGCACCGGCAGACCGCTCTCGAAAATCGTCTGGGGTGCGGCGGGCGCGTTTTCATCCAGCACCGAGGCCGGGCCGCCCGACAGGATCACCGCCTTCGGGTTCATCTTCTCGAACGCGGCTTCCGCCGACTGGAACGGCACGATCTCGGAATAGACCCCCATCTCGCGCACGCGGCGCGCAATCAGCTGCGTCACCTGCGAGCCGAAATCGACGATCAGGATTTTGTCGTGGTCGGGGGTATGGGCGGCGGAAGGCTTGGTCGGCGCGCTGGCTTGGCTGCTCATGGCAAGCAACTAAGGGAAGCCGTTTCGGCCCGCAAGCGAGGCCACGCAAGGCCGGCATGCTTTCCAACAGCTTAAGGCGGCGGTGAGCCGCCGCGGGCGGCCCTAACCGGGCGTTAGGCCGTGGCGCGCTAGAAAACGGGCATGAATTCGCCCTCCATCGCTCCCGACATGCCGGACGCGGCCGCGCGCCGCGCCGCCCTGTTTCACGAAAGCCCGCGCGACATCGCCGAGCGGATCGCGCTTGGCCTCGTCTGGGCCATGGTGCCGAAGCGGATCGGCCGTCTACCGAATCTCGCCCGCGTCTGGCTGCGGGACACCTTTCGCGGCAGCGGGTCGCTTCCCGACCCGCGCATGGCCGGCCCCGGCGGCATCGCCGGAATCGCCGGCGATCTCTCGGTCGAAACGCTGCTTTCGGCTTATCGGCGCACGCTCTATCCGTGGGGCCATGTCGGCCCGTTCAAGTGGCTTTCGACGGACGAGCGCTGCGTGCTGTTCTTCAACGAACTGCATATCGCGAAGCGCCTGCGCCGCCAGATGCGGCAGAACGAATATCGCGTGACCTTCGATACCGATTTCGAAGGCGTGGTCAGCGCCTGCGCCGAGCGGCGGCCGGGGCGCTTTCATCTCACCTGGCTGCGGCCGAAACTGATGCGCGCCTATGCCGATCTGTTCGATGCGGGTCACGCGCATTCGTTCGAAGTCTGGAACAAGGACGGTGCGCTTGCGGGCGGCGGCTACGGCGTCGCGGTCAACGGCGTGTTCTTCACCGAGTCGCAATTCTCGCGCGAGAGCAACACCTCGAAGATGGGCTTCACGCTGTTCAACTGGCATCTCGCGAAATGGGGCTTCGCGCTGAACGACGGCAAGGACCCGACGCCGACCATCAACGAAATGAATTTCCGCATGATCCCGCGCAGCGAACTGCAAGCCATGCTCGACCGCGGCAATATGGAAACGTGCCGCGTAGGCCGCTGGCACTGCGAGACGGATCTGAAGTCGATTGCCGAATGGCAGCCGGGAAAAGAAACGGCACCCGTCTGACTTGTCATTCCGGGGCGCGAGTGAAACGAGCGAACCCGGAATCCAGGGCTATTCGTGAAAGCTTTGCCGCATAGCCCTGGATTCCGGATCGGCGCTTCGCGCCGTCCGGAATGACAGCGGCTAGTTTATCTTTCTCAACACCGAAACGAAAAACCCGTCCGTGCCCGTCCGGCGCGGGGTCATCTGAATGCCTTCGTCCGTCAACTTCGCGGCGCGCGCGAAGATCATCGCGTTTTCACCGAGCGCTTTGACGACTTCGTTCGGCGAAACGATCTCGTAAGCGCTGTTGCGTTCGCGGAACGCGCGGATCTGCGCGCCGTTTTCGGCATCGAGAATCGAACAGGTGATGTAAACCAGCCTGCCGCCCGGTTTCACAAATCGCGCGGCATCGTCGAGCAGCGCCGACTGTTCGCGCTGGCGGATTTCCAGCGCACCCGGGCGAATGCGCCACTTCGCATCGGGGTGCCTGCGCCATACGCCGGTGCCGGTGCAGGGCGCGTCAATCACTACAAGGTCCATGTTACCCGCAAGATCGGAAAGCACGTCCTGCTTTCCTTTCGGCGAGCGCACCTGCACGTTACGCGCGTCCGCGCGCTTCAGGCGTTCATGGATCGGTGCGAGCCGCCGCAGATCGGAATCGTAGGCGAACAACTGCCCCTTGTTTTCCATGTGCGCGGCGAGCGAGAGCGTCTTGCCCCCCGCGCCCGCGCAGAGATCGAGCACTTGCGTGCCCGGCTCGGCACCCGCGAACAGGCTTGCAAGCTGCGAACCCTCGTCCTGCACTTCGAAATCGCCTTTGAGAAACGAAGGTTCGGACGTCACTGGCGGCTGGCGGCCGTCGCTGCCGAGTTCGATCCGCAATCCTATAGGCGACCAGCGCGCGGCCTGCGCGTTCAGGTGCGAAAGCTCCTTCACAACCTCATCGCGATTGTTCTTCAATGTGTTGACGCGCAGATCGAGCGGCGCGCGGGCGGCAAGCGCCATTCCCTCCTGCCAGCGCTCTTCCCCGAAAACTCCCGCGAGTTGCGTGTCCAGCCACTCGGGATAATCGCCCGCGACATGCGGCGAGGCTTTTGCGAGCGAGCCGGTTTCCAGCCGCTTGCGTTCGTCTTCACTCAGCGGCGCGATTGCGAAGCGCGAGCCGTCGGCGAGCTTGGAAATTTCTTCGACGCTCATATTGCGCGAAAGCCGCAACGCGCCGAGCAGGATCGCGCGCGGCGTTTCCGCGCCCATGAGAAACGCGGAAGAAGCGCGGCGGCGGAGCGCGTCGAACATCAAAGAGCCGATCGCGCCGCGGTCGCCGGAGCCGGCGAAGCGGTGCGTCTGCCCCCATTCGCGCAAGGCATCCGGCGCAGGACGCTTCTTGCCTTCGATTTCGGTCAATACTTCGATGGCGGCGGCGAGCCGCGCGGCGGGTGTCATGCGGAGGGCTTACAGAGAGAACGCGCCGCTTTCAACCGCGGCCGAGAACCGGTCGATATCGGCGGCAAGCTTGTGATCGACGATATGCAGGTAATCGGCCCAGTCTTCGTATTTCGAAAGCTCGGTCCTGCCGTCGGTGATGCCGCGCAGCCCGATCATCGGCACGCCGAAATGCTTCGCCGCGCGATAGACCGCGTAACTCTCCATATCGACCATGTCGGCGCCGATTCCGTCATACATCGCGCCGGAAACAATGCTCGCCCCGGTCGCAATCGAGGCCGAGGCAATGCCGGGGATTTGCAGCACCATCGGAACCACCGCGTCCTCGTTCAGGAACGGCACCCGCCCGCGCGCAAAACCAAGCGGCGAGCAATCCATGTCGCGGTAGGAAACGCTCGCAAGCTGATAGACTTCGGCGTGTTCGAGATTGCGCGAGCCGGCCGAACCCAGCGAGAATACGAGCTTCGGTAATTCGCCTTTGGCTTTCAGTTCGCCGAGCACCGCGCCGGTTACGCTCGCCGCCTCCACCGGCCCGACGCCGGTGATCAGCGGATGGATGCGCGCACGCAGCTCCGGTCCGTATTCCTGCTCGGTTGCCATGACGAAGAGGACGGAAAGTCCCCGCTTCGTCCAGAGCTGCCACTCGCCCATCGGTCAGATGCCGGCGAGAATCTGCACCGCGAAATAGACCCACATAATTGCCAGCACCGCGACGCCAAAAATGAACGCGAAGAAGCGGCGCGGCACGCGGTTCGACGTGACATGGATATAGGCATGCACGATGCGGGAGAGCACGAACAGCCACGACAGCACGACGAAGATCAGATCCGCTTTCTTCGTAATCAGCGCGAACGCCACCAGCACATAGAACAGCACCGGATATTCGAACTGGTTCTGGAAAGCGTTGCCGAACTGCTTGGCGCGGTCGGGCCAGGTTTCCTTGGTCAGCGCGATGTCGCGGATTTTCAGCTTGCCGGAATACAGCACGCGGTTGCGCTCGATAAACAGAAGCACCGCGACCGCGAAGTTGAGCGCGATCAACACGAAGACGGGAAGCAGGATCATCGGCACGGTCATGGGCGTTCCCTCCTCAGGCGGTCACGAAGCGAAGCGTGAGATAGACCCAAAGCACCATCAACGTCAGTGCGCCCGCGCGGAAGGCGTTACTGCGATATTTGCGGATGTTGGAAGTTGCGTGGACATAAGCCTGCACCACGCGGCAAACGACGAAGACCCACGACAGCACGACGAAGATCAGGTCCGCCTGCTTCGTGAGGAAGGCGATGATGACGACGACATAGAACAGGAGCGGAAGCTCGAGCGAATTGGAGTAAGCGTCGCTGAACTGCGCAGCGCTCGGCGGCCACGGATTGGCGCCGCGCACCAGGAGATCCTTCGGGTTCACCTTCTTGTCGATCACCGCGCGGCGGCGCGTCAGCACCATGCCGATCATCAGGGCGAACGTGATTGCCGCCATTGCGAACAGCGGCGCCAGGACGGACTGCGTGCTCATGACTGCGCTCTCACTTGTTCAGTTGTTCGAGGTTAGGCGAAATGCCGGCGATGCAGGTGTCGCTGCCGCGCGCGCCGGGATAGACGTCGAGAATGGTGAAGCGTACCCATTGCGGCTTGGCGGCGCGCGGAAGCTTGATCACATGCGCGTCTTTCTTGTCCGGCAGCGTGAGCGCGATCGCGAGACCGTCGGAAGTCTGCACGCGAACGAGCTTCACGCGGCTGTTGTTCTTATAAGTGTCGTCGGTCGCCGGGTTGCCGTTCAGGAAGGAAAATTCCTGCACGCGGATCGCGGGCTTGAAGCGGAGCGTGACCGTCTCGCCGATGCCGTAGCCGACCACCCCTTCGCACCAGGCTTGCTTGCCTTCGGATTGCGTAAAGGCTTCGGGGCCGAACTTGTTCTCCCCTTCCGGGGCGAGCACGGAATTCACGCAATACTGCACTTCCGCGAACTGGCCGTTCTGCGCCGCGCATTCTTCCTTCGGCTTGGGCTGGGCGGAGGCCGGCACGGCAGAGATCACGAAGACGGCGGCAAGCAACGAACGAAAGACCATGCGGAGAATCCCTGACGGCGGCGGACTGTTGTAGTCTGGCCGCCTGCATATCGCGAGTCCCTGCCCAGAGTCCCTGCCGATGTCTGCCGATCCTGCCTTCAGCGGCGAACGCCCGCTCCTGCCCGCGCTCGCGCCGCATCTCGAGCGCGGCGAAAGCGTGCGCTGGACGGGACGGCCGAGTGCGCGCTCGATCCTGCGCACCAAATCGGTGCTGTGGTGGATCGGCGTGCCATGGTTCGCGTTCGTGCTGAGCGCATATTTTCTGGGCTGGATCGACCGGATGGCGCTCGTGCCGCTCGGCATGGTCGGGGCCGCGCTGGTCGCAGCACCTTTCATCATGGTCTTCGACAGCGGCAAGACGGTCTACGCGATCACGAACCGCCGCGCGCTGATCGTGCATGACGGCATGAAGCCGCGCTTCGTCACGACACCGCTTTCGGAAATGGACGAGACGCTCGAAGTGATCGAGACGGGCAGCGGCGCGGGTCACGTCTATTTCTCGTCAGGCAGATCCACGAAACTTCCCGACACCGATTACACCGGCAAGCTAGCGTTTCGCGATGTCGCGAACGCTCGTGAGATCGCAAAAATTCTCCACGCCGCGCGCGAACGCTGACGCGGCTCGCCTCTTTTTCGTTGGGATTATTTCGTTCCGCGCCTAAAATTACCGCGTCCCCGAGAAAAAGTTCCATCAGGCCAGGAAACAGAATAATGCAAATCAGCCGACGCCTTCTTCTCCAGACCGGCGCAAGCGCGCTCATCGTGTCACCGGCCTTCGCGCAGACCTCGCCCGGCGGCGCTACCTCCAACCAGTTCAATCTCGGAAAGTCGTGGCGCGTGATCGAATCCGGCGCCAACGGACTGTTGTGGGAAGGCACCTGGACACGCCGCGGCGATACGAACTTCTTCTACGCGCATTGGCGCGAAGTCCGCAGGAACGCAGGCGAGATACGCGACACCATCGAATTCAAGGGCATCAACGGCGACGAGGTCCAGCTATTCCGGGTCTCTCTCAACGGCTGCTACTTCGGCAAACTGAATCCCGAACGCACCAAGGTCGTGAGCGGAAGCGCGAGTTGGTACGCGGCCGGCGACAACTGGAACGCCAACATCATCCTGTAACTCACATCCGGTAGTTCGGGCTCTCGCGCGTGATGGTCACGTCATGCACGTGGCTTTCGCGCAGGCCCGCGCCGGAGATGCGGACGAACTGCGCCTTCTCGCGGAAGTCTTTGAGCGTCTTGCCGCCGACATAGCCCATCGAGGCGCGCAAGCCGCCGACGAGTTGATGCAAGACGGTCGAGACCGGACCCTTGTACGGCACCTGCCCCTCGATGCCTTCCGGCACGAGTTTGAGGGAGTCCTTGATGTCCTGCTGGAAGTAGCGGTCCGCCGAGCCGCGCGCCATCGCGCCGACCGAGCCCATGCCGCGATACGATTTGTAAGAGCGGCCCTGATAGAGATAAACCTCGCCCGGACTTTCGTCGGTGCCCGCAAGAAGATTGCCGACCATCGCGCATTCGGCGCCCGCCGCGAGCGCCTTCGCGAGATCGCCCGAAAACTTCACGCCGCCATCCGCGATGACCGGCACGTCGGACTTCCGCGCTTCTTCCGCAGCATCCAGAATTGCGGTGAGTTGCGGCACGCCGACGCCCGCGACCACGCGCGTGGTGCAGATCGAGCCGGGGCCGATGCCGACCTTGATCGCGTCCGCGCCCGCGTCGATCAGCGCGCGCGTGCCTTCGGCGGTCGCAATATTGCCCGCCACCACCTGCACGGCGTTGGATAACCGCTTGATGCGCGAAACCGAGTCGAGCACGCGCCTGGTGTGCCCGTGCGCGGTATCGACCACGACGACATCGACGCCGGCATCGACCAGCGCCTCGGTGCGCGCGTAACCGTCTTCGCCGACGGTCGTTGCCGCCGCGACACGCAGCCGCCCCTGCTCGTCCTTGCAGGCGTTGGGGTTCGCCACCGCCTTCTCGATGTCCTTCACCGTGATCAGCCCAACGCAGCGATAGTTTTCATCGACTACAAGCAGCTTTTCGATGCGATGCTGGTGCAGAAGTTTCTTCGCTTCGTCCTGTGTCACTCCCTCGCGCACGGTGACGAGCTTGTCCTTGGTCATCAGTTCGGCGACGCGCTGCTTCGGATTGGTCGCGAAACGCACGTCGCGATGCGTGAGGATGCCGACCAGCTTGCCGGGGCCTGAGCCGTTCTTCTCGGTGACCGGCACGCCGGAGATCGAATTCTGGCGCATCAGTTCGAGTGCTTCGGCGAGCGAGGCTTCGGGGTCGATGGTGAGCGGGTTCACCACCATGCCGCTTTCGAATTTCTTCACCCGGCGCACATGCTCGGCCTGTTCTTCCGGCGTCATGTTGCGATGAAGAACGCCGATGCCGCCGGCCTGCGCCATGGCGATCGCGAGCCGCGCTTCGGTGATCGTGTCCATCGCGGCGGACAGGATCGGGATGTTGAGGGTGACGGATCGGGTGAGCCGCGTGCGGACCTCCACCTCGGAGGGCAGCACATCGGAAAGGCCGGGCTTCAGGAGCACATCGTCGAAGGTGAGCGCTTCCCGCGCGAGGCCGTCGGTAAGACGGGTCATCGCCAACTCCTGTTCACCGGACTTATGCCGGAAAGATGGCGTTCCGGGCCTGCGCCGGAATCGCCAAAAGCAATGGGTTGGCGAGGGTCGTTAGCATGGCGGTTCCAAAAGGCAAAGGTGCCGTCACGTCACCAACGCCTTCCTCCCCTGCATCTTTTGCGCATCCCCCGCTATAGTCCGCCCAAATCCCGGAGGAAAAACCGATGACCGATCTCGTCCGCACCACGCTGGAAGGCGGCGTGCTCACCCTCACCCTGAACCGCGCCGACAAGAAGAACGCGCTCTCCAAGGCCATGTATGGCGCGCTGGTGCAGGGCATGGTCCGGGCAGAGGAAGAAGCGGGCATCCGGGCGGTGCTGTTTCAGGCCGAGGGCGACTTCTTCACCTCCGGCAACGATATCGCGGACTTCACCGAGATCGCGATGGGCAAGGTGAAAGCGGAAGAAACCGCGGCCTCCCCCTTCCTCCAGTGTCTCGCCTCCTCGACCAAGCCTTATGTCGCGGCCGTCCAGGGCAACGCGGTCGGCGTCGGCACCACCATGCTCCTGCACTGCGATGTCGTCGTGATCGCGGAGGAAGCGAAGCTGACCGTGCCGTTCGTCAACCTCGCGCTGGTTCCGGAAGCGGCGTCCTCGATGTTGCTGCCCGCGCGCATCGGTTATGCGCGCGCTTACAAGATGTTCGCGCTCGGCGAGCCGGTCAGCGGCAAGGAAGCGGCCGAGATCGGCATTGCGACCGACGCCGTGCCCGCGTCTCAGGTTCGCGCGCGCGCGATGGATTACGCGCAGAAGCTCGCCACCCGCCCCGCGGGCGCGCTGAAGCTGACGAAGCAACTGATGCGCGATCCCTCTGTCATCAAGCATGTAATGGAGCGCGAGGGCGCGATGTTCAAAGATCGCTTGCGCTCGCCGGAAGCGCTCGAGGCCTTCCGCGCATTCGCCGAGCGCCGCGCGCCGGATTTCACGAAGGTGGCGTAAGCAAAAGGTTACGCCCGCTCCTACGATTTCCGTTCACGCCCGGACCGGCGGGCACCGGGCTTCTTACCTTCGGGAGCCAGCAACCCTGCCGCCGCCGCGCGGATCAGTTTCCGGAATGTCGGGCATTCCATATGACTAGGCGCGGAGCAGCGCGCCGCGTGACGCAAACCGTTCCGCATCGCGATCAGATAGCGGATATCGGAATCGAGTTCGTCCGCTTTGGCCGCCAGCCGGTCGCGGCTGATTTTCAGCTTTCCGGCAGGCGCCAGCATGCTGGTGATTTCCTCGAGCGTGAATCCAGCCGCTCTCCCGAGAGCGATTAATCCAAGTTGCTCAAGCACCTTCGGCTCGAACAGGCGCTTCAACCCGCGACGCCCGACCGAAAGGATCAGCCCCTTTTCCTCGTAAAAGCGTAAGGCCGACGCCGCTATGCCGGATTGGCGCGACACCTCTGCAATATCCAATAGCTTCATGCTTGACCTCAAGTTCACTTGAAGTTGTAGCGTGAATTCGGGTCAAAGCAAGAAGGCTTGTCATGTACGAGATATGGCTACGCGCCGTTGCAGTCGGGCTAGGGGCCACGCTCCTGATGGACGCATGGGGGCTGCTCATGAAGCATCTCTATGACGTGAAGGGTCTGGACTATCGTTTCGTGGGCCGCTGGATCGGCCACATGACACGCGGTCAATTCTCTCACGCCGACATCAGGAACGCTCCGGCCACGCGGTACGAAGCGGGAATCGGCTGGGCCGTGCATTACACGATCGGCATTTCGTTTGCTCTCGCGCTAGTGGCGGCATGGGGAAGAAACTGGCTCGAAATCCCAACGCTTCTCCCGGCGCTGGTCACGGGACTGCTCACGCTGAGCGCTCCGCTCTTCATCATGCAGCCGGCATTCGGATTTGGGTTCGCATCGTCGCGCACGCCGAACCCGATGAAGGCACGAGCGCGCAGTCTCATCACACACACAATCTTCGGCCTTGGCCTGTTCGTTACCGCCAAAGCATTGGCATCATCGTTCTAACCACATTCATCGAAAGGAAAGATTATGATCTCCTCAAAGTTTGCTCCCGTGTTGTTCGGCTTCGTTCTCTCCGCTCTGATGTCGCTGATCGTATCGGGCATCTCCACGGTTCGCACCGCGGGCCTTATCGACAACCTGCCCTCCCTCTGGCTCGGGGCCTGGCTGATGTCCTGGCTGGTCGCGTTTCCGGTCGTCTTGATCGTCGCGCCGATGGCGCGCCGAGTCGTGCAAAGTCTTGTGAAGGCATGAGCGCGGCGTCACGCGCCAACAGGAGGATAAAATGCGCCACTTTTTTTCATTGATTGCCATCGCGTTGGGTATCGCCGCTTTTTCCGGTGACGCCCACGCGCAATTCCGCACCGAAATTTATCCGATCACAACGCGCTCGCTCAGCGCCGCGCAGTTTCTGAACGGGAAGAGCGACGGCCCCGAAGCCGTCGTCGCCGGCGAGTTGCGTATTCCCCGCTTCGGGGAGGAACGCTTTCCGGCGGTCGTGCTGGTGCACGGTTCCGGCGGCGTCGCCAGCAACGTGACCGACTGGGCGGTCGAGTTGAACAAGCAGGGCTACGTCGTGTTCATCCTCGACAGCTTCACCGGGCGCGGCATCACGAACACCATGGCCGACCAGAGCCAGATCTCCATCTATTCGATGCTCTATGACTCCTATCGCGCGCTGGAGATTCTCTCGAAGCATCCCCGCGTCGATCCTAAGCGCATCGCGATCATGGGCTTCTCGAAGGGCGCGTTCGCAGCACTCTACTCCGCCACGCAGCGCTTCCATGACAGCTTCGCGCCGCAGGGCGCGCGCTTTGCGGCGCACATTTCCTTCTACGGCGCGTGCGAGACCGCCTATATCGGCGACACGAAACTGACCGGCGCGCCGGTGCGCATGTTCCACGGCGCGGCAGACGACTATGTGCCCGCTGCTCCGTGCCGGGACTACGTGCAACGCCTGAAATCGGCCGGGGCCGATGCCGTGCTGTTCGAATATGCCGGCGCGCATCACGCGTTCGACACCAGACTGCCCGGACCGATCCCGCTTCCGCAGGCGATCACCATCCGCAAGTGCCATCTTGAGGAACGCTCGCCCGGCAACATCGTGAATACGGAAACCGGCAAGCCGCTCACGATGGGCGACGCTTGCATCGAGCGCGGCACGACCATCGCTCCCAGCGCATCCGCGCTCGAAGAGTCGCGCAAGGAAGTGGCGGCGTTCCTCAAGGCGCAGTTCAAGATGTAAGCCGCATGCAGCTAGACAAACGGCTTGCACAAAATCATCATGCACGGCCGGGCCAAAAGCCCGGCCGCGATTACTTTGGAAACCAGCCGCTGGATTTCACAGAGATTGCGTAGCAACGTTTGTCAGTGCGCGCTGGTGCCTTCGGCGACTTTCCTTCCCTCCGCTTTCCACTCGGGAAACCCGTCCTGCATTCTCCGAACGCGGTAGCCATGAGCACGCAATCGCGATGCAGCCTCGAAAGAAAGAATACAATACGGACCGCGGCAGTACGCCACGATCTCCTTCCGTTTCGGCAACTCCGACAGGCGGCGCTCCAGTTCGGCGATTGGGATATTGAGCGCACCGGGAAGATGTCCGGCAGCAAACTCTTCGTTCGAGCGAACATCGACTACTATCACCGCGCTTTCCTTAATCAGGCGCGAAAGCTCGACGCGGCTAACGGCTTCCTTATCATCGAGCGAAAGAAAGTCCTTCCGAACGAGATCCCGAAACTCGGCAACATTCGTTTCAGCGATCGCCCGCAGCGCGGCGATCGCATGCAGCACTCTTTCGTCCGCGAGCCGATATATTATCTGTTTGCCGCGCCGTTCCGACGCCACGCATCCAAACCTGCGCAACAGCTGCAAGTGCTGTGAAGCGTTTGCAATCGACTGGCCGGTAAATGCTGCAAGATTCTCGACCGGTCTTGGCCCCTGCGCCAGACACTCGATCAGTTCGAGCCGATGCGCATGCCCCAGACAACGCCCCACCTCCGCGGTCCAGGCGAATAGTTCTTTTTTTGAGCTGTGTTTAGGCACAAAAACCTCGTTGACTCATTCAAGAGAATACTTGAATGATGGAAAATGGAAAGCGTCAATAGCCAAGACGAAAATGTCGCCCGGCGAAACATCTTCGTCCTCACGGCAGCGCAAGCGCTCGGCGCCGCCAGTCCGCCAATCATCGTTTCGCTTGGCGGTCTTGTCGGTCAATCGCTTGCTCCCACGCCAACGCTCGCGACGTTGCCGGTGAGTGTTTACAATCTGGGCCTCGCGATCGGCACTTTGCCGGCAGCATATTTCATGCGCCGCTTGGGACGGCGGCGTGCCTATTTGCTAGGAACGCTTTTCGGTCTCGCGGCTGGCTTGATTGCGGCTTTTGGCATATCGACCCTGTCGTTCATTCTATTCTGCGCAGGAACGTTTACCGCCGGGTTCTACGCAGCCTACGTCCAAAGCTATCGTTTCGCCGCAACAGACATGGCAACGGGCGATCTCCGCGCAAAAGCGATTTCCTGGGTAATGGTGGGCGGATTGACCGCCGCTGTGATCGGCCCTCAGTTGGTTATCTGGACTCGCGACACAATTCCCGGAACTGCATTCGCCGGGAGTTTCCTGAGCCAGGCAGTCCTTGCCGTATTGGCTATGCCGGTACTGTTTCTGCTCCGAGTTCCTAAACCGAAATCAACGAACGCCATTCAGTCCGACAGCGGCCGTGGCGTACTACAGATTCTTCGTAATCCTCGCTTCATGCTTTCGGTCGTCGCCGGCGTCGTCTCCTACGGCTTGATGACCTTCGTTATGACCGCCGCGCCATTGGCGATGGTCGGGCACGGCCACTCCGTCGATCACGCAGCCCTCGGAATTCAGTGGCACGTGCTCGCGATGTTCGCGCCGAGCTTCGTCACGGGCTATTTGATCACCTGGTTCGGCAAGGAACGCGTAACCGCCACGGGGCTACTTTTGATCGCTGTTTCCGGAGCGATTGCGCTTTCGGGCTTTCACCTTGCCCATTTCTGGTTATCGCTGATCGTTCTCGGGATTGGCTGGAATTTCGGCTTCATCGGCGCGACGGCGATGGTTGCCGATGCACATAGCCCTGCCGAACGGAATAAAGCACAAGGCGCAAACGACTTCATGGTGTTCGGTGTCGTCGCTGCAGCATCGTTCTTCTCCGGAAATCTGCTGTATGCTTCAGGATGGGAAACAATCAACTGGCTGATATTTCCCGCAGTTGCTTTCGTGCTTGTACCGCTCGTGTGGCGTTCTGCTTCGGTCAAACGTGCCGACAGTCCCAACTAACGGGGATATAGCCTTTTCCGCGGCAACGCTTTTTCGTTTTCGCTCAACGCGTTCCCCGAATCCCCGAAAAAACTTATCCCCGCCCCTCGCAGCCGGACGTAAGCTCGCGCCCGTTCCGGTCCAGCGAAAGGACATCGCGCAACGCGTAGCGCGGTGTGGGCCGGAAGCGGTGGCCGCATCCCGTCTCTTACGCGAGAGGCGAAATGCGGCGGCTGAAGTCGCGTGATTCCGGCGCGCCTGCCGCGCGTCACAAGGACCTTCCTCTGGCGGCTTCGTTGGGAACGTGTGCCAACGCAAGTACGGCGAGGTCGAGAAGGTCCGCCAGCGGTGGATAGTTCGGTAATTCCACCGGGGGTCATGCGAAGCAGGCCGTAACCCACTGCGCGAAGCCTTGAAGTGCACGAATGGGGTAAACCCCAAGCGTGCTGCTTGGCCCGAATGGCGACCGCGCTTGGGGCTTGCCCCACTCGCGGGAAGAAAAACGCCAAGCGGGCTGGGACGCCGGGAATTTATCCGGCCTTCGCGGTGACTACCTCGTCTGTGCTTTCTCTCCTCGCACAGGCGGCCGTGGGGATCGGAAAATCCCCGGCGTCCCCGCCGCCTTTTTGTTTGCGCGAATGGGGCAAGCCCCAAGCGCGCGCACAGAAACGGACGGCGCAAGTTACTCAAACTCCGGCTCGGACCGAGCGCGGGAATGCGGACTGCTGTATGCTGCGGAATTTCCGACACGAAAGAAGATGGCGGCGATGAAGGTGGAAGCGAATACAGGCTCCGGCACGCGCCCCGCCTACCCTACGTTCGCGGAAGCCACGCGCGTCTGGCTGAAGATCGCACTGCTCTCCTTCGGCGGGCCGGCCGCACAGATCGCGCTCATGCACCGCGTACTCGTCGAGGAAAAGCGCTGGATTTCGGACCGGCGTTTCCTGCACGCGCTGAATTACTGCATGTTGCTGCCCGGCCCGGAGGCAACGCAGTTAGCTACCTATATCGGCTGGCTCCTGCACAAGACGCGCGGCGGCCTCGTTGCAGGCGTCCTGTTCATCCTGCCCGGCATCGTCGCGCTCATGGCGTTGAGCTGGATTTACGTCCTCTACGGCCGGGTCGAAATCGTCGCCGCGCTGTTCTTCGGGCTGAAAGCCGCAATCCTCGCGGTCGTGCTGGAAGCCGTGCTTCGCATCGGCAGGCGCGCGCTGAAGAATGCGACCCTCGTTACGCTCGCAGCGTTCGCTTTCGCGGCATTGTTTTTCTTCAAGGTGCCGTTTCCGGCCGTGGTTCTCGCCGCCGGTGCGATCGGATTCCTCGGCGCAAAGGTGGGCTGGCACGCATTCGACATCGAGATGATGCACGGGCCAGCGCATACGAGCGTCGTCGATACGCTGCTCGACGCGCAACAGCCCGAGCATACGCGGCCCAGCCTCGCGCGGCTTCTGCGCGTCAGCGCGCTCTGGCTTTTTATCTGGCTTGCGCCGCTCGTGCTGCTTCTCGCTTTTCTCGGCGACGCCAATACCTTCAGCCGCATCGCCATCTTCTTCTCCAAGATGGCGATGGTGACCTTCGGTGGCGCTTACGCGGTGCTTGCCTATGTCGCGCAGCAGGCGGTCGAAAATTACGGCTGGCTATCGCCCAGCGAAATGCTGGACGGTCTCGGCCTTGCCGAAACGACGCCGGGCCCGCTCATCATGGTTCTGCAATTCGTCGGTTTTCTCGCGGCCTTCCGCGATCCCGGCACGCTCGCGCCACTGCTCGCCGCTTCGCTCGGCGGGCTGCTCGCGACCTGGGTTACATTCGCACCGTGCTTCTTATGGATTTTCGCCGGTGCGCCTTACGTCGAGACGCTGCGCGGGAACAAGGCACTCTCCGGCGCACTCGCTGCGATCACGGCAGCGGTCGTCGGAGTCATTCTCAATCTTGCCGTATGGTTCGCGCAACACGTGCTGTTTCGCGAGCAAGGCACGCTTTCGGCTTTCGGATTGCATATCGAATATCCGCTGCCTTCAAGCGCGGACCCTTACGCACTCACGCTCGCCGTGCTTGCCGGCGTCATGATGTTCGTTCTCCGCGCAGGACTGGTCGGAACGCTCGTGGTCTGCTCGGCGGCGGGAATTGCGCTCAAGCTCGCCGGGTTGCTGCCATGAAGGCCGCGCGCCTATGGCCGCCAGTTCGGCGGCGGCCCATGCTTCTCGATCGCGTCCACGAGCTCGCGATGACGGCGGGCATCGTTCTTCATGGCGATCGCGAGGATGGCGTGGCCGGACGGCACGAGCCACAGCGGCCAGAAGAACCAGCCGGCGAAGAAGCAGAACACCCAGAGGATCGCGCTGAAGATCGCGGCAAACGGCTGGCCGTTCAGAAGAAGCCCGAGCGGCGGCAGAAAGAACGCGAGGAAATAAATCATCTCCGGGCCTCCTTTAGGTCCCGGCTCCATGTAGGGAGCGTCTCGCCTGCTGCAAGTGATCCTTGCCCCACCGTCATGGCTCGGCTTGTCCACGGCCTTAATCAAGCCGCCCCGCCGAAATACGTGGATGCCCGGCACAAGGCCGGGCATGACGCGTTAGAGGCGTGACGCCGCCTTCCCGCCGGTCTATTCAGTGCCCCGGAATCATCGCCCCCGCATGCGCCGCGAAATCCTCGTCCCCCTCATCGTCGCCACCGCGCTGTTCATGGAGAACGTGGACTCGAGCGTGATCGCGACCTCGCTGCCCGAGATCTCGCGCGACCTTGGCGTGGACCCGATCGCGCTGAAGCTGGCGCTGACCTCCTATCTGCTCTCGCTCGCGGTATTCATCCCGATCTCCGGCTGGATGGCGGACAAATTCGGCGCGCGTACTGTGTTCCGCGCGGCGATCGCGGTGTTCACGCTGTCCTCGATCGCCTGCGGCTTCGCGCAAGGGCTGCCCGATCTCGTGCTCTACCGCATCGTGCAGGGCATCGGCGGCGCGATGATGGTGCCGGTCGGCCGGCTCGTGATCCTGCGCATGATCCCGAAACATGAGCTCGTTTCCGCGCTCGCCTGGCTCGCGGTGCCCGCACTGATCGGCCCGATGATCGGCCCGCCGCTCGGCGGCTTCATCACCACCTATTTCCACTGGCGCTGGATCTTCTGGATCAACATTCCGATCGGCATCCTCGGCTTCGTCCTGGTCACGAAATACATCGAGGATATTCGCGAAGACAAAGTGCCGCCGCTCGATGTCGTGGGTTTCATCCTTTCCGGCATCGGGCTCACGGGTCTCGCCTTCGGTTTCACCACCGTCGGGCAGGAGTTGCTGCCGCTGTGGCTCTCGGCCGGAATGATCGTGGTCGGCGCGATCACGATCTACTTTTATGTCCGGCATGCGCGCGTGCACCCCGCGCCGCTGATCGATCTGAAGCTGTTCTCGGTGCAGACCTTCCGCGCCAGCGTGATCGGCGGCTCGCTGTTCCGGGTCGGTGTGGGCGCGATGCCGTTTCTCCTGCCCTTGATGTTTCAGCTCGGCTTCGGGCTGTCGCCGCTGCAATCGGGCCTGCTCACCTTCGCGGGCGCGGCCGGCGCGATTTTGATGCGCTTCACGGTCGCGCCGATTTTGCGGCGCTTCGGCATCAAGCGCGTGCTGGTCGTGAATACCTTCATCGCTGCGTCGTTCGTCGCGGCAGCGGGACTGTTCACGCCTGCCACGCCCTATCTCATCATCATCGCGGTGCTACTGGTCGGAGGCTTCTTCCGCTCGCTGCAATTCTCGACGCTGAACTCGCTGGCCTTTGCCGATCTCGGCACCTCCACCATGAGCCAGGCGACGAGTCTCACGAGCGTCGCACAGCAAATTTCGGTTTCGGCAGGCGTCGCGGTCGCAGCCATCGTGCTCGAAAGCCTGCGCTACGCGCGCGGCGGGCACGAAATCCTGCTCAGCGATTTCTCGATCGGGTTCTTCGCGGTCGCCGCCTGTTCGGCCGCTTCGATCTTCGTGCTGGTCCGGCTGCCGATCGATGCCGGCACTGCGCTGATCGCGCCGCCGCCGCCGGAAGCGGACAGCACCGAGCGCGGGCCGCAGGCGTAAGCAAAAAATTATTCCGCTCGCCGCACTTGATCCGGCCAGACGCACGACAATGTAAGAAGAAAAAAGACCGGTATGACGGCGAAATCCGCGAACGGCGTTTTTCTCTTAGCCGCGGAATCCGGTCGCCAGCACATAGAGCTCCGCCGAATCCTTCCGGCTTGCCGGCGGCTTGATGTGCTTCACGACCTTGAAGTCGCGCTTGAGCGAAGCGAGCAACTCGCCTTCGGTGCCGCCCTGCAACACTTTCGCGATGAAGCTGCCGCCGGGTGCCAGCACCTCGCGCGCGAATTCGGCGGCCATCTCGACGAGCGCCACGATCTTCAGATGATCCGTCTGGCGATGGCCGGTCGTGTTCGCGGCCATGTCGGAAAGCACGACATCCGCCTGTCCACCGAGCATTTCCTTCAACCGCTCGGGCGCGTCCTCGTCGTTGAAGTCCATCTGCGCGAACAGGACGCCGTTGATCGGTTCGATTTCCAGAAGATCAATCGCGACGATCTTGCCCTGCCCTTTTTCCACGCCGATTCGCTCGGCCGCGACCTGCGACCAACCACCCGGCGCAGCACCGAGATCGACCACGCGCGCGCCACGTTTGAGAATTTTGTGTTTGTCGTCGATCTCGACGAGCTTAAACGCCGCGCGCGAGCGATAACCCTCCGCATGCGCCTTGCGCACATACGGGTCGTTCAGTTGGCGCTTGAGCCACTGGTTCGAGGAATGCGAGCGGCCGGTCTTCTTCTTGACGCGGACCTTACCGCGCTCGGGCAGCGATTTTTTCTCGCTCATCTATCGCCTCCACACGCCGTCCGCGCGCATCAGTTCGACCAGCATTCCCTCGCGCAGCCCGCGGTCCGCGACGCGCAGCCGCTCACAGGGAAACACGCGGCGGATCGCTTCGAGGATCGCACAGCCCGCGAGCACGAGGTCGGCGCGCTGCGCGCCGATGCAGGGATTGGCGACGCGCTCCTGATAGCTGCTGGCGCAGAGGGTGGCGACGACCTTCGTCACTTCATCCCGCGAGAGCCAGATGCCATCGACCCGGCGGCGGTCGTAGCGCGGAAGTTCAAGATGGATGCCGGCGAGCGTGGTTACGGTGCCGGATGTGCCGAGCAGGTAGATTTCGCCGTTGCGCGCCCCGTTGGCTTTCTCGGCAAACGCATTCACGCGCGGCAGCACGTCTTCCACCATGGCGTCGAAGATTTCCGGCGTCACGTTCTCGCCGCCGAAGCGCTCGGCGAGCGTGACTACGCCGAGCGGCATCGAATCCCATTCCTGCACCGGCGCAAGTGGCGGCCCGCCATCGACGTCATTCGCCTTGCCGAGCCAGGCAAGCTCTGAAGAGCCGCCGCCGATGTCGAACAGGATCGCGCCGGCCGCCGTGCGGTCCAGCAGCGGCGCGCAGGAATTCGCCGCGAGCTTCGCTTCCGTTTCGCGGTTGACGATTTCGAGTTGCAGTCCGGTTTCGCGCGCGACCCGCTCGAGAAAGTTGCTGCCGTTACGTGCGCCACGGCAGGCTTCGGTCGCAATCAACCGTGTGCGCGTGACTTTGCGGCTCTCGAGTTTCGCCGCGCAGATTTTCAGCGCAGCGATCGCGCGGTCCTGCGCGGCTTCGGACAATTCGCCGGTGCGCGACAGCCCTTCGCCCAGACGGACGATGCGCGAAAAGGCATCGACCACGCGGAAGGAGTCCGGTGTCGGAGACGCGACCAGAAGCCTGCAATTATTGGTGCCGAGATCGAGCGCCGCGTAATGCGTGTGACGTGGCGGCTGACCCGGCTGCGGGCCCCGCATACCGCCGCGACCGCGCCGCCTGCGGCGGCGACGGCCCGACTTGGCCGCTTGTTGCGGTCCCGGCGCGCTCTCGCGCGGCTGGTCCGCCATGCCATGCCTTTCCCCGAAAACCGGAGCGCGGATCGGAGCGCTCGACGGAAGTTCCGGTACCTGATTTTACGTTGGCGCCAGTGTAAGGCAGCGTGGGCACACGACGCAAATCAGCCGATCGCGACCGCAACGCGGGACATATCGCACGCGCGAAAGGAACGCTCACGCCGTCGGATGGCGCGGCGGCACGACATCCTTGAACTCCGGAAAAGTCTTCCACACCGGTTCCTCCGGCGGGATGCCGGGCAGCGGCGTGTATTTCGAAGGCTCGACCAGATTCATCGTCGGAATGTACCGTGGGCAATTCGGAAAGATTGCCTTCGCGGTGACCCGCACGATCAGTTGCGCGCCCCTCGTCTGCGAGAGCAACGGATCTTCCCGGTTCACCGACGCCGTCCCGTTCACGCGAAGCCGCCGCGGCTTTTCCAGATCGATGAACAGCAGCCCGACATTGGGATTCGCGTCGATGTTGCCGAGACTCTTGAACATGCCGTTCCCGTCATAGTCGGGAAACACGAGTTCGTTCGCGGAGGTCACGCGCACGAAGCCGCGCGGTCCGCCCTTGAACGAACAGTCTGGCCTGCCTTCAGCGTCGGCGGTCGCGAGAAAAAACATATAAACGCTTTCGATGTACGAACGGTCGTCTTCGGTGAATTCGGCGCGCAAAAATTCTTCGAGCCGGTCGGCAACCCGCCGGCTATCGAAACGGTCCTGCAATGCACGATTTGCTTGATGATAAAGGATTGAATCAGACATAGCCGCCTCCAACCCGAGCCGCGCCATGCTAGCGCAGCCGGGTCGTGGCGACTATGGGATCCGGTGATGGAAAAGTGGGCGGGGCCTAGATAATCGGCCCTGCCGTCATCAGATAACGAAGCAGGTACAGGATACCCACGATGATCACGATAATCCGGACGATCTGCTTGGCCCGGCCGTCGATCGGCAGCAGGTTGACGAGATAAAGTACGAGAATAACGACAAGAAACGTAATCAGGATACTAATCAGCAAGCCCATCGCCCACTCCTCAAAATGCGGGCGCCATAGCCACGACCTCCCGCTCCGGCGGCAGTAACGCGCAGACACCTCCAAAGGTTCAATGGTTAAGGGCGCGGCCGCTTCCCCCTTTCCCGGCGGTCAAGGGTGCGCCACCATGCAACCGCAAAGCGCCTTCAGGACTTAGAGCCCGGCCGAACGGCAAGAATGACAAGATGGACGACCGCATTCACGACATTGGCGAAGCCAGCAGACAGGTCGATACCCCCGCCTCCGCAGGTTTGCGCTCGATCTTCGCGCAATATGCACTGATCGGTATTTTCCTGATCCTATTCACCGCGCTCCTGAGTTACGGGCGCGGCGTATTTCTGCCGATTACGGTCGCCCTCGTCATTGGCACAATTCTGGCGCCGCTCACCAACAAGGCCGCCCAGAACGGCATCCCGCATGCCGCGACTGCGGCAATCCTCGTGCTGGGCATGATCGGGCTGCTTTCCACCGGCATCGTGCTGCTCGCAGATCCGGTGCGCGACTGGATCGGGCGCGCACCCGAAATCGGCGCCAATCTGCGCGAGAAGCTCTCCATCTTCGATACGGTTTTCGACGCGCTGAACCGGATCCGGGACGCGCTCGGCGCCGCGCCTTCGCAGAACAAGATGTCGTTCGACGTCAGCAATCTGGTGCAGCCCGCGCTGGCGTCGCTGACGCCGGCGGTCGGACAGTTACTGATTTTCTTCGGCACGCTGTTTTTCTTCCTCGCGCATCGTAACCGGCTGAAGGAAAGCATCGTTCGTTTCGGCTCGGCGCGCGAATCCCGGCTGCGGGCAATCCGCATCTGGAACGAGGTCGAAGCGAGCCTTGCGACCTATATCGCGACCGTGACCGGCATCAACGCCTGCGTCGGCATCATCGTGGGCATTGCCTGCTACTTCCTCGGCCTGCCAAGCCCGTGGGTATGGGGCGTGCTCGCGTTTGCGCTGAACTTCGTGCCCTATATCGGACCCGGCACCATGATCATCACGCTGCTCGGCGTGGGGCTTGTCACCTTCAATTCTTTCTATCAGGCGCTGATCGCGCCGCTTCTGTTCATCGGCATGTCGACCGTCGAAGGCCAGTTCGTGACGCCGACCATTCTCGGTGCGCGGCTGACGCTGAACCCGCTGTTTATCTTCCTGTCGATCGCGTTCTGGGCCTGGCTATGGGGTCCTTTCGGGGCGCTGCTTGCAGTCCCGCTTTTGATCGTGACCATCGTGATCATCAATCAGTTCGCTACAAAGGATGAAGTGAAGCTTCCGGGCTGAAATGCGGGGAACTTTTCAGGTTCCCCGGCGTTCTCGGACTGAACCTTCCTTATTCCACCGATTCCTGCGCCTGCACGCGCGGAAGAATGTAGAGGGCTTTTGTCATGGCTACTTCCACGAGCACCACCACCTCCAACGGCTCGCACGCCAAGGAAGCGATCGACCGCGAGGTCGAAACTCTGAAAGACGATATTTCCAAGCTGACACAGCAGGTTGCTTCGCTGGTTTCGACGACGGGCAACGCCGCCTATCGCCGTGCGCGAAAAAATCTCGACGGCGTGCTCGCGGACGCGAGCGGTAAAGGCCAGGAAGCGGTCGATGCGGTAAAGGATGTCACCTCCACCATCGGCGATGCGGTGGAAGACGCCGTCTACAAGCGTCCGGTGACCACGCTCGCGATGGCGGCCGGCATCGGCTTTCTGATCGGCGCGATCTGGCGCCGCTAACCCGAACCGGGGGAGACATCCTTGTTCGGCGGTTTTTTCGACGAACTCAAGGTGAGCCTGAATCTCACCCTTAAAGCCATGATCGCGGGCGCGATTTTCGCGTTCGCAGGCATGGCCGCGTTCGTTTCTGCGCTCGTCGTGCTGTTCCTGTGGACCATGCAGACCTACGGCGTGATGCAGGCGTGGGGTGCGGTGGCGGCAGTGTTCGGCGGGATTGCGCTGCTTGCTCTCATTCCCCTTGTCGCCTCCAGCCGCAAGCGCCAGGCCTTGCAGGCGGCGGCGGAAGCGCGGCTCGCGAAGGCGCAAGCGGAGCGAAGCAAGGAGCCCGAGTGGTGGCAGAACCCCGCGACGCTGCTCACCGGCCTTCAGGTGGTCCGCACGCTCGGGCTTCGCGGCACGCTGCCGCTACTTGCGATTGCGGCCGTGGCGGGCGGCTATTTCCTGAGCCGCCAGCCTTCCGGCGACGCCGACGGGACCATGGAGCCCGCGGAATAGCGCCTCGCGGTGCGCTTTCGGCCCATATTGCGGCGCATGGCTCGGTCGGCTAGAAGGTCCGCGCTCCGCTGGTTCGCCATTGGAGGCCCTGCCGGGAGCGCCTTTTTCTCGGCCCGTTGGGGGATAGTTCAACGGTAGAACTGCGGACTCTGACTCCGTCAATCTAGGTTCGAATCCTAGTCCCCCAACCAACATGCCAGTCCTTTACGCACTCTTCCGCTTCTTCCTGATCTTCGTCGGTATTTTATGCGCGGCTCTCGCTGCCGGCATCACGCTGATGCTCGCGGAGACGTCCGGCGTGATGACGCCGCCCGGCGTATCGCAAAGCGAGGCACGCGACGCGCTCTTGATCAACACGTTCGCACTCTCCGGCTATGCGCTGCTGCTGGGTTTTATTCCTGCCTTCGGGGCCGGGCTGCTCGCTGAGATTCTGCGCTGGCGCACGATCGTCTATTTCGGCATCGCGGGCGCGCTGATTGGATTCTATCTCCTTTTCCAGCCGATCCCGTCCTGGATCGACATCGTGCAGGACGAAGGCCAGCGCCTTATCCGCGATGCCACCAAAGCCTATCCGGCGGCGGGCATTGTCGCGGGCGCGATCTACTGGCTTGTGACCGGGCGCAAAGCAGGGTTCATTCGGGATACGGATTTATCCGGGGAAGCGCGCGATGCCCGCGACTAACGAACCGCAGCCCGAAGCGAGACAAGCCCACCCGCTGCGGCAGGCGGCTATTGTGCTTTATGCAGCACTTGCAATCCTCTGGCTCGCGATTCCGCAGAGTGTATCGAACTGGTCGCGCGATTATCTGCCCGATTTCGTGCAGCCGATAACCAAGCCCGTCACCGAGACTGTCGAGCGATTTGCCAATGTGACGCGCATTCCTCGTGCCTACGAGTACGCGCATACGCTTTTCCAGTCGGCCGTGAAGCCGTAATCAGAATTGGAAATAGATGAAGGGCGGCACGCCATCGGGCGAGGCCGCCGCGATCAGCCAGATCACGATTACCGGAATAGCAATCTTAACGGTAAGCGAAGCGCGGTCGTACCAGACTTCCGCCCTCTCCTGGGTGCGATCCGGGATGATCTGCGTGAGCGCGCCGAAGACGAACATCAAGGCGACCAGCGGCGTCACCGTCACCGCGAAGCTCTGGAACGAAAACATCACGCGAAGATAGTTGAGTGCGGCATCTAATGTCTGCGAGCGGAAGAAAATCCAGGCGAAGCAGACGAAGTGGAATGTAACCAGCCAAGCGATCACCGGCGGCAGGCGCCGCGCACCGTCCTTCCTGGTGAAGCCGAGCAGGCGCTCGACCACAAGCGCGACACCATGCATCGCGCCCCAGATCACGAAATTCCAGCTCGCGCCGTGCCACAAGCCCCCGAGCAGCATCGTCACCATCAGCGCAAAGCAGGTCCACGCGATACCGTAATGACTCCCGCCGAGCGGCTTGTAGAGATAATCGCGCAGCCACGAAGACAGCGTGATATGCCAGCGCCGCCAGAAATCTTGGATGGAGAGAGCGCGGTAAGGCTGATTGAAGTTCTGCGGGAAACGATAGCCGAGCAGATTAGCGACGCCGATCGCGATGTCGGTATAGGCCGAGAAATCACAGTAGATCTGGAGCGCGTAGCCGTACATCGCGAGCCACAGGTCGGCGCTCGAATAAGCGGTCGGGTTCTGAAATACGTCATCGACAAAGCCGGTCGAGAGGTAATTCGCGACAATCACCTTCTTGAACAGCCCGCCGAGGATCAGGAATACCGCAAACGCAAGGCGGATATTTTCCGGCTCGGAGCGATGCGTGGTCTGCGAAAGGAAATCCTTCGCGCGCACGATCGGGCCCGCGACCAGATGCGGGAAGAAGCTGATGTAGAACAGCAGGTCCACCAACGAACGGGTCGGCTGCAACTCGCGCCGATAGACGTCGATCAGGTAGGACAGCGCGTGGAAGGTGATGAAGGAAATCGCAACCGGAAGCGCGACTTCGAGAAACGGCAGGCTCGACTGGACGCCAAGGCTCGAAAGCAGATTATCCACGTTGGCGACGAAGAAATTGTAATACTTGAATACGCCGAGCAGGCCGAGATTGGCCGCGACACCGAAGGCGAGCAGCCATTTGCGAGCGCGGCCGTCGGGTAGCGACCCCATCCAGAGCGCCAGCAGATAATTTCCGAGCGAGCTTCCGAACAGAATGAAGAGGTAGTTCGGATTCCAGGCAGCATAAAAAAGGTAGCTCGCCGTTACCAGAAACCACTTCTTCGGATCGTTTTGATTGTTGAGAAGCCAGGTAACCGCGAAAACGATCGCGAAGAAGGCAGCAAATTCAATGGTTGGAAACAACATTGTCGGACTGGCGCACTTGCTCGATCACCGGCAGCAACACTTTCATGAATTGCGCGGCGGTCTGCCGGTAACCTTCCATCGTGAAGTGCACGCGGTCTTTCGCGACCAGCGGCGGGGTCATGGTTGCCCAGCGATTTGCACCGCATTCGGCGGGCATGATCGAGGCCCAGTTCCAGTAAACGAGCTTGTGACGCTTGGCAATCTGCTCCTGCGTCTCGCGCACCTTGTCGAGGTTCACGGGCGTCTTCCATTCGCCGCAGGGTTCTTCCCTCGCCGTTTTGGTGGCGGCCCTCTTCTCGGCTTTCTCGTCATCCTGCTTTTTTGGCCCGCGGGCGCCGTCGGGCGGCGCCAGCATCACGATCACCGCGTTCGGGACCGCGCGCCTGATCTTGCCGAGCGCGCGCTCGTAGCTTTGCCGGTAGCGCACCAAATCCAGCGCATCGTTGAAGCCTTCGTTGGTGCCGAAAGCCAGCACCACGATCTGCGGGTCTAAGCGGCGCAGTTCGTTTTCGAATATCACATCGTCGAACTTGTTCAGGATGTCGATGGTGGCACCCGGAAAGCCGACATTGCTGTAGGACAGGCCGGCCTCGCGGTTATAAACCGCGACACTCGAAAGGTTGACTGCGCCCTCGCCTTTCGTGGTGATCTTGATTTCGCGCACACGGTCGCTGGCCTTGCGCTCCGGCAGCAACTGAATCACGACCGGCTCTCGAACGTCGCCGGAAAGATCGACCTCCGACTGAAACACGCCGTCGAGACGGATTTCGATCTTGCCACCCTTGGGCTGCCGCAGCGCCTGAATTTCGATGCGGTCGAAATTATAAGGCGTCTCCGACTTGAAGCTGATGGTCTCGCCGTCGTCCTTGGCAATCGCATTGAAGCCGGAGAGCCAGAACTTGGAAGTCTCAGCGCTCTGCTGAAGCGCTTCATAGCTCCAGCCATCGGACGCAGTGATGCGGAATGCCGACGAACGGACACCGATATGCGGACGGCCCGCACTCAGATAACCCGCGCCGCCGTTTCCGAATTTCGCCTGCAACAGGCGCCGCAATTCGCCGGTCATGAAGTCGGCAGCGGTGTGGCTGTCGCCGAGTTGCAGAATGGTGATGCCTTTCGGCTGCGCAACACGCTGCTTCTGCGGCGGCGGAGGCGTCTTGCGCGGCGTTTCGATCGGATCGAGGCTGCGCGGCGGCAGCGTCGGCACCGGCGGCGTCTGCTCCGGCATAGCCTCGTTCTCGGCGCGCGGCGAAGTTTCGACCTGCTTCGGTATTACAGATTGCTGCGATTGCGGCTCGACGCGCGTCTGGGTGCGCGGCGCACGCGGCAGTTCCGGCTCGCGGGTATCGGTCAAAATCGCGCCGATCACACCGACGAAGAACGCCGCGACGAACGCGATCGCCAGGAAACGGCCCAGCTTTCTTTTACGCGATCTGCGCGCCATCTCACCCGTTCCGTTCGGCGAAGCGGGGGCCTCGCGCCCTCCCGCTTTAGTTCTTCACGTCGGACTTGGTATCGGGACTAGCTTCGCTTTTCTCGGGGCAAAGCTTTTCGACGTCTACCCCACGCTGCCGGAGACTTTCGACTATTTTGGGGTAGAGATAGGCGCCCACGATGTCATAGCCGGCGGGCGTGAAATGCGAGCCGTCGGCGGTGCGCAGCGCAATCAGCTTGCCGTCCTCGCCGGGGCCATAGGTGGAAAAGGTGTCCTCGCCTTCCGGCTTGATGCGCCAGGGCTCGACGTAGCGGACGCTAGGATCGTTCAGCGCCTTGATCGCTTCGGCGTAGAGATCATTCTTCTCGCGCGCTTCCTTGTCGGACGCCTTGTCGCGCAGCGACGGGATGCCGAGCCAGACGACGCTTGCCTTCATGCCGGTCGCATTCTTCAGCAACTTGTCGACCTTCTCGCGATAGACCGCGGACCATTCCGGCGACATGTATTGCGCGTTCTTGCCATCGGGATCGTAGATCGGATTGCGGTCGTTCAAGCCCATCGAGATCACATAGACCTGCGCCTTGTAGCGCCTGTCGATCGCGAGCAGCTCGCGCGGCCAGTTGAATTTGTCGAGGCGCGTGAGCCCGGTGCCGTTTTTGCCGAAGCGCTCGGTATCGATATGCGCCTTGAGGCAGGCGTTCTTCGCGATGTGGCGCGTCACGCCCTGCCACAAGCCGTCGGCCATGGAGTCGCCGACGAAAGCGATACGGGCCGGCTCCGGTTTCGGTGCGTTCTGCGCATTCGCCGCAACACCGAGCGAAAGCGCCGCCGCGAAGAGAACTGGAAATTGTCGGGATTGTAAGAAGCGCATGAAGATCAGTCGGCGAAGCTGCCCGAGTAGCGGCTCGATTCCGGCCAGCGGAAATCGAACGAGAAAAGTTGCGCGCGTACCGGCGTCAGCCGCTTCTTCGGCGGCGCGGGCGCAGGCAGCGGCAAAGGCGTGAGCGAAGCGGTCGTCACAACCGTCCGCACACGCGGCGGCTCATGCGCGGCCGCGCGGGTCGGCTCGATGCGTTCCTTGCGCTCGTGCGCAGCGCTCTTCGTGCGCGCCGGCATCTCCTTCGTTTCATGCGAAATGCTTGCGACCTGATAGCCGGTCGCAGAGGCCGCCTTCGACCACAAGCCGCGATAGCCGTCCATGTTGAAATGCACGCCATCCTTCGCGCGCACCGAAGGCGTGCAGAATTGCGGATCGCGCATGCTGACATAAGTCACGCCCGTGCCCGCGAGGCGCTGGCGCAGCATCGCATCGAGCGTCGCGGAATTTTTGTCCCAGGATTTCAACACGCAGGGCGGGCCGATCCAGACCAGCTTCAGGTCGGATGCGCGCGCGGTCTGCAAGATCTGGTCGATGCCTTTATCAAGGCCCTTGATCGAGCCGACGGCGTCGTTAGTGCCGAGGCTCATGAAAACGGTGCTGCCGCGGGGAACGCGGCGAAGCTGTTCGACGGCATGGCCGCCACGGATCGAAACCGAATTTGCCGCCTTGTTCTGGAAGCCCGATGCCATCGCGATCCCGACGCCGAGGCTGTCACCGGTGACGACCGTGTTCGCGGCCATGGCGGGAGCCAAGCCCGCAAAAAAAAGGCCCGCGAGGGCAGCCGGGATCTGAAAACGGGTACGAGGCACGTGACGGAACCACCAGTTCGGAACTGAAATTCTATCCTCGGAAGTCATGCTTAACAAAGGGTAAGACTTGCGCTTTGCCGATCCAACTTGCCGCAGTTTTGGGCGCTGGAGCACGCAATTTTCTGCGACCTTTATGCCTCACCATCCGATTCAGGCGCTCTTGAGACGGCCCGTGAGGGAGCGGCGGAAACCCGAGTCTTTTGAGTCATTTGCCGCAGCCAGCTCATTCCGGCGAGGCTCAAGTTTCGATTCAGCTTGAAGAACGGGCCTATTCGCGCGTGGTGCGGAACGCCGGCTTCCCGGCTTTCAGCGCTGCCCGGACCTCGCCCGAGTGCTGGCCGTGGCGGGGCGACGGCTTGTCGTAGTGCAGCGGGGTCCCAAGCATCGTGATCGGCGCGCGCACGCCGGGAATCGAACCGGCTTTCGCGACGTCGTCCGGTAGGTCGATCCGCATCTTGCGCGCGATCACCTGCGGATCGGCAAAGACCTCGTCGATCGAGCGGATCGGGCCCGCGGGGACCCCGGCCTTCTCAAGCGCGGCGAGCAGATCGGCGCGGGTGCGTTGTTTCGTTTTTGCGGTCAGCGCAGGAATCAGCGTCGCGCGGTTTTCGTTGCGCTTGCCGTTCGAGACATAGCGCGGGTCGTCGCGCACTTCCGGCAGGCCGAGCACGTCACAGAAGTGCTTGAACTGACCATCGTTGCCGACCGCGATGATCATGTAGCCATCGGACGTCTCGAACGCCTGATAGGGCACGACGTTGGGATGCGCGTTGCCCATACGCTTCGGCGCCTTGCCGGAGACGAGATAGTTCAGCGCCTGATTGGCGAGCACGCTGGTCTGCACGTCCATCAGGCTCATGTCGATGTGCTGGCCCTCCCCGGTCCGGCCGCGTGCGATCAACGCGGAGAGGATGCCGACCGCGGAATAGACGCCGGTGAATACGTCGGCATAGGCAACGCCAGTGCGCATCGGCTCACGGTCCGGCTCGCCGGTGATGTCCATGATGCCGCCCATGGCCTGAATGATGAGATCGTAACCGGGGCGATGCGCGTAAGGGCCGGTCTGGCCGAAGCCGGTCACCGAGCAATAGATGATCTTGGGATTGATCTTCTTCACGCTCTCGTAGTCGAGACCGTAATTCTTAAGGTCGCCGGTCTTGTAGTTCTCGACGATGACGTCCGCTTCCTTGATCAGCGCGACGACCATCGCGATGTCGTCGGGATTCTTGAAGTCGGCGAGCACTGAGCGCTTGCCGCGATTGATCGCGTGATAATAGGCGGCGGAAAGGTTCTCGCCGTTCTTGCCCTCGACATAAGGCGGACCCCAGGTGCGGGTCTCGTCGCCCTGCCCCGGGCGCTCGAGCTTGATCACGTCGGCGCCGAGATCGGACAAAATCTGTCCGGCCCACGGGCCTGCGAGCACGCGTGCGAGTTCCAGCACCTTGATGCCGTCGAGCGGAGCGGTCATGGCGCGAACTTACTGCGAGAAGGCCTGAATGCCGGTGATGCCGCGGCCGAGGATCAGCGCATGAACGTCATGCGTTCCCTCATAGGTGTTCACCGTTTCCAGATTCATTGCGTGGCGCATGACATGATACTCGGCGGTGATGCCGTTGCCGCCGTGCATGTCGCGGGCGACACGCGCGATGTCGAGCGCCTTGCCGCAGTTGTTGCGCTTGATGATCGAAACCGCTTCCGGCGGGCAGCGATCTTCATCCATAAGGCGCGTCACGCGCAACGCCGCCTGAAGGCCGAGCGCGATTTCGGTCTGCATGTTCGCGAGCTTGAGCTGGACGAGCTGGGTCGCGGCCAGCGGACGGCCGAACTGCTTGCGGTTCAGCGTGTAGTCGCGTGCCGCCGCCATGCAGGCTTCGGCCGCGCCCATCGCACCCCAGGCAATACCGAGACGCGCGCGGGTAAGGCAGCCGAACGGACCGGACAGGCCGGAGACGTTGGGAAGCAGCGCGTCTTCGCCGACCTCGACGCCTTCCATCACGATCTCGCCGGTGATCGAAGCGCGCAAGCTAAGCTTGCCTTCGATCTTCGGCGTCGAAAGGCCTTTCATGCCGCGCTCGAGCACGAAGCCCCGGATGCGGTTGTCGTGCGCCTCGGATTTCGCCCAGACCACGAAAACATCAGCGACCGGCGCATTGGTTATCCAGAGTTTCGCGCCCGTGAGCTTGTAGCCCTTCACGGTCTTCTCCGCGCGCGTGCGCATACCGCCTGGATCCGAGCCGTGATCCGGCTCGGTCAAACCGAACGCGCCGACGATCTCGCCGCTCGCCAGCCGCGGCAGATACTTCATGCGCTGCTCTTCCGAGCCGTACGCATAAATCGGGTACATCACGAGCGAGGACTGCACGCTCATGGCGGAACGATAGCCAGAGTCCACGCGCTCGATCTCGCGTACCGCAACACCATAGCTCACATAGTTTAGGCCTGCGCCGCCGTATTTCTCCGGCAGCGTCGAGCCGAGCAGGCCAAGCGCGCCCATCTCGCTCATGATCGTGCGGTCGTATTTCTCTTGCAGGAACGCTTCCGTCACACGCGGCATCAGCTTTTCCTGCGCGTAGCCGCGCGCGGTATCACGCACCATGCGCTCGTCGTCGGTCAACTGGCTTTCGAGATCGAAGGGATCTTCCCAGTGCGGCGAAACGGATGAGGCTTGCTTGGCGGCGTCCTTGGCGAGCGGCTTATTCATGACGGGGTCCTCGAAAGCGCGGGCGCAATTGCGCGCTGCATTATCTTCCCTTGGCTATAGACCCGCTTTAAATCCCGCGCCAGTAGCCAGCGCCAAGGCGAACCGGCTATGACCACTACGCGGAATGGTACGCGCTAAATGGATGGAGTTCCGGCATGAATCTCGGCCGAATGTTGAAAGCCCGCGCTGCGGAAGGACGTCCGGTTCGCGCGGGCCTGATCGGGGCAGGAAAATTCGGCTCGATGTTCCTGGCGCAGGCGCGCACGACGCCGGGGCTGCATGTACTCGGGATCGCGGACCTCTCCGGCGCGCGCGCTCGCGACGCGATGAAGCGCACCGGCTGGGACGAAGCGCAGATCGCGCGCGATCTCGCGGATGCGCTGAAGAGTGGCAAGACCGCGATCACCGAAGACGCGATGGCACTGATCAACGCCGACGGCCTCGATGTGGTGCTTGACGTGACCGGCAGCCCTGCCGCCGCGATCCGGCATTGTCTCGCGGCGTTCAAAGCCAAGCGTCATGTCGTGAACGTGACCGTCGAAGCCGATGTGCTCGCTGGTCCCTTGCTCGCAAAGCGCGCTGCGGAAGCCGGCGTCGTCTATGCGCTTGCCTACGGCGACCAGCCCGCACTCGTCTGCGAAATGGTGGATTGGGCGGAAGCCTGCGGCTTCCGGGTAGTGTCCGCGGGCAAAGGCACGAAGTACCTCCCGGAATATCCGCAATCGACGCCAGACACGGTCTGGAATTACTACGGTCTCACCGCCGAACAGGCTGCGGCGGCCGGCATGAACTCGCAGATGTTCAATTCGTTTCTCGACGGTACGAAGTCGGCAATCGAAATGGCTGCGATCTCGAATGCCACCGGACTGAAAGCGCCGCGCGATGGTCTCGCCTTCCCGCCCTGCGGCGCGGACGAATTGCCGAAACATCTCATTCCGCGCGCCGCCGGCGGCGTGCTTGATGAAAGCGGCATCGTCGAAGTCGTATCGAGCCTCAATCGCGACGGCTCGCCGGTCGAGCGCGATTTGCGCTGGGGCGTCTATGTCGTGTTCGAAGCGGGCTCGGACGACGCGCGCGCGGAATATACGCGCCGTTGCTTCGCGGAATACGGCATGATCACCGACAAGTCCGGACGCTATTCGGCGCTCTATCGTCCCTATCACATGATCGGGCTCGAACTTGGGATCTCTGCCGCCGCCGCCGTGCTGCGCAACGAAGCGACTGGCGTTGCCGACGCGTTCCGTTCGGATGTCGCGGCCGTCGCCAAGCGCGATCTTGCGACGGGCGAAATGCTGGACGGCGAAGGCGGCTACACGGTTTACGGCAAGATCTTACGCGCGGAGGACTCCCTCCGCAGCGGTGCCCTACCGATCGGGCTTGCGCACAAGGTTAAGCTCAACAATCCGGTCGCAGCCGGCAAAGCCGTCACCTGGAACGATGTCGCAATTATCGAAGACGATACGGTTAAATTCCGCCGCGAGATGGAGCGTGCGTTCGCGCCGAGGAAGTCCGCCACGGCTTGATTATTCCGCGGCGACGATCTTTTCCTCACCGCCGCGCTTGTTCTGCGGGACTTCTGGCTCTTTCTCGTTGATCGAGCGCGCGATCCGCTGATCGTACTTGTCGAGATACAGGTAAATCACGGGCGTGATATAGAGCGTCAGCAGTTGCGAGAGCAGCAGGCCGCCGACAACCGCGACACCGAGCGGCTGGCGCAATTCAGCACCCTCGCCCGCACCGAGCGCAATCGGCAGCGTGCCGAAAATCGCCGCCATGGTCGTCATCATGATCGGGCGGAAACGCAGGAGCGCCGCTTCGCGGATCGATTGCTCCGCGCTCATGCCGTGACGTCTTCGTTCGATCGCGAAGTCGATCATCATGATCGCGTTCTTCTTCACGATGCCGACCAGCAGCACGATGCCGATGATGGCGATCACCGAGAGGTCCATGCCAAACAGAATGAGCGTCAGCAGCGCGCCGATACCGGCCGACGGCAGACCCGACAGAATCGTCAGCGGATGGATAAAGCTCTCATAGAGAATGCCGAGCACGATATAGATGACGAGTACCGCGGCGAGAATCAGGATCGGCTGGCTGGAGAGCGAGTCGCGGAAGGCCTGCGCGGTGCCCTGGAAGCCGGTGGAAATGCTGGCAGGCAGATTGGACTGGCGCTCGATCTGCTGAATCGCCTCGACAGCCGATGAAAGCGAAACGCCGGGCGCGAGGTTGAACGAGATCGTCACCGCGGGCTGCTGCTGTTGATGCGCGATCTGCAAGGGGCCGACCGTTCGGCGCACCGTCGCAATGGCGTCGAGCGGCACGAGTTGGCCGGTCGATGCGCGCAGATAGGTGCGCGACAGATCCGTCTCGTCCCGCTGGAAGCGCCGCTGCACTTCGACGATCACCTGAAACTGGTTGTTCGCCGTATAGAGAGTCGCGACCTGCCGCGTGCCGTATTGGCTATACAGCACGCTCCTGATCTGGTCGTCGCCGATGCCGAGCGCTCTCGCCTTCTCGCGGTCGATGTCGATGGTGAGCTGCGGATTGGTAATCTGGAGATCGGAGTTCACGTCGCGCAAAATCGAAAGCTGCGCGATCTTCTCTTCCATCTGCGGCGCGATGGTATAGAGCGTGTCGGTATCGGAGCTTTGCAGCGTATATTGATAGAGCGCGCGCGAGACAAAACCGCCGACGGAGATGTTCTGTACCGGCTGGAAATAGACGTTCACGCCGGGAATCTGCGCCACCGTGCGTCGCAGGCGCTGGAGAATTTCGTTCGCACTCTGGGCCCGCTCATGCCGCGGCCGCAGCGAGATAAACAGGCGCCCGGTATTCGTCGTGCGGCTGATACCGGTCGCGCCCGCGGTCGAGACGACATACGCGACATCTTTATCCTTTCGCACCAGCGCCGCGACCTTCTGCTGCCGCTCTGCCATCGCCTCGAACGAGGTATCGGTCGCCGCTTCAATCGTTCCTGAAATGAAACCGGTGTCCTCGATCGGGAAAAAGCCCTTCGGTACCCATGCATAAAGTCCAATGACGATGAAAAGCGTTGCAAAGGTAACGACCAGCGTCGCCGGGCGGTGGCGCAACACGAAGTCGAGCGTGCGCTGGTAAAGGTCGCGGGCGCCGTCGAACACGCGCTCGGAAATCTGCATGAAGCGGCCGGGCTTCTTGTCGTGATCGACGGGCTTCAACACGCGCGCGCAAAGCATGGGCGTAAGCGTCAGCGATACGAAGCCGGAGACGAGAATCGCGACCGAAATCGTCACCGCGAATTCGCGAAACACGCGACCGACCACCCCGCCCATGAACAGAACCGGGATGAAAACGCAGACCAGCGAAACCGTCATCGAGACGATGGTGAAGCCGATTTCGCGCGCGCCCGTGATTGCCGCCCGATAGGGCGGCATTCCATTTTCAATGTATCGGTAGATGTTCTCGAGCACGACGATGGCGTCGTCGACCACGAAACCCACGCACAATACGAGCGCGAGCAGCGTCATGTTGTTGATCGAGAAGCCGAGCACATACATCGCGGCAAAGGTGCCGACGATCGACAGCGGCAGCGCGAGCGCGGGAATGAGCGTCGCCCGCCCCGAGCGCAAGAACAGGAAGATCACGAGGACGACCAGCACTACCGCCTCAAGCAAGGTGCGCTGCACGGCGCTCACCGAGTTGCGGATCGACACCGAGCGATCCATCAGCACTTCGATGCCGATAGCGCCCGGAACGGAGGCGCGGAATTCCGGCAGGCGCCGCTTCACGCCGTCTACGACGTCGATCGTATTGGCATCGGGCTGGCGATAGATCGCAAGGTTGATCGAGCGCGTATCGTTGAACCAGCCGGCGATGCGCTCGTTCTCGACGCCGTTCTCGACAACCGCTATGTCGGAGAGCTTGATCGGTGCGCCGTTGCGCCAGGCGACGATCAGATCCTTGTATTTACCTGCGTCCGCCTGCTGCGTGCCCATGTCGAGCGTGAGATTCTGCTTCGGTCCGGCGATCACGCCGAGCGGCGTGTTCGACGTCGCGGCGGCGATGGCAGCGTTTACCTCGGACAACGCGACACCGCGCGCGGCGATCGCTTCCGGATTGATGCGGATGCGCAGCGCATACTTCTGTCCGCCGAAGACATTGACCTGCGCAACGCCCGTGATCTGCGAAATCTGCTGGCCGATCACCGTCTCGGCATATTCGTTGACCACCGAAAGCGGCAGCGTGTCGGAAGTAAAACTCAGGAACAGCACCGGCGCATCGGCCGGGTTTACCTTGCGGAAACTCGGCGGCACCGTCATTTCGGTCGGCAGATTGCGCTGCGCGACCGAAAGTGCGGACTGCACATCGAGCGCGGCGGCGTCGATGTCGCGGTTCAGATCGAACTGGATCGTAATGGAAGTCGAGCCGGTCGTGCTCGACGAAGTCATCGAGGTAATGCCCGCGATGGTGGCGAGCTGTCGCTCGATCGGAGTCGCCACCGTCGCCGCCATGATTTCCGGGTTCGCGCCGGGAAGCGAAGCGGAAATATTGATGGTCGGAAAATCGACGCGTGGCAGCGCGGATACCGGAAGCAACCGGTAGCCGAACACGCCGGCCATGATGATCGACACCATAAGAAGCGTCGTCAACACCGGCCGGCGAATGCATAACTCGAAGAAACTCATCGTTACGAGCCTGCCTGCCGGGTTTTGATATCGACGCGGCTTCCGTCACGCAACGACAGTTGGCCATCGGTCACTACCGTTTCGTCGCCGTTCAATCCTTCCGAAAGCACCGCCTCGCCATCGGCCGTGCGCAAAACTTTAACTGCCTTGACGCGCGCGACGTTGTTCTCGACGACAAAAACGAAATTTCCCTTCTGGCCGTTCTGCACAGCTTCGGCGGGAACCGTCACGAGATCCGGGTCAGTCCGCAGCGTCACGCGCACCGACGCGAGCGTGCCGGGCCACAGCTTTTCGTCAGCGTTCTGGAAGATCGCGCGAACGAGAATCGTTCCCGTCTGCGGGTCGACTGTATTCTCGATAAAAGCGACTTTGCCGCCGCTGAGCGTCAATTCATTCTGAAAGGCGATCTCGACGGTTGCCTTGTCACCCGCCGCGCGCAACTCGGGGATGTAGCGCTCGGCGACACCGAACGCGACATAGATCGGCGCAAGCTGGTTGATGGTCGCAAGCGGCGTACCGGAATCCGCGGAGCGGACGATAGAGCCCTGACGCACGTTCGCGATACCGATGCGGCCGGTGATCGGCGCCTTCACATCATAATAGCTGCGCATCACCCGAAGATTTTGCAGGCTCGCTTCGTCCTGCGCGACGGTCGCTTTCAGAACCTCGACGTTGGTTTTCGCGTCGGCTTCCTGAACCTGCGAGAGCGTTCCCTTCGCAGCAAGACCGGCGACGCGATCGCGGTCGCGCTCGGCTTTTTCGAGTTGTGCCTTGTCGCGCGCGAGCGTCGCTTCGGCCTGCATGATCTGGGCGTCGATGGAGCGGCTGTCGAGCGTGAAAAGCAGATCGCCTTTGTTGACCTTCGCGCCGTCCTCGAAATGAACTTTCACGACCTGACTGTCGACGCGCGAGCGGATCGATACGGTCATCAGCGGCTGCACCGTGCCGAGCGACTCCACGCGATAAGGCACATCTTTCTTCTGCGCCTTGCCGACGAGGACGGAAATCGCCGCGGGGCCTTTTTTCTTCTGCTGCGCGCTCTGCTCGCCAGAGCGGCCGAAAGTCCACCACAGTCCTGCGACGACGAGCGCCGCGCAGGCGGCGATCATCAGGTAGCCCGAGCGATTGAATTCAAGCTTTTTGGCCATTGGCATTCCGGCAGTTTTCGAATCCGCTACCGGTCAGCCAACCGGGCGGCTCATTTCTATCATTCTAAAAGATTTAGCGGGATTAACTTGCAGTAATTGTTACCGGCGTAGACGCGCGGAGCATGCCAGAAACGTTTGTGTAATCAAGGGCCTGGACATGCCCGGAACCCGCCCCGAGCGCAATATTTGTCAGCCCAGACCGCCGGCCTGTTCGATGAAACCGGCAATACGCTCAACGCCCTGCCCCGCCTTGAGGTTGGTAAATACAAAGGGCCGCTCGCCACGCATGCGTCTGGAGTCGCGGTCCATGACTTCGAGCGAAGCGCCGACCAGCGGCGCGAGATCGATCTTGTTGATGACCAGAAGATCCGAACGGGTGATGCCCGGGCCGCCCTTGCGCGGGATTTTCTCGCCGGCCGACACATCGATGACATAAATCGTCAGGTCTGCGAGTTCCGGAGAAAACGTCGCAGCGAGATTGTCGCCGCCGGATTCGACCAGCACCAGATCGAGATCCGGAAACTTGCCGCGCATTTCCGAGATCGCGCGCAGGTTGATCGAGGCATCCTCGCGGATTGCAGTATGCGGGCAGCCGCCGGTCTCGACACCCATGATGCGCTCGGCGGGAATGACTCCGGTGCGCGTCAGTATCTCCGCGTCTTCTTTGGTGTAAATGTCGTTGGTGATCGCGCAAAGATCGTAGCGTTCGCGGAACGTCTCGCAGAGCCGTTCCATCAACATCGTCTTGCCGGAGCCAACCGGGCCGCCGATGCCGACGCGGAGCGGACCGCTTCTTTCAATCTTGCTCATGACCGGAACAGCCTCGTATATTGCGTTTCGTGTTTCATGCTCGCGATGTCGGAACGGATCGCCGCGCCGCCAACATCGTCGAGCGTCGATTTCTCGGCGCGCGCGGCAATCTCGCGGACGCGCGGCGTCAATGCCGCGACGATCCTGGTGCCATCGGTCTGGCCAAGCGGGATCAAACGCACGGCTGCGGAAACGAAATTCGAGACAAGCGCGAGCAAAAAAGATTCGAGCGTTACGCGTAGCGGGATTTCATGCGCGGCGGAAGCAACGCCGACAGCGACCGGATAGGCTATTTCGCCTCCTATCACGCCTGCGACTTTCTCCAGCGCTTTATTCGGCCAAGCGGCGAGCACCGTATTCATGAATGCCTCGCCCTGCGCCATGGCCTCCAGCTTGCGCTCGCGCGTGGGAGCGAGTGCCGCGGCGAATTCGGAAACGTCGCGCAGGGATTCATAGTCCTTTGCGCTCGCTGCGCGATGCGCAGCGGCTAACAAGACTGCGTCCGACCACGGGCCACCGCATTCGATCAGATCGGCGATCCACGCCTCCGTCGATTGCGCGTCGGTTACGTCGCCAGCCTCGAATGCCCATTCGATGCCGTGGCTGTATGCGAACGAGCCGACCGGGAACGCGGGCGAAAGCCACGCGAGCAACGGCAATGCGCCGTTCTCGTTTCCGGGTTTCGCCTTAGCGCTTGTGGGCATGGCCGTGGTGGTGGCCGTGATCGTGAGAATGGTCATGCGCATGATCGTGGCCGCAGCCGCAGTTCGGCCCGTGCTCATGGTCGAGATGATGCGCGTGGTCGTGGCCGTGGTGATGATCATGCGAATGATCGTGATCATGATGGCCATGTGCATGCGCGGTTTCTTCCGCGTAGGCCCCGCCTTCGGGATCGAACGGCGCTTCGATACGCGAAACTTTCGCGCCAAGCTTCACCATCAACTCTTCCAGCACATGGTCGCGGCCAATGCGGATGCGATCTGCGAGAATCTGCGCGGGCACGTGACGATTGCCGAGATGCCAGGCAATGCGCGCGAGGTGATGCGGATCGCTCGCGGTGATTTCCACGATCGGCTCGGAAGCCGCGATTACGCGCACCACGCGACCGTCCTGCAATTTCAACCCGTCACCGTCGTGCAGCAAAGCCGCCTCCGCGAGATCGAGCAGAAACACGGTATCGCGGTTGCCGCGCATGGCGATGCGGCGGCGGTGACGGCCGTCATGCGGAAGTTCGATGGCATCGGCTTCGGCCGACTTGTTCCATTGACCGGCGGGAAGCACTTCGGTGGCGCGGATCATTGCCTTACTCGCTACTTGTCTACCCGCGCTTATACATCAAAAGAGGAAATAGCGCTGCGCCATCGGCAGCACCTTCGCAGGCTCGCAGACCAGCAACTCGCCGTCCGCCCTCACCTCGTAGGTTTCCGTATCGATCTCGATGTCCGGGGTCGCATCGTTGTGGATCATGCTCTTCTTCGAGATGCCGCCGCGCGTATTCTCGACCGCGACCAGTTCCTTCTCGATGCCGAGTTTCGCGCGAAGCCCGCCATCGACCGCGGCCTGCGAGACGAACACGACGGAAGACGCAGTGCGCGACTTGCCCATCGCGCCCCACATCGGGCGATAGTGCACCGGCTGCGGCGTCGGGATCGAGGCGTTCGGATCGCCCATCTGGGCCGCGACGATCGAGCCGCCCTTGATAATCATGTCCGGCTTGGTGCCGAAGAAAGCCGGCGACCAGATCACGAGATCGGCGAGCTTGCCCTTCTCGACCGAGCCGATGTGTTTCGAGACGCCATGCGCGATCGCGGGATTGATCGTGTATTTTGCGATGTAACGCTTGGTGCGGATGTTGTCGTTGTCCTTCTCGCCCTTCAGGCGGCCGCGTTGCTTCTTCATCTTGTCGGCAGTCTGCCAGGTGCGGGTCGCGACTTCGCCGATGCGGCCCATGGCCTGACTGTCGGAGGACATCATCGAAAGCGCGCCGATGTCGTGCAGAATGTCTTCGGCGGCAATCGTCTCGCGGCGGATGCGGCTTTCGGCGAACGCAAGATCTTCCGCGATGCCCGGATCGAGATGATGGCAGACCATGAGCATGTCGAGATGTTCGTCCAGCGTATTCACGGTGAAGGGCCGCGTCGGGTTCGTGGATGACGGCAGCACGTTCGGAAGGCCCGCGACCTTCATGATGTCCGGCGCGTGGCCGCCGCCCGCGCCTTCGGTATGGAAGGCGTGAATGGTGCGGCCCTTGAACGCCTTGATCGTATCTTCGACGAAGCCGGACTCATTCAGCGTGTCGGTGTGGATCATCACCTGCACGTCGAGCTGATCGGCGACATTGAGGCAGCAATCGATGGCCGCGGGCGTTGTGCCCCAGTCCTCGTGCAGCTTCAGCGCGCAGGCGCCACCGAGCACCATCTCCTCGAGCGCGCCGGGCAGCGAAGCGTTGCCCTTGCCGGCGATGCCGATGTTGATCGGCACTTCGTCCATCGCCTGAATCATGCGGCCGATGTGCCAGGGCCCCGGCGTGCAGGTCGTCGCCAGCGTACCGTGCGCCGGCCCGGTGCCGCCGCCCAAGAGCGTCGTGACACCCGACATCAGCGCGTCGTCGATCTGCTGCGGACAGATGAAATGAATGTGACTGTCGAAACCACCGGCCGTGACGATCTTGCCCTCGCCCGCGATTGCCTCGGTGCCGGGGCCGATGATGATGTCGACGCCGGGCTGAATGTCAGGATTACCCGCCTTGCCGATCGCGACGATCTTGCCGTCTTTAATGCCGATGTCGGCTTTGACGATGCCCCAGTGATCGAGGATCACGGCGTTGTTAATCACGGTATCGACCGCGCCCTGCGCGCGCGTCACCTGGCTTTGGCCCATGCCGTCGCGGATCACCTTGCCGCCGCCGAACTTCACCTCCTCGCCATAGGTGGTGAAGTCCTTCTCGATTTCGATAACGAGTTCGGTATCTGCGAGCCGCACCTTGTCGCCAGTCGTGGGTCCGAACATATCCGCGTAAGCGGCTCGGGACATTTTGCTCATGGTGCGGCTCTCATGTTCAGCTCTCGCTGGTTTGCGGGAGCAGCTTCATATGTTTGCGCAGCACGACGCGACCGTCGTCCTGCAGCGTGAAATCGATTTCGTCTCCGGCATCCAGATCCCAGAGACGTCGAAGCACGACCGGCAATGTGACCTGCCCCTTCGAGGTGAGCGTCGCGCGGGCGCGATAATTCAGTTTGTGCGGCATGGTTCGGCATCCTTCTTCCTGTAAGGAGAAAGTAAGGAGCCTGCGCGCTTATGGTTAACGGAAGCTTAATCACAGCTTCCCCATCACGTCCTGCCGGAAGCCATAGACTTCGCGCTTGCCCGCCATGGCGACGAGCGTGACTTCGCGGCTCTGTCCCGGCTCGAAACGCACGGCGGTGCCCGACGCAATCGCGAGGCGCATGCCCCTGGTCTTCTTGCGGTCGAATTTGAGCGCCGGGTTCGTTTCGAAGAAATGATAATGCGAGCCTACCTGGATCGGGCGGTCGCCGGTATTTGCGACCTTGATCTTCAGGGTCGCGCGGCCTGAATTGAGTTCGATGTCGCCCTTGGCGGTGATGATCTCACCGGGCACGGGCTTATGCTTCTTCTTGTCTTTCTTCTTCGCGGCCGCAGCACGGATCGGATTGTGCACGGTGACGAGCTTGGTGCCGTCGGGGAACGTCGCCTCCACCTGCACGTCGTGGATCATCTCGGCGACACCATCCATTACCTGGCTCGCTTTGAGTACCTTGGCGCCGTCGCGCATCAACTGCGCGACCGTCCTGCCGTCGCGAGCGCCTTCGACCACGAAGTCAGTGATGAGCGCGATCGCCTCCGGGTGATTGAGCTTCACGCCGCGTTTCAGACGCTTGCGTGCGACTTCGGCCGCCATGGCGACGAGGAGCTTGTCTTTTTCTCTTGGCGTCAGGTTCATGCTTGCCTCGAATTATAAAGAGTATGCGCGCGGCGGCGGCGTGCCGGCCGCTTCCAGCGCGGAAAGAACTGCGGCGCGGAGCGAAATCGAATCTTCCGCGAGAATGCGTGCGACCAGCATGCCTTCGAAGGTGCTTGCACCCGCCTCGATGCCTTCGCCGGTCAGCGCATCGCGCACCGCGTCCAGTTTAGCGGCCGCGTCGCGCGATACGCAGATCAAGGTGGCCATCGCGATCTTGCCGTTCATGGCCGCACGGCGATTCAGCGTCGTCTTAATGTCGCCGTCGAGGGTTAGTGCATCGGCAAAGATCAGCTTGCCGTCGCGGCGCACCTTCCAGCGGTCGCGCAGCAGACCGCGCTCGACCTTCTCGCCCATGGCATCGCGGCCGAACACGACCGCTTCGCAAATGCTGAGCGAACCATCGGATGAAACATCCGCCTCGATCTCGCGCTCCACGCGCGCGCGGTCGAACAGAATCGTTTCCTGCGGCAGCCAGAACAACTCCGAGCCTGCTTCCGCCTTCAACGAAACCGAAATACGCGAGGTAAGGCCGTTGGAGCGGTAAATCTTCTCGGCGGCCTGACTGGTGATCGAGAGCGAAGCGTCTTCCCGGGTCTCGACCTGAAATGCGAGCCGGTCGCCGCCGACGATGCCGCCAGCCGTGTTGATGAGGATCGCCTCCAGCCGCTCTCTGCGAATGCGCGGGAAGCGCACGCGCAGCGGACCGCTTTCGGCGATGTCTTCCGCAGCACTTCCCGAATCCGTATGCGCCACGACGAGCCGGAGCGCGCCGCTTGCGCGGATCGAGGCAGGCAGCGTCGCGGGGCTTGCTACCTCAGAGGGAAAGACGTTGACGGACATCGGTCGACTGCATCATCGCGCGATCGCCGGAAAGAATGAACTGGCCGCGCTCCATGACTGCGAAAGTGTCCGCAAGTTCGGCGGCAAAGTCAAAATATTGTTCCACAAGCAGGATCGCGATGTCGCCCCGGTCGCGCAGATATTTGATGGCGTTGCCGATGTCCTTAATGATCGAGGGCTGGATGCCTTCGGTCGGCTCGTCGAACACTATCAGCTTCGGGCGCATGACGAGCGCGCGGCCGATCGCAAGCTGCTGCTGCTGGCCGCCGGAAAGGTCGCCACCGCGCCGGCGGGTCATGCTCTTCAAAACCGGGAACAGCGAATAGACGTCCTCCGGAATGAAGCGGTTGGAGCGCTTCAGCGGCGCGAAGCCGGTTTGCAGATTTTCCTCGACGGTGAGCAGCGGGAAAATCTCGCGGCCCTGCGGCACGAAGGCAATCCCCATGCGCGCTCGGTCGGCGGCCGGAGTGCCGCTGATGTCGTTCCCGTCGAAGGTGATGTTGCCGTTCGCGATCGGCTGCTGTCCGACGATGGCGCGCAAGAGCGAGGTCTTGCCGACACCGTTGCGGCCGAGCACACAGGCGACCTTGCCCGGCTCGACTTTCAGCGAGACGCCGCGCAGCGCCTGCGCCGCGCCGTAGTAAAGATCGATGCCATTGACTTCGAGCATCCGTCAGCGCCCCAGATAAACTTCGATAACCCGGTCGTTCGCCGAGACCTGATCGATGTCGCCTTCGGCAAGCACCGAGCCTTCATGCAGACAGGTCACGCGCACGCCCAGTTCGCGCACGAACACCATGTCATGCTCGACCACCACGACCGAGCGCTCCTTGTTGATCTCTTTCAGAAGCTCGGCGGTCTGATGCGTTTCGGCGTCGGTCATGCCGGCGGCAGGCTCGTCAACGAGCAGCAATTTCGGCTCCTACGCGAGCAGCATGCCAATCTCGAGCCACTGTTTCTGGCCGTGCGAGAGACCGCCCGCGAGACGGTTGCGGTGATCGCCCAGGCGCGTGACGCCGAGCAGTTCTTCGATACGTTTGGTTTCGCCCGCACTTTCCTTCCAGAAAAGATTCGAGCCGGGGCCGCGCGGGCCTGCGAGCGCAAGCACGAGATTGTCGTAAACCGTGTGATGCTCGAACACGGTCGGCTTCTGGAATTTGCGGCCGATGCCGAGGGTGGCGATGCTCGCTTCATCTAGCGTGGTAAGATCGACCTGTCCCTGCTCGAACAGGACATCGCCCGAGTCGGGCCGGGTCTTGCCGGTGATGACATCCATCATGGTCGTCTTGCCGGCGCCATTCGGACCGATAATAGCGCGCATTTCGCCCGGTTCGATAACCAGCGAGAGCTCGTTCAGCGCCTTGAAGCCGTCGAACGCGACCGAAACGCCGTCGAGGTAAAGAAGTGCGGAAGTGGTTTTCATGCGTTACTCCGCCGGACTCGGATCGGTGACCGCGCCACTCATCGCGCCGCCTTTTGATTTCTTTCGTGACACAAAGCGGTCGGTGAAATCGCCAACGGTGCCGACGATGCCTTTGGGCATCAAGAGCGTCACGAAAACGAAGAGCGCGCCGAGCGCGAAGAGCCAGTATTGCGCGAGCGCAATTCCTTCGAACGGCGTACGGAAGAACATTGCGAGCAGCACGCCCGCGCCCACACCCGCTGCTTCTGGCCGGGTCGAAAGAATCCACGTTGCAAACGCAACGCCAGCGACGATCAGTTCGGCATATTCTCCGACCGGGCCGGGAATCAGTTTACCGAGCAAAGCCAGAACGACGCCGCCCGCGATCCCGGCGAGACCGGGAAGACGAACCTTCCAGATGAGATAAGCGGCGAGCGCGAATATGCCGAGCCCGAAGACCCAGTACGGCGCGATCAGGCCGCTGGTGAAGAGCGTCTTCGCGTAGTTCACGACGAAGGCGCCAAGTGCCGCCCCGGCAAGCGTGCCGCGGCCCCCGACCGCGACCCAGATGATGATCTCGATCGAGTTTGCCGGAGAAAATTCGCTCGGATTGATGATGCCGACCTGCGGCACATAAAGCGCACCGGCGATGCCAGCGAGACAGGCGGAAACGACGAAGGCGACGAGCTTATAATTCTCGACGCGATAGCCGATGAAACGCGCGCGGGATTCCTGGTCGCGCACCGCGATCAGCACCTTGCCGAATTTCGAGGTCACCATCCAGCGGCACAAGAGATAGCCAAGCACGAGGAAGACCGCGGATAGCGCAAACAGCACTGCGCGCGTGCCCTGCGCCTGCACGTTAAAGCCGAGAATGTCCTTGAAATCGGTCAGGCCGTTGTTGCCGCCGAAGCCGAAATTGTTGCGGAAGAAAGCGAGCAACAGCGCAAACGTCATCGCCTGCGTGATGATCGAAAGATAAACGCCGGTGACGCGCGAGCGGAACGCGAACCAGCCGAAAACGAAAGCGAGCATGCCCGGCACCGCGACCACCATGAAGGCCGCGAAGATGAACCAGTCGAAGCCGTACCAGAACCACGGCAATTCCTTCCAGTTCAGGAACACCATGAAGTCCGGCAAAACCGGATGTGCGTAGACACCGCGCGTACCGATCTGCCGCATCAGGTACATGCCCATCGCGTAACCGCCGAGCGCGAAGAAAGCGCCGTGGCCGAGCGAGAGAATGCCGGCATAACCCCAGACAAGATCGACCGAGAGCGCGAGCAGCGCATAGCAAAGATACTTTCCGACCAGCGCCATCAGATAGGTCGGCACGTGAAACGGGTTGGTCGGCGGCAAAAGCAAATTCGAGAGCGGCACGAGAATCGCCATGCCGAGCACGACCGCAACGAAGATTTTTCCGCGGCCGTCCAACAGGCGCATGAAGAAAGGTTCCTGCTTCACGCTTCCACCGCCCTGCCCTTGAGCGCGAAGAGACCGCGCGGCTTCTTCTGGATGAAGATGATGATAAGTACCAGAATGAGAATCTTGCCGAGCACCGCGCCGGCGAACGGCTCGAGAAACTTGTTCGCGATGCCGAGCGAGAAGGCCGCGATCAGCGTGCCGAATAGATTGCCGACGCCGCCGAAGACGACGACGAGGAAGCTGTCGATGATGTAGCCTTGTCCGAGGTTCGGCGAGACGTTGTCGATCTGCGAGAGTGCGACACCCGCGATGCCCGCGATACCGGAGCCGAGGCCGAAGGTCAGCGCATCGACGTAGCTCGTCTTGATGCCCATGGACGACGCCATGCGGCGGTTCTGCGTCACCGCGCGCATCTCAAGACCGAAGCGCGTGTAGCGCAGCACGAAGAGCAGCGCGATGAACACGGTCATCGAGAACACGATGATCCAGAGACGGTTATATGTGATCGAAAGCCCGCCGAGTTCGAAGGCACCCGACATCCAGCTTGGCGCTCCAACTTCGCGGTTGGTCGGGCCGAATACGGTGCGTACCGCTTGCTGGAGAATGAGCGAAAGGCCCCAGGTCGCCAGCAGCGTTTCAAGCGGCCGGCCGTATAAAAAGCGAATAACGCCGCGCTCGATCAGCACGCCGACGAGACCGGCGGTGAGAAACGCGAGGGGAAGCGCAATCGCGAGCGAGTAATCGAACAGCGCCGGATAATGCTGGCGGATGACTTCCTGCACGACGAAAGTAACGTAAGCGCCGATCATCACCATTTCGCCATGCGCCATGTTGATGACACCCATCACACCGAAGGTGATGGCAAGGCCGATGGCAGCCAGCAGCAGCACTGAGCCGAGCGACAATCCGTACCAGACGTTCTGCCCGACTTCCCAGAACGCAAGCGAGCGCTCGACGGTGGCGATCGCGGCAGCGGTCGCGGCTTTCACCGAGGGCGACGCATCGGCCGGGACCGAGCGCAGGAGTGCGAGGGCATCCTGATCGCCTTTCGCGCCGATCAGGCTGATCGCGGCGATGCGGTCATTCTCTGAAGTATTCGGCGCGGCAATGAGGATCGCGGCGCGGGCTTCGCCGAGTGCCTTCTTCACGCGCGGATCGGTTTCTTTCGCGAGTGCTGCGTTCAGCAATTTGAGCGCGTCGGCGTCACGCGATTTAAAAACAGCATTGGCGGCTTCGAGACGCTTGTTCGGATCGGGCGAAATGAGGCGCAGCGTGCCGAGTGCTGCATCCACCGCCGTGCGAACGCGGTTGTTCTGGCGGACCGACTTCAACCCCTCTGGTTCCTTGGGTTCGGCCGCGCCGGTCGCGAGATTCTTCAGCTTGCCCGAAGTGTCGCGGAGATAAACGGTCTTGCTTGCGGGATCGAACAGCACGCGGCGGTCGGAGATGCCCGAGATCACCGCTTCGGAGTCGACGTGGCCGCTCGCGGCGATCTCGGCGATTGCATCGGCGGTATCGGAGAAAGAGTCGGCTGCGAGTTTTGCGAGCGCGTCCTCGAACGGTCCGGCATACGCGGACGGCACGATCAAGAGCGAGGCGAGGAAAAAGGATAGAGCCGCGAGCTTTCGCGTAGTCGCACGAAAAAGTTTCATTGCCGCGGCCTTTTTGGTGGGAGGTCCGGGCGGAGCGAATGGCGCCCCGCCCGGTATCTCGGATCAAGCGCGAATTACGAACCGCACTTGTTGGTCTTGGTGTTGTAGTTGCCGCACTTCAGCTTGACCCAGTCGGCAACGAGATCTTTGGAGCCTTCGAGATACGGCGACCAGGCCGCACCCGGCACCAGGCCGTCGGTCTTCCACACGACGTCGAACTGACCGTCGGCGCGAATTTCACCGATGAACACCGGCTTGGTGATGTGGTGGTTCGCGAGCATTTCGGACTCGCCACCCGTGAGGTTCTTCGCCTTGATGCCCGGAAGCGCCTCGATCACCTTGGTCGGCTCGAACGAACCGGCCTTCTCGACCGCCTTCACCCACATGGCGAAGCCGATCACGTGCGCTTCCATCGGATCGTTGGAAACACGCTTCGGATTTTTGGTGAAGGCCTTCCACTTCTCGATGAACGCCTTGTTCTCCGGCGTGTCGATCGACTGGAAGTAGTTCCAGGCGGCGAGATGGCCGACGAGGTTCTTGGTGTCGATGCCGGCGAGTTCTTCTTCACCGACCGAGAACGCGACGACCGGGATGTCCTTCGCCGACACGCCCTGGTTCGCAAGCTCCTTGTAGAACGGAACGTTCGCGTCGCCGTTGATGGTGGACACGACGGCGGTCTTCTTGCCGCCGGTGCCGAACTTCTTGATCGACGCCACGATCGTCTGCCAGTCGGAGTGACCGAACGGCGTGTAGTTGATCATGATGTCTTCGTCCTTGACGCCCTTCGACTTCAGGTAGGCTTCAAGAATCTTGTTCGTGGTGCGCGGGTAGACGTAGTCGGTGCCGGCGAGCACCCAGCGCTGAATCTTGTATTCCTTGGCGAGATAGTCGACCGCAGGGATCGCCTGCTGGTTCGGCGCCGCACCCGTGTAGAACACGTTCTTCTCGGACTCTTCGCCTTCGTACTGCACCGGATAGAACAGGATCGAGTTCAGTTCCTTGAATACCGGCAGCACGGACTTGCGGGACACCGAGGTCCAGCAGCCGAACACGACCGAGACCTTATCCTTGACGATCAGCTCGCGCGCCTTTTCGGCGAACAGCGGCCAGTTGGAAGCAGGATCGACGACGACGGCCTCGAGTTTCTTGCCGAGCACGCCGCCCTTCTTATTCTGCTCGTCGATGAGCATGAGCATCACGTCTTTCAGCGTGGTTTCGCTGATCGCCATGGTGCCCGACAGCGAATGCAGGATGCCGACCTTGACGGTCTCCTGCGCGGCCGCGGGCGCGGCCGAGATCGAAACAGCCAGCGCCGCGGCTCCAGCCGTTACGCCAAGCTTTTTGAAGATATTGAACATGAAAGCTCCCCATGAGGTTCGAGCCGGATGGATCGAAGGCGCGCGAACATTGGCGGACGCTTACGCCGAGCAAGGGTGTTGCAACGCACATGCCAGAGCGGGGACCTTTGAAAATCGCCGCTTTTTCCGGCTATTTCGCGGGGATAGCCTATTTTTTAATCGCCGATCTGTTCGCTGTATAAAAACTAGGCAACGTATCTGAATTGTATTCAGACCGGCCTAGCGGCGCAGGTTCGCCATTCGCGCGATAGCGCCATCCAGCGTCGCGTCATGCTTTGCGAAGCAGAACCGGACCACGCTGGTAACGGGGTCTTCCGCGTAAAAGGCCGAGACCGGAATGGCGGCGACCTTGTTCTCGGTCACCAGCCGCTGACAGAAGTCGCTGTCGCGCTCGTTGATGCCGAGGGCGGCCAGATCGACGTTGATGAAATAGGTGCCCTGGCTTTCGAGCGGATCGAATCCGACCGTCCGCAAGCCCTTGGCAAAACGGTCGCGAGAATGCGCAAGTGTTGAGCGCATATCGAGGAAATAGTCGTCCGCCTTACCGAGACCGTAGGCCACCGCCGCTTGCAGGTTCGGCGGAGTGGTAAAGGTGATGAACTGGTGCGCCTTCGACAGCCCGCGCATCAAGGCGGGTGCCGCGCAGACGAAGCCCACCTTCCAGCCGGTGAGGCAGAAGATCTTGCCGGCGGAGCCAATCTTCACCGTGCGCTCGCGCATGCCGGGCACCGAAAGCATCGAAACATGCTTGCGGCCATCGAACACGACATGCTCCCAGACCTCGTCGCAGATCGCGACCGCGTCGAACTCGTTGCAGAAGCGTGCGAGCAGCGTCAGGTCTTCCATCGAATAGACCACGCCCGCCGGGTTATGCGGATTGTTGAACAGGACCGCCTTGGTCTTCTTCGTGAAGACCTTCTTCAGCGCGTCCTCGGTGATACGCCAGTGCGGCGGCTCAAGACGAACGAGCTTCGGAATGCCGCCTGCCCGCTTCACCATCGGCAGATAGGAATCGTAAAGCGGCTGGAACAGGACCACTTCGTCGCCCGGCTCGATCAAGGTGAGAATCGCGCCGGTCAGCGCTTCGGTCGCGCCGGAAGTTATCATCACTTCGGATTCCGGATCGAGCGAAACGCCCTGCCAATGCGCGTAGTGTTTTGCGACCGCTGCGCGTAACTCGGGCAGACCCATCATCGGCGGATACTGGTTCCAGCCGTTGACGACTGCTTCCGCCGCCTTCCGACGCACATCTTCCGGGCCGGGATCGTCCGGAAAGCCCTGGCCCAGATTGATCGCGTCGTGCTCGCGCGCGAGCCGCGACATCACCTCGAACACCGTGGTCGGCAGATTGGCGAATACGGGATGCATCGAAGTGCGTACCGCGGCTACGCGTGCGGAAAAAGGATCAGACTTTGGCGTCGACTTCGAGCGTGATCGACGGCACACCGGCAAGCGCCTTCGAGACCGGGCAACCGACCTTCGCGCCTTCCGCCGCTTCCTTGATCTTTGCGGCATCTGCACCGGGAGCGACCACGGTCGTCTTCAGCTTGATCGCCGTGATGTTCGCGCCCTTCTCTCCGAGGATGACCTCGACTTCGGCGCCGGTATGGATCGATTTCTGTTCGATGCCTGCGCGCATCAGGGCAAAACCGAGCGCCATGGTGTAGCAGCCGGCATGCGCCGCGGCGATCAACTCCTCCGGCGTGGTCTGCGAGGTGCCGCCTTCGAAGCGCGCTTTCGAGCTATAGGGTGAGTTCTTCAAGACACCCGTGGCCGTAGAGATGGTACCGGTGCCGTCTTTCGGCGAGCCTTCCCACTGTGCGCTGGCGTTGCTTTTCATTTCGACGCTCCTTGTCTTGGTTTTAGTTTTTCGAGTTGCGGGCGACCTTGCGCGCAAGCCGCTTAGGGTAGCCTAGCATCCGGCGGATCGAAGTCGAACGGATGGGTGCGAAGCCGCCTTTCGGCTCCTGCACGAAATCGAGCCTCGCCTCGGAAACCTTGTCGTCGGCGAGCTCGCGAACCACTAGCCGCGCGTGACCAAAATCGATGCGATTGCCCGGACGCGGGTTTTCCTCGAAGCGGCTATCGAACAGTTCCGCGACTGTCATTTCGCGCTCGGCGGGCTGCACGTTCAATTCGTACATATCGGCGATCGCGCCGATGCGTACGTCGCCCTTGAAGGGAAAGGCCGCGGAGCTTTCCTCGTCGATATAGCCTTCGTTCGGCGCGAACAGGCGATCGAGGCGTTCCACGCGCTGCGGCGGCGCGAGGAAATAGCCGTAGTCGCCGACCTGAAGCGCGCCTGCTTCCTGCGGCGACAGGATCGCCTCGTTGCGGATGATGAGCACCGGCTTCGCCCAGGCGGGCCAGGTGCCGTGGCCAACCACCGGGCTGCCCTCGACAATCGGATAGCCGACGAGTTCCTCGTCCAACTGTCCCGGCAAGTCGATTTCGATGCGCTTCACGGAAGGCGCCGGATCGTCGAGCGCGACGCCGAGCTTCTGCGCGACCGTGGTCAGCGACCAGCCCTGCACGATCAGCGACACCACGACCACGACGAAGGCGACGCTGAAATACGTGTCGGCATGCGGCACATTGGAGAGCGTCGGAATGGCGGCGAGAAAAATCGAAACCGCGCCACGCAGGCCGACCCAGGACATGAAAACCTTTTCCGAGGTCTGGAAGCGGAATGGTGCGAGGCACAGCCAGACCGCCACGGGGCGCGCAATGACAATCAGGAAGAACGCGATCGCAAACGCGGCGGCTAGCGAAGGCACAAGTTTGCTCGGCGTCACCAGCAACCCGAGCATGATGAACATCGCAATCTGGCAGAGCCAGGTCAGCGTATCGTGGAACGTCGTGATCGACGCGAAGGCGCGGACCGGCCGATTGCCGAGCACGATGCCCGCGAGATAGACAGCGAGAAATCCGGAGCCACCGATCGTGACCGTCAACCCGTAGATGAACAGAGCGCTCGCGACAACGAGCAGCGGATGCAGGCCGGAGGGCAGCGGGATCCGGTTCAAGGCATAGGAAATCGCGAAACCGCCCGCGATACCGATGATCGCGCCTTCCAGCGCCTCGCGAAAAACCGAGAACGCGATCGCGCTCACCGACATGTGCCCGCTCGCAAGGACGAGTTGCACGAGCAGCAACGTCATGAATACGGCAATCGGATCGTTGGTGCCGGACTCCATTTCGAGCGTCGAGGCGACGCGGCGTTTCAGTTGCTGGCCGCCGGCGCGTAACAGAAAGAACACGGCCGCAGCGTCGGTCGAAGCAACGATCGCACCGACCAGCAGCCCTTCGACCCAACTCAATTTCAGAAGAAAAGCGGCAAGCAGGCCGACCAGTACCGCTGTGATCACGACGCCAATCGTCGCCAGCGAAATCGCGGGATAGAAGGCGCCTCTGAATGTTGCGAAACGCGTCCGCAGACCGCCGTCGAATAGTACGATTGCAAGCGCCGCCGAACCGACGAGGTAGGTCGAGTAGAAGTCGTTGAACTTGATACCGCCCGGTCCCTCCTGGCCCGCAAGAAGGCCGACGAGCAGGAAGATGAGGAGCAGCGGAGCGCCGATCCGCGAGGCGACGAGGCTCGAGAACACGCCGAGCACGGCCAGCGCCGCGCCTACCAGAATCAATAGATTGGCCGAGCCGAGGTTCTCCATCACGCTTCTTTTGTCGCTTTGCAGCCGAATTTAGGGCCGGGCGGCGGAATCCGCCCCCGGCCCTGTCGTACTTCCTCATTATGAGAAAGATTGAAACATTCGTCTCGAAAGTTCTCGGCGATTTCGAGACGTTTTTAGTGATTGTGCCCGGTGTGGCCCTTCTGCTGACCGGCACCCATCGCACGCACTTCGAAATCGACTTCGACCGGGCCCGCCTTTTCGAAAATGAGGGTGGCCTTGTAGTGCTGGCCTGCCACAAGCGGCTTCTTCAGCTTCATCAGCATCAAATGATAACCTGCGGGCTGAAGCTTCACCGTCGCGCCTGCGGGAATTGCAAGCCCGTCTTTGAGTGCGCGCATCTTCATTACGCCGCCCTCGTTCGACATCTCGTGCACCTCGGGCTGACCGGATATCTCGGTCGAAAGCGACACGAGTCGGTCGGCGCTCAGGCCCTTGTTGGTGATGACAAGGTAACCGGCGGCCACTTCGGCACCCGCCGGCGTGGCGCGCGACCATGGCGCGGAAATCACGAGATCACCCTTCGTGATGTCGTGGGCCGCCAGCGGCTGGGCCGCAACGAGGGCAACGAGCAGGGCAAAGCCCGCAGCAAACATTCGCATTTTGAACTCCGTTATTTCGCGTCCGCGCGGCGCGCGGATGCTGGACTGACAGGGAAAGTGACTCGTCAGTCCCGCGGCGGAGCCCTCGCGAGTTTGGCGGCAGAAAAAGCGGCGACGGCTGCACGCGGCGCGAGCGGCTGCCATTCGACCGGCGAGAACGATACTACCCGGACAAGGGCCGGCGCAGGGGCCGGGGCCATGACCTGCCCACTGCAAAGCCCCGGACAGCAGTCCGGCGCGGCATGCGCTGGCAACGGCACGGAACCGCTCCCGCTATCGGCGTTACCTGCGCTCGCCGCGCAAATCGGCTGGATATTTCCGGACGCCAGCGCGTAGGCACCCGCGACCCCGCCGAGCACGAGGGTATAGGCGAGGATAAGGGCGAGCACTTTGCCAAGCGGTCGGGCGGCGGACATGGCGTGACGCATAGCGGATCGGGATCAGGGTGGCGAGACGCCCTGCGGACGCAGCGGACACGGGGTCATATCGTCAAAACCCTTTCAAATCAGCCGATTCACCTTTGCCGGGGCCTTTCCCCGGCATTGAAAGGCCCTATATCGTCCGCTATACGAACCGCGACATATAGGGGCGCCGCCAGGGCTTTGGGGGACGCTCTTTTTCCTTTCCCCCGCCTGTCCGGCACCCGAGCGGAGACAAAATTCATGGCCTCGACCTTCGATACGGTCGCCAACATCATCGCCGAAACCTGCGACATCCCGCGTGAGCAGATCACGCCGGAGAGCCACGCGATCGACGATCTCGGCATCGACAGCCTCGACTTCCTCGATATCGCCTTTGCCATCGACAAGGCGTTCGGCATCAAGCTGCCGCTCGAGCAGTGGACCGCCGAGGTCAACGAGGGCAAGGCGACCACCGAGCAGTATTTCGTTCTCAAAAATCTCGCCGAGCGCATCGACGGACTCGTCGCCGCCAAGGGCGCGTAGGCCCGGTCGCCATGCGGCTCGAATATTTCGAGCTCGTCGACAAGATCGAAGAGCTGAATCTCGCCGAAGGCCGCATTCTCGCGCTGGGTAACGTTCCCGCCGCGAGCCCCGTATTCGAGGGTCACTTCCCCGGCCATCCGCTGGTGCCCGGCGTCCTGTTCGTCGAGTTCATGGCGCAAACCTCCGGCTGGCTCTTGCTCGGCCGGCTGAATTTCGAGCGCATGGCGTTTCTCGCTTCGGTCAAAGAGGCGAAGATGCGCAACTTCGTGCAGCCGAATACTCCGCTACTCGCCGAAGCCCGGATCGAACACGAAGGCTCCGGTTACGGCATCACCAACTGCAAGGTGACTAAGCACGACGGCACGCCGGTCGCGGACGCGACCATCACGCTTCGTATCATGCCCTTCCCTTCTTCCGAATTTTCCGACGCCATGCGCGCCCGCGCGCGCAAGGTCGGCTTTACGATTCCTGCGTGAGTGTAATGGATACGAGCCGCGAAACCTGGATCACCGGCATTGGCCTGCTCTCTTCGCTCGGCGAAGGGATCGAGACGCATCGCGCGCGGCTCAACTCCGGCGATGTGCCGGTCACCGAGCCGAATACCTTTCCAAGCTTTCTGTTTCATCCGCTCGGGCCGGTCGATTTCGACAAGCAGATTCCGAAGAAAGGCGATCAGCGTCAGATGGAGCTGTGGCAGCGGATCGGCACCTATACCGCGGGGCTGGCGCTCACTGACGCGGGCGTCGCCGGCAACCAGGAAATTCTGAAGAAGATCGACATGATCGTCGCGGCTGCCGGTGGCGAGCGCGACGTGAAGGTCGACGCCTCCATTGCCGATGAACTGCGCACCGCAAACAATCCGGAAGCGAAGCTGAACGAGCGGCTGCAGAGCGAATTGCGCCCTACCCTCTTTCTCGCGCAGCTCTCCAATCTTCTCGCCGGTAATATCTCGATCGTTCACGGCGTGGTCGGTTCGTCCCGCACCTTCATGGGCGAGGAAGGCTCCGGCGTACAGGCAGTGCAGACCGCGCATGCGCGCATCCGCGCCGGTCAGAGCGAGATCGCACTCGTCGGCGGCGCCTATAACGCCGCGCGGCCGGACATGCTCGGCCTGTGGGAATTCGCGAAGATGCATTATCGCGACGAATACAAGCCGGTATTCGCGCCGGGCCGGAAAGCCGGCATGGCGACCGGTACGGGCAGCTGCTTTCTGGTTCTGGAATCGCGCAAGCACGCGGAAGCACGCGGCGCGAAACCGATCGCAAAAATCACTTATGTGCAGTCGGCACGCGCCAAGCGCGATCCGGGCGGCGTGCGCGAAACCGTGGCGACGCTGATCGAGAACGCGAAGCAGCACGCGCACGGCGCAGGCGCGATTTATACGAGTGCCACTGGCGTCGAACCGGTCACGAGCGAGGAAGCCGAAGCGCTCAAAGCAGCCGGACTTCCGGTTCGCGCGGTGGTGAGCCGCATCGGGCAGACGTTCGAGTCCATGTTTCCCTTTGGCATCGCGTTTGCCGCACTTGCCGTCGCAGACGGCAAACTCGCGGCAGCCATGCCGAATGTGCCGCTCGAAAGCGCAGGCATGGATGGCGTAAAGTCGATCATCGTCTCAACAGTCGGCCACTGGCGCGGCGAAGGCGTCGGCATCGTCGAAGCGATCTAGCGAGGTTGTCATGGCGAATAACTTCAAGGATTCCGCAGGCCGCCCCATCGTCGTCGTTACCGGCATGGGCGTGGTCAGTTCGCTCGGCCAGGGCAAGGACGACAACTGGAAGAAGCTGACGGCGGGTGTCTCCGGCATCCACCGCATCAAACGCTTCCCGCTCGACGGTTTGCGCACCACGATCGCAGGCACCGTGGATTATCTGTTCGACAAGCCAGTGAGCGCTCCCGAACTCTCGGAGCGCCTCGGCACGCTGGCTATCGAAGAAGCGGTCGCGCAATCCGGCATCGGTTCGAAGGGAAATTTTCCGGGGCCGCTGTTCTGCGCGGTCGCGCCGGTCGAGATGGAGTGGCCCCAGCGCCGCGCGCTTGCGGCGGAAGCCGATCCCGCGAAGCCCTACACGCCGGAAGTCGCGCTCGAAATTTCCGCGCGCGGCGAGCATCCGGCGTGGCACGAGCTTTTCCTCTACGGCACCGTCGCCGATCATCTCGCGGATAAATTCGGCACCAAGGGCATGCCGATTTCACTCTCGACGGCATGCGCGTCCGGCGGCACCGCGATCCAGCTCGGTCTTGAAGCGATCCGCCGCGGCGATTGCGACGCGGCACTCGCGGTCGCGACCGACGGCTCGGTGCATGCCGAAGCGTTGATCCGCTTCTCGCTCCTTTCCGCGCTATCGACGCAGAACGATCCGCCGGAGCAGGCGTCGAAGCCGTTCTCGAAGAACCGCGACGGATTCGTGATGGCGGAAGGCGCCGGTGCGCTCGTGCTCGAAAGCCTCGAGCATGCGGTCGGCCGCGGCGCGAAGATTCTCGGCGTGGTTGCAGGCTGCGGCGAGGTCGCCGACAGCTTCCACCGCACACGCTCGAGCCCGGACGGCAAGCCTGTGATCGCCTGCATGCATCAGGCCCTCGCCGATTCCGGCATGAATACCGACGACATCGATCATATCAACGCACACGGCACCTCCACGCCGGAAAACGACAAGATGGAAACGAATTGCGTGATGGCCGTGTTCGGCGAGCGCGCAAAAGAGATTCCGATCTCGTCGAACAAGTCGATGATCGGTCACACGCTGACCGCCGCCGGCGCGATCGAGGCAATCGTGTCGCTGCTCACGATCCAGCATCAGCGCATTCCGCCGACGATCAACTACACGATGCCGGATCCGACGATTCAGCTGAACGTGATCGGCAACACGGCGCGCGACGCGAAGGTGCGCACCGTGCTTTCCAATTCCTTCGGCTTCGGCGGGCAGAACGTGAGCCTCGTGCTTGCGGGAGAACCGGTTTGAGCAAGCCGCGCCGCGTTCTGGTCACCGGCGGCGGCCGGGGCCTCGGCGCACAGATCGTGCGAGAGCTTGCGGCCGCGGGCCACGAAGTCGTCTTCACCTATCGCAGCGCGAACGCGGAAGCTGATGCGCTGATCAAGGAAGTCGGCGGCAAGGTTTCCGCGAAGCCGGTCGATCTCGCCGACGAACAGGCGGTCGAGAAATTCGCCGCCGAACTTGAGGGCGAAGCTGCCCTCTCCGGCTTCGTGCACAACGCCGGCATGAGCTATGACGCGCTTGCCGCGGTGATGAAGATTTCCGAAGCCGAGAAAGTGATGCGCGTGAATTTCTGGTCGTTCGTGCGCCTTTCGCAGGCACTCGTGCGCCCGATGACGCGCGCGCGCGACGGGCGGATCGTCGTGATCGGCTCGCTGGCCGCACTTCACGCTAATGTCGGCAACGGCGCCTATGGCGCGTCGAAGGCGGCGTTGTTCGCCTTCGCTCGAACGCTCGCGACCGAGACCGCGCGGCGCGGCGTCACCGTCAACTACATCGCGCCGGGCTTTCTCGACACCGAGATGCTCACGCCCTACGCGCAGTTTCGCGACAAACTCGAAGGCGGCATTCCCGCCGGACGCCTCGGCCAGCCGGCGGACGTCGCGGGGCTGGTCGCGTTCCTGATGTCGCCCGCCGCCGCCTATATCACCGGCGCGGTGCTGCCGGTTGACGGCGGCCTCTCCGCTGGCCTAGGCGTCCAGCGCTAATTCACTTTCACAGCCGGACTGGATTTGCCCATGCGTGCGTTGCGTCTGCTTGGTGACCGCAAGCTCGAAATTTCGGAAGTCGAGGCGCCCGCCGCGCCCGGCCCGGGAGAAGTGCAGATCAGGACGCATGCGGTTGCACTCAATCACATCGACGTCTGGGGCTGGCGCGGCATGGCCTTCGCCAAGCGCAAGATGCCGCTCGTGGTCGGCGCGGAAGCCTCCGGCGAAATCGCGGCGGTCGGCGAAGGCGTTACCGGTTTCAAGGCCGGCGACCCGGTCGTGCCCTATGGCGCGCTGACCTGCGGGCATTGCGCGCGATGCAAAAAGGGCCGCGACAATCTTTGCGAAAACGTGCAGGGCCTCGCCGGCTTTCACGTCGATGGCTATGCGCAGGACCTCTACAACTGGCCCGCGCGACTGGCGATCAAGGTACCGAAGGGCGTGTCACCCTCGGACGCCTCCTGTGCGCCGCTCACCTTCGCCACCGTCGAGCACATGTTCTTCGACAACGCGAAACTCGAGCCGGGCGAAGTCGTGCTGGTGCAGGCCGGAGGCTCCGGCATTGGATCGGCTGCGATCAAGCTCGCGAAAGCGATCGGCTGCACGGTCTACACGACCGTCGGCGACGACGAGAAGGCCGCGAAAGCGAAAGCGCTCGGCGCCGACGAAGTCATCAACTACCGCAAGGATCGCTTCGAAGGTGTCGTGCGCAAGCTGACCAAGAAAAAAGGCGTCGATGTCGTGTTCGAGCACACGGGCGCCGAAACCTGGAACGGCTCGCTCCTGTCGATGAAGAAAGGCGGGCGTCTCGTCACCTGCGGCTCGACCTCCGGGCCGACGGTGCAGATGAACCTGATGCAGCTATTCCAGCAGCAATACAAAATCTTCGGCTCATTCGGTTTCACCATCAAGAACGTGGCTGACGCGCTTGCGAAGATCGCGAGCGGCATCTCGCCGGTGATCGACACCGAACTGCCGCTTGCCGAGTTCGAGAAGGGTCTCGAGCGGCTCGAGAGCCGCCGCGTGTTCGGCAAGATCGTGGTCCGTTTCTGACGATGGGCCTGCCGTTCAAGGTCAAGTTCTACTACTGGATCAAGACCAATCCGGTCGGCATCGCATTCTGGCGCGCGATGCAAGGTCCGATCGCGGTCTATTCGCGAATCCGCGACTTCTTCGTCTGGTTGATCGTGCGTGCGCTGGTCGCGATTCTCCGTGCGCTCGGCACAGACCGCTCCTCGAATCTCGCGGGCCGCGCCGCACGATGGCTGGGGCCGAAATTATCGAATTCGAAAATTGCACGCGCGAACCTGAAAGCCTCGTTTCCCGAAAAGTCCGGCGAAGAGATCGAGGAGATCGTTCGCGGAGTTTGGGAAAATCTGGGCCGGGTCGCCGGCGAGTTCGTTCACCTGCCGAAGATGTGGGACTTCGATCCCGACAAGCCTAACGCGGGCCGGATCGAATTCACGCCGCGCACGGCGGAGCTTTACAACCTGCTGCGCGACGACGGAAAGCCCGCGATCTTTGTCTCCGCGCATCTAGCCAACTGGGAATTGCCCGCGGTCGCGGCTTTCGCCCATGGGCTCGATACCTCGGTGGTCTATAAGGCGCCGACCAACCGCGGCTTTGCCGAACTCGTGCGCGAAACCCGCACCGGGGCGATGGCTGACCTCATCAGTTCGGATCGGCACTCCGTCTTCGCGATGACGAAGGTGCTGGAAGAAGGCCGCCACCTCGGCCTCGTGGTCGACCAACATTTCGGCGGGGGCGTGCCGGTCACGATGTTCGGCAGAAAGGCTTTTGCGAGCCCCCTGCCCGCGCGGCTCGCGCGCAACGTCGATTGTCCAGTTCATGCGGTGCGCGCGGTGCGGCTGCCCGGTAACCGCTTCCGCATGGAACTGACGGAAGAATTGCAGTTGCCGCGCGACGCCGAAGGCAAGGTCGATATCAACGCCGCGACGCAGAAGATTTCCGACGTATTCGAAGGCTGGATCCGCGAAACGCCGGAACAGTGGCTCTGGCTGCACCGCCGCTGGCGGTGAACACCCTCAGCGTCCGGTTTTTACGCGCGTCCAGACCCGCGTCACCGTCCGCTGCAACTGCGGCGGATAAGGCGTCACCGTATAGAGGCGCTTGAACACCTCCGCGGGCGGATAGATCGCCGGGTTGTCGAGAATTTCCTTATCGACCGACTTTTGCGAAGCGAGGTTGCCGTTGGCATAGGCAACCGTATTGGTGTTTCGCGCGGCGATGTCAGGGCGCATCATGAAATTGATAAATGCGTAAGCCGTTTCCGGGTTCGGCGCGTCTTTCGGAATAGAGAAAGAGTCGAACCAGATCTGTGCGCCTTCTTTCGGCACGACGTATTCGATGTCGACCAGCGGCTTCTTGGTTTTCTCCGCCGCTTCCTTCGCGCGCGCTTTTGCCTGAAACACGTCGCCCGACCAGCCGACGACAAGACAGATTTCTCCATTCGCAAGCGCGTTGATGTATTCGGAGGAGTGGAATTTCTGGATATAGGGCCGCAGCTTCAGAAGTAACTCGCCCGCCTTTTCGATGTCGGCGGCGTTTTTCGAATCCGGATCAAGGCCGAGATATTTCAGCGCCGCCGGAATCAATTCTTCCGCGGTATCGAGCACATGCACGCCGCAGCTTTTCAGCTTGGCGAGATTTTCCGGCTTGAAGAAAATGTCCCAGCTGTCGATCGGCGCGTCGCCCAAGCGTTCCTTCACCTTCGCGACATTGTAGCCGATGCCGGTGGTGCCCCACATATAGTTCACGGCGTATTCGTTGCCGGGATCGTAGGCGGCGAGACGCTGCGTGATTTCCGGCCAGGCGTTCTTCAGATTCGGCAGCTTCGACTTGTCGAGCTTCTGGAATACGCCGACAGAGAGCAGCCGGCGCAGCACGGTCGAACCCGGCACGACGACATCGTAGCCCGTTTTTCCCGCGAGCAGCTTCGCTTCCACGATCTCGTTCGAGTCGAAGGTGTCGTAGCGCACCTTGATGCCGGTCTCTTTCGTGAAATCTTCGAGCACCTTCGGGTCGATATAGTCCGACCAGTTGAAGACGTTGACCACGCGCTCTTGCGCGCCCGCCACGCCCGCGAGAAGCGCGAAGGCAATCGCCGCCGATTTTAGAATCCGGAAGTCCATCGAAGCCGTCCCCGAGAAATTTTCGCGGGGACGTTAGTCGGCAATCGGAGACTTCTCAACTACGCGGAAACGCCGGATCAACCGTTTTCGGTCTCGTAACCGGCTGCCTTCCAAGCGAGCAAACCGCCTGCCATATGCTCGCGATACGGCAGGCCGGCGGCCTGTGCCGCTTGGGAGGCGGCCACCGACCGGCGGCCGGAACGGCACGAAAACACCAGCCGCTTGCCCTGCGGATCGGGCAAGGCCGCCGGATCGAATACGGATAGCGGCATTTCGATCGCGCCAGGAATACGCTCGACGGCGGTTTCGTTCGGCTCGCGCACATCGACGAGCAGGATCGAGCCGTCTTCGAGACCGGCTTTTACTTCCTCGACGCTCAGATCTTTGACTGCCGGCTCGGACATGACGCGCTCCGCAATACGGGACGCGTTAGATGCGTCGGCCTGCTTCGGCGGTCAAGAGATTACGGGCGGATATTCGGCGGAACGACCGGCGCTTCTTTCATCAGCGTGATGGTCACGCGGCGGTTCGCCGCCATATAGGGGTCTTCCGGGAATAGCGGATCGCTGTCAGCGCGGCCCGCGACCATGCCGATTTGCTGCACGCGCACGCCCGCGGACTGCAAAATCTGGCGCACGGCATTGGCACGATCGGCGGACAGATCGAACGCGCCGTAGTCGCCCTTCGGCGGCGTACGAAGTGCCGCGGTATGTCCGGTGATGATGACGCGGTTCGGCATCGCGCGGATCGTCTCCGCGATTTTTACAAGGAGCTTGCGCGTACGTTCATAGGGTTCTTTCGCGCCTTCCGGAAACATCGAGCGGCCGTCCTGGTCGACGATCTCGATGTTCAGGCCTTCCTTGGTCTCGGTGAAAAGGATGTGCTTCGAGAGTTCGGCGATCTCCGGCAGGTCTTGCAATGCCTGGCGCAGGCTCGCGGCAGCCATCGCGAATTTGCGGTCGCGAATCTGGCGGAGGCCTTTCTGGAGGTCTTCGTCGTTCTCGTCTTTGCCCGGCGTTTCGCTGGTTTCTTCCGGACGCACCTTCTTCGCGTTCTGCAACTTCGGCCGTACCGGAAGCCCGTCGACCTCGACCATGCCGGTGAAGCGCTGCTCGCGCTGCGTGCCGAAGGCATCGCGCAGCGAACCGGTCATCAGCTTCATCTTCTCTTTGTCCATGGTCGAATAGGCGGCGATCATGACGAAGAACGCCATCATCAGCGCCATCAAGTCGGCGAAGGTCACGAACCAGCCGTGACCTCCTGCATGACCACCATGTCTGCGTTTGACTGCCATGGACGAAACCGCTTCCTACGCCTGACGCATCAGGCCGGCACGGCTTCCGCCGCGTGGTGATGCCGCTCCGGCAGGTAAGCCACCAGCATTTCGCGAACGATCGCCGGGCTCTTTGCTTCGCGGATCATCAGCACGCCGTCGATGATCAACGTGCGATTGGTTTCTTCGTCGTGCAGCTTTACCTGCAACTTGTCCGCTATCGGCAAGCAGACGAGGTTCGCGAGCACCGCGCCGTAAAGTGTCGCGAGCAGCGCGATCGCCATATAGGGACCGAGCTTCGAAGGGTCGGACATATTCGCGAACATCTGCACCATGCCGATCAGCGTACCGACCATGCCGAAAGCCGGTGCGCAGTCGCCGATGGCGCGATAGATCTTCTGGCCTTCGTCGAGATGCATAAAGAAGGTTTCACGCTCGCGTTCCATCGCGTCGCGGATGAACGCCGCGTCGTAACCGTCGGCGACGTAGCGGATGCCCTTCGCGAGAAACGGATCGTCGACTTCTTCCTTCTCGAGACCGAGCGGGCCGGCCTTGCGGGCGACTTCAGCGAGACGCGCGATCTCATCGACGAGTTCGAGCTGCGTCATGCGCCGCATCGTGAAGGCGTACTTCGCGCCGAGCGGCAGGCCATGGAGCATCGATGAAAGCGGAAAACGGATGAGGGTCGCGGCAGCGGAGCCGCCGAAAATTACGATCGCGGCGTGGGAATCGACGAAGGTGCGGAGGTCACCGCCCATCAGGATCAATGCGACGACGATAATCGACCCAAAAATCAGGCCGATGCCTGTTGTCAGATCCATCAGGGTTCTCCCATTACGCGCGGCCGTTCCTGGGCCGTCACTACTGCTCGGTTCCCATGGTTAGCGGGGGGCGCCTAAGAAGGCGTTAAGTGCCCGGTTTTCCTGCGCCAAAGCCCTTGTCGTCTGCGGCCTTTCGCGGATCGGGGTGCTACGCTAGGACAATCCTAACGGTCCGTTAAAGATGGACGAAAGCAGCGGAAAACGCTGCGCTTTTCGGGAGGAAGCAAACATGCGCGAGATCGGTCATTTCGTCGGCGGTAAGCACGTTAAAGGGACATCTGGCCGCACCGGCGACGTTTTCCAGCCGATGACCGGCGACATCATCGCCAAGGTAGCGCTGGCCTCGAAAGCCGAGGTGCGGGCGGCGGTCGAAAACGCGAAGGCGGCGCAGCCGGGCTGGGCCGCGACCAACCCACAGCGTCGCGCGCGCGTGATGTTCAAATTCCTCGAACTGATCGCCAAAGAGACCGACAGCCTTGCCGACATACTCGCGCGCGAGCACGGCAAGACGATTGCCGACGCCAAGGGCGACATTCAGCGCGGCGTTGAGGTGGTCGAGTTCGCCTGCGGCATCCCGCATCTTCTGAAAGGCGAATACACCGAAGGTGCAGGCCCGGGCATCGACCTCTATTCCATGCGGCAGCCTCTGGGCGTCGTCGCCGGGATTACGCCGTTCAACTTCCCGGCGATGATCCCGATGTGGAAGTTCGCACCGGCGATTGCCTGCGGCAACGCTTTCATTTTGAAGCCGTCGGAGCGCGATCCGGGCGTGCCGATGCGTCTTGCCGAACTCATGCTGGAAGCAGGACTACCCGCGGGCATCCTCAACGTCGTCAACGGCGACAAGGAAGCGGTGGATGCGATCCTCGACGATCCGGATATTCGCGCGATCGGCTTCGTCGGCTCGACCGCGATTGCAGAATACATTTACACGCGCGGCACTTCGACCGGAAAGCGCGTACAGTGCTTCGGCGGCGCCAAGAACCACATGATCGTGATGCCGGATGCCGACATGGACCAGGCGGTCGATGCGTTGATCGGCGCGGGCTACGGTTCGGCGGGCGAACGCTGCATGGCAATTTCGGTCGCAGTCCCGGTCGGCAAGGAAACCGCCGACAAACTCGTCGAGAAACTGATCCCGCGTGTCGAAAGCCTCAAGATCGGACCCTCGACCGACGCCGGCGCAGACATTCCGCCGATGGTGACGCGCGCGCACCTCGAGAAGGTGAAGAACTACGTCGAGATCGGCATCAAGGAAGGCGCGAAGCTGAAAGTCGACGGCCGCGGCTTCAAGATGCAGGGCTACGAGAAAGGCTTCTATATGGGCGGCTGCCTGTTCGACGAAGTGACGCCCGAAATGCGCATCTACAAGGAAGAAATCTTCGGGCCGGTGCTCTCGGTCGTGCGCGCAAAGGATTACGAGGAGGGCTTGAAGCTCGCGAACGACCACGAATACGGGAATGGTGTCGCGATCTTCACCCGCGACGGCGATGCCGCGCGCGACTTCGCAGCCAAAGTGAATGTCGGCATGGTCGGCATCAACTTCGCAATTCCGGTTCCGCTCGCCTACCACACCTTCGGCGGCTGGAAGCGTTCCGGCTTCGGCGATCTGAATCAACACGGGCCGGACTCGGTCCGCTTCTATACGAAGACCAAGACAGTTACTTCGCGCTGGCCGTCAGGCATCAAGGATGGCGCCGAATTCACCATCCCGACAATGAAGTAAATTTATCTCGTCATCCCGGCCAAGGCGCGCGAGCGCCGCGAGCCGGGATCGTCAGAGGTATGAGTTTGAGATTCTTTGTCTACATTCTTGCAACTCGCAAAGATGGACCGATCTACGTCGGTATAACCAATAATCTGCAGAAAAGAGTGTTCGAACATAAGTCTCGATCTGTTGCTGGTTTCACGAAGCGCTACAACGTCGACAGGCTGGTTTGGTTCGAAGAACATTCCACCGCAAACGCTGCGATCACCAAAGAGAAACAGTTAAAGCGGTGGCGAAGAATCTGGAAAAAAGAACTTATTGAAAGATTCAATCCGGAATGGGATGATTTGTATAGCTCTCTTGATCCGGAATAATACATGTTGCGGTCCCGGATAGCGGCTACGCCGCTTCCGGGACGACGAGGTTTGAATGTCCGAATACAAACTCCATTGCTTCGCCCAGTCGGGTAATTCCTACAAAGCCGCGCTGATGTTGAACCTGATCGGCGCGGACTGGGAGCCGGTTGGCGTCGATTTCTTCGCGGGCGAAACCCGCTCGCCGGAATTTCGCGGCACCATCAATGAGATGGGCGAAGCGCCGGTGCTTGAGCACAAGGGCAAGCGGCTCTCGCAGTCCGGCGTAATTCTAACTTATCTCTCGCGGCTCTCCGGAAAATTCAAAGCGCAAAGCGAGGACGACGAACTCGAAGTGCTGCGCTGGATTCTGTTCGACAACCACAAGGTCACGAACTTCATGGCGACACACCGCTTCATGCATTCGCTGATGAAGGGCGCCAATCCGGCGGTGGTCGAATTTCTGCGCGGGCGCGCGCTGTCGAATCTCAAGATCGTCGACGGTCATCTCGCGAAACAGGATTGGCTGGTCGGCAAGGCACCGACGATCGCGGACATTTCGGTTGCCGGATATATTTATTACCCGGCGGAAGAACACGGCTTCGACATCGAAAAGGATTTTCCGGCTGTGCACGCGTGGCGCGAACGCATCAAGGCGCTGCCGGGCTGGAAGCATCCTTACGATCTGATGCCGCAGCCGAAAACCGCGCCGCAGAAGTAATCAGCCTCCCTGCGAGGCGCTGAAAACCGCGAGCTGCGCCGCGAAGGCTCGCTTGAACGCTGGCCGCGCTTCCGCACGGGCAGTATAGCTCTGCAAGTTCGGAAATTCGTCCAGCAGGCCCGAGCGGCCTAACCGCTGCACCGCGTGCACCATCAGAAGGTCGCCGGCGCTGAATGCGCCGTCCAGCCAGCCGGCATCGCCAAGATGCGCGGAAAGCGGGCGGAGCCGATCGCGGACGCGATCCTTCACCGAAGGCAGCCGCTCCTCGTGCCACGGCTTGTCGCGCTCGAAGAGCACGAGGTTCTGGTACTCGATGATCGGCGGCTCGAGTGTATTCAGGGCGGCGAACATCCACATGATCGCGCGTGCACGCGCACCGGCATTTTCGGGCAACAGGCCCGCGTGCCGTTCAGCGATATGCAGGATGATCGCACCGGATTCGAACAACTTGAGGCCGTTCTCCTCATAAGTCGGAATCTGGCCGAAAGGATTTAGCGCCAGATGCGCGGGTTCCTTCATCGCCCGGAAGGAAACCAGCCGGACCTCGTAAGGTTGCCCCACTTCCTCAAGCGCCCAGCGCACGCGCATGTCGCGCGCGAGCCCCTGACCGCGATCCGGCGAGCTTTTGAATCCGGTGATGGTGATGGTCACCGGAAGACTTTAGGCGTCGCGCTTGATGGCGAACGGTCCCCAGGCCTGCATGGTCGCCATCGCTTCGATGCGATTGATGTTGACGTGCCGGGGCATGGTGGTGACGAAGAAAACCTGTTCCGCGATGTCGTCGGCCACCATCGGCTTCACGCCCTTGTACACCGCGTCGGCCTTCGCCTTGTCGCCTTTGAAACGCACGACCGAGAACTCGGTTTCAGCGAGGCCCGGCTCGACCGACGTTACGCGCACGTTCTTGCCGAGAAGATCGCAGCGCAGGTTCATGGCAAAGCGCGTGACGAAGGCCTTGGTCGCGCCATAGACGTTGCCGCCCGGATAAGAATAGTTGCCTGCGACCGAACTGACGACGACGACATGACCCTCGTCACGCTCGACCATGCCGGGAAGCGTGTTGCGAATGGTATAGACGAGCCCGTTCACGTTCATCGCGATCATCTGATCCCAGTCTTCGATCTTCGCTTCGTGCGCGGGCTCAAGACCGATCGCGCCGCCGGCATTGGCAACCACGACGTTGACGTTCTTGAAGGCGTCGGGAAGCGTGTTCAGCGCCTTGATCGTCGCCGCGTTATCGGTGACGTCGAAATTCAGCGTATGGCAGTTCGCGCCGAGTTCCTTCTTCAGCGCGTCGAGCCGGTCCTGACGGCGGCCGGTGCCAATCACTTTCGCGCCGGCCTGCGCATAGCGCCGCGCGGCCGCGGCGCCGAAGCCGGAAGTCGCGCCGGTGATGAGCACGGTCAGGGTTTTCGGGTCCAACATCTGGGCAGCCATGAATTCCTCTCCTGAAGAAGCGGCGGTTCGGGTACGCCTGTTCGTTTGTAGGGTCAGCGCGCGGTAAGCCCGCCGTCGATGGGGATTTCCGCGCCGGTGATGAATGCGCTCTCATCCGATAGCAGAAATACGGCGAGGTTCGCCACCTCCTCGGGCTGGGCAAAGCGGGCGAGCGGCACGTCCGCTGTCATGCGCTCGCGTGCGGCGTCGCGCGATTTCACGTTCGCGAGCATCGCCTCGACCATTGCGCCCTCGACAAAGGTGGGATGCACCGAATTCGAGCGGACCTGTGGCTTCAGGCGCGCGCCGTAGAGCGCCACCGATTTTGAAAGCAGCCGCACCGCGCCCTTCGAGGCGTTATAGGACGACAGATTGTGCCCGGCGACGAGGCCGGAAACCGACGACAGGTTGACGATGGAGCCGCCGCGAATTTTCAGAAGCGGCATTGCATATTTGCAGCCGAGCCAGGTGCCGTCCACGTTCACGGCCATGGTCCTTTTGTAACCGGCAAAATCCTCGCTCTCGATGGTGCCGAGCGAGGCGACGCCGGCCGAGTTCACGAGACCGTCGAGGCGGCCGTGATCCTTACTGATCGCTTCCGCGACCGATTTCCAGTTTTCCTCGGATGTGACATCGAGCGCGTAGTCCTGCCCTTTATGCGAGGCGAGATCGGAGCTGAGCGCCTTGCCGCCTTCCTTCTCGATCATCTGCGCAATGGCGTTGCCGATCGTGCCGGCAGCACCCGTGATCAGCACGATCTTATCCTTCATCCGCACGGTTCGCGTTCCCCAAAAAGAAAGAGCCCGCCACGATCATGCGGCGGGCTCCGTATTTTGCAAGTCGGCCGGGTTTACTTCACCGGACCGGCGTATTTCACCATGAGCGCTTCGACGTCCTTGATCAGCGCTTCGCCGTCGATGCCCTTGCCCTTCATTTCCGCGACCCACGCAGCGATGACCGGCTTGGCGGCATCCTTCCAGCGCTTGGTCTCGGCGGCGTCGAGCGTGACGATGGTGTTCTTGCGCGCCTGGGCAAACTTCAGGCCCGGAACGTCGCCTTCATCCATCACCTTGCCGACCCATTTGGAAATCGCAGCGCCGGAGTTGTTGTCGATTACCTTTTTCAGGTCCGCCGGCAGGCTGTCGTACTTCGCCTTGTTCATCGCGAAGACGAAGAAAGCAACATAGAGCGAGCGGTTACCCGAGAAGGTAGTGTGCGTCTGCACCAGTTCGGCCACGCGCAGCGGCGTCGTGACTTCCCACGGAACGACGGTGCCGTCGATCACGCCCTTGGAGAGCGCGTCCGGCATCGCCGGAACCGGCATGCCGACCGGGGTCGCGCCGAGCGTTTCGATCAGCTTGTTGACGACGCGCGACGGACCGCGAAGCTTCAGACCCTTCATGTCTTCGAGCTTGCGGACGCCGTTGCCCTTGGCGTGGATCAGACCGGGGCCGTGCGTGTGCACAGCGATGATCTTCACGTCCTTGAATTCGTCCTTCAGGTGCTTCTCGTAGTATTCCCAGGCAGCCTGACTCGACTGTTCGGCATTGCCGGCAATGAACGGAAGCTCGAAGGCCTCGGTGCGCGGGAAGCGGCCCGGCGTATAGCCCGGCAGCGTCCAGATCACATCGACGACGCCGTCTTTCACCTGATCGTAGAGCTGCGGCGGCGTACCACCGAGCTGCATCGACGGATAGAGCTCGACCTTGATACGGCCCTTGGATTCGTCTTCGATCTTCTTGGCCCAAGGCGCAATGAAGTTCTTCGGCACCGGCGCTTGCGCCGGCAGGAATTGATGGACGCGAAGCGTAACGGTCTGCGCATTCGCAGGGGCCGAGAACGCTAGCGCAACGGCGGCAATCGCGAGGCCGCCAAGGCGTTTGGTCAGGTTCATCGTTTTCTCCACATGGCTGTTTATATTTTTATCCCGCTTCTCCGAGCGGTTATTTGCAAGCCCACTCCCTATCCGCCCACGCTAACTCACGAAGCGAACGAGGAACAGCGTCAGGATCGGGAAGAATAGAAGCAACAGAACGCGCACGATGTCCGAAAGTAGGAAAGGCATGATGCCGCGATAGATCTCGCCAATCGGCACGTTCTTCGCGATATTGGCGACGACATAGACCGTCAGACCCACAGGTGGTGCAATCAGCCCTACCGAGACGACGACCAGCATCAGGATGCCGAACCAGATCGCCTTGTATTCGGCGGTCAAACCGAACAGGTCGAGACCGACGATCGTCGGCAGCACGACGGGCAGCAGCAGCAGCATCATCGCCAGTTCGTCGAGCACGCAGCTCAAAATCACGAATAGAATGAGGAAGCCGCCGACGATGATAAGCGGATGATAGTCGAGGCTGTTCGCCCAGGCCGACAGATCGGTCGGGATCTGCGACACGGCAAGTGCGGTGTTCATCATCGCGGCGCCGAGAAGCATCGTGTAGATCATCGCGGACGCCTGCGCGGCGGGAAGGAAACCCTGCAGCGCGCTGCGCCAGGTGATTTTCCGGCGCACGATCGCAAGCAAGAGCGTCGAACTTGCGCCGACAGCCGCGCCTTCGGTCGCTGTGAACCAGCCGGAATAGATGCCGGTAAACATGACGAGGAAGATCGCTGCAATCGGCCAGGCTTCGAGCGTCGCTTCGACGATTTCCTTGCGGCTCGCGCGCGAGGTCTTCTCAGGCGCGTGTTCAGGATACAGCCAGAGGTAAATCGAGATCGAGGCCATGTAGAGGATCATCGCAAGCACGGCCGGGACAACGGCGGCTGCGAACAGCTTGATAATGCTCTACTCAGCGAGGAACGAGTAGATAATAAGAATGAAGGACGGCGGCAGCAGAATGCCGAGCGTACCACCGGCGGCGAGCGTGCCGGTCGCCAGACGATCCGAATAGTTCAGGCGCTTCATTTCGGGCAGCACGACCTGGCTCATGGTCGCGGCGGTCGCAACCGAGGAGCCCGAGATCGCGCCGAAGCAGGCGCAGGCGATGATCGCGGCCTGCGCGACGCCGCCTTTCACCCAGCCGATCCATGCGTTCGCCGCGCGGAACAGACTTCGCGAGAAGCCCGCGACCGACGCAAACTGACCCATCAGCAAGAAGAGCGGAATGACCGAAAGATCGTAGACCGAGAAGCGTGCCCAGAACAGCCCCTTGAGATAATTGATGAGCGGCAGATAGCCGACGATCCACGCGTAACCGGCCGCACCCGCGATGAACATGGCGGCGCCAAGCGGCACGCGCAGCGCGATCAGGACCATCATCCCCGCGGAGACGATGGAGATGATTTCAACCTTACTCATTGGAAACGCGCTCCGAGACGCCGATGAGACCGAAGCCCTGCGCCAATGCGGTGATGGTTGCGAGCGCGATGCCGGGCAACACGCAGGCGTAGCCGACCCAGATCGGGAACCCCATCAACATGCTGGTTTCGCCGCTGTGGCGAATTTCGAGACAGCCGACGAACGTGCGCCAACCGACAAGCGCAAACATCGCGCCCATCAGGAGCGCGCCCAGCTTGTCCATCTGCGCCTTCGATCTGTCACTCGCGCGGATGGTGAAGATGTCGACGAAAATATTGCCGGCCGTGATCTGGCAGTAAGCGAGGAACAGCGAGCCGGCGACGGCGATGCCGATTTCCACCAGTTCGAAATCGCCGGTGATCGGCTTCGACCAGAGCGCGCGGCCGATGATGCTGATTGCGGACATGATGCCGATGCCGGCGACGATCGCGCCACCCGCATAAGCAAAATTCACCGACGCGGTGTGTAGCGCGTCGTGCAAACGGCCTTTGCTTTCGGCCTGTTCAGGCTGATTCATCTCCACCCAATGGGGAGTGTATTCGGCCGCGCTCTAAAGGCGCTTTTGCCCCGGATCGCCCCTCCCCTGGCCGGATCCGACAGTGGGACGGATAGCTTGGCTTCGGCGAGATTGGCAACGACCGAAAGTCGAGTATGAAGCCGGGAAAGGCATAAATCCCGGCGTTTCAATCTTTTATTCCAGATGGAACTTACGCCTTAACGGGTTGTTAACGGTTCGAGCACAGCATTTCTCGCACCTGCGAACAAAGTCTGCGCTTACGGATTGGGCAGCTATGGCGATCTTCTCAGATCTGCAATTTGTCGACGGCGCACCAGCGCTCGCGCCGCAGGAAGCCTCCCCGCTGATCGGCCGGATGCGGCTCATGCTTTCAACACTCGCGCCACGTTCGGACGCGGAAGCGTTACGGCTGCTCAGGACCAGTTTTCCTGAATCGACGCTCGGCGAACGGCTGAGCGCACTCTCCCGAACCTATCGTTGAGCCGTTTCAAGCCTCCGGCCCGCGACTAATCAGTTCAGCCGGTCGGGACGCTGCTCATCTTCCGCGCTAGCCGCAGGCATCAGGCCGCCCGCGGAAAGTACGTGGGCTTTCTCCAGACGCCGATAATGAACGAAGGCAAGCGGAATCGTCGTGAGATAGGCGAGTACCGCAACGGTGAGCAGTTCCCAAGGGTAGCTTAAGAGCATTGCGACCCCGAGTACGACCAGCACGAGGATCGGCAGCACATATTCGCGGGGGACCCGCGCGGAAAGCTTCTTGCCTGACCAGGTCGGAATTTTCGAAATCATGATCATCGCGATGGCGAGCGCAAAAATCAGGTACAGCACCGGGCTAAACGAAAAGCGCGGCACGCCGAGCATCTCGAGATAGACCGGCAGCAGCACCGCCACCGCAGCGGCAGGCGCCGGCATGCCGACGAAGAAATTTCCGGCGAACGCCGGACGGTTCGGATCGTCGAGCATGACGTTGAAGCGCGCGAGGCGCAGTGCCGCGCAAAGCGCGAAGATCAGCATTACAACCCAGCCCAGCGTCTTCAGCGGGCCGAGGCCCCAGAAGAAAAGTATGAGCGCCGGCGCGCAGCCGAAATTCATGAAGTCGGCGAGCGAGTCGAGTTCGGCGCCGAAACGGGACTGCGCCTGCAAATAGCGCGCGAGACGCCCGTCGACGCCGTCGAGGATCGCTGCAAGCACGATACCCGCGATCGCGAGGTCCATACGCCCTTCGATCGCCATGCGGATCGCAGTCAGCCCGAGGCAAAGCGCGAGCAGCGTGACCATGTTCGGCAGAAGCGCGCGGATCGGGATTTTCCGGAAGCGCTTGCGGGGATTTTCGTCGCCCGGCTCAAAGGGTGGGAACAGTCTGTCCATACTCATAAGAATACGCCCGAAAAGACGCCGAATGAAGGGCGTGTTGCCGGTTTGGTTACGCCGCGCGGAAGGCCGGTTCGGGAGCTGCCGAGGCGAGGTCCGCGATCACGGTTTCGCCGCCCAGCGCATATTGGCCGACTGCAACGAGCGGCTTGGTGCCTGTCGGCAGGTAAACATCGACCCGCGAGCCGAACCGGATCAGGCCGATGCGTTCGCCCGCCGAAACGAGCTGGCCCTCCTTCACGAAACAGACGATGCGGCGCGCCACCAGCCCCGCGATCTGCACTACGCCGTAGCGGCCGGACGGAGTGCGGACCACGAGGCCGTTCCGTTCATTATCCTCGCTCGCCTTGTCAAGGTCGGCGTTCAGGAACTTGCCGGGGCGATAAACGATGCGCTCGATCTCACCGGAGACCGGGCTGCGGTTCACGTGCACGTCGAACACGCTCATGAAGATCGAAACGCGCGGAACCGAAGCCGAACCGAGGCCGAGCTCCGCAGGTGGTACGGCAAGCGCGACGGAAGAAATCGTGCCATCGGCCGGCGCAATCACGAGACCGTCGCGCACCGGCGTGGTGCGGACCGGATCACGGAAGAAATAAACGCACCAAAGCGTCATCACAACGCCGAGCCAGCCAAGCGGCCGCCACAGGATGAACAGCACCAGCGAAACCAACGCGAAAATCCCGATAAAGAGGTAGCCCTCGGGATGGATCGGCGCGAACTGCTTGCGGATCGAATCGACAATCGACATCAAAAATCGTCCTCTCGCCGATCAGCTAATGAGCGCCGGGCGCTGCGTCAACGGGCGGGGTTTGACGCCTTCCTCCGGTCAATTCTGTGGCATAGAAACGGGCAGAACCGGAGGCAGCATGCTTTCCTACGCCCAGCATTTCGAGGACGTCTATCTGATGCGCTGCTTCCGCGAGCGCAAGGCCGGCTTCTATATCGACGTCGGCGCGGGACACCCGGTGATCGACAACGTCTCCTTCGCCTTTTACCTCGAGGGCTGGCACGGCATCACGGTCGAGCCGAATCCTTCGCTGGCGAAACTTTCCCGCGCCTTGCGCCCGCGCGACATCGGCGCGGAAACGCTGGTCGGCGCCTCGCCCGGCAAGGCGAGGTTCTATCTGGTCGACGACTTTCACGGGCTTTCGACCACCATCGGCGAGAACGCGCGGGCGGCCGCCGAAAACTACGGCAAGCAATCGAACGAACTCGAACTTCCCGTCACGACGCTGGCCGAGCTTTGCCGAAAGCATGCGCCCGAGTCGATCGAGTTTCTGAAGGTCGATGTCGAGGGCGCGGAAAAGGATGTGCTCGAAGGCGCGGACTGGAAGGCCTATCGCCCGCGCGTGGTTGTGATCGAAGCGACCATGCCCGCCTCGCCGGAACCGAACTGGGGCGGCTGGGAGCCGTTCCTGCTTTCGCAGAAATACCGCTTCGTCTTTTTCGATGGATTGAACCGCTATTACCTCGCGGACGAAGAAGCGGCACTCGCTTTGCATTTCGAAGCGCCCGTGAACCCGTTCGACAAGGCGGTGCAGCTTTCGCGCTACCGCAAGGCGCTCGAGGACGGTTCGCACCCGGACCACAAGCTCGCAAAAGTGCTCGCGGAAGGATTTCTCACTCGCGCGCCGCTGCTTTCGCCTGACCTGATCGCCGATCTTCTCACCGCCGAACTGAACCCGGCGGCGCTCGCACATCCCGCGAACGAGCAGGATGTAATCGAAGTATTCAACCGGTTGCTTGGCCGCGAACCGGCGCCGGAAGAATTGAATGAAGTGAAGCACGCTGCGAAGGGAAAAACCTTGCGCGAGCTTTACCGGATCGTGATCGGTCTCGACTCCGTGCGCGCGGGGCTCGGACGGATTTCCGGCAGCTACGCCTGGTAATTATTCCGCGGCTTCGATCTTCTGCGAAGAAGGCACGGCCACCGGCTCGGGTTCGACCTGCGCGACGGCTGGCGGCGTTGCGTTCGGCTTCTCGCGCGGGGTCAGTTCGTCAGCGACCTCGCGCAGTTTCTCGCGCGCCGCATCAGCTTCGCGTTGACGATTCCACATGCCGGCGTAAAGGCCGCCCTCCAGAAGCAACTGCTCGTGCGTGCCGCGCTCGACTACCTGCCCCGCGTCGAGCACGATGATCTGGTCGGCATTGATCACGGTCGAAAGCCGATGCGCGATTACGAGCGTGGTACGGCCGCGCGCGACCCGCTCCAAGGCATCCTGAATTTCCTTCTCGGTATAGGAATCGAGCGCCGAGGTGGCTTCGTCGAGCAGCAAAATCGGCGGACCTTTCAGGATCGTGCGTGCGATGGCGACGCGCTGCTTTTCGCCGCCCGACAGTTTCAGGCCGCGCTCGCCGACTTCGGTGTCGTAACCCTGCGGAAGGATGCGGATAAAATCGTCGATCTGCGCATCCTGCGCGGCCCGATCGATTTCGGCATCGGTCGCATCCCAGCGCCCGTAGCGGATGTTGTAGCGGATGGTGTCGTTGAACAGCACGGTGTCCTGCGGCACCATGCCGATCGCGGCACGCAGGCTTGCCTGCTTTACGTCGCGAATGTCCTGCCCGTCGATGCTGATGCGCCCGTCGGCGACATCATAGAAGCGATAAATCAGTCGCGAGATCGTGGACTTACCGGCGCCCGAAGGACCGACAATTGCAATCGTGTGGCCCGCGGGCACCTCGAAAGAAATTCCTTTCAGGATTTCGCGGCCGGGATCGTAGCTGAAGCGCACGTCTTCGAAACGCAACGTACCTTCGCGCACCTCCAAAGGCTTCGCGCCCGGCGCGTCCTGAATTTCCGGATTGCGGTTGAGGATGCCGAACATCTGCTCGATGTCAATCGTCGCCTGCTTGATCTCGCGGTAGAGCATGCCCATGAAATTCAGCGGGATATAAAGCTGGATCAGCATGGCGTTGATCATGACGAAATCGCCGACGGTGCGGCGGCCGGCCTGAATGTCGAACACGCACATCGCCATCATCACGGTCAGACCGAGCGTGAAGATCGTCGCCTGCCCCGCGTTCAGTACCGCAAGCGAAGTATAGGTCTGCACGCCCGCTTTCTCGTATTTCGCGATCGAGCGGTCGTAGCGTTCGCTCTCGCGCCTCTCCGCGCCGAAATATTTCACGGTCTCGAAATTCAGGAGACTATCGACCGCCTTCGCGGTCGCGTCCGTGTCGGACTCGTTCATCGCCTTGCGGATTTTGATCCGCCACTCGGTCGCGCGATAGGTATAGGCCATGAACACGAGCATGGTGACGAGCACCATGGCGGCGTAGCGCCAATCGAAAGCGAGCAGCATCACGCCGATCACGAGGCCGAGTTCGAGAATCGTCGGCGCAAGTTGCAGCACGACAAGGCGCACCAGTTCCTCGATGCCGTTGCGGCCGCGCTCGAGCACGCGCGTCAGCCCACCGGTCTTGCGCTCGAGATGAAAGCGCAGCGAGAGCGCATGCATGTGATCGAAGGTGAGTTGTGCGAGCCGCCGCACGGCGTGAAGTGCCACCTTCGCGAATAACCCGTCGCGAAGCTGGGTCAGAAGCGCCATCGAAATGCGGATCAGCCCGTAGAGTGCGACCAATGCGAGCGGCGCGGACAGGATCGCGAACCACAGATGCGGTACCGGGGTCTTGCCGTCGGAAACCGCTACCAGCGCATCCGTCGCCCACTTGAAGGTAAACGGCATTAATATCGTCGCGAGCTTCGCGCCCAGGAGCAGCACGAAGGCGACGAAGACGCGGCGCTTGAGGTCGGGGCGCGTCGAGGGCCACATATGCGGCCAGAGGCCGATGATCGTGGACAGGAGCGTCGCGCGGGTGACGGGGTTTACTTCTTTCATTCCATTTCTTTTCGCGGGTGCGTTTTCGACGCCAAATGGGGCGAGAGCGCGCCCGGCTGCCTCAAATTTCGGCGCATCCTAGCACGCCTCCCGAAACCGGGGCGGATCGTCGCAATTCCTGCATTTACTCCCGGTACGACACGCGCCAGTGTTATCTAGGTATTCCTCCCCGAAATTCCGAGTCTCCTCATGCACCTCGCCGTCTTGTTCATGTCTGCCCTGCTGGTTGCTTCCGCCACCGGTCTGTCCGCGCAGGAGATCGCCGCGCGCACACCGCAGGGCGCGGCCTCGGTCTTGACCGAGCAGACGGAAGCCGGAGTGCGGCTCACGATCAGCGTCGCGGGCACGGAACCGCAGGTGTTCGACGGCGTCGGTGACGCGCTGGTGCCCTTGCGCGCGGGCAACCGTTCCGGGCCGGTGCTTGCGCTCGACATCGACCGCGACGGGATCGACGAGATTTTCGTGCGGACCTCGACGCAGGGCCAACGCGGCGTGCTGATCGTGTTTCGCTGGGACGCGGCCGCGAGCCATTATGCGCCGGTGACCTTCACCGAAGATGCGGGTGCGCCGAAGCCCTATCTCCTCGTGCATTTTTCGCAACCGGTTTCCGTCAACGGCGATACGATTGAAGCCAACAACGACAGCGAAAGCGGCGGCCGCAAGCGGCTGCGCGTGTTCCGCTATCGCTGGAACGGCAACGGCTTCGCGCAGACCACCGATCACTGAGCGGTCTTGACGCGGCGACCGCGCGCCGCCACATCAGGCACATGGCTGAAATCAAAACGATCTGCGTTTTCTGCGGTTCCTCGCCGGGGCGCAGCGGAAAATTTATCGACGACGCGAAAGCGTTCGGCACCCTCCTCGGCAAGGAAAAAATCCATCTCGTATTCGGCGGCGGCGGCGTCGGCCTGATGGGCACGGTCGCGCGCGCGGCGCGCGATAGCGGGAGCGAGGTCACCGGCATTATCCCGCGCTTTCTGGTGAACCGCGAACGGCCCGAGGCCGCGCATTCGACGAACACCATCGTCACCGAGGACATGCATGAGCGCAAACACAAGATGTTCGAGATGGCGGACGCTTTCGTGGCGCTGCCCGGCGGCATCGGCACACTCGAAGAACTGATCGAGCAGCTCACATGGATCCAGCTCGGGCAGCATCAGAAGCCGCTCCTGATTCTGAATACCGAAGGCTTCTGGAACCCGCTCCTGAAGCTATTGGAAAATTTCCGCGACATGGGCTTCGTGGGCCAGCACGCGATCGACAATCTATTGGTCGCGGACAAGGTCGAGGACATTCTGCCAACGCTTACGAACGCGGCGAAACCCGTTTCGCTCTGGGCGCTGCGCGAAGACCAGGCCGTCTCGGAAAATATGTAGCTCCTAGAGAGCGACGAAGGTCACGACTTCGATCTTGTTGCCGTCGAAGTCGCGGATGAAGGCGGCATAGTAATTTTCGCTGTAGTGCGGGCGGATGCCGGGCGCGCCGTCTCCGGAAGCGCCGAGCCGGATCGCGGCATCGTAGAACGCTTTGACCGCTTCCGCCGTCTTCGTGCGCAGGCAGATATGCGTTCCGGAATCGGCCGGCACTTTCGCCATTCCCGGCCGGGCATTGAGCCAGAACTCCGAATGCGATTTTCCGCGGCGGCCGAAGCCGGAAGTCTCCGGCCGTTCGTCACGCAATTCGTAGTCGAGCGCGGCGAGCACTTTTTTATAAAAAGCGGTCGAAACCTTCAGATCGCGGACACCGATAGAAACGTGATCAATCATCCGCCTCCTCCTTAAGCCGGTGCGTTGCTCTTCAGCAATTTCCAGATCACGGAATCGAGCAGCGCCTGGAATGAGGCGTCGATGATGTTCGGCGAAACGCCGACCGTGGTCCACTGCTCGCCGTTTTCGTCGGTCGACTCGATCAGAACACGCGTTACGGCACCGGTGCCGCCGTCGAGGATACGCACGCGGAAGTCGGTAAGCGAAAGCCCGGAGATATAAGACTGGTATTTGCCGAGATCCTTGCGCAGCGCCACATCGAGGGCATTCACGGGACCGTTGCCCTCGCCTGCCGAGATCAGCACTTCGCCGCCGACACGGACCTTTACGGTCGCTTCGGCAACCGTCGTCAGTTCGCCCTTGGCGTTGTAGCGGCGCTCCACGTTCACGCTGAAGCGCTCAACGTCAAAATAGTCCGGCACCTTGCCCAGCATACGGCGCGCGAGCAGCGCGAAAGATGCATCCGCCGACTCATATGAATAGCCCATCGACTCACGGCGCTTCACTTCTTCCAGGAGATAAACGAGACGCGGGTCGTTCTTGTCGGCGACGATGCCGAGACGCTCCAACTCCGCAAGCACGTTCGACTTGCCGGCCTGATCGGAGACCATGACCTTGCGGCGGTTGCCGACCGCTTCCGGCTGCACATGCTCGTAAGTCGTCGGATCCTTGAGAATTGCCGACGCGTGGATACCCGCCTTGGTCGCGAAAGCATTCTCGCCGACATAAGGCGCGTATTTATCCGGCGCGCGGTTGAGGATTTCGTCCAGCGTATGCGCGCAATGGCGCAGCGTCGTGAGTTGCGAGGGCTTCACGCCGATCTCGAATTTCTCCGCGAAGTCGCCCTTGAGCAACAACGTCGGGATGATCGAGCAAAGGTTCGCGTTGCCGGTGCGCTCACCCAGACCGTTCAGCGTGCCTTGAATCTGCCGCGCGCCCGCGCGCACCGCGGCGAGCGAATTTGCGACCGCCTGCTCGGTGTCGTTATGCGCATGGATGCCGACATGATCGCCGGGGATCAGTTTCACGACATCCTTGACGATGGTTTCGATCTCGTCCGGCAGCGTGCCGCCGTTGGTGTCGCACAATACGACCCAGCGTGCGCCGGCGTCGTAAGCCGCCTTCGCGCAGGCCAGCGCATATTCGCGGTTGTCTTTATAGCCATCGAAGAAATGCTCGCAGTCGATCAGCGCCTCGCGGCCTGAATCGACCACGGCTTTCACGGAGTCACGGATGCTTTCGAGATTTTCTTCCGGCTTGATTTCGAGCGCGACGCGCACCTGAAACGCCGACGACTTTGCAACCAGGCAGACCGCGTCGGATTTCGCGGCGAGCGTTCCGGCGAGCACCGGATCGTTCGAGGCAGAACGCCCCGCGCGCTTGGTCATGCCAAAGGCGGTGAACTTCGCCTTGATGCCGTTGTCCTCGGAGAACAGCGCGGTGTCGGTCGGGTTCGCACCGGGGATGCCGGCCTCGATATAATCGACGCCGAGTTCGTCCAGCATCCGCGAGACGCGGAGCTTGTCGGTCAGGGTGAAATCGACGCCGTGCATCTGCGCGCCATCGCGCAGGGTGGTGTCGAAAAGGTAGAGCCGCTCGCGCGCCATCGTCATCTCCAGAGCAGGCCGAATACGTAGATCGCGAGCAGCGCGCCCAGGAGCATGATCGCGTATTTCAGCACGACATAATAAGTGCGGTGCCGCGGAAACGGCGGCTTATCCAGTTCGCCGTTCATGGCTTCACCTTTTGATTCAACAGGTAAGGAATCCGGCGGCCGCCCGCGCAGGCCTGAAGCGCGAAAAACGATGGTTTTTCAGTGCGCTGCGGGGACGCGCGAAACATCCGATTTCGATTCAAATTGCTGAAGTCATGAGTCCGAGGAGCGGTCATCGCGCGACCTCCCAGGTCGTGGTGCCGTCCTTATTGTCCTTGATGACGACGCCCATGGCTTTCAGTTCGTCGCGGATACGGTCGGATTCTTTCCAATCCTTGCGCGCGCGGGCAGCGTTACGCTGCTCGACTAGTTTATCAATCTCGCTAGGCCCGGTATTCGCAAATCCTCCTACTATTGCTGTTTGGGAAGCTAAATGCCCCGAAGTAGTTAGATTCACTTGAGCCCTCGCAATACGATGAAGATTTTCCTTTTTTCCAGAAAATCCTAGCAAATAGAGCGAGGAACGAAGTTCACTAAGCCGCCTTGATCGAAAGAGACCGTGCAATTCAGTGATTACAAGCGAAGTATTTAGATCATCAGATATCGCATCCAGAATTTCGCTTGGCACTTTCGCCGCTGGAGCAACTTCCTGAACTAGCTCGTACCAACTCCACAACGTCTTATGAGAATCATCTAGCGATTGAAATGTCCAATCGATCGGCTGACGATAATGCGTGCGCAGCATGTTAAATCGCAGGGCTTCGCCGGGCCAAGCATACCCCTTCCAATCCGAAAGAAGTTGCCGGATGGTGATGAAGTTGCCGAGCGACTTCGACATCTTCTCGCCTTCGACCTGAAGGAAGCCGTTGTGCATCCAGGTCTTCGCCATGATCGGCGCATGGAAGGCGCAGCGCGATTGCGCGATTTCATTCTCGTGATGCGGAAACACGAGATCGATGCCGCCGCCGTGAATGTCGAAGGTCTCGCCCAGATGCTTCCACGACATCGCGGAGCATTCGATGTGCCAGCCCGGACGGCCCAGCACCGTGATGCCCGCGGGCGAAGGCCAGCCCGGCTCGTTCGGCTTTGACGGTTTCCACAACACGAAGTCCATCGGATTGCGTTTGTAGGGCGCGACCTCGACGCGTGCGCCCGCTTCCATTTCGTCGAGCGAACGCCGCGCAAGTCTGCCGTAGTCGTTCATCTTGCCGACTTCGAACAAGACATGATCCTGCTCGACGTAGGCGAATCCTGCTTTGACCAACCGATCGATCAGGTCGCGCATCTCCGCGATGTGCTCGGTGGCGCGCGGCTCGACGTCCGGGCGCAGGCAGCCCAGCGCATCGACGTCCTCGTGAAACTGCTGCTCGGTCTTTTCGGTGACGAGGCGGATCGCCTCGTTCAGCGGCAGATCGGGATATTCCTGGGCCGCGCGCGCATTGATCTTGTCGTCCACGTCGGTGATGTTGCGGACGTATTTCACTTTGTCCTTGCCGTAGAGCTGGCGCAGGAGCCGGTAGAGCACGTCGAACACGATTACGGGGCGCGCGTTGCCGATATGCGCGAAGTCGTAAACGGTCGGCCCGCAGACATACATGCGGACACCGCGCGCGGAATCGAGAGGCGCGAAGACCTCTTTCTCCTTGGTCAGCGTATTGTAGAGCCGAAGCTCCATAGAATTCTCCGTCCCGCGGACCGGAACGTTCTCATCTCAGCTTTTAGAGAATAAACGGCCGTCCGCGCCTGCTATCAGGAGCGAATAATCTCGCGGCAAATGCCGAAGAAAGTGTTGTGGGCCGTGAACATGGGCCGGACCATGCTTTGGCGGCGGCACTCCGTCAAGAGCGGAGTGTTGCATGCGGGACTCACCTCTTCCGGTGCGCACCGAATGCGGCATTCCTGCCGTTGACCCGATTCAGCGCACGCCTTACTCCCTCGCACCGGGCCGGGAGTCAGCGTTAACGGGCCGTCAACCCAACAGGCGCAACATTTGCACGGAGAGCCTATGCGCTCCGGGGGAACGGGTTTTTATCTCATGACGACGCTTCGCTTTTCCGCGCTGGCCGCCTGCCTGCTTGCGTCCATCGCACTTGCAAGGGCCGAAACGCGCATCTTCATTCTCGACAGCTCCGACGGATACGGCATCGACAACTGCCTCGCCAAAGGCGAAGCCTGCGGCAAGGCCATGGCGACCGCGCTCTGCAAGTCCAATCGCTATGCGGCAGCGGTCGATTACGGCCGCATGGATCCGACCGAAATCACGGGCGCGGTGCCGGCCGGCGTGAAGGTCAAGGTTTGCGAGGGCGCGGGCTGCCCGGAGAAAGTCGCCATCACCTGCACGCGCTGATCCAACCAGGCAGCGAACGAGAAAAGCCGGGCCTCGAAGCCCGGTTTTTTCGTTTTCAGGCCGACAAAAGAAATCGGGCGGCGCTTGGTAGCGCCGCCCGTTCCTTCAAGCTTCGCAGAGAAGCTTAGTTCTTGATCTTCGACAGAAGCGTATCGAACGACAGCTTCGCGATGAACGTGCCCGAGCACCAGCGGCTGGCACCAGCACCGAAACCGGTGAAGGCGACGCACTCGGCCGGGCTCAGGTCGGTGTCGTGATAGCGCAGGTCGAGGGTCAGCGCGCTCAGCGTGAAGGCGATACCCGCGTTCCAGTAGGTGTAGCTTACGTCAGCACCACCGAAGGTCGCGGCATTCTGCTCGATGTCCCAGTGACCGACGGCGCCGGACACGAAGGAGCCGAGCGGGCCGTACGAGGTCGGGCTCGACCACGGCAGCACGTACTTGGCCGACGCTTCGTAGTAGACGCCCTGCACGCCGCTCAGGCCGTTGGCGGCGCCGATGTGCAGCAGGTCAGGCGTATAGAACACGCTGGCGCCGAGGGTGAAGGAGTCGGACACAGCGTAAGAAGCCTTCGCATAGACTTCGAAGAAGTCCGTGTCGAAAGCGGGCTGCTCTTTCGGATACCAGTAGTAGAAGTAGCCGATGTCGAGACCGAATTTGCCCCACGTGTTACGCCAGCCGGCGTACATGTCGACTTCGGTGCCGGTGTTCAGCTCGATCGCGTTGCCGGCGATACCGGCGTAAAGCTGACCGAACGAGAAATTGCGCTGCAGTTCGAAATATGCGCCCGTCGAAGCGTGACGATCCGACTGCGAAACGCCGCGGAAGTTGTAGTCGGACGCAACCCAGCCACCGACCGCAACGTCCCAGAGCGGCGTCGCCGGCGGTGCCGCCTTGTAGTAGGCCTTCACCGGCATATCGGCGGCGAATGCGGTACCGGCCATAAGCGCAAGCGCAACGCCGGTTCCCAGGATCTTCTTCATTTTGTTACCCCTCATCGTGACCCCAATTTCAATCTCGTGAAGTGCCCTTCCTGGAACGGCCGGTGAGTGAGGTCACACTCGCCCGGGGCACCCCGAACCTCGTATTCGACACAGAAAATCCAATATTCACGGGGGTTTTCGCAACGTCACGGTCTAGGCAACGTGCCTAATCGTTATGCAAACAGGGGGGCAAAACGCGGGATTTCGTAGGGCGTTGCAGAATTGACACGAGTGTGGCTACGCCAAATGGCGTAGATCGCGGCGGGTAAGACCCTACCCTGCGGCAAATCTCGCGATTTTTTGCCGTTCCGGCCCCGAAAGGCCGACTCAGCCGGCTTTTCTAGCCAGCGAAATCGCTTCCTTGAGCACGGCGAGGTCGCCAATGTGATTCGAGAGAATCAGCACAAGCCGCGCGTTCAAGGCTGCGCTTTCCGCTTCACTTGCGCGACGATGGGCTTCGACCAGTGCCTCATAAGCGGCGTCGGGATTTGCAAAGCCGTTTTCGGTTTTGAGCACGGTCATTTCGCCAATCCTTTTGCACGCGCGAGCGCATCGCGAATCCTGTTGCCGTTATAGCTGCGCATGCGCGCGCACAGATGATGGTCTGGCCGCAGCAGATAGGCCGCACCCGGCGTCGCATCGAAACGCTGCGTAAAAATCCCCTCACGGTCGATCAGGTCTTCGCCGATCGCCGTCATGCGCAGACCTTCCGGCACGTTCGGACGCGCGCCGTCCTTGACGTAGAGCAGTTGAAAATCCTCGGTCAGCGTTTGCAGGAGAAAACGCTTGCCACCGCTATCTTCAAGCGGCGCGTCCGGCACCGGCAAGCCGAGCCGCGCGCTGCCGCCGAAATCCTCGCGATCGGGTGTCGTCAGCGGGGAATCGTACTCGGACGCAACCGACAACCTGCCCGAATTGACCATCCGCCGCGCGAATGCCGCATGCGGCGCGAGTTGCAGCACGGCGTTTCGCAACACCCGCTCCTGCTTCGTGCGCGGCGCGATAAAATCGGTCGAGCGTGTGGAATGGCCGATGTTCTCGTCGGCCGCCTGCCCCCGCTCCAGATCGTAACTTTCGAGCAGGCTCTCCGGCGCTTCGCCGTTCAGCACCAGCGCGAGTTTCCAGACGAGGTTTTCCGCGTCCTGAATGCCGGAGTTCGCACCGCGCGCGCCGAAGGGCGAAACCTGATGTGCGCTGTCGCCGACGAAAATCACGCGGCCGTGCAAGAATTTCTTCAGGCGTGCGCAGTTGAAGCGATAGACCGAAACCCATTCGAGTTCGAACTTGCGCTCGCCCAGCATGCGCTCGAGCCGCGGAAGCACGCGCTCCGGCTTCTTTTCCTCCTCCGGGTCAGCGTCGGGTCCCAGTTGCAGATCGATGCGCCAGACATTGTCTGGCTGGCGGTGCAGAAGCGCCGACTGCCCGGAATGAAACGGCGGATCGAACCAGAACCAGCGCTCCGTCGGATATTCGGCGGACATCTTCACGTCCGCGATCAGGAAGCGTTCCTCGAAGGTGTGACCCTCAAATTTCAGGCCGAGACAATCGCGCACCTTGGAGCGCGCGCCGTCGCAGGCGAGACACCAGTCCGTGTCGAGTTCGTATTGCCCCTCGGGCGTTTCGATCGTCAGCCGCACAAAGCCGTCGTGTTTCCCGACCGCCGTGACGCGGTTGCGCCAGCGCAGGTCGATCAGCGGCAATTCCACCGCGCGCTCGACCAGATAGCCTTCGAGATAATACTGCTGGAGATTGATGAAGGCCGGCATCCGGTGGCCGGTCTCCGGCAGAAGATCGAACGAATAGACCTGGTGCTCGCCGAGAAAGACCTTGCCGAGTTGCCAGACTACGCCCTTTTCGACCAGCCGGTCGCCGAGGCCGAGGCGATCCATAATTTCGAGCGAACGCTTGGAAAAGCAGATCGCGCGCGAGCCTTCGCCGATGCGGTCGGCGTCGTCGAGAATGACGGCAGGTATGCCGCGCTTTGCAAGATCGATCGCAGCAGTAAGTCCGACCGGACCGGCACCGACGATGACGACGGGACGTCTCGCGGGTTTCGCGGCGTCCTGATCGGCGCTGCGGCGATAGCCGAATTGATAGACGGTCTTGTTCGCGGCGGGTCGGTTCATTTCAGACGCATAGTGGCCACCCGCCGCAAGCTCAGGGCTTGAAGTCGAGCTTCGTCTCGAGATCCTTCTTGATCTCGGCGGGGCATGGGCCTTTGGAGGAAAAATTCGCGGTAATCTGCTCGATCATGATGCCGTGGATGATCGCGATCAGCGCAAGCTGGCGGGCGTTCTTTTTCTTTTCGTTGCGCCAATACGCCATCATCGGTTCGAAATTGCGCTTCTGCCAGTCCATGCCGCAATAGGCGGCGCCACCGGAGAAAATCCCGCGGCCGACGATCTGGCTGGTTTCGGCAAGCGTCAACGGCGGGTTCTTCTTTTCCGCGTCGGTCGCAGGGGCGCAGCGCTCGCCTTTTTCGCAGCGCGCGTTTTGCAAACTTTCGAGCGCGATCTGCAAAATCTTCTGCATGTATTCTTCGCGGTTCTTCGGCACCTGCGCGAAGGCGCCTGTGACAGAGGCGAAGAGGAGAACGATGACTGCAAGCAAGCGCATGGCGGTATCTCTACTGCTGTAACGCCTTCCACATCTCGCGGTCGCGCTCGGCTGTCCAGACCACCGGATGGTCGATGCCCCTGGCCTCGTCGTACGCCCGCGAAACATTGAACGGCATGCAATGCTCGTAGATCGCGAATGATGCGTATTTTGTGTCCATCGCGGCGCGGGCCGCATTCCAGGCGTCTTTCAGGCTGCCGCCCTTCTGCGCCACCGGTAAAATGCTGCCGTAAAGGTCCGAAAGAAACGCCTTGGTCAGCTTGATTCCATCCTTGACCTGAGACGCGCTTTTCAGCGCCGCGCCACGCCCCGGCACGAGCGCCGCCGAACCGAATTCTGCGAGATTATTCAAAGTGTTCGGCCAGTCCTTAAGATGGGCGTCACCGCAGTAGCAGGCCGAGTGATATTCGACGAGATCGCCGGAAAAGACGACGTTCGCGTCCGGCACATAGGCAACGATATCGCCGGCCGTATGCCCCCGCCCGATGTGGCGGATTTTCACCTCGCGCTTGCCGAGCCAAACCGTCATTTCCTTGGGAAAGGTAACCGTCGGCCAGGTCAAACCGGGAATCGATTCTTCCGCGCGGAACAGCCGGGGGAACCGCCCGATTTCCGAATCCATATCCTGCTTGCCGCGTTCGGCGATCAGGTCGCGCGTCGCATCGGACGCGAGAATCGCTTTCGCGTTGTAGGCTGACGCGCCGAGCACGCGCACCGCGTGGTAATGCGTCAACAGAACGTGCGTGATCGGCTTGTCGGTTACTTTCTTCACGCGCGCGATCACGTCCTGCGCCATCACCGGGGTCGCCTGCGCGTCGATCACCATCACGCCGTCGTCGCCGACGATGATGCCGGAGTTCGGATCGCCTTCCGCGGTGAAGGCATATAGATCGCGGCCGATCTCCTCGAAGGTGACTTTCTTTTCCGAGAGATCGCCGGTCGAAGCAAATGTCGCCATCACGCCTTTTCCACTTTGTGATCGATCGCACCGAAGATGGTCTTGCCCGACGCGTCGAGCATTTCAATTTTCACGCTATCGCCGAAGGACAGAAACGGCGTCGAAGGCTTGCCGTTGCGGATCGTTTCGACGGCGCGGATTTCAGCGATGCAGGAATAACCGACCCCGCCCTCTTCCAGCGTCCTGCCCGGTCCGCCATCGGCGTCCTTGTTCGACACCGTGCCGGAGCCGACGATCATGCCGGCGGAAAGCGGACGCGTACCCGCGGCATGTGCGATCAGCTTGCCGAAGTCGAACGTCATGTCGGTCTTCGCGTTCGGCTTTCCGAATGGCTTGCCGTTCACATAAGAAAGCAGCGGCAGGTTCAGCGTCGCGCCGTCCCAAGCACTTCCCAGTTCGTCGGGCGTCGCCGCGACCGGCGAGAACGCGGTCGGTGCCTTGCCCTGAAAGAAGCCGAAGCCTTTGGCGAGTTCGCCGGGAATGAGGTTGCGCAGGCTGACATCGTTCACGAGCATCACGAGCAGAATTTTCTTGCGCGCTTCTTCCGCGGAAATGCCCATCGGGACATCGTCCACGATCACCGCGACTTCGGCCTCAAAATCGATGCCCCAGGCGGTATCGCCAAGTTTCGACGGCTCGCGGGGGCCTAAGAACCGATCCGAGCCGCCGCGATACATCAGCGCATCGGTCCAGAAGCTCTGCGGCATCTCGGCGTTGCGCGCCTTACGCACGAGTTCAACGTGATTGACGTAAGCCGAGCCATCGGCCCAGCCGAACGAGCGCGGCAAGGGCGCGGCGCAATCGGCCGAATCGAATGGCGCGGAATCGATCTTGCCTTCCTCCAGCGCTTTCGCGATCTGACGAAGCTCCGGCTCAGCCTCGTCCCAATGTTCGAGGGCGACCTGCAAGGTCGCGGCGGCATCGGCGTAGCGCGTTAGATCGCGCGAGACGATGACAAGCTGGCCGTCGCGGCCTTCTTTCAGGGATGCGAGCTTCATTCCTTATTCCGTTTTTTTGGGCTCGCGCCGGTTCGGATCGAAGTGTTTCTTCAGGCCGCTCCAGCAGTCGATGTAATCGTCCTGCAACGCGGGCGATGTCGCCGCATACTTGGTGACGCGCTGGCGGAAGCGGGTTTCGAACATGAAAGCGAGCGTGTTCGTGAGCTTCACGGGCTTGAGTTCGACATTGCTTGCGTGTTCGAACGCGTCCACGTCCGGCCCATGCGGCAACATGGTGTTGTGCAAGCTGATGCCGCCGGGCGTGAAGCCTTCGGGCTTGGCGTCATAGACGCCGTACACGTTGCCCATGAACTCCGACATGATGTTGCGGTGATACCACGGCGGGCGGAATGTATTTTCCGCGACACCCCAGCGCTCGGGGAAAATCACGAAATCGATATTCGCAGTGCCGGGCGTTTCCGACGGCGAAGTCATCACCGTGAAGATCGACGGATCGGGATGATCGAACAGGATCGCGCCGACCGGCGAGAAGTGCCGCAGGTCATACTTGTACGGATAATAATTGCCGTGCCACGCAACCACATCGATCGGAGAATGATCGGTTTCGGTTCTGTAAAGCTCGCCGCCCCACTTCACATAAAGCGTATGTTTGCCCTCGACATCTTCGTAGCTCGCGACCGGGGTGTGGAAGTCGCGGGGATTGGCAAGGCAATTCGCGCCGATCGGCCCGCGGTCCGGCAAGGTGAAAGCGCCGCCGTAATTTTCGCAGACATAGGCGCGCGCGGGGCCGTTCAACAGCTCGACGCGGAAGATGACGCCGCGCGGAATGATGCAGATTTCGCCCGGACCGATGTCGATCACGCCGAATTCGGTGCGGAAGCGGAGCGAATTTTCCTGCGCGACGATCAGAAATTCGCCGTCGGCGTTGAAGAAATGCTCACGGCTCATCGACTCGTTCACGAACAGCATGTGCGCGGCCATGCCGTTCATCGACTCGCAATCGCCCGCGACCGTGACCGTGCGCAGGCCATTCACAAAAGTGGTCTTCTCCTTCGGCATTTCCATCGGTGACCAGCGAAGCTGGCCGATCGGCATTTCCGTTTCATCCCGTTCGGGCGCAGTGCGGATGAAGCCCCGGTCGATGCGGGTAAAGCGCGAGGTATGACGCACGCCGGGGCGGACGCGATAAAGCCACGAGCGCTGGTTGGTCGCCTGCGGCGCGGTGAAAGGCGAGCCGGAAAGCTGCTCGGCATAGAGCCCATAATTCGCCTTCTGCGGCGAGTTGCGGCCGATGGGCAACGCGCCCGGCAAGGACTCGGTCTCGAACGAGTTGCCGAAGCCGGACATGTAACCCGGAAGAATCGCGCTTTCGATTTCTCCGGCGGGTCTGCGGGATTCTGCGGGTGCGCTTCTGCGGTCGCTTGCCATGGCGTTCTCCCTTCACGCGATTGCTCGCGGATATCTTTCGATTATTGTTTGCGCGGACATAGCGGTTGCCGCGCACTGGCTTTCGTGTAAACTAGTTACAAATGAAACCAATGTCAAACAACGAAGGTTTCGTGCTGCGGCTCGAGAGTTTTCTGCCCTACCGGCTGGTGGTGGCGGCAAGCCTCGTCAGCCAGGCGACCGCGCGGACCTATGCCACCAAATATGGAATCGGCATCGCTGAATGGCGCGTGATCGCGCAGCTCGGCGAATTCGGCACCATGACCGCGAAGCAGATCGGCACGCGCAGCCACATGCACAAGACAAAGGTGTCGCGCGCGGTGGCAACGCTGACGAAGAAGAAGATGCTCGCCAAGCGCGCGAACCGCGACGACAAGCGCGAGGCGTTTCTTTCGCTGAGTCCGATTGGGCTCGAGGTCTACGAATCCATTGCGCCTTCCGCGCAGGCGCTGTCGCAGCGCATGTTCGGCGAAGTCTCAAGCGAAGATCGCGCCGCGTTCGAACGCGTGCTCGATACCGTGACCGCACGCGCGGCGGCGCTCGCCGATACCGGCGCGGAACTGCCGGATTAAACAATGCTCTATAATCCGCCTGCGTTTCGCCAAACCGATCTGCCTGCCCTGCAGGCGCAGATCGCAACTTCCGGCTTGACCACGCTGGTTTCGGTCGGCGCGCAGGGACCGATCGTGAGTAATCTTCCGATCGTGTTCGATGCGAGCGCGGGACCTTATGGCGTAATCGCGGGACATCTCGCCCGCGGCAATCCGCAATGGCGCGAGAGCGATCTTTCGATTCCGGCAATCGCGATCTTCATGGGCGCGGACGCCTACGTCTCGCCCGGCTGGTATCCGTCGAAGCAGGAACACGGCAAGGTCGTGCCGACCTGGAATTATTCGATGATCGTCGCGCGCGGGCGGCTCGAAATTTTCGAGGATGCCGACACCTTGCGCGCGCAGGTCGAGACGCTGACGAAGCGCTTCGAGGCGCGCTTCGAGAAGCCATGGCAAGTTTCCGACGCACCGGAAGATTACGTCGCACGCCAGATCAAGGGCATCGTCGGGATCCGGCTTCACGTCGAAAGCCTCGAAGGCAAGGCGAAGCTGAACCAGAATAAACCCACCGCCGATCAGGAAGGCGTCGCCGCCGGGCTTTCGCCCTCGCCGCGCACGGCCGACCGCGAAGTCGCGGAAGCCATGCGTGAGCGCCTCAAGCGCTAAAGCTGTCGTCAAACTGACACCGGCCATCCGCTAGACGGAATCGAAAATCGATCACGATTCCGAAGGGATCAGCCTTGCCCGGAGAAATTTCCGTATCCGAACGCCTACGGAATGCCGTCGGCTACCGCCGCTCGTTTACTTCGACCAACCTGATGAACGCGGTTTTCGCGTCGCTCTTCAAGGGACTGGTCTATCCGCAAATCTGGGAAGACCCAGAAGTCGACATGGCGGCGCTTGCAATCGCGCCTGGCCACCATATCGTCGCGATCGCGTCGGGCGGTTGCAATGTCCTTTCTTATCTGACCGCCAATCCCGCGCGGATCACCGCGCTCGACCTCAATCCGACGCATGTCGCACTGAACAAGCTGAAGATCGCCGCCGCCACGAATTTTCCGACATGGAACGAATTCTACCGCTTCTTCGGGGTCGCGAACGAGAAAGCGAACATCGCGGCTTACGACCGCTGGCTCGCGGAACATCTCGACGAGAAGTCGCGCGCCTATTGGGAGCACCGCCGCCTCGGCATCGGCGCGCGGCGAATCGGCGTGTTCGCGCGCAATTTCTACCGCCACGGCCTGCTCGGCCGCTGCATCGGGCTCGGCCATCTGGTCGCGAAAGCCTATGGCGTAAACCCGCGCGATCTCCTGCGCGCCCGATCGCTCCAGGAACAGAAAGCCTATTTCGCAACCTCGCTCGCCCCGCTGTTCGATCGGCGTCTGATCCGCTGGGCGCTCGCGCGGCAGTTCTCGCTGTTCGGACTCGGCATTCCACCCGCGCAATACGACGCGCTTGCGGGCGCCGGAAACGGCAGCATGGCCGCGGTCATCTACGAGCGGCTCGAGCGGCTCTGCTGCAACTTCAGCCTCGACGACAACTACTTCACCTGGCAGGCGTTCGACCGCGGCTATTCGCGCAACGAAGAAGGTCCGCTGCCGCCCTATCTGCGGCGCGATAATTTCGAGACGATCAAGTCGCATGCTGATCGCGTGGACGTGCTGAACCGCTCCTTCACCGAATATCTGGAGGCGCAGGCGGATGCTTCCTGCGACCGCTACGTTCTGCTCGACGCGCAGGACTGGATGGACGACCGGCAGCTCAATTCGCTCTGGCGCGGAATTACGCGCACCGCGAAACCCGGCGCGCGCGTGATCTTCCGCACGGCGGCGAAGCCGTCGCTCCTTCCCGGCCGCGTCGCGCCGGAAATTCTCGAGCACTGGGATTATCGCGAAGCGGAATCACTCGCGTTCACTGCGCGCGACCGCTCGGCAATTTACGGCGGATTTCATCTCTATGTCCTCCAATGAAATTCTCGTGCGCGAAAGCGAAGCGTCCGCCAAAAATATGGACCGAATGTACCGCTATCAACGGCGCATCTACGATCTCACCCGCAAATACTATCTGCTCGGCCGCGACGAGATGATCCGCGGTCTCGATCCCGCGCCGGAGACGCGCGTGCTCGAGATCGGATGCGGCACCGCGCGCAATCTCATTCTCGCCGCCAAGCGATTTCCCGACGCGGACTTTTTCGGCATCGATATTTCCGGCGAAATGCTTCGCACGGCGGAAACCAACATTACGCGTGACATGCTGGAAGATGCGATCGAGGTAGCCTGCGCGGATGCGGCGAGCTTCGATCCGAAACCGCTGTTCGGCGTCCCGCAGTTCGAACGGATTTTCGTTTCCTATAGTCTTTCGATGATCCCCGCCTGGCGGGCGGTGCTACAGAATGCGCTGACGCTGCTCACGCCAAACGGCGAACTGCATATCGTGGACTTTGGTGACCAGCGGGGCCTGCCGGGATTTTTCGCGCGGGCGCTCGGCGGATGGCTTCGGCTGTTTCACGTGACCCCGCGCGGCGACCTGGAATTGCAGCTCCGGACGCTTGCCGACTTTCATCACGCCGAACTCTGCTTCACGCGCCCGTTTCGCGGCTATGCACAATATGCTGTGCTGCGGCTTTCACAGGCCGCTGCTTGAATATCCCGCCGCTTCAAGCGATGAAGCAGGCATGCAGCTTTATTCCTACTGGCGCTCGTCGGCGAGCTATCGCGTCCGCATCGCGCTCGCGTTGAAGGGTCTTTCCTATCAGACCATCGGCATCCATCTGGTGAAGGGCAAGCACACCGAAGCGTCCTTCGTTGCGATCAACCCACAGGCGCGCGTGCCCGCGCTGAAGCTCGACTCGGGCGACGTACTGATCCAGTCGCTCGCGATCATCGACTATCTCGACGAGACCTATCCCGAACCGCCGTTTCTTCCCGCCGATCCGCTCCTGCGCGCACGCGTGCGCGCCGTATCGCAGGTGGTCGCGATGGACATTCATCCGCTCGGCAATACCGGCCCGCGCAACTATATGCTCAAGACGCTGAACCTCGATCTGGAGACCGTCGATGGCTGGACCCGGCACTGGATCGAGAACGGGTTCGCGGCCGTCGAAAGAATGATCTCGCCGGGGCCTTATTGCTTTGGCGCGCAACCGACGCTTGCGGACATCTTCCTCGTGCCGCAGGTCTTCAACGCGCGGCGCTACAAGGCCGATATGGCGAAGTTCCCGAAGATCGTGGCGGTGGACGAAGCCTGCCAGAAGCACCCTGCCTTCGCGGCTGCCGCCCCGGCCGCGCAGCCGGATGCGGAATAGTCACCATCATTCCGTCACGTTATTCTGTGTTTTAGCGGCGAATCCACGAGTTTGGCGGCAAGATTCATGGCTCTTGAGCGGCGCAACGGCTTGGCGATGGCGATTCTCGTAGCGCTGATGGGCGCGGCGGGCGCACAACCCCTGCCGCCCGCGAATATCCCTTCCGCGCCGCCGCCCCCGCCGCAGCAGAATCAGCAGCCGTTCCCGCAGCAGCGTACCCAGCAGGCGCCGACGCCCAATTCCAGCGCGGTCTGCCAGCGGCTCGAGGCCGCACTCGCCGAAGTGAACCGCGGCCCCGCCGGCGCGAACAACGACGCGATCTCGCGTTACGAAGACGCGATCGTGAAGCAGCGGCAGGAGCTCGACCAGGCGGTCGCAACCTCGCGGCGTCTCGGCTGCGAGCGGCGCGGCTTTTTCATCTTCGGCGGCAGCCAGCGTCCCGAGCAGTGCAACGCGCTCGAGCCGCAGATCGACCGCATGCGCGCAAATCTCGACCGCATGCAGCAGGAGCTGTCGCAGGTGCGCGGCGGCAACACCGACGCGAACTACACGCGCGACCTGCAACGCCGCCAGATTCTCGTGTCGCTGAACCAGAACAATTGCGGCCCGCAGTATCGCAATGTCGCGCTGCCGCCGTCGCGCCCCCGCGGTTTTCTCGACCGGCTGTTCGGCAACACCGACGAAAATCCGGATGTGGCGCCGAACGACATGCCGGAAGGCGCGGGCTTCCGCACCGTCTGCGTGCGCATGTGCGACGGCGCGTTCTTTCCGATCAGCTTCTCGACCGTGCAGTCGCATTTCGGCGAAGACGAAGCGCTCTGCAAGCGCCAGTGCCCGGCGGCGGAAGTCGCGCTCTATACCTACAATAATCCGGGGCAGGATATTCAGCAGGCGGTCTCGCTTTCGGGCCAGCTCTACTCGGCGCTGCCGAACGCCTTCAAGTATCGCACCGAATACAATGCGAACTGCTCGTGCCGTGGTCCCGGCCAGAGCTGGGCCGACGCGCTCGGACAGGATCAGACGATTCAGCGCGGCGACATCATCGTCACCGAACAGCAGTCGAAGAAACTCTCGCAGCCGAAACAGGCGCCGATGACGCCGCGCCCGAAGAACCAGCCGAATACGTCGCTATTCGAGCCGCCGGTGCCGACGCCGACCTCCGCCGAAAACCCGCCGCTGACGCCGGACGGCAAGCGCAAGGTGCGCGTGGTCGGCCCGCAGTTCTTCACCGGACGCTAGTTCAGGCCATCTCGCCGCGCAGCCGTGCCGATGCGCGCGTGCGGCCGATCAGGGGCAGCAGCGCCCGCAATTCCGGGCCGTTTTCGCGGGCCGTAAGCGCGATCCGGAGTGGATGGAAGAGTTCGCGGCCCTTCCGGTTCGCAACCGGCTTGATTGCGGCGAGCCACTCGTCCCAGACCTTTTCGCCCCACGGCTCGGCGGGGAGCAGCGTTTCCGCAAGCTTGCAGAAGTCGCAGTCTTCGCTCGCGATTTGCGAGGCCATCGGCGCGGACACGACCGCCCACCATTCTTTCGCATCCGAGAGCCGCGCGAGATTGCCGCGCACGGCGAGCCAGAGTTTTTCGCCGCCGCCGACGCCGAGCGCGTTCAGGCGATCCGCCACCGAAGCAAACGCCGCTCCATGCAGTGTCTTCGCCGTCAGCGCGTCGAGATCGGCAGGATCGAAACGCGCGGGACCGTGAGAGATTTTTTTGAAATCGATCTTCTCCGCCAACGCGTCGAGCGTCTGCACCGGCTCGACTGCGAGCGAAGTGCCGGTGAGCACCGCAGCCGCCGCGATCGCGAGCGACTCCTGCCCCGCTTCGCGCAGCGACTGGATCGAGAGCGAGCCGAAACGCTTGGATAGCCCCTCGCCGCCCGGCAGCGTCAGAAGATTATGATGCGCGAAAACCGGCGCCTTGCCGCCGAGCGCATCGAACATATCGAGCTGTGCCGCGGTGTTCGTGATGTGGTCCTCGCCGCGAATGACGTGCGTTACGTTCATGTCGATGTCGTCGACCACCGAAGACATCGAATAGAGCCAAGTGCCGTCGGCGCGGGCCACCACCGGATCGGAGAGCGAGGTGGTGTCGATCGCGATTTCGCCGCGCACCAGATCGTTCCACCTCACCACGCGATGATCGAGCTTGAAGCGCCAATAGGCCTTGCGGCCTTCGCTCTCGTATTTCGCGCGATCCTCGGCGCTCATGGTCAGCGCGGCACGGTCATAAACCGGCGGCAGGCCGCGCCCGAGCTGGCGCTTGCGCTTGCGGTCGAGTTCTTCCTCGGTCTCGTAGCACGCATAGACGCGGTTCATGCCGCGCAGCTTTTCGAGCGCGGTTTCATAGCGCGCGAGCCGCGCCGATTGTTTTTCGGTTTTGTCCGGCGGGATGCCGAGCCAGGCGAGATCCTGTTTGATCGCCTCGGCGAAGCGCTCCTCCGAGCGAGCGCGGTCTGTATCGTCGAGCCGCAGGATAAAAGTGCCGCGTTCCTTCCGCGCAAAAAGCGCGTTCAGGAGCGCGGTTCGTGCATTGCCGATGTGGATCAGGCCGGTCGGGGACGGCGCAAAACGGACGACGGGGCCGGACATTTCTAAAACTCACGGAATCGCGGTGCAGGCGAAGCTCTAGGCCAGCAAAGGCCTGACGCGCCATCGAAAAGCGCGCCGGTAACCTCTCATTAAGAAACACACTAATAGGTTGAGTATATCGATCTATTTAACCTAGGCGTTATTTTCTCGCGCTACGGTCGCTGCCGTTCCGATCTCGTTCTGTGAGTGCAGGACCATGCCTGAGCAAACCCGGAAGGCCTCTGCCCGACTTCAGCGGGTCCCGACATGGCGGCGAATGCAGCGCAAGCTGTCTCGTGGCTTCAGCGACCGCTCAGGGGTCGCTGCCATCGAGTTCGCCATCGTCGGGCCACTCTTTTTCATGGTACTTTTGGGCGTCCTGATTTTCGCGATCTATCTCGGCACCGTGCATTCGGTGCAGCAGATCACGGCGGAAGCCGCGCGGGCGACCGTGCAGGGCTTGAGCGAAACCGAACGCGCGGAACTTGCGCAGAACCAGGTCCGCAACATCGTCGGCGGCTATCCGCTGATCGACCCGAATTACCTCACGGTGACGGCCGCGACCTCGCAGAACGACGCCAACCTCTTCAACGTATCCATCAGCTACGACGCCTCGCGTTCCATCGTATTCGCATTCGAAGGCTTGATCCCCATGCCTCCGAAAACGATCGCGCGAAGCGCCGTCGTCCGGCGGGGCGGTTACTGACAATGCCCCGCCGGCTCCTTTCCCGTGCGGAAGCGCTGCGCAAATTTTTGCGCGACGAGCGCGGCGGCATAGCGATCATAGGGGCCGCCTTCGCGATTTGCGGCATCGGCGCACTTGCGATCGGCGTCGATGTCGCCTCTGTTTTCGTGGAGCGGCGGCGCGCGCAAGGCGCGGTTGATCTCGCAGCGATCGCCGCAGCGCGTGATCCGGAAAAGGCATTGCAGGCGGCGACCGCGACCGTAAACGACAACGGTGTTTATGGCGTGCGTCAGATCCGCATCACCAAGGGCAATTACACGCCAAATCCGTCGATCCCCGTGAGTTTGCGTTTTATGCCGAACGGCACGCCGGCAAACGCGGTCATGGTCGAACTCGACAGCAAGGCGCAGACCTTTTTCGGAAAAAGTTTCCTGCCCGAGGGCACCTTCGATGTCGCGACACGCGCGACCGCCGTTTCCACCGCGCAGGCCGCCTTTACCGTCGGCTCGCGCCTGCTCTCGCTCGACGGCGGAATTCTGAACGCATTTTTAAGCGGTCTGCTCGGCGGCAATGTCTCGCTGACCGTGATGGATTACAACGCGCTTGCCGGATACAACATCGATCTCTTCAAGTTTTCGAATGCGCTCGGCACTTCCGTCGTCGGACAGGCCGGCACCTACGAAGAACTCGCAGCGACGAAAGTTTCGGTCGGGCAGATTCTCGACGCGATGATCAGTGTCGCGCAGGCCAACAGCGGCGGCGCGCAGGTCGATTTCGCGCTCCGGCAACTGAAGAACTATTCCGACGCGAATAACGTCAAACTCTATGTGAACAAGCTGTTCGACTTCGGACAGAGCAACACACTGCAATTCGGACAGGGTGCGGCCGCATTGCAGGCGAAGGCGACCGCGCTTTCGATCATTCAGGCGGCGGTGGAAGTCGCGAACGGCGCCAATCAGGTTGATATTACTTCCAACCTGAACGTACCAGGGCTGCTGGCTACGCAACTCGGAATCACGGTCGGCGAGCGGCCGCAGTCGTCGCCGTGGATTCGCTTCGGCGCGGAAGGCGTCGAGGTCTATACGGCGCAGACCCGCGTGCGGCTGATCGCACAGGTCGGCGGCTCGGGCCTGCTTTCAGCAGTCACGCTGCGGGTGCCGCTTTATGTCGATATTGCCGCGGCCCGTGCGCGGCTCGCGGATATTTCCTGCGGCGCCAACCCGGTGAATGATATGCGGGTGACACTTGCGGTCCGGCCGTCGCTCGTGAACGCATGGATTGCGGAGCCGGTAACTCTCGCCGGCTGGAAGACGCTCGGCAGTCCGCCGAACATGACCAACGCGTATATCGCGAACGTGGCCGGGCTGATTACGGCGACCGGCAAGGCGAACGCAGAAATCACGAATATGAGCGACACGAATGTCGTGTTCCGCTATGCTGACATTTCCGGACTCACCGCAAAGAACGTAAAGACGAATGACTTCACCCAATCGCTCACCGCAAGCCTGCTCGGCAACCTCACGCTGAATGTCGGCCTTGGAGGGCTACTCAGCCTGACGCCGACCGCCGTCGTTGCCGCGCTGATCCGTTCGATCCTGACGCCGGTCGCGCCCACGATCGATAAAGTGCTGAACAACGTGCTGAAAACGCTCGGCATCGGTCTTGGCGAAGCCGATGTCTGGGTGAATGGCGTGCGCTGCGACGGTGCAGCGCTGGTGCGGTAGCCTTGGGCTAGAAGTCGATCACTTCCGTCCGCGCGGCGACCGCGTCCTGCGAGAGCGACTTGTCAGGCTCGGCGGGCTTGGTGCCCGGATCGCGGAAGCGATTGGTAATCGGATAGCGACGATCGCGGCCGAAATTCTTGAGCGTCACCTTCACGCCGGGCGCTGCCTGCCGGCGCTTGTACTCGGCAATGTCGAGCAGGCGCGCGATCTTCATTACGGTTTCTTTTTCGAAGCCCGCCTCGACGATCTGCGCAACCGGCTCTTCCTTCTCGACAAGGCGCTCGAGGATCGCATCGAGTATGTCGTAAGGCGGCAGGGAATCCTGATCCTTCTGGTTTTCGCGCAGCTCCGCCGACGGCGCCTTGGTCAGAATATTCTCCGGGATGACGATGCCGTCCGGTCCCATCGCATCAGACGGCTTCCAGCGGTTACGCAGCGCGGAGAGCCGGAACACTTCGGTCTTGTAGAGATCCTTGACCGGGTTGTAGCCACCGTTCATGTCGCCGTAGAGCGTGGCATAGCCTACCGACATTTCCGACTTGTTGCCGGTCGTCACTACCATCGGCCCGAACTTGTTCGAGATGGACATGAGAATCGTGCCGCGCGCGCGCGACTGAAGATTTTCCTCGGTGATGTCGCGGTTGGTGCCCTTGAACGTCGCGGCGAGCGTCTTCTCGAGCCCCTCGACCGCTTCGAAGATCGGCACGATGTCGTAGCGTACGCCGAGTGCGGCCGCGCAATCCTTCGCGTCTTTGAGCGACTCTTCCGACGTATAGCGAAAAGGCAGCATCACGCAGTGCACGCGATCAGCGCCCAGCGCATCCACCGCCATCGCCGCGCAAAGCGCGGAATCGACGCCGCCGGAAAGACCGAGCACGACGCCCTTGAAGCCGTTCTTGTTCACGTAGTCGCGCAGGCCCAGCACGCAAGCCGAATAATCGGCGGCGTCGCCTTCGATCTCGGGCACGACGGGCCCGTTCTCGCAGCGCCAGGTGCCGCCTTCGCGCTTCCAGTCGACGATGACGATGTTTTCCTGAAACGAAGGAAGCTGGAACGCGAGCGAACGATCCGCATGCAGCGCGAACGAAGTGCCGTCGAACACAAGTTCGTCCTGCCCGCAAACCTGATTGACATAGATGAACGGCAAGCCGCTTTCGGTGACGCGGGCGACCGCATGCGAAAGCCGGACGTCCTGCTTGGTGCGGTCGTAAGGCGAGCCGTTCGGCACGATCAGGATTTCCGCGCCGGTTTCGCTCAGGCATTCGACGACGTCGGGCGTCCAGATGTCTTCGCAAACCGGGCTGCCGATGCGGATGCCGCGAAAATCCATCGGCCCCGGCAACGGTCCCGGAACGAAGACGCGCTTCTCGTCGAACACGCCGTAGTTCGGGAGATCCACCTTGAAGCGCACGGCGGAAATCCTGCCGCCGTCGAGCAGACATACGGCGTTATAGAGCTTGCGATCCTCGACCCATGGCGTGCCGATCAGGACGGCGGGGCCGCCGTCCGCAGTTTCGCGCGCGAGCCGCTCGATTTCCGCGCGGCACGCCGCCTGAAAGGCGGGCTTCAGCACGAGGTCTTCTGGCGGATAGCCCGCGATGAAAAGCTCGGACAGCACCAGAAGATCGGCATCGCCTTTCGCGGCCACTGCGCGCGCGCGGCGTGCCTTCTCCGCGTTGCCGGCAATGTCGCCGACCGCGGGATTGAGCTGTGCGATGGCAAGCCTGAGCCGGTCTTTCGCTGTCATGGAATGGGTCTAACGCTGTGCCGGACGGGCGGCAATGCCAGCTTCCGTCATGCCGCCATTGCGGTAGTATGGCGGCAAATCAAGGGAGGCCTGCGGCAATGGCGAAGCGCAAATACCAGACCCGGAGGGAAGCCGGAATCATCCTCGCGGTCTGCGGCATCATTTCAGGGCTGCTGTCCGCTTACGTCACGGTCGAAGGCACCGAACTTCTCGGGGTGCCGATGCTGCCGGCCGTGTTCTTCGGCATCGTGATCGCACTCGGCATCTACTCTTGGGAGTCGCACAACCCGATCCCGATACTGATCGTATTCGCCGGCGTCGTCATCGCCTGGTGGTGCGCGTTCCGGCTCGCGGTTTCGCTTTACGACGAGAAGAACAAGCTTGCGCTCCTCTGGATCGGCGCGATTTCGGGCTTCGCGGGCGCGCTCCTCTCCTCGATCGCGCTCTGGATCGCGAGCGAGGACTTCCGCGCCAATAGGAGTATCGTGAAGACCGTGATCTTCGGCACGCTCGCGGGTACGCTGCTCTATTTCATGGAAAGCGCCGGACCGATCCACGGCCTGACGCCGCTGTTCGTGGTCTGGCAGGCGGGTGTTGCCGGTATCGTCGGCTATGCGCTCGCGTTCAGGCCGATACCGGATTGATTTTCTAGAACGGACAAAAAAATGGCCGGGCACGCCCGGCCATTTTTATTTTCAGAACCCCGCGACCGCAGAGATCGGCCGCGCACGCTCCGCGCGTTCGCGCTTGAGCAGATCCGCGACCAGGAACGCCATCTCGATCGCTTGCTCCGCGTTGAGACGCGGATCGCAATGCGTGTGATAGCGGTCGCCGAGATCGGTATCCGAGATCGCGCGGGCACCGCCGGTACATTCGGTGACGTTCTGGCCGGTCATTTCGAGATGGATGCCACCGGCATGCGTGCCTTCCGCGGCATGCACCGCGAAGAATTCGCGCACTTCCTGCAAGATGAGGTCGAACGGCCGCGTCTTGTAGCCGCCCGCGCTCACGGTGTTGCCGTGCATCGGATCGCAGGACCACACGACCTTGCGGCCGTCCTGCTTCACCGCCCGGATCAGGCGCGGCAGATGCTCGCCGACCTTGCCCGCGCCGAAGCGCGCGATCAGCGTGATGCGGCCCGGCTCGCGCTCCGGGTCGAGAATATCGAGCAGCTTCAGGAGACCTTCCGGCGTCGAAGACGGTCCGCACTTGAGACCGAGCGGATTCTTGATGCCGCGCGCGAACTCGACATGCGCGTGATCGGGCTGGCGCGTGCGGTCGCCGATCCAGACCATGTGACCGGAGGTGTCGTACCAGTCGCCGGACGTGGAATCGACGCGCGTCAGCGCCTGCTCGTAGCCGAGCAGCAGCGCCTCATGCGAGGTGTAGAAATCGGTCGTGCGCATTTCCGGATGCACTTCCGGATCGATGCCGCAAGCGCGCATGAAGTCGAGCGTCTCGGTCAACCGCGTCGCGAGCGCTTCGTAGCGGCCCGACTGCGGACTGTCCTTCACGAAGCCGAGCATCCATTGATGCGCGTTCGAGATGTTGGCGTAGCCGCCGGTCGCGAACGCGCGCAACAGGTTCAGCGTCGCCGCCGACTGGCGGTACGCCTCCAACTGGCGCTTCGGATCGGGAATGCGCGCTTCGTCGGTGAACTCGGGACCGTTGATGATGTCGCCGCGATAGCTCGGCAGTTCCTTGTCGCCCTGCTTCTCCATCGGAGACGAGCGGGGCTTTGCGAACTGACCGGCGATGCGGCCGACCTTCACCACCGGAGACGCGGCGGCGAACGTCAGCACCACCGACATCTGGAGGAAGACGCGGAAGAAGTCGCGGATGTTATCGGCGCGATGCTCTGCGAAGCTCTCGGCGCAATCGCCGCCCTGCAACAAAAAAGCGTCCCCGGATGCCACGGCGCCAAGCGCGCGCTTCAGCGCCCGCGCCTCGCCTGCAAAAACCAGCGGCGGAAACGAAGCAAGCTGCTTCTCGACCTGTTCCAGCGCCTTCTGATCGGGGTAATCCGGGACCTGGACGATCGGCTTTTTGCGCCAGGAATCCGGGCTCCAACGCTCTTTCATCACACGAAACTCCACTTGCGGGCGGGCCCGCTTGAGGCCGGGGGTTATAGCGGGGGTCGCCGGAGGATGCCAGTTTTGCGGTTCGGCCCGCATTGCGGCCGCGCAAAGTTACGTCGCGGCCCCTAGCGGCGCGGTTAACGCGCTTGAAGGCCCCTGTTCCGCGTGGAGAATGCGCCGCCAAGGACAGACAAATGACCGCCCCCACGCTGGAAAATCGTGCCGAATTCGCCGCCACCGACGGCTATCCGCTCGCTGCGACCATCTTTGAGCCGTCGCAGCCGTTTCACGCGGTGGTGCTGATCGCGTCCGCGACTGCGGTGCCGCGCGGTTATTATGCGCGCTTCGCCCGCTATCTTGCGAGCCAAGGCTTCAAGGCGATCACCTTCGACTACCGCGGCATAGGCGGCTCCAAACCGAAAGGCGGGCTGCGCGGCTTCAAGGCGAAGATGCGCGACTGGGCAGCGCTCGATCTTGTCGCCGCGGTCGATTACGCCGCCGCGCTCGCAGGCGGCAAGCCGCTCCTCTATGTCGGGCACTCTTTCGGCGGACAGGCGCTCGGGCAACTGCCGAACAGTCACAAGGTCAGCCGCGCGCTCTTCGCGGCTTCGCAGATCGGCTACTGGAAACTCTTTCCCGCGCCGGAAAAATATCGCGTGTGGTTCTTGCTCCGTATTCTCGGACCGCTGGCCTACACGATCTTTGGGTACGTTCCGGGCAAGCTCGGCATGGGCGAAGACTTGCCGAAGGGTGTGTTCAAGGAATGGGCTGGCTGGTGCATGAAGCCGCGCTATCTGTATGACGACGAGACGCTCGACGCGCGCAAGTATTTTCAGAATTACCACGGCGCGCTGCGCGCGATCGGCATGTCGGACGACGACTGGGCACCGCCGGTGACCGTCGCCGGGTTGCTCGCGGGCTACACCGGGACTTCGCCGGAGCACATCACCGTCACGCCGGAGACCGCGGGCCAAAAGAAAATCGGCCACTTCGGCTATTTTCGCGAACCGTCGCGCGAACCGTTGTGGCGCGAGGCGGCGGAGTGGCTCGGGCGCGATTAGCCGAGCTTCTTGATCACCGCGTTCGCGGCTTCGGCACCCGTCAGCACCGCGCCGCCGCAGGTCTGCGCAAAGGGGCCGGCCATCGCCTCGCCTGCAAAAAATACTTTTTCCGCGAGCGGACGTTTCAGCATTGCGCGCGCAGAGAAATGTCCGGGTGCGGCCGCTGAGTACGCGCCGCGAATCCACGGGTTACGCGGCCATTGCGTGAAATCGGCTTTGACAATGTGCTTGCTCGCGCTTGAGCCGAAGACGCGGTTCAGCGCCGACGACGCGAAATCCACCGCCGCCTTGCGGCCCTGCGCGGTCAAATTCCACGCGAAGTCGCCGCCGACGAAACCGATCATCATCGGAAACTCGAACGGATGGCAGATGAAATAAATGTCCTGCTTGCCGGGCTGCTCCAGCAGAATGTCGTCGAAGGGTTTCAGCCCGAAGCGCTCGCCGTCCAAGAGCAGCGGGATTTTCGCAAGCAGCGCCATCGGGATGTTGTGGATCGCGCTTTCCTTCCACTCCGGAAGCAACGGATCCCACTTGATGTAGCCCGATTGCAGCGCGCCGGTGGAACAGGTCACGATCGCGGCCTTCGCGCTCACGGTGCCTTGGTCGGTTTCGACTTGAACGCCCTGCCCGCCGTAGCTGATTTTTTTCGCCGGCGTCTTCAGGAATACCGGCACGCTCTCGCCAAATTTCGCGACGACTGCGCCGAAGCCTTCCTTCACCAGATAGTTCGGCGGCAGTTCCGCCTGATCGTCGTAATCCTGAATCGAGAGGTCGTTGAAATCGACCGCCATGTCCATCGGACCCATCGCGGTCGCGGTCGCCTGTTCTTCCTTGGTGCGGATCGGCCGGATTTCGGAGACCGCGCCGTCGCGCTTCTTCGCGACCTTCGAGTTCGCATTGACGATCTCCTCGGTCAGATGTTTCACGCGCTGGGTCTGCTTATCGGTGAATTTCTCCCGGCCGTACCAGATATGATCGAGCGCATCGTCGTGAAGTTGTAGCGTGAAGCCGTGCTGCTTCGCGACCGGCAGCATCGGGTTTCTGTCGGCGGAATGAATCCATGCGCAGCCGCGATCGAAGGCAATGCCGGGGAAGGTTTCGGTGTCGGTATGCGCGCGGCCGCCTTTGCGGTCGTCGGCTTCCAGAACGACGAAAGTCTTCCCCGCCGCCGCGAGCGTGCGTGCCGCCGAAAGCCCGGCCGGACCCGAGCCGATAATCACGACATCGGGATTGGTCGGGATAGACTGCGCAACCGCGAGCCTGCTTGCGAAGGGTGTGAAGGCGGTTGCACCCAGTCCTGCGAGAATCTCGCGGCGTGACGGATTACGAAAATTCATCTGGCTCCCCCGAACCGACTAATCAATCTGCGACTTTATTTCTCAACGTCACCAATTCTTCCGCCGCCGTCGGGTGCAGCGCGACGGTATTGTCGAAATCCTGCTTCGTCGCGCCCATCTTCACGGCAATCGCTGCAAGCTGCGCCATTTCAGCGGCGCCTTCGCCGACGATGTGCACACCGAGCACCTTTTCGGTGCTCTGCTCGACGACGAGCTTCATCAGGATCGCGGTGTCGCGGCCCGAGAGCGTCGCCTTCATCGGTTTGAAGCGCGTCCGATAAATGTCGATGTGCTTACCCGTCTTTTTCGCGGCGACCTCGCTAAGGCCCACCGTGCCGATCTCCGGCTCCGAAAACACCGCGCTCGGCACGTTCTTGTGATCGACGTTCCACGGCTTGTTGCCAAACAGCGTGTCGGCGACCGCGTGACCCTCACGGATCGCGACCGGGGTCAGTGCGATGCGGCCGCTGACGTCGCCGATCGCATAGATCGAGGGCACGTTGCTACGCGAGGTTTCGTCTACCGCCACCGCACCGGACGGCGCCAGCTTCACGCCGGCAGCTTCAAGCCCGATGTTCTTCGTGTTCGGGCTGCGGCCGACTGCGAGCATGACTTGATCGGCTTCGATCGCTGCACCATCGGAAAGAAACGCGCAGCGGTGCGTCTTGTGATCTTCGATTTTTTGAATGGTATCGTTCAAGCGAACGTCGATGCCGCGCGCGACCATCTCGCCGCGGACATGCGCGCGCAGGTCGTCGTCGAAGCCGCGCAGGATTTCGTCGCCGCGGTGAACCAGCGTCACCTTGCTGCCAAGACCCGCGAACAGACAGGCAAACTCCACCGCGATGAAGCCGCCGCCCTGAATCACGATCCGGCGCGGCAGCTCTTTCAGGTGAAACGCCTCGTTCGAAGTGATGCCAAGTTCCTTGCCCGGAATATCGAGCAGCGACGGATGCCCGCCGGTCGCAACCAGAATGTATTTCGCATTCAGCGTGGCGCCGGTTTTCAGAATCCGGACGGTGTTAGGGCCTTCGATGACCACGCGCGAATCGATGATTTCCGCGCCAGCGCCACCGACATTGCGGCGATAGGCGGCTTCCAACCGCGCGATTTCCTTGTCCTTGTTCGCGATCAGCGTCGGCCAATCGAACTTCGCGCCCTCGACGGTCCAGCCGAAACCTGCCGCATCCTCGAATTCGTGCGCGAAGCGGCTTGCGTAAACCAGAAGCTTCTTCGGCACGCAGCCGCGGATCACGCAGGTGCCGCCCATGCGGTATTCCTCGGCGATCGCGACGCGCGCACCATGCGTCGCCGCGATACGCGCGGCACGTACGCCGCCCGAGCCGCCGCCGATTACGAAAAGGTCAAGGTCGAAGTCAGCCAAGGCGCGTCGCTCCCGCTATGCTGCCGCTCCTTGTAGCGGCAAAAAAAGCCGGGCGGAACTCTCGTTCGCCCAGCTTTCGTTCACGGAAGGTTGAAGGCGGCACTCAGATAGTGTGGCCCTTCTTCTTCATTTCTTCCTTCAGACGCTTGTCGAGCTGCTGCGTGAGCTTGCCGCTCCATTCCTGCGTCTTGGTATAGGCGTCACGGAGAATTTCGGGGTTCTGCGCGATCAGCTTCTTGCCGGTCGGCGAATTATAGAAGGTGAGCAGATCGTTCAGCTCCGCCTCGGTGAACTTCTCGGCGAAGGCGCGCGAAACGATGACCGCGATCTCTTCCTTGCGCTTCTCGAATTCGGGAATCAGCCCCTCGAGCGTGCCGGCAAGCTCCTTGGAGAGATCGGGGTTCTGCTGCGCGTAGGTCGCGTACATCTGCCGGAAAAGCTGCGGGATGACGCTGTCAAACGCACGGGCCGAACCGGACACCTCCACGACCTGCTGCGCCAGCTTCAACTGATTGGCGCTCGGCGCCTGGGCCTGCGCAACTGCGGTAAAGCCGAGCAGCGCGACAAGAATTGCTCCCGCCCTTACGGCGCGGATTGCAAAGGGTACCATCTCGAAAACTCCTTCCCGTGAATTCCTAGGGCCGTTCGACGACACGGATGCCCTCGCTTCCCGCGAGGATTGCCCGTGTGGCAAGCCCAATGAAGAGGCCGTGTTCCACGACGCCGGGGATTTGCGCAAGTCCCCTTGCCAGATCCGGCGCGTCGGGGATTCGACCGAAATGCGCGTCCAGGATCAGGTGTCCCTGATCCGTGACGAAAACATGGCCGTCGGCCTTTTTGCGTAATTTCATTTCGCCCCGGCAACCGGCGGTTTCGGCAACCCGCAGGATCGCCCGCCGGGTCGCTTCCAGGCCGAAATCGATCACCTCGACCGGCAGCGGAAAGCGGCCAAGCGTCGCGACCGCCTTCGTCTCATCGGCGATCACGATCATCTCACGCGAGGCCGCGGCGACGATCTTCTCGCGCAGCAGCGCGCCGCCACCGCCCTTGATGAGGCTTAGCGCCGGGTCGAGTTCGTCCGCGCCATCGACGGTCAGGTCGAGTTCGGGGGTCTCGTCGAGCGTGGTGAGCCGGATACCGGCGGCCTCGGCCTGCTTCCGGGTCACTTCCGAGGTCGGCACACCGACTACTTCAAGACCGGCCCGCACCCTCTCGCCGAGCAGATCGACAAAATGCGCGGCGGTGGATCCGGTGCCAAGACCCAGCTTCATGCCGGGCCTGACGTGATCCAGCGCGCGGCGGGCGGCTTCGCGCTTCAGCGCATCGGCATTCATGGGGCGTCCTGTAACGGATATATAAAGCGGCGCGTTTCTACCATGACACGCGCCGCACTCGCCACGGCCCGCGGTTTCCGCTACCCAGATTTCCATGCGACCGACCATCGCCTTCGATCTCGACGGCACGCTCGTCGATACCGCCCCTGATCTTCTGCGGGCGCTCGATTTCGCGCTCGAACACGAAGGTCTCAATCCGCCGGAAGACCACGAGGCGCGGAATTTCATCGGCAGCGGCGCCCGCGCGATGATCGAACGGGCTCTCGCCTATTCGCAGGTGCAGTTCGGCAAGGAAAAGGTCGACGGCATGTTTCGCCAATTCCTCGCACATTACGAGCAGCACATCGCCGACCATTCGCGTCCCTTCCCCGGCGTCGAACAGGCACTCGCCAGGCTCGCCGGCGAAGGCGCCCTGCTCGCGGTTTGCACGAATAAACTCGAAGCCTATGCGGTGAAGCTCTTGCGCAAACTCAACCTCGCCGAGCGCTTCGACTTCATCGCCGGAAGCGACACTTTCCCTTACAAGAAACCCGACCCGCGGCACCTGACGGGCGCGATCGAGCGCGCGGGCGGCACGATCGAGCGCGCGGTGCTGGTCGGGGATTCGGAGACCGACGTGATTACCGCGAAGGCGGCGGAAATCCCGGTGGTGGCGGTTTCATTCGGCTATACCGACATTCCGCCGGCCGCGCTTGGGGCTGACCGGCTGGTCCATAAATTCGAGGAAGTCCCCGCCGCGGCGATGGATCTGATCGCGGTGCGCAGGCTTGCTTGACAGTGCAAGGCCGCGTTCCTTACATCGCGGCTCCTAACGGGCGCGTAGCTCAGCGGTAGAGCACTCCCTTCACACGGGAGGGGTCACAGGTTCAATCCCTGTCGCGCCCACCATTTCCTTCAGCAAAACGAGACCGGCCTGTCCCGCTTCACCGGGGCGATTCAATTCTCGACATACGGCCGTCTGCCTGGAAACTGCACGCCGATCTTGCCGTCCTGTTCCCATACGACGTGGCATTTACGAACCACGCTGAGTGCTTCGTTCAAAGCCTCTTCGTCGAACGTGAACGAGAGAAGAAACTCCGAGGGAAGAGTGGGCATCGCTTCGGTGTCCTTGGCTTCGACCGTGAGCCGCGCGCCCGTATCCGAAATATCGAGCACCGTGCATGCGCAGACAAACTCGCGGTCACGGCCATAAATCCTGGCCGGGCGGCTCACCTGCTTGCGTTCGCTGTTTCGCTTCCTGAAAGCCATCTGCGATCAGCCCGCCTCGCGGCCGAATTCCTGAACGAGCATGAAGCGCATCGTGCGCTGCGCCGATGCCTGCGACAGCGCGAGAAACGCACGCCGCGCTTCCTCGAGTTCGTTCTCCGAGATCGAATAATGCGCGAAACGAAGCCGCAGGATCGCGCTTACCGTCGGCCATGACAGCTTCGCCGCCTTGCAGGCGACGATGACGCCGTCGAAATTCCTGTTCTTCATCAATCGGCCGATCGTCTTCGGCGGCGCGCAACAAAACAGCGCGAGCGCGGAAACCGTTTCTTCGTAACGGCGCTCGCAAACGAAGCCAAGCAGCAACTGCTCGTTCAGCTTGCCGTCGCGGTTGAGCCGTTTCACCAGATCGTCGGCGGAAGAAAAATCGTAAGCCTTCGTCACGTCGCGGCTGACGTCGGCGGCAATATCTGCCAGCGCATGCTCGATCTGGTTGCGCCGCTCGGCCGGCGCGTTTGCAAGGAAGCGTTTGCGAACGAGTTCAGTCGCACGTTGCAGAAGCTGCTTCAGTAGCTGAATCGGCAGGTCGAGCCGAAAACCCAGCGCTTCCGCGAGGTCCGGGTTCTTTTCCGCTCTCGCGGCCAGATGAGCGAAGCTTTCGTTCGAGAAGCGCGCGCCTGCGTTGCCGGCAAGGCGAAGTGCCACGCGAGCGCTGCCGCGGTCGATCAGCATGTCGCTTACGGCTTCCGCGATCTGCGCGCGCCCGGAAATCGCGAGCAGATGATCGTCGCTCTTGGTGCGGGCGATATCGATCAGATCCGTATCCGTCAGGCGCGGTGAATGCGACAGGACTGGGCCTGCCACTGCGATTCTGTCGTCATAAGCAAGCTCGCGCACGGTCAAGCTCGGCGCGTTACCGATGTTGCAGAGACTGTTGCTGAGCTGGACCAGCGCCTTGGCTTCGATCCGCTTCATCAGATGCACGAGCACGTCGTCGAACACGCCGATCTGCTCGTCGTTCAGCCGGTCCGACTCATCCAGAAAAAGCATCGTAACGCGGCGAAGAATATCGGTTCGCCGCCGCGGCGCGCCAGAAACGACCGCCGCTTCCAGTTCCGCTAATAGTGACCAGGTGTCGCCCATCGCAATACGAAATGGCAGGTAATAGATTACGCATATTCTTGAAATTCAGACTCGGAAATCGATTGGAATTAAACGCGCACAACATTATCGCGCATGCATATTCGCTAACCGAAATTAATAAACCGATAAATTGTTGGAAAGCCGACTTTTTGGGGGAGAGCCGCGGCAGCGCGGCAGGCGGCGCCGCGTGCTGCTTTAGCTCGCCTGCTTCGCGGTCACGCGCGAAAGCATTACCTGCAATTTTCGCTGCGCAGAGAGTTCGGAGAAAAGCAAATAGGACTTTCTGGCTTCCTCGAGCGATCCGCTGGAAAGACCGTGGTTCGAAAAATTTGCCGCAAGAATCGCAGCGACGGCGGACCAACTCACCTTGCCGGCCTTGCAGGCGACCAGAAGCCCAACGTGATGATCGTCCTGCAACAGGCCCGCGACGAAATCGACCGGCGCACCGCAAAACAGCGACAACGTCGCACTGACTTCGTCGAACTTCTTCTGCTGAGCGAAGCCGACAAGCACGCGCTCGTTCAGCTTGCCTTCGCGATTAAGGCGCTTGACGATGTTTTCCGCGGCCGCGAGGTCGCGATAACCGAAGGCGCCTAGGCCGAGCTCCTCGGCGACCAGCATCATCGCGTCCTGAATCTGCTTCTGCTTTTCCGCGTCCGCTGAAGCAAGCAGCCGCGATCGAACCAGATTGGTTGCACGCATCAGAAGCTGCTTCAGAAGAGAAAGCGGAATGTCGATGCGCAGGCCGAGATTTTCCGTCAGTTCGTCGTCGCCATCGGCGCGGCTGACGATCATCGCATAACCGCCGTTCGAAAAGCGCGCACCCGGGTTGCGGGTGAGTTTGCCGACCACGCGCTTATCGCCGCGCTCGATCAGGACGTCCGTGATCGCTTCGCTGAGTTGCGCGCGGATTGCGATGGCCAGAAGATGCGTCTGGCCTTTCGATTTAGCGATCTCGATCAGGTCGCGCTCGGCGAGGCGGTCAGACTGCGCAAGCACCGGCCCCGCGACCGCGATATTGTCGTCGCTCGCAAGCAAGGCGATCATGTTCGGCGGCGCGTTCCGCACCGGCGCGAGCTTGAGGCTGATCTGCGCGAGCACGCGCTCTTCGATGCGGTGTGCGAGATGGGTCAGAATTTCGTCGAACACGCCGACCTGTGCTTCATTCAGGCGGTTCGCATCGCTCAAAAAAAGATCGGTGATCCGGCGCAGCAGATCGACGCGACGTTCGGGCGCGCCGCTTTGCAACGCGTCTTCAAGCTCGGACATCAACGCCAAGGTAAATTTCATGTAGCAGCAATAGCAGCCAAGCCGCTAACAAGCGCTTAAGCAGCGTGGTTACCAACGCTCGTGAAAGTGGCGTGTCCGCTGCTAAAAACTGCGGAAAATTTTATCCGTTCTTCGCGACCGGCGGCGTGCCGTGCGTGTGGAAACTCTCGATCGTCTTCAAGCCCCAGGCTTGACCTTTTTTGCGCTCGGCTTCGGTCCACGTGACCGTTTTCCAGTCGGGATCGAGAATGAGCCGCGCACCTGCGTTCGCGACTTCGACGCGATTGCCGGCCGGCTCATAGACATAAAGAAAAAACGTCTGCTGGATCGCGTGCTTGTGCGGACCGGTTTCGATGAAGACGCCGTTCTCTAGAAACACGTCCGCCGCGCGCAGCACATATTCGCGCTGATCCACCGCATAGGTGATGTGATGAAAGCGGCCGCGCTCCTTCGTGTTGTCGCGCGTATAGGCGACGTCATAGCTCTTATTGTTCACCGTGAACCAGCAGCCGCCGTAGCTGCCGTCGTCGAGCAGAATTTCCTCGGTGACGCGGCTGCCGAGTGCAGCGGGAAGAAATTCGCGGATCTTGCCGACATCCTGCGCGAGCAGATTGAAGTGATCGAGGCGGCGCACGCCGACGCCCCGGCCATGAAAGCGCTGCGCCTGATTTTTCAGCGAGGGTTTCTCTGCTTCCGGCGCCTGATATTTCTTCGTGTCGAAATAGATTTCGAACACATGATCGTCGGGATCGCGGAAGCGATAGGATCTACCGTGACCGAGATCGCCGTCGGTCCAGCCGATACCGGTGCCGAGTTCTTCGATCGCGGCAACGCGGCGCATCAGCCCCTGCTCGCTGGATGCGCGATAGGCGACATGGGCGAGACCGGTCGTGTTCGACGCGGTCAGCTTCAGCGAATGAAACTCGTAATCGTCATAGGCTCGCAGATAGATGCTGTCGCCTTCGCGGCCGCTTTCGGTGAGGCCCATGATATTGACGAAGAAGTCGAGGCTTTCCTGCGGCTTGTTCGTCAGCATCTCGATATGGCCGAGATGCGCGATGTCGAAGCAAGGCTCGTTCTTCATTGTTGTTCTCTCACTTCTTCAGCTCGTCGAGGCTGTCGATATATTTGAGACCAGCCTTCTCCAGACCTTCGCGCATTTTGTACATGTCGAGTCCGAGTTCGCCCTTGCCCAGACGGACACGCTTCTCGTCTTCGTTGGCGACGCGGGCCTGCGCCGCTTTTAGAACTTTCTCAGCAGCCGCGCGCGGCACGAAGACCACGCCGTCTTCGTCCGCGACCACGACATCGCCCGGATTGACCAGCGCCCCGGCGCACACGACCGGAATGTTCACCGCGCCGAGCGTCGCCTTCACCGTGCCTTTCGCGGAAATCGCGCGCGACCAGACCGGGAATTTAAGCTCGCGGATCGGGCGCACGTCGCGACAGCCGGCGTCGATGATGAGACCGCTGACGCCGCGCGCCTTCAATGAAGTCGCGAGCAATTCGCCGAACATGCCGTCTTCATTATCAGCCGTGCAAGCGACTACCATCATGTCGCCGGGCTCGCATTGCTCGGCGGCGACATGGATCATCCAGTTGTCGCCGGGCTGCGCAAGCACGGTGATCGCGGCGCCGGACGCTTCCGCACCCTGCCAGACGGGGCGCATGTAATTCTTCGCAAGACCGACACGGCCCATGGCTTCATGTACGGTCGAGACACCGAGCTTGCCCAGCGCTTCGACGGCTGCTTTGGAAGCACGCTCCACCTTGCGAACGACGACAGGTTGAAAGCTCACGACAGCGTCTCCACGACATCGGGGAAGAGGCGCTGATAAGCCTCGCCATAGGTCATCGGTTTTCCGGAATTGCGTCCGCCCTGCATGCCGCGGTTCAGCGCGACGCGGGTGTAATATTCCCAGAGGTGCTTTTGTGCGGCGAGAATCTCGAACGCCTTTTTCTTCTTCTCCCAAACGCTATCGATGTTCAGGATCACGTTCGGCTTGAAGTTGCACATCTCGGGCTGGTGCGGCTCGAACAGGAATACCGGCGGCGCGGCATAGGCGCGCGACGGATCGGGCTTGTGGCCCGCGGCCTGCGCGATAATGCGCGCTTCCTGCGCGAAGCGCGTCGCTTCCGGGTGATCGACGTTGTAGGGGTCTTCGAGCGAGTGCGTCAGCACGAAGGAAGGGTTTAATTCGCGATAGACGTCGATCGCGCGGTCGAGCATCTTTTCGGTCGTGCGCAGCGGATAGTCGCCGGCGTCGAAGTATTCGATTTCAGCACCGAGGGTTTCAGCGGCGCGCGAGGCTTCGTCCTTGCGCTGCGCCTTCACCTCTTCGAGCTTCACGCCCGCGTTCTTCCACGCAAACTGGCTCTCGCCGCGCTCGCCGAAAGACAGGCAAAGAATTTTCATGCGATAGCCCTTAGAGGCATGCAACGCGATCGCGCCGCCCGCGCGCCAGACGAAGTCGCCGGGATGCGCAGTGATTACCAGTCCGGTCTTTCCTGAAGCCATCTTGCCTTCCATTATTTTCAGTTACTCGGCGGCCTGTCTCGACGCCGCTGCCAGCGCTTCGCCGTGCGCAAAAGTTTTTCCGTCGAAGAGTTTGCGCGCGGTGCGAAGCAGCCCTGCGCGTTCGATCACGGGTTTCTCCTTGGTGCCGCCGACGGTGAGGTTCACGGTGAATTCCCCGGTCGGATGCTCGACCGACATCGATTTGTCGCGGCCGGCCGGAATGTTCGCGATGCCTTCTGCCACCGAACCCGGCAACACGCAGGCGGTCGCGACCGTCACCGCCGCAAATACGCCGATCGAGGCGTGGCATTCGTGCGGAATGAAGGAGCGCGTCGAAACATGGCCTCCTGCTTTTGGCTGCGCAATCAGGATCATCTTCGGCACGACTTTGTTCGTAACGTCTCCGAGATTCATGAGCTTGCCCGCGGGAATACGAATTTCCTCGAGCCGCCTTTTCAGTTCGGCATCTTTATCGAGTTGATCGCGCGGCTCGTAGCCGGTCCGTCCGAGATCGGATGCGCGCAACACGACGCAGGGCATGCCATTATCGATCAGCGTCACGTCGATGCCAGCGACCTTGTCTTTCACGTTTCCGGTCGGCAGCAGGGCGCCGCAGACCGAGCCTTCGGCGTCGAGAAAGTCGATGACCACGGGCGCCGCCGTTCCGGGCACGCCGTCGATGCGCGCGTCACCTTCGTAGTTCACGAGGCCCCCCGGCGTTTCGATCTTGAGTTCGGCAATGGTGCCGGTGTTGATCGTGCGCACCTTGACGGATGTGACGCCGTCTTTCGCCTCGATCAAGCCGCGCTCGATGGCGAAGGGCGCGACGCCCGAAAGAATGTTGCCGCAGTTGGGCGTAGTATCGACCATCGGCTTGTCGATGCCGACCTGACAAAACAGAAAGTCGATGTCGCACTCCCTGTCGCTCGACTTCGACACGATCGCGACCTTGCTGGTGAGCGGATGCGCGCCGCCGAGGCCGTCTACCTGCCGGGGGTCGGGCGAGCCCATGACCGAGAGCAGCACGCGGTCGCGCTCCGTTACGTTTGACGGCAGATCCTCGCCAAGAAAATACGCGCCCTTCGAGGTGCCGCCGCGAAACAGCATGCAGGGAATGCCGCGGTCACGCATTGCGCTTGGCTCCCCTCGCCTGCGCATTTGCCACCGCCAGCGCAAGCTCGGCGTCGAAGCCGAAATCCGCGAGCATCTCGCCGGCTTCGCGCATCTCCTCCGAGCGGCGCTTGCCGTGGGTCGCGACCCGCTCCTTCATATCTTCGGCAAGAGCGTGCCAGTCGATCGAGGGAAACGTCTCCTTCAGCGAAGCGAATACGCTCTCCTGCACGCCCGCGTGTTCGGATGCCTTGGCGCAATCGACGAGCAGCGCCTCGAGGCCTTTGATGATGATGCTGCGGCAAAGTTTGGTCGCGGACGCGTGACCGATTTCCTGCGAGACCGGCTTGATATTGAAGCCGACGGCATTCAGCCGCTCAGCGATTTCCTCCGCACGCGGACCGCCGCCGAGAATAGGCACGCGAATGCCCGGCTTCTTTACCGGCGCCATGACCGCGCCTTCGACGTAATCCGCGCCGGCTTTCAAAAGATGTGCGCTGGCGCGTTGCCTGGTCGAGGGCGCCGCCGAATTGATGTCGAAGAAAATCTGTCCGCGCTGAAGGAAACCCGCTGCCTCCTCCGCCACGTTTTCGGCGGCAGCCGCCGTCACCGCGGAAATAACGAGATGCGCACCTTCGCAAGCAGCCGCCGCATTTTCTTTCGCGGTGACATTGCGCTCGGCCGCCGCGAGCTCGTAAACGTCACGCTTTGCGGCATCGTTCCTGAGAATGTCGAAGGTCGAGAGCGCAAGCGCCGGATTGCCCCGCAGATCGTCTGCGAAGCGGCGGCCCACTTCGCCGAAGCCGATAAAAGCGATACGCAAGGTGTTCCGATCAGCGCTCATACACAGACCATCCGCGGACATCGCGGTAGGCGCGTAATATCTGCCAACCGCGCGCCCGAAGCATTGGACTATAGCGAGAATCCGCTGTCCGCGTCCGGCCGATAATGCGGGGAATGCTGCACTGCGTAGGATTACGCTGCGCCGATTTGCACGATTGCGAGCCCTCGGAATATATGGCGTTGAAGGAACGCGGGCCGGGGGGGCGACCGGCGAGCCGATAAAAAAGGGGAAACGATGCGACTGAAAACGATCATTCTTGCCGCGCTCGCGGTGCTGATCCTGGCCCCGGGCGCGATGGCGCAGGACATGCGCGATCCGATCACGGGCCAGAGCATTTCGGGCAAAGGCTCGAATCCGAACTCAAAGCCGCCTCGTGGCTCCGGCCTTTTCGGATTGTTCGAGGGATCGACCTCGATCGACCCCAAATATGCGCCGGGCAGCATTGTCATCATCACGAAGCAGCGGAAGCTCTATTTCGTCACCGCGCCGGGAACCGCGATCGAATACAATATCGGCGTCGGCCGCGCGGGCTTCACCTGGTCGGGCGTGCACAAGGTCACGAACAAGAAGGAATGGCCGACCTGGACGCCGCCAGCGCAGATGCACGCGCGCCAGAAAGGTCTGCCGAAGCAGATGGCAGGCGGCGAGAACAATCCGCTCGGCGCGCGCGCGATCTATCTCGGCTCTACGCTCTACCGCATCCACGGCTCGAACGATCCGGACTCGATCGGGCTTGCGGATTCTTCAGGCTGCTTCCGCATGCACAATTCGGATGTGATCGATCTTTATCCGCGTGTGGCGATCGGCGCGACGGTTTACGTCATCAACTGACGCGTATCTTTCAGTTAGAATTCAGAAAGGCCGGTGCCTCTACCGGCCTTTCTTTTTTCGTCTTCAAGACACCGGTGTAGAGAAAAAGCGCGGCATCAGCACTGTGACCGCGTAATAGAACCAGTGCAGCATGTAAGAGTAGCCGAGCCCGTTAGGCACGCGCAGAATAAGAACCGGGAAGATCGCCCCGAAAGCCGAGGCAAAGATCATAAAGCGAATGACGTAGCCTATCGGCAAGCCGCCAAATGCCAGCAGGACGTGGATCGCGCCGAACAATAGAGCGCAATACAAGGATATCCGGCGCAGTTCGAGCCGTTCGGCAGCGAGCGACAGCACCATGGCCAGAACTAGCAGTTGCTGGAACAGAATATCGACCGACTTCGGAAGAAAGTACCACTCGGTCGCAAGTACGACATCCGGAGCGGACCAAGATTGCGTCCAGTTGGCCGCGGGTAGCCGCGGCAATACATACGCTGCAAACAGCGTGCAGCCGCCGAACGCGACGAGCCAGACAGCATAGGCCGCGATCCGGTTGTCGAAGCGAATCCAGTCTCGATAAAGATTCCAGAACGTGATGATCGCAATGCCGATCCAGAAAATATAGTAGAGCGCAATCGCGACTGAACCGGCGTTGTAGCTCGATTTGACGCCGAGTTGCGGGAGGACGAAGTAGTAGCCGATATCGGAAGCGATCCAGATCGCGGCGATCAGAAGGAGTTTCCGCAGAATGCTTTCCTGCGAATATTTCGTTGCTTTCGTCGTCATGATGCGAGCCGCACGGCTCGTCCGACCCGGCCGATCTCCGCGCCGTCGTCAGTGACGTGTCGCAGCATCGCGGGACAGTCCCTTGGCAGCCAATTCGTCGAGATAGCGCCGGAAGCGGCTCTCCTGCTCGCGCCCAAGTTCGCGCAAGTACGACCAGGTGTAGATACCGGTCGAATGCAGGTCGTCGAACACGAGCCGTACGGCGTAATTGCCGACCGGGTGCACTTCCAGAATCATCACATTGCGCTTACCCGGCACGGTCTGGCGCTGGTCAGGACTGTGGCCCTGCACTTCGGCGCTCGGGCTTTCGACCCGCAGGTATTCGGCAGGCAACGTGAAACGGCTGCCGTCGTCGAACGCGACCTCGATCGCGCTGCGATTGCTCAAGACCCTGATCTCGATCGGCCAGGGAGCGTTGTCTTCCGCCATTTCGTCCTCCGGCCCGGAACCTAGCGACCCGCCCCGGCGTCGGACAAGCCATGCGGCGCCGCGGCTTTACCTGCCCGGCTTTCTTGGCCAAAGTCCCTATATATCGGCGGGAAGGCCCAAAAATGAGCGAAAATCCGCTAGAATAGACGCCAGATGAACGACATTCGCCCGATTCCCGGAAGTTCCACGGCCTCCCCGGTCCTCGTCGATCCGTTCGGCCGGCAGATCAGCTATCTGCGCGTGTCGGTCACCGACCGCTGCGACTTCCGCTGCGTCTATTGCATGTCCGAGCACATGACCTTCCTGCCAAAGCCGGATTTGTTGACGCTTGAGGAACTCGACCGCATCTGCACCGCGTTCGTTACGCGGGGCGTCGAGAAGCTGCGCATCACCGGCGGCGAGCCGCTCGTGCGGCGTGACATCATGAACCTGTTCCGCTCGCTCTCGCGCCATCTCGACAGCGGCGCACTCTCGGAACTGACACTGACCACCAACGGCTCGCAACTCGCGCGTTTCGCGAAAGAGCTCGCCTCCTACGGCATCAAGCGCATCAACGTCTCGCTCGACACGCTCGATCCCGCCAAGTTTAAGGCGCTCACCCGCTGGGGCGATCTTTCCAAGGTTCTCGCCGGCATCGACGCCGCGCAGGAAGCCGGGCTTCACGTCAAGATCAATGCGGTTGCGCTCAAGGGCGACAACGAAGACGAAATTTCTTCGTTGATGGAATGGGCGCATGGCCGCGGCATGGACCTCGCGCTGATCGAAGTGATGCCGCTCGGCGATGTCGGCACCGAACGCGTCGATCAATATCTGCCGCTTTCGCTGGTCCGCGCACGGCTCGCAGAGACATATACGCTCGAAGATATCGACTTCCGCACCGGCGGGCCCGCGCGCTACGTCTCGGTGAAGGAAACCGGCGGCAGGCTCGGCTTTATCACGCCGCTGACGCATAATTTCTGCGAAGGCTGCAACCGCGTCCGTCTCACCTGCACCGGCACACTCTATATGTGTCTCGGCCAGGAGGACGCCGCCGACCTGCGCTCGCCGCTGCGCGCCTCGTCCTCGAACGAATTGCTTTATACGGCGATGGACAACGCGATCGCGCGCAAACCCAAGGGCCACGACTTTGTCATCGATCGCCGCACGAGCCAGCCCGCGGTCGGCCGTCACATGAGCCACACCGGCGGCTGAGCCGGCTTTCAAAGTCTTCGCCAGTGAATTCCAAACCCGCTGCCGGAGCGCTCTCCGCAAATCTCAGCAGTATTTTCTATATGGTGCTGGCGCAGGCTTCGTTCGCGTCCAACGACATCAATACGAAAATCGCGGTGAAATATCTGCCGGTGCCGGAGATCGTCGCGATCCGGGGTGCCGCCGCATTCCTGTTTGCGTTCGCGCTGGTCTGCTTCGTGCACGGCATCGGCGAAATCCGAAAGCTCGCAAACCGCAACCTGTTCTGGCGAAGCCTGTTCGAAGCCTCGGTCGGGCCGATGGTCGTCACCTGCTATGCCTTCCTGCCGCTCGCAACCGTGACGGCAATCGTACAGGTCGGGCCGTTCATGGGCATGATCGCCGGGATTTATCTGTTTCGCGAATCCGTGGGCTGGCGGCGCTGGTGCGCGGCGCTCGTCGCCTTCGCGGGCGTACTTCTGATCATCAAACCCGGCGGCGAAACCTTCCAGCCGATCGCACTGATCGTGCTCCTGATCGCGGCCGCCGCCGTCGGAAGGGATATTCAATCGCGCAAGGTAGGCGGTGCAGCGCCTACGTTCGTGGTACCGCTCGGCACCGCGATCATGAGCATGACGCTTGCCGCCGTTCTCACGCCGATCATGTTGCCGTTCGGCCTCAAGGTGTGGGGGCCGTGGCTTTGGCCGAACCCGCCGGCGCTGGCGCTGTGCTGTCTCGCGGGGTTTTTCCTGGTGCTCGCCAACACGTTCGCGTTTCTCGCGTTTCGCACCGGCGACATGGCGGTGGTTTCGCCGTTCCGCTACTTCTACCTCTTCTTCGCGGTGATCGGCGGCGTTATTATTTTCTCCGAAATTCCAGACCGGCTTTCGTTCGTCGGCATGGGGCTTATCGTCATCAGTGGAATTTATCTCCTGCATCGCGAGCGCCTGAATTCGAAACGCGCGCTTGCCGCAGCCAGTCCGCGGTCCGGCGAATGAGCGATCCTAGCGCTGCGAGCCGACGCGGCATGCTTTTCATGGTGCTGGCGATGGCACTGTTCGCGGCAAACGACGCCGGCACGAAATATGCCGTGAAGACGCTTCCGGTTTCCGAAGTGATGATCTGGCGCGGGGGGTTCGCGCTGATCTTCGTCGCGGCCATTCTTGTCTGGCGCGGCGAGTGGCGCGAAGCGCCGAAAGTTTTCGACTGGCAGGTTTCGCTCCGCGGTTTCGCAGAAGCCGGAAACGGCGTGCTTTTGATTTCCGCACTCGCGCTGATCCCGCTCGGCAACGTGATTACGATCATCCAACTCGTGCCGTTCATCATGACGATTATCGGCGCGATGATGCTCGGCGAACGGGTCGGCTGGCGGCGCTGGATCGCGGTCGGAGCCGGGTTCCTCGGCGTGATCTTCGTAGTCAAGCCCGTGACCGGCTCGTTCGATGCCGCCTCACTTTTTGCGCTCGCCGCGACCTTCACCATTCTCCTGCGCGACATGCTTGCGCGCTCGATCGGAACCCGTGTGCCCGCTTTCGTGGTGGCGCTGAGTTCGATCCTCGCCGGTATCGCCGTTGGCGCAGGCGGCCTGTTCTTCCAGACCTGGCAGACACCGAGCGCCGCCGCGCTGCTCGCTTGCCTCGCCTCAGGCATATGTCTTGTGCTCGCACAATTTTTCATCGTGCTTGCCTATCGCGGCACGGAACTGTCGGCGGTGGCGCCTTTCCGATACACCATCGTCGTTTTCGCGGTGATCTACGGCTTCGTATTTTTCAATGAAGTTCCCGATCTCTGGTCGTTGGCCGGTATGGGCTTGATGATCGGCGCCGGTCTCTACATGCTGCATCGCGAAGCGCGCCGCGCGCGGACCGCGACAACGCGCGGCAAATAAAGGCGCCGTAAAAGCCAGCATTCCGTAGCGTCCGCAAAGTTTCAGACGCATCCATTTCAACCCGTGACGTATCGCCCTGCGGCTTGATCAGCGGGTTCAAATGTCTATGGTGCCCCGCAGGAAGGGATTGGACGGGCTTTCGCCGCCCCCGAACAGAGCAGGGACCGCCTGCCGGGGCTTCGACGCCCAAACCAATCGCAACGTCCGGGGGGACAAAAGTGCGCGCTCTACTCGCAATCAGCCGGGCGATTGACTACGTCAATATCCGGCTCGGAAAAGCCGTAGCTTGGCTTATCGTGGTCGCGATCACCGTTTCGACGGTCAACGCAATCATACGAAAGCTGCTCAATCAGTCCTCCAACGCCTGGCTCGAATTGCAGTGGTATCTGTTCGCCGCTGTTTTCATGTTCTGCGCCGCCTGGACGCTGATTTCGAACGAACACATCCGCATCGACATCGTGAACAACCAGTTTTCCAAGCGGGTGCGGAACTGGATCGACCTGATCGGTCATGTGTTCGCGCTGTTGCCGTTCTGCATCGTCATGATCTGGACATCGATCCCGTTCTTCCTGACTTCCTATAATCTCGGCGAGCGCTCGTTCGCCGCGGGCGGGTTGCCCCAATGGATCGCGAAGCTGATCGTTCCGGTCGCGTTCGTCATTCTCTTGATTCAATCCTTCTCGGAAATCATCAAGCGTGTCGCGATCATGCGCGGCGCGATCCCCGATCCTTACGACGCGCCGCAGGTTCACGCCGCGGAAGCCGAAGCCGAACGGCTGCTTCAGGCTGCGAATACCAAATCCTAAAAATCAGCGCGCGCGGAGCGAATTAAAATGATCGCCTTTATAATTCACAACATGGCGCCGATCATGTTCGCGACTTTGGTCGTGTGCCTGCTGATCGGTTATCCCGCCGCCTTCACCCTTGCCGCCGTCGGATTATTCTACGGCATCGTCGGCGTCGAACTCGGACTGTTCGCGCCGAACTTCCTGCAAGCGCTGCCCGAGCGCGTGTACGGCACGATGAACAACGACACGCTGCTTGCGATCCCGTTCTTTACCTTCATGGGACTGATCCTCGAACGAAGCGGTATGGCGGAAGACCTGCTCGACACTATCGGCCAGGTGTTCGGTCCGATCCGCGGCGGCCTTGCTTACGCGGTGATTTTCGTCGGCGCGCTGCTCGCTGCGACTACCGGCGTCGTCGCCGCCTCGGTCATTTCCATGGGCCTGATCTCCCTGCCGATCATGCTGCGCTACGGCTACGACCGCCGGCTCGCCTCGGGCGTGATCGCGGCTTCCGGCACGCTCGCACAGATCATTCCGCCGTCGCTGGTGCTGATCGTCATGGCCGACCAGCTCGGCCGCTCTGTCGGCGACATGTACGAAGGCGCGTTCGTTCCCGGCCTGATCCTTTCGGGCCTTTACGCCTCCTATGTCATGCTGGTCACGCTGATCTTCCCGAACCGGGCGCCCGGCCTGCCGCCGGAAGCGCAAACGCTCAAGGAAGACGGCCAGAACCGCCCGCTCCGCACGATGACCAATTTCATCGGTGCTGCGGCCGCGGTCCCGCTCCTCACCTTCCTGCTCGTATCCGTAATCCTCGCCATTATCTTCATTCTGGTCGGCGGCATCGTCGGCAGCGGCAGCGACCTCGGTATTCCGCACGCCGTCAAGGAACATGGCATCGAAGCGCTCGCCGGAATCGTCGCGCTCTATGTGCTCTATCGCGGCGTTCGCTCCGGCAACTTCACGTCGCGTCCGCACGCGAACCTGGCTCTGCTCGTGCTGGTCAGTGGCGCACTCGGCTACTTCGTGATGACGGAAACCACTTATAAAGGCGCTGATTTCGTCGTGCTCGCGATGTTCGTTGCGATCATCTTTGCGTTTCTCGTCTCGGTCGGCGACCGCTATCGCGGGCTTGCCGGCGTGATCGGCGCGGTCGCGGCGTTAGCCGCCACCGCCTATGGCTATCTGTATCATCCGTTTCCTGCCGCAACGGGGGCACTCGCGAATTTCGAGCCGCTGTTCCGGTTCGGGGTCGCAGCGGGAATCGGCGCCGTTGTGTTCTTCGCCATTTCGCTGGTGCTCGGTGCCGTGCCGCTGTTGCGCGAGCCCCTGCTCTCGGAAATGTCGCGGCAGGTAACTGCGGTCATGGTGCCCCCGCTCGCGCTGATCTTCCTCGTGCTCGGCACGATCTTCATCGGTCTTGCGACACCGACCGAAGGCGGCGCGATGGGTGCCGCCGGCTCCGTGATCCTCGCAATCATGAAAGGCCGGCTGAACTTCTCGCTCGTCAAACAAGCGACGGAATCGACCGCGAAGCTTTCCGCATTCGTACTGTTCATTCTGGTCGGTGCGCGTGTGTTCTCGCTCACCTTCTATGGCGTCGATGGACACAAGTGGGTCGAAGAACTCCTCGTCTCGCTGCCGGGCGGCCAGGTCGGCTTCCTGCTGTTCGTGAACCTGATGGTGTTCGTGCTCGCGTTCTTCCTCGACTTCTTCGAGCTCGCCTTCATCGTCATTCCCCTCTTGGGGCCCGCCGCCGAGCGACTCGGCATCGACTTGATCTGGTTCGGCGTCATCCTCGGCGTCAACATGCAGACCTCGTTCATGCACCCGCCGTTCGGCTTCGCGCTGTTCTACCTGCGCTCGGTCGCGCCGAAGGAATCCTACGTCGACAAGCTAAGCGGCCAGGTTACGGCAGGTGTGACCACCGGCCAGATTTACTGGGGCGCGGTTCCTTTCGTCATCATCCAGTGCATCATGGTCGTGCTCGTGATCACCTTCCCGCAAATGGTGCTGCACTACAAGGGCGCCAATACGGGAATGGATCCGAACAAGGTCAAGATCGAGATTCAGATTCCGGACGAGCCGCTCGGGCCGCCGAAGTTCTGAGACCGGCGCAAACAAAAAACCCCGGAGCTTTCGCTCCGGGGTTTTTCTTTTCGTGTATTCGAACTTACGAGCGGCGCGCCCGGATCTGGAAGCTGTCGAAGGTGTATTCGGCAACCTGCCACCAGAGGTACTGCTCGTTGCGGAAGGCCATGTAGGAGTCATGGATCTTCTTGAAGTCCGCGTTCTTCGCCGAGGTTTCGGCATAGACTTCGTTCGCGGCCTTGTAGCAGGCTTCCATGATCGCCGTGGAGAACGGCTGCAACTTGGTACCGCCCGCGATCAGACGGCGGAGCGCACCGGGGTTGCCGGCATCGTACTTCGCCATCATGTGCGTATTGGCCGTCTGCGAAGCCGCTTCGAGCACCGCCTTATAGTGCTTCGGCAACGCGTTGTACTTCTCGATGTTGACGAGCGCGTGCAACATCGGGCCGCCTTCCCACCAGCCGGGATAGTAGTAGTTGGGTGCGACCTTCGCGAAGCCGAGCTTCTCGTCGTCATACGGACCCACCCACTCGGCGGCATCGATCGTACCGCGTTCGAGTGCCTGGTAGATTTCGCCGCCCGCGATCTGCTGCGGAACAACGCCGAGCTTCGTGAGCACCTGACCCGCGAACCCGCCGATGCGCATCTTGACGCCCTTGAGGTCGTTGACGGTCTTGATCTCCTTGCGGAACCAGCCGCCCATCTGACAGCCCGTGTTGCCGGCCATGAAGCCGACTACGTTGTGCTTCTTGAAGAAGGCATTGAGCAGGTCGTTGCCGCCGCCATAGAGACACCAGGCATCCATCATGCGCTGGTTGAGGCCGAAGGGAACGGCCGTGGCGAAGGCGAAGGTCGGATCCTTGCCGACGTAGTAGTAACAGGCGGTGTGGCACATTTCGACGGTGCCGTTCGACACGACGTCGAGCGCTTGCAGACCCGGCGCGATTTCGCCGGCGGCAAAAACCTGAATCTGGAATTTGCCATCGGTCGCTTCGTTAACGGACTTCGCCAGAACTTCCGCAGCGCCATAAATCGTGTCGAGCGCTTTCGGGAAGCTCGAGGTCAGACGCCATTTGATTTCGGGCGAGGATTGGGCAATCGCCGGAGCAGCTACGGCACTGGCAGCGACGGCACCTCCTGCGACTTGCAGGAACTTACGACGTTTCATGAGTTTATTCCCCCTTAGGAACGTGGAGTTTTCATTTGTTGGACTCCCGGGTCTCTGAGTCCCGGTCATCTGGGGGCAGCATGGCCGACAGCTATGCAAAAATCTAGGAGCAGAGCGTGATGCTATGCAGCAAAGTAAAACGCCGCGACCCTTTCGGATCGCGGCGTATATTTTTCGTAATGTTTTAGGGCAGTTAGCCGGCGTTGCGGCGAGCCCGGATCATGTAGCTGTCGAAGCCGTATTCGGCGACCTGCCACCAGAGATACTGCTCGTTCCGGAAGTTCTGCATCATATCGATGTACTTCTTGAAGTCGGCATTCTTGGCCGAAATCTCGGCCCAGAGCTCGTTCGTCGCCTTGAAGGAGGCGTCGAGGATCTCGTTCGAGAACGGGCGCAGTTGCACCTTGTTCGCAACCAGACGGCGAAGCGCCTGCGGATTGAGGACGTCGTAGCGCGCCTGCATCCAGGTGTTCGCGTAAGCCGCCGCATTGCGGACGGCCGCCTGATAATGCTTCGGCAGCGCGTTGAACTTCTCGAGGTTGAAGAACGCGTGCGTGGTCGGACCACCTTCCCAGAACCCGGGATAGTAGTAGTACGGCGCGACCTTCGCGAAGCCGAGCTTCTCGTCGTCGTAAGGACCCACCCACTCGGCAGCATCGATCGTGCCGCGCTCGAGCGCCTGGTAGATTTCGCCGCCAGCGATCTGCTGCGGCACGACGCCAAGCTTCGCGAGCACCTGACCGGCGATACCGCCGATGCGCATCTTGAGGCCCTTGAGATCGTTGACGGTCTTGATTTCCTTGCGGAACCAGCCGCCCATCTGCGTGCCCGTGTTGCCGAGCGGCAGCGCGTTCACGCCGAACTTCTTGAAGAACTCGTTCCACGCTTCGATGCCGTCGCCGCCGGACATCCACGCATTCTGCATGCGCGCGTTCAGACCGAACGGGACCGACGCGGCGATCGCGAAGGTCGGGTCCTTGCCGACGTAATAGTACGAGACGGTGTGACAGGCTTCGATGGTGCCGTTCGAGGTCGCATCGAGCACCTGGAGAGCCGGGACGATTTCGCCACCGGCGAAAACCTGGACCTGGAACTTGCCGTCGGTGATGTCGGAGAGTTGCTTGGCGAACACTTCGGCGCCGCCGTAAATGGTGTCGAGCGGCTTCGGGAAGCTCGACGCAAGGCGCCACTTGATTTCAGGATTCGCCTGGGCAATGGCGGGGGCCGCAACCGCGCTGGCAGCGACACCAGCACCCGCGACCTTCAGAAATTGACGACGTTTCATCGTAAAAACTCTTCTCCCGTAGACTGCGGAGGCACTGCGCCTTCCGCTTGGGCAAGCGGGTAGCACGCTTTCGCGGAATGGACGCGGAATTAGCCATGCGCCGCAGGCAAAGCGGGACGCCGAGCCATGCCTCAAACGGGAGCTTTCGACGAAAGTCGATCAAAAGCAGAGCAGGTTTTGTGCGTGCCGTTTGCTAACGCAGGTTCGCGGCCGCGATGCGCGCGTTTGACGCAGCGGCAAGGAACTTCCCGGTCTCGACCGGCGTACCGCGCTTGATCCCCGGATAGGCGCTGGACGCGAGATCGAGGGCCGCGCGGATCGCCTTCGCTGCGGCAGCGTTCGTCTTTTCCAGTTCGGGAAGAATTTTTGCCGCCTCCGTGCGCGCGGCGAGCGCAAAGCCGAGACCGTCGAGATAGGTCTCGAGCGTGGAGTTCTTCTTCCGCGTCAGGACATATTGCGCGGCGGCGCGGTCGACCAGATCGGCGACGACCTGCGCCTTTACTGCGAGCGGCGAGAGCGCCGATTTCGGTCCCGCCTTTTCGGCAGTAGCGAGGGCCGCCTGCACCGCTTCCACGATTTTACGTACTTCCGACGCGGGAGCATTTTTGTTCGCGGTCGCAATCGCGGCTTCGATCTTCGCGCCGAGATCGTTCACGCCGCGCTTTTTGAAGACCTCTTCCATCTCAGCATACACTTCGGCAAAGCCGTGCGCGAACATCTGCGTGCCGGCTGTCTTTTCGCCGGCTTCGTATGCGGCAAGTCCGGCATAGTAATGCGCGGCGATCACCTGCAGGGCGATGCCATACTTCACCGGGTCCTTATCGGCGGCGGCCGCATCGACGCCGCCCTCGCCACTTTCTCCGCTTTCGTTTTCGCCGCCCTCACCGCGGATCGCCTGCGCAACCACGATAGACTGCGTGGCGGGCGAACTTACCGAAGTCGAATTGAGCAAATCGAGGCGATCCGCCTGTGCTGCCGACGACACGCCGGCAACAACCGCGACCCCGACGCCAAGCCAGATTTTCGTGGTCTTCATGACCTGTTTCCTCGCGAGCGGATTTGCGCTCAACATAGTCCTGCGAAAGGCTCGTAGTCCACGACCCCTATCCGATTTGAACTGCTCCAAACAATGCGCATCGCCATCGCCAATGTTCTGAACGCCGACGAAGTTTCGCAGCTACGAAGCAGCCTCGAGAGCGTGCGCTTTCTCGACGGCCGTGCGACCGCGGGCTATGCCGCGCGCGAAGTAAAACATAATCGTCAGGCGGACAGCCTCGACCGCAACACATCCGCGTTGCGCGATCTTGCGGCCGAGAGAATTCTGTCGAACGAACTCTTTCGACTCGCCGCGCGGCCGAAGCAGCTCACACCGATCACGTTCTCGAAATACGAGCCGGGCATGCGCTACGGCAATCACGTCGACGATGCGCTGATGAGCGGCATCCGCGCCGACGTTTCCTTCACGCTGTTCCTGTCGGAGCCGTCGTCCTATGACGGCGGCGAACTCGTGATCGACACCACCGCCGGCGAAGACGCGATCAAACTCGAAGCCGGCTCGATGATCGTCTATCCGGCGACCTCGCTGCATCGCGTTGCCGAAGTTACGCGCGGGGAGCGACTCGCTGCGGTCGGCTGGGCGCGCAGCCTTATTCGCGAGGAGGCGAAGCGCGAGTTGCTGTTCGATCTCGACACCGCGCGCAAACGCCTGTTCGCGCGCGAGGGAAAAAGCGAGGACTACGACCTCCTGTCGAAGTCCTCGGCCAATCTCCTGCGGATGTGGGCGGAAGACTGACGCGCGATCAGCGGCGGAAGCGCGGGTCGTAGATCGGGTTGAGATAGCACCGCTCGTTGGGGCTTGCGCGCGAAGCGAGGCACTGCTCAAGCGTATAGGCCATGCAATAGGGCACGGAACTGCTCTCCGTGATCCGCATCTCCCGGCACCAAAGATCCGACGGCGGATTGGCGGAACGCGGGGCGCGCTGCTGCGCCGACGCGGTGACTGCGGTCGCAAGCAAGACCGCGACGACGGCGACGGTTTTCATGCGTAGTTTCCTTTCGCTACGACTCGATCACGATCTTCGGCGCAGCCCGCTTGCCAGCCGAGCCTTCGAGCGCACCGCGCACCTTCGCGGCAACGTCCTTGTAAATTTTTGCGTAAGGCCCGTCCGGTTCGCTGACGACGATCGGTTTTCCGGCATCGGACATCTCGCGGATTTTCAACTCCAGCGGCACTTCGCCGAGGAACTGCACGTTCCAGCGGTCGGCCTCGTGCTTCGCGCCGCCGTGGCTGAAAATGTCGGAGCGTTCGCCGCAATGCGGACAGAGAAAATAACTCATGTTCTCGATCAGCCCGAGCACCGGCACATCCACGCGCTTGAACATGGCAATGCCGCGGCGCGCGTCGATCAGCGCGAGGTCCTGCGGCGTGGATACGATGACCGCGCCCGCGAGCGGCACCTGCTGCGCGAGCGTCAGCTGCGCGTCGCCGGTGCCGGGCGGCATATCCACAACGATGACGTCGAGCGGCGCCCATTCCACTTCGCGCAGCATCTGCGTGATCGCCGACTGCACCATCGGACCGCGCCAGATCATCGGCGTATCTTCATCGACCAGAAAACCGATCGACATGACTTTCAGTCCATAGGCTTCCATCGGCTTCAGGATGCGGCCGTCGACGAGCTCGGGCTTGCCCTTGAGTCCGAGCAGCCGCGGCATCGACGGTCCATAAATGTCGGCGTCGAGCACGCCGACTTTCAGGCCGAGCGATTGCAGCCCGAGGGCGAGATTGACGGCGGTCGTGGACTTGCCGACGCCGCCCTTTCCGGACGCGACCGCGATGATCGCCTTTACGCCCGGCACACCCTGCGTCGCGCGGCCCGGCGGCTGCATCGCGGGACCGCCTGCGCGCGGCGGCGGCGCGGAAGGCGCACCCGGTTTCTTCTCGGCGGTGAGCGCGATCATCACCGATGCGACGCCGGGAATACTCTTGATGATGCCTTCGGCTTCCTTGCGCACGCTCTCCCAGCCCTGCGCTTCGGACGCATCCACGGTGAGCGAGCAGAATACCTTGCCGCCTGTGACGACGACGCCGGACAACTTGCCCGAGGAAACGATGTCGTTCCCGTCGGGGCCTTTTACGGATTTGAGAGCGTCAGTGACGCTGGCGGAGGTGGCGGTCATTGTTCTTGTCTCCTGCCGGAGACATAGCATTTCCGGCGAAAAAGCGCTTCGCGGCTATTCGCCCTGAAAGCGCGGCAAACGCTTCTGGATGAAGGCGGTAACGCCCTCGAGGAAGTCCCTCGAACGGCCGGCCTCGCGCTGACTGTCGCGTTCCAGATCGAGCTGGGCGGCAAGATCGTTCGCGCCGCTGTCCATTATCGCCTTCTTCGCAAGGCGGTATGCGAGCGTGGGGCCGGCTGCGAGGATCGCGGCATGTTTTGCTACCTCGCTCGCGAAAATATCGTCGTCGAAAATCTTCCAGGCGATGCCCATGCGCTCGCACTCCTCCGCGGAAATGCGATCTGCGAACAATGCCATCGCCAGCGCGCGCTTCAGGCCGACAAGGCGCGGCAGGAACCAGGTGCCGCCCGCATCCGGCACCAGCCCGATCCGCGCGAAGGCCTGCTGGATGTAGGCCGAGCGCGCCATCAGGATGATGTCGCAGGCGAGCGCGATGTTCGCGCCCGCGCCGGCCGCCGGGCCGTTGATCGCGGCGATGGTCGGGATCGGAAATGACGCGAGGCGCAGCACCAGCGGATTGTAATTTTTCTCCAGCGACGACCCGAGATCGAGTTGCGATGGCTCCTCGATATTGCGCTCGCTCAAATCCTGCCCGGAGCAGAACGCCCGGCCCTCGCCGGTCAGCACGAGACAGCGCACGTGCTTGTCGGTTTCCACGCGGTCGAGCGCGTCGCGCAGTTCAGGATGGGTCGCGGCATTGATCGCGTTCAGGCGCTCGGGCCGCGCCAGCAGGAGCGTTGCGACCGAACCGGCGACTTCAAGCCGGATGTTCTGGTACTTCGCGGTCATTGCCTATGCCTTGGCACTGGGCCTTGCCGATACGGCGGCGTGCCAGCGCGTCAGGTTTTTCATCTCCGGGGTCACCGCCAATTTGATGACGCGCATGAAATCCACGGTGCACAGCGCGTTGATGTCGGCGATGGTGAAGCGGTTGCCCGCCACGTATTCGCGTTTCCCGAGTTCGGTCTCGAGCAGGTTCACGAAATCGATCGCCTGGTCGCGGCAGACGGCACCCCACTCGGCTACCTGCACCTTCTCGCGTTTGGCCATACCGGGGCTCGTGTGGCGGAACGACTGCGACACCGGCCCGTAGAAGTGCAGTTCGAGCCGCCGATTCCACATCTCGACCTGCGCGCTTTCCAGTGCATCGCGGCCGAAGAGGTTCGGCTCCGGGTGCAGCTTCTCGAAATAGAGGCAAATCGCGACCGATTCCGAGATGATCGTGCCGTCGTCCAGCACCAGCACCGGAACGCGCTGCATCGGGTTCATGGCCGTGAATTCGTCGGTGCGCTGCTCGAGCGCGCCGAGATCCACTTCCTGCTTCGGAACCTCGATACCTTTTTCAGCGAGAAAAATGCGCACCCGGCGCGGATTGGGCGCGCGGCCCATGTCGTACAATTTCATTTCGATGCTTCTCCAGCCGCTATCGGAACACGCGCGCGGGAACCTATCAAGCGCTAGAAATAGTTGCGCTATTCGTCCTTCGGACGAACGGATTTAGATTTCATTAACCATAAGAATCAGCCCGACATTAACCACCTTCGCGCGATGGTAGGCGTGGCCGGCGCGGGGTGGTCCGCTTGCCGGTCTGCGCACTTTTTTGCGCGCGGGGCGATCGGGTAACGGTACTGCGTAATGATGAGTCACAGCGCCCGCGGGGACGAAACGGCGGCCGATGCCGCCCGCGCCGCGCATGAACGCCGGCTCAAGCTCAATCGGAGCGTCCGCGACGCGCGCGACGTCCTGACCTCCACCTCGGGCGTCAAATCCTCGTTCCATTACGAACTGCTTCGGCTCTATGCCGAGCACCGCATCGGCGCTTCGGTCGCGCTGTTCATGCTGATCTCGCTGGTCGGCATCGCCTCGTCGCTCTGGACCGGCGGCTTCGGCGCGGTGCTGTGGACGATGATTGCGCTCACGATCCACTCGCTGAACGTCGCGGCGTGCAAGCGTTTCCTGCAAGCGCCGGCAAGCCCGGCGCTGATGCAGCGCTATCGCATTCTGTTCACGATGTTCGATCTGATCTTCGGCGTGAGCTGGGTGCTGATCGTCAACGTGCTCGTCGGCCTCGGCGCACAGGGCTCGGGCGACTTCTCGCTGTTCGCGATGCTCTTGGTGGTTGCCGTATTCTCGATGCTGGCTGCGAGCATTCCGAGCGCGGTCTATGCCGCGACCGTTCCGGTCGCAGGCGTTGTGACGCTCCACTATCTCCTGCGCGGCACGCCGCAGGACGTCGTGCTCGCCATTCTCACCATCGGCGCGGAGGCCTATTTCGTCATGGTCGCGGGCCGCTTGCATATCGCGGCGGTCTCCGCGCTCGAAGCGCGCGCGCAGCTCGACGACCTGATCGGCGAACTCGAACAAGCCAAGGCGAAGTCGGACGAAGCCGCACGCCGCGCGGAAGCCGCAAATCTTGCAAAATCGCGTTTCCTCGCGCAGATGTCGCACGAGTTGCGCACGCCATTGAACGCGATCCTCGGCTTCTCGGAAGTGATGAAGAACGAAGTGCTCGGCAGCCACGCGGTGCCGGCCTACAAGGAATACGCCGGCGACATTCACACCTCCGGCGAGCATCTCCTGAACCTGATCAACGAGATTCTCGATCTGTCGCGCATCGAGGCCGGCCGCTACGAACTCAATGAAGAGCCGGTGAACCTCGTCGCGATCTGCGACGACTGCAACTACCTGATGAAGATGCGCGCGACCAACCGCGGCATCACGCTGAATACCGTATTCGAATCCGGGTTGCCGAAAATCTGGGCCGACGAACGTGCGACGCGCCAGGTCGTGCTTAACCTGCTTTCGAACGCCATCAAGTTCACGCCGCAGGGCGGCGAAGTCTTCACCAAGGTCGGCTGGACCGCTTCCGGCGGGCAATATGTCAGCGTGCGCGACACCGGGCCCGGCATTCCGGAAGACGAAATCCCGGTGGTGATGGCGTCCTTCGGCCAGGGCTCGAACTCGATCAAGACCGCGGAACAAGGCGCGGGCCTGGGCCTGCCCATCGTGAAAGGCCTGATCGATCTTCACGGCGGTACTTTCACGCTGCGCTCGAAGCTGCGAGAAGGCACCGAAGTCATCATCACCTTCCCCGCCGAACGCATCATGGCCGCACTTGCGCCGGTCACCGATGCCGTCCCGCTGCAACCGCAGCATCCCGCCAAGAAAACCCAGACCGCACCCGCCCGCGGATGATAAAATCGGCCGACATCGAATCGAAGCCGCTCTGACTGCGCCGGAAACCGACGATGCTACCGCCCTTCGTACATGACACGCTGAGATGGCTTCGCAACGAAACCGTGCTGCCGGCCGGTTCCGGGGGGCAATCGCCTGACGACGGCATTCCGGCCGATGCAGGCGCGGGCGCCTACGCGGCACCGCTTGCGGCGGGTATCGCGGGGGCCTGTGGCGCAGCAGCACTTCTCGCCTGCCATTTCCTGCGCCTGCCCTCGTTTGCCGTAGCTGCCGTGACGTTGCTGGCGCTTGCCGCGGTGCGCGGCTTCCGGCTCGAAAGCGGCACCGTGCGCGGCGGCGACCGTCTTGCCGGAACGGCGGGAACAGGCACAGCGGTGCTCATGCTTCTGCTGCTAGCGGAAACCGCAGCACTCGCAGGGCTCGTGGTCTATCACACGCCGCGCGCGGCACTGGCACTGATCGCCGCCACGATCTTCGGCTCGACGGCTTCGATCGTGTTTCGTCTCACCCAGCCCGCACGCCCGCTCGAGGAAATCGGCGACACGCGACCCTCGCACAGCACGGCGTTGCAGGGCCTGATGGTCGTGACCATCGTCGTCTGCACCGCGCTGTTGCTTCCGGTGTTCCGGATCGGCGTCACCGCCGCGGCATTCGTCGCCGCGCTCTGCGTTTTTTTTTGCGTCGTCACCATCGCTCGCAATCAACAAGCCGACGACGTGCCGGATTGTGCGGCACTCGCCGGCAAGGCCGCGGAGGTCGCTGCCCTTCTCGCTATTCTCGCTTTCGTGGAAGCATCCTGAATCATGTTGCGTAACGACAAGTTTCTCTGGCTCATCATCGCCGGCCTCGCACTTGCGGTCGTCGTACTGGTTTCGCAGCACGACGAAGGCATGGTCGGACCGATGGACACGAATGCATTCGCGAGCCTCGTCTATTTCAGCGCGCTTCTGTTGCTGGTCGGTGGTGGCTTCTATTCGGTGTTCTATGGCGGCTTTCAGAAGAAACTGAAATCGCTCGGGATCTGGCTCGGCATCGTTGCGCTGCTCGCCATAGGCTATAACTATCGCGGCGATATCGTGAAGGTCGTCGACCGCATGTTCTCGGTGGTCACGCCCGACAGCGACATTACCGCCAGCATTCCAAATAGTGTTCGCGTCGCCCGCAACACCAACGGCGACTTTAACGTGCGCGCACAGGTCAACGGCGCGCCGCTCGCCATGCTGATCGATACCGGCGCGTCGAGCGTGGTGCTAACCGTGGAAGCGGCCCGCGCCGCGGGGCTTCCAGTCGATCTCCTGAAATACGACATCACCATCGAAACTGCGAAAGGCCGCAGCCACGCCGCATCGGTCGTGCTCGATCAGATCCGCATCGGCAATATCGTCGAGCGTCGCGTGCCGGCATTGATCGTGCGGCAGGGCGACCTGCGCATGAGCTTGCTCGGGATGAGTTTCCTGCAACGGCTCGATTCGTTCGAGCTGCGCGGCCAACAGATGGTCCTGCGCGGACGGCGCTAGGCTAGAACCACTTCATCAGGCTTGCGAAGAAGCGCACGGCGACGATCAAAAGAAAGATCGCGAAGGCGACTTCCAGCCTGCGGCGCGGCCAGGAATGCGCGAGCTTCGCGCCGTAAGGGGCCGCGAGCACGCTGGTCGGCGAGAACAACAACACGGCGAGAAACGAAACATAGCCGACCGACAGCGGCGGCATTAGCGCTTGCTGCGGCCAGCCCGCGATCATGTAGCCGATCACGCCCGGCACCGAGATCAGCACGCCGACGCCGGCCGAGGTCGCGACCGCCCGATGGATCGACACACCATAGAGCGTAAGAAACAGCACCGAATAAGCGCCGCCACCGATACCCATCAGCGCCGAGATCGTGCCGATCACAAGACCGACGGCCGCGATCGCCCCTGTGCCCGGCAACTCCTGGCCCAGACGCCAGCTTTCGCGACCGAACAAAAGCTTCAGCGCCATCAGCGTCGCAAAAATCACGAACAGCATCTTGAAAACGGTCGCACTCGCGAAATAGGCGATGAACGAACCGATGCCGACGCCGACGACAATCGGTAGCGCCCAGATTTTCAGGATGCGGTCGTCCACCGCGCCCTTGGCGCGGTGCGCGAAGTAGGAGCGGATCGAAGTCGGCACGATCAGCGCAAGCGCGGTGCCGACGCAAAGCTGGATGCGGACTTCGTCGGGAACGCCGAGTACCCGGAAAACCTCGTACATGACAGGTACCGAGATCGCCGCGCCGCCAATACCGAGAAGCCCTGCGAACAGACCGGTGAGCGTGCCCGCAATAAGCACCGCACCGACGAGAACCGCGAATTCGCCCGCGGGGATTCCAAGAATTGTCATGCGGCGCTTTGTGCAGGCATTCCCGAAGAAAGAAAAGAAAGCGCCTCGCGCAGTACCCATGCATTTGCGCCGGGTTTTACCCCCTCGGTAGCCAGATGCCGCCGGAAAGCGCGCGCGCCCGGGCGGCCCCGAAAGGCACCGAGTAAATGCTTCGTAATATCGTGGAGCCGAGTGCCAGCCGCGAACTCGCGCTCGATATAAGGAATGAGCTGCTCGAAGGCTTCTTCGAGGTTCGCCACCGGCGGTTCTTCGCGGAAGATCTCACGGTCCACGTTCAGAAGAATTTCCGGCGTGTCGTAGGCCGCGCGGCCGACCATCACGCCGTCCACCTGCGCGAGATGTGTTTTGGCATCTTCAAGCGAAGTAACGCCGCCGTTGAGAATGACGGGATAGCTACCGAGCCGCTGCTTCAACCGATACACGCGATCGTAGTTCAACGGCGGGATGTCGCGGTTCTCGCGCGGGCTCAAGCCCTTGAGCCACGCCTTGCGCGCATGGACAACGAGTGCGTCGGCGCCTGCCTGCACCATCGCATTGGCGAAGCGGTCGAGCGCTTCCTCCTCGTCCTGATCGTCGATGCCGATGCGGCACTTCACGGTGACCGGAATTTTCACCGCCGCCTTCATCGCGGCCACACCATCGGCGACGCGCGCTGGCTCGGCCATCAGACAGGCACCGAAGAAGCCGTTTTGCACGCGATCTGAAGGACACCCGCAGTTCAGGTTCACTTCGTCATAGCCGAGGTCTTCTGCGATCTTCGCGGAGGCCGCGAGTTCTTTCGCGTCCGAGCCGCCAAGCTGGATCGCGACCGGATGTTCTTCCGCGTTGAAGCCGAGCAGCCGCGCGCGGTCGCCATGCAGCACCGCGCCGGTCGTGATCATTTCCGTGTAGAGCCGCGTGCGGCGCGTGAGCAGCCGGTGGAAGAACCGGCAATGCCGGTCGGTCCATTCCATCATCGGCGCGACGGAAAAGCGGTATGGCGAAGCGTCGTTCAAATTTCGGGCCTGATCGGTGTTGGTCACGCGGCCTTGCGGTCGAAGTCGCCGCGTGCGGTGACGATCTTGCCATAGGCGTTTTCCGCCCAGCGCACCAGCGCGTCGAGCGGCCCGAGCAGCGACGTGCCTAACGGCGTCAGGCGATACTCGACGCTCGGCGGATTGGTCGGAAACACCGTGCGCGAAACCAGCCCGTTGCGCTGCAGGTCGCGCAGGGTCTGTGTCAGCATCCGCTGCGAAATATCCGGGATCAGGCGGCGAAGCTCGCCGAAGCGATAAGGCTTCTCGGAGAGCGCGAGCAGCATCAGCGTGCTCCACTTGTCGCCGATCTGGTCGAGCACCTGCCGCACCGGACAGCTTTCGAGGCCATCTCCTGAAATATTCTGTGCGCGCAGCACGTCCTGAATTTTGCGCGACGATTTGGCCGGACGCTTCATCGATGGTTCCCTCACGGTAACCAGCACCCGCGAAACTGCCTTCTTTACGGGAGCCGGATGATCTCTCATGTAGTGATGGTCTCAAAAAGAGACCATATCACGATTTGTACATGGGAAGCACGACGATGGCAAACCAGCCCACTCTCCTCGTCACCGGCGCAAGCGGCCAGCTCGGCCGCCGCGCGGTGGAAATCCTGCTCGAAGCCAAGGCCGGAAACGTGATCGCGGGCACGCGCGATCCATCGAAGATCGCCGACCTCGCCGCGAAAGGCGCGGAAGTCCGCAAGGTCGATTTCGACGATCCGGCGCTCGCGGAAAGTTTCAAGGGCGTCGACCGGCTGTTGCTGATTTCGACCGACGCGCTCGACACGCCTGGCAAGCGGCTGAACCAGCACAAGGCCGCGATCGCGGCCGCGAAGAAAGCGGGCGTGAAGCACATCGTCTATACGTCGATGCCGAAGCCCGAACCGGGCTCGCCGATCCCGTTTGCGCCGGATCACTACGGCACCGAGCAGGCGCTGGAAGCGAGCGGTATTGGCTGGACCGTGCTTCGCAACGGCTGGTACCAGGAAAATCTTCTGCATTCGCTGCCTTCGGCACTCGCTTCCGGAAAATGGTTTTCGGCGGCCGGCGACGGCAAGGTCGCGCATGTTGCGCGCGAAGACGCGGCTTACGCCGCGGCGGCTGCACTGGCCGCGACACCGCAGGGCAACGCGCGTTACGACATCACCGGCGCGGAACTGCTCACCACGAAAGAAATCGCGAAGCTCGCGTCAGAAGCGACCGGCAAGCCGGTCGAGGTCGTGAACGTCACCGACGAGCAGCTTACGCAAGGCATGATCGCAGCCGGTATGCCCGCGTTCCTTGCGCCGGTCTTCGCGAGCTTCGATACCAACACGCGCAAAGGCAACATCGCGATTGCGTCGGACGCCGTGCAAAAGCTGACCGGGCGCACGCCGCGCCCGCTGAAGCAATTCTTCGCCGCCAACAAGGAAGCGCTGCTGCACGCCCACTAGGCACGAGATGGTGGCGGCTTTAAAGCCGCCCCCATCATGTTCGAGCAAATAGGATAAGTGGTTCTATTGCATGCTGGTCAGCGCTTCTGAGGGCTGCGATATAACGCTCTCGCAAGTCGCCAGCGTCTGCTAGTTCGCCGCCACCCCAAGTGAAGGCTCTGCCTCCCATGCGCTCCACGGCCAAATCGGCCATTAAACGAGTATGCCGTCCATTTCCATTCGGAAATGGGTGGATTTGAACAAGGCCGTGATGTAATCGGACAGCAATTTCGTCTGGCTCATAAGTGGCATGTTCTATCCAATATCGGACATCGTCCAGATGCTGAGGCACACGCTGAGAGATTAAGTTGGGTGCAACTCCAAGATTTCGCTCGGTCGTTCGGTAAACACCCGCCCAACGCCAAACATCGGCGAACATTCGCCGATGCAGTTCCTTTACGAAATCATCAGTCAGTATTTCTGTTAATTCAACTCGGCTAGCACGGCGTCGAGCCCAGACCGAACCGGCAACAATATTTTCTTGTTCGGCCTCGTTAAGCTCTTCGCGATGAGCGATCCAGTTCTGCAATAAACCTTCACGCTCTACTGGTGTAAGAGGCGTAGCGTCCGACGGCTCTTGAAATAATGTGGTCACAACTAGTTCCAGAGATCGCGTTCTCTAAGAATATTTTTTATGTAGTTTTCAATTCGAGTCTCCAAATCGGCATCGCTGGTCTCTTGCGCCTCTAGCTTCATCGTATGCGAAACGCGGCCAAGGTCTCGAAGAGCAATTTTCCGTGCGCGGCTACGAAACATTTCTTCGAGAGAAGAATTTGGAACGAGCGCATATACCAACGTGCAATCGAGTTCGCTTGCGACGCGACGTAAAGTTTCCAGTTGGATTTTTCCGAGTGCCTCTGATTTTTCGATGTCCTCCAAGCTTTGCGAGCGAACTTTCATCCGCTTGGCAAGCTGAGGTGCACTCATCCCAAGAGATGTGCGAATTGCTCGTAACCAACCTTTGGGAGGGGGACGAAAATCTTCAGCGGGTTTAAGCTTGGATAGACGCGCATCCAGCCTTTGGCGCGCTCGCTCGTTCAATAGCCTTTTCACATTAGCTTCCTGTAGTTTTTAGCATAAAACCAGGTTATAGCCTGGTTCTAGACCTTTTGTACCAGGCCACAGCCTGGTTCTTTATTATAAGAACCAGGTTATAACCTGGTTATCAAAGCAGAATACCAGGTCATAGCCGGGCTATTTTTATAACCAATTGATTTTAAAAGATTAAATAGGGCTAGCCAATCTAACTACGATTAGTAGCCACTCCTAAGTGAAATGGCGAAGATGGCCATGATCAGCGAGGGAAGAAAAAGGAAACGCCAGTGCCCATTCCGCTTCAGTTCCAGGGCCGTCTTGCGATCCCCGCGGTCGCCGCCCCCATGTTCCTCGTGTCCAATCCCGACCTCGTGGTCGAGACCTGCCGCGCCGGCATCGTCGGCACCTTCCCCGCTCTGAACCAGCGCACCAGCGCGGGCTACGAGGAATGGCTCGTCGAGATCAACGAGCGGCTCGCGAAGATCGAGCGCGACACCGGAAAGAAATGCGCGCCCTTCGGCGTGAACATCATCGTCCACAAGAGCAACCCGCGTGTGGAAGCCGACCTTGAGATATCGCGCAAACATAAAGTGCCACTCATCATCACTTCGCTCGGCGCGGTGAAGGAACTGGTCGGCGCGGTGCAAGGCTATGGCGGACTCGTGTTTCACGACGTCATCAACATCCGCCATGCGCGGAAAGCCGCCGAAGCCGGCGTCGATGGCCTGATCGGCGTCTGCGCGGGTGCCGGCGGACACGCGGGGCTGATGAGCCCGTTCGCGCTCATTCCTGAAATCCGGAAGTTTTTTGCAAAGACGATCCTGCTTTCCGGCGTGATATCCACCGGACGGCAAATCGCAGCCGCGCGCATGATCGGCGCGGACCTCGCCTATCTCGGCACGCGCTTCATCGCGACGAAAGAGAGCATGGCGCAGGAAAAATTCAAGCAGATGATCGTCGATACGAACGGCGCCGACATCGTCTATACCGCCGCGATTTCCGGCGTGCACGGCAACTTCCTGATGCCTTCGATCGCCGCGACCGGAAAGCAGATCGATCTGAATTCCTCGCACAAGTTGCAAGTCGGCCAGCACGAGGAACGCGCGTGGAAGGACGTCTGGTCCGCAGGCCAGGGCGTTGGCTCCATCGACGACGTGCCTTCGACCGCCGAACTCTGTACGCGACTGATCAAGGAATATCGCGAAGCAATAGAAGAACTCGCGGACGAACGCGCGGCCATCGCCGCACAGTAAATGAGCAAGACCATGAATCCCGAAGCCTGGATCGATATTCCCTTCCTCACGCTCTCCGATCTCATTCGCGATCACGCGAAAGAACGCGCGTCACACGCGGCGGTGATTCAGGACGCGCGGCAGCTCGATTACGCGGCACTCGATAAATACATCGACCGGATCGCGGCGACGCTCCAGCGCGACGGGCTGAAGGCGCAGGATGCCATTGCGATCTGCGCCTATACCTCGATCGAGTATCTCGCAGTGTTTCTTGCCGCACTTCGTTGCGGTATCGCGGTTGCGCCGCTTGCGCCCTCCTCCACGCCGGAAACCATCGCAGCCATGATCGCGGACTCCGACGCTAAAATTTTCTTCCTCGACAAGGGCGTTTCGGAAGAAATCGAGAAGGTGCGTGGCTCGATAAGCGCAAAACGCATTTCGCTCGATGACTCTGATGCGGGCGAGCCGTTCTCGAAATGGCTTGGCGCCGAAGATGCGAAGCCCGCGCCGGTCGAGGTCGATCCGAACTGGGCCTACAACATCATCTATTCATCCGGCACTACCGGAACGCCCAAGGGCATCGTGCAGTCGCACGCCATGCGCTGGGGACAAGTGCAGCGTGCGAGCGTCATCGGCTATACGCCCGATGCCGTTACGATGGTTTCGACGCCGCTCTATTCGAACACGACGCTGGTCAGCGTATTTCCGACGCTCGCGATGGGCGGCACGCTCGTGATGATGGGCAAGTTCGATGTCGAAAAATTCTTGCAGCTTTCGGAGAAATACCGCGCGAGCCACGCCATGCTGGTGCCGGTGCAGTATCGCCGCATCATGGCGCATCCGAAGTTCGATGACTTCGATCTCTCGGCCTATGCAAAGGGCATGAAGTTCTCGACCAGCGCGCCGTTCGCCGCCGACGTGAAGGGAGACGTCGTCACGCGCTGGCCCGGAGGCTTGCGGGAGTATTACGGCCTCACCGAAGGCGGCGGCACCTGCATGCTCGCCGCCGACATTTACCCGAACAAGCTGCACACCGTCGGCCAGCCGCTTCCCGGTCATGACATGCGGCTGATTGACGAGAACGGCGAGGAAGTGGCGCCGGGCGAGATCGGCGAAGTCGTCGGCCACTCCGCGATCATGATGAACGGCTACCACAACAACCCGGAAAAGAGCCGCGAAGCCGAGTGGTTCGACAAGACCGGGAAGCGCTTCATCCGCACCGGCGATGTCGGGCGCTTCGACGAGGATGGCTTCCTCACGCTCATGGACCGCAAGAAGGACATGATCATCTCGGGCGGCTTCAACATCTATCCGAGCGATCTCGAGGCGATCATGACGCAGCACCCCGCGGTGCTGGAGGCTGCGGTCGTCGGTGTACCTTCGCTCAAGTGGGGCGAAACGCCGGTCGCTTTCGTGGTGCTGAAACCCGGCGCGAATGCGAACGCAGCCGAGTTGCAGCAATGGACCAACGAGCGCGTCGGCAAGACGCAGCGGCTGGCACTCGTGAAAATCGAGGACTCGCTGCCGCGCAGCGCCATCGGCAAGGTCTTGAAGCGCGAATTGCGCGACACCGTGCGGCTTGCCGAGAGCGCCTGAGGCGGCGAGTTCCGACAATCTGCTGAGCGGATTTCGCGCTTTCCTCCGCCGCGTCGCGGGACTAATGCTGTCTTCAAGGAGACAGCATGATGTTGCGCGATGCCGATGCTACAGCCGTTCGCCTGAGCGATTACCGCCCTTATGACTGGCTGATCGACAAGGTCGAGCTCGATTTTCAGCTCGACCCCAAGGCGACGCGGGTGCGCTCGAAGCTCGTGCTGCGCCCGAACCCGAAAGGCCGCAAGGACGCGCCGGTCGTGCTCGACGGCGACGAGCTTTCGCTGCTTTCGATCTTGCTCGACGGCAAGCCGCTTTCCGCGAACGAATATGACGCGAGCGCTTCCGGCCTCACGATCAAGAACCCGCCGCGCGGCAAATTCACGCTCGAGATCGAAACCGTCGTCAATCCGTCGGCCAACACCAAGCTGATGGGACTGTTCCGCTCGAATGCGATCTACTGCACGCAATGCGAGGCGGAAGGCTTCCGCCGCATCACCTATTTTCCCGACCGCCCGGACGTGCTCTCGGTTTACACCGTGCGGATCGAAGCGGACCGCGACGAAGCGCCGATCCTGCTTGCGAACGGCAATCCGGTCGAAGCCTTCGGCATCAAAGACACGAACCGCCATTACGCGGTCTGGCACGACCCCTTCCCCAAGCCGTCCTATCTGTTCGCGCTGGTCGGCGGAAAACTCGACTACATCGAGGAGCCGTTCAGAACCGTCTCCGGCCGCAAGGTTATGCTGCGCATTTTCGTCGAGCCCGACAAGACGCAGCTTGCCGGCTACGCGATGGACGCGCTCAAGCGTTCGATGCGCTGGGACGAGAAAGTGTTCGGCTGCGAATACGATCTCGACGTATTCCATATCGTCGCAGTGTCCGACTTCAACATGGGCGCGATGGAGAACAAGGGCCTCAACATCTTCAACGACAAATACGTGCTCGCCTCGCCCGAAACGGCGACCGATCTCGACTACGAAAATATCGAGGCGATCATCGCCCACGAATATTTCCACAACTGGACGGGAGATCGCATCACCTGCCGCGACTGGTTCCAGCTCTGCCTGAAGGAAGGTCTCACCGTATTCCGCGATCAGGAGTTCTCGGCGGATATGCGCTCGCGGCCCGTGGAGCGGATCGGCGACGTGCGGACGCTGAAAAGCTTCCAGTTCGCGGAAGACGCAGGCCCGCTCGCGCACTCGGTGCGCCCCGATACCTATCGCGAGATCAACAACTTCTACACCGTGACGGTCTACGAAAAAGGCGCCGAAGTCGTGCGCATGCTGAAGACGCTGCTCGGCGCACGTGGCTTCCGCAAGGGCATGGACCTTTACTTCAAGCGTCACGACGGCGACGCGGCCACGGTCGAAGATTTCCTGAAATGCTTCGCCGATGCGAACAAGCGCGATCTTTCGCAATTCGCGCGCTGGTACAGCCAAGCCGGCACGCCGGAACTCGCGGTGCGCGGCAGTTACGACGCGAAGGCAAAAACCTACACGCTCGACATCGAGCAGATGGTGCCGCCGACGCCGGGACAGAGCGCGAAGCAACCCGCTGTCATTCCACTGAAACTGGGACTGCTTGACGAAAAAGGCCGCGACATCGCGCTGAAAGATGCGAATGGAAAGCCAGTGCACGACGAGCTGATCGTGCTCGACAAGGCTTCGCAGCAATTCATTTTCAGTGGCGTGAAGCAGAAGCCCGCCATCTCGCTCAATCGCGGCTTCTCCGCCCCGGTCAAGCTCTCGACGAATTTCGGCGAGGATAACCTGCGCTTCCTTGCGAAGCACGACAGCGACGCCTTCAACCGCTACGACGCGGTCGAGCAACTCGCGATGCAGCGTCTGGTCGCGGCGGCGAAAGGCTCGAACGAACCGGCGACGGTGCTGATCGAAGCGCTTTCGAACGCGCTCGATAATCCTTCGCTCGACAACGCATTCCTCGCCGAACTGTTCAGCCTGCCGGAGGAATCCGATGTCGCGCAGGCGGTCGGCAAGGATGTCGATCCGGATGCCGTGCTTGCTGCGCGCCGGCGCATCAAGCGCGAGATCGGCGTTGCTCTGAAAGACAAGCTCGACGCACGCTACCGCAAGCTCACGAGCCACCGCCCCTATTCGCCGGACGCGAACAGTGCGGGCCAGCGCGCGCTGCGGAATATCTGTCTCGATCTGCTCGCTGCGACCGAAGATAAAGCCGAACTGCGCCGCGCGCTGACGCAGTTCGAGGAAGCCGACAACATGACCGACCGCATGGCCGCGCTCGGCGTGCTCTCGCAGCACGCAACGCCGGAGCGAGAGCAGGCGCTCGACGCCTTCGAGCAGCGCTACCGCAACGATCCGCTGGTGCTCGACAAATGGTTCGCGGTGCAGGCGCGCGTCCCCGAAGCCGCGACGCTGGAACGCGTGCAAAAACTCATGAAACATCCGGCATTTTCGATGACGAACCCGAACCGCCTGCGCTCGCTGATCGGCGTGTTCGCGGCCGGCAACCCGTCGCAGTTCAACCGCCCGGACGGCAAAGGCTACGCACTGCTCGCCGACACGGTTCTCGGTTTGGACTCGAAAAATCCGCAGGTCGCGGCGCGGCTGCTGTCCTCGCTGAAAAGCTGGCGCATGCTCGAACCCGGCCGCCGCGCACTTGCCGAAAAGGAATTGAATCGCATCGCACAAACGCCCGGTCTTTCGCCGGACGTCGCCGATATCGCTGCGCGATCATTGGCTTGAGTCGAAAGCGCGGAAAAAGTTAACGCCGGTACGGAGTCGTTCGTCGAAAATTAACGACTCGGGACAACGATTTTTGGCGCGTTGACTCTAGACAAATCACCGCGAAATCGATTCTTATGATTCTCGATTCGGGGAGATGCGGCAGTCCCTCCAAATCAATGCTTTGGGGCTTATCCGGGGAGAGTCAGCGATGGCGCGCGTCCACGCTGCCAGCACGACTGCGCATGGACATTCGACGCGCGGTCTTGCCCGCTCGCTGACGCATCCGAACTATCAGCGCCTGGTCGATGCCGAGCCGGTCCTGCGCCGGGTCGTTCCCATTCTCATCGTCGTATTCCTGATGTCGGTCGCGCTCGGCGCGCTGGTGCAGGCGTTCGAGCATCGCCGCGAGGCGATCAACGACGCGAAGACCGCGATTGCGATGTATTCGCAGGCGATCGCCGAAGAGTACGCGCGCCGTGCTGGCATCACCGGCGACGAAGCGCCAAAGGACGCAAAAGCGCTGCTTCGCATTGCGATACCGGCGCAGGCGCTCGCCAACCGCAAACAGTTCTATGTCACCGACGGCGACGGCAAGATTGTCGCCGCCGAGCCCGAAGCGCCGCAGGCGCTCGGCCGCAGGCTGATCGATATTCTCGGGCCGTCGCAGCCGCTGACCGCGTTTCCCGACCGCGCCAGCGTGATCGAGCTCGTGCTTCCCGGAGGCGAAACGACACTCGCCACCGTGCGCGAGTTGCGCAACGGGCTCGGCCAGATCGCGGCGCTGCAGACGCGTGACGCGGCACTCGAAAGCTGGTGGCGCGACACGCGGCTCACCGCGACGCTCGTAAGCACAACCAGCGTCGTTCTTCTTATTCTCGGCTTCGCCTTCCACTGGCAATCGACGCGCGCGCGCGAAGCCGACATGATCTACGAGAAAGTGCGCGCACGGATGGACACGGCACTCAAGCGCGGGCGCGCAGGGCTCTGGGACTGGGATCTGGCACGCGGCCGCATCTACTGGTCGGATTCTATGTTCGAGATTCTCGGCTTCAAGCCGCGCGACGAACTCCTGTCCTTCGCCGAGATCGAAGCGCTGGTGCATCCCGATGACGGATCGCTGTTCGAGCTTGCCTCGCATCTTGCGGATGCCGCCGACGGCGCCGTCGATCGCGCATTCCGCATGCGTCATGCCAACGGAAGCTGGGTCTGGCTGCGCGCGCGCGCCGAACTCGTGCAGGAAGGCGTCGGCGCCGCTCCGCACCTGATCGGGATTGCCTCGGACATCACCGAAGAGAAGCGCCTGCAAGCGCGCACCGCGACCGCCGATATGCGGCTCCGTGAAGCGGTCGAGACCGTCTCCGAAGCCTTTGTATTGTGGGACGCCGACCGCCGCCTCGTGCTTTCCAACGACAAGTTCAAGGAGCAACACGGCCTTCCCGACGACGCGGTGGTGCCGGGCACGAGCTACGAGCAGGTGATCGCGGCGATGACCAATCCCGTGCAGCCCGCGCCGAAGTCGGCGCGCTCGGACGGCAGCGTGGAGCTTGCCGACGGCCGCTGGGTGCAGATCAACGAACGGCGCCTGAAAGACGGCGGCCTCGTTTCCATCGGCACCGACATCACCAAGCTCAAGCTACACGAGGAGAAGCTGGTCGAATCCGAGCGCACGCTGATTGCGAAGAACGCGGACCTCGTCAACTCGCAGCAGACGCTCGAGTATCAGGCGCAGCAGCTTGCCGAGCTCGCGCAGAAATACGGTGACGAGAAAACCCGCGCCGAAGAGGCGAGCCAGGCGAAATCCGAATTTCTCGCCAACATGAGCCACGAGTTGCGTACGCCGCTAAACGCCATCATCGGCTTCTCCGAGATCATGGAGTCGGGCATGTTCGGCAAGCTCGGCTCGGAAAAATACTACGAGTATTGCAGCGACATTCGCGCGAGCGGCGTCTATCTGCTCGAAGTCATCAACGACATCCTCGACATGGCGAAGATCGAAGCCGGGCGGATGCCGGTCAACATCGAGGCGGTCGCGCTCGATGAAATCGTTTCGGACGCGATGCGCGTGGTCTCGGTACGTGCCACCGAAAAGAAACTGGTCTGCCGCACTAACGTCCCCGAAAAACTGCTGCTCCACGCCGACCGCCGCGCGATCAAGCAAATCTTGCTGAATTTGATTTCAAACGCGGTGAAATTCACGCCGGACGGCGGCCACATCGCAGTCCGCGCCAAGACTTCGGGCCGCTGCGCGTTCCTCGTGATCGAGGACTCCGGCATCGGGATCGCGCGTGAAGCACTCAAAAAACTCGGCCGTCCGTTCGAGCAGGTCGAAAGCCAACTCACCAAGACGCAGGCCGGCTCGGGCCTCGGGCTTGCGATCGCCAAATCGCTCGCCGAGTTACAGGGCGGACGCATGCGCATCCGCTCTATCGAAAACGTGGGAACGACCGTGTTTCTGCGGCTGCCGGCGAAACTCGCCGCCTAATTCTCCGCCGCCTCGTTCAAAATCCGGTCGAAGATTTCGCGGACTTTTTCTTCCGTGTCGGCGAGATGCGCGTTCAGCGTGGTGAAATCCGGCAACCCGCCCGCACGCGCGAGCAACGCAAGCAAGCCCGGCGTCGCCTGCGCCGGATCGAATGTGCCGGTCACGCACAAACGCAGGATCTGCGTGAGATTGTGATAGAGCGTGACGGCTTCGGTCAGCAGTTCCCCGTCCGGCTTTTCGATCAGCGACAGCGTCCTCGCCTTCTCGATCACGCGCGCGGTCTGCGTGTCGAGTACGCCGGGGTGCGCGGCGGCATGCACCAGCGAGAAATATTGCGCCAGAAACTCGATATCGATCAGGCCGCCTTTGGTGTTCTTGATGTCCCAGCGCTCGCTATCGCCGCGCTCGTCGGCGATCGCCTGCCGCATCTCGATCACGTCGCGGGCGATGATGCCGGGATCGCGCTCGTTCTTAAGCGCGGCGGCAATCGAGCCTTCCACTTTCTTGCGAAACTCAGGTCCGGCGGAAACCACGCGCGCGCGCGTCAGCGCCATGTGTTCCCAGGTCCAGGCTTCGTCGCGCTGATAACCGACGAAACTCGAGAGCGAAGTCGCGACCGGCCCCGAACGGCCGGAAGGCCGCAGCCGCAGATCGACGTCGTAGAGCTTGCCCATATTGGTCGGTGTCGTCAGCGCGCTGATGAGCCGCTGCGTCAGCCGTGCGAAATACTGCGCACCATAAAGCGGACGGCGGCCGTCCGACTCCGGCTTTTCCTCGTCGAACTCGTACAGCAAAATCAAATCGAGATCGGAGCCCGCGGTCATTTCGCGGCTGCCGAGCTTGCCGAGCGCAACTACGGCCGTTTTCTGCCCTGCAATCTTGCCGTGGTTTTCCTCGAAGCGGCGCATGACCTCGCCATGCAGCGCGCGGATGATGACATCGGCAAGCGTTGCGTAAGCCTCGCCTGCGCGGTTTGCTGACAGCGCGCCGGAAATCACGCGCACGCCGATCAGCACCAGATGCTCGCGCCCGAAGCTGCGGGTGAGATCGAGGAAATCCTCCTCGCTCCGCGCCTGCTTCAAAAGATCGGCGAGCCGTCTCGTGAGCACTTCGCCTGACGGAACACCCGCAAAGAACGCGGGATCGAGCAGCCCGTCGAGCAACGATGGCGCCTGCGCGATCATGTCCCGCAGGCGCGGCGAGGTCGAAAGGATGGTCGCGATCAATTGCACCAGATCGGGGTGCGTGCGCATCGCGGCGAGCAGCCGCTCGCCGCCGGGAAGCTGCGAAAGAAAACGGTCGCAGGCGAGCAGCGCGGCATCGGGATTGCCTGAGCGCGACAGCGCATCAAGGAGTGCCGGCAGGATCACCTGAAACTCGGCCTGCGCCGTTTCGCTTTTCAGCGCGCGGTATTCTCCGGCGAGCCAGCCGCGAATAAGATGGCTTGCAGCGAGCGGCTCTTTGAAGCCGAGTTTTGCGAGCGTGTTCAGTGTCTCGCGGTCGTCCTTGTCCTTCGGGAATTCGAGTACGCCCGCGACCGCTGCGAGCGGCGGCGCATCTTCAAAAAGATGCGCGTAGTGGCCCTGCACCTTCTGGAGATACTGGGTCAACGTCTTCGCGAATTCGTTGCGATCTTTAGCGCCGAGAAAGCGCGCGAAGCGGTCGAGCGCGTCGTCGTCCTCCGGCAAAATGTGGGTCTGTTCGTCCGCCATCATTTGAAGGCGATGTTCGACACGGCGCAGATAAAGGTAAGCGTCGTGCAATTCGTCGCGCGCCTCAGGCTCGATCCATTTTTCCTCCGCGAGACGTGCGAGCATTTCCAGTGTGCGCCGGCCGCGCAGTTCCGGCACGCGGCCGCCTGCGATCAGTTGCTGGGTCTGCACGAAAAATTCGATCTCGCGGATGCCGCCGCGGCCAAGCTTGATGTTATGGCCCCCGACCGCGATCTCATCGTGCCCACGGAAGGCGTGGATCTGCCGCTTCATCGCATGCACGTCGGCGATCGCCGCATGATCGAGATAGCGCCGCCAGACGAAGGGCGAGAGATTTTTCAGGAAGCGCTCGCCCGCGGCGATGTCGCCTGCGACCGGCCGCGCCTTGATGTAGGCCGCGCGTTCCCAAGTCTGCCCTTCGCGTTCGTAGTAATCCAGCGCGGCCGCGGTCGAAATCGCGATCTGCGTCGAGCCGGGATCGGGCCGCAGCCGCAGGTCGGTGCGGAAAACATAGCCATCGCCCGTGCGGTCGTGCACCAGACGCAGCAACGTCTTCGTGATGCCGACGAAAAACTGCACCGGCTCGACGCCTTCGGCGAGCGGCGCTTCGCGCTCGAAGAAAACGATCAGGTCGATGTCGCTGGAATAGTTCAGCTCGCGTGCGCCATGCTTGCCCATCGCGAGCACAATGTAGCCTGAGCCTTCGCCCGGCTTGTCCGGATCGAGCTTGATCTTTCCGGCCAGTGCCGCCGCGCGCAACGCGCGATCCACGGCAACCTGCACCGCCTTATCCGCAAGATTCGTCAGCGCCGCCGTTACCTCGTCGAGTTCCCAGACGCCGCCGATGTCGGCCATCGCGATCAGGAGCGCGCCTTCCCGCTTCATCACACGGAGGATTTTCTGCGCGTCCACGTCGCTCTCTGCTGCCGCCGCCTCGCGCGCATAATCCGAAAGAACCCGCTCGATACCTTCCTCTGGCGAAGCATCAAGTACGCGCGCGAGCATCGCGGGATCACGGGAGATCGTATCCCAAAGATAGGACGAGCCCTCGAAGATGCCTTGCAACAGGCCGGGGAGGATTTTGCTCGCGCTTAAGGCCGCAGCGAGCGCCGCGCGCGCGTCTACAGGCGCATCCGCGAGAATCGCATCGACCGCGGCCTTGGCTGTGTCAGCCTTCGCGACGCGCGGGGCTTCGCGCAGCTGCATCAGCATAGTGCCGGAACGATCGGGAGATTGTGTTGCGCCGCCGCGAGGAGCCTTCATGCTCCCTTAGTCTGGCCCGGCTGCGCCGGAATCGCGAGCGTCACTTTCAGGCCCGGTAAATTATCTTCGAGCCGGAGCTCGCCACCATGGAGCCGCGCAACCGCCTGCGCGAGCGAAAGTCCGAGGCCCGCGCCCGGGCGGGAGCGGCTTTCCTCCAGCCGCACGAAGCGCTCGAGCACCCGCAGCCGGTCGGCTTCGGGAATACCGGGGCCGCGGTCGCCGACCGAGAACTCGACGTTTTCGCCGGCGCGGCGTGCGGCAATCGTCACCTTGCTGCCGCGCACGGTGCCGCCGTGCTTGATCGCGTTGTCGACGAGATTCGCGAGCGCCTGGCTCACCAGTTCGCGGCTGCCGCGCACCGGCAGACTTTCCCCGGCATCGACCGCAAGCGACAGCCCGCTCTCTTCCGCGACCGGCTCGTAAAGCTCGGCCACGTCGCGGACGATTTCGGCAGCGTCGAAATCCGTCATGGTCTTGCGGACTTCGCCTGCTTCCGCGCGTGAGATCATCAGAAGCGCATCGAAGGTCCGGATCAGGTTGTCGGATTCCTCGATGGTGGATTCGAGCGCGCGGCGAAGCTCGGCCTCGGTCTTGTTCTGGCGCAACGCTTCCTCAGCGCGGTTGCGCAGCCGCGTCAGCGGCGTTTTCAGGTCGTGCGCGATGTTGTCGGAGACGTGCTTCAACCCGCCCATCAGGTTTTCGATGCGGGCGAGCATGGTGTTGAGGCTGTTGGCAAGCCGGTCGAACTCATCGCCGGAGCCGGTGACCGTGAGACGGCCGCCGAAATCACCGCTCATGATCTGCGCGGAAGTCGCGGTCATGGAGTCGATCCGCTTCATTACGCGGCGCACGATGAAGGCGCCGCCGGCGATGCCGAGAATGACAATGATGACCAGTGCCCAGCGCGCGGGAGCGGCGAGAATTTCGCGGAGCCGCTCACGCTCCTCGATGTCGCGGCCGACCAGTACGCGAAAGCCGCCAATGAATACGACGCGCACCAGCGCGCGGCTGTCATGCAGGCTATCTGCCGCCTCGTCGGTGCGGCGGTAGGAAATTTCCGACCAGCCCGGCTTCGACAGAATCGCATTGTCGATATCGGTGACGTTCGAGGCCAGCACCGCGCCGTTGAACGAAGTAATCAAATAGAGATTGGAGCCGGGCTGCTGCGCGCGCGCGACCACGACGTCGATCAGGCGGCCGATGCCACCATCGGCATGCAGGTCTTCGAGGTTGCGGACTTCGCTGTCGATCGCCTCCGTAATCTGCGAGACCACGAGCGCCTGCGTATGCCGCGCGAGATAGCCGACCGCGACGATCGCAAACAGCGCGAACACGATCAGATAGACCGCGACGATCTTGAACGCGGTGGTGCGAAGAAGCTTACCGAGCGCCGTCACGGATCATATATCCCGCGCCCCGCACGGTTTGCAAAAGCGGCTTCGCGAACCCCTTGTCGATCTTGGAGCGCAGCCGCGAGACATGCACGTCGATCACGTTGGTCTGCGGATCGAAGTGATAGTCCCAGACGTTTTCGAGCAGCATGGTGCGGGTCACAACCTGCCCCGCATGGCGCATAAGATACTCGAGCAGCCGGAATTCGCGCGGCTGCAACACGATCTCCTCGCCACCACGGGTCACGCGATGTGAAAGCCGGTCGAGTTCGAGATCGCCGACGCGATAGACGGTTTCGGCGCTGTTCGGCGCGCGGCGGCGCGACAGCACCTCGACACGCGCGAGCAACTCGGAAAAGGCGTATGGCTTGGCGAGATAATCGTCGCCGCCCGCGCGCAGGCCGGTGACGCGGTCATCGACCTGGCCGAGCGCGGATAGAATGAGCACCGGCGTTTCCTTGCCGCGCGAGCGCAGTTCGGAAACCACCGAAAGCCCGTCGCGCTTGGGCAACATGCGGTCGACTACCAGCACGTCGAAACTATCGTCTAGCGCCATCACAAGCCCGGCCTCGCCGTCGTTGGCGACCTCGGCCATGTGCCCCGCCTCGCGGAGCGCCTTCTTCAGATAGTCCGCGGCTTCGCGGTCATCTTCGACGATCAAAAGACGCATTGAATCCGACTCGAAAGGTTCGCCTTTTCGTTCTCGCTCAAAAAAATTGGGGCGGAAAGCGCTTTTCGCGCTTCCCGCCCCCGGGCGCCCGCGGTCGGCAGGGGGCGATGGGGGTTTACACCGCCGCGGACTCCCGAAACTTAGCCTTTGCCGACCGGCAGCGTGACGTAGCGCGTGCCGCCCTGCGATTTCACACGAAGCAGGATGACGCTCTTGCCTTCGTTGCGCGCTTTGGCGATCGCATCGTTGAGGTCGCCGGGGCGTGTGACGCCGTTGCCGCCGATGTCGAGGATCACGTCGCCGGTACGCAAACCGCGCTCGCCGGCCGGGCCCTGGTTGTCGACGTCGGTGACGACGATGCCCTGCGAGCCCGCGCCATCGACATCGCGCGCCGGCGCGATCGAGATACCGAGTTGCGACAGCGTGATCTCGCGCGAGGTGCGGTCGTCGTTGCGATCCTGACGGTCCATCCGGTCCTGCCGATCCATGCGGTCCTGACGGCTCTGCCGGTCGTTACGGTCGCCACGATCCATGCGGTCGCCGCGGCGGTCGTTGTCGAGACCGCGGTCCTCGTCACGACGCGGCGTGGCCTTGCGGTCGGGATTTTCCTTCTTGTCGAGCGCGGCCTGCTGCTGGTCGGGCAGCTTCGCAAGCTTCACCTCGATCAACTGCTCCTTGCCGTCGCGAAGCACTTTGATCTTCACGGTCGAGTCCGGACGGAAGCCCGCAATTTTGCGCTGGAGTTCGCGCACGGTCTTGATCGGCGTGCCGTCGACTTCGATGATGACGTCGCCCGACTTGATGCCGGCTGCGGCGGCGGGCAGATTCGGCTGCACTTCGCCGACCAGCGCGCCTTCCTGCGACTTCAGGTTCAGGCCTTCCGCGATCTCCGCCGTCACCGGCTGGATCTGTACGCCAAGATAGCCACGGGTGACGTGGCCGCTCTGGCGGAGTGCTGCGACCACCGAGGTCACGGTTTCCGACGGGATCGCGAAAGCGATGCCGATGTTGCCGCCGGTCGGGGAAACGATCGCGGTGTTAACGCCGATCACTTCGCCGGCAAGATTGAAGGTCGGGCCACCGGAGTTGCCGCGGTTCACCGCCGCGTCGATCTGGATGAAATCGTCATAGGCGTTCGCGCCGATGTCGCGGCCGCGCGCGGAGACGATGCCGGCCGTAACCGTGCCGCCGAGTCCGAACGGATTGCCGACCGCAAGCACCCAGTCGCCGATGCGCGGCGCGGAAGGCGCAAGGCGCACCCACGGGAAATCGGTGCGGCCGTCGACCTTCAGGAGCGCGAGATCGGTGCGCGGATCGGTACCGATCACCTTCGCTTTGTAGGTCTTGCCGTCGTCGGTCTGGATTTCGACTTCGTTCGCCTTTTCGATCACGTGGTTGTTCGTGACGATGAAGCCGTCGGCGGAAATGAAGAAGCCGGAGCCCTGCCCCTGCGCGCGGCGATGGCGCGGCATGCGGTTCGGGGCTTGATCGCCGAAGAAGCGGCGGAAGAAGCGTTCCATATTCGGCGGCATGTCGCCGGACTGGTCGTCCGCCATGGTCTCGACGTCGCTCTTGGTGCGAACGCTGACGACCGCGGGCTTCACCTTGTCGACGATGTCGGCGAAGGAAAGCATGTTCGCGGGCTGATTGGTGACGATCTGGGCCTTCGCGGGAGTGACGAAGGAAACGATGCTGGAACCGGTCACGGCGAACGCCGCGACTGTGGCGCCGATGACGGCACCTGCGACGATCGAGCGGCGTGCCGCGTGGTTACGTTGATCTGACATGGGGGTGGTCTCCAAGAATTCTTTGGCCCGCTGGGCGGGTCTCTATGGAGACGAACTTAAGCGCGCACGCCTTACGGCGAGGTCGCTGGGACATTACGATTTCGTAAGGTCGTAAAATTTCAGGAAGGCTTCAGGAAAGCTCTTTCAGGCGGCGCTTTTCGGCGGCGGAAAGCGGCTTCAGTTCGGCCGCACGGCGGCGGCGAAAAAAGCGAAATAAAACAAGGACTCCCGCAAGCAACACGAATACGGGCGCAAGCCAAAGCAGCGCGTTCTGTGCGTTTTTCTCCGGCTCAAGCAGGACAAATTGCCCGTAACGCGCGACCAGAAACTCACGGATTTGTGTATCGGTATCGCCCGCCGTGAGCCGCTCGCGGATCAGGATGCGCAGATCGCGTGCGAGCGGCGCGTCCGAATCGTCGATCGACTGGTTCTGGCAGACCATGCAGCGAATCGTGTGCGAGAGCGCACGCGCGCGCGCTTCGAGCGCCGTATCGCCCAGCACTTCGTCGGGCTGCACGGCAGCTACGGGCGCCGCCAGCGCGAGCGCGAAAAAAATGGCGAGCGCGATCCGTTTCACCTTCACTCCGCGGGCGCGATTGCGAATTTCTTGTTCGCCGCGCGTTTCGGAACGCCGATCCGGAGACGCCGGTCGGAAAGCGAGAACGTAGCGCCCAGCGCCATCACGACTCCACCGAGCCAGATCAGAAGCACGAAGGGCTTCCAGTAGGCGCGCAGCGCAACCGATTGATCGGGCGACGGGTCGCCTATGCTCAGATAAAGCTGGCTGAGGCCGAAAGTCTTGATCGCGGCTTCGGTGGTCTGCTGGCCGCGCATGACGAAAATGCGCTTCGCCGGCGCAAGCTCCGCCACCGTGATGCCGTCGCGGCGGATGTCGAAGACGGCGGCGAGATCGCGGTAATTCGCACCCTTGCGTTCCGCCCATTGGCGGAAGCGAACATCGAAGTCGTAAATGCGGATCGCCTCGCCCGGCCGCACGGAAGCGATCTTCTCAACGCTCCAGCCGCCTTCGGCCGCGACGCCGAGCAGGGTCAGCCCGATTCCGATGTGGGCAAGCAAGGTGCCGAGCGACGCGCGTGGCAGACCAACTGCGCGCGTGAAGGATTCGGAGGCAGGTGCGCGAAAGAGCGCGATCCGCGTTGCGTATTCGATGATCGCACCCGCAATTGCAAATAGCGCGACGGAAAGCGCGATCATCGGATAAAGCGGCGCGCCGTTGATTGCGAAAACCGTAATCGCGCAAACGAGCGCCGCGAGGGCTGCGAGCGCCAATTTCTGTGCGACCGCCAGTGCGTCGCCGCGCTTCCACGCAAGCAGCGGCCCGGCAGGTATCACCGCAACCAGCAAAAGCGCGAGCGGGCCGACGGTCGCGTTGAAGAACGGCGCGCCGACCGAAATCTTCTCGCCGGTCACGAATTCCAGCATTAGCGGATAGAGCGTACCGACGAAGACGGTCGCGACGATTGCCGACAAAAAGAGATTGTTCAGAAGCAGCGCACCCTCGCGCGAGACCGGCGCGAAGATGCCTCCCGGCTTCAGTTCGGAGGCGCGCAGTGCGAACAGCGCGAACGAGCCGCCAACGAAGAAAATTAGAATGCAAAGGATAAAAGCGCCGCGCGCGGGATCACTCGCGAAGGTATGCACCGAGGTCAGGACGCCGGAGCGGACCAGGAACGTGCCGAGCAGCGAGAGCGAGAACGTCAGCAGCGCGAGCAGCACCGTCCAGATTTTCAGTGCGTCGCGCTTTTCCATCACCAGCGCGGAATGCAGCAGCGCGGTCGCGGCCAGCCATGGCATCAGCGAGGCATTCTCGACCGGATCCCAGAACCAGTAGCCGCCCCAGCCGAGCTCGTAATAGGCCCAGTACGAGCCCATCGCGATGCCAAGCGTGAGAAAGAGCCACGCGACCAGCGTCCAGGGCCGCACCCAGCGCGCCCAGGCGGCGTCAATCCGCCCCTCGATGAGAGCTGCCACCGCAAAAGAAAACGCGACCGAACAGCCGACATAGCCGAGATACAAGAGCGGCGGATGCAGCGCGAGGCCAATATCTTGCAGAACCGGGTTCAGCCCCTGCCCCTGTGCCGGTGCGATTTCGAGCCGAAGGAATGGATTGGAAGTCGTGAGAATAAAGAGAAGAAAGAATGCGGCGATCAGTCCCTGGATGCCGAGCACGTTGGCGCGCAGCCGCAGCGGCAGATTGCCGGCAAAGAGGCCGACGAGTGCGGAGAAGACCGCAAGCACGAGCGCCCAGAGCAGCATCGAGCCTTCGTGATTGCTCCAGACGCCGGTGAATTTATAGAGCAGCGGTTTTGCCGAATGCGAATTGGCATAGACATTCGCGACCGAGAAATCCGAGGTCACATATAAATAGGTAAGCCCGGCAAAGGACGCGCCGACGAAAACAAGCGTCGCGAAAGCGGTCGCAGGCCCCACTGCCATGACCCGCGCGTCGCTTTTCCACGCACCCCAAAGCGAGAAAAACGCCTGCGCTGCCGTCAGCGCAAACGCGATCGCGAGTGCCGCGTGCGAAAGCTCGGCGATCATTTCTTGCCGCCTTCGTTATGCTTCCAGACGCCTTTTTCCTTCAGCGCATCCACCACTTCGCGTGGCATGTAATATTCGTCGTGCTTGGCGAGGATCGTGCGCGCGGAGAACACGCCGTTCTCGAAGGTGCCTTCGGCGACGATACCCTGCTTCTCGCGGAAGAGATCGGGCAACATGCCGGAATAATGCACCGGCACGCTTTGCGCGCCGTCGGTCACGTCGAAGCGCACCTGTAAGCCTTCCTTGACGATCGAGCCTTCCTTCACGAGCCCGCCGATGCGCAGCCGCTTTCCGGCCGGCGGAGGATTGCGCACGAGTTCGCTCGGGCTTGCGAAAAACACGATGGACTCGCGCAGCGCCGAGAGCGTGAGCCCGGCCGCAAGCGCAAGCACGATGCCGGCAATCGCAATCAACGTAAGGCGGCGCTGCTTGCGGGTCATTGCTTCTTCTCGAGCAACATCAGGCGGCGCTGTGCCGGAATGCGCCATTGATCACGCGCGCCGGAAATCTCGACGATGCGGGTCCAGTATTTCCTTGCGATGTCGTGGGCGCCGTCCTGTTCGGCGGCAAGCCCGAGATAAAAAAGTGCTGCCGCGGATTTTTCATCCAGTGCGATTGCGCGTTCGAAGGCCGCTTTCGCCTCCGCGGAAATGCCGCCATGCGCGATCCTGAGCATCTCGCCGTAAGCGACTTCGCGTTCCGCGGTGCTGCCGAGCAGCCGGATCGCATTTTCCTGCGCGGCGATTGCGTCGCTGGTCCGCCCCGCGCGCAGATAGATCGGCGCGAGCAGTTCCCAGCCCTTGCCGTTCTCCGGTTCCTTTTCGACGCGCCCTTCAAGGCGCCCTATCAGAATGCCGATGTCCTGCTGCTCGACGGGGAGCGATAGACGCGCAGCGAGCGGCGCATCCGGAAATTCCGGCGCGCCGAGCGAGAGATAGAGAGAAAGTGCGAGCAGCGGGATTCCGGCCAGCGCGAAAACGGATGCGAGCCGGCGCCGGCCTGCCGAGGATTTCATGTCCGTTCCCTGCCCGGAAGCCGCCGCAAGCAGACGGCGCGACACCTCGAGTTTTGCGGCTTCGGCTTCGGAAGCCGGAAGCACACCGCGCTTCTCGTCGCGCCCGATTTCGGCGAGCTGGTCGCGATAGACGGAAAGGCCCGCGGCTTCCCCCGCGAGGCGGGGCGCGCGGGAAAGCGGCCACAACACCGCGAACACGGCGGCGGCGGTCATCAGCGCAAGCAGCGTCCAGAACAGCATGATTTCACCCGGCGGCTGGTCCTAAAGCCGGGGCGGCATCAGGTCAAAAGGCTTATCCGCGCAGTTCAGCCCTGGACTTGTCTCCAGGTGCCGTCCGGGTTCCGGCAGGCAATACCGCGCGCCGTCTGCGGCTGGCCGTTGATGTAAACGGTGTGGGTGTATTCGCGGCAGCGCTGATAGCTCTGATAGGCGTAAGGCGGGCCGGCGACGATGGTGCCGTAAGCGCCGCGGTCACCGCGCCAGCTAACCGGCGCGCCGGGGCCTTCGGCTTCGAGCGCGCGGACTTCCGCTTCATAGGCACGGCGGCGGTCCTCTTCGTCGAGCGCGTTTCCGATCGCGCCGCCGATCAGGCCGCCGATCAGGGCGCCCGCGATGACCCCGCCGGGGCCGTTGCGGGTCGTGGCGCCGATCAGGCCGCCGGTGAGCGCGCCGAGGAAAATGCCGTCCTGCGTGCGCGGGCCTGAGTCGCCCGAACAAGCACCGAGCGAAAGCGACAAGGCGCAGGCGACGCCCACGAGCTTGGTTTTGATTTCCGGCATGAAAGGCCCCCACTCCATACAAAAAGGCACCGGCGTCCGCGCGCCGGGCGGGAATATGCCAGAAATGGGAGGAGAAATCAGGCGAAAGCTAGGCCCCGGTTACGCGGCCGGCAGCATTAGTTCCGCACGCAACCCGCCGAGCGGCGATGCGCCCAAGGTCAGCGTGCCGCCATAGAGCTTTGCAAGTTCAAGCACGATGGAAAGGCCGAGGCCGGTGCCGGGTTTGCTCTCGTCCAGCCTGCGGCCACGATGCAGGACTTCCTCACGCTCGTCGGGTGCCAGCCCCGGCCCATCATCATCGACCTGAATACGCAGCGAGGGCGCGCTGCCGCCCTTGGGCGAACCCTGCACGAACATTTCGACGTCGACCCGGGACGATGCCCATTTGCAGGCGTTATCGACAAGGTTGCCGACCATTTCCTCGAGGTCTTGCTGCTCGCCGCGAAACCGCGTCTCGGGATTGAGCTTGGCGTGCAAAGCAAGCCCCCGTTCGCGGTGAATCTTCTCCATGGTGCGCACCAGCATCTCGATCACCGGCGCGACTTCGATGGTGTTCGAAATCACGGCGACGCGCGCCGAAATGCGCGCGCGCTCGAGATGACGCTGCACCTGATCGCGCATCACGCCAAGCTGCTCGCGGACCTTTTCCGCGGTCTGTCCTTTCAGGTTCCGGCTCTCGTTCATCAGCACCGAAAGCGGCGTCTTCAACGCATGCGCAAGATTTCCGACATGGGTACGCGCGCGGTCCACGATCTCGCGGTTGCTCTCAAGCAACGCATTCACTTCGCGCGCGAGCGGCGCGACTTCTTTGGGGAAATCGCCCTGCAACCGCTCGGTTTCGCCGGAGCGGATCTCGGAAAGCGCTTCCGAAATCTTCTTCAGCGGCCGGAGGCCATAACGGATCTGGAACCAGATGATCGCGAGGAACGCGAGCCCGATGAAGCCGAAAGTAAGAAGCAGCGCGTCGTTGAAGCCGGAAACTTCGTCGTCGATTTCAAAGGAGTCGCCCGCGATCAGGAGCAGAAATTTTCCGTCGTCGCCGAGATCGAGAAAGCGTTCGACCGCGCGCAGCCGCTGGCCGTCCGGTCCCGGCAGATAGGCCTGACGCAAACCGCCATAGACCTGCGGCACGTTCAGGCTTTCGAGCGTAGGGAAGCCGCCGTCGGGAGTGGAGCGCGAATACTTCTTCTCCGGCTGGTCGCCGAGCCGCGTGATCTGCCAATACCAGCCCGACGACGGAATGAAGAACAACGGCTCGCCGAGCGTTTCCGGCTCGATGGTCGGCGTCTTCGGGTTGTTCGCGATTTCGGCGACGATGTTGCGGAGATAGACGTTGATGCGCCGGTCGAAGGCGCGCTCGACCGCGTTGCGATAGAGCGACGAGAGCACGATCCCGATCACGACCAGCACGATCATGCTGACCGCGGTCGCGGAGAGAAAAAGCCGTCTTGCGAGCGATGGCGCCTTAGCGGGCATCGGCGGGCGGCGAAAGCATATAGCCAAGGCCGCGAACGGTCTGGATCACATCGATGCCAAGCTTCTTGCGCAGCCGGCCGACGAAAACTTCGATCGTGTTGGAGTCGCGGTCGAAGTCCTGATCATACAAATGCTCGACCAGTTCGGTGCGCGAAACGACACGGCCGTTGTGATGCATGAGATAGGCGAGCAGACGGTATTCGTGCGAGGTGAGCCGCACCGGATTGCCGTTCACCGAAACACGGCTCGAGCGGGTGTCCAGCGTCACTGGCCCGCAGGTCAGCTCGTTGGTCGCGTGTCCGGCAGAACGGCGCAGGAGCGCGCGGATGCGCGCGAGCACTTCTTCCATATGGAAGGGTTTTGCGACGTAATCGTCGGCGCCCGCGTCGAAGCCCTGCACCTTGTCCGACCAGCGGTCACGCGCGGTAAGGATCAAAACCGGCATCATCTTGCCGTTCTCGCGCCAGCGCTCGAGCACCGAAATTCCGTCCAGCTTCGGCAAGCCGAGATCGAGCACGACCGCGTCGTAGGGCTCACTGTCGCCGAGGAAGTGCCCCTCCTCGCCGTCGGACGCGGTATCGACCGCGTAACCCGCGTCGGACAAGGCCGTCACGAGCTGGCGGTTCAGGTCTGGATCGTCTTCAACGACAAGCAAACGCATGGTGATTCACTGGCGACTCGAATAGCCCTTCAATTCGGGCGGGAGTGTGCCACACGATCAGGCCAGACGGAAAATGAACCGCCGCTTAAGAAAAGCACGGTAAGCGCTATTCGAAGCCCTGGAAACTTGCGAACTCGCTCACATCGGCGCGAGGCGAGCGCCATTGGTTAATGGGCGCGGCTTCGTCGGCATAGCCGAGTGCGACGCCGCAGAACAACATGATGTCGGGGGGAAGTTCGAGGAAGCGGGACACGGTCTTGTGCCAGTAGGTCCAGGCTTCCTGCGCGCAGGTGTGGAGGCCGTAACCCCGCGCGAGAAGGAGCACATTCTGGATGTGCATGCCGAGGTCCTGCCATTGCGGCGGACCCATGGTGCGGTCGAGCGAAAAGAAGACGCCGCACGGCGCGCCGAAGAACTCGAAGTTGCGGGCGAACTGGCGATAGCGGCCCGGACGGTCTTCGCGCGGGATATCGATGCTCTGATAGAGCAACTCGCCGACCCTGAAGCGGCGCGCCTTGTACGGCTCCTTGAGCGGTGCCGGATAGACCTGATACTCGCCGCCTTCGGCGAGCGGCAATTCGTTGAGACGAGGGCGAATGAGCGCCTTCAATTCCTCGAGGCGCTTGCCCGCGACCGCGTGCACGATCCACGGCTGAAGATTGCCGCCGGACGGCGCACGTGCGGCACTTTGCAAAATCTCGCGGACGATCGTTTCGGGAACGGGCTTGGGAAGAAACGCCCGGCAGGAATAGCGGCTCTCGACCGCCTCACGGATGTGCATAGAAAGGAATCCTGTTTGGTCAGGAGTCCTTATTATCTATTATCTGGGACGCGGCTTGTCAGCGGGCGACCCGGCACGCCCTCGCCTGATCCCGAAGCGAGAGCCATTCGGCGAGGGCCTCGTCGGTGCGGGGCGAGCCCGCGGCTACGAGCCGCTCGTCGCGCAACGCGCGTTGCCAGACGGCACTTCGCTCGACGATGACAGGACAGAAAACATCCGGCGCGCGGAACGAAGGCTCGCCCATGCAGAGCCGCGCGCCGAGCAGGATCAGTTCGAGACCGAGGCAAAGCGGGTTCATGCGCTGCCCTCTTCAAGCCTTATCAGCACATCGGCGCGCGTCGAGAGCCTTGCCGCGATCTCCGCCATCTGCTGCTGCTTGTTCAGCGCTTCCAGCGCATGATCGAGTTCGGATCGCAGGCGGCCGATTTCGCGCTCGCCCGCTGTCTTGTTTCGTTCGTCGAGCCATTCGAGCAGAAACTTCGTCAGGAACGAGACGACGAAGCTGCCGAGGGCCTCAAGCATCGCTGTTTGAGACCTGCGGCAGCTTGGCCTGCAATTTCTCCGCGACCGCTTCCGGCGTGATGCCGAAATGGCGGATCGCGTCGGGCACGGCCTGCAACACGTAGTTCACCGCTTCGGCGAGCACGGCACTTTTCAGGTCGAGCTTCTTTCCGGCAAGCGCGCTGCCCGCCTTGCCGATCAACAAGCCGGCTCCGTTCGTCAGCGCGGTCTGGAGCGCGTCGCGGTGCGCGGCGTCGATGTCGAGATTGAATTTGCGGCGGAGCAATTCCGCGAGCCAGCCGACGATGGCGGTCGCGAGCACCGAGACCACCGCGACGAGATAAGGCTGCAGCACATTATATATGCTCTCAGCGGGCACGTCGGCCTGTGCAAAGGCGGGAGCCGTGACGAAAACAAAAAACGCGGCCGCGAGGCCGCGCAAGAAATAGCGCTTCATCATTTCACCTATGGTTTGAAATCAGTCGAGCCGCACGAAACCGCCGTGGACATAGCCGGTCGCGCCGAACGGCGTGACGACGCGAAGCCAGCCGGTGAGTTGATCCTTTTCCTGCACGTCAATCCGCGTGCCGTAAGGAATCGCCCCCTTGACCGCGAACTGGATGCCCGGGCCACCGCGCAGGTTGAGGCTGTCGGCAATCACCGTCGCGTCCGGAAGAAACGAAGGCTTGGCCGTCACCGGCGCTTGCGGCTCCGGTTTCGTTTTGATCGGCGGCGGCAATTCGCCGGCTTCGCCGCGCACGATCGCCTGCATATGCGAAAGCGGGAACAGCGGATTGGTGTCGGTCTTCCGCCCCGGACAAATATGGAAATGCCCGAGCACCGTATTGATTGCGGGATAGGCCGCTTTCAGCGCCGCATGCAGCGCAGCACTCGCCGCGATCTGCTTCTCGGAATAAGCGAGCCAGTAGTGATCGCCGTGTTCGGGCGTCGCGACGCGCGCAACCCGGAACTCGGAGTTCCTGTTGGTGTCGATCACGCAGACACCGGAATAAATGCCCTCTCCGATCTTGCGCAGATAGCCCGGATTGTCGTGCTCGATCCCGATTGCGAACGCGTTGAAGTTGTAGCGGTTGCCGTATTTCGAAGGCCCCGCGTGCCAGCATTGCACGTTGAACGGCGCGAGCTGCGTAATGCCGCCCCGCCAGTCGATCACGACATGGGCGGAGGCCGAAGCTACCGGCATCGTCAGCCAGCCGATGTCGCCCGACGGATCGAGCGGATTGCTCGCGGTGTCGTGGTCGATGATCGTGTCCGGATTCATGATGCCGGAACGGTTCGGCGTGGCGCGATAAGGAACCTGCTTGCCGCCGGCAAACAGGAGATGGTTCTGGATCGTCAGATTCATTTCGGATTTGCCTTTCTTCGTGCCGGACGGCGAGAGAGCGTGCGCTTCCGTGGACGCCGGGCCGCTTCGCCGGGTGCTCTTTCCCGCCGTACCAACCCGTGTTCAACAAGAACCCGTTCGATTTCCGTGATGCGGTCCGACACGCGGCGGCGCTCAGCGCGACTGCGCGTTTCCGGGCCGTGGGAAATTATCGGCGGCATCAGTAAGCCCTCGCGGCAAGATCGTGAATTTTGCAACTCTTGTTGTTGTGCGTTTCGATTTTCCAGCAAAGCGATGTGCCGCTCCGGGCGGATACGTCGATCGACGCCGCGCGGCAGACCGTTAGCGAACCGGCCGTTCCGAGTTCTTCGATCGATCCGGCGTCGAAATTTGCGCCGCCATCGATGGAAACGGAAACGACGTAGTCCGTGTCCGGCGTCATTGCGTCGGCTTTCTCGATCACAAAGAACAGATCGATCGAGTCCGGCTCGGCGGAAAGACCGAACGTGTTCGAAATCGCGGTCATGTTGTTGACGGAGCCCGGACTATGCAGCTCATATTCGCCGAGGGAGAGATTGCTCCCCGCGCCGGTCGCGCTGACCGCAAGGCGGTAATAGCGATACGATCCCGGCGAGGCGACCGCGAAGGTTTTCAGTTCGCCAGAGGTGAATGACTGAGCCGCGCGGCTGTCGAGCGTGGACCAACTCGATGCGTCGTTCGAGCCGAGCAATTCCCAGGCCGTAGGCCCAAGCGGGGAGCCGTCGTTGCGCGCGCGCATCTTGTAAGACGCGATCGTCTTCGCGTTGCCGCTGCCGAAGTCGGCGTCGAGATTTTGCGGCACCGCACCGTTCGCAACCCACCAGGTGTTCGCGTTGCCGTCGGCTGCCTTCCACGCCGAGAAGCTTCCGGAATACTCCGTCGTCGCCGCCATGGTGACGCCGCTCGTGGTCGCAGCGGTCATGGCGGGCAACTGGTTGGCTCCGGAAGACGAGGTCGGCTTGATGACGCCCGCTTCCGAAGTATCCATCGCAGTCGAGCCGCCGGTATTGAGTCCGGTCGTGTCTTCGAAGCTGTCGGAAATCGCGCCGATCCAGTTAACCGATGCACCGGCGAGATCGGCGAGCCGCATCTGCAACTTTGCAATCGCGAGATGCAGCGGAGAAAGATCGCTGCTGCCGCCGCCAGACGGAGCCGAAGGCGCGGCAAGCGCACGCCAGCGGCCCGCGCCGGCGTCGTATTGGAGCACCGCGCACTGGTTCGCGGCGAGCGTGATGTCGGCGGAAAGCGCGAAGCGGTTCGCAGCCGAGGACGCCGCATTTTCGTTTTTGAGCCGGAGCGGACTGCCGCCGATATTCTGAACGACCACGACGCGCCCCGCCGCACCCCCGGCAAGGCCGGTCAGGCTGCGGCTCGCATCGGTCGAAAGCCGCAGCACGCTCGCGCCGGAAAAACCCGCAGGCGCGTAATCATCCTGGTCGGCGCTGATTTCTGCCGGCGACACCTCTCCTTCCAGTGCCAACCCGCGCGCAAAAGAAACGCTGCCGCTCGCCGGATCGACGATCAGCGATTCAACCCAGTCCTCGCCGTCCGCCGAAACCTTGAGCTTGAAGTCGTCGCCGCCGACCAGACCGAACTCGGCACGGCCCTCGAAATCGTTCGAGAAAAATACCGATGCAGTGTTGCTTTCCGCTTCCTTGGAAATCTGGAGTCTTGCGTCGCCAGTGCCACCGTCGGCATCCTCAATCGCGGACAGCACGGCTGCATTGGAGCGCACCGCGAGGCGATTATCGCCTTCGGAAAGCGTGTTGACGCCGATGCGCGTGACGTCATCAAGGGAGACGGAGAGATCACGCAGGTCGCGCCACGCCTCGCCGTCGAAAACGACGAGAATTTCTTCCGCCTCGAGCCATGCACGCCAGCCGGTGCGTGGCACGAGGAACTGCCAGGCAGCATCTTGATACGTGGCAACCGCGTTGTCGTAGCTCGCAAACGCGCCCGTCGCCTCGGGCGCAACGATATGCCGTTCGCCCTCCTCCGGCGAGCCGGGCGGCAAGGACGAAATTGCTACCGCACTCAAATGGATCGCAGTGTCGAGAATACGCAGCGCTTCATTGAGCGTGACATGCTTCTGCGCCTGCCCCGCTTCGAGAAACGGCAGGCCAAGGTTCGTCGTCTCGGACATGATTTTTCCTAGAGAGGAATGAGCGCGTTGCGTGCGCGGCCGGCACCGGCGACCGCGGAAAGTTGCGAGACCCGGAACGCGATCGAGGAAAGCGGCCCACCGAAGTCGACGGCCTCATCGGCGTTCACGTAGAGCGCCTGCGGTGCGTCTGTCTCGAGGGTGCGGACGACACCTTCGCCGTCGAGAATCTCCACGCGATAGGCTTCGCGTTCTTCGCCGAGCGGCACTTCAAGCGTGTCCCAGCCGTCACCGCCGCTTCGCGTGCGCCGGGTCCACGTCAGCACGATGCCTGCTTCGTTGCGTGCCGCCGCGAGATGAACCGGCGACCACGGCAAAAGCGCGGTCGCGCCGACGGCGGTTTCGAACTCGGTCATCTGCGGCGATCCGACATCCTGCGTGGCCGGGCCGACGCGATATCGGAAGCTCCGCCCGATCAGATCGACGCCGCGTGCGACGGGTGCCAGCGCATCGTCGAGCAGGACGAACACTGCGCCTGTTTCATGCAGGGGCGGCATCGCCCATTCGCTGCCCTGTTGCCCGCGCAGGAGCCGCGACAATAAATAAGTGTCCGTTTCGACCAGTTCGGCACTTGCGAACTGGATCACTTCCCACGCGCCATCCGCATTACGAATCGCGGCCGCATTCGCGCCGTCGAGTATGCGCAGATCGCTCTGCGAGACGAGCGCGCCGGAAGCGATCCGCACGCGGAAGCGGTTCGCATGATCCCAACGCGCGACCGGACCTGCCGGCAACGGATCGAGCGTTTCGCCGATCACCGCCGGCACGTTCGCGAGCGCCACGCGCTCATAGGTTTCTCCGTTCGCCGAACGCCACACCGCCATCGCGCCCGGCCAGGGCGCGGTATGCACCGCAAGATGTTGCAACACCGGATCGCTGCCGTCGTGAAGCAGCGGAAGATCGAGCGTGATCGCTTCCGGCGGACCGGAAGCCGAAGGTGTCGCAATCGTGGCCGGCCTTGGACTACGCGCAGCGACGTTGAACACTTCCGGATCGATGCTGCGCGCCTTGATCGCACGAGCGCCCGCATCCACCGCCTCGAGAATTTCGAGGCGCCGTATACGCCCGCGATAGTCGAGATCTACGATGTCGCCGGGCGACAGTGCCGCACACGAGGGCGGCAGCGAAAATTCCGCGCGCTCCCTGCCGGCCCAGAGATCCTGCAACCAGATGTCAGCGGCGCGTTCGGCCGCCGCATCCGAAGTAATCAGCGCAAGATCGGCTTTGGATTCTCTCCGGCTATCGCCCGCAAGCCGCCGGGACAAAGCCGCAGCACGGCGGAAGTCGCCCGCAACTTCTGTGAAGCCGAGCGCGATCTGCACCGGCAATTCGGTCTCCTGCGCGCGAACGAAACGGCAATCGGCATTGTCGCCGTCAACCACAAGCTCTTCACCGGATAGCGTGACGATTGGACCGCCGCCGCGCTGTCGGAAAACGATCTCGCCGTTCTCCTCGACTGCATCAAAGGTGAAAGCCGACGAAAGCGGCTCGATCGCACCGCGTGCCGACATCGGGCGATCGATGACATAGCCGTCTGCCGCGCCGCGCAGCCGCGAGGTATCGAAGGTGTCGACACCAGCGTCATCGAGAATCGCGCTTACCATGTCTTCGAGCGGCGCCGCGCCCAGGCGGCCGTTAAGCCAATGGCCGCTTTCCCAATTCGCGCCGTCTGCCCAAACGTCGCTTGCAAGGGGAAACGCGGGATAAGGCCGCGCATCCCACGCCCAGGGATAAATGCCTGCGGCGTCGATCATCCGGCCGTCGTAAAGCGCGGATGCGGGATTATCGCCTTCGCCCGCGCCGAATGCGGGATCGAATTGCGCACAGATCGCCTCGAGATAGCGGCGCTGAATCAAATCATCGCGGCGGCGGTTCGAAAAATACGGATAGCCGCCGGAAGACGATTTCGCGTCGGGAAACACATTCGGCTGGTTCGCGCCTTTATCGACCGCCGGACAACCGGCTTCGGTCAGCCGGAGCGGCTTGCTTTGCGCAATCCACGCGGTCGGCTCGCTCGCCTCTTCTCCCCCAACTCGCTCAACGTGCGGCTCGCTCCACCAATGCCAAAGATCTTTCTGGCGGAACATCCACGGCTTCTCGAACCCGCCGTCTTCGATCGGCAGGCGCGTTTGTGCGCGGCGCGCTTCCTCGTCCGCATAATAGAAATCATAGGCTTCGCCGCCGCGCAGATTTTCGCGCAAGTAATCCGGCGCATAGATCGATTCCGCGAGCGCGGCGTCGAGATGTGCGTTGCCCTCGCGCCAGTCGGAAAGCGGCGCATAATAGTCGATGCCGACGAAATCGATATTGTCGTCCCCCCACAAGGGATCGAGCGGAAAACGGACCTCGTTCGCTTCCGCATCAACGACATGCGCGCCGTATTCGCTCCAGTTCGCGGCGTAGGAGAGTTTCGTATCCGTGCCCAGTATTTCTCGCGCTTCGGAGGCGAGCGAGACCAGTTCGTCCACGGCAGGATAAACGCCACTCGCCGAGCGAACCCGCGTCAGCGCTTCGTATTCGGAGCCGATCAAAAACGATTCGACCCCGCCTGCCAGTGCGCAAAGTTTCGCGTAATGCAGCACCATGCGGCGCAGCGACCATTCGGCGGGGCCGGAATAGATGACATTCGTTCCGCTAGCGGAAAAATCCGAGGCTTCCGCTTCGCCGAACAGCGACGCAACCTGCGTCGCGGCTTCCTCCGTGCCATCCGGCGAAGCTTCGCGGCCCGGCGCAGGATCGCAGGTGATCCGCCCGCGCCAGGGATAGACCGGCTGTCCGCTCTCGCCGTCATAGGGATTTTCCAGCGCATTCCCCGCCGGAATATCCATCATCACAAACGGATAAAGTGTGACCTCAAGGCCGCGCGCATGCAGGTCTTCGATCGCGCGCAGGACGGACGCATCCGATGGCGTGCCGCCGAAAGCGGGACGATCTTCGTGCAGGCTCACGGCTTCGGCGCTGCCACGCGAAAGGCCTGCGACCGACCACTCCGCGCCATGCGTCTGCTTGTCGTTGCGGTCGACCTTCGGGCGCACTTCGCATTCGCCAGCGCGCAGGTCGCTACCGAACCAGGCGACGACAAGCGCCACGCGCTGCAAATTCGGACAGATCGCCTGCAACTCGTCGAGCGAAGCGGTCCAGTCGCTTTCAGCAGAAGCGGTGTGCCGGTTCTCCGGCGCATAGACGCCATAACCCGCGGTGCGCGTGACCGTGAGCGGGTCGTAGCCGAACTCGGTCGCGCCGGGAATGATCGTGACCGCGCGGATCATGTTCTCGAGGCGGCCCACGGGGCGGATCACCTCGACCGAAACTTGCGGAATGCGGTTGCCGAAATTTTCGAGCGGCAGCCGCTCGAATACGATGTAGGCAAGGCCGCGATAGGCGGGCGCCTCGCCGAACGCCTCTTTCGCCTCGATCAGCGGATCGGGCAGCTGCTCGCCGTCGCCGCGATAGACGCGGTAGCTGTATTGACTCAGGTCGAGCTGCTTGCCGTCGACCCACATGCGGCCGATGCCGGCGATCGGTCCCTCACATAGTCCGATCGCGAAATTCGCGAAGTAAGAATAGGTCGTGGTGGTGACGCGCGGACCACCGCCTTTACCCCCGCCCGCGCTCTCGCTCCGCGTCGAGATCACCTCTTCAAGTTTCGTTGCCCAGATCACCTGACCGGACATACGTGCACGGCCGTAAACACGCGGGATCGCGGCACCCTCGCTCGAGCCCATGACGTCGAGCGAAGCGAGACGCGGGCCTTCGCGATACTTGCGCGTGTTGTCGCCGAACAGCGCGCGGTCGATGACCGAACCTGCGACCGCACCGACGAGGCGCCCGGCAACCGCGCCGCCCGCGCTAAAGAGCGCGCTGCCGGCGGACATGCCGGCGAACGATAAAAGAAGTGCGGCCATTCAATTCGATTCCGGAAAACGAAACGCGTAAGCGAGCCTGCGCCGCCACCAGCTTGCGAAATAAACTTCGGCGACCGCCGCGCCGTCATGGGCGTGGATCATGCGCTTGGGCGTCGCGATAATTGCGCAATGCTTCGCCGGCAGATGCGCGCGCCAGCGAAACAGGAGCACGTCGCCCGGCGCGATTTCGCCCAACGAAATCTCGAGCAAATGTCTTCGCGCCGCGTCTGCAAGCGTTTCCCTGGCGCCCGCCTCCGCCCAGTCGGCGGAATATGCCGGGGGCAATTCCGGCTCGCTGCCCTGTACCTCTCGCCACACGCCGCGCAGGAAACCGAGACAGTCGCAGCCGACACCTTTCAGCGAAGCCTGATGGCGATACGGCGTGCCGATCCAGCCGCGCGCGGCGGCGACAATCTCCCCGCTCTTCGTCATCGAACCGGCGTCCCGTCGTTGCCTGGCTCGCCCGGTACCGCGTAGCTCACGAGGAAGTCGTTGCCCGGCAGATGCGGGAAGCCGCGAAAATTGAGCGTATTCGCGAATTTCGCGCGGCAAGTCTCGAAGCGCTTGTCGCAGCCCGCGGTCACGACGAACGCATCGCCATTCGCGACCGGATTTGGAGGCGTCTGCCAAAGCGCGAGCGAGACAACGCCCTCCTCCGCGCGATGTGTCTTGATCTCGACTGCGACCCCTTCATTCGCGCCGCTGTTCCAGATCAGCTTGCCGCGCGTGAACCAATCGTCCTCGTATTCGTCGAGGCCAGTCACGCGAACGAGCGCCGCGCCTTCGATGCTTGCGACCGCACCGCCGCTGCGAAACTCCGGCGCATCGAGGTCGATGCCGCAGCGTGCATCGCCAAAATCGGCGTCGCAGGAACTTGCGAAGATGCGCCCGCGTTCCTGATCGAGCTCTTGCGCGAGTCCTCGGATTTCGACGGCGAAGGCAGCACCCTCGCGGCGGATCTCACCGACGTCGCCGCTTCGTTGCAGCATGCGGTTTTCGGCGTTCGACCAATCGACCAGAAACAACTCGACGCGGGCGGCGTCATATTTTCCGGCGACGAGATCATTTTCCGAAATGCTTTCGTCGGAAAGCGCGCCGTGCAGCTCGCTTCCCGTCGCGGCGAGCCCGAAGCGGGATTCCACTTCCGTGCCTTCGAAGCCGGTGCCGGCGCCGAATAATGTACCGTCGAAGGAAATGTTTTCGTCATGGTCGGTGAAACCGAGCACGACGCCGTCGCACCGCGAAATGCGCCAGCAGTTGCAAAGCGTGGTCGCGCCGCTTGCGAGATGCACGGCGAGGCCATCGGGAATAATCCTCACGGCCGGATCTCCACCACCGGGATCGAAGGAATTTCTCCTGCCGCAAAGGCCGCAAGATCGACCTCCAGGAAATCGGTATCGAAGCGCACCGGCACGTCGAACAGAAAGCCCGCCGTGACCTGTGCGCCGTTCGCCGGAATATGTCCGGCGCGAAATACGACGAGTCCGGTCGCAGCGTCGGAATCGAAATCGATGCCCTCCTCCATCTCGTCGCCATCGACCGCGACACGAATGCTGCCCGAGACCGGCTTTGCGATCGGCCGCGCATAAGGCGCATAAAGGCTGCCGTAGGTTTTCTTTAATTGATAACTCGCCGTCTCGCCGTCGCCCTCGCCCAGCAACTGATCGCCCGGCGCGGGCTGAGCCCCAAGCATCGCGGAAGAATGATCGAGCCGGTCGCGCCAGCGAAAGCCGTAGAGCCGCCCGCGCCGCTCCTCGAAAAACGCAACCACATCGGACAACGCATCGAGTGACTTTACGCCGTAGCCCGCGTTCCATCTACGGCGCGCATGCGCCCAGCGCGCGTTGCGCTCCTCGCGGCCCGAACCAGTCGTCACGATTTCGGTGCGCCGTTCCGGCCCGCCGCGCGCGCCGAGGGCAACGTCCAGTGGAAAAGTTATTTCATGAAAGGAAGGCATTATTCGCCGCCGCTATTTTATTTGCCCCCATGGATGCTCGCTTCGCTCGCCATGCGGGCGATGCAACGTCCAGTGGAAAAGCTATTTCATGAAAGGAAGGCATTATTCGCCGCCGCTATTTTTGTTTGCCCGCATGGATGCTCGCTTCGCTCGCCATGCGGGCGACGCAACATCCAGCGGAAAGGTCACTTCATGAAAGGATGGCATCAGAGATTTCTTTCGCCGCGTGCGACCGCGCGCGCGATCATGCCGGAGAGGTAGGCTTCCGAGCGGCGGAAGCTCGCAACGTCCTGCGCGCTCACATTCACGTTCACCGCGAGCGGCGCGCGCGAAGTTTCCGCACGCACGCCGAGCCTGCCGTCGGCTCCCCGCGCAAGCGGCAAGATCGCTTCCGCGCCGCGTTCGCCGGCAACGCCGAGCGCATTGCCCATCGGAAAATAACTCGGGGTTGCGACCACGCCGCCTTTCGCGAACGGCACGGCACCGTTCAAGAAACTGCCGCCGCCCTCGCCGCTTCCGGTAATGCCGCCGAACAGATTCTGAAATGCGCCGGCAAGCCCCTGCTCGATCGGCTTGAAGGCCGCGTTCAGCGCAAGGCTGGACAACCGAAGCCCGAGCGAGCGGATTACCTCGCTGAAACTTTTCCCGCGCACGAGCGCCTGGTCGAGCGCGCGCGAAAACGACGCTCCGAAGCCGCGCGCGAGCTTGTCTGCCTCCGCGATCTCGCGGCGGAAGTCGCTCAGGTCCGCGTCGATGGAAACGGAAATACCGTCGATTTCGGTCATGGTCTCTCCCTGTCAGGAAAACGCGCGAGCAGTTCGTTCAAGGTCGTGCGCGACACCGGTGCGGCTTCGCCGAACAGCGCACGCACGGCCGCGGCGAGTTCGCGCGGCGAGAGCGCCCAAAACTCACGGGAGGAAAGCCGCAGCACGCCGAAGCCGAAGGCCATCGCCTCTTGCCAGGGAAAAGGCGCGGCTTCGCTTGCTACGGCAACCGAGGGTTTTGCGGCGTATGCTTCTCCACGACACCGAAGGTGGCCGACAAGAGATCGACCACGACCCGCACATAACCCGCCGCTGCGTCCGCAGACGCGAGTTGCGCCGTCTCCTCGTCCGAAATCTCCTCGCCCGCGCCGCGCAGACCCGCACCGATCACGCGGATCGCGTCGCGCGCAGAAATGCGCCCGCTGGCGAAGCGTTCGGCGAGCGCGGAAAGATCGTCGGCGCCGAAGGCGGCTTCCAGTTCGGCGAGTGCGCCCAGCGTGAGACAGAGCGTGCGCCGCTTGCCGCCGAGTTCGGCTTCGATTTCTCCGCGGTAGCGGTTCGCCATCACGCAGCCTCGAAAGTGAGTTCGCCAGCACTTTCGAGCGAGATCTCGAAATTCACCTCGCCGTCGTGATTGCCGGAAAATTCGAGCGCGCCGATCTGGAACGCGCCTTCGATGGTGCCGAAGTCGGGAATCACGATCTGGCATTCCGGCGCGCTGTCCGCGAAAAACGCTTCGCGCACCAGCGCATCGGAGGCCGCATCCTTGAAGATGCCCGACGCCGAGAGCGAAGCACGACGCACGCCCGCCCCGGTTAGTAACTCGCGCCAGCGGCCGGAAGATTCGGCATGCGTGACATCCACCGTCTGCGCGTTGAACGCGAGCGTTTTCGTTCGCAATCCGGCCACGGTGACGAAGGAGCCGTCATCGTCGATTTTCAGAAGCAGGTCTTTTCCCTTTTGCGCGGGCATTGATATTCTCCGTTATTCAAGCAGGCTCGGTGACGGCGCGCAGCCGCACGATGGCGTGATAGGTGCGCCCGTCCGCTTCGCGGCGAATGTCGGCTACGACGAAGCGAAGATTGGCGAGATGGTGCCCGGCGGGCGAGAGCGGCGCATCGATCAGCGCCTGCAACACCGCGCCGGATATAAGATGCGCCTCGCGGTGCCCGCCCTGCCGCGACCAGACGTGCAGCGTCAACGCGTGCTCGTCGCCGCCTTCGGTCGAAGTCGAGCGGTCGGAGACGACCACCTCGCCGAGCGTCACGTAAGGAAGTGCCGCCTCGCGCGGCGGCTCGTCATAGATTTTCCCGCCGCCGAGCATCGCGGCAAGCGGGCCGTCGTTCTTCAGCGCGCCGTGGATCGCGGCGCGGAGCGCGGCAGCTGACGCAGGCATGGATTACTTCTTTCGATTGCCGAATTGAGAAACAGCGCGGGCAGCCGCGGTCCTCGCGGCTGCCCGCATCGGCTCGAGCGCCAGGGGGAGGACCGGCGCGAGCCAAGGCGATGGGGGTTGGTCAAGCGTTCCAAATTCACGCGCGGCATCCACCGGATCGTTCGAGCCGACCACGCTACGCGCGCCCTGTTTTTCGATTGCGAGCGCTTCCGCACCCGGCTTCGCTTCGGCGTGCAGCGCGCTTGCCGCCGCTTCGACGACTGCTTCCGCGAGTTGCGGCGCCGCAGCGCGCAAGCGTTTTGCAAAGAACGCGGACTGGATTGCGCGCAGCTTCACGGGCGTTCCTCTTCGACCAGACACTCGAGCAGCTGGCCGCGCTCGTCCGGGTCGCGGAGCGCGCGGATCGAGAACACGCGCTCTCCGAGCACGAAGCGGTGCGAGAGCGTGATGTCGGTACGATGCCGCAAGCGAATGCGATGCGTGACGACACCAAGGCGCTTGTCCGCGATTACCTGATCGCCAAGGGAGACGGGCTCGATCGCAACCCAGATTTCCGCAAGCGGCTGCCAGGTGCGCATGACGCCACCCGCGCCGTCCTCGACCTCATCGGCAGCCTGCAACGTAACGCGATGGCGGAAATCCGAAATCCCCGTCACAGCGACACCACGCGGTAAGGCGCGAGCAGCGCGGCAATGCCTTCAGGCATCGCTTTGCCCTCTTCGCCCTGCCCGCGATATTCGTAGGCGCGCGCGAGCAGAAGCCGGATCGCCTGCAAGAGCGGCGCGGGCACGTCGCTTGCTGCGCCGTAACCCACTTCGATGTCGAGTTCGATGCCGGCAACCGCTTGCGACGGCTGCAGCACCCTTCCCGCATCGAAGGCGATCAGCCCCGGTGACGAGGCCGTGTTGAGCATGAACATATCCGGGTCGAGCGCCTGCGCGTCGCCCGCGTCGTCGCGTACCCGCACCGCGACGATTTCTCGTAACGGCGAAACCGGCGACACAATCGCACCCGAAGGCGGCCATCGATCGAGCACCACGCGCCAGGTCTGCGTTAGCAGCGCGCGGCGCGTCTGCGATTCGACCTGTATGCGCGCAGCCGAAATCATCGACTGGATCAGGGCGTCGTCGGCATCGTGCCCAACGCGCAGATAATTCTTCGCCTCGGAGAGCGAGAGCGGTTCGCCCGTGGGCGCTTCGATCAGGATCGCGGCCATGTTTTTGTCCGATTGACAAGGCTGCCTGCCCCACGCGATCAGGGATCGCAGGAGTGGCAATGCTTCGTTTCGTATTTCTGTTAGTAGTTTGCGCGGCGGCGATTTCGCCCGCGGGCGCCATCGTCGGTGGCAACGTGGGCGGCAATGCCTGGCGTCACAGCGTGATGCTGACTTCGCGCGGCGGCGAAATCTGCTCGGGCACTTTGATCGCGCGCGACCTCGTCATTACCGCCGCGCATTGCGTCGCCAAGTCGGACAGCTACGCTGTCGAAGCCGGCGGCACCTCGATTGCGGTCGTGCAGATCGCAGTGCATCCGCGCTATCGCGCGGACTCCTTCGAGACGCGGAAGCCCTCGCCGGATCTTGCGGTACTCAAACTCGCCTCACCCGCACCTGCCAACATCCGCCCGGCGCCGCTTGCAAAGGATGCAACGCTGCCTGCACGCAACACGCGCTACCTGATCGCGGGCTTCGGTGTCGTCGCCGAAGGCAATCGGGGAAGCGTCGGCACGCTGCGCACCGCGCAGCTGCCTTCGGTCGGCACCACCGGCGCGATCATGGTGCGCCTTGCGCTCTCCAATGGCTCGCCGCCGCGCGGCTCCTGCGACGGCGATTCCGGCGGCAGCGTCTATCGCGAGGAAGACGGCCGGCTCGTGCTGCATGCGGTGATCGGCTGGGCGACGGGCCGCACCGGAAAAGGTTGCGGCGCGGTCACCGGCGCGACCTTGATCGGCATTCAGCTCGAATGGATTCGCGCGACCGCGAAGCGGTTTCACAGCACGGTCGATTGAAGCGGCGCCACGAAATTCGCGGCGCCGCCTCGGCTCGCGTTACGCGACGCTGAACTTCAAGAGCTTGATCGCGTCGAAGTCCTGCACGCCGCCGCCGACACGCTTGGTCACATAGAACAGGACGTAAGGCTTCGACGAATAGGGATCGCGCAACACGCGCACGCCCTAGCGGTCGATCACGAGATAGCCGCGGCGGAAATCGCCGAAGGCGATCGAGTAGCTATCTTCCGCCATGTCCGGCATGTCCTCAGCCTCCGCGACCGGGAAGCCCATCAGCGTCGCGGGCGCGCCGGCCTGCGCGGGCGGCGTCCAGAGATAATGCCCGTTCTCGTCTTTGAGCTTGCGGATCTCGCCCTGCGTGCGGCGGTTCATGACGAAGGTGCCGTTCTGGCGGTAGCCGGCTTTCAGCGAGTAGACGAGATCGACCAGCGGATCGGAGGGATTCTCTTCCGGGAATTCGCCATCGGCGCCGGTGATGACAAAACCGAGCTTGCTCCACTCCCAGGACGATTCCGCGATCTTGTCGTAGGCGAGAAAGCCCTTCGGCTTGTTGGTGCCGTCGCCGCTCACGAAAGCGGTGCCCTCCTGCTCCGCGAAGACGGTATCGACTTCGGCAGCAATCCACTCGTCGATGTTGACGGCGGAGTCGTCGAGCAGCGTCTGCGTCGCCGCAGGCATCGCGTAGAGTTCGACCGTCGGGAACGCGAGTTCGGCAAGCGTCGGCGAAGTGGTCGGCGTGTTGCGCGCGGTGGTCTCGCCGACCCAGCCGGTCGCGGCACCCGAAATCAGGAACGGCTTGCGATAGACGTTCGAGGATACCTGGCGATAGCCCGCGATCGCGCGGATCGGCGAGATGTTCGCAAGCCTGCGGCCGATTTCGCGCTCGGTTTCCTCCGGCACGAGATAGCCGCCGTCTGCGCCCGAGTTGGTCGAGACTGCTAGCGCCTTGCCTTCGAGGCGTTTCAGGCCGGAAGACTCGCCGTTGCGGACATAGGTATCGAAGGCCGAGCGATGCTCGAGTTCGGCGCCGGTCGGAAATTGTTTGACGCCGCCGAGCGACGGGCGACGCCCGCGCAACACCAGTTCGTCGAGCACGCGCTTCTGCTCGGTCAGCGCCGTGTTGATGCGGTCGACCTTCTGGTCAGAGAGCACGTCGGCCGAACGACGCTCGATCTGATCGAGCCGCGCATCGTTCTCGGACTTGAAGGCCTCGAACGAGCGCATGAATTCGTCGAAGGCGCTGGCGATTTCGCCGCCGGCGGATTTGATTTCGGGAGACGGATTCAAAAGTTGTTCCATGGATTTACCTCGTGGACGGATGAACGAAATCCGCCGCACGGCGGATGGTGGCAGCAAGGTTTGTCGAGCTGATTGCGTCGCGTTTGAACGCGCCAACGCGCGCGCCGGGATGCATCGGGAAGGTCACGACCGAGATTTCCCAGAGATCGATTTTGGAAAGGCGGCGGATGCCGGTCTTCGGATGGGTGCGGCCTTCGACGGTGCGGAAACCGATGGAAAGTCCGTCGATCGCGCCCGCGCGCATCAAAGAGAGCACTTCCCGCCCCCGCGCGATTTCCGAAAGCAACCGCCCGCGCACGAACAGCCCGCGCGTGTCTTCGCGCAGTTCCAGCCAGACGCCGATGGGTTCGGCGGGATCGTGCTGAAAGAGCATGCGCACGCCCGCGGCGCCGCGCTGCGTCAGGCTTTCCGCGAACGCGCCGGGCACGATCAGGTCGCGGCCGAGATCGGCGGTATTGAAGCGCGCGGCATAGCCGGTGAAGACGCCGGAGGCATCGAGCGACTTGCAATCGAAGCGCAGCATTTTCGAGTCCTGCATCGGATAGAACATCAGCGCTTCCTGCTTTTTCGGGGTTTCGCTTTTGCGCGCGTCACGCGCTTGGCTTTCGCGGGTTTCTTCGGCGCGGGCGCGTGGAGCCGCTCGAGCTCGCGCACGAAATCGCGAAACACCAGCGGCGCCTCGGCTCCAACGGAGCGGATGCGTGGGGTCATTTTCTAACCTTTTTGATTGTCATTCCGGGGCGCGAGCGTCAGCGAGCGAACCCGGAATCCAGAGCAACTCGCCCTGGATTCCGGATCGCCGCTTCGCGGCGTCTGGAATGACAGTTACTTTCGGATGCGCCGGTTAAACCGCGCCAGTTCGCGCACGAAAGCGTCGAAGCGCGCGTTGGCGGCGAAGAGTTCGCGTAACGTTAGCGCGAGCAGCGCCGACGACGCGGAAGCCCACAAAAACAGCGCCAGATGCGCGAGATCGCCGCGCTCCGTGAAGGTGCGGATGAGATCGGTCATATTCCTACGTTATTCGCCGCGCGCTTCTCGTCATCGGTGAGAAAGCTCGCCTCGCCGACACGCTTCCACAGCGCCTCGCGCTCGATGCTGAGCGCGGGCACTTCTTCGAGGTCGGGCACGAGCCGCAGATTTCCGCCGAAGGATTCGCCGAGCCAATTCCCGAGCGCGGCTGCGATGCGCGAGAGCAACGGCACCACGATCTGGCGATAGAACGCCCGGTTCGCCTCCGCATAGTTCGAATAGGTATTGTCGCCGGGAATGCCCAAGAGCATCGGCGGCACGTCGAAGGAAAGCGCGATCTCGCGCTAATCCTTGTCAGTACCGATCCGGCTGCCTTCGTACTGAATCGATTGATACTCCGGCGGAAAATATTGCCGCTGCAAGCCATCGATGATTTCGTGCTCGCGAATGAGAAGTCCCATGTCCGGCCAATCTTTACCCTCCGGCTCAATCGCCGCCGTAACAAAGATTTCCCAACCTGCGAATTGAACCAGCAGCCTTTGAAGTTCTTCGATTACCTTTGGATCAAACATGTTGAGCTTATAGAAGTAGACATTGTGTTGATCGAAGCCATAGGGCTCATCGATGATCCAGTAATCTCCTTCTTTCGTACGAAAATTGTACTCGGTTCCGTATCGATCCAGCACAGCCGTCATTCGCTGATGAAGCTCGCCCCATATTTCTTCGTAGTTTTTATGAGTTTTCTGAATCATCGAGCTAACGCCGAATCAGGAGGAAAACCACCTGCGCGAATGGCTAGCGAAGCGATTCAACTTCTTTCTCAATATTCCTAGCGATTTCAAGAGATCGCTCGTTCGAAAAAATCTCGCCTTCTTGCGGGTCGAAAATCAGACCGCCGGTAGCAATAGCGTACGCAATACTTGTTTGTGTCGCACAGATCAGCTCATCAAAATTGCCGCCCCAACGGAAAGCAAGCACATGCTTCCAACTAGGATCAGGAGCGATATGGTAAAAGCTCAGGCTCTCTTTAATATCGTTGATGGTCCAGTGGTCGCACTCAAAACCTGACAATTTTCCATTGAGTAGCAGGGGCAGAAACCCGCTAGTTTTTTCGAAATCAACATCTTCCGAAAGTTTTATCGGAAACTGAAATTCATTTACTGCCTTCTGCCATTCTTGAATCGTATCAAGACGCTTAGGCGAAATAACGTACAGCTCCATAGACATTGAAATTCCTCATTAGGCCTATCGAAGACGTGCTACACGAAGGATAATGATAGGTACGCTATCATCAGTTCGGGTTTTTTCGTGAAGTTCACGTTTTCTGCTTAGAGGCATTGGAGTGGTGCCCGTCTTCACGTCGTAAATTGCGATTATATCACCAGACTCATTCCGAAAGACAACGTCGGTACGTACACTAAGACGAGCACCATATCGAGCATCGGGCTCAATACCCCAGGAAGACTCTACATCGAAGAAGCCTATTCCTGGGATTCTCTCGTCTCTAACAGCGCGCGCAAATTGCGTGTGAACTCGGGTGCCATAATCTCGCGCGGTAATAGTGTCTGGTAAAACGCCGATCTTGTCGACGACGCGGCTAAGTATTTCTGCGAGATGAATAGTAGTCTGATTGGTCTTGGGATCTGGAACAAATGGATTCCCATCAAATATAATATCCGCCACTGGTAGAGCATTATCCGGCAGCAATTCCTCATCGCCTTCCTCATCTCCGCTAGACGATCCAGCCCCACCCCCGTTCGTCCACTGCCCGCCGTCGGAGCTTCCGGCCGGCGCACGCGGCTGATCGGGGCTGTATTTCGCGAGCAGCGTTGAGAGCGACGAAGCAGCAAGAGGTTCGTAACCCGCCGCCTCCCTCTTCTCGTCATCCGTGAGAAAACCCGCCTCGCCGACGCGCTTCCAGAGCGCCTCGCGCTCGATCGAAAGTGCGGGCACTTCGTCGAGGTCGGGCACGAGCCGCAACGCGCCGCCGAAGGATTCTCCGAGCCAGTGCCCCAGGGCGGAAGCGATCCGCGTCACCAGCGGCACCACGGTCTGGCGATAGAACGCGCGGTTCGCTTCGGCGTAGTTGGAATACGTGTTGTCGCCGGGAATGCCCAAGAGCATCGGCGGCACGCCGAAGGAAAGCGCGATCTCGCGCGCGGCGATGTGCTTCGCCTCGACGAAATCCATATCCTTCGGCGAAAGGCTCAGGCCCTTCCAGTCCAACCCGCCTTCCAAAAGCAGCGGGCGGCCTGCGTTTGCCGCGCCCTGATAATGTGCCTCCAGCTCGGTCTTCAGCCGCTCGAACTGCTCGTCCGAGAGATTGCCGCCGGCCGCGGAATAAACCAGCGCGCCCGAAGGCCTCGCTGCGTTGTCAAGCAACGCCTTGTTCCAGGCGCTCGCCGCGTTGTGCACGTCGAGCGAGGCTTGTGCTGCCTCCAGCGGCGACATGCCGTAGTGATCGTCGAGCGGATTGAAGATCGTCAGATGCAAGATCGGCGCGAGTGTATCGCTCATCGCGAAGCGCACCGCGGAGCCGCCCACGCGATATTCGTAAGCCTCGGCCCAGCCTTCCGCGCCGGGAATGACCTTCATCCGGTCGGGGCGCAGCGCGTGCAGCTCGCGCACCTCGTCGAGCACGCAGACGCGCTCGAGATAGGCGTTGCCGGAAACCAGCAGATAGCCCGCAAGCTGCTCGATCAGATCCGCGCCGGTCTGGCGCGGGTTTGGACGCGAAAGCAGCGCGAGCAGCGGATGCTCGTCGTGCTCGCGCGCGCCTTCATATAACAGGAGCGGCACGTTCGCCGCTGCTTCCGCGATCATGCGGACGCTGCGAAACGCGATCGGGTTTTTGGCATAGCCTTCGCGCGCGAGCGCCGCGTAATCGCGCGGCGTCCAGCGCGGGCGTCCGCTCGAGAACAGCGCGACCAGCGCGCCGGTGCGGCTCGCTTTTTCTTCGGCGCGCGCGGGCGCACGCCGCGAAAAGAATTCACGGAAGGGAAAATTCATTTGAGCTTCCAGAATTAGAGAGCGCGCATCCGCGGCGTGGCTCCGCGCGGGCTCAAAACCAAAGACGTAATTGCCCAGACCAGCGCGTCGAGCCGGTCGGGCGAGCGGCCTTGCGACAGCCCGTCCGCGCCGAAATCCGCCATCTCGTCTTCGAGCAGCGGAAAGCTGCCGACATGCGAAACGCGGCCTTGTTCATAAAGTGCGGCCACCGGCTCGGCGCGCAGCACCTTGCCGCGCGTCGCGCGCACCTCGGAAACCGGAACGCTCGCGTCGGTCTCGCTCAGCACCGCGCGCGCCATCTCGCCGCCCTGATTCACTTCAACGACAATGCGGTCGGCGTCGAGACGCCGGTAAAGCGAAATCGCGCGGCTCGCCCATTGCAAGGGCGAAAGCCCGCTTGCGCTTTCGTCGGCGAGCACAAAAACTTTTCCTTCGTCATCGCATCCGGCCGCGACGATGCCGCAGGCATCCGCGCCTTCGCGCGACGACGCCGGCGGGTCGATCGCGACCACGATGCGCGAGAGCGGCGGATGGGTTTCCACCCTCGCCTTTTCCACGCGCTCGCGCGGAAACAGGCTGTCGGCCCGCGCCTCGATCACTTCGCCGTCGAGTTCCTGCCGGCCCAGTCGCGTGCCGGCGTAGCGCGTCAGCATCTGCTCCAGAAACTGTGGCGCGAGTTGAAATGCATTCGCTTTTGTCGCCGCGCGCGACACCACGCTCGCGGAATCTGCGAGCAACCGCTTCAGAAGCGGCACCGGCCGCGGCGTGGTCGTGATCGCGCTGCGCGGATTGGCACCCAACCGCAGCCCGAATTGCAGCATGTCGAAGGCCGCCTCGCCGCGCCGCCATTTGCAAAGTTCGTCGCACCAGGCAGCGTCGAATTGCGGCCCGCGTAAACTTTCCGGGTCGTCGGCCGAGAAGGCATAAGCCACCGCGCCGTTCTTCCACTCCAGCCTGCGGCGCGAAGGCTCCCATTGCGGGCGCTCCCCGCGCGCATGCACGCCGAGCAAACCCGAAACGCCTTCGATCATCACCTCGCGCACGTCGGCGAGCGACTCGCCGACGAGGGCGATCTGCCGCGCGCGCTCGCCGAATTCGTTTGCGCCGAGCGCAACACCCCGCACCCACTCCGCGCCAGCGCGCGTCTTGCCGGCGCCGCGGCCGCCGAGGATCAGCCAGTTGCGCCACGCGCCCTGCGGCGGCAATTGATCCTCGCGCGCCCAGAGCGGCCAGAATTTCAGAAGCGCTTCGTAGTCGCTGGCGCGAAATCCTACCGTCAGTTCATTCAGCGTCCCGGCTCTTGCGCAACCGATCAAGCCGCTCCGCAAGCTCGCTGCGGAATTCCTCGAGATCGCGGAATTCGTCTTCGCCTTCACCGCTCGCCTGTTCCGGTTTCTCGTCGCGCTGGAGGGCCGCAACTTCGCGCAAGGTTTTGACCAGTGTCGCAAGCGTGCGCGCCGCGCGCTCGGCGTCGGTCGAGCGCAGCTTTGCCCCTTCCACGCGCGCGAGCACCGCTTCGATCGCAACGATCTCGCGCTCGACCGCCGCGCGCACGCGATCGATCAGGGTTTCGTTTTCGGCGACGGCGATAGCCGGAGCCGCAATTTCGCGGATGGATTCGATGTCGCGCTGGGCCGCAGCATCATAATCACGCATCCGATAATTGCGCGGTTTCCAGCCCCAGAGTTTCACGCGCTTGAGAAAAGTAGTGACACCGAGACCGCAGATCGACGCAAGATCGCGAACCGGCACATTGGTGCCCTCGTAGAGCTGGCGGACTTCCGCAATCTTCTCCGGCGGCAGGACAATGAATTTCGGCATCGGCCCCTTGAAACGCGAAACGGCGGCCGGAAATTCCGCCGCCGTTCTTATTTCGCGAATGGGGCAAGCCCCAAGCGCGCTGTCGATACATTTTTGGAGTATGCCGAAACACTAACGAAGCAGCGGCACGCTGTCAAGGATTATTTTCCTGCATCCTTCTTTTTCGGATTTTTCGTCTCGCGTGGCTCCAGTAAAGGCCAGCGCACCAGATAATCCTGATAGTCGCGCACGCGCACCTTGCCCTCGATGCCGCCGACACGGCCGCGCACGGAAATGCCGGCCTGATGCACCGTCTCCGGGTCGCCGGAAAGGAGCGGATGCCACCACAACAGATCCTTGCCTTCGGAGAGCCGGCGATAGGCGCAGGTTTTCGGCAGCCAGAAGAACTGCTCCTCGGGCGTGATCTTCACGCAGTCTTTGACGCGCTTCATGCGGTTTTCGTAGTCGGAGCAGCGGCAGCTTTCGCAATCGAGCAAGCGGCAGGCGACGTTGGTGTAGTAAATCTTGCCGGTGTCCTCGTCCTCGAGCTTTTCGAGGCAGCAGCGCGCGCAGCCGTCGCAGAGCGATTCCCACTCGCCGGTCGTCATTTCCTTGAGAGACTTCGTTTGCCAGAAGGGCTTGGGCATGGCTCCTCATACGTCGGAAGGGCCACTATTAACAATGTGAGCCCGCCTTATTCGCGTACCTTTTCCCACGCTGCTATAACGCAAGCCGCTCCCCGCGCCACGCAAGCCCCTAGAGTTCCGCCTTGGCAGACCAGCCCTCCCCGCCGCCGTCCGGCAAGGACCCGAAGAAGTCGCCGCTCGAGCGCGCGGGAATCACAGGCCTGCGTAAATTCCTGCTCGACCTCGACGCGCGGCTGAACTCGGCGCTGTTCGCGCTCTGGGTTTTCATCCGCGCAAAGTGGGAAGCCTTCTCGGCGTTCATGGACCGCTTTCACGTGAGCGGCATGCGGCGGCTCGCGGTCGAGGCACTCTCGGAGGGCGCGACGCTCGGCACCGCAGGAGCGGTTGTCTTGCTCGCGCTCGCGATTCCCGCGTTCAACGAAACCTCGGACGAGGACTGGCTCAAGAAAAGCGAGCTCGCCGTCACCTTTCTCGACCGCTACGGCAACCGCATCGGCGAGCGCGGCATCAAACATAATGACTCGGTGCCGCTCGAGGAGTTTCCCGATCACCTGATCAAGGCGGTGCTCGCCACCGAAGACCGCCGCTTCTACGAGCATTTCGGCATCGACATCGCGGGCACGCTGCGCGCGCTGACCACGAACGTGCGCGCCGGCGGCGTCGTGCAGGGCGGCTCGTCGATCACGCAGCAGCTCGCGAAGAATTTGTTTCTGTCGAACGAGCGCACGATCGAGCGCAAGGTCAAAGAAGCGTTTCTCGCGGTGTGGCTCGAATCGCGGCTGAAGAAAAACGAAATCCTGAAGCTCTATCTCGACCGCGCCTATCTCGGCGGCGGCACCTACGGCATCGACGCGGCGGCGCAGTATTATTTCGCAAAGTCTGCGCGCGACGTGAACCTTTCGGAAGCGGCGATGCTCGCGGGACTGTTCAAGGCGCCGACGCGGTTCGCGCCGCACGTGAACTTGCCGGCGGCGCGTGCGCGTGCGTCGACCGTGCTCGATAATCTAGTCGAAGCCGGCTTCATGACCGAAGGCCAGGTGTTCGGCGCGCGGCGCAATCCCGCGCGGCCGGTGGACCGGCGCGAGGAGCAGACGCCGAATTATTATCTCGACTATGCGTTTCGCGAAGTGCAGCAGCTCGTGGCGAAGCTGCCTTCGACCGTGACGGAGCGCGTGTTTCAGGTGCGCACCGCGTTCGACCCGGCAATACAGAAAACGGCGGATGAAGCGATCCAGTCGTCGCTCAAACAGTTCGGCCGCGATTATAACGCGGGACAGGCCGCGATCGTGATCATGGAAGCGAACGGCGCGCTGCGCGCGATGGTCGGCGGGCGCGACTATGGCGAAAGCCAGTTCAATCGCGCGACCGATGCGCTGCGACAGCCCGGCTCGTCGTTCAAGCCGTTCGTTTACGCGACCGCGTTCATGAACGGCATGACCGCGAATACGCCGGTGCTGGATGCGCCGATCTGTCTCGGCTCATGGTGCCCGCAAAATTATTCACGCTCCTACTTCGGCACCATGCCAATTTCTCAAGCGCTGACGCTTTCGCTCAACACGCCGGCGGTGAGAATCGCGGGCATCGTCGGCAGAGATAAAATCGTGGCGACGGCACGCAAAATGGGGCTGACGACAGAGTTACGGATATCAGCACCACTTCCATTGGGTGCGGCGGAAGTCACCGTGTTCGACATGACACAGGCCTACGCGACGTTCGCTTCGGGCGGAAAACGCGTGCGCGGCCACGCGGCGCTCGAAATCCGGACGCTCACCGGCGAACTGATATGGCGCGACTCAACCGACCTGGCGCGCGCGGAACAGATCCTCCCCGTCTCGGTAATCAATGAAATCAATCCGGTGCTCGTCAACGTGGTCGAGAACGGCACCGCGCGCCGCGCGATGCTGAACGGCATCACGGTCGGCGGAAAAACCGGTACCACCAACGCCTATCGCGACGCGTGGTTCATCGGCTTCACCGGCAACTTCGTGGCCGCGGTCTGGTACGGCAACGACGACTATCAGCCCTTGCGCCGCATGACCGGCGGCTCGCTGCCCGCGATGACCTGGAACAAGGTGATGACGGTCGCGCATCAGGGCCTCGTACCGCGGCAGATCCCCGGCGTGAACCGCGCGCCACCCAAACGTGACGGCCCGAACGTCGCATCCACGCAGCAGAACCCCGCGATCAACCGCGCGATCACGCTGCCGCCCCGCGCAGTCGAACAACTGCTCCGGATCGAGCGGGCACTGCGCGACGCGGGCGGCACAGCTTCGCTGCCGCCCTCCGGCACCACCGGGCAGGCCGCGAACTAAGCCGCCACGAAATCGCTGGAGCGGCGAAGGCCGCCGTGGCAATTCCTTTCTCCACCGCTATTCGATTCCGAAAGCCTCCCCTTGCGCGTCCTGTTTTTCATTCTGGCGCTGTTGATCGGCTCGGCCTCGGGCCTGGGACTGACGTGGCTGATGTCGAGCCGCGAGAGCGGTTTCGGCACGGTGCGGATCGGCGCGTGGCGCGCCTGGCCGCGCAGCGGCACGCTCGATGCGGACCCTTATGCACGCGCGATCTTCGCGCGTTCCGGCGAATTGCCGATCGGCCTTTCGGAAGGTGTGGCGTTCATCGCGACCGCCGACGATCAGGGCAGCGCCATCGACGGCCGCTGCATTACGAGCATCAAGGGAAGACTACAGCCCGCCCGCTTCTGGACGCTGACGATCTATGACGGTCGCGGCCGCCTGATCGAAAATCCCGCCGCGCGCTATGCCTTTACCAGCGCCGAAGTCGTGTACGACAAGAACGGCGAGGTAAACATCTGGCTGTCGCCGCGCACGCACGCCGGAAACTGGCTGCCGACGGGCGAAAGCGAACGCATCGTCGCGATCTTCCGGCTCTACGATACGCCGACCGGCGTTGCACGCAGCGAAGCTGCGGAGATGCCCCGCATTACACGGGAGAACTGCCCGTGAGAAGATTTCTGCTTCCGGCGATTGCCGGACTCGTACTCGGCGGCGTCGTGCATATCCTTTCGATCTTCGCTATGCCGCAGCTTGCGCAGAACGACGCCTTCGCGCGGCTCGCCCGCCTCGGCAACATAAACGAGATCATCCAGCTTCCCGAGCCGACGCCTTTTCAAGCGGTGCTGCCGCGCATGGATCCGGCATTTGCGTTCGCCACCTGCGTTTACGATCTGTCGCGCGGGCCGCTTTCGATCAGCGTGCCGGCGACGCCCGACCTGACATCCGTCGCATTTTATACGCGTCAGGGCCGCGTATTCTATTCGCTCAACGACCGCGCGGCGAGCCAGCGCGCGATCGACCTGCAACTGATGACGGCACAGCAGCGCGCGTTGCTGCCGCAGGATTCCGAGATCACCTCAGCGGACCGGCTCATCATCGAGTCTCCCGGCCTGCACGGCATCGTCTTCATCCGCGCTTTCGTGCGCGAGGAAGGTTCGCGGGAACTTATTCGTGCGAGGCTGAAGGGCGCGAAATGCGGGCCGCTCGCGGCGCGCTAGTCCTTGAAAAAGATCGGGCCGTTCGCCGCCTGCAACGCGGGCGCATTCAGAACCGGAATCTGTGCGAGCCGCTCCTCATAAGCGCGCAGCGCGCGCTCTGCATCGACACCAGCGGGCGCCGGCGCTTTGATGAAAAGGCGCTCCAGCGCATATTTATAGCCGCGCGCACGCTCGCCCAAGCGGCGATAGACCCAGCCGATCAACATCCGGTTTTCGGCGATGCGCGCCATCGCGATCTCGCGTTCTTCCGGCGTCAATCGTGTCACGGCCGAAAGACTGCGTTCGCGCGCAGTGTCCATTTCCACGACGCGCTGGGCGGCGGCGAAAAACGGCTTGATGCGCAAGCTATCGGAGCGAATATCGTCGATCAGGCGCGAATACCGCGCGGTCGCCGAACGATACGGCATGTCGATGATCGTGCTGGCATATTTTTCGATGTCGAACGGCGGCTCGTTATTCGGCAGCACGCGCGACTGACGCAGGTCGGTGAGCGTCACGAGCCACTTCTGGCGGGTGACCGGCGGCGCGATGATGCCGTAAGCGAGGTCGCGCAAGGTACGCTCGTCGTCGGTCATCGGTGCGGAAGAAACCGGCTCGCCACGATACTGCGCTGCATAAGCGCCGACCACGGGCAGCACTTCGTCGTGGAAATAGGACGGCACCGGCCGGTCGAAATCGCCGACACGCGCGCAGGCGGACGCGAGCGCCGCAAGACAAAGCGCCGAAAGAAATCTTATCGAATGTGCGGGGCGCACCTAGGCCGGACGCTTGGTGCGCCGGCGCTGCCTGCCGCCATTGCGCGTGCGCGGCTTCGACTGCGGTTTCTGCGATTCCTGACCCGCACCGCGCTCAATGCGAATGACGGGCAGCACAAGAATGGAAGCACCCTCGCCGCCGGTCGCGGAAGGCGGAACGGCCCGCGCCTTTTCCAGCGGAAATCTGACCAACAAACCCATTGAAGGCCTCCTTGGGCCAACGCCGGAAGACCCGGCTTTTCCCAAGTAACAATCGGTTAGGGTTAACAGCCTCTTAACGCTGGAAATGTTTGACGAATTCGTCTTCCGGTCAGGCGGGAGCGAGATTGAGGAAGTTGCGGCCCGCGCGATCCTCGACTTCCACCAGCCATAGATCCGGGTCGAACTTCTGCTCGCGGGCGATCCGCGTCTCGACATCGGCTTCGGCGACGAAGCCCTGCGGAAAGAACGGCGCGAACAGGTGTTCGACCGGCCGCGCATCGTCGAACGCGGTCTGCGGCGCGGGGCCGAACAGCGAAGCGGTGCCGTCGAGGCGAGAGATTTTCACGAAAATCGCGCCGGCCTCCTCCGCGCCGCGGCGGCGCACGACGGCATAGCTGCCCTCGCCGTTGCAGCGCCGGACATAGGCCGCGACCCAGATTGCACTTTTCAGACGCACGGGCGCGACCCTAGAGCAAAAGCTCGCTTTGGAGAATCAGTCGATCGGCTGGCCGTTGACCGCGGCGAGTTTCGCAAACAAGTTTTCGGTCATCAGGCCGGTGATCGGCATTTTCCAGTCGCGCTCGAAGCGTTCGATCGCTTCCTTGGTTTCCGGGCCGAACGTGCCGCTGATGCGAACCGGGCCGTAGCCGAGCCTCGCGAGCGCGCGTTGCAACGACAACACGCGGAGCGATTTGCGCTCTCCCTCCCCGTCGATGGAGCCGGTGATGTCGCCCTTGGTGACATCGCCTTTCACCGGCGTGCGCTTGATGAGGTTCAGCAGCGCGTCGCTCGGCTCAAGCGTATTCTGGCCGTTCTTGCCTTTCTGGAAGTCGCGGATCGCCTGCTCCGTGCGCGGACCCGGCACCCCGTCGACGGCACCGTTGTAATAGCCGCGCGCCGAGAGCTCGCGCTGAATATTCTGGATCAGGTCGCCTACGTCGCGCGCCGGCGCGTCCGCCGGACGCGGCTGCGGGTTCGGCGCGTTGGCCTGGATATCGCGCATGATCAGGCTTTCGAGGCTCGATCGCGGCGTTTCCTGAAAGGCGACCGCATTGACGACAACGGCGAGGCCGGCGGCGGTCAGGATCGCAAGCGCGACCGTATCGGAAATCCGTCGCGGCAGCAGCGCGCCGAGCAGACGGCGCAACAGCGAGCGGCGCTTCGGCGTGCGGACATAATTATCATCATCGTCGCGCACGGCGCGACGCGAACTGGAAACGCGCTTAGGCACTTTTTCTTACCTTCGGTTCATCGCGGCCGGACGGTGCCGGACGGCGGGGAAATTTTGCAATGGGATTGTTCAGCGCGGCCTTCATGCCTTCCTGACAATCGAGCGGCAAACGAACGATCACTTTCGTCCCCTGACGCATGCGGCTTTCGATCTCGACCGAGCCGCCATGCAGCTTGACGAGACCCATCACCACGGAGAGGCCTAGCCCGGTGCCTTCGTACATGCGGTCATAGGTCGAGCGGCCCTGAAAGAACGGATCGCCGAGGCGGTCCATATCCTCTTCGGGGATGCCGACACCCGTGTCGGACACGATCAACTCGATCTGGTTCGCAGCCGCGCCGACGGAAATATCGACCTTGCCGCCCTCGCCGGTGAACTTGATCGCGTTCGAAACGAGATTGATCACGACCTGGCGCAAGGCGCGCGGATCAGCGTTAATCTCGGGCAGATCGGCCGCAATATCGGCAAAGAGCTGGATGCCCGCCTGCTCGGCACGCAGCGACATCATGTTGCGGCAGCTTTCGATCAGCGGCTTCACGGCGAACGGCTCGGTCACGATCTCGAAATGCCCCGCCTCGATGCGGGACATATCGAGGATGCCGTTCACGACAGCGAGCAGATGCTCACCGGAATCCCGGATCAGGCGGGCGCAGTCCTGCCGGCGGGCGGCGTCGAGCTTCATTTCGTCTTCGCGCGCCAGCATTTCCGAGAAGCCGATAATGGCGTTCAGCGGGGTGCGCAGTTCGTGGCTGACGGTCGCAAGGAACTTGCTCTTGGCCTCGTTCGTGCGTTCGGCTTCGGCGCGCGCATGTTCGATCGCAAGCGCATCGGCCTTGCGGGCCGAAATGTCGCGGAAGACCGAGACCACCTGGCGCGGATTATTGTCTTCGTCGTGGCGTTCGCTGCCCGCTTCGATCGCATGGCTGCGCATTTCGACCCAGATAAATTCAGGCGCGCCGCGATACGCCGCAACGCGCGGCTCGCGTTGCAGGCGAAATTCCAGCGACGCCGGAATTGCGCCGCGAGCGGCATCCGAAATCGCGGTGAGGAACGCCGGACGATCCGCAAGATGAACGCGCTCGAACAGGCGGTGACCGAGAAGTTCCGAAACAGGCACGCCGGTAAGCTGCTCGGCGGCAGGCGAAATGAACGTGATCGCGCCGTCGCGGCCGTGGCGCGCAATCACGTCGGACATGTTCTGTGCGAGCAACCGGTAGCGCGCCTCGCTGAGTTCTTTGGCCACTTGCCCGGCGCGGACGAAAGCACTGTTTGAGAGCGCAAGGCCGCCCGCATAGATCGCGGCGGAGGCAGCGCCCGCAATCATCGACCACGCAGGCGCAAAGTCGATGGAAACCGGATAGGGCACCGCGAGCCAGAGCGCGGCGGCGGTAAGCAGCGCAATCGCGATCGTGGAAACGATAAGACGGCGCGAGGCGGACAGCGAAGCTTCGAGCGCGATTACAACGATCCACGGCACTACGAAGGAAGCGATGCCGCCGGTGATGGCGCCGATCATGGCGACCAGGAGCGCGAGCGAGCACGCCGACAACAGATGCGCGCGTTCGTAGTGCCCGGTTTTCGAGAGATACCAGACGAGCAGGAGCGGCGTCAGCGTCCAGCACAGCGCGATCACTTCGACCGCGGTCGGGACACCACGCCAGGCGAGATAAATCGGGAAAATCGCGAGCGCGACGAGACCGACGAACAGCCGGGTCGCGAAGAATGCGCGGTGACGCGCGGCGAGCAGCGAATCCTGGCGCGCGCTCGCATGAACCAGTGCGTCGAGATAAGCCCGGATGGGCGCGAAACTTGAACTACGCAACTTTACTGCGGCGCATGTTGCTCGAGGTTGCGCGCCGTCCCTCACCTGTTGGCGCAGACTCTAAAAGTGGCCGCTTAAGCGAACCCTAAATTCCTACCGCCGCGGGGCCGGCACTCCGGTCGGAACCCCTTATTTGGCAGGACTTTTGGCGGCTTCGGACGGCATGGTGAACGATCGGTTTCCGGCCCGGATTTTCGTTCTCTTCTTGTCCCGAATTTGAAGAAATCGTTGCCGCGCCTGGCCGCGAATAGTTTCGAAACCATCTCCGGAATTTCTCCGATTCGATGCTAATCTTCGTCGAAGGCCGAACGGTTCTTTGAAAGCTCCGGGTCTAAGGTCCGGTATGACGCGGCAGATAAGCCGCGCGAGGACTACAGGCGTCATGTTCTTTCTGGTTCGGGTAGCCTTCTGGCTTTCCATCGTCGTGCTGCTGCTTCCGGCCGGGCCGAAATCGGACCCGAACGCGCCGGCGGTCAGCACGTTCGAAGCGATCGGCGCGGCACAGGCCGCGATCAAGGATGCGCGCGGCTTCTGTGCCCGCGAGCCGGAAGCCTGTGCGGTTGGCGCGCAGGCGCTTCATACCTTCGGCCAGAAGGCGCAGAACGGCGCGAAGATGCTTTACGAGTTCCTGTCCTCGAATGCCGACAAGCAGGACGGGCCGACCGGCTCGACGCCGCGGCCGGGCCGCGACACGCTCACGGCCGACGACCGCGAAATGCCGTGGCTCGCGCCTTCGCCACAAAAGACGGCGAACCCCCAGCAGCCGTCGCGCCGCGCGGGATAATTTTCCACGAATTGTGCCTTTCGCGCGTGCCGCCTATATCAAGGGCATGAACGAACGCATCGAAAGAATCATCGAGGATTTCGAGCTCCTCGATAGCTGGGACGACCGCTATCGCTACGTGATCGAGCTCGGCCGCAAGCTGCCGGAACTGCCGGCCGCCGATCATGTGGATGCGAATAAGGTGCAGGGCTGCGCGAGCCAGGTGTGGCTTACGAGCGCGCGCAAGGATGGCGCCATCGAATTTCAGGGCGACAGCGACGCGCATATTGTCAAGGGACTGATCGCCATTCTGTTTGCGCTTTATTCCGGCGAGAGTCCGAAGACCATTCTGGAAACCGACGCGAACGCGGTGTTCAACCAGCTCGGGCTCGGCGAGCACCTGACGCCGCAGCGCTCGAACGGCTTCCGTTCGATGGTCGAGCGCATGAAGCGCGACGCGCAAGCAGCCCTCGGGTAGCTAGTCGCGGTAGGCGTCCATCGTCGGCCGCGCATCCTCCGCCTGCCAGCTTCGTAACGGTGAGCGCTTGCCGGTGATCTTCGCCGCCAGACCGTAATGGCGCGCGAGACGGTCGAGCGCGAGACCGAGCACGATCTTCGACGTACGCCGCGGCCAGCCGCGTTCGTGCTCGACGGTTTCGAGACCTTTCAGGAAACAACAAACGTCGAGCAGCAGCCCGGAAAACTCCGGGCCGACGGCGTCGAGCGCGAGGTTCAGGCGCTCCTTCGCGGCGATCACCAGATCGGAAAAATGCGCGCCGCTATCGCCGCCGCCACGGCGGCTATGGGCGACCGGCGACGAGAAATTCGCACCGACGCGCGGGGTCATCGCGGCGCGGGTGAAGTCCGCGCGCAACCGCTCGCCGGCTGCGAATTGCGCGGCGTCGATCATCGGCCTGCCGCCCGCATCCTTGCGGCGTGCGAGCCACGCGAGCGGGCTCTCGGATTCGTTGACGAGCAATGCGTCGGGTGCGATCCGCGCATCGTCTTTCTTGACGCGCGAAACACCGTGCTGCGCGATAAAATCCTGCTTTTCTTTTTTCATCGCGCGGCTCCGCAGATCGCGCGCAGCAGATCCTCGAGTTCGGAGAGTTCAGCGTCGAACTTCCGGTCGTCGCGGCGGTCTTCGATCAGGCGGCAGGCATGCGCCGCGGTGGTGCGGTCGCGGCCGAAATATTCGGCGACCTTGGTGAGCGGCAATCCAGCAGTGGTATGAGCGAGGTACATGCCGATCTGCCGCGCGGTCGAAACGCGGCGCGAGGAGCGGCGGTGCGAGACCACTTCGGACGCCGCAACACCCGACGTGCTCGCAGCCAACCGCGCCGCCAACGCGCAGGCGACTTCCACCGATACCGACACCTTTCGTGCCGACCACAATAACGCATGCATTCCGCCGCTCTCCCTGACTAGGAATATATCCTTATCATAGGGATTGCGGCCGGAGCGGGGAAATCCCGATTCCGGACAAGGCGCGGGGGAAGAAAATTCGCCCGCAGCGCAAAGAGCTTAGCCGGATTCCGTGCGTCCTGTGGATAGGAATTTATCCCCGCCCCGGCGGGAGGCAGCAAATTCGGCGGATTCAGAAGGAATCCCGCTCATGCCTTTTCGCAAGCCTCCCATTCTCGTTCGCGGGCCGGAATATGCCGCGATCCGCGCGTTCCGAACCGAAACACGCGAGGAAATGCTGGCCCGGCAGAAACTCTTTCTCGGGGCCGGCCTTTCCGGACAGGAGGCGCGTTTCCTGCGGGCGTTGCGCGAGGAACGCCGGTCCGCAGGCTCGCCGGGCTACGATCTCGCGCGGCATTTCGCGCTCGCGCGCTTGTGTAACGCCCGCACCTTGCGAGGTCCCAGAGCGAAGCATAATTCTGTGCAGGAAACCCGCACCCGGAGACGAAAGATGGCCGATACCGCGAGCCGCCCGAAGGTCATGAAATCCGATGCCGAGTGGCAAAAGGAACTGACCCCGGAGCAATATTATATCACCCGCAAGCACGGCACCGAACCAGCGTGGACGGGGCCGTATCTGAACGAAAAGAGCAAAGGCGTTTACAACTGCGTCGCCTGCGGCGCGCCGCTGTTTTCCTCCGAAACCAAATACGATTCCGGCTCCGGCTGGCCGAGCTTCTACCAGCCGATCGAGAACGGAGCGGTCTCGGAACACTCCGACAACTCGTTTCTCATGCGCCGCACCGAAATCCGCTGCGCCTCTTGCGAGGCGCATCTTGGCCACGTATTTCCGGATGGACCCAATCCAACCGGGCAGCGCTACTGCATGAACGGTCATGCGTTGAAGCTGCAAAAGGCCGATGAACAAGACAAGAAATAGCGAAAGCTGGAACCTCGAAAGCCTGGGCAAAACGCCGTCAGCCCGGAAAATTCCGTCACAACAGATCGTCCACGGGCTCACGCTCGTGGACGATTTTGCTTGGCTGCGCGATCCGAAGTGGCAGGAAGTGTTCCGCGACACTTCCATTTTGCAGCCGGACATCCGTGACTACCTGGAAGCCGAGAACGCTTACACCGAGAAGGCTTTCGCACCTTATGAGGCGTTGAAGAAAAAACTGATCGCGGAAATGCGCGGACGCATCAAGGAAGACGATTCCTCGGTGCCGTCGCGCGACGGTCCGTTCGCTTACTTCTCGCGTTACCGCGAAGGCGGCCAGCACCCGCTGGCGTGCCGCGAGCCAGCCTCCGGCGGCGCGGAAGAGATCATGCTCGACGGCGACGCGCTCGCCGAAGGCAAAGCCTATTTCTCGCTTGGCGGCGTGTCACATTCGCCGGATCACAAGCTGATTGCCTGGAGCTCCGACGACAAGGGCTCGGAGCTTTACAGTGTGCGCGTGCGCGAGCTTGCCTCCGGCAAGGATCGCGCCGACCTCGTTACAGACGTGGGCGGCAGTACCGTCTGGTTAGAAGACGCCAGCGGCTTTTATTATGTGAAGCTCGATGCCGAACACCGTCCGTCGCGCGTCTATCTGCACCGGCTCGGAAAAGACACCAAAGACGACGAACTCGTTTACGAAGAAGCCGACAAAGGCTTTTTCGTCAGCATCGGCGAGTTGCAGGCCAACCGCTTCGCGACGATCTCGACCGGCGATCACGATACATCCGAAGTCCATCTGCTCGACCTGAAAAATCCATCCGCAAAGCCGCGATTGATCGAAAAGCGCACCGCCGGGCTTCGCTACGAAGTCGAACACCATCCTTCGTTCAACGGCGAGGAAGTGCTGATCGTCCTGACGAACGCCGACGGCGCTGAGGACTTCAAAATCTCGACAACGCCGCTTGCCAATCCCGGCCGCGCAAACTGGCGCGACCTGATTGCGCATCAGGCTGGCACGCTTATTCTCGACAGCTGCATCTTCAAAAGCTGGATGACGCGGCTCGAGCGCCATGAAGGATTGCCGCGCATCATCGTGCGCGAAATCGCAAGCGGAAACGAGCACACCATCGCCTTCAAGGAAGAAGCCTATTCGCTCGGCTCGTCCACCGGATTCGAATTCGACACCGACAACCTGCGCTTCAGCTATTCGTCCATGACCACGCCGGGCGAGGTCTGGGACTACGACATGCGCACGCGCGAGCGCGTGATGCGCAAGCGGCAGGAAGTGCCTTCGGGTCACAATCCGGACGACTACGTCACGCGGCGAATTTTCGCGAAAGCAAGAGACGGCGCGGTCGTCCCGATCTCGCTCCTGCATCACAAGAACACGAAGATAGACGGCAGCGCGCCCTGCCTGCTTTACGGCTATGGCTCTTACGGCATCGCGATGCCCGCGAGCTTTTCGACCTCGCGGCTTTCGCTCGCCGACCGCGGATTCGTCTTCGCCATCGCGCATATCCGCGGCGGCACCGACAAGGGGTGGCGCTGGTATCTCGACGGCAAGATGGAGAAGAAGGAAAACACCTTCACCGACTTTATCGCCTGCGGCGAGCATCTGATCACTGAGAAATTCGCAAGCGCCGACCGCATCGTCGCGCAGGGTGGCTCGGCCGGCGGCATGCTGATGGGTGCGGTCGCGAACCTCAAGCCGGAGCTTTTCGCCGGTATCATCGCCGAGGTGCCGTTTGTCGATGTCATCAATACCATGCTCGACGGCACGCTGCCGCTGACGCCGCCGGAATGGCCCGAGTGGGGCAACCCGGCCACCGACAAGGCCGTGCTCGAGCGCATGTTGCGCTATTCGCCTTATGACAATGTCGCCGCGAAAAACTATCCGGCGATGCTCGTGCTCGCAGGCCTTACCGACCCGCGCGTTACCTATTGGGAACCGGCGAAGTGGGTCGCGAAGCTGCGCTCGCTCAACACCGGGAAAAATCCGATCTTTCTCAAGACCAACATGGATGCGGGCCACGGCGGCGCGGCGGGCCGCTTCGACCGGCTCGACGAAGTCGCGCTCGCTTATGTGTTCGCGATCGTGACCGCAGGCGCGGATGCCGGCGCATGAAACAGCACGACCGGCTGGATATTTTCGCGACGCTTGCGATGGTCGCGCTCACGGCTTCCTGGGGTTTTCAGCAGGTCGCGATCAAGGTCACGAACAACGCGGTATCGCCCGCGTTCCAGAGCGGGCTGCGCTGCGCGGGTGCGTTCCTGCTGCTTCTGTTCTGGTGCTATCTGCGTGGCATCAAGCTGTTCGAGCGCGACGGCACGCTCGTTCCCGGCCTTGTCGTCGGCTTTCTGTTCGCCTCCGAATTCGCGTTCATCTATTGGGCGCTGGTCTATACCGATGTCGCGCGCAGCATTCTCTTTCTTTACGCATCGCCCTTCGTTGTTGCGATCGGCGCACATTTTCTGCTGCCAAACGAGCGCATGGGAATTGCGCAGGTTCTCGGACTACTGTGCGCATTCGGCGGTCTCGTGCTCGCAGTGCGTGACGGGCTTTCGCTGCCGTCGAAGACCGCGCTGATCGGTGACATGATGATGCTTGTCGCGGCCGTGCTCTGGGCCGTGACGACCCTCATCATCAAGAAGACGACGCTTGCGAAGATTCACCCGGCAAAGACGCTCGCCTATCAGCTAGGCTTCACCGCCTTGTTCGTGCCCGGCGCCTTGCTCGTCGGCGAAACCGGAATCACGCACTTCGACGGTCTGGTTGCGGCTTCGCTCGCTTATCAGATCGTGATCGTCGCCTTCGCGTCGTATCTCGCGTGGTTCGCACTGGTGCGAACCTATCCGGCTTCCACGCTTTCGGTATTCACGTTCCTGTCGCCGCTGTTCGCGATGCTTTCCGGCGCGTATTTCCTGAACGAGCAGGTAGGCCCGATCCTGTGGATCGCGCTCGTGCTGGTCGCGTTTGGAATCTGGCTCGTAAACCGCCCGCGAAGCCGCGCGTCTGCGGCAGCTTAGTGCTGCGCGGCGTTCGTCCCCGGATAGCCGTCCTGATCGTCTGCGCCTGCACGCTTCACGTGCTCCTGCAATTCGGTCAGCGAGCCGAAGCGCACGGTACCGGCCGGCAATTCCGCCTCGATCGAGCCGTCGGAATACAACGTATAGGCCATGCCGCCGATAATGCCCGAGCGCACGACGGTCGCTTCGGCGATTTCGGCTTCCGCCGGTTCGCGGTGTCGCTGCGGCTCATAAGGCGTAGTTGCGGGTTCCCGCAGTGGCGGCGTGGCAGACGCAACCGGGGTCGCACGGCTCTGCCGGTTCGCCTGTAAGGGAATGACGCCCGCCGATTGCTGCCGGTTGTTGGCTTCGGCCTGCGCGCGCATCCAGCGCGGCTCCTGCGCCGGCGCGGCCAGATCCTCCGCGAAATCTTCGTCCTGCTGCGCCTCGAAATTCGGATCCGGACGCACGGCCTTGCGGGGCTCGAAGCCCTGTTCCTGCCGCGGCTGCGGACGTGCGGGCGCCGCTGCTCTTGCCGCGGGACGTGGAGGCTCCGCTCCTCGTGCAGGCGGACGCGGCGTGCGCGGCTCGCGGGCAGTCGCCGGAACCGGCACTTGCGTGAAATCTTCCCGCGGCGCGGGCGCAGCATTGCGCGCGGCACGCGGAAGGGGCATGGGCGCATCTTCTTCATGCGTGTCGTCGAGGGACGAACGCGGCTGCGAAAGACCGAAACCGGCCTCCTCGACCCTGTCGGCCACGTCGCGCAGGGCTTTGAGTACCTGTCCCAGACACGCGACGATCAAACCACCGGCGAAAAGACCGGCACCCGACTGAATGAGATCGCTGCCCAAGCCGAGCCCGGCAGCACGATCAGGCATGCCGGCAATGGCGATCAGAACGCCCAATACCGCAAGAACGATACCGCCAATGGACATAATCGCGGGCATTGCGGCCAAACTCCCTCTACTGAAACAACTTTAAGCCGTAAGGCGTTAATCGATCCTACCAGAAGGCGGCTTTTCGGCGACAGTGCCCTGCGCGCATGGGGGCATGCACAAGGTTGTTTCGAAAGCCCGTCCGGGCTTATCTAACGCCCGAGAAACAAGGAGAATTCGGATGACCTTCAAATTGCCAGACCTTCCTTACGCGCACGACGCCCTGGCGCCGTACATGTCGAAGGAGACGCTTGAGTATCACCACGACAAGCATCACCTCGCCTACGTCAACAACGGCAACAACGCGCTGAAAGGTTCCGATCTCGAAGGAAAAAGCCTCGAGGAGATCGTGAAGGGCTCGTTCGGTAAGAACCCGGCGATCTTCAACAACGCCGGCCAGCATTACAACCACCTGCACTTCTGGAAGTGGATGAAACCGAACGGCGGCGGCAAGATTCCGGGCGAGCTCGAGAAGAAGATCGTCGCCGACCTCGGCTCGGTCGACAAAATGAAGGAAGAATTCATTCAGGCGGGAACCACCCAGTTCGGTTCGGGCTGGGCCTGGCTCGCCCTGAAGGACGGCAAGATCGTCGTCAGCAAGACCGCGAACGGCGAAAGCCCGCTGGTCCATGGCGGCTCGCCCATCTTGGGTTGTGACGTATGGGAACACTCCTATTACATCGACTACCGCAACCGCCGCCCGGACTACCTGAAGGCTTTCATCGAAAACCTGGTGAACTGGGAATACGTAGCCGAGATGTATGCCGCCGCTGCCAAAGGCGCATAACTAGGCAACCCTCGAATCTGCTCGTCCGGCAGGCGTCGCCTGCCGGACATTTCATTTGAATTTCATGTTTAATCGCTAAGGCTTGGTCGTGTTGCAGTGCACGGCTAGGGGCTTGTGCGGATGCATACAATTTGCACGAATCCCGCCGTAATCGCCTACTACCTAGGCTCACGGGCGCGTAGCCGGCCGCCCGTTCCCAACAAGGTTTCGCCCGGCGCGAACCGAGCGACCGAATTCCCGACCCATGCGTTTGAACAACATGATCCAGCGGGTGAAGAACGCCGCGCCGGCCGACTGGCTCGCGTTTGCGGCCATCGTGGCTTTGAGCATCGTCGCCGGCTTCACCTTCCGCGACTATGGGCTCGGCTGGGACGACTATGCGCACTCGCATTACGGCGAGTTGCTTTATTCGTATTACGCGACCGGCGGCGCGGATAAGCGCGCCTTCGAATTCTACAACCTGTTCTATTACGGCGGCGGGTTCGATCTCGCGGCGTCGATCCTCGACCGCTTCACGACGACCGACCTGTTCGAGTCGCGCAGGCTTATGGGCGCGATCGTCGGTATTCTCGGCCTGATCGTAGTGTGGCGGCTCGCGCGCCGCGTCGGCGGGCCGGTGGCTGGCGCCGCCGCGGTGATCCTGCTTGCGATCACACCGCTCTATTACGGCCACATGTTCATCAACGCAAAGGACACGCCTTTCGCGGTCGCGATGGTGTTCCTGCTCTACGCGTTCGTGCGCGCATTCGACGAATATCCGAAACCCAAGCCGCTGACGCTCGCATTGTTCGCGCTCGCGCTCGGGCTCCTGATCGGCACGCGCGTGATCGGCGGCATCGCGGTGTTTTTCGCAGGCGCCGCGCTCCTCGTTTATGTGCTCGCGGAATCGAAAGAACTCGGCTTCAAGCCCGCCGCATTGCGCGCGGCGAAGTTCGTCGGTCTGCTCGCGCTCACCCTGCCCTTCGCCTACGCGATCATGGCGGTAGTCTGGCCCTATGCGGTGCAGTCGCCGCTCAATCCGTTCAAAGCGATCGCCTATTACTCGAACTTCTGGGAAACGCCCTGGAAGGAAACTTTCGACGGCGTGCAGATTCTGATCCCGAACATGCCGCGCAGCTATCTGCCGAAACTCTGCCTGCTGAAAATTCCGGAAATCGTCGGCGGCCTTGCAATCGCGGGCGTCGCGGGTTCGCTGGTTGCGATCTTCCGCGGTATCGGCACGCCTTCGAAGCGCGCATCGCTCGCGCTGCTCGCGGCCGCCGCGCTGTTTCCGATCCTGCTCGTCGTGATCACGCGGCCGGTGCTCTACAACGGCATCCGCCACTTCCTGTTCATTCTGCCGCCGATGGCGGTACTTGCCGGCATCGCAGTCGCCTACATCTTCGAGAAGCTGCGCGACTATCGCCGCTGGGCGCCGATCGCGGGAACGGCGGTGTTCGCGTTTGTCGTCGGCATCACCGTCGTCGATATGATCCGCATCCATCCCTATCAATACGCGCTGTTCAATCATGCCGCGGGCGGCGTGCGGGGCGCTGCGGACCGCTACATGCTCGACTACTGGGCGCTCGGCTTCAAGGAAGCCTCCGAAACGCTGCTCGAGAAAATCAAGGAGCAGAAGCTCGTCAAGCCCGCGAACCGGAAGTGGAAGGTCGCGGTATGCGGTCCGCCGGCGGTGGTGGCGCTCGAACTCGGCGACGACTTCGAGGCGACCAACGAGGCCAAGGGCGCGGACTTCGCGGTTTCGCTCGGCACCTTCTACTGCGCGGAGTTATTTGCGCCGATCATGTACGAAGTGCGGCGCGACACGGTCGTGTTCGCGCGCGTCTATGACGTGCGGCGGTTAAGTTTCTCGACCACCTATATCTCCACGCCGGAAGACCGGCCGGCCGCGCAGGTGAATTCGGCGATTCATACCTTTTGGCAGTAAGCTGCCGGGATGACGACCCGCGCCTATATCTTCGACGCCTATGGCACGCTGTTCGACGTGCACGCAGCGATCGCGCGCTATCGCGACCGTGCCGGTCCCGATGCCGACCGCATCTCGGAATTGTGGCGGACCAAGCAGCTCGAATACTCCTGGACGCTGACCGCAATGGGCCGATACGAAAATTTCGAACGGCTCACCGAGCGCTCGCTCGATTTCGCGCTCGCCCGTTTCGGCAGGAGCGATCCGGCGCTGCGGGCAGCACTCCTCGACAGTTACCGCAAGCTTGACGCCTATCCCGACGCGAAAGCTGCGCTCGGAACGCTGAAGCAGGCGGGCGCGGTCACGGGTATCCTCTCCAACGGCTCGCCCGGCATGTTGCAGGCGGCGGTCGATAACGCGGCACTCGGCGGCATGCTCGACCACGTGCTCTCGGTCGACGCGCTCGGCTTCTACAAGCCGCGCAACGAGGTCTACGCACTTGTTACGGATGCAGCTTCCGTGCGACCGGAGGAAATCGTGTTCGTTTCCTCGAACCGCTGGGACATCGCGGGTGCCGCGAATTTCGGCTTCAAGCCGGTCTGGGTCAACCGCGCCAACCTGCCGGACGAATATCCGGACCTGAAGCCTGTCGCCGTAATCAACAGCCTCTCGGCCTTGCCCTCGCTGAAATTCTAGGAACGCAGTGCGTCAAGGATGCGCGCCCAGCTTCGCGCGCCCTTGTGGAACGAGGTGAGATTGTACTTTTCGTTCGGCGAGTGAATGCGGTCGTCGTCCACGCCGAAGCCGATCAGCAGGGAATCCATCCCGAGATCGCGCTTGAAATTGCCCACGATCGGAATCGAACCGCCGGAGCCTTTCAGCACCGCAGGCGTCCCCCATTCGGCAGCAAGCGCTTCGCGCGCCTTTTTCAGATAAGGCGAAGTCAACGGCAACTGCAGCGCAGGGCTGCCGCCATGCGCCAGAAATTCCGCCTCACAATCCGGCGGCAACTGCTTGCGGACAAAGTCGCGGAACGACGCGCGGATCGCTTCTGGATTCTGCTTTCCGACCAGACGGAAAGAAAACTTGGCGGAGGCCTGTGCCGGAATCACTGTCTTCGATCCGGTGCCGGTATAGCCGCCGATGATTCCGTTCACGTCGCAGGTCGGCCGCGACCAGATCTGCTCGAGCACATGCCTGCCCTTTTCGCCTGCCGGTTTGCTGAGACCTATCTCGCCGAGAAATTTGCTTTCGCTGAAATCGAGCGCAGTCCATTGCGCCTTGATTTCCGGATCGAGTTCGTCCGCGCCGTCGTAAAAACCGGGGACGGCAATGCGGCCGTCGTCGTCATGGACCGATGCGATAATCCTGCCGAGCACGCGGATCGGATTGATCGCGGCCCCGCCGAACAGCCCGGAGTGAAGGTCACGGTCGGCGGCCTTGATGATGACTTCCTCCAGCATCAGACCGCGCAGCATGGTCGTGATGGCGGGCATGGTATCGTTCCACATGTCCGTGTCGCAGACCAGCGCGACATCGGCTTTCAATTCGTTCTTGTTCGCTTCCAGAAAAGGCGCGAGCGACGGGCTCCCGGTTTCCTCCTCCCCCTCCAGCAGGATCGTAACGGGCAGCGGCAGCTTACCTTCCGCCTCTACAAAAGCACGCACCGCCTCAACGAAGGTCATGAGCTGCCCTTTATCATCAGCCGAGCCACGACCGACGATGACTTTGCGTCCGCCCACCTCTCTAAGCTGCGGTTCGAAAGCGGGCGTCTGCCACAACGGCAAGGGATCGGCCGGCTGCACGTCATAATGACCGTAGAACAGAACATGCGGCGCGGGCGCCACTGCCTTGCCGTGCGCAACGACCATCGGGTGACCTTTGGTGTCGCGCACGCCTGCATCGAGACCGAGCGTGGCAAGTTCTTTCGCAAGCCACTCCGCCGCCGCGCGACAGTTCTTCGCAAAGGCCGGATCGGTAGAGACGCTTTCGATCCGCATCAACGCGAACAGCCGCTCGAGGCTCCGGTCGAGATTCTTATCGATAGCGGCAAGTACCTGCGCGAGTGCCATTCCACTTCTCCTTTGCGGAGACGCTAGCAACTCGGGATGCGTGCGGGAACGCTCTTATTCCGCGGCGTTTGCGACCAATCCGGAGTCATTCGGAGTGGCCTGTTCCTGCTGCTGCGCGCGTTTGCCTCTTGCGAGCATCTCTTCGGAGCGGCGACGGGCCCGGCGCGCATTCTGGAGCAACTGCGCGATCCGCCGGTAAAGCAGGCGGGGCGGAACGGGCGTCGAGAGAACGGCGGTGTAGCCGGCACGAAGCGCCATGCGGCGCTGCTCGTTGGTCGGCTCCGGCAACATGAGAATGACCGGCGCACGGCAAGCCGAAAAAGGATTCGGCGAGATCGCGGCACCTTCATCGTTCGCGGCAAGACTCGGGCCTTCGATGAGAAACAAATCCGCGGCGCCTGCCGCAGCGGCTTCCGCAATCGTTGCAATTCTGGCGATCTCAAAGGAGCCGAGTTCAATTAGCGCGCGTGCTAGCGCTTCACTCCGGATCGGATCGAAATCGAGCAGCACCAGCCTCGCCGCCGTCAAAGAACGCATTTTCCCACCCCCGAGGTAGGATGGTATCAACACGGCATAAAGTTGCAACCTATAGGCGAATTGAGTCCGGTTTACTGCCTTCGGGCACGGGTTAGCGGCGGAGAATTCCGCCGAGCGCTCCCCGCAGAATCGCGCGGCCGATCGTATTGCCCATCGAGCCGCCGATCTTCTTGCCGAGTCCGCCTGCGACGGCGCCTCCGATGCGGCTTGTCACCGAGCGCGTCACTTCGCGCGCCACCTTCTGCCCGGTGGTCAGGCGCTCGCCACGCTTTCGATTGGTGCCGAAAATTCCGCCGATCAGATCGCCGATACCGCCGAGCACGCTTCCACTTTGCTGATTCTCGGAATCGCCCTGCTGCTGGCCCGCATTGCGGGTCTTCAGATCGGTTTTCTTTTGCAGGATTTCGTAGGCCGACTCATTATCGACCGCCTCATCGTATTTTCCCTTGACCGGGCTCTTCGCGATGACGGCTTTGCGCTGCGCGTCAGTGATCGCGCCGACGTCGCCTGCGGGCGGACGGATCAGCGTGCGATCGACCATTGCCGGCACGCCGTTTCCTTCAAGGAAAGAAGTGAGCGCTTCGCCCTTGCCGAGTTCGGTGATCACGCGCTCGGTGTTCAGCTTCGGATTCGGGCGGAAACTTTGCGCCGCAACCTTCACCGCTTTCTGTTCGTTCGGCGTATAGGCGCGAAGCGCATGCTGCACGCGATTGCCGAGCTGCGCGAGCACGGTTTCGGGCACGTCGGCAGGATTCTGGGTGACGAAATAGACGCCGACACCCTTCGAGCGGATCAGGCGGACGACCTGCTCGATCTTCTCAAGCAGCACCTTTGGCGCTTCGTCGAACAGCAGATGCGCCTCGTCGAAGAAGAAAACGAGCTTCGGCTTGTCGGGATCGCCGATTTCCGGAAGCTCCTCGAACATCTCCGACAAGAGCCACAGCAGGAAGGTGCCGTAGAGGCGCGGGTTCTGCATCAGCTTGTCGGCGGCGAGCAGATTGATGTTTCCCTTGCCGCCGGTTTTCTTCATCAGGTCGTTTATGTCGAGCGCGGGTTCACCGAAGAACTTTTCGCCTTTCTGGTTTTCCAGCACCAGCAACTGCCGCTGAATGGCGCCGACCGAGGCCGAGGAGACATTGCCGTAGGTTTTGGTGAGATCGGCGGCGTTGTCGGCGATGAATCCGAGCATCGCGCGCAGATCCTTCAGGTCGAGGATCGGCAAACCGTTCTCGTCGGCGACCCGGAAGGCGATATTGAGCACGCCTTCCTGCGTGTCGTTCAGGTTCATCATCCGCGAAAGCAGCAGCGGACCCATTTCCGACACTGTTGCGCGGATCGGATGGCCCTGCTCGCCGAACAAATCCCAGAAGACGACCGGGAACTGCTCGGCTTCGTACTTCACGTCGATCTCTTTACAGCGCTTGACGACCCAATCCTTGCCCTGCCCTTCCTGCGAGACGCCGGAAAGGTCGCCTTTGATGTCGGCCGCGAACACCGGAACGCCGGCGCGCGAGAAACCTTCCGCGATCGTCTGCAACGTGACCGTCTTGCCGGTGCCGGTCGCGCCGGTCACGAGCCCGTGACGGTTCGCGAGGTTGAGGCTGAGGTATTGTGGCTTCGTAGCTTTGCCTACGAAGATCTTGTCGTCGGTGTCGGCGTTCGCCATTCTCGCGCTCCTGCTTCCCGGCGTGTCGAAAAGTTATAATCCGCCTTCAGCCAAGTTTCCAACCACCGGCCGATTACCAAGTCAGCGTCGCAGTCAACAGGAAACTGGGAAAAAAAGTTTTTGACACCCCGCTCCTTTTGCTCGACGACAGATAGCGACAACGACGACGCGGCGGACGAAAGGAGGCTGAGATGTTCGCGGTTACGAACCGAAGTGACTGCTTCGTAACCCGGCTGACCAACGCCTCCTCCGCACTGCAAAATCGCTTCCATCGATAACAAGTTTTACGGCCGCGGCTCTCCAGCCGCGCCTCGCGAGGGAATTTCGGCGTGCCGAAGAAGGAAAATCCGTCTTACCCGATCAGGCAGATCGGCGGGATCGACAAGAACCTGCTCGAGAAACTGCGCGCGGTCCGGATTCGGACCACTGCCGGGCTCTTGAAAGCGGCCAAGGATGCGAAAGGGCGCAAGGCACTCGCGGACAAGAGCGGCATTCCGGTTGCGGAAATCCTGAATCTCGTGAACCAGGCCGACCTCATGCGGATCAAGGGCCTCGGCGGCGACTACACCTGCCTGCTCCGCGGCGTCGGGGTCGATACCCTGCGGGCGCTACGGCATCGCAACCCGCAGCACCTTGCGAAAAAGATGGCCGCCGAGAACGCAGAGCGGGCCAAGAACACCGCCCGCAACAAAAACGCGAAGGCGGTCCAGCTCCTGCCGAGCGAGAAAGCGATCCAGAAATGGATCGAACGCGCCAAGACGCTGCCGCTGAAAATCACCTACTGACGCCCAAGCGCCCTGCTTGCGTTTTTGCACTGCGGGGGCTCTAGTTTCCCCATGCTTGCAAAACCGCCTGCACGAATACTCCGCGCGCGCGGCCGCGAAATCCCGCTCGGCGGCCAGCCGCTGATCATGGGCATCCTCAATGTGACGCCGGACTCCTTCTCCGACGGCGGCGCCTATGCGTCCGCCGGCGAGGCTGTGGCGGCGGCGCAGCGTATGATCGCCGACGGCGCTTCCATCATCGACATCGGAGGGGAATCGACCCGACCCGGCCATGAGGCGGTAGATGCGGCGACCGAGATGAAACGCGCGATCCCGGCTGTCGAGGGTGTTGCGGCGCTCTCGATCGCGCCGGTCTCGATCGATACCTATAAAGCATCGGTCGCGGCGGCAGCGCTGGAGGCCGGTGCGCATATCGTGAACGATGTGTGGGGCCTGAGCCGCGACCCAGGCATGGCAAAGGCGATTGCGGACGGCGATGCGGCGGCGATCATCATGCACAACCGCGAAAAGGTCGACGGCTCGCTCGACATTTTCGAGGACATGCGCGCCTTCTTCGGCAAGGCGGTCGAGAAGTCGCTCGCAGCGGGCATCGGCGAGGACCAGATCGTGCTCGATCCGGGCATCGGCTTCGGCAAGACGCTCGAGCAGAACCTCGAAGTGCTCGGCAACCTCGCAAAACTCAACGGGTTCGGCTTCCCGGTGCTCCTCGGCGCGTCACGCAAATCCTTCATCAATAAAATTTCGCCGAGCGATCCGGGTGAGCGGATCGGAGGCAGCGTGGTAACGACGGTGTTCGCGTCTCTCGCCAATCTCGCCGTCATTCGGGTGCATGACGTCGCGACCCACATGCAGGCACTGAAAATCGCCGAAGCGGCTATCGCGAGCGCAAGATGAATGGCGTCATCGAAATCGTCGGACTGGTGATCTTCGCCAAGCACGGCGTCGGCGAAGAGGAGGCGCGGCTTGGCCAGCGCTTCATCCTCGACATCCGGCTCGACGTGGACGTCACCGAAGCGGTAAAGCATGACCGGCTTGCCGACACGGTCGATTACGGCGAAGTGGTCGCGGTGACGGAGTCGGTTTTCCGCGGCAAGCGCTTCTACCTGATCGAGGTGGCGGCGGCGCATGTCGCCGCCGGAATCCTCGCGCACTTCCCGGCGGTAAAGAATGCTCGCGTGACGGTGAAGAAGCCGTCGGCGCCGATCGCGGCGGTCTTCGACTATGTCGCGACCACGGTCGAAAAGAAGCGCGATGCCTGACGTCTATCTCGGGCTCGGCTCCAATCTCGGTAACCGGATGGAGCATCTCGCCATGGCACGCGACGCCATAACCAGCCGCGTCGGGACGATCACGGCGGAGTCCTCGATCTACGACACCGCGCCCTGGGGCCCGGTGCCGCAGGACAATTATCTCAATCAGGTCGTGCGGGTCTCGGCTACGCTCGCGCCGCGCGAACTGCTCGATGTGCTCCACGAGATCGAACGCGCCGCCGGGCGCGACCGGAAGAACGAAATCCGCTACGGCCCGCGCGTGCTCGACCTCGACATTCTTCTTTATGGCGATAGCGCCGTGAACGAAGACGGGCTGACGATCCCGCATCCGCGGATTGCCGAGCGGGCCTTTGTGCTGGTGCCGCTCGCCGAGATCGCGCCGAAACTTTCGATCGCGGGCGAGCCGATCGAGACGCTGCTTCACCATGTCGATACGACAAGCGTCCGCCGGTTAAACCCGATCTGAGCCGGGCGCTTGGCGTGGCCTGCCCGCCCGTGGCATGGTCCTCGCTTGGTTAAAGCGTGAAACGAATGTCCGACCTGAAACTCGCCGCCGAATTTCCCGCCGCCACGCGCCAGGACTGGCTGAAGCTCGTCGAGAGCGCACTCAAGGGCGCGCCGTTCGAGAAGAAGCTGGTTTCCAAGACCTATGACGACATTTCCATTCAGCCGCTCTACGAGCGCGCGAAAGACGCGAAACGCGTTGCAGGCCGTCCCGACGGTGAGCCATGGGGCGTAGTGCAGCGGGTAGATATTCGCGATCCGAAGGAAGCCAATAAGCAGGCGCTGCGCGACCTCGAAAACGGCGCGACCGGGCTCAAGCTCGTGCTGCCCGGCTCCCCCGGAGATTACGGCTTCGCGCTCCCCGCTTCCAAGGAGGCGCTCGCGCAGGCGCTCGACGAAGTCTGGCTCGATGCGGCCGAAATCGAACTCGACGTCGGGCCGCTTGCCAAGGACGCGCCGCTATGGCTTGCGGAAATCGCGAAGGAGCGCGGCATCGACCCCGCAAAGGCGAACTTCCGCTTCGGCCTCGATCCGCTCGGTGCGATCGCGCTGCATGGCAAGAGCAGCGCGCCGTGGAAAGAACTCGCGCCGCAATTCGCGTCCACGGTCAACGACCTCACAAAGCACGGTTTCAAGAAAAGCCTCGCCGCCACGGACGGTCGCATCATGCATGCAAGCGGCGGCTCGGAAGCGCAGGAGCTTGCCTATGTACTCGCCTGCGGCGTCGAGTATATGCGTGCGCTGGAAGCCGGTGGTTCGCCGCTCAATGATGCACGGCAGGCGCTGTTCTTCCGGTTGGCCGCCGACTCCGACCAGTTTCTCACGATTGCGAAGTTCCGCGCATTGCGGAAGCTATGGGCGCGCGTGGAGGAAGCCGCTGCACTCCAGCCGCAGCCGATTTTCATTTCCGCCGAGACGGCATGGCGGATGATTACGAAGCGCGACCCCAACGTGAACATGTTGCGGACGACGATGGCCGTGGCTGCCGCGAGCTTCGGCGGCGCCAACTCGATCACGGCGCTCCCGCACACGATCGCGCTCGGCCTGCCGGACGGATTTGCGCGGCGGGTCGCGCGCAATACGCAGACGGTGCTCTTGGAAGAGTCCAACCTGTTCCGGGTCGGCGATCCGGCCGCGGGCTCGGGCGGCATCGAGGCGCTGACTGCCGAACTCTGCGAAACCGCGTGGAAACTCTTTCAGGAGATTGAAGCCGCGGGCGGGCTTGCCGCCGCGCTGCAAAGCGGGCTGTTGCAGAAGAACGTCGCGGAAACGCGCGCCGCGCGAGAGCGCAACATCGCGATCCGCAAGGACGCGATTACGGGAACGAGCGAATTTCCGAACGTCAACGAGAACAAGGAAGCGGTGCTCGACGACAAGCCCGGTGCGCCGCTGATCCCGTTTCCCGAAGTGAGCCAACCGCTTTCGCGAATGCGGCTCGCGGAGCCGTTCGAGGCGCTGCGCGATGCCGCCGACGCCATGAAAGAGCGGCCAAAAGTTTTCCTCGCCAATCTCGGCAAGGCCGCCGACTTCACCGCGCGCACGACGTTTGCGCGCAACTTCTTCGAGGCGGGCGGTATCGCCGCCGTGCCGGGCGAAGGCCTCACCTCGCCGGAAGATGCCGTGAAAGCGTTCAAGGCATCGGGTGCGAAGCTCGCCTGCATCTGTTCTTCGGATGAAGTTTATGACGCGCAGGCGGAAGCGGTCGCCAAGGCACTGAAAAATGCCGGCGCTTCGGTCTGGCTCGCAGGCCGCGCAAGCGACAAAGAAGCGGCTTACAAAGCCGCGGGCATCGGAGGCTTTGTTTACACAGGCTGCGACGTGATTGCGGCGCTCAAGGAAGCACACGCGAAACTCTAATTCCGGCATTCCAGAGCGCGAGCGTAAGCGAGCGAATCCGGAATCCAGTTTCTAAGCGCACTGCTCTGCAATACAGTCCCGGATTCCGGATCGCGCCTTCGGCGCGTCCGGAATGACAGTCTAGATTTTCTCATTCTTCGGCTGATTGACGAAGGCCACCAACGCGTAGCTCAGGAACAGAAGCAAAAACCACGACCCGAATTTCGCGAACGACACCGCTTGCCAGCCAGTGAGTTGGTGCGGATAGAGCCATGTCTTCGTGATGGTGCCGACATTCTCCGCAATCCAGACGAACAGCGCGGTCAGGAATGCCGCGAGCAGAAGCGGCATCGGACGATGATGATGCCAAACCTTGTAATAGATCATCGTGCGCCCGAATAGCAGGATTGCGAGCGCGAACAGAAAATAGCGGAAGTCATAGATATAATGATGCGCGTAGAAATTCAGATAGATCGCGGCGGCCAAGAGATAGACCGTCCATAACGGCGGATGGTTGCGAAACCTGAAATCGAACAGGTGCCAGACGCGCGCGATGTAGCTGCCGATACTCGCATACATAAAGCCGGAAAAGAGCGGCACACCGCCGATACGGAAAAAACTCGCCTCCGGATAAATCCAGGAGCCGACGCCGGTCTTGAACACTTCCATGATCGTGCCCACGACGTGGAAGATGAAGATGACCTTGGCTTCCTTCCATGTCTCGAGCTTGAAACCGAGCATGCCGATCTGGGTGACGAGGGCTGCCAGAAACAGAAAGTCGTAGCGCGCGAGCGCGGCGTCGCGCGGATAGAAAAGCGTGGTCGCGATGATGAGCGCGACCATCAAGCCGCCGAACAGGCAGGCCCAGGCCTGCTTGATGCCGAAGCGGACGAACTCGTAGCTCCAGGCGCGCAGGCGCCCGCCCCGCATCGCCCAACGGCCGAGCGCGGCCTCGCGTTCGATGAAGCGGGCGAGCGGCTTCCATGCCGCGGCAGCGCTTTCCGGGTGATTGTCAGGTACGGGCTTGTGCAAGCAACTAGCTGAAATATAAGGGGTTATTGCGATGCGTGATTATCTTGCCAGCCGGGGTATAAATAAGGCCATGAGCAAGCTTCCGGACTTCTCGAGGGTTCAATTTCGCGAGAGCGCGACTGCGGCGCCTGCGAGTGCGGCCGAGCCGTGGCTTACGCCCGAAGGCATCCACGTGAAGCCGGAATATTCCGAGCGCGATCTTACCGGCATCGACTTCCTGAACACATGGCCCGGCATCGCGCCGTACCTGCGCGGCCCTTACCCGACCATGTACGTCACACAGCCGTGGACGATCCGGCAATATGCCGGCTTCTCAACCGCGGAAGATTCCAACGCCTTCTATCGCCGCAATCTCGCGGCCGGACAGAAAGGTCTTTCGATCGCGTTCGATCTTGCGACGCATCGCGGCTATGACAGCGACCATCCGCGCGTTTCCGGCGATGTCGGCATGGCGGGTGTCGCGATCGATTCCATCTTCGACATGCGCACGCTGTTCGCAGGCATCCCGCTCGAGCAGATGAGCGTGTCGATGACCATGAACGGTGCGGTGCTTCCGGTGCTGTCGCTTTTCATCGTCGCGGGCGAAGAACAGGGCGTTCCGGCCGCGAAACTTTCCGGCACCATTCAGAACGACATTCTGAAAGAGTTCATGGTCCGGAATACCTACATCTATCCGCCCGTGCCTTCGATGCGGATCATTTCGGACATCTTCGCCTATACGTCGCGGAACATGCCGAAGTTCAACTCCATATCCATCTCCGGCTATCACATGCAGGAAGCCGGCGCGACGCAGGACCTCGAGCTTGCTTATACGCTTGCCGACGGCATCGAATACGCACGCGCGGGCGTCGCGGCCGGTCTCGACATCGACAAGTTCGCGCCGCGTCTCTCCTTCTTCTGGGCGATCGGCATGAATTTCTTCATGGAGATCGCGAAGATGCGCGCGGCTCGCCTGTTGTGGGCGAAGCTGATGAAGGAATTCCAGCCGAAGGACGTGCGCTCGCTTTCGCTACGCACGCATTGCCAGACCTCCGGTTGGTCGCTGACAGCGCAGGACGTGTTCAACAACGTGACCCGCACCGCGATCGAGGCCATGGCGGCGACGCAGGGCCATACGCAATCGCTGCACACGAATGCGCTCGACGAAGCGCTGGCGCTGCCGACCGACTTCTCCGCGCGCATCGCGCGCAATACGCAGCTCTTCCTCCAGCAGGAAAGCGGCACAACGCGTATCGCGGACCCTTGGGGCGGTTCCTATTACGTCGAGAAGCTCACCTACGAGCTGGCCAAGAAGGCATGGGACCACATTCAGGAAGTCGAAAATCTAGGCGGCATGGCCAAGGCCATCGAGGCCGGTATTCCGAAGCTGCGCATCGAGGAAGCTGCCGCGAAAACACAGGCGCGGATCGACGCTGGCATGCAGGCCATGATCGGCGTCAACAAATTCAAGCCGGAGAGCGAAGCCGAAATCGAGGTCTTGAAGGTCGACAACTCGGCGGTGCGCAAGCGCCAGATCGAAAAGCTGAACCAGCTTCGCGCCGAGCGCGACGAAACGGTGCTTGCCGAAAAGCTCGATGCTCTCACCAAGGCGGCGGAAAGCGGCACCGGCAACCTGCTCGCGCTCGGGGTCGAGGCGGCGCGCGCGAAGGCGACGGTCGGCGAAATCTCGAACGCACTCGAAAAAGTCTATGGCCGTCACCGCGCGGAAATCCGCGCGATCACAGGCGTTTACAAGCGGGAGGTCGGGAATATGTCCGACGCAGTCGTCCGCGTGCAAAAGCTCGTCGAGAAATTCGAAACCGACGAAGGCCGCCGCCCGCGTATTCTGGTCGCTAAAGTCGGTCAGGACGGCCACGACCGCGGCCAGAAGGTGATCGCCTCGGCGTTCGCCGATCTCGGCTTCGACGTGGACATCGGTCCACTGTTCGCGACACCTTCAGAAGCCGCGCGACAGGCGGTCGAGAACGACGTGCATATCGTCGGCATTTCGTCGCTCGCGGCCGGACACCTCACCTTGGTGCCGGAAATGAAGGCCGCATTGAAAAAGGAAGGCCGCGACGACATCATGATCGTGGTCGGCGGCGTGATTCCTCCGCAGGACTATGCTGAGGTGAAAGCGGGTGGCGCAGAGGCGATCTTCCCGCCCGGCACCGTGATCGCGGAAGCCGCGGAAGACCTTTTGCGCTCGCTCTCGAAGAAGCTCGGGCACAGCCGCGAAGCCGCGGAGTAATTCCATGACCGAAAAGCCGAAGTCTGGCGTCGATGCGGCGGACCGCTACATCGAGCAGCATTATTTCTCCGTGCATGGCATGTCTTCGAGCTTTGCCGCGACCGTCGGTGCGGCAACGATGCGCATTCAATCCGAACACGGCATCGCCGGAAACTTCGTCGAGGTCGGCGCTTTCGCGGGGCGCTATTTCATCGCGCTGTCGCATGCGCTGAAGGACGACGAGCGCGCAATCGGCTTCGATACGTTTCACTGGCCGAGCGCGAAGGTAAAGACGAAACTGGAAGAAAACATTGCGCAATACGGCGTGCCGAGCCGCTCGATCGTAGTTGCCGCCGACAGCATGAAGCTAAGCGCAAAAGATATTCTCGCGCTGGCGCCGGGCAAGAAGGTCCGCTTCTTCCATGTCGATGGCGAACATACGCCCGAGCATCTCGCAAACGATCTCTCACTCGCGACGGAAACGCTGGATCCGCGTGGCGTGATCTGCCTCGACGACATGCTGCACGCAGGCTACCCGACGCTGCCGGTGATCGTGGACGGGTTTCTCAAGCGCGAGCCGTCGCTGCGGGTATTCTGCGTGATCGACCGCGAGGACATCGCGGCGCAGACCAAATACATGATCTGCCGCGAGCCGATGTTCGACTTCTATATCGGAGAGCTCCTGAAGGCATTTCCGGACAATGTCTGGCCGCTCGGCGCGGATTTCCGCTACGAGAAGAAGGCGCTGGTGCTTTCGCCGGATCCGAAACTCCCCAATTTCGACGATCTGCTGTAAACAGGAGCCATGCCGAAGGCTCCCCGCGTCTCTCCGGACATCGCCGAACTCGCCCGCAAAGTGCTGGCGCGCGACCGCGCTGCACTCGCGCGGGCGATTACGCTCGTCGAATCGAAGAAATCCGAACACCGCACGCGGGCGCAGGAATTGCTCCGCGAGTTGCTGCCCGAAACCGGCAAGGCGATCCGCGTCGGCATTTCGGGCGTGCCGGGCGTCGGCAAATCGACCTCGATCGACACGCTCGGCAGTCATCTTACGGCGGCCGGTCATCGGGTCGCGGTACTTGCGGTGGACCCTTCTTCCACGAAGACCGGCGGTTCGATTCTCGGCGACAAGACGCGCATGCAGCGTCTTTCGGCCGACGAGAGCGCCTTCATCCGCCCCTCGCCTTCCGCCGGCACGCTCGGCGGCGTCGCTGCGCGCACGCGCGAGTCAATGTTGCTTTGCGAAGCCGCGGGCTACGACGTGATCCTTGTAGAAACAGTCGGCATCGGCCAGTCCGAAGTCGCGGTCGCCGGCATGACCGATGTGTTTCTCGTGCTGATGCTGCCGGGTGCGGGCGACGAACTGCAAGGCATCAAGAAAGGCATTCTCGAAGTCGCGGACATTATCGCCGTCAACAAGGCCGACGGCGACAATCTTCCGCGAGCGCGCGCGGCGGCGAGCGCGCTCAAGGCCGCGATCCATATTTTCTCGCCGGACCAGAACGAGGCGGCACCCGTCCTTATTTATTCCGCGCTCACCGGCGACGGCATCGGCGGCTTATGGGAAACCGTGATCTCGCATCGCACGCGGCAGCAGAAAAACGGCAAGCTTGCCGATAAACGCCGCGCCCAAGAAATCAGGTGGATGTGGACGCTCGTTGAAGAGCGGTTTCAGGAGCGCATCCGCTCGGACGCGAAAATCCGCGCGCGTGTTCCCGCCCTCGAAAAAGCAGTTGCAGACGGCAAGCTGCCCCCCGCCATGGCCGCCGACGAACTCGCGCAACTGATTGGCCTTTCCGACGAATGATGCCGCCGCGGCTCCGCATCGCCGTTGCGGGCTTCGGGCCGTTTCCGGGCGTGCCGAAAAATCCCTCCGGTGAAATCGTCCGCGCCGTTGTGAAGCTGCGCCGCTTTCCTGCGGCGGGCATTTCGCTCGACGCCGCAATCCTGACGACGGCTTACGGCGAAGCGGAACGTCAGCTTGAAGTGCTACTGGCGAAAAGCCCCGATGCCGTGGTGCTGTTTGGCGTCGCGGGCCGCGCCAGACATATCCGGGTGGAAACCGTAGCGCGTAATCACGCGTCGCTCCTGCATCCCGATCATGCGCGCTACACGCCTGCGACACGCAAAATCGATGCGGCAGGCGCATCCGATTTCAAGGTGCGCGGACCCGCGATCCGGATTAGGAACGCGATCCGCAACACCGGCGCGCGGGCTGAACTTTCCGTCGATGCAGGGACCTATCTTTGCAACACGGTGTTCTATCGGGCGCTCGCCGCAACCGCGGTGCGAAAGCCAGCGCCATTAACCTTCTTCATTCACGTCCCGCCCGCGGACGCCGGAATCCTTTCGCTAAAAATGATGATCCGCGCGGGCGAAGCCGCGGTCTGGACTGCGGCGAACGAAGCCGCGAAAGCGCGGATTGTCCCTCGCCGGGACGGTTAATCCGGCCCGCTTCTTGAAGCGCTCTCCGCAGGAATCCCACGCGGAGACGCGCTCATGACCCTCGACCGCCGCTCGCTGCTCGCCGGACTTACTGCGACCGGCGCGATCACGCCGCTTGCCGCCGCGAACGCTTCGGCCGCCGTCGGCACTTTCGGCGTCGATGTGACGAAGCTCGGCGTGCGTCCGAACGCGGCTGACGATCAAAGCCGCGCACTCCAGGAAGCCATCAACGCAGCGGCAGGGTCTCGCGTACCGCTGTTCTTCCCACCCGGCGTCTATCGCGCCGCCGATATCGTGCTGCCGTCGGGCGCGCATCTGGTCGGCGTGCCGGGCTCGTCGCGGATCGCGCTCGGCTACGGCGCCTCGATTTTCGCAAGCTCGCGCGCAGAGCAGATTTCGCTGATCGGGCTGGTATTCGACGGCGTTTCCCGCCCGCTTCCGGAAAAGCGCGGGCTCATCACGATCCGCGCCGCCCGCGAATTACTGATGCGCGACTGCACGCTTACAGGCATTGGCGGCATCGCGCTCGTGCTCGAGGGCGTGGACGGCGAGATTGCCCATAACCTCTTCACCGGCGCGACCAAGGCCGCGATCTTCTCGCTCGACGCGAGCGGTCTTGCGATCCGCAACAACACGATCCGCAACGCAGGCAATAACGGGATTCTCGTCTGGCGCAGCGAGAAAGGCGAAGACGGCACCATTGTCACCGGCAACCGGATCGAAGATATTGCCGCGCGCGACGGCGGCTCGGGACAGAACGGCAACGGCATCAATATTTTCCGCGCGGCGAACGTCATCGTCGCCGATAACCGCATCAAGAACTGCGCTTTCAGCGCGGTGCGCGGCAACGCCGCCTCGAACATGCAGGTGCGCGGCAACTCCGTCACCTCGATGGGCGAAGTCGCGATCTATTCGGAGTTCGACTTCGAGGGCGCGGTGATCACCAACAACACGATCGACGGCGCCGCACTCGGCATTTCGGTCACGAACTTCAACGAAGGCGGCCGCCTCGCGGTCGTGCAGGGCAACCTGATCCGCAATCTGGTGACGCGCGGCAAAGCCTTCATCGATCAGGAAGCGCGTGGCATCGGTATCGGGGTTGAAGCCGACACGGTCGTCTCCGGCAATGTCATCGAGAAAGCGCCGGTCGCCGGCATCTGGCTCGGCTGGAAGGAATATCTGCGCGACGTCTCCGTCAGCGGGAACATCGTGCGTCAGTCGCGGATCGGCATTGCGGTGCAGGTCTCCAAGGGTGCAGGCTCGGCGCTGCTTGCGAACAACCTGATCTCCGGAGCGACCATGGGCGCGATCGTCGGCATGGACGGCCTGAAACGCGTGACGGAAGACCTCGGTCGCGCGAAGCCCGAGCAATATGCGCAGCTGACGATTTCCGGAAATCGCGTCCAGTAACTACGCGATCTCGACTTCCTGATCGTGCGAGAGGTGCTTCAAGAGCCACTTCGCCGTGCGCAAGAGCCGTGCGTCGCGGCCCGCCGGACCGACCAGTTGTACGCCGAGCGGCAGTCCCTTCTCGCCTTGCAGAAGCGGCAGCGAAATCGCAGGCAAGCCCGTCAGCGTCCATAGCGAGCAGAACGCGGGATCGCCGGTCGATTCCAGGCCCGGCGCAACCCCGGTCGAGGCCAGCGTCAGGATCGCCTCGTAGTAGTCGAAGAAGTCCGAAAGGCTGCGGCCATATTGCTTTGCTTGCGAAAGCGCCTCGAGATAGCGCACCGCCGGAACACGGCGGCCTTCGGCAATAAAATCCTTTAACGCCTGACTCGGCACGTCGCCGCCGCGCCCCACGATCTTGCCGTGGCGATGCGCCATGTCGACGGTCATGATCGCACGCAGATCTTCCCAGGCGTGGCCGTAGACCGGCTCGTGCAGTTCAACGCGCTGCACGACCTCGCCGAGCGAATCGGCGAGTTCTTCGAAAGCTTCTGCAGTCGCCTTCTCCGCCTTGTTCCAGACCGGCGTCCGCACATAAGCGAGCCGCGGCGTCATCGGCGGATTCTCGCGCAAGCCGGAACGAAAGCTCGGCACCGCATAGGACTTGGTATCGGGATCTTCGGGGTCGTATCCGGCGACGGCGTCGAGCGCGAGCGCGATGTCGTCGAGCGAGCGCGCGAACGGGCCGACGTGATCGAGCGCCTGCGAATGCGAAAGCACGCCGGTCCGCGAAACGAGGCCGTGGCTCGCCTTCATGCCGAACACGCCGCAATAGGACGCCGGACGGATAATCGAACCGTTGGTCTGGGTACCAATGGAAAGCGGCACCATGCCGGCTGCGACTGCGGCTGCCGAACCCGAAGACGAACCGCCGGGCGTGCGATCGAGGTCATGCGGGTTTCGCGTCTTGCCGGGTTGGTAGAAGGCAAGCTCGGTCGTGACGGTCTTGCCGAAGATCACGGCACCCGCCTCGCGCAGCTTTGCGACTACCGCCGCATCACGGAACGGGCGCCGGTCGGCGAAAAGCTTGGAGCCGTTCTCGGTCGGGTAGTCGGAGGTATCGATGCAATCCTTGATGCCGACCGGGACGCCATGCAGGGACCCTAGCGCATTGCCGTGCGCGCGGTATTCGTCGCGCGCCCTCGCCTGTTCCAGCGCATGCTCAGAGTCGAAGTGCTCGAAAGCCTGGACCTTGTCTTCGATCAAATCCACCTGCGCGATCAGCGCCTTGGTGTATTCCTCGGATGAAATCTCTCCACGGGCGATCATGCCCGCGGCTTCGGTGGCAGTCAGTTCGACGAGGTTCTCGCTCACGGCTTTGTGTCCGGGTTTTTATGCCCGGACACTATACCACGTTCAGAGCCAGAGATTGATCGCCCCCGATAAAAGGAGCGTGAAGGAAAGCGCGACCCCGGCGGTGAGCAGCAGCGCAACGTAGGGCTCGAGCTCCGTATTCACGAAACGGTGCATTCTCCCGCCGCGCGGCAGCGAGGCCCAGAGCGTTCCTGCGGTAATCGCGAAGGCGATCACGCCAGCACCAAACAGAACCGCCGGGTTCAGCCCCGCGGCGAAGCCTTCCACCGCCGTCTTGCCGCCGGGATAGAGATAGTTCGGCAAGGCAAGCCCGATCTGTGGGAAGGCATAGAGCATCACCATCGAGACGATGACGACCAGCATGTAAGGCAGCACGCCGCGGAAGATGTCGTTGATGTTGACCCAGCTCGGCGCGACGCCCTTGAGATAGAACGGTGCCATCGCCACCGGCGGCGAGAGGAAAGAGGTCTGGATGTTCAGCGCGACCAGGAGGCCGAAGAACAAGGGGTCGATCTCGAAGGTCTTCAACAACGGAAGGAAGATCGGCATGAAGATGACGATGATTTCCGTCCATTCCAGCGGCCAGCCGAGCACGAAGATGATCGCCTGCGCCAATACCATGAAGCCGGTCTGGTTCAGGTTCATCCAGAGTACGAACTTCTCGATCGGGCCGTGGCCGCCGAGATAGGCGAAGATCGCCGAAAAGATGAAGGAGCCGATGAAGAGCCAGCACACCATGGCAGTCGTGCGGGCGGTCAGGAAGATCGACTCCCGCAGCGATACGATTCCGAAGTTGTTATACGGAATGAGCGGCAAGGCGACCGCGAGCGTTATGACCAGCACCGTGATTGCATAAGTGCGGAACGGAATGAAGAGGAACAGACCGAGCAACAGCGCGCCCATGGCGATGCCATAGGCCATTACCAGCAGGCTCTTCCAGCGCGCGCTGTAATCGGCGCCGTATAGCAGCGCGAGAATGAGCGCGCCGAGCGAGCCCATGGCCGCGGCTTCGGTCGGGGTCGCGATGCCGAACACGATCGTGCCGAGCGCCGCCGCGATCAACGCGCCGAGCGGCAGGAACGAACTCAGCAGCGTGAAGTAGACGCCCGGCAGCCGCCACGCATAGACCGCGTTGCCGATGCCGAAAATGACGAATACGCCGATCCAGGTCGCGCCGAGATCGTGGAACCAGATAACGGCGGCGATGAACGCCGCGTAGAGAATCGACGGTAGCGGCGAACGGAAAAATTTCACGGTCCCCGGAGACACTTCCCGGTCGATGTCGGAAGCCTTGGCGGTCAACTTCGGCGCGAGCTTCGGATTCAGCACCGCCATCAGGATCGTGAGCAGCATATAAAGGCTCGCAAGCATGATGCCGGGGAAGAACGCACCGGCGTAGAGCTTCACGACCGAAACGCCCGCAGTCGCGCCGTAAAGGATCAGCATGACGCTCGGCGGAATCAGGATGCCGAGACAGCCGCCGGCACATACCACCGCTGCCGAGATCTTTACGTCGTAACCGGCGCGCAGCATCGCGGGGAACGCGAGCAGGCCCATCAGCGTCACCACCGCGCCGACGATGCCGGTCGCGGTCGCGAAGATCGCGCAGGTTGCAAGCGTCGCGAGCGCCAGCGAGGCCGGGACCGGCCCGGCCGCGAGTTGCAGCGAGCGGAACAGACGGTCGAGCACGTTCGCGCGCTCGATCACGTAGCCCATGAAGACAAACAGCGGAATCGAGATCAGCACGTCGTTCGTCATCACCGAATAGGTGCGCTGCACGACGAGCGAGAACACGAGATCGCCCATCGCGAAGTAACCGAAGAACACGCCGAGCGCCATCAAGGTGAAGGCGATCGGGAAGCCGAGCATGATGAAGAGAACGAACAGGACGAGCATGATGACGCCCAGTTCGGGGTTGCCAATTCCCCAATTGGCAAGAAACGCGGACATTAAACGGCTCCCTTACGCTGGCCGAGTTCTTCGAGGTCTTTGATGGTCTGGTATTCTCCCTGCTCGGCTTTTTGCAGCATCTGCTGATCGAGCTCCTGCACGTCGTGCAGGCGTTGCGGCCACTTGCCGTCGCGTACGGCGATAATGCAGCGCATGAACTCGACGATCCCCTGCAACAGCATGAGAACGCCGGTGACCGGGATGAGCGTCTTGAAGTGATAGACCGGCGGCCCGTTGGGACTCGCCGAAGAGCGCTCCTTCATGATCCAGGCAAGTTCCGCGAAGCCGTAGCCCGAATAAATCAGCGCGAGAATGCCGGGGAAGAAAAAGAGAATGTAAAGCGTGAGATCCATTCCCGCCTGTCGGCGCACGGTCCAGGAGCGATAGATAAAGTCGCCGCGCACATGGCTGTTGCGCGCAAGCGTGTAGGCGCCGGCAAGCATGAACAGTGCGCCGTAGAGTATATAACTTGCGTCAAACGCCCACTCGGTCGGCGCGTTGAAGACATAGCGCATGAACACTTCGTAGGAAGTGACGAAGGTCAGGACCAGAATTGCCCAGCCGATGGTCTTGCCGACCCAGGTGCTGATCCGGTCGACGATTTGCAATCCTTCTTCGTGAGTCGAATCCGTTTGCAACGTCGCGGCGATACCGCCGGCGGCGCAGAACGTGACCGCAAGAGCCGTGTGCCATTTCAGTCCGAAGATCGGCAGCATGGCGAGTGCCGCGCCGATCATCAGCACCGCGCCTAGCGACGGCTTTTTCGGCGACAAAAGCCCGCCGATCACCGCGAGCACCGGAACCAGCGTGCCGGTTACATGGAAGAATGACTTGAAGGACGAGAATGCCGCCGCGTAGTCGGCGCCATAATATGCGAAGCCGGCCCACAAGCCGAATACGCCTCCGATCACGCCGAGAACGAGCGCGATATTCTTCATGGCAGCCTCCCCTCTACTTAGCCGTACGAGTACGGGCACGAGCGACATAACAACTTCGCGGCGCGGCCTGCGAGCGGAATTGTTATGCAGATTTTACTTTGTGTGCGCTCAATAGAAGAACCCGCGCGGAGGTCGGTCCGCGCGGGTTCCCCATTGTTGACGACCGATTAGCCGACCAGCTTCTTGTGCGAAGCCGACAGCGCAACCGCGTCGAGGTTGTTCGTGTTCGTGTAAGCGAACACGCGCTTGTTCCATGCCTTCTGGTGCTCGATCACCTTGGCGAAGAACGGCTCCTTCGACTGCTCGGCAATCACCTTCACCCAGCCATCGACCTGCGCATCGAGAAGCGGCTGCGGCGTCTTCACCACGTTCACGCCACGCTTCTTAATTTCCTCGAGATCCTTCGAGTAGCGATCGAGTGCCTTGCAGATCTGTTCGGACGACGAGGTATGCGCCGCGTAGCGGAGAATCTGCTGCACTTCCTTCGGAAGCGCTTCCACCTTCTGCTTGTTGAAGATGACTTCGAAGGCTTCCATCTGCTGGTGATGGCTACCGAGCATGTAGTACTTCGCGACATCCGGGAAACCGAGCAGGATATCGGACGACGGGTTGTTGAATTCCGCCGAGTCGAGCAGGCCGCGGTCCATCGCCGGAACGATTTCGCCACCCGCAAGGATGGTCACGGATGCGCCCATTTCCTTGAAGACGTCCGCCGAAAGACCAACGGTGCGGTATTTCATGCCCTTGAAGTCGTCGCCGGTCTTCATTTCCTTCTTGAACCAGCCGAGCGGCTGCGTCGGCATCGGGAAATAGAGATAGCCGACAAGGTTCAGCTTCAGGATGTTGTTGACGAGTTCCTTGTAGAGCGCTTCGCCGCCGCCGTTATAGAACCAGGCGAGGAAGCTCTGCGCGTCCCAGCCGAACGACGGCGGAGTGCCGAACAGCGAATAGGCCTTGTGCTTGCCGTACCAGTAGGCGCAAACGCCGTGACCCGCGTCGAGAACGCCGGAGTGGACCGCGTCGGCCATCTGGAACGCCGGAACGACGGCGCCGGCGGCGAGAACGTCGAGCTTCAGGCGGCCGCCCGAAAGATTGTTGACGACGTTCGCGTAATCGACCGCGAACTCGTGGAAGATGTCCTTGGTCGGCCAGGTCGACTGGTATTTCCAGGTCACCGTCTGCGCGCGTGAAACCTGCGGCATCGCAATCGTCGCGACCGCGGCCGCGCCGGTCACACCGGCAGTCTTCAGAAACTTCCGGCGGCCAGCTACAGGCGCGCCCGAACCGTTTTTGGTCGGCATTGCGTTAGTCCTCCCTAAGATCGGCCCTCCGTTGCAGAGAGGCCGACGCGCGGTCTTCGCCGCGTTTCGTAAAATGCGCACTCGATTGGCGCGCCAACGATCTTGCAAAAGTGTCGGGAGGTAACGCAAGCGTATAATTATCTTGCGTCGCAGCAATCAGGGCGAAACTTTCAAGCTAAGCGAACGTCAATTTTTGCACGAAAGGAAAAACCACCGCGAAAACGCGCGATTGGATGCAAATTATCTATTGAATGGCGTTCAGGCGTATCAACACATTCCGTTGGCTCGGTTCCGGGCAGGCGAAAACGCAATGTTTGTGAAGTTCGGACGCAAAAAGCGTGGCGCCCGCGGCAAGCGCCGCGCGAATCAGTAGTCGAAGAAAACCGTCTCGCCCTCGCCTTGCAAAACGATGTCCAGACGATAGGTCGATGCGCCGGCTTTGCGCGCGACCAGCGTCGGACGGCGTGCTTCCGGTACGAGATTGAGCACCGGATCATCCGCGTTGTGCGCTTCGTCCTCGAAATAGATGCGGGTAAGCAGTTGTTTCAACATGCCCCGGCCGAACACGAACGTGACAAGGTGAGGCGCCTGGAGAGAATTTCCCGGACCCGGTACCGCGCCAGGCTTCACCGTGTTGAAGCGGAATATGCCGTCCTTGTCGGTGGCACAACGCCCGAAGCCGTGAAAGCCCGGATCGACCGGCTTGTTCTGCGTGTCTTCCGGATGATCGTATTTCCCGGTAGCATTCGCCTGCCAGATTTCGATCATCACGTCGGGCACCGGATCGCCGTTGCCGTCGGTGACCTTACCTTCCACGACAATGCGCTGCCCCTGCGCGTCGCCAACGATGAGGTTGCTGTCGTTCTCGTACGGCAAGGCATAGTGAAAGAACGGACCGACCGTCTGCGACGGGGTCTGGCCCAAACGCTGCTTACTCACGATCAATCCTCCATCGGCGTCGCGTTGCGGCCGCGCAGCACGATATCGAAGCGATAGGCCAGCGCCCACTCGGGAATGGTGTTGTCCAGATCGAAACGGCTGATCATACGTTCGCGCGCCTTTTCGTCGGGAATACCCTGAAAGATTGGATCCTGGAAGAACAGCGGATCGCCGGGGAAATACATCTGGGTGACGAGCCGGTTGATGAAGCTCGGCCCGAACATCGAGAAGTGGATATGCGCCGGACGCCATGCATTCGGCTGATTACGCCATGGATAGGCGCCGGGCTTGATCGTGGTGAATTTGTAATTGCCTTCGGCGTCGGTCACGACGCGGCCCGCGCCCGAAAAGTTCGGATCGAGCGGCGCGGGATGCTGATCGCGCGCGTGAATGTAGCGGCCGGCGGCATTGCATTGCCAGACCTCGACCAGCGTATGCGGAACCGGACGACCGTTTTCGTCGAGCAGCTTTCCGCTGACGATGATGCGTTCGCCGAGCGGCTCGCCGGCGTGCTGCTTGGTCAGATCGGCGTCGATCGGCAGCACGCGGCCGTGGCCGTATACCGGACCAGTCACTTCGGAAAGCGTGTGCGGGAGAATGACGAGCGGCTGCTTCGGCGCGCGAAACTCGGTGGACTTGTAGGGAAGATAAAGCGATGGCGGCTGCGCACCCTTTTCTTCGCGGTTGTAACCAATGACGTCGGCCATATTTCCTCCGGGCCGCAGAAGCGGCCTCGTGCGTTCTCTATTATCCTATCAATAATCCGGCGCCGGAGCCCGCCCTATGCCCTTTTGCGGGATCAGCTTGAAGGATTAGCCCCGCAGGGCTGCGTCATTCAGGCTTGCGTAAACGTCGCCTGAATTCGCGTCCATCGGAAGTTCCGCGATCCAGCGGCCGATCGCTTCCGCCGAAAGCGGCTCCGGGTGTGCGAACTCCTGGCTCTCGCCGAGCGCTGCGTTGAAGCGGTAGGGCGCCATGGCCGCGAGACGTTTGATCGCAGTCAATGCGACGCCGCGCTGGATGGTCGTGAACTCGAGCGAGAGCGCGTCGAGCGGCTGCGAGAGACCTGCCAATACCTCGTCCTCGAAACCCTCGACGTCGATCTTCACAAAGGCCGGCTTACCATAGCGCGCGATCAGCGCGTCGAGCGTGGTCATCGGCACCTGGATTCTGTCGTCCCACTCCTGCCCTTCCCAGCCGGGCGCGGCGTCGGCGGACTTGATGAAATCGTCGGATGCGGTCGCGACGGTAGGATTTCTCGTGTTGAGCTTAAGCTCAATCTCGCCCTCGCGGGCACCGACCGCCGCACGCACCAGATGGAAGCTCGGATTGCGGCCGTAGAAAAGTTTCAGGACCGTGCCGAGCGCGGGCTGCGGCTCGACAGCGACGACTTTTGCGCCGAGACGCAGAAACGAACCGGCGCGGTCGCCGACATGAGAGCCGACGTCGAAGGCAAGATCTCCGGCTTTAAGGAAACGCGCATAGATCGCGTCCATTTTTTTATTACGGCTCTTGTCGCCGTAATAGATACGGAGCGAGCGAAGAATCGCCCGCCCCGTTGTCAGCCACGCAAGCATGGTGTCAGCCGACGGCCTGCACCGCGCGAATTTCTTCGGGCATGTCGTATTCTTCCGGCATCGGGCAGAAGCGGTTCTTCTCCGCCCATTCGCCGAGACGCGTGTCCGACGTATAGACCGCGAACGGAATGACCGCGATCAGGCCGAACACGAACGGCACGAACCAAATCGCCGACAGCGGCGAGAAGAAGAGCACGAACAGCAGGATCGCGAGACCGAACACCGTGTGCGGCATGAAGGTCTTTGCTGCTGCGCGCCACGGTACGCGATAGCCGTCGCGCTGCTGGCCGTCCCACCGCGTCTTCCGGCCGAAGAGCGCCGCAACCATGAAATAGGAGGCGGCGAACATCTGGAGCGGCGCATGGATGAAGGTGAAGACCATGTCCATCGCGCCGGCGAGGAAGAGACGCACGACACCGCCGTAGCGGGCCGCCGAACGCCACAACGCATCGAAGATGCCGAAGATGCGCGGTGCGATGAACAGGAAGATAAAGAGCGCATAGAAGCCGAGCGCCGACCAGACCGGGAAGGTCAAAGCCGAACCCGTAGGCGCAAGCGCGATTGCGAGTGCGGCAAGCACCGCGAACAGAACCACCGCGCCCTGCCCGATGAACATCTGGATCGCGAGCAGCAACTGCATGTAGCTGACCGGCAGCAGGCCCGGCATGTTCAGGAGCTTCACGTATTGCAGGTTGCCGTTCGCCCAGCGCACGTCGCGCGCCTCGAAATCCAGGAGCGTCGGCGGCGTTTCCTCGAACGAGCCGACTTCTTCCGGGATCACGCGCACTTCGTAACCCGCGCGGCGCATCATCATCGACTCGATGTGATCGTGCGAGAGGATGTGCCCGCCGAACGGCGGCTTGCCCGGCAAGAGCGGCAGCTTGCAGTAATCCTTGAACGGCTGAATGCGGATCGTGGTGTTGTGACCCCAGAACGGGCCGCAGTCCGCGTGCCACCAGGCATAGCCCGAAATGTAGGCGCGCAGGCCGTGACGCATGCCGAACTGATAGACGCGCGCGAAGAAACTCTTCGACGGCATGCCGACGATGAGGCTCTGGAGAATACCAAGCCGCGGGTTGGCCTGATGGATGCGCACCATCTTCACGATGGTTTCGCCGGTCATGATCGAGTCCGCATCGAGCGGGATCATGAGTTCGTAGTCGTTGCCCCAGCGCTCGCAGAAGTCGCGCACGTTGCCGGCCTTGTAGCCTTCGTTGATTTCGCGGCGGCGATAGAAGAGCTGCGAGACGCCGGGAAATTCGTTCCGCCACGTTTCGGCGGCGGCTTCCTCGAGCGGGAAGACTTCCGGCTTGTTGGAATCCGACAGCACGAAGAAGTCGAACTTGTCCGCCTGTCCGGTTTTGTCGAGACTCTTCTTGATGACACGAAGCCGCGCGAAGGCGCGCGCCGGATCTTCGTTGCGGATCGTCATCAGGATCGCGACCTTTACGAAGACCGGATCGGTATCGTGGGCCTTCAGGACGACCGGCGAAATTTTCGGGACCGGGTTCTTCACGAGGTTCATGAAGAAGAAGCCGATCGCGGAATTCCAGAAGCCGACCGCGATCCAGGGCGCGTAAATAAGGAAGCAGGCAACGAGCGCCGCATCGAGCAGACCGAAGCCGTCATGGGCGAGGATATGGACCAGCCAGGCGGCCATACCGACGATGAGTCCGGTAACGAGCGCCGCGAAGATCATCCGGCGGCGCCAGACCGCCCGAACCGACTGGGTGCCGGTAGGCGTCGTTTCGCCGGTCAGTACGCCGGCTGCAGTCACATCTTGAGTGGCACCGACGGCCGTTTTGGCCTCGGCGGAAGTGGATTCGATTGACATGGAGTTAGAGCCGTCCCCTGCTTGCGCGTTAGCGCCTTCTCGCCGACAACCGGTACAAATCCATGGCGAAAACTCGCTAACTCCTAGCGCGTTCCAAAATATTTGCTAAGGGCTAACTCGTGTCTTCGACCGTTAAACCTAAGAACAATAGTGCCCAAGCGCTTTGGTATGTGGCGCCGGGCGAAGCCGAGTTACGTCCTGCAACAATTGGTGATCTTCGGCCTGGCGATGCGCTCGTCCGTTCACTCTATTCCGGCCTGAGCCGGGGAACCGAACGGCTGATCTTCGAAGGCAAAGTGCCTGAGATGGAATGGAGCCGGATGAAGGCGCCGGCACAGGAAGGCGAGTTTCCGTTCCCCGTTAAGTATGGCTACTCGGCCGTCGGTGTGGCCGAGGAAGGCCCGGCGGAGATCAAGGGAAAGAACGTCTTCGCGCTTTACCCGCATCAGGACCGGTTCGTCATTCCGGCTGAACGGGCGTTCATAATTCCCGACAACGTGCCGCCCCGCCGGGCGACGCTCGCCGCCAACATGGAAACGGCGCTGAACATTCTCTGGGACGGCAACGCGCAACCCGCCGACAAAATCGTCATCGTCGGCGGCGGCATTGTCGGGATGCTGGTAGCAAGCCTCGCGAGCCGCCTGCCCGGCGCCGACGTGACGCTGATCGACATCGAAGCCTCGCGCGAAGCCATCACCAAAAAGCTTGGTGTCGGTTTTGCCCTCCCGGACAAGGCACCCGGCGAAGCCGATCTTGTAATCCATACGACCGCCTCGGCTGCAGGGCTTTCGCTGGCGCTGAAACTCGCGGGCGTCGAAGGCACGATCGTCGAAGCAAGCTGGTTCGGGACCGGCATGGTAAACGTGGCGCTTGGCGATGCCTTCCATTCGCGGCGGCTGCGGCTGATCTCGAGCCAGGTCGGCAATGTCTGCGCCTCGCGCGCGAAACGCTGGACGACGCGGCGGCGGCTGGAAGCGGCGATCGGCATGCTCGCCGACGACCGGCTGGACGCGCTGCTCGGCGAGGAAGTCCCGTTTGCCGAACTTCCGCAGCAATTGTCACGCCTGTTATCGCCGAAAGCGCCGGGGCTCGGCGCACTGATCTGTTACTGATTTTCATTTATTAGGAACGCCACGCCATGTACGGCCTCGAAGTCCGCGACCACATCATGATCGCCCATTCCTTCAAGGGCGAATTCTTCGGCCCGGCGCAGCGCGTGCACGGCGCGACGTTCGTCTGCGACGTCGCGTTCTTCCGCGAGACGTTGGGACCGAACGAAGTCGTCGTGGACATCGGCGCTGCCAGCGACACGCTGAAGACGGTGCTCGCGGTAATCAATTATCGCAATCTCGACGACGTGTCGGAGTTCAAGGGCAAGCAGACCACGACCGAATTTCTCGCGCGCTACGTCTTCGAGCAGATGAAGGCGGCGCTCAAAGCCGGCAAGCTCGGCGCCGACTCCGAAGGTATTTCCAAGATCAAGGTGACCATGCACGAGTCGCATGTCGCGCGCGGCTGGTACGAGGCGGCGGTCTGAGCTTCATGCGCGAAGTGATCTTCGCCATTCCGGGAGACTTGAATACGCCGACCGGAGGCTATCGCTACGACAAGCGGGTGATTGAGGAGTTGCGCGCGCTCGGCTGGAGCGTTCAGCATCTGCAACTGTCGTCCGGGTTTCCCTCGCCTTCGGAACGCGCGCTTGCAGAAACGGCCAAGATTTTTTCCGGTATTTCCGCGGACGCGCTCGTCATGGTGGACGGGCTCGCGCTCGGCGCGATTCCGCTGCAAACACTGAAATCGCTGAAGGCGCGGCTGATCGCGCTTTGCCATCATCCGCTCGCCTTCGAAACCGGGCTGACGACCGACCGTATCGATTACCTGCATCGCACCGAGCGGGAAGCGCTGTCGCGTGCGGTGGCGACGATTGCGACCAGCCGCTCGACCGCAGCACTGCTCGCGCGCGAATTCAACGTCGCGCCGGAAGAACTGACGGTGGCAGAACCGGGCACGGAACCTGCACCGCGCGCGAAGGGCGATGTCTTCCCACCCCGCCTTCTCTCCGTTGGCGCGATCACGCGGCGCAAGGGACATGACACGCTCGCGATCGCGCTTTCCAAAATCCGCGATCTCAACTGGGAATGGCGCATTGCCGGAAGCACCGATCGCGACACGATTGCGATGCAGACGCTCGAGAAAAATATCGCAGAAGGAAGGATCGCACAGCGGACTACGCTGCTCGGTCCACTCGACGATGCAGGTCTGGAACGGGAATATTCAAGCGCATCGCTGTTCGTGCTGCCCTCGCATTTCGAGGGCTACGGCATGGCCTTCACCGAGGCGCTCGCGCGCGGGCTGCCGGTGGTCGCAGGCTCCGGCGGTGCGCTCGTGGAAACCGTGCCACGCGATGCCGGCGTGTTCGTTACGCCGGGGAACGCCGGCGAGCTTGCGCTGACACTACGCCGCCTACTCACCTCGCCTGCTGAAATCGCAAAGCGCGCGGACGCGGCGTGGGAGTATGCGAAGAAGCTGCCGCGCTGGAACGACACCGCGCGATTGATATCGGACGCGCTCGCGCATGCAAGCACGAAGGCGGCCGCATGAGCTTTTCCGCCGAATGGCTGCGGCTTCGCGAGCCGGTCGATCACCGCTCGCGTGACAAGACACTGCTCGAAAAAGCCGCCGCTTATCTCGCGAATAAAGACGAGCCGGTAATCTACGATCTCGGCGCGGGCGCGGGCTCGAACCTGCGCGGTACCGCGCTCTCGCTGAATACGCGACAGCGCTGGGTGCTGGCCGATTACGACCCCGAACTGCTTGGCGCCGCGCTCGATTTCCTGAGCACATGGGCGGATAAATCGCGGCCCACCGCCGCCGGGTTGGAGCTTGAGAAAAGCGGCAAGCTCATTCGCGTCGAGGTGAAGCGCGTCGATCTGAACGAAAACCCCGCGCCGTGGGGCGAAACGAAGCCGGATCTCGTCACTTCCGCCGCGCTGTTCGATCTAGTCTCCGAACACTGGATCGACCGCTTTTGCACAGCACTCGCGAAGGACAAGCTTCCGCTCTACACGACGCTGGTGCACGATGAAACCGCGGAATGGTCGCCTTCGCATTCGGCGGACGCGCAAATGACGGCGGCCTTCGAGCGCGACTTCGGCAAGGAAAAAGGCTTTGGCCCGTCAGCCGGAAACAAAGCCATCGGCTACATGGCGCGAAAGCTGCAATCGCTCGGCTATGAAACCGCGCTCGCCGGTAGTCCGTGGCAGCTTGAGGAAAACGATCATGCCTTGATCGAGCAACTTGCGGACGGCTGGGCCAATGCCGTGCGCGAAACGAAATCCGTCCCGGAAGAAGTCATTCAAAGCTGGCTTGCCGCACGTCGCGCGCGCGGCACGGCCTGCGTCGTCGGCCATAAGGACTTACTGGCTTTCCCAGCTTAACTCACGCGCCCGGCAGCATCCGCTGCAACACGCCATCCTTGCGGATGAAGTAGTGAAACAGCGCGGCGCCGATGTGCATGATAGCGAGCGCCCCCACCGCGAAACCCAGAAGCTTGTGTCGCGCGAAGATGAAGTTCGAAAGGTCTTCGTTCTTTTCAACGAAGGGCTGAATCTCGAACAGGCCAAAGAATGGCGTCGCAGCACCATAATACATGTTCGCGATCGCGCCCGAGATCGGCGTCAGGAACAACAGCACATAAAGCGCCCAGTGGGTCGCGGCACCCGCGAAGCGATAGAACGCGGGAATGTTCGTCTCCGGCGGCGCGCCATGCAGGAGACGATAGATCAGCCGCACGGTCATCAAGACGAGGATCGATACACCGAGCGACTTGTGAAAGTTGTAGAGATTAAACGGCGCGTTCTCGATCTGACCCATGACCAGGCCGACCGGAATGATCGTCAGCACGAGCAGCGCCACGATCCAGTGCAGCGATCTCGCAAAACCCGAATAACTATGCTGGTAGCTTTCCGGTGCCACGGACATACGGACTTCTCCTGATCGCCGTTTTGAGGATTCGTTGAAGAACCGCGCCCAGCCTAGCACGGTTCCAATGCGCGCGAAGGCCTCGCCGGACTATTGTTGCAGGCGCACGACAACGCTGTCGGTGGCTCCGTTCGCGTCGATCACAGTGAGCCGCACGAAGCCCGGCCCTGCCGGCTGGAAGAAGGCGGTGTTCTGATATTCGGCCTCACCCACCGGCATGCCATCGACAAGGAAACGGTAGGGCCCGTTGCCGCCATTTGTCTTGATTACGATCGGCTGGGGGGGCGACGCCGCATTGTCCCGCTCAAGCGCGACCTGCGCGCCGTTCAGCGGAAACACGATCTTGAGTGGCGGCTCGGCACTTACGCTTCGGGTTTCGCCCGCAGGCGTGAAGCGGCGAAGCGTCAGCGGCAGCTTCGCGGTCGAGGCGATCAGCGCGCCGTGCGGGGCCGCGCGCAGCGGCTCGATCTTCGGCACCGCGCGGGCGAAGGCATCGAACAAAATGGGCGCCGCCACGACGCGGCCGATCATGCCCGGCACCGGCTGGCCATCGGGCCGTCCGACCCAGACCGCAATCGTGCGCTTACCGTCGAAGCCCACCGCCCAGGCGTCGCGATAGCCGTAAGACGTGCCGGTCTTGAATGCGATCCTGCCGAAGATCGCGTTGTCCGGCGGCGGTGCGCCGATCAGGACATTGCCGACGTACCACGCGGCTACGGGATCGAGCAGTCGCACGTGGCGCGTATTCTCGTGCTTCACGTCGAGACGATGCACAAGCGGAAACGACTCGCCGCCGCGCGCGAGCGCAGTAAAGAGCGTGGTCAGGTCTTCAAGGCGCAACCCGAGACCGCCGAGCCCGATGGCAAGGCCGGGAATTTCGCCTTGGGGAAGCTGCAACTGCGCGCCCGCCATCTCCAGCCGCGCGAACAGGCGTTGCGGGCCGACGCCGTCAAGCAGTGCCACCGCGGGCACGTTCAAGGATAGCTGCAACGCACGGCGGGTCGTTACCGTGCCCTGAAACGTGAGATCGAAGTTTTCGGGGCGCCACATGCCGAAGCGGGTCGGCCGGTCCTCGATCAGCGTCTCAGGATGCGCGATGCCGTCCTCGAACGCCATGCCGTAAATAAACGGCTTCAGCGCCGAACCCGGCGAGCGGATGCCGCGCGTCATGTCGATGCGGCCCGCGCGCTCCATGTCGTTGAAATCGACAGAGCCGACATGGGCCAGCACCTCGCCGGTTTCGTTGTCGGCGACGAGGATCGCGAGCGAAACGCGAGGACCGAGCGCCGAGAGTTTTTCGCGCGCAAGCTCCTCGAGCCGCTTCTGCACGGTCGCGTCGATGGCCAGACGATGCACATGCTGCTTCGGAAAAGCCGCGACCGCAGCTTCCGCCGCATGCGGCGCGAGTTGCGGCATTTCTCGTCTCGCATGCGGCACCGCTTCGCTGCGCGCGCGGTTCGCTTCGGCGACGGTAATGATGCCGGCCGCGAACATGCGGTCGATGACACGGTTGCGCGCGCGAAGCGCGACATCGGCGGCGCGATCGGGACGCCGTACTTCCGGCGACTGCGGCAACGCGACCAAGAGCGCCGCCTCGCCGATCGTCAGCCGCCCCGGCTCCTTACCGAAATACGCGTGCGCCGCCGCGCGCACTCCCTCAAGATTGCCGCCGAAGGGCGCGAGCGTGAGATACAATTCGAGAATCTGTTTTTTCGAAAGCCGCGCTTCGAGCTGCATCGCGCGCACGATCTCGGAGAGTTTCGCGATAATCGTGCGGTTCTTGCGAGGCGACAGCAGCCGCGCGACCTGCATGGAAAGCGTCGAGCCGCCGGAAACGATCTCGCCATGCGTGACGAGTTGATAGGATGCGCGCAGGAGCGCGAGCGGATCGGTGCCGATGTGTTCGTAGAAGCGCCGGTCCTCATAGGCGATCAGCATTTCGAGATAGCGGCGGTCCACCTGCTCCGGCTTCGCAGCAAGCCGCCAGCGGCCGTCTGGCAACGCAAAGGGGCGCAACAGCGCGCCGTTCCGGTCCACCACTTCCACCGAGCGCAGGATTTCGTGCGGTGCAGGCGCGGTCCAGCGGATCAGACCGACGGCGCCGAGCGCGCCCGCGAAAATCGCGAGCGCGCCGGCGAGCGTCAGTGTGACCAGCCGCTTCATCATTTCGAAGCGGGCAGCACTTCGACGGAACCCGCTTCGGTGCGCGCGAAGCGATCCGGGCGGTACATGTCTTCGATGATCGCGGGCGGATGCGCGTATTTACCCGGCGACACCGCGCGCACGATGTAGGCGACCGTAATCAGGCTGCGGTCGCCTTCGGTGCGGTTGAAGGCCGCGACGAAACGATCGTCGCGGAATTCGGTGTAGGCCGTCTCGGAAGTCTGGCCGATCCATTTCAGGTTGCCGGTTTCGCCGCCAGCAACGAGACGCGGGTTATCGATTTCGAAGCCAGCGGGCAGGAAATCGGCGAGCAGCAGGCGGCCCGCGACCTGATCGGCCGGGTTCACGCGCAACACCACCACCATACGCTGGTTCTGCTGCACCTTCGAGGGATCGACCGGCTGGCCGTCGAGCGAGCGATAGGTGCGGAGAATCTTGAAGCCTTTCTCCGCCGCCGGCTCGGCCTCCTGCGGCGCGCCACGAATGCCGATCACCACCTGCACCGGCCGATCGCCATTGTTCGCGATGCGGACGGTTTTGCCTTGCAGGTCGGCGGCGCGGATCGTGCGGAAGTAATTGCCCTTGTGCTCGACGCCGTCGATCGTGAGCGAAAGCTGCTGGGCTTCCTTTGCGAATGTGCGGGCGGCAAGCACCATCCACGCGTTCTCCTGCGTGCTGGTGTGCGGCGTCAGCCCCCGCGCAACTTCAAGACGCGCGAGTGCAAGCCGCGCGGTGTTCTCGAAGCCCGCCTCGGTCGCGAGCGCCACGATGGAAGCCGCATCGCGCAGCGGCGAGCCGTAATCGTCGCGGCCCGCGACCGGCGCAAGTTCGTCTCTCGGCAATGCGCTCAATGCGGAAGCGAAGACTTTTTCCGCGCGCACCTTGTCGCCGAGCAGCGAGAGCGCCGCAGCCAACTGACCGCGCGAAAGCGGCGTCGAGAGATCGTCGAGCTTGGCGTCCGCGAGGTAGCGCAGGTCACCGACCGGCGCCACGCCGTTACGGGCGAGCACATAAAGCGCGTAAGCAATCGCCTCGGTGTTCTGGTCGCCGCCGCGGTTGTTGCCGAGCTGGACTGCGTTGCGGAGCCGGTTCAGCGCAAGCTTGAACTGGTTCTCCGGAACGCTGAAGCCTTTCTCGCGCGCACGCGTGAGGAAATCCGTCACGTAAGCGTGCAACCAGGTGTCGGCCGCGCTCGACGAATTCCAGAGGCCGAATGCGCCTTCGGCGTTCTGGCGCGCGAGCACGCGTCCGATCGCTTCCTTGATACGCTCGTCAATGCTCTTGTCGAGCGCGAGCTGACTTTCGCTTGCCAGATCGTTGACGTAGAGCAGCGGCAAGGCACGGCTCGTAATCTGCTCGGAGCAACCGTAAGGATAACGGTCGAGCGCCAAGAGCAGCGACGGCACGTCGATTGCGTTCTGCGGCGAGACGGTGAGCGACACCGCGCCGGTACCCGGCACCACGTCCGCAAGCAAATTGCGGTCGATCACGATGCTTTCGCCGCGCGCAAGCTCGCGCACGGTGCGCCGTTCGATCGGCGGAAAAGCGGGCCGCGTCAGGAGCGCATATTTACGCTCGATGGAAAGCCCGTTCGGCCCGGTGAGGCGCACGCTAAGCGAGCCGGCACCCGTGCCCTTCCCGATCAGGTCGAGCGTGAATCCGGTTCGCGCGCCGCTCTGGAGCGTGAAAGTGCGGTTTGCCTCCGAAACCTCGACCGCGCCTTCGGTAACGAGCGCGATCTTATAGTCGCCCGCGGCACCTTCGACGTTCGTTACGTCGAGCCGGAGCGTCGAGCGGTCGTTCGCGGCGAGGAAGCGCGGCAAGGTCGCCTGCACCACCACCGGATCGCGGATGATGACCTCTTGCGCGGCATGGCCGACCTTGTCTTCGGTCCATGCCGCCGCCATCACGCGCACGCTGCCGTCAAAGGCCGGCACCTCGAACTGCACGTTCGCCTTGCCGTCCTTGTCGAGCGCGACCATGCCGGAGAACAGCACGAGCGGCGCCTGACTCGGCGGGTTGCCCGCCATTTCGAGCGCGTTGGCATCACCGCCGGTGCGGATCTTGCCGCGCACGCCCTGCATGCCGTCAATCAGCGCGCCGTAGAGATCGCGGATGTCGCCGGAGAGACGCCGCTGGCCCAGATAATAAGTGTCGGGCGCGGGCGTTTTGTGGTTCGTCAGATTCAGGATGCCGACATCGACCGCCGCGACCACGATGCGCGCGGTGCCGCCATTCACGCCGGTCACGGTCACCGGAATATTCCAGGTCGTGTTCGGGCGAAGCTGCTTCGGCAGTTCGAGTTTCACGCCGAGCGTCTTCGCTGCGCGGCCGACTCCGAACCATGCGACACCGATCGCGCGGCTCGGCATTCGGCTCTTCTGCACGTCGAGCGGACGATGATGGAACGCGACGACATAAGCACCCGGTCCCCAGTCCGCGCCGACGCGGAACGTGACCTTGCCGCCGGCCGCACCAACTTGCGTCTGCTGCACGGCGTGGACCTTGTCGCCCACCACCATCACGGTCGCAGCACCATCGATGCGCGGCGAGATCGACACGGTAAGGGTGTCGCCCTCGTTATACTCGGCCTTATCGACCGAAATTTCGAGGCGGTCCGGCGTATCGGCGGAAGTTTCGCCGTAGAAACCGGAGTCGAATGCGTAGCTTCCGGCCGGGCCGTTCGGCTCACTCGACGTTACTTCGAGGCGATAGCGGCCATAGGGAACGTCCGCGGAAATCGTGACCGGCTTTTCGGCCGAGGCGTCGAACTTGCCTTCCGCGATCTTGCGGGTCTGGCGCACCGGCTCGTAATCCCACGAGCCGGAAACGCGATACCACTGGTAGCGCGTTTCGACGCGATAGATCGTCCACTTCATGTTCTTGCGCGCGGCAAGCTTGCCGTCGGGGTTCACGAGCACGACGTCGAACAGCGCCTTCTCGCCCTCGCCTACGAGTCCCTTGAACTGCGGACGGATTCCGACTGCGGGTGCCGCGGAAGCAATTGGAATCACGATGCGGCGCTCGATGGCGCGGCCACCCGCCTCGTTCATGCGGATCGTGATCTGCGCTTCCAGCGCGCGCGTCGTGCGCGGCAGCTCAGGCAGTTCGATGGAAAGATCGGCGTGGCCCTTCGCGTCGGTCTTCGGCAGATCCGAAAGCGGGCGGCGGATCGGCGTGAAGGTTTCGTCGGCGAGGCCGAAGCTGAAGCCGTCGAAGCCGCGGCGAAGCTGGGACGCGCGAATTTCGATCTCGCCTTCGAGGTCGAGCGTCGCGGCAGGCGGACCAAACAGATAACGGCCATCGACCGCAACCTTCGCCGGCTGGTTCGCGCCGATTTCGGGGGTCGCCGCCTTCAGATCGAACTCGATGCGATCCGGCACATAATCTTCGACCAGGAAAGCGACCTCGCCGACGGGCGACGCTTTGGGATCGGCATAGGCGCGCAAACGCCAGGTGCCGGTCGTAGCGCCGGGCAAGAGCGGCATGTCGAAACTGCGTCCGCCAGCTTCGTCGCTGTTGATGACGATACGGCGGTCTTCCGCGCCGTCCGGACGCGAGAGAATGAAGGTGAGCGGAACGCTGATCGCCTTCGCCTTGGCGTCGCGCAAGAGCGCCGTCACATGCACGGTTTCGCCGGAGCGATAGACGCCGCGCTCGGTGAAGACATAAGCGTCGAGCGGCCCGGGCGCGAGGCGGCCGGCCACACCGCGGTCGGTCAGGTCGAACGGGCTTTCGGTGAGCGAAAGGAATGCATAGTCCGTGCCCTTGCGCTCGGCGATCAGGACCGCAGGCGCGAGACCGCCGGTGCCGCGCACGAGGCCAGCGTCGAATTTCGCGAAACCTTTCGCGTCGGTCTTCGCCGTCGCCAGCACTTCGTTGTTCTTGGCAAGCAGTTTCAGTTCCGCGTTCGCGACGGCATTTGCGTTGCCGAGATCGCGCACGAAGACGTGCAGGCCATCCTCGGCAGTGATCGCGGTCAGGCCGAGATCGGAAACGACGAACCATTGCGTCGCAAGATTCGAGTATTGTGGGCGGCCGACCGCATCCGCGGGCGTCGCGATCATCACATAGACGCCCGCCTTCAGGTCCTTGATCGCTTCGTCGATCGGAAATGCGGTGGTCACTTCTTTATTGAGTTCGGAGGTAACTTCGAGTTCGCCCTTGAAAACGGTTGCGCCCTGGTTCTGCGCAAGCTGCTCGATCTCGCCGTGCGAGAGCGACTGGCGGAACTGACCGTCGAGCGCCGACGGCAGCAGCGAGCGCTCGCCGATGCGCACGACCTGCACGTTCAGGCGCCTGGTGTTGACCGAGATGACCGGAATGCCCTTCTGACCGGTGCGCGGCAGCACGTAAGCGCGGCCGGTGAAGCGCACGTCTGCCTTGCGGTCGCGGACGTAAATCTGAAGCTCTGCTGCGTTCGCCAGCACCTCGCCGTTCTTCGACGGAATGCCGCGGCGCGCAGTCACGCTATAGGTCTCGCCGTGACGAAGGCCTTCGATGCAGATCTGCTGCTCGTTGTTGGTCACCGAGAGCTTGTCGATGCCCTGCACCGAAATGAACGGCGCGAAATCGGCCTTCGGCGAAAGCGGTTCCGAGAACTGGATGCAGGCGCGGGGTGCGGCGACATCGGCATCGACCGAATAATCGAGCACGCGGAAACCGTGGGTGTCGCGCAGGTTTTCGTAGAAGGATTTCAGCTCGGCGGTTTCGCGGCGCTCCAACGCCGCTTTGATGGTGTCGATCGCGGGCCGCCACAACTCGCGGTCCGCATAGATGCGGCCGATGATCTCAAGCGCTTCGGCTTCCTGCGCGCGGTTCGCCGTGCGGCGATAGGCGAGATAAGCGGCCGCCGCGGTGCGGTCGCGGATGATGTTGCGCTCGGGCGCGTTGCTCGGCGCAATCTCGCCGAGCGCGCGGGCGTAGCGCAGCCACAGTGCCGCGTCCTTCTCCGCGCTGATCGCGATTTCGCCGAGGCGCTGCGCGTGTGTGCGCGTGTCCTTGGCGGCGAGCGCGGCGTCGGCTTCCTTGCGCAGGTCGGCAACCGAACGCGGCCGGCTCACGAGTTCTTTCTGGAGTTGGGATTCGAGCCGCGCCGCGCCGGCGTTCAGGTCCGATCTGGAAAAGGGCTTTTCCTGCGCCGAGGCGGAGAACGGAACGAGCAAGGACACCAAGGCGACGAAGCCAAGGAACAAGTAGCGCATTTTTCAGAACTCCCCAGATAGTGACCGGCCGGTCATCGAAGCCGGATCATGCTGGCTTATAACAGCCGCGCGCTGCCGCATCGTAGTTGGGAAATCGCGACTGCTTCGTGGCATCGCCAAATCGGGGGACACAATTTCGTTATTCCCGCGCGGAAATTCGTGATTCCACAGGCGCCGGGATTTCGGGTAAAAACGCAAACGTCTAACGCTGGGGAAGCACCATGAAAAAGTATCTCGCCGCCGCCGCGATCGCGCTTGCAGCTTTCGTCGGCCAGTCCTTCGTCACGCCGACCGCCGCGGAAGCCGCTTACTGCACCGCACGCAGCCCGTATGCGTCCGGCTGGGGTTCCGGCAACCTGAACTATGCGCGCCGCCGCGCCCTCCATGAGTGCGCAATCCGCACGCCGCGCGGCTACACCTGCTACATCACGAGCTGCTCATACTAAGTCGAGTGCCTCGCTAAAATCAGGCCGGTTCGCACCTCGCGGACCGGCCTTTTTTGTTTCGCGCGGCGGAACGTCCTATCCGGACGCTACGGAAAGCGGGCCACGGCCGCCGCTCCGTCGCGAGCAGGCTTTGCGGCCTCAAGCCCCCGCGCTAAGACCTTCGGACATCCAGCCCGGAGATAAGCCTGCATGTCGCTCGACACTTTCCGCCAAGAGACGCGCGAATGGCTCGCGCAGAACTGCCCTCCCGGAATGCGCAAACCCTCCCGCGGCGAGCCGGACATCTGCTGGGGCGGACGCAACTGGAAATTCGAATCCGAAGACCAGAAAATCTGGCTGGAGCGTATGGCCGCGCGCGGCTGGACCGTGCCGATGTGGCCCAAGGAATACGGCGGCGGCGGCCTCTCGCGCGAGGAGGAAAAAATCCTGCGCGAGGAAATGCGCGCAATCGGTGCGCGCTCGCCCCTCGAAAGTTTCGGCATCTGGATGCTCGGCCCCGCACTCCTGCAATTCGGCAATGAGGCACAGAAGAAAGAGCATCTGCCGAAAATCGCACGCGGCGAAATCCGCTGGTGCCAGGGCTATTCCGAACCGGGCGCGGGCTCCGACCTCGCCTCGCTCCAGACCAAGGCCGAAGACAAAGGCGACTATTTTCTCGTCAACGGCCAGAAAATCTGGACCTCTTACGCCGACAAGGCCGACTGGATTTTCTGCCTCGTGCGCACGGATCCCGCCGCGCCGAAGCACAGCGGCATTTCCTTCGTCTTGTTCGACATGACGACGCCGGGCGTCTCGACGAAGCCGATCCTCCTGATCTCCGGCAAGTCTCCGTTCTGCGAAACCTTCTTCGACGACGTGAAAGTGCCGAAGGAAAATCTGGTCGGCAATCTCAACGAAGGCTGGACGATCGCGAAATACCTGCTCACGCACGAGCGCGCGTCGATCGGCGCGGGCGGCTCGCTTGCCGGCCTGCGCTCGCTTCCCGCTGCAGCGATCAAGGCCGTGGGCCGCGATCAGAACGGCAGGCTTGCAGACGCCTTCATCCGCAACGATGTGATCCGCGCGGAAATCGACGGCTATGCGCTGCTTGCGACCGTCGAGCGCTACAAGGCCGAAGCGAAAGCGGGCCAAGGCGTCGGGTCGAAATCAGCGATCCTGAAATATGCCGGTACCGAACTGAACAAGCGCCGCTACGAGACCTTCATGACGATCGCCGGCTCCGACGGCCTCGAATGGGAAAGCGAGCGCTCGGAGGACGGAACGCTCGCGCGCGAATGGCTCCGCACCAAGGCGAATTCCATCGAGGGTGGCACCTCCGAAGTCATGCTCGGCATCGTCGCCAAGCAAATCCTGAAATTGCCGGGGGCCTAAAATGATCGCGCTCGACGAAGACCGGATCATGCTGCGCGATTCCGCGCGCGAGTTTCTCACCGACAAGTCGCCGGTTTCCGAACTGCGGCGGCTGCGCGACACGCGCGACCAGGACGGATTCAGCCGCGATCTGTGGCGCGGCATGAAGGACATGGGCTGGACCGGCATCCTGATCGACGAGGCGAACGGCGGCTCCGACTTCGGCCATGTCGGCATGGCGCTGGTCTGCGAGGAAATGGGCCGGACACTTGCCGCCTCGCCTTTCCTCTCGACCGCGGTCATGGCCGCGACCGCGTTGCGCCGGAGCGGCTCGGAAGAACAGAAGAAAAAGTGGTTGCCCGCGATTTCGGAAGCGAAGGCGATCATCGCGCTCGCGGTCGACGAAGGCCGCAAGCACAACCCGGAAGCGACCGCGCTGAAAGCGGAAATGTCCGGCAACGCATTCCGCCTCAACGGCGACAAGAGTTTCGTGGTCGACGGTCACGTCGCGGACCAGATCATCGTTGCCGCGCGCACCGAAGGCGATCCCGGAAAGAAGGAAGGCATCTCGCTTTTCCTGATCGACTCAAAATCGCCGGGCATTTCTATCGAGCGCGTCATCGGGGTCGATAGCCGTAACAATGCGCGCATCAAGTTCGAGAACGTGCACGCGGCCGGCACCGATGCGCTTGGCGAGGTCGGCAAAGGCTACCAACTTCTTGAGAACACACTGAACGCAGGCCGCGCCGGCATTGCCGCGGAAATGCTCGGTGTCGCGGGAGAGAGTTTCGACCGCACGGTCGCTTACCTGAAAGAACGCAAGCAGTTCGGAAAATTCATCGGTGAATTCCAGGCGCTGCAACATCGCGCCGCACATATCTTCGGCGAACTGGAATTGTTGCGCTCGCTGGTGCTGTCAGCCTGCGTTGCGCTCGACAAGAATCCCGATACGGCTGGACTTTCCGTCAGCGCCGCCAAGTTCAAGGCGGCGGAAGTCGTGAAACTCGCGGTTTCGGAAGCCGTGCAGATGTTCGGCGGCATGGGCATGACCGACGAAATCGATATCGGCCTCTTCATGAAACGCGCGCGGGCAACGCAGGAATTCCTGGGCGATGCCGGCTTCCACGCCGACCGCTTCGCGCTGGCGCAGAAATTCTGATCTTCAACGAACAAGAAAATCGCAAAGAGGACAATATGACCATTCGCTTCGACAATCGTGTCGCCATCGTCACGGGCGCCGGCAACGGCATCGGTAAATCCCATGCACTTTCGCTTGCCGCGCTTGGCGCGAAGGTCGTCGTGAACGATCTCGGCGGCGGGCGCGACGGCTCTGGCGGCTCGCTCTCGGCTGCCGAAACCGTCGTGCAGGAAATCAAGGCGAAGGGCGGCGACGCGATCGCGAACGGCGCGAACGTCGCAAAATATAACGAAGTCGAGCAGATGATCGAGGACGCGAAGAAGAAGTGGGGACGCGTCGATATTCTCGTCAACAATGCCGGCATCCTGCGCGACAAGACCTTCCATAAGATGGAACTCGACGACTTCCGCCTCGTGCTCGAAGTGCACCTGATGGGCTCGGTGAATTGCTGCAAGGCGGCATGGGACACCATGCGCGAACAGAATTACGGCCGCATCGTTCTCACCTCGTCTTCGTCCGGTCTGTTCGGCAATTTCGGCCAGTCGAACTATGGTGCTGCGAAAGCCGCCATGGTCGGTCTCATGAACGTGCTTCACCACGAGGGCCAGAAGTTCAACGTCCGTGTGAACACGCTTTCGCCGACCGCGGCCACGCGCATGACGGAAGAACTCCTGCCGCCGAACGTACTGCAACTCATGCAGCCCGAGGCGATCACACCCGCCGTGCTTTACATGGTAAGCGAGAATTCCCCTTCCCGCACGATCATGGGCGCGGGCGCCGGCGTCTATTCGGTGATCCGCATCGTCGAAACGCAGGGCGTCTATTTCCCGCCGGAAGAACGCACGGCGGATGCGATCGCCGCGAAGTTCGCGGAAATTTCGGACATCAAGACCGCGCAGGCGCTGGAAGGCGCGTTCCAACAGACGCAGAAATATGTCGCGATGGCCGCGAAAGCCGCCGGCATCGACCTGTCGCAGAAGTAACCGCCACCGTTCGCTTTCGGGAGAAGCTGCGCTAGACTCCCCTGCATGAGTCAAGCGCAGCATTTCGACGATGCCGGCGATCTCGCGCGAATTATCGCGGAACGTGCCGGAGGCAGAATCACGCTCGCGCTGCCCTTAGGCCTCGGCAAAGCCAATACGGTCGCGAATGCGATTTATGCTTACGTCGCTAACGATCCCTCACTGAAACTTAATATCTTCACCGCGCTGACGCTCGAGCGGCCGCGCGTTTCCGGCCTCGAGGCGCGCTTCATCGATCCGGTGCTCGACCGGTTGTTCAAGGGCTATCCCGAGCTTGCCTATGCGCGCGCATTGCGCAGCGGGAAACTGCCGAAGAATGTGCAGGTCAGTGAGTTTTTCTTTCTCGCAGGACGCTGGCTCGGCGTGCCGGTGGCGCAGCAGAATTACATTTCGGCGAACTACACGCACGCTTATCGCTATGTGCTCGATCGCGGTGTGAACGTAATCGCGCAGCTTGTGGCAAAGCGCGTCGTCAACGGCGAGACGCGCTACAGCCTCGCCTGCAACACCGACCTTACGCTCGATCTTCTGAAGGCACGCGAGCAAGGCAAGGCGAACTTTGCGCTGATCGCGGAAGTGAATTCCGAACTGCCGTTCATGCCGGGCGATGGCGACTTGCCCGAGAGCGCGTTCGATTTCGTCTACGAGAATCCAGAGACAGACTTTCCGCTGTTCGCGCCGCCGAAGCAGCCGGTGCCGCTCACCGCATACGCCATCGGCCTGCACACGGCGACGCTTGTCGAAGACGGCGGCACGTTGCAAATCGGCATCGGCGCGGAAGGCGACGCGGCGGCGCACGGGCTCGTTTTGCGACACAAGGAAAACGCCGCCTTCCGCGAAATGATCGCCGCGCTTTCGCCGGACAGGAAAAGCGATTTCGACACCTTCGCGACCGGGCTTTACGGCGCATCCGAAATGCTGGTCGATTCCTTCCTAGACCTGATCGACGCCGGTGTCGTGAAACGCGAGGTGCACGGAACGCTCATACACGGCGGGTTCTTCCTCGGCCCGAAGAATTTCTATCAGCGGCTGCGCGAGATGGATGACGCGAGCCGCGCGAAAATTCAGATGAAAGCGATTTCCTTCGTCAACCAGCTTTACGGAGACGAGGAGAAGAAGCGCGCCGCGCGGGCCAAGGCGCGCTTCATCAATAACGGCATGATGGCGACGCTTCTCGGCGCGGTCGTTTCCGATGGGCTCGACAACGGCGGCGTCGTTTCCGGTGTCGGCGGACAGTATAATTTCGTGGCGCAAGCCTTCGCGCTCGAAGATGCCCGTTCGGTGATCTGCGTGAATTCCACGCGCGGATCAGGCGGCAACGTTTCCTCGAACATCCGCTGGTCCTATGGGCACACGACCATTCCGCGACATCTACGCGATATCGTCGTCACCGAATACGGCGTCGCCGACCTGCGCGGGAAATCCGATGAAGATGTGATCGCGGCGATGCTGTCCGTCGCCGATTCACGCTTTCAGAGCGCGTTGCTGCGCGAGGCCAAGAGCCACGGCAAGCTTCCCAAGCACTATGAAATCCCGGCGCAGCACCGCAACAACACGCCGAAACGACTTGCAAAGGCGCTGGCGCCGTTCCATGCGCGCGGGCTGCTACCCGATTTTCCGTTCGGCACGGACTTCGACGAGACCGAACGGCGGCTCATTCCGGCGTTGCAGACGCTGAAACAGAAGCAGGCGTCGCCGCTCTCACTCGTTCCGGCACTGGTGCGCGGCCTGATCGCACCGACGAATACCGCGCGCGAAGAATGCATCGAACGAATGGGTCTTTCGGATGCGAACTCGTTCAAGGACAAGCTGTATCGCGCATTACTGCGCGGCACGCTCCGCAACTGATTATTTGCAGAACCTGTTGTAGCGCTCGATGCAGGTTTTCAGCACCTGCTCGCCGGGCTTCTTCCACCAGTCGCCCGCCGAGAAAATCTCGACCTCTTGCGGCCCGAAGAAGCCCGCGCCTTCGATCATGCCGCGGAACGCTTTCAGATCGATCACGCCGTCGCCCATCATGCCGCGGTCGAGAAGAATGTCCTTGGTCGGCACCAGCCAATCGCAGATATGATGCGCGAAGATGCGCTTCTCGCGGCCGGCGCGCGCGATCTGCTCGGCAAGGCCCGGCTCCCACCAGACATGATAGACGTCGATGGCAACGCCGACATCGGGAGCAATTTGCCCGGCCACATCCAGCGCCTGCTTCAGCGTATTGATGCAGGCGCGGTCGGCGGCGTACATCGGGTGCAGCGGTTCAATCGCAAGCGGCACCTTTGCGGCGCGCGCATGATCGAGCACGGTGTTAATCCCTTCCGCTACCTGAAGCCGCGCGCCTTCGATATCCTTCGAGCCTTGCGGCAGGCCGCCAACGACAAGCACGAGACAGTCTGCGCCGAGCGTTGCAGCCTCGTCGATCGCGCGTTTGTTTTCGTCAATCGCGGCCGCGCGGCCTTTGGCGTCACTCGCGGTGAACATGCCGCCCCGGCAATAGCCGGTGACCTGCATGCCGTTGTCCTTGATGACCTTCGCAGCGTTGTTCAGGCCGAACTTTGCAACCTGATCCCGCCAGGGATCGACCGCCTTGATGCCGAGCTTCGCACAGGCCTCGACCGCCTCACCGAGGTTCCACTGCTCGCGGACCGTTGCGAGGTTGATCGAGAGTCCTTCGGCATTCATTTCAATCAGGCGATTCCATGCACCGCGAGAAATTTCTTCATGCGCGACGCGGCGAGTTCCGGATCATGCAACACGCGTGCTTTATCCGCGAGTCGGAACAGCTCCGCAAGGTGCTGGATCGAACGCGCACTCTCCTGCCCGCCGATCATCAGGAAATGATCCTGCTGTCCATTGAGCCAAGCCAGAAACACGATGCCGGTTTTGTAGAAGCGGGTCGGCGCCTTGAAAATGTGGCGCGAGAGCGGGACGGTCGGCTCCAGAATGCCGTGGAAGCCCTGCAAGTCGTTCTTCGCGAGCCGCGCGAGGCCGGCGCTGGCCGCAGGCGCGATGCCGTCGAAAATGCCGAGCAACGCTTCGGAATAGCCCTGCTCGTCGCCCGCGATCAATTCGGCGTAGTTGAAATCGTCGCCGGTATACATGCGCACGCCTTTTGGCAGGCGGCGGCGCATTTCGATTTCTTTTTCCTTGGAGAGCAGCGAAATCTTAACGCCGTCCACCTTCGCAGCGTTGCGCGCGATGATGTCGAGACAGACATCCATCGCTGCCATGTGATCGTCGGAGCCCCAATAGCCTTTGAGCGCCGGATCGAACATTTCGCCGAGCCAGTGCAGGATAACCGGCTCATTCACCTGACCGAGAATGCGGTCGTAGACACGCTTGTAGTCCTCCGGGCTTTTCGCGGCGTAAGCGAGCGCGCGGCTCGCCATCACGATCAGGCGGCCGCCGAGCTTTTCGATGACTTCGATCTGCTCCTCATAGGCGCGGATCACGTCATCGACCGAAACGTCAGGACCCGGCGTAATGTGGTCGGTGCCGCAGCCACAGGCGATCTTCACGCCCGGTCGCGACTTCGCGGCGTCGAGCGCGCGCTTGATCAGTTCCTGCGCACCGTTCCAATCGAGGCCCATGCCGCGCTGCGCAGTATCCATCGCCTCGGCGACGCCCAGGCCGAGATCCCAGAGATAATGGCGGAACGCGATGGTGCGCTCCCAATCTATGGCCGGGTCGATCCAAGGATCGTTGTTCGCGAGCGGATCGGCAACAACATGCGCCGCGGCGAACGCCACGCGATTGAAGGAAGCGATTTCTTCCTTCGACGGAAACTTGATCGGCTCGCCGGTCGTGTAAGGCGAAAGCTTGCGGTCAAGGTCAGGAAGCGAGAGCGTCGCCATCGTCACACCTTCAGTTCGGGAACATCCAGCCAGCGGCGCTCGGCCCAGCTTTTCAATCCGAGCTCGGCAAGCTGCACACCTTTCGCGCCTTCAAGCAAATCGAACTTCCACGGCGCGTCTTCGACCAGATGCCGGATGAAGCCTTCCCACTGCACCTTGAAGCCGTTGTCGTACACCGTGTTGTCCGGCATTTCTTCCCACTGCTCGGCGAATTTCATGGTCTGCGGCTCGTCCGGATTCCAGACCGGACGCGGCGTGTTGACGCGATGCTGCGTATAGCAGCGCGTGAGGCCGGCGACCGCGGAGCCGTGCGTGCCATCGACATGGAAGGTCACGAGATCGTCGCGCTTCACGCGCGTCACCCAGGACGAGTTGATCTGCGCGATCACGCCGCCTTCGAGTTCAAAGGTGGCGTAGGCAGCGTCATCGACATCGGCCTTATAGGGTTTTCCCTGCTCGTCGACTCGCGTCGGGATATGCGTCGCGCCGAGACAGCTAACGGCCTTCACGTTGCCGAACAGATTGTCGAGTACGTAACGCCAGTGGCAGAGCATATCGAGAATAATGCCGCCGCCGTCGGCCTTCCGGTAATTCCAGCTCGGACGCTGCGCGGGCTGGCCCCAGTCGCCCTCGAATACCCAGTAGCCGAATTCGCCGCGCACGGAGAGAATTTTTCCGAAGAAGCCGGACTCCTTCAGCAGTTGAATCTTGCGAAGGCCCGGCAGGAACAGCTTGTCCTGCACCACGCCGTGCTTGATGCCTTTTTGCTTCGCGAGCTTCGCTACCGCGAGCGCCTTGTCGAGCTGATCCGAAATCGGTTTTTCGCAATAGACATGCTTGCCGGCGTTGATTGCCTTGGTCAGCAGATCGGTGCGCATTTGCGTGGTCGCGGCGTCGAAGAATACGGTGTCGTCCGGGTTTTTCAATGCGGCATCCAGATCGGAGGTCGAGCGCTCGATGCCGTATTGCTTGGCGAGCGCCGCCACCTTCTCGGCGTTGCGGCCGACGAGGATCGGGTCCGGCATTACGCGGTCGCCGTTCGAAAGCAGGACGCCACCCTGCTTGCGGATCGCGACGATCGAGCGAACCAAATGCTGGTTCAGGCCCATGCGTCCCGTGACGCCGTTCATGATGATGCCAAGGCGCTGCGTCGCCATGTTTCGCTCTCCCCGGAGTGTTCTGAACACGGCCGTCTTGCTCGCGACCGTAAGTAACCAATTAGTTACAAGTACGCCCGCCCGGATTTTCCGTCAATAGCGGCGTTATGGGCGTAGGTAGCCGAGCACGACCTCGACCAGATGCCGGCCGCGCGCCTTGATGCTGTCGGGCGCGGTCAGGTCGCGGCCGAAGATCGTGGACAGCGTGTAGCGGTTGGACAGGTAGAAAAAGCCGAGTGCGGCGATCGAAATATAGAGTTCGACCGGGTCGACGTCCTTGCGGAACACCTTGGTCTTCGCGCCGCGCTGCAAAAGATCCTCGATCAAGCCGACCAGCGGCGAATGCAACTCGCGGATTTTCTTGGAACGCTTCAGGTAAGCCGAGCGATGCAGGTTCTCGGTCGCAAGCAGGCTCAGGAACTCCGGATGCAGGCGATAGTAATTCCAGGTGAACTGCACGAGTTCGCGCATGCCTTCGACCGGGTCGCGCTGCTTGAGGTCGAGCTTGATCTCTTCGGAACGGATCAATTGATACGCAGCTTCGAGCACGGCGAGATAGAGACCGTCCTTATCGCCGAAGTAGTGATAGATCATCCGCTTGTTGACGCCAGCGCGCTCCGCGATTTCGTCGACACGCGCGCCGCCGAGCCCCTTCGCGGTAATCTCGGCAGTCGCAGCAGCGAGGATCACCGCGCGCGTGCGCTCCGGGTCGCGTGCGTTTCCGTTTGCGCGTTTCGGCGCCGCCTTCTTCGCTGCGAGCGCAGTTGCCATCAGTGCAATGCCTTCAGTCGATCGGAAATCGGCGGCGGCGCCCAACCGGCACGGATGCCGAGATCGGCAAGTATCACCTGCGCGGCGTTATAGCCCGGCAGTCCGGTGACATTGCCGCCCGGGTGGCTCGACGAACCGCAGAGATACAAATTCGGGATATGCGCGCGGTAGCTCCCTGCCCCCGGGAACGGGCGGTCGTGGCCGATCTGGCCATTGGTGAAAGCGCCGATCAGCAAGTCCGCTTCGCGCATATTCGGCAATTCACGCTCGACATCGAGCGGCGAGCGCGTGAAGGCATCGATCACCGCGCCTTCGAGGTTCGGCGCGTGCCTGCGCCAGAGCGCCAGCATCTTCTCGCCGTGCTTGTCCTTGTAGGCATCCCAGCTCGCTGGGTCGCCGTGCAAATGATACGGCAGCTTTTCCCACATGAAGGCGGCGTGCCTACCTGCCGGCGCTTGCGTAGGGTCGAACAGTGAAGGCGTCGCGCCCCACATCACAGTATCGGGCACCGTGCCCGCTTCGTGATGACGCACGATGTCGCCGAACTGATCAACATGGTCGAGACCCATGATGACCATGAAGGCTTTTGCGAGCGCAGGATTATTCTTCGCGGCCGCATATTGCGGCGCTTCGGACAGATTGAGATGCAGCGCGAACAGCGGCGCGAGCAGGTTATATTGAAACCTCGATGCTAGATCGCGGATTTCGCGCGGCACGAGCGTTTCGTCGAGCAGATCGAGAAATGTCTGCTGCGGGTTCAGCGCGGAGGCGACGAAGTTTTTCGCGCGGAGCAATTCGCCTTCCCGCGTTTCGACGCCGACGGCCTTGCCGTTTTCGATCAAGATGCGCGCGGGCTCGGTGAGCAGGCGAATTTCGCCGCCGCTTTCGTAGACCGCGTTTTCGAGCGCGCGCGCCAGCGCCGCCGTTCCCCCGCGCGACATCTGCGCCTTCGCGGGCGAGGCCAGCAGTGCCGCGATGTGATGACCGAAGCCCTTCACGCGCAAATCGACTTCGCGGAGACCGTTAAAGAAGAGAAGCCCCGCCTTTACCGCGGGGTGCTCGAATTCCTGATGCACGAATTCGAGCGGAGACAACGCGCTCACTTCCAAGAGCCTGCGGCCCGAGGCGCTCTTTTCGAGGAGCGCGCGGCGCTCGTTTTTCGGCAAGGGCGGCGACTTCGCTTCGCACGAAAGAATGTCGCGGACGATCGGCACGAAATCGCTCTGCCAGCGCTTCAGCGTTTCAGCGTCCTTCTTCGAGAACTTCTCAAACGAGGCGACGGTGCGCCCGATATCGGTCCACCATTCCAGCGAGCGCTCGTCGCTCATGATCATCGCGACATTGAGTTCAGGCTCGATGTATTTTGCGCCGTGACGCTCGAGTTCGAGGTCGGCGTACCAGGGCATGTTGGTGATCGCACGCTGGAAGAAGGCGTGCGTGTTATGCAGGAAGCCCGGTCGGCGCGGATCTTCCATGGTCGCAAGCCCGCCGCCCGCGATATGGCGGCGGTCGATCGAGAGAATCTTCAGTCCGGCCTTGCCGAGATAGGCTTGCAGCACGAGTGCGTTGTGACCCGCGCCGATAATGATGCCGTCCCAGCTCATTCCATTCCCAGAAGGCGATAAATCCGGCGCGTGTATTCGCCGAACTTCTCTGTGTTGCGCACGTCGAGCGTGCGCGGAAACGGAATATCGACCTCGAAGTTGTCGGCCATCTTCGCAGGCCCCGCGGTGAGCACCACGACACGCGAGCCGAGAAAGACGGCTTCCGTGATGCCGTGGGTCACGAAGATGATGGTCTTCTTCGACTCACCCCAAATGCGCAACAGCTCGAGATTCATCTTTTCGCGCGTCAGCGCGTCGAGCGCACCGAAGGGTTCGTCCATCAGCACGAGCTTCGGATCATGCACCAGTGAACGCGCGATCGAGGCGCGTTGCTGCATGCCGCCGGAAAGCTCGTAAGGGTATTTTTCTTCGTGGCCCTTGAGGCCGACGAGATCGAGCAACTCATAGGCGCGCTTGCGCGCGACATCATAGGGAATGCCGAGGATTTCGGTCGGCAGCATCACGTTCTCGATGATGCGACGCCATTTCAGCAGCAACGGCTGCTGGAACACCATGCCGATGTCACGTGCCGGATTGAAGGGCTGCGCCTTCGAGCCGATGCGTACAGTGCCCGCGTCGAAGCCGTGAAGGCCCGCGAGAATTTTCAGGAGCGTGGTCTTGCCGCAGCCAGACGGGCCGACCAGCGAGACCAGCTCGCCTTGCTCGACGTCGAAGGTCGCTTCCGACACGGCCAGAAATTCCTCGCCGCGGGTGCGGTAGATTTTCTTGACGCCGTCGAGGTGGATGAATGCTTCGCTCATGATGCGCCTACCGGATCCGCGCGTCTTTGACGACGAAGTAGCGCTCGAGGCCGAGCACGATGCCGTAGAGAATGCCGCCGAGCAGCGTAATCAGGATCACGGCCATGAACATTGCCGCGGTGTCGAGCGTCACCTGTACCTGCAACATCAGGTAGCCGAGGCCGCGCTCGGAGCCGAGGAATTCGCCGACGATGGCGCCCGCGACCGCGAGGATCGCCGCGACTTTCATGCCGGAGAAGATGTAAGGCAGCGCGCCCGGAAGCTGGATTTTCGTGAACAACTGCCAGCGCGAGCCGCGCAGCGTGCGCACGAGATCGAGCAGGTCCGGCTCGACTTCGCGAAGCCCGCGCGCGGTGGTCAAAACGATCGGAAAGAAGCAGATCGCGAACGCCATCAGCGTGTTCGGCCAGATGCCGTATTTGAACCAGACGATCATCAAGGGCCCGAGCGCGACCTTCGGGATCATGTTGAGGCTGACGAGGAGCGGCATCGCGAACATTTCGAGCCAGCGGAACCAGGAAAACAGAAGCGCGCAGAGGATGCCGAAGATCGCGGCAATCAGAAATCCGCCGAAAATTTCGATCGCGGTCGCGGCGATATTCTCGAACCAGCGATAGTTGGGTGTGACCAGCGCCTGCAACGTATCGTAGGGCGTCGGCATCACGACTTTCGGCACCTTTCCGTACACGACGAAGAAGTGCCACGCGGCGATCAGAATCAAATGGCTGAGAACGGCGAGCGCATAGCGCTGCAGTTGCTCGTTGCTTCTGCTCATTGTCGGTTTCCCCTTCCCGCCGCTACTATCGGGAAAGCGAGCCGCACTCGCAACCCGCACCTCATGCCAGCCACCGCGCGAGATTGTCGCGAACGAAGTCGTCGTCGTTCAGATGCGGATAGGCGCGATAAACGCGGTCGATTTCTTCCTTCTGCCCCGGCCCGAGCGTCTCCTTCGGATCGAGGCACCAGGTGCCTTCGAGCAGGCCCTGACGGCGCAGGATCTCATGGCAGCCGCAGATCACGCCGTGAAAATCGTTGGCAACATCGAAAATCGCGGCATTGCAGTCGGTGACCTGCGAATCGAGCGAAAGCATTTCCGCCGATACGGCATCTTGCGCGGCTTCCTTCTGCGCGCGCGCGAGCAATTCCACCGCGCGTTTTGCCCAGCAGCTCCAATGGCCAAGCAGGCCGCCCTTGATGCGCACGGTGACGGGCTGGCCGTCGCGCATAACGACGAACGGCGTCACCAGATCGAGCACGATGTGATCGTCGTTGCCGGTGTAAAGCGTGATGCGGTCTTCGGCGCGCGCTTCGACGACACCGCGGATCACGTCTAGCGTGCGGTAACGGTTGAACGGCGCCATCTTGATCGCAACGACGTTCTCGATCTCGGCGAAGCGCTTCCAGAACGAGGCCGGAAGTACGATGCCGCCGACCGCGGGCTGGAGATAAAAGCCGACCAACGGGATTTCAGCCGCGACCTGCTTCGCGTGTTCGATCAGTTCGTCTTCTGACGACCCCTTCATCGCCGCAAGCGAAAGCAGGCCCGCGTGATAGCCGAGGCCGGAGGCGGTCTGTGCTTCCTTCACGGCCTGCGCGGTTTTCCCCGCGAGTCCGGCAATCATGACGAGCGGATTCTTCGTCCAGCCGCGCGCGGTCTCCATGGCGAGCGAAAGCACCGGCTCATAGAGCCCGACCTCGCGAATAGCGAACTGTGTCGTGTGCACGCCGACCGCGAGCCCGCCGGAACCGGCGTCTACATAGTAGCGCGTGAGCGCGCGCTGGCGGCGCTCGTCGAATTTGCGCGCGCTATCCAGCGCCAAGGGATGCGCGGGAATCACCGCGCCTTTCCGCAGCACGGCCAGCACTTCCGCAGGCAGATCGTTCCAGCGTAACGCCACGCGTCTCTCCCTTGGCCCTCGTCGCGGTGCGGAAAAAAATCCGCCCGCGCTTACTTTCGCGCCATTTGACAGGCGCTTTGGCCGCTCCTATCGTCTTGTAACCAGATAGTTACATCGAAACTTCGCCGCCTGTCGAGAACCGGAATCACCGGCCATACGCGGCGAATGGCTTTTACGGGAGGAAGGTCAGATGAAAACTGCATTGAAACTCGCGTCTGCGATTTTCGCCGCGGCCCTGTTGGCTCCGGCGAGCGCGTCGGCGCAGAAAGTCACGTTGACCCTGAACTGGGTCGTCGGCGGCGATCATGCGCCGTATTTCTACGCATTGAAGAACGGCTGGTACAAACAGGCCGGTCTCGACCTCGACATCGAAGCGGGCCGCGGCTCGGCAGCGTCGGCGCAGAAAGTCGCCGCCGGTTCGACGCAGATCGGCCTCTCCGACATGGCGGGCGTGCTGACCTTCATCGGCAAGGGCGCGAACCTCGTCGGCGTGATGAACATCTACGCGAACTCGCCGCAGGGTATGTATTGGAAGAAATCTTCCGGCATCAAGAGCATCAAGGACCTCGTCGGCAAGCGCATCGGCAACCCGGCAGGCGACGGCGCGCGCACGATGTGGCCCGCGCTTGCGAAGGCGAACGGCATCGATCCGAACTCGGTGATCTGGGTCAACATCGACGCCAACGCCAAGCTCGCAGCGCTGAAGTCCGGCGCGATCGACGCGACCACCTCGTTCTTCAACCTGCACCACGTCTTCGCCCGCGAACTCGGCGACGACATGGGCTTCCTCGCCTGGCGCGACGGCGGCATCAATCCTTACGGCAACTCGCTGATCGTCAACGGCGACTGGCTGAAGGCGAACAAGGATAAGGTTGCCGCCTTCGTGAAGGTGACGCAGAAGGCTTTCGCCGAATGCGCGAAGAAGCCGGAACCCTGCATCAAGGCGATGGTCGAGATGAATGGTGCGCTCAAGTATGACAACGAGCTGACCAACTGGCATCTCGTTTCGATCCTGATGAGCGACGAAACCTCGAAGAACGTCGCGCTCGGCTGGCACGACGACAAGCGCATGGCATCCGACTACGCACTCGTGAAGCAGTACATCGGCTTCGAGAAGGACTACGACATCAAGAAGGCCTACACGAACGAGTTCCTCGACAAGAACGTGAAGATGCCTCCGATCAACCCGCCGAAGCTTTACTGATAACGGCGCATCGAAATAGGAAAGGGCCGGCTGCAAGCCGGCCCTTTTTGTTTATCCCAGTTCCGGACCCGCGACCGCGAAGGTGCGCGGCAGGTTCTGAAAGCTCTCGCTACGGCCGAGCATCATGCGGGTATAGGGCCGCTCGTGCACGAAGCCCGTTGCTTTGAGACGATCGATCAGCGCGGTCTTGTCGTCCATCACATCGATATAGACGGGTGCCGCGACCGTGCCGGCTGCGTATTCGAGGAGTGCGGCAGCGGTCTCTGAATCGTCGGCGACCAGCGGCCCGATCTGGGCCGCGCGCCTGCCCTTTCGTCCGAGCAGGAAGCCCGCAGCCTTGCCGTCCTTTCGCACCAGCGCTTCGGCTTCCGGCAGCCGTCCGCGCAGGCGTGACAACACCGCGCTTCGATCCGCGCCGAACCATTTTGCGTCATAGGCGCAAAGTTCGTTCCAATCCTTATCGGTTACCGGCTCGACCTCTAGCGGCGAAGAACCTTCCGGTCTCTTTGCCCGCTCCTTCAACAACATGCGTTGGAACGGCCAGGAATCCTGAAAGCCCAGGCCGAGATAGACCGCGCGGCCTGCGGGCGTTGCATCGAGAATGGGAACGAGACCAGCGGCGGAGATGGTTTCGATGCAGCGTTCCATCAGCCGCGTCGCCAGCCCGCGCCTTCGGTATTCGCCCGCGATCAGCACCATGCTGATCCAGGCGAAGCGGCCACCATAAGGCAGCGTCGCGGCGGTCGCGATGACCCGGTCCCGGTCGCGGATTGCGAAGACGGATCCCAAATCGAGAAAAACACGCCAGTCGGCTTCAGTCTGGTTCCAGCCCGCTTCCTTCACCAGCGCATCGGCATCGGCGAGATCGTCTTGCGTGAGACGACCGATCTGAAAATCAGAAACTGCCATCGCGGGTATCGTAATGGGTTTCCTTGCCGAGGCTGCGCGCGCCGCGCGAAATCCAGTCCGCAGTCCAGCGGATCATGCGCTCGAGCGGCACAGGCGGTTCGCCCAAGAGCCTTCTCGCCGCCGACGTGTTCACGAGCCAGCCGTCGGCCGCCTCCTTGCCTGTGAATTGCGGCTGCTTGCCGAAGATATTGCCGAACTCGCCGGCCAGCCAGCGAATGCTGATCGTCTCCGGCCCGCTGATATTGATCGGCGTCGTCGGCGTGGTGCAGTGACCGAGCAAGCGCAGGATCATGGTGTTGGCGTCGCCCTGCCAGATCACGTTGACATGGCCCGCGGTGAGATCGATCGCGCGGCCCGCGAAAACTTTCGAGGCGACGTCGTGCAACACGCCGTAGCGCATGTCGATCGCGTAGTTGAGACGAACGACGCGGCCCGGCGTTTCGTATTTGCGCGAGAAATGTTCGAACATCGCCTCGCGGGCGACGCAGGAATTCGCGTAAGCGCCCGGCGGCGGCACCGCCGCTACATCCTCGGTCGCGCCACCCTTCTCCACATCCACATAGGGATAAACGCAGCCGGTCGAGAATGCGACGATGCGGGACTTCGCGAAGACTTCTGCGACCATCGCCGGCACATGCGCGTTCATTGCCCAGGTGAGATATTCCGCGCCGGTCGAGCCAAACTTGCGGCCGGCCATGAACACGACATTCGCGGTCTTCGGCAGTTTCTCGAGGCTCGCACGATCCAGAAGGTCGGCTTCGATGCACTCGATGTCCCAGGCTTGCAGCTTTTCACGCAAACCCGCCTCGGAAAAACGGGCGACGCCGATCACGCGGCGTTCGGGTGCTGCGCGCTTCGCAAGCCGCGCCAGCGTCGGTCCCATCTTTCCGCCCACGCCCAGTACGATAAGGTCGCCCGGCGCCTTTCCGAGATCGACGCGCAACAGATCGCTGGGCTGCGTCATGAAGTCTTCGAGTTCCGTCTCGTCGCGGAAATTTTCCGGCAACGAGCCTGCCGCAACGTTCATGGCGTCTTCCCTTCATTCGTTCTTGTTGGCGCTTGCGCGGCGGGCGCGCTATAAGTAACTAGTTAGATACTTGCGATCTTAAGGCGCGGAAGGACGCCCGGCAACCGCCGCGAAAATGCGAGGGGAGTGAAACATGGCCAATGCAACGCGAATCCAGACCACCGTCGTCGGCTCCTATCCGGTGCCCGAATGGCTCACGGCCCTTCCCTCCGAGCAGGCGGTGATCGACGCAACCCGCGTCGTGCTGCACACGCAGGAACAGGCCGGGATCGATCTCGTCTGCGACGGCGAGCTCTCGCGCTTCGACGTCAACCACCCCGAGACCAACGGCATGATCGAATATTTCGTGCAGCCGATGGCGGGCATCCGCACCAGGCTCACCTTCGAGGAACTGGTCGAGTACCGTTCGAAGAGCACGATGCGCTTCCGCGCGCAGCCGCCGGGACTGGTCGAAGGCCCGGTCAGCTCCGGCACACTGGATTTGCCGCAGGCTTATCAGCGTGCGCGCGCGCTCACGAAAAAGCCGTTCAAGTTCACCGTGACCGGCCCGCACATGCTCGCGAAGACGCTGCTCGACAAGCATTACAAATCGCTGCCCGATCTCACCTTCGCGATTGCCGACGCGCTCGCAGCACAGGTGAAATATATCGACGCCGACGTTGTGCAGATCGACGAAGCGAACCTTCCCGGCAGCCCGGACGAATGGCAATGGGCGGCAGAAGCGATGAACCGCGTGCTGAAAGCGGTGAAGACCAAGCCCGCCGTGCATCTGTGCTTCGGCAATTACGGCGGCCAGTCGATCCAGAAAGGTACCTGGAATCAACTGATGAAGTATCTGAACGCGCTGCATTGCGATCATATCGTGATGGAAAACGCGCATCGTCCGGCGGAAGAACTCGCCGCATTCCGCGAACTCAAACCCGAGATCGGTCTCGGCCTCGGCGTGGTCGATATCAAATCGACCGTGATCGAAAGTCCCGATTCGATCGCGCGCCAGATCGAGCGCGCGGAAACCATGATCGGTGCCGGCCGCGTGAAATATATTCACCCCGATTGCGGGTTCTGGATGCTCAAGCGCTCGATCGCCGACGGCAAGATCCGCGCGCTGGTCGAAGGCCGCGATCTTTACGAAGGGCGCAGCCAGCCGCGGGTCGCCTAAAGCCGCATCATCACTTCGCGGAAGCGGGCGACCGGCGCGGGATTGCGGAGCATGGTGAGCGGCATCGAGAAATGCCCGCGATCCCAGACGAAGCGGTTCTCGTCGGGCACGCCCCAGGAATCGATCAGGCTCAGACCGCTCGCATAAGGCGTGATGCGGTCGCGCTTTCCCAGCACGGTGACGATGCGCTCGGGCTTCACCGCCGGAAGCAATGCAGGGTCCAGAAGACCTAAGCCCTGCTCGATGCGTTCGCGGCTCCAGCCGCTCGCTTCGGCATTCAAATCGACGCCGAGGAGACCGGCCATGTCGCCGCCGAAAGTCGCGTCGCTCATGCGGCCGGAATGGGTGATGAGGAAAAGCCCGTCGGCGCGGAGATTTTCGTCGCGCGCGCTGATCTTTTCCGCTGCGAACTGCGCGATCAGTGCGCCGAGACTGGTGCCGCCGAAGGCAAGCGCGCCGCGCGACGTTTCGCGCGCCCATTTCGCAAGCACCGCCCACTCCTGCGCGGCTCCCGTGAACGCATCGAACATTCCGCCGGGAATGCGCGCCATCATCGGCTGACCGCCGAAGCTGCCGAGCGGACGCCTGCGGCCATGCCACGGGGCAACCGGACGAATAACGCGGAAGCCTTCCGCACGCAGCGTGCGTGCCTCATCGATCAGCCCGCGCCAGTGATCGAACTCGATGCAGATGCCGTGACCGAAGATGACGGTCGGCGGGTTCTCGACGCCGCGCGGCTCGAGCACGCGCGCGTATACGGTGTCGCCGAGCAGCGCGGACGGACTTTCAAAGCGGAGCCAGAAATCGGTGCCGGCGGTACGCTCGACGCGCTTCGACACTTCGATCTTTGTTCCGGCGGCAAGGTTATCGAACGAGAGTCGCTCGAACTTCGCGCCGTAGATCGCGGCGATTTCTTCCGGGCTCTGGGTCTGCTGCTTGATGCGCGGGAGGTTGTTGCCTCTCAGCATGAAGCCGAAATGGCGGCGCGAGAGATTATAGGCGTGGCTCGCCGCATAACGCGCGGCTTCCAGTTCGCGCCGCGCCTCCGGCCCTTCGGGGCTGTTGCCGAAAAATGCCTTCTGCCATTCGGCTTCCCTGCGCTGCGCGATGTCGCGGGCGGCGGCGGTCTTCACCAGCGCTTCCATCAGCTTCTTTTCGTTCGCGCCTTTTCGCGGAAGTTGCGCGGCCTCGAAGAAACGGTCGGCGGACGTGCCGGCCTGCTCGGCTGCCGCCCACAACAGCGATGACGGCACGAACAGCCGCCGCAAGGCCCAGGAGCTTACCGGGTCGAACCACGGCCAGCCGAAGGCATAGCCTTTCAGCGCGCGGCCCCAGTTGCGCCGGGGCCGGGCTTTGTATTGCATGGCGTCGGGCTGATCGGTCACGGACATAAGAACCGGCGGTCCAAGGGGAAGCGTTGCCATAGCGGATCGGCGGTCCGCCGTCTCGCAGGGGTTGAGGGCAGAATTATGTGGTCGGAAGTCGCGCTGCCGCTGTGGCTTGTCATAATCATTTCATGCCTGGCCGCGCTCGCCTTTCTGGACCGGCTGCTTCTGCCGAGCGTGCGCTGGGCGTTGCGGCGGCGCGCGAATAAAGCGATCGGAGAGCTCAACACGCGGCTCCGCCTCCAGATCAAGCCCTTCAAGCTGACCAAGCGGCAGGTGCTGATGGACCGGCTGGTCTATGACCCGGAAGTGCTGCACGCGATCGACGAGACCGCGCGCGAGCAGAAAATCCCGCGCGAGGTCCTGCTTCAGAAGGTGAAACGCTACGCCGGCGAGATCGTGCCGTCATTCTCCGCTTACGCCTATTTCCGGATCGGCACGCGGATCGCGAAGCGCATTTCCGAAACCCTCTATCGCGTGCGGATCGGCTTCCGGAACGAGGAGGCCTTCGCGAAGGTCGATCCCGACTCTTCGGTGGTGTTCGTCATCAACCACCGCTCCAACATGGACTATGTGCTCGTGACCTATGTCGCGGCGCAGTCTTCCGCGCTTTCCTACGCGGTCGGCGAATGGGCGCAGATCTGGGGCCTGCGTAACCTCATCCGCTCGATGGGCGCCTATTTCATCCGCCGCGACTCGCGCGACGCGCTCTACCGCAAAGTCTTGTCGCGCTATGTGCACATGGCGACCGCTTCGGGCGTGGTGCAGGCGATTTTTCCCGAAGGGGGGCTCTCACGCGACGGCAAGCTGCGGCCGCCGAAATTCGGCCTGCTCAGCTACATGGTGGCGGCGTTCGACCCGAAGGGACCGAAGGACGTCGTGTTCGTACCGGTCGGCGTGAACTACGACCGCGTGCTCGAAGACCGGATGCTGACGAGTGCCGCGAATACCGAGCCGGGCAAGCGGCCGGTATTCGGCTTCAATCTCTTTACCTTCCTGCGGCACTTCTTCCGCCATGTCTGGATGGCGATGCGCGGCGAGTGGTATCGTTACGGCTATACTTGCGTGAGCTTCGGCGATCCGCTGTCGCTCAAACAATATGTGAGCGAGCGCAAGATCGATTTCCGCGACCTGCCCGACGAGCAGCGTCATGCCGAGATCGAACGGCTGGGCGCGAAGCTGATGGACGCAGTCGGCAAGGTCGTGCCCGCACTTCCCGTTTCGCTGGTCGCGACCGCGCTCCTCGATGCGCATCCGGCGCCGCTCTCGCTGTTCGACATCAAGGCGCGCGTCTCGAAGCTCATCGAAACACTGGAAGCGTCGAAAGCCTATGTGCATATCCCGCGCGCCGACCGCGATTATGCGATCGAGGTGGGCCTGCGGATGCTGACGCTGCGGCACATCGTAAAGGAAGCCGACGGGATCTATTCGGCCAATCCGGCCGACCTTCATATCCTGCGCTATTACGCGAATGCGATCGCGCATCTGTTGCCCGGCGTTTCCGCGGCGGGCGAGATCGCGCAGCCGGAGGCGGCGGTACCGTCTTCGCCGCAGGTTGGCGCCGTTCCCGCCGAGTAATTATCGCGAAAGCAAACGTATGACGCCCCTGCCCGCCGCGACACCGGTCGCAAAGCACGCCTGCAAAAGATAGCCGCCGGTCGGCGCTTCCCAGTCGAGCATCTCGCCGGCGGCAAAAACGCCTGGCAATTTCCGCAGCATGAAGTTTTCACCGAGATCTTCGAGCCGGATGCCGCCGGCGGTCGAGATCGCGGTTTCGAGCGGTGCGATGCCGGAAAGCGTGAGCGGCAGCGCGTTGACGAGCGGCGCGAGTTCGCCGGGCGGCATATCTGAAAGACGGCGGCCTTCCTTCGCCGCCCACTCCTGCAACAGCGCGACCGCGACCGGAGACAAATTCGCAGCCTTGCGCAGAAAATTCGAGAACGATTGCTTGCCGCGCGGGCTCGCGAACCGTGCGGTGAGCGCTTCCCTGTCCAGATCGGGACGCAACGAAATAAAAAGAGTGGCGCTGCCGTTCGTCACGATTTCTTCGCGCAAGCGCGACGAAAGCGCGTAGATCGCACCGCCCTCAATACCGTAGTCCGCGATCGTCGCTTCGCCACGAACGGAAGTGTCGCCGGACGAAAGCGCGATGCGCTTCAGCGGCGTGCCGGCGAAGCGCTCGCGAAACAGCGGCGACCATTCGATCTCGAAGCCCGAGTTCGCCGGCTGAAGTGGCGCGAGATCGACGCCGATTTCTGAAAGGATGTCCGTCCACGCGCCATCGGAGCCGAGCCGCGGCCAACTTGCGCCGCCGAGCGCGAGCACGACAGCATCGGCTTTCACGGCGATCTTTCCTTTCGGCGTGTCGAACGAAAGAGCAGCAGCCTCGTTCCAGCCAAGCCAGCGATGCCGGAACTGGAATGCAACGCCCATCTCGTCGAGCCGGCGCAGCCATGCGCGCAACAGCGGCGAGGCCTTGAAGGCTTCCGGGAAGATACGCCCGCTCGAGCCTTCGAAGGTTTTCTGACCGAGGCTTTCGCTCCATGCACGCAGCGTCGCGGACGGAAAGGATTCAAGCGCTGCATGCAGCACTTCCGCGCGGCCGCCGTAGCGGCGCAGAAAATCCTCGAACGGCTCGCTATGCGTGAGATTGAGCCCGCCGCGGCCTGCGAGCAGAAACTTGCGCCCCGCGGACGGCATCCGCTCATAGACCGTGACGCGCAGGCCCGCTTTCGCCATTTCCTCCGCGGCGATCAGACCCGCGGGGCCCGCGCCGATCACGGCCACGTTTTTTGCGCTCGTTGCGTTCATCGCAATCACTTAAGCGATCGGCGTCATCAGCGAAATCCCGGCGCTCAATTTCTTGCGAAAGCCCCGCTCGCGCTTCAGGAAATATTCGCGCTGCATGGCGTCGCGGCGGCTGGAAAAATATTCGACATATAGCAAGCGCCACGAGCGGCCGCGGGTCGAGCGCGCGCCCTTGCCGCTGTTGTGGCGGCGCAAACGCTTGCCTATGTCATTGGTCCAGCCGACATAAGTGCGGATGCCGTGCCGGTCGGAGCAGCCGAGCACATAGACAAAACTAAGCGGCGCGGCGCGCGTCACCGGAACTGCTTGGCGAATTTCGCGATCAGAACGCGAAGCTCCGGCTCCTGCACCTGCGCGGCGGCGTCCTCCGGCGCGAACCACTGGGTCTTGCGCTGATCCTGCTCCGGCCAGGCCGGCATCTGCTGTTCGACTTCCATCGCGAAGGTATCGACCGTGCAATTCACGATCGAGCCGTCGCCGCGCTTCTTGTCGTAATGATAGGAGCCGATGGGCTTGTCGCCGACCTTGCCGAGCAGACCCGCCTCCTCCATCGCCTCGAGTGCTGCGAGATTGTGCGGTTCGACGCCTTCGATCGGCCAGCCTTTCGGGATGATCCAGCGGCGCGTCTCGCGGGAGGTGACGAGCATGATTTCGACCGTGCCGGCTTTCGTCCGCCGGTACGGCAGCGCGGCGTATTGCTGGGCCTTCCCTGCCTTCACGAGAACAATCCGCTCAGGAAGTAGAACGCGGCCGCAATCGCGGCAGCCGCGGGAAGCGTAACAATCCACGCGACGACGATGTTGCTCGCGACGTTCCAGCGCACCGCGGAGACTTTCCGCGCCGCGCCGACGCCGACGATGGCGCCGGTGATCGTATGGGTCGTGGAAACCGGAACGCCGAGATAGGTCGCCATGAACAGCGTAATCGCGCCGCCGGTTTCCGCACAGAAGCCCTGCATCGGCGTCAGCCGCGTGATCTTCGAACCCATTGTATGCACGATGCGCCAGCCGCCGAGCAGCGTGCCGAACGCCATGAAGAACTGGCACGACAGCACCACCCAGAACGGCACGTGAAACTCGCCGCCGAGATGGCCGGTCGAGAACAAAAGCACCGCGATGATGCCCATGGTCTTTTGCGCGTCGTTGCCGCCGTGGCCGAGCGAATAAAGCGACGCCGAGACGAATTGCAGATAGCGGAACGTGCCGTCGACCGAACGCGGACTGGCGCGGACGAAAATCCACGAGACCAAGAGCACCAGCATCAGTGCCAGGAAAAAACCCGTCATCGGCGAAAGCACGATCGCGGCGGTGGTTTTGAGCAAACCCGCCCAGACGATGGCGATGCTGCCCGCCTTGCTGACCGCCGCGCCGACCAGACCGCCGATCAGCGCATGCGAACTGCTCGACGGGATGCCTGCCCACCACGTGACGACATTCCATGTGATCGCGCCCATCAGCGCGCCGAAAATGACGCGCGCATCCACGATTCCGGCAGAGACGATGCCAGTGCCGACCGTATTGGCGACATGAAGGCCGAAGAACAGAAACGCGATGAAGTTGAAGAACGCCGCCCAGAACACGGCATAGCGAGGCCGCAGCACGCGCGTGGAAACGATGGTCGCAATCGAATTCGCGGCATCATGCAGGCCATTCAGGAAATCGAACAGAAGCGCGATCGCGATCAGGCCGATCAGGATGTGCAGGCTGATATTCGCGTCCATCGGAGGCACGCCTTCAGAGATGATCGGTGACGAGCGCGCTGATTTCGTTGGCGACGTCTTCGAAGCGGTCCACGACTTTTTCGAGATGATCGTAGATTTCCCCGCCGATGATGAAATTCATCGCGTTGCCGTTGCGGTTCGCAAGAAACAGCGCCTTGCGTCCTTCATCGTGCAACTGGTCGGACTTTTCCTCGATCGCGATCACCTGCTCGGTGATGCGATGAATCTGCGTGCTATTTTTGCCGATCGCGGAGAGCAAGGGCACCGCGCTCGCAACCAGCCGCGCCACGACCGGCGCCATCGCCGCCATCTGCTGCATCTGCGGCTCGAAGCTCTTTACCTCGTAGAGCGTGATGATCTTCGCGGTCTTGTTCATCTGGTCGATGGAGTCGTCCATCGAACTGACGAGATCCTGAATGTCGGTGCGGTCGAACGGCGTGATGAAGGTACGGCGCACGGCCTTGAGCACCTCGCGCGTGATCTCGTCGGCTTCGGCCTCGCGCTCGAAGATCACCTTGCAGTAGTGCTCGACCTTGTCGCCGCGAAACAGGCTCTCCAGCGCCTCGGCGCCCGCCACGAGTGTTGCGGCATGGCGCGCAAAGAGCTCGAAAAAACGCTCTTCCTTCGGCATCAGGGCCTGAAACCAGCCAAGCATGGGACTTCCCGCAAAATAGAGAATCGGTCGCGCCATTTTACTTGATTGTGACAATGCGTGGCGGGGGCATTTTGCCAATACCCGGAAGCCTTTACCCGGCTTTGGAACGCGGTGGTCCCGAGCGGGGAACCGCCTCGTCAGAGGCGCCGCGATCGCCTATCAATCGAGCCGCAACGGACAAGTCAGGACCGGACCATGCGTCTCAAGCACAAGCGGGCTTTGGTGATCGGCGGATCGAGCGGGATCGGTGCCGCGATCGCGGAAGGCTTTGCGCGCGAGGGCGCGCATGTCGGCGTCATCGGGCGGCGGCAGGAAAAGATCGACGCAGTGCTGCCGATCCTCGGAAAGCACGATGCGAAAGCGCTCGGGCACGCGGCGGACATGCGCGGCGCGAAAGCCTGCAAGGCCGCGATCGACAAGACGGCGGAAGCGCTCGGCGGTCTCGATATTCTCGTGAACAGCCAGGGCATCACGGTCATCAGTCCGGCCGCGGATTTGAGCGAAGAGGATTATCTCAGCGTCATCGATACCAACCTGAACAGCGTGTTCTTCTCGTGTCAGGCGGCCTATCCGCATATGCGCACAAACGGCGGCTCGATCATCAGCATCGCCTCGCTTGCGGGCTATCGCGGCTGGCCGATGGCGGCACCCTACGCCGCGAGCAAGCACGCGGTGATCGCCTATACGCGGACACTCGCGACCGAATGGGCGGGCGACAAAATCCGCGTGAACTCGATTTCGCCCGGCTATTTTCGTACGGAGCTGACGAGCGTGCTGAAACCCGAGCGCGTCGCGCTCGCGACCTCGCGCACGCCGATGGGCCGCTTCGGCGATCTTCCGGAAATTGCGGGGGCAGCGATCTATCTCGCCTCCGACGAAGCAAGCTACGTCACCGGCGCCGATCTGCCGGTCGATGGCGGCTTTCTCGCGAAAGGTCTTTGAGCGCGCCGCGCTTACGCGACGCGGGCCGGAATTTTCAGAAATCCACGGAACCGCGCACGGCCGCCGCCGGTCGGCGGTGCCGTCAATTCGTATTTCGGGAAACGCGCGAGAAAACGCGAAATCGCAATCGCACCCTCGAGGCGGGCGAGATTCATGCCGACGCATTGATGGATTCCGGAGGCGAACGCCAGATGCCGGTTCGGCGCGCGGCCGATGTCGAATTTCGCCGGTTCCGGAAATTCGTGCGGGTCGCGATTGGCGGCACCAATGCAGACGGTGATCTTGGTATTTTCCGGCATCATGACGCCGCCGACCTCGACCGGCTTCACGGTGATGCGGTTGCCCAACTGGTTCGAGCTTTCGTAACGCAGCACTTCCTCGATCGCGGTCTTGATGAGACCGGGATCGGCAAGTAGCCGCTGCTTCTGCTCGGGAAAGCGGTCGAGCGCGACGAGGCCGTTGCCGATCAGGTTGGTCGTGGTTTCATGGCCCGCGTTCAGGAGAAAAATGCAATTGTGCAGAAGCTCCTTCGGAGTCAGCTTCTCGCCGTTGACGTCGCCCTGAATGAGCTTGGTCAGCACATCCTTTTCCGGGTTGCCGGGATTTTTGCGGCGATCCTCGATCAGGCCTTCGAGATAGGCGATGAACTCGGTGACCGCGCGGTTTCCCCGTTCGGCGGCGGCCGGCGTCAACACCGGCTCGAGCGCGCCTAAGATCGCAAGCGACCACTCGCGCAGCGGCCCGCGCTCGTTGCGCGGCACGGCGAGCAAATTGCCGATCACCTCAACCGGAATTGCACTTGCGAAATCCTCGATCAGATCGACTTCGCGCTTCTGTGCCATTTCATCGACCAAGTTATCGACCAGCGCGACCAGCGCAGGCTCAAGCTCCGCGATTGCACGCGCGGTGAGCGCGCCGAAAATGAGACGGCGCACGCGCGTATGCAGCGGCGGATCGTTGAAAACCAAACTCGTGGTGTGATGCTCGTAGAGCGGCGTGTCACCGTATTTCGGCCTGAACTCTACCTTCTTGTCGGAGGAGCAGGCGTCGGTGTTCTTGTAAACGCCAAGAATGTCGCGGTAGCGCGTGAGAAAATAGGAGCCGTCCGGCATCAATTTCACCGGCTCGTATTCCTGTAGCGCGGCGTAATAAGGATAAGGGTCGGCATAGAAATCGGCGGTCAGCTTGCCAAGATCGAAGGATGCAGCCAACTCTCTGGAAGGTTCAGTCATCGCCTTTCCTCCAGCACGCGCGTCACGAACTGCCAGACTTGCTCCGGCGCCTCGACATGCACGTTATGCCCGGCCCCCTTGAAAAGAAATGCGTTCGGGTCAATGCCCCGCATGTCGTCGAGCGTCACCATCGGGTCTTTCGACCCGGCGGCGAGCCGCAGCGGCGGTTTCGCGCGGCGCAAGGCATCGGGCACGGATTGATCGACGGCGGAAAAGCTTGCCGGTTCCTGCGCGATCTTCCAGCCGCCTTCCACCGCGGCGATGCCGGCTTCGACATCCGGTGAAGACGGATCGGCAAGCCCGAAGATGCCCGCCATTTTCAGGTAGCGTTCGACCGCCTCTTCGCGCGCCGCAAAGATTTTCGCGGGCCGCTTTGCGAGCTCGAGCGCCTTGTTCTTTTCGTCCTCGCTCCAGCGGATTTTCACGCCGAAGGCGAGCGACGCGCGCGGCCGAATGCCGAAATCGCCGCTGCCGACGAGGCTCGCGATCACGCCGCCGAAGGAATGGCCGAGCACGACGATCTCGTCGGAGGATTCGTTCGCGAGCAGCGCGCCGACATCGCGCGCGTGCTGCGTGAAATCATAGGGGCCTTCCTTCACCGAGCGTCCGTGGCCGCGAAGATCGGGCGCGAGCCAGCGGCCCTGCCCCTCGCGTTCCAGAATTTTCGTGAAAGGATGCCACACCGCGGCCGTCGCGCCGAGGCCGTGCAGGAGAACCAGAAGGCGGCTGCCCTCGCCGCCGCGTTCGGCGAATAGCGCGCTCATAGGCCGAGATAGGCCTCGGTTACGCGCTCGTCGTTCGCGAGCGATGCGGCCTCGCCGGAGAGAATGATCTTGCCGGTTTCCAGGACATAGGCGCGATTGGAAATTGCGAGCGCCGCGGTCGCGTTCTGCTCGACCAGCAACACGGTGATGCCGAGCTTCGGCAAGTCTGCGACCGAACTCAGAATCTGATCGACGAGCAACGGCGCAAGGCCCATCGAAGGCTCGTCGAGCAACAGCAGCTTCGGCTTGGTCATCAACGCGCGGCCGACCGCGAGCATCTGCTGCTGGCCGCCGGAAAGCGATCCGGCCGGAATGTTCCGCTTCTCCGCCAGCACCGGAAACATCCGGTAGATGTTTTCCACGTCAGCGGCGATTTCATTGTCGCGCCGTGCCCAGGCGCCGAGTTTCAGGTTGTCCTCGACCGAGAGCGGCGAGAATACCTGACGGCCTTCCGGCACCTGCGCGATGCCGAGGCGTGAACGCATGTGTGCCGCGACCCGCGAAATGTCTTTGCCCTGCCAGCGGATCGCGCCGCCGGAAACCGGCTGCACGCCGGAAAGCGCGCGCAAGAACGTAGTCTTGCCGGCACCGTTCGAGCCGATCAGGGAAACGATCTCGCCTTCGCGCACTTCGACCGAAATGCCGTGCAATACTTCGATGCGGCCATAGCGGCTTTTCAGGTCTTTCACCTCAAGCATGGGTCGCCTCCTCGCCCGCATGCTTGCCGAGATAGGCGGCGATCACTTTCTGATTCCTGCGGACTTCCTGCGCCGGGCCTTCGGCGAGCGTGCGACCGCTTTCCAGCACATGGATGCGGTGCGAAATCTTCATGACGAGCCGCATGTCATGCTCAACCAGCACCACCGCGATGCCGCGCGCGGCGATCTTCTGGATGATTTCGTCGATCTCGGCGGTTTCGACCGCGTTGCAGCCGGCGGCCGGTTCGTCGAGCAAAAGCACCTTCGGTTCGGCCGCAAGCGCGCGCGCGATTTCGAGGCGCTTCAGTGCGCCATAAGGCAGATTGCCTGCGGTCTGTTCCGAGATACCTTTAAGGCCGACGAAAGCGAGCAGTTCTTCGGCCTTCGTGCGCGTTTGCGCGTTCTGTTTCTTCGTCGAAGGCAGCGCGAACAGATGCGGCAGCACGGAGCGCTTTTCGTGCAGATGACGGCCGACCATCACGTTTTCGGCGGCCGTCATGCGGAAGAAAATCTGCAGGTTCTGGAACGTGCGCGACAGGCCAAGCTCGCTCAGGCGATGCACTGGAAAGCGCGTCACGTCCTCGCCATTCAACTCGACGCGGCCGTGTTTCGGAACGTAGAGACCGGAGATCACGTTGAAGAGCGTGGTCTTGCCCGCACCGTTCGGGCCGATGATCGCGAAAATTTCGGCCGGGCGCACGTCGAGCGAAACGCCAGAGAGCGCGGTGACGCCACCGAACTCGATGCCGATGTCGCGGACCGAAAGCAGACTCATGAACGCCTCCGGAAGATCAGGCGCGCAAGCGTCGGCACGATTCCGTCGCGCAGAAACATCATGAACAGAATAATGAGCAGCCCGAGCACGACATGCTCGTAGTCGTGGAAGACCGTCAGCACCTGCGGCAGGATCGTGAGAAACGCCGCGCCAACGACGCTGCCGATTACCGAGCCGAGACCGCCGAGCACGGCCATGGTGACGAACTCGATCGAGCGCAGGAATTCCGCGGTGCGCGGCGTGACGCCGCCGTCATAGAGCGCGAGATAAGCGCCTGCTACCGCCGCGAAGACCGCCGACAACACGAAGGCGATCAGCTTGTAGCGGGCGACATTCACGCCGAGCACGCCCGACGCCGGCTCGCTGTCGTGGATCGCGCGGAAGGCGCGCCCCGTGGGGCTGTCGATCAGGTTCATCGCGAGCCACGCGGCAACGACCAGACTGATGCCGGAAATCCAGTACCAGGTGATCGGCCCGCGTGCAGACCAGCCGAACAGCACAAGCCGCGGCACCGACATGCCGTCCGGCCCGCCGGTGTATTGCGCTTCGTTGGTGAAGACCATCGCGATCAGGATGCCCATACCGAGTGTGGCGACCGCGAGATAGTGGCCCTTCAGTTTCAGGATCGGACGGCCGATCAAGAACGCAAGCAGCCCTGCGAGCAGCGCGCCGAGCGGAAGCGCTGCCCAGACCGGAATCCCGAAATGCGTCGGCCCGACCGCAACCGCATAGGCGCCGATGCCGAAGAAGCCGCCGTGACCGAGGCTCACCTGCCCGGCGTAGCCCATGACGAGGTTCAGTCCGAGCACCGCGAGCGCGAAAATGAAAGTGAGCGTCGCGATGCGGAAATAGAAGTTCGAGGGCAGCACGAGCGGCAGCACGAGCACAAGCGCGAGAAGCCCGAGCACCACACCGTGTCTGCGCAGCAAAGTCTGCATCGTCATACGCGCTCGACGCCGGCGCGGCCGAACAACCCGTTCGGCATCACGAAAAGAACGAGCAGGATCACGAGAAAGGCAATCGCATCCTTATAGGCGGACGAGATGTAGCCCGCGCCGAAGGCCTCGAGGAGGCCAACGACCAGCCCGCCGACAATCGCGCCGAGCGGATTGCCCATGCCACCCAACATCGCGGCCGAGAAGCCCTTGAGCGCGAGCAGCGTGCCGACGTCGTAATTCGTGAGCGTGATCGGGGTCACGAGAATGCCGCCGATCGCGCCGATCGCGGCGGAAACTGCGAACGAAGCGCAGATGATCCAGACCGTATTGATGCCGACAAGACGCGCGGCCATGCGGTTCGCAGCAGTCGCGATCATCGCCTTGCCGAGGAGCGTGCGCGACATGAAGACCCAGAGCAGCACGACGACCGCCGCGGCACCGCCCAGCACCAGCACGCTCTGCGGCAGGATTGACGCGCCGCCGACGCGCCATGCCTCGCCGGGAATGAAAGCGGGAAGCGCGTGAAAGCGCTTGTCGAAGACGATGGAGGCAAGCCCGCGCAGCAAAATCGACGCGCCGATGGTTATAATGATGAGCGTGACCGCGGACGCGCCCTTCGCCGGCTCGATTGCGAGCAGATGCAGCGCGACGCCGACCAGCACCGCGACCGCGATGGCGAGAAGTGCCGCGAGCGGCAGCGGCACGCCGGCAGCCGTGGCGAACACCGTCACCATGCCGCCGAGCATGACGAACTCGCCCTGCGCGAAATTGATGACGCCCGAAGCGTTGTAGATCAGCGTGAACCCGAGCGCGACCAGCGCATAGACCGCGCCGACCGTTAGCCCCGAGAACGCATATTGAAGAAACTGCGCCACTGTCCGCGACCCCTTCCCGGAAAATGACCGGGACGGCGCGAACGCCGTCCCGTTTTTCGCGTGCCGACTATCGCCTCGATTATTCGGCGAGCGTCCAGTTGCCGTTCTTGATTTCCAGCATCTTGAACGCGGTCAGGTCGAGACCGAGATGGTCGGTCGGCGACATGTTCACGACGCCGCCGGTGCCGATGAAGTTCTTGGTCTTTTCGATTTCGTCGCGGACCTTGGCTTTATCCTTGGCGCCGCCCGCACGCTTCATCGCTTCGATCATGATCATGAAGCCGTCGTACATGTGACCGCCGAAGGTCGAAACCGGCTGCTTGGTGTCGGCTTCGTACTTCGTCTTGTAGGCGACGACGATCTTCTTCTGCGGGTCGCTGTCCGGCAGAATGGTCGCGACCAGAAGGGCCGCCGCCGGAAGGCGAACGCCGTTCGCGGCGTCGCCAGCGAGGTCGATATACTGCTTCGAACCGACGCCGTGGCTCTGGTAGAGCGGCACCAAAATGCCGAGCTGGCGATAGTTGCGGGTCACGATCGCCGGACCCTGACCGAAGCCGGTGTTGACCACCGCCTGCACGCCCGCCTTCGCCTTGATGTTGGTGAGCTGCGGAGTCATGTCGCTGTCACGCGGACCATAGGTTTCCTCGTGCAGCACCTCGATGCCGTACTTCTTGACGACCGTCATGCACTGGTCGCGCATGGATTTGCCGAAGGCGTCGGTGCCCGAGATGATCGCGATCTTGGTGAGCTTGCGCTTCTGGAGGTCCACGAAAATCTTTTCGCAGGCCATCAGATCGGTGTGCGGCGTCTTGAAGTTCCATTTGAACTTCGGATCGGCCGCAACCACGGCGCCCGCGAAATTGATCAGCGGGATTTTCGCCTCTTCGGCGAGCGGGATGATTGCCATCGTGGTCGCAGTCGTCGAACCCGCGAGCAGCGCGTCGACCTTGTCTTCCTCGATCAGGCGCGTCGCAAAGGTGCGGGCCTGGTTCGGGTCGCCGCCATCGTCATAGATAACGACTTCGAGTTTCTGGCCGTTGATGCCGCCCTGCTTGTTGATTTCGGCGGCGTAGATTTCAAGCGTGCGCTTCTCGGGATCGCCGAGGAACGACGCCGGCCCGGTGACCGAAAGCACCGCGCCGATCTTGATCTGCGCATCCGCGACGGTCGCCGACGCGAACACAAAAACCGCAACCGCAAACACTTTACGGAGCAAGTTCATTTTTATCTCCTCCCGTTTTATTTTCTTCTACGGCTTTCGCCCGGCGAGGCCGGACGAATTTTTTAAGTTTTTCAGGAAGCAGAACGCGAGCGAAAAACCGCCCGCACCTCCTCCCCCTCGATGTTCGCGCCGTCGTTCCGTTCGCGGCGCGTTGACACTCGATACAGTGGCCCATATTAATTACCTGACCAACCGGTCGGTCAAGTCCGGAAACATAAAAACTTACGCGATACGCGGCTCGAAAACGAAAGCCGCGGCGCGGTGCAAGAAAAGTTCGGGGACGGCATGGAAGAAGCGCCAATCCTTTCCGCTACGCGGGGCAATTTTCGCGTCGTTACGCTCAACCGCCCGCAGCGGCTGAACTCGTTCAACGAAGCGATGCATGCTGCACTGCAAGCAGCGCTCGACGAGGCCGAGCGCGATCCGCAATGCCGCGCACTGCTCGTCACCGGCGCGGGGCGCGGCTTCTGCGCGGGACAGGATTTGTCCGACCGTAATGTCTCGGGCGGCGACCGCCCCGATCTCGGCCGCACCATCGGCACGTTCTACAATCCGCTGGTGAAGCGCATTAAGTCGCTGCCGTTCCCGACCGTCTGCGCGGTGAACGGGGTTGCGGCCGGCGCCGGCGCGAATATCGCGCTCGCCTTCGACATCGTGCTCGCCGCGCGCTCGGCGAATTTCATTCAGGCGTTCGCAAAGATCGCGCTCATTCCGGATTCGGGCGGCACATGGTTTCTGCCGAAGCTTGCGGGTGCCGCGCGCGCGCGTGGCCTCGCAATGCTCGCCGAACCCTTGTCTGCCGAGAAAGCGGAAAGCTGGGGCTTGATCTGGAAAGCGGTCGATGACGCTTCGCTCATGAGCGAAGCGGTGAAAATTTGCGCGCAGCTTGCAAGCGGCCCGACCGAAGCGCTGGTTTCAATCCGCCGCGCGCTCGAAGACGCCGAGACGAATACGCTCGACGAACAACTCGAACTCGAGCGCAAGGTGCAGGCCGGGCTTGGGGCCGCCGACGATTACGCCGAAGGCGTTAAGGCCTTCATGGAAAAACGCGCTGCGAACTTCTCCGCGCGAAAGGCGAAATAATGGACGCGCTTGCCATCGCAAAGGCTTCCGCGGACAAGATGTGGTCCGAGGACGAGGCAAGCCGCGCGCTCGGCATGGAGATCGTCTCGGTTGCGCCGGGCAAGGCGACGATGACCATGCTCGTCACCGACAAGATGGTGAACGGCCACAAAATCTGCCACGGCGGCTATATTTTCCTGCTCGCGGATTCGACCTTCGCCTTCGCCTGCAACACCTACAACCAGATCACCGTCGCGCAGCAATGTGCAGTGACCTTCATCCGCCCCGGTAAGCTCGGCGACAAGCTGCGCGCAGACGCGATGGAAGTTTCGAAGTCCGGCCGTTCCGGCATCTACGACATCACAGTCACGCGGCAGGACGGCACCGTGATTGCGGAATTCCGCGGACACTCCCGCGCCATCGAGGGCGAGATCGTGCCCGGACTGACCAACGCCAGTGGAGACGGTAATGCTCGATAAGTCTTCCTATCAACCCTACGGTCTCGAGCCGATCGAGCGCGCCTCGCGCGATGAGATTTCCGCGCTACAGACGCAGCGGCTGAAATGGACGCTGGAGCACGTCTATAAAAACGTGCCGGCCTACAAGAAAAAGTTCGACGCGGCGGGTGTCTCGCCCGCGGACTTCAAACATCTCGAAGACCTCGCGAAGTTTCCTTTCACCGTAAAGAGCGACCTGCGCGACAACTATCCCTTCGGCATGTTCGCCGTACCGCAGGACAAGGTCGTGCGCATTCACGCTTCCTCCGGCACTACCGGCAAGCCGACGGTGGTCGGCTATACGCAGAACGACATCGATACCTGGTCGCATGTCATGGCGCGCTCGATCCGCGCTTCCGGCGGCAGACCCGGCATGAAGGTGCATGTCTCCTACGGTTACGGGCTGTTCACGGGGGGCTTAGGCGCGCATTACGGCGCGGAAAAGCTCGGCTGCACCGTGATTCCGGTTTCGGGCGGCATGACCGAGCGGCAGGTGCAACTGATCGAGGATTTCAAACCCGAGATCATCATGGTGACTCCCTCTTACATGCTCGCAATTCTCGACGAGTATCGCGCGAAGGGTCTGGACCCGCGCAAGTCGCCGCTGCAGGTCGGCATCTTCGGCGCCGAGCCCTGGACCAATTCGATGCGCGCGGAAATCGAGGAGGCCTTCGACATGGACGCGGTCGATATTTACGGACTCTCCGAAGTTATGGGTCCCGGCGTCGCGAATGAATGCGTCGAGACCAAAGACGGGCTGCATATCTGGGAAGATCATTTCTATCCGGAGGTCATCGACCCGGAGACCGGCAAGGTGCTGCCCGATGGCGAGAAAGGCGAACTCGTCTTCACCTCGCTCACCAAGGAAGCATTTCCGATCATCCGCTACCGCACGCGCGACCTGACACGGCTTCTACCCGGCACCGCGCGCTCGATGCGGCGCATGGAGAAAGTCACCGGGCGCTCCGACGACATGATGATCATTCGCGGCGTCAACGTGTTCCCGACGCAGATCGAGGAACTGTTGCTTCGCTGCGAGCGTCTCGCGCCTCATTATCAGATCGAACTCACGCGCGACGAGCGGCTGGATGTGATGCTGTTGATGGTCGAGGCGCGCGAAGGCGCGGCGGAAGCCGAAAGCCACAGCGAAGGCGCGAAGCTCGCCGATCTCATCAAGAACAACATCGGCGTGTCCGCCAAGGTGAAAGTGTCGGCGCCCGGCGGCGTCGAGCGCTCCGCGGGCAAGGCACGCCGCATCGTCGACAAGCGGCCGAAGGCATAACATGGCACGTCCCCGCGCGGCGGATTACGACGGCAAGCGCAAGGCGATCCTCGATCGCTCGGCGAAGCTGTTTGCAAAGAACGGCTACGACCGCACCTCGATGGCGGAGGTCGCCGGTGCCTGCCGCGTGTCGAAGGCGCTGCTCTATCATTACTACGTCAGCAAGGACGAACTCCTGTTCGACATCCTGAAGTCGCATCTCGACGACCTGATCGGCGCGGTGCGCGCGGTGGACGAGAAGCTCGCGCCGAAGCCGCGGCTGCGCGCGCTGGTCGGCGCGCTGCTCGACGCCTACAAGGACGCGGACAGCCAACACAAAATCCAGATCAACGAATTGTCGAAACTGGCATCCGCCAAACGCCAGCAACTGATCGCGCTCGAGCGCGAACTGGTCGCGATCTTTTCAGGCGCGATCGCGGCCGCGAACCGCAACATCGGCGCGTCGCCGCGGCTTTTGAAGCCAGTGACGATGTCACTGTTCGGAATGCTGAACTGGCATTATATGTGGTTCCGCGAGGGCGGCGCGATGAGCCGCGAGGAGTATGCGGACCTTGCGACTCAGTTGCTGATCGAGGGCGCGGCGTCGCTCGAAGACGTCAAGCCCGCGCGGCGCGCGAGCTAGTTTTCCCTAAAGCTGGTCGAAATCGACCGCGACGGATTTCGTGGTCGGCCGCGCCTGACAGGTGAGCACGAAGCCCGCCTTCATCTCCCAGTCTTCGAGCGAATAATTGTGCTCCATCTCGACGTCGCCTTGCGTGAGCTTGGCGCGGCAGGTGCAGCACATCCCGCCTTTGCAGGAGAACGGCAGGTCGAGGCCCGCGCGCAGACCCGCGTCGATGATGGTTTCGTCGGCTTTCATCGGCACGTCGTACTGAATGCCGTTCAGCGTGATCGAAGCGTTGACGTCGACGTTCTCCGCGAGTTTGCTCGCGGGATTTTTGGTCGCCACCGGCAGTCCATCATTCGAGAAATATTCGACGTGAATGCGCGAAGTATCGAGACCGAGCGCGCGCAGCGCCTCCTCGCCTTCCTTCACGAGCCCGCCGGGGCCGCAAAGGAACGCATGCGCAATGCTGGCCGCGGGCAGCGAACTTTTCGTGAGACTCGTGATCTTTTCGTGATCGAGGCGGCCGCTCAAGAGCGCGATTTCCTGCGGCTCGCGCGACAACACATGATGCACCACGAGGCGGTCGAGGAACTGATCTTTCAGGTCCTCGAGCTGATCCTTGAACATGATGCTTTTTGCGTTGCGGTTGCCGTAGATCAGCACGAAGCGGCTTTTCGGTTCGCGCGTGAGCATGGTGCGAATCATCGAGTTGACCGGCGTGATGCCGGAGCCGGCCGCGACCGCGAGATAGTTGCGCGCTTCGTCCGGTGCGGGCGTGACGCCGAAGCGGCCCTGCGGCGTCATGACTTCGATCTCGTCGCCCGCGCGCAGCTTCTCGTTCACCCATGACGACACGCTGCCGCCATCGACCTTCTTGACCGCGATGCGCAGTTCGTCGTCGTCGAGCCCCGCGCAGATCGAGTAGGAGCGGCGCAATTCGTTATTGCCGTTCCTGATCTTCAAAGTGAGATGCTGGCCCGGTTTGAAGCGGTAGGCATCGCGCAAGGACGCCGGAATATCGAAGGCGATCGAGACCGCGTCCGGGGTTTCGCGGCGCAGGTCCGAAACTTTCAGCTTATGGAATGCGATCGACATTGGCGCGGCTCAGATGCACTTGAAGTAATCGAAAGGTTCGGAACACGTCTTGCAGCGCCACAGCGCCTTGCAGGAGGTCGAGCCGAATTCGGAGATGCGCTCGGTGTTCGTGGATTTGCACGACGGGCAGGCCACGTTTTCTTCGCCGAACAGCGCACGGCGGCCCGCTTTCGCGAGCGGCGGCGCGATGCCGAACTCGCGAAGTTTTTCTTTCCCGGATTCCGACATCCAGTCGGTGGACCAGGCCGGCGACATCACGGTCGTCACTTTCGGCTTCGCAAAGCCCGCACGCTCGAGCGCAAGTTCGACTTCCAGCGTGATCATGTTCATCGCCGGGCAGCCGAGATAGGTCGGCGTTATAAGTGCTTCGACCTTGCCCTCGCCGCTCACGCGGACTTCGCGGAGCACGCCGAGATCCTCAATCGTCAGTACCGGCAATTCCGGATCGACCACGGCAGCGGCCGCCGTCCAGGCCCGCTCGCGCAGCCGCGCGGCGTCGAGTTTTTCGATTGCCGCGCTCACCACGCCGCTCCGGGATAAGTGCGCTGGAGGAACTGCATGTCGGCGAGGATGTAGCCGAAATGCTCGCTGTGCCGCCCGCTGCGCCCGCCGGTCTGGGCGAAACTTTGCGGCGGCGTTTTCAACGTCGCTTCGGAGAAGACGTGGTTGACCGTCCGCTCCCATTCCGGGCGCAGGACCGCCGGATCGACGGCGATGCCGGCCTCGATCAACGCGCGCTCAACGTCATCGCTTTCGAACAGTTCAGTCGAATAGGCGTACAATTCGTCTAGCGCTTCCTGCGTGCGCGCATAGCTTTCTGCGGTACCGTCGCCGAGGCGGATTACCCATTCGCCGCTGTGGCGAACGTGATAGGCGATTTCCTTCTCGGCTTTCGCCGCGATCGCGGCGAGCGTTTGATCCTTCGATTTCGTGAGCGCTGCATAAAGCGGATGTGCGTAGGCAGCGAACAGCAACTGACGGATCATGGTCGCGGCGAAATCGCCGTTCGGCTGCTCGACCAGCAATACGTTGCGCCAGTCTTTTGCGTCGCGCAGATAGGCGAGCTTGTCCTCGTCGCGGCCCTTGCCTTCGACCTCGCCGGCATAAGCATAAAACGCGCGTGCCTGCCCGATCAGGTCGAGACCCATGTTGCCGAGCGCAAGGTCTTCCTCCAGCGCGGGCGAATGGCCGATCCACTCCGACAGGCGATGCCCGAGGATCAGCGCGTTATCCGCAAGCCGGAGCGCGTAAGCGAAGAGCGGCGTCTCGTGCATCTCGATCACATGTGCCCGACTTCGTCGGGAATGTCGTAGAAGGTCGGGTGACGATAAATCTTCGATTCCGACGGCTCGAACATCACGTCCTTGTCGGTGGGGTCGGAAGCGGTGATCGCGTTCGACGGCACCACCCAGATCGAATGTCCCTCGCCGCGGCGCGTGTAAACATCGCGCGCGGCCTGCAAGGCCATGGTCGCGTCGGTCGCATGCAGGCTCCCGGCATGACGATGCGAGAGGCCGTTCTTGGAGCGGATGAAGACTTCCCAGAGCGGCCAATGCGGTTCGGTTTTCTGTTCGGTCATGCTCTCACCTATTCCGCTGCGATCTTCGCGGCGGCTTCGCGGTTCCTTCGCTTTTCGGCGTAAGCGAGTGCTGCTTCGCGTACCCAGCGGCCATTGTCGTGCGCGGCACGGCGCTGCTTCATGCGCTGCTTGTTGCACGGGCCATCTCCCGCGATCACGCGCTTGAATTCGGTCCAGTCGATCTCGCCGAAGTCCCAGTGCTGGGTCTCTTGGTTGAACTTCAAATCCTTGTCCGGAAACTCGAGGCCGATGAAGTGGCCTTGCGGCACGGTCGCGTCGATGAATTTCTGGCGCAAATCATCGTTGGAGAAGCGCTTAATCTTCCAGCGCATGGTCTGGTCGGAATGCTGGCTCTCGGTATCGGAGGGACCGAACATCATCACCGACGGCCACCACCAGCGGTTCAGCGCGTCCTGCGCCATCGCCTTTTGTTCGGGTGTGCCGCGCGCGAGCGTCATCATGATCTCATAGCCCTGACGCTGGTGGAAGCTCTCTTCCTTGCAGATGCGGATCATCGCGCGCGCATAAGGGCCATAGGAGCAGCGGCAGAGCGGGATCTGATTCATGATCGCCGCACCATCGACGAGCCAGCCGATCGCGCCGATGTCGGCCCAGGTCAGCGTCGGATAATTGAAGATCGAGGAATATTTTGCTTTGCCGGAAAGCAGTTGCTCGAACATCTGCTCGCGCGACGTGCCGAGCGTTTCGGCTGCCGAATAGAGATAAAGGCCGTGGCCGCCCTCGTCCTGCACCTTGGCGAGCAGCGCTGCCTTACGGCGAAGCGTCGGCGCGCGCGTAATCCAGTTGCCCTCGGGCAGCATGCCGACGATCTCGGAATGCGCGTGCTGGGAAATCTGCCGCGTCAGCGTCTTGCGGTAGCCTTCCGGCATCCAGTCGTTAGGCTCGATCTTGAGCTCGGCATCGACATGCGCCTGAAAGCGCGCCTCGAGCACTGGATCGCCCGCTGCGGTCGGTTCGTCCTTGACGTTCAGGGCCTGCGTATACATCGGCTGCCTCCGCGGAAGGTGCCAGCTTGGAATTGCTACAGGATAATATGTTACAAAAAATTCTTAGGTCAATGATTTCTGTAACATATTCACCGGACCGCTATTGCGCCGCAGCAAAGCGTTGAGAAAGCGAAATATTCGGCTTCGGCAGGGTGTGGGTCTCATCGGCCTGGCACTGGTCGAGCTGCCGCTCGGAGGCGGTCAGCACCTTTTTGTAGATCGACGCGGCAAGCGCGCGCGCTTCCTCTCCCGGCCAGCCGGCGGGCAGCAGCGCGGAAGGCAGCGCCGGATCGCGCAGCACGGCTCGGCGAAACTCCTGAATGAGGAGAAGCCGCACGGTCAGCGCATCGGTGTCGCTCAACCGTACGCCGCGCTTCAAGGCATCGTGCAGCTTGCGAAACAGCGCGATGAACTCGCGATAACGCTCCGCGAGATCGTCGAGCTTATAGGCCGCGCGCAGAATCTCGACCGCTTCGGCCGACGCCGGCAGATCGAGCAAATGGATTCCCTTGATGATTTTTAGGGGAGCGGGAGCGCCATCGGCCGAGACATAGCTCAAGGCATTGAACGGCGCGAAGCCCGCCGCCTCGAGCGCATTGCGCTGCGCGGCGCGATTTGCGGCCTCGCCGTTCAGCAGCGCAAGCCGCACCTTCGCCGTATCCGCCTTGCGCGCGAAATAAATTCGCTTGGTGGCTTCGGCAAAAGCGCCCTCGCCCCGCTTCGAGAGCTTATAAAAAGTATTGCGGCCGACCTTCTTGCGCTCGAGCCACTTCTCGGTCGTGAGCCGGGAAATCGCGGTGCGTACGTGCCCGCCGTCGATGCGGAACAATTCCATGATGCGCGCGATGTCGCCGAGCGAAAGGCTGCCGCCGCGCGGCACGATCGCGTCGCCATACAACGTGACGATCAGCGAGCCGGCGCGCACCGGCTTGCGGCGGTTGAAGGCGCCGACCAGATCGCAGACCAGTGCGTTCGTTTCCATTTACCTGCCACTCGTTGCAGCGCACCTTATATCGGCTCCCCGATCCGGCGAAAGCCGAGGGAATGACGAGAAGCACCTTTTCGCTGACCGGCCGGTTGGTCTATAATTCTGCCCGCAAGCCGCATCCATCCATAAGCGGCGGTTTCCGGGTGGAAGTCATGAGCGCCATTCTTCAAAGCTATCTTCGCGGCCAGTGGGCCGCGCCCGCTAAAGACCTCGCCGAAATCCCGAGCGCGATCGATGGCGCGGTGATCGCGAAAACCGGCAGCAGCGGCAGCGACTTTGCCGAAGCGGTGCGCTACGCGCGCGAAACCGGCGGCAAAAATCTTCGCGCGCTCACCTTCCATCAGCGCGCGGACATTCTGAAAAAACTCGCGGCGTATCTCTCGGAGAAGAAAGAGCCGCTCTACGCGCTCGCAGCCCATACCGGCGCGACCAAGCGCGACAACATGGTGGACATCGAAGGCGGCATCGGCACGCTGTTTGCCTATGCCTCGCGCGGACGGCGCGACCTTCCGGCCGAGAAATTCATCGTCGAGGGACCGAACGAGCAGCTTTCCAAAGGCGGCAAGTTCGCGGGCACGCATATCCTGACGCCGCGCGCGGGCATCGCGGTTCATATCAACGCCTTCAACTTTCCGGTCTGGGGGCCGCTCGAAAAATTCGCGCCCGCTTTCCTTGCGGGCATCCCGGTCATTACCAAGCCCGCGACCGCTTCGGCCTATGTCAGCGAAGCCCTGATGCGGCTGATCGTGGAATCGAAGCTCCTGCCCGACGGCGCATTGCAGATGATCTGCGGTCCTACAGGCGATCTCCTCGATCACCTCAACGGTCAGGACAGCCTCTGCTTCACCGGCTCGATCGAAACCTCGGACAAGCTCCGCAATCACCCGGCGGTCTCGAAAAACGCCGTGCGCTTCGTCGCCGAGCGCGACTCGCTCAATGCCGCGATCCTCGGCACTGACGCGGCACCCGGCACGCCGGAGTTCGATCTCTTTATTAAAGAGGTCGTGCGCGAAATGACGGTGAAGGCGGGGCAGAAATGCACCGCGATCCGCCGCGTGTTCGTGCCGCGCGCGCAAGAAGCCGCCGTGATCGATGCGCTGAAGGCACAGCTTTCGGCGATAAAAATCGGCGATCCCCGTGTGGAAGATACGCGCATGGGTGCGCTGGTGAGTATGACGCAGAAGCGCTCGGTGCAGGAAAAAGTCCGCGAGATTGCGAGTGAAGCCGAGATCGTGTTCGGCGATCCCGCCGCCTCCGGCACCGATGACGCCGCGCTCAAAGGCGGCGCTTTCATTTCGCCCGTATTGCTACGCTGCGCGAAGCCGATGGATGCAAAGCGCGTGCATGTGACGGAAGCCTTCGGCCCGGTCGCGACCGTGATGGCCTACGACACGCTCGAGCAGGCGGTCGAACTGGTCGCGAAAGGTGAAGGCAGTCTGGTCGCCTCGGTCTTCACTTACGATCCCTCGGTTGCGTCCGCGCTCGTGTTCGGGATCGCGCCCTATCACGGGCGGCTGCTCGTGATTGACCGCGACAGCGGCAAGGAATCGACCGGGCACGGCTCGCCGCTTCCCTATCTCGTGCATGGCGGACCGGGACGTGCTGGCGGCGGCGAGGAACTCGGCGGTATGCGGAGCGTACATCACTATCTGCAACGCACCGCGATTCAGGCCTCCCCCGACCGCATCGTCAGCCTGACGAAAGACTGGAGCAAAGGTGCGGCGACCGTGCCGTCGCAGGAGCATCCGTTCCGCAAGGATTTCGATACGCTCGTGATCGGCGACACCATCGAGACGGCTGCGCGCAAGGTGTCGCTCGAGGACATCGAACATTTCGCGAATTTCACCGGCGACACCTTCTACGCGCACATGGACGAAGCGGCGGCGAAGGCCAATCCGTTCTTTCCGGGCCGGGTCGCGCACGGCTATCTGATTTTGTCGTTCGCGGCGGGACTTTTTGTCGAGCCTGCGCCGGGGCCGGTGCTTGCGAATTACGGGCTCGACAACCTGCGCTTTCTGAAGCCCGTTTCTCCCGGCGACGACATCCGCGTGCGGCTCACCGTCAAGCAGAAGCAGGACGCGCGGAAGCCCGAATACGGCGAAGTGCGCTGGGACGTCGAAGTATTCAATCAGGACAGCGAGACGGTCGCGCGCTACGAGCTGCTCACGATGAACGCGCGCCGCGCGGCGTAACCCGCGCGGGCTTAGCGGATGCCTGCGCGCAGGAACGCCTGAATGAACTGGCGCTGGAATAAAATGAAGCCGAAAAAGAGCGGCGCGATTACCATGAGCGTCGCGGCACTGATGACGCCGATGTTCACGCCGCTTTCGGTGGCGCCGAACAGCGAGAGGCCGACAGTGAGCGGGCGCGTGTTCGTCGAGTTCGTCACGATCAGCGGCCAGAGAAAGTTATTCCAATGGGTCGCGACCGAGACCAGCGCATAGGCGAGATAAGTCGGCCACGCGGCCGGAACATAGACGCGCCATAACACGCCGAACCAGCCGCAGCCCTCGACACGCGCGGCTTCTTCGAGTTCCTGCGGCACCGACTTGAAAGCCTGCCGCAACAGGAAGATGCCGAAGGCGCTTGCCATGTAAGGCACGCCGATGCCGAGGATGGTGTCGAACAAGCCGAGCCGCGAGATCATCACGTAGTTCTCGACGATCAGCACTTCCGGCAGAATGAAAAGCTGCAACAGAACGAGAATGAAGATCGCGTCCCTGCCCGGAAACCGGAAGCGCGCGAAGGCGTAGCCGGCGAGCGTGCAGAGCGTCAGTTGTCCGATCAGGATCACGGTGACGAGCAGCGTCGTGTTCAGGAAATAACGCGGCCAGGGTGCTGCGTCCCACGCGACGCGGAAATTCTCGAGCGTCAGCGGTGCGTTCAGCTTGAAGGAAAGCGCGCCTTCGGGCGTGTGAAACGCGGCCCAGACCGCGAACACGAGCGGCGACACCCAGACGATTGCCAAGAGCCACGCGCCGAGCGTGTCGAGCGACGGCAGCGAAAACAGTCTGCGGGGCGGCGCATAGGCCGTGACCGTGCTCATCGGTAATGCACCCGTCGCTCGAGCACTGCGAACTGCACCGCCGCGACGATGCCGAGCACCACAAGAATCAACGTGGTCATGGTCGCTGCCTGCGGCGTGTCGAAATAGGCGAAGGCCATTTCCCATACCCAGTAGAGAATGAGCTTGGAGGCGTTGTCCGGCCCGCCTTTGGTCAGAATGAAAAGATGATCGATCAGCTTGACCGAGTTGATCAGCGCGTTCACGAGCACGAACATCGTGGTCGGCGCGAGCAGCGGCAGCACGACGCGGCGGGTATAGGTCCAGCGTCCCGCGCCTTCCACGGTCGCGGCCTCGCGCAACTCGGGCGAGATCGTCTGCAACGCCGCGAGATAAAAGATCATGTAGAAGCCCGCTTCCTTCCAGATCGTGACGGCGATCACGGAATAAAGCGCGGTTTCCTGCTGGCCGAGCCAGTTCACCGAGGGAAAGCCGAATAGCGCGGTGATGCGGTCGATCACGCCGAGGTCGGGCGTATAGAAGAAGAGCCAGAGATTCGCTGCCGCGATCATCGGCAACATGGTCGGCGTGAAATAAGCCGCGCGCACGAAGCCGCGGCCGATAATCTGCGCGTTCGCCCACAGCGCCATGCCGAGCGCAATCGCAATCGAAACCGGGATCGTGATGCCGGCATAGATCAGGTTATTAGTGACGACCTTGCGGAACGCGGGGTCCGAAAACAGCGAGAGGTAATTCTCGACGCCGACGAAATGCGACGGCCGGCGCAACGTGCCTTTGGAATAGAGACTCGCCCAGACCGTCTCAAACGCCGGGATGAAGGCGAAGGTGATGAGCAGGATCAGCGCCGGCGCAAGCAGCATCCAGCCGTAAAGCGCCATGCGGCTCTGCTCGGTGGATGCGGCGGGATTGCTCATCGAGGAAGGCCAGCGGGGGCGCGAGGCCCCCGCCGTTTCACTTATTTATTTATAGTCTTTCAGGAGGCGGTCGGCCGCTTCCTGCGCGCCCTTCATCGCCGCTTCCGGCGTCTGCTTGCCGGTCAGCGCCGACTGCACGGCATTGGAAAGCACTTCACGCACGCGGGCAGTGGCGTAGGTCGAGAATTCCGCGACCGCGTATTCGAGCTGATCGCGCGCGACCAGCGCCTGCGGGAAGTCCTTCGCGTAGTTCTTGAGCGCGTCGGTCTGGTAGGACGCGGGGCTGACACCGACATAGCCGGTCGCGATCGACCACTGCGCAGCGCGCTCGGGCGCGGTCATGAAGCGCACGAAGGTGAGTGCCGCCTTCTGCTCTTCCTTGGATGCGCCCTTGAAGAGATAGAAGTTGCCGCCGCCGGTCGGCGAGCCGTAGCGCTTGTTCTGCGGCAGGAGCGCGACGCCGAAGTCGAACTTCGCTTCCTTCTTCACCGCGGTGAGGTTGCCGGTGGTGTGCCACATCATCGCGGTCTTGCCTTGCGTAAAGGCCTGACGGAGCGTGCCCCACTCGATCGTGCCTTCGGGCATGACCTTGTGAACGGCGGCGAGATCGCGCCAGTACTTCAGCGCCTCGATGGTCGCCGGCGCATTGAAGTGAACCTTCTTGCCGTTGTCGCTCATCAGTTCCTGGCCGTTCTGAATCGCGAAGGCCTGGAACATCCAGTAGGGATAGCCGGTCGAAGGCACCATGACGCCGTAGCGGCCGTCCTTGGTGAGCTTCTTCGCGTAAGCGGCCATCTCGGCCCAGGTCTTCGGCGGCTTGTTCGGGTCGAGACCGGCTTCCTTGAACATGTCCTTGTTATAGAAAAGCACGATGGTGGAGCGCTGGAACGGAATACCCCAGGTCTTGCCGTCCACTTCTCCGTTCTTCATCAGCGCCGGATAAAAGCTCTTCAGCCAGGCGCGCTCCTCGTCGGTCGAGATCGCGTCGTCGAACGGCACGATCAGGCCCTGCTCGATCAGGTCATAGACGTCGATCGAGAACAGCACCGAAAGCTGCGCCGGCTGGCCGCCCTTGATCGCGGAAAGCGCGCGCACGCGCGTTTCGTCGTAGTTGCCGGCGTAGATCGCGTTGACCTTGATCGTCGGGTTCGCCTTCTGGAACTCGTCGATCATGCCGTCGATCACCTTGGTCAGCGCGCCGCCGACCGCGATCGGATAATACATCGTCAGTTGCGTCTGTGCCGACGCGATGCCGGAGGCGGCAAGGAACATCGTTCCCGCTACCAGCCCCTTCCAGAAGTTTTTCATTTTCCAGTTCCTCTTCTCGTTATGCAGTCACGGCACGTTTTTGTCCGGCGTTGCCGGAATTCGATTCCAGCCGGCGGCCGGAGGTCTTGTCGAACAGCACCGCGTCCCCGCGATCCCATTCCAACGAAATCCTTTCGCCCGGCGCTCGCGACACGCGGCCGGGAAGCCGCGCGATCAGCGGGCCGGCGGCAGTGCCGGCATAGAGAAAAGTCTCCGCGCCCATGAACTCGGCGTTCTGCACGGTGCCCTGCAAACCGTTCGCGCTACCGGCGGTCACGCGAATGCTTTCGGGGCGAATGCCGAGAATCAGATTCTCTTTCGCAGCGGCTTGCGGCGGCTGCGGCAAGAGCGCCTCCGGCACGCCCGAAGCAGGCAACAAAGTCATCGGCGGCGTGCCGACGAAAGACGCGGAGAACGCGGTCGCCGGTTCTTCATAAAGAGAAGCCGGCGAGCCCGCCTGTTCGATCTTGCCGTCTTTCATCAGCACCACGACATCGGCCATGGCCATGGCCTCGGTCTGATCGTGCGTCACGTAGATGACAGTCATGTCAAGCTGGCGCTGGAGCGAACGGATTTCCTGCCGGACCGAATGCCGCAGCTTGGCGTCGAGATTGGAGAGCGGTTCGTCCATCAGGCAGATCGGATGATCGGCGATGATCGCGCGGGCGAGCGCCACGCGCTGCCGCTGGCCGCCGGAAAGCTGCGCGGGCTTGCGAAGCTCGTAGCCTTTCAGGCCCGTGCGCGCGAGTGCGGTTTCGAGGCGCTCATCGCGCTCGGCGCGGCCGACGCCGCGAACCTTCAGGCCGAAGACGATGTTCTCGGCGACGTTCAGATGCGGAAACAGCGCGTAGGACTGAAACACCATCGAGATGCCGCGCTTCGAAGGCGGCACGCCGGTGACGTCGCGTCCGTCGATCAAAACGCGGCCCTGATCGGGCTGTTCGAGCCCCGCGATGATGCGCAGCGTCGTCGACTTGCCGCAGCCGGACGGCCCGAGCAACACGACGAACGAGCCTTTCGCGATGGACAGACTGACGTTATCTATGCCGACGGCACCCGCCCACTTCTTGGTGGCGTTCTGAAGCTCGATGAAGGCCATTCCGTCCCTGGAAACTTTTTGTAGTTCTGTGTTTCAGCATTCATATTACAGTTTAATGACAATGGCTGCGACACATAATTCGCCAACAGAAATGTCTCTGGCAGCGGATTGTGCGGCGCACCCGTGCGCGCAGAACCGGAGCGGACGCCCGTGCTGATTGTGCAGATTTCCGACATGCACGTGTCGGTGCCGGGAAAGTTATTCGGCAGACATATCGACAGCCGCGCTTCGTTCGAGCGCGCGATAACGCGCGTGCTTGCGCTCGACCCGAAACCGGATCTCGTCGTGCTCTCAGGCGACCTTGCCGAAACCGGCGCGGGCCAAGAATACGATTTCATCGCCGCGCAGATCGCGCGGCTGCCCTGCCCCGCACTCGCGATTCCCGGCAACCACGATCTGCGCGAGGAGATGCTGCGCAAGCTGCCGCGAAATGTGCAGGGGCAGGACGGCGGCCATCTGAGTTTCGCCGAAGACGGATTCCCGCTGCGCGTGATCGGGCTCGACACCATCGTGCCGGGCGAGGTTCACGGCGAAATTTGCGAGCATCGTCTCGCATGGTTGCGCGGCGTGCTGGCGAAAGACAGCAGCAAGCCTGCGATGATCGCGATGCATCACCCGCCATTCACGACCGGTTTCGTCGCGATGGACAATTACGGCATCAAGCGCGGACTAGGCGAGTTCAGGGCAATCATCGCCGAACATGCGGCAAAAATTTCCGCAATCGTCTGCGGCCATGTGCATCGGAGCATTATCGGCAATCTCTCCGGCGTACCTGTTGTGATCGCGCCGGCAACGTCTTTTCCGTTCAAGCTGGCGCTCGGCGAAAAGCCGTCGCTGCGGTTCATCGCGGAGCCGCCGCAGTTCATGGTTCACAAATGGAGCCGCGACGCGGGTTTCGTCAGCCACGTTGCTTTCGTGGACGAATTTCCGGGACCCTATCCGCTGTCGTGAGACGCCATGAGCGGCTACGCGGCTTCTTCTATGCCGCCGGGCTGCGCCGATCGTTCGCCGATGGCATAGCCGATCACGACCAGAACCGGGCCGCCGCCCGCACCGATCTTGCGTGACGCAAGCTGCAAAAGATCGAGCCGCTCGATCGTCTGGCCGGCGCGCGAGACGTTGCGCAAAATTGCGACCGGCAAATCGGCGGGCGCCGACTTCGCCAGCAGCGCGCGGGCAAGTTCCGGCGCCGTTTCACCCCCCATATAAATGCAGGTGGTCGCGGCAGGATCCGCGAGCGCCGCGAGATCGAGGTCTTCCGGCAGGGCGCCGTTCTTGCCGCGCGCAGTCACGAATTGCACACGTCGCCCGAAATCGCGGTGACTGAGCGATTGTTTGAGCGCGGCAGCGGCTGCCGAGGCGGCAGTTACGCCCGGCACGATCTCGACCGCGATACCGGCCGCGTTACAGGCCTCGATTTCCTCGCCGGCGCGCGCGAAGATCGCGGTATCGCCACCCTTGAGGCGAACCACTCTTTTTCCTTTTGCGGCCGATGACAGCATCAGCGCATTGATGTCGGCTTGTTTACAAGATGCTCCGTCGCCGATCTTTCCGACCGAAATCTTCTTCGCCTCGCGCCGCGCGAAATCGAGAATCCCGTCCGAGACGAGATCGTCGAACAGAATGAGGTCGGCCGATTGCAGCGCACGCACCGCGCGCAGCGTGAGCAGTTCGGGATCGCCGGGGCCGGCGCCGACCAGCGTAACGGAGCCCTGCTCCGCGCTCGCGCCTTCCTCGCGCAACTTGCTCATGATCTTTCGGTAGTCGTGCTCGCCCGGAACATGCGCGGGTTCGGCAAGCGCATGCGCGGTGAATATCTGCCAGAAGCGGCGGCGCGCGGCGAAGGAAAGATTTTCGCCCGACTGCATGATGCCGCGCCAGCGGCGCGCGGCTTCCGCCCAAAACGCAAAGCCGGCGGGCAAAATCGCTTCGATCTTGGCGCGGATCGCCTGCCCGAATACGGGTGCCGCGCCATCGGTCGAAATACCGATCACGAGCGGCGAACGGTTCACGATGGAGCCGAAGGCAAAATCGCAGAAGGCGGGCTTGTCGATCACGTTGACCGGCACGCCGGCAGCGCGCACGGCAAGAGCGAAGCGCTCGCATTCTGCATCCGACTTGAACGTGCCGACCGCGATGGCCGCGCCGGGGAAATCCTCCGCCTGCCAGCTTCGCGCATGCAGCGTGATCTCGCCGCCCGGCGCTTCCTGCGAGAGCGCGAGCAGATCGGCACCGGCCTTCGGCGCATAGACATCGACACGCGCGCCTGCCGCGGACAGGAGCTCGATCTTCCAGACCGCTCCCGCGCCTTCGGCCGCGACCAGCGTGCGCTTGCCCTCTAACGCATAGAACACCGGAAGGCGCGCGAGCTTGCCCATGCGGCCGCGCGGCGCTTCAGACGGTTTGCGGGACTCGAGCGCTTTCAACATCGTTCACGATCCTTTTCAATTCCGGCTTGCAGGAGCCGCAATTCGTTCCGGCGCGAAGCAAGGCGCCGATCTCCTCGACGCTGGCCGCTTTTCCGCTTTCGATCGCCGCGCGGATGGTGGCGAGGCCGACGCCGAAGCAGGCACAGACCAGCGGCCCGCAGTCAGCCTGCCCGTCGAGACTTCTTCCGGAGAGAAACGCGCTGCGCTCTTTTGCGCTCAGCGCGCCATTCGCGAAGGCCGCGCAGGCGGCATTCCACGAAACCGCTTTGTTCGCGGGCGCCACGAACAGCGCCAACTCGATGCTCTCGTTGCGGACCAGCGCTGCGCGGAACACGTTCGCGGCGTCATCGGTGTATTCAATAAGGTTCGCATCCGGTGGCGCGTTCTCCGACAGATACGCGCGCCAGTACGCGGCGTTCTGCGTACCGGCGAAAAGAACGCCCTCGCCGCCCTCGACTGCAACGCGCGACCAAGAGAGACCCTCGGACAATTCGATCCGCTTTCGCGCGAGAATAAAACCCGCGAATGGAAATTCGACCGGCTCGATTGCAACGGGCGTCGCCTTCGCTTCCGGCTGACCCGAAAGCGGATCGGTCACGGCGACCACGACATCGCCGATGCGGCCGCTCCCGCTATTTGCTTGCGTCCAATGGATTGGCGCAAACAGCGAACCCCGTTGCTGGCCTTCCTCGATCTTCACTTTCAGGATGGCTTTGCCATGCACGGAGCGCACGCGCGCGTGGCTGCCGTCACGCAACCCGGCGTGGCGCGCATCATCTGGATTCACTTCGACGAACGGCTCCGGAATGTGCTGGCCGAGCCGCGGGCTCAATCCGGTTCGGGACATGGTGTGCCACTGGTCACGGATGCGGCCCGTGTTCAGGCGCAGCGGATATTCGGACGATAATTCGCCATGCAGCTTCGGTTGCGCCAGTTCGGCAAATTTGGCGCGGCCGGTCGGGGTGAAAAAGCCGCCGTTCGCGAAGAAGCGCGTCTCGGGCGGGCCATTCTTCGTGCGCTTCGGCCACAGCACCGGATCGAGCGCGTCGTAAGCGCCCTGATCGACCGAGCGCAGCGCGCCGATGTCGAAATCGCGCGTGCCGTTATTCTCGAACGCGGAAAGTGCGGCATGTTCGCGGAATATTTCGGCCGCCGAGACGTAAGCGAAGGCTTCGCCGAAGCCCATCCGAGCGGCAACTTCGGAAACGATCTTCCAGTCGGGCTTCGCCTCTCCCGGCATCGCAAGAAATGCGCGCTGGCGCGAGATGCGGCGCTCGGAATTCGTAACTGTGCCGTCTTTCTCGCCCCACGCCGCCGCAGGCAGGACGACATGCGCGCCGCTTGCGACAGTATCGCTCGACAAAACATTTTCGGAGACGACGAGTAGATCGAGTTTCTTCAACGCATCTGCGACAAAACCCGCGCGCGGCAGCGACACGGCCGGGTTCGTCGCCATCACCCAGAGCGCCTTGATTTCGCCGCGGCCGATCGCCTCGAACATCTGCACGGCTTTCTTGCCTTCACGCGTCGCCATGTTCGGCGCGTTCCAGAAACGCCGTACGCGGTCGATTTCCTCGGGCGTGAAATTCATGTGCGCGGCAAGCTGGTTTGCGAGCCCGCCGACCTCGCGACCGCCCATCGCATTCGGCTGGCCGGTCAGCGAAAACGGAGCCATGCCGGCGCGGCCGATGCGCCCGGCCGCAAGATGACAATTGATGATCGCGTTCGCCTTGTCGGTGCCCTGCGCCGACTGGTTCACGCCCTGCGAGAACGCGGTCACGACGCGCTTGGTGGTGCGGAACAGCTCGTAGAACGCAAGGATGTCCTTTCGCGAAAGGCCGGTCCGGGCGGCAACGCTTTCGAGCGACGGCGCGATCTCGCGCGCGCGCATGAGCGCGGCCTCGAAGCCTTCGGTGTGCCGCGAGATGTAATCGAAATCGAGCGTGTGCCTGTCGGCGAGTTCGGCAAGCAGGCCGGAGAACAGCACCGTGTCCATGCCCGGCGCGATCGCGAGGAAAAGATCGGCGTCTTCCGCGCTTGCCGTGCGGCGCGGGTCGATCACGACGATTTTGGTTCCGCGGCGCTCGCGGCTTTCCAACATGCGGCGAAACAGCACCGGATGGCACCAGGCCGCGTTCGAGCCGACGAGCACGATCAGATCGGCTTCGTCGAGATCCTCGTAACAGCCGGGCGCCGTATCGGCGCCGAATGCGCGGCGGTGTGCCGCGACCGACGAGGCCATGCAGAGCCGCGAATTCGTATCGACATTCGCGCTGCCGATGAATCCTTTCATCAGCTTGTTCGCGACGTAGTAGTCCTCGGTCAGCAACTGGCCGGAAAGATAGAACGCAACCGCGTCCGGCCCGTGTTGCTCGATGATCGAACGAAAGCCGTCCGCGACTTTCGAGACGGCCGTGCCCCAGTCCGTGCGCATTAGCTCGCCGCGCGTTCCGCGCATCATCGGGTAGAGGAGCCGCGTGCCGAGGCCGAGCGTTTCGCCGAGCGCCGAACCCTTGGAGCAAAGCTTTCCGAAATTCGCGGGATGCGCGGGATCGCCGGAAATTTCCGCGCCGCCGCTACCGTCGGGCCGCGCAAGCACGCCGCAACCGACTCCGCAATAAGGACAGGTGGTCCGCACCGCCGGGGCTATCGGTGCCTGCATGTTCATCAGTAGACGTCCGCCTGATAGCGCTTCGCTTTTTTAAGCGCGTTCACATAAGCGACGGCGTCTTCCGCGGAGCGCTTGCCGTGCGTTGCCACGATCTCGGCCAGCGCGCCTTCGACGTCCTTGGCCATACGCTTGGCGTCGCCGCATATATAGAAGTGAGCGCCGGCCTCGAGCCATGCGAAGATTTCGGTGCCCTCCTCGCGCATGCGGTCCTGCACATAGATTTTCTCGCTGCCGTCGCGCGACCATGCGAGCGTGAGGCGCGTGAGCAGCCCCGCCGCCTGCATGCCCTCGAACTCATCGCGATAGAAATAGTCGCAATCGCTGCGCTGGTGGCCAAAGAAGAGCCAGTTCCTGCCCTTGGCTTTCGTCGCCATGCGCTCTTGCAGGAATGCGCGGAACGGCGCGACGCCGGTGCCGGGGCCGACCATGATGACCGGCACTTCCGGATTTTCCGGAAGCTCGAAATTGTGCGCGCGCTGAACATAGACCTTCAGCGCGCCGCCGGGCTCAAGGCCGTTCGCGAGGAAATCCGACGCGACCCCGCGCCGCTCGCGCCCGTTGATGACGTAACGCACGAGATCGACGGTGAGCGAGACCTTGTCCTTGTGCGCCTTCGGGCTCGACGAGATCGAATAAAGCCGCGGCTGCAATGACTCGAGCGCCTCGACGAAAACTTCCGGATCGGGGTGGATACCCTCGAATTTCTTCACCGCTGCCAGCACGTCGAGCGTCTCGGCATCGCCGTCCGGGTCTTCACCGGCAGCCAGCGCTTTCGCTTTCATGCGTCGCTCGCCGCCGACCAGAAGTGAAATCAACTGGAACAGCGAATCCGGTGCCGGTGCGAGCGAAACTTCCTTGCGCAATACTTCGCGAAATGTTTTGCCGCCAACCTTCGCGTCAGGCCGCGCGCCGATGAGCGCGATCACCGCGTCGACAAGGCCCGGATGGTTCTCCGGAAATATGCCGAAGGAATCGCCGACCACGTAATCGAGGCCGGTGCCGGAAAGATCGAAGTCGATGTGATGCGTGCGCTTCTCTGACTTCGCGCCGTTCAGAAGATAGCGCGCCGACAGTTTCGCGGTTACCGGATTGTCACGCGAGCGGCCGGGCGCGGATGCAGGCGCTTCGGCTTGCTGCGTCTGCGCGCTTGCGGGCGCGGGCGGCGCAGCAATATCGCCGAATTCCTCGAACAGCTTCTTCAGCATCCGGTTGGTTTCCTTGCCGCCCGGAACGCAGAGATTGAGCCGCTCCTCGCTTTTCAGGAACAGCGCGTTCGAATAGTCTTCGCAATTGTAGCCGCATTGCCCGCAATCCTGCTGCGCCATCGCGGCCATCAGCTTGCGGCGGAACGGGCGCGGCTCGGCGAGCTTCATGCGCTCCACGATCGGCATGGTCTGGTCGTGCCAAGGCGCCTCGCCGTCGTCGCCGTCGTCGAGCGGACCTTTCGGCATTTCCGGCAGCAGGCCTTTCGCCTGATCCTGCGTCAGCGCCGTGACCTGATCGAGTGAGACGAGACCTGCGAAAAATCCGTTCAGCCAGGCGCGCTGTTCCTCGGAGAACGGCGCGCTCTCCGGAACGATCATCGGCAATACCGGCTGCGCATTGACCGTCATTCGGCAGCCTCCGCGTCGAACATCGCGCGCAAAGCGTCGACATCGTGACGCTTCGCAAAAGCGAGGAAGGTTTCGCTGCCGTCGCGCTGCGCGAGATAGCCTTTCAGCATTTTCTCGACGACTTGCGGTGCGCGCTCCGCCTTCACGTCGCGATAGATTTCGCGGCCGATGGCAGCGTCCTCGCCGAAGCCGCCGCCGACAAAGATGTGATAGCCCTCGACCGTCTCGCCTTCGGTTCCGGATTCGACGCGCGCGCCGATCAGGCCGATGTCGCCGATATAATGCTGCGCGCAGGAATGATGGCAGCCGGTGAGATGGATGTTCACCGGACCGTCAAGCTGCACGCGTGCTTCGCAATGATCGGCAATCGCAGCCGCGTGACCCTTGGTGTCGGAAGCCGAGAAGCGGCAACCCTTGTTGCCGGTGCAGGCGACGAGGCCCGCGCGCACCGACGCAGCCCTGGTGGTGAGGCCGAGTTGTTCGATCGCGGCTTCCGCGAGCGCGACCTTCTCCGTGGGCACGCCCGAGATCAGAAGATTCTGCCAGACGGTCAGGCGAATATCGCCGTCGCCGAGATCGGTCGAAATTTTTGCGATCCCCCGCATCTGCCCGGCGGTGATCTTTCCGACCGGCAGTACGACGCCGATCCAGTGCAGGCCCTGCTGCTTCTGTTCGTGCACGCCGATATGGGCGAGCCGGTCGAACGGGAGACGCGGCTTTACCGCTTCCGGAGGCACGCGCGTCAGCTTCGTACCGAGTTTTTCCTCGACCGCCGCGAGATATTTCTCGAAGCCCCAGGCATCGAGCACATATTTCATGCGCGCTTTCAGGCGGTTGGTGCGGTCGCCATGATCGATGAAGACGCGGACGATCGCATCCGCGACTTTTCCCGCGTCGGCGGGTTTCACAATCACGCCGGTGTCGCGCGCAAAATCCTTGTGGCCGGTGATCCCGCCGAGCGCGAGCCGGAACCAGACACCAGCCTCGACACCGAAGCCGTCAAGAACTTCGACCGCCTGAAAGCCGATGTCGTTGGTGTCTTCCAGCACCGGGATGATGCCGGCGCCATCGAAGGCTACGTTGAACTTGCGCGGCAGGCCGTAGAGTCCGCGATCGTTCAGGATGCGGTGATGCCATTCGCGCGCGTAAGGGCGCGTGTCGAGCAATTCCTGCGGATCGATGCCCGCGGTCGGCGTGCCGGTGACGTTGCGAATATTATCCGCGCCCGTGCCTTTCGTAGCCAAGCCAATGTCAACGATCTTTTCAATCAAGACAGGGCCGTCAGCGGCCGGGATCTCGCGGATTTGCAGGTTCGCGCGGGTCGTCACATGCGTGTAACCGCCGCCATGTTCATCGGCAATATCGGCAAGGGATGCAAATTGCCACGATTTCAGGATGCCGTTTGCGATCCGCAGGCGGCACATGAACGAATCCTGTACCGGCGCGACATAAAACAGGCCGTGATACTTCCAGCGGAAAACGTCCTGCCCCTTCGGAAAAGCGCCGCTCTTCGCCTGCTCTTTCAGCCTCGCATAAGCATCGAAAGCGTGCTCCTCGCGCTTGCCTTTCTCCTCGGCCGCGAGTTTTTTTCCTTCCGCCTCAAAACGCGCCTGCGCGGCCAAATGCGCGGCGTCCGGTCCGGACGGCGCGGCGGCGGTATTCCCGTTTACGCCGCGTGCCGCACGCGCGGTCTGCAATCCGGAAGCGAAGCCTTCGAGATAGCGCTTCTGTTCGGGATTGAAATCGGCGGACATGATTACGCCGCCTCGCGCATCGCGAGCGTGCGCCCAAAGGCGAGCTCGCCGCGCATATCCGCAACCGAAGCGCCGGAGCGAATGAGTTCGAGATACCAGGTCCCGTCCGCGGTATCGCCGAACAACACGACGCCGACGAGCTTCTCGCCACGCAGGATCAATTTCTTGTAAATCCTCGCCGCCGGATCGCGAAACACGAGCGGCTCGCAATTCTCGTCCGCGCCGGCGAAGTTTCCGGCGGAGAAAACGCTCAACCCGGTCACCTTCAAGTTGGTCGCAGTCTTTGCCGGACTGAACGACGCCTGCTCGCCTGCGAGCGTGTGCGCGGCGGCGACCGCCATTTCGTAAAGCGGCTCGACGAAACCGTAGCAACGATCGGCGTGTTCGGCGCATTCGCCGAGCGCGAGAATATCCGGATCCGAGGTGCGCATGTCGTCGCCGACGACGATGCCGCGCTCGACATGCAGGCCTGCGTCCCGCGCGATCCGCGTTTCGGGGCGGATGCCGGCGGCCATGACCACGAGATCGGCGGGATAGATCGTGCCGTCGTCGAGCAGCACGGCCTCCGCGCGCTCGTTCCCGAGAATTGCCTTCGTCTGCGCGAGGCAATGAACCTTGATGCCCCGGCTTTCGAGCGCGCGCTGCAAATACGCTCCCGCTGTAGCGTCGAGCTGCAATTCCATGGGGTGCGCCATGAGGTGCAAGACGACGACGTTCATGCCGCGTTTCTTAAGCGCGGCCGCAGCCTCAAGCCCGAGCAGTCCACCGCCGATCACGACCGCGTTCGCGCCGGGCGTTTCGGCGGCGGCGAGCATGGTCTGCACATCGCCGAAGTCGCGGAACGCAACCACGCCGGGAAGATCCTTTCCCGCTACCGGCAGAATGAACGGCGCGGACCCGGTCGCGAGCACCAGCCTGTCGTAAGCCGTTTCCCCGCGCGCGGAGACGACGACCTTGCGGGCACGGTCGATCTTCGTGACGGTCTCGCCGAAGCGGCACACGATCTTATGCTGCGTGTACCACGCGGCATCATGCACCACGATATTCTCAAAGCTCTCCTCGCCGGCGAGCACCGGCGAAAGCATGATGCGATTGTAATTTCCGTGCGGCTCGGCCCCGAACAGCGTGATGTCAAAGGCATCCGGCATGGCACGGCAGAGATGCTCGAGCATTCTCCCCGACGCCATACCGCTGCCGACAATGACAAGCCGTTCGCGCACAGGTTGATTCCTATTCCGCGGCTTCGGCCTTGCCGTAGGCTTCGCTGATCATGTAGCCGGAGAGCGTGACATAGGCCTCGGTCCATGCGCTTGCGACATCGGGCGTCCACTTGTCGCCGAGACCTTTTTCGAGCGTCCACAACAACGCGGCGCCGACCGGCTCGTAATGCGCGGCCTTCACGCCGTAGCCGACGTGCTTCTTCGCCAGATTGCTCGCCGCTGGAAGAATGCTCGGCAAATCGCTCAGGCCCCGCACCACGATCACGAGCGTGCTCATGAGCTTTCTGCCCTGCTCGGTGATGTCGTTTTTGAACATCGGCTTCACTTCAGGTGCGATCTCGAACAGCCGGCCGTAGAACAATGCTGCCGCCTGCTCCGAAATCGGTGCGACGTCGCCGAAGGTCTTCTGAACGAGTTCGACTTGTGCTGGCTTCATGGCTTGCCTCCTGTTTGAAAACGAAAGGCGTTACGCGGCCTCGACGTAGCGGTGCCGCTCGTAGAGGAACTTCAGCACCGCGGCGCGGCACTTGATGTAAGCGGGGTCGGAAACGAGCTCGAGACGCTTGCGGGGATGTGCAAGCGGCACTTCGAGTACGTCGCCGATCGTCGCCGCCGGACCGTTGGTCATCATGACGATGCGATCCGAAAGCAGCACGGCCTCGTCGACGTCGTGCGTGATCATCATGACGGTGTTGCCGAGCTTCTGATGGAGCGCCATCACCGAGTCCTGGAGATGCGCGCGCGTCAGCGCATCCAACGCGCCGAACGGTTCGTCGAGCAGGAGAACCTTCGGCTCCATCGCCAGCGCGCGGGCAATGCCGACGCGTTGCTTCATGCCGCCGGAGATTTCCGCCGGACGCTTGTCCTTGGCGTGCACCATCTGCACGAGATCGAGATTGTGCAGCGTCCAGGCATCGCGCTCGGCGCGCGACTTCGTCTTCCAGAACACCTTGTCCACCGCGAGCCGCACGTTGTCGTAGACCGTGAGCCACGGCAGCAACGAGTGATTCTGGAACACGACCGCGCGATCCGGGCCGGGCTCGTCCACCTGGCGGCCTTCGAGAATGATGCCGCCATTCGTCGCATTCGTCAGCCCCGCGACGATGTTGAGTAAAGTCGACTTGCCGCAGCCGGAATGGCCGATGATCGAGACGTATTCGCCCTTCTCGATGTCGAGCGTGATGCCGCGGAGGACTTCCGTACGCTGCGAGCCGCGCTGGAAGGTTTTGTCGACATGATCGATCTTGAGATACATCGCTCTCTCCTTATGCCTTTGCGGTGCCGCGGGTGACGATCGAGGACACGGCCACGACCACGCGGTCGAGCACGAAGCCGACGATACCCACGTAAATCAGCGACAGAATGATTTCGGAGATGTGCGACGAGTTCCACGCATCCCAGATGAAGAAGCCGATGCCGACACCGCCGATCAGCATTTCCGCTGCAACGATCGCGAGCCAGGACAGGCCGATGCCGATGCGAAGTCCGGTGAAGATATAGGGCGCGGCGGACGGCACCATGATCTTGTAGAAATATTCGAGCGGATTGAGCTTCAGGACCAGCGCGACGTTGCGGTAGTCCTGCGGAATATTCCGGATGCCGACCGCGGTGTTGATGATGATCGGCCAGATAGAGGTGATGAAGATTACGAAGATCGCAGCCGGCTGGCCCTGCCGGAACGCGGCGAGCGAAAGCGGCAACCAGGCGAGCGGCGGAACGGTGCGCAGAACCTGGAAGATCGGATCCAGCCCGCGCATCGCCCAGGTCGATTGTCCGACCAGCGTGCCGAGCGCGATGCCGGCCGCGGCAGCCATCGCGTATCCGAGCGCGACGCGCTGCAGGCTCGCGGAAAGATGCCAGAACAATCCCTTGTCGATGCCGCCGCGGTCGAAGAACGGATCGAAGATCAGTTCCTTCGTATCGTTCCAGACCGTTGACGGCGGCGGCAGTGTCGCGCCGCTGTTGCTGCAAAGCAGTTCCCAGATGCCGAGCAGCAGCGCAATCACGATCATCGGCGGCACGATGTTCGTGGCCGCCGTGAGGGCGAAGGCGCCCAGCTTTTTCAGCACCGGCCGGCCCGTTACCGGCAGTTGCACGACCGTTTCCGCGCCCGCAGGCTGCGGCAGCGAGACCACCTCGCCGGTGAGTTTCTTTTTGGCGACCGTCATATTCATCGCGCGAATTCTCCTGGTTGAGTCGGGGTGCGGACCGCCCGCACGGCGGCCCGCGTTTTCGTCAGACTTCCACGCGCTTGATCGCGAGACTCTTGAGGTAGGCTGCGGGATTTTCGGGATCGAAGACCTTGCCGTCGAAGAAGGTTTCCTTGCCGCGCGATTTCGAAGCCGGGATGTCGGCGGCATCGACGCCGATCGCCTTCGCGGCGTCGCGCCAGAGGTCTTCGCGGTTCACCTTGCCGATGAGCGTCTTCGCGTCGTAGCCCGCTTCGAATTTGCCCCAGCGAATGTCTTCGGTGATGAACCACAGGTCGTGGCTCTGGAACGGATAGGACGCGTGGTCCTTCCAGTAACGCATGATGTGCGGGCTGTTCTCGACGACCTTGCCGGGAATGCCGTAATCGAACTTGCCGAGAAAGCGGTCGGTGACGTCCTTCACCGGCACGTTGATCCACTGGCGCTTGGCGCAGATCGCCGCCGTTTCGGCGCGGTTCTCCATCTTCTCGCACCATTGCTGCGCCTCGAGCACGGCTTGGAGCAGCGCCATGGTCGCCTTCGGATACTTGTCGACGAACTCCGCGCGCATGCCGAACGACTTTTCGGGATGCTTGTCCCAGAGTTCGCCGGTCGTGATTGCGGTGTAGCCGATCTGCTGATGGATGAGCTGAAGGTTCCACGGCTCGCAGACGCAGAAGCAGTCCATCGTGCCGACCTTCATGTTGGCGACCATCTGCGCGGGCGGAACGACGATGGTTTCGATGTCCTTATCGGGATCGACACCGCCGGCAGCGAGCCAGTAGCGGATCCAGAGATCGTGCGTGCCGCCGGGAAAGGTCATCGCGGCCTTGATCGACTTGCCGGAAGCTTTCTTCTTCTCCAGCGCGACCTTGAAATTCGTCGTGTCGACGCCGACCTTGATGTCCTCGTATTCCTTGCCGACCGAGATGCACTGGCCGTTCAGGTTGAGGCGCGCGAGGATATACATCGGCGTCGGCTGGTTGTTCTGGGTCACTTTGCCGGCGCTGATGAGATAGGGCATCGGCGTCAAGATATGTGCGCCATCGATGCCGCTCGCTTCGCCGCCGAGTACGAGGTTGTCGCGCGTCGCGCCCCAAGAGGCCTGCTTCAGCACTTCGGTTTCGGGAACGCCGTATTTCGCGAAAATCCCCTTCTCCTTCGCGACGAACAGCGGCGCTGCGTCGGTAAGCGCGATGAACCCGAGTTTTGCGCCCTTCACTTCCGGGCCTGACTGCGCGAACACTGCGCCCGCGGGCAGCGCAACTTTCGCCGCGGCGAGCAGCGCCGCGGTGCTTGCGCTTTTCTTCAGAAATTCGCGCCTTGCGATCGTGTTTACTGTCTTCTTCATCTCGTTCCCCTCTGTTTTCGTGACACCGGCCCAAAACAAAAAACGCCGCGAACTTTCCCGCACGGCTTGGCGCGGTCAGTTCAGCGGCGTCGCTGTACTTGGTCCTGCTCGGACTGGTGTGCCGTCAGCATCGGCGGCACGATTCGAGTTGGTCTAATTCAAGCGTCGTGCCAGCCCACGCAGCAAGACGATATGTGCGGCAAAACCAGTGGGTTACTGCCGAGAAACACGCCGGATGAAATCGCGGCGTTGCAGGCTTTTCTGCCTGCGCTTGAGTCAGTTGCGCGATAATTGTGCAACGCACCACCCATTAGCGGCGGCGAACCTTCCACGTCGCGAGATGTTTTTCGAGATCGAACGGGTCGAACTCCGGCCCGTCGAACGCGCCGACACCGTCCTCCGGTTCGCCTTGCGGCGGCAGATCGCCCGCACCCAGCACTTCGTCGTAAATATCGGGACGGAAGGTTTCGCGCGCCGCCATCAGAAGATCATTCGACAGCGGCGCCTGCCCCCAGCGCACCATCTGCGCATAAAGCCAGGAGGCCTGTGTGCGATCGGGGCGCGCGGCGCCACGGCGTCCGACCATCAGATAGCGTTCGCTTTCGCGATAGTTTCCGTCGGGTGACACTTTCAGCCGCCCGTCGAGCGTCCGGCGCGTGATTTCCGGTTCTACGTTCAGGCGGTTCGGCGCCGAGATAATCCGGCAGGATTCCTCGCGATTGGCTTCGTCTTCGATGAAGTCCGCCGCCTTCTTGTGCGCACGCACGAGCGCGGCCACGCTTTCGGGATTCTCCGCCGCCCACGTCGTGCGAAGCGCCAGCACTTTCTCGGCGGCGCGCTGGAGAATTTCCGAAACAAAATGGAGGATATGCGCGATGCCCAGATCGACCGCGACCGAATTCCATGGCGCGCCGACGCAGAAGGCATCGACATGGCCATTCACGATGCTTTCCACCATGAAGGGCGGGGGCAGCACCACCATCTGCACGTCTTCGTCGGGATCGACGCCGGCCGAAGCCATCCAGAAACGAAGCTGGTAGTTGTGGGTAGAGAACGGGAACGTCATGCCGAAATTCAGGGGCGGCTGGCCTTTCCGCTTGCGCTCGGCGACGATCGCGGCAAGCGCCTTTGCCGACATTTTCGGATCCGTCAGATCGCCTTCGGCCTTGTCTTCCAGCGCGTTCTTCAGCGCGTTGGTTACGGTGATCGCGTTGCCGTTCAGCCCCAGATTGAACGGCGCGATGATCGGTACGCGAACATGGCCAATGCCAAGATTCGAGGCGATCGCGACCGGCGCGAGCAGATGGGCGGCGTCGAACAGGCCGATATTGAGCTTGTCGCGCACGTTCGACCACGAAACCTCGCGAACGAGTTCGACATCGAGCCCCTCTTCGGCGGCAAAGCCCTTGTCGATCGCGACAATGAGTGCTGCGGCATCGACCAGCGGAATGAACCCGATGCGGAGTTTTTTCGAGGTTGTCATTTCAGTAGCTCCGCTGCCGTGATGATGGACTGGGCGATGTCCGCAATTTTCTTCTTCTCGTTCTGCGCGCTGGTGCGCAGCAGCGCATAGGCCTGCTCTTCGGTGAGCCCCTTTCGTTTCATCAGGATGCCCTTGGCGCGGTCGATGACCTTGCGCTCCTCGAGCGCCGATTTCGTCTGCTCGAGTTCCGTGCTGATGCGGGAGAAGGCGTTGAAGCGCGAAATCGAAATATCGAGGATGTGCTTGATGCGGTCCTTCTTCAGCCCGTCGACGATGTAGCTCGAGACACCGGCATCGACGGCGGCCGCGATCGAGGCGCTGTCGCTCTGATCGACGAACATGGCGATCGGCCGCTTCACCGCGCGGCTCACGCGGAACATCTGCTCCAGCACGTCGCGGCTCGGGTTTTCGAGGTCGATCAGGATGACGTCGGGGTCGATCGCGTAGATGCGCTCGAGCAGGTTCTCGGTGCCCTCGATCCGGATGACCTGAAGGTGGCCGGCGTCGCGCAGGCCCTCTTCCAGAATCGCTGCGCGCACGGAACTGTCGTCGACAATGACGATCTTGAGACTGGCGTCGCGTTGCATATTCGGCAGCCGGAAACTCCAATACTGCCGTGTTTTTATGCAATGAACGGGCCAGTGCCGCTGCCGCCCCGGCGGCAATTCAGCGCTTAACCGGCGCTACCCCTGCTGGAGCCAGAGGGCCGCGTCTTTCGCATGATAGGTGATGAGGAGGTCGGCTCCGGCGCGCTTGATGCCGGTGAGCAGTTCGAGCGTGACCGCGCGCTCGTCGATCCAGCCGTTCCGGCCCGCCGCCTTCACCATCGCGTATTCACCGCTGACGTTATAGGCCGCGATCGGCACGTCGAAGCGGTCGCGGGTCTGCCGGACGATGTCGAGATAGGAAAGCGCCGGCTTGATCATCACCATGTCGGCGCCCTCGCCGATATCGGTTTCGATCTCGCGCATGGCTTCGCGCGCGTTCGCGGGGTCCATCTGATAGGCGCGGCGGTCGCCGAAGGCGGGCGCGGAATCCGCGGCGACACGGAATGGGCCATAAAGTGCGGAGGAATATTTTGCGGAATAGCCGAGGATTGCGGTGTCCTTGAATCCGGCCTTGTCGAGCGACACGCGGATCGCCTTGACCTGCCCGTCCATCATGCCGCTCGGCGCGACCACATCGGCACCGGCGGCTGCGTGCGAGACGGCGACGCGGCCGAAGATTTCGAGCGTTTCGTCGTTTTCGACCACGCCGTTGCGGATCAGCCCGCAATGGCCGTGGTCGGTATACTCGCACATGCAGACATCGGTCATGACGACGATGTCGGGCGCGACTTTCTTGATCTCGCGGATCGCCTGCTGGACGATGCCGTTGTCCGCGAAATTTTCCGTTCCGGTCTCGTCTTTTTGCGCGGGCAGCCCGAACAGCAACACGGCAGGAATATTCAGTTCGGCGATTGCATCGATCTCGCGCGCGAGCCTGTCGGCCGACCACTGAAATACGCCGGGCATCGACGGGATTTCGTCCTTTGCATTGCTGCCGTGCTTCACGAACAGCGGCAGGATGAAATCGCGCGGCGAAAGCGCGGTCTCGCGCACCAGTCCGCGCAGCGAGGCAGTGCGGCGCAGCCGACGCATTCGCCGGAGCGGTGTTTCGCCTGCAATGATGCGGGACAGAACGGTCATGCGCCTTTTTCGCGCAAACCGGGAAATTTATCCAGCGCTTCCGTCAATCCCTCAACGGTGTGCTGCTCAGCCTCTACTGCAACCGTGAAGCCGAGTTCGCTCGCGACTTTCGTAGTCGAAGGTCCGATGCTCGCGACGACGAGGTGCGCGGGGAGCGACGCGGGGCTTATTTTTTGGGCAAGGCTTTGGGCGGCCGAGCCACTCGCGAAGGTGAGTACATCGGCGTCATTCCATGCGAACGGCGCCGCACTTGTCGCCGCTATGGTGCGATAGGCGACCACTTCCTCGAGCTTCATGGCTTTGGCGAGCAAGGCATGGGAAAGTTCGGGCAAGGCAATCTCGGAACGAACGAGCAGCGCGGACTTTCCTTTCACGTCGCCAAGCGCTTCAGCGAAGGCATGGCTCTGAAAATCCGAAGGCATGGCGTCTGGCTTATGCCCGAGTGCGGTCAGCGCTGCCGCGGTTTTCGGCCCGATCGCGCCGATACGAACGAGGGAAAGTTTTCGGCCCTTCAACGTCTCAAAAAAATATCGCGCGCCATTCGCGCTCGAGAACAGAAGCCAGTCGAAATTCGCTGCGTTATCAGCCGCCGTTGCGAGCGCTCCCTTATCCAGTGCAGGCGCAATTTCGATCAGGGGCCATTCGATTGCGGAAGCGCCACGCGCGCGCAGGAGCGCGTTGAACTCGGCCGCACTTTCGCGCGGGCGCGTGACGACGACGCGCTTGCCCTGCAAGTTACCCACGGGGTTTCGCTGCTTTCAGCAATTCACGGCCGCCTGACTGCAAGACTTTTTCTCCGAGCGTGCGGCCCAGCGCTTCGGCATCGCGAGCCGGTCCGCTTGCATGATCGCGGATAATTCTCGTTCCCTCGGGGTTTGCGATCAAGCCTTCGACCCGGAGAATGTCGCCGCTCAGCGTCGCATAGCCGCCGACCGGCAACGAACACCCAGCGCCGAAAGTACGCAGGAATGCGCGCTCAGCCTCGACCGCAGCGCGCGTTTCGGCATGATCCAGAGGGCGCAACAGATCGATTGCCGCCTTATCATCCGCGCGGCACTCGATGACCAGCGCCCCCTGCCCGACCGACGGCAGCATTTCGTCCGGCGAAAAATAGCTCGTAATGCGATCACGTAAACCCAGCCTTTCGAGACCAGCGGCGGCAAGCACGATCGCGTCATACTCGCTATTGTCGAGTTTCCGGATCCGCGTATCGACGTTGCCGCGAATGTTGCGGTGATCGAGCCCGGAGCGCAGCGCGCGCAACTGCGCGGAGCGGCGCTCGCTGGAGCTGCCGACGCGCGCGCCTTGCGGCAATTGTTGCAAGCCCACATTGTTGCGCGACACGAGTGCGTCGCGCGCATCGCCGCGCGGAAGCACCGCAACCAGGAGAAGCCCGTCCGGTTGCGAGGCCGGTAAGTCCTTGAGGCTGTGCACGGCGAAGTCGATCGCACCCGCGCGCAGTTCCTGCTCGATCTCTCCGACGAATACGCCGCGGCCGCCGAGCTTTGTGAGCGAGTCGCGCTGGTTGCGGTCGCCTTCGGTGGTGATGATGCGCGTTTCGATTTCCAGCGCGGGCGCGACGGCCCGGATCGCATCGGTCACGATCCGGGTCTGGATCAGCGCGAGCTTGCTGCCGCGCGTTCCGGCCGTGAGCGTCGTCCGCGTCACAACCGCCTAAGCCCGTGATCGGATGGCTGCCGGTGCGGATTCCAGCGATCTCGCCTGGGCCGCTGCATCCCCGGAGACGAACGGCAATCCGCTCTCGCGCCACACCGCTTCCAACGCCGTTACGAACTCGCCGATCAGCCGGCTATCGTGCTGCGGCGTCGGTGTGGCGCGGAGCCGCTCGGTTCCTTTCGGCACGGTCGGATAATTGATCGGCTGCACATAGACGCCGTGCTCATGCAGCAGCCGGTCGCTCAATTGCTTGCAGATTTCCGCATCGCCGACGGGTATCGCCACGATCTGGGATTCGTTCGGAAGCACCGGCAGCTTTGCCGCCGCGAGCTTTTCCTTCAGTTCGCGGACATTGCGTTGCTGCGCTTCGCGCTCGGCGCTGGACGACTTCAGGTGCCGCACCGCCGCGAGCGCAGCCACGCAAACGGCAGGAGGCAATGCAGTCGTGAAAATGAAACCCGGCGCGTAAGAGCGGACGGCATCGACCAGCGCTTCGTTTCCGGCAATGTAGCCGCCGATGCAGCCGAACGCCTTGCCGAGCGTGCCCTGTATCACATCGATCCGCGATGCGAGACCTTCACGCTCGGCGATGCCCCCGCCATGCGCACCGTACATGCCGACGGCATGGACTTCGTCGAGATAGGTCATCGCGCCGTAGCGCTCGGCGAGCGTGACGATCTCGGCAATCGGCGCAATGGCGCCGTCCATCGAATAGACGCTCTCGAACACGATCAGCTTGGGTCGCGCCGGCGTTTCCGCGCACAACAGTTCCTCGAGATGATTCAGGTCATTGTGCCGGAAGATCGCTTTCCGCGCGTCCGAGCGGCGGATGCCTTCGATGATCGAGTTGTGATTTCCGGCGTCGGAAAAGATCACACCATCGGGAAGCAAACGCCCGATGGTCGCGAGCGCGGTCTGGTTCGCCACGTAACCCGACGTAAACAGGAGCGCGCTTTCCTTTTCATGAAGCGACGCGAGTTCGCGCTCCAACAACACCGCGGGGTGATGCGTACCGGAAATGTTGCGCGTGCCGCCGGCGCCGGCGCCATACTTCTCGACCGCCTCGGTCATGGCCGAGATCACAGCGGGATGCTGCCCCATGCCGAGGTAATCGTTGGAACACCACACGACGACTTCACGCAGGCCCGCGGGCGAATGCCAGTGCGCGCGCGGGAAGCGTCCTGGAATCCGCTCCAGATCGGCGAACTCGCGATAGCGCCGCTCGTTGCGCAGCTGCGCGATGGCGGTCCGGAATATACGCTCGTAGTTCGTCATCTTTCACGCCATGCAGGTAAGCCGAACCGGCTTGTTCCGAAACCTACTGCGGTGCAAGAAATTTTGCAGGGTTTCTTTGTTGCAGCTTTTTCGCGCAAGGATCGCGAAGTACTTTTCTTCATATTATTCAAATTGTTACGGGCCGCGCGGATGGCGAGGATTTGCGATGATCCCGGCTGCTCGACTCTATCGGGCGATAGGACTTCACAATAATGAAGTGCTTGACGCCTCGGTCACGAAAACGAATACACCGGCGCATTGCCTCGTCGCTTTCAACACAAGAAGTAAATAATGCCGCGCAACGTTCTGATCCTGGGAGCGTCCTACGGCTCCCTGCTTGCAACCAAGTGCCTGATGGCCGGCCACAACGCCACGCTCGTGTGCCGCCAGAAGACCGCGGACCTCATCAATAAGGAAGGCACGGAAGTCCGCCTGAAGCTGCGTGACGAGCCCGCGCACCGCCCCATTTTTTCGCGCGCGCTTCTCGGCAAGCTCGACGCCGCCGCGCCCGAGAACGTGGACATATCGCGCTATGATCTCGTCTGTCTCGCGATGCAGGAGCCGCAATACGCGAACCATACCATTCGCATGCTGATGGTGAAGATCGCGGAAGCACGGCTTCCTTGTCTTTCGATCATGAACATGCCGCCGCTGCCCTATCTCAAACGAATTCCGTCGCTGGCGGCGATGACTCTCGACGTGGCCTATACCAATGCGCAGGTGTGGGATCGTTTCGAGCCGGGGCTAATGTCGCTGTGCTCTCCCGATCCGCAGGCGTTTCGTCCGCCCGAAGAAGCCGCCAATGTTTTGCACGTCGGCCTGCCGACGAACTTCAAAGCGGCGATCTTCGCCGACGAACGCCATAACGCGATCCTGCGCGAACTGGATGCCGATATTTCCCAAGTGAAACTCGACGGGCATGATGTCCCGGTGAAGCTCAAGGTTCACGACTCGCTTTTCGTGCCGCTCGCGAAGTGGTCGATGCTGCTGACCGGAAACTACCGCTGCATCACGCTCGGCGAGCCAAAATCCATTCGCGACGCGGTACATGGCGACCTCGCGCTGTCGAAGTCGATCTACGATCACGTCGATCTGATCGCGCGAAAGCTCGGCGCCGACCCAGCCGATCAGGTGCCGTTCGAGAAATACGCGAAGGCCGCAGAGAGCCTCTTGAAACCGTCTTCGGCCGCACGCGCGGTTGCGGCCGGTGCGCCGTTCATCGAGCGCGTCGATCTTCTGGTGAAGCTCATCTCGCACCAGCTCGGCATGCCGAATGCGGAAATCGACCGCACGGTCGGGATCGTCGATCAGCGCCTGAGCGAGCGGATTCTGCCGGGCTAACGGCCGGCAGGCTTTCGGCGCCGTGAGCGCCGGCGATCATCCCCGAAGCGAAAAAATCTGCTGGTAGATACGAATAATCCCGGACGCCTCGGCCAATGCTGCCGTTGCGCTTGCCACGTGCAGCGATTCCCGATCGTCGGATTCCAGCAGCAGCAGACCGGCAAATGTGTTGTCGCTGGTACGAAGATCGCGTTCATTGGTACGAAGCTCCGTCTTTTTCCGGTCTGTTTCGAGAAAATGCACCGACCGGATTCCGGACGCAGCCGCGACGCCTTCCAGCAAGTTCTCGGGCCTTGATGGTGCGGCGTCGAAGCCGATCGCCATGATCAAGCCCGCGGGTTCTTTGCGTCTGCGCGCCTTTACCGTGCCGCCTGCCCTTCCGAAATTGCCCAGAATTGGCATGATCCGCCGGGACCACGGCGTCGGGCTATTCAGCCGATCGAGATAGGCCGCGCTATCGACGACGTCGGCATTCCTCAATTCGTACCAGATGAAATACTGGCGGCCGCCTTCGATGGGCCGCATGAAAATCCGGACCGCGAGAAAGCCAGGGATTCCAAGCCGCTCGTGGACATGCTCGGTCGTGAGCCAGGCCAGGTAGTCTTCATCCTGCTCAGCCTTCACGTCGCTGAGCACGACAAGAAAGCCTTCTTCCGCGTCGCTCACTTTCGACTACTCCCGCATTGCCGCCGGTAATTTGTCGGGCATTTTCGCTACCGCGTGCATCACAAGGATATAGCCGTCGCGGCTGTTCTCGCTAGTGCACGGCCTCACCGCCCGGCTGGTTTGACGGATAACAACGCGAGCTTGTTCGGCTTGTCCTTCCAGAATTCGGCGTCTTCAGGCGCGGAGCCTTTCTCCGTAATTCTGGGCCAGACCGAACTGTAATCCTTGTTGAGCGTGACCCAGCTCTCCAGGCCTTCCGCCGTATCGGGTCTGATCGCTTCTACCGGACACTCCGGCTCGCATACGCCGCAATCGATGCATTCGTCCGGATTGATAACGAGCATGTTCTCGCCTTCATAAAAGCAATCGACCGGACAAACCGAAACACAATCCATGTGCTTGCACTTGATACAGTTCTCGGTGACGACGTAGGTCATTGCTTTTCCTTTCAGGCGTCGGCAAAGGCTTTTTCAACGACGAAGTGGCCTGGCTTGGAACCGCTGCCTTCTTCGAAGCCGAGGCTCAGGAAATAACCGCGGAGGTCTTTCACCATCTCCGGACTGCCGCAGATTTCGATGCGGTCGTGCTCGCTGTCGAGTGCAGGCTGCGCGGTATCCTCGAACAATCTTCCGGACGCAATGAGATCGGTGATACGGCCGCGATTGACGAACGGCTCGCGCGTCACGGTCGGATAATAGACGAGCTGCTTTTTCACAAACGCACCGACGAATTCGTCGTTCGGCAAGCCTTCCGTGATCATTTCGCCATAGGCGAGTTCGGCAACCTGCCGGCAGCCATGCACGAGGATCACGGTTTCAAACCGCTCATAGGTCTCTGGATCCTTGATGACGCTCAGAAACGGCGCGAGGCCCGTGCCGGTGCCAAGTAGATAGAGTCGCTTGCCCGGCAGAAGATTGTGGTGCACGAGCGTCCCGGTCGCCTTTCGGCCGATCAGAACCTGATCGCCATCCTTCAAGTGTTGAAGCCGCGAAGTCAGCGGGCCATCGGGTACCTTGATGCTGAAGAACTCGAGCTCGTCTTCATAGGTCGCGCTTGCGAGGCTGTAGGCGCGCATGAGCGGCCTGCCGTCGATCTCGAGACCCAGCATCGTGAACTGACCGCTGTCGAAACGAAACGACTGATCCCGGCTGGTCCGGAAGCTGAAAAGCGATTCCGTCCAATGATGAACATGCGTCACGCGTTCGCGGAAGAAGTTGCTCATTTTCTTGTTCCTTGCCGTCGTCAGTCGATGGTGAAATTCAGACCGCCGCTACCGGTCACGAGACCGGTATCCTCATAGGCGACGGTATGGCCCTTCAGCGGCCACTGATACTCGCAGCACGCGATCATCCCTTCGCGCAGCACGGCGTGCCCGGATGCGGTGAATTGCACATGGGAAAGATTGTTCTTGCCGAGCACGTGGCCAACGTCGCGATCGAAGTCGGCCGGCACCGCGACGGCGCGGGAGAGCGTGTTCCCCGGCAAATTCACACGCTTCAGATCCTCGACGGCGAGCCGATGAATCGAAGCGCCGTCCGCGCCGATTTTGCACGCGGGAATGAGCCGGTCGACGACGCTGTCACGGAAGATTTGGTAGATTTCCTCGCCGTCTTTCGTCAGGCAAAGCGTGCGGGCGATGTCGGAGCAGCCGAGCAGAGTGCCGCTTCGGTCGAAAATCATGCAGCCCGCATCGATCTTCAGCGTATTGATACGCTCGTCGATCGGATGGGCCGCCGGGTTCGAAGGAAATATCGTCCGGTTGCCGCAATGGAAATTCGTTAGCGTGCGCGCGACGCGTAGTTCCGGCGCATGCGCGGAAACATAGCCATAGAGTTCATCGAGATAGACTTTATATGCGTCCATCTCCGTAATGCGCGATGAACGATGCATCGAGGCGAACGCCAGCGCTTTCATGATCGCGTGTGCGGACGCTCGTGCCGCGAGAATATAAAACGCGAGGTCGGGCAGCGTGCTGCTGTCGCGCCACATCCGGACCAGATTGTCGGCGGGCACCGCTTCCCGGTCGCGCAGGCCCATCGCAGAAAACATCCACGCGGGCATGTCGTCCATTTCGACGCCTGCACGCCCCTTACCGGTAATCTCTTCAATTGCGGCCCGTAATGACGGATATTCCTTGCCTTCCGACTGCGGCCCAGCGGCGATCCGCCAAAGACCTTTGTCGCGCGAATAGACCGCGGCAAGCGCGCGGCTATTCCCGCGCATCGGCAAGCCTGTCAGTTCCTGAACATTGAGCGCGGAAGTGACGATCAGCGACTGCAAATCTTCGCCGCTAAGCAGCTTGTCCAGAAGCGCGAAGCGGCCGTCTTCGTGCCGATCCAGAAAACCGCTGAGCGCCTCCCGGTGCCGCGACTTCTCGATAATTTTCTTTGCAATCCTGCGTCCGTTCGGTCTTTCGCGCGACAGAACCTCGAGCACTTCGTGCGGCTCGAGCCGCCTCGCGCGTACCGAGCCTATTCCCATCATGTTGTCGAAAGAGATTTCGAAACGCTTCTCGAGCCTGCGAACGATGGATTGCGGAACGTGGTCGTCGAGAACAAGTTCACGCTCGCCTGCCGCCAATTCGTCGAGCAATTCCTCGAGATTGCGCTTAACGGCCGGCGACTGCTCGCCAGCGTCGAAATTGTAGTACGGGTTGTAGAAGCGCTGTTCGATCTGCGCGGGAAGCATCGCGGCCTGTGCGTTCCCTTTCTCCACGTGAAGAAACAGGCCGAAGCGCTTGCCGTCCTTCTTCTCCAGAATGAACGGCGTCACGGTCTTCGCATTGTCGAACGAGCGGATCGCCATCAGGAACCTGTCCGGAAGTGCGCAGCCGAAGGCGTGCTCGATCGTCGGCCAATGCGAATGAAGACGCATCGCGTCAGCCTTCCGCGGTGAACGAGAATTGATTCTCGCGCGCCATGCTGAGATCGACCACGGTATCTTTCACCCGCAGCGTCGCCTTGACCGGCTCAATCACCATGCCGTCCGTCACGGGCGTAACGCAGGCGGTTTCGATCTTGCCATTTGCACGCACCACGCAACAGGCGCACATGCCGCGGCGACACGACAGGTAGTAGCCGATGCTGCCGTCGTAATTCCGCGCGACGTACTGGAGCGCGCTGCTGATGCTGGCGAGCCCCTCATCGGGAATCTCATATTCGTCCTGCCGCACTTCGGCGCCGTCTGCGCCGCCTCTGACCAGTGTGATACGCATGACCGACTCCTATTTCGTTTCGTTGCCGGCGACGGCAACCCGCCGGGTCTGCAACGTGCCGTCCTTCAGCGAAACGACCGTGTTGTGGTGAAACTCCGGCTTCTGTTCGCGAAAATCGTCGCGATAATGCGCGCCTCGACTTTCCTCGCGAATGACCGCCGACATCGCGATCGCCTCGACCGTGAGCGCAGCGCTCTGGACTTCCTGCGCATCGATCCAGTTGCGATTGTAGCGGCGATCCTTTGAAGCACTGAACATTCTTGTCACTTCGCCTGCACGGAGCGCCCTGATTTCCCTCAAGCCTTGCGCCATGTTGCTGCCGTTGCGCACGACGTTGAGCGTACGGTTGGCGATATCCTGAATCTGCGATGCAAGCGTATGCGGCTGCACGCCGTCGCTTGCGAGCAGCGGCGCTTCGACCTCGGCGAGTTTTTCCTTCCAGTCGGCGGCGTCGATCTCCGGCATCGGCGCGGAGCTCGCGAATTGCGCTGCGGAGCGGCCGGCAATCCGGCCCTGGACGAGAAACTGGCTACAGGCATTTCCGGAGAGCCGGTTCGCACCGTGCACGCCGCCCGCGATCTCGCCGCAGGCGAGCAGACCCGGCACCGCCGTGCCGCACTCCGCGTCGATACGCACGCCACCCATATTGAAGTGGCTGGCGGGCGCGACCTCGACCGCGTAACCCTGCTTGATGCGCTCGATCAGCGGCCGGAAGTCGAAGCCTTCCCAGTGCCACGTCTCGCGCAGGAGCGGCTTGCCGTACCATTTCGGCAGGAACTCCAGAATGTCGTGCGGAAGATGCGCCCACGACATGAAGACACCACCGCCCGGTCCGCCCCGGCCTTCCTGCACCTCGCGCACGCAAGCGATCGAAATCTTGTCGCGTGTAGACATCTCCATGCGCTCGGGATCGTAACGCGCCATGAAGCGCTCGCCGTAGCGATTGAGCAGCCAGGCGCGCGTGCTGCTTTGCGGGCCGATAATCCAGGGAAACTGAATGCCGCGCCAAAGCGGCGGGTTGACGAGACAGCACGGCAGGAACTGCACCATCTCCATATCGATGAGTTCGGCGCCCGCACGCAGCGCCATCCGATAGCCGTCGCCGACCAGTTCTTCCGGCGCGGTGCGGAACGGATGGATCATGGCAGAGCCGCCGGTCGCAAGAATTACGGTCTTGGCGGCCAGACTGTGCGCCTCGCCGGTACGAAGATCGATACCCGCTATGCCGGTGACGCCGTCGGCATTGCGAAGCACGTCGGTGACGTAGAACTCGTCACGGAAGCGCGCGCCTGCCGCGACTGCGCGGCGTGTGAGAATTTGCAGCAACTGCATGCCGGAGATTAGAACACCGCGCGGAAAGCGATGTCCCGGCGCGTGGCCGATACCCGCCACCTTCAATCCGGCCTCGAGCAGCGGCTTCAGTTCTTCGCCGACATGACTGATCATGCTCTGCACGAGGGCGCTCTGATTGAGGTAAGCGCCGCCCGTCATAGTGTCATCGTAGAAATCGCGGTCGCTGTCGCCTTCGTTCCCGCGCAGGCCGAGATAGTTGCGAATGGTTTTGCCGTCTACCGAGATGTCGCCGGTGATCGTCGCGGTCGCGCCCGAGCGGCCGACCTGCCCTTTCGTGAGCAGCACGACGTTCAAGCCGTGCTTCGCCGCTTCTTCTGCCGCAACCAGACCGGCAGCTCCGCTCCCGACAACGATTACATCCACATTCGTCATGGCGTCCTCACGCACCTCTAGCTCAGTATTTCGATTGCGCCGATCGCAGCGAACGCGATGAACGCAGTCTCGGCGATCATCAGCGCAACCGGCTTCCAGCCCAGCGACACCACCTGCTGGAACGACGTTTTTACGCCCAGCGCCGCTATGGCGACGACGAGGCACCAGCGCGATGCGGCAGACATTCCTTCGACGGCCGGCGCGGGTATCCACCCGAAGCTGCTTACGATCGCAAGCGTGCAGAAGCCGATCAGGAACAACGGCAACAGCGGCGGCCGCGCCTCCGTTTCGTCCGCCGCACTATTGCGAAATATGAGCGTCGCAACGAAAACCACCGGCACCAGCAGGCTCACTCTGAAAAGTTTTACGACCGTTGCGGTGTCGCCGGCGGCATCCGAAAATAGATAGCCCGCACCTACCACTTGCGCGACATCGTGAATCGACGCTCCGATGAAGATGCCGGACTGCAAATCGGAAAATCCCAGGAGCTTCGCAAGCGCCGGGTAGACCACCATGGCGATGGTGGACAATGTCGTAACGCCGACGACCGTGAGCACCGTCATCCGATGCTTGTCTTTGCCGGAAGGGAGTGCCGCGGAAATCGCGAGCGCGGCTGATGCCCCGCAGATCGCGACCGCGCCGCCTGTCAGGAGACCAACTCTCGCGCGATAGGAAAACAATCGCGCGCATGCAATTCCGAACGAGATGGTCAGCAACACGATGAATGCGACGGCCGCCATCTGTAGCCATCCAATCTGCGCCACTTTTGCGAACGTGATCCGTGCGCCAAGAAGCGCGACGCCGATCCGTAGAATCGTGCGGCCCGCAAAATCGATACCCGGCTTGGTGCGCGGATCGGCGGCAAGAAAATTGAACGCAATCCCGAAGAACAACGCGTAAAGCAACTGCGGCCCGCCATAGCGATCCGAAACAAGCGTCGCCGCGAAAGCGACAGTCACGGCCAAAAGCAGGCCCGGTCCGCGCGAGAATCCTTTCTGAACGTTTTCAGCAACGACGCTCATAGCCGCTCACCCGGTGAGAGCGGCCAGCGAGCCGAAGTCTGATTCGAGATCTGGCGGATCTGCTTAAGCAACGCCTCGGCCACGGCAGGATTGGCTGCGTTGTGCAACTGTGCAGCTGCGCCGGGAACCGTAGTAATATGCCGTGCGCAATCAAGCATCAGGCGCCACTCTGCGGCCGGAAGCGCCGACACGACGCGCTGAATTTGCGTAAGCGACGATGCGATCGCGCAGCCCCGGAGCGGCGGCACTGCGCACAAGGCTGGCGAGATCTTGATCACGCAGATCGGGCCGCGATGCGCGATAAATATCATTCAATGTCGCGCGCTGAACAGTGAGCTTGGGAAGGTCCGCCGTGATCCAGCTTTCTACGCTTTCGCGTTCGGTAAGATCCGTTGCCAGACCGGCGCTGCGAGCCTCGCCGGCACCTATCTCTTCATTCGCCGCGATCCAGCGGCGCGCAGTCGTCTCGCCCACCCTCGTGCAAAGCCGGCGAGTGCCGAGCACGATGCCAAATCCCGCGCCGGGAAAGCGAAACGTCGCGGTTGATTTCGCGATCCGGAAATCGCATGCCGCAAAAATATCCGCCCCTGCGCCCCAGGTTCTGCCAGTGGCGAAAGCCGCGGTACGAATGGGTGCATGCCAGATTTCCGAGAGCAGCAGTTCGATCTCGACGAAACGCAGCAGGATATCACCGTCACTTTGATCCTCTAGCCCCGCAAGATCGAAGCCGGTGCAGAGGTTCCGTCCGGCGCCGGAAATCGCGACGGTATCGACGTTCTGATCGGCGAAGACTTCTTGCAGGGCATAGCGAAGCTCGCGGACCATTTCCACCGAAAGCGCGTTTCCGCGTTCGGGCTGATTGAGTTCTACTATCGCCGAGCGCTCTACAATCTTGCGGGATATCAGGGCACTCATTTCAATACTTTCCCAGCATGACTGCTGCGGCGTCGAGGTCGGCAATGAGATCTCGGATATCCTCGAAACCGGCGTGGAAACGCACCAGCGGTCCGTAGTTTTCTCCGTCAATCGAACGGATCGTGCGCTCATTCTCGACGCGCACGAGGCTTTCAAATCCGCCCCACGACGAGCCGAGACCGAACAGCGAAAGCGAATTGACGAAACGATCGACCGATGCGGCATCGACGCCGCGAAGCTCGACGGTAAAAAGACCACATGATCCCGTGAAATCTCTCTTCCAGATTTCGTGGCGCGGATGGTCTTCCAACTCGGGATAATAAATCTTCCGGACAAACGGCTTGCCGGCAAACCACTCGATTAGCCGCATGGCCTGCCTGCGATGCTCCTCGATACGGATCGCGGCGCTTCGCGCACCACGCAGGACTTGATAGCAATCGTCCGGCGACGCGCAGGTACCGAGCCAATCTGCTGTTTCATTTAAGCGCTTCCAGGCGCTTTCATTGGCGACAGCCGCACCGAGGATCACATCGGAGGCGCCGCAGAGATATTTGGTTGCAGACAACACGGAGATATCCGCGCCGAGTCGAATGGGATGATGCGTTACGCCCGACGCCCATGTGCTGTCGACCGCGACGACTATCCCCTTCGGTTTCGCGATGGCTGCGATAGCGGGAATATCGACGAGCTCGAACAGGACCGATCCGGGATTCTCGAGATAAATCAGCTTCGTGTTTGAGCGAATCCTACCCTCGATATCGGAGCCATCAGCGCGGACATAGTCGAAGGCGATTTGCTGGTCCGAGAGATAGGATTTTACGAAGCGCTTCACGGGTGCGTAGACGCCGTCCGAAATCAGCAGGTGATCCCCGGGACGCAGAAACGCGAGAAACACGAGTGTGTTCGCGGCAAGACCGCTCGACGCGAGCCGCGCGCCATGGCCGCCTTCGAGTTCCGTGAGCAAATCCTCGAGTTGGAAACTCGTCCCCGTGCCCCGGCGGCCGTAATAATCCTCGCGCGCGCCGCCGAGGCGCCGCTGCTCGGTAGCGCGCATTTCTTCGGCGGTCGCATGAAGATAAGTGCTCGCGCGAACGAGCGGCGGGTTTACCGGAACGGGCAGACCGGAAGCCGGCCGGCCGGCATGGATCAGAACCGACCGCTGCTTATGAGCTTTGTCGTCATTTCCGGCCACGTACTAACCTATGCGGACTTCATAATGGTTGGTTGCGCGAAAACTTCCTCGGTGTGCTCGCCGAGCGCGGGAGGATTTCGATAGATTTCCAGACCCTCCCCGTTGATCGTGATCGGAGAGCCGAAGGTCTTGATCGACGCTCCCTCGGGAATATTCATCGATTTGACCCAGCCGTAGTGTTCGACCTGCGGGTCACTCAACGCTTCTGAATAATTGTTGATCGGCGCACAAGGAACTCCGCGTTCGTTCATGATCCGGAGGCAGTGGTCGGCGGTCAGATCGGCGAAAGATGTTTCCAGCAGCTTGCGCAGCTCCACCTGGTTCTGGGCGCGCAGCTCGGGCGAAGTGAAGCGCGAATCGCCAACCAGTTCGGTGCGGCCAATTGCTTCGCAGGTTCGCTGGAAAAGGCTGTCGTTGCCGGCAGCAAGAACAAAGTATCCGTCCTTGCAGCGAAACGCCTGGTAGGGAGCGTTCCGCGGATGCGCGGAGCCGAGCTTCACCGGGTTGCGGTTGGTTCCGAAATACTCGCTCACCTGAAGCGCCGCGATACCAAGCGTCGCGCCGAGCATCGGAATATCGAGATGCGCGCCACGGCCGCCATTCTGTACGCGGCGTAGAAGGCTGGTTACCGAAAACGCTGCGTAAAGGCCGGCCGCGAAGTCCGTAAGCGGCACACCGCACTTCACCGGCTCGCCGTCCGGCTCGCCGGTTACGCTCATGACGCCGCCGATCGCCTGCAAGGTTACGTCGAACCCGCCCTCGTTCGCGCGCGGGCCCTTCTGTCCGTATGCCGATATCGAACAGTAAATCAGCGACGGCTTCGTTTCGCTCAGCGCTGCGTAACCCATGCCGAGACGTTCCATCACGCCCGGCCTGAAGTTTTCGAGCACAACATCCCCCGACAGGCAAAGATCCTTGGCACGCTTGAGATCGGCGGCATCTTTCAGATTAAGTACGACCGAGCGCTTGTTGCGATTGAGCGAAGCGAAGTTTTCCGAATAGCCCTTGGTCAATGGCGGCCAGGAACGCATGCCGTCACCGTCCGGCGACTCTACCTTGATGACGTCTGCACCCATGTCAGCGAGCAGCATTCCGGCGAACGGGCCGGAGGCGATCTGACAGAACTCGACGACGGTTATCCCTTCTAGCGGCAGCATTTTCTGATTGCCTTGCAGTTGAACAACATTTTTGTGCTGAGGTTTCGTTCTCAGCTTTTCGGCAGATCCATCGTCAGGTGCGAGACCTCGGCCACGCCGGCAGTCCGGCCGCCGTCGACGGGAAGCACGGCGCCGGTGATGTATTTCGCTTCGTCCGAGGCAAGGAAAAGCGTGGCAGCCGCGATGTCATCCGCCTCGCCAATTCGGCCAAGGGGAATGACCATGGAAGTACGGCGCCAGTTGTTGTCGAAATCGCCGGAAGCCTTGAGTGCGCCACGCAGCATCGGGGTATCGATCGAACCGGGGCAGATGCAGTTCACACGGATGTTCAGGGCCGCGAGCGAAAGCGCCATCGACTTTGTCAGCGACACCACGCCTGCCTTGGTGGCGCCATACATTGGCTGCCAAGGTCTACCAACGATACCGGCGTTCGACGCATCATGGACGATCGACCCGCCGCCCGCTTTCTGCATGTGCGGAATGACGGCCTGACTTGCGTACATCAGGCCTTTCAGATTCACGCCAACCAGAAAATCCACATCATCGCTACTGGTATCGACGAACGGCTTGGTCAGCGTGACTCCGGCATTGTTGACGAGCACGGTGACCGGACCAAACTGCGCCACCGCTTCGGCGACGAGCCCGGATATATCGTCTTTCCTGGTGACATCGCCTGCCTTGGCGACGACTTTCGTGCCGCCCTTCTTTAGTTCGTCGGCAACGGCGGTTAGCGTGGCCGCATCCTTATCGAGCAGGCCGAGTGCCGCGCCTTCCCGCGCAAACATCCGGGCCGTTGCCTGCCCGATACCGTTGGCGGCTCCGGTTACGATCGCAACCTTGCCGGCCAGTCTTCCATTAGTTGTCATGAACGAATTCCATTCGATCAGAGATCGCGTGAGCTAGTCTTCGATTTTCGGAGCGGGCCCAGCGGGCTCGAACTGGTCGAGGCGGGAAATTCCGCAGAAGATCGGTATCGGCCATGCTTCGATCTGCATGATCTTCGCCGGCTTGTCCGGATCACGATTGATATGCCGGTGCGGCACGTTAGGCGGCAGATAGAACGTGTCGCCGACTTCCCAATCGATGGTTTGGTCGCCGATGATCTCCCTGCCCTTGCCTTCGAGCACATATGCGACAGCCTCGAAGGTGTGCTGATGCAGCCCGGACTGGCGGCCCGGCGGTATCTCCGTCAGCAACATTCCGAAGAACTTCGCGTTCATCCCGGTCGTCTCATCAACGATGATCGCATTGCGGCCCTGTGGGCTCGTATGCCACTGCACATCCTTCGCCTTGATGATCAGCTTGCCTTTGTACGTGTAAGTCTCGGCTTGCCGACGCATCAGGCTTTCGTAAAACGTCTCACCCATTTGAGATCCCCTGGATCAATCGCAGACTGCAATGGCTTCGATCTCAACGATGAAGCCGCCGAGCAGACCGCCTTGCAGCGTCGTACGCGCGGGAAAGTTGGGACCCTTGAAGACTTCCGAAAACGCCTCGTTGAAGCCGACATAATCGGTCGGGAAATTTGGCAGGATGCAGGTGAGCTTCATGATCTTGTCGAGCGAGCTGCCCGAGGCCTCGAGCACCGCCTTCAGATTCTTCAGCGTCTGCCGGGTCTGCTCCTTGATATCGCCGAGCATCGGCTTGCCGGTTTCGCCGTCGAAGGCAACCTGCCCCGCGACATAGACGACACCGTTATGCTTCACGGCCTGCGAGAACGGACCCTTGGGCATAGTGGGCGGCGTGGTTTTTACGACTTCCATTTTCCTCTCCTTCAAACTTGGCCGGTCTTCAGAGACCTGCGCCCAATTCTTGACTGCGCTTGGTCGAGCGACCCTTCACGAAAATCCGCTCGGCGTACTCGACCGCGAAATAAAAGATGAAGCCGATCGCGATAAGCCAGATGATCGCTGCGAACACGAGCACCATGTTGAGGCTGGCGCGCGCCTCGACGAGTACGTAGCCGAGGCCCGCCTCGGATGCGACGAACTCGGCAACGATCGCGCCGACGACCGCGAAGGTCATGCCAATCTTCAAGCCTGAGAAGATGTGCGGCAGCGCGGTCGGAAGACGGACTTTCCAGAACGATTGCCAGCGCGAACCGCCCATCGAGCGCAGGAGCATCAGGCTTTCCGGACGAACCGCAGAAAGTCCGGCGAGCGTATCGACCACGATCGGGAAGAACGCGATCAGGAAAGTCATCAGAACTTTCGGGATCAGGCCGAATCCGAACCACACGATAAAGAGCGGCGCGAGGGCAACCTTCGGCAATACCTGCGCGGTAATCAGGATCGGGTAGATCGCCCGGTTGAACGCATCCGAGTAGATCATGAGCGTCGCGATCGGAATTCCGATAACAACCGCGAGACCGAAACCGAGCAGGATCGCCCAGATGGTGGAAAGCGCGTGCCGGAACAGGAGCGGCGACTCGGCAACGGCCACATGCGCAACCTTGCTGGGCGGCGGCAACATATAGATCGGAATGTTGAGCAGCCGAACAACTCCCTCCCACAATAGAAGGAGAGCGAGAATTGAAAGTACCGGGACCAGCCAACGCACCGAACTTTTCGCTGGTGGTTTCTTTTTTACTTCAGTTTGCATGGCCACAGCCGCATCAGTCATTGGTGAAAACCCCGAGGTCCTTGAACATCTCACGTATGTGGCCGGTGTAGGCATTGAACTCGCTGGAATCGCGAATGCCGAGCTTGCGCGGCCTAGGCAAGTCAATCTTGATGTCTTCCGCGACCGACGCCGGACGGCCGGTCATTACGACCACGCGATCCGACAGGAACACGGCCTCGTCGATACTGTGCGTCACCAGGATCGCGGTCTTGCGCTTCTCGAGCCAGATGCGTTGCAGATCGATATTCATCTGGTCGCGCGTCATGGCATCAAGCGCGCCAAACGGTTCGTCCATGAGAAGAATATCCGGGTCGTGCACGAGCGCGCGGCATAGCGCGACGCGCTGCTTCATGCCGCCCGAGAGTTCGTCGGGATAACGATCCTCGAAGCCGCTCAGGCCAACCTGACTCAAGAGCTGCTTCGCGATCGGGATATACGTGTTGATATCCAGCTTGCGGATTTCCATTTGGAGCAGAATGTTCTGGAGCGCCGTGCGCCACTCGAGCAGCTCGGCATTCTGAAAAACGATTCCGATGTCCGTGTACGGATCTACGATCTTCTTGCCTTCGATCTGGACCTCGCCTTTTGAAGCCGCCGACAGACCGGCAACAATCATCATCAGCGTGGTTTTTCCGCATCCGCTCGGCCCCAGCAGCGAAACGAACTCGCCCTGCTTGATCTTCAGGCTGACGCTGGACAGCGCCGGAACGTCTTCTCCCGTGTCCGACTGATAAACTTTTGCGACTGACCGGATATCGATGAACGATGCAGATGTCTGGTCCATTTCGATCCTCATAATGCTATCCGGTCAGCCGCGCGTTGGTTTTACTTCTTAAGATATTCGTTGGTGAAGACCATTTCCGGCTTCACCGAACCCTTGGGAAGATCGGCATACTCGGTGAGCGTGTCGATCGTCTTCTGCCAGTCTTCGGCGGCCATAATGCCGTAGGGCTGGTTCGCAGTCGCCTTCGTGTGCAGAAGCTTGATCGTTTCAAGCCACTGACGCTTCACGACTTCCCGGCTGAAGCGCGCATCCTTCGCATATTTGAAGAACGCATCAATGCCTTTATCGGGATCCTTGACTGCAAGTTCGATGGCTTCCTGAGTCGCAAGTGCGAAGCGCTTCACGATATCGGGGTTCTTCGCAGCGTATTCGTCACCGACCATCACGCCGTTCGCGACATAGGTGATGTTCAGGTCCGAGTACTTGATGATGTTTATCTTGCATTTGCAACGCTCTTCCATGATCGGAAGTTGCGTCACGGTATATCCGAAGCTGAAGTCGATCTGCTTGGTGATGAAGAGATTGTCGCGCGTCGGAATATCGACTGCAACCCGCGAAATTTTACTGCCGTCAATTCCGGTCGCCTTAACAAAAGCGCCGAATACCTGCTCGGGCGCCGAACCGTTACCGAAGCCGCCCTTGCGGCCCATGAGATCCTTCGGCGCCTTGATGCCGGAATCCGGCAACGCGAGAATGATCGAGGGCGTCGTTTGCAACATGCCAACGATCTGTTTCGCCTTCAGGCCTTGGGCCGCGAACTTCACAAGCGTGCCACCATCGGCCCAACCAAACTGGTCGGTTCCCGCAGAGACCACCTGAATGGTGTTGCCCGAACCGCGGCCCGGCAACGCCGTCACGTCCAGACCATGCTTCTTATAGATGCCGTCGACGATGCCGAGCAGAATCGGCACATGCGAGCCATAGAAGAAGACATCCATGCGAATGTTGACGGGCGTCAAATTCTGCGCGGTTGCCGGCGATGCAAAAGATACGAGAAGCAACGCCGCACTTGCTGCGATTGCTCTTGTTCCTCTCGCGAGTATCTTAGAGATAAGATCAACTTTCATAGTTCCCCTCCGTTTTCGAACGCCTCAGTGGTTGGTCTCGTATTCATGCGAATTCCGGGCCATCCGTCTCGCAATTAGTGCGTTACGGGTTCATTTGCCGCAGCCGCGATATTTCGATGCGACGACTCATTCTTTTCTTCTCTCTGTTGCTCCGCGTTGATCTCAAACTGCCTCGAACGCCGGGCTACGCGCTTGCGCGTCTTTCGCATCACTGCGTCGAGCTCGCGATAGTAGATCTTGCTTTCTTCCTGCATGCTGTGGCGCGCGGCAGTTCCGTAGTGGCGCGCAATCCATGAATGCTTCGCCGCGATTTGCCTGCGCATTTCGGCGACGCTCGGCAGCGACGCGCCGGTGGACTCTATTTCAGCGATCCAACGCGCTTGACGCTCGGATGCGTAGTTCACCGGCGTGTCGAGATTAACGATGCCGACGAAATAGAGTCCCGGAGATTCCGGCGGAACGACTCTCAGATAGAGATCGAGCCGCTCTTTATCGGTGTCGAGAATATCGCGCGACAAAAACGGAAATGCCGTCACGTAGCCGGTCGCGGCGATTACGACGTCGAACTCCTGCGTGGTGCCGTCGACGAAAGTTATCTTGTTTTCCTCGATCGATTCGATGCCCTGGCGCACCCTTACGCGGTTGAAAAGAATATCCTGCACGATCGTCGAGCTGATCGTGGGATGCACACGGTGTTCCAACGGCTTGAAACCGAGTTTCGTCTCCGATCCGTGCACCACATAAACCAGAGACCGGACAATGAACCGCCTTACCACGTCGGGTATCCACCACCGCTGGAGCGAACGGCCGATATCGTTGAGACTTTTGCCGGCAATGAAATGCGGAACGATCTTCACGGCCGAGCGCGCAACCAGCGACACCGATTGAGCCGTCGTGCACAGGTCGCTGGCAATATCTACGGCGCTATTGGCAGCACCGACAACGCACACGCGCTTGCCGACGTATCGCTCGGGTTCGCGATATTCCGCAGCGTGCAGATATTCGCCCGAGAATTTTCTCAGTTCCGGGGAATGTTTGGGCCTGTCGAACGCTCCGCTGCAAACAACGACGAAGTCGAAGATGTCGGCCGTATTGTCCCCGGTCACGACTTTCCATTTTGGCCGATCGTGCTCGGCCGGCTGTAACGGGGTCACTTCCCGCACCGGAGACCGGAAGCAAATTCGGCGCGTAATGCCGAAATGATCCGCATAGGCCGCGAGATAGCGCGCCATGTCACGATGATCGGGTATCGCCTGGGTCTCGGGCGGAAACGGAAAGCCGGAGAAAGCCGTCAGGCGCTTCGACGTATTAATATGCAGGTTCTTGTACAGAAACTGGCGGCCGTTATCGTTCCCGTAAGTCCAGGTGCCGCCGACGAAACTCCCCTTCTCATAGAGGGTAACGTCGAAGCCACTTTCCATAAGTGTTTTGGCAGTAACGAGGCCCGCAGGACCGGCTCCGATCACCGCCGCGCGGCGAGCCGGATGTTCGTTATTAGGCAATTTTGTCTCATAAATGCCCATAAACCGATCACTATTTAACAGCCTTCGCTAAGCCTACTGCGCAGACCTCGTCGAACAAGACAGTTTTCAAGGCCCCGATACATAAGCTATGCTTAAGTATGAGATTGGATCTGGAGTCGCTGCGGACGTTTGTGTCGATCGTCGAGCGCGGCTCGTTCGCAGCCGCCGCGGGCGGCGTTCACAAAAGCCAGCCGGCCATCACACAAAGAATTCGCGGCCTTGAACAAAATATCGGGAAGCCGCTGTTCGTTAAGTCCGGCCGGCGAAAGGTTCTCTCCGACGACGGTCTGCGCTTGTATGAATATGCGCGCAGGCTCGTCACGCTGCACGACGAAGCCTGCAAAGCGATGGCAAATCAACAATTGCAGGGAGACATCAGGCTGGGCTCGCCCGACGACGTGTCGGACGCCATTTTGCCGAGCCTGCTACAGCGCTTCTCGTCTTCCTTTCCGAACGTCCGCATAATCATTCACGTCGCAAGAAGCGCGTTTTTGATGGACGCCATGAAACGAGGCGATATCGACATGGCGGTATCCACACGAGACGATCCGGCGCATCCGCGCACGGTTCTGCGTACCGTGCCGACCGTTTGGATCGGTGCTGCGAACTTCCGGCTGGATCCGAACTTGCCGTTGCCGCTGGTGTTGCACGATGAGCCGAGCCTTTTCCGCAGCCTTGCGCTCGAAGCGCTTTCAAGAACGCAGCGGCCTTACCGGATCAACTATATTTCCCCTTCACTCGCAGGCATTCGAGCCGCGGTACGAGCGGGCCTCGGGATCACCGCGAGATCGGTCGAGATGATGAATTCCGATTTTCGCGTGCTTGCCGAGAAGGAAGGGCTTCCCAGAATGCCGGACGTGAACTTCTATCTGTATCTGGCGAGCATGAACGCTAATCCAATGGCGCGGCAGCTTTTCGCACTGATGGATTCAGAGTTGAACTGATTGCCTGACCTCGATATCGGGCGAAATCTTCTACACGTTGAAGGAAGCGAAGATCATGATCGAAGCCTGGCGGCGTCACTACAACACGGTCCGTCCGCACTCATCGCCCGGGTATCGACCGCCAGCGCGTGAAGCCATCACCTGGCATGCAACAAAGTCGATGAACCACTCAGTGAGGGCCGATCAACAAGGCCGCTCGCGGAACCTGTGTTCCTGTGAAGCAGGCTCACAGATACCGGAAACGGCTTACGCCGCCGTCAAGAAGCGCGGCGCGAAAGGCAGGATTGAAATGGTGCGCTGGCTGAACGCGAGCGTTTATTTCTCGACGCGGTCACTTGGGCCGGTCGCAACATCCGCGACCTTGCTCATGGAAACGATCTCGCCAAGGCTCGCATAGTTCGGGCCGCCGATACGGCAAACGGGGCGAAGCTCGCGCGTATCGATCTTGTTGTTCGTGCAAAGGCCGTCGCGAATATGGAAAGCCAATACTTCGCCTACCAAAAACTTAGAGCCTGACTTGCCAAAGGCGATATCGTGCCGGAGGGCGCATTCCATGCTCACTGGCACATCCGCAAGGCGCGGAACCGGTATATGATCGCTCGGCGCGGTCTTCAGACCGAGCAACGTGGTTTCGCTGACGTTGTGAGGATGCGCAACCGCGCTGAGGTGAATCTGCTCGATCATCGAGTCGTCGCCGATATTCACGACGAAAGTCTTTTGCTCGAGAATGTTCCGCCCGGTATCCTTCTGCTCGCCACTGCGTAGCCCGACGTTGATGCCGACCATCGGCGGATTCGAAGACACGAATGTAAAGCAACTGAACGGCGCCAGATTAATGATCCCTTCCGCCGACAACGTCGTCACCCATGCGATCGGTCGCGGCACGACGATGCCGGTAAGCAAACGATAGATGTCCTGAGGCTGCATCGGCGCCGGATCGATTTTCATCGGGAATTCCATGTTTCGCGGCGCTCGCCGCCTATTGCACCAATCAGGCGGCAGGGCTCTTTCGGCGTCCAGAATCGCCGAAGGCTGGACCCGGCAGAGCGCCCTGCTTCGACGAAATTATCGCGGCACAGCGCTCGGTTACTTCCTGCATATTCTTGAAAAACGCCTTGTCTTGGCCCTGCTTGTGAATTGCAGAACTCATCGCAGCAACAACTGCACCCGAGGCATCACGAATTGGGCAGCCGATTGCGAAAATATCGACGAGATTCTCTTCATCCGAGATCGAGTATCCGCGGCTCCGCGTAGCGCGAAGATCGGTCATCAACGCCCGACTGTTCACGATGCTGTAAGGAGTAAGACGATTGAGCGAGAGCTTAGGCAGCAGGTCGCGTAGCTCGTCGTCGCTCATCGCGGCGAGCAACACTTTTCCGGCGGCGGTCGTGTGAAGCTGGCCAGTAACACCGGTATTGATGCGGAAGACATAAGGTTGCGCGCCTTGAATGGCGTAGAGATAGAGCATCATGTTATTCGAGCGAACGCCCAGATAGACGTTGAGGTTCTCTTTCTCCGCAAGCTGGTGCAGGTCGTCGTGACAGGCGCTGTAAAGCGGATTAGCGCGGGTATATTTCTGACCAATTTCGAATGTCGTCGCCCCAACGCGGTAGCGGCGCGTGGCTCGATTTTGCTCCAGGAATCCCTCTTCAGCGAGCGTCAGCAGAAGCCGCGACGCCTTGCTTTTGTCGAGCGATAAAAGCCGGGCAACTTCGCGCACGCCAAGTTCCGGACCGTGCTCGGCAATCGTTCTCAGTATCCTGAGGCCGTGCGAAAGCGACTGATTGATAGCCATAATCGGCCTTTAGTGCCCCGACACTGGAGCGGTAAGAGTTGTCTTTTCCCAGTAAACTACTTTCCGATAAACGGAACGAACAGCAAAATTGGCAAGCACTCCGATCAAAGACAGCGTGAAAACGGAGGTAAACATCGCGCCGACATCGAAATTCATCGAGGACGACTGAATCAAATGCCCGAGTCCCTGCCGCGCGGCAAGGAATTCGCCGACGACCGTGCCGATCAGACCAAGAACGATACTAATTTGCAGTCCGGCGAAAATCGAATTGGCGGCGCTCGGCAGCTTTACATCCCAGAAGATCAGCCAGCGCGGCGCAGAAAACGCGCGATACAGATCCACAAGATCGGGATTTGCAGAGCGCAGGCCGGTCATCGTGTTGATGAACATCGGGAAGAAGCAGATCAGCGCGACGAGCACGACCTTGAAGGTCATGCCGAAGCCGAACCACACCAGCAGCAGCGGCGCCAGCGCAACCTTCGGCATCGACTGAAAGCCGACGACATATGGAAATAGGATGCGTTCCGCCAACACAAACTCGGCGACCAGCGCGCCGAGAAGAAATGCGATGATGCAGCCTAGAAAGTATCCGAGCAGCATCTGTGTCAACGTTATCCCGATATGCGGGAAAATCAGGCCGGTGGAGTAAAGAACCCAGGCGGATTTCGCAACCTCGATCGGCCCCGGCAACAGATAACTGGGGACGCCCGACCATTTTGTGCCGAAGTGCCAGATCAGGAGGAAGCAGGTGATTGATATTACGGAGACGGAATAGGCCTTGAGCTTCGTCATTCCCCCTCTCCGTCAATGCATCGCCGAGCTTGCGCCCAGCATCTGTCGTAACTGGTTCGCGATCTTTCCAAATTCGGGGCTTGCGAGCGTCTCCAGCGTACGCGGCCGCGCGATATCGACCGGCACTTCCAGAACCTTCGTGCCCGGCCGTCCGGACAGCACCACGATCTTATCCGCGAGAAATACCGCTTCCGGGATTGAATGCGTGATGAAGACGACGGTCTTACGCGTATTCAGCCAGATCGATTGCAGTTCCATTGTCATCCGCTCGCGGGTCAAGGCATCGAGCGCCGCGAAGGGTTCATCCATCAGCAATACCGCGGGATCGTGGATGAGACCGCGCGCAATACCGGCGCGCTGTTGCATACCGCCTGACAGCTCGCGCGGAAGATGATTGGCAAACTTGCCGAGCCCGACGAGTTCAAGCAACTCCTCCGCTCTCGCGCGATAGTTCGCGGTCGGCAATCCTAGCGCGCGGATTGGAACCAGCACATTCTCGATTACCGTTTTCCAGGGCAGCAGGGTGGGCTGCTGGAATACGATACCGACATCAGAACGGGGACCCGTGATCGCAGAGCCGGAAAGCTTGGCGCTGCCTTCCGAGACCGGCATCAAACCGCTCACGACGCGGAGCAACGTGGACTTTCCGCATCCGGACGAGCCAATGACCGAGACGAACTGCCCCTTCTCGATCTTCAGATCGAGACCACGCAGAGCCAGAAGCGGGCCCTGCGTGGTCTGATAGACGACCGAGATGCCGTCGATATCGAGCGTCGGGACGTTTGCCATGGACTTATTGGTTCGCGTGAACGCGAAAACTCACTTGTACGCCTTTGCCTTCTTCACCACGTCTTCACGGCTGAAGCGATTGTATTCGGCCACGAACTCGTTGGTATAAAGCGTATTGGTCGGGATATTTGCTTTCTGATCGATCAGACCACCGAGCTTCAGCGCACCAATAATGAGTTGCCACTCCTTATCCGTAAACGCGCCCATATTCTTGTCATTGCGCGCATAAAGCAGGTTCTCGAGACGCGGCTTGAGAATCGCCATTTCCCGCTTGATGTTTTCTTCCTCCGTGCCGGTCGTCGGCCGCATGGTCGGATATTCTTTCCAGAACGAGCGGATGCAGCCTTCGAGATTTGCCTGGCAGGCGACCGCCCCCTTCGACATCGCTCTTCCGAACTTCGCAATCAGGTCCGGCCGCTTCTTGATCATCTCGTTCGTGTACGGGAAACCGTGACTCGGCAGGCCCTGATACTCTTTCGGAAATGCGATACGGCGAATTTTGGTTCCCGAAAGCTCGAGCGCGACGTGCATGGTATCCCAGAGATTGAGCGCATCGATCTGCTTGCGGCGAAGCGCTTCGAAAGCCGGCACGCCTGATCCGACGCCCATCTTCTGGACCGTGCTCCAATCGACTCCCTGATTTTGCGCCATCGCCTGCGTCATCGCGATGTTACCGGAGGTGAGCGCGACGAAGCCGATGGTCGAGCCCTTCAGGTCGGCGAACGACTTGATGCGACTATCGTCGAGAACGGCGAGCTCCCAGATCGAACGCGGCAGATAGTTGTATGCGAAGCGAATCGGGAAATTGGGCTTGCCTTCCTGTCGCGAAATCGGAATCGGTTCGAGCGAGGCGTAAGCGGTGTGAATCGATCCCTGCAACAACTGTGGAATGATTACACCCGAACCCGCGAGCACGATCAGTTCGACATCAAGCCCCTCCTCATCGAAGAAGCCGAGCGCCTTTGCGAACGTGAAGTTGGCGACTCCAGAATTGATGGCGGAAGGCCACGCAAAAACGAACTTGTCCTTCGCCATTGCAGCCGGCCCGGAAATCGCCGCAGCAAGCGCGACGGCAGATATCGCTGCGGCCCGGCCCAGCGTCTTCAAGAGTTGCGTGTGCATGACTTCCCCTGTCCTCTGTCTCAACTAATTACTTTCCGTCTCAACTATTGATACAACACCAGCGCCTGTCAAGTTTTAAGCTGCGATCTGAGGCTAAGTTCGGGACTTAAAGCGCACGAATTTTCGCCCCCCGCATAAGAAAAATGCCCGTTCCGGCGCCATCAAACGAAGGCCAGTTTGTCGCCGGCAGCGACAAGCGCCCGTCTGACGACGTTCACAAGGAGCGACGCCTTGTAGCGATTGTTTTTCATCGGCAGCGCGCCAAACACGGCGGCCGAAGCGGCGGCATCGATCGCATCTGATGTCAGCGACTCGCTGCGCAACAGATCTTCGCTATGGCTGGCCCGCGCCGGCGTTGGCGCAACACCGCCCATCACAATCGCCACGCCGGTCAAATTTGTTTTCGTGCCGGTCAGCCGAACCGCGGCGGACGCTTCGGCGAAGTCGCCGCGCCAGCGCGCATATTTTTCGTAGTGAAACGAAGATAGTTCACGTGGCTGCGGAATTTCTATGTGCGTTATCAACTCCGCGGGCGCGAGCACCGTCTCTCCTGCCCAGACGTAAAGTTGTTCGACTGGAATGCGCCGTTCGCCGCCTGATCCTGCCGTAACTACAACTGCGTCGAGGCAAGAAAGCATCGGCGCAAGATCGGCGACGCAAGGCGCTGCGCATCTTCCCGCACCCAGAATGGAATGATGCCGATTGTCCCCGAGAACTGCATAACAGGGACACGCCGGCCCGGAGAAGCGATAGCAGGGCGTTGCCGAACGAAAGAACCAGCAGCGCTTCTCCTGACATAGATCGCCCGCGACGGTTGCACGGTTGCGAATTTGCTGGGTAGCAATCAGCGACGCGCCCTTCGAAAGACCCGGAAACTTCTCGGCGATGAGATCGCTTTTCACCAGCTGGTCGAGCGTGACCGCCGCGCCGACTTTAATAAAGTCACCGTGATCGGCGATGTCTTTGACACCGGGCACGTTCGCGTAAGAAACCAGTTTCGCCGGTCCATACACGCCCTGCCGGATACCGGGCAACAGATCGGTGCCGCCGCCAAGAAAACGGCTGCGCTCGGAAGCCTCGGCCTCCGCGACGGCCTCTTCGGCAGAAGCGGCGACGCAGGTTTCGAATTGCGAAACGCGGGGACGCGATTTCGCGGCGTACTTTCCGGCCTTCTTCATGACTGGAAACATTGCCGGATATATTTTGCGAACCGTCGCGACTTCGGCGTTGTACGGCCGCAAATACGGCTTCAACGGAAGTTCGCGCGCGTGCTTCTGCTCGATTGCAGCAAGCACGGCTTCCGGCGTGATCGGCAACTTGTGAAAACGAATCCCGACCGCGTCGGCAACCGCATTCGCGACCGCCGCAACCGTCGCGTTGATAGTCGGCTCACCCGCCGCTTTGGCACCGAAGGGACCGAGCGCGTCATTAGTCTCAATAAAGTCGACCGAGATGTTCGGCGTATCGGCAATCCGCGGCACGCGATAATTAATCAACGAGCGATTTACCGGACGACCATTGTCGAAGATAACATCCTCGCTCAACGCCATGCCGACACCCTGCATGATGCCGCCATAAGTCTGGCCTTCGAGCGCAGTCGGATTGAGAACGCGCCCAACGTCCTGCGCCGAGGCGATGTTCAGGACCGTTACGTGTCCGGTGCCGGGATCGACCTCCACCTCCACCGCCTGAGCGCCGAAAGCATAAGCGGCAGCGTAGTTCCCGTAGCCGGTTACGGGATCTGGCCGTTCAAGCCCGATCGCATAGTGTCCTTCGACCCGTAGCGAACCGAAGCGCTGCGCCGCCTGCGCGAGCGTCAACTCCCGCCGCCGGTCCTCGGGATGCGTGAACACGCCTCCGCGATATTCGATAGCATCCGTCGCTACGGTCCATTCCTCCGACAACCGCTCGCGGATTCTTGCAATCAATTCTTTTCCGCCCGCAATCGCCGCGTTGCCGGTTACGAAAGTTACCCGCGAAGCCGCGCTGCCGAGATCGTCGGGCGCGAGTTCGGTATCCATGTGAACGACGGTTATGCCTACGGTCGAGATTCCGAGCGTTTCGGCGACAAGCTGCGCGAGGATCGTATTCTGCCAGGTCCCTGCGTCGGCGGTCTGCGTGAAGACCGCAAGACTGCCATCGGCCTGAAGCTCGATGGCGACGTTCGAAAAATTTCCTTCGGCGTAGAGCACGCTTCCGCTCGGATGGATCATCGAAGCGATGCCGATCCCGCGATACGGCGGCAGCTTGCCTTTCTTCTCCGCCCAGCCAATCCGCTCGGCAGCCTTGCGCAGGCAGTCACTGAGACCGCAACTCGTGATTTTCCAGCCGAGCGGCGTGAGGTCTCCGGCCTGGTTCGCGATCTGAAGCCGGTATTCCACCGGATCGATGTTCAAACGCTCGGCGACTTCATCGACCTGGCTTTCGATAGCCCAGATGATTCCCGGTGCGCCCATGCCGCGATAGGAGCCGCCGGGAAGTTTGTTCGTGTAAACGAGCTTGGCACGCACACTGGCCGCGCCGACCCGATAGAGATTTGCCGTGCGCTGGCGCAGCGCCGACACATAAACCGGACCCATGTGCGTGTAGGCGCCGTTATCGACGATGGCATCGACGGTTCGGCCGAGAATATTGCCTTTTGCGTCCACCGCGGTCCGCAGCGACATTGATTTCGCATGATCGCTCTTTCCGGCGATGTATTCCTCATCGCGCGAGAGCACGACCTTGACCGGCCTTCCCGCTCGTTTCGAAAGCAGTGCTGCAATCGCGATCTGTTCGGGGGATTGCGATTTGCCGCCAAAGCCGCCGCCGATCGCAACGGACCGGACAACGATATCCGCCACCTCCATGCCGATAACGCGCGCCAATTCCTTCCGCACGAAGAACGGCGCCTGCGTGCCGCACCAGACTTCGAGCCTACCGCTCGCCGGGTCATATGACGCGACGGCGGCATTCGTCTCCATGCAGACGGGCCATACAACGCCATGTTCGTACTGGCCCTCCACGACGAGAGCAGCTTCCTTGAACGCCGCATCGACGTCGCCGAGCTTCACATCGACGGATTGCGCGACATTCGACGGCAGCTTTTGCTTGCGCGCATGGATTTCGGGTGCGCCAGTCGCGAGTGCTGCGGCGACCGTGACCGCCGCAGGGTGCTCGCGATACTTGACCGCAATCGCGCGAATACCGAGCCAGGCGGCCTGCGCCGTCTCTGCTGCGACCGCGGCAACCTCTTCGCCAAAAAAGCGCACACGGTCAGTCGCCAACGGATAACGATCGGAATAACCCGCGCCATAGTTCACGTATTGCGCGCCGTTGAAATCCGAAGACGAGATCGCATCCACTACGCCAGCGACGCCGCGAGCAGGCTTTAGATCAATCTCCAGAATCTGCGCCGAGGCATGCGGGCTACGGAGGATCGCGCAGTACAACATCCCCGGCAGCTCGATATCATGCGTGTATTCCGCTTCGCCAGTAACCTTCGTCCTCGCCTCGATTTGCGGAATACGCCGGCCGATGACTCCGGGCTCGGATTTCATGCGCCGGCCGCTGCGGCTCGTACGGCTTGAAGAATCTGCGCGTATCCGGTGCAACGGCAGATGTTACCCTGCAGCGCGATGCGGATTTCGTCTTCCGTTGGATTTTTTGTTTGCGAAAGCAGCGCATGCGCCGACATGATCATGCCGCTGGTGCAGAACCCGCATTGGAAACCGCCATATTCAACGAACGCTTCCTGCAAGCGATCAAGCACACCATCGCGCTCCAGCCCTTCGATGGTGGTGACTTGCGAGCCGGACACCGTGCAGGCCAGTGTCACGCAAGAACAAACGGCGCTGCCATCCAGAACGACGGTGCATGCGCCGCATTCACCGCTGTTGCATCCGATTTTTGTGCCTCGCAGATCGAGGCGATTGCGCAATACTTCGGCGAGCGACTCATGCGGCTCGACAAGAAGTTCTCGTTCGTTTCCGTTCACCGAGAGCGCGAGCGAGAACGAGCCTTCCGCCGAGGCGTCATCTTCGCGCGTTCTCGCCACCGCGCTCATCCGAGCAGAATCTTTTCGGCCGTGATCGGCAGATGCATGATCCGCTTTCCGCATGCCGCAGCGACCGCGTTCGCGACTGCCGCCGGCGGCTGAATGGTCGGCGGCTCGCCGACGCCCTTCGCGCCATAAGGCCCCGCCACGGAAGGATGCGTGACGAGAATGACCTCGATCTTCGGCACGTCCATCGCGGTCGGCATTTTATAGTCCGTCAGGTTGCCGTTCTGGACATGACCATTCGCGATGATGATTTCTTCCGAGAGCGCCTGTCCGACGCCCTGCACCGCGCCCCCCTCCAGCTGTCCTTCAAGGTAGGTTGGGTTGATCGCGTAGCCGACATCCTGCGCGACGACATAACGGTTGATCGTAACTTCGCCGAGTACGTCATCCACCGAGAGGTCGGTCGCGTGGACATGAAAACTCGGCGAGGGCCAGCTCGGCGAGAAATGATTCTGCACCCGCGATGCGTCATGCTCGGCAGCGGGCGCAATGTAGGTCGCTTCGGCAATCAAACCGCCGCCCGCGGTATTCGCCTGTGCCGCAAGCTCGGCGAAGGTAATTTTCTTTTCGCCGGACCAGAACGCCTTATCGCGCATCGCAAGCGCCTGCTCGTCGGCACCGAGCGCCTTCGCGGCCCGCACGCGCATCTTTCCAAGCAGGTCGCGCGCGGCCTCGCGCGACGCATTCGCGACCGCAAACATGGTGCGGCTACCCTGCGAACCGAAATCGTATGGCGTCGTCAGCGAGTCGGCGCTGACGACATTAATGTCGGTCAGCTTCATACCCATTTCCTCAGCGACGACCTGCGCGGCACCCGTTAGCGCGCCCGTGCCCATCTCGACGACGCCAACCATCATGGTCAGTGTGCCATCCTGCATCAGCTTGAGATAAGAGCCGGAAGAACCGCGCGAGGTCATCCACCAGCCGCAGGCAAGGCCTTTCCCGCGATTATGTTCGGGCTTGCGGTGATCCCAGCCGATCGCAACTGCCGCTTTATCCAGACACTCTTCCAGGCCGACCGCGGTCATCTTCTGCCCGTTCACGGCAATGTCGCCCTCGCGCAGAATATTCCGGCGGCGCAACTCGAGCGGGTCGAGACCGAGATCTTCCGCAATCATGTCCATCTGGGACTCGGTTGCGAAGTTCGGCATCGGGCCGGACGGCGCGCGGATCGAACCGTTGGGATGATTGTTCGTATAGACGGAAATGCCTTCGAGGTTCGCATTCGGAAGGCGGTATGGTCCCGCCAGGATCATTGTGCCGGTGGAAGCGACCAGCGGACCCGAGCCCGAACAGGCGCCCGCGTCTACGACGATGCGGCCCTGTTTTGCGAGGATATGGCCCTCCCTGTCGACACCGGTTTTCAACTCGATGGTCGTGGGCTGCCTGAACAGCGCGGCTGTCAATTCCTCCTCGCTGCTCGACATCACGCGCACGGGCCGCTTTGCCGCGCGCGCGAGTGCCATCGCGTAATGCTCCATGCCAAGCCGCAACTTACCGCCGAAACCGCCGCCGATGCCCGGCACGATGACACGAATATGCGAAGGCGAAATGCCGAAGATTTCAGCGAGCGTGCTTTGCGTATCGAAAAGAAGCTGCGTATTGCACCAGATCGTCGCCTGATCGGACGCGGTCCATTGCGCTACCGCCACGCGCGGCTCGGTATATCCGGCATGAACGGCGCTCGTGCGAAACACGTGCTCGTAAACGCGATAACTGTTGCGAAAGCCTTCCTCGACATCGCCGACCTTGATTACGGTGCGGCTGCAACGGTTGCCCTCGCGCACGATGATGGGCGCCGCTTTCAGGGATTGCCAATCGGGATGAACCAACGGCGCAGCTTTATCCAGCGCTTCCATCACGTCGAATACGGCGGGCAACTCCGCATATTCGACTTCGATTGCCCGCAACGCCTGCTTGGCTGCGTATTCAGTATCGGCGGCAATACCGGCAACCGGCTGGCCGACATGATATACGCGCTCGCTCGCGAAGACTTCGAAGTCCTTAATGAAATTTCCGAAGCGGTTGAGCTTTTGGGACGCGCCCGTGACGACTGCGCGCACTCCCGGCATTTTCCGCGCTGCGGTCGTATCGATGCGGACGATACGCGCATGCGCATGCGGACTGCGCAAAATCTTTCCGTGCAACATGCCGGGCAACGCGAAATCCGACGCATAGACGGCTGCGCCCGTTACCTTGCCCTCGCCGTCGAGGCGATTGAGCCGCTTGCCGACGACCTCGAATTCCTTCGCAGCGGTCATTTGGCACCCATGGTTTGAGCGGCCTCTTGCACCGCTTCGACGATCTTGGTGTAGCCGGTGCAGCGGCAGAGCGTGCCGCAAAGACCTTCGCGGATTTCTTCTTCGGTTGGCGCAGGATTTTCTTTCAAGTATCCGGCGGCGGTCATGATCATCCCCGGGATGCAGTAGCCGCACTGCACGGCGCCACGATTGAGAAACGCGGTCTGTAATGCGTGCATGGTTTCGCCGTTCGCCAGACCTTCGATCGTGGTGATTTGCGCGCCTTCGCACTGGGCCGCGAGCAGGATACAGGAGTTGACGACACGGCCGTTCATGAGGACTGCGCAGACGCCGCACTCGCCTTCCAGGCAATTCGACTTCGCGCCGGTCAGCGTCAAATGCTTGCGCAACACTTCGAGCAGTGTCTCCGTGCCCTTGACGGAAAGCTGCCACTCCTCGCCGTTCACCGTCAGGTTGAGTTCGTGCGTCGTGCTCATCGTCAGGAAATCCTTACGCATTGCGAGATGCCGCGCTTCACCAGTCCTTCGACGACCTGCGAGCGATAGGCGGCGGAGGCGCGCGGATCAGAGCGCGGGGTGCACTCCGCTCTTGCCTGCGCGGCGACCCGCGCAATCAGTTCGGCATCGATCTTCGCGCCTTCGAGCAGACGCTCCGCGGCTTTTGCGCGCAATGGCCGAGGACCGACAGCGCCAAGCGCAATCCGCGCTTTCTCACAAACGCCGTTCGCACCGAATGCGAGACATATCGCGGCAGACACCACCGAAATTTCCATCGCCTTGCGGCGGCCGACTTTGAGGAAGGCGCTATGCGTTTCTCCCGTGAGCCGCGGGAGCCGCACGCGCTCGATCAGTTCACCGGGGGCAAGCGTCGTCTTGGACGAGCTCACGAACAGTTCGTCTATCTCGACTACGCGCGCGCCGCTGCGGCCCTTGACATCGATCAGCGCGTCGAGCGCGAGCAATGCGACCGCAACATCGGCCGCAGGAGAGGCGTTTGCGAGATTGCCGCCTACCGTTCCGACATTCCGGATTTGATGGCCGCCGACGACCCGCGCGGCCGCGAGTAGCGCGGGGTATGCCGCGGAAAGCCCTTCATGCAGTTCAATGTCTTTGTGGGTGCAGAGCGCGCCAAGCTGAAAGCCGCTTTCGTCTTCTTTTATCCCTCGCATAGAAGCGATTGACGAGAGATCGATGAGATCGTCGCTTTTTCGAACACCGCGCCGAAGCTGAATGACGAGATCGGTACCACCGGCGACATATCGCCAACCCTCTTTCAGCCCGGCTGCGATTTCGAGCGCGTGATCGGCCGATTTCGCGGAGTGCAGCCTGAAGTCCATCGGCTCACCCTTTCGCCTGTTGAAGTGCGGGCTGCCAGCATTCCCGAACGAAACGCTCAAGCGTTTGCTGCACGGTCACTCCCTTTGCCGGGAGTGCAGAAAGAATGACGCCGCCGATACCCGCTTCGAACAGGGCGGCCAGTTGCTTCTTGATCTGCGCAGGTGTCCCGACCAGCGAAATTGCCTCGATCATCTTGTTTGAAATATCGGCGCGGATCGCCTCATAAGGCGGGGCGCCCTCCTTGTAAGCAACATGCGCAACCTTTTCACGGACCGGCGCGGGAACGGCCAGTCCCTGCGCTTCCAGCGTGTCGAAATGCGTCCGGCCGGACGCCAGCGTGCGCGCGGAACGCAGGCGCAATGCATCGTAAGCGTCGGCAGCGTCGTCGCTCAACGAAACATTCAGCCGCGCGACGAGGTGGACTTCCCCCGGCTTGCGGCCCGCCGCAGTTGCACTTTCACGAACGCGGGCCGCGAATGAGCTTGCCTCGATCGCATTGCCGCATGCTTCCATGATGATCGCATCCGCGATCTTTGCGCCGAGTTGCTGTACCTGCGGGCCGTTGCCCGCGAGCCATACCGGAAGGCGCGCCCGCCCCGGTTTGAAGCCGAGTTTGCCCGCATCAAACTTAACGACCTCGCCGGCATAGCTGACTTCCTCACCTGTCGCGAGTGCGCGAATGAGCTCGATTGATTCACGAAGCGCGCGCACGGGCTTAGGCCGCGGGGTTCCCATCTCGGCAAAACCGGAAACTCCCGCACCGAAGCCAAGAATTGCACGGCCCTTCGATATGTCGTCGAGCGTATAGATCGCCATCGCGGTCAATGCGGCGTGCCGCGAGAACGGATCCGTGACGCAGGGACCGATATTGATACGCTTCGTCCGCATCGCGATCACCGTCAGGAGCGAGTAGACTTCGCGATAGAACCGTTCGTCCGCCATCCATACGTCGGTGAAGCCCAGTTCTTCGGCAAACGACGCAAGATCGGCGTGAACGAAGGGATCCGAATGCCCCGCCATCAAAAGCCCGAGCGTCATTGCGCACTCCTCATCGGGACGTAATCGATATCAAAGCCGTAATGTCTCGGACCAAGCGCCTCGACGCTTTGCGGCGTACGGTGCATATCCAGCGCAGGCGCCACGATCACAGCAACGTTCGTGCCGGGCTCGAGAATTGTATTGGTGTAAGGTTCGCCGCTTTTTGCGTTGACGACGCAGATGAGATCCGGCGCCATGAAGCGCGGCTTGTCATCGATCCAGACGATGTGATTTTCATTCTTGAGAAAAATCCGGGCGTCGGGACTACCGGGCGAAGTAATCCGGAGTTCGCCGAACATATAGCCGTCGCGGCTTTCCCAATCCTTGGCCGCCAGGGTGCCGCGATAAATAACTTCGCCACCAAGCTCTTTCGCGGCGCGCGCGGCAGGGTCGGCACCCGCGGCGTTCGCGGCTGCGATCGCGCGGCCAACGCGAAGCGCCCGCGTTAACCCGCCGCCATTCGCGACTTTCTTGAGCGTTCGTCCATCGACAATAAAAGCCGCGCGGGCGCATTGCGCGCGCATATCGGCGAGTTTGGTGACCGAGCTGATCGCCTTGCCGAGGCGCTCGGCCTGTTTCGGGCTGTGGCACTTGGAAACCGTGAGCAGCGTACCCCACGGATCGGCGAATACTGCGGGTGCAAAGGAAACGCCGGAAAGCGCCACCGAACTCTGACTCATCTCAGGGATAGCGCGACCACCGGCGCAGTCGCAATCGATCATATCGATGCCGGCGGCAAGTGCAGCGGCAAAAGTGGTCGTTGCGTTGCCCGCGCCGACTTCAATCGGAAAAACGCCCGCGAGCTTCTTGTGCAGCTGACGCTCTAACTCGCGAAGCGCAAGCAACATCGGCGGCACCTCGTCTATCTGTGCGGGATAACCGGCGGCCACGCGTTCGTCGGTGCTCATCGGTTTCGTCGGCGCGATAGATCCGAGCCCGGACAGCGAACAATAAAAAGCGTCGTCCGGGATCGATTCCAGTGTCTTCCAGTTGAGCCCGTTTCCGCGGGAGACCCAGGGCTCGAGCGCGGCGTAGCCAGCGTCTGGCCGCCCTCCGCCGCCGGTGCCTAGAAGGGTCAAACCGCGGATAAAATCGGCCAAGTCTTCAGGCGTTTTAAGCCCGCTGCCCGGAGCCATAGCGTCTCACTATTTGCTTCTACTATCTCAACATATGAGACAGTGATATTTGGGCTGAAGGGCAGAGTCAATTCGATGCGGGCAGCGACCCGCACCTTTTTGCTCGCCGGATTTAGAGCGGCAGGCTCAACGCAGCAAAAATTTGCGGAAATCACCATCGCCCAGGCGCCTAGGCTAGAGCCTGTCACTTGTTGGCCTTTGCTCAAAGCCAACAAGTTGCTTACTGAGAATATTTGCCTAGCAAGCGAACGAGTGCATTCTAATGCAATTACGAAGATGAACTATTGACGCGTAACGAGTAGTAGAAACTCTCGGTGCGATGCCACCATGGCGGGCATATGAGATTCAAAACCGGTCTCCGCTGCTCGAGTCTGAGAAAACGGAAATTCGTGAGTGTATAGGTGACACTGAGGCGTAGAAATCCTGCCAGAGTCTGCAAAGAGGCGGGAGCGGAGACTTAGTAGCCTCGTAAAAGCCCAGCAAATGCGGGCTTTCTCAGTGGAAATCGACGCATGGCCGGTTCGACGGAAACGGCTGGTTGGGGCGCCAGGATTCGAACCTGGGAATGGCGGAATCAAAATCCGCTGCCTTACCACTTGGCTACGCCCCAATGGCCGGAAGGGGCGCAATCTACTCAAGATCGGGCCCGGTTCAATGGCTGAAAATCGCTGGATTTCGCCGCTTGAAGGGGCCAAACCGGGCTGCTAGGAAGCAGCCGCTTGCCGGGGCTGAGAGGTTCCGGCATTGCTTTTCTAGGGCCCAGGCGGAGCGTAGCGCAGCCTGGTAGCGCACCTGCTTCGGGAGCAGGGGGTCGGTGGTTCGAATCCACTCGCTCCGACCATTCTTTATCGAGGGCCAAGAAAAAAGCCGGAACGCATGTTCCGGCTTTTTTCTTTTCTCGCAGTAGACAGCCGCTACCACTGATAGCGCATACCCACCGTCACGATGTTGAGCCATCCCGCCTCGCGCTCGACCGTGAAGCCGGCGATGTTCGTGTCGAAACTCATACCGCCGGTATAGAGGCCGGTATAACGAGCCGTCACGGTCCAGTCGCGATTCCAGCGATAATCCAGACCGGCGATAATGGAGGCCGCCAGCGCGATGTCGGTGTCGTCGGCCGCCATTGCACCGCCGAGCCGGTTCATCGAAACGATCTGGGTGCCGAGGCCCGCGCCGATGAACGGCGTCCACGCCGTGTGGTTCTTGAAGTCATAGAGCAGGTTCGCCATCAGGCCGATCGAGGTCAGGCTGCCGGTATCCGGAACGCCGCCATGAAAGCCGTCCGCCGCATAGCCCAGCGCGAACTCGAACTCGTAGCGCCAGTTGGGTGTGAAGTAGCGCCCGATCGCGAGGTTGCCATAGAAGCCGGTCCTCGGCTCATAGGTCGAAGCAAAGCCCGCCTGCGGGATCGTGAAATCGAACGCGCTGCTGTTGGCCGGCGCGATCGGCGAACCGATGCGGGCTTCGAAATACCAGTTGGGTTGATAAGGCTGAGCCTTGAATACCAGATCCGCCGCATTCGCCGGCGCAGCCCCCGCTACGACCCCGGCAAATAAAAGGGCCGCCGAAGCGACCACCATCTTGCGCATTATCTTGCCTCTTTCTGCAACACCGGCTGAATCCTCAGCCTTGCAGCGAATTTCCTTGCGCCGCCGCGGCAAGTCAATGTTCGGTTACGCGTAAGTTACTGGGCTCACAAATTAATTTAGCGAAGCGCTATTCTGGCAACACCGGCCCACGATACCGGCCGGTACAGAAAAACGAACGAACGAAAACCTCCGTCCGAAAGACGGTCGATTCAAGCGGTGAAGTCCAAGGCTTTCGCCGGGATTTCCCGGCGCGACGTCGTGCGCGTCAGCCGGCCTTCAAGTTGCCCGCGGCGGTGCGGCCGCGATCCGTGGTCACGATGTCGAAGTTGATCTTCTGGCCTTCGTTCAGGGTCGAAAGACCGGCTTGTTCAACCGCGCTGATGTGCACGAAGACATCCTTGCCGCCATCGGACGGCTGGATGAACCCGTAACCCTTCTGCGCATTGAACCATTTCACGGTACCGGAAGGCATGTTCGTATCCTTGTCGTAGGTATTCAGCGGACGCGTCCTGCGAAATGCGCAGACGATTCCGACAATCGCTAATCCGGATTGCGAAGAAACGCGGCCAAAGGATCGTCCAACGAAATCGTTGCCGCCAAAGGCCCCTGCTCCCCGGGCCGAAATAAGATTGCGTCAAAAGTGGACCGCAACCGGGTTCCCTCGTCAAGCAGGTTTGCTGCCCGCATTTTTTGCCGCCACGCGCAATCGCTATGCAGCGGCGCCCGCGAGCCGGAGGCAATATGATAAGGACTGCGCCGCGAAGCGGCCTACTCCCAAGGCAAAGGCAAAATGAGCGAAGAAATCCAGTTCGATCGCAGTTTCGATGCAAAACCCGGTGTCGCGGAAGAAATCGCGCCGGGGGTGCGGCGGATTCTGTGCGACAACCCGAGCCCTTTCACCTTCCGGGGCACCAACACCTACATCGTCGGCAAGGGCTCGGTAGCGGTCATCGACCCCGGTCCGGCAGACCCGCGGCATATCGAGGCGATCCTGTCCGCGCTCGGTAACGAAACCGTCGCACAAATACTGGTGTCGCATACCCATCGCGATCATTCGCCCGCGGCGGCCGCGATCAGCCGGGCGACCGGCGCGAAGACTTTCGCCGAAGGCCCGCACCGCCCTGCCCGCGAACTGCATCTGGGCGAAACGCCGCCGCTCGATTCCGGCGGCGACGATGATTTCATGCCGGACCACAAACTCGCGGACGGCGAAGTGATCGAGGGCAAGGATTACGCACTGGAAACCGTCTTCACGCCGGGCCACGCCGCGAACCACGTCGCCTTCGCGCTGCGCGGCACCGACATTCTCTTCTCTGCCGACCACGTCATGGGCTGGGCGACCTCGATCGTCGCGCCGCCGGACGGCTCGATGAGCGATTACATGACCTCGCTCCACAAGCTCGAGAAACGTTCCGAGCAGACCTACCTGCCCGGCCACGGCGGCATGGTGCGAAACGCGAAGAAGCTCGTGGAGCAATATATCGAGCACCGCGAAGCGCGCGAGACGGCGATCCTGCGCAAGCTCTCGCGCGGCGAGAGCGACATTCCCGGCATCGTGCAGGCGATCTATATCGGCCTCGATCCGCGGCTCGCGAAAGCGGCGGCGATGACCACCTACGCGCATCTGGAAACACTGGTCGAGCGCGACATGGTCGCGACCGACGGCGCGCTTTCGCTCGAAGGGCGCTACCGTCTCACGGCCTGATTAATGCGCGCGGCGGCGCGCCTCGACGAGATCGGCGAGGAAGGATTCGATCCGGCGCGCGTTGGTGCCGAAGTCGCGGCTGCCGTAGCGCGAGGCCGAACGCATATCGACGCGCACCATGTTTCCGACCCTGCGAATCCGGATCGCGATATCTTCGCGAAAGCCCATGATCGCGGTCATGGTAACCGCTTCGAGATGAACGGCGCTATTGCCCGACGCCTGCACGATATCGAGGTTGCGCCAACCGCGCCGCTGCATCAGCGTACTGACGGCGCTGGCGATTTCCGACAACTCCGCATCGAACTCCGCCGGGCGTACTGCCGGATAGAACGCCTTCTGCAATTCGGCCGTCTGACCGCCCGCATATTGGACGGGGTTCGCGTTTTGCGGGCGTAGTTTCGCGATTGCGGCGAACTGCGGCGGGTCGGCGGTATCAGTTGAAACGTCGTTGATCGGCGGCAGCATCACGCCACGCACGACCTCAAAGACCGGATAAGCAAGCAGCGCGGCGGACAGGAACAGCGCGAGCAACGCGGAGCCGAGGCCTTTCAAGCCCTCGTTCCAGATCACGACCAGCGCTGCAATCGCCAGCAGCAACGAGAGCGTGAGAATTGCCAGCACCGCGAATACCAGCACAAGTGCTGGATAATATTCGATTGCGCCCAAGCGGTGCAGCAGGATCGCGAGCAGGAACACCGGCAGCGCGAAGACCGCGATGCGCCGGCTCCAGACCGCGAGTTTCGAGACCCTGATCTCGGCATAAAGCCGGCGTCTGATCATGACGCCGGCTCCATGCAGAAACGTAACGCTTGCAGGATCACTCCGCGGCGACGCTCGGCAGGCGGTGATCGCCGAACTTCTCGCGGAGCGCGGTTTTCAGGATCTTGCCGGTCGCCGTATGCGGGATTTCGTCCACGAAGATGACGTCGTCCGGCATCCACCATTTCGCGATCTTGCCTTCCATGTACTTGAGCAGGTCTTCGCGCGTCGGCTTCTTGTCCTTCTTCGGCACGATGATGAGAAGCGGGCGCTCGTCCCACTTCGGATGCACGACGCCGATGACGGCGGCTTCGGCGACATCCGGGTGGCCGACGGCGACGTTTTCGAGATCGATCGAGGAAATCCATTCGCCGCCGGACTTGATGACGTCCTTCGCGCGGTCGGTGATCTTCATGTAGCCCATCGGGTCAATGGTCGCGACGTCGCCGGTGTCGAAGAAGCCGTCCTTGTCGAGGATATTGCCGCCCTCGCCCTTGAAATAGGCGGAGGCGACCGCCGGCCCGCGCACTTTGAGGCGGCCGAATTTCACGCCGTCCCACGGCAGTTCGTTGCCTTCGTCGTCGGTGATCTTCATTTCGACGGTGAAGATCGAGAAACCCTGCTTCTCCTTCACGTCGAGTTCGGCATCGCCCTTCAGATGCGCGACTTCGGGCTTGAGCGAACCGGCGGTGCCGATCGGGCTCATTTCGGTCATGCCCCAGGCGTGCGTGACCTGCACGTCGTACTCGTCCTGGAATTTCTGCATCATCGCGCGCGGGCAGGCCGAGCCGCCGATCAGCACGCGCTTGAGGTGCGGCAGCTTCAGCTTGTTCGCTTCGAGATGCTGCAAGAGCATGAGCCATACGGTCGGCACCGCCGCCGTCACCGAAACCTGATACTTGTCGAGCAGTTCGTAGATCGAAGCGCCATCTAACTTCGCGCCCGGCATCACCATGCTGGCGCCGGTCATCGGCGCGGAGAAGGCGAGCGACCAGGAGTTCGCGTGGAACAGCGGCACGACCGGCAGCACGACATCACGGCTCGAAAGCCCGATCACGTCCGGCACGGTCGCAGCCAGCGCATGCAGCACGTTCGAGCGATGCGAATAGACCACGCCCTTCGGATTGCCGGTGGTACCGGAGGTGTAGCACATACCGGCGGCATCGTTTTCGTCGACCTCGACCCATTTGAAGTTGCCGTCGACTTCCGCGATCCAGTCCTCGTAGGCGACCGCGTTCGGAAGCGAAGTCTGCGGCATGTGCGCCTTGTCGGTCAGCACGATGTATTTCTTGAGCGTCGGCAGTTTGTCGGCAAGCTTCTCGAGGATCGGCACAAACGTCAGATCGATGAAGATCATTTTGTCTTCGGCATGATTGACGATGTAGATCACCTGCTCGGCGAAGAGGCGCGGGTTGACGGTGTGATAGACCGCGCCGGCGCCGAGGATTCCGTACCAGGCTTCGAGATGGCGGCCCGTGTTCCAGGCGAGCGTCGCGACACGGTCACCCTTCTTGATGCCTTCCTTCACGAGCCGCTGCGCCACCTTCAGCGCGCGCTCGCGGACTTCCTTATAGGTCGTTTCGACGATCGGCCCTTCGACCGAGCGGCTGATGACCTTGCGGTTCGGGTATTGAATGGCGGCGTGGTCGATGATCCGGTTGCAGGTCAGCGACCAGTCCTGCATCAAGCCCTTCATGGTACGTCTCCCTCGTTCTTTTGCAGCGGCGCCTTTTTCCGGCACCTTTCCCGCCGAAACTAGCGCGGGCGCGCCCTCAAGAAAACTGGCGGCGCGACAACCGAAGGATATGGTTCCGGCATGAAGCGGCTGGCAGTTACCGTGGCGTTTCTGGCGATTTTCTGGGCGTTCTGCGCACCGGTGCGCGCCGAAAATCTGGACCTTCCGGACGAAGCGCCGATGCCGGCCGAGCGGCCGCTGGACGCGCCCCGCCGCGAGAGCGACCCGCAGCCCCGGGCACCGAAGCTCGTCGCGATCCCGCAGGAGGATGCCGACGCAGCCGCGAAGCTCTGTGCCGCGGTCCTAGCCAAAGACAAGCTGGTCGCGGCACCCGCGGAAGCCGCGATGTGGGACAATGGCTGCGGCGCCGCGGGCCAGATCAAGATTTCCGCGATCAAGCGCAAGGACGGCAAAGACATCACGCTCAGGCCGGCCGCACTGATCCGCTGCGAAACCGCCGAAGCCGTGGCGGACTGGATTCGCGACGAAGTCGTTCCCGCTACCGAAACCTATAGCGGGCTTTCCCGCGTCGAGGTTGCGGCGTCCTATCACTGCCGCCCGCGCAACAATATCCGCGGCGCAAGAATGAGCGAGCACGGCCGGGCCAATGCAATCGACATCCGCGCGATCGTGATGAACGACGGGCGGCGCTTCGGCGTCGATCTGCAAGAAACGCCGCTACAACTTCTCTACGACCTGCGCCGCGGCGCCTGCGCGCATTTTACAACGGTGCTTGGCCCCGGTTCGGACGGCTATCACGAGAACCATTTCCATCTCGATCTTGCGCAGCGGCGCAACGGCTACCGGATCTGCCAATGGAACGTGCCGGCGCCGCCCGTGCCCGCGCCCAATCCGCTGCGGGTGCGCTATCCGTAACGGAAAAGGGCGCTGCCGAAGCAGCGCCCTTTTGCCCCCAACCGCAAGTCGCCGTCAGATCAAATCACTTTGACCTTCGCGCCAAGCGGCACACGATTGTAGAGGTCGATGATGTCCTCGTTCAGCATGCGGATGCAGCCCGAGGAAATCGCCTGACCGATATATTCCGGCTGGTTGGTGCCGTGAATGCGGAACAGCGTGTCCTTGTTGCCCTGGAAGAGATAGAGCGCGCGGGCACCCATCGGATTGTGCGGGCCCGGCGACACGTATTTCGGCAGATTCGGGAAGCGCTTGATAATGTCAGCGGTCGGCGTCCAATCCGGCCACTCGGCTTTGCGCTTGACGACGGCCTCACCCTTGAAGGCCATGCCCTCTTCGCCGACGGTCACGCCATAGCGATAGGCCTTGCCGTTCGGCTGGATGAGATAGAGGAACTTCTTGTCGGTATCGACGATCACCGTGCCCGGCTTGTCGTTGGTCGGCGCGTCCACGAGATGGCGCAGCCAGTCCGAGTCGGGCTTATGATTGAGGTAGGGAGCACTCGCAATCAGCTTCTTGTCGCGCGCCGGAATCGCGGACTCCGGAACCGGGTCGAGTGTGTCGGAAATGCACCCGCCCAGAGACAGGGCCATGAGCACAAAAGCGAGATGACGAATCCGCATTTTCTTACTGACCTAAACCTTCGCTTGCCCCCAAGCTAAGCCTGTCACTATCCGAACTGATTTTTGCCGGGAAGTAGCTAAGGCCTTGAAGCTGCTGGATATGAAATCCTGTGGCAGAAATGTCGCAATGCGGCAGGCAAAACGGCCCAAACCAGAGGCATTTGCGCTTTCAGCCGCCACCGCCTCACGTTTCCGTGTCCGTTAACGCCTGTGGAGCAGACTTGCCGGAGACCGGAGAATTCGCCGGAAAAGCTTCGCCGAATCAACTAAATCGGGCCGCGCGAATTGCCAAAAAGCGCCTTAGTCGGGCGCGAAAACCCGCGCCCTTCGGGGACGAATAAAAGGGTTCGAGGAAACACAAATGTCTGCGGCAACTATCAATACCAAGATCGAAGCGCGTGAATCGGGACGTCCGGGTCTCGAGAGCCAATACCGCAAGGTCGGCATCTCGGCAGTCGCGGCCTCGATGCGCTACTCGGGCGAACAGAAGAACGAAGCCTATGCGCCGAAGCAGCGTGTCGTCACGCTGCGCGATCTCGAACTGCTCGCGATCTAAGACGCTCGACTTTACGATACGATGACGCGCCATCGCGATGCGGCGATGGACGCTACCCGCGAGGCAAGGTAGTGGAGAGCACCTGACCGCTCTCCTTTCGCGGGGAATAGAATGCTCTTCGCCCATGTCCTGCGTGGCTCGTCGCTCGAACGCATCGAGGTGAAGGAAGGAGAGCCCTGCCCGCCCGACGCAGTCTGGATCGATCTCGTCGTGCCGACGCCCGGCGAAGACAAGATCGTCGAAGCCGCCGTCGGCGTGATGGTGCCGACGCGGGAGGAAATGGCCGAGATCGAAATATCGAGCCGCCTCTATATCGAGAACGGCGCGCGCTACATGACCGCGACGCTCCTGTTCAACACCGAGACCGACAAGCCCGGCACCACCGCGATCACCTTCATCATCGCGGGCTCGAGGCTCGTCACGGTGCGCTACGACCAGCCCAAGCCCTTCACCTATCTTGCGGGCAAACTCTCCAAGGCATGTTCGGTAAACACCACCGGACCGACCATCATGGTCGAGTTGCTCGATGCGATCATCGACCGGCTCGCCGACATCCTCGAAAAGCTCGCGGCGGAAGTGGACAAGGTTTCGGGCCGCGTATTCGAGCGCAACGCCGCGCGCGACGATCCGAACCAGCGTTACCAGGCGGTGCTGCGCGCCATCGGGCGCAAGGGCGACCTGCTTTCAAAAGCACGGGAAAGCCTCGTTTCGCTGAACCGGCTCGTGCTGTTCTTCACGAACGAGGCCGAAGCGGTCGGCCTGCCGAAAGAGCAACGCACGCACCTCAAGAGCGTTGCGCGCGACATCTCCTCGCTCACCGACCACGCGCATTTTCTAGCGAACAAGATCACCTTCCTGCTGGACGCGACGCTCGGCATGGTCAGCCTTGAGCAGAACAACGTGATCAAGCTGTTCTCGGTCATGGCGGTGACCCTGATGCCGCCCACGCTGATCGCGTCGATCTACGGCATGAACTTCAAGCACATGCCGGAACTGGACTGGACCTACGGCTACCCGCTCGCGGTGGTGGCGATGGTCGTCGCCGCGATCGGTCCCTACTTCTTCTTCAAGTGGAAGCGCTGGCTCTGACGCCAGCCGTCACGGAAAAAGCCGCGTGCCTTTCCAGCCCGCGCCGGCGCGCGTGAAACGCACGCGGTCGTGCATGCGGTGCGGCCGGTCCTGCCAGAACTCGATCTCCGCCGGCACGATGCGATAGCCGCCCCAATGCGCGGGACGCGGCACATCCTTGCCTTCGTACTCCTTCTGCAATTCCGCGATCCGCGCCTCAAACGTCGCGCGGCTGTCGAGCGGCCGTGACTGGTCGCTCGCCGCGGCGCCGATGCGCGACTCGCGCGAGCGCGACGCGAAATAAGCGTCTGCCTCGGCAGCACTCACGCGCTCGACCGCGCCGCGCACCCGCACCTGCCGCCGGATCGATTTCCAGTGCAGCACGAGCGCGGCCTTCGGGTTCGAGGCGAGCTCGCCCCCCTTGGCGCTCTGCTCGTTGGTGTAGAAAACGAAGCCGCGTTCATCAGCAGATTTCAAGAGCACCATCCGCACGTCCGGCAGGCCGGTCGCGTCCACGGTCGCAAGCGCCATGGCATCCGGGTCGTTCGGCTCGGCGGTCCTGGCTTCGGCGAACCAGGCGGTAAAGAGCGCGAAAGGGTCGGTGCTTTGCGTGAAGTCACCGGAAATTAACCCTGTCATGCGTCAATACCTCCGTACCTTTTTAGTCGCCGGTCCGGGTTGGAGTAATCGTGCGTAAGGCGTCTTCAGAGCAAGCGGAATCCGACACGAGCCCTCTTTATCATGGAAAGAAGGCCACCGGGCTGTCTGCGGCCTCGCTCTTCGCCGCGCCGATCGCCGCCGGCCTGATCGCGATGCTGCTCGGCGGCTGCTCGATGCAGCTCTCCTCGCTCCTGCCCGGCGGCGTCAGCGATACCGGCCCGACCGTGATCCGCACCGCTTCCGACGAGACCACCGGCTCGATCCCGCTACACATGGCCAGCACCCGCGACAACCCGATGGGCATGTCCGCGATCGACTGGCCGCTCGCGCAGGCAGCACTCAAGGAAGCGCTCGCGCGCACCGACGAAGGCCCGAGCGTGCCCTGGAGCAATCCGGCGAACGGCGCACGCGGCACCGTAACGCCGATCGCGTCGGCCTTCACCAAGGATGGCGTTTCCTGCCGCAACTTCATCGCGAGCCATGTCCAGAACGGCGTCGAGACCTGGTCCGAAGGCATCGCCTGCCGGGTGAGCGCAAACTCCTGGGAAGTGAAGAGCGTGAAGCCGCTGAAGAAGAGTTGAGCGGCAAGCTGCCATCGATTTTCCGGCTGCCTGTTTGATACCCCGCATGGGTGCTGGCATTCGCTCGCCATGCGGGCGTAAACCGCTCAAGAAGCCCTGAGCCACAAACTCTGCCGGTCTTGGGGGCCGTCTTTCTTACCCCGCATGGGTGCTCGCTTCGCTCGCCATGCGGGCGTAAACCGCTCAAAAAATCCTGAACTCCTACCGATCTCGGCGGCCAAATACGGCCTTAGATCGCGGTTATCTCTCAAGCTTGCATGCGCCCCCTGTGGCGTGGCGATGTTGCGCGCGAAACCTTCCATACCCAGATATGGTCTGGACTGCGTGAGCATCCAGAAGGGAATCTCCAGCGTTGCGCGACCCCTATGAAGTCCTTGGCGTAGCCCGCAAGGCATCCGCCGACGAGATCAAGAAGAGCTTCCGCAAGCTCGCCAAGAAGCACCACCCGGACGCCAACAAGGACGATCCGAAGGCGGCCGCGCGCTTCAACGAGATCAACACCGCCTACGAGATTCTCGGCGACGAGAAAAAGCGCAAGGCGTTCGACGCGGGCGAGATCGATGCCGAGGGCAAGCCCAAGGGCTTCAACTTCGATCCGCGCCAGCATGGCGGTTTCGGGCAAGGCGGCTTCGACCCCGGCAGCTTCCGGCAGGGTCCGGGCGGCGAGACGATTTTCGAAACCTTTTCCTATGGCCCCGGCGGCTTTCAACGCCGCGGTGCGCGCGGCGGCGCGCGGCAGCAGCAGGGCGGTGGCTTCGAGGACATCCTGAGCGGGATTTTCGGCGGCGGCTTCGGCGGGCAGTCCCCGCGGGGTGCTACCGGCTACGAGGAATACGAAACCGCGCAGGCGAAAGGCGCGGATGTCGCGCTCTCCGTCACCGTCTCGCTCGACGAGAGCGTCGCGGGCGCGAAGAAGCGTGTGACGCTGCCCTCCGGCAAGGAGGTCGAGGTTACGATCCCGGCCGGCGTCACCGAGGGCCAGCAGATCCGCCTGCGCGGACAGGGCTTCGCGGGCGCCGCGCAGGCCGGCGACGCCATCGTCACGATCCATGTCGCGGTCCACCCCGACCTGAAGGTCGAAGGCGCGAACCTGCGCGCGGAAATTTCGTTGCCGCTCGAAGACGCGATCCTCGGCGGCTCGGTCCGGGTGCCGACGCTTTCCGGCGCGGTCGATCTCAAGATTCCGCCGCGCACCTCCGGCGGGCGTACCTTCCGCCTCAAGGGCAAGGGCCTGCCGCAGAAAGGCGCCGCGCCCGGCGATCTCCTGGTCTCGGTCAATATCGTGCTGCCGGATGGGGCAGACGCGGAACTCGAGGCGTTTGCGAAGAAGCTCAAGGGCGGCGCGTAGCCCATCCCTTTGTTGTCGTCCCCGCTTTCGCGGGGGACGGCGAGAGATTCCGTTACAACCCTTGAACGCCAGCGGCTTGAGGCCTCTTTTGACCCATGCCAAAAGAAATGCGCCCCTAATGTTACCGGGGCGTATCGAGTAGCCGGGGGCAAGGAATGAGCGATACCAGCGGGCTGATGCGCGGAAAGCGCGGGCTCATTTTCGGCATCGCGAACAATCGCTCGCTCGCCTACGGCATTGCCAAAGCCTGCGCCGACGCCGGCGCTTCGCTCGCACTGACCTATCAGGGCGATGCCCTGAAAAAGCGGGTCGAGCCGCTCGCCGAAGAACTCAAGGCCAAGGTCGTCGGCCATTGCGACGTCACCGAACCTTCGACCATCGATGCGGTCTTCGCCGAATGCGACAAGCAACTGGGCGACCTCGATTTCGTCGTTCACGCCATCGCTTTCTCCGACAAGGCGCAGCTCGACGGCCGCTATGTCGACACCACCGCCGAGAACTTCAATTCGACGCTCGCGATCTCCTGCTACTCGCTGACCGCGATCGCGCAGCGCGCCGAAAAGCGCATGCCGCGCGGCGGCGCGATCACGACGCTGACCTATTACGGCGCCGAGAAATGGATGCCGCATTACAACGTGATGGGCGTCGCCAAGGCCGCACTGGAAGCGAGCGTGCGTTACCTTGCCGCCGACCTCGGACCGAAGAATATCCGCGTGAACGCAATCTCGGCGGGACCGATCAAGACGCTCGCCGCATCGGGCATCGGCGACTTCCGCTACATCCTGAAGTGGAACGAATACAACACGCCGCTTCGCCGCAACGTGACCAACGAGGAAGTCGGAGCGAGCGCGCTTTATCTGATGTCCGATCTCGGCAAGGGCGTCACCGGCGAAGTGCTGCATGTGGACGCCGGCTATCATGTCGTCGGCATCAAGAATCCGGAAGCGCCGGACATGACGCTGCACACCAAGAACGGCAACGGGGAATGACCGTCCTTATCGCCGGCGGCGGCATCGGCGGGCTCACGCTGGCGCTGAGCCTGCACCAGATCGGCGTCAAATGCCGCGTGTTCGAGAGCGTCCAGGAAATCAAGCCGCTCGGCGTCGGCATCAACGTCTTGCCGCATGCCTGCCGCGAACTGATCGAGCTCGGGCTGCACGATGAACTCGACCGCACCGGCGTGCGCACGTCCGAGCTTGCTTATTACTCCAAGCACGGCAAACAAATCTGGTCGGAACCGCGCGGGCTGGACGCCGGCTACAAGTGGCCGCAATTCTCGATCCATCGCGGCGAGTTGCAATCCATTCTGCTCAGCGCCGCCGTCGAGCGCATCGGCAAGGAAAACGTCCTCACCGGGCATCACGTCTCGCGCTGGGAAGAAACGGCAAACGGTGTGCGCGTTTACTTCACGGATCGCGACGGCAAGGAAACGGGCAGCGAGGAAGGCGCGCTGCTCGTCGCCTGCGACGGCATCCATTCGACGATCCGCGCGAAGCTTTACCCGGAAGAAGGCGCACCGCTCTGGGCGCGCCGCATCCTCTGGCGTGGGGTCACGAAAGCGAAGCCGTTCCTCTCCGGCCGCTCGATGATCATGGCGGGCTACCAGCAGGTGAAGTTCGTCGCCTATCCGATTTCGCGTCAGGACTCCGAGCGCGGCGAGCCGCTCGTCAACTGGATCGCGGAGCGCGAGTTTGCCGAAGACTACGAGTGGCGGCGTGAAGACTACAATCGTTCCGCGCGGTTGGAGGAATTCGCGCCGTGGTTCGAACACTGGAACTTCGGCTGGCTCGACGTGCCGGGCCTGATCCGCAATGCGGAGTACTGCTACGAGTATCCGCTGGTGGACCGCGATCCCTTGGAGCGCTGGACCTTCGGCCGCGTGACGCTTATGGGCGACGCCGCACACCCGATGTATCCGATCGGCTCGAACGGCTCCTCGCAGGCGATCCTCGACGCGCGCGTGCTCGCGCGTGAGATTCAGGACAAGGGCGAGACCAACGCGGCGCTTCTGGCTTACGAGGCCGAGCGGCGGCCCGCGACGACGCAACTCGTGATGCTGAACCGCGGCAACGGCCCCGAGCAGGTCATGCAGATGGTCGAGGAGCGCGCGCCGAACGGCTTCAATGTCGTGACCGAAGTGCTCTCGCGGGAAGAACTCGAAGGCATCGCGAACAACTACAAGCGCGTCGCGGGCTTCCAGGTCGAGGCGCTGAACGCGAAGCCCGCCATCGTACAGCCGCGCATTGCCGTCGCGGCGAAGTAGTTAACACCCCGCCCGTTTGACCCCGCCGCGGGGCGCTCCTACAAGCTGCGCACCATGTCGCACAACACCTTCGGCCACCTCTTCCGCGTCACCACCTTCGGCGAAAGCCACGGGGTTGCGATCGGCTGCGTGGTCGACGGCTGCCCGCCGCGTATTCCGCTTAAGGCCGAAGACATCCAGCTCGACCTCGACCGGCGCAAGCCGGGTCAGTCGCGTTTCGTGACGCAGCGGCGCGAGCCGGATCAGGTGAAGATTCTTTCCGGCACCTACGTCAACGAAGAAGGCATGGAGCTGACGACCGGCACGCCGATCGCGCTCATGATCGAAAACGTGGACGCGCGCTCGAAAGATTATTCCGAGATCGCGAACAAATACCGCCCGGGTCACGCCGACTACACCTACGACATGAAATACGGCATCCGCGATCCGCGCGGGAGCGGCCGCGCTTCCGCGCGCGAAACCGCGTCGCGGGTGGCGGCGGGCGCGGTTGCGCGCAAGGTCATTCCCGACGTGAAGATCCGCGCAGCGCTCGTGCAGATGGGCGAAATCGAAATCGACCGCGCGAACTGGGACTGGAATGAAATTCCAAACAATCCGTTCTTCTGTCCGGATGCGAAGGCCGCGAAGCAGATGGAAGACTATCTCGACGGCATCCGCAAGAACGGCTCCTCCATCGGCGCGGTGATCGAAGTCGTCGCCGAGAACGTACCCGCGGGCTTGGGCGCGCCGATTTACGGCAAGCTCGACGCAGAGCTTGCTTCCGCCATGATGAGCATCAACGCGGTCAAGGGCGTCGAAATCGGCGCGGGCTTTGCGAGCGCGAAATTCACCGGCGAACAGAACGCAGATGAGATGCGCGCGGGCAACAACGGCCCCATTTTTCTTTCGAACCACGCGGGCGGCGTGCTCGGCGGCATTTCCACCGGCGCGCCGGTCGTGGCGCGCTTCGCGGTGAAGCCGACCTCGTCCATTCTGACCTCGCGCGACACGGTCGACCGCTACGGCGGGGAAACCGAAGTCTCGACCAAGGGCCGCCACGACCCTTGCGTCGGCATCCGCGCGGTGCCGATCGGCGAAGCCATGATGGCGATCGTGCTCGCGGATCAATTCATGCGCCATCGCGGGCAAGTCGGCATGACCTCCGACTGGCCGTTCCCGAAGAAGAAGTAACACCATGAATGCAGCCGAGCAGAGCCGCGTCGAAAAGGCGATCGAAGCATTCGCGCGCGGCGAGATCGTGGTCGTCACTGACGACGACGACCGCGAGAACGAGGGCGACCTGTTCGTCGCCGCTTCGCTCTGCACGCCGGAGAAGATGGCGTTCATCGTGCGTCATACGTCCGGCATCGTCTGCGCGCCGCTGACGCTGACCGAGGCGCAGCGGCTCAATCTCGCGCCGATGGTCGCGAACAACGACGCGCCGCATACTACCGCCTTCACGGTTTCGGTGGACGCGAAGCACGGCACCACCACCGGCATCTCGGCGGAAGAGCGCACCACCACGGTGCGGGCGCTTGCGAACGGCAACATGGGCGCGAGCGATTTCGTGCGCCCCGGCCATATCTTCCCGCTGATCGCGCGCGAAGGCGGCGTGTTGATGCGCACCGGCCACACGGAGGCCTGCGTCGATCTGTGCAAGCTCGCGGGCCTGCCGAATGTCGGCGTGATTTCCGAACTCGTGAACGACGACGGCACGGTAATGCGGGGCGCGCAGGTCGCGGCCTTCGCTTCGACCCACAAGCTCGCGCAGCTTTCGGTCGCCGACCTCATCGCCTATCGCCAGACGCGCGAGAAGCTTGTCACTCGCGTTTCCGAATTTCCGGTGCAGAGCGAAATCGGCAATCTCACCGGCTACGCCTTCACGACGCCGTTCGACGAGACGCATCATATCGCTTTCGTCTACGGCAAGATCGGCGACGGCGAGAACATCGTCGCCCGCCTCCACCGCGCGGACGTGATCGGCGACGTGATCGGCGGGGGTGCCGTGATCCACAAGGCGCTCGCGCGCTTCAAGGCCGAGGGCCGCGGCGTGCTGATTTATCTCCGCGACGGAACGGCTGGCGTTCCGGTCGTCAAGCCCGGCGCGCAGCACGATTCGACCGAGGCGCAGCGCGCGGAACAATGGCGCGAGATCGGCGTCGGCGCGCAGATCCTGCGCGATCTCGGGATTTCCTCGATCCGGTTACTCGCATCGCGCACGCGAAACTACGTCGGTCTGTCCGGCTTCGGCATCGAGATCGTGGCGACCGAATCTCTGGACGGCTAGCCAGTGTGGCGGTTCGCAAGTCCGCTACAGTCTCGAAGCAGGCTCATTGAGCGGACTTGCGAACCAAAGCCACACTGGAATGTTAATTTGCCAGTGTCCTTTCAAATCCGAAGTTCGCTACGAACTCGCTGAAATCTGTGGCGAACTTCGGATTTAGGACACTGGATACCCCTCGCGCTCTCTCGCCTAAGCGCCGGTTTCGTGCCACCTTTTGCATGGCTAATCCTTCCGGCGGAGGATTCTGGCGATGCGTGCCTTCGGCCTTTTCCTTGCTGCATTGCTTGCGCTGTTCGCGCTGCCTTCGCGCGCGGACGCACAGACCGCGGTCGATCTCGAACTCGTGCTCGCCGTCGATATTTCCTACTCCATGGATTACGACGAGCTTGCGCTGCAACGCGACGGCTATTTGCAGGCGATCACCTCCAAGGACTTCGTCGATGCGCTGCGCGGCGGTGCCCACGGCAAGATCGCGGTCATCTACATCGAATGGGCCGGCTCGCACGAGCAGACCATCGTGGTGCCGTGGACGCTGATCGACGGACAGGCGGCGGCGGAAGCCTTCGCCGCGAAACTCGCGGCGGCGCCGGTGCGGCGCACGTATCGAACTTCGATTTCCAGCGGGCTGATATTTTCCGCGGCACAGTTCGGCACCGGCTTCAAGGGCGTGCGGCGCGTGATCGACGTTTCCGGCGACGGCACGAACAATCAAGGGCCGCTGATCGAACCGACGCGCGACGACATCGTTTCGAAAGGCGTCGTCATCAACGGACTGCCGCTGCAATTAAAATCGCCGGTCGGCTCGATGCTCGATATTCCGAACCTGCATGAATACTACGAAGACTGCGTGATCGGCGGGCCGGGCTCGTTCGTGATTCCGGTGCGCGACAAGACGCAGTTCGTGAATGCGATCCGGCAGAAACTCGTGCTCGAGGTTTCCGGCATCACGCCGCCGTCGATCGCAAAAACAATTCCGGCGGTAAAGCCGCCGCGCGTTTCCTGCACCATCGGCGAGCAGATGTGGCTGCAACGGTGGGGAAATTGACGAGCGAAGCTCGTCATGGCCGGGCTTGTCCCGGCCATGACGCAGAACTACCTTGCAAACACTCCCACCAACTCCACATGCGGCGAGTAGCGGAACTGATCGACCGGCGTGACGGCGCCGGGTTTATATCCACCGCCAATTAGAATCTTCGCGTCCCGTGCGAAGCTGTCGGCGTCGCAGGAAACATAGGCGATCTTTTTCACCTTCGACTTGGCAAGCTCGCGCGCCTGCGCTTCCGCGCCCTGCCGGGGCGGATCGAGCACAACGAAATCGATTTTCTTCAATTCGTCCGCAACCAGTGGCCAGCGGAACAAATCTCGAGCAGAGGCCGTCACCGGCTTCAGGCCCGGCGCTTTGGACGCAGCCTGCAACGCAGCGACGGAAGGCTCGTGATTGTCGAAGGCGGCGACCTTGGTATTCGCGGCTAGTCGCAGGGCAAAGGTGCCGATGCCGCAGAAAAGATCGGCGGCGGACTTCGTGCCTAGGGCCGCTTCCAGAACTTTCTCCGCGAGCACGCGCTCGCCCTCGGCGGTCGCCTGCAAAAACGGCCCCGGCGGCACGGTCACGCGCACGTTGCCCACAAGATGCGTTGGCGGAAGCAGTTGCGCGAGCGGCGCGCCATGCAGGGAAACACGCGAGAGTTTTTTCTCGGCGGCAAAGGAAACGAGTTTCGACTCGATGGGCTTTGCGAGCTTGCCCGGTCCGCGAATGTCGATGTCGAGACCGCGTTCGGCCAGCGTGAAATGCAGGTCGATGGGCTTTCCGGCCGCGAGCAGTATCCTCGCGAGTTCGCGTGCGATGGGAAGGGCGGCTTCGAGTTTCGGATCGAGCACCGGACATTCCTCGATTGCAACGATCTCGTGCGAGCGGCGTTTCGCGAAGCCGAGCGCATCCTTTTTATCGCCGCGCCCGGCGTGGAACACCGCGCGCGTGCGACCCGCGCCATGCGCGGGAATTGCCTGGGCGACTTCGACGCGGACCCCTTCGCGCGCAAGCGCATCGACGACGAGATCGCGCTTCCAGGCGAGATAGGGTTCGGATTGCCAATGCTGGAGCGCGCAGCCGCCGCAGACGCCGAAATGCCGGCATACCGGCGCGATCCGTTCCGCGCTTGGCTCGACGACCGTCTCCAGCGTGCCGCGCTCGCCTTCCCGCGCGATCATCACGTGCTCACCGGGAAGCGTGTAGGCGACATGCACGCGGCCCGAAGACGTATCGGCCAAGCCGTCGCCCTGCCGCCCTACCGACTCGATGCGGACTTCCTCGCTCATGGCGCGAGCAATAGCTTTGATTTTACTCCGCCGGAAGCGGCTTCGCCTTGGAGATTACGTGCTCGGCGTGCGGCGCGTCCGGGATATAGCCGCGCGCCGTGAGCCGGTGGAAACGCGCGACCAGCATCACGCAATAGACGATCAGGCCGATGGTGAAGCCGATCCAGACGCCGGTGACACCAAGTTGCAGCGGAAACGCGAGCAGATAAAGCGCGCCGAAGCCGATCACCCAGAAGCTGATCGCAGCAAAGAGCATCGGGATCTTGGTGTCGTTGAGCCCGCGGAGCGAGCCCGCCATCGCGGTCTGCACGCCGTCGGCGATGAAGAAGGTTGCGCCCAGCAGCAGCAGCCACGACGCAATCGCGACGATCTCGCTTGCGTCCTTCATGGTCTCGTCGAGGAAGAAGAGCGGCAGCACATGGCGCAGCGATACGACGATCACCGTCATCACCGTCATGAAGACCAGTGCCAAGGCGATAGCGACGAAGCCGGCACGGCGCGCGCCCACCGGATTCTTGCGGCCTGCCTCCTGCCCGACGCGCACGGTTGCGGCGAGCGAAATGCCGAACGGGATCATGAACAGGATCGCCGCGATCTGGAGCGCGATCTGGTGTGCGGCCAAGGCGCTTGCGCCGAACAGGCCGACCACGAGACCCGCACCGCCGAATAATCCGTACTCGAGCAGGAACGTCGCGGCCATCGGGGTGCCGATCGCGACCAGTTGCTTCATCAAATGCCCGTCGTAGCGCCAGAAGCGGCCGAGCACCTGATACTTCTTGAACGGTGCTTGCGCGTAACAGACCCAGAGCGCGGCCGCGCACATGCAGAGATTCACGATGGTGGTCGCAACCCCCGCGCCGAGAATGCCGAGTTCGGGTGCGCCGAAATGACCGAAGATCAGCGCGTAGGCGAGCACAAAATTCGCGGGCACCGCCGCGAGCGTGATCCAGAACGCGGGCTCGGGCCGATTCACCGCACCCATGAAACCGCGCAGCGCAATGAACCACCACGCCGGGATCAACGACCAGGCAAGCCCGAGCAGGTATTCGTGCGCGAGCGACGCGACCTGCGGCTCTTGACCGAGCGCGAGCAGAAGCTCCTCGCCCCAGAGCTGGCCGAGCGAAAGCGGAATGCCGAGAATGGTCGCGGCCCACAGGCCCACGCGCAGCGAGCGGCGCACCATGCGCGGCTCGCGCGCGCCGAAGGACTGCGCAGCGAGCGGCGATACCGCCGAGGTCAGTCCCATGCCGAATACGAAAGCGGTGAAGAGAATGACCTGCGCGAGTGCCGCGGCCGCAATCGCGTCGCCGCCGAGCCGGCCGACCAGCGCGAGATCGGTCGTCATCATGCCGACCTGACCGAGCTGGGTGAGCGCAATCGGCAGCGCGAGCTTCACCGTCTCGGTCAGCTCGAGGCGCCAAGGGTTGAGGCTCGCCGGCATGGCGCCGGAGGCGGATATTTTGTTCATGCCGTGCATGGGAGCGGCAGTTCTAGTGACTCATGCGGCGATTAAAAGGCCCCGCCTCTATCCATGTGCTCCGCGACGGATGAATGACGGCTGAAGGCGCGGAACAGGCCCTAATGCTCCGCGTAAAGCAGGAACTCCGCGTTGCCGTCGCCGCCGAGCACCGGCGAGGCAATCGTGCCGCGCAGCCGCCAGCCCTGCCGCCCGACCAGTAATTCTACGCGCTGGCAGACGGCCATGTGCACCTCCGGATCGCGCACGATGCCTTTTTTGACATGCTCGCGGCCGGCCTCGAATTGCGGCTTGATGAGCGCGATCAATTCCGCGTGGGGTGCGGCGAAAGCGAGCGCCTGCGGCAGCACCAGTTCGAGCGAAATAAAGCTCACGTCGATGACGATGAGTTGCGCGTCGTCCGGCATCGCCGCCTCGTCGAGCTTGCGGATGTCGGTCTGCTCGAGCGAGACCACGCGCGGATCGGACTTGATGCGCGGATGCAACTGATCCGTTCCGGCGTCGACCGCGTAAACCTTGGCGGCGCCTCGCGCGAGCAGAAGCTCGGTGAAGCCGCCGGTGGACGCACCGACATCGAGGCAAATTTTGCCGGACGGATTTATCCCGAAATGGTCGAGCGCGGCCTCGAGTTTAAGTCCGCCACGCGACACATAAGGATGCGCGGGCGACGCCACGATCTCGGCGTCTTCCGCTATCTGCTCCGACACCTTGCGTACAACTTTACCGTTCGCCAAGACGTTGCCGGCCTCGATCGCGGCCTGCGCTTTCGCGCGGCTTTCGAACAGGCCGCGCGCGACCAGCAACTGATCGGCTCGAAGGGTTTTTTTCATGGTACCGATCGGGGCTACTTTTATGGAGGCGGCCGGAGATATATATTCCGCCTTGCTAACGTTTGTCCGGAGAAAGAATGCTGTGGTCGACTCGCTAAAGAATTCGGTGAAGGACCTCGAGCCGCCGATCTGTCCAAAGTGCCATAAGGAAATGGCCTGGTATCAGTCGCGGCTGGAGTCGCTGCACCCGCGGGTCATCGTGCATTCTTTTGCGTGTTCGAGCTGCAACCGGACCGGCGAAACCAAAACCGCGGTCGAGGACAAGCCGGACATTCCGCCGGGGAAACTCTCGCGCCCGTTCCGGCGCTTGCCGCGCGCGGCCTAGCTCAAGCGCGGCGCGGCCGAACGAGGTTCGACTCGTCCTTGCCGAAAGCCGAAAGCGCGGTCGTGACGATGCCCTTCGCATCCAGACCCGCCTGCTCGTACATCTTCGCGGGCGTGTCCTGATCTTGGAAAATATCGGGCAACACCATCGGGCGGATGCGCAGGCCGTGGTCGAGCGCGCCTTCGCGCGCAAGCAGTTCGAGCACGTGGCTGCCGAAACCGCCGACCGAGCCTTCCTCGATGGTGACCAGCACTTCGTGTTCGCGCGCAAGCCGCAGGATCATGTCGCGGTCCAGCGGCTTTGCGAAACGCGCATCCGCAACCGTGGTCGAGAAGCCGAGGGCTGCGAGTTCGTCCGCCGCGCGCAGGCATTCGGAAAGACGCGCACCGAGCGACAAGAGCGCAACCTTGGTGCCTTCGCGAATGATACGGCCCTTGCCGATCTCGATCGGCACGCCTTCGGCAGGCAGCGGCACGCCCGTGCCCTCGCCGCGCGGGAAACGAAACGCGGAGGGGCGGTCGTTGATCGCGGCGGAAGTCGCGACCATGTGCACGAGTTCAGCTTCGTCGGCGGCTGCCATGACGACGACATCCGGCAGGCAGGCGAGATAGGCAACGTCGAACGAACCCGCGTGCGTCGCGCCGTCCGCACCGACGAGGCCCGCCCGGTCGATCGCAAAGCGCACCGGCAATTTCTGGATCGCGACGTCGTGCACGACCTGATCGTAGGCCCGTTGCAGGAAGGTCGAATAGATCGCGGCGAAGGGCTTGTAGCCTTCGGCGGCGAGACCGGCGGCGAAGGTCACCGCATGCTGCTCGGCGATACCGACGTCGAAGGTGCGCGAGGGAAACTCTTTTCCGAAAATATCGAGGCCGGTGCCGGACGGCATCGCCGCCGTGATCGCGACGATCCTGTCGTCCTTCTTCGCCTCTTTGACGAGACTGTCGGCAAATACTTTCGTGTAACTCGGAGCTAACGCTTTCGATTTCGCCTGCGTGCCAGTCGCGACATCGAACTTCACGACGCCATGATATTTGTCGTCGGAGGCTTCCGCCGGCGCGTAACCTTTGCCCTTCTGCGTCACGACGTGAACCAGCACCGGACCCGGCTCGTTGTCGCGCACGTTTTTCAGCACCGGCAGAAGATGATCGAGATTATGACCGTCGATCGGACCGACATAAGAGAAGCCGAGTTCCTCGAACAAAGTGCCGCCGGTGATGTAGCCGCGCCAGTGCTCGATGCCGCGCGTGATCATGTCGTCGATGCGCTTCGGAAGCTGTGCCGTGACTTTCTTGCCGACGTCGCGGATCGCGTTATAGGTGCGGCCCGAAATCAGCCGCGAGAAATAAGCCGACATCGCGCCGACCGGAGGCGCGATCGACATGTCGTTGTCGTTCAAGACCACGATCAGGCGGCTGCCGGCCGCGCCCGCATTGTTCATCGCCTCATAGGCCATGCCGGCCGACATCGCGCCGTCGCCGATCACGCAGATGACGTTGCGCTTATCGCCCGCAAGATCGCGCGCGATCGCCATGCCGAGACCTGCGGAAATCGAAGTGGAGGCGTGCGCCGCGCCGAAGGGGTCGTATTCGCTTTCGGTACGCTTGGTGAAACCGGACAAGCCGCCGCCCATACGCAGCGTGCGGATACGGTCGCGGCGGCCGGTGATAATCTTGTGCGGATAGGCCTGATGGCCGACGTCCCAGATCAGCCGGTCGTGCGGCGTATCGAAAATATAATGCAGCGCCACGGTGAGTTCGACGACGCCGAGTCCCGCGCCGAGATGGCCGCCGGTGACCGAAACCGCGTCGATGGTTTCGCGGCGCAGTTCGTCGGCAAGCTGACGCAAGCTCGCCTCCGGCAACGCGCGAAGTTGATCGGGCGTATCGACGGTGTCGAGCAGCGGCGTGCGGGATTGGGGGTCTGCGATCATTACGGGTGAAATATCGTGGTTTTTCGCGGCTTATACAAGGCGAGCAGCGCCGCAGGCGAAGCCGTCACGCCCGGTCAGTCCTGATCGAGCGGCGTGGAACCCGCTGGACGGCCCTTGGCGTCGAGCGCGATCTTCTCGACCCGCGCCTCGGCGTCCTTCAGGAGCGCGTCACAGCGCTTTTTCAGCGCCTCGCCGCGCTCGTAAATTTTGATCGAATCCTCGAGCGGCACGTTGCCGCTTTCCAGCTTGCCGACGATCTGCTCGAGTTCGGCGAGCGCCTTCTCGAAGGGCATCGCCGCGACATCGGTATTCGCGTCCTTGGTGTCTTTCGCCATCGGAAATTTCCATTCAGCCGTTCATCAGCCGGCGAACATGCGCGCCCGCCGAGCGTGACAATCCTTCCAGATCATAGCCGCCTTCGAGCAGCGATACGACCCTGCCCTGCGCGTGTTTGTCCGCGACATCCATGAGCTTGCCCGTCACCCAGGAAAAATCGTCCTCGACGAGGTTCAGGTTCGCGAGCGGATCGTTGCGGTGCGCGTCGAAGCCCGCCGAAATCAGCAGCAATCCGGGCTGGAAATTGTTGAGACGCGGCAGGATCACGCTCTCGAATGCCTCGCGGAATTGCGTGCCGCCGTCGCCGGGGGCGAGCGGCGCATTCACGATATTGTTCTGGGTGCCGGTTTCGTTTTTTGCGCCGGTGCCGGGATAAAGCGGCATCTGGTGCGTGGACGAATAAAGCACGCTCGGGTCGCTCCAGAAAATATCCTGCGTGCCGTTGCCGTGATGCACATCGAAATCGACGATGGCGACGCGCTCGATGCCGTGCATCTTCTGCGCGTGGCGCGCGGCGATCGCGACATTGTTGAAGAAGCAGAAGCCCATTGGGGTCGCAGTTTCGGCATGATGGCCGGGCGGGCGCATCATGACGAAAGCGTTGTCCGCCTTCTTCGCAAAGACTTCATCGACCGCGTAAGTCGCGCCGCCGACCGCGCGCATGATTGCTTCCCAGCTTCCCGAAGAAAGCACGGTGTCGCCATCGACGCGCACCGCGCCGGTTTCCGGCGCGATCTCGTGGAGCTTCTCGGCATATTCCGCCGGATGCGCGAGCGTTACGGCTTCGAGCGGCGCCAGCGGTGCTTCCTCGCGCGCAAGCATCGAATAGACCGCGCGGCCGAACTCCTCGTTCAGCGCGCGGATGCGATCCGGCCGCTCGGGATGACCAGGGCCGGTGTCGTGCTTGAGCGCGGAAGGATGCGTAAGAAGAAGCGTTGTCATTCCTGATATTAGCCCGCCGCCTTCAGCGGAGCCAAGCTGACGCCCGCGGGAATTGGGATATTGTCGGGCACGAAGAAATCCATTTGCAACGACTGCGCCGGATTGACGCGATATTTATCGAAGTCAGTGACGCCCTCGCCGGCGAGGAAGTTGTCGTCGATCAGGAAGTTCCCGGTAAATTCGCGCGACGGCTTTTCGAAGATGCGGACGGCGGCGTCGGCGAGAATATCCGGCGTGCGGCTCCGTTGCATCAACGCATCACCGCCGAGCAGATTGTTCACCGCCGCGGTCGCAATCGTGGTGCGCGGCCAGAGCGCGTTCACGGCAATGCCCTTCGATTTCAGTTCGCCGGAAAGACCGAGTACGACGAGGCTCATGCCGTATTTCGCCATGGTGTAGCCGGTATGCGGCGCGAACCATTTCTGCTGCATGTCGAGCGGCGGCGACATCATCAGGATATGCGGGTTTTTCGCTTTTTCGAGGAACGGAATCGCGAATTTCGAGACGACGAAAGTGCCGCGCGTGTTGATCTGGTGCATCAGGTCGAAGCGCTTCATGTCGAGTTGCGTGGTCTGCAGCAACTGAATCGCGCTCGCGTTATTGATGACGATGTCGATGCCGCCGAACTTGTCGGCGGTTTTCTTCAGCGCCTCATTCACATTCACTTCGTCGCGCACGTCCACCACGAGCGGCAGCGCCTTGCCGCCCGCTTTCTCGATTTCTTCGGCCGCCGTGTGAATCGTGCCGGGCAGCTTCGGATGCGGCGAGTCGGTTTTCGCGGCAACCGCGATATTCGCGCCTTCCTTCGCAGCTTTCAGCGCGATCGCAAGCCCGATGCCGCGCGAGGCGCCGGTGATGAAAAGGGTTTTTCCGGATAGGGCCATTTCAATCTCCATTTTCGTTATGCCTGCCCTTGTGGCGGACATCCACATCTTACGAGCGGAACGTCAGTCAAGGCGTGGATGGCCGAGACGAGCCCGGCCATGACGCGAGTAGATCAAGCCACCAGCATCGACTCGGTGAACAAGGTCGAAGCCGCGCCTTCGGTGATGGTCGCTTCCAGTCCGCTTGCCTGCGTGCAGAGGTTTTCCGCAAAGAAGCGCGCGACAGCGACACGCGTTGCAGGTCTGCTTTCGATGCGCTCGGCGAGCGCTGCCTGCGCGAGATAGGCGCCACCGGCAGCGAGGCCGAACAATTTTTGATAGGGCGTGGCACCCGCGAGCGCCTCGGCCTGATCGCGCGTGAGTGCGACTTCGATGTATTTTGTCGCGCGCTCCAGCGCGTCGAGTGTTTCGTTCAGGCGCTGCGCGGTCTTGCCGAAGGCGGGATCGTTCGATTTTGCGACTTCGTTCGCGGTCGCGCGATATTCGGCCATCACGCGCTTCAGCGTTTCGCCGCCGCTCTGGCCGATCTTGCGGGTGACGAGATCGATCGCCTGAATGCCGTTCGTGCCTTCGTAGATCGCGGCAATCCGCGCGTCGCGCATGTGCTGGGCCGCACCCGTTTCCTCGATGAAGCCCATGCCGCCATGCACCTGTACGCCGAGGGAGGCCGCTTCGATACCGGCGTCGGTCGAAAAAGATTTAGCAACCGGAGTGAGCAGGCTCGCTTCTTCATACGCTGCTTTTCTCTCCGCCGGGTCGCTCGTGTTATTGGCGCGGTCGAGCGCGGAAGCGGTGCGCAGGCAAAGCGTGCGCGAAGCGTTGGTCAGCGCGCGCATGGTCATCAGCATGCGCTTCACGTCCGGGTGCTCGGCAATCGGGCTCAAATCCTTCGCGCCCGGCGCCTTGCCCTGTTTGCGGTCGTGCGCATATTGCACGGCCTGCTGCGTCGCGCGCTCCGCGATCGCCACGCCCTGCACCGCGACGCCGAGGCGCGCGTTGTTCATCATCGTGAACATGCAGTGCAGGCCCTTGTTCTCTTCGCCGACGAGATAGCCGGTTGCACCGCCCTGATCGCCATAGACCATCACGCAGGTCGGCGAGGCATGGATCCCGAGCTTGTGCTCGACGGAGGCGCAGCGCACGTCGTTGCGCGCGCCAAGGGAGCCATCCGCGTTGACCATGAATTTCGGCACGAGGAACAGCGAAATGCCTTTCGTTCCCGCGGGCGCGTCAGGCAGGCGCGCAAGCACGAGATGGACGATGTTATCCGTCATGTCGTGCTCGCCATAGGTGATGAAAATTTTCGTGCCGGAAATTTTATACGTACCGTCCGGCTGCTTCACGGCCTTGGTGCGAAGGTTCGCGAGATCCGAGCCGGACTGCGGCTCGGTGAGCTGCATGGTGCCGGGCCACTCGCCGCTCACCATTTTCGAAAGATACGTCTTCTTCAGTTCTTCCGAGCCATGCGCTTCCAGCGCATCGACGCCCGCGAAGGTGAGCAACGGGCATAGCCCGAACGACATCGCGGCCGCACTCCAGTACTCAAAACAGGCGGAAGCGACCATTACCGGCAAGCCCTGCCCGCCAAATTCGACCGGCCCGGCAAGGCCGTTCCAGCCGCCCGCGATCCAGTCTTGGTAGGCTTCCTTCCAGCCCGGGGGCGTGACGACCTTGCCGTCCACGAGCTTCGAGCCGATCTGGTCGGCCTGCCGGTTCAGGGGCGCAAGCCGCTCGGAGGCGAACTTGCCCGCTTCCTCCAGCACCGACTGGACGAGATCGAGCGAAAGCTCCGCCTGCGCGCCCTTGCCCGCGATAGCGTTGAAGCTGGTGCAATGGTCGAGGAAAAACAGCGTCTCGGAGACCGGCGCGCGATAGGACATGTTCTTACTCCGCGATTTTCGACGGCGCTTGCGCTTTCGCGGCGCCTGAGGCCATACCGGCCCGTCATTCATTTACACTGGCCAAGGCCGCCGGACCCGTCAACGTGAGCAGCGACAACACCCGGAAAGATACGCGAATCCTCCGCGCGGACGCTGCGGCAATCGCGGAAGCCGCGAGCGTCTTGCGCGCAGGCGGGCTCGCGGCCTTCCCGACCGAAACAGTCTATGGGCTGGGCGCACGCGCAGACGATCCGCGCGCGGTCGCTTCTCTTTACGCGGCCAAGGGGCGGCCCTCATTCAATCCGTTGATCGCGCATGTGCGCGGTCTGGATGCCGCGAAACGGCTCGGAAATTTCAGCGAGGCTGCGCTTACGCTCGCGGAAAAATTCTGGCCGGGACCGCTCACGCTGGTCGTCAAGGCGAGCGGCAACGAAGGCGCATGCGAACTTGCGCGCGCGGGCCTCGACACCATTGCAATCAGGGTGCCGTCGCACGAAATTGCGCAGGCGTTGCTCGCGAGCGTGGACTTTCCGGTGGTGGCGCCGAGCGCGAACCGCTCGGGTCATGTTTCTCCGACGGCCGCGCAGCACGTGGCGGAAGACCTCTCGGGAAAGATCGATCTCATTCTCGACGGGGGCCCGAGCAAAGGCGGGATTGAATCCACCATCGTTGATTTTTCAAGCGGCGCGCCCCGGCTGCTGCGCAGCGGCGGAATTGCGCGCGGCGAGATCGAGAAAATTACCGGGCCGCTTCTGCATGCGGCTAAAAGCGAAATCTCCGCGCCGGGCATGATGGCCTCGCATTACGCGCCGCATGCAAAATTGCGGCTCGACGCAAAGGAAGTGCGCGAGAACGAAGCGCTGCTCGCATTCGGCACTTCGCCTCCCGAAGGCTCGCATCGCGCGCGCAAAATCCTGAACCTTTCGATGCGCGGCGATCTCGCCGAAGCCGCGAGCAATCTTTACGCATATCTGCGTGAGCTCGACGCCAGCGGCGCGGAAGCAATTGCCGCCGCCCCGATTCCGGGCGAAGGTCTCGGCGAAGCCATCCGGGATCGCCTGTCGCGCGCCGCCGCACCAAAATGACGAAGAAAAAGAAATCCGTAAAACCTTCGAATGACGCGGCTCTTTCCCGCTTCGTCAGAATCGTCGGCGAGAAGAATGCGCTGCGCGGCGAGGACATGACGCCATATCTGCGCGAGCAACGCGATCTTTATCGCGGCAAGGCAGCCATGGTGCTGAAGCCCGCGAACGCGGAAGAAGTCTCGAAAATTCTGGCACTCGCCGACAAGACAAAAACCGTGATTGTGCCGCAGGGTGGCAATACCGGTCTCGTCGGCGGACAGGTTCCGTTCGATAAAAACGCGATCGTCGTTTCCACTGCGCGGCTGAACAAAATCCGCGAAGTCGATGCGAACGCAAATACGATGACGGTCGAAAGCGGCGTGATCCTGCAGAATGCGCAGGAGGCTGCGGTGAAGGCTGAGCGGCTGTTTCCGCTGTCCTTGGGAGCGGAAGGCTCCTGCACCATCGGCGGCAATCTATCAACCAATGCCGGCGGCACACAGGTACTGGCCTATGGCAATGCGCGCGACCTCGTGCTCGGGCTCGAGGTCGTGCTTGCGAACGGAAAAATCCTGCGCGGGCTTCGCAAGCTCAAGAAAGACAATACCGGCTATGATCTCCGCCATCTGTTCATGGGCGCGGAGGGCACGCTCGGCATCATCACCGCGGCGGTGCTGAAACTCTTTCCAAGCCCTCGGGCGATTTCGACCGCGTGGATCGGCGTGCCCTCGCCGGAAGCGGCGCTGACGTTGCTCAATCTTGCGCTGTCGCGCGCGGGCACGTCGCTCACCAGTTTCGAATTGATGCCGCGGATCGCGCTTGAATTCGATCTCAGGCATCTGCCCGGCGCGCGCGATCCTCTCGCCTCGCCTCATCCCTGGTATGTGCTTGCGGAAATCTTCGGCGACGACGAAGCGCGCACGCGCGAGTTGATGGAGACATTGCTCGCCGACGGCATGGAAAAGAACCTCGTCGTTGACGCGACAATTTCCGAAAGCGTCGAGCAGCGAACCATGCTCTGGAAACTGCGCACCGCGATGTCGGACGTACAGAAACCCGAAGGTGGCTCGATCAAGCATGACATCTCGGTGCCGGTGTCTTCCGTCCCCGCTTTCGTGAAGGAAGCGACAGCCAAGGTCGAGAAAATGATTCCCGGCGCGCGCGTGGTCGCCTTCGGCCATCTCGGCGACGGTAACCTGCACTACAACGTGAGCCAGCCCGTCGGCGCGGACAAGGCGAAGTTTCTCGCCAAATGGGAAGCGCTGAATGAAGCGGTGCATGCGATCGTCGCGAAATACGAAGGCTCCATTTCCGCCGAGCACGGCATCGGCTTCCTCAAGCGTGACCTGCTCGCGAAGGCCAAGGATCCGGTCGCGCTCTCGGTGATGCACGCGATCAAGCAGACGCTCGATCCGAACGGTATCCTCAACCCCGGCAAAGTCTTGCGCGGGAGGAAGTCATAGAAACGATTCTGTCCGCTTCCGCCGCGATCTTCCGCGAGGACGGCAAGGTGCTGCTCGCAAAGCGCACCAAGCCGCCGTTGAAGTGGAGCTTTCCGGGCGGTGGCATCGAAGCTGGCGAAAGCGCGGAAGCCGCAGCCATTCGCGAAGCGCGCGAGGAAGTCTCGGTCGAAATCGAAATCCTCGGGAAGGCGGGCGTCCGCGAAATTACAGTGCCGGAGCGGCGCTACGTTATTTCCGTTTTTGTCGCGCGCCTGTTGTCGGGCGAGCCGATGGTTGGGCCGGAGGCAAGCGAGATCGGCTGGTTCGATGTCGCTGAAATCGCCGCGCTCGACGCAACCGACGAACTCGTGCGATTTGCCGCCGAGGCGAAGCGTGTTTTTCTTGCCGCGAAGATGTAAATTCCCACCGCGCTTGCCGGGCCGCGCGAAGCGGCGCATATCGGCGCGCAGATGAACCGCGTTCCTTACCTTCTCCTTACATTCTTCCTCGGCGTCGCGCCCGCGTTCGCGCAGGTGCCGACGCCGAACCGTCCCGCCTATGAAGCGGAACTGATCCAGCTTTCCGAGATCCTCGGCGCGCTGCATTACCTGCGGCCACTCTGCGGCGGGGCCGAACAAGGCCAGTGGCGCGTGGAAATGCAGGCGCTGATCGATGCTGCGCAGCTTCCCGGCGACAAGCGCGGGCTGCTCGTGACCAGCTTCAATCGCGGCTACATCTCCTATGAGCAGACCTACCGGACCTGCACGCCCGCCGCGCGTGAGGCGATCCGCCGCTTTCTGGACGAAGGCGCGCGGCTTTCGCGCGATATCGCGCTCCGCTACGGAAATTGAGTTCAAAAACGCGCTCGCGCGTTAACCTTCTTTAAAGGTCCGTGGCGACGGGAACCGGCCGGTCCGTTAAGGTTCGTAAATGCGGTCGGGGGACGCTGACCGGCATGGGGAATATTTTGCGTAATTTAATGCCACTGCGGACGGGAATGGTCGCCGAACCGCACTCCGAAGACGAGCGGCGCGCTGCCTTCGGGTATCTCAACGAAGCCTGGGAAGAGGCCCGCCTCGACGGCATCGACGGCGATTGCCTGGCGCAGGTCGCACTCTTCACGGCGATCAACGAACTGGTCTCGACCTATGGCGAGGAAGCCGCGGCCGTTTACGCAGAAGGCCTCGGCGAGCGCATCCGCAGAGGCGAATTCACGGTTCCAGCGAACCGCCAGTAATTTCTTCGTCGTATCGCAGGTTACGCGCTAAACTTCCCCGCCTGTCCTCGCGGGGAAACATGAAACTTCCGCTCCGGCTTTTCTGTCTTTCGTTTTTCACGCTCGCCGTCGTGGGCTCGCCTTCGCTTGCGCAGAAAAAAGTGAAGACCGAGACGATCCGCGACCCGAAAGGCGCGAGCGCCGAAATCATCCGCGATCTTTCAAGGCTGCCCGAGCCGGTGCGCAAAAAACGCGAGGAGATTCTGGCCGCCGCGCGCAGCGGCGATGTCACGAAGGTGTCCGCTGTCATCAAAGACAACGGCACCACGATCTCGTTCACCGGCGAGAGCGACGCGGCAGAGTTCTGGAAAAAGACCTTTCCCGACAGCGAGGGGCTGGAAGCGCTCGCAACCTTGATCGAAATTCTCGAGATGCCGTTCGTGCAGCTCGACAAGGGCACGCCGCAGGAAATGTTCGTGTGGCCCTATTTCCACGCCGTGCAACTCGACAAGCTGACACCGGAGCAGCGCGTCGAACTGTTTCGGCTGGTGACGGCCTACGATTTTCGCGAAATGCAGAAATTCGGCTCGTATAATTTCTTCCGCGCCGGCATCGCACCAGACGGAAGCTGGCGGTTCTTCGTCGCCGGCGACTAGGTGCCCTTCGGCAGCGCTTCGAGAAAACGCACCGGCTGCCCCTGCCCTTTGGCCAGCAACTCGCCATCGCGCATGACGATCGTGCCGCGCACTACGGTACCGACCGGCCAGCCGGTGACAGTCATGCCATCGTAAGGCGTCCAGCCGGCTTTGGAAGCGACCCATTTATTCGTGATGGTCTCGCGGCGCTTGAGGTCAACCACCGTAAGATCGGCGTCATAACCGACCGCGATGCGGCCCTTGTTGGCGATTCCGAACACGCGCGCTGGGCCATGGCTGGATAAATCGACGAAGCGCTCAAGCGTGAGGCGGCCCGCGTTCACGTGGTCGAGCATCAGTGGGACGATGGTCTGCACGCCGGTCATGCCGGAGGGACTTGCGGGATAGGTCTTCGCTTTTTCTTCCAGCGTATGCGGCGCGTGATCAGAGCCGAGAATATCGACGACGCCGCTCGCGATGCCGCGCCAGATCGCATCGCGATGGCGCGCGTCGCGCACTGGCGGATTCATCTGCGCCTTGGTGCCGAGCCGCTCGTAACATTCGGGCGCGACCAGCGTGAGATGATGCGGCGTCACTTCGACCGTCGCGACATCCTTATGCTGCGCGAGGAAATCGATTTCTTCGGCAGTGGAGACATGCAGCACATGCACGCGCTTTCCGGTTTCGCGAGCCATGGTCACGAGCCTTGTTGTCGCAAGCAATGCCGCGACCGGGTCGCGCCAGACGGGGTGCGAGCGCGGATCGCCCTCGATGCGCTCGCCCTTACGCTCGGTCAGGCGCGGCTCATCCTCGGCGTGGAAAGAAGCGCGGCGGCGAATATTCTCAAGAATGGCACGCAGGCCCGCGTCATCCGGAATGAGCAGTTTTCCGGTCGAGGAGCCCATGAAGACCTTGATGCCGGCGCAGCCCGGAAGCTGTTCGTATTCGGCGACCTGCCCGGAATTTTCCGCGGTGCCGCCGATGAAGAACGCGAAGTCGCAATGCATGCGGCCGATGGCGCGGCCGATCTTGTCGGCGAAGGCCACGTCGTCGACGGTGAGCGGATCGGTGTTCGGCATTTCGAACACGGCCGTGACGCCGCCCATCACCGCGGAGCGGGAGCCGCTTTCGAGATCTTCCTTATGGGTCATTCCCGGCTCACGGAAATGAACCTGGCTGTCGATCACGCCAGGGAGCACATGAAGCCCCGCGCACTGCCAGATTTCGCGCGCGCCGTTCGGTGCAATGCTGCCGATCGCGGCGACCCTGCCGTCGCGAATGCCGATGTCGCGCACCACCGCGCCGTCGTGATTGACGACGGTGGCGCCTGCAAGAACGAGATCGTAGGTTTCGGCCATCCGGCCCCGCGAAATGGACCGGCCTTGCCGGTCTGCCTCAGCGGCATTACTTGTCAGCGAAATGCTTTGCAAGCGGGCTTCTTTGCCGCATCAACCGGAATCAGAACCAGGACGGGAAAAATGCGCGCGGCAATCCTCAATGAACGGGCGGTACTGCGGATAACCGGCAACGACGCGCGGCAGTTCCTCGATAACGTCATCACGAACGATGTCGATTCGCTCAAACCCGACGAGGCGCGATTCGCGGCACTTCTGACGCCGCAGGGCAAGGTGATCGCCGATTTCTTCGCGGTCGGCGCGGCGGAGGAAGACGGTGGCGGCTTTCTGCTCGACGCGCCCGCGGGGCTTTCCGACGACATCGCGAAGAAGCTCAATTTCTACAAGTTGCGCGCGGCGGTCACGGTCGAGTTGCGGCCCGATCTCGCGGTCGCCGCCATTCTCGACGGCAAGGCGACCGCCGAACTTGGCATCGTCTATGACGACCCGCGCCATTCGGATTTAGGACAGCGGATCATTCTGCCCGCGGCGGAGGCGAAGTCCGACCTCGAAGGCGCTGGATTTCAGATCGTCAAAGGCAGCGACTATCACGAGAAGCGCATCACGCTCGGCGTGCCCGACGGCGGCAAGGATTTCGTCTATTCGGAAGTCTTCCCGCACGAAGCCGACATGGACCAGCTGAACGGCATCGACTTCAAGAAGGGCTGCTTCATCGGACAGGAAGTGGTGTCGCGCATGGAGCGCAAGACCACGCCGCGCAAGCGCATCGTGCAGGCGACGTTTGAAACCGCGCCTTATCCGGGCGTTGATGTGAAAGCCGGCGAGAAGCCGGCCGGACACATGGGTTCGGGCGTCAACGGCAAGGGTCTCGCGCTGGTGCGGCTCGACCGCATCAACGACGCACTCGCGAAGGGTGAGAAGATCACCGCGGGCGGGATCGAGATTTCGTTGAAGAAGCCTGCCTGGGCGCGTTTTGCATTTCCCGGCGAGCCCGATTTCGGCGCATAATCGCGCCTATGAAAAAACACGTTCATGCCGACGGCAAGAAGCGCTGCCTGTGGTGCGGTATCGATCCGCTTTACGTGAAGTATCATGACACCGAATGGGGCGTTCCGGAATACGATGACCGCGCGCTGTTCGAGAAACTGATCCTCGACGGATTCCAGGCCGGGCTTTCGTGGATCACGATTTTGCGCAAGCGCGATAACTTCCGCAAAGCCTTCGACAAGTTCAATCCGGAAAAGATCGCGCGCTATGACGCGAAGAAGCTGAATGCCCTGATGAAGGACGAAGGCATCATCCGCAACAAGCAGAAGATCTGGGGCGCGCGGCAATCGGCCCGCGCCTGGCTCGAAATTCAGGAAAGCGGTCCGGGCTTCTCGAAGCTCCTGTGGGATTTCGTCGACGGCAAGCCGAAGATCAACAAGCTGCGCTCGCAGAAGGATATAAAAGCTGAAACGCCGGTGTCGGTCGCGATGTCGAAAGACCTGAAAGCACGCGGCTTCAATTTCTGCGGGCCGACCATCGTTTACGCTTTCATGCAGGCGACCGGCATGGTCAACGATCACCTGACGAATTGCTACCGTCACAAGGAACTCGCGAAGTGAAAAAAGCGGCTTCGCGCGCTTCCTCGCCGAAGCGCGCGGCGGCTCCGCGCGCTCCATCCGGGCGCGCGGCTACGCCGCGTGCCTGGCAGCGCATGTTGTCGGGCCGCAGACTCGATTTGCTCGATCCCTCGCCGCTCGACGTCGAAATCGAGGACATCGCGCACGGGCTGGCGCGCGTCGCGCGCTGGAACGGGCAGACCATCGGCGCGAACATCTTCTCGGTCGCGCAGCATTCGCTGCTCGTCGAAGCGGTGTCGCGGAAAATCTCGGCGAACCTCGACCGCAAATGGCGGCTCGCGGTGCTTTTGCACGACGCGCCCGAATACGTGATCGGCGACCTTATCAGCCCGTTCAAGGCGGTGCTGCGCACGGACTATAAAGCGGTCGAAAACCGGCTCCTGCATGCGATCTCGCTCCGCTTCGGCCTGCCCGCGCGCTGGCCAGCGGAACTCGTGGAGCACACGAAGAAGGCGGATCGCCACGCGGCCTATCTCGAAGCGACCAGACTTGCGGGCTTCAAGGAGGCGGAAGCGCGGAAATTTTTCGGCAGCCCGCCGGGCCTCGACGAGTCGGCAGAGAAGCGCTACCTCACGCCATGGAACGCGGAGACCGCCAAGCAGCGCTTTCTCGCGCGCTTCGCGGAACTTTCGGACGAAACATGATTCACGTTTGCTCGCTCGCCCAGATGCACCGCGTCGTCGATATCACCGGCGCGGAACATGTCGTCACGCTGATCCGCGATACCTCGCGGGTGACGCGCCCCGTGAGCGTGCGGCAAGAAAACCACCTTATCCTTTCCATCGACGACATCGAGGACGAGCTTGAGGGCATGATCGCGCCCGGAGAGGCGCATGTCGCCGAACTCCTCGACTTCGTCGGTCGCTGGAAGCGCGAGAAGCCGATCGTGGTGCATTGCTTCGCGGGCATCAGCCGCTCGACCGCGGCCGCCTTCATCACGGCTTGCGCGATTGCGCCGGAGCGGAGCGAGGCGGAGATCGCGCGCGCCATCCGCAGCGCGTCGATCACGGCGCAGCCCAATCCGCGCATCGTGAAATTCGGCGACCGTCTGCTCAACCGCGACGGGCGCATGGTCGAAGCGGTGCGTGCGATCGGCAAGGGCGAATTCGGCTCGACGTGGATCGAAGAAGCCGAACCCTTCGTCATTAGCATCTAATCCATGGCGAACGAGCAGCACCCGCGAACCGCAATCGAAATCGGGTTGGCGGCTGCGATCGTCGCAATCGACGCGGACACGCCGCTGATCCTCGTCTCCGGCGCGGACGGCAATCTCGGGCTTCCTTCGGGTCCGTTCGATGCGCCCGAACATCGCACCTTCGAGATCGGGCTTCGCCGCTTCGTCGCCGAGCAAACCGCACTCGAAGTCGGCTATGTCGAGCAGCTCTACACTTTCGGCGACCGCGGCAGGCAGGCGAGCCCGCACGATACCGCGCCGCATGTCGTGTCGGTCGGTTATCTGGCGCTGACGCGGGTCGCAACCGCGCGCGCGATGAAATCGCACGGCGCGCGCTTCGAGCCTTGGTACAAATTTTTTCCGTGGGAAGACTGGCGCGACGGGCGGCCGAAGATTCTCGAGAACATTCTGCCGGCGCTGAACGCATGGGCGAAGATCGCCAAGCCCGCGCCGGGCGCGGAATTCGCGCCGCGTGAACGCATCCGTCTCACCTTCGGTACGGAAGGAACGCCGTGGGACGAAGAGCGCGTGCTCGAGCGCTATGAACTGCTCTATTCCGCGGGACTGATCGCGGAGTCAAGGCGCGACGGACGCGAGAAGACGCCGCCGGGCGAAAAGACCGACGCGATCGGCGAGCCGATGCAATTCGACCACCGGCGGATTCTCGCGACCGCGATCTCGCGGCTGCGGGCGAAGCTGAAATACCGCCCGGTGGTGTTCGAACTGATGCCGGATGAGTTCACGCTGACCGAGTTGCAGCGCACGGTCGAAGCGATCGCGGGACGGCATCTGCACAAGCAGAATTTCCGCCGCCTCGTCGAAGGCACTGCGCTGGTCGAGCCGACCGGCGAAGTCTCGACCCATACCGGCGGGCGGCCGGCGGCGATGTATCGCTTCCGGCGCGAGGTGCTGCGCGAGCGGCCCGCGCCGGGCTTGCGCTTCGGCGGGCGCTAGAAGCCTTTAACGCCTCGTTAACCATATTCACGCAATGGTTGTATCCATCCGATGGAGCAACCCATGGCCACATCCGCCAGAGCAGCCGGCCTGTCCGAAAGGGAGTATTCGGAAGAAACGCGAAACGCGGTGCGCTCGCTCTGGCGCGTGATCAATAACGAAGCCGCCCCGGAGCCCGCGCAACGAACGCCCGTGTTCGACCCCGCGGAATTGCAGCGCACGCTCGAACTGGTGCGCCAGTCGATCCGGGCGGAGCGCATGAAGGTTGCCGAGTTGCAGCAGCGCGTCGCCGAACTCGAAGGCTTCGAGCAGGCCTATCAGGCGGAGCGTCTGTTCTCGCATGAGCTTCGCGCCGACCGCGACTGCTGGCGCGGTCAGGCCATGTCGATGATGAGCCACCTGCCGCAACGCTAGGGCGCATTCCGCGATGCCACGCTGGAGCAGGCTCTTCGAAAAAGACCGGGACTACATCCCCTCGCCCACGGTCGAGTACCGGATCAACCGCCACGACTTCGACGTCGAAGGATTGCAGGAAGTGCTGGCGTTTGTGATCGAGGCGATCCGCGAGGAGCGGACAAGGCTGGAGATTGCAAATAGCTACGCAGACGACGGAGCGGAAGCCGACATGGTCTGGCCGGAAGCGGCCTAGGCGATCTCGATATCGAGCGCGACGTCGAGCGACGGCGCTGAGTGCGTGAGCGCACCGGAGGAAATGACATCGACGCCGGTTTCGGCGATCGCTGCGACGGTTTCGAGCGTGACGCCGCCGGAAGCCTCGGTGATAATCTTCCCCTTGCAGAGCGCGACCGCTTCGCGAAGCGTTTCCGGCTTCATGTTGTCCAGCAACACAACGTCGGCCTTGCCGTTCGCGAGCACTTCTTTCAATTGATCGAGCGTATCGACCTCGATCTCGACCTTCACGAGATGACCGACCGACGCGCGCGCGGCGTCCAGCGCCTTGGCGACGACGCCCGCGACCGCGATGTGGTTATCTTTTATCAGCACTGCGTCATCGAGCCCGAAGCGATGATTGACGCCGCCACCACAGCGCACGGCATATTTCTCGAGCGCGCGCAGGCCCGGCGTGGTCTTGCGTGTATCCGTGATCTTCGCCTTCGTGTGCGCGATCTTCGCGGCGTAAGCTGCGGTCAGTGTCGCGATGCCGGAAAGATGGCCGAGAAAATTCAGCGCGACGCGCTCGCCGGACAAAATCGCGATCGCAGGCCCTTCGATCAGCGCAAGCGTCGTATTCGCCTTCACGACATCGCCGTCGCGGGCTTTCGCTTCGAAGCCGATGTTCGGTGCGAGCGTGCGGAAGGCGCGCGCGGCGCAGGGAAGACCCGCAAGCGTACCCGCTTTGCGCGCCACCAACTTCGCTTTCGCCCTGATGCCTTCCGGCAAGGTCGCCGAAGACGTGAGGTCGCCCGCGCGGCCGAGATCTTCGTCGAGCGCGCGCCTCACCGCGTCTTGTATGACGAGCGGCGAGAGAAATGCGCCGAGGGCGACAAGATCGGTCATCACGCCGCCGCCTTCGCGGTCGCGGCGCATGCGATGCGGCGCGCTTCCTCGAGCGAGGTGAAAGTGCGGTGCGCCTGCGCCGGATCCGCGTTCGGGAAATCGGAGCGGAAGTGGCCGCCGCGGCTTTCGGTGCGCATCAACGCGGCAGATGCGACCAGGAGCGCGGTCGTCGCCATGTCGCGCACCGAGGGACGCTTCGCGGTCGCCTCGATGGTGAGAATTTCGCCAAGCGCATGCACCAAGCCCGCGCTGTCGCGAATCACGCCAACATATTTGCTCATCGCATCGCGCAGGCGCTTCGCGTCCTCGATGCCTTCGGCGGCGAGCGGCGGCGGCACCTCGCAGGAGTCTGCGGGCCACGCCAGCGTCTGCGGCAGCGCGATCAATCTGCTGATGTCTTCGGCGATGCGCGCGGCATAGACCACGGCTTCGAGGAGCGAGTTCGAAGCGAGCCGGTTCGCGCCGTGTGCGCCAGTGGAAGCCACCTCGCCCGCCGCCCAAAGTCCGTCGAGCGTCGCGCGACCGTTCGCATCCACGAGCACGCCGCCCATGTGATAATGCGCGGCCGGCGCGATCGGTACGGGTTGGCTGGAGGGATCGAGGCCCGCCGCCTTGCATGCGGCGAACACCGTCGGAAAACGCTCGGAAAATTTTTCGACCGGACGCAGATCGAGGAACGCGCCGCGGCCCGCCTGAATTTCGGCGAACACTGCGCGGGCCACGATGTCGCGTGGTGCAAGCTCGGCGTTTTCGTGCACCGGCAGCATGAAGCGCTCGCCGTTTTTATTCACGAGGGTCGCACCTTCACCGCGCAAGGCTTCGGTCGCAAGCGGTGCGGGGTCCTTGCCGACATCGAGTGCGGTCGGATGGAATTGCACGAATTCCGGGTCGGCGATCACGGCACCTGCGCGCGCGGCCGCAGCCAACCCTCGTCCGCGCGCTTCGCGCGGATTGGTCGTGATCGCGTAGAGCCCACCGATGCCGCCCGAAGCGAGCACGACTGCGCGCGCAGGCAGCGCCATCGGTTTTCCGGCGCGGCCCGCAGGACGCGCGTGAATGCCGGTGACATAGCGTCCATCGACGTAGAGGTCGTCGACCACAAGACCTTCGAGTACGCGGATGGTCGGCGTGTTGCGCACGGCGGTGACGAGTGCCGCCATGATCGCGGCACCGGCACGGTCGCCCTGTACGCGCACAATTCTTTTATGCGAGTGCGCAGCTTCGCGCGAAAGCATCAGATGGCCTTCGAGATCGCGGTCGAAGGGCACGCCGTATTTCAGAAGATCGTTGATGCGCGCGGGCGCTTCTTCCGCCATGGCGCGGATGACTTTTTCATCGACGATGCCCGCACCGGCGACGAGCGTGTCTTCGACGTGGCTGTCGATGGTGTCGCCCTCGCCGACTGCCGCGGCGATGCCGCCCTGTGCCCAGGCGGAGGAAGCGCCTTCGCCGATCGGGGCCGCGGTGACAATGGTGACAGGACGGGGCGCAAGTTTCAGCGCGCAAAACAAACCGGCGAGACCGCCGCCGACGATGACGACATCATCAACGCCACCCCAGGAGCGCGGTGTGAGGGTATCAGTGGTGCGCGGAGAGTCGGACATTTCGTTTTCCCGTCGTCCCGGCTGTGGGCGAAGCCCGAACGCCGGGACCGTATTCGATTGATTTTGGCGGTCCCGGATAACGGCTTTGCCGTTTCCGGGACGAGCCTTGTTGTCACGACTTCAGATGAATCATCCGCTCGACCGCGCGGCGCGCTTTCCCGGCGACCGCCGGGTCGATTTCGACTTCCTCGCGCAGATAGACGAGGCTTTCGAGAATCTTCGGCAGCGTGATGCGCTTCATGTGCGGGCAGAGATTGCACGGTTTCACGAACTCCGTGTCCGGCGCCTCCTGCTGCACGTTGTCGGCCATCGAGCATTCGGTGACCATGACCACGCGCTTCGGCTTCTTCGTCTTCACGTAGTTCTGCAAAGCCGAAGTCGAGCCGGTGAAGTCCGCTTCCGCGATCACGTCGGGCGGGCATTCGGGGTGCGCAAGAATCTGTACGCTTGGATCGGCTTCGCGATAGCGGCGAAGCTCCTCGCCCGTGAACCGCTCGTGCACTTCGCAGTGGCCCTTCCAGGCGATGATCTTCACAGGCGTCTGGGTCGCGACCCAGCGCGCCAGGAATTCGTCGGGAATGCAGATCACGCGGTCGACGCCGAAGCTCTCGACCACCTGCACGGCGTTCGACGAGGTGCAGCAGATGTCGCTTTCCGCCTTCACATCGGCGGAGGTGTTCACATAAGTCACGACCGGCACGCCGGGATAACGCTCGCGCAGCAGCCGCACGTCCTCGCCGGTGATCGACTGGGCGAGCGAGCAGCCCGCGCGCAGATCGGGGATCAGCACGGTCTTGTCCGGGTTAAGCAACTTCGAGGTCTCAGCCATGAAGTGCACACCACCCTGAATGATGATGTCGGCCTTCGACTTCGCGGCCTCTTTCGCAAGCTGGAGACTGTCGCCGACGAAATCGGCGACGCAGTTGTAAATCTCAGGCGTCTGGTAGTTGTGCGCCAAGAGCACCGCGTTGCGTTGCTTTTTCAGCTTGTTGATCGCGTAAACGTAAGGCGCGTGGAACGGCCACTCGACCGGCGGGATCACGGCCTTCACCTTCTCGTACAGGTGCGCGGTTTCGCGCTCGACCTCGGCGTTCCATTCGAGCACCGGCATCGGCAGCACGCCGAACTTCTTGGCGGCGGCACCCGTGCCCGGGCGCGGCACGACGAATTCGCCGCGCGCGACCGGCGGGGTCACGACTTCCACGTCAGGACGGATGTTGCGGTCGATCACAGTGACCATAAGAGCCTCCCGATTTCCCTTCTGCGGGCCTATATGCTCGTATCGAGCATATAGGGATACAGAAAAGACCGGCTATTGCCGGGACTTATTCTCATATCGAGCACAATATATAGCCTATCCGGGAGGATTTCGCTAGTCCCCCGGATCAATCGCTCCATGCGTGGGTTCGATAGCAGCGCAGCGCCAAACGATTTTCGCCTGATAAGCTTCGCGTCTAGGTTTCGCACGCGCGAAGGCAGCCCGCGCCGCAGAATCGAAAACCGGCAGCCGGGGGAAACGCTTTCGATGTCCACCACGCCCACTTCGGCCGCGCCTGCGCCGCTGCCCTCTATTTTCAAGAGCCCGCTCGTCATCGTCCTGTTCGGCTGCCTGGTTGCAATCGTCACCTTCGGGCCGCGCTCGTCGTTCGGATTTTTCCTCACCCCGATCTCGAGCGCTTACGGCTGGGGACGCGACGTGTTCGCACTCGCCTTCGCGATCCAGAATCTGTTGTGGGGGCTCGGTTCGCCCTTCGCGGGCGCGCTTGCCGACCGCTACGGCACCGCGCGGGTGCTTTCGATTGGCGCCGTGCTCTATTGCGCCGGTCTCGCGCTGATGACGTCTTCGACCACGCCGGTCACGCTCGACCTGACAGCGGGCGTGCTGATCGGCTTCGGGCTTTCGGCCTGCTCGTTCAACATCGTGCTCACGGCCTTCGGCAAGCTGGTGCCGAAAGAGTGGCAGGGCCTCGCCTTCGGCGCCGGCACGGCAGCCGGCTCCTTCGGCCAGTTTTTGTTTGCGCCTTTCGGTGTCGCGCTGATCCAGAATCACGGCTGGCAGTTCGCGCTGCTCGTGTTTTCCGTGCTCGTGCTTCTGGTGATCCCGTTTTCGATGGCGCTCAGGACTGCGAGTAACCGCCAGGCCGTCACTTCCGCGAACGCGACACCCGCGCAGGCGCAATCGCTGCGGGAGGCGCTCGCGGAAGCCTTCGGCCACAAGTCCTATGTGCTCCTGGTCGCAGGCTTCTTCACCTGTGGCTTTCAGCTTGCTTTCGTGACCGCGCACCTGCCCTCTTATCTTCTCGACCGCGGACTTTCGGCGCAGGTCGGCGGCTGGACGCTCGCGATCATCGGGCTTTGCAACATCGTCGGCTCGTTCGCCTCGGGCTGGCTCGGCAACAAGATTCCGAAGCGCTACATCCTTTCCGGCATTTACCTGACGCGCGCGATCTCGATTGCGATCTTCATCACGATCCCGCCGAGCGTCGAAGCGACCATGATCTTCGCGGTCATCACCGGGCTCACCTGGCTCTCCACCGTGCCGCCGACTTCTTCGCTCGTCACGATCATGTTCGGCACGCGCTGGTTCGCGATGCTCTACGGCTTCGTGTTCTTCAGCCATCAGGTCGGCAGCTTCCTCGGCGTCTATCTCGGCGGCATCGCCTTCGAGAAGTTCGGCTCCTACGACATGGTGTGGTGGCTGTCGGTGACGTTCGGCGTGCTGTCCGCGCTGATCAACCTGCCGATCGTCGAGAAGCCGGTTGCGCGGCTGCTCGCGCCGGCGTCCTGATATGAGCGCCGCAATCGAACCCCGGCGCGCGCCCGTCTGGCGCACGCCGCTTGTCATCCTGATCTGCGGCTGCCTGATCGCACTGATCGGCTTCGGACCGCGCTCGACACTTGGACTGTTTCTGGCGCCGGTGACACAGGAGAAAGGCTGGGGCCGCGATATTTATGCCTTCGCCCTCGCGTTGCAGATGCTCTTGTGGGGCGCGGCGCAGCCTTTCGTCGGCGGCATTGCCGACAAGTTCGGCGCCGTGCGCGTGATGTGGATTGGAGCCGCGCTCTATGCGCTGGGACTCGCCGGAATGGCTTATGCCACCTCGGAGGGCGCACTGATCCTTTCCGCGGGCTTTCTGGTCGGGTTTGGTCTTGCCGGTACGTCGTTCACCGTCGTGATCGGCGCTTTCGGCAAATTGCTACCGCCGCACTGGCGCTCGATCTCGTTCGGCATCGGCACGGCGGCAAGCTCGTTCGGGCAATTCCTGTTCTCGCCGCTCGCGGTCGGGCTGAACCAGTCGCTGAACTGGCACACGACGCTTCTGATTTTCGCGGGCATCGTGCTTTGCATTATGCCGCTGTCGCTTGCGCTCGCGCGGCCGCGCGAACTGCAAAGCGGCGGACCGGCGGCACCGGCACAATCGGCGGGCGAAGCGCTGCGCGAGGCGCTCGGGCATAAGAGTTACGTGCTTCTTATTCTCGGCTACTTCACCTGCGGCTTTCAGGTGTTCTTCATCACCATTCACCTGCCCGCCTATCTCGTCGATCGCGGACTGGGTGTAGATATCGGCGCGTGGACCATCGGCCTGATCGGCCTGTTCAACATTTTCGGCTCGATCACGGCCGGCTGGCTCGGCGACAAAATGCCGAAGCGCTTTATCCTCGCGACGATCTATTTCCTGCGCGCGATCGCGATTCTCGTGTTCATTCTCGTCCCGGCGTCGCCGCTGACTTCGATGATCTTCGGCGCGGCCATCGGATTGCTCTGGCTCTCGACGATCCCACCGACGCAGGCGCTGGTCGCGGTCATGTTCGGCACGCGCTGGCTCACGATGCTCGCGGGCCTCGCGTTCTTCAGCCATCAGGTCGGCGGGTTCCTCGGCGTGTGGCTCGGCGGCGTGCTCTATGAGCGCACCGGCTCCTACGACGTGGTCTGGTATCTCACGATCCTGCTCGGTCTGTTCGCCGCAGTCGTGAACCTGCCGATTATCGAGAAACCCGTCGCGCGCCCGGTTGCGGCATCCGCGTAAACCCGTCTAGAAAACGCGCGAAGGGAAATGCACATGGGAAAATTCAAGGCCATCATCGTGCCCGAAAAGGGCCAGCCCGCCGCACTCGGCGAATTCGATGAAGCGGCGCTGATGGACGGCGACGTCACCGTCGCGGTCGAATACTCGACCGTCAATTACAAGGACGGCCTTGCGATCACCGGCAAGGCGCCGGTGGTGCGCCGCTTCCCGATGATCCCCGGTATCGACTTCGCTGGCAAAGTCGAAAGCTCTTCACATCCCGGTTTCAAGGCGGGCGACAGCGTGATTCTGAACGGCTGGGGCACCGGCGAAACCCATCTCGGTGCGTACGGCGCGAAGTCGCGCGTCAAAGGCGACTGGCTCGTGAAATTGCCGTCCGGAATGACTGCACGCGACGCCATGGCGATCGGCACCGCCGGTTACACCGCGATGCTTTGCGTCATGGCGCTGGAAAGCGCAGGCGTGAAGCCGGCCGACGGCCAGATCGTCGTCACGGGTGCGGCGGGCGGCGTAGGCTCGGTTGCGATCGCAGCGCTTTCGAAACTCGGCTACCAGGTCGCGGCTTCCACCGGCCGCGCTTCCGAAGCTGATTACCTGAAATCGCTCGGCGCCTCCGAGATCATCGACCGCGCGGAGTTTTCGCAACCGGCAAAGCCGCTCGGCAAGGAGCGCTTCGCAGGCGGCGTCGACTCGGTCGGCTCGCATACGCTCGCGAACATTCTCTCCATGACCAAATACGGCGGCGCGGTCGCGGCTTGCGGGCTCGCAGCCGGCATGGACCTGCCTGCTTCGGTCGCGCCCTTCATCCTGCGCGGCGTCTCGCTGCTCGGCGTCGACTCGGTCATGTGCCCGCTGCCGCGCCGGCAGGAAGCCTGGAAGCGGCTCGCATCCGATCTGGACCGCAACAAGCTTGCCGCGATGACCACCGAGATTCCGCTGGAAGGCGTCATGGAAATCGCGCCAAAAATCCTGGCGGGTCAGGTGCGCGGCCGCACGGTCGTAAAGATTGGCGGATAACCGTTTTTACGGTCCGACTTGACAATATGCGGCGGTTCCTGCGCTACCATGTCCGGGGCTGCCACACGGGTTCTATGCGATGATTCGTACCGGCCTACTTGCGATTGCTGCAATCCTGTTCTCGTCCTCCGCGTTCGCGGAGAGCCAGCTCAGTGCCAAGCAGGCGCGCGCTTTCGTTGCCGGAAAACTTTTTTCCTACCAATGCTTCGACGGCACCACCGGCGTCGGCCGGATCAATAACGACGGCTCGGCCAACGGCACCATCCGCATTTCGGGCAAGGATCCGACGCGCTATGTACGGCTGCCGGTGAACACGCTCTATGAAAGCGGCGAACAGATCTGTGCGACGCTGAAGGGGCTGCCGTTCACGCCATGCTTCGTGCTGACGAAGACCAGCGAATTCAGCTTCCGCGGCGCGATCTCCGGCATGGGCTTCATGTATTGCGATTTCGTGCGCGGCGGCCGGCCGATCGCGACCAAGCGCACGCGCGCGCCCAAAACCGAATAACGATTCTTATTTTCCGTTCTTCGCGGCTTCGGCGCTGCACTCGATAACCGAGCGGCGCTTGGCGATTTCGGCCGCGGTGTAGTCCATGAACGCGCGCACGCGCGCGGTATTCTTCAGGTCGGGGTGCGTGAGCAGCCACAGGCCCGCCTCGATCTCCGGCTCCGGAAATCCGACCCGCGCTAGACCCGGCGCGGCATCGCCGATGAAACAGGGGATCAGCGCCATGCCGCCGCCGGCCGCTACCGCTTCGGCAAGACCGAGCACGGTGTTCAGCTTGTAGACGATGCGCGCGGCGCCCGCGTGTTCGAGCAGCCATCTTGTCGGCCTCGGGCCGCCGATGCCGTCCGACAGCCCGACCCAGTCGTAGCGGCGCGCGTCGGCGGCGGTGAAATTCTTCGGCGCCTCGCCGCTTGCCGCATAGATTGCCCAACGGATTCCGGCGAGCCTGCGCCCGATCAGATTTTCTGGCGGCCGCTCGGTCGCGCGCACGGCGATGTCCGCGTCGCGCTTGGAGAGATTGAGCGGCTCGTTGCCGACTACGATATCGAGATTGATTTCCGGAAAAGCGCGGCGAAAGCCGACGAAAACTTCCGACAAGAGATGCACGAGCAGCGTGTCGTTGGTGGTGACGCGCAGGTCGCCCGAGGGACGCAAATCCTGACCGGTGATCTTGCGCTCCAGCTCGACGATCTCGTCCGCGATGCGGTTCGCGAGTTCGACCATTTTCTCGCCGGCAGCGGTCGGCGCGTAGCCGGTGCGGCTGCGCTCGAACAGGCGCGCGCCCATCGCTTTCTCGAGCGCGCCCAGCCTGCGGAAAACCGTCGAGTGATTGATGCCGAGCGCGTCCGCGGCGCCCGCCAGCGAGCGGGCTTCGGCGACGGCGCGCACCAGGCGGAATTCGTCCCAAACAATTTCAGCCATTGCATCCACGCAACTAACAAGACGTGAAACGCAGTATGGCTTTGCGAATCCCCAAAGGCTAGGCAGCGCAGATCACGGAATCGTTATCGTCAGCCCTTGTTCGGGTTCTGCTGTTCGCTGGCGCGCGGCGACTGGGGCTCGTCGAGCAGCCCTTCCTTCAGCTTCTGCTGGATGCGGGTAAGGTCTTCGGGCTCGGGCTTCATCTCGAGCGCGTGGCTCCACTGGAAGTGCGCTTCGAGCTTGCGGTCGGTCTTCCAGTACACGTCGCCCAAATGATCGTTGATCGTCGGATCGTTCGGCGTGAGTTCGACGGCGCGCTCGAGTTCGGCGGCCGCCTCCTCGTAGCGGCCGAGGCGGTAATAAGCCCAGCCGAGGCTGTCGATGATGTAGCCGTCCTTCGGGCGCAGACTCACGGCTTTGCGGATCATGTCGAGCGCCTTGTCGAGATTGACGCCCTGATCGACCCAGGAATAGCCGAGATAGTTCAGCACCTGCGGCTGATCGGGAAACAGCTTCAGCGCTTCCTGAAAATCCTTTTCCGCAAGCGCCCATTGTTTCGAGCGCTCGTAGCAGATGCCGCGGAAGTAATAGAGCGACCAGTGCTCGCGCTTCGGCTCACCAAGGAGTTCGAGCACCTTGGAATAGACGTCGCCGGCTTCCGCGAATTTCTTGCCGGCGCGCAGTACGTTGGCGAGCGCGAACTGTGCCTCGATGTCGTCGGCCTTTTCCTTGACGAGCGTCTGCAACTGCTCGCGCGCTTCGTCCTTCTTGTCGAGCACGTCGAGATTGAGCGCGCGCTGGATCAGCGCCTTGCGCTTCAGCGGCGACGACTCGGGCACGCGCTCGTAGGTATCGATCGCGGATTCATATTTCTTGAGCGTCTCGAACAGATCGCCGAGCGCGACCAGCGCCAGCGGGTGGTCGGGATTGAGATAGATCGCAAGCTGGAGATAGAGCATGCCGAGATCTTCGCCACCCTGCTGGCTGAGCGCAGCACCAAGCCCGTACAGCGCTTCGGAGGCGCCGCCTGCGGCATTGGTCACCAGCGGCGCGAGTTTCTTCTTGGTTTTCAGTTCGTCCAGCCCCGCTTCAACCAGCGGATGGCGCGCCAGTGCACGCGAGAAGCTGCTGTAGACTTTCACGGCATCATCGTCCCGGCCGGCACGCGAGAGCATGCGCGCATAGGCGTCGATGTTGCGAAGCGAATTCGGATCAATCGCGCGGACGCGATCGAGGCGCTTCAGCGCATCGTTGCGCTGGTTCGCAAGATCGAGAATCAGGCCCGCGTGCAGGTCCTTGAACAGCGCGTACCAATCCGGGCCTTGCAGCTTGTCGATGGTCGCGACCGCGGCCTTGTAATTGTTCGCGCCCTGCCATGACCAAGCGGTCAGGAGCGTCGCGGTCAGGTCGGCGATCGGGCCCAGGCTCGACGATTGCAGTTGTGCGCGCGCCTGCGCGAACTGGTTATTCTTGATCGCGCGCGCGGCCAACGCCAGACGCGCGATGCGGTGCGACTTGTCGAAGGCGATGACCCGCTCGGCGAGCGGAAAGGACTCTTCGACCGCGCCGCTGCCAAGCGTCACGAGGAAAGTCAGCTCGACCAGATCGGGATTGGACGGGTCGGAGCGCAACACCGAACGGTAATAGCTCGAAGCCGCCGCCATATCGCGCGCAGCGCGCGCCGTGCGTGCGGCCAGATAGCTCCCCGACGGTGAGGAAAACGAAAACAGCGGAATGCGCGGCAGTTCGGCCTGCACAGTCGTGGACGCCGACACGAGAAGAAGTGCGGCGGCACCGAGCCCGATGGCCGTACGCGAAATGGATCGAGCCTGCTTCAACGCCGATCTCCCGATTGCTTAGAAAAAACGCGCCGCATCGGCCCGTATCGAGGCACCATGCCCCCGATTCATGGCCATCGCAAGGACGCCGGAAAGCGCTAAAAGCCGCTTTTTCGCGCAGAATCGACCGCGACACCGGCACTGTCTATACCCCCAGCACCCCGTATTTTCCGGATACATCATGGCAGTTCCGATATCTGCGCCCGCGAAAGTGAATCTGTTCCTGCACGTCGGTTCCCGGCGTGCCGACGGCTATCACCTTATCGAGAGCCTCGTCGCTTTTGCCGATATCGGCGACGATTTACGCTTCTTGCCGGGCGAGAACGGGTTTTCGATCCGGGTCGATGGACGTTTTGCGAAGGATGCCGGCGCGCCGGAGAAAAATCTGGTGCTGAAAGCGGCGAACACGCTTTTGCGTAAACTTTCCGGAATTGGTGGCGGCGAATTTCTGCTCACGAAGAATCTACCGGCGGGCGCAGGACTCGGCGGCGGCTCCTCCGATGCCGCGGCGGCACTGCGCATGCTTGCGAAAGAAAACCGGCTCGCGCCGGATCATCCCGCCGTGCTCGAAGCCGCGCGCGAAACCGGCGCGGATGTCGCCGTGTGTCTCGAGGGCAAGGCACGACTGATCACTGGAATCGGCGACATACTTTCAGCTCCGGTTTCGATTCCGGCGCTGCCGGCTGTGCTGGTCTGGCCCGGTGCTGCGGCGTCGACGCCCGAGGTCTATCGCGCCTTCGACGAGGCGGAGATGAATCGCTCGACGCCGTTCGGTATTCGCCGCGAAGACATTCCGGCAGAGCGCAATACCTTCATCGACTTCCTGAAGAAGCAGAGCAACGATCTCACCCGCGCCGCGTGGCGCGTCACGCCTTATGTCGCGGAAGCAGACGCAGTACTGCGCGCGGTGGACCGGACGCTGATGATCCGCATGAGCGGATCGGGCTCGGCGGTGTTTGCACTTTACGCTTCGCTCGACGAGGCGGAAGCCGAAGCAAAGGCCGTGCGCGACCGCTATCCCGGCTGGTGGGTGAAGGCGACGACGTTGCGTTAGTGCGCCCGCGCCACGCAGAAATCGACGACGTCGAGTAGCGCCTGCTTGCCTTCCGACTGCGGGAAGATCGCAAGCGCATCCTTCGCGATCGCACCATAGTGGCGCGCACGCGCGACGGTATCTTCAAGAGCGCGATGCTTTTTCATGAACTCGATTGCTTGCTCGAGATCGCTGTCGGCGATCTCGCCGCTCTGGATGCATTTCTTCCAGAACGCGCGCTCATCTTCCGAGCCGCGGCGGAAGGCGAGAATCACCGGCAACGTGATTTTTCCCTCGCGAAAATCGTCGCCGACATTCTTGCCGATCTTGGCGCGGCTGCCGCCGTAATCGAGCGCGTCATCGACGAGCTGGAAAGCAATGCCGAGATTATTGCCAAACGAACGCGATGCCTCCTGCTCCGCTTTCGCGCGGGCGGCGATCACCGGCCCGACTTCGCAGGCGGCGGCGAACAGTTCGGCCGTCTTCGCCTGAATGACGGCGAGATACGCGTCCTCGGTGGTGTCGAGATTTTTCGCCGCCGCAAGCTGCATGACTTCGCCTTCGGCGATCACGGCCGCCGCGGTCGAAAGAATTTCAAGCGCACGCAGGTTGCCGACCTCGACCATCATGCGAAACGCCTGGCCGAGTAGGAAATCGCCGACCAGAACGCTCGCCTCGTTGCCCCAGACCATGCGCGCGGACGGCTTGCCGCGGCGAAGTTCGCTCTCGTCCACGACATCGTCATGGAGCAGTGTCGCCGTATGCATGAACTCGACCGCCGCCGCGAGGCTGACATGGCCGGTGCCGTAATAGCCGGTGAGTGCAGCGGTCGCCAGCGTCAGCATCGGGCGGAGCCTCTTGCCTCCCGACGAGATCAGGTGGTTCGCGACTTCCGGAATCATGGTCACGTTCGAGCCGGTACGGCTCAGAATCAGTTCGTTGACCTTCTGGAGATCGGAACGAACGAGGGCGCTCAGGCGTTCGATGGAAGGCTCGGGCGCCTCGAAGGGCAGGACGACGGCCACTAGGATTCATACTCCGTTTGCTGCACTTTATGAGCGCACCCCAACCCGAGCAACCCGCCACGGCGCCGCCGCTTTCCCTCGGCATGCGCTTGCGGCATAGATAAAGGCGCCGCCGGGCGCCCATTTTTTTGGAGATCAGGATGCTCACCCGGGTTGCTGCCAAGCCGAAGACGACTGCCCGCGTCCGACTGCCGCAAGGGCTGAAAATTGCGGTCATCGTGCCCTGCTACAACGAAGAGGCGGCGATCGGCACCGTGGTGAAGCAATTCCGCGCGGCGCTCCCCTCCGCGGAAATCTACGTCTACGACAACAACTCGAAGGACGGCACGATTGCCGCCGCGAAGAAGGCCGGCGCGATCGTCGGCGTCGAGACGCGGCAAGGCAAAGGCCATGTCGTGCGGCGCATGTTCGGCGACATCGACGCCGACGTCTATGTGATGATCGACGGCGACGCGACCTATGACGCGCCGAGCGCGCCCGGCATGATCGCGATGCTGGTCGCCGAAAAGCTCGACATGGTGGTCGGCTCCCGCGTCGATCAGGAAGAAGCCGCCTATCGCCCCGGACACCGCTTCGGCAACCGGGTGCTGACCGGCTTCGTGAAGCGCATCTTCGGCAAGAACTTCAACGACATTCTCTCGGGCTATCGCGTGTTCTCGCGCCGCTTCGTGAAATCTTTCCCCGCGCTTTCGACCGGGTTCGAAATCGAAACCGAGCTAACCGTGCATTCGCTCGAACTCGACATGCCGGTCGCTGAGGTCGAGACGCCTTATTATGCGCGTCCCGAAGGCTCGGCGTCGAAGCTGAATACCTATCGCGACGGCATCCGGATTCTGTGGACCATCGGCAAGCTGTTTCGCACCGAACGGCCGATGCAGTTCTTCTCGATCGTTTCCACGTTCTTTTTCGTGCTCTCGCTCCTGATCTCGATTCCGGTGTTTCGGACTTTCTTCGAGACCGGACTTGTGCCGCGGCTGCCGACCGCAATTCTTGCGACGGCGCTGATGCTGCTCTCGTTCCTGTCGCTGATGTCGGGCCTGATCCTCGACACGGTCACGCGCGGGCGGCGCGAATTGAAGCGACTCACGTACCTTTCCTATCCCGCGCCGGGGAACGACCGCTGATTTATGGATGAGATCGTCCGCACCAACGACGTCGTCCTGATTTCCGCGATCGAAGCGCTGTTCAAGTCCGCGGGCATCCCCTACTTCGTCGCCGACCAGCACATGAGCGTGATGGACGGCTCGCTCGGATTTCTGCCGCGGCGCGTGCTCGTGGATGAAGATCACTTCGAGCGCGCGAAGCGGCTGCTGACCGATGCCGGTCTCGGCAATACGATCAAGTCCGATTGAGATGGAAACGACCGACGACGCGGTGCTCGGCGGCCGCTTGAAACTTTTACAACCGGCGAACGGCCATCGTGCCGGGCATGACGCCATTCTGCTCGCCGCCGCTGCGCCAAAAGGCACGCTCGCGCTCGATCTCGGCGCGGGCGTCGGCACCGCGGGACTGGCGCTGCTTTCGCGCCGCGCGGCAACACATGTGACGCTGGTCGAAGTCGACCACGCGCTCTCCGAGCTTTCCGCGCAGAATGCCGCCCGCAATGGTCTTGCCAATGCCGTGCGCATTCTGCGCGGCGACATCACGCAGGATTTGCCGTTGCAGATCGACGCCTACGATCTCGTCGTCATGAACCCGCCGTTCAACGACGGTATGACGTTACAGGCCTCGCCCAACGCATCGCGTGCACATGCACATGTCGCCGACCCCGCGACGCTCGAGCGCTGGATCTCGCGCGCCACGCGCCACTGCGCGTCGGGCGGCTGCCTGACGATCATTCATCGGCCGGATGCGACATTACCAATCCTTAAGTCGCTCGACGGGCGCTTCGGTGCTATCGAAATCCTGCCGGTATTTTCAAAGCCGAGCACGGCCGCGATCCGTTTGATCGTGCGCGCCATCAAAGGGCGAAAGACGCCGACACAGATGCTCCCCGGCATCACACTCAACGACAGTAACGGACGCCCGAGCGCGATTGCAGAAAAAATCCTGCGCGATGGCGCATCTCTATCCGAAGGGTAAGCGATGGCACGCAACGAAAAGAACGGTTTCTTCTCCCGCCTGTTTCGCCGGCGCCCGGTGGTGCCGGTGGTCCGGCTCTCGGGGCCGATCGGCATGTCGGTGCCGCTGATGTCCTCGATGTCGCTCGCCTCCGTATCGAAGCAGCTCGACAAGGCTTTTGCCTATCGCCGCGCCGCGGCGGTCGCGCTCGTCATCAATTCGCCGGGCGGCGCACCGACGCAATCCCATCTCATTCACCAGCGCATCCGGCAGCTCGCCGAGAAAAACAAAAAGAAGGTGATCGTCTTCGTCGAGGACGTGGCCGCGAGCGGCGGCTACATGATCGCTTGCGCGGGCGACGAAATCGTTGCCGACACTTATTCCATCGTCGGCTCAATCGGCGTGGTCTCGGCGAGCTTCGGCTTCGAGAAACTCATCAAGAAGCTCGGCATCGAGCGGCGCGTCTATACTTCGGGCGAAAGCAAGCGGCAGCTCGACGCCTTTCTCCCCGAGAAGCCCGAAGACATCCGCCGCCTGAAGACGCTGCAATCGAAAATCCACGAGGACTTCATCGCACTCGTGAAAACGAGCCGCGGCAAGCGCCTGAACGCACCCGATAAGACCTTGTTCAACGGCGAATACTGGCTCGCTGAACAGGCCATGAAATACGGCATGATCGACGGCATCGGTGACCTGCGCGGAAGCTTGCAAAAGCGCTTCGGCAAGAATGTCGCGACGCCGCTGATCGCGCCACCCGGCGGACTTTTCTCCCGTCGCATTCCCGGCATGTCCGGCGCTATAGTGCCGGACGACTGGGCGCGCACGGCGCTCGCGGCGGCCGAAGAACGCGCGCTCTGGGGCCGCTACGGACTTTAGGTTTCATCCGAGAGGATTGTTGAGATGCCTCCTGTGCTCGTCTGGCTGATCGGCGCCGCCGGTATCGCGGTCGGCGCGAAGCTCTGGTCGATGGCCTCGGAAAAGGCCAATGCCGATCTCGACCGCGTTCGCGAGAACGCCGACGGCGAAGTGCGGCAGCTCGAGCGCGACCCGGAGACGGGCACCTATCGCCCGCGGAAATCGTAACGCGCCATGCTGCAGAAACCCGATACGTCCGCCACTGCTACAGGCTTCTCGAAGTTCAAGGACAGGCGCTGGATCGCGAGCTTCGCGCTGCTCGGCGTGCTCGCCGCCGCACTCGGCTGGTATTTTCTCGGCGGCGATGGCGACGACATCGCAAGCTACCGCACCCAACCGGTGATCAAGGGCGACCTCGAAAAGACGGTTACCGCGCTCGCGCAGGTGCGGCCCAAAACTTTTGTCGATGTCGGCACGCAGGTCTCGGGCCAGCTTCGCAAGGTCGCGGTCGAAATCGGCGACGTCGTGAAACAGGGGCAACTTCTCGCCGAGATCGATCCGACGGTTTACCAGACGCGCGTTCTCGCCGACCGCGCGAAGATCGAAAACCTGAAAGCGCAGCTTGAACAAACCCGCGCGCAACTCGTGCTGGATCAGGCGCGCGAGGAACGCGCGCGCTCGCTGTTTGCGACCAACGCAACCAGCAAAGATGCCTTCGAGCTTGCGACCGCGAACCTGAAAATCAATCAGGCGAAGATTTCGTCGTTCGAAGCACAGATCAAGGAAATGGAGGCAACGCTCGCTGGCGACGAGGCGAACCTCAACTACACCAAGATCTACGCGCCGCAGGCCGGCACCGTGGTCGACCAGATCGCGTTCGAAGGCCAGACGCTGAACGCAAACCAGACCGCGCCGATCATCGTGCGGGTCGCCGATCTCGGCGTCATGACGGTGTGGGCACAGGTCGCCGAAGCCGACGTGCCGCGCATCACGGTCGGCATGCCGGTCTATTTCACCACGCTCGGCATGCCAGAAAAGCGCTACAGCGCGACGGTGCGACAAGTGTTGCCGACGCCGCAGACCGTCAACGACGTCATTCTCTATAACGTGCTGATCGACATTCCCAACAAGGAGCGCGATCTCCTGCCCAGCATGACCGCGCAAGTGTTCTTTGTGCTCGGCTCGGTGAAGGACACACTGCTCGTTCCGGTCGCGGCTTTGCGCCCGTCGCAGCGCGACAAGGATGCTTTCATCGTGCGAGTGCTCGAAAACGGTGCGGTCAAGGTGAAGCGCGTCAGCGTCGGCTTGCAGGACCGCAACCTCGCTGAAATCAAGAGCGGATTGAAGGAAGGCGAACAGATTATCGTCGGCCAGGTGCAACGCCCGAACGAGAAGAAAAAAGGCTTCAGTTTCTCCAGATACGCCAGATGAGCGCCGCGCAGTATCAGAAACGCACGTCGCCTGCCGCGCGCGCGGAGCCGCCAAAGTCGCCGCTGATCGAAATCGCGAATGTCACCAAGCATTATCAGCAAGGCGCCACCACCGTGCGCGCGCTCGATGGCGTGTCGCTCACCATCGAAGCGGGTGAATTCGTCGCGATCATGGGCCAGTCCGGCTCCGGGAAGTCGACGCTGATGAACATCATCGGCTGTCTCGACCGGCCTTCAAGCGGCACGTACCGCGTCGCGGGCGTCGATGTCGCAACGCTTTCCTCCGACGAACTCGCGGCCCTTCGCTGCCGCACCTTCGGCTTCGTGTTCCAGCGCTTCAACCTGATGACCGGAATCACCGCGGCGGAGAACGTGGAAATTCCCGCGGCCTATGCCGGCCGCCCGAAGCGCGAACGCATGAGCCGGGCGCGTGCGCTGCTCGCGCGGCTGGGTCTCGGCGAGCGCACCGAACACCGGCCGAGCGAACTTTCCGGCGGCCAGCAGCAGCGCGTCTCGATCGCCCGCGCGCTCATGAATGAAGCGCCGGTCATTCTCGCGGACGAACCGACCGGCGCGCTCGACAGCCGCTCGGGCGAAGAAGTGCTTGCGCTGCTGAAAGAGCTGCACGCCGAAGGTCACACCGTCGTTCTGATCACGCACAATCCGGAGATCGCGGAACACTCGCATCGTGTGATCCAGATCGCGGACGGCCTGATCAAGTCCGACGAGCGCAATGTGCGCGAGCAGAAAGCCGTTGCGCCCGAATTCCAGCTCGATCTGACGACACGCAACCGCTGGCTGCCCGACCTCGTCGAGGCGGGCAAGATGGCGCTCCACTCGATGCGGGTGAACATCTTCCGTACCGCGCTGACGCTGCTCGGCGTCGTGATCGGCGTCGCCGCGGTGGTCGCGATGCTTGCGATCGGCGACGGCTCCAGGCAGCAGGTGCTGGAACGCATTTCTGCGATCGGCACGAATCTGCTGGTGGTGCGGCCGGGTGCTGCGCGCGTGCGCGTCTCCGCCGACAACGCGACGCTGGTCGAGGAAGACGCGAAAGCGATCACGCAGCTTCCTACCGTCACCGCGGTCTCGCCCGAGCGCTCGACCCGCGTCACAGTTCGTTACGGCAACATCGACTATGCGACACAGATCATGGGCGCGTGGCCGGGCTACGCGCTCGCGCGCGACTGGGCGATGGCCGAGGGCAGCTTCATTTCCGAGGACGACGTGAAGGGCTATGCGCCGGTGGTCGTGCTCGGGCAGACGGTCGCGAAGACATTGTTTCCCGAAGGCGAGAATCCGGTCGGGAAATATCTGCTGGTCCGCAACGTGCCGTTCGAAATCGCGGGCGTGCTTTCGCCGCGCGGCGCGACACCCTGGGGCTCGGATCAGGACGACATCGTGATCATGCCTCTCTCTACCGGCTATATGCGCGTATTCGGCCGGCGCTTTCTCAATTCGATCACGGTGCTGGTCGCCGACTCCAACGAAATCAACGACACGCAGACTGCGATCGAGAAGCTGATTACCGAGCGCCACCGCGGCGTCACCGATTTCACGATCCGCAACACCGCGTCGATTCTCGAAACTGCGATCGCAACGCAGGAAACGCTGACGCTCCTGCTCGCATCCGTCGCCGCGATTTCGCTGCTGGTCGGCGGCATCGGCGTCATGAACATCATGCTCGTCTCCGTCACCGAGCGGACACGCGAGATCGGCGTGCGCATGGCGACCGGCGCGCGGATGAGCAACATCCTGTTGCAATTCAACACCGAGGCGCTCGTGGTCTGCGGCATCGGCGGGCTTGTTGGCGTCGCGCTCGGCGTCACGGTCGCGCTGATCGTGCAGAGCTTCGGGGTCGCGATCCTGCTCTCGCCGCTGCCCGCGATTCTCGCCTTCTCCTGCGCGTTCCTCACGGGGCTTCTGTTCGGCTATCTGCCTGCGCGAAAGGCCGCGCAGATGGACCCTGTGGTCGCGCTTTCCTACGAGTAGCTTGCCTTCCGTGCGCCTCCTCCCTAGGGTCCCGCCGATTTCCGAGACCGGCGCAACATGTCCGACAAAAACGATCCGCTATCGCCTGCCCGCTCCTTTCAGGGCCTGATCCTCGCGCTCCAGAATTTCTGGGCGAGACAGGGCTGCGTGATTTTGCAGCCCTACGACATGGAGATGGGTGCCGGTACCTTTCATCCGGCGACGACGTTGCGCGCGCTCGGGCCGAAGCCTTGGAACGTCGCTTACGTGCAGCCCTCGCGCCGCCCGAAAGACGGCCGCTATGGCGAGAACCCGAACCGGCTTCAGCACTATTATCAGTATCAGGTGATCCTGAAGCCTTCGCCGCCGAACCTCCAGGAGCTTTACCTGCAATCGCTCGCCGCGATCGGGATCGACAACAAGATCCACGACATCCGCTTCGCCGAGGACGACTGGGAAAGCCCGACGCTCGGCGCCTGGGGCCTCGGGTGGGAATGCTGGTGCGACGGCATGGAAGTTTCGCAGTTCACTTATTTCCAGCAGGTCGCGGGCTTCGAGTGCTCGCCGGTTTCGGGCGAACTCACCTACGGCCTCGAGCGCCTCGCGATGTACGTGCAGGGCGTCGAGAACGTCTATGACCTGAACTTCAACGGACTCGAAGGCGACAAGAGGGTCACCTACGGCGACGTGTTCCTGCAACCCGAGAAGGAATATTCGCGGCACAATTTCGAGTATGCCGACACGGTGATGCTGTTCGAGCAATTCAAGATGGCGGAGAACGCCTGCAAAAAATATCTCGCCGACGGCGACCGCGGCGAGGAACACCTGATGGCGCTGCCGGCCTACGACCAGTGCATCAAGGCGAGCCACGTGTTCAATCTGCTCGATGCGCGCGGCGTGATCTCGGTCACCGAGCGGCAGAGCTACATTTTGCGTGTGCGCGAGCTTGCAAAGGCCTGCGGTGCGGCGTGGCTGAAAACCGAAGGAGGCCGGGCATGAGCACGCCGAAGACTTTGCTACAGATGGCCGGCGCCTCGCTCGAGCCGGGGAAATTCTCCGAAAGCGCGGTCGTCATCATCGACGCGCAGAACGAATATTTGAACGGTAAGCTGCCGCTGCCCGGCGTAGAGGCCGCGCTCGACAACATTGCGATTCTTTTGAAGGCTGCGCGCGCGGCGAATGCACCCATCATTCACGTACAGCACAAGGGCCGCGCGGGCGGACTGTTCGATCCCGGCGCGGACGCTTTCAAGCTCGCGCCGCAGGCCGCGAACGAACCCGGCGAAGCTATCGTCGAAAAGCCGCTGCCGAATTCGTTCGCGCAGACCAATTTGCAGGACGTGCTCACGAAGACCGGCAGGAAATCGCTGATCGTCGCCGGCTTCATGACGCATATGTGCGTGTCCTCGACGGTGCGCGCGGCGCTCGACCTCGGCTACCGCACGACGGTCGTCGCGGATGCCGCGGGTACGCGCGACTTGCCGGATCCGACCGGCGGGCCTGCGCTTTCGGCGGCCGAATTGCACCGCGCAGCACTCGCGGGGCTCGCCGACCGTTTTGCCATCGTCGCAATGCTCGAAGCGTTGAAAGCCTAGCGCCGCCTTATGGGCATTCTGATCGCCGCCGTCATCACGACGATCGTTGCCATCGTCGTGATCGGCGCGCTGATCCGGCGGCTATCGGCGCGCGAAGACCGCAACGTTCTCGTCCTCGCATTCTTCTTTGCGCTGCCGTTACAGCCGCTCGCGTTCTATTTCATCCGGCTGCCGCTGCATGAACTGCTCACGAAATGGATCGGCGCGGGCGCGCTGCTCACCGCGATTTCCTTGTTCTATGCGCCGGTGACGGAAGAAGTCGCGAAGTGGCTCGCGCTTGGCGTGCCTTCGATCCGCAAGGCACTGAAACCGGGCAACGCAGTCGCGATCGCGCTCGCCGTAGGCCTCGGTTTCGGCAGCGGCGAGTTATGGTTCATCGCCGAGCGGCTCACGCATTCACCGCAACTGCTCGGCCTGCCATTTTACGCCTTCACCGGCTTTCTCACCGAGCGGCTGATGGTCTGCTTTCTGCACGGCTCGTTCATTGCGCTCTTCTTCAAGCGCTACGCCGAAGGAAAGAGTGTGTGGGCGGCGGCGCTATTCGGAATCGCGCCGCACTTTGCGCTCAACTTCCCGATTTATCTTTCCAGCATCAATCTGCTTGGCTTCAGCGGTCAGGTTTGGGGCCCGCTGCTCGTGATCTACGTCTCGCTCTTCACGCTCGCGATGTTTGGCTTCGTTAACCGGCTTTCGAGCGGCAAAGCGCGCGAGGGCATCCTCGGGCAAGCGACCTGCCCGGAATGTCACCAGGTCTATCCGCGCTCATTCTTCGCGCTGAACCTGCTGACAAGGCGCTACGAGCGCTGCCCGCATTGCCGGCACTGGCATCTCGTGCCGGTGCGCCAGCCCTCGCGTGACAAGGGCGGGAAGGCTTGATAGGCACTCGGCGCGAAGCAGAGCCCGAACATGCCCGACCTTCTCCTCGAACTTTTTTCCGAAGAAATTCCAGCGCGCATGCAGCGGCAGGCGGCGGAGAACCTTAAAAAGCTCGTCACCGACGCGCTGGTGAACGGCGGCCTTGTCTATGAGGGCGCGAAGGCTTTCGTGACGCCGCGGCGGCTCGCGCTATCAATTCACGGCCTGCCCGCGAAGCAGCCCGACCTGAAAGAAGAAAAGAAAGGCCCGCGCGTCGGCGCTCCCGACGGCGCGCTCCAAGGCTTCCTGAAAGCCGCAGGCCTCAAGTCGATCGCGGACGCGAAAATCCAGAACGACAAGAAGGGCGACTTCTATATCGCGATCACCGAGAAGAAGGGCCGCGCGACGCAGGACGTGATCGCGGAACTGATCCCCTCGGTGGTGCGCTCCTTCCCGTGGCCGAAGTCGATGCGCTGGGGTTCGGGCGCGCTGACCTGGGTGCGCCCCTTACATTCGATCATCTGCACTTTCGGACCGGAAACCGAAGAGCCGGAAGTCGTGCGCTTCGACATCGACGGCATCCAATCCGGCAACGTGACGCGCGGACATCGCGTGATGTCCTCGGGTGAGATCACGGTGAGGCGGCTCGACGACTACGCGAAAAAGCTCGAGGCCGCCCGCGTCGTGCTGGATGCCGACCGGCGCAAGGAAATCATCCTTGCCGATGCAAAGAACATTGCGCTCGCGCATGGGCTCGAACTGGTCGAGGACGAAGCACTGCTCGAGGAAGTCGCTGGCCTTGTCGAATGGCCGGTGGTGCTGCTCGGCGAATTCGAAGCGGCATTTCTCGACATTCCGCCGGAAGTGATCCGCGCCACCATCCGCATCAACCAGAAATGCTTCGTGCTGCGCGACCCGAAGACCGGCGGGCTCGCGAACCGCTTCATTCTCGTTGCCAACCTGGAAGCCACCGATAATGGCGAAGCGATCAAGGCGGGCAACGCGCGCGTGATCCGCGCGCGGCTTTCGGACGCGAAATTCTTCTGGGACACCGACCGCAAGACCAAGCTCGAAGGGCGGCTGCCTAAATTCGGGCAGATCACGTTCCACGAGAAGCTCGGCACGCAGGCCGCGCGCATCGGACGTATCGCGAAGCTCGCGAAAGAACTGGCGCCCGTTGCTAAGGCGGACGCGGCTAAAGCAGAGAAAGCTGCGACGCTCGCCAAGGCCGACCTGCTCACCGAAGTCGTCGGCGAATTTCCGGAAGTGCAAGGTCTGATGGGCAAGTATTATGCGCTGGCCGAAGGCATCGACAAGGAAATCGCCGCGGCCTGCGAAGATCACTACAAGCCGCAAGGCCCGAACGACCGCGTGCCGAATGCACCGGTCTCGATCGCGGTCGCGCTCGCCGACAAGCTCGACACGCTCGCGGGCTTCTGGGCGATCAACGAAAAGCCGACCGGCTCGAAAGATCCTTACGCGCTGCGCCGCGCCGCGCTCGGCGTGATCCGCATCGTTCTCGACAACAAGCTGAGGTTGCCGCTGCTTGACGGAGCATTCCGCAAGGCGCTCGCGGCTTTGCCGAAAATGATCGAACCCAAGAACGTCAAGGATGCCCCCAGCATCTCGCCCGAAGAAGACCTGCTCGGCTTCTTCGGCGACCGTCTCAAGGTTTATCTGCGCGACGCGGGCGCGCGGCACGACCTGGTCGATGCCGTGTTCGCGCTCGGCGGACAGGACGATCTCGTGCTGATCGTCCGCCGCGTGGAAGCGCTCGGCAAATTCCTCGACACCGAAGACGGCAAGAACCTGCTCGCGGGTTACAAGCGCGCGGCGAACATCCTTTCGATAGAAGAGAAGAAAGACAACAAGAAGTATTCTGGCGAGCCGGATGCCGCGAAACTCTCGGCGCCAGAAGAAAAAGCACTGGCATCCGCGATCAAGACCGCGGAAAACGAAGTCGAAGCCGCACTGAAGAGCGAAGACTTCGAGGCCGCGATGCGCGCCACGGCGAAACTGCGCGCGCCGGTCGATGCTTTCTTCGACAAGGTGATCGTGAACGCCGACGACAAGGCGGCGCGCGAGAACCGCCTGAAGTTGCTCAATCGCATCCGCGAGGCGACGCGCCACGTCGCGGACTTCTCCCGTATCGAGGGCTGATATGCCCGACCGCGAAACGCTCGCCGCCTACGACAAAGCGCCGGTCGATTTCGCGGAAGGCTGGCTCTCGCAGCCGACGCCGGCCGATCTTCAGGAAATCGTCCGGAAATATTTCCGGCCCGGACCGACCGCCGACATCGGCTCGGGCAGCGGGCGGGATGCCGCGTGGCTTGCCGGGAACGGATTTGAAGTGACCGGCTACGACGCATCGCAAGGCCTGCTTGCCGAAGCGCGGCGGCGCTATCCGAAACTGACCTTCGACTACGCCGCCCTGCCCGCACTCGAAGGGATTGCGGACGAGAGTTTCGACAACGTGCTTTGCGAAACCGTCATCATGCACCTGCCGCGCGAAGAAATCGTGCCGTCGGTGCGGCGGTTGCTCGCGATCCTGAAGCCCGGCGGAATTCTTTATCTAAGCTGGCGCGTACACGAGAAAGACCGGCGCGACGAACATGGCCGCCGTTATGCGGCATTCGAGCCGGACCTGATCCGCGATGCGGTGGCTCCGCATGCGATCCTGCTCGACGAAGAATTGACCAGCGATTCCTCCGGCAACGCGATCCACAGGCTTGTCGTCCGGAACTAATTGAAACTTCCCGAGGCTTCCCGCGTTATGCGCTCGCGCCCGATTCGGAGCGCGATTTCCCGGAGGCCTTCATGACCATCAGTCTCGTCCAGTTACAGCCGATCATCGCGCTCATCGCGGGCATTCTCATTCTGATCATGCCGCGGCTCCTGAACTTCATCGTTGCAATCTATCTCATCATCGTCGGCATCACCGGATTGATCCGGTAAAAAGAAAACGGGCGGCCTTGGCCGCCCGTTTTGCTCGTTCGTGCGAGACTTCGTCAGAGACCTTTCGTCGTCACGCCGAGCGCCAGCAGGGCATAGCCGATCACGGCGAGCCAGAACTGATACTGCGTGAGATAGGCGACCGGCTTGAAGTGGCCGACCAGCGCCAGCACGACGAGGATCAGTGACAGGACGAAGGTAACGACTTTCGGCGCGCTTATATTCATGGTTGCCCCCATAAAAAGAGCTCCGGTGCCGGAGCCATTTGCAAATCTTGGCGCGATTCCGGTGGCAGCGCCATGACGCCGCTGTGCATTGCGGCGTCTGCTGTTGCGGCGCATCGTCCTAGGCGTTAAGCCTTCCGCACCCTCAAAACAGCCTCCGGAATTTCCGCATGACGAAATGGGTTTACAGCTTTGGCGATGGCAAAGCCGAGGGCAAAAGCGGAATGAAGGAGTTACTCGGCGGTAAAGGTGCCAACCTCGCCGAGATGTCGAACCTTGGGCTTCCGGTGCCGCCGGGCTTCACCATCACCACCGAAGCCTGCGTGCATTATTACTCGAATAAAAACATCTATCCCGCCGGGCTGAAGGCCGAAGTCGAAGCTGCACTCGCCGGCGTCGAAAAAATCACGGGCCGCAAATTTGGCAGCGACACCGATCCACTGCTCGTTTCGGTGCGCTCGGGCGCGCGCGCCTCGATGCCCGGCATGATGGATACGGTGCTGAATCTCGGTCTCAATGACCAGACCGCCGAAGCGCTCGCGAAATCCGCGAACGACAAGCGCTTCGCCTATGACTCCTATCGCCGCTTCATTCAGATGTATTCCAACGTCGTGCTCGGCGTCGATCACCACAACTTCGAAGATATTCTCGAGGACTACAAGGACCAGAAGGGCTTTGTGCTCGACACCGACCTGGCTGCCGACGACTGGATCGAGATCGTGAAGCGCTACAAGACCCGCGTGCAGGAAGAACACCGCAAGCCGTTTCCGCAGGACCCCCACGAACAGCTTTGGGGCGCGATCAGCGCGGTGTTCGGTTCGTGGATGAATGCGCGCGCGGTCACTTATCGCCGCCTGCACGGCATTCCCGAATCCTGGGGCACGGCGGTCAACGTACAGGCCATGGTGTTCGGCAACATGGGTGAGGACTCGGCCACCGGGGTCGCGTTTACGCGCAATCCCTCGACCGGCAAGAAAGAGTTCTACGGCGAGTTTCTCGTGAACGCACAGGGCGAAGACGTGGTCGCCGGCATCCGCACGCCGCAGAATCTGACAAAGATCGCGCGCGAGGAGGCCGGCTCCGACAAGCCTTCGCTCGAAGAAGTGATGCCGCAGACTTTTGCGCAGCTCAAAGACATCTTCGCGAAGCTCGAGAAGCACTATGCGGACATGCAGGACATCGAATTCACGGTCGAGAAATCGAAGCTGTGGATGTTGCAGACGCGCTCGGGCAAGCGCACCGCGAAGGCGTCGCTTCGTATCGCCGTCGAAATGGCGAACGAAGGCGTGATTACCGAGGAACAGGCGATCAACCGCATCGAAGCCGGTGCACTCGACCAGCTTCTACATCCGACCATCGATCCGAAGGCCGAGCGCAAGGTGATTGCGACCGGCCTCCCCGCCTCGCCGGGTGCTGCCTCAGGCGAAATCGTGTTTTCCGCCGACGAAGCGGAATCCGCGAAAGGCTCGGGCCGCAAGGTGATCCTCGTGCGCGTCGAAACCTCGCCAGAAGACATTCACGGCATGCATGCGGCGGAAGGCATTCTGACCACGCGCGGCGGCATGACTTCGCATGCGGCCGTGGTCGCGCGCGGCATGGGCAAACCCTGCGTCTCCGGCGCGGGTTCGATCCGTATCGATTACGGCGCGAAGACCATGACGGTAGGCCCGGTTACGCTGAAGGCAGGCGACATCATCACCATCGACGGCGCACAGGGCCAAGTCCTGCAAGGCCGCGTGCCGATGATCGAGCCGGAGCTGACCGGCGAATTCGCGACGCTGATGGAATGGGCCGACAAGGTGCGCAAGCTCGGCGTGCGCGCGAACGCTGACACGCCTGCCGACGCGAAAGCCGCGCGCAACTTCGGCGCGGAAGGCATTGGGCTTTGCCGCACCGAGCACATGTTCTTCGACGACGACCGCATTCTCGCAGTGCGCGAGATGATCCTGGCCGACGACGTGAAGAGCCGCCGCAAGGCCCTCGACAAGCTCCTGCCCGCGCAACGCTCCGATTTCATCGCGCTGTTCGAGACCATGAAGGGCCTTCCCGTCACCATCCGGCTGCTCGATCCGCCGCTGCACGAATTCCTGCCACATACCGAGAAAGACATGGCGGAAGTCGCCGCTTCGCTCGGCACCGACGTGAAGAAACTCGCCGCGCGCAAGGCTGAGCTTTCCGAATTCAATCCGATGCTGGGTTTTCGTGGCTGCCGGCTTGCGATCGCATTCCCGGAAATTGCGGAGATGCAGGCGCGCGCGATTTTCGAGGCGGCGGTACACGCCGGAAAAACTACCGGCGCGCCAGTGGTGCCGGAAGTCATGGTGCCGCTGATCACGACCAAGGCCGAATTCGATATCGTGAAGGCGCATATCGACGCGATGGCCGAAGCCGTGCAGGCGGAAACCAAAACCAAGATCGAATATCAGGTCGGCACCATGATCGAGCTGCCCCGCGCCTGCCTGCGCGCGGAGGAAATCGCGGAGACCGCCGAGTTCTTCTCCTTCGGCACCAACGACCTCACACAGACCACGTTCGGCATTTCGCGCGACGACGCTGCGATCTTCCTCAACACCTATCTCACCAAGGGCATCATTCCGATCGATCCCTTCGTCTCGATCGACCGCGGCGGTGTCGGCGAACTCGTGAAGATCGGCGTCGAGCGCGGGCGGAAATCGCGGCCCGACATCAAGCTCGGTATCTGCGGCGAACATGGCGGCGATCCCGCCTCGGTTGCCTTCTGCCACGAAACCGGACTGAACTACGTTTCCTGCTCGCCGTTCCGCGTGCCGATCGCGCGGTTAGCGGCGGCACAGGCCGCGCTCGGCAAGGAACTGGTCAGCGAAGCATGACGAAGAATCCGCATTCTCTGTTTCTCGCGATCATGCTCGCGGTGGGCCTGATCGTGGCGCTCGCGCTGTGGGCGCAGCCTTCGCTGAACGCCTTCGACTTCATGCCCTTCATCACGATCTTCGTGGCGATGGGCCTGGCCGAACTCGCGCTGATGTTCGGCGGCAAGCTCATCGGACCGATGCCGCTGAACATGCGCCTGATCGGTCTTGCCTTTGGCGTCGGCGTCTATCTCGTCGTCTCGCAGCTTCTCAAATTCGTGCCGGCGCCGTGATGCGGATGCGCGGGGTTCGATGAGCGTCCCTTCGCTTGCTGAACTCCGCAGCGGCGGCAAGCCCGCGCTTGCGCGCGCGCTCGCTGCGATCGAAACCGAAGCCAATTCGCCCGCGCTCGCCGCACTCCTCGACGAAGCCTGCGCAACCCCAAAAGGTCATGTGCTCGGACTGACCGGCACACCCGGCGTCGGCAAATCGACCCTCATCAATGCGCTGATTGCGCGGGCGCGGGCCACGCACAAAACCATCGCCGTGATCGCGGTCGATCCGTCTTCCAAGGCGACCGGCGGGGCGTTGCTTGGCGACCGCGCCCGCATGACCACCAATCCCGACGACAAGGGCGTGTTCGTGCGCTCGATGGCGGCGCGCGACCGGCTCGGCGGCATCTCGAACGAAACCATCGCAGCGGCCGTGTTGATGCGCGCGCTCTACGACCGCGTGATCGTCGAAACCGTCGGTGTCGGCCAGTCGGAGTCCGACATCGCGGGGATTGCCGACACGGTGCTGCTCTGCATCCAGCCCGGTGCCGGCGACTCGCTCCAGTTCATGAAAGCGGGCGTGATGGAATTACCCGACGTCGTCGCCGTCACCAAAGGGGATCTCGGCGCCGCGGCGCGCCGCGCACGCGCGGATGTCGAAGGCGCGCTAGGGCTCTCCGCGCCCGGCGAATGGAAAGCGCCGGTCGTAACGATTTCGGCGACGACCGGCGACGGGCTCGACCTGCTCGACGAAGCGATTGCGAAGCACGCCGCGTTTCTCGGCGAAGACGGCCGCGGCGCAAAGCGCATGCAGAAGCAGGAAGCCGCCTGGGTCGACGAAGCGATCAAGGCGCGCTTCGGCAGTGAAGGTCTGGAAGCCGCGCGAGACATAAAGACCGATGCCCCCGGCCCGTTCTCGCGCGAGGCCGCACTCGCGGAAGTGCTTCGAAAGCGCCTGAAAGCATTAACCGGCAAGTAACCCTGTTCGCGCGATAAATCCCGCTTAGTAGAGTAAGCGTTGCGTAGGGTGTCATGCGTAGCCGGCGAGCGCCGCGGAAGCGGCCTTCATATTTGCGTTTTGCGCTCGCGCCCGCGCTTTTTCTCCTCGGCACCACCCAGGCTGCCTATCAGGATCTCGGCAGCCTGCTCGCCAAGGAAGCGGGTCTCACCGAACGCGCCCGCGCGCACCTGATGCAGGGCGCGCTCTCCTCCTTAAAAACCGCGACGCTCTCGCTGCCGACCAATAACTTCTTCGCCTTGCCCGAGACGCCGCTGCGCGCGGTGCCACCGGCCGATGTCGACATCACCGGCTCGCTGCCGCGCGAGGACGGCACGGTCGCGCCGAGAGGCGCGATCACGGCCGCGATTAACCGCTCCAACAAAGCCGATAAAATTCTGAAGCCGGTCACGTTCCTGCCAAACGATATTGCGCTCTCGCTCGAACTCGACCCTTCCGCGCCGCATACGGCCGGCCTGTTCGATACCGACGAGCCGAGCGCGGACCGCGCCGGAAGCCTCGCGCACGCTCCCGATCTGCCGGCAGCCGACCCGACCAAATCGTTCCGTATGAGCAGCCTCTTGTTCGACGCCGAGGACGCCTTCTCGCCGCCCGGCGCATTCAAGCACCGGCAATATGTCCCGCCGGCGGTGGTGCCTGACAATTCGCCGGACGCGCCGCTGCATGCAACCCGCAAGCTGACGCCGGCGGAGCGGCTCAATCTCACCGCCGCGACGCGCGCCAAGGCGGTCAAATGCCTGGCGGAAGCGATCTATTTCGAGGCGCGCTCCGAGCCCGAGAAAGGACAGATGGCGGTCGCGCAGGTCGTCATCAACCGTGCGTTCTCGGGCTACTATCCAAACGACATTTGCGGCGTGGTCTATCAGAACAAGCACCGCCATTTGTCCTGCCAGTTCACGTTCGCATGCGACGGCATTCCCGACATCGTCAACAGCAAGCCCCATTGGGAGCTTGCGCAGCGCCTCGCCAACGAGGCGCTCGACGGCAAGGGCTATCTCGACGATGTCGGCAAGGCGACGCACTACCACGCCTATTACGTGCGGCCGTATTGGGCGAAGAAGATGCGCAAAATGGCGCGGATCGGCGCGCACACGTTCTACTTCCCCTACGAATGGGAAGTGAACGACTCGACCGCGACGGCCGAGCAGTAAGCCTCGTTCAGAGCAGGAACGGATCGACGCGGCCGAGCGCCGTGACGAGCACGATCAGGCCGAACACCAGAATCATTCCGGTCGCGGCGAGGCCTGCGATCAGCGAAAAATCGACCAGCATTCCGGGGACGGCTTTCATGTGGCGCATGACGACTCCTTTTTCCGGAGCCGGTCCCGACCGCCCTGCTCCCGTAACATCTTCGCCCAACAACCGCCCTGAACCTTTTTGGTTCCACAAGACTTTGGGGCTACAAGCCGGGTATGGCCGTCTATGTCGATGAAGCGATCTGGAACTGGCAGGGAATGCGCTGGGCGCACCTGATCGCGGATGGCGAAGACGAACTCCACCGCTTCGCGGCGGAACTCGGCATCTCCCGGCTGGTCTATCAGGGACCGCCCAAGACGGCGCATCCGCACTACGACATCACCGCGTTCGAGCGGCGGCGGGCCGTCGCACGTGGTGCGATCCTGTGCACGCGGGAAGAGATCGTCGTGGTGCTGCGGCGGCTGAAGACGCGACGCGGGCTTTAAGAGCGCCAGGGGTTGGGCTTGGCCGGATCGGGTGCCCAGCCTGCCTGCGGTTGGGGCTGCGGCTGCGGGCTCGGCGATCCCCAGGGACCGGGCGCCGGCGTCCCGGTATCGGTCTCGGCGGCTTCCGCCTGTGAGGCATGCGCGCTTTCAAAATCATCCGGATCGGGCAATGCGATCGGGCCCGGATCATGCCCACCTGCGGTGCGGATCAGAGCTTCGACGCGCTTTTCAATCGCAGGATGCGTCGAAAAGAGGTCGACAAAGCCTGAATTTGGATTGTCGACGCACATCTCCATCACCGAAGAGGTGGCACTGCGCAATTCGCCCCGGTTCTCGATCTTGCGAAGCGCTGAAATCATGGCGTCGGGATTTTTCGTAAGTTCAACCGCGCCCGCGTCGGCGAGATACTCGCGCGAGCGCGACAGCGCAAAACGGATCACGATGGAAAGAACCCATGCGAGCGCGATGATCGCAAGCGCGATCAGGATCGCGGCGATTGCGCCGCCACCGCTCTTGCGGTTGCTCGACGAACTCGAACTCCAGCGCGTGCCGCTCGAACGCGAGTTGAACATGATCCGGAAGGTCAATTCGCCGATGAAGGAAATGATGCCGGCCATCACGACCGCGACCACGAGGAGCTTCACGTCGCCGTTGCGGATATGCGTCAGCTCGTGCGCGAGTACGGCCTCGATCTCGGAATCGTCGAGACGGTCCAGAAGGCCGCGCGTGACCGCGATCGTGTATTGGTTCTGATTCAGGCCGGTGGCGTAGGCGTTGAGGGCGGTGTCTTCCGTGATCTTCAGCTTCGGTATCGGAATTCCGCGCGAGATGCAGAGATTTTCGAGGAGATTATAGAGCTTCGGCTCTTCCTTGCGCGTTACGCCATGTGCGCCGGTCTGGTTGTCGATCATCGACTGGTGAAAGCGGTACGCGATCAGAAGCCAGACAACGGTGATCGCGGTCGAAACCGGAGCGGCGTATTTAAGGTCGCGGAACGCAAAAGCGAGAATATAATCGAGCGGCGCGTCGCCCATCGTGAAGGCGCGGAAAATCAGCGCGCCCGCGAAGGTCAGCATATAGACAAGGAAGAACAGCCCCACGATCAGGAGCGTGGAGCGAATCCGGTTCGAGCGGATATGCGTATAGAGCCCGTAGGCTGCCATGGTCGGCGCTCGTCCCCGAGAATGCGAACGGCCCGGCAGGTGATGCCGGGCCGCTGCTTGCTACGATCAGAACTTCACGTTCGGCGCGACTTCGAGCTGCGGACGCGCATCGCCCACATCGAAGAACTCGCGGTGACGGAAACCGAGCGCGCCGGCGAACAGCGCCGCAGGCAACTGCTCGATCGCGGTGTTGTATTCCTGGACCGCGTTGTTGAAGAAGCGGCGGACGGCTGCGAGCTTGTTTTCGATATCCGAAAGCTCGGTCTGCAACTGCTGGAAGTTGGTATTCGCCTTGAGGTCCGGATAGGCCTCGGCGAGCGCGAACAGACCGCCGAGCGCCTTGGTCAGCATGTTCTCCGCCTGCGCGGCTTGCGCCGGGCCCTTGGCGGCGATCGCGCTGTTGCGCGCGGCGATCACAGCCTCGAGCGTGCCGCGCTCGTGGCTCGCATAGCCTTTGACGGTCTCGACGAGGTTCGGGATCAGGTCGTGCCGCTGCTTGAGCTGCACGTCGATGTCGGCATAGGCCTGGTTGGCGCGCTGCCGGAGCGCGACAAGGCCGTTGTAGACGAATATGACGTAGAGAACGAGCACGCCGATAATACCGAGCGTGACCAGCAAGCCAGTGGACATCTAGAACTCCCTCAGGGCGATTTGCCTCTGCCGGAGCCTAGCGCAGATTCCAGCAAAAGTGCGAGGGCTTAAGGGGTCTAGGCGGCGTGGGTTTTCCTGTCCGGAGGCGACGGCGCGATCCGGATACAGTTGCGGCCCGCGGATTTCGCGGTGTAGAGCGCCCGGTCGGCCCGCTCGATCAATTCTTCGACATCGCGGTCGTGACCGCTCACCGCAGCACAGCCGATGCTCACGGTAATGGCAAGATCCTTGCCGTCGAAGGGAATGATGCTGTCGGCGATGACCAGACGGATACGCTCGGCCAATTCGTGCGCGTCATGCTCGCTGACTTCGCGCAGCAACACGACGAACTCCTCGCCGCCGAAGCGCGCGACCTTGTCGGTCTCCCGCAGCGTCTGCGCGATCAGTTCGCCCACGCGGCGAATGACGGCATCGCCCGCGGGATGACCATGCTCGTCGTTGACGCGCTTGAAATGATCGATATCGATGACCAGCATCGCGATCGAGCGGCTATAGCGCTGATAGTAGCGCATGGCGTCGGTACCCGCTTCCATGAAGGCGCGGCGGTTCAGAAGATTGGTCAGCGGATCGGTTTCCGCGAGCTTGCGCAGGCTGGCGATGTCTTCGGCGAATTTCCGCGCCTCTTCCGCGGCCTTCTGCTCCGCTTCCTGGGTGAGGCGCTCGACGAAGCCGATGCGCAGCAGGAGCGACCGCAGCGAAGTGGAAAGATGAATCACCTCGGCCGAGCCGCGCAGGCGCGGCAAGGTGGTGGCGCCATTCTCGCGACCGATGCGGTCGGCGGCCTTGGTAAGCTGATGGATCGGACCGGCGACGCGTTTTGCGATTGCGCCCGCGAGCAGGATGCCGAAAATCGCGACCACCGTGCCGATGCCGACAATGGTCCAGAACATCTGCCGCGCCGCCGCGAAGGCAACGTCACCGCTGCGCCGTGCGATTACGCCCCAGCCCATGCCGGGATAATCGCGGTGGCCGTCCATCAGCGCGTAACCCGACAGCGCTTCGCCGCTTGGGCCATGATCGACGAAAACCTGATGTTTGGCCTTGCGCATCTGCGCGACCTGCGCCGACGGATAGCGCGCGCGATAGTCCTTCGAGCCGAGCAGCACTTCGCCAGACGGTGTCACGACCACGAGCTGGTCGCCGTCGCGCTCCATCGCGCTGCGGATTTCCTCGATCTCGCGCCAGTGAATCGCGGCGACCAGCACGCCGGCCAGTTCGTTGTTATAGTTGTAGACGGGAAACGCGAACTTGACGAAAGAGATCGCCTCGTCCTTGCCGTTACGCACCGCGCGGTCGAGCGCTTCCCTATCCGGCGCGTCCTCGATCGACGGTCCCTGCAACGCCTTCAGGAACCACGCCTCTTCGGCCACGTTCTCATTTTCGCGAAAGCCGTCGGACGCGACCAGCACCTTGCCTTCCTTCGAGACGAAGGCGAGCCAAGTGTAATCCGAAAAACTCGCATTGAGCCGGTCGAGTGCGGGGCGCAGCACTTTCGGATCGGACGAAACCGCCGAGCGGATCAGATCGAACTTCGTATAGGACTGAATGCGGTGGAACACCTGCTGGAAATAACGGTCCATACGGTCGGACGCGGTTTCCGAAATCTGGATCATCTCGCGGCTGAGCAGCCGCGTCGTTTCCTGGCGACCGACATAGGCGGCGCCGAAGGCGATGGCGAAGGACACGAACAGGCACAGCGCGGTGGTCGCGAGCGCGATCTGCTCGCGGACCGTCAAACGGTCCTCGAACGCCCAGACTTTTTCTTTCAGTTTCGCGAGCAAAATTAAGCCCCGTGTCGCCGGACTCTTCGGTCCTTGATCCCGGAGCGATTTCTAACCCTGTGGCCACCAGTATCCCGTTACAATCGACGGTAAAATTGGAGAAAAGGGCTAAAGCGCCGTTTACCAAACGGGGCTTTACGCTCGCGGCTTTGTGACCCACGCGCTCCTGTTTGCGGCTGCATGCCCGGCGTCATCGCGGTATCCAGTAACACCCGGTTAGGCATATCGCGGAGAGAGCGGACATGAATCGCAGGCAGTTCACGGCGCTCGCGCTTGCCGCACTGGCAACGCCGCTTTCCGTCGGCCGGGCCATGGCGGCCTTTACCGATTACCAGGCCGAGAACTTCGTGCGGCTGCTTTCGAGCGGCGGGCCGGTCGTGGTGCACGTTCACGCCGACTGGTGCCCGGTCTGCCGCGCCCAGATTCCGGTAATGAACAAGGTGCTGGCGCAGCCGGCCTACAAGAACGTGCGGGCGGTGCGCGTGAACTTCGACAAGGAACAGAAATTTCTCGCCGACTATAAAGTCGTGCGGCAGTCCACTATCCTGATCTTCAAGGGCGGAAAGGAAATCGCCCGCCTTTCCTACGAGACCGACCCGGCCCGTATCGAGCAGACGCTCGCGCGCGCCATTTCATAACGGAGCAAAACCATGCGCCGGATTCTCCTCGCTTTCCTCGCGCTCGCCATGACGACTTCGCTTGCCATGGCGGCCTTCGTGACCTTCGAGAAAACAAAATTCGACGCGCTCGTGAAATCGAACGCACCGGTCGTGATCCATTCCCACGAATGGTGGTGACCGACCTGCCGTGCGCAGGCGAATGTCCTGGAAGGACTTCAGAAAGATCCGAAATTCTCGAAAGTGACGCTGTTCCGCGCGAGTGCGAGCGACGAGCGGGAATTCCTTTCCTCGATCAAGGTTACCTCGCGTAGCGTGATCGTAGTTTACGCAGGCGGCAAGGAAATCGGCCGTCTCAACTGGATAACCGATGCCGCGCAGATCCGCGCGTTGCTCGAACAGGCGGTAGCGCAGGCAGGCGAATGACAGCAATCCTTCTCGCGTTCTTCGCCGGCACGTTTACGGTCATCAATCCCTGCATCCTGCCGCTACTGCCGGTCGTGGTAGCGGCAGCCTTCGCCAACGGAAAATTGGGTGCGGCAGCACTGCTCGCCGGACTGGTCGCAGGCTTCGCAACACTGGGCGTCCTTGTGAACGCCACCGGTGCGCTGTTCGGAATCGGCGAAAACACGTTGCGGATTGCGGTCGCGATCCTGCTTCTTGTTTTCGCCGCGGTGCTGTTGATCTCACCGCTGGAACGGCGCTTTTCCAATCTGGTTGCGCCGGTCGGCGCGGCCGGCGCCAATCTCGCGGCACGCGCGGGAAATTACGGCATCGCAGGTCAGTTCGCGGTCGGCATCCTGCTAGGGGCGATCTGGGCACCCTGCTCCGGACCTTCGGTCGGGGCAGCACTTTCGCTCGCGGCAGAAGCGGGCGGCTATCTCATCGCCGCCGCTCGCATGACGGCGTTCGCGCTCGGCGCGGCACTCGTGCTTTTTCTGGTTGCGATCGGTGCACGCTCGCTTGCGAACCGCAGCGGCGGCGTCGCGAAGATCGCGCCTTATGCGAAGAAAATCGCCGGCAGCGCGTTTCTTCTGGTCGGCGTCCTGATGCTCACCGGGTTCGACCGGCGCATCGAAGCGGTGCTGGTCGGGTTAATGCCCGACTGGCTCGTTACGTTCACCACGCAATTCTAGGCGCGAAAACGGGAGTCGCTTTCACGACTCCCGCTTTGAACGCCGACGTTAGCGTGCGTCGGCGCGGCTGACGCACGAGCCGGCCGAGGTCGAATCCTTCGACTTGTCCTTCATGCCCTTCTGACACGCAGCCATGGTGTCGAAGCTGCAATCGATCTTGTCGGTGCCTTTCAGACAGAAGTTTTTGCTGCCGACGATCTGCGGCGCTTGCGCGGAAGCGGCGGTCATGGCGAAGGCGAGGATGGTTCCAGCAATAGCGAGGCGCATATTCGTTTCTCCCTTTGACGCCCTCCGTGAGGCGGCAACACGAGGAGACAGGCTTGGTTCCAAAGGAACAAGGTTTTCGCGCGATCAGCGGAACTGACGAATGCCGAACAATTGGAGCAGCGGATTGTTCGATTGCGTTTTGGGCGGCGGACGGCGCACGTAACGTCTCGTGCGCCGCTGATGCACGACCGCTTTTTTCTTGGTTGCAGCGTCTTCGTCTGTTTCTGCCGATGGCTCCGGAATCGTCGCCGTCGTCTCGGGTTCCGCCTCCGGCATCGGCGTCTCTGCCGCGGCGGTTTCGGCGGCGTTCTGTGCTGCGGCCTGTCTTTCCAGTTCGGCCTGGGTCGGCAAGGAGACCGCAGCGGGCGGCGGTAACTCGATCTCCACATTGCGCACCGGCGCCGTTTTTTGCGCCGGCGGCGCGGCCTTGGTTTCCCGCACTATGGGAAGGGGCGGATCGAACTTGCTCCCAAGCGGCTGCTGCGGCGCACGCGACACCATCAGAAAGCCCACCGCGCCGAAGGCGAAGAGCAGAAAGCCGAGCGTGATCGCGGTCGCAGCGAATACGATGCGCAGGCCGGAATTTCCGGCTCTTTTGCCACGCCGCCTCTGTTCGCGCCGCACACGCGATAGCGTGTCTGTTTCTGGATGGGCCGCCGCCATGGGCGGCAATCTAACTGAGTCGCGAATCCAGCAACGTTAAATTTACCCGGAGCCGGCTCAGGCGGTCACCGCACGCGGGCCAAAGAGGATAATGGCCGCGCCGATCAGGCAGATTGCGGCCCCGAGCGCGTCCCAGCGGTCTGGCCGCGCGCCTTCCACGACCCAAAGCCACAACAGCGAGGCGACGATATAGACGCCGCCGTAAGCCGCATAGGTGCGGCCGGCTGCGTCGCTCTCCACGAAGGTAAGAAGCCAGGCGAAGGCAACGAGCGAGAGCGTCCCTGGAATGAGCCACAGCGCGGACTTGCCAATACGGAGCCAGGCCCAGAAGGCGAAGCAACCGGCAATCTCGCAAAGCGCGGTCAGCGCGAAAATGGCAACGGAAACCATGGCAGCGACTTGCTCGCCGCTATTCTGCGGCGAGGATCGTGTTGCGCACAATCGGGTAGATCTGGCCGTTCCACTTCTTGCCGGAGAACACGCCATAATGGCCGACACCGGCCTGCATGTGATGGCGCTTGCGGTAAGGCTTGATGCCGGAACAGAGATCCTGCGCGGCGAGCGTCTGGCCGAGCGCGCAGATGTCGTCGCGCTCGCCTTCGACGGTGAGCAGCGAGGTCTTGCGGATCGCCTTCGGCTCGACCAATTCGCCCTGGAATTTCAGTTCGCCCTTCGGCAGCCGGAACTCTTGGAACACCCATTGCACGGTTTCCAGATAAAATTCGGCGGTGAGGTCGAGGACTGCGAAATACTCGTCGTAGAAATCCTTGGTCTGCTTCGCCTTCTGGAATTCGCCGCGCGCGAGATTCTGATAGAGGTCCATGTGCGCCTTCACATGGCGGTCCATGTTCATCGACATGAAGGCGGAAAGCTGCACGAAGCCCGGATAGACATGACGGCCCGCGCCCTTGTGCTGCGGCGGCACCACCGAGATCAGGTTCTTCTCGAACCATTCGATCGGCTTGCCGGTGGCAAGATCATTCACCTTCGTGGGATTGACGCGGCAATCGATCGGACCCGCCATCAAGGTCAGGCTTTTGGGCTGCGCCTTCATGCCGTTCTTGGCCATGACCGAGGTTGCGACCAGTGCGGCGACACAAGGCTGGCACACCGCGACCACATGCGCGCCAGGACCGAGCGCTTCGAGGAAGCGGATCATGTGATCGACATATTCGTCGAAGCCGAAGCGGCCCGCGGAAAGCGGAATATCGCGCGCGTTGTGCCAGTCGGTGATGTAGACGTCATGCTCCGAGAGCAGCGTGCGCACGGTTTCGCGGAGTAACGTCGCGAAGTGGCCCGAGAGCGGCGCCACCACCATGACGCGAGGCTGCGCACTATCGATGTCTTTCTTGAAATGCAGGAGCGTGCCGAACGGCGTCTGCATCGTCGCCTGCTCGACCACCGCGACTTCGCGGTTGCCGACCATCACGCTGTCGATGCCGAAAGCGGGCCGGCTGTGGCTCAGCCGCGCGCGGGTGACCATTTCGAGGCCCGCGGCGAGCGCGCCGAAGGGCGTCTGTCCAGCATAGCCGTTGAGGCCGGTGACAACACCGCGGACATTTGCCAGTGCAGTTTCCGCGAAGGAGCGGATCGTATCGTTCAGGTCAGACTGCGCCTGATAGGCAGAATAAATCATCCAGTCCCAGCCTCGTTGCCCCGCCATTCAGGCGCTGCAACAGGCTAGCGGATTTCTTGTTGCAGTGCGATAGTCTACTTCGGTCTAACGCGGTGGCGCGTGGACAAGTTCCCGCCGCGCCCAAGGGGGTTTTATGGCTGGGGTCACGTTGACGATTGCGAGCAAAAACTACGGCTCCTGGTCGTTGCGAGGCTGGTTATTGTGCAAAATTGCCGGCATCGACTTCGACGAGCACTCCATTTCCGCCGACGACCCCGATGCGCGGGCCGAATTGCTGCTTTTATCGCCATCCTTTCTGGTCCCTTCGCTCACGAACGGCAGCGTCAAAGTCTGGGACACGCTGGCGATCGCCGAATACCTGAACGAGACCAAGCCCGACGCGGGACTCTTGCCGAAGGACGCCGCCGCGCGCGCCCATTGCCGCGCGATCTCCGGCGAGATGCATTCCGGATTTTCCAACCTGCGCTCGGCGCTCCCGATGAACATCAAGGCCACCTATCCGGGCTTCAAGGTGTGGCAGGGTGCGCAGGCCGACATCGATCGCGTCACCGAAATCTGGCGCGAGTGCATCAAGAAATACGGCGGGCCTTATCTGTTCGGAAAGACGCTCACGCTCGCGGACGCGATGTATGCGCCGGTCTGCTCGCGCTTCACGACCTATAACGTGAAGCTCGACGAGGTGAGCGCCGCCTATTGCAAGGCGATGCTTGCTACCCCCTTCATGCAGGAATGGACCGCGGCCGCCAAGAAAGAGCCGGACGAACTGGAAGAACTGGACGTGGAGTTCTGACGCGCTAGTCTCGCGCCGCTTTCGTCACCGGTCTTCCGATTCGTCATGACCCTGCGCGCGCGGCTTCTGTTTTGCGTCCTGATCTGCTGCATGCCCGGCGATTTCGCGCAGGCGCAGGGCTGGAAGGCCGGCGAATACGATGCCTCGGTTTCCAACCGCGCAAATACCAGCACGCTTTATGTCGAGTGCATTTCGGACGGACGCATTTTCATGCGCATCCAGTTCCGCGCCTACACGAATATCTGGTTCAACGAGGGCGCTATCGTCCGCATCGGGAAGCAGGAATTTCCGGTCGAGATCGGCATGGGCAGCGAGCACATGTACCTGCACAACCTGCCGAAGCTCGGGGTTTCGAGGGAGTTGATCGACGCACTCAAGGGCGGCGGAACGCTCGTGCTGCAAGGAAAAGCGGTGCAGCGCCTATCGGAAGCGCAGCGCACCTATCCGCTCGAGGGTGCTGCGAAATTCATCGAGGAAGTGCAGCGGGATTGCGGGCGCTAGTGTTAGCTAACTACTTTGGTCAGATTGACCAATTCAATTCCCTCCAATCGCGATCTGAATGAACTTCCTGACAAAGCTAGAAAAGCCTCCTCATCAGTCACGAACATAAAACGATAGTCGGCCTTTGTTCGGGAGAGGCGATCCAAGTCTTTAATTATACTTGTGCGTTGCGCTGCACCAAACCCCGGCTGATAAGGCTTCGTTGTTTTTAGTTCTCCGACAATCACTTTCCCATCGGAAGTTTTAGCTTCGATATCAATACCAGGAGCGCCTTGAGCTTTACCGCCAGCATCAAAATCAACAATGTTAAACCTTTCTCTGAGGTAGATTTTGATTATGAGCGTAGCCGCGAAGGCTATGTCGTTGTTTATATTTCCCAGCGCGTTCTTTATTCCGGTCAAAAACGAAAAAAGCTGAAGCGCGTTTATTTCCTCGGGCAACTTGTTTTCTTCAAGATACTGACGAAGGGCGCTATCCTTTGCAGCGATGGATGAACAGAATCTGTTCTCTGCTTCAGTGTAGTCAGCCGACTGTTTCATTTGATGATTAGCGAATCCATAGAAGAATTAAGAGCAACAATGCGAAAGTTACGATTGCGGAGCCAAAGCCGATAAATATCGCCCTTACCATTTTCGACCCATCTCCCTTCCGCACACATCCCCGATCACAGTATCCATAAATAAAACGCCACCCTGTGCGGGTGGCGTCAAGAAGCGCTGCAAAAAAGAAATCGGGGGAGGCACTACCGCGCACCTCCCCCGCGACATCGTCCCTATTGGCCCTGGAGACCGACGCCGATCGCTTGCCGCTTTCGCGCCAAGGCAATTCGCTTCTCGAGCCTGAGAAAATTCCGGAAGCCCGCGGGGAGGAAGATCGCGGGCTTCCGGTTCGCTAATTTAGGCCGCCTTCTTCGCGCCGGTCGGAACTTCGGAGATCGTCTTCAGAATCTGCGAAGCGATCGCGTAGGGATCGCCCTGCGAGTTCGGACGGCGGTCTTCGAGGTAGCCCTTGTAGCCGTTGTTCGCGAAGGAATGCGGAACGCGGATCGAAGCGCCGCGGTCGGCCACGCCGTAGGAGAACTTGTTCCAGGGCGCGGTCTCGTGCTTGCCGGTGAGGCGCTTGTCGTTGTCGGGACCGTAAACCTTGATGTGGTCCATCAGGTTCTTTTCGAACTGCGCCATCAGCGCCTCGAAATATTCCTTGCCGCCGACTTCGCGCATGTACTTCGTGGAGAAGTTCGTGTGCATGCCCGAGCCGTTCCAGTCGGTGTCGCCGAGCGGCTTGCAGTGCCACTCGATGTCGATGCCGTACTTTTCGGTGAGCCGCATCATCAGGTAGCGGGCGATCCACATCTGGTCGGCGGCGGTCTTCGAGCCCTTGCCGAAAATCTGGAATTCCCACTGGCCCTTCGCGACTTCCGCGTTGATGCCTTCGTGGTTGATGCCGGCCTCCAGGCAGAGGTCGAGATGCTCTTCGACGATCTCACGCGCGACCGAGCCGACGTTCTTGTAGCCGACGCCGGTGTAATACGGGCCTTGCGGCGCCGGATAACCTTCGGTCGGGAAGCCGAGCGGGCGGCCGTCCTTATAGAAGAAGTATTCCTGCTCGAAGCCGAACCATGCGTCGGCGTCGTCGAGGATGGTCGCGCGGGTGTTCGACGAATGCGGCGTGACGCCATCCGGCATCATGACTTCGCACATGACGAGCGCGCCGTTCTTGCGCGCGGCGTCGGGATAGATCGCGACGGGTTTGAGCACGCAATCCGACGAGTGGCCTTCAGCCTGCATCGTGGACGAGCCGTCGAAGCCCCAGAGCGGAAGCTCTTCGAGCTTCGGGAAAGACGAATATTCCTTGATCTGCGTTTTGCCGCGCAGGTTCGGCACGGGCGTGTAGCCGTCGAGCCAGATGTACTCGAGACGATACTTGGTCATAGGGATTTCTCTCAGGTTAGTGACTGTCCAGGGCACACCCACGCCGCATCCGAGGGACCAAAAACGGGCTATTTCAACTGCCCGTAAAAAGGCACGCTCACGAAAACGGCACGAATGTCAGCCGTCGAGTCATACCGAGCAGCCAAAATGGCGGCCACAAAAGCAGCCTCTTATTTGAGCAAATGTTATGCAAACGCTGCTTTTTCGGCGGGCAAACGTAGACAAAAGCGGGCAAATGGAACGAAATCTCCCCATAACCGCTTGAATCAAGCGAAACCGTACTCGAGGAGATTTCGAAGATGTCTGCACAAAATGAACGCACATCGGCGACGATCTACCAGTTTCCCGTCCGCGGCCGTTTCGCCAACCCGAACGGCCTGATGCGGCAGGACAATGCGCTGCCGACCAATTCGATCGGCGACGCCTGGTATCACGACGATGCAATGAAAGAAGAACAGAAGGCAAAGGCGCGGCACTAATCCTGTCATTCCGGACGCGCGAAGCGCGATCCGGAATTCATGAGCCAAGTATATTGGCCTTGTTTTGCCGCTCTGGATTTCGGGTTCGTTCGCTACCGCTCGCCCCGGAATGACTGAGTAAGGGTTAAACCCCGAACACCGACCAGCCCATGCGGCGGGTAAGCTGTTCGAGCGCAATCCTCCCGAGATGGGAGTTGCCGTTCTCATCGAGCCCTGGAGACCATACCGCGATCGACGCCTTACCCGGCGCGATCGCGAGTATGCCGCCGCCGACGCCGCTCTTGCCCGGCAGGCCGACACGATAGGCGAATTCGCCCGAGCCGTCGTAATGGCCGCACATCATCATGATCGCGTTGATGCGCTTGGCGCGCTCCGGCGTCACCACGCTCATGCCGGTCGAAGGATTCACGCCGTTGTTCGCAAGGAAGCGGCCGGCCATCGCTAGCTGGCGGCAGTTCATCGCGATCGCGCAATGGTGGAAATAAACGCCAAGCGTGAAATGCACCGGGTTGTCGAGCCGGTCGAAGGATTTCATGTAGTTCGCAAGTGCGGCGTTGCGGAAGCCCGTGCGCTGCTCGGAAGCCGCAACCTCGTCGTCGATCGTGATTTTCTCATCGTCGGCGATGAACTGCATGAAGCGCACGATCTCACCCAGCGCCTCGCGCGGCTGGCCCGACAGGATCACGTCCGTCACTGCAATTGCGCCGGCATTGATAAAAGGATTGCGCGGCTTGCCGCGCTCGTACTCGAGCTGCACGATCGAGTTGAAGGCGCTGCCCGAAGGCTCGCGCCCTACCCGCTGCCACAGCCTGTCGCCGATCTTGCCGAGCGCAAGCGTCAGGGTGAACACCTTGGAGATGCTCTGGATCGAGAACGGCACCTCGCTGTCGCCGCCGCTTGCGATCTCGCCATCGTTGCCGACAACCACGATACCGAACTTCCGCGGATCGACCTTGGCGAGCTCAGGAATATAAGACGCGACCTTGCCGCGCTCCGGCCTCTCGGCCATGTCGGCGGCAATTTCCTTTACGGCTTCCTTCAGATCGGGAATGGCGCGTCACCCGCGCGGACTAAGCGCGGCCTCATTGAAAAACGGCGCGAATGTATGGGATGCCGCGCGTCCCTGCCAAGCACTGAAATTACGCAGTCGCGCGCTCGTCCAGCGCGGCCTTGATCGCGGAGCCGACGCTTCCCTTCATCGCCTCCCCCAGCGCCATGACGCCGGTCAGCGGGCGCACCATCACTTCGAACGCGACGATCTTGCCGTCCCCACCGAATTTCACGAGGTCGATGCCTTTCAACTCTTTATCTCCGACGCGCGCCGCGAATTCGAGACAGACGCTGTTCTCGCTGTCGTAGAGTTCGCGGTGATAGACGAAATCCTGAAATACCTTGGTCGCACCGCGCAGCACGATACAGACCACCTTCTTGCCGGGATAAGGCGTATTGGCCACCGGCGAACGGAAGACCGCTTCGTCCGCGACGATACTCTCGAGATCGGAGAGATCGTTCTTCGCGATCATGTCGTGCCATTTTTTCAGCGCGGCCGCGGCTGCCGGCGAAAGGGCGGGCAAAGTGTTCATCGTGCGTCCTCTGTCTCGTTCCGGTGCGGCGCCCAGCAAGTGCGCGGGTTGCCATGATTAACACGCGGCACCTTAGGGTTACCAGACGATAAAGAATCCGCCCGGCAGTTTATGCAGCGGCAAGCGCGCTAATTCCGGCATGCACAAACAAGAATTTCAGGGAGACGTGCATGTTGAAGAATAAACTCACGGCCATTGCCGTTGCTGTTTCGATCGGTCTTGCGCCGGTCGCCGCGAGCGCCCAGCGCGCTCCGGTGCCGGTACCGGTCGGCGGTTCGGCCGGCGCAGGCCACGTTTACGGCCTCGTCGGCTGCGTGCTTTCGATCATGATTGCCGCCACCGACAAAGGCAGAAAGTACAAGAAAGAACTGACCACGGACGAGGCGCTTACCTGCGGCCTGCTTTACTGGGTCAAGGAAGCGAACAAGAAGCGCTAAGGCTTCTGTTTAGCAAAAATAGCAATGCCCCCGGCGCACGCGCCGGGGTTTTGTTTTTGCGGCCGCGATATACTTATCCGGCAGCATCATTCTTTCTGTCAGCGCGGAAATCCAGCGCGGGTGACTTCAACTGCCACAGAAAACCGTGTGCGCGTTCGTCGCGAATTTCCTTCAGCCCGATCTGCATGGCGTCGTAGCCGCCGCGGGGTGCCGCCGCATAGGTGCCGAACAAGCGGTCCCAAAGGGAAAACACAGTGCCGTAGTTGCTGTCCGTCTCGCGGTGCCAGGCCGAGTGATGCAGCGAGTGCATGTTCGGCGTGACAAAAATCAGGCGCAGTACGCGGTCGAGTTCTTGAGAAATCCGGAAGTTCGCGTGCGTTGCAACGTGCACGCCCGCTTCCACGAGTTCGTATGCCGCGAGCACGGCCGGATCCATGCCGAGCGCGGCCGCCACCGAAGCCGTGACGAGAACGAGCATGCACACTTCAGCGGGGTGGGAACGGAGTGCGGTCGAAACATCGAGATGCGTATCGGAATGATGCACGCGATGTATGCGCCATAATACCGGCGTCTTATGCATAATGAAATGCAGCGCGTAGCCCGCGAAGCTGCGCCCGAACACAGTGAGCGCGACTGCGAGCCACCATGGCACGGAAACATTATTCAGCAGGCCGTAGCCGTTGCGGTTCGCCCAATAGGCGGCGGCGACCGACGAGACCGGCGTTAACACCGCAAGCGTAAGATTGATCAGCCCGATACCGAAATTCGTCGGCCAGCGATTCGGGCGCGCCGGATCGGAAGAGAATCCCGGCTTTCGCGCCTCGATAACGGCAAACACGACAATGACCGTGACGTAACCGAGCATGAGAAGCGTCTGCCGGTCAGGCGCTACCGCTAGAACCACGCGCTCGAAGGTAACCCAGTCCATTATGAATCAATATGCCCGTCCGATGTGCCGGATGGGAATACTGCCTGAAGAATGCTAGGAAAGCAGCGGCTCGTTCAAGGATAAGGGGGTTGTCCGATGGCTAGATCGAAGCTGGCGACACTGACATTAGCGGTGGCGATGGCAATTTCACCGCTTACGGCCAAAGCAGGCGTCATCATCGTGCCGCCTGTAGCGCAGGCCTCAACGAGCGGAGCCGCTACTTTCGGGCTGGTCGGCTGCGTCGGCAGCATCATGCTCGCCGCGATCGACGCAAGCCGCAGATACAACCGCGAACTTACGACCGAAGAAGCCGCGACCTGCGGTCTGCTTTACTGGATCAAGCTCGCAAACCTGCAATGATAAATCCTTTCCTGATGGGAAAATGAAACCCCGGCGGCACGCCGGGGTTTTGTTTTTTTGAGCAGCCGGATATCTGACGGGAATGGCGAAGAAGAAAGCGGTCGACGATACGCACGCGGCGCGGCCATTCTGGAAACGGGCGCTCAACCTGAACGTGATGCGCAAGCTGCCGTTCTGGATGCTCGCCTTCGCCTCGATCCTGATCGCGAACCACGCGCCTTATGGCAGAAGGCCGGTGGAATTCGACTGGGACATCAGCTGGGCCTCGATTGAATGGTCGCTCTACAAACCGCTGCACATTCTGGGCTGTGCGCTTCTGATGGTGCTTGCGGTACTCGCCTATCGATGGAAGCGCTGGCCGGTCGCGGCGTTGCTCACCATGACGGTGGGCTTGAGTTGGGAAATCGCGCAAACGACGGTCGCGGGGCACAACCCGCGGCTTGCGGACCTCGCGCCGGATTTCATCGGCGTCGTGCTTGGCTGGCTGATCGTCGAAGGCATTCGCCACGCGATGCTGCCGGAGGATTATCTGTTCGGGTGAATTACCAGACTGCGTAGGCGGTCAAAGCCGCGGCGGCGAGAAATATCGAAATCGCCGGATGCCGCCATCCGCAATAGATACAGCCAAGCGCGGTCAGGAAGACCGTTCCAGCGAGGGTGAGACCGATTGCCCGCAGCGGGTTTGCGGGCTGCGCGGCCACAATCGCGAGGACGGCCGCCGCGCACCACCAGTAGAGACTCGACAGGTGCCAGACCGCGCGAATGACGCGCTCGGTAAAGCCGCGATCGCCGCGGCGAAGCAAAGGCAAATCCGGCATCGCAAGCAGGCGCGGCAGAAATCCGCGTTCACCCAGATAGGAATGCGCAACGCCCGCGACGACCATCAGAACAGCGGCCAGCGACAGCATCGCGCGAACCTTTACATATTCGGATAGTTCGGCCCGCCGCCGCCTTCGGGCGTAGTCCAGTTGATGTTCTGGTTCGGGTCCTTGATGTCGCAGGTTTTACAGTGGACGCAATTCTGCGCGTTGATCTGGAAGCGCACATCGCTTCCCTCGCCCACCCACTCGTAAACGCCGGCAGGGCAATAGCGGTTCGACGGACCGGCATAAACATCGTGCTCCGACTCTTTCTGAAGCTCCATGTTTTTGACGATCAGATGGATCGGCTGGTTCTCTTCGTGGTTGGTGTTCGAAATGAACACAGAGCCGAGCTTGTCGAATGAGATCACGCCATCCGGTTTCGGATAATCGATCTTCTGGAATTTCGACGCGGGTTCGAGCGAGGCTGCATCGGTCTTGCCGTGACCGAGCGTGCCGAAGATGGAGAAGCCGAACAGCTGGTTCGTCCACATGTCGAAGCCGCCGAGCATCATGCCGAGATAGAGGCCGAACTTCGACCACAAGGGCTTCACGTTGCGGACCTTCTTGAGGTCCGCGCCGACCTGCGAGGCGCGCCAGCCTTCCTCGTAGCCGGTGAGTTCGTCGCGCGAGCGGCCGGCGGTGAGCGCATTTGCGATGTCTTCGGCAGCCATGATGCCGGTGAGCACCGCGTTGTGCGAACCCTTGATGCGCGGGACGTTGACGAAGCCCGCCGCGCAGCCGACCAGCGCGCCGCCCGGAAACACAAGCTTCGGCACCGACTGGAAGCCGCCTTCCGTAATCGCACGTGCGCCATAGGAGAGACGCTTGCCGCCCTCGAAAGTGCCGCGGATCGCAGGATGTGTCTTGAAGCGCTGGAATTCCTCGAACGGGGCGATGTACGGGTTCTTGTAGTTGAGATGGACGACGAAGCCGACCATCACCTGCTCATCTTCCATGTGGTAGAGGAATGAGCCGCCGCCGGTTTCGTTATCCAGCGGCCAGCCGAAGGAGTGCTGCACCAGCCCCGGGTGGTGCTTCTCGGGCGCGACCTTCCAGAGTTCTTTCAGGCCGATGCCGAACTTCTGCGGCTCGGAATTTTTATCCAACCCGAATTTCGCGATTAGTTGTTTCGAGAGCGAGCCGCGCGCGCCTTCGGCAAACAGCGTGTACTTGCCGTGCAACTCGATACCACGCTCGAAATGCGAAGTCGGCTTGCCGTCGCGGCCGATGCCCTTATCGCCGGTGGCGACACCTTTCACCGCACCGTTCTCGTCGAACAAGACTTCGGCTGCCGCGAAGGTCGGATAGATTTCGACGCCGAGCGCTTCGGCGCGCGACGCCAGCCAGCGGCAGACGTTACCGAGCGAGACGATGTAGTTGCCGTGATTGTTCATCAACGGCGGCATGAGGAAGTTCGGCAACCGGAAGGCGCCGGTCTTCGTCATGTAGTAAAAGCGATCGTCCTTAACCTGGGTCTTGAGCGGCGCGGTGTCGTCCTCGCGCCAGTCGGGAATCAGGCGATCGAGGCCGATGGGATCGACCACCGCGCCAGAAAGAATATGCGCGCCGACTTCGGAGCCTTTTTCCAGCACGACTACGGTCATCTCCGGCGAAAGCTGCTTGAGCTTGATCGCAGCCGCCAGACCGGAGGGCCCGGCGCCGACGATCACGACGTCGAATTCCATTGCCTCGCGTGCGGGGAGTTCCTGATTTTCCTCGGCCATAGCGCTCTTCCTTGGGATTTCGAGTGTTTTCCCTGTTTTTTGGACCGATTACAACGTGCTTGTCATTGACGTAGCGGCAGTTTGGATTTCATTTCGAGGCCATGTCCGAAGCTCCGCCGCATCCGATGGACGTTCTGCGCTTCTACGCCGAAAACGGCGTGGACATTGCGCTAGACGAGAGCGCGCCGAACCGTCTGGCGGAACCGGCGCCGGTATTCGAGACGCCGAAGCGAGAGGCGCCGAAGCCTTTCGGCGCGACCCCCGCGCCGCTGCGACCGCAGGCGGCTTCGCGAAACGTCACGCCGCCCGCAGCACCCGAAGCCGCAATCCGCGACGCGGCACAACTCGCAGCCGATGCGAAGACGCTCGACGAGTTGCGCGCGGCTGTCGAAAGTTTTCAGGGCTGCGCGCTGAAAGCAACTGCGATGCGTACAGTGTTCGCCGACGGCAACCCGCAGGCGCGGCTAATGTTCGTCGGCGAAGGACCGGGTGCGGACGAAGACCGCGAGGGCCTGCCCTTCGTCGGCCGCTCGGGAAAATTGCTCGACCGCATGATCGCGGCGATCGGCCTCGACCGCACCTCCGCCTATATCGCGAACATCATTCCGTGGCGTCCGCCCGGAAACCGGACGCCGACGCCGCAGGAATCCGCGATCTGCCTGCCCTTCATCAAGCGGCAGATCGAGCTTGCCGATCCCGACATTCTGGTCTGCCTCGGCGGGCCTTCGGCAACGACGCTGCTGGAGTTAAAAGAAGGCATCACGCGCGCACGCGGGCGCTGGTTCGAATACGACACGGGCAAGCGCAAGATCAAAGCCATCGCCCTCTTCCACCCGGCTTATCTGTTGCGCTCGCCCGCGCACAAAAAGCTCGCGTGGCAGGATTTGCTTTCGATCAAGAAGGCGCTGGCGTCCTAGTTGTCATTCCGGGTCCGATGCTTCGCATCGTCCCGGAATGACAGGACCGCAATCAAGTAAACGCGAACTTGATCGCGAACAAAATCGCCAGCACAAACAGTGCGGGCGTCACGTCCTTCTCCTTGCCCGCGAAGATTTTGATCAGCGCAAAGGTGATGAAGCCGAGGCCGATGCCGGTCGCGATCGAATAAGTCAGCGGCATCGAGACGGCGCAGACGATGGCCGGTGCGTATTCAGTGATGTCGTTCCAGTCCATCTCCGAAAGCCCGCGCGCCATGATCGCCGCGACGAACAAAAGTGCGGCGGCCGAGGCATAGGCCGGGATGGATGCTGCAAGCGGCGAGAAGAACAGCGCGAGCAGAAATAGAATAGAGACCACCACCGCGGTCAAGCCGGTGCGGCCTCCCGCGGCCACGCCTGCGCTGCTTTCGATATAGCTCGTCGTGGTGGAGGTGCCGATTGCCGAGCCGAACATCGCGGCGAAGCTGTCGGAAATCAGCGCCTGACGCATGCGCGGGAGATTGCCCTTCTTGTCGAGCAGGCCCGAGCGGTGCGTGACGCCGATCAGGGTACCCGCATTGTCGAATACGTCGATCAGGAACAGCGTCAGCACGGCGACGATGAAGGACAGTTCGAAGGTGCGCGACCAGTCGAACGCAAGCAACGTCGGCGAGAGCGACGGCGGCAGCGAGACGACGCCGCCGAACTTGGTCAAGCCCAGCGGGATGCCGACCGCGGCCACCACCAGCATGCCGATGATGGTCGCGCCCGGAATGTTCCGATAATTCAGCGCTGCGATCAGAATGAAGCCGAAGATCGCAAGAATCGCGGGCCATGAGGCAAGCAGCCGCGGATCGAGCTTGCCGAGCGTGACCAAGGTTGCCGGGTGGTCGACGATGATGCCGGCGTTCTCGAGCGCGATAATCGCCAGGAACAGGCCGACGCCCGCCGAAATCGCGAGCTTCAGGTTCAGGGGAATCGCGTTGATGATGTATTCGCGAACCCGGAATACCGAAACCAGGAAGAACAGCACGCCCGATAGAAACACCGCCCAGAGCGCCTGCTGCCATGTGTATTTATATGTAAGCACGATGGTGAAAGCGAAAAAGGCGTTCAAGCCCATGCCGGGCGCGAGCGCGATCGGATATTTCGCGTATAGGCCCATCACCGCGGTTGCGACCGCGGCGGCGAGACAGGTCGCGACGAAGACCGCGCCCTGCGGCATGCCCGCTTTCGCAAGAATCTGCGGGTTGACGACGATGATGTAGGCCATCGTCAGGAACGTGGTGATGCCGGCGATGATCTCGGTGCGGATGGTGGAACCGTTTTCGCCGATGGAGAAATAGTCGTTCAGCCAATTCTCGAACTGCGACGGCTGTGGACGCGACGACGCCTTGGCCCGCGCCTTCGCCTTTGCGGCCTTCTTTGCCTTTGCCATGAATGCCCCCTCAAGAATACGGATCGAATCCAAAATGCATTGCGGAACAGAATAGCCCGCCGCCGACACCGACGCGGACAGCCGCGTTACTTGTCCACCGCAAGGACTTTTCATGACGCGCCGCGGGAGAGCGCCGGAAAGCGCTTGCGCTGCAGAGACATGAGCGGCGGCCCGGGTTAAAGTGACTCCAATCTGGCCGGCACGGAGTACCCTGAGATGGACATCGATCCGCTGCTGCTTGCGCGAATCCAGTTCGCCTTCACGATCACCTTCCACATCATCTTCCCCACCTTCACGATCGGGCTTTCGGCCTATATCGCGACGCTCGAGGTAATGTGGCTATGGTCCGGGCGTGAACACTATCACCGGCTGGCGCGCTTCTGGACCAAGATCTTCGCGGTTTCGTTCGCAATGGGCGTCGTCTCCGGCATCGTGCTCTCGTATCAGTTCGGCACCAACTGGAGCCGCTTCTCCGAATTCGCGGGCAACATCGTCGGGCCACTGATGGGCTACGAGGTGCTGACCGCGTTCTTCCTCGAGGCGACCTTCCTCGGCATCATGCTGTTCGGCTGGGACCGGGTGCCGAAGCCGTTGCATGTCTTCGCCTGCATCGCGGTCGCTGCCGGCACGCTGATGTCGGCGTTCTGGATTCTGTCCGCGAACAGCTGGATGCAGACGCCGCAGGGACACGCGATCCAGAACGGCATCGCGGTGCCGGTGGACTGGCTCGCAATCGTCTTCAATCCGAGCTTTCCCTATCGCTTCGCGCACATGACGACGGCCGCCTATCTGACGACCTCCTTCGTCGTGCTCGCAGTCGGCGCGCGCTACATGATCGCGGGCAAATTTTTTGACGAGGCGAAGACCATGCTCCGCATGGGGATCGGCTTCGCCGCGATCGTGGCCCCGCTCCAGCTTCTGATCGGCGACCAGCACGGGCTGAATACGCTCAAGCACCAGCCGATCAAGATCGCGGCGATGGAAGCGCATTGGGACGGCAGCCATCCCGGCGCGCTCGTGCTATTCGCATGGCCCGACGAGAAGAACGAAAAGAATCTGTTCGAGATTTCGATTCCGAAAGCGGCTTCCATGATCCTGAAGCACGACCCCAACGCGCTGTTCCCGGGATTGAAGAGCGTACCGCCGCAAGACCGTCCGCCGGTAAAGAACGTGTTCTTCGCCTTCCGCGTCATGGTCGGCATCGGCCTGTTCATGATCGGATCGGCTTTCTTCGGCATTTATCTCTGGTGGCGGCGGAAGCTTTTTCAAACGCGCTGGTATCTGTGGCCGATGCAGCATGCATGGTGGATCGGGTTCGTCGCGGTGATCGCAGGCTGGCTCGTCACCGAAAACGGAAGACAGCCGTGGATCGTCTATGGATTGCAACGAACCGCGGACGCGATCTCTCCGGTCGCGGGCGGCCTCGTGCTCTCCACGCTTATCCTCTACGTCGCGGTCTATTCGATCGTGTTCTCGATGGGCATCTATTACATCAATCGGCTGATCGCGAAGGGCCCAGGCGCGGACGAACTGGCGCCCGACAGCGGCGTACCGAACCGGCCGCTCGCGGCAGGTGTGAAACAACAATGACGATCGCTTTCGAACGCACCGTTCCGATCCTGCGGATGTTCTCGGTCGAGAAGACGAAGGAATTCTATTTCGACTTTCTCGGGTTCAAGCTCGACTGGGAACACCGCTTCCACGACGGCGCGCCGCTCTACATGCAGATCTCGCGCGGAGCGGCCGTGTTGCAACTTAGCGAACACTTCGGCGACGGCACGCCGGGCAGCGCGGTCTATTTCTACATGAAAGGCATCGAGGAATTTCAGCGCGAACTGCTTTCCAAAAACTATCGTCATGCGCGGCCCGGTATTCATCATCAGGACTGGGGCATGATCGAAGTGATGATCGACGATCCTTCGGGCAACAAGATTCGTTTCGGCGAACCTAAATTACAGGGAGTCTGAGATGGAATGGTATCTGCCGCTGATCTGGGCACTGGTGATCGGCTTCGCGGTCGCGATGTATGTCGTGCTCGACGGTTTCGATCTCGGCATCGGCATTCTCTTTCCCTTCGTCGACTCCGATCAGGAGCGCGACCAGATGATGAACACGGTTGCACCGTTCTGGGACGGCAACGAAACCTGGCTTGTGCTCGGCGGCGCGGGACTGCTGGTTGCGTTTCCGGTCGCGTACGCGATCCTGTTGCCCGCGTTTTATCTGCCGGTGACGCTGATACTGCTCGGGCTCGTGTTGCGCGGGGTGTCGTTCGAGTTTCGCTGGATTGCAAAGACCAGCAAGTATCTCTGGAATTTCGCGTTCGCAGGCGGATCGACGGTCGCGGCCTTCATGCAGGGCGTGATCGTCGGCGGCATGGTGAGCGGAATCAAAGTGCAGGGCACGCAATATGCCGGCGGCAGCTTCGACTGGTTCACGCCATTCTCGTTGATGTGTGGCTTCGCGATGGTGACAGGCTATGCGCTGCTCGGCGCGACCTGGCTTCTCATGAAAACAGAAGGCGCGGTCGCAGAGCACGCGCGGCGTCATGCGATGATCGCGCTCTACGCAGTGCTGTTCTTCATGGCGGTCGTGTCGCTATGGACGCCGCTCGAACATGCGCGCATCGCGGAGCGCTGGTTCTCGCTGCCGAATTTCCTTTTCTTCTGGCCGGTGCCGCTCGTCACCGCGGTGCTTTCGTTCCTGTGCTGGTACTGGCTCAGGAAGGGAAACGATTTCATGCCGTTCTGGTGCGCGATCGCGCTCTTCTTCATGGGCTATTCGGGACTGGTGATTTCCAATTTCCCGTATCTCGTGCCGCCCACACTGAGCGTCTGGGACACGGCCGCGGTACCGGCGAGCCAGTTGTTCGCGCTGATGGGAACGCTTTTCATGTTTCCGATCCTGATCGGCTACACGGTTTTCATCTACTGGATTTTCCGCGGCAAAGTTCGCGAAGGCGAAGGCTATCACTAGCGCCTTTGACGCTTTGTTCACGGAATGAGGATAGAGTTTCCGGCAGCGGCGCTCTTTCGCATTTTGCATCGCGGCGGGAACTCACCTAACGCTTCAACGGCAGCGACGCATCCGCAACGCTCAGAAACCGATTCAAGAGAAAAGCGAGTCTTTTCAAGCTGCTGAATCGCAGCGTTGAAAGCGCGATTCCGGGCTTTTTCTTAAAGCATCGATTCCGCCTAGCGCGGCGGAATGATCGCCCATCCGAGCCGTACCGGATCTCCCCCGCCACGCGACCACGGCAAGCGTAGCGGCGCCTCAGCAACGAAGGCAGGAAGTTTCGCGCCATAGTCCGAAGGCGGCGACAAATCAGACCCGCGGATTTCCCAGAACACGATGCCGCCCTTCTTCGCGAAATCCTCGCTCTCGATCCATGGCGAGCGCGAAAGATCGGCGTCGATCACGACATGCGGACGGTCCGCGCTCATTACAGAAATCTGCGCGGCGGTAACACGCGCACCAACGAGATACTCGAGCGGACGTCCGGTGCGCGTGCGGAAGATTTCAGTAAGCGTTCTTGCCGCCGAAAGCGCGGGCCAGTTCGCGGCGCGGTTGTCACCGAGCCATCCCGGCGAGAAGCTCGATGCGATCTGCGCGAGCGGCGGCACAAACAGAAAGATCAGCGCGATCACACCGACAATACGTTGCCTGCGAATGACAAGCCGCTCGCCACCCAGCAGCACTGCGGCGACACCGGAGAACAACAGAAGCGGCGCAAAGAATTGCGGCTTGGCTGCACGCCCGGTTGCGTAGAGCCAGAGCAACGCAAGCAATGCCGGAACGGCCGCAAGCGCGACCAGGCCCGCGCGCGGAAAAGATGCCGCAGGTTCGCGCACAAGGACTGGCGCGTTTTCCTTCGCGGCGTAAGCGGTCGCGAGAAACAGAAGCATCGCGAAACCGAAATGTCCGAGCAAAAGATCGAAGACGAGGCGAAGCGGCGGATGCAACTCGCCGGCAGCAATGCCCGCACCCTGCCCGGCAAAAAGATTCGGCGCGCCATTTTGCCAGAGCCAGAGCAGGCGCGGTCCCGCGAAGAAGGCAAAAATGAAAATCGAAAGCGCAAAACAAAGCAGCGCGTCGAAGCGCGCGATCGCGGCGCGGCCATACGACGTTGCGAGCGTGACGATCGCGAACAACGCCGCAAGCACGATACCCTGCGGTCCGCCGTAAAGCATCGCGCCGAGAATGATGCCGAGCGCGATCCAACCGTTCGGCTTGCGCTCGCCGACTGCGATCCACCACGCGAGTGCCGCGGCGGCGGCAAGCGGCATTTGCAACACGTCGCCGATCAGCGGATTACCCGGCAATGCGACCGGAAACACACCGACCATGAGCATGACTGCGATCGTCGCGTGACGGTCGCCCGCGATACGCCGCGCGAAAAGAAAAACGAACCATCCCGCGAGCGCAACGCAAAGCGTGGACACGAGACGCAACAGGAATAATGAACTCGTCACATGATAGATCGCAGCGGAAAGCCACGCGGCGAGCGGCGGCAATTCGGTGTAACCCTGCATCCACTCGCGGCCGAGTGCGAGCGCAACCGCCATCTGCGGCGGCGGCGCGGGTTCGGCGAGTTGCATCGCGATTGCCCAGATCAGCGCATGCGCGAGCAAAGCAAGCGCGAGAAAGCCCGCGGGGATCGCGCGCAGGCCTTCGACAAAAATGGATGCTTCGAGCGGCCCGGCCGCCTCGCGAATGGGACGCATCAAACTTCGCCGGCGAGAACGTCGGCTTGCGGTGCTGCCGTGCCGCGCAAACACGCGCGCACGGGAGCAAACGAGTTACGGTGATGGATCGTGGGCCCGTGCGCTTGCAGCCGTTCCCAGTGCAGACTCGTGCCGTAGCCTTTGTGTTTCTCGAAGCCGTATTCGGGATGCGCGAGACCGAGCTGCATCATCAGGCGGTCGCGCGTGACCTTCGCGACGATGGAGGCGGCCGCGATAGAGGCGACGATGCCGTCGCCGCCGATCACGGCCTTGACCTCGCATTGCAATGACAGACTGTCGCGGCCATCGACGAAGACGAGCTGCGGCACGCGCGGCAGCGCGCAGACCGCCTGCGCCAAGGCCCAGAGGCTCGCGCGCAGAATATTGTCGCGGTCGATCCGCGCGGGCGGCGCGACGGTGACCGCGACTTCCGCAGTCGCGCAAATCTTCTCGAACAGGATTTCGCGCTCTTGCGCGTCGAGCATCTTGGAGTCGTCGAGCCCCTTGGGCACGCGCGCCGGGTCGAGAATCACGGCGGCCGCGACCACCGGGCCCGCGAGCGGACCACGGCCCGCTTCGTCGCAACCGGCAACCGGCAGCAAGCCCTTGCGCATTGCATTGGCTTCGCGGGCGAAGGTCGGTCCACGGCGCGCAAGAATCATGTCAGGAACTTTACAGGGCGCAGGAAATGTCCGGATGCGCCGGACCATGCCATGCGAATCCGGCTCCTGCTACTAATGAGAGCGCCGATTTGCGACAAACTCACAGGTCGGCCACAATCGCGGTCACTAAATAAGGTTGAGGCGGGCAGCGCCCGCGGGCGGAGGCAAGGAAGATGCGTTGGGACGATTTCCGGCAGAGCGAAAATGTCGAGGACCGCACCGGTGACGGTCCGCTGGCGGGGCCTGGCTTTCCGCTGCCCACCGGGCGCGGCGGCTTCGGCATCGGCACCCTCATCGTTCTCGGCCTGATCGCCTGGGCGGTCGGCATCGATCCGCGTGTCATTCTGTCCGGCATCGAGATGACGCAAGGGCCCTCCGGCTACGAGCAACGCATTCCGAACCAGCCTTCGGTCCAGAAGAAGGGCGCGCCGAACAACGAACTCGGCCGTTTCGTCGCGGGCGTGCTCGGCTCGACCGAAGATCGCTGGGCTGAGATTTTCGCGGAATCCGGCGCGCGCTATCGCGCGCCCCGGCTCGTGGTGTTCAGCCGCGCGACCAATTCGGCCTGCGGCTATGCGCAGTCGGCGATGGGGCCGTTCTATTGCCCGCCGGAACAGGCGGTCTATCTCGACACCTCGTTCTTCCAGGACCTGCAGCGCAAGCTAAATGCCTGCCCGGCCGGCTCCAAGACCTGCGAATTTTCGCAGGCCTACGTGATTGCGCATGAAGTCGGCCATCATGTGCAGAACCTGCTCGGCATCCTGCCGAAAGTGAACCAGGCGCAACGCGGCGCGAGCCCGCGCGAGCGCAACGCGTTGCAGGTCCGCGTCGAGTTGCAGGCGGATTGCTTTGCCGGCGTCTGGGCCAACCGCCAGCAGAAGAAGAAAGAATTTCTCGATCCGGGCGACGTCGACGCGGCACTCCAGACCGCGACCGCAATCGGCGACGATACGCTGCAGCGGCGCTCGCAGGGCGTAGTGGTGCCCGACTCCTTCACGCACGGCTCGGCGGCGCAGCGCAAACGCTGGTTCCAGACCGGCTTCCAGTCCGGCGACCTCAATAGCTGCAATACGTTCTCGTCGAACGCGATCTAGCCGGGCCGGCCGTGGAGGAAAAGCCGTTCGTCCCGATCAGCTTCGCAGTGCTGACCATATCGGACACGCGGCAGCTCGCTGAAGACAAGTCCGGCGCGCTGCTTGCCGAACGTATCGAAGCGGCAGGCCATAAACTCGCCGCGCGCGCGATCGTCAAAGACGACGTGCGCGCGATCCGCACCAAGGTGCGCGGCTGGATCAGGGACAGGAAGATCGACGCGGTGATCACCACCGGGGGCACCGGCTTCACGGGCCGCGACGTGACGCCCGAAGCGGTCGAGCCTTTATTCGAGAAGCGGATGGACGGCTTCTCGATCGTGTTCCACCGCGTGTCCTACGAGAAGATAAAGTCCTCGACGATCCAGAGCCGCGCAACGGCCGGGGTCGCGAATTCGACCTACATTTTCTGCGTGCCGGGCTCACCCGGCGCCTGCCGCGACGCATGGGACGAAATTCTCGTCCATCAGTTCGATCTTCGTCACAAGCCCTGCAACTTCGTTGAGATCATGCCGCGGCTTGACGAGCATCTGAAACGGACAAAGGTCCGGAAGAAGTAGCGCGGTTGGCCTGCTTGTTAGCCTCATCCTGAGAGCGCGAGCAAAGCGAGCGCGTCTTGAGCCGCGCGACTTCGTCGCGCTTCTCACCGTGAGGGCCAACGCATGACGAAACCGAAAGTCGTCATCATCGGCGCGGGGTTCGGCGGGCTGGAAGCGGCGCGGGCACTGCGCAAAGCAGACGCCGAAATCACGGTCATCGACCGGCACAACCACCATACCTTCCAGCCGCTGCTCTATCAGGTCGCGACCGCGACGATTTCTCCGGCCGACATCGCCTGGCCGGTGCGCAGCATTCTGCGCCGCCAGGAGAACGCGAGCGTAATGCTCGGCACGGTCCGCGCGATCGACCCCAAGGCGCGCATCGTCGAGGCCGATACGATCAGCCTGCCCTATGACTATCTCGTGATCGCGACCGGGGTCACGCATTCCTATTTCGGCCATGACGACTGGCAGAACAGCGCGCCGGGCCTGAAGACGCTGACCGACGCCACCAAAATCCGCAGCCGTGTGCTCTTGTCCTTCGAGCGCGCCGAGCTCGCGCAGAACGAAGACGACCGCAAACGCCTGCTCACGTTTGTTATCGTCGGCGGCGGGCCGACCGGCGTGGAAATGGCAGGTGCAATTGCGGAAATCGCGCGACAGACATTGCGCTTCGACTTCCGTCACATCGACCCGCGCGCGGCGCGCATTCTGCTGATCGAGGCGGGGCCGCGCATCCTACCCGCTTTCCCCGAAGACCTTTCTGCTTACGCCGAGAAGTCGCTTCGCAAGATGGGCGTCGAGGTGATGACCTCGACCGTCGTGACGGATGTGGAGCGCGATCACGTCATGCTCGGCGAACGCAGAATCGATTCCGAGGCGATCATCTGGGCCGCAGGCGTGAAGGCTTCTGCCGCCGCGAACTGGCTCGACGCGGAAGCCGACCGCGCCGGAAGAATAAAGGTCGGCGGCGACCTTTCGGTGCCGGGACATCCGGAAATCTTCGCGGTCGGCGACACCGCCACGCTCGCGACCCCGATTCCCGGCATCGCACCCGCCGCGAAGCAGATGGGGAAATATGCCGGACAGGTGATTGCCGCTCGGATCGCGGGCAGTGCCCCGCCCCCGCCCTTCGTTTACCGGCATGCCGGCGATCTTGCGACCATCGGCCGGAAATCGGCCGTGGTGAAATTGAATAAACTGAAACTGACCGGATTCACCGGCTGGTTATTCTGGTCGGTCGCGCATATTTATTTCCTGATCGGAATCCGCAACCGTCTGATGGTCGCGATGACCTGGCTCTGGAACTACCTCACTTATCAGCGCGGCGCGCGGCTGATTACCCGTGACGACCGGCCCGGGTAAACCGCGGAACCAATCGGCTGCCCGCGACTTTACCATAGCTGGGGTCAAAAAAAGTGGAGCGCAAGAATGCAAGTTCCTCTCGAGATTTCCTATCACAACATCGACAAGTCGGAGACCGCGGAGGACACGATCCGGTCGCATGTCGCCGATCTCGAAGAAATTTACGACCGTATTACTTCATGCCGCGTGCGGGTGGACCAGCGCGCGAAAAACGAAAGCCGCTCGATCCCGCCGGTGGTGCGGATAGAACTGCGCATTCCCGGTCACAAGAACATCGTGGTCGCGCACGAGCCGGATCATCTGTTGCGTAAATACCAGTCGCCCGATCTCTACAATGCGATCAACGAGGCGTTCCGGATCGCGGAGGAGCGCCTTCAGGAATTGAAGGAAATGCGCGCACCCGCCACGCGCGCAGCGGCCGCGGCCGGCGAAGTGCAGTTTCTCGGTCAGGTCGCCGAAATCTATCCGTTGCAGGACTATGGCTACCTGCTGAACAAGGACGGCGCGCTGCTTTACTTCCACCGCAATTCGATCCTGTCCGGCAACTTCGACTATCTGGTGCGGGGCTCCGAGGCCTATTACGTGGAAGAGAACGGTGACACCGGGCCACTCGCCAGGAAGGTCTGGGTGAAGGAGACCGCGCACAGGGCAGCCTGAGCGCACTGTCGAACTGCTAGAGGCCGCTCTTGCGAATTATCGGAGCTTAAGCTCCCAGATCTCGCCGACGAGTTTCTTCCCGAAATCCGTGTGCGGCTTGGTGCCGGTCAGCGCGAACCCCGCTTTCGCATACAGTTTTCGCGCGGCGAGAAGTTCGCTCTGCGTCCAGAGCACTATTTTTTCGTAGCCGCATTTTTTCGCGAAGCTCACGCATTCCTGCAAGAGCTTCTGTGCAACTCCTCTGCCGCGCGCCCATGGCTCCAGAAACATGAGCCGCAGTTTCGCGGTTTTCGCGTCTTCCCGCACCAGACAGACCGAGCCCGCCGGCACCCCATTCAACTCCGCGATCCAGCAGCGCTCATATTTCGGCTGATAGTTTTTCAGGAAGTTCGCACAGATGTCCGCGACCAGCGCCTCGAATTGCGGGCCGTAGCCGTACTCGGCGTCATAAAGCGAGCCGTGGCGCATGGTGATCCAGCCCATGTCGCCGGCGCGATGCGTGCGTAGCAGAACTTTGTTTCCAGCTTCCGCGCCGGTAAGCGCCGCGACGATCTTCATGCCGTCGAGCAGTTGCGCCTGCGCGGGGAGCTGCAAAGTTCCGATCATCGCGCCGACACTTTCGCGCGAACGCGCCTCGAGCGGCGCATAGGCCGAATAGCCGAGGCGCGTCAGCGAAACCAGAACGCTCCTGCGGTCGCCCGCGGAACTGCTTCGCGAAATCAGTTTCGCTTTGGCGAAACGCTCCAGCATGCGGCTCAGGTAGCCGGCGTCGAGGCCGAGCTTGGACGCGATCTCGCTCGCGGTCTGTTCGCCTTCGGAAAGTTCGTGCAGCACACGCGCTTCGGTCAGCGAATAAGGCGTATCGAGGAAACCTTCGTCGAGCACACCGAGCGTGCGGGTATAGGCGCGGTTGAAGCGGCGGACTTCGTCGATATTAGCGCGGCTGACCTTCGGCATCTGCCGAGGTTCGGACAGATGTTTGACTGAGTCAACTATTCTTCCGGGTCGGCCAGAAGCACCCGGGAGCGCAGCTTCACGATCCGCATGCGGCCGAGTTTGGCGATCAAGCGCTTATGCGCGTTCTCGCCTTTCTGGTGACCGCCGAGCTTTTGATAAAGCAGCTTCGAAATCAGCAGGCCCTGCTCGGCGCGCGGGCGGCCGGTGAGCGTAAGCCGCGCCCGCGCAGTGGCCTCGGCAAGCCGCGGTGTCAAACCGAAGCCCTCAAAAGCGAGCCGGAAGGTCGCCGCGCGGCGGTCGGCGTGACCTACGCGGCCGACGGTGTCGAGAAATTTCCGTACCTCACGGATCCAGCCTTCTTCTAGAATCCCGCCGGGATCGAGAAACAGAAGCCACTCGCCGCGCGCGGCGGCACGTGCGCCTTCGCGCAGGCGCAGACCGAGGTCTTTCTCGCCCTTGATGAAAATGCAGCCGGCGGCGTCGGCCACCGCCTCGGTCTCGTCGCTTGAACCGCCGTCGGCCAGCACTACATCGCGGACAATGCCGGCCGCCGCACCCGAGACTAGCGCGGCCAGCGTCGGAACGATCTCGCGCTCCGAATCAAGCGTGGGAATCACGACGCTGATCAAATGAACTTCGCGCCCCCAGCGCGGTTATCCGAGTGACCGCGTTGTTACCGGCGTCCCCCAGTCACCTCAAGAGTTCGGTTTGGCGGAACTTTCGGCACTATATCTTGTTCTTGTTTTGTTCTCATTTCGAGACTAGGATTTCTTTCCATCGGGAGCAAAGGCCGTGGACGACAGATTCGACACCGAACGCGAATACGAGATTGATCGCAGCGAGGCCGAGTTCGCGCCGGAAAGCGCGGACGGCCTGCTTTCGACCACGGTCGGTGGCGACCGCCGCCGCGGTCGTGGTGCGGTCTCGAATACGAGCGGCCGCTATGAGCCTTCGGCGCGCATCCCGTTCGACGATGGCTGGCAGTCGCTCGACGAATTGCCGCCGTTCAAGACGGTCGAGCGCGAGGAGCGCGCGCGCAAGATCATCAGCCGCAACCAGTCGCCCGATCTCGGCTTCGACCGCTCGATCAATCCCTATCGCGGCTGCGAGCACGGCTGCATCTATTGCTTCGCGCGGCCGACACATGCCTATCACGGCATGTCGGCGGGACTCGATTTCGAAAGCCAGTTGTTCGTAAAGCCGGACGCGCCGGAGCTGCTACGCAAGGAACTGGCGGCGGCGAGTTACACCCCACGCACGATCGCGATGGGCACCAACACCGACCCCTATCAGCCGATCGAGCGCAAATGGAAGCTCACGCGCCGCATCCTCGAAGTGCTGCGCGACGCCAACCATCCGGTCGGCATCGTCACGAAATCGATCCTGGTGTTGCGCGATCTCGATATTCTTTCGGAGATGGCGTCAAAAGGCCTCGCCAAGGTCGCGCTCTCGGTTACGACGCTCGACCCGAAACTCGCCCGCGCCATGGAGCCGCGCGCCTCCACGCCTGCGAAGCGGCTTGAGGCGATCCGCGCGCTTTCGCGCGCCGGCGTGCCGACGGCGATCATGACGGCACCCATCGTGCCCGCGATCAACGATTCCGAAATCGAGCGGCTCTTGGACGCCGGTGCCGCGAACGGCGCGGTGGAAGCCGGTTTCGTGATGCTGAAGATGCCGTTCGAGATCAAGGACCTGTTTCGCGAATGGCTGCGCGAGCATTTCCCGGACAAGGAAAAGCACGTGATCTCGCTAATCCGCGACATCCACGGCGGCAAGGATTACGACTCGACCTGGGGCGTGCGGCAGACCGGGACCGGCCCCTACGCCTGGTCGATCGGGCGGCGCTTCGAGCTTGCCTGCAACAAGCTCGGTCTTAACCGGCGCAGCTATCGGCTGACCACCGCGCTGTTCAGAAAGCCTGCGATGAAGGGCGACCAGATGGATCTGTTCGCGGCGTAATTCCCGCTTTCGCAGGGATAGCCGGAGGCAAATCCCTAACAGCCGTTAACGCTCTGCATTTACTGCGTTTTTACCGTGATGGCTCATGTTGCGCTTCGTTCAGTTGCGTAACGAGTACCCGGTATTGCGTATGCGAGTCTCGCGTATCGGGGCGCCCAGTAGGGCGCCCCGTTCAGCGTCCAAACCCGACCTGCCCGGTCTCGAGCACAATCGCATCATCGTCGGCGATTGCATCGAGGAACTGCGGAAGCTCCCGGAGGCCTCGGTCGATCTCGTCTTCGCCGACCCGCCCTATAATTTGCAGCTTCGCGGCGACCTTTCGCGCCCCGACCAGTCGAAGGTCGATGCGGTCGACGACGCCTGGGACCAGTTCTCGAGCTTCGAGGCCTATGACAAGTTCACTCGCGAATGGCTGTCCGCCGCGCGCCGCGCGATGAAGCCGAACGCGACGCTCTGGGTGATCGGCTCCTACCACAACATTTTCCGCGTCGGCACGGCGTTGCAGGACATCGGCTTCTGGATTCTCAACGACGTGGTGTGGCGCAAGGTGAACCCGATGCCGAACTTCCGCGGCCGCCGCTTCACCAACGCGCACGAGACGCTGATCTGGGCTGCGCGCGACGAGAAGGCGCGCAAATACGTCTTCAATTACGAAGCGCTCAAAGCCGGCAACGAAGACGTGCAGGTGCGCTCCGACTGGACGCTGCCGCTCTGCACCGGAGCGGAGCGCCTGAAAGACAAAGACGGCGACAAGGTGCATCCGACGCAGAAGCCGGAATCGCTGCTCGCGCGCGTGCTCTTGTCCTCGACCAAGCCCGGCGACGTCGTGCTCGATCCCTTCTTCGGTTCGGGCACCACCGGCGCGGTCGCGAAAAAACTTTCCCGCCGCTTCATCGGCATCGAGCGCGACAATACTTATGCGACCGCGGCGCAAGCCCGGATCGACGAAGTCGTGCCTTATCCGGAAGCAACCCTTGTTCCCTTCATGACCGCACGCGAAGCGCCGCGCGTTGCATTTGCGAGCGTGGTCGAACGCGGATTGCTGGATGCGGGCATGGTGCTCACCGATGCCAAGGGCAAGGTGCGCGCAACGGTACGGCCCGACGGCTCGATCCAGCTTGGGCCCAATGTCGGCTCGATCCACAAGATCGGCGCGCTCGCGCAGAATCTCGAAGCCTGCAACGGCTGGACCTATTGGCACTTCGAGGACGGCAAAACGAAAAAGCCGATCGACGCGCTCCGCGCGATGATCCGCGGCGAATTGCAAGCCGCGGAGTAACTCCTACAGCTCGTCCGCTTTCGTCGTTGCCTGCGTCGCGGGTCCGGGCGTCGCGGCGTTCTTGAACGCGTAGTCCATCATGCCCTGCGCGATTTCGCGCTCGCCCATGATCGTAAAACTCGCACCTAGACGGTTGAGGTTGTCCTTCTCGGCATCCGAGTGCGCCCGCGCGACGATCTCAAGCGAAGGATTGGCCTTGCGCGCCTGCTCTACGATCTGCCCGGCCTCGAAGCTTTCGGGAATCGCGACGAACAGGGTTCTGGCGTGCGGCAGGTTGACCGCGGCAAGCAGTTCAGACGACGCGGCGTTGCCGAAAAAGACTTCGATGCCGCGCGCGCGCAACTGCTTCACGACATCGGTGCGGTCTTCGATCACCAGATAAGGAATGTTCAGCTCGCGCAGCCGGTCGCCGATATGCGAACCGACGCGGCCATAGCCGACGATGACGGCGTGGTTCGCAAGCGAGGTCGGCGTGAGCGTAGCCGCAGCTTCTTCCGCGGGCTCGGCAGGACCTGCGATCTCTTCTTCGGTTTTCGCCTTGCGCTTCTCCAGCTTCGGCTTGATCCAGTCGATCGCCTGAAACACGAAGGGATTCAGCATGATCGAGATGATCGCGCCCGCGAGAATGAGGTCGAGGCCGGTCTGCGGCATCAGCTTCAGCGCGACGCCGAGGCCCGCGAGGATGAAGGAGAATTCGCCGATCTGCGCAAGCGAAGCGGAAATCGTAAGCGCCGTGGTGGTCGGGTAACGGAAGGCGCGCACGATCAGGAAGGCCGCAATCGACTTGCCGAAGACGATGATGAAGATCGTGCCGGCGAGCAGCCAGGGATGCTCCAAGACGATCGCCGGGTTGAACAACATGCCGACCGAAACGAAGAACAAGACGGCGAAGGCGTCGCGAAGCGGCAGCGTTTCTTCCGCCGCGCGCTGCGAGAGCGGCGACTCGCTCATCACCATTCCCGCGAAGAACGCGCCAAGCGCGAACGACGCGCCGAACAAAGTTGAGGCGGCGTAAGCAATACCGATCGCAATCGCAAGTACCGAAAGCCGAAACAGTTCGCGCGAGCCGGTATGCGCGACCCAATGCAGAAGCCATGGTACCACGCGCTGCCCGATCACCAGCATCACGACGACGAAGGCCGCCACTTTCCCGAGCGTGATTGCGATCGGCTGCCACATCGCGGCGTCCGCAAGCGCGTCCTTCGCCATGATCAGGCCGGCGAGCGCAGGAAGCAGGACGAGCGCCAGCACCATCGCGAGGTCTTCGACGATCAGCCAGCCGACCGCGATGCGGCCGCGTTCGGTTTCCACGAGACGGCGCTCCTGCAAGGCGCGGAGCAACACGACAGTAGACGCGACCGACAGCGCAAGACCGAAGACGAAACCCGCGATCAAACCCCAGCCGAGGAAATAGGCCATCCCCATGCCCATCAAGGTCGCAACGCCGATCTGCGCGATCGCGCCCGGAATTGCGATGGCGCGGACGGAAAGCAAATCTTTCAGCGAGAAATGCAGGCCGACGCCGAACATCAGCAAAATCACGCCGAGCTCGGCGAGTTCGTTGGCAAGCGCCTGATCGGCGACAAAGCCTGGCGTATAGGGACCGGCAAGAACCCCCGCGAGCAGATAGCCGACGATCGGCGAAATCCTCAGGCGATGCGCGATCGACCCGAAGATGAACGCGAGCACAAGGCCCGCGACGATGGTGGCTATCAGCGGCGTGTAATGGGGCATTCTTCCTCGTTTCGTGCGCGGCCGGCGCACATATTTAATTAGAGGAAGCGCTTCGCCTTATGCAATCGAAAACACCCGCGGGGCCTTAGAGAGACAGCGGCAGGCCGAAAGAATTGGGCGACGGCGGTTGTACGACCGGCGCCTTCGAGCCGTCCGGCCCCGGCAACTCGTCGGTCCAGACCGTAAACTTACGGAGAATGTTGTGGCCGAAGGTGGTCGAGATCGCGACGTCGGCCGCGTCCCTTCCCCGCCCGATCAGGATGCGCGCGATGCGAGGCATGTTGTGGCGCGCGTCGAACGAGTACCATTTGCCGCCGAGATAGACCTCGAACCATGCCGAGAAATCCATCGGCGCGGGATCGAGCGGCACGCCGATGTCGCCGAGATAGCCCGTGCAGTAGCGCGCCGGAATATTCATGCAGCGGCAGAGCGTGATCGCGAGATGCGCGAAATCGCGGCAGACGCCGCGCTGGTCGGAGAGTGCATCGGCGGCGGTGCGCGTTGCCGAGGCATGCGGATAGCCGAAGCTGATTTTCGAGTTCACGAAATCGCAGATCGCCTGCACGCGAGGCCAGCCTTCCGGCGTGTTGCCGAATAAGGCCCATGCCATGCCTACCAGCTTGTCGGTCTCGCAATAGCGCGAGGCGAGCAGAAACATCAGCGCTTCGTCGGGAAGATCTGCGATGTTGTGCTGCTTCGCCTCCGGCACGATCGGCTCCGGCGTGCCGGCGTCGTTGATCACCGTGTCGGTGAAAATGCGCAGTTCGCCCGCGGGCGCGACGATGCGCGTACAGGTGTTGCCGAAGGCATCGCGGTAGCTGCGCGCGGGAACGGCGGGCGAGAACTGCAAAGTGTCGGGCATTTCGAGATCGGCCTGCCGCGACGGATGCACGTTCAGCATCAACACCATGGGTGTCGGTTGCGTGCATTCATAGACGATGTCGAAGCCGATTTTGATCTGCACGGAAGGGGACTCAAAATAAAAACGCGGCGGCGACCTAAAAGCCGCCACCGCGCCGATTGTTCCCCCCAAACGATGAGGCGCAAAGCCTATAATTTCATCGTGCCGCGACGACCATGATCTCCACTTTGTATTCGGGCGAGGCAAGTTTCGCCTCGATGGTCGCGCGCGCGGGCACGTTGCCCGGCGACACCCAGCCTTCCCAGACCTTGTTCATTTCCGCGAAGTTCGAAATGTCGGGGAGGAAAATCTGCGTCTGCAGGAGCTTGGTCTTGTCGGTACCCGCCTGCTTCAGGAGATCGTCGATGATTTCGAGGATTTCCTGGGTCTGCTCGGTCACGCTCTTGCCCTTGGCTTTGTCGGCAACCTGTCCGGCGAGATAGACGGTGTTGTTGTGCACGACGGCCTGCGCCATGCGCGGTCCCGGCTCGATACGCTGGATGCTCATTTTCTTCTCCCTTTGGGCTTGCGTTCGATTTCAAGTGCGTGGGCGATAACCTTTCGCATCACACTCGGCAAGGCTTCGTCTTCGAGCGCGCCGAGCGCGACGAAGCGCATGGCCTTCGGCGCGCGCATCCGCTTCGCTACGCCCGTGCGATAGACCGTCAATTCGAGCGGGAAATGCGTGAAGACGTGCCGCACGACACCAGCGGTCTTCTCCCATTTCAGCCCGGCAACCGGCGCAGCCTTCGTCGACTCTTTATATTCAGCGCTCCATTCGCTGCCCGGCACTTCGGTCATGCCGGCGAGCAGGCCCTTCTCGCCGCGCGTCCGCAGAAGAATATGACCGTCTTCGCGCAGCACGACGAAGGCGGCACCCTTGCGGAGCTTGCCTTCCTCTTTTGCCGTCTTGCGCGGAAACGTCTCCTGATCGCCGCGCGCACGCGCGATGCAGACATCCATCCACGGACAGATCGCGCAGGCCGGACGTTTCGGCGTGCAGATCGTGGCGCCGAGATCCATCATCGCCTGTGCAAAATCGCCGGCGCGGATAGCCGGCGTCATTTCGGCGGCAAGCCGCGATAGCGTCTTCTTCGCGGCGGGAAGTTTTTCTTCGACCGCAAAGAGCCGCGACATCACGCGCTCGATATTGCCATCGACCGGTGTCGCCTTGCGGCCGAACGCGATCGCGGAAATCGCAGCCGAAGTGTAGACCCCGATACCGGGAAGCCGCCGCAACTCATCTTCGCCTTCGGGAAACGCGCCCGCAAATTCCGCAACCACGGCTTTCGCGCAGGCATGCAGGTTTCGCGCACGCGCGTAATAGCCGAGACCGGCCCAGGCCGAGAGCACTTCCTCCTGCCGCGCGTTCGCAAGCGACGTCACGTCCGGCCAGCGCGCCAGAAACTTCGCGTAATAGGGCAGCACGGTTTCGACGCGGGTTTGCTGCAACATAATTTCGGAAAGCCAGACGCGGTATGGGTCCGGCTTCGCACCACCGCGTGCGCGCCATGGCAGCACGCGCGCGGAAACGTCGTACCAGGCAAGCAGTGTCGCCGCCTCGGGTGCCGCTTTCGGCTTTGCCCGCTGTTCACGCCCTGCCCTGCTTGTCTCGCGCATCCGGAAGCTCTACGCCGAAACGAGCCGGAGCCGCAAAAGATGGCCGTCTCGCCCAAACGCCCCCGCAATGCCGCCGTGCTCGCCGACCTCGTCGGCAGGACCGTTGGCGACGCGTTCAAGCGGCAGGGTTTTGCCGCGGTCGAAATCGTCACGCATTGGGCCGACATCGTCGGCGAGGATCTCGCGCGGCGCTCGGAACCGATCAAGCTTTCCTGGCCGCGCCGCGAAGACCCGGATTCGGTCGGAATTCTGCAGGTGCGGGTCGAGGGCGCCTATGCGCTCGAAATCCAGCACATGCAGCCGGTCATTATCGAGCGCGTGAACCGCTATTTCGGCTGGCGCTGCGTCGGCCGGCTTGCGATCAAGCAAGGGCCGGTTGCGCCGAGGCGAAAACAGCCTGCCCTCCGCAAGGAGCCTTCCGCTGCCGAAATCGAGAAAGCGCGCGCGGCGCTCGGGGATTTCGAAGACCCGGCGCTGGCGCAATCGGTGGCAAAGCTCGGCGTGCTCATCAAGGATCGCGGCGGAAAGTGAGCCAGGGCACCGCACGCTTGCCACAATCAATAGTGCAGTCTAGGTCCAATCGACCTTAGTTTCCCGTCATTTCCCTTGCCCGGAGGCCGCCTTGTCCGTTTCGCGCCGTCAATTCAATGCTGGTCTTTCCGCTGCCGTGCTGGCGGCCGCTGCCACGAATTTCCTGCCGGGCGCGGCGTTTGCGCAGGCAAGCAAGCCGGTCAAGAAATTCACTCCGGCCGACCTCTTCAAGGCAGGCGCGCTCGGCGACCATGTGCTCGGCAAGGCCGACGCGCCGGTGACGATCGTGGAATACGCCTCGTTCACCTGCAGCCATTGCGCGAATTTCCACACCACGACCTTCCCGAAGCTCAAAGAGAAGTACATCGACACCGGCAAGGTGAAGCTGATCTTCCGCGTGTTCCCGACCGCGCCGGCAGAGCTTTCGATCGGCGCCGGCATGCTCGCGCATTGCGCGGGCGAGGAGAAATATTTCGCGATGGCTTCCGCGCTGTTCGAAACCCAGCGCACCTGGATGTCGACCAGCGACCCGCTGCCGGCGTTGAAGAAGCTCGCGAACCAGGCCGGCATCACCGACGAGAAGTTCAACCAGTGCCTCAGCGACAAGAACCTCGCGCAGGAAATCCAGCAGACCGCGGTGCGCGGCTACGAGGTTTTCGGCGTGGAAGGCACCCCGACCTTCTTCATCAACGGCACCATGGTCATCGACGGCGAAGCCTCGATCGAGAACTTCTCGAAGGTCATCGACCCGCTGTTGAAGTAAAATAAGTAGTGGATTTTGCGGGCCTTTTTGGCCCGCTATCCCCAGCGTCGTTTTGTAAATAACCGGCCGCGGACTTGCCGCGACCGGGCGGTAGCCCCATCGTGACGGGCATCCGAATCGCGCGAAACAAGCGCGTCACAAGGCCAGAAAATATATGCAGTTCACGCGGTTAAAGCTTCTTGGTTTCAAGTCCTTCGTCGAGGCATCCGAGTTTGTGATCGAACCGGGGCTCACCGGCGTCGTCGGCCCGAACGGCTGCGGCAAGTCGAACATCGTCGAGGCGCTGCGTTGGGCCATGGGCGAAAGCTCGACCAAGGCCATGCGCGCGCAGGACATGGATCAGGTGATCTTCGCCGGTTCCGCGCACCGCCCGCCGCGCAACACCGCGGAAGTCGTGATCGTGGTCGATAACGCCGACCGCACCGCCCCCGCGCAGTTCAACGATAACGACATCCTCGAAGTCTCGCGCCGCATCGAGCGCGAAGCAGGTTCCGCCTATCGCATCAACGGCCGCGAAGTGCGCGCCCGTGACGTGCAACTCCTGTTCGCGGACGCCTCCTCCGGTTCGCGCTCGCCCGCGCTCGTCAGGCAGGGCCAGATCGGCGAGATCATCAACGCGAAACCGGAATCGCGCCGCCGAATCCTGGAGGAAGCCGCTGGTATTTCCGGCCTGCACGCGCGCAAACACGAAGCCGAGACGCGGCTCAAGGCCGCCGAGACCAATCTTCAGCGCCTCGAGGACGTGATCGGCCAGATCGCGACCCAGATGGACAGCCTGAAGCGGCAGGCGCGGCAGACGGTTCGCTACAAGAACATCTCCGGTGAAATCCGCCGCCGTCAGGCATTGCTCATGGCGCTGCGCTGGCGCGAAGCGGAAGCGCAGATCGCCGAAGCCGAGCACACCCGCGATCTCGCGGTGCGCGCGGTCGCGGACCAGACCAAGTTGCACCTCGAAGCGAGCCGCAAGCAGACCGAAGCCGGCGAGCAACTGAACCCCGCGCGCGAACAGGCTGCAATCGCGGGTGCGGGCCTCCAGCGCCTCAACCTCGCCAGCGCCGAACTCGACAAGGAAGAAGCCCGCGCGAAACACCGCGCCGAGGAACTAGACCGCCGGCTCACACAACTTTCCGCCGACATCGAGCGCGAGCGCGCGCTTGCGAACGACGCAGTCGAAGTGCTTGCCCGCCTCGTCCGCGAAGAAGAAGCGCTGACGGCGGAAGAAAACAGCGTTTCCGGCGGCGAAGCGGCCGCCCGCGAGCGCATGACGGCTGCCGAACAGCAACTGATCGCAACCGAAAAGGCGTTCGACGAGGCGACCGCGGAACTTGCGTCGCTGGTCGCAAAACGTGGCTCGCTCGAAGCGTCGATGGAAAACCACCGCGCGCGGCTTGCGAAAATCTCCGCCGAAATCGAGCAGATCGAGCAGGAAGCGGGTCAGGGTTTGGCCGAGAACGGCGGCGAACTGGCACGGCTGCGCGAAGCCGCGGCCGCAGCCCACGAAAACGTAAGCCGCACCGACGCCGCGGTCCTCAAGGCCGAAGCCGCGCGCTCAGCCGCCGCACAGGCGCTCAGCGTCGCACGCGCGCCGTGGCAGACGGCGGAGCAGAACCTGCACCGGCTGGAAACCGAAGCGCGCACGCTTGCGAAGATGCTGGGCGAGCAGTCGAAGTCGCTGTTTCCGCCCGCGGTCGATCAGGTTCAGGTCGCAAGCGGCTACGAAGCCGCGCTTGCCGCGGCACTCGGCGACGAACTCGATGCGCCGTTCGATGCTTCCTCGCCGATGCACTGGGCGGGTGCGGACGCGAATGCGTCCGACCCCTTGCTGCCCGCGGGCGTCGAGCCGCTCACCGCACAGGTGAACGCGCCGGAAGCGCTGGTGCGCAGCCTCAGGCAGATCGGCGTCGTCGATCGCGCGCAAGGACCGGAACTGCGCAAGCAGCTCTCCGTCGGCCAGCGCCTCGTCTCGAAGGAAGGCGACCTGTGGCGCTGGGACGGCTACACCGTCACGGCGGATGCGCCGACCGCCGCCGCACGGCGGCTGGCCGCGCGCAACCGGCTTGCCGAAATCGATCAGGAAGTCGCGAGTGCGCGCGAAGCCGTCGCCAGGGCGAAAGCCGAGAACGACAAGGCGCAGGCCGAACTGACCGCCGCCGAAACCGAAGAACTCAACGCCCGCGGACTGTGGCGCAATGCCCAGAGCACTTCCGACGCGGCGCTTCAGGCGCTGGCCGACGCCGAGCGCGGCGCGGGCGAGCACCAGTCGCGCCTGTCCGCGCTTTCGGAAGCGCGCGCTCGTCTGCTCGCGAACAAGACCGAAACCGAAGGCCTTTCGGCGGAAGCGGCGAGCCTGCTCGCTTCACTGCCCGTTGTCGCCGCGGCCGAAGCAGCATTGAGCGCATTGCGCATCCGCGTCACCAACGACCGCGCGGCCTATGCAAGCGCCAAGGCCGACATCGACGGCATCGAGCGCGAACGCGCGGCGCGCGCGCATCGGCTATCCACCATCGGCGCCGAGCGCGCGTCGTGGCGCGAGCGCGAGGAGCGGGCGGGCCTTCAGATCACGTCGATCGAACAGCGTGTCGCGGAAACGAAGAACGAGCGCTCGTCGCTCGACGACGCGCCCGCGAAATTCGCCGAGCAGCGCAATGCCCTCCTCACCGAGATCAACGCGGCGGAAGCGAAGAAGCGCGAAGCCGATGACAAACTGGTCGCGGCCGAGCAGGTGCTGGCCGACGCCGACAAGGCCGAGCGGGAACTGCGCGACGCGCTTTCCGCGGCCCGCGAAGTATCGGCCCGCGACGAGGCAAGGCTGGAAGCCGCGCGCCAGCGCAAGAACGATCTGGCGCGCGAAGTCACCGAGGTCCTCGGCGGCGAGCCGACGGACGAGCGGATCGCAGAAGCGCTCGATACCAAGGGCGCGGAATCCGACCCTGCCGAAGTCGCGGCCAAGCTCGAGAGCCTGGAGCGCGAGCGCGAACGGCTGGGTGCGGTCAACCTGCGCGCCGACGAGGAGCTGACCGAGGTCGAAAAGCAGCACATCGGACTGACCACCGAGCGCGACGACCTCGTGGAAGCCATCAAGCGGCTCCGCACCGGCATCCAGAGCCTGGATAAGGAAGCGCGCGAGCGCCTCACCGCCTCGTTCCAGACTGTGAACGAGCACTTCAAGAAGCTCTTCACCGGCCTGTTCTCGGGCGGCACTGCGGAACTCGTGCTGACCGGCTCCGACGACCCACTGGAAGCCGGCCTCGACATCATCGCCAAGCCCCCCGGAAAGAAGGCGCAGTCGCTGTCGCTCCTGTCGGGCGGCGAGCAGGCGCTGACTGCCATGTCGCTGATTTTCGCGGTGTTCCTGACCAACCCCTCGCCGATCTGTGTGCTGGACGAAGTCGACGCGCCGCTCGACGACTCGAACGTGGAACGCTTCTGCGGGCTCTTGGAGCGGATGCGGGACGAAACCGACACCCGTTTTATTACGGTGACACATAACCCGATCACCATGGCCCGCATGGACCGGCTGTTCGGGGTCACCATGGCCGAACGGGGCGTGTCGCAACTGGTCTCGGTCGACCTACAGACGGCGCAAAGCTATCGCGAAGCGGGCTAGGTTTTGCCGAGTCTCGCGCGAGTCTCGGGAGACTCCCGAGACTCGCCGCCGCACCCTTGATAAGCGGTAATTTATCCAACGAATACAGAGTGTTAAGAGACGTTTACGTTTCTTGACACCCATAAACCCCCTCACTATGGTCCGCGCGGCTTCGGAGAGAAGCCGCTATTTTCCTCGACTTTTGAGAGGTTTCCCGATGAGCGGCGACCCCAAAAGCGGAAACGGCGGGGGCGATCTTTCCGACAGGCTGCGACGTCTCGACGAAAAACTCGACGCGCGAAATGCGGAGGAGATGCGGACCAAGCCCGCGCCCCCGCCTGACGCTGCGGACCGTTCCGGGTTCACGCGAGGCATGAAACTCTCCGGCGATTTCGTCGGAGGCGTGGTCGCTGGCTTCGCCGTCGGGTGGCTGTTCGACAAGCTCACCGGATGGTCGCCGTGGGGGCTGATCGTTTTCATTCTCCTCGGTTTCGCAGCCGGCGTTTTGAACGTACTTCGCTCGGTCGGCGCGTTGCCGAAATACGGCGAGCGGCGGGAAAAATGAGATTAGCGGCGCGATCCGCGCCGGAGACTGGAAACGATGGCCGACCCAATTCATCAATTCGAGATCAAGAAGATCGCCGTCCTCGGCCACATCGGGCCTTATGAGATTGCGCTGACCAATTCGGCCGTCTTCATGATCGCCGCGGTCGTAACCATCGTCGGCTTCATCCTGCTTGCGACCTCGGGCCGCTCGCTGGTGCCGGGGCGTTTACAGTCACTCGCCGAGATAACCTACGATTTTGTCGCCGATACCGTGCGAAGCACGGCCGGCAAGGAGGGGATGAAGTTCTTCCCCTTCGTGTTCTCGATCTTCACTTTCGTGCTCGTGCTGAACATGTTCGGCATGATCCCCGGCTTCTTCACCGTCACCAGCCACATCGTGATCACCGGCGCGCTCGCGCTTTTGGTGATCCTGGTCGTCATCATCTACGGCCTCTACAAGAACGGTTTCAAATTCTTCAAGCTGTTCTGGCCTTCGGGCGTGCCGATGTTCGTCATGCCGATGATCGTGCTGATCGAAATTCTTTCGTTCCTGTCGCGCCCGCTTTCGCTCTCGGTGCGACTGTTCGCGAACATGCTCGCGGGCCACATCACCATCAAGGTTTTCGCGAGCTTCATCGGCTTGCTTGCGACCTCGCTCGGTGTCGCTGGCTGGGCGCTCGGCATCCTACCCTTCGGCATGCTGATCGCGCTGACCGCGCTCGATCTCCTGGTCGCATTCCTGCAGGCCTACGTGTTCGCCGTGCTCACCTGTCTCTATCTCAACGACGCAATTCACCCCGGTCACTGACCGAACAGTTCAACCAGAAAGTCTCCAGAGGAGTTTCGTTATGGATCCAGTAGCAGCAAAAGAACTTGGCCGTCTGATCGGCGCCGGCATCGCGGCGATCGGCATGGGCGGCGCCGGCGTCGGCGTCGGTCTGATTTTCGGCAACTATCTCTCCGCCGCGCTCCGCAACCCGGCCGCCGCGCAGGGCCAGTTCGGCAACCTGATTTTCGGCTTCGCCGTGACCGAAGCGCTGGGCATCTTCTCGCTGCTCATCGCGCTCCTGCTCCTGTTCGCCGTCTAAGCGGACGAGAAGGAAGGCCGACGTAAATGGCGACGAATACGCATACCGAACATCCGGGCGGGAAGGCGCCGTTTCCTCCGTTCCAGGGGGAGACGTTTCCTTCGCAGATCTTCTGGCTCACGATCTGCTTCGTCGCGCTTTACGTCCTGCTCTCGCGCGTCGCGCTGCCGCGTCTCGGCGGCGTGATCGCCGAGCGCAACGCGAAGATCGAGGGCGACCTCGAGGCCGCGAACCGGCTTCGTAACGACAGCGAAGCCGCGCAAGCCGCCTATGAGAAGTCGCTCGCCGATGCCCGCACGAAAGCGCAGACGCTCGCTTCCGAATCCCAGGCCAAGGCGGCCTCGGAAGCGGAAGCCCAGCGCAAGGAACTCGAAGCCGGCCTCAAGGCCAAACTCGACGCCGCCGAAGCGCAGATCGCGAAAACCAAGTCCGCGGCAATGACGAACGTACGCACGATCGCGGTCGATACCGCGGGCGTGATCGTCGAACGGCTGACCGGCAAGGCCCCTGCCCCGCAGGCGGTCGAACGCGCGGTCGATGCCGCCCTGCACTAAGGAGCACGCCGTTGCCAAACTGGTTGTTGGAAGCAGAACTCTGGGTCGCCGTCGCCTTCGCGGTGTTCCTGATCATCGTGTTCCGCTTCGGCGTGCACCGCTCGCTGCTCGGGATGCTCGATCAGCGTAGCGCCAAGATTCAGGCCGAACTCGACGAAGCCAAGCGGCTGAAGGACGAGGCCGAGCGGCTTCTGGCCGAGTACCAGCAGAAGGCGCGCGAGGCAGAGAACGAAGCGAAAGCGATCGTCGCGCAGGCCAATACCGAAGCGAAGCAGATCGCAGCCGACGCGAAAACGCGGCTCGAGGAATTCATCTCCCGCCGTACCAAGATGGCCGAAACCAAGATCGCCCAGGCCGAGACCCAGGCGATGGCGGAAGTTCGCGCAGCGGCAGCCGACGCCGCAGTGAAGGCCGCGGAAGTGATCGTCGCGGAAACCGCGAAGGGTCAGGACGGCAAGGCTCTCCTCGACAACGCCATCAAGGATGTGAAAGCACGGCTCGGCTGATCGCCTTCCCGATACGGATTAAAAAAACGGCCGCTTTGAAGCGGCCGTTTTTTTGTTTGGGGAGTTCCTGTTTCGGGCGCATGCGGCAAGAAAAAAGGCCGCAAGACGCGGCCTTTCATTCTTTGCTTTCCGGCGCTTACTGGCGCGGCGGCGGATCGAAGGTCGGCACGTTCGACGGCGCCTGCTGTTGCTGCTGCTGCGGCGGCGTGAACGTCGGCGGCTGTTGCTGCGGCGGTGCCGTGAACGTCGGTTGCTGCTGCTGTTGCTGCGGGGCCGGCGCCTGCTTCTTGACCTGCTTCTTCGGCGGGGCCTTTTTCTTCACCGGAGCCTTCTTCTTCGCCGGCGGCGGCGCGCCTTGCGGATCGAACCCGACATAGACCACGTATTTCTCGAGGTTCTTGTCGGCCGGCAGCGGGAACGTGAGATCGTCCTCGACCTGCGTGAACGGCACCTGCGTCGAGCCCTGCGGCACGCTGACGTTCACGGCGTAGAATTTCGAAATGATCGGGCGCGGCTGCGGACCTTCCTGAACCAACGCGATGCGCAGGGGCACGGTCACGTTGCCCGGACCGCCTTTGGGACCGACCAGCAGGCGGCCTTCGATGCCGACCTTGATCGTCATGGTGTCGCCGAGAACCGCGCATTCGCGGGCGATCTGCACGATGCTCGCCTGATAGCGCACGTTGGTCGGACCCTGCCCCGCGTTCTGCGCCCAGGCGCTTGCGCCCTGACGGATGGTCGCGCCGGGACAATTTTCGTCCGCATTGACCTGGGTCTGCGCGTTCGGATTCGTGTTCGGATTGTCGGGGTCGTTCGGCGCCGGACCTTGCTTGAAGATGTCGCCCATATTGCCGATCGGGCCCATCACGTTCTCAACGGTGCTGCAACCGGCCAATAAGGCCACCAAGACAAATGCCGCCCAGCCCTGCATATGCAGGCTTTGCCTCGAAACTTTACGCATACTCACCACTCCTCCGCACCCATCATATCACGCGACGGGCGTCCGCGAACCCTCAAGATTAGCCGCCGTTCGATTTTGCCAGCGGCGCAGGCCGTCCCACCATGACTACAAGAAACTTCGCGTCCGCTAAAAGCCGTTTCGCAGCGCGGCGCACATCGTCGGCGGTCACCGCGTTAACCATCATGTTGCGGCGCTCGATGTAATCGATGCCGAGATCTTCGAGTTGAATTTCAAGCAACTGCTGGGCGACCTTCGCAGACGTGTCGAAGTGCAGCAGATAAGAGCCTGTCAGATAACTTTTCGCCTGCGCCAGTTCTTCCGCGGTCGGCCCATCTTTCGCGATCCGCGCAATCTCCTCCTCGATGAGTTGCAGCGCTTCCACCGCGCGGTCGTTGCGCGTCGAGGTGCCGCCGAGAAAAAGCCCGCTATGGTCGAGCGTCGAGAGGTATGAATACACCGAATAGGCAAGGCCGCGCTTTTCGCGCACTTCGCGATAAAGCCGCGAGGAAAAACTGCCGCCGCCCAATATGTGGTTCAGCACATAAGCCGGCATGAAATCCGGGTCTTTGCGCTTGAGGCCGACGCCTCCGAAAATGATCGTGGTCTGGGGGATATTGAGATCGACCACATCGCGCCGGCCGAGCGACTGCGGCGTCGCCTCGGGTACCGGAGTAAGATCCGCCTTCGCCGGCAGCTTGGCGAATACCTGATCGACCAGACGTGCGAGTTCGTCGCGTTCGATCGAACCGACGGCGGCCACCTTCAAGTTGGACCGCGCGAGGTTCTTCTTCACGAAAGCGAACAGCATCGAGCGCTCGACGCCGGCAACCGAGGTTTCGTCGCCTTTGACCGGACGGCCATAGGGATGATTCGGGAAAGCGGAAGCGAACCAGCGCAGGCCCGCTAGTTCACTCGGATTCGTGAGCGAGCGCCGGTAGGCCGCGAGCACGCTGGCACGAATGCGGTCGATCGCCTCCTGATCGAAACGGGGAGCCTGGAGCGAAAGCCGCAGAAGCTCGAAGGCTTCGTCGCGATCGTCGCTCAACATGCGCAAGGAGCCGCGGAAAGTGTCGCGGTCGGCGCTGAACGAGAGCGAAATCGCGCGGCGCTCCAGCCGTTCGTGAAACGCTTTCGCATCGAGGTCGCCGGCACCCTCGTCGAGCGTCGAGGCGGCCATGTAGGCAAGGCCAGCGCGGTCGGCGGGATCCTGGCTCGCACCCGCACCGTCGAAAGCGAAATTCAGCGAAATGATCGGCAGGGTGTCGTCGCGGATGAACCAGACTTCGATGCCCGCGGGCGTGATCAGCTTTTCGATCTTGCCGGGCTGCGCTTCAGCCGCAGCCGCGGACGAGAACAGGGCGAGAGCCATTACGATCCCCTTAAAGAACCCGGAAATGCGGCGGTTGCCGCGCGCAATCTTCACGAGCGCTTCTCCGGCGTGCCCGCAGTCTGCGGACGCATCAGATATCCGGTCACCGCGCGTCGAAGTTCGAGCCAGTTCTTCGCGGCTTTCTGCACATCCTCGGGCGTCACGGTGCGAACCTTCGCGGGCCACTCCTTGACGGACGCGACGGTGAGACCGGTCGTCAGCGCCGCGCCGTAGATGCGGGCGAGCGAAACCTGATTGTCCTGCGCGAAGATGGTGGAAGCGATGATGCGCGTTTTCACGCGCTCCACTTCCTCCGCGTCGACACCATCCTTCGCGATCTGTGCGATCACTTCATCGAGCGCTGCTTCCAGCGCCTCGAGCGTCACGCCGGGACGAGGATAGGCATAAACGCCGAAGCGCGTCGCATCGAGTGCCGTGCCCTGGTACCAGGCGCCGGCATTCGCGGCGAGACCCTTTTCCACGACCAGCGCACGATAGAGGCGGCTGGTCTGACCGCCGCCGAGAACGTGCGAGAGCACTTCCAGCGCTTCGCCTTCATTGCCGGTCGCAATGCGATAGGACGGCACGAGGTAATAGCGCGACATCGACGGCTGCTGTACGCGCTGATCGGTGAGCGTAAGCCGGCGGTGTGCATGCGGCTCCGGCTCGGTCGGGCGCACGCGCGGCGCGACTTCGGCTACGCGCGGCACTTTGCCATAGGTTTTTTCGGCGAGCGCGCGCGCTTCCTTCTCGTCGAGGTCGCCTGCGAGCACGAGCACCGCGTTGTTCGGCGTGTAGAAGCGCTTGTAGAAATCGAGCGCGGATTCGCGGCTCAGCTGACGGATTTCATGCATCCAGCCGATGATCGGCCGGCCGTAAGGATGATTGACGTAGAGCGCCGCGGTCAGCGCTTCGGCGAGTTGTGCCGCCGGATCGTTGTCGGTGCGGGTGCGGCGCTCTTCGAGCACGACCTGACGTTCGGGCAACACGACTTCGTCGGTAAGGCGGAGACCGGTCATGCGGTCGGCCTCGAAGGTCATCACCTGTTCGAGGTTATCCTTGGTCACGCGCTGGAAATAGGCGGTGTAATCCTGTGAAGTGAATGCATTTTCCTGCCCGCCGATCGTCGCGACGACCTGCGAAAATTTTCCGGCCGGATTTTTCTCGGTGCCCTTGAACATCAGATGCTCAAGGAAGTGTGCGAGGCCGGACTTACCCGGCGTTTCGTCCGCGGAGCCGACCCGATACCAGATCATATGCGTGACGACCGGCGTGCGGCGATCGGGGATCACCACCACTTCCAAGCCGTTCGCGAGTTTGAACTCGCTCACCTGCAAACCCTGCGTCTGGGGATTCGCGGCCGTCGGCAACAGAACAGCCGCCGAACCGGCGGCCGCACAAATCGCAATCGCGGTCATGATCGTGGTCCGCACCTTCCGAAAAACTCCATAAGAACCGGCCGCCGCCGCGGCCCGCGAGAAAGGCGTTCCTACGCCTGCCGTCAGCGCGTTTGAATCGGGCCCGAATAATCCGGCATGTTCGGATGCACCAGGCGGCGATCGTCCTTTTGCTTATCCTTGGCGACAGCGCCGTAAGGTGCGTTCTTCGAAGGCGTGAGATAGCCGGACGGCGGCTCGGTCAACGACTGCCGTTCCGGCTCGCCGGTGAATACGAGCGGCTTTTCCTGCTGCTCGTGTCCGATCATCGGCAGCATCTTCGTCAGGCCCGGAATGCCGAGTTGCTGCACCGTGGACTGCGCTTCGTTCGCGGTCGCGTCGGTCTGCGAAGCGCCCTTGGTGCCGCGCGTGAGGGGGCCCGTCCCCTTCATTTCGTCGGCGCGGAGCGTGCGTCCGCTGTAAGTCGGATCTTCTTCCGCGCGCGAGAACATACGCGTTTTCTTTTTCTTCTTCTGCGCCGCCTTCACTTCCGGATCGACCGGGAAGTCCGGATTGCGGTGGCGGACGAGACCGGGTTCGACCGGCGGCGGCAGCGTGAGGTTGGCGGCCGGCGGCGGGGCGTTGTTGTTTTCCGGCGCGGGCGCGGCCGGCTGGCGCGGATTGCTGAAATCCCAAGCATCCGGCTGGGTCGCCGCGGTGTTCGGCTGCACCTGCGGCTGCACATAATTATTCGTGATCGGCGGAACGACGAGCGGCGGGCGCTCCTGATAGTCGATCTGCGGTCCGGGGAGCGAGAGAATGCCGATCGAGCCGAACAGCTTCTGAAGGCCGGTCGGGCCGTCGTCATCGTCGTCTTCCGCAAGAGATGGCTGGATCGCGGCAAAACTCATCGCTGTCGCAAGCGCGAAAGCGGCAAGTACCGTCAGGAAACGACGTTCGGACATTGCTGGCCTCTATACCCGTCGGAAGACCCGGAAACCGGTCAAATCCCGCCCTTTGGCGGCGATTTCAAGGCGTTAGGGCTGAAGGCATCGTACAGGAGCCCTACCACCCCCGCAACGATGGCCGCATCGGCAAGGTTAAACACGTACCAGCGGAACCCGTAGGCGTGGAGCGAGACGAAATCGATCACCGCCCCCTGAATCGCCCGGTCCAGCGCGTTTCCAAGCGCGCCCCCGATGAGGAGGCCCAAGGCGGCCGCGGTCAGCGGCGTGGCAGCCCGCCGCAGCCAGACCAGAAACAGGAGCGAGGCCGCGATCTTCACAGAAAAGAGCACCCAGCGGCCGAGTTCCCCATCCTGTGGAAAAAGGCCGTAGGAGATGCCCCGGTTCATGGCGAGCACAAAATCCGCGAAGGGGGCGATGTAAATCTTGCCGCGCGTGGCGAGATCGAGCCCGTAAAGCACCGCGTATTTCGTGATCTGGTCGAGCGCGAAGGTTACCGCGGCGATGAACAGGCCGACCTTCAGGTAAGGCGCGGGCTGCGACACGGCTCCGCCCGCGGATTTCACCGGATCACTCGGCGGCTTTACGCGCGGCATAGAATTCGCGAAGGGCCGCGGCATCGCGCGGGGTTACGTCGGGATATTCCTTGTCGGTGCCGACGAGCGGGGAAATCTTCCACGAACGGGCGCACTTCTTTCCTTCAGCGCGCACCGGCACAACGGCGACGCCCGCGACCTCCGGCACGCGAAAAGCATCCGCCGGCCCCTCGCCGCTCTCGATCTTCGCCTCCGAGGTGATGCAGACTTCGGCCATGTCGGTGCCCTTGCAGGCGTCGAACAGTTCCTTATCGGCAATGTAGATGTGCGGCGCGGCTTCCAGCGAGGAGCCGATCCGCTTCTGCGCGCGCTCGATCTCGAGCGCGCCGGTAACGACACGGCGCACGGTGCGGATCTTCTTCCACTTCTCTGACAACGCTTCGTTGCGCCAGTCTGCGGGGACTTCCGGGAAAGTTTCGTTATGCACCGAGCCGGTCTCGCTCGGGAAGCGCGAGAGCCAGACCTCTTCCGCCGTGAAGCAGAGGATCGGCGCGATCCACGTCGTGAGACACTTGAAAGTATGATCGAGCACCGTGAGGCAGGATTTCCGCGCAACCGAAGAGATCGGATCGCAATAGAGCGTGTCCTTGCGGATGTCGAAATAAAACGCCGAAAGATCGACCGTCATGAACTGCACGAGCGAAGCGAATACGCGCTTGTAGTCGAAGTCGGCGTAAGACTTGCGCACCACCGCATCCATCTCGGCGAGACGGTGCAGCATCAGCCGCTCCAGCTCCGGCATCTTTTCGACCGGAACGCGGTCGGCTTCCGTGAACGGATGCAATGATCCGAGAATCCAGCGGAGCGTATTGCGCAGCTTGCGGTAAGTATCGACGGTCGTTTTCAGAATCTCAGGGCCGATACGCTGGTCGTCGGAGTAATCGGTCGCAGCGACCCACATGCGCAGGATATCCGCACCGCTATCCTTGATGACCTTCTGCGGATCGACCGTGTTGCCGAGCGACTTCGACATCTTGCGGCCGTGCTCGTCCAGCGTGAAGCCGTGGGTGAGCACGACGTCATAAGGCGGGCGGCCGCGCGTTCCGCAGGATTCCAGGAGCGACGAGTGGAACCAGCCGCGATGCTGGTCCGAGCCTTCAAGATACATGACTGTATCCTTGCCGCCGTCCCGCTTGCGCTTGATGCCGGCAAGCTGCGGAAACAGCTTCGGGTCTTCCAGCGTGAAGGCATGCGTAGAGCCGGAATCAAACCAGACATCGAGAATGTCGTTCACTTTCTCGTATTTCGCCGGGTCGAAATCGGGCTTGAGAAAACGCGCGCCGTCCTTGTCCGCGAACCATGCGTCCGCGCCTTCCTTTTTGAAGGCCTCGACAATGCGCGCGTTGACGCGGTCGTCGAGGAGCGTTTCGCCTGTCTCCTTATTCACGAATACCGCGATCGGCACGCCCCAGGCGCGCTGGCGCGAGATCACCCAGTCGGGGCGGTTTTCGATCATGCCGTTGATGCGGTTCTCGCCGGAAGCCGGGACCCACTTCACGCTGCGGATGCCTTCGAGCGCGAGTTCGCGCAGCGTCTCGCCCTGATAGTTGCTGAGCGTGGCCTCACTGCCGCCGCCCGCGGACGCCGCACTCAAGGCAAGCGAGAACGAATTGATCGGCTTGTCCATCGCAATGAACCACTGCGGCGTGTTGCGATAGATCACGGGCTTCTTCGAGCGCCACGAGTGCGGATATTGGTGCTTGAGACGCGAGCGCGCGATCAGCGCGTTCGCTTCGGCCAGCGCCTTGATGACGGCTTCGTTCGCGTCGCCCTTGTTGCCCTTGTCGTCGAGCACGCGCTTGCCTTCGAAGCCCGGCGCTTCTTTGGTCAGACGGCCATCGGCATCGACGGTGAACGGGATATGCGTGTCGATGCCACGCTCGGCGAGCATCTTTCCGCTCGCCATCCAGATGTCGAAGTCTTCGCGGCCGTGGCCGGGCGCGGTGTGCACGAAGCCGGTGCCGTCTTCGTCGGTGACGTGATCGCCGTCGAGGAGCGGCACTTCGAAGTCGTAGCCCTTGCCGCGCAGCGGATGGGCGAGCGACTTGATCGACTTCAAGTTGGCGTCACCGATGCGCTTGAAGCTCTCGACGCGCGCGGATTTCATCACCGCTTCCGCGAGCTTGTCGGCAAGAATGAATTTCTCGCCCTGCTTCGCCCAGTTATCGGCGGGCGCAGCGGTTACTTCATAGACGCCATAACTGATGCGCGACGAATAGCTGACCGCACGATTGCCCGGGATCGTCCATGGCGTCGTGGTCCAGATCACGACATTTTCGCCGGTCGGCGTTGGAAACTTCACCCAGATCGTATCGCTCGTGTAGTCCTCGTACTCGACTTCCGCTTCCGCGAGCGCGGTCTTTTCCACGACCGACCACATCACCGGCTTCGAGCCGCGATAGAGCGTGCCGTTCGCCGCGAACTTCATCAGCTCGCGCGCGATGATCGCTTCCGCGTCGAAGCTCATCGTGGTGTAGGGATGCTTCCAGTCGCCCTCGACGCCGAGCCGCTTGAATTCCTCGCGCTGCACGTCGATCCAGTGCTGCGCAAACTCGCGGCACTGGCGGCGGAATTCGTTGATCTCGACCTGATCCTTGTCCTTGCCCTTGGCGCGGTACTGCTCCTCGATCTTCCATTCGATCGGCAGGCCGTGGCAGTCCCAGCCGGGAACATAGTTCGAGTCGTAGCCGAGCATCTGGTGGGTGCGCGTCACCAGATCCTTCAGAATTTTATTCAGCGCATGCCCGATGTGGATGTTGCCGTTCGCATAAGGCGGGCCGTCATGCAGGATGAACTTGTCGCGGCCCCTGGCGGTCTTCCGCATGAGTTCATAGAGGCCGATCTTCTGCCAGCGCGCGAGAATCTCCGGCTCCTTCTGAGGCAAGCCGGCGCGCATCGGAAAATCGGTCTGGGGCAGGAACAGCGTCTCCGAATAATCGGGGCCGTCCTTCTTCTCTTTAGCCATCGGGGATCGGGTCTCGTTGTGCGCCGCGTTCTAGCAGCCGGAGTCAGGCGTTTCCAGCCTGCCGGAGCAGCGCCCTCGCCTGCTCGCTGTCCCGGTTCATCTGGGCGACCAAGGCATCGAGGCTCCCGAACTTCGCCTCGTCCCGCAGGAAGCCCGCGAATTCGACGGTCATTTCCTGCCCGTAAAGGTCGCCCTCGAAATCGAACAGGAAGACCTCAAGCAGCGGCGCGCCGTTGTCGAATTGCGGGCGGCGGCCGAAGCTTGCGACCGCGTCATAGCTCTTGCCGCCGACATGCGCACGAACGGCATAGATGCCATGCCGGAGCCTGCACGTCGGGTCGAGGCGCAGGTTCGCGGTCGGAAAGCCGAGTTCGCGGCCGCGCTTCTCGCCATGAATGACCTCGCCTGTCACGAACCAGCGATAGCCGAGCAGATCGTTGGCCCGCGGCAGATCGCCGGCTTGAAGCGCATCGCGGATCTTGCCGGACGAAACCGGTGTCCCGTCATCGTTCAGCGGTTGCACGATCTCGACTTCGAAACCGTAGCGCTTGCCCGCGTCGATCAGAAATTCCGGCGTGCCCTGCCGCTGTTTGCCGAAATGAAAATCGTGCCCGACGGCGACGCCGGCGATGCCCAGCCAATCCACGAGGATTTTGGAAACGAAATCCTCGGCGCTTAAGGAGGCGAGCGCCTTGTCGAACTGCAACACGACCGCGCCGTCGACGAGATTGTTCGCCGCGAACAGCCGCAGCTTCGCCTCTTCCGGCGTCAGCCTGAATACCGGCGCATCCGGCTTGAAGAAGGTGCGCGGATGCGGCTCGAAGGTCAGCACGAGCACACAGGACTTCTGCGGGATCATGTGCGCCTGCACGCGCGCAGCCTCGATCACCGCCTGATGACCGCGGTGCACGCCGTCGAAATTTCCGATCGCGACGAAGCCGCGTTTCAACGCCGGCGGCACCAAGCCGCCGTCGCGTATCACCGAAAAATCCGCCGGAAGAGAAGAAGGAATCTGCATATTCAGCCCGCCCCCAAGGATAAACCGGGCATAGGCAAGCAGAGTCAAGTCAGTTCGGCAGGCGCTGCGTGAGCCGCCATTCGCTCGTCGGCAATCGCCCGTGGAACGCCGACAACAGGGAACGAGCCGAACTAGAACTGGAAATAAATGAAGGGAGGCGCCTGCCCAACCTGCTGCAAGGCACCGGTCAACAAAAGCAGGCCCGCGCACACGCCCCAGGCCGCACCCCTCACGAAAGCCTGCCGCTCGAATTGCGGGATCGCATCCGGCAGCGGTTTCATTCTCGTGACTGCGACTGCAATCGCGGTTGCAATCGCATAGCCGATAAGCAGCACCCAGACCGGCACGTCCGCGGAGCCGCCGACCAGCATCTTTTCGGCGTCGAAAACGAAAATCTTGCGGATGCAGTTTTCGATGTCATTAAGCGAGCTCAGCCGGAAGAAAATCCAGGCAAAGCAGACAGCGTGAAACGTGACGGCGATGCACGCAGCGGTCCAGATCGCGGCAGGCACGCCGTTCAGCTTTTCGAGTGCTGCACGAAGCGGGGTCTTCGCCCAGAGATAATTGATGCAGAGAAAAATGCCGTGCAGGCCGCCCCAGATCATGAACGACCAGTTCGCGCCATGCCAAAGGCCGCCGAGCAGCATCGTGATCATGAGTGCCGCGAGCGTGCGCAAGACACCGTGTTTCGAGCCGCCAAGCGGAATGTAGAGATAATCACGCAGGAACCGCGACAGCGTCATGTGCCAGCGCCGCCAGAAATCCTGAATCGAAACCGCGAGATAAGGCCAGTTGAAATTGTCCGGCCAGCGAAAGCCGAACCAAAGCCCGAGCCCGCGCGCGATGTCGGTATAGCCCGAGAAGTCGAAATAAATCTGGAGTGCGTAGAGATAGACGTAAGGCAGCGACCACACGCCTGCGGTTGCCGCTCCGGAAACGTCGGCGAAGAATGGATCGATCGCGATCGCGATCGAATCCGCAAGCACGAGCTTCTTGAAAAATCCGCGCGCGATCAGGAACGTGCCTTCCAGCCGCGCCTCGGAATGCTCCGGCAACTCACCGGGCCGCAGGTGGGTCAGAAATTCCTTCGCACGCAGAATCGGCCCCGCGACCAGATGGGGGAAAAAGGTTGTGAACAGGCTGAAGCGGACAAGGTTCGGCTCGGCCTTCACCACGCCGCGATAGACGTCGACCATATAGGCGATGCCGGAGAACCCGTAGAACGAGATTCCCATCGGGATGAACCAGCCATCGCTCACCATTTCGGTGCCCGGAATTTTCCATCCCGTGAGCGAATTGATCGTCGAAATCGCAAGCGGGGTATATTTCCATGCCGCGAGCACACCGAGATTGAAGGTCAGTCCCGCGGCCAGCGCGAGCCTCGGCCGCTTCGTGCGCTCGATCGCGAGTGCGGCGAGCCAGTCGGCGATGCAATAAGCGCCGATCAGAAGCACCAGCCACCAGCGATGATAGGCGTAGAACAGAAGGCTCAGCGCCAGCATCGACGCGATCTTCAATTCGTAGCGGCCGCGCGTAAAATACCAGACTGCGGCGAAGATCGGCAGGAAGTAGAGAAATTCCTTGTCGACGAAACTCATTGCGAAAGCCCGCCGTTCGCCGCGCGTGGCTTCGCGTTTCGTTCGATATGATCGGCCAGGCCTTTCAGGACGAGCCCATAACCCAATTCGGTATAGTGCCAGTCGGGAACGAACAGCGCCCAGCGGTCGGGCTGCGCGCGCATCATTTCGACGGGGTCGTAAAGGTCGATACCGGCCTCTTTCGCAAGTGCGGCAAAAGTTTTCTGTAGCGCGTAGTTCGAATTGTCATAAAGCACTTGCCTGCGGTCGGGCAGCAACACGACCGTCACCGGCACGCCCTTCTCGCGCTCGAGCCTGCCAAGTTCACCAAACATCAGGCGGAAATCATCCTGCACGGTCTGCGGCACGTTATCGGTGATGGTCGACAGACGGAAATTCGGAAGCGCGTTGTGACGGCGGGCGCGCACCCAGGCAAGCAACGCGATCCGGCTGTGATCGGTCAGCCAGTTAAATGGATGCGGCGGCCTGCGCACGGAGTAAACAATCTTACCCTGCCGGTTGACGTTGAAATATGAAAGCGGCGTCTCGGTATAGCGCGCGATCTCGAGCGGGATCAGCACGAAGACCAGATGATTGGCTTCAATGCCGTAGTCGAGGATCATACGTGCCTCGTTCACACGCATGTGCAGACGATCATCGATCTCGCGAAACATGAAGGTGCGATAGGACGGCATCTGTGTCTGCGACGTGAGCCACAGACCGCGTGCAAAAGAAACGCCGAAGAAAAACCAGGTGGGCTTAGGCGAGGTTTTCTTGATGTCCGCGAGCATGGGCGCTTCTGCGGGACGATATAGCTCCGGCGAAGGATAAGCGACGCGCAGCACAGGATCGCTGCGATAAGGACCGCGTAGAATGGGATCGCCGTCGAGAAACTGCCTCACATTCTCCGGCGGCCGGAGCCACATGAACGCCTCACCGAACGCAAGCGGCAGGGCGAGACCCGCGATCACGCCGGCGGCGGTAATCCAGCTCGATCGCTTCGGGACTTCGAATTTCATGGAAGGTGCTTGTGTCGGGGCCGCGAAGGTTAAACCCGCGCCCGCCAAAGCGAGTCAAGCAGCCGGATTTATTGCGGCGTCACCGGACGGCGCGGCACGGAGACGGTGGCCTGCCCGTCCAGCACCTTCTGCCCGTCAACCTTTGCCTCGCAATAGAGCACCACGCGCCTGCCCTTTTCGAACAGTTCAACCACTTCGGCGCTGACCGTGACGACGTCGCCGATCTTCACCGGTCCGTGGAATTCGAGCGTCTGCGAAATGTAGACCGCGCCCGGCCCGGGGAGCTTGGTGCCGAGGATCGCGGAGATCAGGCTCGCGGTATAAAGGCCGTGGGCGATGCGCTGCCCGAATACGGTCTTCTCGGCATACATATCGGAGAGGTGCACCGGGTTGTGGTCGCCGGTCAGTTCGGCGAAGCCGACCACGTCCTCGTCCATGACGGTGCGCATCAGGCTTTCGCGCATACCGATCTTGATGTCTTCGAAATAGAGCGGCTTGATCGCCGTCATATCCAACATCTTATTCACCCAAGCCACCCCATCCAGCCTTGTGCCAAGCGCTTTTTCGCGGGGCACAATAGTTCCCGCACTGCAATAACCCATGACGAGGGAAAAGGGAATTAACCCGATGGCAAGCCGGTTTTGCTACCCCGGAGAGGCAATTGGGCCGCCAGGACGGCGGCCGGAGACCTTCGCGGAGCGAAATATATGGCGGCCGATACGCATATGCCGATCCTCGTCGTCGACGACTACAAGACGATGATCCGGATTATTCGCAATCTCCTGAAGCAGCTCGGCTTCGAGGACGTGGACGAGGCCGCGGACGGCAAGGAAGCCCTCGGCAAGCTCAAGGAAAAGAAATACGGCCTGGTGATTTCCGATTGGAACATGGAGCCGATGACCGGCTACGAGCTCCTGCGCGAAGTCCGCTCCGACCCGGGGCTCTCCAAGACCCCCTTCATCATGGTCACGGCCGAGTCCAAGACCGAGAACGTCGTCGCCGCGAAGAAGGCCGGCGTGAACAACTATATCGTCAAGCCGTTCAACGCGGCGACGCTCAAAAACAAAATCGACGCGGTGTTCGCACCCGCAGCGTAAAAAAGTACGGCACACATGGGAATTTCGGACAGCGTCGAACTCGAGAATGAGCTCCGCAAGATCGCGGACTATATCGTCGCGCTCAGGCGCGAAATCGCCGTGCTCCAGGCGAACGAAATGCACATGAAGAAAATTCCGGCCGCGGGTCAGGAACTCGCCGCGGTCGTGAGCTCCACCGAAGGCGCGACCAACGAGATCATGGCGATCGCCGAGAACGTGATGTCGGCGGATGCCAGCGATCCGGCGGGATACAAAGCCTTCGTCGACAAGGAAATGATGGCAATCTTCGAGAGCTGTGCGTTTCAGGATTTGACCGGCCAGCGCATCTCCCGCGTCGTCAAGACGCTCGAGCATATCGAAGCCCGCGTTTCGCGCTTTGCGACCTATACCGGTGTGCAGGACGAAGCCGGCCACGCCAACGAAGCGGAAGCGGACGCCGCCGCGCGCCGCGAAAGACTTCTGCTCAACGGCCCCTCGATCGCTGACGAAGGCAATACGCAGCCGGATATCGACCGGCTGCTTGCCGCGCTCAAAGGCCTCTAAGCCTTACCAGCTCAAGCGGTGCATCATGCCGACAGGCCACGCAGCCTGTTCGGCGAAGATTTCGCCCGCACGGTTCTTTTCTTTGGAAAAATCTTCGGCGTGAATGCCGCCGGTGATGAAAAGGCAGTCGATGCCCTGTACCGCCGCGCCTTTCAGATCGGTGCGCGCACCGTCGCCGATCGCGAGAATCTGTTCTTTCCCGATTTTCGCGCCCCGGATTTTCCCGGCTTCCGCGATCGCCTGGTCGTAGATCGGCGCATAGGGCTTGCCGGCATAGATCGCCTTGCCGCCCATCTGTTCGTAGAGTTGCGCCAGCGCTCCGGCGCAGACGATCAGCTTGTCGCCGCGCTCCACCACGAGATCCGGGTTCGCGCACAGCATCAGCACGCCGCGCTTCACGAATTTCTCGAACATCGCGCGATAGTCTTCCGCGACCTCGACTTCGTCGTCGAAGGGGCCGGTGACGACCGCAAGGTCGCATTCGTCCTCGCCGACAAGCTTGTTCGGCAGGCCGTCGTAGTTCGGAAGATCGCGCTGCGGGCCGAGGTGGAAAATCTTCGCCTCGGGACGGGCTTCGAGTTCGGCGCGCGCGACGTCGCCGGAAGCGACGATAGTGTCGTAGCAGTCGGCCGGTACGCCCCATTTCGCAATCTGTTTTGCGACGACGACGCCCGGACGCGGCGCATTGGAAATGAGAATGACCGTCGCGCCGTTCTCGCGCGCGGTCTTCAGTGCGGCGCAGGCGGCCGGATAAGCGGCAGCGCCGTTATGCACGACGCCCCACACGTCGCTCAGAAAGAGCTTGTAATTCGGCGCGATGGTTCCGAAGCCGCTCAGTACGGGCGGAAGCGCGGGGGTGATGTCGGGTGCGTTGTTTTTCACGGCGCGCGGGATTCGCATGAATGGCCGTGGGACGCAAGCAAGTTAAGCGCGGCGAACCGTCCGTGCGGCGAGCTTGGCGAGATCGTTGGTGCGCGGCGCGGGTTCCGGCGCCTTGGTCTCGGGCGCCGGAAACTCGGCAATCTCGCCCTTGAGAACCTCGGTGCGAACCGGCCGCGGCGGCGCGAACAGATTGCCCTGGCCGAATCCGAGATCGAAATCGAGCAGATCGACCACGGTCGCTTCGGTTTCGATCTTTTCCGCGACGAGGTCGATGCCGTAACGGCCGAGCAGGTCGACCAGATCGGCCGGATGCACCTGCGCGCCGGTCTGCGGTACGCGGCCAAGCAGCAATTCGGCGCCGATTTTAAGGTAGCGCACGCCGCGCTCGGCCATCGCCTGCGGGTCGATATGCAGGTCGGTGACGTGATCGATCGCCAGGCGGAAGCCGCGCTCACGCAACTGATGCAGGCTGTCGCGATAAACAGCGTTCGGCGAGCGGAAATCGCTCTGCGCAATCTCGATGATAAGCGACGGCGCGATCGCCTTGTTTGCGTCCAGCACATTCATGATCGGCGTCATTGCGGCGCGCTCCGAAAGCGTTTCGGAGGCGAGGTTGAAGAACAGACCGACGTCCTTCGATTTCGTAGCGAGCCGGCGCACGACTTGCACCGCGGACTGCACGAGGTTCTCGTCGAGCGAAAGCACGGCGCCACTCCGGCGCGCAGCATCAATGAAGTGCACGGCCTCGATCAGCTTGCCTTCGGGCAACCGCAGGCGCGACACGGCTTCGTAGAAACGGACCTTACGCTGCGGCAGCGTCACGATCGGTTGCAGATGCACGTCGATACGCTGATTGGCGAGCGCGTCTTTCAGAAGTGCTGCGACGTCGTTGTCCTTCAATTCGGCAAGCGGATTGACCGGACCTGCGACACGCGCGGGCGCGGCTGCATGCTGCGTCTGGGCGGACGCGATCTCGGCGACGGCTCTCGCGGCCGCCTCGGGCGAGGTCGCGAAAATCTGCTTCTGCGCGAGCATGCTCTCGTGCTCGGAAACGGTGCCGGCAAGATCGCCGACGAGTTCGGCCAGATCGCCGATTTCCTTCGCAAGCGGCTCGATATGGATTTTGAAATTCTCTTCCTGTGCCGGCGCGTTCTCGATTTTTTCGAGCCGCACGCTCAGATCACCGACCTGACGCGCGATGTCGGCGGAGGCGCGGGCGAGCGCCTCGATCCGCTCGTTATTCTCCACGCGGTCGCGGGCACGGGCGGAGACGGATTCCACCGTCAGGAGGCCAAACAGAACCGCGAGGGCGCAGAAGGCTGCCTCCACCGCGGTAACGCCGGCGGCGTAATGCAAAACCGCTCCGACCGACGCTGCTATCAGCGCCATGCAGAACGCGATGAAGAAAAAGCCTTTGCCGAACATGCCTGCTAGGAGCCCGCCACTCCTGCTAGAGCCGGGAGACCGTTCCCCCGAATCTCCCGTGGAATCATAGGCGAAGGGGGGCACCCAAGGAAGCGCGGCTTATTGAATCTGGAAAATGGCCGCAATCGCGTTACATTTTGATGAGTCATACGGCTGTTGCCGCTGCCCGGAACGACGCACGCCGCAAGGAGGAACGATATGGCCAGCTTCATCCTCAATCGCCGCACTGTTCTCGCGGCCGGCGGCTCCTTTGTGGCAATGGGCGCTTCCGGGCTGTTGCTGCCTGCCCGTGCGCAAGGTCTGGCGCCGACCGTGTCGATGGCGGGCGGCGCCAACAATTATCATGCCCACAAAGGCGCGCCGATCGTGGAGCGCATCGGCAAAGGCGGCTTCGTGATGTCGGGCACCGTGCGCCGCGCGGGCGACGGCACGCCGCTTTCCGGACAACGCATCCAGATGTGGGCCCACACGGTCGAAGGCCGCGAGGAAGACGCGCGCAGTCACGGCGCGACGCTCACCGACAAGAACGGCGCGTTTCGTCTCGAGATGCCGCAGATCATTCCGATTTTCGGCCAGCCGCACGGTCATCTCGCCTATGACAGCGGCGAATTCAAAACCGTGTTCCTGCGTCCGGTAATGAAAAGCGCGAAGGATACGAGCCTGGAAGCGCATTTCGTGCTGGAGCCCGCCTGATCACGCAGGTGAACGAAAAGACGGGGCCGGTTCGTGCCGCGTTGATCTGGGCCGCGCTTGCAGCCGCAATCGGCCTTCCGATCCTGCTCGCCGCGACAAGCCCGTATCTGCAATGGCGCGATGCGATTTATATTGCAGCCGGCTTTGCCGGCATCGTTGCACTCAACCTGCTGCTCGTTCAGCCGCTCCTCATCGCCGGATATTTGCCGGGGCTGCCCGTAATCCGCGCGCGGCGCGTGCACCGCTGGCTTGGCGGCGCGCTGGTCGTGGCAATTCTTGTTCATGTCGCGGGACTCTGGATCACCAGCCCGCCGGACATGCTTGATGCGCTTCTGTTTCGCGCGCCGACATTGTTTTCGCCCTTCGGCGTGGTCGCGATGTGGGCGATCTTCGCGGCCGCGGCGCTCGCATTATTCCGCCGCCGGCTCGGACTGCGCATGTGGCGCATCACGCACATGCCGCTCGCAGTGATGATCGTCGGAGGCAGCGCCGTCCACGCAATGCTGATCGAGGGCACGATGGAGACGATGTCGAAGGCCGCCCTTTGCGCGCTTGTCATTGCCGCGACCGTGAAGGTCGTGGTCGATCTTTGGCCGCGGAAAAAGCGCCCTACTGAATCGCCTTGATGACCTTGCCGAGCTTCTCGAAAATTTCGCCGATCTGCGCTTCCGAGACGATCAGTGGCGGAGAAACGGCGAGCGTGTCGCCCGCGATGCGGATCATCATGCCGGCGTCGTGGAAGGCGTATTCGAGCGACTCGTAACCCCGTTTGCCCGGCGCATCCTTGCGAGGCGCGAGATCGATGCCGCAGGCAAGACCGACACAGCGGATGTCGAGTACATCGGGCAAGGATTTGAGCGACATCGCAGCGTCGTACCAGAGCGGTTCGAGTTTCTTCGCGCGCGCGAACGAATCTTCCTGCTTGTAGAGATCGAGCGTGGCCAGACCCGCCGCGACCGCGAGCGGATGCGCGGAATATGTGTAGCCATGGAACAACTCGATCGCATGTTCGGGGCCTTTCATGAAGGCGTCGTAGATTCCCTTGCGCGCGATCACGCCGCCCATCGGTACCGAGCCGGAGGTGATGCCCTTCGCGAACGTAATCATGTCCGGCACCACGCCGTAGCGCTCGGCGGCGAAGGCATAGCCTAGGCGGCCATAGCCCGTGATGACTTCGTCGAAGATCAAGAGAATGCCATGCCTGTCGCAGATCTCGCGCAGCCGCTTGAGATATCCTTTCGGCGCGGGCAAGACGCCGGTCGAACCCGACATCGGCTCGACGATGACCGCCGCGATCGTGGAGGCATCATGCAGCGCGACGAGGCGTTCCAGTTCGTCGGCAAGCTCCGCGCCCCATTCCGGTTCGCCTTTCGAGAACGCCTGCTTTTCGCGGTTATAGGTCGAGGCAAGATGATCGGTGCCGCCGAGCGCAGTGCCGAACTGCTTGCGGTTTGCGACCATGCCGCCGACCGAAATGCCGCCGAAGCCGACACCGTGATAGCCGCGCTCGCGGCCGATCAGCCGCGTGCGCGAGGCGTTGCCGGTCACATTATGATAGGCGAGCGCGATCTTCAGCGCGGTATCGACCGCTTCCGAGCCTGAATTGCAAAAGAACACATGATCGAGATCGCCGGGCGCAAGCTCGGCGATGCGGGTCGCCAGCGTGAACGCCTGCGGATGCGAAAACTGGAACGACGGCGCAAAATCCATCTCGCCGGCCTGTCTGCGGATCGCTTCCACTACCGGCGCGCGATTGTGCCCGGCGTTGATGCACCAAAGTCCCGCGCAGCCGTCGAGCACCTTGTGCCCGTTCGCGGCGGTGTAGTGCATGTCCTTAGCGCTGACGACGAGGCGCGGACGCTTCTTGAACGAGCGGTTTGCAGTGAAGGGGATCCAGAACGCCTCTAGGTCGTTCGGCGCCTGCTTCGCATCGATATCGTAGGCGTAGGCCATGGGCTTGCTCCTTGCGCGCCGAAGCCTAGCAGCGGCCTGCCGACGGCGGCCACCCCATGGCGCAAAAACAAAGGGTTTGTTTACCCTGTTTTGGCACTCTCGAACCCAATGAAATAGGGCGTTCCGAGAACGGGGCACCCGTAACCAGTCCGCGTCGAGGGGTCGCCCGGTAATGGTAAGGAATAACGGCTCGCAAGAGCCCAATAGCGTAAGCGTTGCGTCCGCCGCTTCCCGCATTCTCGTCATCGATCACGATCCGGCCACGCGCCGACTGCTTGCGAAAGCGCTCGCCAGCGTCGCGCCGCTGCCGCTCGAAATCTTCGAAGCCGAACGCCCCGAAGACGGCATCACAGCCGCGCGGCAAGGCTCGTTCTCATCCGCCGTGGTCTCGTTCGACCGCCGCGCGCTCTCGGCCAATATGGAGATGGTGGCAGCTTTGCGCGCCGCCGGAGTCCAGGGACCGATCATCGCGACTTCCGCGACGGGTTCGGTGACGGCCGCCGTCGAAGCGATCCGCGCCGGCGTCAACGATTTCGTGGTGAAGCCGTTCCAACCCAAGGAATTCGCGCGGCGCATGCTCGCGCGCATCCGTGAATACGAATCCGCCCGCGTCGCGCTCGCGGAAATTCCGGCGCACGAGACCGATGCATCCTTCGAAGGCTTCATCGGCGCGTCAGCCACCATGAAAGACGTCTATGCGCAGATCGAGCGCGTCGCCTCTTCCAAGGCGCCGGTCTTCGTCACCGGCGAAAGCGGCACCGGCAAGGAAGTCTGCGCCGAAGCGCTGCACATGCGCTCGCGCAACCACTCGGGTCCGTTCATCGCGCTGAACTGCGGCGCGATCCCGAAGGAGCTGATGGAAAGCGAAATCTTCGGCCATGTGAAAGGCGCCTTCACTTCCGCGCATGAAGACCGCGCGGGTGCCGCCGAGCTTGCGAACGGCGGCACGCTGTTCCTCGACGAAATCTGCGAAATGGATTTTGCATTGCAGGCGAAACTCCTGCGTTTCATCCAGACCGGCACCTTCCGCCGCGTCGGCGGCGCGAAAGAGATGAAGGTGAACGTGCGCTTCGTCTGCGCGACCAACCGCGATCCTAAAGAAGAAGTGGCGACCGGCCGCTTCCGCGAAGATTTGTTTTACCGCCTGCATGTGCTGCCGATGCACCTGCCGTGCCTGCGCGAACGCGGCGGCGACATTCTCTTGCTCGCGCGCACGTTCCTCGCGCGCTTTGCCGAGGAAGAAGGCCGTCACTTTCAGGGATTCGATGCCGATGCGGAAGCCGCGCTTACGGCTTATCGCTGGCCCGGCAATGTGCGCCAGTTGCAGAACGTGATCCGCCGCGTCGTGGTGCTGCATGACGGCGAGTTCGTCACCGGCGCAATGCTCGATCTGCCCGTGGGCGCTTCGCACGAAGCCGCGCGCGACACCGGCCCGCTGCCGCGGCAACCAAGCCCGTCGATCGATCCCTACTGGATGCAGGAACAGCGCATCATCGAGGAAGCGCTTGCTGCGTTTGACGGCAATGCGCAGAAGGCGGCCGCTGCGCTCGAAATCGCGCCTTCCACTATCTACCGCAAGATGCAGAGTTGGTCGCAGGAAGGCTGATCGCGGCCTTCTTGCCGCCCCGCCCGCGCTCCGTTACCACTTTGCGATGATGGCATTTCGCCATCGCGGGGTTTTCCGATGGCACTCATTGCAAACATCCTCACCGGCATCGTCGCCGCATTGCATGCTTACTTCCTCGTCCTGGAAATGTTTTTCTGGACGCAGCCGCTCGGGCTTCGCATCTTCAACAACACGCTCCAGAAGGCGCAGGACTCCGCCGTGCTCGCCGCGAACCAGGGCCTTTATAACGGCTTCCTCGCGGTCGGCCTGCTCTACGGAATCTTCGCGTCGAACGCTGCGGTCGGATTTCAGTTCAAGGTGTTCTTTCTGCTCTGCGTGATCGCGGCCGGGCTTTACGGCGGCTATAGCGTGTCGTCGCGCATCATCTATGTGCAGGCGCTGCCGGCGTTGATCGCGCTGATCTTCGTCTGGCTCGCCAACCGTTGAGCTTCTTCGCGCGCTACAAGGCGGAGCTACTCGAGACGCTCGCGATCGTGCTTGCGACGCTGTCCTCTTATCTGATCGCGCGGGCGCTCAATCTTGCCGAGCCGTTCTGGGCGGTGATTACAGCCGCGATCGTCGCGCGGCTGACCGCGCGGGTCGCGGTCTATGCGGCGGTCTACCGTTTGGCCGCGACACTCGCCGGGGCGATTTACGGATTGCTGCTCGCGTTCGCGCGGCCTAGCGGATTGCCGGAGCCGCTCTTGCTCCCCCTGCTGGTCGCGCCGCTCGGACTGCTCGCCGTGTTTCAGCCAAGGCTTCGCGCCGCGCTGATCGCGGGCATCATCGTGTTTTCGGCCGCCGCACACCTCGACACACCGGTTGCACCTGCGCTCGCCCGGATCATGGAAGTTGGGCTGGGCGCGGTCGTCGCCGCCGCGATCTCGGTGCTTTTCGGCCTGATCTTTACGCTTCCGCCGCGAAAAACGCGCCCCGGGGCTGGGAATCCGTAGCGGTTTTCTGCTATCCGCCTGCCATCATGAGCAAGCCTCAGCGAATAAAGCCTCGCCTACCCCGCGGCCTCGAAGACCGGGGCCCGGAAGAATTGCGCGCGCTCCGCGAAATGTCGGAGGCGATCCGGCGCGTTTACGAGCGCTATGGCTTCGAGGCGGTCGAAACGCCCGCGATCGAATACACCGACGCGCTCGGAAAATTCCTGCCCGACTCCGACCGCCCGAACGAAGGCGTGTTCTCGTTTCAGGACGACGACGAACAGTGGATGTCGCTGCGCTACGATCTCACCGCGCCGCTCGCGCGTTACGTCGCCGCGAACTTCGATAGTCTGCCGAAGCCCTATCGCTCGTATCGTTTCGGCAACGTGTTCAGAAACGAAAAGCCGGGCCCGGGCCGATTCCGCCAATTTTTACAATTCGACGCCGACACGGTCGGCTCGTCCACTGTCGCGGCCGACGCCGAGATGTGCATGATGGCCGCCGATACGCTGGAAGCGCTCGGGATTGCGCGCGGCGATTACGTCATCAAGGTCAACAACCGCAAGGTGCTCGACGGCGTGATGGATGCCGCGAACATCGCAGCCGAGCAGCGCCTCACCGTGCTGCGCGCGATCGACAAGCTCGACCGCCTCGGCATCGACGGCGTGAAGCAATTACTCGGCACCGGCCGCAAGGACGAATCCGGCGACTTCACCAAGGGTGCGGGGCTGGACGCGAGCGGCATCGACGCGATCGCGAAATTCGTCGCGGCCAAAGGCGAAGGCAATCGCGAGACGGTCGAAAACATCAAGAAGAACGTGAAGCTCTCGCCCGCAGGCGAAGAAGGCATCGAAGAACTCGTCACCATCAGCAAGCTCATTGCTGCGAGCGGCTACGAAGACCGCGTGAAGATCGATCCTTCGGTCGTGCGTGGGCTCGAATATTACACCGGCCCGGTTTACGAGGCAGAGCTTACGTTCCAGACCAAGGACGAAAAAGGAAATCCGGTGCGCTTCGGCTCGGTCGGCGGCGGCGGCCGCTATGACGGGCTGATTGCGCGCTTCCGCGCCGAGCCCGTGCCCGCGACCGGCTTCTCGATCGGCGTGTCGCGCCTGCTCGCCGCCCTTCGCATGCTGAAGAAGATCGACGACAAGCCGGAGTTCGGCCCGGTCGTGGTGACGATTTTCGATAAGGACCGCGTCGCCGACTATCAGGCGATGGTGAAAGAGTTGCGGCTCGCGAACATCCGCTCCGAACTTTATCTCGGCAATCCGAAAAATTTCGGCAATCAGTTGAAATATGCCGACCGGCGCAATTCCCCAGTCGCGATTATTCAGGGCGGCGACGAACTTGCGCGCGGCGAAGTGCAGATCAAGGACCTGATCGACGGCAAGAAGGCGGCCGAAGCGATCGCTTCCAACGCCGAATGGCGCGCCTCGCGCCCCGCGCAGTTCTCGGTTGCGCGCGAGAAGCTGGTCGAGACCGTGCAGGAAGTGCTGAAGCGGCACGGCATCCATTGATCGCCGCCCGCTAACCTTCCGCCCGGGGCGCGATAGCGCCCCATCCCGTCCCCTGCTACAAGCCCGCGCCATGAAGACAGGCAACCAGAACGGCAAGAACGGCTTTTCCGCCGCCCTCGTGGACCTCTACGAGCGCGCCGGTTACGCGCGCGTCGAGCCCGCGATTCTGCAGCCCGCCGAGATTTTTCTCGAGCTTTCGGGCGAGGAACTGCGCCGCCGTCTCTTTATCTTCACAGACTCCACCGGAGATGAACTCTGCCTGCGCCCGGACCTGACGATCCCGGTGTGCCGCGCGCATATCGAGAAAAAGGGTCAGGCCGCGAACTACTGCTATCTCGGGCCGATCTTCCGCGACCGCGGCGGCGGCAGCGGCGAGTATCTGCAAGCCGGAATCGAACAACTGGGCCGCGAAGACAAATCCGCAGCCGACGCGGAATGCCTGATGCTCGCGCTCGACTCCGCGAAAGTTTTCGGCATCGACGCGCCCGCGATCCGCATGGGCGATGTCGGCCTGTTCTCCGCGCTCGTCGCCGCGCTGAAACTCCCGCCCGCATGGCAGCGGCGGCTCTTGAAAGACTTCAACCGCACCGGGACGCTGGAAGCAGACCTCGCCTCGCTCCGCTCGAAGAGCGATCCGCGCGCCTCGCACGCCGGCGTGCTCGCAGCCCTCGAAGGTGCGGACCCGAAAGCAGCGCGCGCTTTCGTCACCGACCTTCTTTCGATTGCGGGCATTTCCGCGGTCGGCGGCCGTACGGTCGAGGAAATTGCCGAGCGCTTTCTGGAACAATCCTCGCGCGGCGCGACTTCCGATCTCGCGCCGGAAGCGGCAAGCGTGCTCGAAAAATATCTGCGCATCGCGGGCGATCCTGACGAGGCGCTGACGGCGCTGCGCGCGCTGGCAGCCGAAGCGAAGCTCGACCTGTCGGAAGCATTGGAGGCTTTCGAGCAGCGCACCGGTTTCATCGCAGCGGCCGGCATCGATGTTTCCAAGATCAAGTTCGCGACCGCATTCGGCCGCGCGCTCGATTATTATTCGGGCATGGTGTTCGAACTTTACGATCCGTTCGAGCGGGTGAACTGGCCGCTCGCAGCCGGCGGGCGCTACGACAATCTGCTCACGCTGCTCGGCAACCCCTCGCCCGTTCCCGCGGTCGGCTTTGCCGCCTGGGTCGAGGAACTCGAAAAAGCGGGAGGCGCGGCATGAGCGCGCTCATTCTCGCGGTGCCGTCCAAGGGACGGCTCATGGAAAACGCGCACTCGTTTTTCGCGCGTGCCGGGCTTTCGCTGGTGCAGGGCCGCGGCGGCCGCGACTATCGCGGCGCCATTCCGGAACTGCCGGATGTCGAGGTCGCCTATCTTTCGGCCGCCGACATCGCGGCCTCGCTCGCTCAGGGCTCGATCCACATCGGCATTACCGGCGAAGATCTCGTGCGCGAAACGATTCCTGACGCCGACAACAAGGTCGTGCTGCTCGAAGGTCTCCGCTTCGGCTATGCGAATGTCGTGGTCGCCGTGCCGCAGGCATGGATCGACGTGCGCAGCATGGAAGATCTCGACGATGTCGCGACCGCGTTTCACGCCAAACGCGGCCAGCGCATGCGGGTTGCCACCAAGTATGTGAACATGACGCGCGCCTTTTTCGCGGGCCACGGCATCGCCGACTACCGGATCGTCGAAAGCCTGGGCGCGACCGAGGGTGCTCCGGCAGCGGGAACCGCCGAACTCATAGTCGACATCACCACGACCGGCGCGACTTTGGCCGCCAACGGGCTCAAGGTGATCGACGACGGCATCATGTTGCGCTCGCAGGCGAACCTTGTCGCCTCGATCGGCGCGGACTGGAACGCGAAGGCGCGCCGCGCAGCACAGCTCCTGCTCGACCGCATCGCCGCCGAGCGCCGCGCGCGCACCATGCGCGAAGTGCGCATGCGCTTCAAAGGCGCGGACGCGGAGATGCTGGCGGAAGCCAAGGGACGTTTTGGCGTACAGTCGCCGTTCGGCGGGCCGACCTCGTCGGGCATGCTGACGTTGCTATGCCCGCCTTCGACCCTGCACGACTTCACGATCTTCCTGCGCGAGCGGGGTGCGGAAACCGTGATCGTGTCCGCGCCGGAATACGTGTTCGCGCAAGATAATCCGCTTTACGACATGCTGGTGTTGAAGCTCGGCTGACGCGGGCTATTTCGCCGTACGAAACACGAGCACGCGCGCGAGCGTGAAGTTCACGACGAAGCCGGCGGCGATCCCGATGATCTTGGCGACCACGAGCGGGACCAGCGGTGCCGCAAGCACGAGCGCGGTCGTATTTGCGATCAGCCCGCTCACCTGCGTTGCCGCGAAGAACAGATAATCCTTGAGCCGCGGCGTCGTGCCGAAGGTAAAACGCGAGTTCAGGAAATAGGAACAGGTGACGGCCACCGCCCAGGCGCAGACATTCGCGACGACCAGGTTATCTGTGATCGTATGCAGGGCTGCGAAGAACACCGCCGCATCCACGCCCGCATTGATAAAGCCGATCAGGCCGAAGCTGAAAATCTGCTTGAAAAGATCGCGCATGGAATCACTTGAAATGGTGGCCGCTTCCTAGCATGGCGGCAGGCAACCGGGGGCGTTTTACGGCGTTTTGGCTTTAGGCTAGGAACGCTTCCAGACAGGAAACGCAGCAAGCTGCCATGAACGTCAACCAAGGCATGAAAAGGGCCGAGGGCCTCACCATCGTCGTTCCCGCCTTCAACGAGGCGAGCGGGCTGCCTGCGCTCCACCGCAAGCTGATGCAGCTTACGGCGCGGCTGCGCGATGAGCGCGGGCTGAAATGCGAAATCGTCTATGTCGATGACGGCAGCCGCGACGACACCTTCGCGATCGCTTCCACGCTCCCGGCGGAAACCGCGGACGTGCAGGCTGTTTCGCTCTCCCGTAATTTCGGCAAGGAGGCAGCACTCCTCGCGGGCCTCGATCGTGCGCGCTACGGCGCAATCCTGTTCATGGACGGCGACGGCCAGCATCCGCCGGAGATGGCGGAGAAGCTGGTTTCACTCTGGCAGGACGAACATTACGACGTCGCTTACACCGCCAAAGCCAACCGCGACGAGGAGCCGGTCGCGCGCCAACTCTTCGCGAAGATTTTTTACCGCGTGCTGAACTTCAACGCGCGCGCGCCAATACCGGAAGACGCGGGCGATTTTCGCCTGCTCTCGCCGCGCGCGGCGGATGCGTTGCGGCAGATGCCGGAGCGCAACCGTTTCTTCAAGGGGCTTTCGAGCTGGATCGGCTTCAGGCAGATCCGCGTGCCCTATCAGCCCGCGCCCCGGGCGCACGGCGCCTCGAACTGGAATTTACGTGCGTTGCTCGGCCTTTCGATCGAAGGGCTTACTTCGTTTTCAGCGGCACCGCTGCGGATCGCAAGCCTGCTCGGCATGTTGCTGTCCGTGACCGCGTTCCTGTTCGGCACCTGGATCCTGTTCGAGACGATCGTGCTGGGTAAGGGCGTGCCCGGCTATCCCTCGGTCGTCGTCGGCATCATGGTGATCGGCGGTGTGCAACTTCTGGTGCTCGGCGTGATCGGCGAATACATCGCGAAAATTCTGTCCGAGTTGAAGCGGCGGCCCAATTACTTCATCGCGGAAGCGAGTTTGCGCGAGGCAGGCAAGGCGGAAAACTCCAAGCCGCGCGAGGCCGCGGAGTGAAGCGGATCGTCGTCTGCGCCGACGACTATAATCTTGCGCCCGGTGTCTCCAGAGCAATCCGCGAACTGATTGCGGCGGGACGCCTCAACGCGACTTCGGTCATGACTTTGTTTCCCGGTCTCAAGGAAGAAGCCGCGTCGTTACTTGCGACACCTGCGCCCGCGCCGTTGCAGATCGGACTGCATCTCACTTTATCCGGCGGCTTCGCGCCGCTTGCCGCCTCGCCGGTTGCAACACCCGACGGCAAGCTGCCGAGCCTTGCCGAACTCCATTCTCCGAAATCGCATTTCAAGCTGAGCCGCGACAACATCGCCGCCGAGATCGAAGCACAGTTGAGCGCTTTTCAAGAAGCGTTCGGCCGTGCGCCGGACTATGTCGATGGCCACCATCACTGCCAGCTCGTGGCCGGCATTCAAAGCATATTTCTCGAAACGGTCGCGAGACGCGCGCCGGGCGCGTGGGTGCGCCAATGCGCGCCGGCGCGAACGCACACGCTGCTGACCGCCGACAACAAGACGCGCTTTCTCGGCCTGCTCAGCGTTAGGTTCAGGCGCCTGGCACGAAAAGCGGGCGTGCCGGTCAACCCGTCGTTCTCGGGTGCTTATGATTACTTCGGCAGCGAGAAATTCGATGATCTAATCCCCCGCTTCATCAATGAACTCACCGATGGTGGCGTCATGATGTGCCATCCGGGTTATGTCGACGACGTGCTGCGCGCTCGCGACATCTTGCTTGCGCCCCGCGAAGCGGAATACTTCTTGCTTGCAAGCGAGCGGTTTCCTATCGCAATGAAAGCTGCCGGAGCTACGCTTGCCTGAAAAAGACAACCTATTCGGAAATATCGCTGCGAACTGGAAGACCTATTGCTGGCGCGCGCTCGGCGGCGGTATCGGAATCTATGCCATGCAGTGGCTCGCGGAAATGGGCCATTTCCCGATCGCGCTGGTGCCTTTCGCCACTTCCGTCGTCAATGTGCTCGCGCTGCCCGACGCGCCGCCGGCCCAGCCGCGTGCGCTTATCGGCGGGCATCTGATCTCGGCTTTCATCGGACTGGCGGTGCTTTCGATCCTCGGCTCGAACGAGTTTGCCGCAGCACTTGCGGTCGGACTCTCGATCATCGCGATGCATTTTACGCGCACAATGCACCCGCCTGCGGGAATCAATCCGCTGATCATCGTGACCTCGGCGCTGCCGTGGAGCTTCTTATTAATGCCGGTGCTCCTCGGCACGCTCTTGCTGACCGCGCTCGCCTTCGTCTGGCACGGTATCGAGAACCACTTCGTCGATCACGAAGGAAGCTGGCCGGCGAGCTGGTGGTAGCAGCGGTGCTGATGTGCGTCTGCATTCGCACAAGAATGCGGCCTCGCGCTGGATTCGCTTTGTGCAGCCCGCGCGTGACCCTGACCGCGGCGTAAGCACGGACGCGCTACGAAATCTCGTTGCCCGGTGAATCCATTCTTATCGCGGCTGAATTTTTGGTCGGTGGCACGTCGCTTGCTCCATTGACGCGGGAAATCCGGAACTCCGGAGACGAATGGAGATTGCAATGCGCCGCCGCGACTTTACCAAACTTGCCCTGACCGCAACCGCCGCAACTGTCGCCGCTCCCGCCGTCGTGCGCGCGCAGACGACCTTCAACTGGAAAATGACCAGCGCCTATGGGCCGAAGGCGGCGTTCTATTCCGTGGGCCCCGGCAGCGCGAGCGATCTGTGCAAACGTATCGAGGCGATGTCGAACGGACGGCTGAAAATCCAGTTCTACGGCGCGGGCGAACTTATTCCCGCGATGGAGGGATTCGACGCGGCTTCCGCCGGCACGGTCGAAATGAACTACGGCAATGCCTATTTCTGGACGGGAAAAAGCTTCGCCGCGCAATACTTCACCGCCGTTCCGTTCGGCCTGAACTTTCAGGGCATCAACGGCTGGCTCTATGACGGCGGCGGCCTCGCGCTCTATCAGGAAGTCTACGACAAGTTCGGCCTCGTCCCGAAAGTCTGCGGCAACACCGGCGTGCAGATGACCGGCTGGTTCCGGAAGGAGATCAACTCGGTCGACGACTTCAAGGGCCTGAAAATGCGCATTCCCGGGCTTGCCGGCCGCGTCTATCAGAAGCTCGGCGTGGACGTACGGCTCTTGCCCGGCGGCGAAATCTTTCCCGCCCTCGAGCGCGGCGTGATCGACGCCGCCGAATTCGTCGGCCCCTATCTCGACCGGCAACTCGGACTGCAGAAGGTCGCGAAATACTATTACACGACCGGCTGGCACGAGACCGCGACCGTGTCCGAAGTCGCGATCAACAAGGCGGCATGGGACAAGCTCCCCGCTGACCTCAAGGCGATCGTCGATAATGCCTGCGCGGCTTGCAACGTCATCAGCGAAGCCTGGTGCCAGAAGAACAACGCGGAAGCCTTCGAGGACCTCGTCAAAAATCAGGGCGTGATCGCAAAGCCGCTTCCCGACGCCGTCGTCGCGGCCCTGCGCAAGGAAACCGCCGCAGTGCTCGCCGAGGCGGTCGCGAAAGATCCGCTCGTGAAGAAGGTCAACGACAGCTACTTCGCCTATCTCGAGAAATACAAGCAGTGGACCGCGCTCTCCGAGGGCGTCTATCACGCGAAGGTGCTTGCGTAATCCCATGAAATACGCAGCGTCGGTCGCGAGCGCGATCGACACCTTCATCGACAGGTTCGGCATGGTCACGGCATGGACGAGCTTTGCGCTCGTCCTCGTCATGGCGACGAACGTGCTCTTGCGCTACCTGTTCTCGACCGGCTCGGTATGGTCGCAGGAGCTCGAGTGGCATCTCTTGGTGCCGATCTCGCTGCTCGGCATGTCCTACGCGCTTCGCCACGGCGAGCACGTGCGCGTCGATATTTTATTCTCCAGGTATCCCGAGCGCACGAAGATCATCGGCGAAATCGTCACCTCCATCCTTTCGCTCCTCGTCTGCCTGATTGTGATCCGGCTCTCGATTCCTTATGTCCTGCAATCCTGGAACTACAGCGAAGGCTCCGCGAACCCCGGCGGCATCCCCTATCGCTATGCGCTGAAAGCGCTGATCCCGATCGGCTTCGCGCTGTTCGCGCTGCAATCGTTCGCCGAAGCGATCAAGTGGACGATCAAGCTCAATGAAGTGAAAGCCCTATAATGACCGGAAATGAAGCTCTTGCGCTCGGTATGCTCGGCGCATTTTTCGTGCTGCTCATGCTCGGGCTGCCGGTCGGATTGACGCTTGCAGTTTCGGGGCTGGTGTTCGGCTATATCGGCTTTGGGGCCCTGCTCTTCAATCTCGTGCCGAACCGCATCTTCGGCTCGGTGACGAGCTACACGCTGCTTGCGATTCCCTTGTTCGTCTTCATGGGAGTGATGCTCGAAAAATCGCGGCTCGCCGAAGATCTGATGGAAGTGGTCGGGCATCTCGCCGGTAATCTGCGCGGCGGACTCGGCATCGGCATCATTCTTGTCGGCATCGTGATGGGCGCTACCACCGGCATCGTCGGTGCCACCGTCGTGACGCTCGGCCTGCTGACGCTGCCGACGCTACTCCGCCGCGGCTACGACAAGGGGCTCGCGTCCGGCATGATCTGTGCGTCCGGCACGCTCGGGCAGATCATTCCACCGAGCCTCATTCTCATCCTGCTTGCGGACATCCTGAACGAATCCGTCGGCACATTGTTCGCGGCAGCGGTCGGACCGGGGCTTCTGCTTTCCGCGATCTATATCATCTACATCCTCGGCCTCGGCATCGTTCGGCCCGACATGGTGCCGCCGGTTCCGCTGGAAGAACGCCGCGCGCTGCCGCGCGCCGAACTCTGGAAGAAACTCGCGCGCGTCGCGCTACCGCCGATTGCACTGGTCGGCGCGGTGCTCGGCTCGATCATCGCGGGCATCGCGGCACCGACCGAAGCCGCATCCATGGGCGCACTCGGCTCGATCGTCGTCACGGCGCTGGGGCGGCGCTTCACCTTCAAAGTGCTTCGCGAAACGGTCGAATCCACCACGAAGATCACCGCCATGATGATGTTCATCCTCATCTGCGCGCAGATTTTCGCGATCGCCTTCCGCGGGCTCGGCGGCGAGAAGCTGGTCGAAGATGCATTCAAATGGATTCCCGGCGGGGTCGCTGCCGAAATCTGGTTCATGCTTTTCATCATTTTCATTCTCGGCTTCTTCATCGAATGGATCGAGATTTGCTACATCGCGGTGCCTCTGTTCCTGCCGATCATGCAGTCGCACGGACTCGATCTGGTGTGGATCGCGTCCTTGATCTGCGTGATGTTGCAGACCTCGTTTCTCACGCCGCCATTCGGCTGGGCGCTGTTCTTCCTGCGCGGGGTCGCGCCGCCGGAGGTGAAGACCAGCGACATCTATCGGGGTGTCGTTCCTTTCGTCGGAATGCAGGTGCTCGCGACCTTCCTCGTGTTCCTGTGGCCGGGACTTGCGACCTGGCTGCCCAAAGCAATCGGCTGGTAGGCGCGTGTTCGGAAAAATCCTAGAAATGCCAATTGATTAGAGCGTGTGATATTTCTGACGCGGCGTGGAAAAACCGGTGTTCGCATCTTCCCGGCCCGATTGAACCGGGGTTCTTTGGGGCGTAGCCTTCCCCGACAATTTGGGGACGGCGATCATGCGGAAAACATTGCTTTCTGCGATCGCGGTATCTGCGATTTTGAGTGGCTATGCAGCTGCCGCGGACCTTCCGGTCAAAGCGCCTGTTTACAAGGCGGCACCGGTATTCACCTGGACCGGCTGGTATGGCGGCGTGAACGCCGGCTACGGCTTCGATCCAAACTACTATTTCGAAAATCCGCCCGGGACGATCGATCAGGTTTTCAACCTGAACCCGCAAGGCGGCTTCGGCGGCATTCAGATCGGGTACAACCGGCAAATGTCTCCGGTGTGGCTGATCGGCATCGAAGCCGACTTCCAGATCGCCGGCATCAAGGACCGCTTCAACTTCCTGTATCCGGGCGGTGGCGCTTCCTATGCGGTGCTCGCGATCGACTACTTCTCCACCATCCGCGGGCGGATCGGCTACGTGCAGGACCGCAATCTCTATTACTTCACCGCGGGCGGCGCGGTCGCGAAGTTCCAGGCCAATGTCTACGCCGACTTCGACGCCGGCGACGGCCTGATCAACGGCGACAAATGGCTCGTCGGCTATGTAGTCGGTATCGGCTACGAGCGTGCGTTCGACAACAACTGGACGCTGAAATTCGAGTATCTCTATCTCGACTTCGCACACCTCAACATCACGGGGGTGAACACCAACGGCGGCGGTCTGGTCGCGCTCACAGGCGATCCCTATCTGCATGTCGTGCGGCTGGGACTGAACCTGCGGTTTGCGACGACGCCGTAGCGCTTGCGTCTCATGGAAAGGAAAAAGCGCGGCATTGCTCCCCGCGCTTTTTTTATTGCGCCGCGCTCCATTTCTCCGAACCGGCCTCCCACATCGCGCCGTGCAAATCTTTTGCGATCGCCGCGACGAGCTTTTCGGTGGCGACATAGCCCTCGCCGCCCACTTCGGGAAATGGCGGAATATCGAGCCGTGCACCTGCGCCTTCGTCGAGCAGGTTCGCCGTCGCCGAGACCACCGAGACGACGAAATATTCGCTGGAAGAAAGACGTTCCGGCGCTACGAGCAAGCGCACCGTTACCGCTTCCGAAAATCCCGCATCCTGAAAGCGTACCGAGGGCCGCACCAGCTCGACGACCAGTTGCCCGGTAGCCTTTTCCCAGCGGCTCGAAATCACCTTGCCGCCGAGAACCGGCGCGACAGTCGCCGCGAGTTTCTGCGTGAGTTTTTCCCGATCCAGCTTGCCGTTCGACGTCCAGTTCGCGGAGGAAACGCGGACCGCCTGTTCGAGCGCGACATAGCCGGTCCAGCCGGCTGCGAGCACGCCGGGGAGCTTGCGCAGCTTTGCGACCAGCGCCGGGGCATTTTCCGGCGGGGTCATGAACTGAAGTGTCTGCTCTTTCGTCCGGAGCGCGTTGCAGTTTTCGATCAGGCCATAATTCGTATCGAGCACGATGGCTTCGCCGCGCAGCGCCGAAAGCACATTCTTCAACTCGCCGAGCTTGAAGCGGACGGCAACGGTCTGCGGCGAGACGGCGGTGAAGTCCGCCGGATTTTCCTCGAGCATCACCATTTCGCGCGTATCGTTCAGGTCTTCAAGGCTGCGGAAGGTCAGATTGTCCTGTTCGACCTTCGTCGCCTGCCCCGCGATCGAGACCGTGCCACCGTAGGCGAAGGTGTCTTTCGCGCGGGTCTTCGTCAGATCGATCGCAACCGGAATTTTTCCGAGGCTACTCGTTCCCGAACCGGAAACGCGGTCGCCCTCCACTTTTAACGGCAGCACGATGCGGTCCCACTTGCCCTGAAATTCGCGCTGGAAGCAGAAGTCGATCTGCGCGGCGGCAAGCCTGTCGCCTGCGCGTGTTTCACGAATGATGCCGTCGGAACTTACGTTCTCGGGAAGTTCGAAGCTCAACCAGACATACGTATTGTTCTGTGCGTTGTTCTGCGCCTGCCCTACGAGCGGCGAGAAAATGCTTGCGAGCAGTCCCAGTGCGAAAACACGAAATGGCTTCATGGGGCCTCTGAAATCATCAAGAAAAACGCGAAGCTGAAACGCTAATCGCCTCATCATGAATGGCGGTTGAATTCTTCCGCAAGAGCCGGCCAATAAAAAAGGCGCGAGGAGGATGCCTCGCGCCTTTTCCGGTTTCTTTCGGACTTGCTTAGAAGTCCATGCCGCCGCCCGGCATCGCGGGCATGGCCGGGGCATCCTTCTTCGGAAGCTCGGCAATCATGGCTTCGGTCGTGACCAGAAGGCCCGCGATCGAGGCAGCATCCTGCAACGCGGTGCGGACCACCTTGGCCGGGTCGATGATGCCGGCCTTGAACATGTCGCCGTACTTCTCGGTCTGGGCGTCGAAGCCGTAATCGGCGTCGTTCTGGTCGGTGATCTTGCCGACCACGATCGAGCCTTCGACACCGGCATTTTCCGCGATCTGACGGATTGGCGCCTCAAGGGCCTTGAGCACGATGTTGATGCCGGCCTGCACGTCGTCGTTGTCGTTCTTGAGACGGCCGACCGATTTCTTGGCGCGCAGGAGTGCCACGCCGCCGCCCGGCACGATGCCTTCTTCCACCGCGGCGCGGGTCGCGTTCAGCGCGTCATCGACGCGGTCCTTGCGCTCCTTCACCTCGATCTCGGTGGCGCCGCCGACGCGGATCACCGCAACACCGCCGGCGAGCTTCGCGAGGCGCTCCTGGAGTTTTTCCTTGTCGTAGTCCGAGGTGGTTTCCTCGATCTGCTGCTTGATCTGCGCGACACGGGCCTCGATGTCCTTCTTCTTGCCGGTGCCGTCGACGATCGTGCACTTTTCCTTCTCGATCACGACCTTCTTGGCGCGGCCGAGCATTTCCAGCGTCACCGACTCCAGCTTGATGCCGAGGTCTTCGGCGATCATCTGGCCGTTGGTCAGGATCGCGATGTCCTCGAGCATGGCCTTGCGGCGGTCGCCGAAGCCCGGCGCCTTGACGGCCGCGACCTTCAGGCCGCCGCGGAGCTTGTTCACGACCAGTGTCGCAAGCGCTTCGCCTTCGACTTCTTCGGCGATGATCAGAAGCGGCTTGCCGGTCTGCACCACGGCTTCGAGCACGGGGAGCATCGACTGCAACGTCGAAAGCTTCTTCTCGAAGATGAGGATGTAGGGATCCGACAGGTCCGCGATCATCTTGTCGGCGTTGGTCACGAAGTACGGCGAGATGTAGCCGCGGTCGAACTGCATGCCCTCGACGATATCGACGTCGGTTTCCAGCGACTTCGCTTCCTCGACCGTGATCACGCCTTCGTTGCCGACGCGCTGCATGGCCTCGGCGATCATCTTGCCGATGTTCTCGTCGCCGTTCGCCGAGATCGTGCCGACCTGGGCGACTTCCTTCGAGGACTTCACGACGCGCGCGCTCTTGGTGATGTCGTCGATGACCTTGCTGACCGCAAGATCGATGCCGCGCTTCAGGTCCATCGGGTTCATGCCGGCGGCGACCGCTTTTGCGCCTTCGCGTACGATCGCCTGTGCCAGCACGGTCGCAGTCGTGGTGCCGTCGCCCGCCAGATCGTTGGTCTTGGAGGCGACTTCGCGCACCATCTGCGCGCCCATGTTCTCGAACTTGTCCTCGAGTTCGATGTCTTTCGCGACCGTGACGCCGTCCTTGGTGATGCGCGGCGCGCCGAAAGATTTATCGAGCACGACGTTGCGGCCCTTGGGGCCGAGCGTCACCTTCACGGCGTTGGCGAGAATATCGACGCCGCGCAGCATGCGGTCGCGCGCGTCGGACGAGAATTTTACTTCCTTGGCAGCCATTGTTCTTGTTCCTTACTTGCCTTTACCGATGATGCCCATGATGTCCGACTCCTTCATGATGAGGAGTTCTTCGCCGTCGATTTTCACTTCCGTGCCCGACCATTTGCCGAACAGGATGCGGTCGCCGACCTTCACGTCGATCGGGATGAGCTTGCCGGCTTCGTCGCGGCCGCCGGTACCGACGGCGATCACTTCGCCTTCGGACGGCTTTTCCTGCGCACTGTCGGGAATGATGATGCCGCTCTTGGTCTTGGTGTCGGCGTCGATGCGCTTGACCACGACGCGGTCATGCAGGGGACGGAATTTTTTCATGATCGTTTCCTCGAAGTTCGCGCCGCGCGGCGCTGAAAATGTATGTGGCACTCGCGAGTTTCGAGTGCCAGCGGTCGCAGGGCATAGCCCGCGTGCACCTAGAGAGTCAAGGATTGCTCCAAAAAACGATTGTTTCGCAGCTACTTAAATGAAGCTCCGCAGCGCGTCGTAGAGCAGCTTCACCGCTGCAAGCAGCAAGATCGCGTAGCACCAGAAAAAGAGCCGCGCCTGATCGAGCCGGTCGTGGATGTATTTGCCCAGCCAGACGCCGAACGGCACCACAGGTGCCAGCACGAGCGCTTGCACAAGCGTTTCCGGTTTCGCGAGTGCAAGCGCGGAGTACGGCACCAGTTTCACGACATTGCCGAGCGCGAACAGCGCGACCGCGGTGCCGGCGTAAACGGTCTTGTTCAATCCGCGATAGAGAAGGTACGCGCTCATCGGCGGGCCGCCCGCGTGGGCGACGAAAGTCGTGAAGCCGGTCGCCGTCCCGGCGACGAGCGCCAGCACCGGCGACACCGGGCGCTCCTTATGTTCGGACTTCCTGCCGCGCAGAAACCAGTCGAGCGCAAAGATCACGGTGATCGCGCCGATGCCGGCCGCCACCACGCGCGGATCGACATAGACGAAAAAAATGTAGCCGAGCGCGATGCCGAAAAGCAGCGCGGGCGCAAGCCACACCAGATCGGGCTTCGACCAGCTGCTTCTGCCGAAGCTACCGAAGGCGAAGAAATCCATGAAGGCGACGAGCGGCGCAACCACGATCGCGGCGTCCAGCGGCGGCAGCACCAGCGACAAAAGCGGCACGCCGAGAATCGCAAGCCCGCCGCCGAAGGCGCCCTTGCCGACCGAAACGATGAAGATCGTAGTCAGGCCGACGAGGTAAAAAGTCGGATCGGTGGGAAGCATCGAGAAATTCCGCTGGCCGCGAACGCCGGCCGCGGCAAGCTACGCCATCAGCGCGCGCACCGCATCAAATAACAGCTTCGCGGAAGCAAACAGCAATATCGCATAACACCAGAAGAACAACTTGCGCTGATCGAGCCGGTTATGGAAATGCGCGCCAAGCCAGACACCGAGCGGCACCACCGGGGCGAGCAGCGCGGCATGGACCAGCACCGCGGGCTTGGCCGCGCCGAGCAACAGATAGGGAAACAGCTTCAGGATATTCACGAGCGCATAGATCACGATCGAGGTGCCTACATAAAGCGTCTTGTTCAATCCGCGATAGAGCAGATAGGCCGAAAGAATCGGTCCGCCGCTATGCGCGACGAAGGAAGTAAAGCCGAAGGCGCCGCCGCTGCCCGCGGCGAGCGCCGGAGACAACGGATGCACCACCGCGTCTGACTTGGAGCGCTGACGAATGAACCAGTCGATCGCGAACACGAAGGCGATGACGCCGATGCCGATATTCACCAGCCGCGGATCGATCAGCACGAAGAAAAAATAGCCGAGCGCCAGCCCCATCAGCATAGCCGGAAGAAACCAACGCAGATCCGGCTTCGAGGCGTTGCCGAGGCGATAGCTGCCGAAGGCGAACACATCGGTCAGCACGGTGATTGGCGCCACGATGATCGCGGCCTCGATCGGCGGCATTACGAGCGACAACAGCGGCACGCCAAGCGTCGCAAGCCCGCCGCCGAACGCGCCTTTGCCCACCGCGATGATGAACACGGTGGTCAGGCCTACGACATAGAACAAGGGATCGGTCGGAATCATGCGCGCGGACTATCGCGCAGGAGCGTTTATTTTTATACCGAACTTAATGAATAGCCTGCATGCGCAAACGCGGGCAGCCGCCCTTACGCATGCCCCGTGGGCTTGCGCGTCCGGTAGGTTTCCTCGAGATACTTCCGGGTCTCGGCGTCGAACTTGATCTCTAGCGCTTTCAACGCATCGGCCAGATGATGCGGCTTGGACGCGCCGACGATGGAGGAAGTCACGACCGGATTGGCGAGCGTCCAGGCGATCGCGACTGCCGCACGCGAGACGCCGAGCTTCTCCGCGGTAACGCGGACGCGCTCGGCAATCTCGTGGTCGGTGTCGGTCGCGCCGATGCCGAGTGTCTTAGCAAAATCGTCGGTATTGCCCCGTACGGTCTTCTCGCCCTGCGAAGGCATCGAGCCCGCAAGAAAGCCGCGCGCGATCGGCGACCACGGCGTCACCGCGAGCTTTTCTTCCTTGCAGAGCGGGAACATCTCGCGCTCTTCCTCGCGGTAGATAAGATTGTAGTAGTTCTGCATGGAGACGAAGCGGGCTAACCCCCGCTCCTTCTGGAGCGTCAGCATTTTCGCGAATTGCCACGACCACATCGACGACGCGCCGAGATAAAGCGCCTTGCCGGCCTTGACGACATCGGAGAGCGCTTCCAGCGTCTCTTCGATTTCTGTTTCGTAGTCGAAGCGATGGATGATGTAGAGATCGACGTAATCCATCTTCAGCCGCTTCAGCGAAGCGTCGATGCCTTCCATGATGTGCTTGCGCGAAAGGCCCTTGAGGTTCGGGGCCTTGCCCATCGGATTGAAGACCTTGGTCGCGACCACGACCTCCTCGCGGCGCGCGGCATATTCCTTCACCGCGCGGCCGAGCACTTCCTCGCTCGCGCCGAGCGAATAGACGTCCGCGGTATCGTAGAAGTTGATGCCCGCCTCGAACGCCGCCTTGAAGAACGGCTTCGCGTCGTCCTCGTTCAGCACCCATTCGCGCCAGGCTTTCGAGCCGTAGGTCATGCAGCCGAGACACAGGCGCGAAACCTTCATCCCGGTCGAGCCGAAGCGAACGTATTCCATGGCTGAATTCCTGCGTTTAGGGTTTTACGTCGAGCATTGTCGACGGCAACCATAGCGCAAGTTGCGGGAAAACCGCGAGCAGCACGACTGCAACGCACATCAGCAGAAACAGCGGGAAGGCATAGCCGCCGATCGCGAAGATCGAGCGCCCGGTCATGCCCTGCAAAACGAACAGGTTGAAGCCGACCGGCGGCGTGATCTGCGCCATCTCGACCACCAGCACGATATAGATACCGAACCAGATCAGGTCGAAACCCGCGGCGGTGACCAGCGGCATGATGACGGAGGTGGTCAGCACCACCATCGAGATCCCGTCGAGGAAACAGCCGAGGATGATGAAGAAGATCGTCAACGCGAACAGCAGTTGCCACTGCGACAGGCCTAGCGTCGTGATCCATTCGGCGAGCGCGCGCGGGATTCCGGTGAAACCCATCGCGGTCGTGAGAAAGGCGGCGCCTGCGAGAATCGCCGCGATCATGCAGGAAGTGACGGCACCTGCCAGCAGCGCTTCAATGAAGGTCGCGCGCGACATCTGTCCCTGCCACCATGACAGGATCAAGGACAGCACAACGCCGACCACCGCGGCTTCGGTTGCCGACGCCAGTCCGCCGTAGATCGAACCGATTACGCCGACGATCAAAAGCACGACCGGAATGAGCCGCCGGATCGAACCGATGCGCTCGCGCCATGAAATCATCGGCTCCGCCTTCGGCATCTTGTCGTCGTTCAGCAGCGCCCAGGCGGCAACGAAACCCATGAAGAGCAGCGCAAGAATTGTTCCCGGTACGACGCCGGCGATAAAAAGCCGCGCGATCGACTGATCGGTCGCAGCGCCATAGACGATCATGATAATCGAGGGCGGAATCAGAAGCCCGAGCGTGCCGGAGCCTGCGAGCGTCCCGATCGCCATGCTGTCGTCATAGCCGCGTTTTTTCAGTTCCGGCAGCGAGATGCGGCCGATCGTGGCGCAGGTCGCAGCCGACGAGCCGGAAACCGCTGCGAAAATCGCGCAGCCGAGGACGTTCACGTGCAGCAGGCGGCCCGGCAGCCTTTGCATCCAGGGCGCCAGGCCCTCGAACAAATCTTCCGCGAGCTTGGTGCGGAACAGGATTTCTCCCATCCAGATGAACATCGGCAGCGCGATCAGGTCCCAGCCGTTCAGCGATTGCCAGAGCGAAGTCGAAAGCGAGGCGCCGGCGGGTGCCGCCGAGAGAATCTTCATCGCGACGAAGCCGACAGCGCCGAGCGCAAGCGCGATCCAGACGCCGGAGCCCAGGATAATAAAAAGAACAAGGACGAGGAAAATCGTCCATTCGACGAAACCCATGTCCCTACTCCACGCCCTGCGTGACGACGCTTTCCGCCTTGATGAAGGACGGCGCGCCTTGTTTCAGCGTAATGACGAGTTCGTCGAGCAACGCAACGCAAAGCGTGGCGAGGCCGAGCGTCATCGCGCTTTGGGGAATCCAATATTTGATCGGAAGCAGGCCGGAGGAAACGTCGCCGAACATCCACGAATAATAAGTGAGCGTGCCGAGCGCCCAGCTCGCGTAGGCGGAGATTGCGAAGCCGGCTACCAGCGCCCAGATTTCGAGGATGCGGCGGAAGCCGGGATTCGTCACCTGCAACAGCATGGTCACGCGGATATGCGCCCCGCGCTTAAGCGTGGCACCAAGCGCGAGAAAACTCGCAGCACCGAACAGATAACCGCCGATTTCGGACAGCGAGGGAACCAGAAAGCCGTAGGGAGGATAACCAAACAAACTCAAGACGGAATCGAAAAGCTGTCCGCAAATCTGCGCGCCGACCAGAACGAGAATAGCGACAAGACACCCGGCGGAAAGCGCGAGGGTGAACGTATAAAGGCCGTCGAGCAGTTTGCGCATGGCGAATATGAAACGGCCCGCTTTTTTGAAGCGGGCCGTTTTCCTTTGTTACTTGCGATAGGCGTCGAGGATGACTTTGCCGTCCGCGCCCGCGAGTTTTTCCCACTCCGCCGTCATCGTCTTGCCGATTTCGGCGAAGCCTTTCTTGAGTGCGTCGGACGGCTGAATGATCTTCATGCCGTTCTTCTGCATGACCGCAATCTTCTCGGTGGTCTCGGCTTCGGAGGCCTTCCAGCCGCGATCCTCGGCTTCCTTCGCAGCCTTCAGCACGGCCGCTTTTACGTCGGCCGGCAGCGCATCGAACGCAGACTTCTGCACGAAGACGACGTTGCGCGGCAGCCATGCCTGCGTGTGATGGAAGTGGCTGAGATAGTCCCACGCCTTGGTGTCGGCGCCGGTCGAGGGCGAAGTGATCATCGCATCGACGCGGTTGGTGGCGAAGGCAGTCGGGATATCCGGCACTTCGATCTGGGTCGGGATTGCCCCGGCGAGTTGCGCAATACGCTGGGTCGAGGCGTTATACGTGCGGAACTTCAGGCCCTTCAGATCGTCGATGCTCTTGATTTCCTTCTTGGCGTAGATGCCCTGCGACGGCCACGGCACCGAGAACAGAAGTACGAGCCCCTCGTCGGCGAGTTTCTTTTCGAGGAAGGGCTTCTGCGCGGCATAGAGCTTGCGTGCCGCCGCGTAGCTGGTCGCAAGAAACGGCACCGAATCGACGCCATAGATCGGGCTTTCGTTCTGATGAAGCGAGATCAGCACTTCGCCGATCGGCGCAACACCACGGCGGACCGACGATTTGATTTCCGGATGCTTGATCAGCGAACCGTTGGAGTGAACGGTGATGACGAGCTTGCCGCCGGTGGCCTTCTCGACGTCCTTCGTGAACTCCACGACGTTCTTAGTGTGGAAGTTGCCGTCACCGTAAGGCGTCGGCATGTCCCATTTGGTTTGCGCGGAAGCCGCGGTCGCGGCCAAAGCCGAGATCGCAACACCCGCGAGCAGTGCGGTAATCTGTTTCATAGACACTCTCCCTTGGAGGGTTTGGCGAGACGCCGCCCCTCTTTCCGTGACGTTAGGCTAGCAGCCGAGGCTCCGTGTTCAAGGTCCCCGGCTACAGACTTGCTGCGGCGCGTGCTGCCTGATCGTAGTGGCCGGACAGCGCACGCATCAGCCCGGCGATTTCGGATAGGCGTTTTTCGTCGGCACCGGTCGCCTTCACCGGCGCGACCAGCAACGCTTCGCGGATTTTTCCGTATTTCTTCACGACCGCCTCGCCTTTCGGCGAAAGCGAAACCGTTTTCTCGCTGCCCTTGCGACCGGAAGTCAGCAGGCCGGCGCCTTCCAGCTTCTTCACCGCGTAGGTGACGAGATGGGTGTCCTCGATCGAAAGCACGAGACAGATGTCGGCGAGCCGCTTCGCACGGCTGCGATGCGCGACCGCGTGCAACACCAGCACTTCCATCGGATTGACGTCGGGCAGCCCGGCGGCGGCAACACAGCGCACCATCCAGCGTTCGAAGGCATGACCGAGAAGGATGAGACCGAATTCAAGTTCGGAGAGCGAAGGCATCGCACCTGCCGCGAGATGCGCGGAAGAAACGATCGGACCGACTGACGGGTCCGCCTTGCCGTTGGCCGCAAGCGACGCTTTTGGCACTTCGCCTCCCCTCCGCGAAAAAATGCCTGACTTTTGGGAGCGTATCGCCAACAAATAATTTGTCAATAAATCGTCGGCGATTTATTTATGGGCGGAGGGAGAACGGCGATGGCGAAAAAACCTGCAACGAGAGCCTGGGATTTCTGGATCGACCGCGGCGGCACCTTCACCGACGTGGTGGCGAAACCGCCCAGCGGAAAGCTGATCGCGAAAAAGCTGCTCTCGGAATCTCCCGCTTATCCCGATGCTGCGGTGCAAGGCATCCGCGAGTGTCTGGGTCTCGAGAAGAACGCGCCGATCCCGCGCGGCATGATCGGTGCCGTAAAAATGGGCACGACGGTCGCAACCAACGCGCTCCTGGAGCGCAAAGGCGACCGCACGCTTCTTCTCATCACCAAAGGTTTTCGCGACGCCCTGAAGATCGGCTACCAGGCGCGGCCGAAAATTTTCGCGAAAGAAATCATCAAGCCGGAAATGCTCTACGAGCAGGTTGCCGAAATTTCCGAGCGCATTCTCGCCGACGGCACGGTCGAAGAAAAAGCCGACGAAAAAGAAATCCGCGCCGCACTCGAAGCCGCGAAGCGCGACGGGATTGCCGCGGTCGCGATCGTGTTCATGCACGCCTATCGCTATCCGGCGCATGAGCAACTCGCCGCCAGGATCGCGCGCGAAATGGGCTTCGCGCAGGTTTCCGTCAGCCACGAGACTTCGCCGCTGATCAAACTCGTCGGCCGCGGCGACACAACCGTGGTCGATGCCTATCTCTCGCCGATTCTTGCGCGCTACGTCGCGCGCGTCAGTAAAGAATTGGATGCGAAGAACTCCGGCGCGAGGCTGATGTTCATGATGTCGTCGGGCGGGCTGACCGCCGCCGATCTGTTTCAGGGCAAGGACGCGATCCTATCCGGTCCTGCGGGCGGCGTCGTCGGCATGGCGCAGACAGGGATGAGCGCCGGCTTCAAACGCCTGATCGGCTTCGACATGGGCGGGACGTCCACCGACGTCTCGCATTTCGACGGCGAATACGAGCGCGCGTTCGAGACCGAGGTCGCGGGCGTGCGCATGCGCGCGCCGATGATGCAGATTCATACGGTCGCCGCCGGCGGCGGTTCGATCCTGCATTTCGACGGTTCGCGCTTCCGCGTCGGGCCGGATTCCGCGGGCGCGGATCCCGGACCCAAGTGCTATCGCCGCGAGGGGCCGCTCGCCGTCACCGACGCGAACGTCATGGTCGGCAAGCTGATCCCCGATTTCTTCCCGAAGATTTTCGGGCGGAACAACAATGAGGCAATCGACGCGGAGGCCGTGCGCGCAGCTTTCGGCGAACTGGCCAAAGAGGTCGGCGACGGGAAAACGCCAGAAGAAATCGCCGACGGCTTCATCACGATTGCGGTCGAGAACATGGCGAACGCGATCAAGAAAATTTCGGTCGCGCGCGGCTATGACGTCACGCGCTATGCGCTGAACTGTTTCGGCGGCGCGGGCGGCCAGCACGCCTGTCTTGTGGCCGATGCGCTCGGCATGAAAAGCGTCGTAATTCATCCGCTTTCCGGCCTGTTGTCAGCCTATGGCATGGGGCTTGCCGATATTCGCGCGACCCGCACGCAGGCGCTGGAAGAACCGTTGAACGCGAAAGCGCTGGCGAGCGTGAACAAGATCGGCAAGACGCTCGGCACCGATGTGAAACGCGAAGTCGCCTCGCAAGGCGTCGCGCCTTCGAAAATCAAAGTCGTGGTCCGCGCACATCTGCGCTATGCCGGCACCGATACGCCGCTCGAAGTCGTCGCAGGCCCGATGAAAAAGATGCAGCGCGATTTCGAGGCCGCGCACAAGGCGCGCTTCGGCTTCATGGACCGCGACAAAGAGATCGTGGTCGAAGCGGTTTCGGTAGAAGCGATCGGCGGCGGTGCGAAATTTTCGGAACGCGCGGCGAAGGCCTCACGCGGGAAACTTCCTGCCCCGCGCAGCAAGACCAAATTCTTCTCGCGCGGAAAATTCCGCAATGCCGCGATCTATACCCGCGAGCAGTTGAAGCCCGGTCACGTCATTCACGGTCCCGCACTCCTGATAGAGCCGAACCAGACCGTCGTCGTCGAAGACGGCTGGTCCGCGAAGCTCACGCCGAAGGATCACCTCGTGCTGACGCGCGTAAAAGTGCTCGCACGCAAGCACGCCATCGGCACCAGGGCCGACCCGGTGCTGCTCGAAGTCTTCAACAATCTTTTCATGTCGATCGCGGAGCAGATGGGCGTCACGCTCCAGAACACGGCATATTCGGTTAACATCAAGGAGCGGCTCGACTTCTCCTGCGCGGTGTTCGACGCGGACGGCTCGCTGGTCGCAAACGCGCCGCACATGCCGGTGCATCTCGGCTCCATGGACCGCTCGGTCGAAACCATCATTCGGGCGAACAAGGGGAGGATCAAACCCGGCGACGTTTACGCGCTGAACGCGCCCTATAACGGCGGCACGCATCTGCCCGACATCACGGTCTGTACGCCGGTGTTCGACGACAAGGGCAAGAAGATTCTGTTCTGGGTGGCAAGCCGCGGCCATCATGCCGATGTCGGCGGCGTGGCACCCGGCTCAATGTCACCGCTTGCGACCCATATCGACGAGGAAGGCGTCTATATCGACAACTTCAAGCTCGTCGATCGCGGCCGCTTCCGGGAGAAAGAGCTTTATGCCTTGCTCGAAGGCGCCAAATATCCGGCGCGTAATCCGTTGCAGAACGTCAACGACCTGAAGGCGCAGATCGCCGCCAACGAAAAAGGCGTACGCGAGCTGCGCAAGATGATCGGCCTCTTCGGCATGCCGGTCGTGAAGGCCTATATGGGTCACGTGCAGGACAACGCCGCCGAATCCGTGCGGCGCGTGCTCGACCGGCTGCACGATTCAGAATTTTCCTACGAGATGGATCAGGGCACCTTCATCAAGGTGAAGATTTCGGTCGACAAGAAGAAGCGCGAGGCGACGGTCGATTTTACCGGCACGAGCCCGCAGCAGAACACGAACTTCAATGCACCGGCGCCGGTGACGCGCGCGGCGGTGCTCTACGTCTTCCGCGTGATGGTGGACGACGACATTCCGATGAATGCGGGGTGTCTCCGTCCCATCAATATCGTGGTGCCGGAGCGCTCGATGCTCTCGCCGGAATATCCGGCGGCGGTCGTCGCGGGTAACGTCGAGACTTCGCAGGCGGTGACGAACTGCCTGTTCGGCGCGCTCGGCGCGATGTCCTGTTCGCAGGGCACGATGAACAACCTCACCTACGGCAACGAGAAGTATCAGTATTACGAAACGATCTGTTCCGGCTCGCCCGCGGGTCCGGGCTTCAACGGCACCGACGCCGTGCACGTGCACATGACCAATACACGCCTCACCGACCCGGAAGTGCTCGAGTTTCGTTTCCCGGTTGTGCTCGAGGACTTCCACATCCGCAAAGACTCCGGCGGACGCGGCAAGTGGCATGGCGGCGACGGCATCTATCGCCGGGTTCGCTTCCGCGAAAAAATGGATTGCGCGATCTTGTCCGGACACCGCCGTGTGCCGCCGTTCGGGCTTGCCGGCGGCGAGAACGGGCATGTCGGCGAAAACCGGGTACGCCGCCTGAACGGCCGGGAAGAAAAACTCAAAGGCTGCGACCAGACCGTGCTGGAAGCGGGCGAAGCGGTGATTATTGTAACGCCGACTTCGGGGGGATATGGTCGCGCCTGACGGCGCTCCATCGAGGGCGGTACATGGCTGCTGTCGCAATCACTCCCGAAGTAGTGCGGCGGATCGAAACCGCCGAACACGAAGCCTGGCGCGAGATCGATCGCGCGGCGCCACCGGAGATTCGCGCGGCGCTCGGGATTGCATGCATCTCAATCGGCGACGGCGCGGCGTTCGCGGCTTCCAAGATCGACCATATCCAGTTCAACCGGCTCGCCGGTCTCGGCGTCACGCGCGAGATCGCGGCGGAAGAACTGGACGAAGGCATTGCCATCTTCGAGCGGCTCGGTCTTGCAAACTGGATCGTTCACGTTCCGCCGCAGAGCCACAATCTCGCTGCACTCTGCGCGGCGCGCGGCTTCGTTCCTCACTCACGCAGCTGGGCGAAGTTTGCGCGCGATGCAGCACCGCCTGCGATGATCGATACCGATCTCCAGATTCGCGAGATTGGTTCGGACCAAGGCGAAATCTTCGGCGCGACCGCGGCCAAAGGTTTCGGCATGCCGCCCATCGTCGGCAAATGGCTTGGCGCGATTCCGGGGCGGCCGAACTGGCACTGCTTTCTCGCGTTCGACGGCAACACACCGGCTGCGGCCGGTGCTTTATATATTCATGAGTGCGCCGGCTGGGTCGGGGTCGGCGCGACGCTCGAAAATTATCGCGGACGGAAAGCGCAGCAGGCAATTCTGGCAGCACGGATCGCAAAAGGCATCGAACGCGGCTGCGAATTGTTCACGACCGAAACCGGCATTCCGCACGCGGGCGAAGCGGGGCCGTCGTTCAAGAACATTCAGCGCGCGGGATTGCAGATCGCCTACGAGCGGAAGAATTTGAAACGGCCCTAGTCTTCGCCCGGAATTGCCTTCGGCGCGTTCTTATCCGGCGGCGGAAGGTCCTTGTAATACTTCCGGTTCTTGATCGAGCCGGTCACGACCTCGTCGGCGTTCTTCTTCGCGCCGACGCGCGCGGGCGGCACCGGGCGGTTCGGATTATAGGGCGCGGGCTCGGGGCCGCGCTGCCACTGCATCTGCGGATTGTGCTGCGGCGGCTGGGTCGCGCGCAACTGCTGCGGATAGTTCTGCGGCTGCTGGGGTTGCTGCGGCGGATAATCGGCAGGCGCCTGCCGCATGTATTGCGGCGGCTGTTGCGGATAATTCTGCTGCGGCGAAATCGCCATCGGCTGCTGGTTCTGCTGCTGCGGATATTGCTGCTGCGCAGGCGGATAAGCCTGCTCCGGCGGCAGCGGCTGGTTCGGAGCGCGTTGCGGCGTGTAGCGCGGCGGCACGCTCGCACTCTGGTAATCGTTCTGCGGCTCCGGTTGCGGCACGCGCGCGATCGGGAAGCGCTCGTAATGCTTCTGCTTGTTCTGCACCATCGGCACCGGGCCGGGGTCGTTCGGATAACGGCGCGGCGGCGAAATCAATTGCGGCTGCGGGCGGCACACTACCGCGGAGCGTCTAGCCAGATCGAAATGAAAATGATCGGCGTGGGCCGCGTTGTAGCCGGGCCCGAGCACAGTCGTGAAAATCTCACAGCCGCCGGCATGCACCTGCCGCAGGAAGCCTCGCTCGTCGGGCGAACCCTGCCAGCCGTGCTTCACGGTAATCACGCGCCCGCTTGCGAATGTGAAACCGGCGACATCGAGCGCATTGCCGTAGCCGTGCTCCGACATCGAACCGGAGCCCGCGATGCGGCGGCACGAATAAGAAGAAAGCTGGCGCACCTCAACGATCTGCTCGCCGAACCAGGCCTGCGCCGCAGGCTGCGCGACTTCGTTAAGCCAGCGATTGAAGGCGACCGTCATCGGGCAGCCGAGCGTCGCCTTCGGCTGCATCGACACGAGTCCGTCGGCGGCTGCCTGAATCTTGAAAGGGTGATTCATGCCGCAGGAATACTGGCCGTTGATTTCGCCGGCCGGCTCGACATAGGCGCTCGGTTGCACGAGGCGCTGCGCGAGACATTGCTCTTCGGCTTGTGCGCGCCAGGGCGCGCGCTCTTCGAAATCGAAGGCGCGGCAGCCAAACAGCCCCAAAGCGACGAGCGGGGCGACGAGATACAAACGTCCGCGCGCCATGCGCGGGAAAATGCGTCGCCGCCGGTTTAGGAGGAGTTAAGAAACGCAGGCCGGACGCGGAAGATAAGGGGACAACGGCATCGCTGTCGCGTAAACGATTGCCGCCCGTTAACAGGCGCGGCAGAAAGACGGCGGATGTCGCTTCTTACGAAACTACGCGGCCCGCACCGCGCCGTACCCGTTTTCGGGATCACCATGATCCTGACCTGGGGAACGCTTTGGTATTCGGCGGCACTCCTCCTGCCTTTGCTCGCGGAAGCGCGCGGCTGGTCGATCGCGCTGGTGATGAGCGGCATTTCCGTCGGCCTGCTCGCGGGCGGGGCCGCGTCCCCGAAAATCGGAAAAGCGATCGATCAATACGGCGGCCATTACGTGATGGCGGGAGGCTCGCTGCTCGGCGCGGCCGGGCTGGCAATGCTCCCTTTCGTTACGCACCCGGCAGCCTATTTCGCGGTCTGGCTCGTGATCGGGGTTGCCATGGCGGCCAACCTCTACGATCCGGCGTTTGCGACCCTCACCCGTCTATTCGGCGCGGACGCGCGGAAGCAGATCACGCTGCTCACGCTCATGGGAGGCTTCGCCTCGACGGTGAGTTGGCCTTCGACCCATCTTCTGCTCGGCGTCACGGACTGGCGCGGCACTTATTTCATTTACGCCGCGATCCTCGCGCTGATCGCGGCACCCTTGCATGCCTTCGCCATTCCGCGCGGCCGGAAAAAGCACATGCCGCATCCCGAAGGCGTAAAACCGCCTGCGGTATTACCGGCGAAAGGGCCCGTGTTCTTCCTCGTCGCCTGTGGCTTCGCGACCTTCATGTTCGCCCAGTCCGGCATGCTGACGCACATGCTCCTGATCTACGAGCGCATGGGGGTCGAGCGCTCGACCGCGGTCGCGATCGGCGCGCTGTTCGGCCCGGCGCAGGTCGCGGCACGCATCTGCGAGCTTGCGGTCGCGCGCCACACCTACCCGCTCAACGTCGCGCGCTTTTCGGCGGCCCTTTTGATTTCGGCGTTCGGGGTATTCGCACTGTTCGGCATCAGCGCGCCGACCGCCGCAATCTTCGTGATCCTGTTCGGCGCCTCGAACGGCTTGATGACGATTGCGCGCGGCACGCTGCCGCTCGCCCTGTTCGGGCCGGTCGGCTACGGGCATCTCGTGGGCCGCCTCGCCGCGCCCGCGCTGATCGTGCAGGCCTCCGCGCCGATCGCCATGGCGCTCGTGATCGAGCGCATTTCCGATCCGGCGGCGCTCGCCATGACGGCGGGCTTTATCGCAGTGGCCTTCGTCTGTTTCATCCTTATTCGCCGGCCTTCTTAAGGTTTGCGATTAACACTCGCGAAACCATGATCCGTAAGCCGCCGGAAACCATGATCGCAACGACTATGCGCGATTGCACGGGTTCGCGGCTCGCACCCCGCGCAAATTTACCAATCGGTTGGGATGACAAAATACTAACGGAGGACACGACGCGGAACGTTGCCGCGTAAATTCTCGGCGCTTCAGTAACGAGTACGTCGATGCGTAAAATCGCTCTCGCTTTTCTTGCGGCCTTCGCCGCTTCGCCCGCGCTTGCGGAAGATTTCGAAGTCCCCGCGCTCGACCCGATCGTGGTCGCGCAGTTACAGGGACCGAACGTCATCCGCGCTCCGCGCTACGTCACCGATCCGAACGCCGAGAACCAGCGCAAGCCGCAACGGCGTAACGTCCGGCATCAGCCGCGCCAAGAGCAGCAATGGGACGAGGACGCGGAAACACCACCGCAGCCTTATGCGCAGCAGCAACCGCAGCCACAGCAGCAATACTATCAGCAGGAGCGCCCGAACAATCTGGGCGGCGGCTTCATCGAATTTCTGCTGACCGGCAACAGCAATCCCCGCGCCCAGCAGCAACAGCAGGCTCCGGCCTATTACTATCCGCCGCAGCAGGAGCAGTATTATCAGCGGCAGCCGATGAATGCGCCGCGCGCGCAGTATTACCAGCAGCAGCCGACGCGGGTCGCACGCACCGACGCGCAGGAGCAGCCGCCGCGTCCTGCTTTCGATCCGCGTTTCGAGCGCACCGAAGTCGCGTACCAGACCAATGAGCCAGTCGGCACCATCGTGATCGATACGCGTGCGCGCTATCTCTATCTCGTGCAGCCGAACGGCCGCGCACTGCGTTACGGCATCGGCGTCGGCCGCCCCGGCTTCGAATGGAAAGGCGTGAAGACCGTTTCCGCGAAGAAGGAATGGCCGGACTGGCGTCCGCCCGCGGAAATGCGCAAGCGCCAGCCGTGGCTGCCCGAACATATGGCGGGTGGCCCGAACAATCCGCTCGGCGCGCGCGCGATCTATCTCGGCTCGACACTCTATCGCATCCACGGTTCGAACGAGCCGAGCACCATCGGCAGCGCCGTTTCTTCGGGCTGCTTCCGGATGCGCAACCAGGACGTGATCGACCTCTATCCTCGGGTGAAGGTCGGGACGCGCGTCGTCGTACTTTAAATTGCAGTAGCGCCGCCGTGGCGAAAGCCGCGCGGAAAAAGAAAAGGGCCGCACTTCAAGTGCGGCCCGTTTTTATTTTCAACCGTCGCCGCGTCAGACTTCGCAGCTGTTCGCGTTCGACGCTTTCGTTGTCGTGATCAGCTTGTAGGCCGGAATCGTCAGGAATTCCGCGAAGTCGTGCGCAAGCGACATTTCGCGGAACAGGTCGATCGCTTCCGGGAAGCGGCCCGAGTCGTAAGCGGCATGGCCGATCGCATCGCGCACCTTCGCCATCTCGTCTTTCAAAACGGACTCGAACAGTTCCTGCGTGACCTCACGGCCGTCGGCAAGCTTGGCGCGGTGATAGAGCCATTGCCAGACCTGCGCGCGGCTGATCTCGGCAGTTGCGGCGTCTTCCATGAGATTATAGAGCGGCACCGCGCCGCGGCCGCGCAGCCAGGCTTCGATATACTGGATGCCGACGCGGATGTTCTGGCGCAGGCCCTCTTCGGTGCGCTCGCCCGAATGCATCTCGAGCAACTGGTCGCGCGTAACCTGAACGTCGCGGCGCAATTTATCGAGCTGGTTCGGCGTCTTCATCAGGCGATTGAAGACTTCGGCTGCCACCGGAACGAGATCCGGATGCGCGACCCAGGTGCCGTCGTGACCGTCACCGGCTTCACGTTCCTTGTCCTGGCGCACCTTGGTGAAGGCGGCCTCGTTCTTCACGGCGTCGCCCTTCACCGGAATTTGCGCCGCCATGCCGCCCATCGCGAAAGCGCCGCGGCGGTGACAGGTGCGGATCAAAAGCAACGAATAAGCGCGCAGGAATGCGCGATCCATCGTCATCACGCCGCGATCGGGCGTGAGGAAGCGCTTGTTTTTGCCGAGCCGCTTGATGAACGAGAAGATGTAATCCCAGCGGCCGCAGTTCAGCCCCGCGATGTGCTCGCGCAGTTCGTAGAGGATTTCGTCCATCTCGAAAGCCGCGGGCAGCGTCTCGATCAGCACGGTCGCCTTGATCGTGCCTTTCGGCATTTTCAGCTTGCGCTGGGCGAAGACGAAAACGTCGTTCCAGAGTTTTGCTTCCTGATGGCTTTCGATCTTCGGCAGGTAGAAATAAGGACCGGAGCCGGAGGCGCGCGCCTTCTGCGCGCAATGGAAGAAGTAGAGCCCGAAGTCGAACAGCGAGCCGGAAACCGGCTTGCCGCCGACGGTGACGTGATCTTCCACCAGGTGCCAGCCGCGCGGACGGACGACGAGCGTCGCGACCTTCTGGCCGAGCTTGTATTCCTTTTTCGTCACCGGATCGGTGAAATCGATCTTGTTGTCCCAGCGATCTTTGAGGTTGATCTGGCCTTCGATCAGGTTCTGCCAGCTCGGCGAGCAGGCGTCCTCGAAGTCGGCCATGAAGACTTCGGCGCCGGAATTCAGCGCGTTCACGACCATCTTGCGGTCGACCGGGCCGGTGATTTCGACGCGGCGGTCGAGCAAATCTTTCGGCAGCTTGCCGATCTTCCAGTCGCTTTCGCGGACCTTGCGCGTTTCGTTCAGGAAGTCGGGCAACTCGCCCTTGTCGAAGCGCGACTGGCGCTTCATGCGCGCGTCCATCAACTCGGCGCGCTTCTTCTCGAATTTCTTGTGCAGCTCGGCGATGAAGCCGAGCGCTTCCTTGGTGAGAATTTCGTCGAAGCGGGCACCGCGTGCTGCGCGAATCGAAACGCCGCCGATGCGATAGGAGCCCGAGGTTACTTTTGCGGAAGCTGCGTGCTTCTTGCCGAGCAGCTTGCCCTTGGAACGCGCGGGCGCCTTTTTGGCCGCGATCTTCTTAGACGCGGTTTTCCGGGCTGAACTCTTTGGCGTGGTCCGGGCCTTCGCTTTGGCCTTGACCCTGGCGCTTTTGCGTTTCGCTTTCCTGGCGGAGGCCATCGGCCTTCTCCCTTGAATTGAAAGTGGCCGCGTTATGCCACAAACCATCCGGGTGATTCCAGCCGTCTAAAGCCGAAGGTTGCGGTCCGCCGGTCGCCCAATCCAGTAATTCCACCGTATGCAGGATCGGCCATTCCAGTGCCGAGCCGATCTGGACCATGCAGCCGACGTTGCCGGTCGCAATCAGCCCCGCCCCGGTCGAGCGGATATTGACCGCCTTGCGGTTCCGGAGCCGATCCGCGATCTCAGGCTGAAGCATGTTGTAGGTGCCGGCGGAACCGCAGCAGAGATGACCCTCCGGCACGTCGCGAACATCAAAACCCGCCGCGGCCAAGAGCTTCTTCGGTGCCTGCGTGATCTTCTGGCCGTGCTGCATCGAACAGGCCGAGTGATAGGCGACCGGCAGCCGGATCGGCTCGCCGCCCTGCAACTCCAGCGCCGAGAGATATTCCGTGATGTCCCGCGCGAGCGCGGAAACCTTCGCCGCCTTCTCTGCGTAGTCCTTATCGGTGCGGAGCATGAAGCCATAGTCCTTCACCGTCGTGCCGCAACCCGATGCCGTAATCAGGATTGCATCGAGCCCGCCCTTCTCGATCTCGCGCGTCCAGGCATCGACATTGTTCTTCACGAAGTCATGCGCTTCGTGTTCGCGGCCCATGTGATGCGAGAGCGAGCCGCAACATGCTTCGCCCTCGGGCAGCACGACTTCGATGCCATGGCGGGTCAGGAGACGGATGGTCGCTTCGCGGATCGAAGGCTTTACCACCTGATCGACGCAGCCCGACATCAGCGCGACCCGGCCCTTCTTCGGGCCGAACGGCGGATGGACCCGCACAAGACCGGCGCTTGCCTTGGGAAGCGAGTGCGGCGCGAGCTTCAGCATCGCGGCGATACGGTTCATGCCGAGTGCGCTTGCGATGGGTGCGATCCAGCGGGTGAAAGCTGCCAGCCGCATCACCGCGCGGAAACGCGCGGGATAAGGCATCACGACGCGCAATAGCGTGCGCGAGAATTTATCCGACAGCGGGCGGCGGTAGGTCTTTTCGATGTGGTTCCGCGCGTTGTCGACGAGATGCATGTAATGCACGCCGGAGGGACAGGTCGTCATGCAGGACAGACACGACAGGCAGCGGTCGATATGCAGCACGTCGTCCTTGCGCGCGGGACGCGCCTCCTCGAGCATCTGCTTGATGAGATAGATGCGGCCGCGCGGGCTATCGAGTTCGTCGCCGAGCAGCACATAGGTCGGGCAGGTCGCGGTGCAGAAACCGCAATGCACGCAGGCGCGCAGAATCTTGTCCGACTCCGCGATATCGGGATCGGCAAGCTGCGTCAGGCTGAAATGCGTCTGCATGGCGAATTGGTGTCATGGCGCGCGATGGAAGGCAATGGGGCCGCCTATTCCGGCTTCGCCTCATTCTCCTCCCGCTGCTTCTTTCGCAGCAGCCGCCGGAAGAAATAGAAGCCGCGGCGGACGGGAGTATCGATATCGACGTCCTTCGCGATCTTCGCGCCACCTTTGTCCAACTCGAGCACCAGTTTGCGTTCATGAAACTCCTCGAGCTCGGGGCGATGGCCGACCGAGATGATCGTCATTTGCGGCAAGCGCTCGTGAATGAGGTTCATGAGCTTTTCCTGGCTCAACGTGTCGAGAGCCGAGGTCGCCTCGTCGAGCACGGCGATATCCGGCTTGTGGACCAGGAGCCGCGCGAACGCGAGACGCTGCTTTTCGCCGCCGGAAAGCGTCTGGTCCCAGGGCTCCGGTTCTTCCAGCCGATTTATATGCTCTTCGAGAGAAACGGCTTTCAGCGCTTCGATCACTTCGTTCTTGTCGATCTCGGATTCGTCCATCGGATAGGCGGCGGCACGCAGCAGCGAGCCGACCGGTACATACGGCCGTTGCGGCAGGAAATTCATCCGCGCACCTTTTGCGATCTCGATTTCGCCGCCGCCCCAAGGCCAGAGCCCTGCGATCGCACGAATGAGCGTGCTCTTGCCGGAGCCCGACTCGCCGACGATCAGCACGCGCTCGCCGGGTTTGATCGTAACTTCGGCGTCTTTCACGACGCCGGTGCCATCGTCGAGCGCCACCGACACCATATCGAGACGAAGCGCGACGCCTTCGGGCGCTTCGGCGATGTGAATGCGGCGCGCGGTTTCGTCGGTCTCGGCTTTCTCGAGATTGTCGAGCGCCACGAGGAGCGAGGACGCGCGGCGCGCACTCGCTGTCCAGTCGGCAAGCCGGGGATAGTTATCGACGATCCAGTTGAACGCGGTCTGCACGGTCACGAAAGCGGAAGCCGCCTGAATCACCTGTCCCAACGTCATGGTGCCGGCGAGATATTTCGGCGCGGAGAGGATGACGGGAATGACCGGGGCGAGCAGGAAGCTCGACTGCGCGACGATCGTGGTCTTCATGTATTGCTTGCGGATCTCACGCCAGCGGTCGAGCACGTCGGTCAGGATCGCGGAAAGACCTTCCTTCTCCTCGCGCTCGCCGTCGATCAGCGCGATGCTCTCGCCGTTTTCGCGAAGCCTCGTCAGCGCATAGCGCAGTTCGGCTTCCGACTGGGCTTTGCCCTCGCTCGCGGTGACGTAACTCCGGCCGATGAACACCATCACGGTGCTCGCGATCAGCGCATAAAGCACGGACGCAAGCACCAGATATCCGGGAATGGTGATCTGCGTTTCACCCCAGTTGAACGTGAGGTCGCCGCCGACGAACCACAGCACGCCGACGAAGGTCGCCGCGGAGAGAAAGGCGGAAACGACGCCTACGGTGAAATCCACCGGCGCCTCGGTCGAAATCCGGACATCCTCGGAAATGCGATATTCCGGATTCTTGTGGTCGCCTTCCATCAGGTTGAGATGGAAATAGCGGCCGTGTTCGAGCCAGCGGTCGATCAGATGATTGGTGAGCCACCTGCGCCAGCGGATTTGTGTCGTCATGCGGGCGTAAACGATCGCAACCGCGAGCGCGATTGAACCGAGCGCCAGCGGCGCGAAGATCAAAGCCTGCCAGGCAACGACGCCCGCGTTTTTCTGTTCGAGCGCGTCGAAGATTGCCCGGTTCCAGACATTGATCTGATACTGGATGTAAACTTGGGCCGCGACGATCGCGAGCAGAAGCGCCACCAGCCCCCAGGCGTAATTATCGCCGTTCCTGCCCCAGAAGCCCTTGGCGGACATCCAGAAACGGCGGACGAGATATTTTTTAAGGCTTGCGCGCTCTTCCACTGCCTTGGCGCCGTCCGGCATCTGCCGCTCCGCCGCAATAACGATCACCACCAATTCGCCGCGCGCGGCTTCGTTCCGCGCCTGAAATCAGCTTCCCGCGTAAATGCGTCCCGGATTGAGAACGCCTTTCGGATCGAAACTGTTTTTCAGCCGCTGCGAGATCGCGGCGCGCACCGGATCGAGCGGCTCGAAAACTTCAGCGGATGCCCGCGCGGCAGCAGACGCCCGGATCAGGGTCGCGTGACCCCGGCCCGCGAGCGCCGTGCGCACCGCGTTTTCCTGCGGCTTGTCGCCGGGCATCTCCAGCCAGAGGAGACCGCCCGCCCAGTCATAACAATAATGTGCGCCGGTCGCGCCGTTGATACCGGCGGCGATCCCCGGTGCCAGCGATGGCGTGGTCGAAATTTTCCAGACCGCGCGTTCGGTGCGGTCCGCGAACGGCGCAACGTCGCGGACACTTCTCCAGAACGCGCGCGACTTCGCGGCGTCGAGCGAGCCAAGCGCGCCGAAAGGTTTCAGGAGTTCTTCGAGTTTGGATTTCCGATAAGCGACCGATTGCGGGACGCCTTCGAGCCGGAGCGCGGTGACGGATTTTCCGGGTGCGTCGAGTTCGGCGACGTTGTCGGCGGGCCATTGCGGAAGATGCGCGGCCGCCGAAACTTCGCAGCTCGATCCCATCGCCGCCGACATCGCCTCGTTCGCGCGGCTATCCGAAGCACCGTATAGAAGCACGGTCGCACAGTCTTCCGCGCGCGGCAGCACTTTCAGCGTTACGTCCGTCATCACCGCGAGCGTGCCCCATGAACCGGCGAGCAAACGCGGCAGGTCGTAGCCGGTGACGTTCTTCACGACGCGGCCACCGGCCTTGAAGATTTCGCCACGCCCGGAGACCGCGGAGACGCCGAGCATGAAGTCGCGCGCGGCACCCGCCTTGATCCTGCGCGGACCGGAGAGCCCGGCTGCGATCGCGCCGCCGATGGTGCCTTCGCCCGGCGCCTTGTTCAGGAGCAGGCCGTAATCCATCGGCTCGAAGGCAAGCTCCTGCTTGCTTTCCTCGAGCGCCTTTTCGATTTCCGAGATCGGCGTCGCGGCGCGCGCGGACAGCACGAGTTCTTCGGGCTCATAGAGCGTGATGCCAGAGAGTGCTGAGAGATCGAGCGTCGCGTCGGTCTGGGTCGCACGGCCGAGTTCGCGCTTCGAGCCGCGACCGACCAGTTCCAGTCGCTTTTCGTCTGCCACAGCCGAGGCGACGGCTTCGGCGACGTCGTTCGCGTCGCGGGGTTTGATTGCGTCCTGCATTTAAAACCGCGGCAGATCGGGGAATGCGGTCTTGCCGCCGTGAACGTGCATGCGGCCCATCTCGGCACAGCGATGCAGTTCTGGAAATACCTTGCCGGGGTTCAAAAGCCCCTTGTCGTCGAACGCGCATTTGACGCGAAGCTGCTGGTCGAGGTCGGTCTGGTTGAACATCGACGGCATCAGGTCGCGTTTCTCGACGCCGACACCATGCTCGCCCGTCAGAACACCGCCGACCTCGACGCAGAGGCGGAGAATGTCGCTGCCGAAATGCTCGGCGCGTTCGAGCTCGCCTTCCTTGTTCGCGTCATAAAGAATGAGCGGATGCAGATTGCCGTCGCCGGCGTGGAAGACGTTGGCGACGAGCAATCCATATTTCTCCGAGAGCTCGCGCATGCGCGAGAGCACGAGCGGCAATTTCGCGCGCGGGATCGTGCCGTCCATGCAGTAATAGTCCGGCGAGATGCGCCCGACAGCGGGGAACGCCGCCTTGCGGCCCGCCCAGAATTTCAGCCGCTCCTCCTCGCTGGTGGAAGCGCGCAACGTGACCGCGCCGCAGTCTTTCGCGATTGCGGAGACGCGATCGAGCAAGTGGTGACATTCGGCTTCCGGCCCGTCGAGTTCGACGATGAGCAGTGCCTCGACGTCGAGCGGATAGCCCGCATGGACGAAGGCTTCGGCCGCGGCGATCGCGGGCTTGTCCATCATCTCCATGCCGCCGGGAATGATGCCGGCGCCGATGATCTTCGCGACGCAGTCGCCGGCGGCTTCCGAGGTCGGGAAGCCGACGAGCAGCGCACGCGCAGTCTCTGGTTTTTTCAGGATGCGCACCGTCACTTCGGTGACGACGCCGAGCAGGCCTTCGGAGCCGATGATCAGGCTCAGGAAATCATAGCCTTCGGCATCGAGATGCTTGCCGCCGATGCGCACGACCTCACCGGTCATCAGCACCATTTCCACGCCAAGCACGTTGTTCGTGGTGAGCCCGTATTTCAGGCAATGCACGCCGCCGGAATTTTCCGCGACATTGCCGCCGATGGTGCAGGCGATCTGCGAGGACGGATCCGGCGCATAATAAAAGCCGTTGCCTTCGACCGCCTTGGTGATGCCGAGATTGGTGACGCCGGGCTGGGCCACGACCACGCGGTTCGGGTAATCGATCTCGAGCACCTTGTTGAACTTGCCCATGCCGAGCAGCACGCCGTCGGCGAGCGGCAGAGCGCCGCCGGAGAGCGAAGTCCCGGCACCGCGCGGCACGACCTTGATGCCGTTTTCGTAGCAATACGACAGGATCTTCGAGACCTGCTCGACGGTCTCGGGCAGCACCACCACCATCGGCAACTGACGATAGGCGGTGAGCCCGTCCGACTCGTAGGGCCGCATCGCGACGTCGTTCGCGATCACACCCTCTCCCGGCACGATTTCGCGCAACGCGGAGACGATCGCCTCGCGGCGCGAGAGCACCGAGGTATCGGGAGCAGGCATTGCGACCATGAGCGAACTTCCGGGCGGCGCAACCCGGCCGGGCGCGCGGGCTCTTTATATCAGAACCGTTCCAAAGGCGGAAAAGAGAAAGCCGGTCCCGCAGGCAGCGGCACCGGCTTCGTCATTCGTTATGGGCGCGTTATGCGCGGATCAGTTCGAGCCGAACGGCGACCAGGGCTTCGGCGCGGGCTGCGGCGTCACCGGAACCGGGTCGGACGCCGGGAAGGTCTGCGCCACCGCCTTGTCGAGCTTCTTGTCGGCTTTTTTCTTCGGCGCGGATTTCTTCTTCGCGGGCTTCTTGGCCTTCTTCGCTACTTTCTTCGCCGACTTTTTTGCGGCCTTGCGCTTCGGGGCTTTCGCCTTCTTTGCTTTTTTCGCTTTTTTCGCCGCTTTCTTTTTCGCTTTCTTCTTCTTCGATTTCTTCGCCATGACTGACCTCTACAATCTTCCGCCGTTTGTGCGGCCGGAACGGCCGCGGTGAAATTTCACGAATTGCGCACGACGAGCACGTGCAGGCTACGCGGACCGTGCGCGCCGAGCAAATGCGTCTGCTCGATGTCGCCCGACCGGGACGGCCCGGAAATCCAGTTCACGACGCGAGGCATTGCGTTCGCGCCAAACCGTTCTCGAAGCCTGTCCCAGATCGTCTCGTAATCGCCCGCTATATCCCGTTCGTCAACTACGACCAGATGATGATCGGGCAGGAAGTTGAGCGTGGTCGGGTTATCGGCACCCGAGAGCATCACGAGCGTGCCGGACTCGGCGACGCCCGCGAAGGAATAGGAGACTGAAGCGAGCTGCGCGCCGTCCGATGCACCTTTCGTCACCTCCAGCGTGCGTTCCTTTGCCCAAGGAATGAGCGAAAGCCGCTCGTCGTCGCCATGACGGATCGACTGCGGCAGGTTTTTGGAACGCAAGTAAGCCGCGACCGCGGCCGGAACGTCATCCTTGCTGTCCAGCATGACGATCGAGGCCTTCGCGTGTTCGACCATCTGCCGGAACAACTCGGTACGCTCAGCTTTCGGCTTCTGCCCGCGCGCAGGTATGATGCCCCGCGGATGCTTTTCGAGCCGTGCGGCCACGATTTCGCGGCGCGCGCGGTCGTCGCCCGCAACCCGAAGCGATTTTTTGATGGTCGCGAAGATCGCGTCCCTGCCCGTCATCGCGCGGTACCCCGTTTTTTCCATTGCGACTGGAAGGTCTCGCCTTGCGGAGCAGGAAAGTCGCGGTACCTGGTCCAGCCCGAGGCGAGCGGAAGCTGCCGCAGCCGTCCCTTGCCGCCGAACAGACGCAGCGTTCGCATGGCAAGCGAGGTCGCGGCGCGATAGAGCGCCGGGCGTTTCGCGAATGCCGCCCAGAGCCCGAGGCCGTAGCGCACGGCGGCGGGTTGCAGATGCCGCTCGAACTCGCGCTCGCGCCAGTTTCGCATCAGCTTGGGGAGCGGAATCCGTACCGGGCAGACTTCCTCGCAGCGGCCGCAGAAGGTGGAGGCATTCGGTAACTGCCCGCCCTGCTCCACGCCGACCAGAGAAGGCGTCAACACCGCGCCCATCGGCCCCGGATAGACCCAGCCATAGGCGTGGCCGCCGACCGCGTGAAATACCGGGCAATGGTTCATGCAGGCGCCGCAGCGGATGCAGCGGAGCATTTCCTGAAACTTGCCGCCGAGCATGTTCGAGCGGCCGTTGTCGAGCAGCACGACATGATATTCGAGCGGCCCGTCGGGATCGGTTTCGCGCCGCGCGCCGGTCGAGAAGGTCGTGTAAACGGACAAGTCCATTCCGGACGCGGTGCGCGCGAGTAGCCGCAGGAAAGTCGCCGCGTCTTCCCGCGTCGGCACCACCTTTTCGATGCTCGAAATCACGATATGGGCTTTGGCGAGCGTCTGGGTGAGATCGCCATTGCCTTCGTTGGTGACGATCACCGACGAACCAGTTTCGGCGATCAGAAAATTCGCGCCGGTGATGCCGACTTCGGCTGCGAGAAACTTATCGCGCAGCATGGCACGGGCTTCGGCGAGCAGCGAAGTCGGCTCGTCGAGATTGCGCTCCGGCGGCAGCTCGACATGCGCGCGGCGGAAATCCGCCTCGATCTGTTCTTTCGTGACATGCAGCGCGGGCGCAATCAGGTGCGAAGGCGTCTCGCCGCGTAGTTGAATAATATATTCGCCGAGATCGGTTTCGACCGGGCGGATGCCATTGGTTTCCAGATAGGCATTCAAGCCCGTCTCCTCGGAAATCATCGACTTGCCCTTGGCGACGGTCTTGGCATTCAGGCGCTTGCAGATGCCAAGGATGATTTCGTTCGCTTCCTCGGCAGTCGCCGCCCAATGCACATGGCCGCCGCTCGCGATCACGTTCTTCTCGTAGGCCTCGAGATAAAGATCGAGATGCGCCAGAATATGATCCTTCAGGTCGCGGGCGCTGTCGCGGAGCGCATCGTATTCCGGCAGCTTCTCGACCGCGGCCTTGCGGCGCTCGATGAAGCCCTTCTCGGAGCGCGCGAGCGCTTTTTGCAGGAACGCGTCGTCGAGCGCCTTGCGCGCGTTCGCGTTGAAGTATGGCGAGTTGACGGCTTGCGTCATCGTTCCGGCTCGCCGATTGCGGGCGCGTCGCCCATGCCCGCCAGGACTTCGGCGACATGCCGCACCTTGATTTTGCTGCCCTCGCGCGAGAGCTTGCCCGCCATGTTCATCAGGCAGCCGAGATCGCCGGCGAGCAAAGTCGCGGCGCCGCTTGCCACGATGTTTTCGGTTTTCTTGCCGACGATCTTGTTTGAGACGTCCGGGTACTTCACGCAGAAGGTGCCGCCGAAGCCGCAGCAGACATGCGGGTCTTTCATCTCGATGAGATCGAGCCCCTCGACATTTGCGAGCAGCTTGCGCGGCTGAGCGGCGATGCCGAGTTCGCGCAGACCCGAGCAGGAGTCGTGATAGGTGACACTGCCTTCGAAGCGCGCCTTCGGCGTCACCTTCAATACGTCGCTCAGGAAAGCTGTCAGTTCAAAAGTCTTCGCGGCAAGCCGTTTCGCACGCGGCAACCAGGCCGCGTCACCTTCGAACAATTCCGGATAATGCAGGCTCACCTGCCCCGCGCAGGAGCCGGACGGCAGCACCACATAATCATAGGGCTCAAACGCCTCGATCGCCTGCGCGGCAAGTTCGCGCGCGGTCTTGCGGTCGCCGGAGTTGAACGCGGGCTGGCCGCAACAGGTTTGCTGCGGCACTTCGACCGTACAGCCGGCATCCTCAAGCAGCTTCGCGGTTGCGAAGCCGACGCGCGGCCGGATCAGATCGACGAGACAGGTCGCAAACAGGCCGACGCGGGGCGGCTTCTTGGCAGCGGCGTCTATTGGCTCGGACATCGGGTGAGGCTTCGCTGCTGCCGCTGGCAGTCTTCGGGAAAAGTGCTATCAGGCGTGTTCAAGCTTACTGTTTCGGGGCCGTGCCATGCAAACCATTACCTGTGTCGAAGACCTGCGTGCGATCTACAAGACCCGCGTCCCGAAAATGTTCATCGACTATGCCGAGAGCGGCTCCTACTCCGAACAAACGCTGCACTGGAACCGCGAAGACCTCCAGAAGATCAAGCTCAAGCAGAAGATCCTGACCGACGTCTCCAAACGCGACACCAAGACCACGATTGCGGGCAAGCCGGTCAACGTGCCGCTGGTGCTGGCGCCGGTCGGCCTTTGCGGCATGCAGCACGCCAATGGCGAAATTCTCGCCGCCAAAGCCGCCGCCGAAGCCGGCATCCCGTTCACGCTTTCTACCATGTCGGTCTGCTCGATCGAGGATGTCGCGAGCGAAACCGGCAAACCGTTCTGGTTCCAGCTCTATGTCATGAAAGACCGCGAGTTCATCCGCAATCTGATCGCGCGCGCGGCCGCCGCGAAGTGCTCGGCGCTGGTGCTGACGGTCGACCTGCAAATTCTCGCGCAGCGCCACCGCGATATCAAGAACGGCCTCACCGTACCGCCGAAGATGAAGCTCGCGAACATCCTCGACATCATGACCAAGCCACGATGGGCAATGGGTATCCTCGGCACCAAGCGCCGCAGCTTCGGCAACCTCGTCGGCCACGTGAAGGGGCTGACGAACACCGGCTCGCTCGGCGCATGGACCGCCGAGCAGTTCGACCCCGCGTTGAACTGGGAAGACGTGAAATGGATCCGCAAGCTCTGGAAGGGCAAGCTGATTATCAAGGGCATCATGGAAGTTTCCGACGCACGGCTTGCGCTGAAGCACGGCGCCGACGGCATCGTGGTTTCCAATCACGGCGGGCGTCAGCTCGACGGCGCGCCCTCCTCGATCTCGGCGCTGCCGAAGATCGTCGATGCGATCGGCGACAAGACCGAGATTTTGTTCGACGGTGGCGTTCGCACGGGTCAGGACCTGATGCGCGCGATCGCCCTCGGCGCGAAAGGCGCGTTGATCGGGCGCGCGTTCATCTACGGTCTCGGCGCGAACGGCCAGGAAGGCGTGAAGACCGTAATCGAATGCATCCGCAAGGAACTCGATATGTCGATGGCGCTTTGCGGCGTGAACAAGATTTCCGACATCGACGAGAGCGTGCTCGCGGATTGAGCAGCGAACTTTTAAGTCTCCTTTTCTTTCGGGAACTTCGGAACCGGGCATAGACCGCGCACGTTCCGGTTCCGGACACAGGAAAGGGAGTGCCACCGATGAAAGTCAGCGAGGTCATGACGACCGAGGTCAAGATCGCCGACCCGAGCCGTACCATTCAGGATGCCGCGAAACTGATGGACCAGACCGATTGCGGCAGCCTCCCCGTCGGCGAAGGCGACCGGCTGGTCGGCATGATTACCGACCGGGACATCGTGATCCGCGCAGTCGCCGCCGGATTGCCGGCGGACACGCCGATCCGCGACGTCATGACCAAGGAAATGAAATACTGTTTCGAGAATGACGAGGTCGAGGACGTCGCCGAGAACATGGGCGACATCCAGATGCGGCGCCTGCCGGTCCTGAACAGCAAGAAGCGCATCGTCGGCATCGTCTCGATCGGCGATCTGGCGCGCTCGGACGACGAGTGCGCGGGCGAAGCGCTCGCCAGCATCGCGCAGCCCGGCAACGGCCGCGCCGCGGCCTGATTACAGACCGAGTTCGCTCAAGCCCGGATGGTCCGCGGGACGCGGGCCCGAGGGCCAGCGGAACTTGCGCTCGCTTTCCTTGATCGGCACGTCGTTGATGCTCGCCTCACGGCGGCGCATCAGCCCCTGTTCGTCGAACTCCCACTGCTCGTTGCCGTGGGCGCGGAACCAGTTGCCGCCTTCGTCGTGATATTCATAGGCGAAGCGCACCGCGATGCGGTTCCCGGTAAAGGCCCAGACTTCCTTGATGAGGCGATAGTCCTCCTCGCCCGCCCACTTGCGCGCGAGAAAATCGACGATCGCAGGACGGCCCGAGAAAAACTCCGAGCGGTTTCGCCATACGCTGTCTTCGGTATAGGCAAGCGAAACGCGCGACGGATCGCGCGAATTCCAAGCGTCCTCCGCCATGCGCGCCTTCTGCGCCGCGGTCTCGGCCGTAAAAGGCGGCAATGGCGGACGCATGACGGATCAGTCTTCCTTGAAGCCGTATTCGGGAATGTTGCCGGTGTTGCCGTAATATTTGTACGGCAGGAACTTGCCCGACATCGCGATCTTGACGCGGTCGCCCTTCGGATTGGGCAGCCGCTCCATCTGCATGTCAAAGTCGATCGCCGACATGATGCCGTCGCCGAACTCTTCCTCGATCAGCGCCTTCCACGCCGGCGCGTTGACCATCACGAGTTCGTAGAAGCGGTAGATCAGCGGATCGGTGGGCGGCATCGGCGTGCCGGTGCCGCGATAGGGCACCTCGTTCAGCATCGCCTGCTCGGCCTTGGAAAGCCCGAACAGTTCGCCCGCTTTCGCCGCCTGCGGCTTGGTCAGTTTCATCTGGCCGAGGATCGCGCCGACAAGCAGCACGTTGGAGTAGCCGCCGATCTGCTCGCAGATGTAGCTCCACTTCCAGCCCTTCTCGCGCTTGATGTCGAGCAGCTTCTCGGTGAGGTCTTCGCGTTTCATGATGAGCTTCCTTCTTAAAAAATAAAATCAGGCGCGCTTGCGCAACGGCTCCGGCGCGGACGGCGGCGCCGCCATCGGCCGCACCAAAGGCACGCTCTTCGGATCCCAGGGCTTGTCCTTGATCTCGTCCTTGAAGGTGCGGGAGCGGCTCACCAGAAAATCGATCAGGTGATTGCGGATCGCGTAATAATCGGCGTGCTTGTGAATCTGGTTGCGGTCGCGCTCCTTCGGAAGCGGATTCTCGACGATCTCGGCGATCTGCGCTTCCGGGCCGTTGGTCATCAGCACGATCTTGTCGGCGAGATAGATCGCTTCATCCACGTCGTGCGTGATCATGAACACGGTCTGGCCGGTCGAGAGACAGATGCGGCGCACCTCGTCCTGCAAGGTGCCGCGCGTCAGCGCGTCGAGCGCTGAGAATGGTTCATCCATCAGGAGCATCTTCGGTTCGAGCGAGAGCGCACGGGCAATGCCCACGCGCTGCTTCATGCCGCCGGAAAGCTCCGAGGGCTTTTTATACTCGGCACCTTTCAGGCCGACGAGTTCGATGAATTTTTCGGCGTGCTCGTTGATTTTCGTTTTCGGCCAGTCCTTGTGCTTCGCGCCGACCGCATAAGCGACGTTGCCGAGCACCGTGCGCCACGGCAAGAGCGCGTGGCTCTGGAAGATCACGGCGCGGTCGAGCGCGGGGCCTTCGATCGCGACATTATCCACGATCACGACGCCTTCGGACGGCGCGTCGAGGCCGGCGAGAATGTTCAGCACGGTAGTTTTGCCGCAGCCGGAATGGCCGATCATGCAGACGAACTCGCCGCGCTCGATGCCGAGCCAGAGATTCTCGAACACGGTCGTGTCGCCGCCGCCGGGCGCGGGATAGCGCTTCGCGATCGCTTCGATGGAAATCAGTTTCTCGGTCATTGCTTATTCCGGATAGGTCACGAGCTTCGCGGCACGCGCGAGCAACTGGTCCAGAACCATGCCGACGATGCCGATCACGAGGATCGCGTTGATGACATTCGTGATCGAGAGGTTGTTCCACTCGTTCCAGACGAAGTAGCCGATGCCGGTGCCGCCCACGAGCATTTCGGCCGCCACGATCACGAGCCAGGCGATGCCGATGGAAATGCGCATACCGGTCAAAATCGTCGGCGCGGCCGCGGGCAGGATCACGGTGAAGGCGCGCTTCAGCGGCCCGACTTCAAGCGTACGCGCGACGTTGAGCCATTCCTTGCGCACGGTCGCGACACCGAAAGCGGTGTTGATCAGCATCGGCCAGACCGAGCAGATGAAGATCACGAAGATCGCGGAGTAATTGGAATCCTTGATGGTGTAGAGCGCAAGCGGCATCCAGGCGAGCGGTGAAATCGGCTTCAATACCTGGATGAACGGGTCGAGCGCGCGGCTCATCAATTGCGACATTCCGATCAGGAATCCCAGCGGAATCGCGACCAGCACCGCAAGCAGATAGCCGATCGCGACGCGGCCGATCGAATAGGCGAGCTGGATGCCAAGGCCCTTGTCGTTCGGACCGTTGTCGTAAAACGGATTGGTGAGGTGCTTCCAGAGCGTCGCTCCAACCTGCAACGGTCCCGGCATCGCGGATTTGCCCTGCGTCGCAGTCAACCCCATAAGCTTCGCGTATTCGGGATCCATCTGCTGCACGGCGCTGGAGCCGCTGGTCGCCAGATGCCACGCGCCGAGAAACAGCACGAGGATCAGGATCGAGACGATGCCGGCACGGAAAGAAAGCGAACGCATCAGTTTTTCTCTTTGTCATTCCGGACGCGCGAAGCGCGATCCGGAATCCAGAACGAAGGCTGCCCTGGATTCCGGGTTCGCGAGCTGATCCGGAAGTCGGGTGAACCCGACTTCCGCTCGCGCCCCGGAATGACAGGACATTTGGCAGGGCTTTGCATCAAGTCCGCTTGATCTTGAAGCTCTTGATGTATTCCTCGGGCTTCGAGGGATCGAAGGTCTTGCCCATGACAACGAAGCTTTTCGAGGTGGAAGCCGGCGGCGTCAGCCCCACTTCCTTCATCAGCTTCGTGGTGTCGGTGGCGAGGAACACCTGCTTCGCGACGCTGGCGTAATTCACCTCGCCCTTGATCTGGCCCCAGCGCTTCATCTGCGTGAGAATCCAGACCGCGAAGGACTCATACGGGAACGGATCGAAGTCGATGCGGTCCGGCACGTTCTTCACGTTGCCGAGACCATCCGCAAATTTTCCGGTCAGCACCTGCTCGACCACCGTCACCGGCTGGTTGAGATAGTTCGCAGGCGCGATCGATTCCGCGATCTGCTTGCGGTTCTCGGGCTTGGTCGCAAATGCGGTCGCGTCGATGATCGCCTTCAAGAGCGCTGCGTAAGTGTTCGGCGATCCCTTGACGAACTCCTGCGAGGCCGCGAACGCGCAGCAAGGATGTCGGTCCCAGATTTCCTTCGACAGGATGTGGATGAAGCCGACGCCGTCATAGACCGCGCGCTGGTTCACCGGATCGGGTGCCAGGAAGCCGTCGATGTTATCCGCGCGCAGGTTCGCGACCATCTCCGGCGGCGGCACCGCGCGGATCTGCACGTCGGTGTCCGGATCGATGCCGTGCTCCGCGAGATAATAGCGCAGCAGGTAATTGTGCATCGAGTAGTCGAACGGCACCGCGAACTTGAAGCCCTTCCACGACTTCGGATCGCGCTTGTCTTTATGCTTCACGGCAAGCGTGATCGCCTGGCCGTTGATGTTTTCGACCGCCGGCATCGTATAGGGAATCGGGTTCGAGCCCGCGCCGAGCGTGATCGCAAGCGGCATCGGCGACAGCATGTGCGCGGCGTCATATTCCTTGTTGATGGTCTTGTCGCGCACCACCGCCCAGCCGGCGGTCTTGATGACATCGACGTTCAGCCCGTGCTTCTCATAGAAGCCCATGGGCTTTGCCATGATGATCGGGGTCGCGCAGGTGATCGGAATGAACCCGACTTTCAGGTCCTTCTTCTCGATCGGTTTCGCCTGCGCGAACACCTCGGTCGCGGTGGCGAGCGGAAAGAACTGCGAGATCGCGGCGAGCGCGGTGGACGCGCCCACGGTCTTTAGAAAGGCGCGCCGCGCGGCATCTTGCGGAAACATCGCGCGCAGCACCGTGCCGGCAACGACATTCTCGTAGCGCTTGTCTTCGCTGGCGGCGACTTCCTGCGCCTGGAGGCGCGCGGCTTGATCGTGTTCCGCAATATTACGGTGCTGGCCGCAGGGACAGCCCGAAGTCAGTCGGCGTTTCGGGTCGAACGGATTATCGAACATAGGCATAGCACTCCTCTCGAACGAGTCGGGGTGCTTAAGAGCAACATCGGTGCCAGTATTCGCTCGCGCAAAGAAAATTCGGAAATTCCCGCTTTTTTCCTTTTACTTCATAAGTTTGATTGCTACGATTTTTCGTACAGTACGAGACTTCGTAGTGACGCGGGAAAGCCTGCACAGGGATGGCAAAGCCTTCGCTAAAAAAAGAGGCAGCGGATCAGGAGAGCGAGCGCTTCTTCCGGGATGTCGCACGCGACAACCGTTTGATCCTCGAGGCCGCCGGCGAAGGCATCTACGGCGTCAACGCCGACGGCAAAACCACCTTCGTCAATCCGGCCGCCGCGCGCATGCTCGGCTGGAACGCGGACGATCTCGTCGGCAAGGACATGCACGAGACCGTGCATCACAGCCATTCCGACGGCTCGCATTATCATAATCACGATTGCCCGATCTACGCGGCGTTCCGCGACGGCGCCGTGCATCAGGTCGCCGACGAAGTATTCTGGCGCAAGGACGGCTCGTTTTTCTTCGTCGAGTATACCTCGACGCCGATCCGGGACCGCGGCGTCGTCGTCGGCGCGGTGATCGTGTTTCGCGACGTGACGCAGCGCTACGAGGCGGATGCGAAACTGCGCGAAGCGCTCTCTGAAGTCGGCAGGCTTCGCGAAAAGCTCGAGCGCGAGAACGCTTATCTTCAGGAAGAAATCCGCATCGAAGGCAACCGCCGCGACATCATCGGCAAGAGCCCGGCAATGCAGCAGATTCTCCGGCAGATCGAGATCGCGGCAGCTGCGCGTTCGAGCGTGCTGATCGCGGGCGAGGCCGGAACAGGGAAAGAACTGATCGCGCGCACGATCCATGAAGCGAGCTTGCGGGGGGAGCATCCCTTCATCCGCGTGAACTGCGCGACACTCTCGCGGAGCGGCGACGAATTGTTCGGGGCGCAGGGAAAGCCCGACAGCGGCCGCGTCGAGCTCGCGGACGGCGGTACGCTGTTTCTCGATGAAGTCGGCGACCTCTCGCCTGACACACAGGACCGGCTGCTCGAACTCCTCATGCAGGAAATCGCGCGCCCCGAAGCCGGCGGAAAGCGCGGCTTCGACGTGCGCGTGATCGCGGCGAGCAATCGCGACCTGCGCGCGGCGGCGCGGCGGGGCAGCTTCCGGGGCGAGTTATTCTATCGCCTCAACGTAATCGCGATCGAGGCGCCGGCGCTGCGCGAGCGGCGCGAGGACATTCCGCTGCTGGCCGCGCATTTTATCGGCGGCGTCTCGCGGAAGCTGCGCGTGTCATCGACGCTCAAGATCGCCGACGCCGACATGCGGCGCATGTGTGAATACGACTGGCCGGGGAACGCGCGCGAATTGCAGAACGTGATCGAGCGCGGCGCGATGCTCGCCAAAGGCGGTGCCATGCGGATCGATCTGCCGAAACCCGCGACCGCGCATCGCAGCGCCAACGCCGCAGCCCGTGTCGTCACCGAGGATGCGCGGCGCGAACGCGACCGCGCCAATATCCTCGCGGCGCTCGACGCCTGTGGCGGCAAGGTCTTCGGCCATGGCGGTGCGGCGGAGCTTTTGGACATCAAACCGACCACGCTCGCCTCCCGGATCAAGTCGCTCGGCATCCGCTACCGCAGGGGCGGCGCGCGCGAACAGCGCCCACACTGATCTTCGCTGCAACGCAGCAGTTACCTCATCGTCCCAGTATCGCCCGCCACCGGCATCTGTATACTTTGCGTAACTTTTCCGGCTGGCTGGCTTCCCCCGACATGAAACAGATCGTCGACGTGCTGCGGACGTTCTTCGCGCTCGCGATCCCCTACTTCCGGTCGGAGGAGCGATGGCGCGCGCGATTTCTGCTCGTTGGTGTGATCGCAGCAGAGTTCGGCGTGGTCTACGGCCTCGTCGCCTTCAACCACTGGAACGCTTATTTCTTCAATGCGATCGACAATCGCGAATGGGATCGCTTCGCCTTTGCGCTGCTGCTGTTCGGCGGGATCGCGCTCTGGACCGCGATCGCGACCATGGCCCAGTTCTATTTCGGCCAGACGCTGATCATGTGCTGGCGGCGCTGGATGACCGAGCAATATGTGAACCGCTGGATGGCCGCGGGCCGTCATTATCAGATGCGCGTGCTCGGCCACGACGTCGACAACACACATCTGCGCATCGCCAACGACATCTTGATCTTTCTCCAGAAAACGCACGATCTAGGTTACAATTTCCTCGGCAGCCTGATCGCGCTGGTCTCCTTCGCCTACATCCTATGGGGACTGTCGAGCGTCGCGCCTTTTGTCGTCTTCGGCGTCGATCTGGCATTTCCAGGCTATCTGTTCTGGATCGCGATTCTATACGCCGCGGCCGGCACGCTGATCGCGCATTGGATCGGCAAGCCACTGATCGGCTACAACTTCAATCAGCAGCGCTTCGAATCCGATTTTCGTTTCGCGATCACACGGGCGTGGGATCATTCCGAGCCGATCGCGCTGATGCGCGGCGAAAAGATCGAGCGCGAAGCGCTCGGCACGCGCTTTACCAATCTCGTGCAGAACTGGACGCGGCTGATCCGGCGGCAATCGGGCCTGACCTTTTTCACGACCGGCTACTCGCAGGTCTCGCTCGTGTTTCCGACGCTGGTCGCAAGCCCCGCATATTTCATGGGCGCGATCCCGCTCGGTTCGTTGATGCAAAGCTCGCTCGCGTTCCAGCGCGTCGATCTCGCCTTCGCGTTTTTCCTGCACTCCTATGCCAAAATCGCGGAATGGAAAGCGAGCATGGACCGCATCGCGCAGCTCGACGCAGCGCTTACACGGGTCGATGCGCCGCAGGCCGCCGCACAAATTTCACTTCATGACACCAACGCACGCGCGATCGAGGTCGAAAACCTCGTCGTCACGCTGCCCTCGGGCCGCGCGATCGCCACGCTCGACAAGCTTTCGCTGCATGCCGGCGAGCGCGTGCTGCTGGCGGGACCGTCTGGCTCCGGCAAATCGAGCATCCTGCGCGCGATTGCGGGCGCATGGACGCCCGGCAAGGGCAAGGTGTCGCTGCCGCGAAACGGCCTCCTTGCGATGCCGCAACGCTTTTACTTTCCGCTCGGTTCGCTCAAGACCGTCATTACTTATCCGACGCCCGCGGAAGACGTCGATGACGCGCGGCTGCACGACGTATTGCGCCAGGTCGGCCTCGATCACCTGATCGAACGGCTCGGCGAGGAAGCCGAATGGGGCTCGATGCTATCCGGCGGCGAGCAACAGCGCGTCGCGTTCGCGCGCGCGATACTACGACGGCCTGCAATTCTTTTGCTGGACGACGCGGTTTCCAATCTCGACGGCGACGCCACAAAGCAAATGTACGACGCGCTCAAGCACAATCTTCCGGACGCGATGGTGATTTCGCTCGCGCGTACCGACGCCCTGCAAACGCTACACGAACAAACCGTCATCCTGCCGCCGGTGCCGGCGCGCGCGAATTAAAGGGGGAACTGCCAAATGGGTAAGATGAGCTACTACACCGACTTCTGGGGCATGAATTACGACATGTGCCCCTGCGACGTGCATGTCACCGACTATCTGGAGGCGCGCGATATCAAGGACGCGAACGTCTTTCACTTCGGTACCGGCACACATCACCATGTTGGCGTCCGCTGCTACGATAACGGCTCCGGCAACCGCGTGCTCGGCATCACCGCGTCGGTCGAGGAAGCGGAGGCCTATGTGAAGCTTGCGATCGAGCGGCCGGAAGTCTCCAAGGGCTATAAAGCCTTCTTCGGCGACATCTATGTGCTGGAGCCGAAGCTCTTGCCGAATTTCGACGCGGTCGCGCTCGTGCACCTGTGCGAATTCCGCGCGCCTGCGATGGATGACTACGGCGGACTCACCGACCGGCAACTGATCGACCTCTTTGTCGCCAAGCTCAACCCGGGCGGCCACATGATTTTTTACACGAAGTCGATGGCCTGGGACCGCGCGCAGCCGGTGGTCGAGCAATGGGCGAAGGATGCGGGATTCGAGAAGACGGAGGAGTTCAAGACGCTCGCCATCTACCGAAAGAAGTGAGGCGAGCCCAGCCCTGCGCGCGGCACTGGCATTGATCGAACGCAATAGCTGCCACAATTCTTTGCGTTACTCTTGAGCCAGAAAAGGACTCGGATCTTGAGTATTCCCGTGACCAGCGCTGCGCCCTCGCCGCTCGACGGCGCGCGGCTCGATTCGGTAAACGAGGACACGATCCATGCGCTTGTCCACGGCTTCTACGACGCGGTCAGGCGCGACGACCTGATCGGACCGATTTTTGAGCGCGAGGTCGCCGCCGGCAAATGGCCGGTTCATCTCGATAAAATGTGCGCGTTCTGGTCCTCGCTGCTCCTGAAAACGCGGCGCTATCAGGGACGCCCGCTCTCGCCGCATCTGCGTATCCCCGAACTCTCGAACGAGCATTTCCAGCGCTGGCTATCTCTGTTTGGCGCGACCGCGGCAAAGGTCTTCAATGCGCAAGACGCTGCCGCCGTCACAGCGCTCGCGGAAAAAATCGCACAAAGTTTTAGGCTTTCGATTGCATTTCAGCGCGGCGAGGATACGACCAAGCTCACGCCGCTCTCGGCCGGCGCCTGATCCGGAGGACTATTTCGTGACCCTGCAAATCGGAAATCGCGTGCTCGCGCTGTTTTGCGCGCTCTGGGCAGGCATCGTGATCGGCGTCTCCTTCATCGCCACGGTGGCGAAATTCGCGGCGGTCTCGCTGACGCGTCCGGTCGCGCTCGATGTCGGCGCGCATACTTTCGCCATGCTGGCCCGGATCGAATGGGGGCTTGCGATCGTGCTTGCGCTCCTGATCTTCGCGGCGCGCGTGACGAGGGTCAGGCTGCTGCTGCTCGGGCTGGTGGTTGCGATCCTGCTTGGCGAAGCGATCTGGCTGTTTCCTGCACTCAACACCCGTACCGCGCTCGTAATCGCGGGCGAGACGCTGCCGCCCTCGCCGCTGCATGCGATCTCGGTCGCAGCCGAATCCTCGAAGGTGATCCTGCTTGCGCTGTTCGCCGCGATCGAACTGAAGGCAATAAAAATCCGCTGAAGCTGCGTCCGGTTTGCGCTGCCGCAACGAATTCTGAACGCTTTCGTGGAACGAAGCCTCTCCACGAAAGTTCGCAGGACATGCCAGACAGAAATGACAGCTTCATCTGCTTCGTGCAGGGGCACGGCGCGCAGTATTCGTCGAGCCCCGCCATGCGGAAGGCCGAAAAGGCCGGGCAGTCGCCGGCATCCTGGACGCTCGCGGACGCGCGCAAGCGGGCCGCCGAGCAACTTGCCTTCCAGCGGACCGCGAAGAAACTGCCTGAGAAGAAATAGGCTTTGGCTTGAAGTGGTACAGCAGGGTGGACTTGAACCACCGACCTCCGGTTCCACAGACCGGCGCTCTAACCAACTGAGCTACTGCTGCACAAATGCCGCCCGGCCTTTCCGGGCCCCGGCGCGCGGAAAGTCTTACAAACCGCCGTGCAATGCAAGGGTTTAGCAAAAAGCCCCGCAAAAACAGCAAAGCCCGGCCGCGAGGCCGGGCTTCGGGATTTTTAACGGATCCGGCTCAGGCCGAAAACTTGAAGCTCTTCGACACGCCGGTCTTGATCGGCTCCGAAGTCTCGGTGGCGATCTTCTGGGCGAGCGACGACAGTTCCTTGGCCTGCGCGGAAAGCGCCTCGAACTGCGCACGGAAATGCGCGGTCGAGATTTCGGCCGCTTCGGCGAGCGTCTTGGTGCCGAACATCGCGGTCGTGAAGTCGAACGACGCGTTGACGTTGGCGCGGAGCGCTTCGAGCGCCTTCATGTTGAACTCGGTCGCGCCCTTGGACGCGGCGGTATAGGTGGTCTCAAGAAGATCGGTCGTGTCTTCGGCGGCCGCCTTCATCTTGTCGTAGCCTTCCTTGGCCTGCTTCACGCCCTTCTCGGCGATCTCGCGGACCATTTCGGGCACTTCCATTTTCGGCATTTCGAATTTGGGCATCTCGGTCATGGCTATGGTTTCCCTGCCTGGACAAAAACACGCGCGGGACGCATCGGCCCGCGGCTCCACCAGTATTGGGATAACCCGATAGCACGGATTTTGTTGCATCGCAACATAACTATTGCAATGCACCACAAAGTAGAAAGAGAACCTAGCTGCGCGGCTTGGTCGCTTCTCGGGCTGCCGTCTGCATCTGCTCGCCCATGACCTTCGACTGGTCGGCGAGCTTCTGCATGGTCTGCTTCGCGAATTCGCTCTGGAGCTGCATGATCTCCTGCGGGTCGCGCGCGCGCACCAGCTTCTCGGCGAAGGCGAAGGCGGCGGCCACGTTTTCTTCCGCAAATCCAAGCGCCTGGCGGCCTACATCGCGGGCGCCAGAGGTCGCGGCGTCGGTCTGGCTCTCGACCGCGCTCATCGCCTTGGAGGCCTGGCTGATATAATTGTCGAAAGCGGTCTTGGCCTGCTCGACGCTTTTCTCGGCGAAAGCCCGCATCTCCTGCGGAATCTCGAAACCCGGAACCTTTCCGAACATCGCTTTTCTCCCGTCCTCGCTCCCGAAGCCATAACGCTACGCGGCCTCAAGCCGGCGCTCAACCGTTTTGAAACGAGATGTGGCGGATTAACCTTGCGGGACAAAGGTTTCGGGGACGATCCGGGCGGGAATAGCTTTCCGGGCAGGCCCAAATTATGAAGAAAGCGTAAATCCGGGCTTTAAACTTGGCCAAAGACAGGCCCGGACCCCGCGTTGGAAAGTTGGATGAGCTCGTTTCCGGCCTTCGCCGAACTACTCGCCGAGCCGAAGCTCGCGGCGCTGATCCTCGATCCGGCGCCAGTGCTGGTGTTCGACCCGGAAGGCCGGCTTCGCTTCGCGAACCGCGCCGCAGTTTCGGCCTATGGCGCAGGCTCGCTCACCGAACTGATCGGCAAAAGCGAAACGCTGTTCGGCGAGATGCCGGACACCGCACGCGAATTTGCGGAAACCCTCCCGCTCAACGGTCCCTATCGCCGCGAGGCGATTGCGCTTGCGAAGAATACCGAGACTTTCCGCTGCGAGCGGATCGGTCTTTCGGACGGCATCGAGGCGGTCGTGTTCACGGGACTGGCGCGCGAGCGCTCGGACGGCAATCTCGGCAAGGCGTTCCTGCCGCTGATCGGCGGCGAGAGCACGCCATTCGCCCTCTTCGACCAGGACGGCAAATCGCTTGCCGCGAACCCGATGGCGGCCGCGATTCTGGGTTCGGCCGAAACGCTTGCGGGTCTCAACGCCGCGGCGGCGCCCGCGCTTTCGGACGTAAATGCCAAAGGCTTCGGCGAAATCTCCTTCGGCGTGCTGAAAATCCTGCTTCGGAAATTCGACTTCGGCTCGCGGAGCCTGATGCTCGCCTCGTTTACGCAGCCGGAGCGGACGAGCGCACCGGAAGCCGAAGCAGCGCCTCCACTTGTGAGCGAAGAAAAACGCGAAGAAGAAAAAGCCGCGCGCACGCCGGCACAGTTCGCAACTCCCACCAACGACAATGTCGGCTGGCAGGTGCCGCCTGCGAAAGAAACCGAATCCGCGCCCGAGCCTTCGCCCGCTTCGCAAAGTGCGGCCCCGGAGATTCCGGCCGCCGACATCGACGAGGTCACGCCCGAAGAGGTCGAGGAATTCTGGGCCGAGGTCGAGGACACGAAAGACGTGCCCACTTCGCGCGTCTCGCTGCGCGAACCGCCGAAGCCCGCTCCGGTGCCCACCAAACGCGCGCCCTCGCGTTTCGTCTGGCAACTCGACGAAGATGGAAAATTCACGAGCGTTTCGCACGATCTCGCCGAAGCGGTGGGTGAAGCAAACGCCGCACGCCTCGGCGAAGACTGGCTGCTGCTTGCCGCGCGTACCGGACTTGCCAATACGAATTCCCTGTTCTTGGCCTTGAAGCGGCGCGACACCTGGTCCGGCGTTTCGGTGCTGTGGCCGGTGGAAGGCACGGAAACCGCGCGCCCGGTCGATCTCGCGGCCCTGCCGGTATTCGACCGCGAGCGCAATTTTCTCGGCTATCGCGGCTTCGGGGTGTTCCGCGAGGCAATCCCCTTCATCGCGAAAATAAAGACTACGACCGCAGAAGAAACGACGGAAGAAACCGCCGCCAACGACGAGTTTCCGCTTTCGCACGAGCCGGTCGAGGAAGCGCCAGCGCCGGAAGCACTCGTCGACCAAATGCCTAACGCACAGCCGGAGAACGAGCCGCCTGCGCTTGAAGTGCAGGATCGCGTGATCCGCGTGCGCCCGCCGGAGAACGAAAACCGCTCGACGCTCTCGCCCAAGGAACAGACCAATTTCCGCGAAATCGGCCGCGTGCTCTCCCGCGAAACGCTCGAGAAAGAGCGCGAGCGCGCGAGCCGCGAACTTGGGCAGGCGATGGGCATTCGCGGCGAGCAGCCGCGCGAAGACCACGCGCCGAAATCGCACGATATTCCTGCGCAAGACCTTGCCGAACCGCTGGTACGCAAACCGGAAGAGCCGGCCCCGCTCCTGCCCGCGGCTCCCGATCTTTCGGGTGCGAGCGAACGCGCACTGATGGACCGGCTGCCGCTCGGCATCGCAGTGCATCGCGACGAGAAACTGCTTTACGCGAACCGCGCGCTGCTCGACTGGACCGGGGCGGAATCGATCGAAGCGCTGGCGACAAACGGCGGCCTCGACCGCATCTTCTCCGGCGCAACCGCGCCAGCCGAAAACACCGATCCGACGATCCCGCGCACGCTTGCGGTGCAGGGCCCGGACCGCGAGCCGATCCCGGTCGAGACGCGGCTCTTTTCGACGCCGTGGTACGGCCAGTCTGCGCTGGTTTACGTGCTGCGCCGCGCCAATGCCGGCTTCGACGAGCGGCGCGAAACTGTCGAGCGCGCGCTACGTTCTGCGGAAGCGGCTACCCGCGAACAACAAGCGATCCTCGATACCGCGACCGACGGCGTCCTGATCATCGACCGCGACGGCAAGATCGCCGGCATGAACAAGTCGGCGGAGGCGCTGTTCGGCTTCGACTTCGCGGAAATCCAGAATTCGTCCTTTACGATGCTGTTCGCGCCCGAAAGCCACCGCGCCGCAGTCGATTATCTCGACAAGCTCGCTTCGAACGGTGTCGCCAGCATCCTCAACGATGGCCGCGAAGTCGTGGGCCGCGAGCGCAACGGCGGGCTCATTCCGCTGTTCATGAATCTCGGCAAGGTCGGTGACAATAACGAAAAATTCTGCGCGGTGCTGCGCGACATCACGCAGTGGAAGCGCGCGGAAGAAGAACTCACCGGCGCGCGCCGTCAGGCCGAACAGGCCAACTCGCACAAGTCCGACTTCCTCGCGAAAATCAGCCACGAAATGCGCACGCCGCTCAATGCCATCATCGGCTTCGCGGAAGTCATGATGGAAGAGCGCTTCGGCCCGATCGGTTCGGACCGCTACCGCGAGTACCTGAAGGACATTCATCAGTCCGGCGGACATCTGATTTCGCTCATCAACGACCTGCTCGACCTCTCCAAGATCGAGGCGGGCAAGTTGGAGCTGAATTTCGTCAGCGTCGATCTCAACGACATCGCGAAGCAGTGCATGTCCACGATGCAGCCGCAGGCGAACCGCGAGCGCATCATCATCCGCAGCGCGCTCGCCGAGCATCTCCCCCCCGTGGTCGCGGACGAGCGCTCGATCCGCCAGATCGTGCTGAACCTGCTCTCCAACTCGGTGAAGTTCACCAAGCCCGGCGGACAAGTCATTCTCTCGACCTCGCTTACCGACACGGGCGAAGTGGTGCTGCGCGTGCGCGATACCGGCATCGGCATGAACGAAGAAGAAGTGGCGGCGGCGCTCGAGCCGTTCCGGCAGCTTGCGACTTCCGGCCGCAACGCGCGCGAAGGCACCGGTCTCGGCCTGCCGCTGACGAAGGCGCTGGTCGAAGCCAACCGCGCGAGCTTCCACATCAAGAGCGCAGTCGATTCCGGCACGCTGATCGAAGTCTCGTTTCCCTCGACGCGCGTGCTCGCGGGCTAAAACTTACTCGCAAACCTGGCGGTGCGGCTGCTCGCCCTTGTTGAAGTCGCCCCAGCGGCACTTCAGCGCTTTTCGTTGCGGCGCCTGATTGCGGACGACCGGCTGTTGCGGCGCCACGGGTCGAACACAGGTGCCGTTCGGCGCAAGCACCGTGCCGGGTGCGCAGATCGCGACGCAGGTTTCGCCCTGCGCGCGCTGACCGGTGGGGCAGACCAGCGGGCAGACGCGGTCGGTTCTTGCCTTGACCGCATCCAGCGCCGCGTCGGTCGGCATGCTGATGTCGAGTCTGGTCGCGGCGTGCTGATTGAAGGCGGTGAGCGCCTTCTTCGATTCGTCGCCCCAGATTTCGTTCGACGAAATCACGCCGCAGCCGGCACGGCGTAACTCCGCGTTCAGTTTCACCGTGAGTTCGCGCGTGCGCACGGCGGTGAGCCGTTGCACCTGCGCACGCGCAAGCTGCGCATAGAAGCCTTCGGGATAGCGCTTCAGAAATTGCTCGTAAGCGTCGATGCTATCGACTTTCTGTGCGAATTCGAAATCCTTGCGCGCGTCTGCCTGCGGATCCGCCTTGGTTTCCGGCTGCGCGGCGGGCGACGGTGCGGGCGGCGTTTCCTTGGTGGCAAGCTGCGGCATTTGCGCAGGCGGCGGGGTAAGCGCTTGCGGAGCGGGCGGCGTTTCAGCTTGCGGCTGCCGCGTCAGCACCGGCGGCGGTTGCTGCACGATCAGCGCGGGACCGCGCGTACCGAACAGATTGAGCCAGCTTCCGCCGATCAGAATGATCGCTCCAGCGAGGGTTGCCGTCACCACCACGGGAGCGACCCAGCGCCACGAAGGTTTCTTCGACGCAGCCACTCTCGCAGGAGAAGGCGCAGAGGAAGGAGTCGTCGAGAACTTCGGTTCCGGCTTCGACGCCGGCGCGGCGGAAACGGCCGCCGTCGCCGCGGTGGCGCGCGCGTCGCCCCAGCCGATCTCTTCGCGTAGCGCATCGATCGACGGCGTGCGGTTGCGCGCGTTGAAGGCGAGCGCGCGATCGATCGCGGAAGCGAACGACGCCGGTAGGGACGGCGCAAGCGTCGCAAGGGGTTTCAGCGGATCGCCGTTGCCGAAAGCGATCTGCTGTGTGCGCTCCTCGGCGGAAGCCGGCGGACGCCCGGCAAGCGCGCGGTAGATCGTCGCCGCCATCGCGTAAACGTCCGCTCGCATGTCGAGTTGGTCCGCACTTTCCTGCACCTGTTCGGGCGGCGAATAGAACTGCTTCGATACCGTGAAGGAGCGGTTGGTCTTGGAGCGCGCCTGGGTCTGCTGTTCGATCAGCTTGATCGCGCCGAAGTCGATGATGACCGGCGTTCCGTTCGGCCGGACCATGATGTTGTCCGGTGCGATGTCGCGGTGGATCAGTTTCTGCGCGTGAAGATATTCGAGCGCGCTGAACACGGGATCCAGCAGCGGCCGCAATTCGTCCGGGCGCGGCGGCGTTTCGCGCTGCTTCAGCCAGTCTTCGAGGGTTTCGCCCTCGACATATTCCATGATCATGTAGCCGGTGTCGTTGTCCTTCACATAATGAATGACATCGACGATGTTGGGATGCCTGAGGCGGCACTGGTCGGTGGTGGAACTTTCGAAGCGCTTCAGCGCCCAGGCCGCGAGATCGGCGTCGCGCGCGGCGAAGATGATGCGCGTGCTTTCCTCGCGCGAGGCAATCCCGCGCGGGAAGAATTCCTTGATCGCGACATGCTTGCCGGTAATCGGGCTTGCCGCCTCATAGGTAATCCCGAAGCCGCCGGAGCCGATCACGCGCAAAATCTCGTAGCCCGCGATTTTCGAGCCGGTCTTCAGCGCATTCGGATCGTTTTGAATCGCCATCGCCGTACCCTTCGCCGCCTAACCCTTGCGGTCCATGAAGATAACGCTACTCCCGGCTACCCCGATAGTGTGTGACCGCGGTCACAAAGGCCGTTCACGGACACGCGATGGGAACTCTCAGCCCGGCCTTGCCGTCAGCCTGCCGTAACAGGAGCCAAGGCCGGTGGTCGTGATGAACTCGCCGCTCAATCCTTTGGCGGTAATGGTGCCAGTCACCTTGGTCTTCTGCAGGAGCGAGGTCGCGTTCCCGGCATTTTCACCCGCCGCGCTTTCGAAATCGAACGCGCCGTTCGGTTTCAAATCCGCGAAAAAGATGTTGCTTCCCAGCGTGACGCGAAGCCGCTCGCCTTCGACCTCCACCCGTACCGGCAGCCGCCGGCCCGGCACGCAAGCCGTAAGCGGCTGGGCCAGATCGTTCGGTACGGCGCGATAGAGTTGCACTTCGCCGGTGTACCATTTCGGAAACAACACTTCGGACGCCGGCGCGCATTTGCCTTCGGCTTCGGCCTCTCCCGGCGGACAGACCATGGCCGGGGGGATCAACGTCTCCCGGTCGCCGAGCGGCTCGGGCTGATCGACCTTTGGTTCATTTTCCTTCGCCGTTTGCTCCTTCGGCGTTTCCTGCTCGGGCGGCGTATGCACCTGCATCTGCGGCACGACTTTCATGTCGTCGAGTTTTGGCGCGGGCGGCTGCGTTTCGACGATTTCCTTTTTCGCCGGGAAAGTAATGACTCCACTCAAGGCCAGTGCAGCAATCAGCACCGCCGCGATGCCCGCGAGCGGCAAAAGCCAGGGCAATTTCGAGCGCTTCGCTTCCCGCCTGTGCGGCGTCGCATCCACTCGCCTGTCCGCGTCCCGCGGCAACGCAATCGTCGGCGCGAAACCCGGATTTTCGCTCCAGCCCAGCGCCGCGCGTAGTTGACCGATATTCGATTGGCGGTGTTCCGCGTTGAAGGAAAGCGCGCGGTCGATCGCGGCTGTGATTTCATGCGGCAGTTCCGGCACCAGCGAGGCCAGCGGCCTGATCGGATCGGACTTGCCGAAGGCAAGCTTCTGCATCCGGTCTTCGGCGGTCGCGGGCGGGCGGCCAGCAAGCGCGCGATAGAGCACCGCACCGGCTGCATAGATATCGGCGCGGCTGTCGAGTTCGCCCTCGGCGTCGATCTGCTCGGGCGGCGAATAGAACTGCTTCGCCACCAGAAATGACTTTTCCGCATGCGAGCGGATCTGCGTTTCCTGCTCGATCAGCTTGATCGCGCCGAAGTCGATGATCATCGGCTGGCCGTCGGCGCGGATCATGATGTTGTCGGGCGCAATGTCGCGGTGGATCATCCTGCGGCCGTGCAGATATTCGAGCGCGGAAAGCACGGGCTCCATCAGCGGGCGCAGCTCTTCCGGCACGGGCGGCGTTTCGCGGGCGCGGAGCCAATGCTCGAGGGTTTCACCCTCGACATACTCCATGATCATGTAGCCGGTGCCGTTGTCCTTCACATAATGAATGACATCGACGATGTTCGGATGTTTGAGCTTGCACTGGTCGAGGGTCGAGCTCTCGAAGCGCTTCAGCGCCCATTGCACGACCTCTTCGTTCTTCGCAGCATAGATCAGGCGCGTGCCCTCGCCGCGCGAGGCGATCCCGCGCGGGAAGAATTCCTTGATCGCGACGCGCTTGCCGGTGAAGGGGCTGTCGGCCTCATAAGTAATGCCGAAGCCGCCCGCGCCGAGCACGCGGACGATGTTGTATCCCGCGATCGACGCGCCCGGCGGCAGCGCGTGAGGGTCGTGCGACATTTGAATCAAGGTCCTTGAAACCGGCGCGGACCTTATGCCCCGGGGCCGTCAGGGTCGAGTAGCGCTTCCGTGAGCGGCGCTATCGCTTCGGCCAAAGGCTTTCGAACTGGTCCGCCACCGGCCGCAAGGGGATTTCCGCGCAGGAGAAGCTGCGGCGGAACGGCGTGCCGCGCAGCCCGATCTCCATGCGCGAGGCGGCATGATCCCAGACGAAGTCGGTGAAATCCGGCCCGATCATCTGCACGCTGAACAAAAACGAGCGGCCAAAGGAGCGCAGGATGGTGCCGGGCAGCGGCTGTTCCTGCGCGGGCGATTCGTAGATCGCCTTCTGCGCGTCCGTATCGAAAGTGAAGATGAGCGGCTGGTGTGGACCGTCGTCGCAGCGGAGCGAGAATTGCCCGGCGGCAGCGGGATGCACGGCGAGCACAAATGCGGCGGCGAGAACGAACCTCATGCCCGGAAACTAGCACGCCGCGCGAGTTGCCCCGCGCGGCGTGTCGAAGAAAGGTGAACGCGGCGATAAGCGCCGCGAAGAAAGCCGCTTAAAGGCCGAGTTGCGAAATGAACTTCGTGTTCAAGTAAGACTCAATCGCTTCCGAGCCGCCTTCGGAACCGTAGCCCGAATCCTTCACGCCGCCGAAGGGAACCTCGGGAAGCGCAAGGCCGTGGTGATTGATCGAGACCATGCCGCTTTCGAACGCTGCGCCGATCGCGGCCGCGGTCTTCGCCGACGAGGTATAAGCGTAAGCAGCCAGACCATACGGCAGGCGGTTCGCTTCCTCGACCACCTTGTCGAACGAAGTGAACGGCATGATCGGCGACAGGGGCCCGAATGGCTCCTCGTGCATGATCTTCATGTCATGATTGATGTTGGTGAGCACGGTCGGCTCGAAGAAGCTGCCTTTATTTCCGATGCGCTTGCCGCCGGCTTCGATCTTCGCGCCTTTTTGCACCGCGTCGGAGACGATCGCTTCCATCGCATCGACACGGCGCGGGCCGACCAGCGGACCCATGCGCGTGTCCTTGTCGAGGCCGTCGCCAACTTTCAGCTTCTTCGCGGATTCGGTGTATTTCTGCACGAAGTCGCCATAGACCTTTTCGTGCACCAGGAAGCGGGTCGGCGCGACGCAGACCTGACCAGCATTGCGGTGCTTGTTCGCGAACAGCACCTTCACCGCCTGATCGACATTCGCATCCTCGAACACGATCGCAGGCGCATGGCCGCCCAACTCCATCGTGATGCGTTTCATGTGCAGGCCCGCGAGCGACGCAAGCTGCTTGCCGACGGGAGTCGAGCCGGTGAAGGTGATCTTGCGGATCACGGGATGCGGAATGAGATAGGAAGAAATTTCCGCTGGATTACCATAGACGAGCTGCAACACGCCCTGCGGTACGCCCGCTTCGATGTAACACTTCACGAGTTCGGCACAGGAGGCCGGCGTATCTTCGGGACCTTTCAGAATGATCGAGCAGCCGGCGGCGATCGCGGCGGACACCTTGCGCACCGCCTGGTTGATCGGGAAATTCCACGGCGTAAACGCCGCAACCGGACCGACCGGCTCCTTCACCACGAGCTGATAGATATTCTCGCCGCGAGCGGGAATCACGCGGCCGTAAGTGCGGCGCGCTTCTTCGCCGAACCAGTCCATGATGTCGCCGGCGAGCAGCGTCTCGCCCTTGGCTTCCATCAAGGGCTTGCCCTGCTCTTGCACCATGATTTTTGCAATGTCGTCGGCGCGCGAGCGGATGATGTCCGCGGCCTTGCGCAGCGTCTTGTAGCGGGTGTCGGCGGGCGTCTTCTTCCAGACCTTGAAGCCGTCGTCGGCCGCCTGCAACGCCATGTCGAGATCGGGCTTGGTCGCGCAAGCGAAGCTGCCGATCTTTTCGCCGGTCGCGGGGTTCATGACGGGTTCGGTCTTGCCCTCCGCGCCCTTGGTCCACTGGCCGTTGATATGCAGGGAAACGTCCGGATACATTGTGCTTTCTCTCGCTAGACTGTTTTTGGATTTGGCCGGGATGGGGCTACGAAAGCGCGGCTCTGTCAACACCGGCAACGCAAGGCTGACCTTACCGCAATGAGCACGATCGACACACCCTTGAAGGCCCGGGAAATCCTCGACGCACTCGACCATCAAAAGCGGCTTTCCGCCTTCGGCGGGATCGAGTTGCCGCAGGCTTATGCCGTGATCGCCGAGATGAAACGGCTGCGCACGGCGCGCGGCGAGAAGGTGCTGGGGCGCAAGATCGGCTTCACCAACCGCACGATCTGGGACGAATACAAGGTGTTCGCGCCGATCTGGGGCTACATGTACGACACGACGCTGTTCGATGCTTCCGCTGCGCGGAATGTGAACCTGTCGAAATTCGCCGAGCCACGGCTGGAACCGGAGATTGCATTCGGTTTCGCGCGCGCGCCGGAAGCCGGCATGAGCCCTGCGCAGATTTTCGACTGCGTGGACTGGGTCTCGCATGGCTTCGAGATCGTGCAGTCGCACTACCCGGACTGGAAATTCACGGCACCCGATACGGTCGCAAACAACGCGCTGCACGGCGCGTTTTTTCTCGGCAAGAAGGTCTCCGCCGTGAAGAACCGCGCGGCATGGGTCGAGGCGCTCGCTAGGTTCGACATTTTTCTCTTTCGCAACGACGTGCTCATCGACCGTGGAGATGCAAGCAACGTGCTCGACGGACCGCTGTTCGCGATCAAGCATCTGCTCGAGCTTCTGAAAGATGACCCGCATAATCCGCCGGTCGCGGCCGGTGAAGTCATCACCACCGGCACGGTGACGAGGGCCTGGCCCGTTGCACCGGGAGAAATCTGGCGCACGGAAGTCAGCGGACTGACGCTGCCCGGAATCGAGCTTAGCTTTTCCTGACAGCCTCGCCGCCGCGCCATAGCCAGCCACAGAAAAGAACGGCGATCCCCATTCCCGCCAGTTGGCAGAGAATGAACAAGGGCAGGCTCGACGGCGCGATCCCGGCGAAGGTATCGGAGAGCGAACGCGCAATCGTGATCGCCGGATTGGCGAAAGACGTCGAGGACGTGAACCAGTAAGCGGACGTTATATAAAGACCGACTGCGAGCGGCAGCTTCGCCGCGTCTTTGTCTTTCAATCCCAGAATCGTCGTGACCAGCCCGAACGTCGCAACGGCCTCGCCGATCGCGGTTCCCGTTGTGGCACGAAGCGTTCCCGAAATCTGAAACACGGGCAGCCCGAACATGAGATGCGCGAGCCACGCGCCCACGATCATGCCGCATACCTGCGCCGCGATATAAAGCGCGCACTGTTGCCACGGCAGCTCGCCGCGGGAAGCGAGTGCAAGGCTTACCGCCGGATTGAAATGCGCACCGGAAACCGGCGCGAAGACCGAGATGATCACAAAGAGGATGCAGCCGGTTGCAATCGCATTTGCGAGCAGCGCCAGCGCGACATTGCCTCCGGCAAGATTTTGCGCGGCGATGCCCGAACCGATCACGGTCGCCGCAAGAAAGGCGCTGCCGAGAAACTCGGCTGAGAGCTGACGCACGTTCATGTCGCCTTCATCGCTTTCTCGGTTGCGCCCTCTTCGCGGCCGATTTCGCGCAGCCGCGCCTTCAGCGTGATCGTGTCGAGGCCGCTGATCGGCAAAGCCGCGAACAACTCCACGCGGCGGTAGAGCAGCCGGTAGGCTTCCTGAAACGCGCGGGCGATATCCAGTTCGCTTCCCGTTACGGCGGAAGGATCGGCGACTCCCCAATGCGCGGTCATGGGCTTGCCGGGCCACACCGGACAGACTTCGCCGGCGGCGTCGTCGCAAACCGTGAATATGAAATCGATCTCCGGCGCGCCGGGCTTTGCGAACTCGTCCCACGATTTCGAGCGGAAGTTCGCGGTGTCGTAGCGGAGACCCGCGAGAAGTTTCAGCGTATTCGGATTGATCGTTCCGCGCGGCTGGCTGCCCGCGCTGTAGGCGGCGAATTTTCCGGCGCCGATGCGGTTCATGATCGCTTCGGCCATCACCGAACGCGCGGAATTATGCGTACAAAGAAACAATACGTTGTATGGCTTATGCACGTTTGCGCTCCATTTCCCTGCGCTGTGGCGCGCAGGACGCGCCGCCGAATACCTGCCCGCAAATCTCGGGTTTGCCGCCGCAACAATCGCGGGCGAGAAAATCGACGAGCATGCGAAGTCCGCCGATATCGGCGGAATAGATGACCTCGCGCCCCTGCTTCCTGGAGCCGATCAGGCCCGCGCGCTCGAGAATCGCGAAATGCGTGGACATGGTGTTGTGCGGCACCTTGCAGCGCCGCGCGATTTCGCCCGCACTCTTTCCATCCGGCGAGCAGGCGACGAGATGACGAAATGCGGAAAGCCGCGTTTCCTGCGCCAGCGCGGAGAGACTTTCGATCGCTTTCTTTTTGTCCATAATTCTCGACATATCGACGCTCCATGACAGCGGCGTGACAGACGCTCCTCGGCATCGGCCCGGAAACGGGGATAAATAATTCGAGCGATGGAGATTTTGCAGACACTGCAAGTGCTTATGCGCGGCAGGAAAAGATTTATCCCCGCTGCCGATTTCCTTTTTATGTTCGGACCCGCCTCGATCCACGAGGGGCGCGGAGCGCTCGCGTGGTTCTCGCGCGGATCGGGGGCGGTGGCCGCAAGACTCGCGTTACGCGCGCGAGGCTTTGCGGCGGCTGAAGTCGCATGGTTCCGGCGAGCCTGCCGCTCGTCACAAGGACCTTTCTTGGCGGCTTTGCCGGAAACGCGTGCCAACGCGGAGTACAGCAAGGTCGGGAAGGTCCGCCAGCGGAGGATAGTTCGGTAAGTCCTCCGGGGATTATGCGAAACAGGCCGTAACCCATCGCGTGCGGGACGCCGGGATTTTGCCGGCACCCGTGACGACGACGCGTCTGCACTGCTTGTTGTTTGCGCCAACGGCGTGAACACCGGGCATACGCTTCGTGCAGGCGGTCACGAGGGACCGGAAGGTCCCGGCGTCCCCGCCGCCCTCGTTCCTCGAGGCGGCGCGATCATGCAAACCTCGGCCCGACGGGCGCGAGAACGACCGCCCTTGCCCGCTGTTTGAAAATCGAATCCACCGATCGCGCGCCTCAGGACGAGAGCTCTTTCACCATCAGAATCCAGTTTTCGGTGTCGGTGTCCCAGTCTTCGGTGACGGCCTTGCGCGCCGCGCGCTCGCGCATGCCGTAGCGGTGATAAAGCCGCCGCGCGTCGCGATTGCTGTCGGCAACGATCAGGCTTGTCGCCGGAAGGTGCTGGGAGCGGGCGGTCTCGTCGGCAAGCGCAAGCAACTTCGCGCCAAGCCCCCGGTTGCGAAAGCGCGGATGCACGCCGACGACATTGATGTACCAGGTCGAAGGCGCGAGGTTCTCGAGTTCCTGCAAGGGCACGAACATGCGCGGCATATCGAGCGGAATAGGCTCCGGCCGTTCCGGAATCGCGTAGCCGATCAGGCAGCCTGCGCATTCGCCGTCGCATTCGATCACGGTCGTATTGCGATAGGAGAACGCGCCTTCCTCGCGCGCAGCGCGGGCGCGGCCGATGCTCCAGGGATCTTCGCCTGCCTTTGCGAGTTTGCCCCAGAGATAAAGCGGCATGCCGTGACCCGCGTAGTTCACAAATTCCGCGAGCGACGTCGCATCCTCTTTTTTGGCGGGGCGAAATGTCATCGGACCATCGCTGCGATCTCTTCGCGCGAAAGAAATTTTCCGCTCTGCTCGACCCGCCTGATCGCCTCGACGACGGCGCGGTTGATCGGCACAGGATAGCCGGTCTTGTCGCTAAGCCGCACGAATTCGCCGTTGAGATAGTCGATCTCGGTCGGCTGCCTGCGCAGAATGCTTTGCAGAGTCGAGGTCATGATCGAGGCCTGATCGCTGCTGCCGAGATTTTTGCGCAGGATCATCCTGCCAACGAAGGCGGGCAGCTTCAGCGCACGCGAGAACAGTCTCATCGGCGCGCCGGGCATATTGATGAGCGGGATTCCGGCGGCGCGCACGACGCCGAAAGATTCCTTCAGTTGCGCGACACCGAACTGCACGATCGCGGGGTCGTTGACGCATTCGTTGAGCGGCCTGCCGGTAAGCGCGTTCATCGAGTTCGTCATCGCATTGATGACGAGCTTCGACCACGCAGCCCCCTCGATCTCGTCCGTGACGAAGACGGAGGCGACTATCGCGAACAGCCGCTTCAATTCGGGAATTCTGTTCCGGAGTTCGGGGGCCGCTGCACCCAATACGGTCACGCCTTCGCGGTTGTAGCGCACCTCACCAGATGCGAGCGAAGACGAGTTTAGGAGCAGGATCGCCGAAACCGGCTCCCGCCTGCATTCTTCGAGCACGATTTCGCGGGCGCGGACGCCGTTCTGCGCGGTGACCAGCGTCGCGGTCCCGAGCGAGGCCTTCTGCGTGCGGATCGCTTCGGCGAGATCCTGCGTCTTCATGGTGAAGACCGCGAAATCGGCGCCCACCGGAATTTCCGCGGCGACTTTCGGCGTCACGTGAAAGTCGCCTTTAATTCCGCTTGCTGCGAGACCCGAGGCAAGCAGGCTTTCGACGCGGTTGGGCCGCACCACCAGCGTCACGTCCTCGCCCGCGCGGGTCCAAAGTGCTGCCAGGAGATTGCCGATCGCTCCTGCGCCGACCACCGCGATTTTTGGCTTGGTCATTCCGGCCGAGGCCCCATCTATAAAGACGTAAGGAGAAGGTAAGGAACGCGAACGCGACGTCCTTGCATACCTGCGCGGTAAGGAAAATCCGAAGAATTCGCCGGCAGCGTCCGCAAGCGTGCTTGACCGCCCCGGAGTCGTCTGCGACAAAATTGTAAGAGAGATCAATAGGTTAGAAAACTTCTAATCTACTGGAAGCGACGCGGCAATGATCGTCTGTTCGTGCAACTGCCTGACCGAAGCGCAAGTCCGCGAGTCCTGCACGCGGAGCGAGGGCGCCGCACGTTCGACCTTCGAAGTCTATAAGTGCCTCGGTTGCAGCCCGAAATGCGGGACCTGCGCCCGGACCATCCGCAAGATCATGGACGAGACGCTTGGCGGTGCCGCCTGTAACGCCTGTCCCGTGGCCACCAACAGTGCCTGCGGCGCGGCCAAGATCGCCGACGCCCTGAACGCCGCGATCGAGCCGCTTCCGGCCGGCGCGGCACTCGTCCCGGCCGAATAAACCCCCGATTTTGCGGCGTTTTCCACCATCGTCGGACCTGTTTGCCTTCTCCTTAGAACTATTCTAAATATACGAAACCATCTGTTTCAAGGAGAACGGCCGCCATGAAGGGCGATCCCAAAGTCATCGACTATCTCAACAAGGGTCTTCGCTCGGAGCTGACCGCGATCAACCAGTACTGGATCCACTACCGCCTGCTCGACGACTGGGGCTACCTCGACCTCGCCAAGAAATGGCGCGCAGAATCGATCGAGGAAATGCAGCACGCGGACAAGTTCACGCAGCGCATCATCTTCCTCGAAGGCCTGCCGAACATGCAGACGCTGGACCCCATCCGCATCGGCCAGAACGTCAAGGAAGTGCTCGAGGCCGACCTGAAGGCCGAATACGAGGCGCGCGCGCTCTATCAGGAAGCCGCGACCTACTGCCATTCGGTGAAGGACTATCCATCCAAGGATCTGTTCGAAGAGCTGATGACCGACGAGGAAGGCCATATCGACTTCCTCGAAACGCAACTCGACCTCGTCGAGAAGCTCGGCCTGCAACTCTACTCGCAGCACCACATCGGCAAGCTCGCGGACTGAGAAGTCCGGCTACGACATAGATAAGCGGAAAACAAAAAAGGCCGGGGCAACACCCCGGCCTTTCGAGTTCGGGAAGCCGGCTTAGTTGCCGACGCAGATTCCGCGCACGCAGATCGTGCCGCGCGGCATCTGGAATTGCTGTTGCTGTTGCTGCTGCTGTTGCTGCGGGCGTTGCTGATACTGCTGCTGCGGCTGCTGCACCTGGCGCGGGACCGCGACACAGCTGTCGCCGCGGGCGACGAAGCCCGGACGGCACACGAGCGGGCAGACGCGGCGATCGCGTTCTTTCAGGTCGCGCAACAGATCCTGATCCGGCTCGCCGTCATGCTTCGTCTTGGCGTACTTGTTATAGAGATCGAGTGACTTGCGAGCTGAATCGTTCCAGTCACCGTCGTTATTCTCGGGGCCGCAACCCACGCGCTGCAATTCGGTGATGACATTGCGGGTGAGCGCTTTCTGCACGCGCTCGGTTTCGATCGCGGCGAGCTTGGTTTTCTGCGCGCGCGCAAGCGTCGCGTAGAATCCATCCGGATAGCGCGACAGGAAGGAATCATAGGCGTCGATCGTGTCGATCTTCTGCGCGAACTCGAAATCGATGCGGGCGGCGGCCTGCGGATCCACCTGCGGCACCGGCAACTGCTGCAAGGCCGGAGGAATATCCGCCTTCGGCTGTTCGACTTCCGCCTTCGGTTCGACCACCGCGACCTGCTGCGGGTTTGGCGTCGGCATCTGGCCTTGATTCTGATTTTGCACCTGCGGCGTCTCAGTCTTCACGACCGCGACCTGCGGCTCCTGTCCCTGCCCGCGGAACGACGTCATTGCGAAGGCGGCGCCGACCACGAGAAAGACGAGACCTGCCGCGATCGCGGCCCACTTGCCCATGCCGCGCTTCGCCGGGTCAAGCTGGGGCGCAGGCGCGCGAAGATAAGACGGATTGGCACCGGGGTTCGGCACGCTGCGGATCACCGGCGTCGTCGGCGCGGTCGAACCCGTGGTGCCCTGCCAGCCCAGCGCCTGCCGGAATTCCTCGATCGAGGATTGCCGCTCGGAGGCACGGAACGAAAGCGCCTTTTCGATCGCTTTCGCGAAATTTTCCGGGATGTGGGGTGCCGCGACCGAAAGCGGGATCAACGAATCCCCCTCGCCGAAAGCGATCTTGCGCGCGCGCTCTTCGGTGTCGGCCGGCGGCTTGCCGGCAACCGCGCGATAGAACACCGCGCCCAGCGCATAGATGTCGGCGCGGGCGTCGAGCGACTCGCCTTCGCGGGTCTGTTCCGGCGGCGAATAATGCTGTTTGCCGACCATGAAGGAGTGCACGGTCTTGGCCTGAAGAAGCGTGCGGTTTTCGATCAGCTTGATCGCGCCGAAGTCGATGATCACCGGGCGGCCGTCGGCCGTGATCATGATGTTGTCTGGCGCAACGTCGCGATGAATGAAATTCATGTTGTGCAGGTAGTCGAGCGCGTCCATCACCGGCTCAAGCACCGGACGAATTTCGTCCATGGTCGGCAGATTCGGACGGTCACGGAGCCAATGTTCGAAGGTCTGGCCCTCGACATAGTCCATGAACATGTAGCCGGTGTCGTTCTCGGCGAGATAGTGGAATACCTCGACGATGTTCGGGTGCTTCAACCGGCATTGTTCGGTGGTCGAGGACTCGAAGCGCTTAAGCGCCCAGCTCACCAATTCAGAATCGCGCTCGGCATAGATGATTTCGGTCGCGCCCTTGCGGGACGCGATGCCGCGCGGAAAGAACTCCTTGATCGCGACCCGGCGGCCCGTGACCGGACTTTCGCCCTCATAGGTGATGCCGAAGCCGCCCGCGCCAAGGACGCGGACGACACGATAACCGGCAATTACCGTTCCGGCGGGTAGCGCGTGCGGATCGTTCGTCATTTCAGTTCCCGTGATTGCGCGGATGCTATCCCAAAGGTCGCGTTGTGCAACGCACGAAGCCCTCACTCCTTGGCACAAGCGCGTGATCGCCCGAAGCGCTTGTTTGGAATTTATCTAAACTATTGATTCCATTTGCCTTTTTTGCGGATGCACGTTTTCTTCTCCGGCGTGATCGGTGTTTTACGCCAAAAATCTAGCCGGAATCGTCCCAGGAGCTTGTGCATATGAAATCGCGCGCCCGCCACCTCGTTTTCGCCGCCGCGCTGGCGGCCGGCGCCGTCAGCGCCCTACCCGCACAGGCGCAGGTAGTGAACGTCTATACGACCCGCGAGCCGAGACTGATCCAGCCCCTGTTCGATCTCTTCACCAAGGAGACCGGCATCAAGGTCAATTCGATCTTCATCGAGAAGGGGGTCGCCGAACGCGTCGCGGCCGAAGGGGCCAATTCGCCGGCCGACGTCCTGATGGCAGTCGACATCGGCAACGTGCTCGATTTCGTGGCGCGGGGCGTAACGCAGCCGGTGCAGTCGAAGGTGCTGACCGAAGCGATCCCCGCGAATCTGCGCGACAAGGACGGACAGTGGTTTGCGCTCTCGCTGCGCGCACGGCTGTTTTATGTCTCGAAGGATCGCGTGAAGGAGACCGCGCTCACTTACGCCGACCTCGCCGACCCGAAATGGAAGGGCAAGGTCTGCATCCGTTCCGGCCAGCATCCCTATAACACCGCGCTGATCGCGGCCTACATCAACCACTACGGCGCGGAGAAAGCGGAAGCGTGGCTGCGCGGCGTAAAAGCGAATCTCGCCCGCAAGCCGGCCGGCGGCGACCGCGAAGTCGCGCGCGACATTCTCGGCGGCATCTGCGACATCGGCGTCGGCAACTCTTATTATGTCGGCCTGATGCGCGGCGGAAAGAACGAAGAGCAGAACAAGTGGGGAGCCGCGATCAACGTGATCTTCCCGACTTTCCCCGGCGGCGGCACGCATGTGAACATCTCCGGCGCTTCGGTCACGAAGAACGCGCCGAACAAGGGGAACGCGATCAAGCTGCTCGAATTCCTGGTCTCGCCGGAAGCACAAGCGGCTTATGCGAAGGTGAACCACGAATATCCGGTGCGGCCCGACGTAACGCCCGACCCGATCATCGCAGCACTTGGGCCGCTAAAGACCGATCAGATCGATCTCACGGCGATTGCGAAAAACCGCAAGCTCGCCGCCGAGCTCGCCGACAAAGTTGGCTTCGATCATTAAGAGCACTTCAGCATTTCCTCTCCGGGCATCGCGCAAAAACGTGATGCCCGGATGGACGCTTGGCGCGATCCTCGTCGCGGCGACCGTCGTCGCGCCGGTGATCGCGCTGATCGTCATTGCGGGCCAGGGCTCCGGCGATCTGTGGCCACAACTCGTCTCCTATGTGCTGCCGTCGGCAGCAGCGAACACCGCAATTCTCCTGCTGGGAGTCGGGCTGCTCACCAGCGTGATCGGGGTCGGCACCGCCTGGCTCGTCGCGACGGCAAAATTTCCGGGGCGCGGATTTTTCGACTGGGCGCTGCTCCTGCCGCTCGCGATCCCGACCTACATTCTCGCTTACGCCTATCTCGACATTCTGCATCCGCTCGGGCCGGTGCAGTCGCTGCTGCGAGCCGTGCTGGGCATAAGCGACCCGCGTGCGCTGCATTTTCCCGACATCCGCTCGATGGGCGGCGTGATCTTCCTGCTCGGCTTCGTGCTTTATCCCTATGTCTATCTGGCTGCGCGCGCGACGTTCTTCATGCAGAGCGCAACGGCGCTCGAAGCCGCGCGCACGCTCGGCGCGGGGCGCTTCGAGATTTTCTTTCGTGTCGCCTTGCCGCTCGCCCGCCCCGCCATCGTTGTTGGTGTCACGCTTGCGCTTCTCGAAGCGCTCAACGACATCGGCGCGACCGAGTTTCTCGGCGTGCGCACGCTGACGATTGCGATCTATTCGACCTGGCTCAACCGCTCGTCGCTGCCGGGGGCGGCACAGATCTCGCTCTTCATGCTGGCGCTCGTGATCGCGTTGTTTCTTCTGGAGCGCTGGGCACGGCACGACCGGGTTTTCTCGGGAAGCGGCAAACGCACGCAGCCCCCGGCACCGGTTGAACTACGCGGCCAGCGCGCGTTCGGCGCTTCCGTTGCCTGCGCGCTGCCGCTCGCCATCGGCTTCCTCGCGCCGTTTGCCTATCTCGCCGATCAGGCGATCCGGAAAGTCGCGGAAGGCGCAGTCTCGCCGATGCTGGTCCGCGAAACCCTGAACACGCTACTTTACGCGGGGCTCGCGACGCTTGTGACACTCCTGCTCGGTCTCGTGGTCGCATTCGCGCTTCGCAACGAGCGAAAGGGCTTCGCTTCGCCCGCGAGCCGCGTCGCCAGCCTCGGTTACGCGATCCCCGGCACCGTGCTTGCCGTCGGCCTGCTATGGCCGCTCGCGAACTTCGACAACGCGGTCGATTCCTTGTTTCGCAATGCTTTTGGCATCTCCACCGGCCTTCTGATTTCCGGCTCGGGTGCCGCGCTCATCCTCGCCTATACGATTCGCTTTCTCGCCGTGTCGATCAACGGCGTGGAGGCGGGATACGCGAAGATTTCTACAAGTGTGGATCATGCCGCGCGCAGTCTCGGCGAAAGCGCTTTCGGCGTGCTCCGCCGTATTCATTTGCCGATGCTGCGGCCCGCGCTGGGGGCCGCCGCGATCCTCGTCTTCGTCGATTGCATGAAGGAACTGCCCGCGACCTTGATGCTGCGGCCGTTCGGCGTCGAAACGCTTTCGACGCATATCTACGCCGAAGCGGTGCGCGGCACCTACGAAGACGGCGCGCTCGCGGCGCTCCTGATCGTGCTTGCGGGGCTTATTCCGGTAGTACTGCTCGCGCGCATCAGCCGGAACACGCAAGCGCCCATCACGTCCTGAGTTCGGCGATATCGCGATAAAGATCGAGCGCCTCGGGATTGGCAAGCGCCTCGGTATTCTTGACCGGACGGCCATGCACCACGTCACGCACCGCAAGCTCGGTGATCTTGCCGGAGCGCGTGCGGGGAATGTCTGCGATCTGCACGATTTTCGCAGGCACGTGGCGCGGGCTCGCGCCGACCTTGATCTGCTGCTTGATCTTCGCAACCAGCGCGTCGTCGAGCTTCACGCCGTCGCGCAACCGGACGAACAACACAATCCGCGTGTCGCCGTCCCATTCCTGGCCGATTGCGATGGATTCCACCACCTCGGCAATCTGTTCGACCTGCGCGTAGATTTCGGCGGTGCCGATGCGCACGCCTTGCGGATTGAGGGTCGCGTCCGAGCGGCCGTGAATGATCATGCCGCCGTGTTCGGTCCATTCGGCGAAGTCGCCGTGACACCAGACGCCGGGGAAGCGGTTGAAATAGGCGTTATGATATTTTTTTCCGTCCGGATCGTTCCAGAACATGATCGGCATCGACGGGAACGGCGCGGTGCAGACGAGTTCGCCACGCTCGCCCTTGAGCGGCTTGCCCTTGTCGTCCCAGACATCGACCGCCATGCCGAGTGCCGGCGCCTGAATCTCGCCCTTCCACACCGGTGATGTCGGGTCGCCGCCGACGAAGCAGGCGCAAAGATCGGTGCCGCCCGAAACCGACGCAAGATGCACGTCCTTCTTCACCGCGTCGTACACATATTCGAAACTCTCCGGCACCAGCGGCGAGCCGGTGGAAGCGAGCGTACGCATCTTCGAGAGATCGTGGGTGTCGATCGGACGAAGCCCCGCCTTCTTCGCGGCGTCGATGAATTTCGCGGATGTGCCGAAGAAGTCGATCTTCTCCTGCTGCGCGTAATCGAACATCACATCGTTCTTCGGATGAAATGGCGAGCCGTCATAGAGCATCAGGGTCGCTTCCGCCGCGAGGCCGCTGACGAGCCAATTCCACATCATCCAGCCCATCGTCGTGAACCAGAACATGCGGTCGCCCGGCTTGATGTCGCAAAGCAGCTTGTGTTCTTTCACATGCTGCAAAAGCACGCCGCCCGCGCAATGCACGATGCATTTCGGAACGCCGGTGGTGCCCGACGAGAAAAGAATATAAAGGGGATGATCGAACGGTAGCTGCTCGAACTCGACCGGCTTCGCGGCGAACGGTGCGATGAAGGAGTCGAGATCGGTTGCACGGGACAGTTTCGCCGCGGTCTCCTTCGCTTCGCCGAGATAATTTACAAGCACGACCTTTTCGGCGGTCAGCAGATTTTTTATGACGACGTCGAGCTTTTCGGCGATCTGGATTTTTTTGCCTGCGTACCAATAGCCGTCGCAGGAGAAGAACAGCTTCGGCTGAATCTGACCGAAGCGATCGATCACGCCGCGCTCGCCGAAGTCCGGCGAGCAGGAAGAGAAGATCGCGCCGAGCGAAGAGGTCGCGAGCATGACGGCGATGCTCTCGGGCAGGTTCGGCAGCATCGCCGCGACGCGATCGCCCTTCTTCACGCCGGCGGCTTTCATCGCCTGTTGCAGACGCGAGACCAGCGCGTGCAGCTCGTCGAAGGAAAGCCGGTAGCTCTTTTTATCCTCGCCGCGGAAGATCATCGCGGGCTCCGCGCCCGTCCGGCGCATCAGGTTCTCGGCAAAGCTCAGCTTCGCGCCCGGGAAGAACTTCGCGCCGGGCATGCGCCCGGCGTCGGCCAGCACCGGGGAGCCTTTCTCGCCGATGACGCCGCAGAAATCCCAGACCAATTCCCAGAACGCGGGGCGGTTCTCGACCGACCAGGCATGCAACTGGCGATAGTCTTTCAACGCGAGGCCGAAGCGGCGGTTGGCTTCGGCCATGAAGCGGACCACTTCGCTATTGCGAACGGCTTCCGGCGTGGGGGTCCAGAGCGGCTTCTGATCGGAATTCATCGGCGTTTTGTCCCAGTCCGGTTCTTCTTGCGACGTTTTTCATAGCGGCTCACGCGACCTCTGTCAGGGCCATGAAAGCGACACATAAGCCCTTGAAATAGACTAAGCTTCGCTCCGGCCGGCGTCCCGCCCGCCAGATTGAGCGAATTAACCCCAGCGCCGGAAGCCATCGTGAGCGTCTTGTCCCGTATGCAACGTTTTGCGGCCGGAGCCATCGTGGCCGTCATTGTTGCGGCGTTTGCGCTGTTTTCGCTTCCCTATCTCCTCTCCGAATCCTCGATCCGTGCCGAGGTCAGCCGCTCGATCCAAGTCGCGACCGGCGTGGTGCCCCGCATCGAAGGTCCAGCGCGGATCACGCTCCTGCCGCGGCCTGCGATTCAGCTTGCCGAGGTCTATCTCGACGACGGCTCGAAGAACGGCCCAGCCGTCGGCGCGCTCCAGGCGAGCCTCCAGTTCTGGCCACTCCTGTTCGGCGAAATCAGAATCGCGACGCTGACGCTCGAGCGCCCCCGCCTTTCGATCGAGCTATCGCCGGAAGGCAAGCTGATCGGGGGCCTGCCGTTCAACCCGGCAATGCCGTCCGAAGAGGAGGTACCCGAGCTGCGCATCGTGGACGGGACCATTCTGTTGCGCGTGCAGGGCCGCGACCGCGTCGAGATCATCTCCAACCTGCAAGCGTCGCTGAACTGGGCCGGGGCGGCGCTTACCGCGACCGGCAGCTTCATGCTCGCAAACAAGAATGCGAACGGAAGCCTTGTGATCGCTGACACCGCGGCACTTGCGAAAGGGCAACGCAGCGTCGTGCGGCTGCGGCTGGAGTCCGAACCGGGACGTATCGCTTTCGAAGGCGGTGTCGCGATGCGCGATACGGTATTGCAGAGCGACGGTTCGCTGAGCGCGGACGGCCGCTCGCTGCGTGATACGCTCGCGATGTTCGGCATTACCGCTCCCTCGCCCGCGGGATTCGGGCGCTACTCGCTGAAATCGACGATCGCACTCACGCCGATCGCACTCAGCTTCACGAATCTTTCGCTCGAACTCGACGGCAATCGCGCTGACGGCGGCTTCACCTGGAAGCGGGACGGCAACCGCTCGATCCTGCAAGGGACTTTTGCGAGCGAGACCGCCGACCTTTCGGTTTATCGCGGCATCGTTTCGTTGCTGACCCGGGACGGGCGCGAATGGAACCGGACGCCGATCGAAACGAATGCGCTGCAAAGCGTCGAACTTGATCTGCGTTTCTCCTGCGGCAAACTCACGATCGGCAAGGTCGAGATCGGCAAGGCGGCTCTGGCACTTGCGGTCAAGAACCGCCAGTTCATCGCGACCATCGGCGACGCGCAATTCTATGGCGGCACGCTGCGCGGCAACGCGATCTGGAGCGCGGCGAGCAAGACCCCCGAACTCAAGCTCGACGCCGTGCTCACCAATTTCGATCTGGAGCGCGGGCTCGGCGGCATGACCGGCTTCACCCGCCTCGAAGGAAACGGCACCCTGACAATCGCGGTGACATCCCGCGGAACGTCGGTGCAGGAAATCGCCTCTACGCTGGCCGGCAAGGTTCAACTCGCGATGCACGAAGGCGCGCTCAACGGCATCAACGCGGAAGCGGTGATGCGCCGGCTCGAACGCCGCCCGCTTTCCGGCACCGGCGACCTGCGCGGCGGGCGCACGCCATTCGATCAGCTTGCCGGCAATCTCGAAATCGAGAGCGGGATCGCAACGCTTTCCGACCTCAATATCGAAAGCAAGATTCTCAAGATCAAGCTCTCTGGCGAAACCTCGATCGCACGCCGCGAGTTCGACCTGCGCGGGATCGCAAGCCTGATCCGTGCGGCGCAGGCCAATGCGCCGCAGGTCGCATTCGACCTTCCGTTCCTGATTCAGGGAAGCTGGGACAATCCCTATCTGCTGCCCGACCCCGAGGCGCTGATCCGCCATTCCGGCGCCGCCGCACCGCTGCTCGATGCGGTCCGGGGAAGAGCCGCGCGCGAAGCCATGCGCAACGTGATCGAAACCGTGACCGGCCTGCGCTCGATCGGCGAATTGCCGGCGAACCCGACCTTCGAGCCGCCATCGGCCAACGCGCCCGCGATCGCGCCGATTTCGGCTCCCGCGCCTTCGCCACAGCCCGCGCAGTAGCGCTGAAATTTCGCACTGACTTGCCCTTGCAGGGAATCGCGATCGGCGACAAGCTGGGGCGGCGCTTCGATCATAAACCCTTGTCGGCGGCACCTGCCTCGCATTCCCCGGAATCCCTCATGTCCTTTCGTACCGCCATGCGCGTCCGCGCCGCGATCTGCTTTCTGTTTGCCGGGTTCGTTTTCGTGCAGCCCGTATACGCGCAGAACACTCCGAAGTTCATCGTCACCGTGACGCCGCAAGGTGCTGCCGCCAACGACAAGATGATTCCGGTCGCGGCCACCGTGAACGTGAACGTGACGATCCGGAACGATGGGACCGAGCCGCTTTCCAACATTGCGGTCGTCGCGAAACTCCATGGCGTGAAGCTCTCGCCGGACGCCTCGTGGAAGGAAGACGGCGACGACGCGAAGTTCGAAATCGCTTCGCTCAAGGCAAACGAAGAAATCACGCGGCCGCTCAATCTTCGTGTCGAAATGGCGCCGCTGCCGCCGGGGAAACTGGCCGAAGTGAACGTCGAGGCGAAGGCCGCGGATACGACCGTTACGGCGGCGGCGAAGTTTCCGGTCGGCGACTGCGTCTCCGCCTTTCAGTCGGACTTGACGCGCCTGCGCATAGGGCCGCTCGCAGAGGTCTGGCCGACTGCGGACGAAATGCGCAAGCCCGACACCAGTCTTTCGCGCGTGCGCTATTTTCCGATCCGTCCCCGCCGCGGCGATCTCGCAATCCTTGACCGGCTTGCCGCCGGCTATCAGGCGCGGCTGCTCGCGAACTACGAATTCCTCCAGCAAGGCACGCGCTATACCGCGCGACGCTGGTTCGACGAGTTGAATGCCTTCACCGGGCAAGAGCCGATTCCGGGACTTTGCGCCGTGAACGATCAGATGCTCGACGGCATCCGCAAGACCATCAGCTATGTCACGGCCCGGATAGAGCCGCCGATCAAGGCCTATGCGCGCGGCATCGAATTGCTGCGCAAGCAGTTCAACGCCGACGCGAACGACGATCTTACGAAAATCGCGCTGCGCGTCGCGCAAGGCGCCGGCGCGAAATTCGACAATCCGCCCGCGACGGCGTTTGAAACTCTCGCGAGCGCCAAAGAGCAGTTCAAGGACGCGAAGCTGACGCCTGAGCAACTCGATGATCTTTCGCTGATCGAATCCGCGGCCTGGGTCGAGGCGCAGGCGGCCCGCTCAAAGAAGCTATACGACCTGATCGAAGGCACGATCAACGGCATCGGAGACGCGCACAAGAAAAACTGCACCTGCGCGTTCTAAAATCCGCGCGTTCTATGGCTTCGGCGCGAGCTTCGGCGGCAACGGATCGCTCGAAAGCCGGGCGTAAAGCAAGTGATCCTGCCAACTTCCGGCGATAGACAGATATTGGCGCGCGACGCCTTCACGCAGGAAATTCATCTTTTCCAGTAGCCGGATCGAAGCCGCATTCGACAAGAGGCACGCAGCCTCGATGCGCCGCAGCCGCAGCATCGAATGCGCGAAGGGAACGAGCGCTGCGACGCCTGCGCTCATATATCCTTTTCCGGCAAAGGACTTGCCCATCCAGTAGCCGAGGCTGCCGGCTTGCGCCGCGCCACGCCGCAGATTGGTCAGCGTGGCCCCGCCAACCAGGGTGCGGTCGGCGGTCCGGAAGATGAGAAAAGCGTAGCCGCTTTCCTCGTGCAGGTCGCGCTCATAGCGGCGCAGGCGGCGGCGGAAGGCACTGCGCGTGAGATCGTCTTCCGGCCAGACCGGCTCCCACGGCGCCAGAAACTCCCGGCTTTCGCCGCGCAGCGCGGACCATTCCTCGAAATCGCTCATGCGCGGCACGCGCAGAAAGACGCCGTTGCCCTCGATCACCGGCGCACTGCTCGTCAATACGAATGACTTGAAGAAGGCCATCGGCGTCAGTCTGTTTCAGGCGGCGCTGCGCTGCAACGCCCCGGTCGCCTCGCCCGCCTTTTCGAGACCCTTGCCGTCGCCGACGCCGACGAAGGTCGGGCGGCCGCCGGAGACGAGCCGCTGGCCCGCGGCACGGACACTCTCGACCGTAATCGCGTCGACCTTGCGTTCGATTTCGTCAAACGGGATCGCGCGGCCGAAGGCGAGCAAGCGGCTGCCCAACTGATCCGCACGGGCGGAAGCGCTTTCGAGCGCGCTCAAAAGACTGACCTTCATCTGCGCCTTGGCGCGGTCGACCTCGGCCTGCGAGGCGTTCCCGGCCGCGGCATGCAACTGCTCGATCACGACCCGCATCAATTCTTCGGAATCCGCGCCATCGGCGCCGGCGGTGACGCCGAACAATCCGCTATCCTGATAGGACGAGTGGAACGCCTGGATCGAATAGCAAAGGCCGCGCTTCTCGCGCACTTCCTGAAAGAGCCGCGACGAGCTGCCGCCGCCCGCAAGATTGACGAAGGCCTGCATCGCGTAGCGCTCGGGCGAATGATACGAGACGCCCTCGAGGCCGAGCACGAGATGGGTCTGCTCGAGCTTGCGCGGACGGATTTCTACGCCGCCTTTGTAGCGCGCGGCATCGGGGGCCGCGACTTCACCGCCCGGAATTTTGGCAAGACTTTTTCCGGCGGATGCCAGCAGCGCGTCATGATCGACGGCACCCGCAGCCGCGACCACCATGCGCGGGCCGCGGTAGCGTTTCGCCATATAAGCGCGGAGCTTTTCCGGGGTGAAGGAGCGCACGGTTTCCGGCGTGCCGAGAATCGGGCGGCCGATCGCCTGCGCGGGAAACGCGGTTTCCTGAAACAGATCGAAGGCGACATCGTCCGGATCGTCGGCGGCACCACCGATTTCCTGCACGATCACGTTCTGCTCGCGGGCAAGCTCGCTTTGCTCGAAGGACGATTCCGTCAGAATGTCCGAGAGAATGTCGAACGCGAGCGGCAGATCCTTCCCGAGCAGCCGCGCGTAATAGGCCGTGACCTCGATGCCGGTCATGGCATTCAGTTCGCCGCCGACATTCTCGATTTCCTCGCTGATCCGGAGCGCGGAACGCCGCTTCGTGCCCTTGAACGCCATGTGTTCGAGCAGATGCGAGATGCCGTGCTCGTCCTCGTCTTCGTAGCGCGCACCCGCGGCAACCCAGAACCCGAGCGAGGCGGTCTTCACGTCCGGCATGGTATCGGTGGCGACGGTGATGCCGTTCGCCAGTTTATCGACGCGCAGGCTCATGCCGCAGTACCCTTCACCGCGCGCGCATGCGTAAGCACGAAATCGGCGACGGCTTTCGCGTCGTTCGGCAGATGCGTCACGCGCTGCTTTCGGCTCATCAAATCCGCGAACGCGGCGGGGAGCTGCGGATTGACGCCGCAGGCCGCTTCGACCGCTTCGGGGAATTTCGCGGGATGCGCGGTGCCGAGCACGACAAGCGGGCTTGTGCCCTTTCCCGCTTCGAGCTTGCGCGCGACCGCCACGCCGACCGCGGTATGCGGATCGAGCACATAGCCTGTCGCCTTGTGGACGTCGCGGATGGTTTCGCGGGTTTCATTTTCGTCCGCGCGGGACGCGGAAAGAAGCGCGCGCATATTCGCGAGCGCCTGTTCGCCGAGCGTGAAGCTGCCTTTGGCGGAAAGGCTCTTCATGGCCTCGCGGACCGCCCCCGGATCGCGTCCCGACGCATCGAACAGAAGCCGCTCGAAATTCGACGACACCTGAATGTCCATGGCCGGCGACGAGGTCGCGACCACGGCGCGCACTTCATAGACGCCGCTTTCCAGCGTGCGCGCGAGAATGTCGTTCACGTTAGTCGCGACGATCAGGCGCTCGATCGGGAGGCCCATCTTCGCCGCGACGTAGCCCGCGAAAATGTCGCCGAAATTTCCGGTCGGCACCGCGAAGGTGACCTTTTTTTCCGGTGCGCCGAGCGCTATCGCCGCGGTGAAGTAATAAACGATCTGCGCGACGATGCGCGCCCAGTTGATCGAGTTGACCGCGGAGAGCCTCACGCGGTCGCGGAAGGCGTGATCGTTGAACAGTGCCTTCACGATCGCCTGGCAGTCGTCGAAATTGCCGTCGATCGCAAGCACGTTGACGTTCGGCTCGGTGATCGCGGTCATCATGCGCTGCTGCACCGGCGAAACGCGGCCGTCGGGAAACATGAAGATCAGGTCGATGCGTTCGCGGCCGCGGAAGGCTTCGGTCGCGGCACCCCCGGTATCGCCGGAAGTCGCGCCCACGATGGTGCAGCGCTCGCCGCGCGCGGCCAGCACATAATCCATCAGCCGCGCGATCAACTGCATCGCGACGTCCTTGAAGGCGAGCGTCGGACCGTGGAACAGTTCGAGGATGTATTTGCCACCGGAGAGTTCGTGCAGCGGCGTCACGTCCTTATGGTCGAAGGTGGCGTAGGCTTCCTCGATCATGCGCTTCAGATCGCGCTCGGGAATATCGCCGCCGACGAAAGGCGCGATCACGCGCAGCGCGACTTCGGCGTAGGACTTGCCGCGAAAGCCCGCGATTTCGTCGCGCGAAATCTGCGGCCAGCTTTCCGGCACATAGAGCCCGCCGTCACGCGCGAGACCTTCGATCAGCGCTTCGTTGAATGAGGCAGGCTTTGCCTCGCCACGGGTCGAGACGTACTTCAATTCCGGAGGTCCTTTTGAATAGCGCGGCACCCTATTCAGGAGGCCGGATGGAAGCAAGCCAAGCGTTCGCGACCCCGCGCGCGCGGAGCGAAGGAGTGGAGCGCTGCGAGGCGCCACGGTCTTCGTTCGCTCCTCGCGTTTTCGCGGGGAGCCTGTCGCTTCGCAGCGCTCCAGCTTCGACGATTTATCGACGCGGGCCGCGCTTTTCGTGAGGCGCTCCCGAAAGATGCGCCGCTCCGTCAGCCGTGCTCCCGGCAGGCGAGCCTAGTCTCGCCGGGCGGTGCCCCGCGCCGTCCCGGAGCGCGGCTGCGAACCGCACACGGAGACGTCGGCCGTTTCCCGCTTTTCACAACGCCTCGCGAAAGCGCCTTCGGACGGAAACGACATCTAGGAATATAATCCGATCACTTGAGAAAGTCAAGAATTTTTCCGGCAAGCGCAGGATGGCTGCGCGACGCCGGACGAGTGCGCCGATGACTGTCAGCGTTGCGTTTTCAGCCGTTGCCGCGCGAAGGCCGCAAATACGCCGACCAGCGTGCAGGCCAGCCCGTACCAGGTCAGCGCATAACCCAAGTGATTGTTGGTGAAGGTCACGCGCGTTTCGTTCGGCTGCGGCAGCATGTTGGGGAGATACTCGCCCTTGGCGTCCAGCATGAAGGGCGCGGCGTTCTTCAAGTCGAAGGCGCGCGCGATCTCCGCCGGGTCGCGCCGGTACCATGTGCCCTTCGCGGGATCGTTCGGCGGCGTGAAATAATTCGCCTGCTCGGGCGCGCGCAAAAGGCCCGTAACGCGAACGGCGCCTTCGGCCTGCCCTTCCTTACGTGACGCCGGATCTTTCAGTTCCTGCGGGACGAAGCCGCGATTGACGATGACGATGCCGCCATCCTCGAGTTCGAACGGCGTCAGCACCCAATAGCCCGCGCCGGAAAAGGAACCCTTCGGCTCGGACAGCACGGTGTAGATCTGGACTTCGTTCTGATGAAGAAAGCGTCCGCGCGCGAAGAACGGACGATATTCGTTGGCGGCAAGATCGAGCGAGCCCCAGGCGGATTGCGGCGGCAGCGGCTGCGCGGGCTCGTTCACCCGCGCCGAAACGGTCGCGATCAGGTTTTCCTTCCAGTGCAGCCGCTGTACCTGCCAGGTGCCGAGTGCAATCAGAATCGCGAGCGCGAAGATCGACAGCACACCCGGAAGGATCAGGCCGCGCAGCGCCGCTGCGCGCGTCACTTGTGTTTTTCCAGCCGCGCCTCGGCGGCCTTGTGATGATACTGTAGCGCGATCAGGAGCGACTTCAGATAGCGCAGCGGCAGGAGTGTCGCGACCAGCACCGCGGGAATGCCGATCACGGCATGCACCCAGTACGGCGGGCGCCAGATCAATTCGACTGCGAGCACCGCGAGCACGGCAACGAGGCCGCCGAGCAGAATCACGAAGACGGCGGGACCGTCGCCGGAATCGGCGAAGGAATAATCGAGGCCGCAAACCTCGCAGCGCGGCGCAAGCTTCAGATAACCGGAGAACAGTTTTCCCTCGCCGCAGCGGGGGCAAGAACAAGTCAGTCCCGCCCGGTAGGGCGAGACTGAGGTTTCCTTGATGCTGGCGGATTTTTGCATGTCCGCCTTTCTATCTTGCGATTGCGGTGTTTAGTGCGCGATCGGCGTGCCCGCACCCCAGACGTAAATCCAGACGAACAGGAACAGCCACACGACGTCGACGAAGTGCCAGTACCAGGCGGCCGCCTCGAAGCCGAAGTGATGGTCGGGCGTGAAGTGGCCGAGATAGAGCCGGTACAGGCAAACGGCGAGGAAGATCGTGCCGATCAAGACGTGCACGCCGTGGAAGCCGGTCGCCATGAAGAAGGTCGCGCCATAGATATGGCCGCCGAAGGTGAACGCGGCGTGCGCGTATTCGTAAGCCTGCACACAGGTGAAGGTTGCGCCGAGCGCAACGGTCAGCCAGAGCGCTTGCTTCGCGGACTTGCGGTCGCCCTCAAGGATCGCGTGGTGCGCCCAGGTCACCGTGGTGCCAGAGGTCAGCAGGATCAGCGTGTTCAGGAGCGGCAGATGCCACGGGTCGAACGTGCCCTTGAAGTTGTCGGACGGGATCGGGGGCCACACGCCGCCAAGCAAATCCTTGCGCATAAATTGATGCGCTTCCTTCGGGAACAGCGCGGGATCGAAATAGGCCCAGAACCAGGCGACGAAGAACATCACCTCGGAAGCGATGAACAGGATCATGCCGTAGCGCAGGTGAAGCTGCACGACCTTGGTGTGATAACCGGACTGCGCTTCGTTGATGATGTCGCGCCACCAGACGATCATCACGTAGATGATGCCGGCAGCGCCCGCGAGCGCCACCAGCGAGGTGCCGCCGCGCATCCAGAGAACCGCGCCGGTCGTCACCACGAGACCGAAGAAGGCGCCGAGGATCGGCCACGGGCTCGGATTGACGAGATGGTAGTCGTGTTGCGGTTTTGCGTGCGCGTCGGCCATTTTCGTTCTCTCCACCGGCCTTCAGGCCAGCATTTGGTCGTTTCTATCAGCGCCCGGCGAGGAGCCGCAAGGCGAGACTTACTTATCGGCGCATGACCTTATCCGAAAACCGGTACCCGCTTTTCGGGGTCATGCGCTAGTTGGTCCGCTCCGGCTTGGCCGTCGCCGCGACCGGCTTGGGCTTGTTCACCGGGAAAAAAGTGTAGGACAGCGTAATCGTGCTTATTTGCCGCGCCTCCGCGTCCTCCTCGATTTCCGGGCGGACGAAAAAGACCACCGGCATCGGCATCTTCTCGCCGGGGCCGAGGCGCTGCTCGGTGAAGCAGAAACACTGCATTTTCGCGAAATAGAGCCCGGCCTGCGGCGGCGAAACGTTGTAGGTCGCGGAGGCCACGGTCTCGTCGCTCGAGAGATTGGTCGCGGAATACTTCACGAGAACCGTCTCGCCGATATTCACCTCGATCTCGCGGACCTCGGGCTGAAAGTCCCAGGGGACGCCCGCGACATTTGCATCGAAGCGGACCCGGATCTTGCGGGTGAGCGCTTTTTTCGGCGCTTCGTTTGCGACCTGCGTGACGCCGCCGAAGCCGGTGGTGCGGCAGAACCAGTTGTAGAACGGGACGGCGGCGAAAGAAGCGCCGACCATGCAGGCGACGAAAACAACCAGCGGCAGCGCGACGTTGCGGTGACGGCGCATGAGCGCGGAATCGTCTTTCCTGGCTTGCGGCGTGCGCTTCATGCCACCACCGCGATCGCGGGCAGTTCGGACTTCTTCATCACGCCCGGGCCAAGCTTCACGATGGTGACGACGTAGAACAGGATCACGAGGAAGGCGAGCACGAGCCCGATCGCAAGCGAGCGGCGGCGGCGGCTCTTCTTCTGCGCTTCGGTCAGGACCACGCCTTTTTCGTTCGTCATTTCAACTCACCGCGCCATGCCCTCGCCGAGCAGAACGGCGAACAGCAGGAACAAATACAGGATCGAATAGGCGAAGAGATGCTTGCAGGCGCGCTCCGCGGCCTCTCCTTCCCGCTTGCGATAGACTTGCCATGCAAACAGCAGGAAGAACGCGCCGAGCGCGATCGAGATCGCGCCATAAAGCCAGCCCGTCATGCCGAGCGCGAACGGCGCGACGCCGACCGGCGCCAGCACCAGCGAATAAAGCAGGATCTGCTTGCGGGTTTCGTCGTCGCCCGCAACGTTCGGCAGCATCGGAATGCCCGCGCGCTCGTAGTCGCGCTTCTTCAAAATCGCGAGCGCCCAGAAGTGCGGCGGCGTCCAGACTAAGATCAGCGCGAAGAGCAGCAGCGGCTCTAGCGTGACATTTCCGGTCACGGACGCCCAGCCGATGACCGGGGGCAGCGCACCGGCCGCACCGCCGATCACGATGTTCTGCGGCGTCGCGCGCTTCAGCCACATCGAATAGATCACGGCGTAGAAAAAAATCGTGAAGGCGAGCAACGCGCCCGCGAGCATGCCGACGAGCAGGCCGAGCATCAGCACCGATGCGCCGGAAAGCAAAAGTCCGAAGACCATCGCCTCGCGCGGTGCGATCCGTCCGGAAGGAATCGGCCGCGTGCGCGTGCGGTCCATGCGCGCGTCGATGTCGGCGTCCCACCACATATTGAGGGCGCCAGATGCGCCTGCGCCGACCGCGATACAGAGCAGTGCGACGAAGCCAAGCACCGGATGAATCTCGCCGGGCGCGCGGACGAGGCCGACGAGCGCCGTGAAGATGACGAGCGACATCACCCGGGGTTTCAGCAACGCCCAGTAATCTTCGACGCCGGCAAAACCCGAAAGCTGGTCGGCGCGATGGATGCGTTCTTCGGAAATCAGCGACATGATGTTCGTTCGGTTCGACTTCGACTAACTCCAGAGAAACGGAACCTGCCGCTTCTCCGTAACAGTTCCGGCGGGCATTTAGCCCGCCGGTATCAATAGGCCCGGCAGAACAACCGGAGTTACTTCACCTGCGGCAGGCGATCGAAGGTGTGGAACGGCGGCGGCGACGACACCGTCCATTCCAGCGTGGTCGCGCCGACACCCCACGGATTGTCCGCGGCCTTCCGCTTTTTGGCGAAGGCGTGGACGATCGTAATGAAGAAGACCACGAGGCCCGCGAGCGAGATATAGGCGCCGATCGACGAGACGAAGTTCCAGCCCGCGAACGCATCCGGATAGTCGGCATAGCGGCGCGGCATGCCGGCCAGCCCGAGGAAGTGCTGCGGGAAGAAGATCGTGTTGACGCCGATGAAGGTCAGCCAGAAGTGCAGCTTCGCGAGGCCTTCCGAATAGGTGTAGCCGAACATTTTCGGGAACCAGTAATACCAGCCCGCGAAGATGCCGAAGGTCGCGCCGAGCGACATCGTGTAGTGGAAGTGCGCAACCACGTAATAAGTGTCGTGGAAGGCGCGGTCGACGCCCGCGTTCGACAGGATCACGCCGGTCACACCGCCGAGCGTGAACAGGAAGATCAGGCCGACCGAAAACAGCATCGGCGCCGGGAAGCGGATCGAGCCGCCCCACATGGTCGCGATCCAGGAGAAGATTTTCACGCCGGTCGGAACCGCGATCACCATGGTCGCGACCATGAAGTAGGCCTGCGCGGTCGAGGACATGCCGACCGTGTACATGTGGTGCGCCCACACGACGAAGCCGACGACGCCGATCGCGACCATCGCGTAGGCCATGCCGAGGTAGCCGAAGATCGGCTTCTTCGAGAAGGTCGAGATGATCTGCGAGATGATGCCGAAGGCCGGCAGAATGAGGATGTACACTTCGGGGTGACCGAAGAACCAGAACAGATGCTGATAGAGGATCGGATCGCCGCCACCCTGCGGATTGAAGAAGGTGGTGCCGAAGTTACGATCGGTGAGCAGCATCGTGATCGCGCCGGCCAGAACCGGGAGCGCGAGCAAGAGCAGGAACGCCGTCACCAGCACCGACCAGACGAACAGCGGCATCTTGTGGAGCGTCATGCCCGGCGCGCGCATGTTGAAGATCGTGGTGATGAAGTTGATCGCGCCGAGGATCGAGGACGCGCCCGCGAGATGGAGCGCGAAGATCGCAAAATCCATCGCCGGTCCGGGGTGACCCGCGGTCGAGGAAAGCGGCGGATACGCGGTCCAGCCGCCACCGAAGCCATGACCGCCGGAAGGTCCGGGCATGAACATCGAAACGATCAGCATGATGAGCGCTGCGATCAGCAGCCAGAACGAAATGTTGTTCATGCGCGGGAAGGCCATGTCCGGCGCGCCGATCATCAGCGGCACGAACCAGTTGCCGAAGCCGCCGATCAGCGCGGGCATGATCATGAAGAACACCATGATGAGGCCGTGCGCGGTGACGAATGCGTTGAACACGTGCGCATTCGGGAAATATTGCAATCCGGGATGCATCAGCTCGAGGCGCATCGCGACCGACAGAAGACCGCCGAGGACTCCAGCGAAGATCGCCGCCCAGAGATAGAGCGTGCCGATGTCCTTGTGGTTGGTGGAGTAGAGCCAGCGCGTGATGCCCGCAGGCGCGCCGTGATGGTCGTCGTGGTGGTCGTCGTGAGCGTGGGCTTTGGCGGCTTTTGCCATGGCTTGCCTCGATACTTTCCGCGCGAGCGCGTGCTTAGTTTTTAACGTCGGCGATCAGCGCCGGGTTCGGTTCCGGATTCGATGCGAACTTCTTCTTCGCTTCCTTGAGCCAGTCGTTGAACTCGGCCTCGGTCACGATGCGGATCGCGATCGGCATGTAAGCGTGGTTGATGCCGCAAAGTTCGGAGCACTGGCCGTAGAACATGCCGGTCTTGGTCGCCTTAAACCAGGTTTCGTTGAGACGTCCGGGAACGGCGTCGATCTTCACGCCGAACGACGGCAGCGCGAAAGCGTGGATGATGCCTTCGGCGGTGACCTGCACGCGGACGATCTTGTTCACCGGCAGCACGACTTCGTTGTCCACCGTCAAGAGGCGCGGCTGACCGGCTTTCAGCTTGTCCTCGGGCACGATCGACGAGGTGAAGGCGATGCCGTCGTTGTCGGGATATTCGTAGTTCCAGGTCCAGCCGGCAGTGCCGGTCGCCTTGATGGTGATGTCGGCCTTCGGGAGATCGAGCTGGTCGAACAGAAGGCGGAAGGACGGGATCGCAATCGCGACGAGGACGATCACCGGGACCACGGTCCAGGCGACTTCGAGCAACGTGTGATGCGTCGTGGTCGAGGGAACCGGGTTCGCCTTTTCGTTGAAGCGGACGAAGACGATGATCAGGAGCACGAGCACGAAGAGCGTGATCAGGACCGCGATGATCGTCAGCCACAGATGGAACGAATGAATCTGTTCCATGATCGGCGACGCGGCGTCCTGAAAGTTGATCTGCCACGGCGAGGGCTGACCCATGCTCGCTGCCGCCGGTACCGAACCCGCAATCGCAGCCAGCGCTACCGCAGCAGACGCCCAGAACCCGCGAATCGCCAAACCCCAAGCCTTCGTCATCACACCCTCGTCTTCAGAATTCCCGCCGGATCGGGCGACGGGCTGGCCTGGAAAGCAGGCCCGGAATCTTAGAACTAAACTAACACCGGAGTACCCGCCCCGGAACGATCCCCAAGGCGGCTCATTGCCGCGCATTTAAGGGATTTCCGGCCCCGAAGCGTCTGCAAGGCGGTGTCGCGGCACGATCAACCATACTCCGGATAGCGCCGCAACGCCCGCGCCCGGTTACGGGCCGGCTATGCCCCATTCTTGACATGAGCGAACGGCGATGTACCCGCTGAACCCCGGACGGACGAGCGGCCCCGCGCGATTCGCGGAGGCCCGGAGAAATGGATGCGGACCAATTCCGACGCGCGAACTTCAATCCGCGCCGCCGCGGCGGCGTTCCTGATCGCAGCCTGTCTGCTGCCGGCCCCGAGCGCCGCACAGCAGGGCACCGTCAGATCGGTCCATAACGACTGGCAGATCCGATGCGAAAAGGCGCCGGGCTCGCCCAGCGAGCAATGCGCGCTGGTGCAGAGCGTGACCGCCGAGGACCGGCCCAATGTCGGCCTTACCGTGATCGTGCTGAAGACGGCCGACGGCAAGAATCGCATCCTGCGGGTGCTGGTTCCGCTTGGCGTACTCCTGCCCAAGGGCCTTGGCCTCAGGGTCGATCAGACCGATGTCGGCTCGGCCTCGTTCGAGCGCTGCCTTCAGAACGGCTGCGTCTCGAATATTTACATGGACGAGAAGCTGATCTCGCAGCTCAAGGCCGGGAAACAGGCGCTGTTCCTGATCTACCAGACGCCGGAAGAAGGCATCGGCGTGCCGGTGAGCCTCTTGGGCTTCAGCGCCGGCTTCGAACAACTCGACAAGACGCCCTAGGTTTCTGCTTTCGCAGGCGCGGAAAGCACGATCGCATTGCCGATCAGGACCAGCGCGACGCCGATCACCGCCCAGACCGTCCAGCTATAGCCTTCGAACAGCGTCGAAAGCGCGAGCGCGACCAACGGCATCAAGACCGTGACATAGCCGGTACGACCGGTGCCGATGCGGCCGATCAAGGTGACGTAGGCGAAGAAGCCGATCGCAGTGCCCGCGACCGCCAGCCACAGCAGCGAAAGCGCGTATTTCGGCGTCCACTCGAAGATGAAGGGCTGACCGCGCAGAACCGCGAACAGCGCGAGGAATGCGGTGCCGTAGAGCATCGACCAGGCGTTGGCGGAAAGCACGGGCAAGCCCCTCGCCTGAAACGCGGCCGAGAACATGTTGCCGGTCGTGAAAATGAAGATCGAGAACAGCATCAGAAGCACGCCGGCGAGCGTTCCCGGCTGCGCATCGACGGAGAGCAGCTTCGGACCGAACAAAAGCGCTACACCGATGACGCCGATGACGGCGCCTGCAACGACGCGAAGATTCAGTCCCCCGCGTCCGAGCAAAGCCGCGTAGAGCGGATTGATGACGGCGGTGAGCGAGAAGATGATCGCGAGCAGGCCGCCGTTCAGATGAAAGCCCGCGTAATATGCGGAAAGAAAGTTGAACGAGAACATCGTCAACCCGAGCACCGCGAAGCGCAGGTGATCGGAAAGCGGAAAGCGCACCCTGCCCTTAGCCGCAATCAGCCAGCCGAAAACGATCAGGCCGCCGAGCAGAAAGCGCCACACCGCCGAAACTTCGGGCGAGACCACGCCGAGTTGCAGCCGCAGCGGCAGCCACGCCGCGCCCCAGGTGATCACGACGGTCGCATAAAGCGCGTAATCGGCGGCGGTCGGTGCGCCCTGCGGCTGCTGTTTCATGCCGGAATCAATAGGCCAGCAGTTCGAATGCCGGATCGACCGAGCCGCCCCAGACGCCGCGATAGAGCGCGAGCAAATCTTCGGCCGGCGTCTTGCCGCGCTCGACGATGTTGTCGAGCGGCTCGAGGAAATCGGACTCGTCGCGGCCGTCGTAAAGTTTGCGCTCGCGCCGGATCAGCCCGTTGCGCGAGAGCGCGAGAACTTCGCCCGCGACTTCGCGAACCGTGCGGCCGCCGATCTTCGCGTTCAGCCCGAGCTTCGGGACATCGGCGCGAAGCTTTTCGCGCTCCGCCTCACTCCAGCCTTTGACGAGCTGCCAGGAGGCATCGAGCGAAACGTCGTCATAGAGCAGCCCGACCCAGAGCGCGGGCAAGGCGCAAAGACTCTTCCACGGCCCGGCATCCGCGCCGCGCATCTCGAGATAGCGCTTGAGGCGCACCTCGGGGAAAATCGTGCTCAGGTGATTGGCCCAGTCGGAGATCGTGGCGCGCTCTCCGGGGACGGCCGCGTGCTTGCCCAAGAGCAGATCGCGGAACGACGAACCGGCAACGTCGATGTATTCGCTGCCACGCTTGATGAAATACATCGGCACGTCGAGCGCGTAATCGACATAGCGCTCGTAGCCCATGCCGGGCTCGAAGGCGAAGGGCAGCATGCCGGAGCGTGCGTTGTCGGTGTCTTCCCAGACGTGCGAGCGGAACGAGAGATAGCCGTTCGGCTTGCCTTCGGTGAACGGAGAGTTCGCGAACAACGCGGTCGCGATCGGCTGCAAGCTCAGCGAAACGCGCAGCTTCTTCACCATGTCGGCTTCGTTCGCGAAATCGAGATTGGCCTGCACGGTGCAGGTGCGGAACATCATGTCGAGGCCGAGCGAGCCGACTTTCGGCATGTAGTTCGACATGATCTTGTAGCGCCCCTTGGGCATCACCGGGGTTTCGGCGCGCGTCCAGGCGGGCGACATGCCGATGCCGAGGAAGCCGATACCGAGCGGCTCCGCGACCTGACGAAGCTGCGCGAGATGCGCGTTCAGTTCGGCGCAGGTGCGGTGGATGGTCTCGAGCGGCGCACCGGAAAGCTCGAATTGCCCGCCGGGTTCGAGCGAGATCGCGCCGCCGCCGGTGACGTCGGCAAGGCCGATGATGGTCTTGCCCTCGAGGATCGGCTCCCAGCCGAGCAGCAACTGCATGCCTTCCAAGAGCGCGCGGATGCCGCGGCGGCCGTCGTAAGGCACCGGCGAATGATCGGCGGTCCGGAACGGGATCTTCTCGTGCTCGGTGCCGACCCGGAATTCCGATTTCGGCTTTTCGCCCTCGGCGATCCACGCGACCAGTTCGTCGCGTGTCTCGATCGGCGTCATATCGATTTGGTCGCGGGCCATTCTTCAGGCGATTCCGGCAAAAGGTCGCGGACCATACAGGAGGCATCGCAGCGCCGCCAATGCAGGGCACGCAAGGCACGCATTATTGTATGCTTGTCGCGACCAGCCAGTTTTTCACGGCTTTGAGCGCCTCGCCACGGCTTTTGGTCCGCTCCTCGGCCTCGCCGAACACCATGATCTGCGCGTCGGCGCTGGTGCCGGTATCGAAAATCGAACCGATCAAAGAGAGTTCGATTTCGCAGCCGAGCATCTTTGCGTCGGGCGCGAGCCGGTCGAGAAGCTCGGAAACCGCCTCGCGCACCGGCACGGCGCGGCCCTGCTTCTGATCGACGAAGCTGCCGTGAATGCCGTAGCGCTGCGCCCGCCATTTATTCTCGGCCGCAATCGCATAATCGATCGGCGTCAGCGTCTCGTTGATTTTCGGATTGCGGAACAGATGCCGCAGCAGGCAGCGGTAAAGCGCGGCGAGCGCAATCGAGTCGGAGACGCGGGTGCAGGAATCGGGCGCGCGCAACTCGAGCGTCGGATGCGCTTCCGACGGACGGATCGACCACCATAAATAAGTGCCGTCCGGTATCACACGCGCATCGATCAGCGCGCTCTTGTACTGTTCGAAATCGTCGTTGCTCTGGAACAGCGGCGGCAGGCCGGTGCGCGGCAGTTCGTCGTAGGCGGCAAGGCGATAGCCCATGAGGCCGGTGCGGCGCGAATTCCAGAACGGCGACGAAGTCGAGAGTGCGACGAAATAAGGAATGTAGGGCACGATGCGGCGCATCAATTCGATGCGGCGCTCGGGATCCGGAATCTCGACATGCACATGCAGTCCGCAAAGCATGTTGCGCTCGGCGAGCATCTGGAGATCCTGCATCATGCCGTCGTAGCGCATGGCCTCGGTCTGCCGCACCGAAGTCCAGGCCGCGGTCGGGTGCGTGCCGGCAGCGATGATCGACAGACCGAATTCGGCCGCGATCGACGCCATGTTTTTGCGCAAACTTCGCAACTCGCGCGCGCCCTCGGAAAAATCGATCGAAGGCTTGGTCGCGACCTCGACCTGCGATTGCAGCATCTCGCGCGTGACCGCAGGCCCGAGGCCGGTTTTCAGCGCGGCAAGAAACGCCGCCGGCATGCGGCGCTGGACTGCCTTCGTCTCCGCATCGACGACGAAGTATTCCTCTTCAATACCGAAGCTGTAATCGCCCGCCATCAATCACTTCTCTCTCAAATTTTTTGAATCGGCGCTTCAGCGCCAGTCGCCGCAGACCGCCTGCACGAGCGCGAGTGCGGCGACCGCCGCCGTGTCGGCACGCAAAATGCGCGGACCGAGCGACAGCCGGATTACATTGCCGCGTGCCAACAGCGCGCGGCGTTCGCTCTCCGAAAATCCTCCCTCGGGACCGACGAGGACCGACAACTCCTCCGCTTTCGCGCCGCGCAATTCCTCGACCGGCGATTTTTCGGCGCCGTCCTCATCGCAAAAGACGATCCGGGAAGACGCGGGCTGCGCCGCAAGCCACTTCTCGAAGCTCATCAGCTCGTCGATTTCGGGCAGCACGAGAATTCCGCACTGCTCGGCGGCCTCGATCGCATTCGCGCGCATCCGGTCCATATTCATTCGGTTCACTTGGGTGAATTGGGTCAGTACCGGCGACAATCGAGATGCCCCCATCTCGACCGCCTTCTGCACCATGTAATCGAGGCGGGCCTGCTTGAGAGGTGCAAACGCATAAATCGGCCCAAAGGTTTCCGGCTGCAACCGGATTTGTTTTTGCGGCTGCAAAACGGCACCGCGTTTGCCGCTGGGAGAAAGGCGGGCAAGCCATTCGCCGTCCCGGCCGTTGAACACGAGCGTCTCCGCGCCATTGGCAAGCCGCATCACCTGCCGGAGGTAATGTGCCTGATCGGGGGCAAGCACGACTTCTTGCGCCGCAGCGAGCGGGGCGTTCACGAACAGGCGAGGCGCGCGAAAGTCGTATTTCGCCAAGGCGTTCCTCCGGGCTTCGGTTTTGGTAACCTTTTCGCCTCGATATTGCCCAAAGTCACTGGCTTTTGTTACGGCTATCCTGCCCACGACCGAACGGAAAGCATGTACGCTCGCATCCTGCCCGCGCTCGCCCTCGCCCTGCTTCTGCTTGCGGGCGGCCGCGGCGTGCTGTTTGCGCAGTCGATCACGGTCGATCCCGGCCCGCAGCGGCCCTTGCCGAACTCGCCGATCCCGCAGCAGGCGCCGCAACAACAGAACCCCTGCGAGGTGGAGTTCAAAAAGCTCCGCGACGAATTGCAAAATCGCGGCAAGAGCCTTCAGGACGCGGGCAAGCGCAAAGCTTCGCCGAAAGAACTCTGCGCACGCCTGAACAGTTATGCCGCGTCAGAAAGCAAACTGCTCAACTTCTTCGTCACGAAATCGCAGACCTGTGGTGTCCCGCCGCAAGCCGCCGATGGCCTGAAGAAGAGCCAGGTGAAAACGGCCGAGCTGCGCACCAAAATCTGCGCGGCGGCGAACAATCCGCAACAGCAGCAGCAATCGCCGAGCACGGGGCTCAGCGGCGCGCTCAACCAGAACACGGGCACCGTTCCGGAGACGCCGCAAGGCGGCGGCATCTTCGACACGCTCTCCGGCAACGTCCTGCAACAATGACCGATAGCGGCCGTCCGGCGGCGCTGCCGGTTGCCGACTCCACCGGCAACTGGGTCGACCGCGGCGCGCCTGGTTTCGCTCAGCCCTTCCTTCGTCTGGCACGCATCGACCGGCCGATCGGCTGGTGGCTTCTGCTGCTGCCCTGCTGGTGGTCGACGGCGATCGCCGCACTCGCGCAGCGCGCGCCGTGGCCGGACGCGAAACTGATCGCTCTCTTCCTCATCGGCGCGATCGTCATGCGCGGCGCGGGCAGCACCTGGAACGATATTCTGGATCGCAAGATCGACGCACAGGTCGAGCGCACGAAGAACCGGCCGATTCCTTCCGGTCAGGTTTCGGCGAAGGCGGCATTCGTCTTTGCGATTTTTCTTTCCTTCATCGGGCTTGCGGTTCTGCTGCAAATGAATCGCTTTGCGATCCTCACGGGCGCCGCGTCGCTGCTGATCGTCGCAGTCTATCCGCTCGCCAAGCGCGTGATCTCGATGCCGCAACTGGTGCTGGGCTTCGCCTTCTCGTGGGGCGCGCTGATGGGCTGGGCCGCGGTTTTCGGCGCACTCGATTGGCGGCCGGTCGTGCTCTACGCCGGAACGATCTCATGGGTCATCGGCTACGACACGATCTACGCGCATCAGGACCGGCGCGACGACGCGATCATCGGCGTGAAATCTTCCGCGCGGCTGTTCGGCAAAAATACGAAGCCGGCGCTCACGGTTCTCTACGCCATCACAGTCCTCTTGGTCGGAATTGCGACGCTTTATTCGGGCGGCGGGATTATTTCTCTTCTCGGCCTGATTGCGTTCGCCGCACATCTTGCGTGGCAGGTGGTCACGCTCGACGCCGACGATCCGTCCTATTGCCTGAAACTGTTCCGTGCGAACCGTGACGCGGGTCTCATGCTGTTTGCCGGGTTCGTACTCGACGTGATCGCAGGCGCGCCGTTCGCGCCAATCGTTCCGTAACTCAGTTACGCGCGATGATCTCGCGCTCGCCCACATGAAGACCGTGTGCGATCGGCGATGCCACGCGTTCGCTGCGCGTGCGGAACGCGGTACGGCGATGGCGGAGTGCGCTGCGGCGCTTGCGGCGCATGCCGTCGCCCTTGCGCTTCGAGACGGGAGCCGGGTTGCGCAAACGGCCGTCGGCATCGGCGACCAGAATCGGGCAACCGGTGACGCGGCTCCATTTGCGCGCGCAGGCGGCGCTCGCATCGCTGTCTTCGGAGGCATGCAGGAGAATGCTGAGCGCGTCGTCGCGGTGCTCGAGCGAAAGAAAAATCACGGGCTCGCCGCCGCCGGGCGCAAGCACGCGCACCGCAAGGCCTTCGTATTCGCTGAACGGAAGCTGCACGCGCATCTGCACGCCGCGCACGCAGCGGCGCAACTCGACGCCGTCGCGCGAAATTCCGATCTCGCGGCTGCCGTCATCGGCGGACGGATCGGCTGCGGTGATCGAAACCGGGAGGCGGAGCGGATCGAGCCCGAACAACGGACCCGATCCTTCCCGCGCAATACCGGCTGCGCTTGCCTGACGCCTCAATGCTTGCACTCCCCGCCGGATTTTTCCGGTCGTTACAGGGAGCATGGCACGCGCGGGCGAAGCGCCGGCTTAAGGATTTGGGTAAATCTTTTCTGATCGGACGCGAAAATGCGCCGGTTCGACCATCATCCTTGACGAAACCTTGCCGCGCACGAAGGCCCGGCGCATAGAACAAGCATGACTTCGCCCGACCCGCAGCACGCCGCCATTCACCGCCAACTGCGCGATGCCGTGGCGGAAGCAAGCCGGCTTGCGCTCTCGATGTTCCGGAACAACGTCCGCGCCTGGAACAAGGACAATGCCTCGCCTGTGACGGAGGCCGATCTCGCAGTCGACAACTTCCTGCGCGAGCGCCTGACCGGAATCGATCCCGCGATCGGCTGGCTTTCGGAAGAAACCGTCGATGTGCCGGAGCGGCTCCTGAAAGAACGCGTCTGGATCGTCGACCCGATCGACGGCACGCGCTCCTTCATTGCGGGCCGCGAGGACTGGGCGATCTGCGCCGCACTCGTCGAACGCGGCAGGCCGGTCGCCGCGGTGGTCGAAGTGCCCGCGACCGGCGAATCGTTTGCTGCAATCAAAGGCGGTGGCACGACAAAAAATGGGCAGAAGATTTCCGTCTCTATGAAGGATAAAATCCAGACCGCGACGATTGCATACCCCGCGAAACTCAATCCGGTGCTCGCTTCGCTCGGAAACCGGACAGAAGTGCCGAGAATTCACTCGATTGCCGTCAGATTGTCGCGCGTCGCAAGCAGCGAAATCGATGCCGCGCTCGCGGCCATGAATGCCAACGATTGGGACCTTGCCGCTGCGGACCTTTTGGTGCACGAAGCGGGCGGCAGGATCACCGACGTGAGGGGACGGACGCCGGTCTATAATCTTGCCACGCATATTCACGGCGCGCTGATCGCAGCCGGGAGCACATTGCACCCGAAACTCGTTGCCGCGCTCGCCGCCTCATTGAAGTAATCAGACTACGGTCTTTGCAATGACTGCACAGAAACAACTGCTTCATCTCGTGTTCGGCGGCGAACTGGCGAAACTCGACGGCTCCGAATTCCGCGATCTCGAAAAGCTCGACATTGTCGGAATCTTTCCAAACTACGCGAGCGCGCATCAGGCCTGGAAAGCGAAGGCGCAGATGACGGTCGATAACGCGCTGATGCGCTACTTCATCGTGCATCTGCACCGGCTGCTCGATCCGGAGACGGATGCGGCCGTGCAGCAAAAGTAACGCACTCGCTACGCTGTCATGTGGCGTAAAATCCGCACATCGGACGCCTTCAGGCGCATACTCGGCCGTTCGGTAGCTTCCTACCTGCGGTTGGTGTGGAACACGCAGCGCGTCACGATCGAGCCTGCCGATCTCTACGAGTGGATCGACGGCGAGTTGCCGCTTATACTTACGTTCTGGCACGGGCAGCATTTTCTTGCGCCGTTCGTGCCGAAGTCGCATCACCGGGCGAAGGTCATGATCTCGCGCTCCTACGATGCCGACGTGAACGCCGTCGCAGCCGAGGCTCTCGGTATCGGAACCATTCGCGGCTCCGGTACGCATCGCAAAAATTTCCACGAGAAAGGTGGCGTCGCCGCCACGCGCCAGATGATCGAGACGCTCGAGCAGGGAATCAACGTCGCGATGACCGCGGACGTGCCGAAGATTTCGCGGCGCGCGGGTCTCGGCATCGTCTCTATTGCAAAGCACTCCGGGCGGCCGATCTATCCGGTCGCGATCGCGACCAGCCGGCGCATGGTGATGAAGCGCAGCTGGGACAAGTCGAGCCTGCATCTGCCGTTCGGCCGCGCGGCGCTGGTCGCAGGCAAACCGATCATCGTGGAAGCCGGCGCCGACGACGCGGCGCTCGAGCGGGCGCGCAAGCAGGTTGAGGACGAACTCAACCGTGTCACCGCGCGCGCGGAAGAACTCGTCGGCAGAGCCGCGAAAGCCGCAGGCGATGGCATTTAGAGGCCGCCTCCCTCTGCTCATTCGCATGTACCGGCGGATGACGCGCTGGGCGGTGCCTTTTTCCGGCGCGATCTTGAACTGGCGCCTGAAGCGCGGAAAAGAAGATGCCGGGCGCGTGAACGAGCGCAAGGGGATCGCGAGTATCGCGCGACCCGAGGGCGCCTTGATCTGGATTCACGGCGCGAGCGTCGGCGAAGTGATCTCGATGCAGCCGCTCGTGGAATATATCCGCAAGCAGGGCTTCACCGTGTTGATGACGTCCGGAACGGTGACGGCGGCGCAAACGGTTGCGACTCGAATGCCGGCCGGAACGCTGCATCAATATATTCCGCTCGACGCGCCGCAATTCCTGCAAAGCTTTCTCGACCACTGGCGGCCGGGTCTTGCGCTGGTAGCGGAGTCCGAATTCTGGCCGAACCTCTTGATCGAGACCTCGAACCGCAACATTCCGGTCGTTCTGGTGAACGGGCGGCTCTCGCAACGCTCGTTCTCGCGGTGGAAATACGCGAAGAAGAACGCGGCCGCGCTCCTCTCCTCCTTCGATCTTTGTCTCGCGCAGGATCGCGACGTGGCCGAGCGGCTCCAGCAGCTCGGCGCGAAGCGCGTACTGGTCACCGGCAACCTGAAATTCGACGTGCCGCCGCCGCCGGCGGATGCCGCCGACATGCAGGAGATGATCCGCACGATTCACGGGCGGCCGGTGTTTCTCGCGGCGAGCACGCACCGCGGCGAAGACGAAGACGTCATCGACGCACACATCGAAGTAATGCAGAAGGTGCCAAGCCTGCTCACGATCATCGTGCCGCGGCACCCGGAGCGCGGCGGCGAAATCGCCGAACTTGTGCAGGATTATCAACTCGTACCCGCGATGCGTTCGCGCCGTCACCTGCCGGATCGCGGCACGAATATCTATATCGCCGACACCCTCGGCGAACTCGGGCTGTTCTATCGCCTCGCGCCGATCGTGTTCATGGGCGGCTCGCTCATCAAGCATGGCGGGCAGAATCCGATCGAGCCCGCGAAGCTCGACAACGCGATCCTGCACGGACCTTATGTGCACAGCTTCACGAATATCTATTCCGAGCTGAACCGCCGGCATGCCGCCGCGACGGTCACCGACGCGCAATCGCTCGCGGCGAGCCTGTTGCGACTGCTCGACGATCCGGCGCTGGTACGATCGATGGCGGAAGCCGCGCACGCGACCGTGATTCCGCTTTCGGGCGCGGTGGACCGCACGGCGAAGGCGCTCGAGCCCTACCTCGTGCAACTGCGCTTCGGCCAATGACGGCGCCGGTTTCGCTTCGCGCTCCGCAATTCTGGTGGCGAAAGCCCGGTGCCCTCGCAGCATTGCTTTATCCGGCCGCTGCGATCTATGGCGCGGTGGCGGGCGCGCGGCTTGCGCGCAAGGGCTATCGCGCGAACATTCCTGTGCTCTGCATCGGCAATCCGACGCTCGGCGGTGCGGGAAAAACGCCGGCGGCGATCACAATCGCGAAATTGCTTCAGGCCGAAGGCCGGAAAGTTTTCTTTCTCATGCGGGGCTATGGCGGCAGCGAAGCAGGCCCGCTGCTTGTAGATTTGCGCAAGCATTCGGCGACGGAGATCGGCGACGAAGCGCCGCTTCTCGCCAAGGTCGCGCCTACCGTTGTTGCGCGCGACCGCGCGGCGGGCGCGAAGTTCGCCGAGGCAAACGGCGCCGAAATTCTTCTGCTCGACGATGGATTCCAGAATCCGTCGCTCGTAAAAGATTTCTCGCTGCTCGTGATCGACGGCGCAAAAGGTCTCGGCAATGGCCTCGTGTTTCCGGCGGGACCGTTGCGCGCGCCGCTCAAGCCCCAGTTCACGCGCGCACAGGCGGTTGTCGTCGTCGGTGATGGCAACGCAGGCGAGAAGGCGGCCAGGTTTGCTGCGGAAGTTGGTATAACGGTGCTGCGCGCAAAACTGACGGCGGATGCGGAATCCGCACGGCAATTTTCTGGAAAGCCCGTGCTGGCTTTTGCGGGTATCGGCGCGCCGGAGAAATTTTTCGCGAGCTTAGAGGTGGCAGGCGCCGAAATCGTCAGCCGCAAGCCGTTCGGCGACCATCATCGCTATTCGGAAGAGGACGCGAAGGCGCTGCTTCGCGAAGCGGCCGAAAAAAATCTGCTGCTTGCGACCACCGCCAAAGATCTCGCACGCATGAGCGCAGACGCGAACCTTTCTTCGCTTCGCGCAAACGCGCTTGCGCTCAACGTCTCGCTCGCCTTCAAGGACGAGGCAGCGATAAAAAATCTGATCGGGAAAGCGCTGGCGCGCTAGCGCCGCTGACCTTGCCGCCGCGCCATCACCGCTTCCGGCGTGGCGTAGGCTTCCTGCAAATCCACGCTCCAGTATTTCAATTCGTCGAGCGGGATCGGCGTGCCGGTGACGGCGCAACGCACATAGCTGCCCGGACGGACGATGCGATAATCGCCATCGAGATAGCGAAGCTCGGCTTCGCCGGCAGCCAAAGGAGTGCGTTCAAAGCGGTTCATGATCGCCTTTATATGGTACGAACCGGGCCGGAGCGCAAAGCGTAATTTTTACCGGCTCACGCAATCGTTGACGCTTTATTCGCCAAACAGGCTGCCTTGTCCGGAAGGCTTCTTTGCCGGCGCCGCCGCACTCTTTTTAGGCGCGGCAGGCGCGGTTCCCGACACGATTGCGCCGAAGCGGCCGTCCTTCACCTCGATCTCGATTCCCGCACCGGGGCTCGCCATGGCAACCGAATTCAGCGGGTGACCGTCGGGACCGCGCACCAGCGCAAAGCCGCGGTCGAGCACGCTCTTGTGGCTGAAGGCACGAAGCAGTTGCGAAAGGCCGTCGAGCCTTGTCCGTGCATTCTTCAGCGCGTGACCGCGCGCACGGAACGCGCGCTCGGCCAAAGCATCGCCGCGCTCACGGTAGCGCTCCAGCCGCACACGCAACGCATGCGGGGTATGTTTGGCGGCAAGCGTGGAAAATTCCACCCGATGCGCGTGCGCATTCGCCCGCAACGCGCGCGGCAAGGCCGCGCCGCAGGCGTCCAGCCGCTGACGCGGCATCGCAAGCAAGCTGTCGAGCGACGGTACGCCGCGCGCAAGCCCGCGCAGCTCGGTCTTCAAGCGCTCGATCATACGCGACCAGCAGGAAACAAGCCGCGCGGCACGGTCGCGCGAGAGCGCGATCAGTTCGGAGCGCACCGGTACCGCCATTTCGGCGGCGGCGGTCGGCGTCGGCGCGCGCCTGTCCGCCGCGAAATCGATCAGCGTGAAATCGGTTTCATGGCCGACAGCGGAGATCAGCGGGATCGCGCTCGCCGCGGCTGCGCGCACCACCACCTCGTCGTTGAAGCCCCAGAGATCTTCGAGCGAACCGCCGCCGCGCGCGACGATAAGAAGCTCGGGACGCGGCAATGCGCCGCCAATTTGCATCGCGTTGAAGCCTTCGATCGCGGCCGCGACTTCGGCGCCGCAGGTTTCGCCTTGTACGCGCACCGGCCAGACCAGCACGTGACGCGGGAAACGATCCGACAGGCGATGCAGAATGTCGCGGATCACCGCGCCAGTGGGCGAAGTCACGACGCCGATCACGCGCGGCAGATAAGGCAACGGCTTTTTCCGCCCCTCGTCGAACAGGCCTTCGGCCGCGAGTTTTTTCCGCCGCTCCTCCAAGAGCGCCATCAGCGCGCCGACGCCGGCCGGCTCGATCGTGTCGATCACGATCTGGTACTTGGAACTGCCCGGGAAGGTCGTGATCTTTCCGGTCGCGACCACGTCGAGGCCTTCCTCGGGCTTGACGCGCATCCGCGCGAAATTGCCCTTCCAGATCACCGCCTCGATCCGCGCCCGGTCGTCCTTCAGGCTGAAATAGCAATGGCCCGAGGAATGGGGGCCGCGATAGCCGGAAATCTCGCCGCGCAGCCGCACATAGGGAAAGGCCTCCTCCACCGTCCGTTTCAGGGACTGCGAAAGCTCGGAAACGCTGATTTCCGGCAGGTTGGTCGGCGCTGTGGATGCGGTCATTCGCGACTCTAATTGGGTGGCCGCCCATGATACATCAACCGCCCAATGATGCTTACTTCCGGTAGCGGCCAATGAATGTGCTTCTGATCGGTTCCGGCGGCCGCGAACACGCGCTCGCCTGGAAACTGGCGGCGAGCCCGCTGCTGACCAAACTCTATGCCGCGCCCGGCAATCCGGGAATTGCGGAAGACGCCGAGATCGTCGCGTTGAAAACCGACAACCACGCGGCGGTGATCGCTTTCGCCAAGGAAAAGAAAATCGATCTCGTCGTGGTGGGGCCGGAAGCGCCGCTGACCGCGGGACTGGCCGACGACCTGATCGCGGCGGGCGTGAAAGTTTTCGGCCCGCAGAAAATTCCGGCGACGCTGGAAGGCTCCAAATCCTTCACCAAACGGCTGTGTGCGGAGAACAACATCCCGACCGCCGCCTTCATCGAAACCAAAAGCCGCGAGGCGGCGCGCGCGCATATCGAAAAGCACGGCGCGCCGATCGTGCTGAAAGCGGACGGCCTGCACGCCGGCAAAGGCGTGATCGTTGCGATGGACAAGGCCGAGGCGCTACTCGCGGTCGATCAGGTGTTCGCGATGGGCGGCAATGCGCCGGTCGTGATCGAGGAGTTTCTCGACGGCGAGGAAGCGAGCTACTTCTGTTTCGTGCATGGCGAGCAGGTATTGCCGCTTGCCTCCGCGCAGGACCACAAGCGCGTGTTCGACAACGATCAGGGCCCGAACACCGGCGGCATGGGCGCCTATTCGCCCGCGCCCGTGTTCACGAAAGAAATCGAACAGGAAGTGCTGGAAAAGATCGTGCGGCCGACCGCGCGAGCGCTCAGCAAAGCAGGCACCCCCTATTCCGGCGTGCTTTATATCGGGCTCATGATCACGAAAGACGGGCCGAAGCTCATCGAATACAACGTCCGCTTCGGCGACCCGGAGTGTCAGGTCTTGATGCCCCGCATGAAGGACGATTTGCTCACCCTCATGCTCGCCACCGCGAACGGCGAACTCGATAAATCCTCGGTGCGCTGGCGCGACGAAGTAGCAATCACGGTTGTATTCGCGAACCAAGGCTATCCCGGCTCCTACAAGAGCGGCGCGGAAATCCGCGGCATCGAGAAAGCAAACGCAATCGAAGGCGTCACCGTGTTTCACGCCGGCACCAAGCGCGACGGCGATAAAATTCTCTCCAATGGCGGGCGCGTTTTGAACGTCACTGCGCTCGGCAAAAGCGTGACCGAAGCGCGCGAGCGCGCTTATCGCGCCATCGGCCTGATCGACTGGCCGCAGGGATTTTATCGCAGCGACATCGGCTGGCGCGCGATCGAACGGGAAAAAGCGCGATAAAGGAGCTTCGCCGATGAAAGATCTCGCCGATCTGTTTCCGGGCTTCGAGTCGCACTGGATCGAAACCTCGGCGGGAAAACTGTTCGCGCGTTCCGGCGGCGAAGGCCCGCCGCTCCTTCTGATCCACGGCTTTCCGCAGACGCATGTCGAGTATCACCGCATCGCGCCGATGCTCGCGAAAAAATTCACGCTGATCCTTCCCGATCTTCCCGGCTACGGCTGGAGCGACGTGCCGAAGGAAGACAAGGATCACGCGCCCTACACCAAGCGCGCGATGGCGCAGGCATTGATCGAGCTGATGCAAAAGCTTGGTCACGTGCATTTCAACGTGATCGGGCACGACCGCGGCGGGCGCGTCGGCTACCGCATGGCGCTCGATCATCCCGGCCGCGTCGCGAAGCTCGCGGTGCTCGACATCATTCCGACGTTAGATATGTGGAAGGGGATGGATGCGAAGCGCTCGATGGTCGTCTATCACTGGCCGTTTCTAGCGCAGCCCGCGCCGCTGCCGGAAATGCTGATCACCAAGGCGCCGCTCGAATATCTCGAATGGACGCTCGGAAGCTGGGTGCCGGACGGTCTGAAGAAATTCGATCCGCGCGCGCTAGATCATTACCGTGCGTTCTTCGCCGATCCCGCGCGGGTGCACGCCTGCTGCGAGGACTACCGCGCCGGACAATCGACCGACGTGAAATTCGACCGGGAAGATTACGACGCGGGAAAGAAGATCACCTGCCCGACGCTTGCACTCTGGGGCACGCGCGGCATTCCGAATTCCGGCGGCGATCCGCTTGCCATCTGGCAGGCGTGGAGCACCAAGATCGAAGGCCGCGCCATCGACTGCGGGCATTTCCTGCCCGAGGAACAGCCGGACGAGACCGCGGACGCGCTCCTGGAATTTTTTACGCGGGCCTAATTTTGTCATGGCCGGGCTTGTCCGACAGCCAAGACATTGCCCTGTTTAGCGAGATGCCCGCGACAAGCGCGGCATGACGAGACATGCGTTCCGCCCTGCGAACTTTGAAGGTCCCGCCCGCGCCGCTATAACCCTTCCCAAGCAACAAGAATTTCAGGGCAGGAAATGACCGAGTTCAATCGTCAGGAAGCCTTTTCCGGCACCAAGGACGTCGTGGAGGCGCTCGCCTTCGACGCCGCGCGGCTTGAGGAATATCTGACGAAAAACATTCCGGGCTTTCAGGGCCCGCTTAGCGTCAAGCAGTTCAAGGGCGGGCAATCGAACCCGACCTACATGCTGGAGACGCCGTCGCGCAAATATGTGCTGCGCCGCAAGCCGCCGGGAAAGCTCTTGCCCTCCGCGCATGCGGTCGACCGCGAATACAAGGTCATGGCGGCATTGGGCGCGCAGAATTTTCCGGTGCCGAAAGCGCTCCTCTATTGCGAAGACGAGTCGATCACCGGCACGGCGTTTTATGTGATGTCGTTCGAGGAAGGCCGCATCTTCTGGGAACTGCACATGCCGGAGTCGAACCCGGCGGAGCGCGCGGCGATCTGGGACGCGCAGAATGCGACGATTGCGCAATTGCACTCGCTCGAGCCCGACAAGATCGGCCTCTCCGACTACGGCAAGGGCGAAGACTATGTCGCGCGCCAGGTCGCGCGCTGGTCCAAGCAGTATGTCGCGTCGAAAACCGACGACATTCCGGAAATGGATAATCTCATGCGCTGGCTGCCCGAGCACTTGCCGAAGCAGCAGGCGGTGCGCGTCGTGCACGGCGACTACCGGCTCGACAACATGATCATCCATCCGACGAAGAACGAAGTGATGGCGGTGATCGACTGGGAGCTCTCCACGCTCGGCGATCCGCTCGCGGATTTCACGTATCACATGATGGGCTGGCACATGCCGAGCGCGAAATCCGGCACCGGCACCGGCTCACTGAAAGACCGCGACCTGAAGGCGCTCGGGATTCCTTCCGCCGAGGACTATGCCGCTCTTTACGCGAAGCGGACCGGCTTCGACCCGCGCGGGCGCGATATCGACGTGTACATGGCCTATAACTTCTTCCGCATCGCCGGAATTTTACAGGGCATTCTCGGCCGCGTGCGCGACGGCACAGCGGCGAACGCCAATGCCTCGACCATGTCGCGGCAGGTGCAGCCGCTTGCCGCAGCGGCCTGGCATTTCGCGGAGCGCGCGGGCGCGTAAGAAGCGCGCTATAATCGGCGCGTGCTGAATTTCTTCCGCAAACTCACGGGAAAGAAGCCGCGGGTCGCGCTTGCGCTCGGCTCCGGCGGCGCGCGGGGACTTGCGCATATTCCGGTGCTGGAGGCGTTCGACGAACTCGGGCTTACGCCGTCCGCCATCGCGGGCTGCTCGATGGGTGCGGTCGTCGGCGCGGGTTATGCCGCGGGCATGCGCGGCAAGGAAATCCGGGCGTTCGCCATCGAATCGCTGCGGCAGCAGGGCGATTTCGCGCGGCGGCTGATTTCGATGCAGTGGTCGAGCATGCGTGAGCGCTGGCGCGAAACGCACTCGCTGCGCGGCATGCCGTTTCAATTCGCGGCCCTCGGCATCGCGGAAGAGTTTCTACCGCCGCAACTGCCGAAGACTTTCGAGGAATTGCGCGTGCCGCTCACCGTGGTCGCGACCGACTATCGCGAGCGGAGCGAAGTGAACTATCGCGCCGGCCTGCTCCGGCCCGCGGTCGCCGGCTCGATGGCGATACCGGGATTGTTACGGCCGGTCGAATTCGGCGGAAAGGTTTTAATCGACGGCGGCGCGGTCAATCCGCTCCCCTTCGACCTGCTGCGGAAGGACGCCGACATCGTGGTGGCGGTCGACATCACCAAACTCGGCGACTCGCCGCCGGGCGTGCCGGACGCGATGGACGCGCTGTTCACCGCTTCGCACATCATGACGCATGCGATCGTCGCCGAGAAACTGAAGTCGTCGGCGCCCGATATTCTCATTCGGCCGAATGTCAGCGCGTTCAGCGCGCTCGATTTTCCGCGCGCGCTGCCGATTTTGAAAGCGTCGGAGCCTGTCAAGGACGAGTTGAAGCGCAAGCTCGGCGCGCTGCTCGGCGGCTAGCGCTTCGTTGCGAAAAATTCTTTCAGGATTGCCGAAGCGCCGGCTTCGCCGATGCCGCCATAAACTTCCGGCTTGTGATGACAGGTCGGCGCGCTGAAGAAACGCACGCCGGATTCGACCGCACCGCCTTTCGGGTCGCTGGCACCGAAATAGAGCCTGCGAATGCGCGCGAACGAAATCGCGGCAGCGCACATGGTGCAGGGCTCGAGCGTCACGTAAAGATCGCAGCCGATCAGGCGCTCGCTGCCGAGTTTGGCCGAGGCCGCGCGCAGCGCGAGCACTTCCGCGTGCGCGGTCGGGTCGCGGTCGCGAAGCGTGCGGTTGCCGGCTTTGCTAAGCACTTCGCCGTCGCGCGCGATCACGCAGCCGACCGGCACTTCGCCTGCTTCCGCCGCGGCCTTCGCCTCGGCCAACGCAATTCCCATGAAATCCGGTGCCGCCAACCTCGTCACTCCGCGCGCATCGTGGTAACAGCTCAGCGAATTCGCACGAAGCATCATGTCCCGCAAGCCTTCAGAAACCGAGAAATCAGGCGAACGTATCGCAAAAGTGATCGCGCGCGCGGGGCTGGCTTCGCGCCGCGAGGCGGAAGCCTGGATCGCGGCGGGCCGCGTGCAGGTGAACGGCAAGGCGCTCGCCTCGCCCGCGTTCACGGTATCGCCGTTGGATAAAATCGAAGTCGATGGCGCGCCGCTGCCCTCACGCGAGCGCACGCGGCTTTTTCTCTACAACAAGCCGCGCGGGCTCGTGACGACGAATTCCGACCCCGAAGGACGGCCGACGATCTTCCAGAATCTTCCGGCAGATCTGCCGCGCGTGGTCAGCGTCGGGCGGCTCGACATCAACTCGGAAGGATTGCTGCTCTTGACCAATGACGGCGGGCTTTCGCGCATGCTCGAACTGCCCTCGACCGGATGGCTGCGGCGCTACCGGGTGCGCGCGAACGGCAGGACCGATCAGGCCGCGCTCAGCCGGCTGAAAAAAGGCGTCACCGTCGAGGGCGTGCATTACGGGCCGGTCGAAGCGACGCTTGATAGCGAAAAGGGCGCGAACCAGTGGCTCACCGTCGGCATCCGCGAGGGCAAGAACCGCGAAGTGCGCAAGGTGCTCGCGCATATCGGGCTCAAGGTGAACCGCCTGATCCGCGTTGCCTTCGGGCCGTTCGAACTCGGCGCGCTGAAAGAAGGTGCGGCCGAAGAAGTGCCGACGCGCATGCTGCGCGAGCAGATCGGCGGCGAACTCGAGCAACTCTCGCAAAGCGATTTCGACGCGCCGGTGCGCGAAGTGCAGAAGCACGAACAGCGCGAGAAGCCGCCGCGCGATTTCAGGAAGCGCGACGAGCGCAAAGACGAAGCCCGCAAGCCCGCGCAGGAGAAGCCGCGCAAATTCGGCAAGGAGAAATTCGGGGACAAGCCCTCGCGGCACGAGTTCGATGCCCGCAAGCCGAAGCAGAAACGCGCGGACGAGGGCGAGCGCACCGCGCCGGGAAAATCGCGCAACCTGCGGCGCGGCGGCAAGCGCACACCGTTCCGCGCGCCGAAGGGCAAGCGATAGATGCGCGTCACCGGCGGCAGTTTCGGCGGACGCACGCTCAAAGCCCCCTCGTCCAGCCGAATCCGTCCGACCTCGGACAAGACGCGGCAGGCGGTGTTCAACATTCTCGCGCACGCCTACGGCGACCCGGTAACGGATGCGCGTGTGCTCGATTTGTTTTCCGGCACCGGCGCACTCGGCATCGAAGCGTTGTCGCGCGGTGCGGCGTTCGCACTTTTCGTCGAAGAAGCAGCCGAAGCGCGCGCGCTCATTCGCACGAATGTCGAGGCGCTGTCGCTGACCGGCGTCACCAAGATATTCCGCCGCGACGCAACGAGGCTCGGGCCGCGTGGCGCGTTCGAGCCGTTCTCGCTTCTGTTCTGCGACCCGCCTTATGGCAAAGGCCTCGCGGAAAAAGCGCTCGCTTCCGCGCGCGAGGGCGCCTGGCTTGCGAAAGATGCACTTCTTGTCGTCGAGGAAGCGGTGGACGCGAAGTTCGCGGCACCCGGCGGCTTCGAAGTGCTGGAGCGGCGCGCCTATGACGACACGGAGATCGTATTTTTGCGCCTAGCGGCGGCCGAATAGCTTCTCGATATCGAACAGCTTCAATTCGACATAGGTCGGGCGACCGTGATTGCACTGGCCGGCATTTTCGGTGCGCTCCATCTCGCGCAACAGCGCGTTCATTTCCTCGGGCTTCAGGCGGCGGCCGGCGCGGATCGAACCGTGACAGGAAATGCGGCTTGCGATCGCGAGCAAATTCCGTTCGAGCGGCAGCGCGTCGTCCCATTCGGCAATATGCTCGGCGAGGTCGCGCACCAAATTCTGCGCGTCCGTTTCGCCAAGCAGCGCCGGCGTCTCGCGCACCAGCACCGCGCCCTGCCCGAATGGCTCGAGTACAAGGCCGAGTTTCGCGAGTTGACCGGCGCGGACGACGAGGGCCGCAACGTCGCCATCGTCGAGTTCGACGACGGCAGGCACGAGCAGCATTTGCGTCGAGATGCTGTTTTCATTCAACGCACGCTTGAGCTTTTCATAAACGATGCGTTCGTGCGCGGCATGCTGATCCACGATCACGAGGCCATCCACCGTCTGCGCGACGATATAGGTTTCGTGCAGTTGCGCGCGGGCCGCGCCCAGCGGACGCTCGAGATCGGCCTGCAAGACCGGCGCGAGATCGGCGCGCGCATCCGCGCTCGGCTGCGCAATCGTTTCAAAGGCAGCCTGTGCCGCTTCGGCCAATCCAGCGCGATAGGGCGCACTCGACCCGCGCCAGCCTGAAGAATAACCCGGCGCGCTTTGCGGACGCGCGAAAGAAACGAGTCTATCTGCGCCAGTGGTCGCACTCCGGCGCGCGCCGCCGGAAAGCGCATCCTGTAGCGCGCGCACCACGAGGCCGCGCACGAGCGAAGGATCGCGGAAGCGCACTTCGGCTTTCGCGGGATGCACGTTCACGTCGACCTCGTGCGGGTCGAGTTCGATGAAGAGCGCGGCGACCGGATAGCGCCCGGAATGCAGCAGATCGGCGTAACCGCCGCGCATGGCGCCCATGAGCACCTTGTCGCGCACCGGTCGGCCGTTGACGAAGAGATACTGCGAAAGCGAATTCGCCTTCGAGAATGTGGGCAGACCCGCGAGCCCGCTCAGGCGCACGCCGTCGCGCTCGGCGCTCACCGGAACCGTATTCGCGCGCGCGTCGCCGCCGATCACGTCGGCAAGCCGGGCGGCGCGCCCCGCCTCGTCCGTTCCGCGCAAGGGATATTGGATCACACGCTCGTTCGCGGCGATGGTGAAGGCGACGTCGGGGCGGGCCAGTGTGAGGCGGCGGATCACGTCGACCACGGCGGCGGTTTCGGCCTGCTCGCTTTTGAGAAATTTCAGCCGCGCGGGCGTCGCATAAAACAGATCGCGGACTTCGACGCGAGTTCCCTCTGCGAGCGCTGCCGGGCGGATGGCGGACTTTTCCCCGCCTTCCACACGGATTTCTAAGGCCGCATCGCTACCGCGCGCGCGGGTCGCAATCGAAAGGCGTGCCGCCGCGCCGATCGAGGGCAGCGCCTCGCCGCGGAAGCCGAGCGTCGAAATGTTGAGGAGGTCCTCGCTGTCGAGTTTCGAGGTGGCGTGACGCTCGACACAAAGTGCGAGGTCCTCCGCGTTCATGCCGCTGCCATCGTCGGAAACGCGGATCAATTCGCGCCCGCCGCCGGAAATCAAGACTTCCACGCGGGTCGCACCGGCATCGATCGCGTTTTCTACCAGTTCCTTCACGGCCGACGCGGGCCGCTCGATCACTTCGCCCGCGGCGATGCGATTGACGACGTTCTCGGGCAACTGGCGGACGGGCATGGGATCGCGACTCGGGAAAACGGACCGGAGTGTACCGCTCGGGAAGCGCCCGCGCTAATCGAGGTCCGGCCTGCCGCGGCGGTTCTTGATTTCGGAGCGGTGCTTCTTGCCCTCGATGCGGCGCTTCTTGGAAGCGAGCGTGGGCCGCGTCTTGCGGCGGACTTTCGGGACGATAGCCGCGCGTTGCAAAAGCTCGACCAGCCGCGCACGCGCGTCATCGCGGTTCTGCTCCTGCGTGCGAAAGCGGTCGGCGGAAATGACGATCACGCCGTCGCGGGTCAGGCGCTGACCCGCGATTTTTTCCGCGCGCGCCTTCATGGCGGGAGGGATATTCGGCGAGCCGCGCAGATCGAAGCGAAGCTGCACCGCAGTCGCGAGCTTGTTCACGTTCTGCCCGCCCGGCCCGGAGGAGCGGACGAAATTCTCTTCCAGCTCGCGTTCGTCGATCGCGATATGCGGCGTGATCGCGATCATCTCCGGCATCAGCCTTCGCCCGCGAGATATTTTTTGGCGAGGATTTTTCCTTCCTCGACCGCGGGCTGATCGTAGGGATCGACGCCGAACAAGGAAGCCGCGAGAATCGTCTCCAGCATGAAGTGCATCAGCAGCGCGCCGAGCGCGAAAGCATCGAGTTCTTTGACAGTGATGGTGCGAAGGGGAAGCAAATGCTTTGCAAGCGTGTCGCCGGTTGCCCGCGCCTGCGCCGCCACCAGATCGCCGACCGTGTGCGCGCCGAAGCCCGGCTCGCCGGAAAGCTCTGAAAGTTTCGGATCGAGGCGTGTCCCGCGCGTTTTTGTATCGCTGGAGATAATCGTGAAGAACTTGTCGTGCGGCCCGGCGAGCCAGAGCTGCAACTGGCTGTGCTGATCGACCGGACCGATGGAGGCGAGCGGCGTCGAGCCCTTGCCGTCCTTGCCGAGGCTCTCGCCCCAGAGCTGCATCCACCAGCGCGTCATACGCTCGAAGCGGTCGCCGTAAGCGAGCAGCACCGACATCGGCAGGCCCGCTTCGCTTGCAGTTACGCTCAAGGCCGCGCCCACGGCGGGCGCGACATCTTCAGGCTTCGCATTGGAAAGAATTGGCGCGAGCACCGCGCCCGCACCCTTGCGAAGCGCGAGAATATCGACGTCGGCGAGGAGCGCGGGCAGCAGTCCGACATTGGTCAGTGCGATGAAACGCCCGCCGACGCCGGTATCGTGGTCGAGCACTTCGCAGCCGTATTTTCCGAGCAGCGCGCGCAGGCCGTTTTTTCCGCCCGGCTTCAGCGGCTCGGAAATGCCGAAAAGATGCTTGGCTGCGCCAAGTCCGGATTTTTCGAGCGCGCCGATCGCGGCAATAGTCTGCACCAGCGTTTCGCCGGTGCCGCCGGATTTCGAGATCGCAACAAAGCGCGCGGCTTGAAGGGGAAGTTCAGAGAGAAACTCCTCGAGCGAGAGCGGATCGAGGTTATCGAGGAAATGCAGCTTCGGCATACGGCGCAGATCGCCGACGCCGGGCACGTTATAGCCGCCGAGTTGCGCGAGCGTCTGGCCGCCGAGGCTCGAGCCGCCGGTGCCGAGAAAGACAACATCGGTTGCACCGCGCAATTTCTCCGCAAGCGCCTTAATCGCGGCGAGATCCTCCGTGCGTTCGGGAAGCCGCAAATGCGCGAGCGTTTTCTTTTCGTAGGCGTCGCGCAGGCTCGCGAGCGCGGGCACGAGACGCTGCAAATTTTCCTCGAACCGGCCTCGCACAATATTGCCCGCGAAGGCGCGGCTCACGTCCTGAACGAAAGGCAACGTGCCCATTTATTTTCCTGTCGCCCTTCCCTGCTGCCACTTCATCGCGAGCGAAGCGGCAAGCACGACGGCGGTAATCACGACGATGAACACCGTACTGATCGCATTGACCTCGGGCGTCACGCCGAGGCGAACCTGACTGTAAATCCGCATCGGCAGGGTCGTGTTTCCGGGCCCCGCCGTGAAATTCGCGATTACAAGATCGTCGAGCGAGAGCGTGAAAGCAAGGAGCCAGCCGGCCGCGACCGCGGGAAAAATCACCGGCAACGTCACCGATAGAAAGGCGCGTAATGGAGTCGCGCCGAGGTCGAGCGCGGCCTCCTCGATGCTGCGGTCGAAAGTGACGAGCCGCGACTGCACGATTACCGCGACGAAGCACATGGTGAAGGTGACGTGGGCGAGCGCCACGGTCCAGAAACCGCGCTCGAAATCGATGGAGACGAACAAGAGCAGAAGTGCCAGGCCAGTGATAACTTCGGGCATCACGAGCGGCGCATAGACGAGACCCGCGAATAGCGTGCGGCCCCGAAACGAGCCGGCGCGCACCAGCGCGAGTGCCGCAAGCGTGCCGAGTACGGTCGCAATCGTGGCCGCGACCGCGGCGACCTTCAGGCTGACCCAGGCGGCATCGAGAAGCGCCTGATTTTGCAGGAGGCCGCGATACCATCGCGTCGACCAGCCGCCCCAGACGGTGACGAGGCGCGAATCGTTGAACGAATAAGCGACGAGCAGGATTAGCGGCACATAGAGAAACGCTAAGCCCAGCGCGAGCGCGGGCACCGTGACCGGGGAAAGGCCCTTTCGCATCGCCATCTCAGTCGTGCTCCAGTTCGCGCAACTGCATGCGCTGATAAATCAGGATGGGCACGAGCAGCACGAGCAGGATCAGAATCGCGAGCGCGGAGGAAACCGTCCAGGAGCGGTTGTTGGCGAATTCGTTCCAGACCGTGCGGCCGATCATCTGCGTATCCGAGCCGCCGAGGAGATCCGGAATCACGAACTCACCGACCGCGGGAATGAAGCAGAGCAGCGCGCCTGCGACGATGCCCGGCATCGAAACCGGCACGGTCACGCGCCAGAACGCGCGCGCGGGCGTTGCGCCAAGATCGGCTGCGGCTTCCAGAAGCGAGTCGTCCATCTTTTCCAGCGCCGCATAGAGCGGCAGCACCATGAACGGGAAATACGAATAGACCATGCCGATCACGACCGCGACGTTGGTCGAGAGAATTTCGAGCGGCGTGGAAATGACGCCGAGCGAGAGCAGTAATTCGTTGAGCAGGCCTTCGCGCGACAGGATTCCGATCCAGGCATAGACGCGGATCAGGAACGACGTGAAGAACGGCAGCACGACGAGCAGCAACAGGATCGGCCGCCAGCCGCGCGGCGAGCGCGCAATCGCGTAAGCGACCGGATAGCCTGCGATCACCAATATGACGGTCGCAATGGCGGCCAGCACGACGCTCTGCAAATAGGAGTAAACGTAAAGCCAGTCGCCGAGCACGAAGGCGTAATTGTCGAGATCGAGTAGCGCGAGCTTGTCGCGGATGGCGGCCCAGCCTTCGCTGAAATGGAACACCGGCGCGTAAGGCGGCTGTGCCACTGCGTCATCGGACAGGCTGATCTTGAAGACGATCAGGAACGGCAACAGGAAAAAGGCCGCGAGCCAGAGAAACGGCACCGCGACCGTGACCTTGTTGAAAATGCCGCGCCGGTCGAGAGCCATGGCGGTCAGCTTTTCAGAATGACGCCCGCGTCCGGCGTCCAGGAGAGATAAACCTTGTCGTCCCAGTCGATCGGCGGCTCGATCTGGCGCGAGACGTTGGTCTTCGCCGCCTTCAGCACGAAGCCGTTGTCGAGATGGACGTGATAGATCGAGAGATCGCCGAGATAGGCGATGTCATAGACCGTGCCCTGCGCGCAGTTCGCATGCACTTCCGAGAGCGGCTCCTTGCCGATGCGGATTTTTTCGGGACGCAAGGCCACCGCGACCCGGTCGCCGGATTTCGTGTCGATGCGCTGGGTCAACCGCAACTCGGCCTCCAGCACATCGGATTTGAGCGAAATGTCGCCCGGCGTTACGCGATCGACCACCGCCTCGATCAGGTTGATGTCGCCCACGAACTCCGCGACATAGCGGCTGTTCGGCTGCTCGTAAATTTCGGAAGGCGTCGCGACCTGCACCAGCTTGCCGTGATCCATGACGGCGATGCGGTCGGCGACCGTCATCGCCTCCTCCTGATCGTGCGTCACGATGATGAAGGTCGTGCCGATGCGTTGCTGGAGGTCCATCAGCTCGAACTGCGTCTGCTCGCGCAGCTTCTTGTCGAGTGCCGCCATTGGTTCGTCGAGCAACAGCACCTTCGGGCGCTTTGCGAGCGAACGCGCAAGCGCGACACGCTGGCGCTGGCCGCCGGATAGCTGGTCGGGCCTGCGCTTCTCGTAACCGCGCAGGTTCACGAGCTTGAGCATCTCGTCCACGCGCGCGGCGATCTCGGCTTTCGGCATGCCTTCCTGTTTCAGTCCGAAGGCGACGTTGTCGGCGACCGACATATGCGGAAACAGTGCATAAGACTGGAACATCATGTTCACGGGCCGGCGATACGGCGGCACGCCGGCGAGATTTTCGCCCGCGAGCGCGACTACGCCTTCGCTCGCCTCCTCGAAGCCCGCGAGCATCCGCATCAACGTGGTCTTGCCGCAGCCGGAGGGTCCCAGCAGCGCGAAAAATTCGCGCTCGTAGATGTCGAGCGAAACGCCGTCGATCACGACGACATCGCCGTAGCGCTTCACCACGTTCTGGAATCGAATCAGCGGCCGCGCCGAAGGATCAGCCCAGGACTCGAATTTACGCCGCACGGATTGCGGCTTCTGCGGCTTAAGCGTGCTCGAATCCATGGTTCCGGAGGCTTCGTCAGAAGAGCGCGATTGCTTAGCGAGGAATAAGGGGCTCCACAACCGAGCCCCTCTCCTCAACCGTTTCGTACTTTGAGCACGGTCAGCGAACGCCAGCCGCCCGACGGCGTCTGAAATTCGATCGACTGGCTCACCGACAATCCGATCAGCGCGGCGCCCACGGGGGTGAGCACGCTCACGGTCGCTGAATCCGGCGCGCTTTCCTCGGGATAGACGAGCTTCACGCGGCGCACCTGCCCCGAAATATCGTCGCGGTATTCGATTTCCGAGTTCATGCCGACGAGGCCCGGCAGGCACTCGAAATCCTCGATCAGGTGCGCACGCTCGACCTCGCGGGCCAAAAACTCGGAAGTTTGCGGGAAGCTGTCGGTTGCTGCCGCGGCAAGCCGCGAAAGCCGCTCGGAGTCGCGGCGCGTGATCGCAATCGGCGGCAGGTCGACGTTGAAATAGCGGGCCATGGATTTTCTCCCAGCCGTCCGCAGCGAGGCGGCACGGCTGAATCAGGCGGAAGCTCCGCCTTTGACGGTGAAAGTTATTGGAGGAAATTGAATACGATCGTCCCCGGACAGCACGCAGCCGCCGGGGTCAGGTGCCCGCGTGAAGCTGACCTGCGCGGAAAAGTTTCCGGTTCTGACGGATCGCGACGTTCATGGGACGCAAGGTAGGTGCGTCCGCGCGTTTGTCAACTTCCGCTCAATGCGCCGCGGCGGAAGCGTCCATGCGGGGCCGCTCGAGGAGCGGCACGAAGAAAATCGCGATCAGGAAGAAGACGGCGAGCATCAGGAAAATATCGGAGAACGCGAGCACCATGGCCTCGCGCTGGACAAGACCGAGAATTTTCTTAAGCGCTGCCTGCTGGGCGTCGGAGCCGAGCGCGGACGAAAACGCCTGCGTCATGCCTTGCAGCGTTTCTTCCGCGATCGGGCGGCCCCAGGTAATGCGCTCCTTCAACTGAAACATGTGCACGTCGGTGCGCGTCGTCAGTACGGTATTGATGATGGCAAGACCGACCGCGCCGCCGAGGTTTCGCATCAGGTTGAAGAGGCCGCTCGCATTCTTCACCTGCAGCGGCGAGAGCGTGCCGAGCGCGAGCATGTTGATCGGCACCATGCAGAACATCAGCGCCATGCCGCGTAGCGCCTGCGGGAAGAAGAGTTCGCTGAAAGACCACTGGCTCGTGATCGGCGTCAGTTCGAACGTTGAGACGACGAAACCCACCAGCCCGAGCGCGATGAAAATTCGCGGGTCATATTTGCGCGACAGCGTGCCGATGAGCGGCGCGGAAATGAACATCAGAGCGCCGGTAACGAAGACGGTCTCGCCGATCTGCAACGAATTGTAGCCGCGCACGCGCGCGAGAAACAGCGGGTAGAGATAGGTCAGCCCGTAAAGGCCGATGCCGATGATGAAGGTCAGCGTGCAGCCGACCGCGAAGTTTCGGTTCTTGAAGGCGGACAGATCAACCACCGGCACCGGCTGTGTGAGCGTCCGCCAGAAAAAGATGACTCCGAAAATCACCGTGAGCGAGAAGAGGAAGGTGATCAGGCCGGAGTCGAACCAGTCGTCGCGGGTGCCTTCTTCCAGAAAATACTGGAGGCTGCCGAGGCAGATCGCCATCGCGACCAGACCCCAGACGTCGAAGCGCTTCAAAAGATCGAACTCGGGCTCGTCGAAATCGACCAGCGTCCAGGCGAGCACGGTCGCGGCGATGCCGGGCACGACGTTGATCAGGAACAGCCAGTGCCACGAGAACGCGCTGGTCAGATAGCCGCCGACCGTCGGGCCGATGGTCGGCGCAAGCGTCACGGTGAGGCCGACGACCGCCATGATCGGCGCCATCATGCGGCGCGGGAAAATCGTATAGGCGGCTGCAAACGCGGTCGGGATCATGCCGCCGCCGACGAAGCCCTGGATAGCACGATAGACGATCATCTCGCCGATCGTGGTCGAGGTCGCGCAGAGCACGCTCGCGAGCGTAAAGCCGAGCGCGGAAAGCGTGAACAGGATCCGGGTCGAGAGCGCGCGGGCGAGAAAGCCAGAGAGCGGAATCATCACGACTTCCGCGATCAGGTAGCTCGTCTGCACCCAGGAGATTTCGTCGGGCGCCGCCGACAGGCCGGCCTGAATTTCCGACAACGAAGAAGAGACGATCTGGATGTCCAGAATCGCCATGAACATGCCGAAGACCAGCGCGAAGAACGCAATGAGCTTTCGCGGCGTGACCTCGCGGCCCGGCTCGTCGAGTGGAATTGCGCCTGCGGTCGTGTCGCTCACGGCTTGTCTTTGGGCGTGGTCCGCGTATCGACGGTAGCAACCACGGACAGTCCGGGCAGCAACAGCCGCTCATCCGCCTTCAACACGCGAACGCGAACGGTAAGACGCTGCACGATCTTGGTGAAGTTGCCGGTCGCATTTTCCGGCGGCAGCAGGCTGAACAGCGCACCGGAAGCGGGCGCGAAGCTATCGACCACGCCTTCGAGCGGATTTGCGGAATCGGCGTCGAGGATCAGCTTCACCTTCTGCCCGATCTGGATCGAGGAGAGCTGCGTCTCCTTGAAGTTCGCATCGACATAGACGCCCTGTAGCGGGACGAGCGCGAGCAACCGCTTGCCCGGCGAAACATAATCGCCGACCTGCACCGACTTGTTACCGATGACGCCGTCGAACGGCGCGCGAATCACGGTCGCGTCGAGATCGCGCTGGGCTTTCGCGAGCACCGCCTCGAGTTCGCGGCGCGTGCGCTCGGCTTCGGTCTTCTGGGCTTTGAGTACATCATGGTTGGCATCGGCTGCGGCAACCGCGGCGCGCGCCTGCAAGACCATGGCCTGCGCGCGGTCGCGCGCGGCGCGCACGGCGTCGTAGGTCGCCTTGCTCGCGAACTGGTTCTGCGTCAACTGATCGGTGCGGGCAAAATCGGCGTCAGCCTTGCGCTGATCGGCTTCAGTCGCGGCAAGCGACGCCTTCGACTGTTCGACGGCGGCCTGCGCGGCAACGATCTGCTTTTGAAGCCGTTCGATGGAAGCGTCCTGCGTCGCAAGGCGCGCTGCCGCCTGCTCGACCGCGAGGCGATAATCGCCGTCATCGAGGGTCACGAGCACGTCGCCTGCCTTCACCTTCGCGTTCGCCGGCACCGAGACGTTGGCGACATAGCCGCTGACGCGGGGCGCCACGATCGACATGTCGGCGCCGACATAGGCGTTGTCGGTCGAGACGAGATAGCGGCCGACGAAAAGCCAGTTCAGCCCGTAATAGAAAATGACCACGGCGGCGATGGCACCCGCGACCACGAGCAGCTTCTTGCGGCGGTCGTTGCCCTTCGGCTTCGAGCCGTTGCCGTCGCTGCCGGCTGTATCGGAATCATTTTGCGTGGCGCCCGCCGCAGGCGGCGCCTTCGGCGCTTCGGCGGTTGAAGGCGACGGCCCGCGCGCGTGAAGCGGCGCGATCTCGGCGCTTTCCTGCACCGCTTTCACGGCAGGTTTTCTTGCGGCTTCGGCCATTCTGATACCCGGCTGATTTGCAATTTGACCGAACTGTTCGGTCAATTTTTCTTGACATAGCCAGTATTAAAGGTCAAATCAACATGCAACCGAACCGTTCGGTTCGATTTTACGAGGCTTTTATGGCCGAAATGGCTGCCCCGCGCGAACGACCTGCCAGCGAGACCGACAAGCGCGCCCAGATTCTGGAGGGCGCGCGGCAGGTGTTTTTTGCTCACGGCTTCAACGGCGCGAGCATGTCGGAAATCGCGCTCGCGGCCGGGGTCTCCAAGGGCACGCTTTACGTCTATTTCGAGAACAAGGAACGTCTGTTCGCGGCGCTCGTCGAGGAACATTCGCGGCTGATCGGCGGCTCGACCTTGAGCCTCGACCCGGACGAGGACGACGTTCGCGGCGCGCTCATGAAAACCGCGCGGAACTATCTCAACGTGCTCGCCCAACCGAACCATGTCGCGTGGCTCCGCACCGTGATCGGCGCTTCCGAAAAATTTCCCGAACTCGGACAGATTTTCGTCGATTCCGGCCCGCGCCGCGCCGCGCAAATCCTGGCCGACTGGTTCCGCGCCTGGATTTCGCGCGGCAAGCTCAAGATCGACAATGTCGAAATCGCCGCCTGGCAATTCACGATGATGATTCAGGGGCCGATCATGGTGCCGATGCTTTACGGCGGCGAAGCGCGGCCTTCGGCAGCGCGCATCGAGGAAGTCGTTCGGCAATCGGTCGATATGTTTCTGGCCGCTTATGGCCGGAAGGCTTAGGCGCTAAGCGCCGCCCTAACCGCTGCGACCTCGCTTTCGCTCGCGGCAATCCCGAGCTTGGTCCTGCGCCAGAGTACGTCTTCCGCGGTCTTCGCCCATTCCTGCGCGCGCAGATAATCAAGTTCGCGGCGATACAGATCGCCGACAAGACGCTCGCCGAGATCTTCCAGCCGCTTTGCGTCGCCGAGCATGTTGATCGCGCGGCGGCCATAGGCATGCGCGATCCGGTTCGCGGTCGCCGCCGGAAGATAAGCATGATCGCGCGCAAGGTCGGCGAGCAGTCCGTCGAAGCCGCCCTGCCCCAGATCGCCGCCCGGAAGCGGCTCATCGGCGGTCCAGGCCGGACGCATCGCAAACCAGTGCGCGAGCCGATTGACGACATCCTCGCTCATGGCGCGAAAGGCCGTGAGCTTGCCGCCGATCAGCGACAACAGCGGCGCTTCGCCGTAACTTCCGTCACCGACGATTTCGTATTCGCGGGAAACTTTGGAGGCCGAACCTTTACCGTCGTCGATCAAGGGCCTGACGCCCGCGAAGGTCCAGACCACGCGCGAGGGCTCGACGCTCGCGCGGAAAAACTTTCCGGCGATCGCGCAGAGGTAGCGGATTTCCTCGGCACTCGCGCTGACATGACCCGGATCGCCGGTGACTTCGACGTCGGTCGTGCCGATCAGCGTGTATTTGGTTCCGAAGGGAATCGCGAAGACGATGCGGCCATCGCTATTCTGCAAGACATAAGCCCGGTCATGCTCATAGAGCCGGGGATAGACGATGTGGCTGCCCTTCACGAGCCGCATCTTCACCTGCGAATCCGATTTCACGATCGCGTCCAGCACATGACCGGCCCAGGGACCGGCGGCATTCACGAGCGCGCGGGCATGGATCGTTTCGCGCGCGGCACCTTCGGCCAGCACCAATTCCCAATGCTTGCCCGCGCGGCGCGCGGAAACAACGCGCGTTCGCGTGCGGATCTCGGCGCCCCGCTCGCGCGCGTCTATTGCGTTCGCGATCACGAGCCTCGCGTCGTCGGTGACGCCATCGGAATATTCAAAGCCGTAGCCACCCGCGTTACGCAGCGGCGCGCCCGCCGGATCGTCGGCAAGATCGAGCACGCGCGAACGCGGCAGGATCGAGCGGCCGGAGAGAATGTCATAGAGCTTGATGCCGATCCGAATGATCCACGCCGGGCGCATGGACGGCACATGCGGGATCACGAAACGCATCGGCCGGCAGAGATGCGGCGCGTTCTTCAGGAGAAGTTCGCGTTCGTGCAGTGCCTCGCGTACCAGCCGGAAATCATAGTTTTCGAGATAGCGGATGCCGCCGTGGATCAGCTTCGAGCTCGCCGACGAGGTGCCGGAGGCGAGATCGTTCTGCTCGAGGAGCAACACGGAAAGCCCACGGCCCGCGGCGTCCCGCGCGATCCCGCAGCCATTGATGCCGCCGCCGATGATCGCGACGTCGTATTCCTTCATGCGCAAGCGATTCCGTCCTGTATTCTTACACTACAGGATCGCGTGTGAACGTGACGAAAAATCGAAAGCGCGCCGATCAAACCCGCTCGATTGCAAGCGCGACACCCTGCCCCACGCCGACACACATGGTGGCGAGCGCATACTTGCCGCCCCGCTCTTCCAGCGCGCGCATGGCGGTACCCGCGATCCGGGCGCCCGACATGCCGAGCGGATGGCCGAGCGCGATCGCGCCGCCATTCGGGTTCACGTGCTCGGCGTCGTCGGCGACGCCGAACTGGCGCATGCAAGCGAGCGCCTGGCTCGCGAAAGCCTCGTTCAGTTCGATCACGTCGAACTTGGCTGCGGGAATGCCGAGGCGCGCGGCGAGCTTTTCCACTGCGGGAACAGGGCCGACGCCCATGATGCGCGGCGGCACGCCGGCGGAAGCCATGCCGAGAATACGCGCGCGGGGCTTGAGACCGTTTGCTTTCGCCGCTTCTTCGGAAGCGATGATGAGCGCCGCCGCGCCGTCGTTCACGCCGGAAGCGTTGCCGGCCGTCACCGTGCCCGGGTTGCGGAACGGGGTGCGGAGCTTGGCGAGACCTTCGATCGTGGTGTCGCCGCGCGGGTGTTCGTCCTTCTCGACCTTCACCGGGCCTGCCTTGCCGCCCGGCACTTCGACCGGCACGATCTCGCCGTCGAAATAGCCGCGCTTCTGCGCCGCGACCGCGCGATGCTGCGAGCGGAGCGCGAACTTGTCCTGATCCTCGCGCTTCACCTGATATTCCTCTGCGACATTCTCACCGGTCTCCGGCATGGAATCGACGCCGTACTGCTGCTTCATCAAGGGATTGATGAAACGCCAGCCGATCGTGGTGTCGAAAATTTCCGCCTGCCGCGAGAAGGCTTCGGTCGCCTTGCCCATGACGAAGGGCGCACGCGACATGGACTCGGCTCCACCCGCAATCGCAAGCGAGATTTCGCCGGCCTTGATCGCGCGCGCAGCCGCACCGACCGCATCGAGGCCCGACGCACAAAGACGGTTGAGGGTGTTGCCCGGAACGCTGACCGGAAGGCCCGCGAGCAGCAAACCCATGCGCGCGATGTTGCGGTTGTCCTCGCCCGCCTGATTGGCGCAGCCGAAGAAGACTTCCTCGATCTTGCTCTTGTCGAGCGAGAGGTTGCGTTCGATCAACGTCCTGATGACGAGGGCCGCCATGTCGTCGGGACGAACTTTGGAAAGCGAACCGCCGAAGCGCCCGATCGGGGTGCGAATAAAATCGCAGATGTAAGCGTCGCGCAATTCAGCCATCGGTGTTCTCCTTACGCGTTGCCGCCGTGAGCGGCCTTGGTGCGTGCGTGCAATTCGCGCAGAACTTTCAGTTCGGTTTCGTTCGGCGGCGTCGTCTCGCCGGCGCCGGCTGCGAACTTGACCTGCCAGCCGGTCGCGGCGATCACCTGCTCCTTCGTGACGCCGGGATGCAGCGAAACGACGGTCAGCTCTTTCGTCGTCTCGTCCGGTTCCATAACGCAAAGATCGGTGATGACTTTCGTCGGACCCTTGGTGGTGACACCGAGTTTCTTGCGGCTGTCGCCGCCTTCGCCGTGGCCCAGCGAAGTGAAGAAGTCGATCTTCTCGACGAAGGCGCGCTTGGAATGCGCCATGGTGATGAAAATCTGGCCGCAGCTGGTTGCGATCTCCGGCGCGCCGCCGCCGCCCGGCAGCCGCACGCTCGGCTTCTCGTAAGGGCCGACGACGGTGGTGTTGAGGTTCGCATAGCGGTCGATCTGTGCGCCGCCGAGAAAGCCCGTGGTGATGCGGCCACCCTGCAACCAGTAGCGGAACATTTCCGGCACCGGCACGGTGGTCAGCGCGGTTTCGCAAAGCTCGCCGTCGCCGATCGAAAGCGGCAGCACATTCGGGCGCGTTTCGATCGTGCCCGACTCATAAATAAGGACGATGTCGGGGGCGTGCGTCTGGCGCGCGAGGTTGCAGGCGGCCGAAGGCGCGCCGATGCCGACGAAGCAGACGTCTTCGTTCGTCAGCGCGCGGGCCGCGGCGACGGTCATCATTTCGTTGGGGGTGAAATTCTGGCTCATGACTTTCCCCTCACGCCGCTTTCTTCGCGTGGACCGCGAAAACTTCGGGACCCTTCTTCAGGACGTTTTCGTCCATCCAGGCGAGGAAGGTATCGCGGTCGCGCGCGATCTCGTCCCAGGCTTTATAGAAGGCGTTATCGCGCTTGTAGTAACCTTGCGCGTAGGAAGGATGCGCGCCGCCCGGGACTGCAACGACGGCCTTCACGGTCCAGCTCGGCAGCACCACCGAATTCGGCGACGGCGGGTTCAATTCGTCCACGATTTCCTCGACGGTGACGACCGAGCGCTTTGCCGCGAGCACCGCTTCCTTCTGCACGCCAACGATCCCTTCGAGCAGGACATTGCCTTTCCGATCCGCCTTTTGCGCGTGGATGATCGCGACATCAAGCTTCACCGAGGGAACGGTCGCGAGCTTCTCGCCGGTATAAGGGCAGGTCACTTCTTTAATGGTGTGATTTACGCGCGGCAGTTCCGCTCCGCGGTAGCCGCGAAACACCGCGAATGGCAGGCCTGCGGCGGCCGCATCGTATGCGTTCGCCATCGCCGCATGCGAATGCTCGACGATCTCGAGTTTGTTCGGCCAGCCGTTCTGATAGGCGTCGCGGAAACGATGCAGCGAACCGACGCCGGGATTGCCGCCCCAGGAGAATGTCATCCGCTCGGCACAGCCCATGCCGATCAACTGATCGTAGATCAAATCCGGCGTCATGCGGATCAGCGACAGGCGCTTCTTTCTTTGCCGGATAATTTCATGCCCGGCCGCGAAGGGAATGAGATGGGTGAAGCCTTCCATCGCGACGGCGTCGCCGTCCTTCACGTTCGCTTCGATCGCTTCGGAAAGTTTCAGAAATTGGGCCATCAACGCACCGTTTCGCGGAAAAATTTAGCGCGCGAAACTAGGGCGGGTGCCAACCATCGTCAAGGAACGGACGGAAAAGCGGGCAAGCGTTCCAGCGCTTGCCCGCTTTATTCCAGCGACCGCTAGAGGCGGATACGGAAGAAGTTCGCGATCTCGCCGACGATGCCGCGGCGGAACAGGAGCACGCAGATCACGAAAATCGCGCCCTGAATCACCGGCACCCACTGCCCCGGCTGCATCGCGAGCGTGAAGCCGAAGATATGGAGCGTGATGTCGCCGGCGGACGCGAGATAGTTCTGCATCGTGATGATGATCGAGGCGCCAAGCGCAGGCCCGAACACGGTGCCGAGCCCGCCGAGCAGCGTCATCAGCACGACCTCGCCCGACATCGGCCAGTCGACGTCGGTGAGCGACGCGAGTTGAAACACGATGGCCTTGGTCGAGCCGGCAACCCCGGTCAGCGTCGCCGAAAGCACGAAGGCGGCGAGCTTGTAGCGCTCGGTCTTGTAGCCTAGCGAAATCGCGCGCGGTTCGTTTTCGCGGATCGCTTTCAGCACTTCGCCGAACGGCGAATAGATGATGCGATAGATCAGCAGGAAGCAGACCACGAAGATCACAAAGACCGTGAAATACATGGTCATGATATTGGAAAGATCGAACACGCCGAACAACACGCCGCGCGGAACGCCCTGAATGCCGTCTTCGCCGCCGGTGAAAGGTGCCTGCAATGCGAAGAAGAACATCATCTGCGCGAGTGCCAACGTCACCATCGCAAAATAAATGCCCTGACGGCGGATGGCGAGCGAGCCTGCGATCAAACCGAACAGCGCGGCGACCGCCGTGCCGCCGAGAATGGCAAGCTCCGGCGGCAAGGGCGGCAGCGGAATCACGATCCAGTGCCCGCTCCAGTACGGAATCGAAATCTTTCCGACCTTCGCAAGGTGGGCTGCGACATAGCTCGACCAGCCGAAGAACAGCGCATGCCCGAACGACAACAGGCCGACATAACCGATCAGCAAATTGAAGGCGCAGGCGAACAGCGCGAAGCAAAGCACCTTCATCAGGAAAACCGGATAGATGAAAAGCGGCGCCACGATCAGGAACGACACCATCAGCACGAAGGCGATCAGTTCGCTCCACGAAACCTGCGTGGGTGCGGACGCCGGCAATGATTTGGTTTCGACCGCCATCTTATGTCGTCCGTCCGAACAGTCCCGCCGGGCGCGTCAGAAGCACGATCACCATGATGACGAAGATCACGGTGTTCGACGCCTGCGGGAAAAATACCTTGGTAAGCCCCTCGATGATGCCGAGCGAGAAGCCGGTGACGATCGCGCCCATGATCGAGCCCATGCCGCCGATCACAACCACCGCGAACACGACGATGATCAGGCTCGCACCCATCTGCGGGCTGACGTTATAGATCGGTGCCGCCATCACGCCCGCGAGTGCGGCAAGGCCCACGCCGAAGCCGTAAGTGAGCGTGATCATGCGCGGCACGTTGATGCCGAAGGCGCGCACCAGCGTCGGATTTTCGGTCGCGGCGCGCAGATACGCGCCAAGCCGCGTTTTCTCGATCATGAACCAGGTGAGCAGGCAGACCGTGAGCGAGCAGATCACGACCCAGGCGCGATATTTCGGCAGATACATGAAGCCGAGATTATAGCCGCCGGTCAGCAGTTGCGGTGGGCTATAGGGAATGCCGGACGAGCCGAAATAGCGGCGGAAGATGCCTTCGAGGATCAGCGCGATACCGAAGGTGAGCAGCAAGCCGTAAAGATGATCGAGCTTGTAGAGATGCTTCAGGAACAATCGCTCCAGCACGATGCCGAAGGCGCCGACAACGATCGGCGCGATGATGAGTGCAAGCCAGTAATTGATGCCGGCGAATTGCAGCAGGAAATAAGCGCAGAAGGCGCCGAGCATGTACTGCGCGCCGTGCGCGAAATTGATGATGTTCAGCATGCCGAAAATCACGGCGAGGCCGAGACTGAGCAGCGCGTAGAACGAGCCGTTGATCAGCCCGAGAAGGAGCTGCCCGAACAACGCCTGCGGCGGTACGCCGAGAAGATCGAAAATCATGTGCTGGCTCCGGAGCAAGGGGCGGGCGTTTCAGCCCGCCCCTTTTCCGACAGGTTGGATCAGCCCTTGACGAGCGGGCAGTTGCCTTCGTTCAGAGGACGGAACGCTTCGGCGGCGGGAATCGTCGCACGGAGCTTGTAGTAGTCCCACGGACCCTTCGACTCGTCGGGCTTCTTCACCTCGAAGAGATACATGTCGTGGATGTGGCGGCCGTCGACACGGATCGTGCCCTTGCCGAACAGCGGATCCTCGGTCGGCATTTCCTTCATCTTCGCGACCACGGCCTTGCCGTCATCGCTCTTCAGCGCCTGCACCGCTTTCAGGTAGTGCAGCACGGAAGCGTAAACGCCCGCGTGGATCATGGTCGGGTACTTGCCGCCGTTCTGCGCGGCAAAGCGCTTGGCGAAGGCGCGGTTCGCGTCGTTCATGTCCCAGTACCACGCTTCGGTGAAGATCAGGCCTTGCGCAGTCTTCAGGCCGAGCGCGTGCACGTCGGTCAGGAACACGAGGAGACCCGCGAGATTCTGGCCGCCGGAGACGATGCCGAATTCGGAAGCCTGCTTGATCGAGTTGATGGTGTCGCCGCCGGCGTTGGCGAGACCGACGATCTGCGCCTTCGATGCCTGCGCCTGCAACAGGAAGGACGAGAAGTCCTGCGTGTTCAGCGGATGACGGACCGAGCCGACGACCTTGCCGCCGTTCTTGTTGATGACGGCGGTGGTGTCGCGCTCGAGCGCGTGGCCGAAGGCGTAGTCGGCGGTCAGGAAGAACCAGGTCTTGCCGCCGGTCTTCACGATCGCGTTGCCGGTGCCGTTGGCGAGCGCCCAGGTGTCGTAGGTCCAGTGGATGTTGTTCGGCGTGCACTTCGCGCCGGTGAGATCCGACGAGGCCGGGCCGTTGGCGAGGAACACCTTATTCTTGTCGCGGACCACTTCGGCAACCGCAAGCGCGACGCCGGAGTTCGGCACGTCGACGATCACGTCGACCTTCTCGGTGTCGATCCAGGTACGCGCCAGGTTCGAGCCGATGTCGGCCTTGTTCTGGTGGTCGCCGCCGATGATTTCGACGTTGAGGCCCTTGCCCTTGGCGTCGAAGTCCTCGACCGCGAGACGCGCGGCGAGCACCGAGCCCGGGCCGCCGAGGTCGGCATAAAGACCGGACATGTCGGAGAGCACGCCGATCTTGATCAGGTTGTCGGAAATCTGCCCGTAGGCAGTGCCGGCGGACAATACCGCGGCGGAGACGATCGCAGTTCGTAGCAGTTTCATTCTCTTACCTCCCGTAATTCGGAGTCCATTTTCGGATCTCCGTCTTTCCTAGACACCCAGATATTCATGCAGCGTGTCGAGTTTCTTGCTCAGTTCGGAATTGGCGAACTGTTCCACGATTTTTCCGTGTTCCATGATGTAGTAACGATCCGCGACCGTGGACGCGAAGCGGAAATTCTGTTCGACCAGCAGGATCGTGAAGCCCTGCTCTTTGAGCTTCCGGATGGTGTTGCCGATCTGCTGAATGATGACGGGCGCCAAGCCCTCGGTCGGCTCGTCAAGCAACAGAAGCCGCGCGCCGGTGCGCAGGATGCGGCCGATCGCGAGCATCTGCTGTTCGCCGCCGGATAGTTTGGTGCCCTGGCTTCTCAGGCGCTCGCGCAGATTCGGAAACAGATCGAAAATCTGTTCACGCGACAGCCCGCCCGCGCGCACCTGCGGCGGCAGCATCAGGTTTTCCTCGACATCGAGGGAGGCGAAGATGCCGCGCTCCTCGGGACAGAAGGCAATGCCCGCACGCGCAATCGCGTTGGAAGAGGCGTTGATGAGTTCGCGGCCTTCGAAGCGCACCGAGCCAGTACGCTTGCCGACGATGCCCATAACGGATTTCAGTGTCGTGGTCTTGCCCGCGCCGTTACGACCGAGGAGCGTGACCACCTCGCCCGCGTTCACGTGCAGCGTCGCACCATGAAGAATATGCGACTCGCCGTACCAGGCCTGCAGGTCGCTGATTTCGAGGAGCGAACCGGACGTGCGGTCAAGCATGGCCGGTCCCCATATAGGCTTCGCGCACCTGCGGATTTTCGGAGACCGTCTTGTAGTCGCCTTCGGCAAGCACGCGGCCGCGCGTGAGCACCGTGATCTTGTTGGAGAGATTGGAGACGACACTCAGGTTATGTTCGACCATCAGGATCGTGCGGTTCTCCGAAACGGTTTTGATCAGCGCCGCGATGCGGTCGATGTCTTCATGGCCCATGCCGGCGGTCGGCTCGTCGAGCAAGAGCATTTCCGGATCGAGCGCGAGCGTGGTCGCGATTTCGAGCGCGCGTTTGCGGCCATAGGGCAGTTCGACCGCGAGCGTGTTTTCGAAAGCGGAAAGGCCGACATCGTTGATGAGCGAACGCGCGCGCTCGTTATAGACGTTGAGCACCGACGCCGGACGCCAGAAATCGAACGAGCCGCCGCGCTTCTTCTGCAAGGCGATGCGGACGTTTTCGAGCACGGTCAGATGCGGAAACACCGCCGAAATCTGGAACGAGCGCACAACGCCGCGTTGCGCGATGTCGGCGGGATAAAGATGCGTGATGTCCTCGCCGTTATATTTGATCTTGCCGCGCGTCGGCGTGAGGAACTTCGTCAGCAGATTGAAGCAGGTCGTCTTGCCCGCACCGTTCGGGCCGATGAGCGCGTGAATCGTGCCGCGCTCGACCTTGAGATTCACATCGCTGACGGCGACGAAGCCTGCGAATTCCTTCGTCAGATTTTCGGTTTCAAGAACGTATTTGCCACTCATACGCCGATCGCACCCAACCCCGAGACTTACCTACGTTTCGCTTCCCCGTGCCTCCAGCGCATTATCCGCGCGACTTCCGCGAATGCTGCGCTCGATGCCTACTTTTTCCGGATGATGTGCGGGTACTGTCGCGGCCGCCGATGCGCCTCGAACTTCCCGACGTTCTCCCGAATGCAGTCTTCTTGTTGGACCTTTTCCCGTTTTGATGGGACGGATCGGTCACATGCTAGAACACGGGTATTTCAGTGTTGCGTCAAGCGGTTAAATGACGGGAGCAGCGCGCGCTCAAAATTTGAGCCGTGCGGGAAGCAATTTTCGATGTGTGGGGAAATGGTGCCTAGGGGCGGAATCGAACCACCGACACTGCGATTTTCAGTCGCATGCTCTACCAACTGAGCTACCTAGGCATCTCGCGAGCGGAGCGAAGCACCCCTCGAAAGCCGCGCGGTTATAAGGTCTCGCGTCCGGGCTTGTCCAGCCGGGAAACGCAGCCGCGAAAGGCTTAATTCTCTTCGTCTTTCCGGGGCTTAGGCGCTACCGGCTCGCCCCCTTCGGCGCCGTCCTCCTCTGAATCCTCGGTTCCGGCGATCGCATAGCCGCCGGAGAGCCAGCGGTGCAGATCGATGTCCGCACAGCGCTTGGAGCAGAACGGGCGAAATTTCTCGGACACCAGACGCCCGCAGATCGGGCAGAGACCGTTGGTGCCGAGTTTGCGCGCATGGCCGTTTCCGTTCTCAGGCATATTTCAGCGTAACCCCGCCATCGACCACGAGTTCGATGCCGGTGATATAGCGGCTCTCGTCGCTCGCAAGGAACACCGCGGCATTCGCCACATCCCAGGCGTCGCCCATTTTTCCCATCGGCACCTGCGCCGCGCGCGCCGCCCACATCTTCTCGACGTCACCCTTGCCGTATGCGGCCTTTAGCTGCGGCGAATGTTCGACCATTGGCGTCTTCATCAGGCCCGGCAGGATCGCGTTCACGCGAATATTCTTGCCGGCGTACTGCGCCGCGGTCGCGCGTGTCAGGTGATTGAGCGCGGCCTTGGTCGCGTAATAGGTCGGATAATCGACGCCGGTGTAGCGGATGCCCGCGATGGACGAGATATTGACGATGGAACCGCCGCCCTGCTTCTCCATCAGCGGGATTACATGCTTCATCGAAAGCATCGCGCCCTTGAGGTTCACCGCGAAGATGCGGTCCCACTCGGCTTCCGAGATTTCGACGACGCCGCCGACTTCGGCAAGGCCCACGTTGTAGTCGAGAATGTCGATGCGTCCGTAGAACTCGGCCGCGGCATTGACCATCTTCGCGACATCCTCGCCGTTCGCGACGTCGGCCTTGATCGCGATTGCGTCGCCGCCTTCCTTCTCGATCAGTTCGACGGTTTCCTGCGCGGCCTCGAGACGATGATCGGCACAGGCGACTTTCGCGCCTTCGCGCGCAAAGGCAACCGCCGTCGCCTTGCCGTTACCCCAGCCGGGACCCGACGAGCCTGCGCCCACGACGAGGGCGACCTTGTCTTTCAGACGATCAGCCATTGGATTTTCCCCGCGCCGCGTCGCGTTCGCGTAATTCGGTTTTCAGGATTTTTCCGTAATTGTTCTTGGGCAGCGCTTCGACGAAGACATAGTGCTTCGGGCGCTTGAAGCGAGCGATGTTGTCGAGACAGAGCGTGTCGAGTTCCTTCTCGCCGGCATCGCCCACGACATAAGCGACGACGATTTCGCCCCACTCGGCGTCGGGACGGCCGATCACGGAGACTTCGCGCACGCGATCATGCTTGAGCAAAATCTCCTCGACCTCGCGCGGATAGATGTTGCTGCCGCCGGAAATGATCATGTCTTTCGAGCGGTCTTTGAGCGTCAGATAGCCGTCCTCGTCGAAAGCGCCGACGTCGCCGGTATGCAGCCAGCCATTGGCGAGCGTCTTCGCGCTCGCTTCCTCGTTCTTCCAGTAACCCGCCATCACGATATCGCCGCGGCAGAGAATCTCGCCGATCTCGCCCGCGGGCAACGCCTCGTCGTTTGCGCCGCCGACGCGCACCTCGAGACAGGAATAAGGCGTGCCGGCGGAGCCGATGCGCTCCAGCCAGCGCGGATGCGAACTGTCCGCGACTTCGCGCTTGGAAAGTTTCGTGATCGTCATCGGACTTTCGCCCTGCCCGTAAATCTGCGCGAGCCGGGGGCCAAAGCGATCAAGCGCGCGATGCACGTCCTCGACATACATCGGCGCGCCGCCCCAGACGAAGGTGCGGATATTGTTCGCGTTGCAATCGGCTTTGCTGTCGACCAAGCGCTTGATCATGGTGGGTGCCGCGAACATCGAAAGCCGCGGCCAGCGCTCGATCAGCGCGAAGATTTCTTCCGGGTCGAAGCCGCCGGATTCCGGCACCACGTTCACGCCGCCCTTGGCCACATGAGGCATGATGTACATGCCCGAGCCGTGACTCATGGGTGCCGCGTGCAGGATCGGATCGCCGGTGTTGGTTTCGTCGACTTCGCTCAAATAAGCGTGCGAAGCCCAGTTGAGATTTCGATGCGTCAGCATCGCGCCCTTCGGGCGGCCGGTGGTGCCCGACGTATAAAAAAGCCAGGCCAGATGATCGCCGGAAACTTCCGCGACCGGCACCGGGTCGGCCGCAAGCAGCCGCTCATAGTCCGCGCCTTTAATTCGGATCAGCTTTTCCAGCGACTTCGGCGCGTGGGCTGCGACTTCCGCTTCCATGTCTTCGGAAACGAAACAGGCGCGCGCGCCGGAATGTTCGAGAATATAGCCGAGCTCCGCGCCGTGCAGCTTCGCATTCGCGGGCACGCCGGAAAGTCCCGCGTGCATGATCGCGAACATGATCGCGACATAGTCGGGCTGGTTCTTGGAAATGATCGCGACGCGGTCGCCGCGGGAAAGCCCGAGCGCGAGCAGACCGCCCGCCATTTTCGCCGCGCGCGTTGAGAGCGCGCGATAGTCGTAGACCGTCTTCGCACCGAAGCCGATCGCCGGTGCATCCGGAATTGCGCGCCCTGCCCGTGCCAGCCAATGCGCGAGATTCATTAATCCGGCCTTACCCAGTTATAATGGATCGGAAAGCCTTCGCCCGAAAGCATGGTCGCGGTTTCGAACAGCGGCATGCCGACGACGTTCGGATAGGAGCCGACGAGCTTGATGACGAAGCCGCCGGCGAGTCCCTGGATCGCGTAGCCGCCCGCCTTGCCGCGCCATTCGCCGGACGCGAGATAGGCTTCGATTTCCTGCGAGGAGAGCCGCTTGAAACGGACGCGCGATTCCACGAGCCGCGTCTTGATCGAATTTTGGGGCGTTACAAGACAGACGCCGGAATAAACGCGATGCGTGCGGCCGGAAAGCAACCGCAAGCACGCAGCCGCCTCTTCCAGCAAATCAGGCTTCGGCAAAATACGACGGCCGACCGCGACCACGGTGTCGGCGCCGAGAATATAAGCATCGCGGATCGCTTCCTGCCCGCGCACGCGCTCGATCACGCGCTCCGCCTTCTCGCGCGCGAGCCTTACTGCGAGCGTACGCGGCAGCTCGCCGCGATCCGGCGTCTCGTCGACTTCGGCGGGCATCAAGGCGTCGGGCTCCAGACCGATCTGCGCGAGCAGCGCGAGACGGCGCGGAGAGCCGGAAGCGAGCACGAGTTTGGGGCGTCCGATCATGCGGCGAATTCTTCTTGCTTGGCGGGGAGCATAGCCGGGCGGCAGGCCTAACGGAAATGTCCGGAAAAAGAAACCGGGATAGCGCTCAGGCTTTGGGGTCGAAGTGCTGCTTGATCTTACGGACCAGTTCGTCCCGTACGTTCCGATAGGCTTCCAGTTTCTGTTCGCGGCTGCCTTCCGCGATTGTCGGGTCGGGGGTCGGCCAGTATTCGACCTCGATCGGCAGCTTGCGGGTCAGTTCCAGCGCACGGTGATGGGCCTGCGGGGAAAGGCTGATCGCCAGATCGAAGTTCAGGCCCTCGTCGTCCTCGCGCTCCTCGACGGTTGCGGGACGATGTTTTGAGAGATCGATGCCGATCTCGTCCATGACCGCGGTCACGAAGGGATCGGCTTCGCCTTTGCGCACGCCGGCGGAGGCCGCATAGATCGACTTGCCGAAGTAATGCTTCGTGATCGCGGCCGCCATGGGCGAGCGGATGGAATTCTGCCCGCACAAAAAAAGCACCGCTTGCGGGCGCTTTTTTGCGGACACTCCATCCATCGAAGCGTTCAGCCTTTCCAGTGCAGCGCGCAGATCAGCGTGAACAGCCGCCGCGCAGTGTCGAAATCGACGTTGACCTTCTCCTTCAGCCGCTCGGCGAGAATGCGCGAGCCTTCGTCGTGCAGCCCCCGGCGGCCCATGTCGATCGCCTCGATCTTCTGCGGCGTCTCGGTCTTGATCGCCGCGTAATAGGAATCGCAGATCATGAAGTAGTCGCGCACGACTTTGCGCAGCGGCGACAGCGACAGAATATGCGTGATGACTTCCTCGCCGCCTTCACGCGTAATCGCGAGCACGAGGCGCTGCTCGGAGAGCGAAATGTTCAGCGCATAAGGGCCGCCGCCATCTCCGACCGGCTCGAAATAATTGCTTTCGATCAGGTCGAAGATCGCGATCGAGCGCTCATGCTCGACGTCCGGGTTGGAGCGGCCGATGGAGCGCTCGTCGAGCTTGACCGAAGCGAGCCGCTTGTTCGGATCGGCGTTGCCGGTCATCGCGCCGGTTCTCCGTCAGCTTCGGTTCAGGCGAATGGAGATCGAGCGCGCATGCGCCTGCAATCCCTCGGCTTCGCCGAGCGTCATGGCGGCAGCCCCGAGCGCGCGCAACTGATCGGCGTCCAGCTTCAGGATCGACGAGCGCTTCATGAAGTCGAGCACGCCGAGACCCGAGGCGTAACGCGCGGCACGCGCCGTCGGCAGCACATGGTTCGAGCCGCCGACATAATCGCCGATCGCTTCGGGCGTATACTGGCCGAGGAAAAACGCGCCGGCGTTGCGGATCTGCTTCATGAGGTTTTCGGCGTCGGCGACGATAATTTCGAGATGCTCGGCGGCGATGCGGTCGGCGAGCGCGGGCGCTTCGGAAAGATTCCTCAGAAGAATGATCGCGCCGAAATTCTTCCAGCTCTCGCCTGCGATTTTCTCGCGCGGCAAGGTTTTAAGCTGCGACTCGACCGCCTTCGTTACCTGTTCAGCCAGTTCGCGGCTGTCGGTCATCAGGATCGACTGCGCGGCCTCGTCGTGCTCGGCCTGCGCCAAGAGATCGGCGGCGATCCAGTCCGGGTTGGCGTTGGCGTCCGCAATCACCAGCACTTCGGAAGGCCCCGCCACCATGTCGATGCCGACGCGGCCGAAGACGAGACGCTTCGCCGCCGCGACATAAGCATTGCCGGGGCCGACGATCTTTGCGACCGGCGCAATCGTGTTCGTGCCGTAAGCGAGTGCGGCGATCGCCTGCGCGCCGCCGACGCGATAAATCTCCGTGACGCCCGCGAGCTTCGCCGCGACCAGCACCAGCGGATTGATGGCACCATCGGGTGCCGGCACGCACATGGCGATGCGCGGCACGCCCGCGACCACCGCGGGCACCGCATTCATCAGCACGGAAGACGGATAAGCCGCCTTGCCGCCCGGCACATAGATGCCGACCGACTCCAGCGCGCTCCAGCGATAGCCAAGCTCGACGCCGAGCGGATCAACGTAGCGCTGATCCTGCGGGACTTGTTTCTTATGGTGCGCCTCGATGCGGTCTTTTGCGAATTGCAGCGCGTCCAGCGTTTTCCTGTCGGCGTTCTTGAAGGCGGCATCGATTTCGCCCGCAGAAATGCGGATCGTCTGCGACTTCAGATCGACGCGGTCGAACTTCTTCGAGTATTCGATCAGTGCCTCGTCGCCGCGCGTTTCGACGCCGCGCAAAATTTCGCGCGCGCTCGCATCGACGTCTTCGGATGCCTCGCGCTTGCCGCCGAGGAAAGTTTCAAATCGCGCCGCGAAATCGGCCGCGCTCGTTTCCAATGTAATGGGCATGGCGCGCCTGTCAGTCGTGTTGCGGGCGCTTCTTCGCCGCCCATTCGGGACCGAGATCGCGCATCGCCATCTCGATACATTCGACCTCGAGCTGGATCGCGGCGTCGCCGGAAAAATAAAGCGTAATCGTGCCGGAAGGCGCGTCCTTCTCGGCGAATTCCACCGCGAGCAGATTCACCACCGCCTTCTCGTCCTTGAGATCGAGATTGCGGGTGCGGGCGGAAAGCACGCGCTCGAAGTGCAGCCCGGCGCGGCGGCGCACGGACTTCGCCTGCTCGCTCGCGGCAATCCAGTCGAAGCGGTTGACGACCATGGCGAAGCGCTTTTCCGCCGGCAGGTAGGCCATCTCGCCCACCTTGGCGACGGCGTCCTGCAGATGCGCGGAGACGATCGCGAGATCCTCGCGCTCCATCGCGGCCAGCTTCAATAAAGTGTTGTCGTTCGGCATCGCGTTCCGCTTTCCGTCCCCCGAGATAGCGGCGGAAGGACGCTCTCGCAAGGACGCGACTTTACCCGGTTAACCCGCTACGCGCTCGATCTGGGCGCCACAGCGGGCGAGCTTCTGCTCCAGCCGCTCGAAGCCGCGGTCGAGGTGATAGACGCGGTGGACGGTGGTTTCGCCCTCGGCGGCAAGCCCGCCGATGACGAGCGACACCGACGCGCGCAAGTCCGTCGCCATGACCGGCGCGCCTTTCAGCTTTTCGACGCCCTGCACGATCGCAGTCTCGCCATCGAGCGAGATTTTCGCGCCCAAGCGGGCAAGCTCCTGCACGTGCATGAAGCGGTTTTCGAAGATCGTCTCGCGGATATGCGAAGTGCCCTTGGCGCGGCTCATCAGCGCCATGAACTGCGCCTGTAGGTCGGTCGGAAAACCGGGGAACGGCTCGGTGGTGACATCGACCGGCGCGATGCCGTTGCCGTTTCTGGAAACGCGCAGGCCTTCGTTCGTCACCGCGATCGTGGTGCCGGTGGCGCGAAGCGTGTCGAGTGCCGCCGAAAGCAGTTCCTCGCGCGCGCCCGCGAGCATCACGTCGCCGCCGGTCATCGCGACCGCCATGGCATAGGTGCCGGTCTCGATGCGGTCGGGCAGCACGGAGTGGCGCGCGCCGTTGAGCTTATCGCGGCCCTGAATGTGGATCGTGCTCGTGCCCGCGCCCTCGATCTTGGCGCCCATCGCAATCAGGCAGTCCGCGACGTCCTTGACCTCGGGTTCGCGTGCCGCGTTCTCGAGCACGGTTTCGCCTTTCGCGAGCGAAGCCGCGAGCAGCGCGGTGTGGGTCGCGCCGACCGAAACTTTGGGGAAGGAAATCTTCGCACCGCGCAGGCCCTGCTTCGCGCGCGCGATCACATAGCCTTCCTCGATCTCTATTTCGCCGCCGAGCGCGCGCAGCGCGTCGAGGTGGAAATCGACCGGCCGGGTGCCGATCGCGCAGCCGCCGGGGAGCGAAACCTTGGCCTGCCCCATGCGGGCGAGCAACGGACCGATCACCCAGAAGCTCGCGCGCATCTTGGACACGAGATGATAGGGCGCGGTGGTGTCGACGATGTTCTTCGCGGAAATCTCGAAGGTCTGGCCGGCATGCTCGTCGTCGCCGGCGCGCTTGCCGGAGACCATGATGTCCACGCCGTGATTGCCGAGGATGTATTGCAGGAGCCCCACGTCCGCGAGACGCGGGACGTTGTCGAGGATCAGACGCTCCTCGGTGAGCAGGCTCGCGATCATCAAAGGCAGCGCGGCATTCTTCGCGCCGGAAATGGGGATCGTGCCGTTCAGGGCGCGGCCGCCTTGGATCCGGATGCGGTCCAAATTCTTCTCCTTCGGCGCTCGCCGAAATTCGCGTGATTTCCTGAAATTCCTAGCCGAGGGGGTCCGGCGAAACAATGGCGGCGGACGCGGGGCGGTTAATCGCCGCCTTGGCCCGGTTCCGGCTTTTGCGGGTCGTTTGCGCGTTTTTCAGGCTTATCGGACCGCGCGCGGGCCTGCGCCTTGCGCCGCTTGAGGTTTTCGCGAAGTGCCGCGGCAAGCCGGGCCGCTTTTGCGGCCTCCGCGGGAGTGGCCTTTTTGTTCATAAAATCCGGGTATCGCGGGCGGGAAGCGCTTTCAAGCATTGCTTGCCTAGGGCGGGACCCCTATGGCAAACCCTGCCCGCGCGGCGCGGTTCGCCCGCCTTCCCGCCCGGTACGCTGTGGTAGCTCAGTGGTAGAGCACTCCCTTGGTAAGGGAGAGGTCGAGAGTTCAATCCTCTCTCACAGCACCAGCTTTTCCTAAGCAAAATAAGCCTTTTGCGCGGAATCTCGCAGCCGCTTCGCGACGTTTCAGGACGGAACGACACGCGAACACGACGCGCCGATCCGTGGAAAATCCGGGGAATTTGTTCCCGTCACGTTCCACCCTTTATTATCGCCGCATGGTCGGCCGACTGCACAACAAGGCTCGGAAAGAGCGCGAGATGTACGAGCTGACGCGCGGTGCGCGCGAGCATCTCGAAGATCTGACTTTCGTGGCGAAGCTGCGCGCGATCGCGTTCGATCGCATCATCGATACGCCGGGCTGCGGATATCTCCGCATGGAATGCCTGTGCGGGCACAAGGCAACGCTTCATGGCGTCGGCCGCGGCGACGTTCTCTTTTGCGACAAATGCAAACAAGCGATGCAGACGGCGATCTGGCCAAGCGCCCGATGAAATACGCTCCGATGGAAACCGCGCCGCGCGACGGCCGCACGATCGTCGCCAGGCATCGCGACGGCCACGATCTGCGCGTAAAATGGGACAAGCGCTCGGCGCCGGCATCGAGGTCGTTTCTTGGCGGCCGTGACCCGGAAATGATCTGGGGCTGGTGCACGCGGGAGAACGAGCGCGCGGTCCTGTTCAAGAGCGATCTTGTAGGCTGGCGCGAGATCGAGGATGGCGAGGATTAAGTGACGACGCGCGACTGGCTATTCTGGGCTTTCGCCGTGGTCGCGGGCATGGCGCTCTGGGCGCTCTATCTAAGCCCTTTCTGGAAATAAAGATGGCCCGGCACCGAAACTCGGCAGCCGGGCCAGTTTGAGAGAGCCTCGCCGGGAGGAAACCAGCGGGGGTTATCCGCGAGCAGCCGGAAGCCGATCGCGAATTTCGTCGATCTTGGCGTCGAGTTTTTCAACGACGCTTTCAATCTTTTGCGTGACGTGCAGGAAGCTGTCTCGCCGCACGAAATGTTCCAGGAATTCCGCACGATCCTCGAGCGCCTTCTTCTCGATCGCGTGGCAGCGTTTTTCAGTATCGCGCTCGACGTTCGACACATGCTGACGCATGGCCTGAATACTGTCGCCGGTTTCCTTGGCTACTTTCGCGTCGGCCGAAGTCAATTCGGCGACCGCCTTATGGATTTCCTTGCGAATATCGGAGATCAGCCTGCCGATGAATCTGGATACAACCCACGTTCCGACGATCGAAAATACGACCGTCTGCGCAATAACGATGATCGCGAGCAGCCAGAACGAGGGACCGACGACCTGCGCGGCCTGCGCCGCGATCTGAATATCGCTTGCGGTCACTTCTTGCCTTCACGTTTCGGGCGCTGCCAGCCGCAGCTTGCGTAGCCGCCCTCGAGCTGGCTATCGATCCAGAATTGATCGCGCTTCGTCTTGCCCTTCACCGCGTATCCAGGATCTGTGAAAATATCGCAGACCGCTTTTGCCGTTTGCGGCATCGGCGAAGTCACGCAGGCAGCGAGCATGAAGGCGAGCAGCGCTATTGCGGCAATACGCATGTTCCGTCCTCCACGCTCCACTCGCCGTCGCGCGCGTAGCATTCCGCGACCGGAATACGGGCCTTGCGCGCCGCGTCGATCGCTTGCTGGTTCTGATGGTCGATCTTTCCGATGGTTTCCTGCGCGCCGCGCGTGTACGAGCGCTTTTCAACGATCGCGAAGGCCATCCAGAGCAGCCACGCTGCGAGCGCGACGAACGCTATCGTGCGTCCGCCTTTGGTCGAAAGCAGATTGCCGATCGCGAGCGCGAAGCCAGGCAGGAACAGGAAGGCCGCGAAGCCGCCAAGCGGCAGGATGACGCCCGCGATGATCTTCCACCAGAGCGAGATGAATTCCATTATTGCAGTCCTTGCAGACAGAGCTTCTGTTCCGCCGCGCGGCGGTTCACGAGGCCCTGCACGACACGGCCGCCAGCGCGATTGAACGCGGGCAGCAGATTGCATGCTGTCCGAATGTCCCCGGCATTGATGTATCGAGGCAGCGATGAATTGCAGAAGCCTCCGGGACCGATGTTGTAAGTGAGCGAGGCAAAGGCGACGTAAGGCCCGGTCGGAATTCCGTCTGTTTTCTCGGTGTAGGACTGCATGCGCTGCCGCAGCGTCGGGCCGGGATTGGTGAGGCAGCGCCGCATGCCGGTTTCGTGCGACTGGATCGAGCCGCCGAAAATTTCGTCGCATTCCTCTTTCGTCTTCCGCATGTTCGGGCCGACGCCCTTCGTCTCGCCGTAACAGATCGTCCAGATGCCGACGATGTCGCGATAGGAATTGAGGCGCAGGCCTTCCCACGGCCCGATGAAATAGACCGCGAGCATGAGCGCGGTGCCCGTGATCGCCCCGGCGGCACCTTTCATTGTGCGGTTCATTGCTGCTTCCCTCCGCTGATCGAGCGCTGCGCGACGAACCGCGCGAATAGCGCGGCAAATGCGATCGCCAGTGTAAGAAGCGCAAACAGCCCACGCGGCACCATGTAAAGTTCAGGAACGAACGGTAGCGCCGCCTCGATCGCGGAAAGCGCGCATGCGACCAAGATCAGCTTGACGCTCCATGCGTATTTCAGAACATCGCGCCAGTTAGGAACCAGCCGCAAACGAGTGAAAATCAGCCAAGCAAAGACCGAGGCAATTACACTGATCGCGATCGAAGCATTTAGCGGCGAGCCTCCAAACGGCACCAGAAATCCATCGACAAATGCAGTGTTCATCGCGCACCTGCCGCATAAAAGGCGCGATAGCCGCGCGGAATGTAGAAGTGAACGCCGTCAGGCGCGCGCAGAGCGCACCATTTTCTATTGCGCGTTTCGACGTAGCGATGATCGGTGCCCGCAAGACGCGCCTTGATCGTGTCGGCCGCAATTTGCGAATAGCGATCCCATGCGTAGGGCACCTTCGGCGGCGCGTACCAGATTAGCGTGACGCCCTGCGCGTCGGCGGCAGCGATTACGCGATCGACTACGATTTCGTATTGATGCGCGAAGGTCGCAAGCCTGTTGCCGGGAAAGGCGGCGTCGTTCGTGCCGTCCGAAATGATGCCGATCGAACCAGGCGGGCAGCGCTTGATCTGCTCGACAGCCGCGATCGTCAGCGTGCCTTCTTTCGCCAGCCGAAGATCTTTTGGCAGGCTGACGCTGATCGACATGCCGACGCCTAGACTGTCTCCGATCCAGCATCGCTGGCCGAGATCGGCTGCATTCGCCCTAATCGCGACCAAAAGCGCGGCAGCCAGAATGCCGATCGCGCTTGCGATTACCGCGGTACAGAACGCGCGCATGATCTTCACGGCCACCGTGAGACGACCAGCGAGGAAAGCGGCTCGCACATATACGAGACACGCGCGCCGGAGGCGTTACCGCTGATCGTGCGAACGCGGCCGGGCGGACACTCGCCAGCGACGACCTTCGAGATATGCCCGCGCGAAATAAATAGCGAGCCGACCGCAGCGCGAGGCGCAGGCGAACCGTAATTGTGCCAGCTACTCACCGCGTTATAGGCAGGACCCGGATCGGGGCGTCCCATCGCCACGACTTCCAGCCGCATGGCGTAACCGCACCACGGGCCGGGTGCGCCGTGCGGGCGCGAGGCACCGAGATTGGCTTCGAGCCATGAGCCGCCGAGCGAAAGATTGAAGCCCGTCTCTAGCGAGGCAACCTGCGTGCGCTGAACGCGAGCCGGTCGCGCGTAGCCATGCTTCGCGCTGGCCTTGCTCGCAGGCTGGAAGAGATAGTCCTGCGCGGAAACGATGCCGTCCTGCGCCTTGGCTGGGTGGAGAAAAAGGATCGCGGAAAGCGCGATCAGAAACCCGGCAATCGTGCCCTTCATGTCGCCTCCAAAACGCAAAAAGGGCCGCCGCGTCCGTTAAGACGAGGCGGCCCCGATTCAGTTCGGTAGCCGGAAATTGGATTTTGCCTTCTTGCCCGCCGGTCGAAATCCGTCAACCGGCAACGCCAGAAGGCCGGATTTCAGAGGGTTAGGGCCGCCGTTGCGGCGGGAGGTTCACGCGGCTAATGCTTCTGGCATGAGCAGATCGGTATTCATTCCCGTGCGTCATTCGCCGGGCGTCTTGGCGTCTTACCGCCGCAAGGCGGCGGACCCCCGTGGCGAGTGGGTGCTTTCAGGCCGGAAAGACCCCGCGCACACCGAGCGTGTGAACGCCATGATCGAGAGCGCGCTTTCGTTCGGACCCGATGATGATGTTCTCGACATTGGCTGCGGCGACGCTTCTCTGCTTCAACAGATCAGGCCGCGCATAAAATCAGCAACCGGCATCCTGCCGACCGACGAGGAAGTGAAACGAGTTTTCGGCCTCGACGGAATCACGATCGTGAAAGGTGATGCCGCTGATTTCTCCTTGCCGGTTAAGTTCACCAAGATCGTAGCGAACGGCGTTCTGCATATCCTCGGTTCGGAGCGCGCCTTGACTGGGGCGCTGCGTAGCATCGCGAACGCCGCGGCACCTGGTGCCGCGATTTTTATCGGCGAGTTTCCGTCCAAGCGCCCGAAGCCGAAGTCCTATTCGTCAGCGCTACACGCGATCAAATATGCCGCGCAGCAAAGCGGCATCGGATTCGCCGCGAGATATGCCGCTCATCTGATGCGGCGGAAACGCGCCGTGCGCTTTGTTCGCCCTTCGCCATTCTTTCTTGCGGTAGAGCCAGCTCGCTTCGCCGGTCTTTGTAGCGAGGCCGGGCTTTCGGTTATTTCCTATTCCCCAACGCACGCCGCGCTGGGCGAACCTGAAAGTCAGATTTCTCGTTTCAATTATTTGCTGACGAGATGACGTAGAATATCGGCTTCCGTGATCGCGCCGCTCTCGATCAGCGCCGCTTCGATCGCGGCCAGTCTGTCGCGGCGATCCCTGCGTTCGCGACGGCTGCGGCGCTCCGGCCCGTGCCGCACAATTGGACCGGACGGGTTCTTCTGCTCCGGCGCGTTTTCAATTTTTGCCGCCCGTTTCTTGCGCGCCATCAGTAACCCCTCACCATGATTTCGTGCAGCTTGCAGCTATCGGCGTTCGGAGTTGCGAGCTTCCAGCGCAACGAGGTGCCGGTTCGCGCTGAAACGTCGATGCCGATGACCTGGCAGACGGTGAGCCCGCCGACCGTGCCGATCTCATCGATGGTGCCGGCGTCGTAATTCGAGCCGCCGTCTATCGAAACCGAAAAGACATAGTCGGTATTTGGCGTCATCGAGTCGATCTTCTGAATTACAAAGAAGGCATCGATTAGATCGGGTTCGGCCGGAAGATCGAACGCGGCCGAGATCGCGGTCATGGCATTTAAGGTCGGGGCACTACCGATCTTGAACTCAATTTCGGTGAGATATGGTGTTGTGTTTGTCGATCCGCTCACACCCAAGAGACGATAATATAGATAGGCCGCGGTGTTGCCTGTTAATTCGGACTGCGTCTGCGTAGCGACCCCGCCCAGCGTAAAGCTGGAGCCTATATCAACCCATGCGCTGTCGTCGTTCGATCCCTGCCACTTCCATGTACCGTGAGATTGCGTGCCGCTGTTTTGGTACCACTTTGCTTCCGTAATACATTTCGCCGTTGAAAACTGAAATTTTATGTAAAGCCCTGCGACTGACTGGCTTGAGAATGCGGTCGAGTCCGAGTAATTCGCACCGAAACCTCCGTCGATCAGGCTATTGATAGTTCCGTTTACTAGCGACGCATTCGTCGTAATCGTGATCGATGCCGTGCGATCACCGGTACCTCCAGTATTCGCGTAAGAAGTATTGTCGGTGATGGCCGGCTTAATGACCCCCGCTTCCGCCGTGCTCATATTTGTCGAACCGCCGGTGTTCAAGCCAGTCGTAGTGTCGAAGCTGTCGGAAATTGAACCGATCCAGTTGATGACGTTGTTGGCGAGGTCCGCCATCTTCATCATGATCTTCGCGATGTTGCGCCAGACCGGCGTCAGATCGGCGCTTCCGCCACCACCCGAGCCAAGTTCGGTTTCGGTCGCGGAACTGTCCTTGATAAACAGCTTGGTGACGCCGCCTGCGTCTTTCGCATAGATGCGAACGCGATCCGCAGAAGGCGCTGCCGGCGCGGAGATTTCCGGCAGGTCGAGAAACTTTTCGAAGCTCTGCTCTTCTGAAAAGGTATTCGCGACACCCGTACCAGCCGCGACCAGCGTGGCGCGTGCCGTTGCAGCGTCGGTGTCATCGAGCAACCCGCGAATAAACGCCGTGAGCGTCGTTTTGGAAAACGTATTCGCGCCGCTGGCATAGATCAGATCGCCCGTGGCGACGGTGCCGAGCGCTGCGATGGCCGTGAGCAGCGCCTGCAGCGGCTGTTTCCCGGCGAGCGCAGTCGTCATCGTCGCGGCGAAATTCGGATCGTCACCGAGCGCGTCGGCAAGCTCTTTCAGGGTATCGAGCGCGCCGGGGGCCGCATTTATAAGCGCGTTGATTGCGGTCGCGATCTCCGTGGCGGTATAGGTCCGCACCGCCTTTTGCGACGGAATTTTCTCATCGCTGTTGGCGGCCATCGCGCCGTCAGTGTCGAGGTAAGCAATCGGGATGCCGTTGCCGCCTGCGATCTCGCGAAACAGCACAACGCTGCCCGCGATTTCGGTCGCGCCGTCATGCGAGGAAACCGACAGCTCGACATAATCGGGATCGTCGTCGACCAGGTCTGCGGCATCGATGAGCCAGCTTACCGAGCCGCCACCGATCAGACCTTTCAACGCAACCGTACTCTTGACCTCTTTCGTGCCGGGGTCGAGTTCGAGCAGCCGTTGCTGAATGCTCGAACCGCCGAGATCGGTGACGGAAACATAGAGCTTGGTCGCGGCCGAAAGATCGGCGTTGTTCGCGCGGATCGCACCGGCGCCCGGAGGCGCATCGGTGCCCGTCTCGAACGCGAGCGCATAGCCGGGCTCGATGATTGCTTCGGCATCCAGCGCGGCGGCCGTTCCAATCGCGACGTAATCGAGCGTGCGCGTCCAGAGATTGGCGCCGATCACCTTGCTCGCCGTGACCTTGTATTCACCACCGCTGACCGGGAAGAATTTGAAGCTGCCGTTCGTCTCGGCCGTGAACGGATTGCCGAGTGTATCGCTGCCCGTGCGGTCGTCGAACAATTGCACCAGCGGCATACCGGGCACGAGCCGCCGCACTTCAATGGATGCCCCGGCGACGATGTTGCCCGCCTCGTCCGTGACCGTTCCGCAATATCCCGCGCGCGCCATCAGTTAATGCGCGGACCGAGAATGTCCGCGTCCCCTTCCAAGATTGTGCAGAATGAAATTCCGTCGATCGCAGCACCAGCGGCCGAACCGGCAATTTTGTTGTAGGCCTGATAGCCGGGAAAGCTGGTCCCGCTTTCGCCGTCCTCGCCGAGATCGCCGCCCTTGCCCGACAAAAGCTGACCGGAGCGCGGCACCGCATCGCTGCCGTTCAGCGCGTCCGCGTTGTTGCCGCCATAGGCGACAGCGCCCAAACCGGGATCAACGCCTGCGCCGGCACCGGGCACCGAGCCTGTGCCGCTTGATCCGCCCGAATAAACCGCGCTCGGGCCGCCAGCACCACCGCCGCCGCCGATCTTGCCGCCCGGCTTCACCCTGACCTTGATCGGGAAGCGCGTGCGCAGCGCCGGTCCGCCCGGTCCCGGAGGCCATCCGGGCGTGTAAACGGCATACGCGGCCATCGTGTGCGGGCCGCAACCATCGGCGCCCTTGCCCGCGATCAGGCCCTGAACCTCAAGCGTAATGTCGAAGCCCTCGGGCCAGTCGTCACCGTCGCCGAAATCGATCGAATGCAAGGCGGTATTTTCGCTGCCGACGCGGACGCTTTCGTTCACCCTGATCGTGAGATTGACGCCGTTCGCAACGTCTTCATCGGTCAGCGGTTGATAAATGCTGTTGTGAAGCGCCAGC
>JAHBZB010000003.1 GCA_019635635.1 Xanthobacteraceae bacterium
ATGGCCAAGGAAAAATTTGAACGCAAGAAACCGCATGTGAACGTCGGCACGATCGGTCACGTTGACCACGGCAAGACGTCGTTGACGGCGGCGATCACGAAGGTGCTGGCGGAGACCGGCGGTGCCACGTTCACGGCCTATGACCAGATCGACAAGGCGCCGGAAGAGAAGGCGCGCGGCATCACGATTTCGACGGCGCACGTCGAATATGAGACGACGAACCGCCACTATGCGCATGTCGATTGCCCGGGTCACGCGGACTACGTGAAGAACATGATCACGGGTGCTGCGCAGATGGACGGCGCGATCCTGGTCGTGTCGGCTGCCGACGGCCCGATGCCGCAGACCCGCGAGCACATTCTGCTTGCCCGTCAGGTCGGCGTGCCGGCGATCGTTGTGTTCATGAACAAGGTCGACATGGTCGACGATCCGGAACTGCTCGACCTCGTCGAGCTGGAAGTCCGCGAGTTGCTCTCGAAGTACAACTTCCCCGGCGACAAGATCCCGATCATCAAGGGCTCGGCGCTGATGGCGCTCGAGGACAAGAACCCGGAGCAGGGCAAGGACGCGATCCTGAAGCTGATGGCGGCGGTCGATGAATACATTCCGACGCCGGATCGTCCGGTGGACGGTGCGTTCCTGATGCCGGTCGAAGACGTGTTCTCGATCTCGGGCCGCGGCACGGTTGCCACGGGCCGCGTCGAGCGCGGCATCGTGAAGGTCGGCGAGGAAGTCGAGATCGTCGGCATCCGCGAGACGCAGAAGACGACGGTTACGGGCGTCGAGATGTTCCGCAAGTTGCTCGATCAGGGTCAGGCCGGCGACAACGTCGGTATTCTTCTGCGCGGCACCAAGCGCGAGGAAATCGAGCGCGGTCAGGTGCTGGCGAAGCCGGGTTCGGTGAAGCCGCACACGAAGTTCACGGCGGAAGCCTACATTCTCACCAAAGAAGAGGGTGGCCGTCACACGCCGTTCTTCACGAACTATCGCCCGCAGTTTTACTTCCGCACGACCGACGTGACCGGCATCGTGACGCTGCCTTCGGGCACCGAAATGGTGATGCCGGGCGACAACGTGTCGATGGAAGTGCAGCTGATCGTGCCGATCGCGATGGAAGAGAAGCTCCGCTTCGCCATCCGCGAAGGCGGCCGCACGGTTGGAGCAGGGGTTGTTGCGAAAATCATTGAATGATGTGAGCAACAAGCCCGTTAGCGACAACCGAATCTAAAATGGCGCGAAGGCGGCAAACCGCCCACGCGCGAGGCGCGGGCGTCGTGGCGAAATCATCGAATAAGCCGCAATCGGCCAGATGAGAGAAAAGAAGGGGCGCTCCAGTGGGGCGCCCCTTTAGTTTTGGGGAGGTCAAACGATGATGAGGAAACCTAGCCGGGGCCCGGGGTGGGAGCTGTGACCGCCGTCACAGATGTTCGCTTTCCGCCGCCGGACAGAATCGCGAACAAGAAAAAAGGGGCGCCTTGGGGGAGGCGCCCCTTCAGTTTGGGGTCATCGACGAAATGGGGGGCGTCGATGAAAACAGCCTACCGGGCCACGTGACCCGGGGCCGTGATGGCGGTCACAGATCGTCGCTTTCCGCCGCCGGACAGAATCAGAGGCAAAAAAAGAGGGGCGCCTGGGGGAGGCGCCCCTTCAGTTTGGTGGGGGTCATCGATGAAATGGGAGGAACATCGATGAAAACAAGCTATCGGGCCGGCCCGGCCGCGGCTGTGATGGGGGTCACAAAAGGTCGTTTTTCGGGGGTTTTGCGTAGTCGGCTGCCGTTTCAGTCAGTCCGGTCCCGGAAAAGAAGAAGCACCCTTACAAATGACGGAATCGGCCCTATATTCGGCAGCCGTACCCTTGCAAACACTGACCTTATCCTGCATTAGTCCCCCCGCGGCGGGCCCGATGGCCTTTTTGCCGCCTTTCCCGCTTGCGGAGGAGTGTAGCTCAATTGGCTAGAGCACCGGTCTCCAAAACCGGGGGTTGGGGGTTCGAGTCCCTCCACTCCTGCCAGCCAGAGATTGGCTGCAGGACCAAGCAAGGTAAGGCGTAACAAAAAGACATCGCGCAATTCCGCGCGGGGCACAGGCGACGGCGAGAAGAAAATGGCGATCAAACCGTTCGAATTTCTGCAGCAGGTTCGGGCCGAGACCTCCAAGGTCACGTGGCCGACCCGCCGTGAAACCATCCTGACCACCATCATGGTGTTCGTGATGGCTTTCGTCGCCGCGATCTTCTTCCTGCTGGCGGATCAGATCATCCGCTTCGGCATGAATTTCCTTCTGAACCTCCTGCGCTGACGGAGAAGCAAGTGGCCAAGCGCTGGTACATCGTCCACGCCTACTCGAACTTCGAGAAGAAAGTCGCGGAGTCGCTTCGCGAACAGGCGCAGAGCCGTGGGCTCGCGGACCAGTTCGAAGACATTCTGGTGCCGTCGGAAAAGGTCACCGAGGTGCGCCGCGGGCGCAAACTCGAAATCGATCGCAAGCTCTATCCGGGCTACGTGCTCGTGAAGTGCGAACTGACCGACGAGGTGTATCACCTCATCAAGAATACGCCGAAGGTCACGGGTTTCCTCGGCGCGGACAAGAAGCCGATTCCGATCCCGGAAGCCGAGGCGCAGGGCATCCTGAAGCAGATGCAGGAAGGCATCGAGCGCCCGCGTCCGTCGATCACGTTCGAAGTCGGCGAGCAGGTGCGGGTTGCGGACGGTCCGTTCGCTTCGTTCAACGGCACCGTGGAAGAGGTCGACGACGGGCGCTCGCGCCTGAAAGTCGCGGTTTCGATTTTCGGCCGGGCCACCCCGGTCGAGCTGGAATTCGGCCAGGTCGAGAAAACCTGACCGGCATTGTGGGAGGCAGGGCAACCGCATCGCCGCGTTTGCCCGGGAGCCGCACCACGACACTAGACGCGAGTTCGCTCGCGTAACTGGAGAAGACGATGGCGAAGAAAGTAACTGGCTATTTGAAATTGCAGGTGCCCGCGGGCGCTGCAAATCCGGCCCCGCCGATCGGCCCTGCTTTGGGTCAGCGCGGCCTGAACATCATGGAATTCTGCAAGGCGTTCAACGCGAAGACGCAGCAGATGGAGAAGGGGATGCCGGTCCCCGTCACCATCACGATCTATCAGGATCGCTCGTTCACGTTCGAAATGAAGTCGGCGCCGGTCTCCTACTTCCTGAAGAAGGCGGCCAAGTTGCAGTCCGGCTCCAAGACGCCGGGCCGTGAGCCGATTGCGACGGTCACCAAGGCACAGATCAAGGAGATCGCCGAGAAGAAGATGGTCGATCTGAATTGCGACACGGTCGAATCCGCGATGAGCATGATCGAAGGCTCCGCGCGTTCGATGGGTCTTGCGGTGACGGGGTAAGCGCCATGGCAAAGAACAAGCGTTACAAGAAATCCGCCGAAGGCATCGAGCCGATGAAGCTCTACGGCCTCGACGAAGCCGTGAAGATGGTCAAGGACCGCGCGAAAGCGAAGTTCGACGAGACCATCGAGATCGCGATGAACCTCGGCGTCGACGCCAAGCAGACCGACCAGATGGTCCGCGGCGTGGTGACTTTGCCGAACGGCTCGGGCCGCAGCGCGCGCGTCGCGGTGTTTGCCAAGGGTCCGAAGGCTGAAGAAGCCAAGAAGGCGGGCGCAGACGTGGTCGGCGCCGAAGACCTGTTCGAGCAGGTGAACGCGGGCAACATCAACTTCGATCGCTGCATCGCGACGCCGGACATGATGGGTCTCGTCGGCCGTCTCGGTAAGGTGCTGGGTCCCCGCGGCATGATGCCGAACCCGAAGGTCGGCACGGTGACGATGGATGTCGCCAACGCGGTCAAGGGTGCCAAGGGCGGCTCGGTCGAATTCCGCATCGAGAAGGCGGGCATCGTGCAGGCCGGCGTCGGCAAGGCGTCGTTCTCGGCCGAGCAGCTTTCGCAGAACATTCGCGCCTTCGTGGACGCGGTTTCCAAGCAGAAGCCGTCGGGCGCGAAAGGCACGTTTATCAAGAAGATCGCCGTCTCATCGACGATGGGACCCGGCGTTCGCGTCGAGCCGAATACCGCGCTCAGCGCTTAACGAGTTTCCGCGCGCCGCCTTCGGGCGTCGCGCGGTTACGTCAGCAGGACGAAAGTTCTGCTGACGGTCCTGTCCGAGACTGCGGGTGCTCTCGAATATGCGGGAGCTTAATCCGAAAGGGCCAGCACAGACGGGGAAGACCGGGATTTTCGCTCACATCTATATGTGCGCGCTTTGAACGGTTCGAACCAAAGACCGCGCGTGCAGCGAAAGCCGCATGAACGGGGACAGGGCAGTAGAGCGCCGACCTGGCTCTTTACGCCCACAGCGTGAAGGACGGGCCGGCATTGTCGAAGCCGGCGGCGCGGGAATGAACCCGCACCGTCAACCGGAGAAGTGAAAGTGGACCGAGCGGAAAAGCGCGAGTTCGTCACGAGCTTCAACCAGACCATGAAGTCGGCTGGTGCAGTCGTGGTGGCTCATTATTCCGGTCTCACTGTTGCTCAGATGTCGGACTTGCGCCGGCAGATGAAGAAGCAGGGAGCCGGCGTGAAGGTCGCGAAGAACCGTCTCGCCAAGATCGCTCTGGAAGGTACCGACGTTGCCCATGTCGCGCCCCTTTTGAAGGGACCGACGATCATCGCCTATTCGGGTGATCCCGTGGCAGCGCCGAAGGTTGCAGTCGACTTCGCCAAGGCGAACGAAAAGTTCGTGATCCTTGGCGGCGCGATGGGCGCAACCTCTCTGAACGTCGATGGCGTCAAGGCACTTGCCTCGCTGCCGTCGCTCGACGAACTGCGCGCGAAGATCATCGGCCTCGTTCAGGCGCCGGCGACCAAGATCGCGCAGCTCGCCAACGCACCGGCTGCGAAGCTGGCCCGCGTGTTCGGAGCCTACGGAGCAAAGGAATCCGCGTGAGGCGGTCCGGGTAGCAACATTCTGGTTCGAACCTACATAAGGAAACTGACAAATGGCCGATCTGGCAAAAATCGTTGACGATCTCTCGTCGCTCACCGTCCTCGAGGCGGCCGAGCTTGCGAAGATGCTCGAAGAAAAGTGGGGCGTCTCTGCTGCTGCCGCGGTTGCGGTTGCGGCGGGTCCGGCTGGTGCCGGCGCTGCTCCGGCGGAAGAGAAGACCGAATTCACGGTCGTGCTCGCCGCCGCCGGCGACAAGAAGATCGAAGTGATCAAGGAAGTCCGTGGTCTCACCGGCCTCGGACTGAAAGAAGCCAAGGACCTCGTCGAAGGCGCGCCGAAGACCGTCAAGGAAGGCGCGACCAAGGACGAAGCCAACAAGATCAAGGCGACCCTCGAGAAAGTCGGCGCCAAGGTCGAACTCAAGTAAGCGACTGCGTAAGCCGGGCGGCGGTTTCGCCGCCCGGCACTACCGCTTCGATTTTAGCGGACGAGATTCTTTTCCGTTCTTTTCGGACGGAGCACATGCGGAAAAAGGCGGGCGGCGCGGGATGCGCGCGGTACGCCGAACCTGAGCGAGGAGCCAAATGGCGCAAACTTTCACTGGCCGGAAGCGGGTTCGCAAATTCTTCGGGAAGATCGCGGAAGTGGCAACGATGCCGAACCTCATCGAGGTTCAGAAGGCGTCCTACGACCAGTTCCTCCAGATCGACGAGCCCGAGGGCGGCCGCCCGGACGACGGATTGCAGGCAGTCTTCAAGTCGGTATTCCCGATTTCGGACTTCGCCGGCACGTCGATGCTCGAGTTCGTGAAATACGAATTCGAGCAGCCGAAGTATGACGTCGACGAGTGCCGCCAGCGCGGCATGACCTTCGCTGCGCCGCTGAAAGTCACGCTCCGCCTGATCGTGTTCGATGTGGATCCGGAAACGCAGGCCAAGTCGGTCAAGGACATCAAGGAGCAGGACGTCTACATGGGCGACATTCCGCTCATGACGTCGAACGGCACCTTCATCGTGAACGGCACCGAGCGCGTGATCGTCTCGCAGATGCACCGCTCGCCCGGCGTGTTCTTCGACCACGACAAGGGCAAGACGCATTCGTCGGGCAAGCTTCTGTTCGCCGCCCGCATCATTCCTTATCGCGGCTCGTGGCTCGACATCGAGTTCGACGCGAAGGACATCGTGCACGCGCGTACCGACCGCCGCCGCAAGATTCCGGTGACGTCGCTGCTCTATGCACTCGGCCTCGACGCCGAAGAAATTCTGCGCACGTTCTACGAAATCATCACCTACAAGCGCACCAAGGACGGTGCGTGGCGCGTGCCGTTCGACCCGCGCCGCATGAAGGGCTTCCAGGCCATCGTCGATCTGCACGACGCCGACACCGGCGAAGTCGTGATCGAGGCCGGCAAGAAGCTTTCGGTCCGTCAGGCGCGCCAGCTCGCCGACAAGGGCCTGAAGGCGATCAAACTCACCAACGAAGACATCTACGGCCAGTACATCGCCGAAGACATCGTCAATCCGGAAACCGGCGAAATCTTCGTCGAAGCCGGCACCGAAGTCGACGAGAAGGTGATCGCGACGCTGGACGAGGCGGGCTACGACGAGATTCCGGTGCTCGACATCGATCACGTCACGGTCGGCGCCTATATCCGCAACACGCTGATGGTGGACAAGAACAACACGCGCGAGGAAGCGCTGTTCGACATCTACCGCGTGATGCGTCCTGGCGAGCCGCCCACCGTCGATACCGCGGAAGCGATGTTCAAGTCGCTGTTCTTCGATCCGGAGCGCTACGATCTTTCCGCGGTCGGCCGCGTGAAGATGAACATGCGTCTCGACCTCGATGCCGCCGACACCGTTCGCGTGCTGCGCAAGGAAGACATCATCGCCGTCATCCGCACGCTGCTCGATCTTCGCGACGGCAAGGGCGACATCGACGACATCGACCATCTCGGCAACCGCCGCGTGCGTTCGGTCGGCGAGCTGATGGAAAATCAGTATCGCCTTGGCCTGCTTCGCATGGAGCGTGCCATCAAGGAGCGCATGTCGTCGGTCGATATCGACACCGTCATGCCGCAGGACCTGATCAACGCGAAGCCGGCGGCCGCCGCCGTGCGCGAGTTCTTCGGCTCCTCGCAGCTCTCGCAGTTCATGGACCAGACCAATCCGCTCTCCGAGATCACGCACAAGCGCCGTCTCTCGGCGCTCGGACCTGGCGGTCTGACCCGCGAGCGCGCGGGCTTCGAAGTGCGCGACGTGCATCCGACGCATTACGGCCGCATCTGCCCGATCGAAACGCCGGAAGGCCCGAACATCGGTCTGATCAATTCGCTCGCGACCTTCGCCCGCATCAACAAATACGGCTTCATCGAAAGCCCGTATCGCAAGGTGACGGACGGGCGCGTCACGGAAGAAGTGCACTACCTCTCCGCAATGGAGGAGGGGAAGTATTACGTCGCGCAGGCGAACGTGCCGCTGGATGCCAACGGCAAGTTCATCGAAGACCAGATTGTCTGCCGTCACCAGGGTGACGTGCTGCCGGTTCCGGTCGAGCGCGTCGATTTCATGGACGTGTCGCCGAAGCAGCTTGTCTCCGTCGCCGCGGCGCTGATCCCGTTCCTCGAGAACGACGACGCCAACCGCGCGCTGATGGGTTCGAACATGCAGCGTCAGGCCGTGCCGCTGCTTCGCGCCGAGGCGCCGTTCGTCGGCACCGGCATGGAAGGCGTGGTCGCGCGTGACTCGGGCGCTGCGATCGCGGCCCGCCGTACCGGCGTGGTCGACCAGATCGACGCAACCCGTATCGTCATCCGCGCGACGGAAGACAACGATCCGTCGAAGTCGGGCGTCGATATCTATCGCCTGATGAAGTACCAGCGCTCCAACCAGAACACCTGCATCAACCAGCGTCCGCTGGTGCGTGTCGGCGATCAGGTCAAGAAGGGCGACATCATCGCCGACGGTCCCTCGACCGAGCTCGGCGAACTCGCGCTCGGCAAGAACGTGCTGGTCGCGTTCATGCCGTGGAACGGCTACAACTTCGAAGACTCGATCCTGCTCTCCGAGCGGATCGTGAAGGACGACGTGTTCACCTCCATCCACATCGAAGAATTCGAAGTGATGGCGCGCGACACCAAGCTCGGACCCGAAGAGATCACGCGCGACATTCCGAACGTCTCGGAAGAAGCGCTGAAGAATCTCGACGAAGCCGGCATCGTCTATATCGGCGCGGAAGTTCGCGCCGGCGACATCCTGGTCGGCAAGATCACGCCGAAGGGCGAAAGCCCGATGACGCCGGAAGAAAAGCTCCTGCGCGCGATCTTCGGCGAAAAGGCCGCCGACGTCCGCGACACCTCGCTCAAGGTTCCGCCGGGAGTGCAGGGCACGGTGGTCGAAGTCCGCGTGTTCAACCGTCACGGCGTCGACAAGGACGAGCGTGCGCTTGCGATCGAGCGCGAGGAAATCGAACGCCTCGCGAAAGACCGCGACGACGAACAGGCGATCCTCGACCGCAACGTGTTCGGCCGTCTCGCCGAAATGCTCGACGGCAAGGAAGCGACCGCCGGTCCGAAGAACTACAAGAAGGAAGGCAAGCTCTCGCGCGAAGTGCTGAACGAGTACCCGCGCCAGCAGTGGTGGCAGTTCGCCGTCAGCAACGAAAAGTTGATGGGCGAGATCGAAGCCGTGCGCAAGCAGTACGACGAATCGAAGAAGCGGCTCGAGCAGCGCTTCCTCGACAAGGTCGAGAAGCTGCAACGCGGCGACGAACTTCCGCCGGGCGTGATGAAGATGGTCAAGGTCTTCGTCGCGGTGAAGCGCAAGACGCAGCCGGGCGACAAGATGGCCGGCCGTCACGGCAACAAGGGTGTCGTCTCGAAGATCGTGCCGCAGGAAGACATGCCGTTCCTCGGCGACGGTCAGCCGGTCGATATCGTGCTGAACCCGCTCGGCGTGCCTTCGCGCATGAACGTCGGCCAGATTCTGGAGACGCATCTGGGTTGGGCCTGTGCCGGTCTCGGCCGCATGGTTTCCAACGCGGTCGATCAGTATCTGGCGCAGGGCGACGAGAAGCCGCTCAAGGACACGCTGCACAAGATCTATGGCAAGGACGAAACCGTTGCCTCGCTCGACGACAAGGCGCTCGTCGAACTCGGCACGAACCTTCGCCGCGGCGTTCCGATGGCGACTCCGGTGTTCGACGGTGCCAAGGAAAAGGACATCGAAGACATGCTCACGACCGCGGGGCTGGAAAGCTCGGGTCAGGTGCAGCTCTATGATGGACGCACGGGCGACGCTTTCGACCGTAAGGTGACTGTCGGCTACATCTACATGCTGAAGCTGCACCACCTTGTGGACGACAAGATCCACGCGCGTTCGATCGGCCCGTACTCGCTCGTTACCCAGCAGCCGCTGGGCGGCAAGGCGCAGTTCGGCGGTCAGCGCTTCGGCGAAATGGAAGTCTGGGCGCTCGAAGCCTACGGCGCGGCCTACACGCTGCAGGAAATGCTCACGGTGAAGTCGGACGACGTGGCCGGCCGCACCAAGGTCTACGAAGCGATCGTCCGCGGCGACGACGCCTTCGAGGCCGGCATTCCGGAAAGCTTCAACGTGCTGGTCAAGGAAATGCGTTCGCTCGGCCTCAACGTCGATCTCGTGTCGACCAAGGGCAAGACGGCGGCTCCGGCGGAGCCGGCAGAGTAACGGGCAGGCGCGGGGAGTTTCTCCCCGCGTCGGTCTCGTTGCTCAAACTGGAATTGAACTGATCCTCCGGCAGCGGCACCGCCGCTCACCCGGAAAAAGGAGAAGGTAATGAATCAAGAGGTTATGAATCTCTTCGGCCCGCAGACGCCGGCCCAGGTTTTCGATCAGATCCGCATCTCGATCGCGAGCCCGGAGAAGATTCTGTCCTGGTCGTACGGCGAAATCAAAAAGCCGGAGACGATCAACTACCGTACCTTCAAGCCGGAGCGCGACGGCCTGTTCTGCGCGCGCATCTTCGGCCCGATCAAGGATTACGAGTGCTTGTGCGGCAAGTACAAGCGCATGAAGTACAAGGGCATCATCTGCGAAAAGTGCGGCGTCGAAGTCACGTTGCAGCGCGTGCGCCGCGAGCGCATGGGCCACATCGAGCTTGCGGCTCCGGTCGCGCACATCTGGTTCCTGAAGTCGCTGCCGTCGCGCATCGGTTTGCTGCTCGACATGACGCTCAAGGATCTCGAGCGCATTCTCTATTTCGAATATTACGTCGTGCTCGAGCCGGGTCTGACCCCGCTCAAGGACCGTCAGCTGCTCTCGGAAGAAGAGTATCTGAAGGCGCAGGAAGAATTCGGCGACGATTCATTCACCGCCAAGATCGGCGCGGAAGCGATCCGCGACCTGATGAAGACGCTCGACCTCGACAAGATCGCGGCTGAGCTGCGCGTCGAGATCAAGGAGTCCACTTCGGAACTGAAGCCGAAGAAGCTCGCGAAGCGCCTCAAGCTGATCGAAGCGTTCCAGCAGTCGGGCAACAAGCCGGACTGGATGATTATGACGGTCGTTCCGGTGATTCCGCCGGATCTGCGTCCGCTCGTGCCGCTGGACGGCGGCCGCTTCGCGACCTCCGATCTCAACGATCTCTATCGCCGCGTCATCAACCGCAACAACCGTCTGAAGCGGCTGATCGAACTGAAGGCGCCGGACATCATCATCCGCAACGAAAAGCGCATGTTGCAGGAGGCCGTCGACGCTCTGTTCGACAACGGCCGCCGCGGCCGCGTCATCACGGGTGCCAACAAGCGTCCGCTGAAGTCGCTCGCCGACATGCTCAAGGGCAAGCAGGGCCGCTTCCGCCAGAACCTGCTCGGCAAGCGCGTCGATTACTCCGGCCGTTCGGTGATCGTCGTCGGTCCCGAACTTAAGCTGCATCAGTGCGGCTTGCCGAAGAAGATGGCGCTCGAACTCTTCAAGCCGTTCATCTATTCGCGTCTTGAAGCCAAGGGCCTGTCCACCACGGTCAAGCAGGCGAAGAAGCTTGTTGAGAAGGAGAAGCCCGAAGTCTGGGATATTCTCGACGAGGTCATTCGCGAGCATCCGGTTCTCCTGAACCGCGCGCCGACGCTGCATCGTCTCGGCATTCAGGCGTTCGAACCGACGCTGATCGAAGGCAAGGCGATCCAGCTCCATCCGCTGGTCTGCGCCGCCTTCAACGCCGACTTCGACGGCGACCAGATGGCCGTGCACGTTCCGCTGTCGCTGGAAGCGCAGCTGGAAGCGCGCGTGCTGATGATGTCGACCAACAACATCCTGCACCCCGCGAACGGCTCGCCGATCATCGTGCCGTCGCAGGACATCGTGCTCGGCCTCTACTACCTCTCGCTGATGCGCGACGGTGAGCCGGGCGAGGGCATGCTGTTCGGAAACATGGGCGAACTCGAACACGCGCTGAATTCCGGCGCGGTGTCGCTGCACGCCAAGATCAAGGGCCGCTTCGTCACGGTCGACGAGAAGGGCAACAAGGTCTCGAAGATCTATGAAACCACGCCGGGCCGCATGAAGCTCGGCGAGGTGCTGCCGCGCGACCATCGGGTGCAGTTCGACGTCGTGAACAAGCTCATGACCAAGCGCGAAATCTCGGGAATGATCGATCAGGTCTACCGCCACTGCGGTCAGAAAGAGACGGTCATCTTCTGCGATCGCATCATGGCGCTCGGCTTCCACCACGCGTTCAAGGCCGGCATCTCGTTCGGCAAGGACGACATGGTGGTGCCCACGAAGAAGTGGGAACTGGTCGATACGACCCGCGCGCAGGTCAAGGAATTCGAGCAGGAGTACAACGACGGTCTGACGACCGAGCGTGAGAAGTATAACAAGGTGGTCGACGCCTGGGACAAGTGCACCAAGCGCATCGCCGAAGAGATGATGAAGGAAATCTCGTCCGTTAAGAAAGACAAGAACACCGGACGCGAAACCATCAACTCGATCTACATGATGTCGCACTCGGGTGCGCGCGGTTCTCCGGAGCAGATGAAGCAGCTCGCGGGTATGCGCGGTCCGATGGCCAAGCCCTCCGGCGAGATCATCGAAAGCCCGATCATCTCGAACTTCAAGGAAGGTCTCTCGGTGCTCGAGTACTTCAACTCGACGCACGGCGCGCGTAAGGGTCTTGCCGACACCGCGCTCAAGACCGCGAACTCGGGTTACCTCACGCGCCGTCTCGTCGACGTCGCACAGGACTGCATCGTGACCGAAGAAGACTGCGGCACGAAGCAGGGCATCAAGATGCGCGCCATCGTGGACGCGGGCACGGTCGTGGCCTCGCTCGCGAGCCGCATTCTCGGCCGCACCACGCTCGAGGACATCAACGATCCGGCCACCGGCAAGGCGATCGTCAAGAAGGGCGTGCTGCTCGATGAGCCGCTCGTCGACCAGATCGGCAAGGCCAAGGTGCAGGAAGTCCGCATCCGTTCGCCGCTCACCTGCGAAACGGTTACGGGCATCTGCCGCAAGTGCTACGGCCGCGACCTCGCGCGCGGTACGCCGGTCAACCTCGGCGAGGCGGTCGGCGTTATCGCCGCGCAGTCGATCGGCGAGCCCGGCACGCAGCTCACGATGCGCACGTTCCACATCGGCGGCGCTGCGCAGTTGGCGGAGCAGTCGTTCGTGGAATCGAACTTTGAAGGTACGGTGAAGATCAAGAACCGCGAGCTTGCGAAGAACTCGGACGGCGACGTGATCGCGATGACCCGGACGATGTCCGTCATCATCGTCGATCAGGACGGCACCGAGCGCGCGACGCACCGCATTCCGTTCGGTGCCCGCGTGAAGGTGGACGAGGGCGAGAAGATCACCCGCGGCCAGCGTATCGCGGAGTGGGATTCGTACTCGCGTCCGATCCTTACCGAAGTCGACGGTCATGTCGCATACGAGGACATGGTCGAAGGCGCGTCGCTCTCCGAAACGGTCGACGAAGCGACGGGTATTTCCCGCCGTATGGTCACCGACTGGCGCGGTTCGGTTCGCAAGAACGAGGAACTGCGTCCGGCGATCGTGATCAAGGGCTCGGAAGGGCCGCTCGCGAAGCTCAAGCTTCGCCGTTCGGGCGCGGAAGCGCGTTACTCGCTCCCTGTCGATGCGATCCTCTCGGTCGATCCGGGCGAGGCGGTCAAGGCCGGCGACGTGCTCGCGCGCGTGCCGACCGAAGGTGCGAAGACCCGCGACATCACCGGCGGTCTCCCGCGCGTCGCCGAACTGTTCGAGGCGCGCAAACCGAAGGATTCCGCTGTCATCGCGGAAACCGCGGGCGTGATCTCGTTCGGCAAGGACTACAAGAACAAGTATCGCCTCTCGATCATCCCGAGCGACTCCAAGCTCGAGCCGGTCGAGTATCTCATTCCGAAGAGCCGTCACGTCTATGTGCAGGACGGCGATACGGTCGAGAAAGGCGATTACATCGTGGACGGCAATCCCGCGCCGCACGACATTCTTGCGATCAAGGGCATTGAGGAGCTTGCCGCTTACCTCGTGAACGAGATCCAGGAAGTCTACCGGCTGCAGGGCGTCGGCATCAACGACAAGCACATCGAGGTGATCGTTCGCCAGATGTTGCAGAAGGTCGAAGTGTCCGACCCCGGCGAGACGGGCCTGCTCAAGTCCGAACAGATGGACAAGATCGAGTTCGACCAGATCAACGCCCGCGCCAAGGAAGAGGGGAAGAAGATTGCGGTTGCGAGCCCGGTGCTGCTCGGCATCACCAAGGCGTCGCTCCAGACCCGCTCCTTCATCTCGGCGGCGTCGTTCCAGGAAACCACGCGCGTCCTCACCGAAGCCGCGGTCAACGGCAAGGTCGATACGCTCGAGGGCCTGAAAGAGAACGTCATCGTCGGCCGTCTCATTCCGGCCGGTACCGGTGCTGCGATGGCGCAGCTTCGCACGGTTGCGACCAAGCGCGACGATCTCATCGTCGCCGAGCGCGACAAGGACAAGCCGGCGGTGGAAGCCGCGCCGGCGCTGCCCGCGGCGGAGTAAATTTCGCGACAAAATCGGAAAAGGGCCGCTCGAAAGAGCGGCCCTTTTTATTTTCGCCTGCACGCGGCATCGTGCGCGGATGAAATTCACTTCGTGGTTTGCTTTGCTCGCATTCGTGGCGGCTTCGCCGCTTCACGCGCACGAACTGATTGCAAGGAGCGAGGCAAAACTATTGAGCGATGCCGACCGGCAGGCCGCGGCGAAAGCGGAAGCGGACGCGCTCGATCAGGACAAGGCGATCAGGCGTTTCGAATGGAAGGGGCCGGATGGCGCGTCGGGATTGATCATCATCAGCGGCATGTATCCCGACTACTACGGCATGGGCCGGTGCAGGAATTTCGTGCATCTGATCCGGCATCCGAAGGACGGCGGCGTGAATCCTACGTTCGAAGGAACGGTGTGCCGGAACTGGGAAGGGAAGTGGCTGGTGGAGAAAAAGCAATGATACGTCGGGCTGCCCTTTTCGCGCTTGCGCTCGGCGGTATTCATCCTGCGCACGCGCAGAATCAGGCGATCCCCGGTTTGATCGCGAAGCGTGAGACCGCGGGCCTGAGCTACGAGGACAAACTCGCGGCTTATGACGCCGAACAGGCGGTGCTCGCGAAGAACGAGATCGTGCTCGGCTACAATTGGAAGGGTCCGAAAGGGGCTTACGGCACCATCATCGTCGGCAGCTTCATGCCAACGGTCAGTGGCTATGGCCAGTGCCGCCGCTTCATTCACATCATCCATTCAAAAAGCGACGGCGGCTTGAATCCGACCTTCCAGGGCACCATCTGCCGGGACGGCGGCAACCAATGGATCGCGCAATAGCGGCGATTCTGATGGTATCTGGGTAGGAATGACTCAGTCCGGGACAGGGGCCGGCGCTTTTGGCTCTCCGTGACAGTCCGGCGAGATAAGACGCCTCAAAAACCCGCGATTCCCAAGGGGTTTTTGCCTTGACGTAACCCGCACGGCGAGTCTAAAACCCCCGCGAATTGCAGGCAGGCGGTCGGAACCGCCGATTAGCGCAACAGCGCAGATCAAGGGCTCCGAGACGCTGCCTCTGACTACTAAGACGTCAGATCAGGGTCGTACGACCGGTCCGGGGCAACCCGAAACCGGTCCTCTGTGCAGACAAATGAGCGCTTTTCCGTGGTTCAAGCGGAAACAGCGCACGTTTCGTTTGCACGCATTTTTACTAGTGCCGGGGCCGGACGCGGCTTTGGCGACAAGAGGGTGAAGGCCGAATGCCTACGATTAACCAGCTGATCCGCAAGCCTCGGACGCCGCCGCGCTACCGCAATAAGGTGCCGGCGCTCCAGTCGAGCCCGCAGAAGCGCGGCGTCTGCACGCGCGTCTACACGACGACCCCGAAGAAGCCGAACTCGGCGCTTCGCAAGGTCGCCAAGGTTCGCCTGACGAACGGCTTTGAAGTGATCGGCTACATCCCCGGCGAGGGTCACAACCTTCAGGAGCACTCGGTGGTCATGATCCGCGGCGGCCGCGTGAAGGACCTTCCGGGTGTGCGCTACCACATTCTCCGCGGCGTCCTCGATACGCAGGGCGTCAAGAACCGCAAACAGCGCCGTTCGCTCTACGGCGCGAAGCGTCCGAAGTAAGGAGCGCGTCAGATGTCCCGTCGTCACCGCGCAGAAAAACGCGAAACCCTTCCGGATCCGAAGTTCGGCTCCGTCGTCGTGAACCGCTTCATGAACGCCGTCATGAAGCAGGGCAAAAAGTCGGTCGCCGAATCGATCGTCTATGGCGCGCTCGAGCAGATCGAAGCCAAGGCCAAGACCGCTCCGCTTACCGTTTTCCAGTCGGCGCTCGACAACGTCGCGCCGGCCGTCGAAGTCCGCTCGCGCCGCGTCGGTGGCGCGACCTATCAGGTGCCGGTGGAAGTCCGTCCGGACCGCCGCCAGGCACTCGCGATCCGCTGGCTGATCAACGCCGCGCGCGAACGTAACGAAAAGACGATGGTGGACCGTCTGTCGGGTGAACTCCTCGACGCAAGCAACAACCGGGGCAACGCCGTTAAAAAGCGCGAAGACACGCATCGCATGGCCGAAGCGAACCGCGCCTTCTCCCATTATCGCTGGTAACGCGAAGAAACCGGCTCAGGATCAACCATGCCCCGCACGCATAAAATCGAAGACTACCGCAACTTCGGCATCATGGCGCATATCGACGCCGGCAAGACGACGACGACCGAGCGGATTCTCTTCTACACCGGCAAGTCCCACAAGATCGGCGAAGTCCATGACGGCGCCGCCACGATGGACTGGATGGAGCAGGAGCAGGAGCGCGGCATCACGATCACGTCGGCTGCGACCACCGCGTTCTGGGCCGACAAGCGCCTGAACATCATCGACACTCCGGGCCACGTCGATTTCACGATCGAAGTCGAGCGTTCGCTTCGCGTGCTCGACGGCGCCGTCGTCGTGCTCGACGGCAACCAGGGCGTCGAGCCGCAGACCGAAACCGTCTGGCGCCAGGGCGACAAGTACAAAGTCCCGCGCATCGTGTTCGCGAACAAGATGGACAAGATCGGCGCCGACTTCTTCAAGTGTCTCGACGACATCGTGAAGCGTCTCGGCGCGAAGCCGGTCGCGATCCAGCTGCCGATCGGCGCGGAAGCGAATTTCAAGGGCGTGATCGATCTCGTGAAGATGAAGGCGATCGTCTGGCATGACGAATCGCTCGGCGCGAAGTTCGACGTCACCGATATTCCGGCCGACATGATGGATCAGGCCAAGGAATACCGCGAGAAGCTGGTGGAAGCTGCGGTTGAACTCGACGACGCCGCGCTCGAGAAGTTCCTCGAGGGCGTTGAGCCGGACGAGGCGACCCTTCACAAGCTGATCCGCAAGGCCGTGCTGACCAGCGCCTTCTATCCGGTGCTCGCGGGCTCGGCGTTCAAGAACAAGGGCGTGCAGCCGCTGCTCGACGCGGTCGTCGCTTACCTGCCGTCGCCGGTAGACGTTCCGGCGATCAAGGGCGAAGACGCGCAGGGCAATGAAGTCGTCCGCAAGCCGGACGACAAGGAGCCGCTGGCGCTGCTCGCGTTCAAGATCATGGACGATCCGTTCGTCGGCACGATCACCTTCTGCCGCATCTATTCGGGCGTGCTGGTGTCGGGCACCGGCGTCATCAACTCGACGCGCGAAAAGAAAGAGCGCATCGGCCGCATGCTTTTGATGCATGCGAACAACCGCGAAGACATCAAGGAAGCCTATGCCGGCGATATCGTTGCGCTTGCGGGCCTCAAGGAAGTCCGCACCGGCGACACGCTGTGCGATCCCGACAAGCCGGTGATCCTCGAGCGTATGGAATTCCCGGAGCCGGTCATCGAAATCGCGATCGAGCCGAAGTCGAAGGCCGACCAGGAAAAGCTGGGCGTGGCGCTGGCCAAGCTCGCGGCGGAAGATCCGTCGTTCCGCGTGTCGACCGACCAGGAATCCGGCCAGACCATTCTCAAGGGGATGGGCGAACTCCATCTCGACATCAAGGTCGATATCCTGAAGCGCACTTATAAGGTCGATGCCAACATCGGCGCGCCGCAGGTTGCCTATCGCGAAAAGATCTCGAAGCCGGCCACGATCGACTACACCCACAAGAAGCAGTCGGGCGGTTCGGGCCAGTTCGCGCGCGTGAAGCTCGAACTCGAGCCGAACGAGCCGGGCAAGGGCTTCGAATTCGAAAACGAGATCGTCGGCGGCGCGGTGCCGAAGGAATACATTCCCGGCGTCGAGAAGGGCCTCGAGTCCGTGCTTGGCGCGGGCGTGCTCGCCGGCTTCCCGGTCGTCGATCTCAAGGTTCGCCTGGTTGACGGCGCCTACCACGACGTCGACTCCTCGGCGCTCGCCTTCGAAATCGCGTCGCGCGCGGCACTTCGCGAAGGTCTGCAAAAGGGCGGCTCGGTGCTGCTCGAGCCGATCATGAAGGTCGAAGTGGTGACCCCGGAAGACTACACCGGTTCGGTCATCGGCGATCTCAACTCGCGCCGTGGCCAGATTCAGGGCCAGGACATGCGCGGCAACGCCAACGTCATCAACGCGATGGTGCCGCTCGCCAACATGTTCGGTTACGTGAACAACCTGCGTTCGTTCTCGCAGGGCCGCGCAACCTTCACGATGCAATTCGACCACTACGAGCAGGTTCCCAACAACGTCGCGCAGGAGGTTCAGGCGAAATACGCCTGAGTCTTTTGTATTTTGGATTTCACGAAACTTCGCCGCTTAGGCTGAACGGAGAGCAAGATGGCCAAGGAAAAATTTGAACGCAAGAAACCGCATGTGAACGTCGGCACGATCGGTCACGTTGACCACGGCAAGACGTCGTTGACGGCGGCGATCACGAAGGTGCTGGCGGAGACCGGCGGTGCCACGTTCACGGCCTATGACCAGATCGACAAGGCGCCGGAAGAGAAGGCGCGCGGCATCACGATTTCGACGGCGCACGTCGAATATGAAACGACGAACCGCCACTATGCGCATGTCGATTGCCCGGGTCACGCGGACTACGTGAAGAACATGATCACGGGTGCTGCGCAGATGGACGGCGCGATCCTGGTCGTGTCGGCTGCCGACGGCCCGATGCCGCAGACCCGCGAGCACATTCTGCTTGCCCGTCAGGTCGGCGTGCCGGCGATCGTTGTGTTCATGAACAAGGTCGACATGGTCGACGATCCGGAACTGCTCGACCTCGTCGAGCTGGAAGTCCGCGAGTTGCTCTCGAAGTACAACTTCCCCGGCGACAAGATCCCGATCATCAAGGGCTCGGCGCTGATGGCGCTCGAGGACAAGAACCCGGAGCAGGGCAAGGACGCGATCCTGAAGCTGATGGCGGCGGTCGATGAATACATTCCGACGCCGGATCGTCCGGTGGACGGTGCGTTCCTGATGCCGGTCGAAGACGTGTTCTCGATCTCGGGCCGCGGCACGGTTGCCACGGGCCGCGTCGAGCGCGGCATCGTGAAGGTCGGCGAGGAAGTCGAGATCGTCGGCATCCGCGAGACGCAGAAGACGACGGTTACGGGCGTCGAGATGTTCCGCAAGTTGCTCGATCAGGGTCAGGCCGGCGACAACGTCGGTATTCTTCTGCGCGGCACCAAGCGCGAGGAAATCGAGCGCGGTCAGGTGCTGGCGAAGCCGGGTTCGGTGAAGCCGCACACGAAGTTCACGGCGGAAGCCTACATTCTCACCAAAGAAGAGGGTGGCCGTCACACGCCGTTCTTCACGAACTATCGCCCGCAGTTTTACTTCCGCACGACCGACGTGACCGGCATCGTGACGCTGCCTTCGGGCACCGAAATGGTGATGCCGGGCGACAACGTGTCGATGGAAGTGCAGCTGATCGTGCCGATCGCGATGGAAGAGAAGCTCCGCTTCGCCATCCGCGAAGGCGGCCGCACCGTAGGCGCGGGCGTCGTGGCGAAGATCATCGAGTGATCCCGGCGTAACCAAGAGACGAACAATAAACTTCAACGCGGGGATACCCCGGAGTAAGCGATGAACGGCCAGAATATTCGAATCCGCCTCAAGGCTTTCGACCACCGCATTCTCGACACTTCTACGCGCGAGATCGTGGCGACCGCCAAGCGTACGGGCGCGCAAGTGCGCGGGCCCATCCCGCTGCCGACGCGGATCGAGAAGTTCACCGTCAACCGCTCTCCGCACATCGACAAGAAGAGCCGCGAGCAGTTCGAAATGCGCACGCACAAGCGCCTTTTGGACATCGTCGATCCGACACCGCAGACCGTGGACGCGCTGATGAAGCTCGACCTGGCTGCGGGCGTCGACGTCGAGATCAAGCTCTAAGGCTCTTGTAGGAACGAGGAAGTAACATGCGCTCCGGCGTGATCGCACAGAAACTGGGAATGACCCGCGTCTTCACCGACGCCGGTGAGCATGTCCCCGTGACCGTGCTGAAACTCGAAAACTGCCAGGTCGTCGGCCATCGCACGATGGAAAAGAACGGCTATGTCGCGCTCCAGCTCGGTGCGGGTACGCGCCGTGTCTCGCGCGTCTCCAAGGCGATGCGCGGCCATTTCGCCGTCACCAAGATCGAGCCGAAGCGCAAGCTCGCGGAATTCCGCGTGCCCGCAGACGCGCTGATCCCGGTCGGCGCCGAAATCACCGCGGATCATTTCGTAGTCGGCCAGTTCGTGGACGTTACCGGCACTTCGATCGGTAAGGGTTTCGCGGGCGGCATGAAGCGCTGGAATTTCCGCGGTCTTCGCGCGACCCACGGCGTCTCGGTTTCGCACCGTTCGATCGGTGGTACCGGCGGCCGTCAGGATCCGGGCAAGACCTTCAAGAACAAGAAGATGGCCGGCCACATGGGTGACGACACCGTCACCACACTGAACCTCAAGGTCATCCGCACCGATGTCGAGAAGGGCCTCCTGCTCGTCGAAGGCGCGGTGCCGGGCTCAAAAGGCGGCTGGATCATGGTGCGCGACGCCGTGAAGAAGGCGCTTCCCAAGGATGCGCCGAAGCCGGGCAAGTTCCGTCTCGCCGACGAAGCCAACAAGAAGCCGGAAGCCGAAGCGCCTGTCGCAGACAGCGCTCCCGCGCCGGAAGCCGAAGTGAAGGAGGGCGCATAATGGAACTCTCCGTCATTTCGCTCGATGGCAAAGAAGGCGGGAAGGTCACGCTGAACGACGAGATTTTCGGTCTCGAAGTTCGTCAGGATCTTCTGCACCGCGCCGTCAACTGGCAGCTCAACAAGCGCCGCGCCGGCACCCACAAGGTGAAGAACCGCGCGGAAATCTGGCGCACGGGCAAGAAGATGTACGGCCAGAAGGGCACCGGTAATGCCCGTCACGGCTCGGCCCGCGTGCCGCAGTTCCGTGGCGGTGGCCGCGCCTTCGGTCCGGTCGTGCGCTCGCACGAAACCGAACTGCCGAAGAAGCTGCGTCAGCTCGCGCTAAAGCATGCGCTCTCGGCCAAGGCCAAGGCGTCCTCGATCGTCGTGCTCTCGGAAGCCTCGCTCTCCGAGCCGAAGACCAAGGCGCTCGCCAAGAACTTCGCCGATCTCGGCTTCTCGAATGCGCTGATCATCGGCGGCGCCGAAATCGACAAGAACTTCGGTCTTGCCGCGCGCAACCTGCGCGAGATCGACGTGCTGCCGGTTCAGGGCATCAACGTCTACGACATCATGCGCCGTCAGAAGCTCGTGCTGACGAAGGCGGCGATCGACGCACTGGAGGCGCGATTCAAATGAGCAAGGAACCGCGCCACTACGACGTGATCCTCTCGCCGGTCGTGACCGAAAAGGCCACCGCCGCGTCCGAGAAGAACAAGGTCGTGTTCAAGGTTCGCCTGGACGCGACCAAAACCGAGATCAAGAACGCCGTCGAAAAGCTGTTCGAGGTGAAGGTAACCCGCGTGAACACGTTGACCCGCAAGGGCAAGAACAAGGTGTTCCGCGGCCGTCCGGGCAAGCAGGGCGACGTGAAGAAAGCGGTCGTGACGCTCGCCGAGGGCAACACGATCGACATCACGACGGGCCTCTGAGGTAAAACGAAATGGCACTCAGAACATACCGACCCATTACTCCCGGCCTCCGGCAGTATGTCAGCGTCGACCGCACCGGCCTCCACAAGGGCAAGCCGGAAAAGAGCCTGACCGTCGGCAAGTCGAGCACCGGCGCGCGCAACAATAACGGCCGCGTCACCGTCCGCTTCCGTGGCGGCGGTCACAAGCGCTCGCTGCGCGACGTCGATTTCAAGCGCGTGAAGCGCGATGTGACCGGCACTGTCGAGCGCATCGAGTACGATCCGAACCGCACGGCCTACATCGCGCTCCTGAAGTACGATGACGGCTCGCTGGCCTACATCCTGGCGCCGCAGCGCGTGTCTGCGGGCGACAAGCTCATCGCCGGCGAAGACGTGGACGTGAAGCCGGGCAACGCGATGCCGCTCGAAAACATGCCGGTCGGTACGATCGTGCACAACATCGAGCTGAAGATCGGGAAGGGCGGCCAGATCGCCCGTTCCGCCGGCACCTACGCGCAGATCGTCGGCCGCGACCAGGGCTATTGCATCCTGCGTCTGCATTCGGGCGAACAGCGCCTGGTGCACGGCCGCTGCTTCGCGACCGTCGGCGCGGTGTCGAACCCCGATCACATGAACACGTCGGTCGGCAAGGCCGGCCGCAACATCTGGAAGGGCAAGAAGCCGGGCAACCGCGGCGTCGCGATGAACCCGGTCGATCACCCGCACGGCGGCGGCGAAGGCCGCACCTCGGGCGGCCGTCATCCGGTCACCCCGTGGGGCTTCCCGACCAAGGGCAAGAAGACGCGCAAGAACAAGCGCACCAACAAGTTCATCATTGCGAACCGCCACGCGCGGAAGAAGAAGGCGTAACCGATGTCCCGTTCAGTCTGGAAAGGTCCGTTCGTCGACGGTTATCTGCTGAAGAAAGCGGATGCCGCGCGCTCGTCCGGTCGCTCCGATGTGATCAAGATCTGGAGCCGCCGCTCGACGATCCTGCCGCAGTTCGTGGGTCTCACCTTCGGCGTCTACAACGGCCAGAAGCACGTTCCGGTCTACGTCTCCGAAGAAATGGTGGGCCATAAGTTCGGCGAGTTCTCGCCGACGCGCACCTTCACCGGCCACACCGCGGCCGACAAGAAAGCCAAGAAGGCTTAATCGAGAAGAGTCATGGGCAAGCCATCACGGAAACGAGTTCTGAAGGACAACGAGGCGAAGGCGATCGCGCGCAATCTGCGCATCTCGCCGCGCAAGCTCGACCTCGTCGCGGGCCTGATCCGCGGCAAGAAGGTCGGGATGGCGCTTGCCGACCTGACCTTCTCGAAGAAGCGCATCGCGAAGGACGTCAAGAAGTGCCTCGATAGCGCGATCGCGAACGCCGAGAACAATCACCAGCTCGACGTCGACAACCTCGTCGTCGCGGAAGCCTATATCGGCAAGGCGCTGACCATGCACCGCTTCACGTCGCGCGGCCGCGGCCGCTCGTCGCCGATCGAAAAGCCGTTCTCCTCGATCACGATCGTCGTGCGCGAGAAGGAAGAAGAGGCTCCGAAGAAGAAGTCGAAACCCAAAGCAAAAGCGGAAGCGAGTGCCTGATGGGACAGAAAGTTAATCCGACCGGACTCCGGCTCGGCATCAATCGCACCTGGGACTCGCGCTGGTTCGCCCGCAAAGGCGAATACGGCAAGCTCCTGCATGAAGACATCAAGATCCGCGACTTCCTGATGAAGCAGCTGAAGCAGGCTGCGGTCGCGCGCATCGTGATCGAGCGCCCGCACAAGAAGTGCCGTGTCACGATTCACTCGGGCCGCCCGGGCGTCGTCATCGGCAAGAAGGGCGCGGACATCGACAAGCTGCGCAAGCAGATTTCGAAGATGACCGACTCCGAAGTCATCATCAACATCCTCGAGATCCGCAAGCCCGAACTCGACGCGCACCTGGTCGCCGACTCGATCGCGCAGCAGCTCGAGCGCCGCGTTGCGTTCCGCCGCGCGATGAAGCGCGCCGTGCAGTCCGCGATCCGTCTCGGCGCCGAAGGCATCCGCATCAACTGCTCGGGCCGTCTCGGCGGCAACGAAATCGCGCGCGTGGAATGGTATCGCGAAGGCCGCGTGCCGCTGCACACGCTTCGTGCCGACGTCGATTACGGCACCGCTACCGCGTTCACGACTTACGGCACCTGCGGCGTGAAGGTCTGGATCTTCAAGGGCGAGATCCTCGAGCACGATCCGATGGCGCAGGACAAGAAGCTTGCTGAAGGCGAGGGCGGACGCCCGCGCCGCGAGCAGGCGGCCTAACGGCAGAAATAAGAAGAGTAAACGACCATGTTGCAACCCAAGCGCACCAAATTCCGCAAACAGTTCAAGGGCCGCATCCGCGGTACCGCGAAGGGCGGGACCACGCTCGCTTTCGGCGAGTACGGGCTGAAAGCGCTCGAGCCGGAACGCGTCACCGCGCGCCAGATCGAGGCCGCCCGCCGCGCCATGACGCGCCACATGAAGCGCGCCGGCCGCGTGTGGATCAACGTGTTCCCGGATGTGCCGATCTCGAAGAAGCCGACCGAAGTCCGCATGGGCAAGGGCAAGGGTCAGCCGGAATTCTGGGCGGCGCGCATCAAGCCGGGCCGCATCATGTTCGAACTCGACGGCGTCGATGAGCCAACCGCGCGCGAAGCGCTGCGCCTTGCCGCCGCCAAGCTTCCCATCAAGACGCGCTTCGTCGCGCGCATCCAGTAACGGGAGAATCGAGATGAAAGTCGAAGACGTTCGTCAGCTTACTCCCGACCAGCTCACCGAGAAGATCGCGGAGCTGAAGAAGGAGCAGTTCAACCTTCGCTTCCAGAAGGCGACGGGTCAGTTGGAAAACACCTCGCGGGTTCGTCAGGTGCGTCGCGATATTGCGCGCCTCTCGACGGTCGCGGGCGAGAAACGCGCCGCCGGCGCCAAGAAGGGCAAGTAAGATGCCGAAGCGCGTATTGCAGGGCACCGTGGTGAGCGACAAGCAGGACAAGACCGTCGTCGTGCTGGTCGAGCGCCGCTACACCCATCCGCTTTTGAAGAAGACCGTGCGCCGTTCCAAGAAGTTCCACGCGCACGATGAGAGCAACAAATACAAGGTCGGCGATACCGTCTCGATTTCCGAGCACAAGCCGATTTCGAAGCTGAAGCGCTGGATCGTCGTCGAAAACGAGAAAGCCTGAACGAGAGACAATCCCGCGTAAGCGGCGAAGAAGAACAAAGGTGCCTTTATGATTCAGATGCAAACAAACCTCGACGTCGCTGACAATTCCGGCGCGCGCCGTGTCATGTGCATCAAGGTGCTGGGCGGCTCGAAGCGCAAGTACGCGACGGTCGGCGACGTCATCGTCGTTTCGATCAAGGAAGCGATTCCGCGCGGAAAGGTGAAGAAGGGCGAAGTGATGAAGGCCGTGGTCGTGCGCATCCGCAAGGACCTGCGCCGCGCCGACGGCTCGGTCATCCGCTTCGACCGCAATGCGGCCGTCCTCATCAACAACCAGATGGAGCCGGTCGGCACGCGTATTTTCGGACCGGTGCCGCGCGAGCTGCGCGCCAAGAACCACATGAAGATCATTTCGCTCGCCCCGGAGGTGCTGTGATGTCCGCGAAGATCCGCAAGGGCGATAAAGTCATCGTGCTCACCGGTCGCGACAAGGGTAAGTCCGGCGAGGTTATCGAAGTGCGGCCGGCGGAAGCGCGTGCGCTCGTGCGCGGCGTGAACATCGTCCGCCGCCATCAGCGCCAGACCGCGCAGAACCAGGGCGGCATCATTTCAAAGGAAGCGCCGATTCACATTTCGAATCTCGCGCTTGCCGATCCGAAGGACCCGAAGAAGGCGACCCGCGTCGGCTTCAAGGATGTAAAGGGCGAGAAGGTGCGCGTGGCGCGCCGCTCGGGAGAGACGATCGATGGCTGAGAATAGCTATATCCCGCGTCTGAAGACGCAGTTCGAAAAGACCATTCGTCCGAAGCTGGTCGAGCAGTTCGGTTACTCGAACCCCTATGCCGTGCCGCGGCTCGAAAAGGTCGTGCTGAACATGGGCGTGGGTGAGGGTGCCTCGGACCAGAAGAAGGTCACGGCGGCCGCCAACGACCTGACCGCGATCGCCGGCCAGAAGGCGATCGTCACCAAGGCCCGCAAGGCGATCGCGAACTTCAAGCTGCGCGAGCACATCGGCATCGGCGCGAAGGTCACGCTGCGCGGCGACCGCATGTTCGACTTCGTCGACCGCCTGGTCACGGTCGCGCTGCCGCGCGTGCGCGACTTCCGCGGCCTGAACCCGAAGAGCTTCGATGGCCGCGGCAACTACACGCTCGGCATCAAGGAACACATCATTTTCCCGGAAATCGACTACGACAAGGCCGAGTCGATCTGGGGCATGGACATCACCGTCTGCACGACGGCGAGAACCGACGACGAAGCGCGGGCTCTGCTCGTGGCTTTGAACTTTCCCTTCCGGCAGTGAAGCTGCGCTTCAAACGCGGATACTAGGAGCAGACATGGCGAAGAAAAGTTCGATCGAGAAGAACAACCGCCGCGCCAAGATGGCGAAGAACGGCGCGGCGAAGCGCGCCAAGCTCAAGGCGATCGTGATGGACAAGAAGGTCTCCATCGAGGATCGCTTCGAGGCGGTGTTGAAACTCTCGAAGCTGCCGAAAAACTCGGCGAAGGAGCGCGTGCGCAACCGTTGCGAAGTGACGGGCCGTCCGCGCGCGACCTATCGCAAGCTGAAGATGTCGCGTCTCGCGCTGCGCGAATTCGGGTCGAAGGGCATGATCCCCGGCCTCGTGAAATCGAGCTGGTAAGGGGAGGGATCGAACATGGCTTTGCACGATCCGCTCGGCGATATGCTGACCCGCATCCGCAATGCGCAAATGCGCAAGCGTGACCGCGTTTCCACACCCGGCTCCTCGTTCCGCGCGCGCGTTCTCGACGTGCTCAAGGACGAAGGCTACATCCGCGGCTATTCGACCACCGAGTTCGGCAACGGCCGGACCGAGTTCGACGTCGAGCTGAAGTATTCCGACGTCGGTCCGGCGATCCGCGAAATCTCGCGTGTGTCGAAGCCCGGCCGTCGCGTTTATGCGTCCGTCGATGCGCTGCCGCGCGTCAACAACGGTCTCGGTATTGCGATCGTCTCGACGCCGAAGGGCGTGATGGCCGATCACTCCGCCCGCGAGCAGAACGTCGGCGGCGAAGTGCTCTGCACGGTGTTCTGAGGAAGGAACGGGAATCATGTCCAAAATCGGCAAACGCCCGGTCGCCATTCCCTCCGGCGTCACGGCAACCGTCTCGGGCCAGACCGTCAAGGTCAAAGGCCCGAAGGGCGAGCTTTCGGTCGTGCTGAACGACAACGTCGCGCCGAAGCTCGACAAGAACCAGATCACCTTCGAGAAGAAGGGCGAGGAGAAGCAGGACCAGGCGTCCTGGGGTCTCTACCGCGCACTCGTGAACAACATCGTCACGGGCGTCTCGAAGGGCTTTGAGAAGAAGCTCGAGATCAACGGCGTCGGCTATCGCGCGGCGGTGCAGGGCAAGAACCTGAACCTCTCGCTCGGCTACAGCCACGACGTGGTCTACAAAATTCCGGACGGCATCGCGATCGCGACGCCGAAGCCGACCGAAATCGTGATCACCGGCATCGATAAGCAGCGTGTCGGCCAGGTCGCATCCGAAATCCGCGCCTATCGCAAGCCTGAGCCGTACAAGGGTAAGGGCGTGAAGTACGAAGGCGAATTCATCTTCCGCAAGGAAGGCAAGAAGAAGTAACGGGGAACGACGATGGCAACAGTTGCAGCACGATCCAAGCGCCGCAAGGCGAGCGTGCGCCGGTCGCTGAAAGCGTCGGCTTACGGCCGCCCGCGTCTGTCGGTTCACCGCTCGGGCATGAACATCTATGCGCAGATCATCGACGATGCGAAGGGTGCGACGCTCGCCGCCGCCTCGACGCTCGAGAAGGATATGCGCGGCAAATTGAAGTCGGGCGCGAATGTCGAGGCCGCGAAAGCGGTCGGCAGCCTGATCGCCGAGCGCGCGAAAGCGAAGGGCGTGAAGGAAGTCATCTTCGACCGCGGCGCCTATCGCTTTCACGGCCGCGTCAAGGCACTCGCCGACGCGGCGCGCGAAGGCGGATTGAGTTTCTAAGGACAGCATCATGGCACGCGAAAGAGACGAAAAACGAGGCCGGGGCAAAGATCGCGATCGCGATCAGGAGCGCGACGGTTTGGTGGACAAGCTGGTCCACATCAACCGCGTTGCGAAGGTCGTGAAGGGCGGCAAGCGCTTCGGTTTCGCAGCACTCGTCGTCGTCGGCGACCAGAAGGGCCGCGTCGGCTTCGGTCACGGCAAGGCGCGCGAAGTGCCGGAGGCGATCCGCAAGGCGACCGATGCCGCCAAGCGCTCGCTGATCCGCGTCAACCTGCGCGACGGCCGCACGCTGCATCATGACGTCAACGGTCATCACGGCGCGGGCAAGGTCGTGCTGCGCGCGGCGCCTGCCGGTACCGGCATCATCGCCGGCGGCCCGATGCGCGCGGTGTTCGAAACCGTCGGCGTGCAGGACGTGGTCGCGAAGTCGTTCGGCTCGTCGAACCCCTACAACATGGTTCGCGCGACGTTCGACGCGCTGAAGAACCAGGACAGCCCGCGTTCGGTCGCGGCCCGCCGCGGCATCAAGGTTTCGACCTTGCAGTCGCGCCGCCGCGACGTCGATGCCGACGCATCGGCGGAAGGCTAAGGAGAGGGACGATGGCCGGCAAGAAAATCACCGTCGAGCAGTTCGGTTCCCCGATCCGCCGCGACGGCAAGCAGGAAAAGACCCTGATCGGTCTTGGCCTCAACAAGCGCGGCAAGAAGCGCGAGCTGGCGGACACGCCGGCGACGCGCGGCATGATCGCGAAGGTCGCGCACATGGTGCGGATCGTCGAAGGCAAGTGAGGATAGGACGATGAAACTCAACGAGATCGCGGACAACGAAGGCGCGCGCAAGAACCGCATCCGCGTCGGCCGCGGCATCGGCTCCGGCAAGGGCAAGACCGGCGGCCGTGGCGTCAAGGGTCAGAAGGCTCGTACCGGCGTGCGCATCAAGGGCCGCGAAGGCGGCCAGATGCCGTTGCACCGCCGTCTGCCGAAGCGCGGCTTCAACAACATCTTCGCGGTGAAATACAACGAAGTGAATCTCGACCGCATCCAGAAGGCGGTCGATGCCAAGCACTTCAAGGAAGGCGACACCGTCACGGCGGAATCGTTGCAGAAGGCGGGCGTGCTGCGCCGCGCCGGCAACGGCGTGCGTCTGCTCGGCGGCGGCGAACTGAAGACCAAGCTTTCGTTCGAAGTCGCGGGCGCCACGAAGTCGGCGATCGCCGCGGTCGAGAAGGCGGGCGGCTCGGTGAAGCAGCTTGTCGTGAAGAAGGCTGACCGGGAAAAGCCGGGCAAGATGCAGAAGAAGCCGAAGAAGGAATCGGCCAAGTAATCGGGCCGATTTTCTTCTTCACGGGAATTTAGTCGGGGCGGATCGGAGCGAACATGGCGTCGGCAGCCGAACAACTCGCGGCAAATCTGAACTTCAGCGCGCTTGCGAAAGCGGAAGATCTGAAGAAGCGCATCTGGTTTACGCTGGGTGCGCTCCTGGTCTATCGCCTCGGCACCTATATTCCGATGCCGGGCATCGATCCGACCGCGTTCACCAACGCCTTCAACCAGGCGCGCGGCGGCATTCTCGGCCTCTTCAATATGTTTTCCGGCGGCGCGGTCGAGCGCATGGCGATCTTCGCGCTCAACATCATGCCGTACATCTCGGCGTCGATCATTCTCCAGTTGCTCACCACTGTCTCGCCGACGCTGGAAGCGCTGAAGAAGGAAGGCGAGCAGGGCCGCAAGGTTATCAACCAGTACACGCGCTATCTCACCGTCGTGCTCGCCGCCTTGCAGGCATACGGCATCGCGGTCGGCCTCGAAGGCGGGGGCGGCGGCATCGTGTCCGAACCCGGCATGTTCTTCCGGCTCTCGACGGTGATCACGCTGACCGGCGGCACCGTGTTCCTGATGTGGCTCGGCGAGCAGATCACCGCGCGCGGCATCGGCAACGGCATTTCGCTGATCATCTTCGCGGGTATCGTCGCCGAACTTCCGGCCGCACTCGCGGGTCTCCTTGATCTTGGCCGTACCGGCGCGGTTTCGACCGGCCTGATCCTGCTGATCATCGTGGTCGCGATCGCCGCGATCACCTTCATCGTGTTCATGGAGCGCGCGCAGCGCCGCTTGCTGATCCAGTATCCGAAGCGTCAGGTCGGCAACAAGCTGTTCGAAGGCCAGACCTCGCATCTGCCGCTGAAGCTGAACTCGTCGGGCGTGATTCCGCCGATCTTCGCCTCTTCGCTGCTGCTGGTGCCGACCACGATCGCGCAATTCCTCGCGGGCTCCGGCCCCGAATGGCTGCAATACATGACCACGATCCTCGGCCACGGCCGGCCGGGCTTCATGGTGCTCTATGCGCTGCTCATTATCTTCTTCGCGTTCTTCTACACCGCGATCGTTTTCAATCCGGTGGAGACGGCCGACAACCTGAAGAAGCATGGCGGCTTTATTCCGGGCATCCGTCCGGGCGAGAACACCGCGAAACACATCGACTACGTGCTGACGCGCATTACCGTCGTGGGTGCGGCCTATCTCGTGATCGTCTGTCTGTTGCCAGAGTTCATGGTCGCTTATGCCGGCGTGCCGTTCTATTTCGGCGGCACTTCGTTGCTCATCGTCGTCTCGGTAACGATGGACACGGTCGCGCAGGTGCAGGGCTATCTGCTCGCGCATCAGTACGAAGGCCTGATCAAGAAATCGAAGCTGCGCGGGGCGCGGCGATGAGGCTTGTGCTGCTCGGACCGCCGGGTGCCGGCAAGGGCACGCAGGGCGACCGCCTGATCGAGCGGCACGGAATCACGCGCCTTTCCACCGGCGACATGCTGCGCGCGGCCGTAAAGGCCGAAACGCCGGTCGGCCTCAAGGCGAAAGACATCATGGCGCGCGGCGATCTCGTCTCGGACGACATCGTGATCGCGATCATCGACGACCGGCTGAAAGAGCCGGACGTGCAGAAGGGCTTCATCCTCGACGGCTTCCCGCGCACGGTCGCGCAGGCGGAGGCGCTGGATAAGTTGCTCGCGGCCAAGGGCATCCGGCTCGACGCGGTGGTGGAACTCAAGGTGGACGAGGGGGCGCTCTTGCGGCGCATCGAAACCCGCATCGCCGAGATGACCGCCCGCGGGGAGGCCATCCGGGCCGACGACAATCCGGAGGCGCTCAAAAAGCGCCTCGACGCCTACCGGTCCCAGACCGCGCCGCTCTCGGCCTATTACAAGGCCAAGGGCGACCTTCTGGAGGTCGACGGGATGGCGCCGATTCCCGCCGTGGAAACGGCGATCGACGAGGGCCTGAAGGCCCGAAAAGCAGCGATTTGAGCGGGTTTTTGAGCGGTTGACTTGATATGCGCCCTTCCTTACATACCCCGCATCAGTCGCTATTTCTGAGGCGATGCCACACCCTCCGGACCGGGGGGTTGGGCGTCGTTTTTTGCCGTATCGACAACAATTTCGGGCCGGTTCGCCCGCATCTCGGAGACTAGAAACGTGGCCCGTATCGCAGGCGTCAACCTTCCGACCGGCAAGCGCGTCGTTATCGCGCTCCAGTACATTCACGGCATCGGGCAGCAGCGCGCCCAGAAGATCGTCGATGAACTGAAGATTCCGGCCGAGCGCCGCATCAACCAGCTCACCGATCAGGAAGTGCTCCAGATCCGCGAAATGATCGACCGCGACTACGTCGTGGAAGGCGATCTGCGCCGCGAAGTTACGCTCAACATCAAGCGCCTGCAGGATCTCGGTTGCTACCGCGGTCTTCGTCACCGCAAGGGCCTGCCGGTCCACGGTCAGCGCACGCATACCAACGCGCGCACGCGTAAAGGCCCGGCGAAAGCGATCGCCGGCAAGAAGATGGCAACGCGCTAAGCGCTAACGAAAAAGAGAAACGGGACCGTCATGGCGAAAGAAGCAAAAGTCGTCCGCAAGCGCGAGCGCAAGAATATCGCGGCCGGCGTCGCGCATGTCGCGGCTTCGTTCAACAACACGATGATCACCATCACCGACGTGCAGGGCAACACCATCGCCTGGTCGTCGTCGGGCACGATGGGCTTCAAGGGTTCGCGCAAGTCCACGCCTTACGCGGCACAGGTCGCCGCCGAGGACGCCGCGAAGAAGGCCGCCGAGCACGGCATGCGTACGCTCGAAGTGGAAGTTTCCGGTCCTGGTTCGGGCCGCGAGTCGGCGCTTCGCGCGCTGCAGGCTGCGGGCTTCACCGTGACGTCGATCCGCGACGTGACGCCGATCCCGCATAACGGTTGCCGTCCGCGCAAGCGCCGGCGCGTTTAAGAGTTTCGTTTCCGGCTCCGGCCGGGTTCTGGAGAATCGCCGCGCTTGCCGCGGTCGCGAGGCAACGGCCCCGCACAAAGGACGTAAGGATGACGACTGTGATCCAGAAAAACTGGCAGGAGTTGATCAAGCCCGAGAAGCTCAATGTGCAGGGCGGGCCGGATCCGAAGCGTTTTGCCACCGTGATCGCCGAACCGCTCGAGCGCGGCTTCGGCCTGACGCTCGGCAACGCGCTGCGCCGTATCCTGCTCTCGTCGTTGCAGGGTGCAGCGGTGACCTCGGTGCAGATCGACGGCGTGCTGCACGAGTTCTCGTCGATCCCCGGCGTGCGCGAAGACGTCACCGACATCGTGCTGAACATCAAGGACATCGCGATCAAGATGCAGGGCGAAGGCCCGAAGCGCATGGTCGTGAAGAAGACGGGCCCGGGCACCGTCACCGCCGGCGACATTCAGACCGTCGGCGACGTGCAGGTACTCAATCCCGATCTCCAGATCTGCACGCTCGATGACGGCGCCGAAATCCGCATGGAATTCACCGTCAACACCGGCAAGGGCTATGTCCCGTCGGATCGCAACCGCGCGGAAGATTCGCCGATCGGCCTGATCCCGGTCGACAGCCTCTATTCGCCGGTGCGCAAGGTTTCGTATCGCGTCGAGAACACCCGCGAAGGGCAGATCCTCGACTACGACAAGCTGACCATGACGATTGAAACCAACGGTTCGATCACGCCGGAAGACGCGCTCGCTTATTCCGCGCGCATCCTGCAGGACCAGCTCAACATCTTCGTGAACTTCGAAGAGCCCCGCCGCGAAGTCGAGGCGGCGCCGATGCAGGAACTGCCGTTCCCGCCGGCGATGCTCAAGAAGGTGGACGAGCTCGAGCTTTCGGTTCGCTCGGCGAACTGCCTGAAGAACGACAACATCGTCTATATCGGCGACCTCATACAGAAGTCGGAAGCGGAAATGCTCCGCACTCCGAACTTCGGCCGCAAGTCGCTGAACGAAATCAAGGAAGTGCTCGCGACCATGGGCCTGCACCTCGGCATGGAAGTGCAGGGCTGGCCGCCGGAGAACATCGAAGAACTCGCGAAGCGCTTCGAGGACCATTACTGAGGCGCGCATCGCGCTTCGGAGGAAAGAACTATGCGTCACGGAAAAACCAACCGCCGCTTCAACCGCCGCCCCGAGCACCGCAAGGCGATGCTCGCGAACATGGCAGCGTCGCTCATCACGCACGAGCAGATCGTCACCACGCTGCCGAAGGCGAAGGACATCCGTCCGATCGTCGAGAAGCTGGTGACCCTCGGCAAGAAGGCGAGCCTGCACGCGCGCCGTCAGGCGATCTCGGAAATGCGCGACCGCGACGCCGTGAAGAAGCTCTTCGACGTGCTCGCGCCGCGCTACGCGTCGCGCCAGGGCGGCTACCTTCGCATCATCAAGGCAGGCTTCCGCTATGGCGACATGGCGCCGATGGCCGTGATCGAATTCGTCGACCGCGACGAGAGCGCCAAGGGCAAGGACGATCTCGCCCGTCACGAGGCTTTCCTCGCGACCCAGCCGAAGGAAGAGCAGCAGGCCGTTCCGGCCTGATCGGCAGCGAAAACGAATAGAAGCCCCGGCCATCGCGCCGGGGTTTTGCTTTTGAAGACGACCGCCGGTTCGCGCTGCGCCGGCCCAAGGGGTGAATGCGGATGTTCTGGCAGGCGACCTTTTTCTCGGCGGCGAATTCCGCAATGGCGTTTTATGCGCTCTCGCTCGGACGCCCCGCGGCGGCCGCCGCCTGTATCGCTGTTTCGGCGCTCGGTTGCCTGTTCGCCGGGATGGTCAGGAAGCGCGTTTCCGAAAGCGTCTAACCGTCCGCGGCGCCGCGCGGATTTTATTTTCCGCCGCGCATTGAAAAGCAGTCCCGCTGTCATACTTGGAACTTTCCGCAGGCGTATTCGTTTACGGTCGCTGCGGTACGGGAGGTACTTTCATGGACGCGAAGCGCGGTTTTCCCTCAATGACGGCTTTGCTCGCGATGCTGGCCATCGCGGGCTACCAGAACCGGGACAAGATTTCCGAGGTTCTCGGCAAACTGAATACGCCCGGCCCGGACGGCAAGGGCGGCATCGGCGGCCTGCTTGAAAAACTCGGGCTCGATACCAAGTCCGCGAGCGCGGGCAGCATCCTTCCGGGCGGCCTTGGCGAGTTGCTCGACCGTTTCAAGCAGAACGGTCAGGGCGAGAAAGCCGAATCCTGGGTGAAAACCGGCACGAACCAGTCCTGTGCGCCCGCCGATCTCGAAAAAGCGCTCGGCGCGGACGTGATCGAAACGCTGACGCAGCACACTGGCCTTTCCAAGGACGAACTGCTTTCGCGCCTGTGCAAGGAATTGCCGGATGCGGTCGATAAGTACACGCCGCAAGGTCACGTTCCTGCCACCGAAGGGAGAGCGTAAAATGGGATTCATCTGGACCATCATCATCGGCTTCATCGCCGGCGTGATCGCGAAGTTCGTGATGCCGGGCGACAACGAGCCTTCCGGCTTCATCCTCACGACGATCCTCGGCATCGTCGGCGCATTCGTCGCGACCTGGCTCGGACAGGCGCTCGGCTGGTACGCGCCGGGGCAGGGTGCCGGTCTCATCGGCGCCATCGTCGGCGCGGTTATCGTGCTCTTCGTGTGGGGCATGGTCGTCAAGCAGCGCGCGACCGGCGTGTAATCGCGCCGTTCAAGGATCGAGGAAAACCCCGGCCAATGCGCCGGGGTTTTTCGTTTCAATTTCCTAGAATACGCGACGTTTACCCTGCCGCGGGTTCCACAAGTTCCATCGGAACGCACAAGATCGCCGAAAGCTTTTCCTCCTGCTGATGGAGGAGCCCATGGCCTCAAGATCCTTTCCCGTCCTGCGTTGTGGCGAGTGCGGTGAAAACATGCGGCTGATCGCGGTTTGCGAGAAGCCGGAAGAGGGCACCGAAACCCGCTTCTACGAATGTTCGAATCCGGTCTGCCGCGATTCATTCAGGGCCTGCGTTCCCAGCTTGCGCACGCAAGGCTGGATCGGTCTTCGCCGGGATCTGGAAGCCACGGCGCGGAAGCCGCACTGACATCCCTCCATCCGGTCCCACGAACTGCCCCGGCCCCGCGCCGGGGCAATTTTCGTGCGTATTCCGGTATTATTTTCCGGCTACGGCACCCTTAACCACTTGGATTTCGGGATATTTCCGATTTTCGCCCCGATTGGCGGTAATCTGCGGGCGGGGCTAGAGGCTGGCGAGGGATTCTCGGGTGTTCGCGCGTTTATTCGGACCGCTTGCTGCGGCGTTGACGCTGTTTTGCGCCGGCTGCACGACGTTCGACACCAATAACGAAGATGTCGTGACCTTCGTTTTCGCGCAGCCGACCGGGGTATGCGAAGTCTTCGTCGGCAATACTTCCTACGGTCAGGTTTCGATTGCGAAGTCCGCGATCGGCGTGCCGCGCGGCAACGAGCCGCTGCGCCTGTCGTGCGCCGCGGAAGCATTCGCGCCGGTGTCGGCGGAAGTCTCGATCGTGCGGGCACGCGACGAGAAGCTCGACGTGCTCGGCGTCGGCGTGCTGACGCCGCAGGCGCTTGGAGCGCGCGTGACCGAGCCGATCACCAACATCACCGGCCCGAGTCCGCTTCCTAATCCGCTTTCGACCGAGAAGACCGGCTATCCGCCGCGCATCACCATCGATATCGCGCAGCGCGCGATCCTGGTGCCGAAGGGCTGGCAGACGCGGATGTAAAAAAGCAAAACCCGGAGCGCGTACGCTCCGGGGACGTTGTCGGTCACGAGAGAGAAAATCAGAACGTGAGCTGCATCCGGCCGGCGAAGACGTCGTAGTCGGCGCTGAGGTTGGTGCCGACGGCGTCGAACTTTTCGACTTCGCCGTGAATCCAGTTGAACATGAAGCGGATGTTCTGGTTCGGATACCAGTTGATGCCCGCGGTCACGTTGCGCTGGACGCCGCCGCGGACGGGTGCCGCGACATCGGTGTCGTTCAGGTCGGCGTGGCTGTAGCGAAGCGCCAGTTCCCATGCGCCCCAGCCGTCGGAGCCCATGAGGAACGGCCGTTTCGGATTGATGCCGCCGAAGGCACCGTTGCTCTCGCTGTAGCGGCGCGCTTCGCCGGTGAGGGTATAGGCCGCCTGCACGTAGCCGCCGTTGAAGCTCAGGTCGCCGCCGACCGTGCGTTGCAGGTTGTAGTTGAAGTACTCGCCCTGGAAGTAGAGGTTCCGGTACGCAAACGCGGTGCCGCCGCTGAGGACGTCGGCGCTTTCGACGTTGGCGAGGACGCCCGTGTCGAGAATGCGAAGACCCGGATCGATCCGGACTTCGGGACGGTCGCGCATCCGCAACTGGTCGCTTACCGCGGGTGTGATCAGGCGCAGATAGTCGCCTTCGACCAGCCAGGTAAAGTCGTCGTTGCGAACCGGTACGAATACGCCGCGCGCGGTGAGGCCGACCGAGACGCGCTCGTCGTGGTCCTGTCCGATCGAGGGGCCGGTGAGGTAGCTGCCGAACCAGTGGCTCTTGCCGAAGGTACGGAAGCCGAACGCCGAACGGTTGTCGCCCGCGGCGATATCGACCGCGAGCACCTGCGGGGTTGCGCGCTCCATGAACAGGATATTGTTGGAGCCGAGCTGTTCGTCGAGCGTATAGGGCACGTCCATATAGCCCGCTTCGATCCAGGTCTTGCCGAAGCCCTTGTAGGTGATGAAGGCGTTATTGATCTGGGCGTTGCCGGTGATGTCTTCGGAGCCGCCGAATTCGCCGACCAGCGTCCAGTTCCAGTCGCGGATGAAGGTGCCGGTCAGGCCAATACGCATGCGGCGGGCGTTGACGCCGTTGTGCGCGTTCTGGTCGCCCGCGGGCAGCGCGGCTGACGGACGCCAGTCATATCCGCCGAAGTCGAGATGGAGGCGGCCGGTGATGTAGATGCAGTTGAACTTGTCGGGGCTGCAAATTCCCGGGCGGTTGCCGGAAGTCATGACCACGATCGGGTCCTTCGGCGCTTTCGCCTTGATCGGCGCGTAGAGCGGGCGGCGCTCCTGTTCGTTGACGCGGCCGCGCAGGGTTTCGACCTGCCGCTGCAACTGGGCGAGCTGCGCCCGCATTTTCTCGAGTTCCTGTGCGCTGGTTTCCTGCGCACTGGCCGTTCCGGCCATCAGTGCCGCGGCGAGGCCCGCCGTTGCGATGCCCCAAGTTGTCCGTCTCATGTTCTAACCCCTCGTTGGCGCGGGCGAACCGGGCGCAAGTCCGCGCATGCACGGCGAACACCTTTGTCCGCCGCGTTGGCTCTCTCTAATTTTCAAGACGCCCGATCTGACCCCTTGGGAGAGGGTTGAGCCCCGTAGCCTCCCGATCGCCACTCCGAACGTAGCGAAACCGGCCGGTTTCCGGCTTCGCGCGGATTACGCTAGGAAGCGTTTGTAACGGTTTTGCCCAAACTGCATGACAAACCGTTCCACGGCGGCTTCTGTGCTATAAATGCAACGTAAAAATCGGCATCTCGCGCTTTATGCGCGCGCATGCCGCAGTTGAAGGTAGAACGATGACGACGATCCGTTTGCTGCTGGTTGCGCTCTGCGCCGTAGTTTTCCCTGGCGCGGCGAACGCGCAGACGAAGCAGGTGCCGGTAACGCGCGCCGAAATGGCGCTTTCGTTCGCGCCGACAGTGAAGAAGGCCGCGCCCGCGGTCGTCAACGTCTATGCGTTGAAGCGCTCGCAGCAGCGGCCGAACAATCCGTTCATGGACGACGAATTCTTCCGCCGCTTCTTCGGCACCGCGCCGCAGGGTTCGATGCCGATGGAGCGCGTGCAGCGCTCGCTCGGCTCCGGCGTGATCGTGCACGAAAGCGGCCTGGTGATTACCAACCACCACGTCATCAACGGCGCGGACGAAATCCGCGTGGCGCTGAACGACCGGCGCGAGTTCGAGGCGGAAGTCGTGCTGCGCGATCCGCGCTCCGATCTTGCGGTGCTGAGACTTCTGAAAACGAAAGAGCGTTTCTCGCCGATCGAAATTGCCGACTCCGACGAAGTGGAGGTCGGCGATCTCGTGCTTGCGATCGGCGATCCGTTTGGCGTCGGCCAGACCGTAACGCAAGGCATCGTGTCGGCGACCGCGCGCACGCGCGTCGGCATCACCGACTTCCAGTTCTTCATCCAGACCGACGCCGCGATCAATCCCGGCAACTCCGGCGGTGCGCTGGTGGACGTGAACGGGCGGCTCGTCGGTATCAACACCGCGATCTTCTCGCGCTCCGGCGGCTCACACGGCATCGGCTTCGCTATTCCGACCAACATGGTCAAGGTGGTGCTGGCCTCTGCACTTGCCGGCAACAAGCTGGTGGCGCGGCCGTATTTCGGCGCGCGGTTGCAGCCGGTGACGGCGGAAATCGCCGAGAGCCTGAACCTGAAACGCCCCGCGGGCGCGCTGATCGCGAGCATCATGCCGGCCAGCCCGGCCGCGAAAGCGGGCCTGCGCGCGGGCGACGTGATTATCGAGGTCGACGGCATCCCGGTCGACGACCCGGCGGCGCTGAACTACCGCTATGCGCTCAAAGCCATCGGCAGCAGCGCCAATCTCACAGTCGAGCGCAACGGAAAGACCATCACGCTTGCGATCAAGCTGGAGGCTGCGCCCGAGCGCGAGGCCGACGAGATCGAGATTTCCGCGCGCTCGCCGTTTTCCGGCGCGCGGGTTTCCAACTTCACCAACGAGATCGCGAACCGCCTGCGCGCGGACCCCGCGACCGCGGAGGGCATTGTCGTCGTCGATATTTCGCAGGGCTCGACCGCGGAGCGGGTAGGGCTTCGTCCGGGTGACGTCATTCTCGAGGTCAACGGCACCAAGATCGAGAACACCGGCGATCTCGACCGGCTTGCGCGCTCCGACGCGCGGCTCTGGCGCATCACGATCACGCGCGGCGGCCAGCGCCGCAGCGTCGTCATCCGCGGATGAGCGCGAAACGCGCAGCGCCGCAACCGTCGAGCCTGTTCGAGGCGGCGGGTTTCTCCGGCGACGCCCCGCGCCCGCTTGCCGACAAGCTGCGCCCGCAGACGCTCGCCGAAGTCGTCGGCCAGAAGACGCTGATCGGCCCGGATGGTGCGCTGACGCGCATGTTAGAGTCCCGCACGCTCGGCTCGCTGATCTTCTGGGGGCCGCCCGGCACCGGCAAGACGACCGTTGCGCGGCTGCTTGCCTTCGAAATCGACCTGCATTTCGAGCAGGTCTCGGCGATCTTCTCCGGCGTCGCGGAGCTGAAAAAAGTGTTCGACGCCGCCCGCGCGCGGCGCGAAATGGGGAAGGGCACGTTGCTCTTCGTCGACGAAATTCATCGCTTCAATCGTGCGCAGCAGGATTCCTTCCTGCCGGTGATGGAGGACGGAACCATCACGCTGGTCGGCGCGACCACCGAGAACCCCTCGTTCGAACTGAACGCGGCGCTGCTTTCGCGGGCGCGCGTGCTCGTCTTCAAGTCGCTCGATGAAGAAGCGATCGGGGAACTGCTCGCGCGCGCCGAGCAAGTCGAAGGCAAAAAACTTCCGCTCGATGAAGAAGCGCGCATGACGCTGATCCGCATGGCGGACGGCGACGGCCGCGCGTCGCTGACGCTCGCGGAAGAAGTCTGGCGCGCAGCGCGCAAGGATGAAGTGTTCAACTCCGGGCGGCTTCAGGAAATCGTGCAGCGCCGTGCGCCGATCTACGACAAGTCGCAGGATGGACACTACAATCTTATTTCAGCGCTTCATAAAAGCGTGCGCGGCTCGGACGCGGACGCGGCACTTTATTATCTCGCGCGCATGATGGATGCGGGCGAGAACCCGCTTTATATCGCGCGCCGCGTGGTGCGGATGGCGGTCGAAGACATCGGGCTTGCCGACCCGCAGGCGCTGGTGATCGCGAACGCGGCCAAGGACGCCTACGATTTTCTCGGCAGCCCCGAAGGGGAACTCGCGATCGCGCAAGCCGTAATTTATCTCGCGACCGCGCCGAAATCGAATGCGGGTTATGTCGCTTATAAAGGTGCGGTACGGGCGGCGAAGGAGGCGGGATCGCTGGTGCCGCCCAAGCACATCCTGAATGCGCCGACAAAGCTGATGAAAGAGGAAGGCTATTCTTCCGGCTACGAATACGACCACGACGCGGAAGAAGCGTTCTCAGGGCAGGATTATTTTCCGGAGAAGCTTGGACGGCAGGAATTCTACCAGCCGGTCGAGCGCGGGTTCGAGCGCGAACTTAAAAAGCGGATGGACTACTGGGCCAAGCTGCGCGCACAGAAGAAGTAATTACTTCTTCGGCTGCACCGGCGTCTCCATGTAGCGCTTGTCCTGATACGGATTTTTCGAGGTATTCAGGTTCGGAATTGGCGTCGGCGCGGTCTGGATCGGCGGCGTCGAGGTCTGCGCCGGCGGGTTCACACGGATGGTGCCGGGATCCATACGCTGCTGCGCCATCGACGCGGTCATGCCGAACGCGAAGACCGCGAAAGCGGTAACCGTCATCAACATCGCGTGCCGCATAATTGCCTCCTTCGGAGCCGCGCCGGCTCCGGAGACTTAAACGCCCGGCCTTAATGGCGGGTTCCCGCAAAGGCTCGTGCTTTAAGCAGGCAAAATCGCGACGATCCGATAGCTTAAGGGGTCAATTACCACGATCTTTTCCGCGGCCACGACGTAGAAATAATTTCCATATTCCGGAACGATTTCAGCGACTTCCTTGGGGAAGGGATAGAAATGCAGGTTTCTCGGAACCTCCGCGCCCACCCGGAGGGGAATGTCGATCTTCGCAACGTGATCGACTTTGGCGTTGCGGACGGTGTGGCGGATTTTGTTCTCCTGCTCGCCCGAGATGCGGGGTGCTGCCTCCGGCTTCTGCGTGGGCGGGGCTGCCGCGCCGTTCGATTGCGCAAGCGCGGAGCCTGCGGCGAAGAAGACGGCGAAAAACAGAAAAGCGAAGCGTCTGCACATGAGGCGATAGTCCGTACGAAAGCTGAGGGTTCCCAAGTTTGCTAACGCTTGCCCGGCAGACTAGGTTCCCGGCTTCTCTGCCATTCGGGCGATTCAATAAAATGTACGCACTTTTTCTCGTGGTTCTCGGCGGCGGTATCGGCGCCGGATTGCGTCACGGCGTGAATATCGGCGCCATGCGGCTGTTCGGCACGGGGTTTCCGTGGGGTACGTTTACGGTCAACGTAGTCGGCTCGTTCCTGATCGGTGCGTTCGCGGCGTGGTTCGCGTTTCGTGGCGACAGCCACACCACGCAATCGCTGCGGCTGTTTTTGACCACGGGAATCCTCGGCGGCTTCACCACGTTCTCCGCGTTTTCGCTCGACTTCGCGCTTCTGTTCGAGCGCGGCGATACGATGCTCGCTGCGGTCTATATCGCTGCTTCCGTGCTCGTGTCGTTGCTCGCAATTTTCGCAGGCCTCTGGGTCGTGCGGTCGTTCGCGTGACGGAATGCCGGTCCAAACCCGCAAGGTGAAATCCGACGAAGAGGGGATGCGTCTCGACCGCTGGTTCAAGACGCACTTTCCCGAACTCGCCTTCGGTCACCTGCAAAAGCTGCTCCGCACCGGGCAGGTGCGGGTCGATGGCGCGCGTGCGAAAACGAATACGCGCCTCGAGCCGGGAATGGCGGTGCGCGTGCCGCCGCTCGTGCGCGAGAAAGGCGAGGACGAGGAAAGCGGTGCTGCGCCTTCGCGTGGTGGCGCGCCGGTAAAGCCGCCTTCCAAAATGGGCGACGCGAAAGCCGACGCGGCGTTCCTGAAGTCCATCACCTTATATGAAGATCGCGAAGTGATGGTGCTGAACAAGCCTTACGGGCTCGCGGTGCAGGGCGGCTCCGGCACCACGCGGCACATCGACGGCATGTTAGAGGCGTTACGCGGGCGCGACGGGCAGAAGCCGCGGCTCGTGCACCGCATCGACAAGGACACCGCCGGTATTTTGCTGATCGCGAAGACGCGGCTTGCCGCGGCGACACTTGCGAAGACCTTCCGCTCGCGCTCGGCGCGGAAAATTTACTGGGCGCTGGTCGCGGGCGTGCCGAAGCCGCGGCAGGGACGCATTTCGACCTATCTGGCCAAAGGTGCTGGCGAAGGCGGCGAACTGATGCGGGTCGCAAAACACGGCGAGGACGAAGCGAGTCACGCCGTTACTTATTATTCGGTGGTCGATCAGGCTGCGCACAAGCTTGCGTGGATTTCGCTGAAACCCGTCACCGGCCGCACGCACCAGCTGCGCGCGCATACCTCGCATATCGGTCATCCGATTGTCGGCGATCCAAAGTACTTCTCTATCGAGAATTGGGAGCTTCCGGGCGGGATGCAGAACCGGCTGCATCTCTTGGCGCGGCGGCTCGTGATCCCGCACCCCAAAGGCGAGGGCGTGATCGACGTTTCCGCGCCGCTGCCGCCGCACATGCAGCAGTCGTGGAATCTGCTTGGGTTCGACGCCAAAGCCTACGACCCGATCGTGGACGCGCCGGAAGAATGAGCGAAGACGAAAACCCGATGCGCCGCGCGCAGGCCGCCATGCGCGCGAGCCTGCCGAAGCGCTTCTATAAAGAAGTGAGTGTAGGCGAGGCGGGCGGCGCTTATGTCGTGCTGCTCGACGGCAAGGGGGCAAAGACGCCCGCACGCAATACGCTTGCGCTGCCGAACGAGGCGCTGGCCCGCGCGGTTGCCGCCGAATGGAACGCGATCGAAGGTGCGATCGACCCGGTGCGGCTGCCGCTCACGCGGCTCACCAATCTCGCGATCGATGCGGTCGCGAACGCACCGCAGACGGTGATCGACGAGATCGTGCAATATGCGGGCAGCGATCTCGTATTCTATCGCGCGGATGGACCGGATGGTCTGGTGGCGCTTCAGAACGAGCGCTGGAATCCGGTGCTCGACTGGGCGGCGGCGCATCTCGGCGCGCGCTTTCTGCTTGCCGAAGGCGTGATGCATGTGCGCCAGCCCGACGAAGCGCTCGCGGCGGTGCGCGATGCCGCGGAGCGTCTTTCAAAGCCGTTCGCGCTTACGGCCACTGCCAGCGCAACCAATATCGGCGGTTCGGCCTTGATCGCGCTTGCGCTTGCCAACGGCGCGCTCTCCGGTGACGAGGCGTGGAACGCGGCACACGTCGACGAGCAATGGAATATCAGCCAGTGGGGCGAGGACGACGAAGCGCAGCGGCGGCTTGCTGCGCGTCACGCGGAGTTCAGCGCGGCGGCGAAGATGCTCGCGCTCTTGCGTTAACTCGCCTTGCCAATGCGCCCGAGGTGCGTGTCGGCGAAATCGGTTTCATATTTCAGGCCATAGCCCAGCATCCGGTCCATGCCGATATGCGCGAGCCAGACGATCGCGACGGAAAGCGCAAGCGGCTCCGACCACGAATAGCCCCAGGCGCCGACGGCGATGGGGAGGGCGGTGAGATGAAGCGCATTATAGAGCTGCGCGCCGGTCTTTGCGTTCCGCAAATATCCGATCATGCCGAGGTCCGGCGCCAGAATCAGCGCGCCGAACAGCCACCACGAGTAGCCGAGCTTGGCGTAGGCGAAGATGCAGAGCGCAAAAAGCGCGAAGCCCTCGAATTGCAAGATCATGCGGGGATGGCCGGTAACGGCCGGCGCTTCGCTGTTCATGTCGTTCCTTCCGGGCGGCACAAAGATGTGATCGCGGACAATACCCGGTCGCGGGCCGCCGTGCTATGAAGCCGCCGATATTGCCGGGGGTTTTCATGAAAGTCGTACTCGATCTTTCGCAATTGCTTGAAGACGGTGAAATCACGCAGGCCGAAGCCGAGAAGCTCAAGCGGCTATCGGTGAAGTCCACCGGCTCGCTCGCCTTCAATATCCTGATCGGTTTCGGGGTGATCGCGGTCGCAATCGGCGCCATCCTGATCGTGCCGAATGCGGTGACCGGAATCATTCTCGGCGCCATCGTGCTCGGCTTCGGTCTGGTGCTGTTGCACTATTCGCCGATGGAATGGGGAGTGCTTGCGAATATCTGCGTCATCCTTGGCGCGCTCGGGCTCGGCGGCGGCGTGGTGTACATGACCGAAGGTTCGGTCTGGGCGTTTCTCGGCTGCGCGATCGGATTCGCGATCGGCGGCGTGATCGCGAGAAGCGGACTATTGATCGCGCTCGCGGTGATCGCACTCTCGTCGGTGCTCGGCGCGCGTACCGGATATTTCCACGCGAGCTATTTCCTCGGCATCAAGGAGCCGACGCTCACCATCATCGCCTTCAGCCTGATCACGCTTGCCTGCTACCAGGTATCGCTGTTCGTCGGCGCGGCTTATGAGCGGCTGGCGCTGATGGCGGCGCGGGTTTCGATTCTGCTCGTCAATTTCGGATTCTGGATCGGCTCGCTCTGGGGTGATCGCATCGAGCAACTCTCCGGGTTTTTCGGCCGCAGCGCCGAGAACCCGATCTTTATCCCGCGCGTTGCTTTCGTTGCCGGCTGGGCGCTTGCCCTGATTGCGTTCGCGGTCTGGGCCATGGCGAACGACCGGCGCTGGGTCGTGAACGTCTGCGCGGTGTTCGGCGCGATTCATTTCTATACGCAGTTCTTCGAGCGGCTCGGGCCGAATCCGCTCGCGGTTCTGCTCGGCGGCGTTTCCGCGCTCGGGATTGCGATTGCGATCTGGCAGTTCAACAAGAAGGCGGTCGCCAATCCCGCCTGACGGGAAAGTGACGCCAAAGCGCTTGCCTCGGTGCGCCGCGTCGTTGAAAAGCATTGCATGAAGGCTCTTCTGGTTTTGTTCCTCTCGTTTCTGAGCGCGCCCGCACTCGCGCAACTGCCCGAGCGGCAGGTGGTGCTGCGCGACGACCTGCAAAGCGTGTTCAAGGAAATCGGCACCGACGGCACCTTCGTCGTGTTGGAACAGAAGCGGGGCCGCTTCACGGTGGTGAACGGCGCGCGGCATACGAAAGCCTATTTACCTGCTTCGACTTTCAAGATCGCGAATGCGCTGATCGCGCTCGAAACCGGCGTCGTGAAGGACGCCGATCATCCGGTGTTCAAGTGGGACGGTATCAAACGCGACATCGAGGCGTGGAACAAGGACCACACGCTGCGCACGGCGTTCAAGGCGTCGGCGGTCTGGGTGTTTCAGGAAATCGCGCGGCAGGTCACCGATACGCGGATGCGCGTCTACGTCTCGCAGTTCGGCTACGGCAACCGCGACATCGGCGGCAACGAGGACTCGTTCTGGCTCGACGGGAAACTCCGCATCTCCGCGCTACAGGAAGTGGAATTTCTCGAGCGCGTCTATATCGGGAAGCTGCCGGTCAATCCGAAGAATACCGAAATCCTGAAAGACATCATGTTCATGGAGAAGATCGGCAACGCGACCTTGCGCGGCAAGACCGGGTGGATTCCTTCCGGCGACAACAAGATCGGGTGGTTCGTCGGCTGGGTGGAGCGGGGCGACGAGACCTATATCTTCGCGCTGAACCTCGACCCGAACGAGGAGAAACACGTTGCCGCGCGCATTCCGATCGCGAAGGCGCTGCTCACGCAACTCGGCGCGCTGCCGAAGCAGTAGCCTTAAAAAAGCGAAACCCGCCGGGCATTCCTGCCGGGCGGGCCAACCGGTCTTCGCGTCGTCGCTTATTCCCGCTTCCCAGTACATCCGTGGTGAAGGGGCTTCGCTCTTCGAAGTCCGATGAGAGCTATATAGGCGCGCTTTGTGACGGTTCAATGACGGGGGCGAAGATTCTTTTCAGGCCGCGGACCACGCCACATAGCGGTCGCGGCGGTGGTTCACCCAGATCATCGCATTCATCGCGACCGAGCCGATGACGGAGGCGAGCACCAGCCGCCATTCCACGACGAGGAGAGCGGCCGCCAGCACCGCGAGATCGACCGCCATCTGAAACTTGCCGGCGCGGAGCCCGTATTTCTCCTGCAAATAAAGCGCGAGAATGTTGATGCCGCCGAGGCTCGCCTGATGGCGGAAGAGAACGATGAAGCCCATGCCAAGCAGAAGCCCACCCAAGACCGCTGCATAAAACGGCTCGAGCCGCGCAAAATCGATGAAGTAGCGGTGGCTCTCCGACAGGACCGAGACCAGCGCGACCGCGCAGAAGGTCTTTACCGTAAAGCGCCAGCCGACGCGCATCACCGCCAGCACATAGAACGGCAGGTTGATGAGGAAGAAGCCGAGGCCGAAGGGCACGCCGCCAAGATAAAGCCCGAGGAAGGCGATGCCGGACGTGCCGCCGGTCAAGAGCCCCGCCTGCTTGAACAAGACGATGCCGAAGGAAATGAACAGCGTGCCGACGAGGATCGCAAACACGTCCTCGAGCAGCGAATGTTGGGGGGCAGGGGATTCGGTCTCGCTCACGCGGCCGAGGATAGCGGACCCGCGGCCCCGCGCCATGCGGCGAAGGATGCATGCGGGGGTTTTAAGCGGCCCGCAGACCTGTGCTACCTTGCCGCCGACACCTGAGGGGCCTGATCCGATGAAAGAAATTCTCGAAGCGCTGGAAACCCGCCGTGCGGAAGCCAAGCTCGGCGGTGGCGAAAAGCGCATCGTCGCGCAGCACGCGCGCGGCAAGCTGACCGCCCGCGAGCGCATCGGGCTGCTCCTGGACAAAGGCTCGTTCGAGGAATTCGACACCTTCGTGCAGCACCGCGCGACCGACTTCGGCATGGACAAGCAAAAGGTGCCGGGCGACGGCGTCGTGACCGGCTGGGGTACAGTCAATGGGCGGCAGGTCTTCGTGTTCGCGAAAGACTTCACCGTGTTCGGCGGCTCGCTCTCCGAGGCGCATGCGCAGAAGATCACGAAGATCCAGGACCTCGCGCTGAAAACCCGCGCGCCGATCATCGGGTTGTTCGACGCGGGTGGCGCGCGCATTCAGGAGGGCGTCGCGGCGCTCGGCGGCTATGGCGAAGTGTTCCGCAGAAACGTGATCGCGTCAGGCGTGATCCCGCAGATTTCTGTCATCATGGGCCCCTGCGCGGGCGGCGATGTGTATTCGCCCGCAATGACCGACTTCATCTTCATGGTGAAGGACACGAGCTACATGTTCGTGACCGGCCCGGAAGTGGTGAAGACGGTCACCAACGAGACGGTGACGGCCGAAGAACTCGGCGGCGCGCGCGTGCACACCACGCGCTCCTCGGTCGCGGACGGCGCGTTCGAGAACGATGTCGAGTGTCTGTTGCAGATGCGGCGGCTGATCGACTTCCTGCCGTCGAGCTACGAGGCGGGCGTGCCGGAATGGCCGAGCGCGGACGACGCCGAGCGCATCGAGCCTTCGCTCGACTCTCTCGTGCCGGAAAATCCGAACAAGCCCTATGACATCAAGGAACTGATCCTGAAGCTCGCCGACGAGGCGGACTTCTTCGAAATTCAGGAGAGTTTCGCGAAGAACATCGTCACCGGCTTCGGCCGCGTGGAGGGGAGGACGGTCGGCTTCGTCGCGAACCAGCCGATGGTGCTCGCGGGCGTCTTGGACTCCGACGCCTCGCGCAAAGCCGCGCGCTTCGTGCGCTTCTGCGACGCCTTCAACATTCCGATCGTGACGCTCGTGGACGTGCCGGGCTTCCTGCCGGGCACCGCGCAGGAATATGGCGGCCTGATCAAGCACGGCGCGAAGCTTTTGTTCGCTTACTCGCAAGCGACCGTGCCGCTCGTCACCGTGATCGCGCGCAAGGCTTTCGGCGGTGCTTACGACGTGATGGCGAGCAAGCACATCGGCGGCGACGTGAACTATGCCTGGCCGACCGCGCAGATCGCGGTGATGGGCGCGAAGGGCGCGGTGGAGATCATCTTCCGCGCGGACAAGGACCCGGCGGTGATCGCCGAGCGCACCAAGGAATATGAGCAGCGTTTCTTGTCACCCTTCGTCGCGGCCGAGCGCGGCTATATCGACGAGGTGATCGAGCCGCACGAAACGCGGCGGCGCATCTCGCGGGCGCTCGCGATGCTGCGCACCAAGCAGGTCGAGCAGCCGCGCAAGAAGCACGACAATTTGCCGGTGTAGATTAGTCAAGAAACGTTATGTGTTCCTCAAAGTCATGAAAGTGAGCGACATTCACTCTATCGAGCGCGCTGCGCTGTGATTTGAACATCTGCTCTTGAACGTAATTATCCATGTCGGCGTCCGCAGGGTTCTTATCCTTGAACCAATTTTGCGAATGCATGTGCCTAAGGACAAAGATAGTGAACATAAGAGGCGTCCATTTCCGCTTAACTGCCAAGCGGCCGTTTAGATTCCAACCTAAGTGAATATGAGCGCAAGGATGCGATAATCGGCAGTAGGCATTCTCTGAATATTCGTACCTAAGCGTCATGCCAGCCCCGGTGACAATCGGGTCTGTTTCGATTTCGTGTTCCGGCGGATCAGACTCGATAGCGCCTTCGAGAGCCAGAAGCTCTGCAGCTTCTTCCTCGCTTGCTTTGGGTGCTTGCGCGTATGGAGAAGAGTAGTAGGCGTACCGTACTTCGTTTCCAATAAGAGAGAACTGGAAAAAATCTTCCTTACGAATAAAGAAATTCAAGTCTCTAGCGTCGGAAATCTTCTTAAAAAGCTCGGTATAAGACTCCATGTCTCGCAAGTCGCTAATTTCCAACTTAGATTTTAGCGACGTTGGGTTGATCATGCCCGGCGACAAACCTTGCTGCAGAGCAGTTTCGAATGACTGACGTATTGAGCGATTAAAGTCGTTTAGGTTCATTGTTGAACCCTCTAATCGTCTCAAGCGCCTCGTCCTCGGACATCCCGATGTCATCGAGTTGCGCAAGGTATTCTTCGCGAGCCTTTTTAAGCTTTTCGGTTTTTTCGCTTAGATCACGCTGAATTAGATTAACTTGTCTTAAGTCCGGCATTCGGAACTCAAGATTGGGAAGGAGTCTGACCGCGGTCTTTATCTCATTGAAATAGTTTGCGGCGTTTGGCCCGATACCGGAGATTCTCAACCAAGCTTTGCTTCTAGTGAATGCAGTGAAAATCTTGTTTCGATCCGCGCGTATCTGCCGATTAACAGCGTCCATGCCTACAATAATTACAAGCGGGGCTTCATTTCCCTTTGCGCGATAGACTGTTGAAAGCGTCACCATATTCTCGATCCAAAAAGCTGGATCGCTGTATCGGTCTGCAAGCAAATTATTAGATAGGATATCAAGTTCTCCTAACCGCGATGAAATGGCCCGCAAGTAAGTCTGGGCATTTCTATCGTCTAAAGTGATTATCATTACGTGGTGCGGCAGCAATCCGTCTTGAATAAATCTGGCCGCAGTTTCCGCTGCCCAGTTCACTTCAAGGCGAATTTCATCAGCCAAAAAATGGTCAATAATAGGCATGTCGTTCGTGGAAATCGAAATGGGCGAATTCTTTGTTGGCCGCTCGAGCACAACCTGCTTGCCGACAACATACTCACCACTAACGAGCTGATACCCAACATCTTCCCAATGCTTGATACTTTCTAGCATTTGAACGATTTGATCACTGTAAAGACCAAATCCTAGAGCGTGTGCCGTAACCAAGACTTCGCGCTGATTGCGGTAGCACTTTTGCAGGACGCTATCATTGGTTTGTCCTGCAGGGAGTTTGATCGACGCGCGCTCTAGCGATAGGCGGGGCCTGCCGTTTTCTTGGCCAAATAATACTTCAGCACTTCGAATCTCGATATTCAGAATGTTCTGAAGTTCATCATAAGCCCAGACAATGTTCTTCTCGTTTTCGCTGTCACGAGCAAGTGAATAGCAAAGTTGGTAGAAGCTATCGGGGAAGTCCTGTCCTTCATCAATAAATATGTAATCATAGGCTGGTTGAACTTTCTTCGTCTGGTTCAACACTTTGCAAGCATAATTGAATGCATCAAGCGGCGCATTCTGGCCCGCCTGCGATCTCGATCTCATTTGAGCGTCACGAAAGGAAAGCGGCAAGATGCTAGCGCGTTTGCACGCATCTCTATACACGCCGGGAGTACTCGCATTTCCCCATCCGTGCCTTACATGGATTTTATCCCAGTCAGGATCGTCATCTCTCACGTGTCGGTAAAATCTAGAAATAAGATTACGTAATGTCTCTCTTAGACTGCGAGTGTAGTACGTGACCAATATTTCTTTTTGCGGTTCAGCGAGATGAACGAGGGCAATCTTTGCCGCAAGAATGATTGTCTTTCCCGATCCCGCCAGACCTCTAATGCGATGTGGTCCCGGTACTAGCGATATTGCAACACGACGTTGATTGATGTCGAAATTATGAATCTCCTGTTCCAGCTTTAGAAGTGCAATTGCGGCCGCCCCCGTGCTTTCTGATATGCTTGCCTTAGGAAGCGAGGCCAGTGCTTTTGCTCCTTCTATGATCGATCTAACTTCATCAAATATATCTTGATCGCTCGATTTAACTTTGTGGCTATCAATTATTTCTTTAAGCGTCTCAAGTGACGACGCCACTTCGCTCGTTAAATCCGCGTGGGTCACGCGATTGACCGTTTGTTCTTGAATATAAATTACGGGATGAATATCGAACTTTAGACCTGAAACTCCTTTACGGAGTAATCGGCTCTTCACAAATTTGGAGAATAGGAGGCTGCTGAATTCGCTAAGCTCCCCATCATATTGGCTTAGGGCGTCGCCGGAGAATTCCGCTAGCACACTGCTGAATATTCGAATTGGTATGAAGCCATAGTTGAGCGACCAGATACACAAGTCGGGTTTATAGAGTGCTCGCTCGTAATCGGAGTAAATTGGATAATCGTAATAGACGACGAAGTCGTCATCATCTCCAAACTGTTGCTGGAGAAATTCGATTATTGCCCGCGATGCCCCGTCTGAACTGTAGCGGGGGCTTGAAATAATGAGCTGCATTCTAAGGTAACCTTTAGCCGATGCTTTATACTGGCAGCATCTTCTTCGCTATCCAATATAGTAGAATGCACCGCATAATGACGCGGCTTAGTCGCGCGCCCTAGAATACCTCTCGCTAGATTCGAGGCGAGGGCCACCACGGCAAAGAGACCAGCACGCATGACCGAGCGGCAAGCCGAGGCCAGCGTGCGGCGCTTCGTTGTTGTCATTCCGGACGGCGCTTTAGCGCCGATCCGGAATCCAGAGCTAACTTGTAAAGCCTGAGACTGTTGCTCTGGATTCCGGGTTCACGCCTTCGCAAGTCGGATTTATCCGACTTGCGCATATTCAATTCGGAAGTCGGGTAGACCCGACTTCCGCGCGCCCCGGAATGACAGAACAGGGGCTTGCTCGAAATTCCTTGACTTCCTCACCAATAGAGACTATATTCCTATCTGCCATTTCCGTCGAGGGCGTTCTCGAGGCGCAAACGGAACGGGAAATGGCCGGCGCCTCCGTGCGTGGTTCGCAGCCGCGTGCCGGGGAGGCTTCGGGTAACCGTCCGCGCGCACTACGGCGCGCCGCTGGTCCTCTTTCGAGAGGGCGCGAACCGGGAAACCGGCCTCGCGTAACGGCTGGAATGGAGATCGGACGCGCGGGAAGAAACGCCTGTGCCGAACATCTCGGAAGCACGGTCCTGAAGCCTTGAAGAACGCCGAATGTGGAGCGCTGCGAGGCGATACGCGTCCCAACCTTATTGGGACGCGGAAACTTGAATGCGTGGCGCGTCGCAGCGCTCCGCTCCCTCGATCTGCTTCGAGGGTGGTTTACACGGGACGCGAAAAGCGCGTGTCCATGCGCGGACCCGTGCGCGAAAAGCCGCAACGCTGTTTGCCAATCAAACCAGGATCAGCACCGCGTCGCGACTCTCTGACGCGCGCGCATGCGCGCACCCTTGCGGCATCGCATGCGAATTCAACATTCGTTGCGGAAAATGAAATAAGGCGGGAACGAAGGAGCAATTCAGACCTTTTCTTTGCAAGGGCATGGCGAAAAAGAAAGGACCAGGGATGAAGAACCTTACGCTCGCATGCGCGCTCGCAGGTGCGCTCGGCCTCGCGGCATCAAGCGCGCCAGTAAGCGCGGCACCGCTCTCAGGGCTGAAGAACGCGCCGGCGGTGCAGTCGCACACGATCGACGTCAAGAAGCGCCGCTACAAGCGCAACTGGCATCACCGCCGCCATTACAATCGCCGTCATTATCATCGCCGCTACTACGGGCACCGCTATTACAACCAGCCTTACGGCTATTATTACCAGCGCCCTTACTACTCTCCGTTCCCGTTCTCGCTGTTCGGGCTGTAACGGCGACAGGCAAGACGGTCAGCGGCCGCTCCTCGCGAGCGGCCGTTGGCTTTACGGCAGTCCGTTGGGGCAGGGCACGGCGCTTGACGCAGATCATTTTTCAGCCGCTGAAGGGGGCGTCAGGCTGTGTTGCCGAACCTAGCGGCGGAATTAGCACTGGTATTGCGGGGTATGCCGGCGGATTGACGCCGTTCCTGCCTCGCGCTGAAATCGCGCGACGAAGGGGGACCGCTATGTTTCGCGTATTCGTTGTTTCCACTGCCGTCTTTTCCGCGCTCGGCGCGAACATGGCGTCTGCCGCCGAATGCCGGCCCGGCGACCGCGTCAGCCTCTCCGTGCTTGTTCAGGGCGAATTCGCCGATACAGGCGATGGATGGTTCTATGAAGGCGTGTCCGCGCGGCCCTGTAGCGTCAGCAAGATCGTCGGAAAAGGAAGACCCCCTGCGAACTGCAAGGACGGCCAGGTGCTGACCGCGACCGGGACGGTCGAGGATTTGCTCGGCCCGACGTTGATGGTCGCGAGCGCGAGTTGCAAATAGAGTCCCGGTAGCCAGCCATGACGCGCCTGAAGACCCACGACGAGAGCCATCTTGCGACCCGCATCGGCTGGCTGCGCGCGGCAGTGTTAGGTGCGAACGACGGCATCATCTCGACCTCGAGCCTCATCGTCGGCGTCGCGGCCGCGACGCCGGACCGCGCAGCGATGCTGGTCGCGGGCGTTGCCGGTCTTGCCGCCGGCGCGATGTCGATGGCCGCAGGCGAATATGTCTCGGTCTCCTCCCAGGCCGATACCGAAAAAGCCGATCTCGCGCGCGAGACGCGCGAACTGAAAGAGCAGCCGGAATTCGAGCTCAACGAACTCGCGGATATCTATGTCGCGCGCGGGGTCGAAAAGCCCGTCGCGCTCGAGGTCGCAAAGCAGCTCATGGCGAAGGACGCGCTCGGCGCGCATGCGCGCGAAGAACTCGGCATCACGGAAATCACCACGGCGCAGCCGGTGCTGGCCGCCGTCACTTCCGCGATCACTTTCGCGGCCGGCGCGGCGGCGCCCCTGCTGCTCACGATCTTCGCGCCGCTCAGCGTCGTCGTGCCGGTGATTTCGGGCGGCACGCTGTTCTTCCTCGCGATCCTCGGTGCGCTCGGCGCGCATGCGGGCGGGGCGGGCCTTCTGAAAGGGGCCGTGCGCGTAACCTTCTGGGGCGCGGTCGCTATGGCCGCGACCGCGCTGATCGGCAAGCTCGTCGGCCACGCGGTCTAGGCGAGGCGCCTAGCGGGGCTTTCGCTTCTGCTGCCGCCCGCGCTCGAGAAACCAGCGGTCGAGCGCGTTTTTCGTGTCCGCCTGTTCGCATTCGCCGGGCAGGTTCTTGTCCTCCGGTCCCGAATAGCGCGCGTTTACGAAGTCGAGCGTGTTCGCAACCACGATCTCGACGTCCTCTTTCGGCAGGCTGAAGACGAGACCTTTGTCTTCGCCCGGCACGCCCTTGGTCTCGACTTCGGTCTTCAGCGGCTTGCCTGTGGGCGGATCGAAGAATCCTTCGTCGTCCCACTTCGTGAAGTCGATCTCGTTGATGCGGAATTCGGCGTAGACCTTGCCGTCCTGATAGAAACGGCAGCCGTAAACCGCGGTGACACCGGCGTTAGCGCTTCCCGCAAATCCGATGATGCCGAGCGCGCAGCCCAGCCCGATTTTTCCCAGCTTCATGATGCGCCGGATTGGACCACAGCGGTGCCGCGATTTGAACCGGGTCGCGTCGTCGCAGCGCAGAATGACGGCGCGCACTCCTCTGCGTTACCATAAGCGGCGCATGAGTCGGGCAAGGGGCCGCGCATGGCGAAGAACAGATCAGGGATCGAGACCGAGCGGCAGGTGGAGGCGCGCGCACGCCACTTCGTGAACCACGCCGGAAATTTGCTGGTCGAGGGTTTTCACCTGCTCGGGCTGTTTGCGATCGGCGCCTCGACCGTGTGGGCCGCGGCGGTCACCTTCATCGGCATGGTCAATCGCGGCAACGCCTCGATCGAGGACCTGCTGCTGCTCTTCATCTATCTCGAGATCGGCGCGATGGTCGGCATCTATTTCAAGACCAACCGCATGCCGGTGCGCTTTCTGATTTACGTCGCGATCACCGCCGTCACGCGCCATGTCGTCGTGGTCGTCACCACGCACCAGACCCCGGAGACGGAAACGCTGATGACCGCGGTCGCGATCCTGGTGCTTGCGCTTGCCGTGGTCGCGCTCCGCTTCGGGTCCTATTATCTGCCGTCGGCGTCGAGCGGGAAACCTTATTTCCATTCCGACATCGGCGGGAACACCTGAGGGTTTTATTTCGGAGTACGAAAAACCCCGCCGGTTGCCCGGCGGGGTATTGTAATTAGATCTCTTTGGAGATCAGCAGGGGCGGCACTTGCCCCAGCGGGTTCGGCGCCAGCCCCAGCCGCAGCCGTCATACGGCGCGTTGCGCCAGCAGCGGACGTTTTCGGTCTGGGTCAGCGTATCGGACGCAGCCGAAACGCCTTTGCCGAGCACGCCGGCGTTGGCGGTCCAGGCAGTTGCGCCGGCAACGAGAAACGCCGCCGCAAAAATCGAAGAAACGATGATCGTACGCATCGAAGTCCTCCTATATTGATGATTGTCGTCCGGTCTACTTTGTTCGCTTGGAAAGCCAGCGTCCTAACACTGTAGATTGAACAAAGTTCCGCGCGAAGAATCGTCCTTTCATTCTGTACGGCGCATGAACGGGCAAGGGCGAAGAATCGCCGGTAAGCCGCGTGCCGGATCGAAATGACGGCGAATTTACGTCTTTCTGGTTCGCTCTGGCTATGGTGGAAAAATTACACCAGCGCGACCGGGCGAAGCGGCGAGCCGGTGGCGCCCTTGATGCGCAGGGGAAGCGTCACGAAAGCAAAGTCAGCGCGGCCGCAGGCAGCAAGCTCCTCGAGATCGAGATTCTCGATGATGTGAATCCCGTTCTGCGCGATCAGGATGCGGTGCGCGTCCATCGTGATATCGGTTTGCACGATCTGTTCGAAGCCTGCGGTGTCGTTGCCGACCGCAAACGGCTTCTTTGCCGCCAGCCATTCGGCGCCGTTTGCCGCGACACCCGGCGTGCCGGCACTGTCGAGACCGAGATATTTTCGCGAATCCGACCAGTGTGCGGTTCAGCCGGTGCGCAAGAGAATGACATCGCCTGCTTGGATCGGAACGCTCGCATGCTTCGCGGCGGCTTCGAGATCGGCGACCATGATTTCCTCAGCGGGCGCAAGCACATCGACCTTCTTCGCGCGCGCGATATCGAGCAGCACGCCACGCCGAAAGATCGGCGCAATCGTTTCGACGCCATGCTCCTTGAAGAGTTCGGTGCCTTGCTGGGCGTTGGCGGCATCCACGCCGCCGTCCAGCATGCCGTTTTCGGAAACGTGGGAGAGCGCGTCGATATGCGTCGAGGTGTGGGTGCTGGTAATGATGAGTTCGTTGGACGAGGAGAAGCCGCAGCCGCGATTGATGTCGCCGTGGCGATTGTTCAGCGTGATGTGAAAGGGAGGGTGGGTCGGATAGATCGGCATGCCCTTTTGCAGCGGATGATCGAGCGCGATCATCCGCGCGTCCTTCACCAGCGATAGCCAGGCATCGACATCGAGTCTGGCGCTGCTCTTTCCGGCGTTCATTGGGCGTTCTCCCGTATTGGCGGCGAACCTAGCATGGCTCCGCCATTCCCGGCAGCTATTGTGGCGAAACGCCAAATCGCAGCATAGTATTCGCAATGCGCGGGAAGAACGGAGCCAAAAGCCATGACCGTCACATTCGCATTTCTGCACCATCTCGCGTTCGTCGCGATTTTCGTCGCGCTTTCGATCGAGATGATTCTGCTGCGCCAGCCGCTGACGCTCGAGAACGCGCGGCGGCTTCAATTGTATGACGGTGTCTATGGCGTCGCGGCGGGGGCAGTGCTGATCGTCGGCTCGCTTCGCGTCTATTACTTCGAGAAGGGCTGGCACTATTATCTCGCGAACCATGCTTTCCTCACGAAGATCGGGATCTTCCTGATCGTCGGTCTCGTCTCCATCATTCCCACGATGGAATTCCTGCGCTGGCGCAAGGATACGCAGGCGGGAAACGCGCCGACGGTGGACCCGGCGAAGATCGCGCGCATTCGCAAGATCGTGCATTGGGAGCTGGTCGGGCTGATGTTGATGCTGTTCTTCGCAGCCTGGATGGCGCGCGGGGCATTCCGCTAGTTGGCACCGCCGCAAAAATGGTGGGTTCGCGCCATGGGTGCGGCGAAGTGGATCCGCTTCGCGGTGCTCCTGTCGTTTGCCGGGCTGTTCGGCTGGCTTGCTTATGTTCGCGGCGAAGTGATTTGGCTTCTCCCGCTCGGCGTTTTTATTCTGTTCGCATTGCTCACGTTACGCAGGTGATTTCATGCACCGCTTCGTTCTTGCCGTTCTGTACATATTCGTTTCGGGTGCGGCATTCGCGCAGACGCAGCCGAAATTCGCTTGTGTCGTATCGCCGGACAAACTCACGTTGCGGATCACGATCACGAATCCTTACGACGAGAAGACGCATTGCCAGGTGAACTGCCATCTCAGCGGCTCGTCGCCGGGCAGCACTTTTTCCAGCAGTTGCGGCAAGAGCGTGCCGGGGAAGGCGGTCGATTTTCTGCTCTGCGAGCAGCAGCTGCCGGACAAGCGCACTTATGGCAACGTCGACTCGAGCAGCAACGCCGAATGCATCAAGCCGTTGAGCGACGCCGAGCGGCAAAAGGAAGACGATGACGACGAGGCGCTCGCGGACCGGCTTCAGAAAGAGGGCCTGGAAATGTTGAAGCGGCTCCAGAAACAGAACTGACGCTTCAGAAGACAATCATAATCAGGAACCAGACGATAATCCCCGCCCGCGCAAAGCCCGCGAGCGGGGTTTCGTTTTCGCGCGCCGCCGCGCGCCAGGTGGAGAACACCATCAGTGCGTTATAGGGCAGCGCCGAGAAGTGCAGGAGCAGTCCGAGCCAGGCCGGACCGTCGTTGACGAAGACGACGAGGGCCGCGCCAGTCGTGACCAGATTGAGCAGCGTGCCCCACGCAACGGCATATTCCCAGAATACCGTGGCGAGTGGCGTCTCGCCACGGAACAGGGAACGGATGCCGCGCGCGATCATTTGGGAAGCGGAATGGGTCCGGTGTCTTTGGGTACCGAGTAGCCTTTCGCGACCGCCGGACGTTTCGCGATCTCGACATACCAGCGCTTCACGTTCGGATAACCATTGAGGTCGATCTGCTGCCATTCGAAACGCGAAATCCACGGCCAGATCGCGATGTCGGCGATCGAATAGTCGCCGGCGACATAATCGCGTCCCTCGAGCCGCGAGTTCAGCACTTTATAGAGACGCCGCGCTTCCTTGCCGTAGCGCTCCTCGGCATAAGGAGCCTTGCCCACGTTATATTTCAGAAAGTGATGCGCCTGGCCGAGCATTGGGCCGACGCCGCCCATCTGCCACATCAGCCACTCGATCACGCGGTAGCGGCCTTCGGTGTCCTTCGGCATCAGCTTGCCGGTCTTCTCAGCGAGATACATCAGGATTGCGCCGGATTCGAACAGCGAGAAATTCTTTTCGCGATCGACGATGGCCGGGATGCGGTTGTTCGGCGAGATTTTCAGGAAATCCGGCGCGAATTGCTCGTCCTTGCCGATGTTGATGGCATGAACGGTGTAGGGCAGCCCCATTTCTTCGAGTGCGATGGAAACTTTCCGGCCGTTCGGCGTTGTCCAGGAGTAAAGATCGATCATTCCGGTTCCTTCGTATTCCGCGACAGGGGCCGCGTTTGTATTTGGGGATAGTATCGCCGCTTCGGCGATTTAGACAGGAGGGCTTCCATGAATGCTACCATGCAGGCGACGCGGTTCTGGATCGAAATTATCGCCGCGCTGACGATTGCGCTGGCGATCGGCGCGGTCATGTACCAGCGCTTTCAGCAGAACAGCAGCCCGGTCAGCATCCGCACGATCCAGTTGCTCGCGATCGCGGTGCTTGCGCCGCTGATCCTGATTCTGGGACTTGAGCGGGTGCTGGAGCCGAGTGCGGTCGGCGCGCTGATCGGCGCGTTACTCGGCTATCTGCTTTCGGGAATCGGAAACGAACGCAGCTAGGCGGATTTGCCTAGCCGTTCTTCATTTCCAGTTCGGAGAGGCGACGGCGCAGCGCGGCGAGCTCTTTCTCGAGCTTCTCGACGCGCTCCTGCAACGTCTGCTCGACAGCCCCGACATGGGCTACCGGCGCAAGCGTCGCGGCGGCGTGGCCTTCATGTTTCACGAAGCTGACGCCGACGTCGGTGCCGTGATTCCAAGCGATCTCGACGCGAAGGGTCTGATCGCGGTTCGGAATATGCAGTTCGAACGCATGCGGGAGCGCGACCGGATCGGTGAAAGACAGGCGCGCGCCGTCGTCGGTCAGTTCGCGGATGATGCAATCCGCGCTCTGCCGGCGGCTATTATAAAAGACGCGCCCTTGCAGGAAGGTGCGGTGGCGCGGCGTGTGGCGGCGCTCGTCCATATTGATCGGCTCAGGTGCACTCATATTGGTTTATGTTGCGCCTTATGACTTAACGCATCGTTAAGTGCATTGATCTTGGGCAGGGACACTGGCAAAAGGGCGGCCCTGGCGCGGCCTCGCAATGAACCAATCCTCCCGTTCCTTCGAACTGATCGTAAAGGCGGCTCCGTCGTTGTTCGTGCTGTTCTGGAGCACGGGCTTCATCGGCACGAAGTACGGTCTGCCGTACGCCGAACCTTTGACCTTCTGCGCGATCCGGCTGTTGCTCGCGACGGCTGCGGTCGCGGTCCTCGCGCTGATCATGCGCGCGCCGCTGCCGCGCGGCATGGCGATCCCGCATAACATCGTCAGCGGCATTCTTGTGCACGGCATGTATCTGAGCGGCGTCTGCGTCGCGATCGCGCGCGGTATGCCGGCGGGGATCGCGGCGCTGATCGTTGGGCTGCAACCGATCCTTACCTCCACGCTGGCGAACCGCCTGCTCGGCGAGCGGGTTGCGCCGTTGCAATGGGCCGGGCTTCTGCTCGGGCTTGGAGGGCTCTGGCTTGTCGTCGGTGTCAAGGCACAAGGCGAGGCGGCAACCGTTGCGTGGATCGCAATCATCGGCTCGCTGGTCGGCATCACGCTCGGCACGCTTTATCAAAAGCGCTTCGGTGGCGGCACGGATTTCCTGTCTGCGATGCCGGTGCAGTATGCGGCGGCCTTCGTCTATTCCGGCGTTCTCGCGCTTTTCTTCGAGCAGGGCCGGGTCGAATGGACGCCGCAACTCGTGTTTTCACTCGCGTGGCTCGTGATCGTGCTTTCCGGCGGCGCGATCCTGCTGCTCTATTTCATGATCCGCCGCGCGGAGGCGACGCGGGTGGCGTCGCTGTTCTACCTGACGCCAGCCGTAACGTCGGTAATGTCTTGGCTTCTGTTCGACGAACGGCTGGGACTCGCGGCGATTGCAGGCATCGCGCTTTGCGCGGCAGGCGTGTTGCTGGTGAACTGGAAGACCGCGCCTGCGGCATCATAGGCCAACGCCCGGCGCGAAAATGCGCGGCCGGTCAACAAGTCGTTAACCGTACATTCGCTACCCAGTTACCGCAATTCCAATTGCGGTATCGAAGTGCAAATGCCTGTTCGGTTTCGGTGGTTCGACGCGGTGCTTCTCTCGGCGGCCGCGTTTTTCAGTTTCGCGATAGCCGCGATGCCTATGCTCACGCCGAAGGATCAGTCCGCAAACGGCCTGGCCGTGATCTTTGCTCCCTGGACCGCGGCGCCGGAAGCCCTCGCTTTCGCGACGGAAGCAGGCGCGCGTTTCGTGCGCTTCGGCGCTTTCGATTTCATCGCGATCGTCGAGCCGCAAAGCGAACACTACGCTTCGCAAGCGCTCGAACGCGGCGCGTGGTTCGTCGCCGATCCGGTCGCGCTCGCCGCCTGTCTCAAGCCATTTGCAAGCAAGTGAAATACGCATGAACAGCCTGGAAAAATTTCAGAACAACGTCATGCTCTCGCTGCTATGCGTGACATGGATCCATGTGCCGGTGCTGGCCGTTGCGGCATGGTTGATCGGTCATGAGGCGGCCACCGCGCTGATCGCCGCCTTTACGCTCGCCATGCTTCCCACGGCCTTTCTGCTGCTCAAGCGTCCGCGGTTTTCGGTTGCGCTCGGCATTGCGATCGCGTTCGTCGGGCAGACTTCGCTCTTCGTCTATCTGCTCGAAGGGCATCCGTGGCAGATCGAAGCGCACTTTTATTATTTTGCGTTGCTCGCGATGCTGTCGGGTTTCTGCGACTGGCGGGTGATCGTGGCGGCAGCGGCGCTGATCGCGGTGCATCATCTGGGGCTGAACTTCCTGCTGCCGAACGCGCTGTACCCAGGCGGCAGCGACATCGGCAGGATGCTATTCCATGCCTCGATCGTGGTCATCGAAGCGGCGATGCTGATCGGAATCGCAGTCATGATGCAGCGTGCTTTCGGCGCGGCCTATGGCGCAACTGGCAGCGCCGAACGGGTTGCGGGCGAATTGCGCGGTATCGTCGAGCAGCGCGAAAAGGAAGTTTCGCTTTCGGCGAAACGTAACAAGGAACTGCACGGGCTGCTGAACCAGTTCGAGCGCGAAATCGCAGAATCGGTCGATGCGCTCCACGTTGCTGCGCAAGAACTGGAAGGCAACGCGAAGGATCTCGGATCGACCGCGGAGAACGCGAGCGAGCAGTCGGTCAAGGTCGCCGCGATCACCGAGGAAACCTCGATTCAGGTGAAGACGGTGGCGCATGCCGGCGAGTCGCTCGCCGAAACCATCGCGGGCGTCGGCGCGAGCGTATCGGAATCGTCGCGCCTTGCCGGCGAGGCGGTGAACCAGACGCGCGCGACGACGGAAGCGATCGACGAGATGGCGAAGGTCGCCGCCGAAATCGGCAACGTCACCAGCCTGATTTCGGCAATCGCGGCGCAGACCAATCTGCTCGCGCTGAATGCCACGATCGAAGCGGCGCGGGCAGGGAATGCGGGACGCGGCTTTGCGGTAGTCGCGCAGGAGGTCAAGGCGCTTGCCGCGCAGACCGCCGCCGCGACACAGGACATCGCGACACGCATCGAGGCGATGCAGCAGGCGACCGGCAAATCGGTTTCGGCAATCGAGCAGATTTCTTCGGTGATCGCCGAACTCGACCGCTTCTCGATGCGGATCGCAAGCTCGGTCGAGGAGCAGGTCGCGTCCGCCCGCGAAATCGCCGGCAACGTGTCCTCCGTCGCCGAAGGCGTCGGCGCGGTGGCGCAATCGGTGGTGCAGATCGAAGGGGTCGCGACGCAGACGCATCGTGCGGCTTCGCAACTCGACGCCGCCGCGGTTTCGGTCACCAGCCAGACGCGGCGCATCCGGGAGCGGGTGCAAGCTTTTGCGAGCGAGGTCGCGAAGATCAGGGCTTAGGCCGGCTTCGCTTCTTTCGGCTCTTTCGGCGGAATAACGAGCTGCGACTGCGTGACGAGCGCGGCGAGCTTGCCGTCCTCGCGGAAGATTTTCGTCTGCCAGACCATCAGTGTTCTGCCGCGATGCACCGGCGTGCATTCGGCGCGCGCGGTTTCTCCGACCGGGATCGCAGAAAGAAAGTTGGTTTTGCTTTCGGTCGTGAGCGTCCGGTAACCTTTCGGAAGATTGGCCGTCGTGCCGACGCCGCCGAGGGTGTCGGCAAGCGTCATGATCGCGCCGCCGTGCAGGAAGCCGCCGCGGTTCGACAGTTCCTCGCGGGTGACGAGCTTCGCCTCGACGAGATCGGGCGAATATCTCGTGATCTCGATGCCGATATAGGACGCGAAGTGCTTCTCGTCGTGTTTGAACGTCTGTTCCAAGAAATCCCCGCTTAAAACAGTACAACGCTGCGGATCGACTTGCCCGCGTGCATCAGGTCGAAGCCTTTGTTGATGTCTTCGAGCGGCATGGTGTGCGTGATCATCGGATCGATCTGGATTTTGCCGTCCATGTACCAGTCCACGATCTTCGGCACGTCGGTGCGACCTCTGGCGCCGCCGAAGGCGGTGCCTTTCCAGACGCGCCCCGTTACGAGCTGGAAGGGACGGGTCGAGATTTCCGCGCCCGCGGGTGCCACGCCAATCACGATACTTTCGCCCCAGCCGCGATGGCAGGCTTCCAGCGCCTGCCGCATGACATTCACGTTGCCGGTGCAGTCGAAGGTGTAGTCGGCGCCGCCGATCTGGTCGGCGGGGGTCTTCGTCATGTTGACGAGGTGAGGGACGAGATCCTTTCCGGCTTCGGCTGCGTTGACGAAATGCGTCATGCCGAATTTTTCACCCCAGGCCTTGCGTTCGGGATTGAGATCGACACCGATGATCATGTCGGCGCCGGCAAGTTTCAAGCCCTGAAGGACGTTGAGTCCGATGCCGCCGAGGCCGAAGACGATGGCTTTCGCTCCGGGCGTCACCTTCGCGGTGTTCAACACCGCGCCGATGCCGGTCGTTACCCCGCAGCCAATGTAACAGACCTTGTCGAAGGGCGCGTCCTCGCGGATTTTCGCGACCGCGATTTCGGGCAACACCGTGTAGTTCGCAAACGTCGAGGTGCCCATGTAGTGGAAGAGCTTCTTGCCGCCGATCGAGAAGCGCGAAGTGCCGTCCGGCATCAGGCCCTGTCCCTGTGTCGCGCGGATCGCGGTGCAGAGATTGGTCTTGCGCGAAAGGCAGGACGGGCACTGGCGGCATTCCGGCGTGTAAAGCGGAATGACGTGGTCGCCTTTTTTCACGCTGGTCACGCCGGGACCGACATCGACCACGACGCCCGCGCCTTCGTGGCCGAGGATCGCCGGGAAGATACCTTCCGGGTCCGCGCCGGAGAGGGTGAACTCGTCGGTATGGCAGATACCGGTCGCTTTGATCTCGACCAGCACTTCGCCGACTTTCGGCCCTTCGAGTTGAACCGTCGTGACTTCGAGCGGCTTGCCCTTTTCGACAGCGACCGCGGCGCGGACTTCCATTCCTTATTCCTCCAATTTGTGTTGGGACAAGTCTAACGGGTCACGGCAGCGATGCAAAAGCGGGCAGCTCTTGACGGGCTCGTGAGTTGTTCCGCGCGGTTTGGCCGGATAGACTTCGCGAATTCATCAGGACGATTCAGATGGCCGTCACGCGCGGATTTACGGGCAAGCAACGCGAGCAGACCGAAGCCGACCGGCTGCCGCCGGGACAGGCGCTGACCAGTGATTTTCCCGTGCTCTCCGCCGGGCCGACGCCGCAGGTGAAACTCGAGAACTGGATGTTCACGCTGAAACACGGCCCGCAGATCATCGCGCGCTGGACGTGGTCCGAGTTCAACCAGCTTCCGCAATCGAAGATGACGCGCGACATTCACTGCGTCACGACCTGGTCGAAATACAACACCGCCTGGCAGGGTGTGATGGTGGACGACATTCTCGCAGCGGCCGGGATCGACGAGGCGACGGCATTCACGCTTGCGCACGGCTATGACGATTACTCGACCAACGTTCCGACCGCGGATCTCACCGGCGGTAAGGCGATGGTCGCGACGCTTTACGAAGGCAAGCCGATCACGCCGGACCACGGCGGCCCCGCGCGGCTCGTCGTGCCGCATCTCTATTTCTGGAAATCGGCGAAGTGGATTCACACGCTGCAATTCACCGATCGCGACACCGCCGGCTTCTGGGAAGAGCGGGGCTACCACATGTATGGCGACCCGTGGCGCGAGCAGCGTTATTCCGGTGACTGATAGCCCTAAGTCGCCGATCCCGCCCGCGATCCGCTGGCAAAAGGTCACGATCAACGAAATCGACAAGCGGACGCAGAGCGTGACGAGTTTCTTCTTTACGCCGTCGCAGCCGTTTTCGTTTCGCGCAGGCCAGCATGTCGAAGTGCGGCTGACCGCGCCGAACGGCTATCGCGCGCAACGCGCTTATTCGATTGCCTCCGCGCCGGAGAGCCGCGACAACATCGAACTTGCAATCGAGAAGCTGGAGACCGGCGAGGTGTCTCCATTCTTTCACGAAGTCGCGCAGGTCGGCGACGAGATCGAGTTGCGGGGTCCGATCGGCGGGCACTTCGTCTGGCAGAACGCGGACGGCGGGCCGATTCTGCTTGCGGGTGCGGGCTCGGGTGTTGCGCCGCTGATGTCGATGATCCGGCATCATGCGAATAGCAATTCGGACGTGCCGATGCTGCTTCTGCTCTCCGCGCGCTCGTGGGAGGACGTCATCTTCCGTGATGAGTTGCTCGCGTTCGACGAGAAGAAGGGCGCGTTCAAGCTCGTACTCACCATCACACGCGAAGCGCCGAAGCGGGACGGTGACTACGGCCGCCGGATTGATACGCCGATGATGGGCGAGATTTTGAAACGCTTGCCGTCACCGCCGAAGCGAGCCTTCGTCTGCGGTTCGAACCCGTTCGTGACGGTTGCGAGCGAGGCGCTGATCGGTGCCGGCGTCGAGCCGGGCTCGATCAGGACCGAGCGTTACGGTCAGTAAAAGTCGCCGGAATCCGTTTACAGCCGATTCACTATGATGCGTGGCGCAGATGTTCGATTTGCCGCCGTTCACCACTTTCCGCCCGATCTCCGAAGGGTTCTTTAAGCGCTTCCGCCTAGGCTTCGACCCAAGAAAAAGAACAGGGACGCGGACGGACGGCATGGCTCTTTCCGGTACGGAAGGATTGGCCATGGGTTTGCAGCTTCCCAACGAACGAGCAGGAAGCTGTCCTTGGTTGATACACATTTCGACCTGACCCGCGATACGCTTGCCTCCCGTCTCGACACGGATACGGGGACCGCGGAACTTTGCAGCCTGACGGCGGTGCCGGCCGGCGCGTGGTCGAGCCTTTGCGCGCGTGCGATCGAGCCGAACGCTTTTTATTCTCCCGAGTGGGCGCTCGCGGTGACGCGTAACGTGCCGGGCGACGAGAGCATCAGCGCGCTGCTCGCGTGGGACAGCCCGGCGAAGAAAAGGCTGATCGGCTTTCTTCCCGTAACCTCGACATGGCGCGCGATGAAGCTGCCGCTTCCGGTGCTGGTGACGTGGCATGCCTATGCGCCGCTTGCGACGCCTTTGCTCGACAAGGGTTACGCGGTCGAAGCCGCTACGGGCCTCCTGCAAGCAGCGAGGCAAGCGGGCGCGCAGGCACTTCTGTTTTCCATTATGACGAACGGTCCCGCGGCGGATGCGCTTCGCAGCGCGCTTGCGCGCGAAGGCTGTACACCGCGCACGCTTCGCTGCGAGGAGCGTGCCTTGCTCGATGCGCGAAGCGACGCGGAAGCTTCGCTACAGGATGCGCTAGGCTCGAAGAAGGTGAAAGAGTTGCGCCGCCAGCGCAATCGTCTCGCCGATGACGGCGAGGTGCGCTTTTCGGTATCGGTCTCGCCGCAGCAGACCGAAGCTGCGCTCGAAGCTTTCATGAAGCTCGAGGCCATGGGCTGGAAGGGCAAACGCGGCACGGCGCTCGCTGCGCAGGAAGGCCTTTCGCGTTTCATCCGCGAAGCCGTCCGCAAGCTCGGTCCGCAGGGCAAGTTCGAAGTCGCGACGCTGACGCGCGGCGCGGAAACCATCGCGGCAGGTCTTGTCGTCCGTCACGGCGAGCGCGCATATTTTTTCAAGACCGCCTATGACGAGCGGCTTTCCAAGTGCTCGCCCGGCGTGCAGCTCACGCTCGAACTGACCAAACACTTCTGCGCGGACGAGAAGGTGATGTCGGTAGATTCCACCGCGACCGCCGATCATCCGATGATCAATCATATCTGGAAGGGCAGGCTCGCGCTTTCCGAGACGCTCGTTCCGCTGCGCGGCGGCCATTCCGCCTCGCTGTTCGCTTTCGTCCTTTCCGTGCGGCGGACTTTGCGCGAAGTCGCGCGCCGCATCGTGCATCGCTATCGCGCTTTCAGGGAGAAGTCGTAATGCCAATGGTTCAACCGGCGGACGCCAAGGCTTTCGAACAGTTTCCGGACCTGCCGTTCCGCATCAAGCATGAACTTGTCGGCAATCCGCTCCTGACCTTGCCCGAGATCGTGAAGCTGGTGCGCGAGTTGCCGCGCGACCAGATCGAATACAATTCCGGCAAGGCCGAGATCGGGCAGGACCCGACGAAGGTGCAGGCGGTCGATCTGTCGCCGGAAGAAGTGGTCAAAAGCATCGAAACCGCGGGCGCGTGGATGGTGCTGAAGCGCGTGGACCGGCATCCGGCCTATCGCAACATTCTCGAGCAGGCGCTCTTGTCGGTCGCGCAGGCGCGCGGGCACGCTTCGCTCGATGATGCAGGTTTCGAGGATATTCAAGGCTTCCTGTTCGTGTCGTCGCCGAACTCGACGACGCCGTTCCATACCGATGCGGAAGATAATTTCTTCGTGCAGATCCACGGTGAGAAGTTTTTCGCGGTCTACGACAACCGCGACCACTCGATTGCCTCGGTCGAAGAACTTGAATCTTCGGCCACCAAGCATCGCAACATCAAGTACGATCCGAAGTTCGACGCGAAAGGCGTCACGCACCGGCTGTTTCCGGGCGAGGGCGTGTTCGTGCCCTACCAGTGGCCGCACTGGGTGCGAACCGCGGACAGTCATTCGATTTCGCTTGCGATCACCTGGAAGACCAAAGCCGTACGACGCCGCAACGACCTTTATGTCTTCAACTCGTTCCTGCGCAGCATGGGCTTGCCGCAGGCGGCACCCGAAGCGCACCCGGCGCTGGACGCGCTGAAGCTCGCGATGATGCGGACGGTGCAGGCGACGGTTTCGCCGCTTCGCAAGAGCGAGGGCATGCGCCGCATGCTGCGCCGTCTCGTGCTCGGCAAGAACGCGAACTACTACTACAACGACAACAAAGAACAGAACGACAAGGCAGCAGCCTGAAGTCCGTAACAGGCTGAATCGAAAGGGGCGCAGCAAGCTGCGCCCCTTTTTCTTTGATTGGTATGTGCCGGGTTATTTCGGCTGCGGCACGATGCGGATATAAGGCTTCGGCGACTTCCACCCATTCGGATAAGTCTTCTTCGCATCGTCATCGGTGACGGAGCCCGCGATGATGACGTCATCGCCATGCTTCCAGTCGACCGGCGTTGCGACCTTGTGCTTCGCAGTCAACTGGAGCGAGTCCAGCACGCGCAGCACTTCATCGAAGTTACGGCCGGTAGTCATGGGGTAGGCGATCATCAGCTTGATCTGCTTGTCGGGACCGATGATGTAGACGTTGCGTACGGTCTGGTTGGTTGCGGCGGTGCGGCCTTCCGAAGTGTTGCCGGCGTCGCCCGGCAGCATGCCCCAGGCCTTCGAGATCGAAAGGTCGGTGTCGCCGATCATCGGGAAGTTGGGCTTTACGCCCTGCGTCTCCTCGATGTCCCTGGCCCAGTCGGCATGGCGGTCGATCGGATCGACCGAGAGGCCGATGATCTTGGTGTTACGCTTGTCGAATTCGGGCTTGAGCTTCGCCATGCGGCCGAGCTCGGTGGTGCAGACCGGCGTGAAGTCCTTGGGGTGCGAGAACAGCACGGCCCATTTGTCGCCTATCCAGTCGTGGAACTTGATTTTGCCTTCGGTGGTCTGCGCCTCGAAATCCGGCGCCTTGTCGCCAATGGTAACGGCCATGGCAGTTCTCCTTCGCGGGCTTCTGAAATCCGATCCCTCGCGCTTAAAGCCGTAGAGCGCGGCGGGTATTCCTGTGATATAGGGTAATTCACACCGCTGCGCTAGATATACCGTTATTGCACAGTTATTTTATGTTTAAATGAGCAACTGGCCCTTCAATCCAATGAGGTTGCCAGATGTGCGACTAGAGCGAGTCGCAGGACATCGTCTCAAATCCGGTTTTGCTAAAAGCCTTGTCGCAAACGTCGAGCCGGCGCGGCGCATTCGGGTCGGCAGCGCAAACCGCGGCGGTGCCGCCTTTCGCGAGCCTTGCCACGCACCAGTAGTCCACGCGCTTGCCTTCGAACGGTTCGCACGACTTGTAGCAGGACTTTACGTCCGCGAAGCAGGCGGCCTCGGACTGGTTGCGGGTGAGAGCGCAGGCATGCAATCCGTTTTTGAGGCATTCGCCTTTCTGTGCGAACGCAACGGGATCACATTTCTTTCGCGCTGCGCGCGTGCAGGTTTCGAACGTATCGTAGAGCGTTTCGACACAGGCGCGGCCTTTGCCTTCGCACTTTTCCTTCACGCATTGGATACCGCTTTGTGCGTTCGCCGCGCTGAACGCCGAACTTGCCAGCAGAAGAACAAGAAAGAGCCGGATCCGGTGCATGGCGGCTAGCCCCCATCGTGTGCGGCAACGAAGAAGGATTAGACGACACGAGAAGAGCAGTGGCAAACGAAACCGCCGCCCGCTGCGGGCGCAGGGGCGGCGTTCGTTCGTTACGTCTTGTTTATTCGAGCGGCGGCAGCGCTCGTTCGATCGCTTCGCGATCCTTCTCGTACCAGGGCGGCAGTTTGAGCGCCGACCCTAGCGTTTCCTTCGGCTCGTCCCAGGTGAAGCCCGGTTTGTCGGTCGCAATCTCGAACAGGATGCCGCCCGGTTCGCGGAAATAGACCGAGTGGAAATACATCCGGTCAATCTGCTCGGTGGTGTCGAGGCAGAGTTGGTTGCGGATGCGGTCCATCAGTTCGATTTCCTCGGCGTCGTCTTTGGCGCGGAACGCGACGTGGTGGAGCGTGGCCGCACCCTGCGAGCCGCGCGGCTGATCCTTGTCGACGACAAGATCGATCTGTGCGCCGATGTCTGCGGTGCCTAGAAAACGCTGGCGCTCGCCGTCCTTGCCACCGTCCGCGTAACCAAAGGCATCGCGCAGGACTTCCGCCGTGCGCGCGCCGCCATGCGGGCGCAGCGTGATGCCCGAGAATCCGCGCACCGCGTGTTCGGCCGGCACGGGACCTTCCGCCCATGCGGGCGCATTCGCGGCGGTCGCGGTCTCGACGATTTCGACCTTCATGCCTTCGAGATCGGCGAGCGACAGCACCTTGTCGCCGAAGCGTTCGCTCTCGCTCGACGAGATGTTCTCCGCGTCCAGCCGCTTCTTCCAGTAGGCGAGCGAGCCTTTCGGCACCGCGTAGCCGACCTCGACCGCCTGACCCATGCCCTGACGGCCGGGACGCACGCCGTCCCAGAGAAAGAACGTAAGCGCGGAGCCCGGCGCACCGGTCTCGTTGCCGTAATAAAGGTGCCACGCGCTCGGGTCGTCGAAGTTGACCGTCCGCTTCACGAAGCGAAGCCCGAGCGTCTTCGTGTAGAAGCCGAAGTTCTTCTTTCCGTCCCCGGTAATTCCGGTGATGTGATGGATGCCGGCGCTAGTCGCCATGATCGGTCTCCTTAGGTCCTGGATTTGCACCGATATGGCCCGCTCCGCCACGGGCCAGAAGGGTTGCAAACCGGGATTGCGGCGGCGCACGGAAGCCACACCCGGACACCGTCCGGCATTTGACGCAACTTTCAGCGGCTCTGGCCGCTTCCCGTTAAACTCCTGGAAACCATAAACGCCCGAGACTTGGCCCCGGTTTTGTAGCGTTTGGGGTCGTCATGGAGCAGTTCCGGCAAGCCGCGAAGCGGTTAGATGCGTCCGATGTGGTCTCGCTTCTGCGCGAGGTTTATCCGGAGGGCGTGCGCGGCCGGAACGAAGCCGAAGCGCTGATTTCCTTCGATCGTGAATTCACCGATCCGGCGCCCGAATGGCGGGGCTTTATCGCGGAGGCGGTCGCGGATCATCTCCTGCGCCGGTCCGAGCCGCTCGGCGTCATCGATGCCGAGAAAGCCGCGTGGCTGATGCAGGCGATCGCACCCACGGGCCGCATCGCGACGCGCGGCGGCGTACAGATCCTGATCCGCACCATCGAGCTTGCGCGGGACTTGCCGCCTGCGCTCACTGCATTTGCGATCCGCGAACTCTGGCGCGAAGTCATCACCGCCGAAGGTCCGGCGGTGGAAGGCCGCACCCATTATTCGCGCGTGCTCGATGCGCGCGACGTCGCGCTGCTGCGACAAATTCTGGAAGCGGGCACGGGCGCCGTTTCCGCGGAAGAAGCGGAAGCGCTGTTCGACCTGCATGACGCGGTGGCGGCCTCCGAGAACGACGCTTCCTTCGACGATCTCTTTTTCCGCGCGGTCACGAATTACATGCTCGGTGCATCGGGCGGCGAGGTGCCGTCCCGTGCGGACGCCTTTTCGCGCGAGCCGCGCCGCGACACCGGGCAGGGAATTGCCGCCGAATGCGCGGCCTGGCTCTCTTCGCGCATCATGCGGGACGGCAGGCCGACCGCCGCCGAGCGCGCGTTGCTGAGTCTGCTTGGCAATGGCGCGGAGCCGGATTCTTCGCTTCGAAGTTCGTTTGATCGCGCCGCTTAATTTTTTGTCCGATATGGTATTGCTGCGGGGCTGACACTTTGCTCCGGAGTTTGCCTTGGACCTCGACTTCTTTCAGGAATTCGACCTCGTTCGCCGTGTGATGGTGGCAGCGCTCGTCGGTCTTCTTGTCGGCATCGAGCGCGGCTGGCGCGAGCGGAAGGCGCATGGCGGCTCGCGCACCGCGGGCATCCGGACTTTTACGCTGATCGGCTTGCTCGGCGGTATCGCAGGGCTGATTGCTCGCGCGCTTGAAGACAAGATCGCAGGCGCAGTCTTCGCCGGTGTCGCCTTCGCCGTTTTCGCCGCGCTGTTTGGGTGGTTCCGGATGCGCGAAAATATCGCGGACAAGAGTTTTGGCTTCACTACCGTAGCCGCAGCGATGGCGACCTTCGCGCTTGGCATCTATGCGCTGCTCGGCAACCAGAACATCGCGGCGGCCGCAGGCGTCGCGGTCATGGTAATTTTAGTCGCGCGCGAGCAACTTCACGGGATACTTGAAAAAGTAACGTGGCCTGAGTTGCGCGCGGCGACGATCCTGCTTGCGATGACCTTTCTCGCGCTGCCGTTCATTCCCGACCGCAGCTTCGGTCCTTACGGCGGCATCAACCCACGCGAAGTGTGGTTGCTCGCGGTCGTGCTCGCAGCCGTATCTTTCCTCGGCTACGTCGCGGTCAAGGTGTTCGGACGCCGGGAAGGGACGCTGGTCTCGTCCGCAGCCGGCGGCCTCGTGTCCTCGACCGCGGTAACGCTTGCCGCATCGCGGGTCGCGGCTACCGATAAAAGCGGACTTCGCTTTCATGCCGCGAGTGTCGCGATCGCGACCGCGATTTCGATGAGCAAAACGCTTTTGCTCGTTTACGCGCTGAACCGCGCGGTTGGTGTGTTGATCGCGGCACCGCTGGCTGCGGGTGCGGTGGCAGCGCTGTTGCTCGGCTTGTTGCTCGCGTTACGCGGATCCCAGAAGTGGAGCAAAGAATCGTTCGGCCTGCGCAATCCGTTTTCGCTTCGTGAAACGTTGATCCTCGCCGCGTTGATCGCCGGCGTGACTTTCGCGGTCGAGATGTTCTCCGTCTGGTTCGGCGCTGCGGGCGGGCTTTTCACCGCGCTGCTTTCCGGGCTGGTGGATGCCGACGCTGCTTCGGTGTCGCTTGCCCGCTCCAGCACGGGCTCGCTCGGCCCAGCGGCCGCGGCACTCGGCATCGTGCTCGCGGTTATGGCAAATAACGTCTTCAAGTTTGCCATCGGAGCGGCGACCGCAGGGTGGGGCTTTGTCCCCTATCTCCTGACGGCGATAGGGATTCCGGTAGCGGCGCTGGTGGTTACGGCTATAGGTGTATTCTTCTGGCAGAACGGGCTGGAAGCGCTTTTCCCGGCAGGAAAATGACACCCGATTGACAAAGGTTATATTGCGCCGCAAACCTGAACAGGGTTTCGCGTCTAGTCCGGGCCGGGCATGTTCAAGAAAATACTCATCGCCAATCGCGGCGAGATCGCGTGCCGGGTCATCAAGACCGCAAAGCGCATGGGCATTGCGACCGTTGCGGTCTATTCCGACGCCGACAAGGATGCGCTGCACGTCGAGATGGCCGACGAGGCTGTCCACATCGGCCCGCCGCCCGCGGCACAGTCCTATCTCCTGATCGATAAAATCATCGAAGCCTGCAAGCAGACCGGCGCGGAAGCGGTGCATCCGGGCTACGGCTTTTTGTCCGAGCGCGCGGCTTTCGCCGAAGCGCTGAAGAAGGCCGGCATCACCTTCATCGGCCCGAACGTCCACGCGATCGAAGCAATGGGCGACAAGATCGAATCCAAGAAGGCGGCGGCTGCGGCGAAAGTTTCGACCGTGCCGGGCTTCCTCGGCGTGATCGAAGACGCGAAGCACGCGACGAAGATCGCCGACGAGATCGGCTATCCGGTGATGATCAAGGCTTCCGCCGGCGGCGGCGGCAAGGGCATGCGCATTGCGCATTCGCAAGCCGAAGTCGCAGACGGTTTCGAGCGCGCGAAATCGGAAGCGAAGTCTTCCTTCGGCGACGATCGCGTGTTCATCGAGAAGTTCATCGTCAATCCGCGCCATATCGAAATTCAGGTGCTTGGCGACAAGCACGGTAACGTGATCTATCTTGGCGAGCGCGAATGCTCGATCCAGCGCCGTAACCAAAAGGTCATCGAGGAAGCGCCGTCGCCGCTGTTAGATGAAGCGACGCGCAAGAAGATGGGCGAGCAGGCGGTGGCGCTTGCGAAGGCGGTGAACTACGACACAGCGGGCACGGTCGAGTTCGTCGCGGGGCAGGACCGCTCGTTCTATTTCCTCGAGATGAACACGCGGCTTCAGGTCGAGCATCCGGTGACGGAATTGATTACCGGTATCGATCTCGTGGAGCAGATGATCCGCGTCGCTTACGGCGAGAAACTCCTCATCAAGCAGAGCGACGTTAAGCTCAACGGCTGGGCGGTCGAAAGCCGCATCTATGCCGAAGACCCGTATCGCGGCTTCCTGCCTTCGATCGGGCGTCTTTCGCGATACCGTCCTCCGGCGGAAGGCAAGAGCGGCGCTGCCACGGTACGCAACGACACCGGCGTCTATGAAGGCGGCGAGATTTCGCTGTTCTACGATCCGATGATCGCGAAGCTCGTGACCCATGCGCCGACGCGCATCGAAGCCATCGACGCGCAGGCGAAAGCGCTCGACGAATTCGTGGTCGACGGCGTCGGCCACAACATTCCGTTCCTTGCCGCGCTCATGCAGCACGAGCGCTGGCGGACGGGTGCGCTTTCGACCGGCTTCATCGCCGAGGAATATCCGGAAGGCTTCAAGGGGGTCGGCCCTGCGGGCGAGATCGCGACCGTGATCGCGTCGGTCGCGGCGGCACTCGATCTCGTCATGGGCGAGCGCAAGCGGCGCATCTCGGGTCAGATGATGGGCCGCGTGGTGCAGCGCGACCGCCGCCGCATGGTGTGGCTGAACGCCGCCGAATATCCGCTCGAAGTTTTCCGCACGGACGGCGCTGTGCAGGTGAATTTCCTTACCGATGGCAGGACCGCGCATTCGGTCACGCTGCAATCGGACTGGAAGCCCGGCATGGGCCTCTGGAAGGGTACCGTCGGCAAGGAAGAAGTCGCGGTGCAGGTGCGACCCGTTGCGAACGGCTTCCGGCTTTCGTTCCGCGGTGCGCAGGTGACGGCTTACGTCTATACCGAGACCGAAGCGAATGCGGCGAAGCTGATGCCGGTGAAGCAGACCGGCGATAGCGGCAAGGTGGTGAAGTGCCCGATGCCGGGGTTGGTCGTTTCGCTCGCGGTGAAGGAAGGCCAGGAAGTCAAAGCCGGCGATCAGCTTGCGATCGTCGAGGCGATGAAGATGGAAAACGTCATCCGTGCCGAACGCGACGCCACCGTGAAGAAGATCGCGGTGAAGGCGGGAGACAGCCTCGCGGTCGACGCGGTCATTCTGGAATTCGCGTGACGCAATGGGCTTTTTCGATCTTCTCTTTTCGCCGAAAGGGACGATCAAGCCGCAGCCTTTCGCAATCGTCGCACTTGCTGTTTACGTCATCAACATCGCGGCAGGCTCCATTCTTGACGGGAGCTTTCTGAAGCGTGCGGGTGTCGCGCCTTATCTCGCCTTGCAGGTGATGCTGACCTGGATCTGGTTCGTCGTGCATGCGAAGCGGTTGCGCGATGCGGGCAGGGGCTATGCGGTCGCGGCGACGCTCGCGTTTCTTTATATCGCGGGCGTTCTCCTGCTCATGGGCATGTTTGCGACCACTTCGGCGCCGGTCGCGGATCAGCAGTCGCCGGACCAGTCGAATGTATCGCTGATCGGCGTGCTGTTTGCCGTGCTGTTCATCAACACGCTGTTCACGGGCGATGCCTTCCTGATCACGACGCTGCTGTTTGTTTTCATCGCCGGGCCGCTGCTTTTTGCGCTCGGCGTCGTGATCTATTCGATCGTGACCGGCACCCGGAAAAGCCTGACGCCGGAATTGCAGCAGGCGCAATTGCCGGCGGCCTGACTTCGTGCGGCTCTATTTCGCCTATGGCTCCAATATGGACCGCGCGCATATGGCGCGGCTCTGCCCGCTGGCGGAGGCATATGGCGTCGCTTCGCTGCGCTCCTATAAATATGTGATTGCGTCGTCGGGCTACGCCACCGTGATCCCGTGGCCCGGCTCCTTCGTGCATGGCGTATTGTGGAAGGTCGGGCCGAAAGAAATCGCGGCGCTCGACCGCTATGAAGATGTCGCGGGCGGGCTTTATCGCGCGGTGCAACTGCCGGTGAAGTTCAACGAGCGGCTCTTGCGCGCACTGGTCTATCTCGCAAGCGGTGACAAGACCGGCGCGGTGCCCGCGGGATATATCGAGAAGATCGTGGCGGCGGCGAAGGACTGGAACCTTCCCGCGGACTACATCGATACTCTTGCGAAGCAGGGACCGGCAGGCGCAAGGCGGACGCGATGAAGAAAATCGTTCATCTCTCCATCAAGGGAAAAGTGCAGGGCGTCGGCTATCGTGCCTTTGTCGAGTTGCAGGCGGAACTGCTCGGTCTCGAAGGCTGGGTGCGGAACCGGCGCGACGGCTCCGTCGAGGCCGTCGCCGCGGGAGAGGCCGGGGTCATCGAGCAATTGCTGAAAGAATGCAGCAAGGGGCCGCCGGCATCGCGTGTCGCCGCGATTGATGTCACCGACGCCGTCGAGGAAATGCTCGAGCTTCGCGCGGCCGGCGAAAAGTTCGGCATGCTGCCGACGATCTGACGGAACAACGCACTGCCTGAGAGGTTGCCCCGGAGAAACGAGGCCTCTCATGAACAAGAGCATCAACCCGCCGCAGAAGCAGAGCCATCAGCCGGGCCGCGAAAGCGAAATGCGCCCGCTGCCGGATTACCAGCCGAAAACCAAAGGCTCCGGCAGGCTGAAAAATAAAGTCGCGCTCATCACCGGTGGCGACAGCGGCATCGGCCGCGCGGTGGCGGTCGCAATGGCGCGGGAAGGCGCAAACATCGCCTTCGGCTTTCTCGAGGAAAAAAAGACGCGGCGGAAACTGTGAAGCTTGTGGAAGCCGAGAAGCGCGAAGCGCTATCGCTGGCAGGTGACATCGGGTACGAAAAATTCTGCAAGAAACTGGTCGATGCCGCGGTCAAGAAATACGGCCGGATCGATGTGCTCGTGAACAACGCAGCCGAGCAGCACGAGGTCGATACGCCGGAAGAACTCACCGAAAAGCAGATCGAGCGAACCTTCCGTACCAACATCTTCAGTTTCTTTTTCATGGTGAAGCATGCGCTGCCGCACATGAAGAAAGGCGCCTGCATTATCAATACCGCGTCGATCACCGCGTATAAGGGCCACAAGACGCTGCTCGACTATTCCGCGACCAAGGGCGCGATTGTGACGCTCACGCGCTCGCTCTCGGAAAATCTTATCGAAAAGGAAATCCGGGTGAACGCGGTTGCGCCGGGACCGATCTGGACTCCGCTCATTCCATCGTCGTTCGACGCGAAGAAAGTCGCGAAACACGGTGCAAGCGCACCGATGGAGCGGTCGGGCCAGCCGAATGAAGTCGCGCCGGCATATGTTTTTCTTGCAAGCGGCGAGGCGTCCTACATCACCGGACAGGTGATTCATGTGAACGGCGATACGATCGTCAATGGATAATGGTCCGAAAAGTCCGCTCGCCCCGTCCGGCGAAGTCGGCCCGGCGCGCAAATCAAACGACAGCGGTGGCCGCAAGACCGCCGCCGAACATCTTATCGACCGCGAAGCGGAGAACGATCCGCGCATCGGCGAGCGGTGGCCCGAGTCCGATGCGCGTGAAACGTCGGACGGCTCGCTTCGGAAAGAAAACAAGCAGGGCTACCGGAATACGGACGAGATTTAGGCCGAAAACACCTCGGCGAACTTCTCCCGCAACACTTTATCGACTTCGCGCATGTTCGCGCTCACGGCGAGACCGAGAAGCGAGGTCACGCCATAGCGCCGTTCCGAAATCCCGCAGGGCGTGATCGCAGAAAAGTGCGAGAGGTCGGGCGCGACGTTCAGGCTGACGCCGTGAAACGTGACGCCCTTGCGGACGCGAATCCCGAGTGCCGCGATCTTGTCCTCGTAGCCTTCGCCTTTGTCGGGGCGGGCGACCCAGACGCCGATCCGGCCTTCGCGCCGCCCGGCTTCCACGCCGAATCCGGCTAGCGTCCGGATCAGCCATTCCTCGAGGTCGTGAACGAATTTGCGGACATCGCCGCCGCGGGCTTTGAGGTCCAGCATTACGTAGCCGACCCGTTGGCCGGGGCCATGATAGGTGTAGCGGCCGCCGCGGCCGGTTTCGAATACCGGGAATCGGTCCGAGACCAGCAGTTCGCCTTCGCCCGCACTGGTACCCGCCGTAATCAGCGGCGGGTGCTCGAGCAGCCACACGAGTTCCGGCGCTTCGTGCCGGGCAATCGCCTCGACGCGTGCCTCCATCTGCGCCAGCGCTTCCGGATAGGCCACGGGCTCGGCGGAAACGCGCCATTCCGGCCCGGATTTGCCGCCAGGCGCGGGAGAAATGGGATGCCGGGCCACGGCGTTAATCATTCGCTAACCATAGATGTGCTGATTTTACAGGGCTTTTCAGGGGGACTGCGCCTTGGCCAAGATCGACGACGTTCAATGCGACATATCGGTGATGTTGGGCGAATCCGCCGTCCCGATCCACCAGCTCCTCCGTATGGGCCGCGGTGCCATTATCGAGCTTTCCGCGACCGAGGACGACGAGGTCACGATTCTCGCCAATAACATGCCGGTCGCCAAGGGCACCGTCGTGGTCGAGGGCAGCGCCATCGCCGTTTCCGTGACCCGCCTTTTGCCGCGCCCGGCCACGCTGCGCTAGCCGCCGATCGCACTTGAGGCCACCGAGCCGATTTGTTAAGCCCTCGCGGCTTGGTTCGCTCGCGGTCGTGGCGGAATTGGTAGACGCACTACCTTGAGGTGGTAGCGGGTAACACCGTGAAGGTTCGAGTCCTTTCGACCGCACCAAGCCTTCGAACGATCAGACGGCCCGCGGCGCGGCTACGCGCAAAGCGGGCCGTTTGCGTTCGGCGATAGCGCTGCCTAGAACCGGCCGGTAACAGCCCTCGCGCGAAGAAGGAGACTCGCCGTCATGCCAGTGGCCGAAAGCTCCGCCGGCACGCGCGATGCCGACCTCCTGCTGCCGCTGCGCGACGAGCAGGGGCAGATTTCCGCGCTGTTCCTGGACGCGATTTCGCGCGCGGTCGAAACCGCCGACCAGCCACAGGTACGCGCACTCGCGGGCGACCTGCACGAAGCCGATCTCGGCGATCTGATCGAAGCACTCTCCGCCGAGCAACGCGCGCGCCTGGTCGAACTGCTCGGTGCCGATTTCGACTTCACCGCGCTCACCGAAGTCGATGATACCGTCCGCGAGGAAATCCTCGAGGAACTGCCGAACGAAATCGTTGCCGAAGGCGTGCGCGATCTCGATTCGGACGATGCCGTCCGAATCCTCGAAGACCTTCCGGAACAGGACAAAGCCGAGATTCTCGGGCAACTGCCCGAAGAAGAGCGGCAGGAACTCGCGCGCGGCCTCGATTATCCGGAAGATTCCGCCGGCCGCCGCATGCAGTCGGATTTCGTCGCGGTGACGCCGGACTGGACGGTCGGCCGGACCATCGACTACGCGCGCGAAGAGGCGGAACTGCCGGATTCGTTCTACGCGATTTTCGTCGTCGACGAGGACAAGCGCTTCGTCGCCGCCGTGCCGCTCGACAAGCTTCTGCGCGCGCAGCGGCCGGTGAAAATCTCCGACATCATGGTCCACGACTGGCACGTGATTCAGGCGACTGCGGACCAGGAAGAAGCGGCGCGCATGTTCGAGCGCTACAACCTCGTGTCGGCGCCGGTGGTGGACAATGACGGCAAGCTGGTCGGCGTACTCACGGTCGACGACGTCGTCGACGTGATCGAGGAAGAGGCCTCCGAGGACATCAAGGCGCTCGGCGGTGTTGCACGCGACGAAGAAATCTCCGACTCCATCCTTTATACGTCGCGCAGCCGCTTGCCCTGGCTGACTGCGAATCTCGGCACCACGATTATCGCAGCCAGCGTGATCGCCTTCTTCGCGCATTCGATCGAGAAGATGGTTGCGCTCGCGGTGTTGATGCCGATCGTCGCCTCGATGGGCGGCAATGCCGGCACGCAAACCATGACCGTTACCGTCCGCGCACTCGCGACCCGTGAACTCGGCGGCCATAACGAGCGCCGTATCATTTTTCGCGAACTCGCCGTCGGTTTCGTAAACGGGATCGCAATCGCGGTAATACTGGGCTTTGCCGCGGCGCTCTGGTTCCAGCAGCACGAACTCGGCGTCGTCATCGCGTTCGCGATTATCGTCAATCTGTGCGCGGCAGGGCTTGCGGGCATTCTGATCCCGCTTCTGATCCAGCGCGCCGGTTCGGACCCGGCGGTGGCGTCCGGACCTTTCGTCACTACCGTTACCGATATCGTCGGCTTTTTCTCGTTTCTGGGCTTTGCGACCTGGTGGTTCCGGCTCGGATAGTTCCGGTTTAACCGGCGTTTAACCAGCAGAACCGTTTTGCGTTGCCCGCTGACCCCGCATTAAGCGGCGGGGTCTAGCGTTCCCCAAAAGACGTAATGAGAGTCATGGGGAAGCTTCTCGATAAACGCTGGGTCGGCGATCAACTCGTCGCCGTTGTGGGTCTGCTCGTGGCTGCGGCCATGGCAGCGCTCCTCGGCGTCGTCATACTTGTCGCCGAGCAGGTGGATCAAACCGCGATCCATCGCGAGAAGGAATTGCTGCGAACCACGCTTTCCAGCCTCGACTCCCGTATCAAGAGCGATCTGAGCGGATTGACGCTCGACGAGAACTGGCTCCGGAAACCGTCGGAAGAACATTCGAAGTGGCTGCATCGCCATTTCGGTGGGCGGCTCTATCAGGCCGGTCTTTACGACCTTGCCTTCATGCTCAACGGCGCGGACCAGCCGATCTATTCCAGCATCGGCGGGATGCTTGCGCGCAATCTGACGAAATTCGATCTCGACCAGCAATTGATCGGCCTCGCGCAAACCGTGCGCACCCATTTCAACGCGGCAACGGCGATCGGCGATCTGCTTGCTTCGGCAGGAGAGGTGGTGCCGCCTCCGGCCGCCGTCTATCGCTCGGAATTCGTGCGCATCGATAACCGCCCTGCGATCATGGCTGCGGTCGCGACCCAGCCGATGTCGACGCGTTATGAAGGGAATTCCGCTTCCGGTCCGGTGATCGCAGTCGTTGCGTTCCTCGATGTGCATGTCATTCATGAAATAGAGCGCGAAATGGCGCTTACCGGATTGCGTATCGACAGTCCCGGCAAGGCGGTGAACGGCGAAGCCTCGCTGGAACTGACGATGGGCGCAGGCCAGGCGCCTGCCGCGATTTACTGGCATGCGAGCCGGCCGGGGACGTCGATTCTCGTTCGCATCGCGCCGGCGCTCGGCGTAATCACGCTGTTCTTCGGTTTCGTTACGCTCGTCGTCCTTCGCAGGATGCGCAAGTCGACGCAGGAACTCGCGGTGAGCGAACGCCGCGCGGTCGAAATGGCCTATCGCGATCCGCTCACGGGACTCGCGAACCGGCTGCGGCTCGTGGAGACGCTCCGCGAGCAAATTCCGACACTGGCGCCGGGGCAGAAGCTCGCGCTGTTCTTCCTCGACCTCGACGGCTTCAAGGATATCAATGACACGCTCGGCCATCCGGTAGGCGACGAACTGCTCGCCATGGTCGGCGAGCGGCTCGAAGGCATTCTGGGCTCGAAGGGCATGACCGTCCGCTTCGGTGGCGACGAATTCGCAGTGCTCGCGCCGATTTCGAAGACGGCGGAAATCGGACAGATCGCCGAGCGCATCATCGACATGGTTCGCCAGCCGGTGGCGGCAGGCGAGCATGTGCTTCATGTCGGCGTAACGCTCGGTGTTTCGCTTGCGCCCGATCACGGCCGCGAACCGGAAGAACTGCTGCGCCGCGCCGACATCGCGCTCTACAAGGCAAAAGCCGAGGGCCGTGGCGGCTACCGGCTGTTCGATCCGGCCGATGAGGCCGTGCTGCAAAACCGCCGCGCGATCGAACGCGATGTCGAGCGCGCGATGTGGCATGACGAGTTCTTCACGCTTTATCAGCCGCTTTATTCCGCCGACGGCGAGCGCGTTGAGGGCGTGGAAACGCTGGTGCGCTGGCAGCATCCGGATCGAGGCATGGTGCCTCCGGCGGACTTCATCCATGTCGCTGAGAAAAGCGGGCTGATCGTCAAGCTCGATGAGTGGGTGCTGCGCAAAGCTTGCGAGAACGCGAACCAGTGGCCGGATATTTCGGTTGCCGTGAACATGTCGCCGTCGAATTTCCGCCATTCCAATCTCGCCGAGCGCGTGAAGCGGGTCGTCGAGGAGACCGGATTCGATCCGCGGCGCCTTGAGATCGAAATTACCGAAGGCATGCTGCTGAATGCCACCGAAGATGTGCTGTTCGATCTTCAGGAACTGCGCGAATTCGGCATCCGCTTCGCGATCGACGATTTCGGCACCGGCTACTCGTCGCTCGGTTATCTCGGCAGCTTCCCGATCGACAAGATCAAGATCGACCAGAGTTTCGTGCAGAACCTCGGCGTGAAGGAAGACGCGGCGGCCATCGTCGAATGCGTGGCGCGGCTCGGCCGCGCGCTCGGTCTCGCGGTCACCGCCGAAGGCGTCGAAACGGCCGCGCAGCACCGTTTCGTGCGGGCGGCAGGCTGCCAGCAGATCCAGGGCTATCTGCTCTCGAAGCCGCTGCGGCCGGGCGAGATCGCCGAACTGCTTCGCAAGCCGCTGCCGGAACGCCAGCGCGCCTAAATACTATTCCACGATCAACGCGGAAGCGGCGGCACGCAGCGAGGCATCGCGGCGGCCCGCAATCAGGCTTTGCCCGAACACGAAGGCGTAGAACAGAAACGCCTTGGCTTCGCTCTCGCTGCTCTTGCTCCCGAGTTTTGCAAACAGCGCAGAGACGCGCGCCAGGCGCTCGCCGTCCACCATCGCGACCGCATCCGCCGCGCGGCTGTCGGAGCGCGTCAGTCCCCGAATGGCCAACTCGATTGCAAGACCCTGTGCGTTCGGCCCGCGCGCATAAAGATCGATCAGGCGATAGAGCAGGGCGCGCGGATCGGCGTCGTCCTGCGTTTCGTGGCGGATCGCGCGCACCCGGCCTTCCGCCCAGCGAATGAACATCGCGGCGAACAGCGCATCGCGGTCGGCGAAGTGCCAGTAGAAACTGCCTTTGGTGACACCGAGGGTCGCAGCCATCGGCTCGACGCGCACCCCGTCCCAGCCATGCTGGGCAAGCTCGGCAAAGCCCGCCGCAATCCAGGCGCGCTTGTCGAGGCGCGGAAGTTTCTTCACGCGGGCGGGCTGGGCCATAGGCTTCTTCTAGCGAATTGACGGCGAAAAGACCATACGCTACCGTATGGAAAGAAAACGATAAGAAAAACGCCGTTCACGAGGAGGAAAGACCGATGACGGGCGCAGGCCCGCGCGGCGGCGTGGCTCGCTTCGAGCCGCGCAATCCGGCTTGGGAAAAGAAGTCGAGCGAAATTTTCGAGCGCCAGAGCTTCATGCGCATGATCGGCGCGCGCATCGCGTTGTTGTCGCCCGGTGCCTGCGACATCGAACTGCCGTACCGCGAAGACCTCTGCCAGCAGAACATTTACCTGCATGGCGGCGTCATCACCTCGATCGCCGATACGTCGTGCGGGATCGCGTCCTCGACACTGCTTTCGCCCGAAGCCGGGATTCTTTCCGTCGAGTTCAAATACAACATGATGGCGCCGGCGGCGGGCGAGCGCTTCATTGCGCGCGGCCGCGTGGTGAAGCCGGGTCGGACGCTGACGATCGCGGAGAGCGCGGTCTTTGCCGTGAAGGACGGCGTTGAGACAGAAATCGGCCGGATGCTTGCGACCATGATTGCGCTGGAAGGCAAGGGCGCGATGCAGGGGGCGGCGGCATGAGCGCACGGACCACCTATTTCGGCACCGTCTATCCCGCCGAGTGCGACCACATGGGCCACCTGAACGTCGCCTGTTATGTTCAGAAGTTCGACGCCGCGACGTGGAATTTCTTTTTCAACATCGGCATCACGCCGTCGATGCTGCGAGACACTTCGGTCGGGCTGGCCGCGGTCGAACAGGTGCTGAACTACAAGAAAGAACTGATGCCGGGCGACGTGCTGGAAATCCGCACGCGCATTCTCGACGTCTCGGAAAAGAAGGTGCGGTTCCGCCACGAAATGATCCATCGCGAGAGCGGGCAGGTCGCGGCGACCTGCGAATTGCTCGGCGTCTGTTTCGATCGCGCGGCGCATAAGTCGCGCGCATTTCCCCCGGAAATATTGAGCAAAGCGCGGGCCGATCTGGAAGCCGCGCAAGGAGCGTAGCCATGATTTCAAACCGCGCGCTGGGCCTCGACTTTTCGCTCGGCGAAACCGCCGACATGCTGCGGCAGACCGCGCTTTCCTTCGCGCAGAAGGAGATCGCGCCGCGCGCCGCGGAAATCGACGCGACCAATAAATTCCCGCGCGACCTGTGGCCCAAACTCGGCGATCTCGGCCTCTTGGGTATCACGGTCGAAGAAGAGTTCGGCGGCTCGGGGCTCGGCTATCTCGAGCATTGTGTCGCGATGGAGGAGATTTCCCGCGCGTCCGCCTCGGTCGGGCTTTCCTATGGCGCGCATTCCAACCTCTGCGTGAACCAGATCCGCCGCAACGCGAACGACAACCAGAAGAAAAAATATCTCCCTAAGCTGATTTCCGGCGAGCATGTCGGCGCGCTAGCGATGTCGGAACCGGGCGCAGGTTCGGATGTCGTGAGCATGAAGACGCGCGCCGAAAAAAAGGGCGACCGCTACGTCCTCAACGGCAACAAGATGTGGATCACGAACGGGCCGGAAGCCGACACGCTCGTGGTTTACGCCAAGACCGATAGCACTGCGGGTCCGCGCGGCATCACCGCCTTCCTGATCGAGAAGGGGATGAAGGGTTTCTCCACCGCGCAAAAGCTCGACAAGCTTGGCATGCGCGGCTCCGACACCTGCGAACTCGTGTTTCAGGATTGCGAAGTGCCGGAAGAGAACATCGTCGGCAAGCTGAACGAGGGCGTGCGCGTCTTGATGTCCGGCCTCGATTACGAGCGCGCGGTGCTGGCTGCGGGCTCAACCGGTATCATGCAGGCCTGCATCGACGCGGTGATCCCGTATCTCCACGAGCGCAAGCAGTTCGGCCAGCCGATCGGCACCTTCCAGATCATGCAGGCAAAGCTCGCCGACATGTATGTCACGATGAACGCGGCCAAGGCCTACGTCTATTCCGTCGCGAAGGCCTGCGACCGCGGCGAAACCACCCGCGAGGACGCAGCCGGCGCGATCCTATTCGCCGCCGAGAACGCGACCAAGGTCGCGCTCGACGCGATCCAGTGCCTCGGCGGCAACGGTTACATCAACGAATTCCCGACCGGGCGGCTCCTGCGCGACGCCAAGCTCTACGAAATCGGCGCCGGTACGTCGGAAATCCGCCGCATGCTGATCGGCCGGGAGCTATTCGAAAAGACGAAGTAGCTGCCCTTTCAACGGGCTTGGCTCTCGCGCAGGACATGATAATCCTGCGCCCCGCATGGCTGACCCCGACTCTCCCGAAGGCGCGCTGGTTCTCTTTTCCGGCGGGCAGGACTCCACCGTTTCGCTCGCCTGGGCGCTGACGCGCTTTCCGCGCGTCGAGACCATCGGTTTCGAATACGGCCAGCGCCACGGCATCGAGATGACCGTGCGCCCGCGCATTCTGGAGCGGCTAGGCGGCCTCGACCCGAAGTGGAAGACGCGGCTCGGCGAGGATCATGTCGTCAATATCGACTCGCTCGGCGCGATCTCCGAAACCTCGCTCACGCGCAACGTGCAGATCGAGATGAATACGAGCGGGCTGCCTTCGACCTTCGTGCCGGGCAGGAACCTGATCTTCTTCGCGTTCGCGGGCGCAGTCGCCTACCGGCGGGGCCTAAAAAATCTCGTCGCCGGCATGTGCGAGACCGATTACTCGGGCTACCCGGACTGCCGCGACGACACCATCAAGGCGATGCAGCTTGCGCTCGGGCTCGGCATGGACCGCCGTTTCGTGATCCATACGCCGATGATGTGGATCGACAAGGCGGCGACCTTCGAACTTGCCGAGCGCATCGGCGGCAAGGCGCTCGCGGAGATCGTGATCGAGGAAACGCATAGCTGCTACATGGGCGACCGCGCGCACCGGCACGAATGGGGCTATGGTTGCGGCACGTGCCCGGCCTGCCAGCTGCGGGCAAGCGGCTACGAAAAGTATAAAGCGGGGCGGAAATGAGAATTGCCATTCTTGTCGTTGCAATCCTCGCGCTTGGCGGCGTCGCGAACGCACAAGAGAAGCTGCGCGCGGACGACAGCCGCGCGATTCAGGACTGCATCAAGACGAAGGAATCCTCGAATAAGGAACAGCCCGAAAGCTGCATCGGCCTGATCGCCAACGCCTGCCTCGACACGCCGGAAGGCCAGTCCACCGCGGGGCAGGCGGGCTGTTATCAGCGCGAGCAACTGGTGTGGGACGATATTCTGAATGAAACCTATCGCCGGCTACAGGGCAGCTTCGAAGGCAAGCTCAAGACGCAACTTCGCGACATCCAGCGCGTGTGGATCGAGTCACGAAAGCAGCAATGCGGATTCTATCGCGACGTGATCCAGGGCTCGCTCGCGATCCCGATCGGCGCGAGCTGCTTCAATGCCGAGACCGCGCGGCGCGCACTCTATCTCCTCAGCATCCTCAATATCTAGCAAGAGAAATACGATGGCGCTTTCCGCCGACCTGAAAAAGACGCTCGAAAAGATCTCGACCGCGACGCTCACCACCGTGCTCTTGAAGAAGGGCGTGCGGTCTAGCTTCATGCGCGGGCCGAAGCCCTTGATCGAAGGAACGCCGCGGATCGTGGGGGAAGCGTTCACGCTGCGCTTCGTTCCGGCGCGCGAGGATCTTGCGACGCCGGAAAGCTGGGCGAGCCCGCGCTCGACGCGCGGCGCGATCGAAGACATGCCCGAAGGCGTGATCGCGGTCGCGGACGCCATGGGAATTACGACCGCGGGTATCTTCGGCGACATTCTGGTCGCGCGCATGAAGGTCAGAAAGGTTACGGGCCTCGTCACCGACGGCGCCGTACGTGATGGTGACGGCGTGAAAGCAGTCGGATTGCCGTTCTGGTGCGCCGCTGTGGCAGCACCGCCTTCGGTCGCGGGGCTCACCTTCGTGAACTGGCAGGAGCCGATCGGGTGCGGCGGAGTCGCGGTGTTTCCGGGCGACGTGATCGTGGCCGACAACGACGGCGCGGTCTGCGTGCCGCAGAAACTCGTCGAAGCGGTCGCGAAGGAAGCGGTCGATCAGGAAGCGTTCGAGGCGTGGGCCGCGGAGGAAGTGCTGAAAGGCGCGCAGCTGCCCGGACTCTATCCGCCGAACGAGGAAACCAAGGCGCGGTACGAGGCTTCTAGAAAGAAATAACTTCATCCGGAGCGTTGCGATGCCCTTCACCGAAACCGCACCCGCCAATGGCGCGAACATTCCGCTGCTCGGTCTCGGTACGTGGGACGTGCGCGGCGATGTCTGCCGCCGCATCGTCGAGCAGGCGTTACGTCTCGGCTATCGTCACGTCGATACCGCGCAGGCTTACGAGAACGAGCGCGAAGTGGGCGAGGGCATCCGCAAGTCCGGCGTGCCGCGCGACCAGATCCATGTCACCACCAAGGTCTGGTATTCGAATCTTGCGCCCGCGGATGTGCTCCGCACGACGCGCGAAAGTCTCGTGCGATTGAAACTCGACTATGTCGACCTCTTGCTCATTCACTGGCCGAATACTTCGGTGCCGCTCGACCAGACGATTGCCGCGATCTGCAAGGCGAAGCGCGACGGCATGACGAAGCATGTCGGCATTTCCAATTTCACGGCCGCACTGGTCGATCAAGCGGTCCAATATTCGACCGAGCCGATCGCAACCAACCAGATCGAGATGCATCCTTATCTCGACCAGACGAAAGTGATCGCGGCCTGCAAGGCGAACGGGATTGCCGTCACCGCCTATTCGCCAATCGCGCGCGGCAAGGCCGGCGGCGATCCGGTGCTTTCGAAGATCGGCCGCGCGCACCGCAAATCCGAGGCGCAGGTTTGTCTGCGCTATCTCGTACAGCAGGGCATCGTCGTGATCCCGCGCACCAGCAAGGTGGAGCGGCTTTCGGAGAACTCCGAGATTTTCGACTTCGCGCTCACGGCTGCCGAGATGGCCGAAATTCATGGCCTCGCGCGGCCGGATGGCCGGCTTGTGAGCCCGTCTTGGGCGCCCGAATGGGATGCATAAAAATTAGACTAAAGGCGTAAAACTTTGGTATAATTTCTCTGGTCGGCAGTCGCACGACCCCTATCAGGAGGGAACGCCATGGATTCCAAGGAAAAGGAAAATAACAGCCTCGTTTCAACGGCTTTGTGGACCGGTGGAGCGCTTGCGGTGGTGGCCGGGCTTGCCGTTTACATGGGCATGCAGGGATAAGCTGCGGCCCTGAGACGTTTTGAACGGGCGGCCTCGGCCGCCCGTTTTTTCATGACAGGCCTGCCGTTGAATAAAACGAACGGTCGTGCTATTCTTCTAGCATGATCGTAAAAGCACTCAAAAAAGGCCACAGCCTCCAGACCGAAGATGGCCGGGAACTTCTCGGGCCGGACGCCACCAAGGGCGAGCGCACGCGCGTCCGTATCCTCGACGAGGCGGTGGCGGTCGCAAGCGAGGGCGGTGTCGGGGCGGTCACGCTCGGGCCACTCGCGGAGCGGCTCGGCATGTCGAAAAGCGGGCTGTTCGCGCATTTCAGATCGAAGGAGGCGCTTCAGGTCGATGTGCTCAAGCGCGCGGCCGAGCGCTTCACCGAAGTCGTAATCGCGCCGATCCGCGAAGAGAAAGACAAGCCGAAGCGGCTCGGCCTCTTTTTCAGTAACTGGCTCGACTGGCTCGAGCACCCGAGCCTCGGCGCGGGGCGGGGAAGCTGTCCGGTGATGGCGGCCTATTTCGAATTCGACGACGTGCCGGGTCCGGTGCGCGATCAGGCCGCCGAACATAGCGCGCAGCTTTACGACCTGATCCGTAAGCTCGCGCGGATTGCTTTACCCGAGGCCGACGAAGATGCGGTCGCGGCGACCATCGACGGCCTCGCGCTTTCGCACCTGATGCGCTTCCGGCTGATGCGCGACGGGAAGGCGCGCGCACATACGATGAAAGCGTTCGACGCTTTGCTCAAGAATCCTCCGTTAAAGGACGCCTAGGTCATGGCACGCTCCAGCATTCCGAATTTGAACAATCGCCTGCGCATGTTTTTGCTTCGCACTTATGCGAAGTACGCGCCGGAGCGTTTCGAGAGGCGCTTCGTGCAGAATTTTCTGAAGCCGAAGCGGCCGCTCCTGATCGCGCGCGAGCGTCCCGATCTTCCGCCGCCGGACGAGTCGATGCGGATTCCGGTCGGCGGCGGCATCGGTCTTGTTTCCGATACCTGGGTGCGGGCGTGGCGCTGGGGCGAGGGCCCTGCGGTGCTCTTGGTGCACGGCTGGGAAGACGATCATCATTGCTTCGATGCGATCATCGCCGCGCTCGTGAAGCGCGGGCAGGCCGTCGTCGCCTTCGATCTTCCGGCGCACGGCAAATCGGGCGGCACGCAGTCCACGATTCCGCTTGCCGCGCAGGCGGTGCAGGGCGTGGCGCAAGCGCTCGGTCCGGTGCGCGCGGTGGCGGGCCATTCGCTCGGGGGCGCCGCGATGACGTTCGCGCTCACCGAAGGCTGGTTACAGGTCGAGCGCGCAGCCGTGATCGCGGCACCGACCGGGCCGGTCTTCATGCTCAATAACATCGCGAAGCGTTTCGGGATGACCGACGAACGCAAGGAAAAGCTGTTTCAGGAATTGAAGCGCGTTGTCGGCTATCGGCCGGAAGAAATCGAACTGATGCCGAAAATCGGGAAGCTCGAAATCCCGGCCTTGATCGTGCACTCCAAGGACGATGCGATGGTGCGCTTCGTCACCGGCGAAAAGTGGGCCGCGAACTGGCCCGGCGCGCAACTGGTCGCGCTGGAGCGGCTCGGTCATCGCCGCCTGTTGTTCGATCCCGCGACCGCCGGGAAGATCGCGGACTTCCTCGTGCAGCGCGCGGGTGCGAAGCCGCAGACGAAGGTGGCTTAACCCTCAAGGCGCGCGCCAGAACGAGCGCTTCATTTTTCCATGAACAGCCAGCGCGCCGTCGGGCCGAATTGCCGCGTCAGGATCACGATCAGCACCGCCGCGCTCGCGACCATGAAAATATATCCGTTCACAAACCAGCCGAGATAGGCAAGCGCGAAGAAGATCGCGCGCTGGCCGCGGTTGAAGTGCCGCCCGGCAATGGTGGTCATGCGCGCGAGGCGCTCGGCATAGACCTTCGCCGCTTTGGTTTTGGCTTCCTTCGAGGGCGGCGTGCCGCCGAGCAGGATCACGGCATAGTTGAACAGCCGGTACGACCACGCGAACTTGAAGAACGCATAGACGAAGATCACGAGCAGGCCGACCACCTTGATCTCGAACACGCCGCGCGTCGATTGCTCCGCGAAGGGCAGCGCGCGGAAAATATCCAAGACCTCGCCGGAGGAGCGCAGCAGCGCGAGTGCGCCGCCGATGGCGAAGAGGGAACTCGAAGCAAAAAAGGCGGTGCCTTGTTGCAGCGCGGCCATGATCTGCGTGTCCACGATGCGGACGTCGCGGTCGAGCATTTTCAGCATCCACTCACGGCGGGAGAGATCCATCCGGTAGTTGAGGCTCCGCTTGCGCCACTCCGAACGCTCGACGGTGGCGGCGTGGACGCCCCACGCGATCAGGAACCAGCCGAGCGCAAACAGGTCGAGATAGGTCAGGCCCAACATGCGGTTCGATTCCCCTTCGTGCGGATGGTGCCATCCGTGAGAATGGGGAGCAACTTGACCCGCAACGCGCCGCGTCTAGTTTGTCCGCACCTTAAGGAATAACTCGCATGCCCCAGAAAATAACTCTCGGCCACAAGCAGATGGTCGATGAAGCGATGAAAGAAATCGAGACGATTCCGACGAAGGATGCGTTCGCGCTGGCCGGCCGGGACGACACCGTGCTCGTCGATATTCGCGACATCCGCGAAATCCGGCGCGAAGGGCGCATACCGGGCGCGTTCCAGTGCAACCGCGGGATGCTCGAATTCTGGATCGATCCGGATAGCCCCTATCACAAGCCGATCTTCGCCGAGGACAAGAAGTTCGTGTTCTTCTGCGCGGGCGCGCTGCGTTCGGCGCTGGCCGCACAGACCGCGCAGCGGATGGGGCTGAAGCCGGTCGCGCATATCGAGGGCGGCTTCTCGAAATGGAAGAAAGAGGGCGGTCCGTTCGAGATGGACGAGCGGGACGAGAAGAAGTGAGATTTCGCAGCGCGTAGTTATGCGGTATCGCGCCGTATCCCTGGTTACTTGTTGCCGCCTAGCCGAACGTCTTGATTCTTTGCGTTTCGTTCCCCGGCGCAAGTGCGCTGCGCAACGAAATTATTGCAACGCAAATTCACAAAGCGATCTTTGCAGCGATCCGTCTTGACCTTCGACCAAAGTTGATACCGATTATGCGGATCAATTCGGTTGGAGATTCCCCTTCATGGAAAAGTTTCTGGCGCCCTGGCGTCCGCAGTTGCTCAGCATTTTCCGCATCGTGGCGGGATTGTTGCTGACCGCGCACGGCACCGTGAAAATTCTCGGCTATCCGGCGCATGCAATGAACAACGCGGTACTCGCATCGCCGACAGGCGTTTCCGGAATTATCGAACTGATTTTCGGGCCGCTGCTTGTGATCGGTCTTTTCACGCGCCTGTCGGCCTTCATGCTCTCGGGTCTGTCGGCAGCCGCATATTTTTACGTTTACGCCGCGAAGAGTTTTCATCCCATCGTCAATGGAGGTGAGGCCGCCGCGTTTTACGCGTTCGCTTTCCTTTACCTCGCGGCAGCGGGGGGTGGCCCGTGGAGCGTGGACGCTGCGATTCGGAAAAATCCGTAAGCCGCGGGCCGCCGCTTCAATCTTCTAGTAGTTTGATCTCACAGGAGACTATCCTCGATGGACTTTCTCACGCCTTATCGTCCGCAGATTCTAAGCATCTTCCGGATTGTGACTGGGTTGCTTTTGTTTCACTACGGCACGTCGATCTTTTTCGGGATTCCCGCCGGGATGCCCGCCATGGCATTCCTGCAGTGGCCCGGCTGGTATTCCGGAATCATCGAATTGGTCTTCGGCTTTCTGCTGTTGATCGGGCTGTTCTCAAAATTCTCAGCCTTTATCCTCTCGGGCCTGTGCGCGTTCGCTTTTTTTCTCGGACACGTATTCACCGCCAAGGGTTTCAACATCATTCCGCTGCAAAACGGCGGCGCCACGGCAGCGCTATTTTGCTTTGCGTGTCTTTATCTCGCGGCCGCCGGTCCCGGCCCGTGGAGCGTGGACGCCGCTCGCGGCAAAGCCTGATCGTTTCGCAAGTTGACGCGCGCGGGGTGTGACAAACGCGCCCCGCGCGTTTTATATTGCAGCAATGGCACTGAAACTCGTTCTCGGTAACAAGAACTATTCCTCCTGGTCGCTGCGGCCGTGGCTCGCGCTTGCGGAAAACGACATTCCGTTCGCGGAGGAAGTCATCAACATCTACGATCCGGTATCGAAGCCGAAAATTCTGCGCTACTCGCCGGCGGGCAAGATGCCGATCCTGATCGACGGCGAAAGCGCGATCTGGGATTCGATCGCCATTCTGGAGACGCTCGCGGACAAGTTTCCGCAGTTCGACCTGTGGCCGAAGGACCCGGCGGCGCGGGCGCTGGCGCGCTCCGTTTCCGCCGAGATGCATTCGGGTTTCGTGCCGCTCAGAAAAGCGATGCCGATGAACCTCAAGCGGGAGATTGCGCCACCCAAGGCCGGTATCGCCGACGACGTGAAGGCGGACATCAGGCGCATCTGCGATATCTTTGTCGATGCGCGCACGCGTTTCGGGGCGAGGGGCGATTTCCTGTTCGGCGCGTTTTCGGCGGCCGACTGCATGTTCGCGCCGGTCGCGACCCGGCTCAAGACCTATGCCGTGAAGCTCGATGAGCCGTGCGAGGAGTATGTCGAGGCGATCCACAACCTTTCGTCGTTCAAGCGCTGGAAGGAAGCGGCGCTGAAGGAAAGCTGGGCGCAGCCGGATTACGACGCGCTCTGACGTGTCGCCCGGACGGTTGCCTTCCTTGGCGGGGCGCGGCACCTTCGGGTGAAGGAAAGCGCCCGTGACAAAAATCGCCAGTAAACTCGACGCCCATTCCGCCGATTTCAATGCCAACGCCGCGGCCATGCGCGCGCTCTGCGAGACGCTGAAAGCGCGCCGCGCGGAAGCGGCCCTCGGGGGAAGCGAGAAATCGCGCGCGCGCCACACCGCGCGCGGCAAGCTCCTGCCGCGCGAGCGGGTGCTGCGGCTGCTCGATCTCGGCGCGCCGTTTCTCGAGCTTTCGCCGCTTGCGGCGAACGGCATGTATGGCGAGCCGATCCACGGCGCGGGCGTGATCACCGGCATCGGCCGCGTCGTGGGCCGCGAGGTCGCGATCGTCGCGAACGACTCGACCATCAAGGGCGGCACTTATTATCCGATGACGGTGAAGAAGCATTTGCGCGCGCAGGAAGTGGCGCGTGAGAACCGGCTGCCGTGCATCTATCTCGTCGATAGCGGCGGCGCGAACCTGCCGCAATGGCCGGATGTGTTTCCGGACCGCGAGCATTTCGGCCGCATCTTCTACAATCAGGCGACATTGTCTTCGCTCGGCATTCCGCAGATCGCCTCCGTCATGGGTTCCTGTACCGCGGGCGGCGCTTACGTGCCGGCGATGTCGGACGAGACCGTGATCGTGCAAAATCAGGGAACGATCTTTCTCGGCGGACCGCCGCTCGTGAAAGCCGCGACCGGCGAAGTGGTGAGCGCGGAAGATCTCGGCGGTGGCGACGTGCATGCGCGCAAGTCCGGTGTCGCCGATCATCTCGCTGCCGACGACGAACATGCGCTGAAAATCGTGCGCAACATCGTCTCGACGTTCCCACGCGAGGCGGGGGCGGGGATCGAGTTGCGCGAGCCGGAAGAACCGGCCTTCGATACGGCAGAACTCGACGGCGTCATCCCGACCGATAAACGCAAGCAGTTCGATGTGCGCGAGATCATCGCGCGGCTCGTGGACGGCTCGCGCTTCGACGAGTTCAAGGCGCTTTACGGCACCACGCTCGTCACCGGCTTCGCGCATCTCTCCGGCATGCCGGTTGGCATCATCGCGAACAACGGCATTCTCTATTCCGAAAGCTCGCTCAAGGGCGCGCATTTCGTCGAGCTGTGCTGCCAGCGGAAAATTCCGCTCCTTTTTTTGCAGAACATCACCGGATTCATGGTCGGCCGCGACTACGAGAGCCAGGGCATCGCCAAGAACGGCGCGAAGTTAGTTACCGCCGTGTCCTGCGCTGCGGTGCCGAAGCTGACGCTCATCATTGGCGGTTCCTACGGCGCCGGAAACTACGGCATGTGCGGGCGCGCATTCGGGCCGCGCTTTCTGTTCACCTGGCCGAATGCGCGCGTTTCGATCATGGGCGCGGAGCAGGCGGCCTCGGTGCTTGCGACCGTGCGGCGCGACAATATCGAAGCCGAAGGCAAAAGCTGGAGCGCGGAGGAAGAAGCCGCGTTCAAGGCGCCGATCATTCAGCAATACGAGGAGCAGGGCGATCCGTATTTCGCGACCGCGCGGCTCTGGGATGACGGCATCATCCAGCCGTCGGAGACGCGGCGCGTGTTGTCGCTGGCGCTCGCGGCCGCGCTGAATGCGCCGATCCCGGAAACGAAGTTCGGCGTCTTCAGGATGTGACGATGCTCGACAAGTCCGCAGCACCCACGCGCTCGATCTATTTCTCCGAAGAACACGAGCAGTTGCGCGCGCAGGTGCGCCGCTTTGTCGAGAACGAAGTGAAGCCGCACGGCCTCAAATGGGAAGAGCAGGGCTTTGTCCCGCGCGAAGTCTTGCAGAAAATGGGGAGCTTAGGTTTCCTCGGCATCCGTTATCCCGCCGAATACGGCGGCTCGGAGATGGATACGCTAGGCACGGTGGTGCTTGCCGAAGAACTGGGCCGCTCGACCTTCGGCGGCTTTGCGATCACCGTGCTGGTGCATACCGACATGGCGTCCGTGCATATCTTCAACGCCGGGTCGCAGGCGATCAAGGACCGCTTCATGCCCGATGTCGTGGCGGGCAAGAAGATCGTCGCAGTCTGCGTCACCGAGCCCTTCGCAGGCTCGGACGTGAAAGGCATCCGCACGACCGCGCGCCGCGAAGGCGACGAATACGTCATCAACGGCTCGAAAACCTTCATCACCAACGGCGTGTACGCCGACCTTTATTGTGTCGCGGCGAAGACCGATCCGAAGGCGCAGCCTTCGCAGAGCGTGTCGATGCTCTTGGTCGAGAAGGGCAATCCCGGCTTGAAGGTCGCGCGCCCGCTCGACAAGCACGGCTGGCGCTCGTCCGACACGGCCGAGCTTCATTTCGACAACTGCCGCGTGCCCGCCGAAAACCTGCTCGGGCAGGAGGGCCGCGGCTTCTACGCGATCATGAAGAATTTCCAGAACGAGCGCACGACCATCGGTGCCATGTGCATCGGCGAATGTTCGGCGGCGATTGAGCTCACGCTCGACTGGGTGAAGACCCGCGAGGCGTTCGGTGCGCCGCTCTGGTCGAAGCAGGCGATCCGGCAGCGGTTAGCGGAGCTTGCAGGCAAGGTCGAGGCGGGCAGGCAACTCGTCTATCACGCTGCGTGGCTCGACGCGCAGAGTTTCGATGCCACCAAAGAAGTCTCGATGGTGAAGGCCTACTGCGGCGAACTCGTCAACGAAGTCATGTACGACTGCGTGCAATTCCATGGAGGCCTCGGTTTCATGCGCGAAAGCGCGATCGAGCGCATGAGCCGCGACGCGCGCGTGCAGGCGATCGGCGGCGGCGCGACCGAAGTGATGCTGGAAGAAGTCGCGAAGAGGATGTGACCGGAGAGCATCTCCGTGCGACCGCGGTACACGAAAAAATGAGCGTCGCGCCTCTGGCGCAAAGTTCCGTTTCCTCTACCATCGTCGTGCGGGCTGCTTCGGGCGGCCCGTTTTTTCATGTCCAAGAGGGAACAGGGGCTAAGGGGAATGAGAATATCCATCGACGGCGAAGACCAGCCGGCGGGTCAGAAAATCGTGAAGGAAATCCGGCTGCGTTCGCTACCGAAGCGCGCGGTCGAAGCGTCGTCGCTCGACGCGGCCGCCGCGACCAAACGCTACAAGCGCTCGCTGTGGTGGACCTTCGGCTTTATTTATTTTGCGATTGTGCTTGGCTGTCTGCTCAGCCTGCCGAAGATTACGAACGGCGCGTCGGCAATCGCGTTCTTCACGGTGGTCCTGCTGTTCGTCGGCGCCATCGTCTATTTCCACCGCCGCGACATCCGCCGCTGGCGGGAGCGTTCCGCCGCGCGCATCGGCGAACTGCCGCCGGTGGGGACGACTGCGTCCGCCAGCCCGGAGTCGCTGACGATTTTCGGCGAGTCCTATCCGTGGTCGGAGTTGAAAGTCGAGGCGGTCGATTTCGCGTTGAAGCGTTCGAAGCGCAGGAGCTGGCTCGAAGTCGATCGCATGCGTCTCCTCGGCAAGGACGGCAAATCCTTCATGATCGATCTGTTCGGCTACCGGAACGGCGACAAGCTGATCGACATGGCCGCGAACAGGCTCTGGCCGCAGATTCAACCGGCCGTGAACGGCGCAGCCGCCTGATGTGCATCCTCATTCCGGATGGCGCGTCGCGCATCCGGAATGACAGGCCCGGCGACCTTAGGGCCGCTGACCAAGAGCGTTCTCGCGTGCAAACGTAATCAGTCACTTGGCCTGTAAACTAAGCTCATTCGGGCGTGGCAGACCAACGGCATGAGACCGAGTCGTAAATTCAAGCGACGCATATTTTTCGCTTCGCTCGCTTAGTGCAATCTAGAAGCTACGGAAACGCCAACTTAATCCTGCGCGCAGGATATGAGTCCTCAACGCGACGTCGGTAATCCCGCCATTGATAGGCGGTGTCGAGTAAGAATGATCGCCAAAATCGGAATATATATACTCCAGCCGCGCGATAACATTCGGGTGCAACGCATAGGCCGCGCCCAAGCCCACGGTCCATCCCCACAAAGTATCGCTGTAACTCTGCCAACAGCCGCCCAACAACGACAAAACGCAACCGCTGAATTTCGCGTGAGCGACACCGCCGGTGACGTAAACGAGCGCGGAATTCGTCGTAAGCCCGAGGATGCCGCGCAGCGAGCCTCCTCTGTTCACCTCGAGGTGTGCGCTGTTGCCGAAGCCGACGAAGGGGGCATCGCCTTGCGCGTTCGCTCCCCAATAATCGATTTCAACTCCCGTTACCCAGCGTGATGCCGGTGCGTGCCAGCGATAGCCCAGATGAGCTCCACCCACGAAAGAGTTCGAATCGATGTCCGCGGTAACCGGATTAGCCGGAATTGTGGTAGGCGACTGCACCGACAGGCCGCCGACATCTATACCGGCATAGAAGCCGCTCCAGTTAATCTGCGGTTCCGCCGCAGATGCTTTACCCATGACAGCAAGCACCGCAAACGCAGCGACCATTGCCTTCCGCATAGTGCCGAACCCCCGACTTCAATATCTCTTGGCAGGCGCAATCGCTGCGCCTTGCGGTGCAGTATTCAGATCGCGGAAAGGAAAAAGTCCCCCGCCTGGAGGACTTTCCGCATATTCGAATGGCTGACGACGGGGTCCGCCACATGGGGGATAGTGAATCCGGCAGTTCAAAGAAATATACTACGCGCATCAGGTCTTGCTGAGATGAAACCACCCGAACCGGCCGTTCTTTCGAACGTCATTGGCCAGATTTACGACAGTGCGATCAACGCTGAACTTTGGCCGGCCGCTCTGGAAGCCGCCAGCGCGCTGTTCGGCGGGGTGTTCAGCTATATCGCACTGTGGACACCCACGCACCGCGAGATCCGGATACCAGCGCACTGGAGCAACAACGAGGAGATGGTCGTCCGCTACAAGGCCATGCTCCCCAAAATGCCGTTCTGGAACATCATCTCGCAATATCGCATGGGCGAGCTTGCATACAATCGGGATATGTGGCGCAGAAGCGGCATCACCGAAAGCGAGATGCTTCGTACCGAATTCTTCGAGACCTTTGCCACGCCATACGGCCTGCGCGATGTTCTCGTCGGCACGGTCATCAATGACGGGATCAATGTCGGAACGATTTGCCTTCATACACCGATGACGCGCGATCTAATCGGTCCCGAAGATCTCGCCGTGATGGAATTGCTGCTTCCTCATCTGCGGCGAGCGCTCACCATCGGCAATCTGCTCGACATGAAGTCGATTGAATCTGCCGGCCTTGGTTCGACGCTCGACGTTCTGAATATCGCTGTACTTCTGGTCGGTGAGAAAGGTCAGGTTGTCCATTCGAACCGAATTGCCAATCGATTGCTCGAGGATAAGAACGTAATCACAACCAGTGAGAATTCAGTCGTAACGCATCTTCCCGAAGTCACGAGTGCGTTGAAATCCGCAATCGAGCGCGCTTCCAATAATGAGGACAAGCTTGGTTACGGCGGAATCGGAATTCCGCTTTATGCAAAGAACGCAGACGCACCAGCCGCGATCGCTCATGTGTTCCCGCTTAACTCTGGAAGCATGCGTCCGGCGTTCTATCTGGGCGCATCGGCAGCCGTTTTTGTAACGCGTGCCGAGCAGACGAGGCAGCCTGCCACCGACGTGCTTGCTGCTCTTTTCGACCTCACGCCCACGGAAGCGCGCGTCATGCTCGAAATTTCGAAGGGGCAAAACAGGTCCGAAACGGCAGCTTCGCTCGGCATCGCGCCATCCACCGTCAAGACGCACCTGACGCGAGTATTTGAAAAGACGCGCACCTCGAAGCAGCACGATCTTGCGAACCTCGTCTTGCAACTGATGCCGCCGATTTTACGCAGCTAGGACGAGGCAAGCCTCGCAATGCGAGTGAGTTCAACTCGCAAGAATTTGGTTATCCAATACGGAGATTTGGTGGGCGCATCTGGGCTCGACGCGGGACCCGCTGATTAAGAGTCAGCTGCTTCACCAACTGAGCTATGCGGCCGGAACCGGCGCTGTCTTTCCAAACGCCTTCCACCGCGTCTCGACCGCCGTCCGCAATTCTTCCGCCGTTGCCGGCAAAATTTCGTGATGCAGCGCGACGCGCACGAGGCCGCCCGAGGGAATGTAATTCGTGTCCCAGCCGGGTCCGCGCAGGAACCAGTTGTCCACGAAGATCACGCGCTCGTAAAACGATCTCGTGACGCCGACATAGGTGACGTTGTTGAACGTGACGCGCTGGCCGCGAAACGTCCCTTCGATGTCGGTCGAGCCTACCTCGCGCACTTCGCCCCACGGGATCAGATATTGCTTCACGAGTTCGATCCGCATGCGGACGCCCTCCGGAGAGAGCACGAGCAGCGGTTTTGCCGGATTGAAGAAGCGGTGAAACTCGTAGCTGCAGATCAAAAGACCGAGCCCGAGCCCGAGATAGCCCATGAACAGCGTCTGCCGGTTGTCGTTCAGCCAAAGCAGGAAGATGCCCGCGGCGAGCGACAGCAATCCGATGAAAAGCATCCGCCGCGCGAGTTTCGCGCGGCCGAAGGAAAGCGTCTGTTTCGCGTCGGTGAATTTCGGGTCCAATGCGCGGCGTCTCCCGCGCGCATCGTAACGGATTTGAACCGGCGCTCCAGTGCGGCCGCAATGACAATTCCGTGCGGGAGCGGGGATAAAGTTTTTTGCCGCGCCGGATTTTCCCGTGCGAACAACGGCTTCCGGGCAGCGTCGAAAAGGAAATCCCCGCCCGTCGCCGCGCGCTTAAGGTCGGGACGTTCCGGCTCATCAAGGGCTTTTCGGGCAGCGCGTCGCCCGGATAGCGAGCCGGAAGCGGTGGCTGCACTTGCCCGGCGCGCGGGCGGAGTGCAGCGGCTGAAGTCGCGTGGTTCCGGCGAGCCTGCCGCTCGTCACAGGGCCTTCCTTGGCGGCTTGCCGTGCGGCGCGTGCCAACGCGCAGGCGGCATGGCCGAGAAGGCCCGCCAGCGGTGGATAGTTCGGTCAGTCCACCGGGGATCACGCGAAGCAGGCCGAAGCCCATCGCGTGTAGCCGGCGCGAATGGCCAACGCGCGTGTCGCTTGCGACACTCGCGTCAATAGAAAAGGCCACGCGCGCTGCGGGACGCCGGAGAAGATCCCGGCTTTCGCGGTGAAGACCTTTCGTCTGCACCTTTTACTTTCGTGCAGGCGGCCGTGGAGGGCGCGGTCATGCCCCGGCGTCCCCGCCGCCTTATGCCTCGGCCTGCATTCAGGCGCGAGACGGCGCCGCCATGCGCGGGAACTTCGCGTGGCGCCGCGGCGTTGTCCCGCAGCATCGAATGAGAGACATCATGGCCAAGTCCAGAAGCAAAAAAATCGAAAGTAAAAGCGAAGTCGAAGTCGAAAGCGAAAACCAGGCGCAAGCAGCCGGCGAAACGGAAGACCAAGAAAACATCCGCAGCAAAAAAGACGGCGCGGCGTAAATCCAAGACGAAGAAAAAGCGCGTCACCCGCCGCACCGAAGCGGATATGAGCTGGCCGGAAGTTCGCGCCAGCCGTCTTCGCAAAAGCGCAGGCAGGGACGACCGTATCGTCCGCGACTTCGACCGCGCGGTGAACATGACCCCGCAGGCGCTGGAGAAGTGGCTCGGCACCAACCCGGCTTCCGGGCATTGGTCGGCGCAGCGCATTCTCGAGATCAAGCGCAAGAAGCCTGCCGACTATACGGCGGAAGACTATTCGCACATGCGCAAGGTTTCGGCCTACGTGAAGCGTCATGGTGCGCAGCGGCCGGAAGGCGATCAGCGCGAAACGCCGTGGCGCTATTCGCTGATGAACTGGGGCCACGATCCGTTGAAGTAGGCAGCGGTGCTAAAGGTTGCCGCGCACGCCTTCGTGGGACGGATCGTTCTGCGGCGGACGCGAACTCGCGGCGATCATCGCGGCATCCGGCGAATCCAGTTCGCGGTCGTCGCCGATCACCCGGAGAAAATCCTCGCGCTCGGTGCGCCTCAAGGCGCGGCGGCGCTCGGCTGAAGTCCGGTCCATTCGATTCAAAGTCGACATGTTTCGGTCCTCCATCGCTATTCGGCACGTAACGCGCGGCCGCGACAATGCGTTCCCGGAACCAAAACAATAACGGCCCCTCGCGAGGGGCCGTCGTTGCATTGCAATAGCGAGAAAGTCAGGCGGTATTGATGTCCGACGGGATCTTGCCGCCGGCGTCGGCGATCTTGGTCATCACCTGCTTGTGCAGCCAGATATTCATCGGCGCGGTATCGTTGACGTTGCCGGTGTAGCCCAGTTCCTTCGCGAGCTTCTGGCGCGCGCCCAGGCTTGCATCGAGCTTCAGAAGCGTCATCAGATCGACAATCGACACGCGCCAGTTCGACGGCCGGCCGCTGTCCTTCGCGAGCTTCTCCATCATCGCTTCGACATCCACCATCGGCAGCGCCTTGGAACTGGCCGGCGTGCCGTCGGCCTTCACTTCGTTCTTGCCGAAGACCGCAGCCATGATGCTTCCGAAAATGCTCATACGCTTCTCCCTGTGTCGCGACCCTTGCGAGGGTCTTGGGAACCAAGTCTGCGGGCAAAAACGGTTGCACGGCAAGCGAAAACGCGCATCCGCTGCCGCGCACGAAACCCCTCGCGGCGCCGGGCGTTCTCCTACCGAGAGGGCATCAAAGTTATGCAAGGAGAAAGTCATGGCGATCAAAGACAGGATCACCGAACACATGGAAGTGCTGGGCTCCGACGGCAAGCATGTCGGTACCGTCGATCATCTCGAGGGTACGAGCCAGATCAAGCTGACGAAAAGCGATCCGGCTTCCAAGGGCACGCATCACTTCATCCCGCTCGACTGGGTCGATCATGTCGATGACCATGTGCATCTGACCAAGACCAGCGCCGAAGCGATGCAGCAGTGGGTCTGATTTCGCAGCCGCTGCGAAAAAATGCGAAAAAATAAGAAGCCCGGCGGGGGGAGCCGGGCTTCTTCATTTTCCGGAATGCGCGAGGGGGGACGCCACTCCGGACGGGGGATATGAAATGTTAGCGGGTCAACAAAGCCTGCGCTCTTCAACTACTTGAGAGCCGGCGCCACTCGCCGCGAACGCGATCGGAAAATTGATGCCAGTTCTGGGAAACGATGTCCCAGTTCACCATCTGCTGCGTGTTGGTGGCATCCACGCCCACAACCGAGGCGCGGTTGTCGATCACATAAGCCGCCATCACGGTAAGAGCGCAGCCGACAATGAGACCCAGAAAAAAGCGCATGAGGGAAACCTCTCGTTTCGTCGGCGTATTAACCCTTTGACCCGCTGGAAAGTTCCCTGCGACATTCGGGCCGTAAACACCATGCAAAGACGAAGTAAAACCATGCTAAAAATGCATAGGCGGGATTGGGGCGGCCAGTGTTAGAAGCCCGCCCGTTTCGGCTATTGCAGCGCGAAAGCGATTTCTCCCATGACCATGACCAATCCTGACGCGGTTCCTGCGGCGGCTTCGGCGCAGGCCAACGATGACAGTGCTGCGGCCAAGACTGGATTTCTCGGGTTGGTCATCGGGTCTGTCGGGGTCGTCTACGGCGACATCGGCACGAGCCCGCTTTACGCCTTCCGCGAAGCGATCGTTGCCGCGACCGGCGCACATGACGCCTCCGGCCCAATCAGCCGCGAAATCGTGCTCGGCCTGCTTTCGCTCATCATCTGGGCGCTGCTCTTTGTCGTTACCGTCAAATACGTCATCTTCCTTCTACGCGCGGACAATAACGGGGAAGGCGGCACGCTTGCCTTGATGGCGTTGGCGCAGCGCGCCCTCGGGCGATCCAGCACGACGATCCTGCTGTTCGGCCTCACCGGTTCGGCGCTGTTCTACGGCGACGCAATGATCACGCCGGCGCTATCGGTGCTGTCGGCGGTCGAAGGTTTGAAGATTGCAACACCGCATCTCGAAGCCTTTGTCGTGCCGCTCACGCTTGTCATTCTAATCGCGCTGTTCACGGTTCAATTCCGGGGCACCGCCAGCGTTTCAAAGCTGTTCGGTCCGGTGATGACGATTTGGTTCGTCGCGATGGCGGTGGGCGGCATCGTTCATATCGCCGACGATCCGGGCGTACTGTTGTCATTCAGTCCGCATTACGCGATTGCATTCATGTACAATCACGGCTGGATGGCGCTGATCACGCTCGGTGCGGTCGTGCTTGTCGTCACCGGCGCCGAAGCGCTCTATGCCGACCTCGGCCATTTCGGCCGCAGGCCGATTCAGGCGGCGTGGCTCTGGTTCGTGTTGCCGTCCTTGCTGCTCAATTATCTCGGGCAGGGCGCGCTCGTGCTGGCCGATCCGAAAACCATCAGTAACCCGTTTTATCTGCTCTATCCGAAGTGGGCGCTGTTGCCGATGGTGTTCCTTGCCACCTGCGCGACCGTGATCGCGAGCCAGGCGGTAATCACCGGAGCCTATTCGCTCGCGCAGCAAGCAATTCAACTCGGACTCTTGCCGCGCTTCGAGGTGAAGCACACGTCCGCCGTTCACTTTGGTCAGATTTACGTCTCGCGTGTGAACTGGTTCCTGCTGATCGGCGTCGTGCTCCTGGTCGGCATCTTCCATACCTCGAGCGCGCTTGCGACCGCTTACGGCATCGCCGTCACCGGCACCATGATGATGACGACCTTCATGGCCTATGTCGTCGTTCGCTGGATCTGGAAGTGGAGTGCGTGGCAGGCGTTGGCGCTTTGCCTGCCGCTCTCGATCATCGATATCGGTTTCTTCGGTGCGAACCTGCTCAAGTTTCACGACGGCGGCTGGGCGCCGATGTCCATCGCGGCCTTTATTCTGCTGATCACGCTGACCTGGCGCCGCGGTTCGCGGCAGCTCTTCGAGAAAACCCGCCGCCAGGAGGTGCCGCTCGATGCGCTGGTGAAGAATCTCGACAAGAAGGAGATTCATCGTGTGACCGGTACCGCGGTATTTCTGACCAGCGACCCCGACAATGCGCCGACGGCGATGCTGCACAGCCTCAAGCACTACAAGGTGCTGCACGAACATAATGTCATTCTGACCGTCGAGACCGCCGACACGCCGCGCGTTGCACCCGAGGAGAGGGTGGAACTCGAAGCGGTGAGCAAGACCTTCTCCCGCGTGCGCATCCGCTACGGCTTCATGGAAAGCCCGAATATCCCGAAAGCGCTTGCGATCGCCCGCAAGGCCGGCTGGACCTTCGACATCATGTCGACCTCGTTTTTCCTCTCCCGCCGCACGCTCAGGGTCGCGAAGAACTCGTTGATGCCACATTGGCAGGACAAGCTTTTCATCTCGCTCGCCCGGTCGTCGGACGATGCGACCAACTACTTCCAGATTCCCTCCGAACGGGTGGTGGAAGTCGGGACCCAGGTCGCAATCTGACCGCATTCGGCGGCGATTTCTGTGCCGCTACGGCACAGCAGGCCGGGCACGGCCGTTAACGAAAAAAGCCTTGGCGGGGGACAATTTGTCTTTATTTTCGCGACTTCAGGCGGCCTTCGGGACGCTTTCGAGATGCGGTAAGATCGAAAAATGGACCTGAACAACCTCTTCGCAGCGGTGACGCTGCCGGGCTGGGCGGTCGCGGCGGGTGGCGTCGGCCTTGTGCTGCTGCTGATCCTGCTGTTCCGCCCGCGCGGGGACAGCGGTATTGCCGTCCTCGCCCAGCTCGCGGTGGTCGCAATCATCGGCGGAACCGCCTATTTCGGGCTCAAGCAATTCGAGGACAATACGCGTCTGGCCGAACGCCGCGTGATCGAGGAGCGCGCCGCGGCGCTGCTGGTGCAGACCAACCAACCCGATTCCGTTTTCGGTTGCCTGAATGCGACGGGCAGCGATCTCGACGAAGCGTGCGAAAGGGTCATCTTCGCCAAGCCGCAGCAGATCGCGTCCGCGGTCAGCATCACGGCAAACCGCATCGCGCTGCTTTACGATGCGACGGTCTATTCGACGCGCGATCCGGTTTTCCTCGAGCGCTTCGATCACCTGCGCAAGTCGCTTGAGGCCGATCCCTATGGCCTCGTCGCGCATGTGCTGGCGACCGAGCACAAGTGCATTCCGGATTCCTGTACGCGCTATCGCATTCTCAAAGACGTCGAGAAGGTGAAAGCAAATCTCGCCGCCGGCAAATTCGACGGCCTGCTTGCGAAGTATAAGGAAAGCTGGGTCGAGGTGCGTCCGGGCCTGAATATCAGCGAAATGCCGGCGATGCCGCCAGTGAATTCCATCGGCGGAAAACTGGATGATGACGAGTTGCCGAGCGCGAATACCGCGGTGCAGATGAATGCGCCGAGCGGTCTCATGGCGAACACGCCGATGATCGTGCCGCCGGTGCCGCCATCGCATCAGCAAAAGACGGAACAGGCGCCACAGCCGACACCTCCCGTCGCCAATACGAATACGAATGAGCCGCCCGCCGCCGCGCAGGAGCCGCCGAGCCAGAACGCAAAGCAGAAGACTTCGCCCGCGCAGCAGAAGCAGAAGAAGCAGCAGGCCGCTCCCGCGCCGCAGAAGCAGCAAAAGCAACCGCCGCAGCAGGCGAAGCGCAGGGGACCGCCGGAGCCCGTAGGCGGCTTGCCGCGCGTGACCGCACGCCACGGTCAGGGTGAGCCCGCCGATGACGAGGAAGACACCCCGACGGCGGCGCCTGCACCCGCTCCGCAGCCGGAGCCTTCGTCGCCGTTCAATATTTTCCGCCGCTGACACCGCGGTGAATTGTCGTCTCCGGGCTGGCGGTCGCGCCAGCCCCCGCTAATATGTGGCCAAAATGAACGCCACAGCCGCCTTTCCCCTGAAATCCGTCCTGATTGCCAATCGCGGCGAAATCGCCTGCCGCGTCATCCGCACCGCGAAAGCGATGGGGATGCGCACGATCGCCGTTTATTCCGACGCCGACCGCAACGCGCTGCATGTGAAGATGGCCGACGAAGCCTACGCCATCGGTCCCGCACCGGCGCGCGAAAGCTATCTCGTCATCGATAAAATTATCGCGGTCGCGAAAACCGCGAAGGCGGACTGCATTCATCCGGGCTACGGTTTTCTTTCCGAGCGCGCGGAATTTGCCGAAGCCTGCGCGGCCGCCGGTATCGTGTTCGTCGGCCCGCCGCCGGCTGCGATCCGCGCCATGGGTCTGAAGGGCGAGGCGAAAGCGCTGATGGCAGCGGCGAAGGTGCCGGTGCTGCCCGGCTATCATGGCGCCACGCAAGATCCGAAATTTCTGAAACAGAAAGCCTACGAGACCGGCTATCCGGTGCTGATCAAGGCGGCGGCCGGCGGCGGCGGCAAGGGCATGCGCCGCGTGGACAAGCAGATCGAATTCGATAACGCGCTGGAAGCGGCGAAACGCGAGGCGGAGGCGGCCTTCGGCAATCCCGACGTGCTGATCGAAAAGTATGTCGCGAGCCCACGCCACATCGAAGTGCAGGTATTTGCCGACACGCACGGCAATGTCGTGCATCTGTTCGAGCGCGACTGCTCGGCGCAGCGCCGCCATCAGAAAGTGATGGAGGAAGCGCCTGCGCCGGGCATGCCGGACGACGTGCGCGCGCATGTGACGAAAGCTGCGATCGAGGCGGCGCGTGCCGTGAATTACGTCGGCGCGGGCACCGTCGAGTTTCTGGCCGACGGTTCGAATGGCTTGCGCGCGGACGCCATCTGGTTTCTCGAAATGAACACGCGATTGCAGGTCGAGCATCCGGTCAGTGAGCTCATTACAAATACCGATCTGGTGCATTGGCAGTTTCTGGTTGCGGCGGGCGAGAAACTCCCGCTGCCGCAGGACAAGATCCGGATTCACGGCCACGCAGTCGAAGCGCGCATCTACGCCGAAGATGCTGCGCGCGGATTTTTGCCTTCGACCGGGAAACTCTCGGCGCTACGCTTCCCGGGCGGCAACGGCATCCGCGTCGATAGCGGTGTCGAGCAGGGCGGCGAGGTGACGCCGTTCTACGATCCGATGATCGCGAAGCTCATCGCTTATGGCGCGACACGCGAGCAGGCGTTCGATCGATTGTCCCAAGCGCTCGGCGGAACGGTGATTTCGGGGCCGCGCTGCAATGTCGAGTTTCTTCGCGCGCTCGCCGACAGCGCCGAGATGCGCGCGGGCACGGTCGACACCGGCTATATCGAGCGCAACCTCGAGGCGTTGACGAAGACGGGCGAGGCGGACTTCGCCGCGGCGGCCTTCGCAGTCGAGGAACTGATGCGCCGCGAGCAGGGCAAGCAACGCGAAGCGGCTCGCCTGCTTCCGGCTTCCGCGCGGCGCTCGCCGTGGAGCGCGCAGGACGGCTACGACTTCGGGGCGATGCGCGAGATTCCGGTGTCCGTGCTCGTGAACGGAACGCGCGCGATTGCCCGCGTGCGGCAGGAAGGCAATTCGCTACGCGCGAACGTGAATGGCGTGGAGGCTTCCCCGAGTGAAATCGTGGAAGCGGGCGATCTGCTGGTCGCGATCCGCGAGGGCCGACAGACCGGCGTGAAACTCGCCGAAGCGTCGAGCGCCGATCTTTCGCGCGCGAGCGGCAACGGCGCGGTCAGCGCGCCAATGCACGGCAAAGTTCTGAGCGTATCGGTGGCCAAGGGCGACAAGGTCGCCAAAGGCCAGCGGCTCATGGTGCTCGAAGCCATGAAGATGGAGCACGCGCTCGACGCGGCCACCGACGGCGTCGTTGCGGAGTTGTCCGTCGCCGCCGGCGAGCAGGTGAGCGAAGGTGCGCAGCTGATCCTGATCAAGCCCGAAAAGGCACAAGCAAAAGCAGGCGCCTGAAAAAGCTCAGTTCAGAACGAACGTGACCTTCATGTTCACGCGGTACTCGTCGATCTTGTTGTTCTTGACGGTGACCTTCTGCTCCTGAATCCAGACGCTCTCGATTCCCTTCACCGTCTTCGCTGCGCGGGAAATGCCGACCTGAATTGCATCTTCGAAGCTCTTCTTGGATGCGGAAGTGATTTCGATGACTTTCGCGACGGCCATGTTTCTCTCCCTGTTTATGGTTCAAAGCAGATACCGTGCGCTCCGGAAGGTCAAGGGTTGTGGGTATCGGAGCTTGAGACGTGCAGGAAGTTTTGATCTTGTCTAAGAAGCGGCCATGACCTTGCATCTCATCAAGCTCTGCGTCGGCGTCGATTCCATTCGCGAACTCGATGAATGGATCAAAGAGCGGATGGCGCAGAAGAAAAAGAAAAAAGAGCCGCTCGAACACATCCACACGACGCGCATGATGCCGACGCAGAAGGATGCGCTGCTTGACGGCGGTTCGCTCTACTGGGTCATCAAGGGCGTCATCTCCTGCCGCCAGAAGCTGATCGATCTCCGGCCGTTCACCGACAAGGAAGGGGTCAAGCGTTGCCGTATCGTGATGCAACCGAAGCTCGTTCCCGTGCTTCCCAAACCGCGGAGCGCGTTTCAGGGCTGGCGCTATCTCAAAGCCAATGAAGCGCCCGCGGACCTTGCGAAGGGCGCTAAAGGGGCTGCCGCCATGTCCGAAGAAATGCGGCGCGAACTCCACGAGCTCGGCCTGCTCTGAAACCAAACCGCCACTTCCGCGTTGTTCTCCCGGATAAGAATGGGAGCAACAAATGGCCCAACGAGCCAGCGCCGACTACGAACAACCGGAAAAGAACGTCGCGGATATGCGCGACCCGGTGAAACTGCCGACGAATAAGGCGAGAGGCGCGGAAAATCGCGGCCACATGTTCTGGGTGCTCACGATCGGTATCGCGCTGGTGGTTGTGGCTTTCGCTGCGATCTATCTCGGCTTCTTCGGCGCGGGCGCGCCGAACACGTAATCAAACGGCGAAATTGTCGATCAAGCGCGTCTTGCCGATCTTGGCGGCGACCAGCAGGCGGACTTTCGGCTTCCGCTGGGGCTCGTCGCCGAGCTTTGCAAGCGTCGCGGCATCGCGTGCTTCCAGATAATCGAGCTTGAAGCCTTCGGCCATGATCTTCGCGCGGCCGCGGCTCAGTACCGCTTCGACCGGCTCTCCGGCGGCAATGGCTTTCGCGGATTCCTTCAACACGCGATGCAGCACGGGTGCCGCCGCGCGGTCGGCGGGCGAAAGGTAGACGTTACGCGAGGAGAGGGCGAGGCCGTCTTTCTCGCGCACGATCGGCGCGCCGATGACTTTCACCGGAAGATGCAGGTCGCGCGCCATGGTCCTGATGACCTGTAACTGCTGATAGTCCTTGTCGCCGAAGATCGCGATATCCGGCATTACCGACGTAAAGAGCTTCGCGACAACGGTTGCCACGCCATCGAAGTGGCCGGGCCGGAATTTATCGTCAAGACCGACCGCGGCGGGCCCCGAGGGTTTCAGCATGGTGGAGAAACCGTCCGGATACATCTCCTTCGCATCGGGCAGGAACACCAGATCGGCACCGGCGTCTGCCAGTTTGTCGAGATCGGCGTCCAGCGTGCGCGGATAGCGCGTGAAATCTTCGTTCGGTCCGAATTGCGTCGGGTTCACGAAAATCGAAACGACAACCTTCTTCGCGGATTTTTTTGCGAGTGCGACCAGCGAAATATGACCGGTGTGTAACGCCCCCATGGTGGGGACGAGCGCGATGGTCTGCTTGCGCTTGCGCCACTCTGAGAGCGCCTCGCGCAGCGCTTTCACCGTCTTCACGACGCGCGGCCGCGACTTCCTTGCGGCTTTGGCCATTTTTCCGCGCCTCCCGCGCCTGCAATGGGTAGCGGAAGAAATAGCAAATGGCCTCAAATCACGCCAACTCGTTGATTTTACCCCAGAATTGCCTTGACCGGACCGGCCGTGCATTCGCAGAATGAGCGCAACGGGAAAAGAGTCATGGGGGTCGAGGGGCAAGTTATCGGCCTGAGCGCCGCGCCGGCGACGGCGAAAACGGCGCACATCGTCGTGCTCGCCAATGAAAAAGGCGGCTCTGGCAAGACCACGACCGCGATGCACCTCATCGTCGCGCTTCTTCTGGCGGGCCAGAAGGTCGCCGCGATTGACATCGATAGCCGCCAGCTCTCCCTGAGCCGCTATATCGAAAACCGCCGCCTGTGGTCGAAGAAATCGAAACTCGGCCTGCCGCTACCGGCGCTTCATTCGATCGCGCGTGCGGGTGGCCGCAGTATCGACGAGAACGAAACCGAGGAATTTGCGCGCTTCGCGGCGGCAATTTCAGCGGTCGAACAGGATCACGACTTCGTCGTGGTCGATACGCCAGCGACCGACAGCTATCTGATGCGGCTTGCGCACGCGATGGCGGACACGCTGATAACGCCGCTCAACGACAGTTTCGTCGACATGGACGTGCTCGGCCGTATCGACGCGGAAAGTTTCGAGATCACCGCGACCAGTCACTACGCCGAAGTGGTGCGCGAGGCGCGCAGGCAGCGGCGCATGGTCGATCAGGACGAGACCGACTGGGTGGTGATGCGCAATCGTGTCGGTCAGTTGGACACGAAGAACGGCCGCAACTTCGCGGAAGGCCTGAACGATCTGTCGCGGCGGCTGAATTTTCGGTCGGCGGTGGGTTTCGGCGAGCGCGTGGTCTATCGCGAGTTGTTTCCGCGGGGACTGACGGCGCTCGATACGCTCGACGAGCGTACGCTTGGCGTGAAGCCCGGTATGTCCCATCTCGCGGCCCGCCACGAAGTGTTGGGATTGCTCGACGCGTTGCGTCTGCCGATCAACGAGCGCGGCCGCCGCCGTATGAATGCACGCGCGGAGTGGTTCCGGGCGTCCCGGGGGCCGCTCGAGGACGCCGAGTTCTTCGCCGACTGACGCGGCATGGGGGCAGTTGCGCACACGCCCGAAACACCCGATCTAATAGGGTATGGCCGGTACCAAGGATAAAACGTCGCTGGATTTAGGCGCGAAGCCGCTGGAACGCGCCTCGGCGCGCGGCGAGATCGACGCATTTCTCGCCAAGGCGAAGGCACTAGGGCCCCGCGTGGACGGCAGGCGCGGGCGGCTCGCGTTCGCGCTCGACGCCACCATGAGCCGCCAGCCGACCTGGGATCTGGCCTGCAAGCTCCAGGCGGAGATGTTCGAGGAGGCGGGTGCAATCGGCGGTCTGGACGTGCAACTTATTTACTTCCGCGGGCTTCGCGAATGCCGCACCTCGAAATGGAATTCCGATCCGGCAAGGCTCGGCGAGGTGATGGCGAGCATTTCCTGTCAGGGCGGACACACGCAGATCGGCCGCGTGCTCGAACATGTGCGGGCGGAGAGCAAGCCGGTGAAGATCGACGCGCTGGTCTATGTCGGCGACGCGATGGAAGAGCCTATCGACGATCTCTGTGCGCTCGCGGGCGAACTCGGGCTGCTCGGTATCCCGGCGTTTATGTTTCAGGAGGGCGGCGATCCGGTTGCGGAAAACGCCTTCCGTGAAATCGCGCGTCTCACGAAAGGCGCCTGGTGCCCGTTCGATGCGGGTGCGGCCTCGCAACTTCGCGAGTTGCTCCGTGCGGCCGCGGCCTATGCAGCCGGCGGCCACAAAGCCTTGAGCGATCTTTCGAAGCGCGGCGGCCGGGCGGCGGTGAAACTGATCGAGCAGATGCGCTGATGGGAATTCCGACACTTCTGCTCGGCCTCGCCGTGCTCTTCGTGCTGATTTTTGTTGGGCGCATGGTCTCGTCCAGCGATCCCAAGAAACTTGCGAAACTGGTGCGCACGATCGGCGGCATCGGCTCGTTCGCGCTCGCGGTGCTGTTGGCGACCAGAGGCCAGATTTTTCTCGCGGTACCCGTCGCGTTCTTCGGCGCGGGCTTGCTCGGCTGGATCTCGCGTCCCGCAGGCTGGAGCGCGCGTACGCAACGCAAAACGGGGCAGGTCTCGCGGGTGCGCTCGCAGTTCGTGGAAATGGAACTCGACCACGACAGCGGCGAAATGCGCGGCCGCGTGCTGAAAGGCAAATACGAAAACGTGCCGCTGGACGCGCTTGATCCAGAGACGTTGACTGCGCTGCGTTCCGGGTTCGACGAGGAGAGCCGGGCGCTACTCGAAGCTTATCTCGACCGCCGGGCGCCCGGCTGGCGTGAGAACGTCGAGGAAGACGCGGGTCCGGGGAGCGGACAGGCGACGCGCCATGGCCCGATGACCGAAGAAGAGGCGCATCAGATCCTGGGGCTTGAAGCGGGCGCTACCGACGCGGAAATCCGCCGCGCCCACCGCTCGCTGATGAAGAAACTCCACCCCGACCAAGGGGGATCTACGTACCTGGCTGCTCGCGTCAACGAGGCCAAGGAAATACTTCTCCGCCGTCATCACTAAACTCCACGCAACGCTAACGCTTCGTTTGAATGACGCTTCCCGTTGCCGGATTTGTTCCGGCTAATTCTTATTTTCAGTTCTTCGCAACAATGCAGTCGAAGTGACTGCGCTGCAGCGTCTGGCACGCGCGACGCGCGAACCATTCGGATTTAAAGCCTGCGAACTTTGCCCGATAAAGATTAGTGGAACCTTTCGACACCTTCTCGGTGTAGGGCGTCATTTTCGCGAGCAGGACCGTGGCACGGCCCTTGGCGTCTTCCAGGCGGTCCTTGGCGGCTTTCACTTCGGGGTAGGCGCCGATCTGGATCGACCAGCCGGTCTTTGCGGCGGGCGGCAACGGTTCGTCGTCCTCGTCAGCCGGCGTCTGCACCGAAACCGGAATGGTATTCGTGACCGCGACCTGCGGGCTACGCGGGTTGTTCTTCGCGGAAATGGGTGCGAGCGCGTTTTCCTTGTTCTCGGCGGCGATGGCCTGCGCTTCGATCTCCAGTTCCTCGGTCTCGCTCAATTCCTTCTGCGCATTCAGCACTTGCGGCTGCTGCTGCGCCTGCGCCTTGGGCTGCGGCAGGTTCTTGAGCGGATGGGGTTTCGCTTCCTCATTGGCAAAGGAGAGGGCGGCGGAAGCGGCGGCAATGACCGTTTTACGCGGCTGCGGCTGTTCCTGCGCCTGTGCTTGGGGCTGGACCTGGGGCTGCGACGGCGCGGCGTCGGCAATTATGACAGGGGCCTGCATCGGCGTCATCTGCACCGCTACCGCGTTCGCGGGGCTGAACACGGAGAAGGAGAACAGGCTCGCCTGTGCGGTCTTCTGCTCTTTCGTCTTGCCCTCGGCGTCGAGCGCCATGGTCTTTACCGGAATCGGGCGGATCGGTTCATTCGAACCGGCGACAACAACGGGCTGCTGTTTGGGTTGCGGCGCGCGGACGACCTGCGGCTTTTGCGGTTTGTCGTCCTTCTCTTCCTTCTGCGCCTTCTTGGTCTGCACCTGCGCGGTCTTCACCAGCGCCGGAGCGGGCGCTTCGACAACGAGCGGAGCAGTGCGTTTGCCGGCGGTGGCGTCATCGAGATTGTCGGCGATCAATTCGCGCATGTACTGGTCGCGCGATGCACCGGTACGGCCGCCCAGCACTACCGCTACGATATGACGGTTCTTGTGACGCACGCTGGTGACGAGATTGAAGCCGGAAGCGTTGGTGTAACCGGTCTTGATGCCATCGACGCCCGGTACGCGGCCGAGCAGGCGATTGTGGTTCGCGATCACGCGGCCGCGCCACACGAAACGGGTGGTCGAGAAATAGCGGTAAAGCGAAGGGAAGCGGTCCTGTATCGCGCGGCCGAGGGTCGCCATGTCGCGCGCAGTCGTGACCTGTTCGCGGTCGGGAAGGCCGGAGGCGTTCTTAAAGACGGTATTGGTCATGCCAAGCGCGCGCGCCTTCCGCGTCATCAGCGCGGCGAAAGCGTCCTCGTTGTCGGCGAGATTTTCAGCGATCACCACCGCGACGTCGTTCGCCGAGCGTGTGACCAGCGCCTTGATCGCGTCTTCGACGGCGATCGTGGTGCCCTCCTGAAGCCCGAGCTTCGAGGGCGGACGTTCGGACGCGAACTCGGATACGTCCAGGCGCGATTTGAGGTTGAGCTTGCCCTGCTCGATACGTTCGAACAGCAGGTAGAGCGTCATGATCTTGGTGAGGGAGGCCGGATGGCGAAGCGCATCCGGATTCTCGTCGTCAAGAATCTTACCGGTCTTGGCATCCACCACGATCGCCGCGAAGCCTGCCTGCCACGCGCCGTGACGGATGCGCTTGCGTTTGCCCGCTTCCGCATCCGCGGTGAGTGCCAGGAATGATCCTACGAGGATTACAGCGACTGCCAGGGCGGCCCGTTTTCCCCTCGGGGACCGCCAATACGCAATACACATACGCCCGTCCCGTGCCGCCGGCCTTGGACGCGTGCCGGCATATCTGCCCAACTTCTTTGCGCCTCTTTCTTGAGGGCGCCCGAAGCCTCTGAAAGTACGGCTTGTGCCTTATGAAAGGGTAAAGCCCCGCTGCGTCGCACTATTAGCCAGCGAAATCCGGCCGATTGAAGGAAATCGTTGATTTTGCAGCTATTTTGCACTGCAATAATTCGGTTGACATTATTGTGCAGTGCACTATTTAGGCAGTGAGCGGCGCGCGAATGCATCGCCCGAAAGTCTAGGAAAATCATATGCGCCCGATGCGGCGCGATGGGGATTACCATGATCGAGAAATTTGAAGAGTTTCAGAAGCTGAGCAAAGACAACGCCGATCTGGCCGCGCAGAGCTTTGCGTCGTTCCAGAAGGGCGCGCAGGCCATCGCTGTCGAATTCGCGGACTACTCGAAGAAGTCGTTCGAGGAAGGCTCGGCCGCCTTCGAAAAGCTTCTCGGCGCCAAGTCGCTCGACAAGGCCATCGAAGTACAGACCACCTATTTCAAGAACGCCTACGAAGCCTTCGTCGCGCAGGCGACCAAGCTCGGCACGCTCTACAGCGATGTCGCGAAGGACGCCTACAAGCCGTACGAAGGCGTGATCGCCAAGGCGACGACCTTCAAGATCTAAGTAAGCGTTGCTTAATGCGTAAACGAAAAGCCCGGCATTGCTGCCGGGCTTTTTGTTTTTTGCGGACTTCGCGGGTTACTGCGAGAGGTGAAGGCTGGCGAGCTGGCCACCGATCGCATTGAAGACCGACTCGAGTTCGCTGGCGCTATCGACGTCGAAATACATCGACGGGTCGGTCGCGCAATTGCGGAGCAGGGTTGCGTTCCCGTTGATCACGCGGATGGTGTAGATGCGAAAGCCGGCCGCTTTCGCGTTCGTGCAGGCAAGCGCGGTCCGCGTATCGATTGAGTTCTGGCTCGACGTCCAGCGGTTCTGCGTGTTGTCGCCGTCAGTGAGCAGAATAATGTACTTGCTCAAGTCCGGGGCGGGTGCGGCGGCCTGCGTTAGCGGATCGCCTTGCGTCAGCGAATGCCAGGCCCAGGCGAGACCAATGGTGACGTTGGTGTTGCCGTTCGGCTGCATCGAGTCGATACGTGCCTTCAGATCGTCCCACACATAATTGAGCGGCATGATCTCGGTGAGGCTGTAGCTGCACTGGATCGCCGGGAATTTCGTCGCAGTCGTGGTGGGCGCAGTATCTAGCGCGTCGTGATCCTGATCGCGGTCTTCCACGCAACCGGTCCAGGTGTTGTGGTTTGCTGGCGTCCAGGTCGCCGTCACCCAGCTGCCGTTATGATCCTGGCAGTCGGTGCGATTGTTGTATTGAGACTTGGTGCAGACTTTCCGGCTCGTGCAGGAACTCTGCGTATTGTAGCTGCCGGATTTGTTGCAGGAGCCGTTCTCCGACTCCCAAATATCCCACCGCAGCCAGGTCGCATTGACGTTCGACGTCCCGACCTTGGTCTGGATGTGGAACGGGATGATCGACACCTTAACGTCGCCCGGATTTTTCGCGGCTTTCTGCAAAGTGTCGATGAGATTTTTCGCGGCCTTCTTCAGCTCGGTCATCTTGTTGTTCGAGGCCATCGAGCCGGTGTTATCCAGCGCCAGCGCGACCTCGAGCTTCTTGATGCCCCAGGTTACTTCGGCATGGGCACCGACCGGAAAATTCTGGATGCCAACAACGCCGGAGATCGACGGTTGATATTGGCCGGAGACGTCGAGAACCAGCTTGCCGGTGGCAGGTGTCTGAATTTTCAGGTCGCTCTGCTTCAGCGTCACGCTTACTTTGCCGAGGCTTGCCTGGAAAATCTGCCAGCCCTGCGTATCGAGCTGCGCCTGCGAAAGCGGCATCAGCTTGGCGAGCGCGAGCGCGGTGGCATCGAGCGCCTTTTGCATCGAGGTCCGGTTTGAATTGGCCATCGAATAATCGACCGCCGCGCCGATGGCGCCGACAAGTGGCACCAATGCCAGCGCGAACAGGATCGCGGCATTGCCGTTGCGGCCTTCGCCGCCGGACCAGAAGCGCCGGAAAATGCCCATGACGGACTCCGAGGTTTTCGCCGCGGACCGTGCGCCCGGAGTTTTAACCGAGTCTTGCGTCGACCCTAGAAACGCTGCTTTAGAGGCAGAAACGGGCCAAGCACACGTGGCGGCGGTTAATCAATTCTCACCACGATTGCTAAATCGCGGCCTATGACCTCTCGACTGGCCGGGAGCGGCCCCAAGGCGCATTCGAGCGACGGTCGCTGCGCAAGGCGGCATATCCGGAGGAATGCCGCAAAATCTGCACGAAATTCAGCGAATTTGCCTGCATGGGGGAGTTCCCAAAATTTGCCTCCTCGGATGCCAGGAGAGCGTTGGCGCAGGCCACAGGCGCCTTATATTATGGGCTAGCCAGAATCTGGCTCTTTCAACCCATATCCTTCCGGCGTAATCGATGGCCGGGCAGATGTTCTGGAAATGCGAAGTCGTGACGGGTATTTTTCATAGTCTGGGTTCCGGCATTTCTCCGCGTATGGCGAAGGGAGTCGACGACCGCCGCAATAGCGGCCGGGATGATGGAACAGGCACGGCCGTCATTACGCGCACCAAGCCGCAGACCAAGCGGCCGAACCTCTACCGGGTGCTTTTGCTCAATGACGACTACACGCCGATGGAATTCGTAGTTCACGTGCTCGAGCGCTTCTTCAACAAACAGCGCGAGGACGCGACCCGGATCATGCTTCACGTTCACCAGAACGGGGTCGGCGAATGCGGGATTTTTACTTACGAGGTCGCCGAAACCAAAGTGACGCAAGTCATGGATTTCGCCCGCAAGCACCAGCATCCGCTTCAGTGCGTGATGGAAAAGAAATAAGCGCAAAGAAACAGGCGCGCGCTCGTTCACGCAGGGCCGCCGCAGCCGGCGGAAAACCGCCCCGATCTTGGGCTATTGTAACCCAGCTTGCGCGACCTAGATAGTGGACATCCCGCCCAAGCACCGGCAGACTTTCAGCAATCAGGAACCGGTGAATCACCCGGAACATTAAGGACCCGATGCCGACTTTCTCGCGCAGTCTTGAAAATTCTCTGCATCGCGCGCTGGCGCAGGCCAACGAGCGCCACCATGAATACGCGACGCTCGAGCACTTGTTGCTCGCGCTGCTCGACGATCAGGACGCGGCCGCCGTCATGCGCGCCTGCAACGTCGATATCGAAAAGCTCAAGCATAACCTGGTCGACTACATCGACGGCGAACTCGACAATCTCGTTGTCGAGGCGGGCGAGGATTCGAAGCCGACCGCCGGTTTCCAGCGCGTGATCCAGCGCGCGGTCATTCATGTGCAGTCGTCCGGCCGGGAAGAAGTCACGGGCGCGAACGTCCTGGTCGCGATCTTCGCCGAGCGCGAAAGCCATGCCGCTTATTTCCTGCAAGAGCAGGAGATGACGCGCTACGACGCGGTGAATTACATCAGCCACGGTATCGCTAAGCGCCCCGGCGTCTCGGAAAGCAAGCCCGTGCGCGGTGCTGAGGATGAAACCGACGCGAAGCCGGGCGAGGAGCAGAAGAAGAAAACCGACGCGCTCGAAGCCTATTGCGTCAACCTCAACCAGAAGGCGAAGGAAGGCAAGATCGATCCGTTGATCGGCCGCGCCAGCGAAATCGCGCGCACGATCCAGGTTCTTTGCCGTCGCCAGAAGAACAATCCGCTCTATGTCGGCGATCCCGGCGTCGGCAAGACGGCTATCGCCGAAGGTCTTGCGCTGCGCATCGTGAACGAGGAAGTGCCGGAAGTGCTCAAGGGCGCGACCGTGTTTTCGCTCGACATGGGGTCGCTGCTTGCAGGCACGCGTTATCGCGGCGACTTCGAGGAGCGGCTGAAGCAGGTTATCAAGGAACTCGAGGCGCATCCGAATGCGATCGTGTTCATCGACGAAATCCATACCGTGATCGGCGCCGGCGCTACTTCCGGCGGCGCGATGGATGCGTCGAATCTTTTGAAGCCGGCGCTCGCATCCGGCTCGATCCGCTGCATCGGCTCGACGACCTACAAGGAATACCGCCAGCACTTCGAGAAGGACCGCGCACTCGTGCGCCGCTTCCAGAAGATCGACGTCAACGAACCGACGCCGGAAGATGCGGTTGAAATCCTGAAAGGCCTGAAGCCGTATTTCGAGGACTTCCACAAGCTCCGCTATACCAACGACGCGATCAAGGCGGCGGTCGATCTTTCCGTGCGCTATATCCACGACCGCAAGCTGCCGGACAAGGCGATCGACATCATCGACGAGTCGGGCGCGGCGCAGATGCTGGTCGCGGAATCGAAGCGCAAGAAGACCATCGGTATCAAGGAAATCGAGGCGACGGTCGCCACCATGGCGCGCATCCCGCCGAAGACGGTTTCCAAGGACGATGCAATCGTGCTCTCGAACCTTGAGACCGGCCTCAAGAACGTCGTGTTCGGGCAGGACAAGGCGATCACGGCGCTTACCGCTGCGATCAAGCTCGCCCGTGCGGGCCTGCGCGAGCCGGAGAAGCCGATCGGCGCGTACCTGTTCTCGGGCCCGACCGGCGTCGGCAAGACCGAAGTTGCGAAGCAGCTTGCCGAAAGCCTCGGCGTGCAGCTCCTACGCTTCGACATGTCGGAGTACATGGAGCGGCACACGGTCTCGCGCCTGATCGGCGCGCCTCCGGGCTATGTCGGCTTCGATCAGGGAGGCTTGCTCACCGATGGCGTGGACCAGAACCCGCATTGCGTGGTGCTGCTCGACGAAATCGAGAAGGCGCACCCGGATCTCTTCAACGTGCTCCTGCAAGTCATGGATCACGGCAAGCTGACCGATCACAACGGCAAGTCGGTGAACTTCCGCAATGTCATTCTCATCATGACGACCAATGCGGGCGCTTCCGACATGGCGAAGGCGGCGTTCGGCTTCACGCGCCAGAAGCGGGAAGGCGACGACGCGGAGGCGATCAACCGGTTGTTCTCGCCGGAATTCCGCAACCGCCTCGATGCGATCATTCCGTTCTCGCATCTTTCGACCGAGATCATCGGGCAGGTGGTCGAGAAGTTCGTCCTCCAGCTCGAGGCGCAGCTTGCCGACCGCGGCGTCACGATCGCGCTCTCGGACGAAGCGAAGAAGTGGCTAATCGACCGTGGCTACGACGAGATGATGGGTGCGCGGCCGATGGCCCGCGTTATCCAGGAGAACGTCAAGAAGCCGCTCGCCGACGAGGTGCTGTTCGGTAAGCTCAAGGACGGCGGCCATGTTCGCGTCATCGTCCGCGAGGAAGAGGGCCAGCCGGTACTCGCCTTCGAGTATCCGGAAGGCCCGGTCACGCCGAAGCCCGAGGAAGACGTCGCGAAAAGCGCCAAGCGCACCCGCAAGGCGCCGAAAAAGGACGACGGTTCCGGTGACTCCGGGCCCAAGCCGCTCGTCAACGTCTGACGCCTTACGGCAATCCTGAAATGCACACGGCGCGCTTGTGACAGGCGCGCCGTTCTGTATGGTCGCGGCGCAATTGTAACGCCCCGCGATTTTTCCCGTGACCGAGCAAGTACAAAACGGCGCACTGCCCGCCGACGCGCCTGAAGAAAGCGCGCGCGTCTGGTTCTGGCGCGGCGCGAAAGCAGGGCTGCTTTCGGTTCAGGGAATCGTGCTGTTCGCGGGCTTCATCGGCTTCGGCGGGCTGATCCGCGACATCGGCTTTCCGCTTGGAGCGGCGCTGCTATCGACGGTGATCGTCTGGGCGCTGCCGGCGCAGCTTCTTATTGTCGGCGGCTTTGCGGCGGGAAGCCCCGCGCCGGTGATCGCACTCGCGGTCGGGCTTTCCTCGGTGCGTTTCTTTCCGATCGTCGCCTCGATCATGCCGATGATCCGGGGCAGGAGCGGGCTCGGCACGCAACTCTTCGCCTCGCATTTCGTCGCGGTGAGCGCGTGGGTCGAGAGCATCCGGCTCGTGCCGCCGCTACCGGCCTATGCGAGGATGCCGTTCTTCCTCGGGCTGTCGAATTATTTTCTATGGGGCAGCGTCATCATGACGGTGGTCGGCTATCTGCTGGCCGGGACATTGCCGCATGCGCTTGCGAATGGCCTCGTGTTTCTCACGCCGATCTCATTCCTGTTGCAGTTGATCCGCAATGCGCGCGATCTTATCGATCGCTGCGCGCTGATTTTCGGGCTCGCGCTGACGCCGGTGGTCGCGCAATTCGGTGGCTCGCTCGACCTGTTATGGATCGGCGCAATCGCGGGCGGAGCTGCTTACGCAGTCGACAGATGGAAGAGGGCGCGCGCATGAGCCTCTCCGATCCGATGTTCTACGCCTATCTCCTGGTGCTGGTCGCGGGGTTCCTGCCGACGGACGTATTCCGCTTCGCGGCCGTCCTGTTCTCGCGTCGGCTCGACGAGGACAGCGAAGTGCTGATCCTGGTGCGTGCAATCGCGACCGCGTTGCTCGCGGGCGTGATCGCGCGGCTGGTGCTGTTTCCGACCGGCGATCTCGCGGGCGTGCCATTGTGGATCCGGCTCGCGTCCATCGCAGCGGGCGTGGCTGGCTACTTCCTGATCAAGCGCTCGGTGCTTGCCGGCGTGATCGCGGGCGAGATCGTGATCGTCGGCGGCGCGGTGTTATTCCGCTAAGGCTGCCTTCAAGAGCTTCGCGTGCTCGGCCAGCACTTCGGGTTTTTCCATCGCGCTCGCAGGCGGCTTCATCGGCACGTCCTTGTGACGCGGTATGATGTGGACGTGCAGGTGAAACACCACCTGGCCGCCCGCGGCTTCGTTGAACTGCTGCATGGTCACGCCGTCGGCGTCGAATGCTTTTTTGCCGGCGATCGCGATTTTTTTCGCGGTCTTGATGACGTGCGAAAGCGAATCCGCATCCACGTCGAGGAGGTTGCGGGCGGGCTTCTTCGGAATGATCAGCGTGTGGCCGGGTGCACGCGGCATGATGTCGAGGAAGGCGAGCGTGTGTTCGTCCTCATAGACTTTGTGCGCGGGCAGCTCGCCGCGCAGGATTTTCGCGAAGATATTGTTGGTGTCGTATTCGGCCATGATTTTCAGTCTCTCTGAACTCGGTTCTGCAATAGCCTAAGTCGCGGTGCGTTTATAGGGGACGGCTTCCGCAAGCTGCTCGCGCTCGGCCTCGACATATTCGCGTTCGCGTTCGAGATAGTCGTCGATGGCGCGGCGCAACGCGGGGTTTGCGATGTAATGCGCGGAGTGAGTCAGGACCGGCACATAGCCGCGCAGTAATTTATGCTCGCCCTGCGCACCGGCCTCGACCGATTGCAGGCCGCGTTCGATCGCGTATTCGATGGCCTGATAGTAACAGACCTCGAAATGCAGGAAGGGATGATGTTCGATCGCACCCCAGTTGCGGCCGTAAATCGTGCGGCTCCCGAGCAGGTTCAGCGCGCCTGCGATGTATTCGCCGTTTCTCTTCGCCATGACGAGCAGGATTTTATCCGCGAGCTTCTCGTTCATCAGCGAGAAGAATTCGCGCGTCAGATAAGGCCGGCCCCATTTGCGCGAGCCGGTGTCCATGTAGAACTCGAAAAACGAGTCCCATACGGACTCGGTGAGGTCGCTTCCCGTGAGACGGACGATTTCGATGCCGCTTGCCTGCGCCTCGCGCCGCTCGCGGCGAATGGTTTTGCGCTTGCTCGAGGAGAGTGCTGCGAGAAAATCGTCGAAGGTCTTGTAGCCGCGGTTGTGCCAATGGAATTGCCGGTCGGTACGCGCGAGCATTCCGGCTTGGATCAGAAAATCCCACTCGCTTTTCTGCGCGAAAGTGACGTGAACCGAAGACGCTTTGCGCATTTTACAAAGCTCGACCATGCCGGCGACCAGCGCGTTGCGTGCGGCTTCGGCATGCGGGCTTGCTTTCACGAGCAGGCGAGGGCCGGTGACGGGCGTGAAGGGAATGGCGACCTGCAGCTTCGGATAATAATTTCCGCCCGCGCGCTCGTAGGCGTCGGCCCAGCCGTGATCGAAAACATATTCGCCCTGGCTGTGCGCCTTCAGGTAGCAGGGCGCGACCGCGAAGATTTCCCCGTTTTCGTCTTCGACGACGAGGTGCTGTGGCAGCCAGCCCGTTCTGCCGCCGACCGATTTCGAGGTTTCGAGCGCGGCCAAAAAGGCATGTGAAACGAATGGGTTATCGGGGTCGGCAAATTCGTCTTCAAGTTTTGATTCAAGAACTTGAGAAAATGATTCCGGTACTTCGCATTTCGATTCCGCAAGCGCGCGGAATCCCTTGGCGCAGGAATCCCAATCGCGCTCGTCGATCGCAGGGATCGACGGCTCGACACGGACCTGAAATTTCGGGGATTGGCTCATTCCGGCCATTGTCGCCGATCTCTGCGGCGGCTCAAGGGCTAGTAGTCCGATTTTTACATTCACGGGAAGCGCGAACTGCGAGCGTGCATGAATGTCAGATCTGCTCCACGAGAAACTACGGTCTGATATGCTCGAAAATGATCTGGTCGACCCACCCGGCGATGCGCGCTCGCTCGCGCTCGAGCCGCACGGTCCAGCTCAACAGCGGCAGGCCGAACAGCCGCCGCGCGACCAAAGGTGCCGCCGCGGGCATGTCGAACTGCGCATAGGCGACGAAATGCGGACGGCTCCATGGCAGATGCAGAAGTTGCGCAAGATAGCGCTTCCGCCAGAAGCTCAGAAAATTCCAAGACGGATGAAGATACCAGCGCTCCGCGACGATGCCGCGCGTGAGATGCGGCGCCTGCTTTCGCAGCGCCGCGACGAGATTGGGATCGAACGACATCACTGCGGCCGGGCCCTCATAGCCTGCAAGCTGTGCGACGACCTTGCCGACGAGTGATTTATCGCCGTTCCAGTCGCTCTTCAATTCGAGAACGAGCGGCACCTTGCCCGCGACGAGTTGCAGAAGATTGGCGAGGGTAGGGATCGTGTCGTCCGAGCCGTTCAGCCTGATCGATTTCAATTCTGCTGCCGTGCGCTCGTTGAACTTTCCGGCTTCCGCCGTCAGCCGATCGAGTGTGCTATCGTGGAAGACAAAGACTTCACCATCCGTCGAGAGTTGCAGATCGACTTCGATCGCGTAATTCGCCTCGACCGCGGCGCGTGCCGCCGATAGCGAATTTTCGATAATGCCGTTCCCGTGCAGCCCGCGATGGGCGACCGGACGCGCCGTCAACCAGGCAGGTGCCATTCAGGAAATCTCGAACATGGCTTCGACTTCCACCGGCGCGTCGAGCGGAAGTTGCGCAACGCCGATCGCGTAGCGGGCATGCTTCCCCGCATCGCCGAGCGCTTCCACCAAAAGATCGGACGCGCCATTGATGACCTGCGGTACTGCCTGATAGTCCGGCACGGCGTTCACGAAACCGCCGAGGCGGATGCAGCGCTTGATCCGTGCAAGATCGCCGAGCGCCGCCTTGGCCTGCGCCAGAATGTTGATCGCGCAGAGACGCGCGGCTTCCTTGCCCTGCGCTTCCGTTACTTCAGCGCCGAGTTTGCCTTTGACCGCGATACCGTTTTGGCCGATGGGCAACTGGCCAGAAATCACCAACAGGTTTCCCGCGACGACCGCGCCGACGTAGTTCGCGACCGGGGCGGCGGGTTTTGGCAGGTCAATGCCGAGCTTTTGCAATCGCAGTTCGATTTCGCTAGCCATTGTGCTGTTCCCGTGATCCGCCTCGATCTTAACTTGTCTTAGTTTTGGCGGATCGTCCTGCAAGGTGCAAGCGCCGCCCGGAGAATTGAATGCTTCGTCGAATTCCTGCTTTCGCCTTGTTGCTCGCGTTTTTCTCGACCTCGGGTTTCGCAATGCCGCTCGTGCCGCATCGCGCGATTTACGATCTTTCCCTCGATGCCGAAAAGCCGGGGACGCAGGTCGACAAGGCGCGCGGGCGGATCGCTTTCCAGCTCACCGGCAACGCCTGCGAGGGCTATGCGATTACGCTTCGGCAGGTGACCGCGCTCGATACCGGCGAAGGGCAGGAGACGATCAGCGATCTTCGGAGCGAAAGCTGGGAAAGCGGAAATTCGGCGAGCTACCGCTTTAAGACACAGAATTTCGTCAATCGCGAAGCGCGCGAGGACGTTGTCGGTACGGTTATGCGGCAGAAGAACGATAGCATCGCAGTACGTGTGACGAAGCCGAAGGCTGCGAGTTTCGTTCTCCACGGCAAGATTCTCATGCCGACCGAGCATACCCGCACCTTGCTCGCCGCTGCCGCGCGCGGTGAAAAGCTGGTATCGGCGAACATCTATGATGGCGCGCCGGACGGCCGCAAAATCTACGAGACGCTGACCGTGATCGGCGAGGCAATCTTGCCGGGCGAGAACGAACAGCCGCTTTCGGCTGCGCTCAAAGGTCTGAAACGCTATCCGGTGGTCACGAGCTATTTCGAAATGGGAGCGGCAGACCGCCTGCCGGCCTATACGCTTGCGTTCGATCTCTACGAGAATGGGATTTCGAGCGCGTTGCGGCTGAACTACGGAAACTTCGCGCTCAAGGGCAAACTACGGAGCGTCGAGCTGTTGCCGCAGAAGCCCTGCAATCCGCCCGCGCCAGCGAAGCGCTAAAGCACCACCGGGGGCGAGAGCAGGTCGCGCGCGGCGCGCACCCGCACGGGGTCGAGGTTCATCTCCCCGGCGAAGGCGACCAGATCCGTTTCGTTCGCGAGCAGATAGTCGAGCAGTGCGGGCAGGAACGAGGGTTCGCGCGCGGCGGCGCGGACGTTTTCCGGGCCGAGGCCGGTAACTGCCAGAAACCGCCCGATCCGTTCGGGATCCGCTGCGAGCCAGCTTAAGCCCGCGATGCCGATCGCCTCGGCTTCCGGTTTCGTTAAGGACGATTTTCCGCGCGAAATAGGCATTTCCACTTCCGTAATGTTTGTCTTTTACGGTTCTAACAGGATGCCGGAAGAAGCATCCCGATGTCGAACGGTGCCGAAAGCCTGACCTTTTGGCCTCCGGGCGGCGTTTATCGAGTTTGCCGGCAGTTTGCGCGATCATCGAACATCGGCAGGCGATTCGGGGACGTAAATTTTCGAGCGCACCGGGACGGCGCGCTTCGTGGACGGGGAAGTGACGGGATGGCGAAGACTGTCCTGATCGTGGAAGACAACGAGCTCAACATGAAGCTCTTCCACGATCTCCTTGAGGCGCACGGCTACCAGACCATCGAGACCCGTAACGGGATCGAGGCGCTGGATCTTGCGCGCAAGCACAAGCCCGACCTGATCATCATGGATATCCAGCTTCCGGAAGTCTCGGGCCTCGAGGTCACGAAGTGGCTGAAAGAGGACGAGGAGCTTCGCTCGATCCCGGTAGTCGCGGTCACTGCTTTCGCGATGAAGGGCGACGAGGAGCGCATCCGCGAGGGCGGCTGCGAAGCCTATCTTTCGAAGCCGATCTCCGTTTCCAAATTTCTTGAAACCGTGCGCCATTTCGCGAAGGATTGAGCCGAAATGAGTGCCCGTGTTCTGATCGTCGATGACGTTCGCGCCAATCTAAAATTGCTAGAGGTGCGGCTCTCGGCCGAGTATTTCGAGGTTGTGACTGCGACCTCCGGTGCGGAAGCGATCGACATCGCCGAGCGCGGCCTTTGCGACATCATCCTGCTCGACGTGATGATGCCGGGCATGGACGGTTTCGAAACCGCACGGCGGCTGAAGAATTCGCCCGCGACCGTGCATATTCCGATCGTGATGGTGACGGCGCTCGACCAGCCGTCCGACCGCGTGCGCGGCCTTGAGGCCGGCGCCGACGATTTCCTGACCAAGCCGGTGAACGATCTCGCGCTGATTACGCGCGTGCGCTCACTGTCGCGTCTCAAGGTCGTCATCGACGAGTTGCGCATGCGCGCGGTAACCTCGCACGAGATCGGCGTGACCGCGGATGTTGCGGATACGATTACCGAGACCGGCGAGGGCGGCAAAATTCTTATCGTCGACGACCGGCAATCTTCAGCCGAGCGGCTGCATGATGCGCTCGCTGGCAAGCATGCAGTCGATGTCGAAAGCAATCCGCAGGAGGCGCTTTTTCGGCTCGCCGATGGCGGCTATGATCTGCTGCTGCTCAATCTCGATCTTCAGAATTTCGATGCGCTCCGCCTGTGCGGGCAGGTGCGCTCGCTGGAGCGCACGCGGCACCTGCCGATCCTGCTCACTACCGAGCCGGGCGATCAGGCGCGGCTCCTGCGCGGCCTCGATCTCGGTGCGAACGACTACATCGTGCGTCCGATCGACAAGAACGAGCTGGTCGCGCGCGTGCGCAGCCAAATCAAGCGCAAGCGCTATACCGAGCGGCTCCGCGATAGCGTGCAGACCTCGATGGAACTGGCGGTCACAGATGCGCTCACCGGCCTCTACAACCGCCGCTACATGGAAAGCCATGTCGGCACGCTGGTCGATCGTTCGGCGGCGCGCGGCAAGTCGCTGTCCGTACTCCTGCTCGACATCGACTATTTCAAGTCGATCAACGACACCTACGGCCACGACGCTGGCGACGATGTGCTGCGCGATTTTTCGGACCGGCTGCGCGCCTGCATCCGCGGGATCGATCTTGCCTGCCGCTACGGCGGCGAGGAGTTCGTGGTGGTGATGCCGGATACCGATATTGGCGTCGCCACCATGGTTGCCGAGCGCATCCGCCGCCGGGTCGCGGGCGATCTGTTCCCGATCGAGAAGGGCGAGAAGCAGATCGAGGTCACGATTTCCATCGGGATCGCGGCCCGCTCCACCCCGGAAGACAACGCCGCCATGATCCTGAAACGGGCGGACGAGGCGCTCTACCGCGCCAAACGGGACGGCCGGAACCGGGTCGTCGCCGACGCTGCCTGAACGTCATCAGGCTGTTCCATGCTTAACGGGGTTGCCCGGTAAGGTTATCCTTTTACGTAACCGCCCGATTCGCTGCCCAAGCCTTTGATTCGTCATTGCCTTTGGCGGGCGCTCCGCTACGTTCAATCTAGGTTTTTACTTCCAGCTAACCCTACGGAATGCTCAGGTCCGCCGCATCTCCTGGGTCCGTGGGGTTCGGCCGGCAGGTGCGAGATGAGAGGCCTCCTCTTTCTTTGCCTGCCGGCCACCTAATTCCGGGCAAGGCTCCAGAACTGAAAAAGGCGCCCAAAAGGGCGCCTTTTTTCGTTTCTTCCGGAAGAAAGGCTTACTTGATCTTCGCTTCCTTGAACTCGACGTGCTTCTTCGCGACCGGATCGTATTTCTTCTTGACCATCTTCTCGGTCATGGTGCGCGAGTTCTTCTTGGTCACGTAATAGAAGCCGGTGTCGGCGGTCGAGACGAGCTTGATCTTGAGGGTGACGGCCTTGGCCATTGCAGATGTCCTGGAAAAGGGGGCCTTTGTCAGTCTCTTGGGCCCGAATTTTGCGGCAACCTAGCGGCCGCTGCCGGTAAGTCAAGGAAGAGATTCCGGCTGTTTTCGGGGCTGGAGCGCCGACGGGCTGCGCATTACGATTGCGCGCTTTTTCGCGTAACGGGGGCACTATGCGCGCATTACGACCGGGCCTGAGCGGGCTGTTTTTCGCCGTTTCCTTCGCCGTGGCATTCGCGCAAGGCGGGGCGCCCGTAGGCAACCGGAGCCAGCCGATCGAGGCCTTGCTGGGCCGCTGGTGCAGTTCCTTCGGGACCTACACCTTCACCGAGACCAAGCTCGTGGTCGCATTCAACAACGGCACACCGTCGCGGACGCTGGAAGTTCTGGAAGTCCGGCAACTCAATAACGCGATCGACGTTCGCTGGAAGCCTCCTTACGTGAATACGGTGTTCAGCAACTTCTCGTCGGATAACCAGACCATGGAGCAGCCGCCGACCACGGACGGCGGACCGCTGCGAAAATTCCGCCGCTGCTAAATTCTGCGAAACTCTCGATCAAACCATACCTGGACGTTGTATCTGACGTCCGAAGTAGTCTTGAATTCGAGCTTGGCCGCGTGATTTCGCGCGATCCAATCGTAAAAAGCAGAGAAGTTGAGATCGTTCTCAGGCGTATGGGAAAGACCCTCCGTCCTTCGCCATTGATGGCAAAGTTGCCTGATCGCTTTCTCCGCTTCGCCTTTGGTCACGGCTATCAGTCGATCAGCTTGCGCTGGAAGCCGCCGTTACGGAAATAATAGAACGGCGCCGGGCGTGCGGCGTCACCGTTTTGCAGCCGCTCGACGATTTCCCGGATGATCACTTTCGTGATGTTCGGAACGTCGATCTGGAGTGCGTCGTCGAAGGTGAGCCAGTCGAGCGACACAAGCTCGGTATCAGGCCCGACGATTTCGCCGATTTCCGCACCGATCGACTGCCGGTCGGCAAGAAAGAAGCGCGTGTCGAAGCGCTTCGGGCGCTTGGGCGGCGTGATCGCGCGCGCGACGAAGGTCAGCGCCGACAGGGAAGGCCGGATTTTCTTGCTGACGAACGGCTTCCACGCCTCGGCATTCGAGGTGACGCCATTCGCATCTTCCTTGCCGATGAGTAGCCCGGTCTCTTCCGCGGTTTCGCGGATCGCGGCCAGCGCAAGCGCGCGGCCGCGGCCTTCCGTCCATTTCACCACGTGCTGGCCCAAACGGCGCACGCAGGTTTCGCCGAGTTCGTCGAGCGGTTTGATCGCGCGGTCGGCGGCGTCGAGGCGCCCGCCGGGAAATACATATTTCCCCGGCATGAACTTGTGGCCGTGATGGCGCTTGCCCATCAAAACGCGCGGCGCCTTGCCGGAACGGTCAATCAGGATGAGGGTCGCCGCGTCGCGCGGCTTCGGCGAGATGCCCGAGCCGGGTCCGAGCTTGACGCGCTCGCGTTCGGAAAGCTGCTTCGCTGCGTCGTTCATCGCGCGTCTTTCATCAATTCGATTTCGTCCTGATGGTTCGGATCGAAACCGTGCATGCGTTGCGCCCATTGCCAGCCGACGATCACGCCTTTCATCGGTTGCAGGAGGCCGAGCGCAAGAATGAGCGTCAGCGGAATCCAGATCGAGAAAGCGAGCCAGTAAGGCGGATGGAACAATTGCTCGACCCAGAGCGCCGACGGCACGACGATGTGGCCGACGATCAGGATCACGAGATAGGCGGGCGCGTCATCGGCGCGATGATGGCGAAACGGCTCGTGGCAGACCGCGCATTCGTCCACGACCTTGAGAAATTTTCCGAACAGCTTGCCTTCGCCGCAGTTCGGGCAGCGGCCCAGAAAGCCGCGCTTCACCGCCAGACCGAGACTGCGCTTTTCGTTCATCGCTTCTTGCCTTTGTGCTTGCCGCGTTTGCCGCCCTTATTTGGCGCTTTATGAGCGCCTTGGCGACCGTATTTGCCACGCTTCGGGGCGTTTTGCCGCTCGCCGGGCGCATGACTGCCGCGATGGCCATGCGGTCCGCCGGGACTGCGCGTTTTCCGGGTCGTTTTCAGGTCGTAGCGGCCTTCGGAAAGCAGCTCGAAGCGGAGTGCGCCCGCGACCGGAACCGCTTCGACGAGCTTGACCTCGACGATGTCGCCGAGCCGGTAGGCTTCGCCCGAGCGGTCGCCGACCAGCGCCTGCAAGGCCTCGTGATAGGCGAAGAACTCGTTGCCGATGGTGCGCGCCGGCACGAAGCCGTCGGCGCCGATTTCGTCGAGCTTCACGAACAGGCCGGCACGGGTGACGCCTGCGACCACGCCGCGGAAATGCGCGCCGACGCGGTCGGCCATGTAGTGGGCGATCAGGCGATCGACGGTTTCGCGCTCGGCCGCCATCGCGCGGCGCTCGGCTGCGGAAATGCGCGCCGCGGTTTCTTCGAGGCTTTCCGGCGTGACGCCGTTCGGCAGGCCATCACTGCCCAAGTTGAGCGCGCGGATCAGCGAGCGATGCACGATCAGATCCGCATAGCGGCGGATCGGCGACGTGAAATGCGCGTAGCGCCGCAGCGTCAGGCCGAAGTGGCCGTAATTGTTCGCGGAATATTCGGCCTGCGCCTGTGAGCGCAGCACGACCTCGTTCACCAGCCGCTCGTATTCGGTGTTCTTCACGCGCGCGAGCACGCGATTGAAAAGGGCGGGGCTGAGCTGATCGGTCTTCGGCAACGTCATGCCGATCGAATGCAGGAAATCGCGGAGTGCCGCCGCCTTCTCCAGCGAGGGGCCGTCGTGTACGCGATAGACGATCGGCGTGCGTTTCGCTTCCGCTGTTTCGGCCGCCGCGACGTTCGCCAAAATCATGAACTCTTCGATCAGGCGATGCGCGTCGAGCCGCTCGGGTGTGGTCACGCGATTGAGCGTGCCGTCGGGGTTGAGCACGAGCTTGCGCTCGGGAATGTCGAGCGCGAGCGGTTCGCGCGCGTCGCGCGCCTTCGCCAATGCGCGATAGGCGGCCCACAACGGCTCAAGCACTTCTTTGAGGAGCGGTTGCGTGGTGTCGTCGGGGCGGCCGTCGATTGCGGCCTGCACCTGCTGATAGGAAAGCTTCGCCTGCGAGCGCATCAAGACGCGGTGGAAGGAATGGCGCAGTTTGCGGCCCTGTGCGTTGATGACCATGCGCACCGCCAGCGCGGCGCGGTCTTCGTTCGGCCGCAGCGAACACAGATCGTTCGAGATGCGCTCGGGCAGCATCGGCACGACGCGGTCGGGGAAATAGACCGAATTGCCGCGCAACAGCGCCTCGCGATCCATCGCCGAGTCCGGCGTCACGTAATGCGCGACATCGGCGATCGCGACGCTCAGCACGAAGCCGCCGCGATTTTCCGGATTGTCGTCGGGTGTCGCGTGCACCGCGTCGTCGTGATCTTTCGCGTCAGCAGGATCGATGGTGATGAGGGCAAGCGCGCGCCAGTCTTCGCGGCCTTCCACGGTCGCGGGGCGGGCGGCTTCCGCCGCTTCGATCACGCCGTTCGGAAAGTTATTCGGGATGCCGTGCGCGTGGATCGCGATCAGGCTGACGGCTTTCTCGGATTTGATCGAGCCCAGGCGCTCGCGCACTTTTGCCGTTGCCAGACCGAATGCGCGCTGCGGCAGCGGATCGGCGGTAACGAGATCGCCGTCTTCCGCGCCGTTTTCCATGCCGGACGGAATTGCGATTTCGCGGCCGAGCGATTTCTTGTCGACCGGGACGAGACGCCCGCCGCCTTGCGCGAACTTGCGGTAGATGCCGAGTAGTTGCTTCTGCGCCTTCTCGAGCAGCTTGATCACGCGGCCGGTGTAGGGCGCGTCTTCGTCGTCATCGGTCTTCTGCGTGCGGAGAAGCACACGGTCGCCGATGCCGGGGGCAGGTACGCCGGTGGGCTTGCGTCCGAAGAGGAGGCGGATGCGCGGGGCCGCGCCGAAATCCTCCTCGTCCCAGTCGAGCGGCTCGGCGAGTAAATCGCCGTCGCTGTCGCGGGCGACCACGCTTGCCATGACGGTCGCAGCGACATGGCCTGCCGCCGTCATCTTGCGGCGGCGGCCTCGGACGTCGCCTTCTTCTTTCAGGTCGCGCAACAGCGTTTTCAGTTCGGCCTTGCCGGCACCGTCGAGGCGGAAAGCGCGAATGATGTCGCGCTTCGAGACATCGCCGCCGCGCTCGGTGATGAAGGCGAGCAGTTCCTCCCGCGACGGCAAGGCGCCGTGCGGTTTGGGGTCTTTGAATTTCTTTTTGGGTTTCTTACTCAAATTATATCTCGTCATGGCCGGGCTTGTCCCGGCCATCTCGTTCATCAGAGCTCAGAACATATCCTTGGATAGATCGTTCCATGCGGGATTGGTTGATTTGATCAAGTTCGCTTTCCACGAACGTGGCCAGTGTTTGATATTCTTTTCTCGCTGAATAGCGACGTAAGCGCTTGGATAGGTTTCGAAATAAACAAGGCGATGAATACCGTAGCGTTTGGTGAAACCATCGGCGACGCCGCGACGGTGTTCATCCAGTCTTCGCAAAAGGTTGTTCGTGACGCCTACATAGATCGCGCCACCAGGACGGCTGGCGAGAATATATAGATAGTAGTCCCGCATAAGCAGAGTTTCGTAAATCGAGATCGCCGGGACAAGCCCGGCGATGACAAAACTTTAGCTGTGCGACTACTCTTCCGCCGCCGTTTCGCCGGTGTCGCCGCTTTTCTTTTTCTTCTTCGGTGCGGCTTTCTTTTTCGCCGCAGGTTTCTTCGCAGCGGCTTTCTTCTTCGGCTTTTCGGCGGCGGCTTCTTCGCCAGTGCCGTTCGTTTCCTTCGCCTTCTTCGCTTTCGCAGGCTTCTTGCCGCTCTTGCCTGCGCGCGCATCAATCAGCGCGATCGCCTCTTCGAGCGAGATCGTCGCCGGATCGGTGGCAGCGGGAATGGTCGCGTTGACCTTGTTGTGTGAGACGTAAGGGCCGTATTTGCCTTCGTGCTGCGTGACCGGCCCGCCGAGCGTCGGATGCTCGCCGAGCGGACGGCCTTGCGGCTTGCGGCGTCCGCGGCCCGGACCACGCGCGATCTTTTCGGCAATCAAGGTGACGGCGCGATTCAAGCCAACGGTCAGCACTTCGTCGCCATCGGTGAGGCTCGCGTAGGTGTCCTGATGCTTCACGTAAGGACCGAAGCGGCCGTAGCCCGCAAGAATCGGCTCGCCGCTCTCCGGGTGCTTGCCGACTTCGCGCGGAAGCTTGAGCAAATCCAGCGCCGTGTCGAAGTCGAGTTCGTGCGCGTCGAAATTTTTCGGAATGCTCGCGCGCTTGGGCTTCGAAAGGATCGGCTTGCCGCCCTTGGTTTTCTCGCCGGTGTCTTCGGCTTCGCCGAGCTGGATATAAGGACCGAAGCGGCCGGAGCGGACCGTGACCATCTTCTTGGTCTCGGGATCCTCGCCAAGCTCCTTGGTCGCCGCGAGTTCGCCTTCGCCGGGCGCGGTCAGCGCGCGGGTGAAGCGGCAATCGGGATAATTCGAGCAGCCGATGAAGGCGCCGAACTTGCCGACTTTCAGGCCGAGGCGGCCGGTGCCGCATTGCGGGCAGGCGCGCGGATCGGAACCATCGGCTTTCGGCGGGAAGTTGTGTTCGTTGAGCAGCGCGTCGAGGACGTCGATGACTTCCTTGATGCGCAGGTCTTTGGTTTCGGCGACCGCGCCGGTGAAGCCGGTCCAGAAATCGCGCAGCACTTTCTTGTAGTCGAGCTCGTGGTTCGCGACTTCGTCTAGCTTCTCTTCGAGGTCGGCGGTGAATTCGTATTCGACGTAACGCGGGAAGTAGGATTCGAGGAACGCGACGACGATGCGGCCCTTGTCCTCGGGAATGATGCGCTTCTTATCTAACCGGGTGTAGCCGCGGTCGCGCAGCACCTGAAGGATCGAGGCGTAGGTGGAAGGCCGGCCGATGCCGAGTTCTTCCATGCGCTTGACGAGCGAGGCTTCCGAGAAGCGCGGCGGCGGCTCGGTGAAGTGCTGCTCGATCTTGAGTTCATTCTTGGTGAGCGCTTCGCCTTCGCTCATCGCGGGCAGGCGGCGCGCGTCCTCGTCCTCGAAGTCGTCGTCGCGGCTTTCGTTGTAGAGCGTGAGGAAGCCGTCGAACTTCACGACGGTTCCGGTCGCGCGCAGGTTCACGAGCTTGTAGGCGCCGCTTGCGACGCTCGCTTCGATCTCGACGACGGTGCGCTCCAGCTCCGCGCTTTCCATCTGACAGGCGAGCGTGCGGGTCCAGATCAGTTCGTAGAGGCGGGACTGATCGGCATCGAGCTTCTTCGCCATCTCTTTGGGGTGGCGGCGCAGATCGGTCGGGCGGATCGCTTCGTGTGCTTCCTGCGCGTTCTTCGACTTGTTCTTGTAGATGCGCGGGCTATCCGGAAGATAGTTCTTGCCGTAGTCCGACGAAATCACATCGCGCGCCTGCGCGATCGCTTCCGGCGCGAGGTCGATGCCGTCGGTACGCATATAGGTGATGAGGCCGGTGGTCTCGCCGTCGATCTCGATGCCTTCGTAGAGGCGCTGCGCGAGCCGCATGGTGTGCGAGGGCGCGAAGCCGAGCTTGCGGCTCGCTTCCTGCTGCAAGGTCGAGGTCGTGAACGGCGGGTAGGGATTGCGCTTGGCGGGCTTCGCTTCGATCGAGGCGATTTTATACTTCGCCGCGTTCAGTGCCTTCTCGAAGTCGCGCGCTTCCTGTTCGCTGCCGACATCGAGGCGGGAAATCTTCTTGCCGTCGGCGCCGACGAGGCGCGCTTCGAACGCGTCGCCGCGCGGGGTCGCAAGCTGGGCCGCGACCGACCAGTATTCCTGCGGCTTGAACGCCTCGATCTCGCGCTCGCGGTCGCAGACGAGGCGCAGCGCCACCGATTGCACGCGGCCGGCGGAACGCGCGCCGGGCAATTTGCGCCAGAGCACGGGGGAAAGGGTGAAGCCGACGAGGTAATCGAGCGCGCGGCGGGCGAGATAGGCATCGACCAGCGAGTGGTCGATCTCGCGCGGATGCTGCATCGCCTCCTGCACGGCTGCCTTGGTGATCGCGTTGAAGACCACGCGATCCACTTTCTGGTCTTTGAGCGCGCGCTTTTCTTTCAGGACTTCCAGTACGTGCCAGGAAATCGCTTCGCCTTCGCGGTCGGGGTCGGTCGCGAGGATCAGGCGGTCCGCTCCCTTCACGGCGGCGGCGATTTCGGCGAGGCGCTTCTGCGCCTTGCCGTCCACCTGCCAGATCATCCTGAAGTCGTCGTCCGGCGCGACCGAGCCGTCTTTCGGTGGCAGGTCCCGCACGTGGCCATAGGAGGCCAGTACCTCGAAGCCGGGGCCGAGGTATTTGTTGATCGTCTTCGCCTTCGCGGGCGACTCAACAATGACGACGTTCATTCAGCGTCCGAAACTTTCTCGCGAAAGAGGGGAAATTGGGTCCGCAGCCCCTTGCGGCGGCGGGAACATGGTGAGATCGGCTGGCATAGTCAAATCGCCTGCCTAACGAGGAAGGATTAAGGCCTTCTGACTGTTTCCCGCAGAAGAGGAATATTGAACATATACAACTTTAAGTATATGTTCCGATTCCCAGGTCTTACGCAGGCGGACCACGATGGAAACTGGCTCAGGAGAGGGAAAAACCCGGCCTGAAGAGGTGGCAGCCTATATCGCCGCCATGACCGCAGAGATGGGGCGGCTGGCCCGTAAGCACAACCTGCCGGCGCTGGGCTATCTGCTGGAGGTGGCCCGGGTGGAGGCGATGGAGCGCGCCGCGGAAGACGCCCCGGACGGCAGCCAGAGAATCGCCTGAGCGTCAGACCAGTGAAATCATCCCGCCGCCGTGACGCTCGATCCGGCCCGCGAGTTCCAGTTCGAACAAGGCGACCTGAACGTCGCCGACGCTCGCCCGCGCCTCGCGCACCAGATCGTCGAGCGCGACCGGCGTATTGCTAAGCAGGGAAGCGAGGCGTTCCCGCAATTCGTCCGCGCCCGGCGCCGGTTGGGCGGGAATCACGATCTCCGGCTCCCGCGCGACGACAGGCTGGCTCAGGCCAAGCATGGGTTTGAGATTTTCGATCACGTCCGCCGCCGAGGTGACAAGGGTCGCGCCTTGTTTGATGAGACGGTTGGTGCCGCCTGCGCGCGGGTCGGCGGGAGAGCCGGGCACGGCGAAGACCTCGCGGCCCTGTTCGCCGGCAAGCCGCGCGGTGATCAGCGAACCGGAACGCTCCGCCGCCTCGACCACGACGACACCGGCGGCCAGACCCGAGATCAGCCGGTTGCGGCGAGGGAAGTCACGGGCACGCGGCTCCCAGCGGTGGGGCATTTCGCTCACCGCCGCACCCTGTTCGAGGAGTGCCTCGAGCAGCTTTTCGTTTTCGGCCGGATAAGGCTTGGCGTGACCGCCCGCGAGCACCGCGACCGTGCCGGAGTTCAGCGCCGCGCGATGTGCCGCGGAGTCGATGCCGCGCGCGAGGCCCGAGATCACCGCAAAGCCGGCTTCACCGAATTGGCGCGCGAGCTGTGCCGCGTATCGTGTGCCCGCGACCGAGGCGTTGCGCGCGCCGACCATCGCAATCGCGGGACGCGAAAAGATTTCGCCATTGCCGCGGATCGCGAGCAACGGTGGCGGGTCGTCGATCTCGCGGAGCAATTTCGGATAATCCGCTTCGCCGAGCGCGGCGTAGCGCACACCGATGCGCGCGGCTTCGCTCAACTCGCGCTCGGCTTCCTCGCGGTTCGGGATGTTGATGATAGAGCGGCCGCCGCGGCGCGCGAGTTCGGGGAGCAGGCGCACGGCCGGACCCGCGCCGCCGAACTGATTGATGAGGATGCGAAACGTCCGGGGGCCGACGTTTTCGGCACGGATCAGGCGTAGCCAGTCGATCCGTTGTTCATCAGTGAGACGGAAGGCGTCGCCGTTTCTCATGAAACGGAACGATCCGCGATTTCGCCGTGCAAGACAATCATGGCGTGTGGGAAAGGGGTCCGGAAGGATTTGTTAACCATAAGCCCGATACCTTTGAGGCATTGCAGCCAAAGGTTTTCCGGGATGTTTCCGCGCTCGTTCCGCGCCCAGGTCGGGCAGCGAATGGCCATCTGGGCGGGGATGCTCGGATTTCTGTTTTCACTCTATGCGACGGTGGAGATCATCCAGACCGTTCGCATCTCCAACTTCTCGGAGAAAATCGCAGCAACCGCCACGGCCCTGAAGGCGCATAACGCCTCTTACAACGCCTATTCGCAGCTCGCGCGTGGCATGGAGCCGGAAGCGTCCGGCAAGACTGTGCTTTTGGCGCTTGGCGAGATACGCGACGCGACGAAGGACGAGGGGATTGCGAAAGCGGCGGTGGACATGGCGAAAGCCGCGACCGCGCTCGTGCCGCTGGCGCTGATTCATCCGGAGCGTCCCAAAGCCTTGCAAGAGCTGGTGCATGCGCGCTCCGAAATCGAGAAGCATCTGATTGCGCGGGTCACGGAGAGTCAGGAAGCGCTGGCCGAAATGATTTCGCACGACCGCAAGAACAAGATCCTGATCGTGCTGCTTTCGATGTTCGTGCTCGGGCAAATTCTGTTTCTGGAGTACCGCTGGCTGGTGAAGCCTCTGAGCCGTATGGCGGTCGTGCTCAAGCGGGGCCGGAAGTTTTCGCAGTCGCTCGCCAACGAGGCGTTGCGGCGCGATGAGGTCGGGGCGCTCGCGCGCTCGCTCGTCAATCACTTCGCGCTCGCCAAACGCGAGGAAGAATTGTCGCGGATCGAGAAGGACAAGCTCTCCGACAGGCTATCGCGGCAGGAAAATCTCAAGCGCGAAAGTGCCGCGTTCCAGGCGCGCATCGGCGAGATCGTGCAGCGGCTCGAAGAGCACGCCGGGCAGATGGCGGTGGCATCGAAAGACCTGCTTTCGATTTCATCCAATGCCGATGAGCGGGCGGCGGCGAGCGCTGAATCGACCCTGCGCGTCTCCGAGCATGTCGATGTCGTTGCATCCTCGATCGACGGGATTGCGGCCACGATGACGAACGTGGTCGCCGAAACCGAGCGCACGTCGCAGGTAACGGCGCTGGCGCGCGAACTCGTGCAGGCCGCGAACGAAGACGCGCATACGCTCACCGAATCCGCCCGCACCATCGAAACTGTGATCGCCCTCATTCAGGACGTCGCGAGCCAGACCAATCTGCTCGCGCTGAACGCAACCATCGAGGCCGCGCGCGCAGGCGAGGCAGGTCGAGGCTTCGCGGTGGTCGCGAGCGAAGTGAAGCAACTGGCCACGAAGACCGCGCAGGCGACGGAAGAAATCCGCAGCGGCCTGACCGGTATCACCGACGCTTCGACCCGGATTGCCCAGCGCGTGACGAGACTCGTCGGTTCGGTCGAGCAGGTCGACCAAGGCGCCGTCACGATTTCGGCCTCGATCCGCGAGCAGCATGCGAACTCGCAGACGATCACAACGAATACGGCGCGCACCGCGGAGAACGTCCGCGATCTCGCCGATACGTTCCGCCATGTCGCGGGGCTGATCGCCGACGCTAAACGCGCGGCTCATCTCGTGACCGAAGTTTCCGCCGAACTCGGCCAGCAGTCGCGCGATCTGCGCGCGTCGGTCGACCGTTTCGTCGCGAGCAGCACGGAGGTTGCGGCATGAGCCTTGTCGCCGATACGAAGACTTCGACGAGCGCGGCACAGGAAGCGCAACCGCATTACGCGGTGCGGCCTTATCGCTTGCCCGCAAAAATCATGCACTGGACCGTTGCGTCGCTGGTTCTGTTCATGGTCGCCAGCGGGATAACGATGAAGCAGCTCGGCAGCGGCGAACTGACCGATTTCGTTTTCACGCTGCACAAGACGGCCGGTGCGTTCATCCTGCTGCTGGTCGTCGGCCGCTTTTGCTATCGCGTGCTTTTCCCCGACCGTTCATGGAAAGCAGAGCGCTACCGGCGGCCCTATATTCACTGGCTGCTGTACGGTCTGCTGCTGGCGGTTCCGCTGCTCGGCTGGGCAGGGGTTTCCGATTTCGGCGCGCGCGACCTGTTCTTCGGGCTTTCGCTGCCCGCGATCCTGCCGCAAGGGGGAGGGTGGTCGGACTTTTTGTTCGAATCTCACGCCTATGCCGCGTTCGGGATGCTGGTCGTGGTCGCGCTGCATATCGGCATGGCGGTGCAGGACCACATGACGAGATCCCGCTGGGACGCGCCTGAGGAAGATTAGGCTTTCTTCTTCGAGCCGATCTTGGATTCGCTGCCGGCGAGCAGGCGATGGATGTTCTCGCTGTGCTTCCACCAGATGAAGACCGCTACCACCAGAAACAGTGCTGCAACCGGCGGATAGCCGAGGAAGTAGAGAATGACCGGGCTCGCGGCGGTCGCGACGAGGGCTGCGAGCGAGGAATAGCGCGAGGCGAACGCTACCGCGATCCAGACGAGCGCTGCGCCGATTGCGGCCTGCCAGGCGATGCCGAGCAATACGCCAAGGAAGGTGGCAACCCCTTTACCGCCTTTGAACCTGAGCCAGACCGGATACATGTGGCCGACGATCGCGCCGATGCCGGCAAGCACCGAGCCGAGGCCGGTGGTCAGCGGCCATTCGTGGCTGACGAAACGGGACGCGATCAGCACCGCGAGCGTGCCTTTCAGCATGTCGCAGGCGAGCGTTGCCGCTGCGAGCTTCTTGTTGCCGGTGCGCAGCACGTTGGTCGCGCCGATGTTGCCGGAGCCGATCTTCCGCACGTCGCCAAGGCCCGCGTATTTCGTGAGCAGAAGGCCGAACGGGATCGAGCCGAGCGCATAGCCGAGCAGGAAATCGACGATCAGGACGGTGGTGGCGTTCATCGCCTAAACGTATTCGTAGATGGTGCGTCCGGCAACGATGGTGCGCGTGGCGCGGCCGGTGAGTTTCGCTTCGTCGAAGGCGGTGTTGGTGCAGCGCGATTTCAATGTCTCGCGATCCAGCACCCAGGGCACATCGGGGTCGAACACGACAACGTCCGCGGGCGAGCCGGGGCGCAGCGTGCCGCCGGGAAGCTCGAGCAACTCGGCAGGGCGCGTGGACATCGCGCGGATCAGTGCCGCGAGCTCGATCGAGCCGTCATGCACGAGGCGAAGGCCGACCGGCAGCATCGTCTCCAGACCGATCGCGCCGAAGGCCGCTTCCGCAAATGGCAGGCGCTTCACCTCGACGTCCTGCGGATCGTGGTCCGACATGATGACGTCGACCAGGCCTTCCGCGACCGCGCTTGCGAGTGCCGCGCGGTCCGTTTCGGTGCGCAGCGGCGGGCGCAGCTTCAGGAAGGTGCGATAGGAGCCGATGTCGTTCTCGTTCAGCGCGAGATGATTGATCGAGGCCGACGCGGTAACGGCGAGGCCGCGTTCCTTCGCGCGGCGCAGCACATCGAGCGAGTCCTGGCAGGTGACGGAAGCCGCGTGATAACGGCCGCCGGTCAGTTCGACGAGACGGATGTCGCGCTCGAGCATGATCGTTTCGGCGGCTTTCGGAATGCCGGAGAGGCCAAGGCGCGAGGCGAACTCGCCAGCATTCATCACGCCGGAGCCGGTGAGGTTCTGCTCTTCCGTGTGATGCACAATCAGCGCGTCGAAGTCGCGCGCGTAGGTAAGGGCGCGGCGGAAGACGTTGGCGTTCATGACGCTCTTCGCGCCTTCGGTGAAGGCGACGGCACCCGCAGCCTTCAGAAGACCGATCTCGGTCATCTCAACGCCTTCGAGGCCCTTGGTGAGTGCCGCCATCGGATGGATGTGCACGACCGCGTTGTCGCGCGCGCGGCGCAGCACGAAATCGACTGTTGCCGGATCGTCGATCGGCGGATCGGTTTCGGGCTGGCAGATGATGGTGGTAACGCCACCGGCTGCGGCCGCGTGGCTCGCGGTCGCCAGCGTCTCGCGATGCTCGGCACCGGGTTCGCCGATGAAGGCACGCATGTCGATCAGGCCGGGCGCGATCACCTGACCGCCGACGTCGACGATCTCGGTGCCTTCCGGTGCGCCTGACGCGCGGATGTTCTTGCCTGCTTCGCGGATCACACCATCCGCGATCAGCACATCGCCGCGCTGGTCGAGATCGCGCGACGGATCGATCACGCGGGCATTCGCGAGCAGGAGGGGGCGATTTTCGTTGCGGGCGATCATGCGTTCGGCAGATTTCTGGCGAGCGCTTCGAGCACGGCCATGCGCACGGCGACGCCCATCTCGACCTGTTCGCGAATGAGCGACTGCGCGCCGTCGGCGACCGAACTTTCGATCTCGACGCCGCGGTTCATCGGGCCGGGGTGCATGACCAGCGCGTCCGCTTTCGCAAATTTCAGCTTCGCGGGATCCAGTCCCCAATAGTGGAAGTATTCGCGCGAAGACGGGATCAGCGAACCCGCCATGCGCTCGCGCTGGAGGCGGAGCATCATCACGATGTCGGCGTCGCGCAGGCCCTCGCGCATGTCGCGATGGACTTCCACACCCATGCGTTCGATGCCGGAGGGGAGCAACGTCGAGGGCGCGACCACGCGCACGCGCGCGCCCATCGTGTTCAGGAGAATGATGTTCGAGCGCGCGACACGCGAGTGCGCGATGTCGCCGCAGATCGCGACCGTGAGGCCGTCGATGCGGTTCTTGTTGCGCCGGATCGTGAGCGCGTCCAAGAGCGCCTGCGTGGGGTGCTCGTGCGCGCCGTCGCCGGCGTTGATGACCGAGCATTCCACTTTCTGCGATAGTAGTTCGACCGCGCCGGAGGCTGCATGGCGCACCACGATCATGTCGGGGTGCATGGCGTTCAGCGTCAACGCGGTGTCCAAGAGCGTCTCGCCCTTGCGGATCGACGAGGACGCGATCGACATATTCATCACGTCGGCGCCGAGGCGCTTGCCGGCGAGCTCGAACGAGCTTTGCGTGCGGGTCGAGGCCTCGAAAAAGAGGTTGATCTGGGTCCGGCCGGACAGCGTGGTGCGCTTTTTCTGGACCTGGCGGTTCAGATCGACGAATTCCTCGGCGAGATCGAGCAGGCCGGTGATGTCGGAAGCGGAAAGCCCTTCGATGCCCAGCAAATGCCGTTGCGCGAGCGCGAAAGAGGAAGGACCGCGAGTTGTCATTAAAGGCAAGCGCATAGACCCAACTTGCGCGCATCGCAAGCGGCGATTGCCATGTTAGATTAACGGTCCACTGCGGATATTTTCACCATGACCGCTACGTCACCATTTTCGACCCATGACGTCTTCAACCAGTCGCCGCCGCTGGGCGATGTGGACCTTTTTTCCAGCGATGCCGCGCTGACCGGCGCGGTCGAAGCATTTGGCGCCGGCAAATCCGCCGCGTCGCTCCGGGAATTCGGCACCGCCTTCGGGCGCGCGGAAATGGCCGAGCTTGCGCGGTTAGCTAACGAATACACGCCGAAATTGCGTACCCACGACCGGCAGGGGCATCGCGCGGATGTCGTCGAGTTTCATCCCGCCTATCACCGCTTCATGGAGACGAGCATCAAGGCGGGGGTGCATTCGTCGGTCTGGGCGGCGGACGGTGCGTTCGTGCCGGGCGAACACGTCGCGCGCTCGGCGCGGCATTATCTCGCGAGCGAAGTGGAGCAGGGGCATTTGTGCCCGGTGACGATGACGCATGCCGCGACCGGCGCGCTGTTAGCCGAGCCTTCGCTCGCGAAAGAGTGGCTGCCGCGCATCCGCTCGCGAGAATACGACTCGCATTTCCTGCCCGCGGGCGAGAAGCGCGGCGCGACCTTCGGCATGGGCATGACGGAGAAGCAGGGCGGCACGGATGTGCGCCAGAACACCACGCGCGCGGAGCCGGACGGCGACGCCTATCGCCTCATCGGGCACAAATGGTTTTTCTCGGCACCCATGTGCGATGCGTTTCTCGTGCTCGCGCAGGCAAAGGGCGGGCTGACCTGCTTCCTGCTGCCGCGCTTTCGGCCCGACGGCACACCGAACGCGCTTCGCCTGATGCGGCTCAAAGACAAACTCGGCAACCGCTCCAACGCTTCGAGCGAAGTCGAGTTCGAGGGCGCCTATGCGCAGCGTTGCGGCGCGGAGGGCGAGGGCGTGAAGACCATCATCGGCATGGTGCAACTCACGCGCCTCGACTGCGTCACCGGCTCGCTCGGCATTATGCAGGGCGCGCTGCGCTACGCCGTGCATCACACGCGCTACCGCACCGTGTTTCAGAAGAAGCTCGTGGACCAGCCCTTGATGCGGATGGTGCTCGGCGATCTCGCGCTCGAGCGGGAAGGCGCGCTTGCGCTCGCGCTTCGTCTCGCGTCGGCGTTCGATAAATCGCCAAGCGATCCCGGCGAAGCGGCGTTCGCGCGCATCGTGACGCCGGCCGCGAAGATGTGGGTCTGCAAGACCACGCCGGGCTTCGTTTATGAAGCCATGGAATGTCTCGGCGGCAACGGCTACGTCGAGGAAGCACCGCTTGCGCGCTTCTATCGCGAGAGTCCGGTGAATGCGATCTGGGAAGGCTCGGGGAACGTGATGGCGCTGGATCTCCTGCGCGGGGCGGCGCGCGAGCCGGAGGCGTTGCAGCGCGTACTCGCAAGTCTCGAAAAATCCACGCGCGATCTGCCGCATGCGGCGCAGGCGCTCGAAACCGTGAAAGCCGGATTTCTCAGTCCCGACCGCGAAGCGCTGGCGCGGCGGACCACCGAATTGCTCGCGCTGCTCGCCGCCACAGAAGCGCTTTCAAAAAGCGCGCCTTCGGACATCGTCGAGCGATTCGCGGAGCGCAGACTCGGCGGATTGTCGTTCCGAAGCTTCGGGAACCCGATGCCGGGTCAAGGCGTTGAGACGCTGATCGACAGGACATTTGCACGGGCTTGAAAAGGCCCTTCGTCTATCCATCTGAAAGTTGCTCGTTTTCGCAGCTGCGATCGGCTGGCGGAACGGCGACATTTTAATGAGGTCCCGAACCATGAAAACCATCATCCGTACCGCTCTGGCTGCCGGTGCTGTTGCGCTCGTTGCCGGTGCTTCGTCCATGCCCGCGAATGCCGCCCCGCTCGGGCACAACGTCGTGAGCCTGAAGAACTCCGCGTCGCAGACCGCAACAAATGTGCAGTGGCGCCGCCATCATCATGGCCGCAACCTCGCCATCGGTCTTGGCGCCTTCGGCGCGGGCGTGATCGCCGGCTCCGTGATCGCCAATAATCAGGGCTACTATTACAACGAGCCCTATGGTTACGGGCCGACCTACGGCTACGCGGCAGAGCCGTATGGTTACGAGCAGCCTTACGGCTATTCGCAGCCTTATGGATATACCTACTCGTCGAACGGCAACCAGCCTTCGGGCTACGAGAACCCGGCCGACATCGCGCAATAACACGATCGTGATCCGGCGGCCTTTAATCGGGCCGCCGGTTCGCGCTACAGGAAGACGCGGAGACGATCCCGCCACATGGCCGCCGTAGTCTATTCAGGCTTGGTTCATGCCTAGGGCGCGAAATTCCCAACCCAAGCGCGCACGGTTCGCGCGTCATTAGCGAGGCTATCGACCATGAAGAAGTTCAAGTTCTACCAGTTCGTGCTGGCGCTCGTTGCCGCCGTGCTCATCTCGGCCGGCGCGGCCCAGATCAACACCGCATCCGCCGCTCCGGTAGCGTCGGCGCACAACTTCCAGGGCGTTGTTGGTGAACAGGCCACCGACGTTCAGTGGCGCCGCCGTCATCATCGCGGCCGCTACGTCGGCCCGGCGATTGCGCTCGGCATCTTTGGTGCCGCCGCGGCTGCCGCTGCCGCGCAGAACCAGCAGTACTACTACTCGCAGCCCCGCCAGAAGTGCTGGGTGCAGACCGGCCCGTATCAGGGTCAGGGCTACTGGTCCTGGTGCTAATTCGACCGGTATCGGTTTTACGGAAACGGCGGGCGAGAGCCCGCCGTTTTCTTTTGCGGCTCGGCGCTACGGCGCGAGCAATGCTGTGATCGCAAGCGCGAGCGGGATCGAACCGAGCGCCACAAAAATCTGGATCGTGAGAATGCGCGCGAGCAGCGGCGCGTCGCCGCCCATTTGCCGTGCGAGCATGTAGCCGTTCGGTGCCGACGGGACCGAGGAGGCGATTGCGACGATCGCGAGCGCGGCTCCGCTCACTCCGGAAAAATACGCGGTGCCGATGGCGACGGTCGGCAGCAGCAGCATTTTTACCAGCGTCGAAACGATGACCGCGGCATCGACACGGTGAACGGTTTTCAGGTTGAGACCCGCGCCGACGATCATCAGGCCCAGCGGCAGCGAAGCCTGGCCGAGGATATTCATGAAGCCGGTGAAAACTTTCGGCAACGGCACGCCGGCGGCGTTCGCCGCGATGCCGAGGCCGCAGGACCAGATGAACGGATTGCGGACGAGGTGAACCAGAACCTCTTTGATTCTGGCGGGTGAATTCGGCGCGTAGCGCGCGAGCACGACGACGCTCAGCACATTGATCAGCGGGATCATGCTGGCGAGCGCGACCGCCGCGATTGCAAGCCCGACCTCGCCAAGCAAGGACGAAGCTACGCCGACCGCGATATACGTGTTCCAGCGCACGCCGCCCTGAAATACCGAAGTGAAGGACGGTCCCGACCAGCCGAAGGCGCGCTGCATCGGCACGCGCAGCACGAGCAACACGATCGACGAGGTCAGAATCGCGACGACGAGCGCGGTGAAAACGCCCCAGATCGGAACTTTGGATAGGTCGGCGGTCGCGGTCGCGAGAAACAACAGCGCGGGAAACAGCACATAATAAGTGAGATCCTCGAGCGAATCCCACGCGTTCTCGCTTCGGAGCAGCGTGCGCTTCAGGAAGACGCCGAGCGCAACCAGAAGAAACACCGGAACAAGTGCATTCAATACCGCGATCATTCGCGCTTTCCATAGCCGAGCCGGTCGAGCGCGCCTTGCAGAATGTAGGCGGCGGCGACCTTGTCCACGACTTCGTCGCGGCGGCGGCGCGAAGCGTCCGCCTCGATCAGCGTCCGCTCGACCGCGGCCGTCGAGAGCCGCTCGTCCCAGAACACAATGGCAAGCTCAGTGAGCGAGGAAAGATTGCGGACGAACGCACGCGCCGATTGCGCGCTCGGGCCTTCCGAGCCGTCCATGTTTCGCGGCAGGCCGATCACGAGCCCGCCGACGCCGAACTTCGCGGCAAGCGCAAGCAGCTTCTCCGCGTCCGCCTTGAACTTGCCGCGCGGCAAAGTTTCGAGCGGCGAGGCAATGGTCCGGTTCACGTCCGAGAGCGCAAGCCCGATGGTCTTCTCGCCGAGATCGACGCCGATCAGCCGCGCGCCGGACGCGAGCAGGGCCGGGAGTTCATCGATTTCGCAGAGACGGGCGGGCATATCGGAGCGAGGCGGTAGCATGGGTCGCGTTGCCGCGCTACGCATGGGGCCTCATACTCGCCCCGACAATACTTCATCGGAGGAAACGATGCGTGTCACCTGGTTCGGCCACTCGGCATTCCGGCTCGATTTCGGCGGCAAAGCGGTCCTGATCGACCCGTTCTTCACCGGCAACCCTGCCTTCGTCACCGACAAAAAGGAGGCGGTAAAAGGCGTCACGCATATTCTTCTGACCCATGGCCACTCGGACCATATCGGCGATACCGCCGACATCGCGAAGGAACTCGACATTCCCGTCGTCAGTCACTTCGAGGTCTGCATGTGGCTGAACGGGAAGGGCGTGAAGAAAATCGACCCGATGAATATCGGCGGCACCACCGATCAGGGCGGCTTTACGGTCACGATCGTGCGCGCAGACCACTCCTCGACCATGATCGAGGACGGCCAGTTCGCGGTGATGGGCAATCCCGGCGGGCTGATCGTGAAGGCAGAGGGTGAGCCGACGGTCTATCACATCGGCGACACCGACATTTTCTCCGACATGGCGCTGATCAACGAAATCCATCAGCCGCGGGTAGCGATGGTGCCGGTCGGCGATCGCTTCACCATGGGCGGCCGGATTGCGGGTGTCGCGATGAAGCGCTTCTTCAAGGGCGTGAAGACCGCGATCCCATGCCACTATGGGTCGTTCCCGATCATCGACCAGACGCCGGACAAGTTCGTTGCCGAGATGAAAGGCGCTGAGGCAAAGGTCGTGGTGCCGGAGAAGGGCAAAGCCTTCGAGGTGTGAAAATAAAAAAGGCCGGGAATTTCCCGGCCTTTTTCTTTCAGTGTTCGCCGCTGTTTCCGGTGCGCGTGGTCTCGAACAGGAACCAGACGCGGCGCTCGGTTTCGTCGATCCAGTTTTCCAGCAGGCTCGCGGTCGCGACGTCGTTGTGTTCGTCGCAAAGATCGTGCGTCTCGCGCAGGAAGGAAACGAGTTCCTTGTTATCGCCGCGCAACTCGGCGAGCATGTCGAGCGGCGTGACGTAATCGGCGTCGTTATCTTTCAGCCGTTGCAGGCGGCCGATGTGCCCGGCCGAGCGGATCGTGGTGCCGCCGATCTTGCGCGCACGCTCGGCGATTTCGTCGGTCATCGCGAACAACTGCGCGGCCTGTTCGTCCAGCATCAGGTGATAGTCGCGGAAATTGGGGCCTGATACGTGCCAGTGGAAATTCTTGGTCTTGATATAGAGAGCAAAGACATCGGCAAGCAGGGTGGTCAGGCTTGCGGAAATGTCCTTGATCGCATTCGAGGAAAGATCAGAGGGTGTCTGAAGGCGGGCGGTGCGCCGCCCCTCGGCCTTGGCGGTGGACATGGGGGTCTCCTTGAATAGCGGTCCCATTGGGGCCTTGCAGGCTGAAACCACCAATCTAGGGCGCTGTTCGCGGCGAGACCATGACGCCGATCAAGCCGCAAGGGCGCAGGTTGCAGGTCTAAAAGGCCGTCTGCTATAGCCCGCCGAACGATTTTCCCGACCACGGAGTCCTTCATGTCCGTCGATGCCGCGACCGTGCGGCGGATCGCGCATTTGGCGCGGATCGCCGTCGCCGACAACGAGATCGAGCACCTGCGCGGCGAGATCAACAATATTCTCGGCTTCGTCGAGCAGTTGAACGAAGTGAATGTCGATGGCGTCGAGCCGACCGCCAGCGTCGAGGATATGAAGCTGAAGATGCGCGAAGATGTCGTTTCCGACGGCAATTATGCGAAGCGCGTGCTGGCCAATGCGCCGGCTTCCGACGACGGCTTTTTTCAAGTCCCGAAAGTCGTGGAGTAAGCCGTGAGCGAACTTACCTCCCTGACGCTTGCGGAAGCGCGCGACCAGCTGCGCGCGAAGAAAATTTCCGCGAAAGAACTCGCGAACGCGCATCTCGCCGAAATGGAAAAGGCGCGCGCACTGAACGCCTATGTGCTGGAGACGCCGGATCACGCGAGAAAGATGGCCGCGGCATCCGACGCGAAGCTTGCAAAGGGCGAGGGCGGTCCGCTGGAGGGCATTCCGCTCGGCATCAAGGATCTGTTTGCGACGGAAGGCGTGCGCACGACCGCATGCTCGAAGATTCTAGAGAACTTCATCCCGCAATATGAATCCACCGTCACGTCGCAGCTCTGGCGCGACGGCGCGGTGATGCTCGGCAAGCTCAACAACGACGAATTCGCGATGGGATCGTCGAACGAAACCTCCGCGCTCGGGCCAGTGCTGTCGCCGTGGCGGCGCAAGGGCGATAACAAGCCGCTCGTTCCGGGCGGCTCGTCCGGCGGTTCGGCGTCCGCAGTTGCCGCGCATCTCTGTCTCGGCGCGACCGGCACCGATACCGGCGGCTCCATCCGGCAGCCCGCAGCCTTCACCGGCATCGCCGGGATCAAGCCGACTTACGGCCGCTGCTCGCGCTGGGGCATCGTCGCGTTCGCATCTTCGCTCGATCAGGCCGGGCCGTTCGCACGCACGGTGCGCGACTGCGCGATCCTGCTGCGCTCGATGGCCGGGCCCGACCCGAAGGATTCCACCTGCTCCGACAAGCCGGTGCCCGATTACGAAAAGTCGATCGGCAAAAGTGTGAAGGGCATGAAGATCGGTATTCCGAAGGAATACCGCGTCGACGGGATGGCCGCCGAAATCAACGCGCAGTGGGAAACCGGCCGCGTGTGGCTGAAGGAAGCGGGCGCGGAGATCGTCGATATTTCGCTGCCGCATACGAAATACGCGCTGCCGGCCTATTACATCATCGCGCCGGCCGAAGCCTCGTCCAATCTCGCGCGCTACGATGGCGTGCGTTACGGGCTGCGCGTTCCGGGCAAAGACATCATCGACATGTATGAGCAGACGCGCGCGGCCGGCTTCGGCAACGAAGTGCGCCGGCGCATCATGATCGGCACCTATGTGCTTTCGGCGGGTTACTACGACGCCTATTACTTGCGCGCGCAGAAAGTGCGCACGCTGATCAAGCGCGATTTCGACAACGCCTGGAAGCAGGGGATCGACGCGGTGCTTACGCCTGCGACGCCGTCGGGCGCTTTCGGCATCGGCGAGAAGGGCTCGGGCGATCCGGTCGAGATGTATCTCAACGACATCTTCACGGTGACCGTGAACATGGCGGGTCTGCCGGGCATTTCCGTGCCCGCGGGCCGCGATCACAACGGGCTGCCGCTCGGCTTGCAACTGATCGGCAAGCCGTTCGGCGAGGAAGAACTCTTCGCGCTCGGCCATGTCGTCGAGCAAGCGGCGGGGCCGCGCATGATCCCCGAGAACTGGTGGAGCAAGTAGGCAACGCTCTGCGCCGCGCCGCACCCGGCGCTTGCCGGACTTTCCCTTCTTCAGCCACGATAGGTCTGCATCACGGGGTGCGGGGGCCTGGCCTTTAACCCCTTGCCTCCGGCCCTGTGGTAGAGCGCCGGGAGCCGGAAGTCCGGAGTGTGACAGGTGTGGCGTAGCGTTCGAGGATTGCGTGTGGGCTCGCTTGCGACGGCCATCGTGCTGCTCGCGAGCGGCTGCTCGGTCCACAACATCCCGGTCAACGAGCCAGTCAATCAGTTGAACGCCGGACTTGTTCCGGAACAGCAGGAGCCGGCCGTTTCTTATGCGGACGAATTCCTGATCACGCTCGCGTTCTCCGGCGGCGGCACGCGGGCCGCGGCATATTCCTTCGGCGTGCTGCGCGGGCTCGACCGCTTTCAGCTTCCGACCGAAGAGGGGCCGGCCTCGATCCTCGACCGCATCGATTTCGTCAGCGGCGTTTCCGGCGGTTCGATTACCGCCGCCTATTTCGGCTTGAAAAAGCGCGCCACGCTGAACGATTTCCGCGAACGGTTCCTTTTGAAGAACGTCGAGGACGCAGCACTCTCGACCAGTCTCACGCCCGGCAATCTGGTGCGCGGACTTTCAGGCGGCGTGAACGACGCCACGCATTTTCCGCGCTGGCTGAACGAGAATTTGTTCGACAATGCGACCTTCGCGACGTTCCGCGCGCAGCAACGGCCGCGGGTGTGGATCAATGCCTCCGACATCTACAACCGGACGCCGTTCGTGTTCGGGCGGACCGCGTTCAGCGTGATGTGCTCGGATCTGAACAGCTATCCGATCGCGGATGCGGTCGCGGCGTCCGCGGCGGTGCCGATCGCGTTTGCGCCGATCGTGATCGAAAGCTACGCGGGCAAATGCAGGGCGCAGCTTCCGGACTGGGCGATCAAGGCGCGCAACAACCCGCAGGCGCCGCTCCTGCTCAAGAGCTTCGCCAATGCGCTGGCGAGCTACCACGACGGCAGCGTGCGTTACGTGAAGCTGCTCGACGGCGGGCTGGTGGATAATTTTGGATTGTCCGGCTTCACCATCGCGCGGTTGTCTGCGTCGATGCCCTATGAGCCGATGACGCCGCACCAGGCGGTGAAACTGCGCCGCGCGCTGTTCCTTGTGGTCGATGCGGGCCGGGCCGCGGTCGGAAACTGGGTCAATACGCTCGAGGGGCCGCGCGGCGTCGATCTCGTCTCCGCCGCTGCCGATACCGCGATCGATGCCAACGTGCGCGCGAGCTACACCGCATTCGAACAGTCGATGGAAGAGTGGCGGCAGCAGATCGTGCGCTGGCGTTGCGGCCTGAGTGCTGCGCAGCGCACGCAGTATGGCGCGCCGAAGCGATGGAATTGCCGGGACGTTCAGTTCTTCATCGGCCGTGTCGGATTCGACCAGCTCGGAAAGCAACGCGCCGAAGCACTCAACAAGGTCAAGACGAGCCTGCAACTGCCGGCCGATCAGGTCGACGAAGTCATCAATGCCGGCGACGAGAGCGTGACGAATAACGACGTCTTGCGGCGCTTTCTCGGCAGTATCAGACGATAACGGCGAGGCTCGCTAGTTCGAATTGTGGGAGTCCGTGCGCGGATCCCGCTCGTGATCCTGCTGGTTGGTTGCCGCGGGCGGCGCTTTCTTCTCGCCTTCCGGCTGCACGTTGATCTGGTCGGGGTTCGTCTTCGGCGCCTGCTGGGTGGTTGCGGGCGGGGTCGTCTCGGCCTGACTGAATTTCTCGTCGGTGAACGGATAAAAGAAATAAAGCAGGGCAGCGACCGCGACGATAAAGATCGGAATTCCGATTCCGAAAATGCTAGCGCTGCTCGACTCATCCTTCACTTCGTCGATCCCACGACGGTTGAAATCATCGCGTGCCATTTTCCGTAACCTCGCTGGTGGCTGCGCGTGCTGCGCAGTTCATTTGCAATCGAAACGCGGCAGGGTAGTTCGGGTTCCCAATAGAAACCGGCCCGCGCGTGGCGGGCCGGGTCTCTAAAAGTTCCGTTTACTGGTTGGTGGCCGGCGGCGTCTGCGGGGCCGGCGGCGTAGTCGGGCCCGTATCGCTCGGGTTGGTCGGCGCCGCAGCCGGCGGCGTGACAGGTGTCGTCGATGGAGACTGCTGCGTCGTCGGCGTCTGGTTCATGCCGATCGTGGTCGTGTCCGCGTCGTTGCGGAACATCAGGAACGCGATCAGTGCGCCGAGTACGACAATGGCGCCGATCACGAGACCCGTGAATCCGGCCGGAGCCGGATCGATGCTCGGGCGGCGACTGAATTCGTCATACTCGAACGATTTGCGGGGGTCGTTCGGATCATAAGCCATGACGTTTTCCTCCAAAGTTACGATTTGAAAACGCATGAAGGCGGCGGCCGTTCCAATTTTGCGCAGTGCCGTAAGGATTACGGCCTTCCTGTGGGCTCACGATTCGTTACAGAATCCGACTAGCGCAGCGGCGAGCATTTCTGCCATGTCTTAAACGCACCAATGCGCGCAGTGCTCCGTGGCGGGGCGGCTGATTTGAGCTTCCCGGGCAAGTCGGATAGGAAATTTCCCAGAATCCTACAGGAAAAATCCGACTTCCAATGAACGCACCGACCCGCAACCCGAAGCTTCTCAAAGGCGACAAGCACGACTGGGAAGTCGTCATCGGCATGGAAATCCATGCGCAGGTGACCTCGAACGCAAAACTGTTCTCCGGCGCAAGCACCGAGTTCGGCGGCGAGCCGAATTCGCATGTCTCGCTGGTCGACGCTGCAATGCCGGGCATGCTGCCGGTCATCAACAAGAAGTGCGTGGAGCAAGCGGTAAAGACCGGCCTCGGGCTCAAGGCGAAGATCAACAACAAGTCGGTGTTCGACCGGAAGAACTATTTCTATCCCGATCTGCCGCAGGGTTATCAGATCAGCCAGTTTAAGCATCCGGTGGTCGGCGAGGGCGTCGTCACTGTCGATATGCAGGACGGCTCTTCGTTCGAGGTGGGGATCGAGCGGCTGCATCTGGAGCAGGATGCGGGCAAGTCGTTGCACGACCAGCATCCGTCGATGTCTTACGTCGATCTGAACCGTTCGGGCGTTGCGCTGATGGAAATCGTGTCGAAGCCCGACATGCGCTCGTCCGACGAGGCGAAAGCCTACGTCACGAAGCTGCGCACCATTTTGCGCTACCTCGGCACCTGCGACGGCGACATGGAAAAGGGCAACCTACGCGCCGACGTGAACGTCTCGGTGCGTAAGCCCGGTGACGGGCTCGGCACCCGTTGCGAGATCAAGAACGTGAACTCGATCCGCTTCATCGGCCAGGCGATCGAATACGAGGCCCGCCGTCAGATCGACATTCTGGAAGACGGCGGCAAGATCGATCAGGAGACGCGGCTGTTCGACAACGCGAAGGGCGAGACGCGCTCGATGCGCTCCAAGGAAGAAGCGCACGACTATCGCTACTTCCCGGACCCGGATCTGTTGCCGCTCGAATTCGACGATGCCTTCGTCGAGAAGCTGAAAGCCGATCTGCCGGAATTGCCCGACGAGAAGAAAGCGCGTTTCGTAAAAGATTTTAGTCTTTCGCCCTACGACGCGGGTGTCTTGATTTCCGAGCGCGAGACCGCTGCGTTCTTCGAGGAGGTAGCGAAGGGCCGCGACCCGAAGGCGGCGGCGAACTTCACGATCAACGAATTTTTCGGCCGCCTGAATAAAGAGAACAAGACGATCGAGGAAAGCCCGATATCGGCCGCGCAGCTCGGCGCCATCGTCGATCTGATCTCGGACGGCACCATCTCCGGCAAGATCGCGAAAGACCTCTTCGAGATCGTATGGGAAGAGGGCGGCGATCCGCGCGAGGTGGTCGAGAAGCGCGGCATGAAGCAGGTCACCGACACCGGCGCGATCGAGAAGGTCGTCGACGAGATCATCGCGAAGAACCCGGACAAGGTTGAGCAGGTGAAGGCGAAGCCGACCATGCTCGGCTGGTTCGTCGGCCAGACGATTAAGGCGTCCGGCGGCAAGGCGAACCCGCAGGCGGTGAACGACATCCTCAAGAAGAAGCTCGGGATTTAAGAGAAGCGAACCGGGGGAGCAGCCTTGAGCGCATCGCCCGATTCCCCGCAGGACGTTCCCAAGCCGTTTCCCGTCGCCCTGATCCTGTGGGGCGCGGCCGGCATGTTGCTCAATGTCGGGATCGCGCGCTTCACTTATGGCGTGATGCTGCCCTCGCTGCGGCGCGATCTCGGGCTCGATCTGTTCGCAAGCGGTAGCCTGAACGCGTTTCATCTTGCCGGCTATCTAATCGGAACGCTGCTCGCGCCGTCGCTGGGCAGGCGTCTGCCGCCGTGGCGCATGGCGCGCGCCGCGCACCTGATCGTGGTCGCGGGTGCCATCGCCTGCGCGCTCGCGCCCGCATCGGCGCTCGGATTCTCCGTACTGGCGGCAGGAAGGCTTGCGACCGGGATCGGTGCCGGAATCGCGATCGTTGCGACCTTCGTGATCGTGTTCGAAGCGGTGAGCGCTGCGAAGCGGCCACTGGTCAGCGCGGTCGTGTGGTCGGGCTTGAATGTCGGGATTGTCGGCAGCGGGCTATGCGTTGCGCCGCTGCTCGAGACCGCGCTCGGCTGGCGCGCGGCATTCGGCTTCGCGGCGTTGCTTGCGCTTATTCTCGCGGTTGCGTTTCCGCCCGCCGGATACCGGACGGAACGCGGTGTATCCGCACTTGCGGCGGAGCAGGTGACATTGCCCGAGAAGATAATCTCATCGCGCTGGCTGTTTCTCGGCGGCACCTATCTCTGCTTCGGCGTCGGTTATGTAGCCTATTCCACCTTTGCCGGCGTGCGGCTCACCGCGATCAACGCGAGCGCATTTACCATCGGCACGACCTGGACCGTGCTCGGCCTTGCCTCGATGATCGGATCCTTTGCGACAATCCCGGTGCTCACCTCGGAGCGGCTGAAGCGCATCGCGCTGATTGTTGCGATGTCGTTCGGCGCGTTCGGATCGTTCGTCGCGGCTGGTGGTTCATCGGTTGCGGCGATTGCAGGCGCGGCGTTCATAGGCTTCGGCCTTGCGTCGGTGCCGACGATCGTCAGCGCCTATGCGCGCGACCGCACCGACGCGCAGAGCTATCCGCGGGCGTTCAGTATCGTGACCGCTTTCCTCGGCATCGGACAACTGATCGGGCCGACGGTTGGTGGCGCGGTCGGCGACTGGCTCGGCAGCGGTGCAATTCCTCTTTTCGCAGCCGCTGCCTTCGGTACAGGCGCGTTGCTAGCGGCGCTTGACGCGTTCGCGTTGCGGCGGGGATGACTCGACAATTGCGCGCGGCCCGATAGGTTTCGCGTCGCGACGACACCCATGTCGTCTTTACGGGGAAATAATACGCCAATGTCGAAGATCACGTTCTACGCGCACCCGCGCTCGGGCCCGTCCTATCGAGTCGGTCTTGCGCTCGCGCTGATGAAGGAGCCATTCGCTTTCGAGATCGTCGATCTTCCGGGCGGCGGCGGGCAGAAGCCGGAATACAAGGCGAAGAGCCGGTTCGGCCAGGTGCCCTGCGTGCAGGACGGCAACGACACGATCATCCAGTCGAGCGCGATCCTCGAATATCTCGCGGAGAAAACCGGAAAGTTCGGCGGCAAGAGCGCCGTCGAGCGCGCGCATATCAACGAATGGATGTTCTGGGATTTCGACCGGCTTTGTCCGGGGCTGTTCCGCTCGCGCGCCTATACGCTCGGATTCCGCAAGGCCGAGCCTGCGGTGGTCGACGCTTACAAGCAGGAGGGCGAGGCGGGGCTCGCTGCGCTCGAAAGCCATCTGGCGAAGAACGAATGGCTTGCGCTCGGCAAGCCGACGATCGCGGACATTTCGGTTTATTCCGGAATCTATTACGCGGCCGACGGCGGTTTTGACCTGTCGAAGTATCCGGGCATCGCGGCGTGGAAGGCGCGGATCGAGGGCCTGCCGGGTTACGGCAAGCCTGCCGACGTCATTCCTTCCGCCTCGCGCGCTTAAGATTTCTTTTCGAGCTTCTCTATAGCGAGCGCCGCATTCTTGCGGCGCTCGTTCGTCATGGGTTCGGCGAACTTCGTGAGCTTCTCGACGAGTGCGGGCGCGGCCGAGCGCGGATGGCCGCTGTTAAATGGCGGCGCGGGGTCGTATTCGATCTGCAACTGGATTTGCTTCGCGACTTCTTCGCCCGCGACTTCGGCTGCAACCTTCAAGCCGAAATCGATGCCGGCCGTGACGCCGCCGCCGGTGATGAGATTGCCGTCGATGACGACGCGTTCCTCCACCGGTGTCGCTCCGAGCGCAGGCAGCACGTCCATCGCGGTCCAGTGCGTCGCCGCCTTCTTTCCTTTGAGCAACCCTGCTGCGCCGAGCACCAGCGAGCCGGTGCAGACCGAAGTGACATAACGGGCGCCTGCGGCCTGGCGGCGCAGGAAAGCGAGCACCTCCTCGTCGAGCATCAGGGCGGTCATGCCGGGACCGCCGGGCACGCAGATCAGATCGAGTTGCGGGCAATTCGAAAGCGTCGTGTCGGGAAGGATTGCAAGTCCGCCGACCGCTTTCACCGGCTCGAGCGCTTTCCAGATCAGGTGAACTTTCGCGCCCGACAGTTTCGACAGCACTTCATGAGGCCCGGTGAGGTCGAGTTGCGTGATGTTCGGAAACAAAAGAAAGCCGATGCGGAATTCGCTCATGATTCAGACTCCGAAAAAGAAAACATCCGGCGAGGGGGTGCCTCGCCGGATGCGGGATGGGAAAGAAAGGGGAGGCTTAGTTCGCCTTCTTAAGGCACTTCGACATATAGGCGTTATATTCCTTGCGGGTCTTCTCGCCGGTCGCCTTCTTGTGGTCGCCCCACGAGTGTGCGCAGTCGGCGAACTTCTTCCGCGCCGCGAGTTGCTTCGCGGTCGGCGCCTTTTTCTTGGTGGTCGTCGTCTTGGTTTTCTGGTCGTCGGACTTGGTGTCGGCCTTTTCGTCTTTTTTCTTCTTGGTCGTTTTCGCCTTCTTCGTCTTCGTGTCTTCGGTCGTTGTTTGCGCGGCCGTATAGGAAGGCAGCGTCACGGCACCAAAGAAGCCCAGAAGGGCCAGGGAAAGGATCAATTTCTTCAACATGGAGGTTTGCTCCCAAATTTTGGGTGCCGGAAGCATACACCCGATTACGCCGCCGAAAACATGCGGGGCAGCATTGCCCTTCCGCAGGTTGCCGCTTCCGGATCGGCGGCATAGTCCAGACGGCCATGGTCGCCCTGAACGGATGCTGAATGGAGCGGAGTACCTTTGATGGCTCGTAAGTCCAAAAAGAAGCCGGCCGCAAAACGGTCGAAGAAAGTTCCGAAACCGTTACGCAAAACCGGGTCCGCGAAACAGAAGCCGATCGAGCTCTATTACTGGGGCACGCCGAACGGCTGGAAAATCTCGATCATGCTCGAGGAATGCGCGCTGCCTTATAACGTGCACTTCGTGAACATCGGCAAGGGCGACCAGTTCAAACCCGAGTTTCTCAAGATCGCCCCGAACAACCGGATGCCGGCGATCGTCGATCCGAATGGACCCGGAGGTAAACCGATCTCGGTCTTCGAGTCGGGTGCGATCCTGCAATATCTCGGGCGCAAGACCGGCAAGTTCTATCCGAAGGACGAGCGCAAGCGCGTCGAGGTGGACGAGTGGCTGTTCTGGCAGATGGCGGGTCTCGGGCCGATGGCAGGGCAGGCGCATCACTTCCGGCTCTATGCACCTGAGAAAATTCCCTACGCCATCGAGCGCTACACCAATGAATGCCGCCGCCTCTATGGCGTGCTCGACCGCAAGCTCGAGGGACGGAAATTTATCTGCGGGGAGTATTCCATTGCCGACATGGCCTGCGTCGGCTGGACCCGGCCGTGGGAGCGGCAGGGGCAGGACCCGGACGAATTTCCGAACGTGAAGGCATGGCTTGCCCGCGTCATGGCGCGGCCCGCAGTCGAGCGTGGCATGGCAATCAAGCCGGATCCTTCCGAGGTGATCGACGCCACCAAGGACAAGGCGGCGTTTGAACTGTTGTTCAAACAGGGCGCCCGAAAATAAAAGGCCGGCCGCAGAATCTGGGGATGGGAGTGGACCCCGCGGCCGGAAGTTTCTCTTCGGAGGAAGCGACGATCGTCAGTTCAGGTAAGCGATGTCGGTGACGCCGGCCGGGAGCTTACCAGCGGGCGTCGCCTTGCCGGTCTTCAGGTCGACCTTGTAGAGCGTGCCGGCATTTGCGAGCCAGGCTACGTTCTCGCCTTCGCCGGCCGGAACGATGTTGAAGGCGACCGGGCCATTGACCTTGAAGCCGAGCTTGCCGACGGCGTTCAGCACGCCGTCATTCGGGGGAGCCTGGCGGAGCAGCGCGCCGATCGTGGCGTCGATGTCGTAGAGCACCGTTTCTTTCGTGCCCTTGATGCTGTTCGTATAGGCGGCGGCGACCACATTCGGGCGCTCGCCCTTGTGCATGTCGGTCTCGGCGAATTTCAGCGTACCGTCCTCGATGACCTTGCCGTCATCGACGTTGACGCGAAGATTGGTGCCGTCCGGCGACATCACGCGGAGGCGGTCGGCGACCGGGTTGAAATCGATGGTGGCGTTCGCGGTGTTCTTCAGCTTCACCGACATTTCCGCCTTCTGGGTCAGCTTGCCGGACTTCGGATCGATGGTGACGATCCAGCCGTTCGACGTCACACCGTAGATCTGGCCGTCGGCAGGACGGACGTCGATGCCGATCACGGTGCCGCCCGCGATCTTTACGGTGGCAGTCGTCTTCATCGACTTCGCGTCGATCATGGTGAGCGCGTTGTTGGAAAGCGCAACGATAGTTTGCGCGGAAGCGGCGGAAACGAGGCTCAGGCTTCCAGCGGCGAGTGCCGCGGCAAGCAGCGTCTTGCGATTGAACATGGGTGACTCCCTCGGTGGCGTTCTCTGTTTGACGAGAGCGGGGGCTCTCAAGGCGGGAACACCAGCGGGAAACGGGCGGATGCAGGCGGTGACAAAAACTTTATGGGATGCATCGGACCGGCCGTCTCGCGTGTTCCCCGGGGGAACGGAGCGAATGATGAGCGCTGGTGCGGCGGTCCCATCGTGGGTTACAAACGAGGTTCGGGGATTCAGTGCTATCGCTCCCCGCGCAAACCCGTTGCAGCGCATTGGAACTTTCGGCGTGAGCGAAGCCAAGATCGACCATTCCGCCCTGATCGTCGCCTGCGGGCGCGGCGACCGCGCGGCCCTTCGCCAGATTTATCAAAGCGAAGCGGGCGCGATGATCGGTATTGCCGCGCGCATCGTGAAGCGGCGCGAACTCGCGGAGGAAGTCGTGCAGGAAGCCTTCGTCGCGATCTGGCGGAATGCCGCGCGCTTCGATCCCTCGATCGGCTCGGGCCGGGCGTGGCTGTTCCAGATCGTGCGTAATCGCGCGCTCAACATGCTGCGCGACAGCAGCCGCGAATTGCCGACCGAGCAGGATGCAATCGACGCGGCGGTCGATGCCGACGCGGATTCTGAAAATGCTTTCGAGCGGCTCGCCAACAACAGCGCCCTGAAACGTTGTCTCGACGAACTCGAGCCTAGGCGGCGGCAGGGCGTGCTGCTCGCTTTCGTCGAAGGCATGTCTCACGGCGAGATCGCGGCGAAGCTCAAGGTGCCGCTCGGTACCACGAAGTCGTGGCTCCGGCGCAGCCTGATCGCGTTGCGGGAGTGCATGACATGATCGCAAACGAGAAAGCGGAAGACCTGCTGCTCGCCGGCGAATACGTGCTTGGTGTGCTCGACGGCGCGGAGCGCGACGCTTTTGAGCGGAGGATTTCGCGCGAGCCGCAATTGCGCGAACACGTCGCTTACTGGCAGGAGCGCTTTGCCGACATCGACAACGGCGTGATGCCGAAAGACGTGCCGCCCGCGCTATGGACAAAGATCGAGGGCGCGCTGGGCGGCAAGCTTGCGGCAGAGCAGGCGGGACCACGCTTCAGCGAACGCCTCTGGGAAAGTCTCGGCTTCTGGCGCGGCACGAGTTTCGCGGGCGCGATCGCGAGCCTCGTTCTTGCCGTCGCGGTCGGCCTGCTCGCGGGCAGAGCGACGCCGCAGCCGCGCATCGTCGCCGTCATGCTGACGCCCGACGGACAGCCCGGCGCGATTGCCGAAGTGCATTACAACGGCAGCATCAACGTCATTCCGATCCGTGATTTCGAGGTGCCGAAAGGCAAGACGCTGCAAGTCTGGACCCTATGGGACAAGGAGAAAGGTCCGATCTCGGTCGGCCTGATCGACCGCACGCGGCAGGCACTCTTCCATCGATCCGATCTGCCAGCCGGCCAGCAGCAGATTTACGAGATCACACTCGAGCCGGAAGGCGGTTCGCCGACCAATAGGCCGACCGGTCCGGTGCTCGTCAAAGGGTTCGGCGCGCTGCCGCGGCTATAGCGTTACTGCGGCTTGCCGTCCCGGTAGGTTTTCAGGACGTCGCGGTCGCGGGTGAAGCTCACGGTCGGGGTGCCGATCGCGCAGGCGACGTCGGCTGCGAGTTCCTGCTTGCGCTTGTCGTCCGCGCTCTTCCAGAACTGCTCGCTTACTTCCACGGCGAAACCTTCCGAAACGCGGGTAGGGCGCTGCACGTCGCCGCTCTTGACAGCGCCGTTAATGCGGTCGGCCGAGACGGCCTTATCGCAGGCGAGCGCGGGAGAAACGAAAATCGCGAGCGCGACAGCCGCGCCCGCGATGAGTTTTACAGGCGGAAACAACATCAGTTCACGCGCGTCCAGTTTTGCGACTTGCAGAAAATCCCGGCGACGCATCCGGAGAGCGAGAGCGTGTTCGCATCGATGTGCGTCAGCGATCCGGAATAGGTCTTGCCGTCCTGCGGATTATAGAGCGTGCCGCTCCACTTCTTGTCGCCCGCCGTTTTCATCTGGATCATGTTGACGCCGACGAGGCTGCGGGACTTGAGCGCGGCATTCGGATTGTGTTCGTCCTTCGCGCCGGAGTTCTTCACCCAGACGATGGTGCCGCAAAGACCGGCGCCGCAGGGCGCGATGCGAACGCGCGTTTCGCCCGACGCGGTGAGCCAGGTGCCGCTCGCATCCTGCGCGGAAGCGGGAGCGGCGAAGATCGCAAGCAATAGTGCGGCGAGCGCGAATTTCAGTTTCATGTTTCCTCCGGCGGTTTTTGTTATCGCGCATCGTAAGCATGCGATGGGCATAAACAAAAGCGGGGCACTACGGCCCCGCTTGAAAATCGGTCGTTGACGTCGCGTCGGCAGGAACTTCGTCAGTCCACCTTGGTCCAGGTTTTCGACTGGCAGATCATGCCGCCCATCACGCAGCCGCCGATCTGGATCGCGCTTGCGTTCACGACCTTGACCTTGCCCTGATAGGTCTTGCCGTCCTCGTAGTTGTAGATCGCGCCACTCCATTCGTCCGGGCCGACCGGCTTCATGTTGGAGACGAGCTGAAGGCCGACGATCGGGCGCTCGCGCTTGGCCGGGTCCGGATTGTGGACGTCCTTCGACGGGCTTTGCTGCCACACGACATGCGCGCAGAGAGCGACGCCGCAGGGCCTGACTTTCACGCGGGTGATGCCGCTCTGGCTCTGCCAGGTTCCGGCAACCTTGTTGGCGTCCTGAGCAAGCGAGGGGGAGGCGAATGCGCAGAGCGCTGCGAAAAGGGTCAGGCGGGCGAGTTTCATGTCGCTGTCGTGTTCCGTTGGATGATGAAGGCTATGTGACACAGATAGTGCCGGATGGGGCCTGAGTAAGGCGCTGTCACAATCCGCTCGCCCGGATTTGAATCACCTTCCGTTTCGGATGGTGACCGAAGCCTCAAGCAGCAGCCTTTCCGAATGCTTTCCGCGGCCTGACAAGATCAGGCGGCACAAGCCCTTGCTTGCTTAACGAATTGCCGAATGACCCCAAGCTGCTGATTTCGTTCAGTTTTCATTCAGCCTGATACTTAGGATGCGATTCAAATTCCCACGGCATCTTACGCGTCACGGACAGGGGAATTGTCCGTGGGACAGAAGCGGCGAACCAAGCCGCGTAAGAACGGACGGGAGACGGACAGATGGCGCGGCTTCTCGAACTCGAGGTGGCGGCAATCGGCCAGGCCAACATGGCCGGGGACATTTTTTATCAGCTTGGGCTGGCCTACGCCTATGGGCGCGAGGTCGATGCGGACCGGATCGCGGCCCACAAGTGGTTCAACCTCGCGGCTGCCCGCGGCAATCGGGACGCGGTGACCTGCCGCCAGGAACTCGCGGCCGACATGAACGCGGACGAGATCGCGGTCGCCCAGCGTGCGGCGCGCGAGTGGATGACTTCGCACTAAGTGCTTTGGCATCAGGCGCGACGAAATAGCGGCCTTCCGTTGGGGTTTAGGGGCGGGGGCTGTTCGTGGAAGGGGACCGGCGACGTGAGAAGCGCCGGCCCCTTTTGCTTTGTGGCCAATACGCCACAGCGGCGCCGATTTGCCTATAAAAGGGCCAATTCTATTGACCCGGAGGCCCGAAACGGGCCCCATGCTTGGAAATAAGGGGACGGGGCGATTCAAATGATCCAGCCACGGCAATTTCTTTTAAGCGGTGTCGCGCTTTTCGCGCTGACGGGTGTTGCAGCTGCGGCGGATGTGCCGATGCGCGGCCCGGTTTACGCCAAGGCGCCTCCGGCAGTTTGGTCGTGGGAAGGGCAGTACATCGGCATCCACGGCGGATTTGCATGGGCGCAGAATGATCTTGAGATCGTCGCGGGCAATACGGGTCGTTACACACCCGAGAGCGGCTTCTTCGGTTTTCAGATCGGATACAATCATCGTCTCTCGCCGAACTGGATCGTCGGCTACGAAGTCGATGCTTCGTTCGCGAATCTGGATCAAACGGGCGTTATCGGCGGCACGGTTGTCCCGTTGGAAATCGACGCCTTCGGAACTGCGCGTACACGTTTGGGCTACACAACAGGCCCGTGGTTGTTCTACGGGACTGCCGGTGTAGCTTGGGCAGCGACCAGGCTGGTGAATATTGGCGGTGGCCCGGTTCGCTTCGATCGTCCGCACGTTGGCTACGCAGTCGGTGCGGGTGTCGAATATGCTTTCGCGCCGAACTGGTCCGCCAAATTCGAATACATTTATATGGACCTAGGCGAAACAAACACGGTCATCGGCGGCGCTACGAACAACACCGATCTTACGATAAGCACCATCCGCCTCGGCCTGAATTATCGTTTTGCGAACTGGGGCGCTCCAGCTGCGCCCACGTACTTCACCAAGGCGTCCGTTTATAGCGCCGGATGGACCGGACCTTACATCGGCGTTCATGCCGGATATGGCTTCGGATCGTTCGATACCACGTCTGGGGTCGTACCGGCTTCGCTTGAGCCTCGTGGCGGATTCGGTGGCATCCAGTCCGGCTATAACTGGCAGATCTCCCGCAACTGGGTCGTTGGCGTTGAAGGCGACTCTTCGTGGGGCTCGATCTCGCGCACGGCTGGCGCCACCAACATCGACGTAGATGCGATGGGCACTGTTCGCGCGCGCCTCGGCTACGCGATGAACAATCTCTTGTTCTACGGCACGGGTGGCTTGGCCTGGGCCCATGCCGACTCGGTTACGACCCTTGCCATTCGCGACCAGTTCTATCTGGGCTGGACCGCGGGCTTGGGCGTCGAGTGGGCTTTCTCTCCGCGCTGGTCCGCAAAAGTTGAATATCTCTATGCTGACTTCGGTACCATCAACGACTTCAATGGTACGACAAACACCGCGTCGCTCGATGTGCAGACGATTAAGGTTGGCTTGAACTATCGCGCCGGTATCTTCGACCTGCTCGGTATGCGCTGATAAGCCAACCGCAATCGCAAAAGAAAACCCCGGCCAACTGGCCGGGGTTTTTGTTTAGGCCGCTTTTGCCGCTGCGCCGGTGTGAATCTGCAACCAGTATTCGAGCAGTGCTGCCTGCCAGAGTTTCGAGTTGCCTTTGCCGGTCAACTCGCGCTCGGGATTTTTCAGGAGCCGATCGATATAGTCGCGCTTGAAGATGCCGCGCGTCTTCGCCGCCGGTTCGTCCTGCACGCCGCGCACGAAGTCGAGCATCGGCCCGCGCAGGAATTTCAGCGCCGGGACGGGGAAGTAGCCCTTCTTGCGGTCGATGATCTCGTCGGGGACGATGCCGCGCGAGGCTTCCTTCAGGATGTGCTTGCCGCCGTTCTTGATTTTCATTTCCGCAGGGATCTGGGCTGCGAGTTCGACTAGTTCGTGATCGAGCAGCGGCGTGCGCGCCTCCAGGCCGAAGGCCATGGTCATGTTGTCGACGCGTTTCACCGGGTCGTCGATCATCATGATCTGCTGATCCAGCTCCAGCGTCTTGTCGATCGCGCGTTCGCCTTGCGCGTGCTCGAAGTGCTGCTCGACGAGCGCGCGGCTGTAATCTTCGCCGACCAGCGACGGATCGAGCGCCTCGGAAATTTCATCGTGACGATGCTCGCAATACACCCGCATGTAATCGCTGACCGGATCGTTCGAGCGCAGCATGTGCGGATACCAGTGATAGCCGCCGAAGACTTCGTCCGCGCCCTGGCCGCATTGCACGACTTTCACATGCTGCGAGACTTCCTCCGACAGCAGATAAAACCCGATGGCATCGTGGCTCACCTGCGGTTCCGACATCTGCGAGACCGCGCCTTCCATCGCCGGAATCGCACGCGAGGTCGCAATCGGGATGCGGTGATGCTTCGTGCCGAATTTCTTCGCGACGATGTCGGAATAGGCGAATTCGTTGCCCTCAAGCCCGTTCACGCTCTCGAAGCCGATGGAGAAGGTTTCGAGATTCTGCTGGCCGGTTTCGGCGAGCAGCGCGACCAGTAGGGAAGAGTCGAGGCCGCCGGAGAGAAGTACGCCGAGAGGCACGTCGGCGACGCGGCGGCGCTCGACAGCGGCTCGCAGCGAAGCGCGGACCGATTCCGTCCATTCGCTTTCGGTGAGTACGCGGTCGCGCGACTGCACCGGGCAGCGCCAGTAGATTTCCTCGCGCTTGGTGCCGTCGGGTTCGAGCGTGAGCAACGTCGCGGGCGCGAGTTTCTTCACGCCGTTGAAGATCGTGCGCGGCGCGGGAACTGCACCATGAAAACTGAGATAATTATGAAGCGCGACCGGATCGATCGACGTATCGACGCCGCCGGCGGCTAACAGCGCGGGCAGGGTCGAAGCGAAGCGGAAGCGCCCGCCGCTTTCGGTGTAATAAAGCGGTTTGATGCCGAGCCGGTCGCGCGCGAATACGACGCGGCCGCTTTCGCGCTCGCCGATTGCAAAAGCGAACATGCCCTTGAAGCGTTCGACGCAGCGCGGTCCCCAAGCATGATAACTTTTGAGAATGACTTCGGTGTCGCCGCCGGTGACGAAGCGATAGCCTTTCGCTTCGAGCGCGGCGCGCAACTCGCGGAAGTTATAGATGCAGCCGTTGAACGCGATCGCGAGCCCAAGCTCGTTATCGATCATCGGCTGATCGGCGGCTGGGCTCAAGTCGAGAATGCTCAAGCGGCGATGACCGAGCGCAATATTGCGCTGGGCATACACGCCGCCCGCATCAGGCCCACGATGTTTGAGATTGCCTGCTATGGCCTCGGTGACAGCCGCACTCGCAGCGTCACCGCGGCTTCGTATTTCGCCACAGATTCCACACATAACGCTATCGGCAGAGGTTATAGGCGCCTAATGGGGCGTGAGCGTGTCGCTCAACAAAAAAGCCCCGAGACGGGCTGCCGATTCCTTTCTTGCGAGGACAACGTGCGCGCACGCACTTCGTTCGGAACTTTTTCCGTGCGAATGGTCGCAGTGATTCGCCATCAGCGCGGCGCGCCGGCGCAGTGCTTCTCCGCCGCTTCTTGCAAAGGAACTAGCGCTCCGGCATAGCTCGCCTCACGGAGACGTGGCCGAGTGGCTGAAGGCGGCGGTTTGCTAAACCGTTATACGCTCTCAAGGCGTATCGAGGGTTCGAATCCCTCCGTCTCCGCCACTTCAGTCCCTGAGTGGGCACTGAGTTTACGCCACTTCCCGCCACAAGCGTCTGTAGCAGCCGGGACTTCGATCCCATGATCCTGACTTCGCCCTCGGCAACCTCGACGCGCTGCGCGAGCGCGCGCAGGTGGTCGCGGCGATAGCCGCCACCTTCCAGCCGAATACGCTCGCGGGCGGTTGTGGCGAACTTGCGTAGCATCTGCGGCGTCACCGCCTTTTGCCCTGAGTTTTGAAGCATGGCCTGCGCCCGCTCGGCGTCGGCCTTGGCCTGATCGCGGATGGCCTTAAGGCCGTCGATGCGGTCTTTCAGCGCCGGGTCGTCCAGATCGGCGATGCCCGCCTCGATGGCGTCATAAAGCCGCTTGAGGCGCAGTTCCGATTCGGCGGAGCGCTTGTTCAACTCGGCGATATGCTCGCGACGGCGCTCGGCATGTTCCTCCCTACGGTCGAGCGCGGCGGCAAGGACGGTTTCCAGCCGCTCGGGCTGGAGTAGCTGATGCTCAAGGTGATTGACGACCAGATCGTCCAACTTCTCCATCGGCACGGCCATGCCCTCGCAGGCGGTCGGCCCCTGCCGTGCCTTCATTGAGCAAGCGTAATAGCGATAGCGTCCGCCCTTGCCGGTGCGGATGGTCATGGCCCCGCCGCACTTCGCGCAATGGATCAGGCCGGTCAGCATGGTCGGGCCGCTGATGACGCGGGAGGGCATGATCTTGGGATTGCGGCCCTTGAGCAGCTTCTGAACCGCCTCGAAGGTCTCCTTGTTGATGATCGGCGGGACCGGCACGACGACGACCTCGGTTTTAGGCTTCAATTCCTTGGTCTTGGTCCGCTTGTTGAACTCATGCTCGCCCATATAGGTGCGGCGGGTCAGGATGCGGTGAACCTGACCGATGCCCCAGCGTCCGCCGTCGCGGGTGAAGATGCGGCGGTTGTTGAGATAGGAGGCGATGTTCTTGACGCCCATCTGGCCGGTGGTGCCGTCGCCTTCCAAGGCAAGGCGATAGATCAGCCGCACCGTGTCGGCGTGGAGCGGGTCGATTTCCAGCTTCTTCTTGGTCTTGGCCCCGCGCTGTTCGGCGGCGACGGTGCGATAGCCGATAGGAGGTAGCGAGCCGTTCCAGAAGCCTTGCCGCGCGTTCTCTTTCAAGGCGCGCATGACGTGCTTGGCGTTTTCCTTGGACTGGTATTCATCGAACAACGCCATGATCTGCCGCATCATGACGTGCATGGGGTCATCCCCCATTTCCTGCGTGATAGAAACCAGCTTCACGCCGTTCTTCGCCAGCTTGCGGACATAGAACTCAAGCTCGAAGTGATCGCGGAAGAAGCGGCTGAACGAATGAACCACGACCACATCGAACGGCACGGGCTTGCTGGTCCCGGCCTCGATCATGCGCTGGAACTCGGGGCGGCGGTCATTGGTCGCCGATGCGCCGGGTTCGATGAAGGTTTCGACCAGTTGGAGATTGCGGGCCTCGCAATAGGCTTCGCCCTGCCGCTTCTGATCGGGGATGGAAACGTCATGCTCAGCCTGCCGCGCCGTCGAAACGCGCAGGTAAAGGGCGGCGCGCAGGGGAATCGCAGGAGCGGTCATGCCCGGTTTCCTTTCTTCTTGGTGCCGGACAGGCCGCGCCCGGTAAGGGGAAGTGTAAGTTCGATGGCGTCACAAAGCAGCGTTGGCGCGATCTTTCGGCCGTGACGCTCCATGCGGACGATGCCGTAACTCGCAAGCCTGTGGAGTGAGCGGGATAGGTTCGGCTTGGCGCGGCCGGTCAGTTCGACCAGCTCGTCCAGCGATTCCGGCGAGCGTTCCGCGATCAGGCGCAACATCGTGCGATTGTCCTCGGTCAGCAGGCGCGCGAACGACTCTGTAGAAGGAAACCACACGGCGGGGCCATCACCATCACCGGCTTGCCCTATGCCGACTTTCAGAACCGACATGGCTTGTCCTCGCGTTGTCACGAGAACAAATATTATCATCACAAGACAACTATTCAAGTGCCGATTTGAGATCGACACCATCAAACATCGGAGCCAAAGAGTTCATCGAACAGGTCGCCGAACCATCGCTCGAACACCTCGATCTCGGCTTGCGTGACCGGAACGGGATCGGGCCAGTCGTCGGTGACGGTCCATGTGCTGAGGTCGTGCTTTGGCGGCCTGCCGGGGAACGGCCACGGATAGCCAAGCAATTCCTCAAGCTGCTCCGACGCCGTGGGCGGTCGTTTGCTGCGCCGGGAACGGGAAGCCGCCTCCGGCTTGTCGTCGTCCCTGCGATCAATAGTCATCGAGGAAATCGAACTCGCCGCGCGGCTTCCATCCGGCAGGGTAGGCAATCCAGCGATTAATGTCGGATTCATGCCAGCCCGCGCCGTTGGCGCTGATCTTCATCTGGCGCGGGAAGGTGCCTTCGGCGATCTTGCGATAGATGGTGGACCGGGACAGGCCGGTGCGGGCAAGAACGGTCTTCATGCGAATGATGCGGTCTGGTTGGCGCATGGTCCTGCTGCCTCCTGCTGGTTGTTTCTGACAATTGCAGAGACCAGACAAGGCAACGATTTATCGTTTCGCAATAGATATTTAGCTGCCGTAGTAGTGTAGCGTAGAAACGGCGGTAAATAGGATGGTTCTACGATCTACAATCCGATGCCCCGACCTCTGCCAAGGCCGTGACTGAGGGCAAGTTGCCGACCAAGCCTCATCCCTGAGTCGAAATCCATGCTGATGCCGAGTTGCTTCTTGCGGCCTTCGAGCAGGGATTCCATCTGCGGATCGCGTTCAAGGCTCATCGCCATATTGCCCATCTCCGCGCGCGCTGACCTGTAGCCGGAATAGTTGCCCGCCGCATATTGGCGCTCGCCAGTCTGTTTGAGTTCCCGGAACCGTTCCACGAAGCGATCCGCGCGGCGCTCCGGGCTGGTGCGAATCTCGGTTTCGAGCTGGAGGGCGCGGATTGCGCGATTGACCTTGCCCGATCCCGCATCATGGGCAAGGCTCTCATCCTTGGCATAGGCCGCTTCCGCGTCCTGCCAGCCAAATGGGCGCACCTCATCGAATGCCCTGCGGGAATCGACCAGTTCTTCCCATTGCGCGGGGCTTGCCTTGCCTGCATCTTCGGCGTTGAAGACCTCGCCAATGGCATGGGCATGGCGGATGAGCGCCATTCTGCGGGCGTGGCGCATGGCATCTTCTGGATCGATCCCGGCGCCCTGTGCTACCGCCTCGATCTCCTGCCTGATCCCCCTGCCGCTCGTCTCTCTTTCTGGCCCTTCTGCGCCGTCGCGGAGTTCGCGCACGCTGAAGATGATGTCGCCGATCCGGTCGATGGCGGCGCTCGGCGCGCGCGCCTGTTCAATCGAGACATCGCGCTCAGGCAAGGTGATGCCGCGCCGTTCGGCGTAGCTCTGCGCGGGCTGATAGTCAGTCGCCATGTCCTTGGCGCGGTCGCGCAACAGGGTGTTGATGAGCTGGTCCTGGCTGGCAAAGTCGTCGCGGCCATAGTGCAGGTCCATGCCGTCGCGGTGACGCGACAGGGCGACATAGCTGCCGTGGGCGTCCATGCCCGGTGTCGCCAGAACATGCGTCCGGTCCACTGTCATGCCCTGTGCCTTGTGGATGGTCGCGGCATAGCCGTGGTCGATGCGGTTGTAATCCTTTAGGTCGAAGTTGACGCCGCGCCCGTCATCGGTGCGAACCGACATGGCTTGTTCGCTGACCTGTTCGATGGTCCCCAGCGTGCCGTTCTTCACGCCAAGCCCGCGCTCGTTTTGCAGGAACATGACGCGATCCCCTGCGGCGAAACTGCGTTCGCCGCGTTCGACCGTCACGCGCACATCCTCGCCCAGATCGCCCGCGTCCCGCATCCGGTCGCGGGCGGCTTCGTTGAGTTCCCGCACCTCGGCGTTGGTATGGGTGAGGATGATGCGGCTGTTGTGCGGCGCGGCCTGCCTATCGCGGTCCCAGCGGTCGATCAGTTCGTCGCGGGCCTGCTCGCGGGACGCCGCTTCATGCACCATGTCATGACGGTCATAGGCATGGATCGCATCGCCGGTCCTGCCGGTCGCTAGATCACGCGTAGCGTCTCGCTGCCAGTCCTCACGCTGGCGGCGAACCTCGCCGATCTCCGCGCCACCGTGGCGATCATGGATCGAGCGGAACGCCGCGCCCGCCTCGATGGATTGTAGCTGCTGCGGATCGCCGACCAGCACGACCTTTGCACCGGCTTCCGCCGCGTGGGACAGGACGCGCTCCAACTGCCGCGTGCCGACCATCCCCGCCTCGTCGATGACAAGCACGTCGCGGCTGGTGAGCATGTCGCGCCCGTTCTTCCAGCCATGTTCCATGCTGGCGATGGTGCGTGACGCGATGCCCGATCCGCTTTCCAGATTTTCCGCCGCGATGCCGGACAAGGCAACGCCGCGCACCTCATAGCCCGCTGCTTCCCAAGCCTCGCGGGCAACACCAAGCATGGCGCTCTTTCCCGTTCCGGCATAGCCGACGACGATGCCAAGATCGCGCCCGTCCGTGACATGCGCCAGCGCGTCGGCCTGCTCGCCGGAAAGAACGAGGCCGCGCTGTTCGGCACGGGCAAGTGCTGCCTCTCTATCGGCTTCGTTCACCTCATGGCGCTCGCGCTCCGCCATCATCTCGGCCGCGCGGTGCAACCGCTGTTCGGCCTCGATCATGTCGCGGGTGGTGAACCGATCCTCGCCGCGTCCGTCTTGTCCAAGCTCGACCAGATCTGGCGCGTTGCGCATCGCGCTCATCACCTCGTTGAACTGCGCGATCCCGTCGCTGTGCCGGTGCGCGAACATCGCCATGTCGCGGCGTGTGAAGGTCGATTGCTGATGCGTAATCGCGTCCAGCGCCAGCGATGGATCGGCAATGATCCGCGCGCCATTGTTCCGCGCGATCTCCCGGTGCATGTCCGCACGGTCGGCAGCCTCGATCCCTTCGCCTTCGATGCGCTGTGCCGGTGCGCCGATCTGGCTCTGTGGCTCAAGCCCGATGCCCTGCGCCTCAAGGCTGCGATGGTCGATGCGGGCGTCGATGTCGAGTTCGGCCAGCCGTTCGTTGACATGCTCGGCCCAGCGTTCGCGCCACCGCTCGACCATCTCGGTGCGGTTCCACTCCCGCACCTTCTGGCCGAAACCGTCCTCGTCCACTGAGCGCATGGTGAGCATCACATGGGCGTGGGGTTTCGGCATCCCGTCTTCGCCGATGTCCCAATGCACATTGAGGTCGGCGATCATGCCCTGATCGACAAACTCGGCCTGCGCGAAATCTCGGGCCAGCTCGATGCCTTGCGCCTGCGTCATCTCGCGCGGAATGGAAAACTCCACCTCGCGGGCAAGCTGGGCATCCTTCCTGACCTCGAACGCCTCCACATCGTTCCAGAGCCGTTCGCGGTCGGACCATTGCTCCGGCGCGTTCTCCGGCAACAGCACTTCGGAATGGACGACACCGCGCTTGTTGGAAAAGTCCTGCACGCGGTCGATGCGCTCGTCGCGCATCCGCGAGGCCGAGCGGTAGGCGGCGGACGCCACCGCGCTGCTTCCGGCCTTGCGGCCAATGACCTTGACGTGAAGATGATAGATCGCCATCGCGATCAAGCATTGGCACGGCCAAGCGTACGTCGGAACGACGTATAAGCGCGCCCTCCCTCGAAAAAATCTCGGGCGGGACCGGCGCGTGCCAGACCGTCCCGGCAACATTACTGCGTTCGGTCGCCCGCGCAACTATCATCGCTGCATCAACAGCTTGCAGACACGATGGAGGTAATGATGCGGAAACCACGGGACTATGACGCGGAACTGAAGGCACTGGAAGACAAAGCGCGTGATCTCAAAACCCGCAAGGTGCAGCAACTCGGCGAACTGGTGATCGCCACCGGAGCCGATGGCCTCACCACCGATGAACTTGCGGGCGCGCTGGTCGCGCTGGCCGAAACCAAGGACGCCGGAAAGAGGGAGGCATGGGCAAAGCGCGGCGCGGCGTTCTTTCAAGGCCGGTCGCGGCGATCTGCTCCAGCGTCTGACCGCGACACTGGCGGCGCTCCGACGCAACCGGGCGGCGCACAACCGGCATCTGGCGGCGCGGGCACGGCATGACATGCGAAGCTGGCAGGTCGAGCGCCGCAAGCGCACCCGGCATCTGATCGAACTCGGCGGCCTCGTCTTTAAGGCGGGCATCGTCGACCTAACCGGCGATGACCGAGCCATCATCTACGGAGCAATGATCTGGATGGCCGAGAAGCTCAAGAGCGAGGGTGGCGGCCACGCGCGCGATACATGGGCGAAACTCGGAACGATGGGATTCGAGATGGATCGTCCGGCAGACGCGCATGACAGAACGCAACCGCCGCAGGATCGGGCGTGACCGATGGCGGGCGGCGCGAAGACCCACATATCGCAGCGCCGCCCGCCATCGCGCGGCAACGCCGCGCAGTTTCAGATTTTCTGTCCTCGCTGCCCTTGGCAAAAAGAGCCATTTCGCCCTAAATGGCGCAAAGGAATGTCACGGGATTCGACGATGAAAACCATGTCGGCACGCGAGGCGAAAAATGGCTTTGGGCTGATGATCGACACCGCGCGCGCAGCGCCTGTGTTGATCGAGAAGCATGGGCGTGGCGTTGTGGTGGTCGTATCCGTGGAGGAATATGAGCGCCTTTCTTTGGCGGCCAACGTCGCAAGGGGTAGCAAAAGGGCTGGGGAGGCGTCGAAAAGTGGGGAATGAAGCATTCGCGCGCGTGCATATCGACCAGCTTCTGAAAGACGCCGAATGGCGGCTCACCGATGGTCGCAGCGTGCGCTATGAATATCCGCTCGATGACGGCGGCAAAGCGGATTATGTGCTGTTTGACCGGCAGGGGCGTGCGCTCGCGGTGCTGGAAGCCAAAAGCACCAGCGTAAACCTGAGCGCAGGCGAGGCGCAGGGTCTGCGCTACGCTGACCAACTCGACGTGCCGTTCATCTTCCTCTCCAATGGCGAAGAAATCTGGTTCCGGGACAAGGATCAGGATGCACATTTCCGCACTGTCGAGACAGTGTTCAGCCAGGATGACCTTGCTCGTCGAAAGGCCGCGCGCGACATTCGGCGCAATCCCCTCGATATTGCCATCGACACACGAATTGCAGGTGGCGGCGGACGCTGGCACCAGACAGCCTGCATTGACGCGGTCAGCCGCGAGATCGTCACCGGGCGACGCAAGATGCTTGTGGAAATGGCGACCGGCACTGGCAAGACGCGCACGGCGGCGGCCCTGCTCAAGCGCCTGTTCGAGGCAAATTGGACGACGCGCGCGCTGTTCGTCGTAGACCGGAACACACTCGCCATGCAGGCGGAGGATGCCTTCGCGGAGCATCTCCCACATCTGCCCTGCTATCGTGTCCCGCGCACCGGACGCCGATTTCAGGATGAAAAGCGCGTCACCATCGTTACCTTGCAGACGCTGGTGAACGAGTATGAGAAATACTCGTCAGGCTATTTCGACCTGATCGTGATCGACGAATGCCACCGCAGCATCTACGGCAAATGGCGGCGCGCACTCGATCATTTTGACGGGATCAAGGTCGGCCTTACCGCTACGCCCTGCGTGATGCGCGATGCGCCGGATGTGGATGAGGAAGACCGCGCGGCGATCCGTGACACCTTGCGTTTCTTCGAGGTCGATCGACCCACCTATAGCTACTCAATGTCGGAGGCGATCGCGGACGGGCATCTCGTTCCTTATGAGATTTACCGCGCTATGACAGCGCGCACGGCGGCAACCGAAGGTTTTTCAGTTTCTCGCAGCGAAATCGACTGGGATGCGCTCGACGACAACACCCGCAACGAACTCGAAATCCTGTTCGCCGACCGCGACCCGCTGATCGTCGATCCCACGGCACTGGAACGCAAGTTCACGATCCCTGAACGCAACCGCGCCATGGTCCGTGAGTTCCGTGAGGTGCTGGAGAACGGCTATGTCGGCCCCAACGGCATCCGGCGTGCGCCGGAATTGGGCAAGACCATCGTTTTTGCTGTCACGAAGAAACACGCCGAAACACTTGCCCGCATGTTCGACGAAGTATTCGCTGACAAGAAGCCCAGTCCGACGACCCGCTATGCGGATTTTGTTGTCTCCGGGTTGGGGCCGGACGATACGGTGGACGGCGCAGCGAAGATCAAACGCTTCAAGAAGGAACCATTCCCTCAGATTCTGGTCAGTGTGAACATGCTCGATACCGGCTTCGATTGCCCGGAAGTCCGCAATCTGGTGATGGCACGTTTCACACATTCCTCGATCCTCTACCAGCAGATGCGCGGACGTGGCACGCGCCTAGCTCCGGGCAAGGATCGCTTCACAATGTGGGATTTCACCGGCGTCACGCTTCGTCACGGCGATGACGAAACGCCGGGAGAAGGTGGTGTCGTCGTCGTGCGCCCGGCGGAGAAGCCCCAAGGTCAACCGCGCCGGATGCTGACCCTCGATGTGCATGACGAGATCGACCCGGCGACCCGCGAGTGGGTGACAGTTGACGAAACCGGCCATGCTTTCATGGATGCCGATGACGCGCAGGCTGAAGCGTTCGGCGCAGCCTTCGAGACATGGCTAAACGATCAGCTATTCAATATCGATCAGCTTCGCCTGCTACATCTGGTCAAAGAACAGATCAAAGCCAATTCTGCCGATCTTGTGCTGTTTGAAAGCTGGCGCTTCGATGCGCCGCCTCTGTCCATGAATGGCGGTTTCGAGCGCGCCCGCGCCGTCTTCGGTAGCGAAGCGGAACTGGAACGTGTCCTGACTAGCATGAACCGGGCCGTCTTCGGCATAGCATCTTCCGGGGACGCCGCGCCTGAAACAGCGCGGGCCCAGCCCGACAAACCTGTCAACTAGAGTTTCCCATGCCCTTTACACCCGACATGCGCCGCAAGGTCGATCAAATCCGCGACTATCTTTATGGCGGCGGCTACCCCGACCCCCTGTCGAACGCGGAACAGCTCAGTTTCCTATTCTTCTTTTACATGATCGAAGGGATCGACGCGGCCAACCTGCGTCAGTCCAAGGCCACCAAGCGCGACTACGCTTCGCTCTTTGCCGGTGACTGGACGATCCGCAATCCCTTGAATGCACCGACGAAGGGCATCGAGATTATCCCGCGCGAACGGATGCGCTGGTCGTCGTGGGCCAACGCCATGTCGGGCGAGCAACTTGTTACCTTCGTTCGCGACGAAGTTTTTCCGTTCTTCGCGCAGATCGGCGACGAGTTCGGCATGAGCTTCATGGCGCAGGCGCGCCTGACCATCGACGAGCCGACCGTGCTGACCCAGGTGGTGACGCTGGTGAATGAATTGCGGCTGGAACAGGCCGATCCCGACACCAAGGGTGACCTGTTCGAGCATGTGCTGCGCCAGATCAAGCAGGCGGGCGAGTTGGGCCAGTTCCGCACGCCGCGCCACATCATCCGGGCCATCGTTGATCTGGTCGATCCGAAGATCGGCGAAACCGTCTATGACCCTGCCGCCGGGACGGCGGGCTTCCTCGTCGCTGCCTATGAGCATATTCGCCTCGCCAATTCCTCCGCCAACGGGCGCGAGGCGGCCGAACTGGAGGGGAAGACCTTCGAGCGCGGCATGGGTGACCGGATGAACGCCGCACAATGGCGCAAGCTCCAGACCGAAACCTTCTACGGCAACGATGTCGATCCCAAAATGGTCAGCCTCGCCAGCATGAATCTGGCGCTGCGCGGCCTGCCGGATGTGCGCATCCTCAAGCGCAACGTGCTGACCACCAGCTTTGACCGGCAGGCCAAGGCCGAGAAAGGGTTGCCGCTCGATGGCTATAACGTGATCCTCGCCAATCCTCCATTTTCGGGCCGGATCGACCGCGACCGCATTGTCGATGACGTGAAGATCGGCACCAGCACCGCAACCGAGTTGCTGTTCGTCAAATACATGATCGACAATCTGGCCGAAGGCGGGCGCTGCGGCGTGATCGTGCCCGAGGGCGTGCTGTTCGGTTCCACTGGCGCGCACAAGGAACTGCGCCGCATGTTGATGCAGAACAACAGAGTCGAGGCGGTGCTGTCGCTGCCGGGCGGGGTGTTCCAGCCCTATTCGGGGGTGAAGACCTCGGTGCTGGTCTTTGCCCAAGGCGGGCGCACCGAGCGGGTGATGTTCCTCCACGCCAGCAATGACGGCTTCAAGCTCGACGCCAACCACGACCAACCCATTGAAGCCGACGACCTGCCCGGACTGATCGCCGCCTTCAACAGCCGGGAAGAGACGTGGACGGACTGGCAAGCACGTGATCCGGTCGCGCCTTGGGCAGAAAACTGGTGGTTCGCCGACGCCGGTGCCATCGAGCGCGAGGGCTGGAACCTCTCGGCCTCCCGTTATCGGCCCATAAGCCGCGAAGCGGCAGAACATCGCGATCCGCGCGAACTGCTGGAGGAATTGCAGGAAGATGTGGAAGCCATTCTCGGCGATCTTCAGGCGCTCGCGTTGGAACTGCGGGAGGAAGCGGCGTGAGCTCTTGGCCGCAAGTCGATCTTGATGAGATTTCAGACATTTCTGCGGGCAATCCTGCTCCGCAGGCCACTAATCACTTTTGTGCCGATGGTCATCCCTTCGTTCGGATGCAGGATGTTGGACGCAAGCATATTGATCCGGCCCTTGTCGAAACCACGGATCGGGTTTCGCCGCTGGCTGTCCGCGAATGTAGGTTGCGCCTCTATCCAGCGGGAACGTTGCTGATTCCGAAGAGTGGCGCATCGGTGAACTTGAACCACCGTGCGATGCTTGGGCAGGATGCTTACGTCGTCTCGCACCTTGCCACCATCATACCGGATCAGCGTAAGGTTTTACCGTCATATCTTTTCCACTGGTCGCAGCGTTATGATCCCCGCTCGCAGGCTCAGGTTACAAGCCTTCCATCATTACCTCTTTCGCTTATCAAAACGGCAAAAGTTCCCCTCCCACCGCTGGAGGAACAGCAGCGGATCGTGGGGTTGCTGAACCAGGCGGCGGAGATCAGGCTCCGTGCCGCCGACGCTCGCGCCAAAGCACGCGCGATCATCCCCGCTCTCTTTCACGATATGTTCGGTGACCCCGCGACCAATCCGAAGGGGTGGCCAATGGCGACGGTCGGTAACGTGCTGGACAGCGCATCCTACGGCACCAGCAAGAAGGCCAGTGACACCGGAGGCGGCCTGCCTGTGATCCGTATGGGCAACGTGACCATGGACGGCCAACTGGACACCACTGACCTCAAATATATCGAACTGACCGAAGCGGATCGCGAAAAAGCCGAATTACTTGCGGGCGACCTGCTTTTCAACCGCACGAACAGCAAGGAACTGGTTGGCAAGACCGGACTATGGGATGGTCGGTTCGAGGCCGTTGTTGCGTCTTACTTCATCCGCCTACGGATTAACTGTGAACGTCTTGTCCCGTCATATCTCTGGGCCTTCTTCAACACCTCACACATGAAGCGGGTGCTGTTCCAGACGGCGCGCGGTGCCATCGGTCAGGCGAATATAAATGCTAAGGAATTACGGGCGTTTCCCATAGCTGTGCCGCCCTTGCCGCTCCAAACTACGTTCACCGAACAAGTCGAACGCCTTGAAGCCATCGCCTGCGCGCTCGATACCGCCGCCGCTAGGGCCGAAGTCATGGCGGCCTCGCTCTCGGCGCAGGTGTTCGGTGCATCGCCGGCAAAAGGAGAAAAACATGGCTGATCTGGTCAGCGACATTGTCGGGCGCGTCAACCGGTTGCCTTTGAAGCCCTCGGAAACGAACGCCTTGCTTCCCCTGATGGAGGCTTTCAGCAATGCGCTTCATGCCGTGAACCAGCGGTTCGGAGAACAGGCGGCTACGTCTGGGCGCATCCGCGTGACCGTGTTGCGCACCAATGATGAGGTTATAGGTTTCAGGATAGAGGATAACGGCGTCGGATTTACCGATGAGAATTATCGTTCCTTCCGAACGCCAGACAGTCGGCAAAAGATGGGTTTGGGTGGAAAGGGCGTCGGCCGCCTTTCGTGGTTGCGAGTTTTTGGTGGCGCGAAAATCGAAAGCATCTATGTCGATGGCGACCAATTCCTGCGAAGGTCGTTTGATTTTGTCCTTGATGAAAGCAATCAGCTACGAAACGAACTGAATGGCGCTGCCGCTGGAGCAATCAGCCCAAGCACTATCATCACGCTTGGCGAGTTCAGAAGCGAATATAGAAGCAGATGCCCTTCCAAGCCGGAAACACTGGTTCAGCGGCTGATCGCGCACTTTCTGCCTATTCTGGCATCCGGCGCTTGCCCAGGCGCGGAATTGATTGACGGAGACGAAACATTCGATCTGCCAACTTACTTCAAGGACAAAATTCTCGATACGGAGATTTCTAGTGTTCCGGTAACGTTGGACGACGGCAGCGAAATCGCTGTCTCCGTTCGCCATATGAAGTGCAATAAGGATATTCGACCAAGGGGACAGAATTACAATTGGATGTTTCTGTGCGCCCATGAGCGTAGCGTAACGGAACAATGTATCGACGAGCAAATTGGTTTGAGAAGCCTTGACGGCGAATCAATCTATATAGGCTGTGCCTCCGGCGCTTATCTTGACGAGAACGTAAATCAGGAACGGGATGGATTCACCTTTTCCTCAAGTGAGGAAACCCTTATCCGGCGTGGAGTCGCGTCGAGTGTCCGAGAATATCTTAAAGATTACATCGCTGTCTCCCGGGCCGAAATGGTTCGGAACACGCAGGCGCTGGTTCGCGAAAATCCTCAGTTCCTGTTTATCAACAACGAGATAGATACGTTCGTCGAAGCATTGCCGCTGAACAGCGCCGGAAAGCAGGAAGAGATATTCGTCTCAATGAGTCGGCGGCGATACCGGCGGCAACGTGAGTTTCGGCGTCTGTCCGAAGAAATATCCTCGCCACCGACTCACAAGGAGGAGATTCAACAAAAAGTCGACGAATACATGCGTTATGTCGATGATGAAAAGAAGGGCGCTTTGGCGGAGTATGTCAGCAAGCGTAAGGCAATTCTCGATTTCCTCGATGCGCTGACGGCCTATGAAGACCCGGAGAAGCGGAGGCAGCATCTTGAGGATGCTGTCCATGCGCTGATCTGCCCGATGAAGATAGATTCTTCCCAAATAGCGGAGATCGAAGATCACAATCTTTGGCTGCTTGATGACCGTCTGGCCTTCTTCAATTTTTTCGCATCCGACAAGGAAGCGCGATCATACCTGAACACTGGAAGCCAAGAGCGTCCCGACTTGGCATTTCTTTATGATAGCTGCTTGGCATGGCGCGAAGGCGATCAATCCGGCGACAAGGTAGTGCTGGTAGAGTTCAAGCGCCCCGGTTTGGAAGCATATCCGAGTGAAGATCCAATCCGGCAGGCGCTTCGATATGTGAATCTTATCAAATCGTCGAAGACCTTCCGGGATAAGAGCGGACGTGTAATCTCGAATGTCGGAGATCGAACCTCTTTTGATTGCTACATTGTCGCTGATCTAACCGAAGGATTGAGGAAGCAACTGATTGGTTTACCGCTGCAACCCACACCGGATAACGAGGGTATGTTTGGGTATACCGACAACCCGAAGGCTTTCGTCGAAATCATTCCTTTCGCCAAGCTCTTGAAGGACGCGAAGGCGCGAAATTCGGCATTCTTCACTCGCCTTGGCCTAAATGGCTAGTGCCTCGCGTGGCAGGGTTAGGGTTTGATGACGAGGCCAACTGTGAAATAGGATTTCTCTGTGTGGCTGTATGCCCTGATCCTATCCAACTTTATAGGGCTATAGCGTAAACGTAGTGATCATCACTATCGATCGCGGCCCGCCAGCCCGCTTTCCCCCGGCTCATCTGTTTTCCCGATTAGCGGGCGCGTTGAAGCGCTTATTGGGCGGTTGTTCGCGCATTGAAATGGCTCATAGAGCGCGTCGATTGAACAAAATAATCATATAGTTCATAAATATCAATTAGTTAAGTGTTTTCATGCTGCGATGCAGCTTCAAACGGCTCATTTTTCGCGAGTGGAGCGGCCATTTTGATAAAAATTCTCTATTGCGAAACGAAACACCAATATTGATTGGAAGCCCCCCAAATCGGCACTTTAGAGCCGTTCTCGGTGGCAGAAGGTCTTGAGTCCGATGGATAAATTCGAGCCTTGGAGCGAGCCGCGCGCGCGCGAAATCATCTCGCGTCACGCGAAGCGCGAGGGCGCGGTGCTGCCGATGTTGCACGACGTGCAGCATGCTTTCGGTTACGTGCCAGAACCGGTGATTCCGATGATCGCCGAGGCGCTCAACATTTCGCGCGCCGAGGTGCACGGCACCTTCACATTTTATCACGACTTCCGTCACGAGCCCGCGGGCAAGCACGTTCTGAAATTCTGCCGCGCAGAAGCCTGTCAGGCCGCGGGCGGCGATCATCTTTGCGCGCGCGCGGAGCAGAAGCTCGGCATGAAGATCGGCGAGACTACCGCAGACCATCGTGTGACCTTCGAGCCGATCTATTGCCTCGGACTTTGCTCGGTCGCGCCGTCGGCGATGCTCGACGGAAAAATCTACGGCCGTCTCGACGAGCAGCGTGTGGACGCGCTCGTCAGCGAGGCGCAGCGATGAGCACCAGAATTTACATTCCGGGCGATGCCGCGGCGGTTGCCTGCGGCGCCGATGAAATCGCGGAAGCCATCGCGGCGAGCGCGAAGAAACGCAGCAAGGAAATTCAAATCATCCGCAACGGTTCGCGCGGGATGCACTGGCTCGAACCGATGCTCGAAGTCGCGACTCCAAAAGGCCGGGTGGCTTACGGCCCCGTTACGCTTTTCGATGTCGAGAGCGTGCTCGATGCGATGCTCGGCGACGGCAAGCATAAGCTCTCGCACGGCATCGCCGATGAAATTCCGTGGCTGAAAAACCAGACGCGGCTCACGTTTGCGCGTTGCGGGATCGTCGATCCGCGCTCGCTTGAGGATTACAAGGCGCACGACGGCTACAAGGGCCTAGCGAAGGCGATTGCGGCTGGCCCCGAGAAGACCGTCGAGGAAGTGACGAATTCCGGCCTACGCGGCCGCGGCGGCGCGGGCTTTCCGACCGGCATCAAGTGGAAGACGGTCGCGAGCACGAGTGCCGACCAGAAATACATCGTCTGCAATGCCGACGAAGGCGACAGCGGCACCTTCGCGGATCGCATGATCATGGAAGGCGACCCGTTCGTGCTGATCGAGGGCATGACGATTGCCGGGATCTCGGTCGGCGCCACCAAAGGCTACGTCTATATTCGCTCCGAGTATCCGCACGCGATTGCGACTTTCACCGACGCCTGCGAAGCAGGCCGCAAGGGCGGTGTGCTCGGCAAAAACATTCTCGGCTCGAACTATGATTTCGACATCGAAGTCCGCACGGGTGCCGGCGCCTATGTCTGCGGCGAGGAAACCTCGCTGCTCGAAAGTTTAGAGGGCAGGCGCGGGCAGGTTCGCGCGAAGCCGCCGCTGCCCGCGATCAAAGGGCTGTTCGGCAAGCCGACGGTGATCAACAACGTGCTCTCGCTCGCGACCGTGCCGGTGGTGATGGAGAAGGGCGCGGAGTTCTACAAAGGCTTCGGCATGGGCCGCTCGCGCGGCACGATGCCGATCCAGCTTGCCGGCAACATCAAGCACGGCGGACTTTACGAAGTCGCCTTCGGCATCACGCTCGGCGAACTGGTCGACGAGATCGGCGGCGGCACAGCGAGCGGACGCCCGGTTCGCGCGGTGCAGGTCGGCGGTCCGCTCGGCGCGTATTTCCCGCGCGCGTTCTTCGATACGCCGTTCGATTATGAAGCGTTCGCTGCGCGCGACGGTTTGATCGGTCATGCCGGTATCGTCGTGTTCGACGACACCGTCGATATGGCGAAGCAGGCGCGCTTCGCGATGGAATTCTGCTCGATCGAGTCCTGCGGCAAGTGTACGCCGTGCCGCATCGGTTCGACCCGCGGGGTTGAAACCATCGACAAGATCGTAGCCAGACAAGACCACGCAAAGAATCTCGAGGTTCTGGAAGACCTCTGCAACACCATGAAGTTTGGATCCCTCTGCGCGCTCGGAGGGTTTACCCCGTACCCGGTTATGAGCGCGCTCACCCATTTTCCGGAAGACTTCGGCGCGACGCCGAAACTTCCGCAGGCCGCCGAATAGGATAGACGCCATGTCCCTCGTGCACGAAACCGACTACGGCACGCCCCGCTCCAAATCGGAGAAGGAAGTCACGCTCACTATCGACGGACAGCAGATCACGGTGCCGGAAGGCACCTCGATCATGCGCGCGGCGATGGAGATGGGCACGCAGATTCCGAAGCTGTGCGCGACCGACATGGTCGACGCCTTCGGCTCGTGCCGTTTGTGCCTCGTCGAGATCGAAGGCCGTCCGGGGACGCCGGCGTCCTGCACCACGCCGGTGATGCCGGGCATGGTCGTGAAAACGCAGACCGATCGCTTGAAGAAAATCCGCAACGGCGTGATGGAGCTTTATATCTCCGATCATCCGCTCGACTGTCTTACCTGTTCGGCGAACGGCGATTGCGAATTGCAGGACATGGCCGGCCAGGTTGGCTTGCGCGACGTGCGCTACGGCTATGAGGGCGAGAACCACGTCTTTCCGAAACAGGATGGCGTCGCCAACCTGAACTGGCTCGCGAAAGACGAGTCGAACCCGTATTTCACCTACGATCCTTCCAAGTGCATCGTCTGCTCGCGCTGCGTGCGCGCCTGCGAAGAAGTGCAGGGCACCTTCGCGCTCACCATCGCTGGCCGCGGCTTCGACAGCCGCGTGTCGCCGGGCATGCAGGAAAGCTTCCTCACCTCGGAGTGCGTTTCCTGCGGCGCCTGCGTACAGGCGTGCCCGACTGCGACGCTGAACGAGAAGAAAGTGATCGAGGTCGGCAAGCCCGAGCACTCGGTGGTGACGACCTGCGCCTATTGCGGCGTTGGCTGCTCGTTCAAGGCCGAAATGCGCGGCGAGGAAGTCGTGCGCATGGTGCCTTACAAGGACGGCGAAGCGAACCGCGGCCATTCCTGCGTGAAGGGCCGCTTCGCCTGGGGCTATGCGACCCACAAGGAGCGCATCCTGAAACCGATGATCCGCGCCAAGGTCACGGATCCGTGGAAGGAAGTGAGTTGGGAAGAAGCGATCGGCTACGCCGCTTCCGAGTTCAAGCGCATCCAGAAGGAGCATGGCAAGAACGCCGTCGGCGGCATTACCTCGTCGCGTTGCACGAACGAAGAAACCTATCTCGTGCAGAAACTGATCCGCGCGGGCTTCGGCAACAACAATGTCGATACCTGCGCGCGCGTCTGCCATTCGCCGACTGGCTACGGCCTCGGCCAGACCTACGGCACTTCGGCGGGCACGCAGAATTTCGACTCCGTCGAGCAGAGCGACGTCATTCTGGTAATCGGCGCCAACCCGGCCGCCGCGCATCCGGTGTTCGCATCGCGCATGAAGAAGCGCATCCGCGAAGGCGCGAAGCTGATCGTGATCGACCCGCGCCGCACCGAGATGGTGAAGTCGGCGCATATCGATGCGGCTTATCACCTGCCGCTCTTGCCGGGCACGAACGTCGCGGTGGTCACTTCGCTCGCGCATGTCATCGTGACCGAGAAGCTCTACGACGAGAAGTTCATCCGCGAGCGCTGCGACTGGGACGAATTCCAGCATTGGGCCGATTTCGTCTCGCTGCCGCAGAATTCGCCGGAGACGGTCGCGAAGCTTTCGGGCGTTCCGGCCGAAACGATCCGTGGTGCCGCGCGTCTCTACGCGACCGGTGGTAACGGCGCGATCTATTACGGCCTCGGCGTCACTGAACACTCGCAGGGTTCGACGACCGTCATGGCGATTGCGAACCTCGCGATGGCGACCGGCAATATCGGCCGCGAAGGCGTCGGCGTGAATCCGCTGCGCGGACAGAACAACGTGCAGGGTTCCTGCGACATGGGTTCGTTCCCGCACGAGCTTCCGGGCTATCGCCACATCTCCGGCGACGAAGTGCGCCACCTGTTCGAAAATGACTGGGGCGTCACGCTCGAGAAGGAGCCGGGGCTCCGCATTCCGAACATGCTGGACGCAGCGGTCGAAGGCGCGTTCCGCGGCATCTACATCCAGGGCGAGGACATTCTCCAGTCGGATCCTGACACCAAGCATGTGTCGGCCGGTTTGGAAGCGATGGAATGCGTCGTCGTGCAGGATCTCTTCCTGAACGAGACCGCGCGCTTCGCGCATGTGTTCCTGCCGGGTTCGACCTTCCTCGAGAAGAACGGCACCTTCACCAATGCAGAACGCCGCATCCAGCTGGTGCGCAAAGTGATGGCGCCGAAGAATGGCTACGAGGACTGGGAGATCACGGTGATGCTCTCCAATGCGCTCGGCTACAAGATGGAATATTCGCATCCGTCCGAGATCATGGACGAGATCGCGCGGCTCACGCCGGGTTTCGCGAACGTCTCGTTCAAGATGCTCGACGAGCGCGGCTCGGTGCAATGGCCCTGCAACGACAAGGCGCCGGAAGGCTCGCCGATCATGCACGTCAACGGCTTCGTGCGCGGTAAGGGCAAATTCATCGTCACCGAATATGTCGCGACCGACGAAAAGACCGGCCCGCGTTTCCCGCTTCTGCTCACCACGGGCCGCATCCTGTCGCAATACAACGTCGGCGCGCAGACGCGGCGCACCGAAAACTCGATGTGGCATGCGGAAGACGTGCTTGAAATCCATCCGCACGACGCCGAGCAGCGCGGCGTGCGCGATGGCGACTGGATCCGGTTGCAGAGCCGCGCCGGCGAAACTTCGCTACGTGCTCAGATCACGGATCGCGTCGCGCCGGGCGTGGTCTATACGACGTTCCATCATCCGGACACGCAGGCGAACGTCATCACCACCGACTTCTCCGACTGGGCGACCAACTGCCCGGAATACAAGGTGACGGCGGTGCAGGTGTCGCCCTCGAACGGGCCTTCGACCTGGCAGCAGGAATACGAGGAATTCTCGAAGCAGAGCCGTCGTATCCTGCCGGAGGCGGCCGAGTGAGGATCACGCTTCCTGCCGCCTCGCAGCGGGTCGCGCGCACGGTCTGGCGCGACGGCGAACGGCTGCGTGACGCACAGGAGCGGGCGATCCCCGAAGAGGCGGCAATCGCCTTTACCTATGGCGGTTCGTCCTATGCCGTGATGATGGCGACGCCGCGCGATCTCGAGGATTTCGCAGTCGGCTTCACGTTGACGGAGGGCGTTGCCGCGTCGCCGGAAGAGATCGAAAACCTCGAGATCATTCCGGAAAGCTCGGGCATCGAATTGCGGATGCGTCTCGTGGAAGCGCAGGAGCGCGCCCAAGCCGAGCGCCGCCGTCATCTTGCGGGACCGACCGGCTGCGGCCTGTGCGGGATCGAGTCGCTTGCCGAAGCGGTACGCGAACTGCCGAAAGTTTCAAACAAGGACGTTTTCACGCCGGAAGAGATCATGCGCGCGGTTGCATCATTGCCCGCGGCGCAATCGCTCAATAACGAAACGCGCGCGGTTCACGCCGCCGCATTCTGGAAGCGCGGGCACGGCCTGGTCGCGCTTCGCGAAGACGTCGGCCGCCACAACGCGCTCGATAAACTTGCAGGTGCGCTTGCGCGCAGCGGCCAGCCGGCGGGCGAGGGCATCGTGATCGTGACGAGCCGCCTTTCGGTCGAAATGATTCAGAAAGCGGCGATGGTGGGCGCGCCGCTGATCGTTGCGGTTTCCGCGCCGACCGCGCTGGCGCTACGCGCGGCGGAGGATGCCGGCATTACCGTTGCCGCGATCGCGCGCGGCGACGGCTTTGAAGTTTTCACCCATGCCGAGCGTGTCGTTCTCGACGCCGGGGAGGCCGCCAATGTCGCATACGGGTCCTGACAAGCTGGTCTATATGGCGAACCAGATCGGCAAGTTCTTTCAGGCGCAAGGCAGCGAGACGGCCGTCACCGGCGTCTACGAACACATCCGGAAGTTCTGGGATCCGCGCATGCGCTCGCAGATTTATGCGCATATCGACAATGGCGGCGCGGGCCTCGAGCCGCACGTGAAGACGGCAATCGAGAAGCTCAAGAGCGCCGAAACCGCCGCCAAGTAAATCGCCTGCGGCCTGTTTCGAGCTTCGGGCGAAGGAATAGCGGAAGCTAGCCGGCTTGCAGAACGTCGCGAATCTTCAACGCGAGTTGATCGACGGTGTAAGGCTTCACGATGAGTTGCGCGTCGGCGTCGACGACCCCGTTATGAACGACCGCGTTCTGTGTGTAGCCGGTCGTATAAAGTACTTTCAGATTGGGGAAGTCCTTGCGAGCGTGGTTCGCAAGCACGCGGCCGTTCATCCCCGGCATGACGATGTCGGTGAACAGCAGGTTGACGCCCGGATGCGATTTCAACTTGGTGAGCGCGCTGTCTCCGCAGTCGGCGTGAACGACCGTGTAGCCGAGTTCGCGTAGCGCGGCGACGCTCACGCTGCGAACGCGCGCTTCGTCCTCGACTACGAGAATAACCTGATCGGGCTCGCCCTTCGGCGACGCGGGTTTCGGCGCGGGAGCCGGGGTTTCGGCAAGATGCGTGCGGGGCAGGTACAACTTCACGGTCGTACCTTGCGGCGACTCCGAATAGATTTTCACGTGACCGCCGCTCTGTTTCACGAAGCCATAGACCTGCGAAAGTCCGAGGCCGGTGCCTTTGCCGGCGGGCTTGGTCGTGAAGAACGGATCGAACGCGCGCGCCAGCACCTCTTTCGACATGCCCATGCCGGTGTCCGATACGGCGATCATGACGTACTGGCCGGCCGGCACTTCCGGGTGATCGGCGGCGTAGGCCTCGTCGAGATAGCAGTTCGCGGTTTCAATCGTGAGCTTGCCGCCCTCGGGCATCGCATCCCGCGCATTCACGCAGAGGTTGACGACCGCGTTTTCGAGTTCGCCGGGATCGGAATGGGTGCGCCACAGGCCGCCGGCGAGCACCGTTTCCATGTGAATGTTCTCGCCCAGCGTCCGCCGCAGCAACTCGGACATGCCGGCGACGGTCTTGTTTAGATCGAGCGTAATCGGCATCAACGGCTGCTGGCGCGAGAATGAAAGCAGGCGGCTGGTCAGCACCGCTGCGCGCTGCGCGCCTTCCATCGCGGCGTCGGAATAGCGGATCACGTCCGTATCACCGCGCGCGAGGCGCTTCTGCATCAGGCTGAGCGCGCCGATGATGATCGCGAGCATGTTATTGAAGTCGTGCGCGATGCCGCCGGCGAGTTGGCCGATGGCCTGCATTTTCTGCATCTGGCGGATCTGGCCTTCCGCGCGTTCGCGTTGGCCGATCAATTCGATGAGCGAGAGCGCGTATTTCCGCTTTGTCGTGATTACGAGAAACGCGAGCAGCACAACGAACCCGATCGCGGCGGCAATGGCCCATTGCAACCGGCGGGCATTTTCATTGGCTTCGGCCAGATTTTCTTTCAATACTCGGTCATCGAAAGCGATCATGCGTGCAAGCGCAGCGCGAACTTCGTCCATCACCAGCTTGCCACTGTCGTTGCGGATGATCTGGAGAGCGCCCACCATGTCATGGGCGCGGACCCGTTCGATGGTCGCATTCATTTCGGCGAACTTTACGTTGGCAAGCTCGCGGATGCGCTGTAGTTCGGGCCTACGTTCGGGGAGGCGCAGAAGCTTCTCAATTTTGTTCATTTCCTCGCCAAAGTTCGCGGCCGTCTGCCGGTAAGGCGTCAGGTAGGCTTCATCCTGCGTGATGACGAAGCCGCGCTGTCCGGTTTCGGCGTCCTGCAGGATCGAAAGCACGCGCGTATAGCCGTTTTGCAGTTCGAGCACGCGGCGAACTTCCGCGGTGTCCTCTGACTGCTGCCGAACGAGCCAGGCACAGCCGACAACCACGGCGACGAGCAGCGCGAAGCCGAGCGCCAAAATCGCCGATTGCAGCGCGCGATTTGGCGGCGATACGGAATAACTTTTGCTCATCGAATCCAGCCCGAATTTTCCTGCGCCGACTATAACGGAGATTCTTCAGGACGAGGCGTAGCGGGTCACCATCGGGATTTGGCGTTCCTGGCGCGGAGAGATAGAAAAATCGCATGTACGGGAACCGACTCATATTTCTTTCCCTTTTTCTTTGCGTCGCGCTTCTTGCGGTGCCGGTGCGAGCGCAGGAGCGGGCGGACGGCGCATTCCGCTCCTTTCTGACGGCGCTTTGGCCGGACGCGCAGCAGCGCGGTGTATCGCGGACGACGTTCGACGGTGCGCTTCGCGGGGTCGTGCCGGATGCCGAAGTGCTGCGGCTCACCAAGAACCAGCCGGAATACAACCGGCCGATCGGCGACTATCTGAAAAATCGTCTGACAGGCGGGCTTATTGCCGGAGGAAAGCGAAATGCGCAGCGTTGGGCCCTCACGCTTGCGGCGGTGGAAGCAAAATATGGTGTCGACCGGAACGTGGTCGTCGCGATCTGGGGACTGGAAACCGGCTACGGCTCGTTCACGGGCGGCAAGGACGTGATCCGATCGCTTGCGACGCTCGCATACGCGCGCTATCGCGACGACTTCTTTCGCAACGAGTTGCTCGCGGCGCTGGAAATCCTCGAGCAAGAGCACATCACGCGCGAAAAAATGCGCGGCTCATGGGCGGGCGCCATGGGGCAGGCGCAATTCATCCCTTCGAGCTTCCTCAAATTCGCGGTCGATTTTTCCGGCGACGGCAAGCGCGATATCTGGAGCGACGTTCCGGACGTGCTCGGCTCGATCGCGAACTACCTGAAAGAGAACGGCTGGAAGCGCGGCATGCCGTGGGGTTACGAAGTCACGATCCCCGAAAGCTTTGACTACCGCAGGAGCCGGGCCAGTTTCGCCGAATGGAGTGAACTCGGCGTACGCCGTGCCGACGGCGGCAAGTTTCCGGCAGGCGGCGATGGCATCCTGTTCTTTCCCAGCGGCGCGAGCGGTCCCGGATTTGTCGTGACCGGCAACTACGAAGCGATCAAGCGCTACAACCTCTCGGACGCCTATACGTTGACGGTTGCCGGAACGGCCGACCGGCTGCGCGGAATGAACGGCTATCGCGGCAAGTGGCCGGGGGTGGTGCCGCTCGACCGCGAACAGCGCATCCGCATGCAGAAGCTGATGCGCGCCAAGGGCTATCCGGTCAGCAATATCGTCGGCCAGATCGACTTCGACCTGCGCGACCAGATCCGGATTTTACAGGTGAAGTTCGGGTTGCTGCCCGACGGCTATCCCACCGCGACTTTCCTGCAAAGGCTTGAAAAGTCATGAGTTCCGCACTCCGGAACCGCCCCTTGTAACGTTTTATAAAGCGGAAATGCGCAAAGTCGCGCCATCTCGGTTAGGGGCGCGAAGTGGCGATACCTCCCGCATTTCAGGTCCGGCTCGGGCTCTACGGCTTCGCCAACGAGAGCGAGACCGAACGCGCGTTGCGTGCCGAAATCTGGACGCTGATGAAGCCCTGGGTCGGCAAGACCATCGACCGCATGATCGATAGTGCGGAGAATATCACCCCCCTTTACGCCAAGACGCTCGACCGGCATCGCGAGGACATCAAGCGGTTCGCGGTCGATGCGATGGAGCGAAGCTGCACCCGGCCGTTCGACGAGGCCTGGGTCGCCGACGCCTACGACCGCGCACGCTTCGAGATCGGCATCACGCTCGACATGCGTGCGCGCGGGACCATTCTTCGCGCATTGATGAGCAGCTTCTTTCTGGTGATCGGGAAGAAATATTTCTACTCGGGCCGCAAGGCCGCGGCGCTCGGTGACGTGATGATGCGGCTCAGCCTGCTCGACAACGCGAACGCCGTGGTCTGCCATAACGAACTGGCGGTGAATGACAGCAAGGTGCGCAGCGATCGGTTAGGCGAGGCGATTTCGCGCTTCGGCGTCACCATGAACGAGGTTAGAAACGCGATCGCGGATACGGTCAGCGAGTTCGGCGCGACGTCGCAGCGGCTCTCCAGTCTGGCGCAGGATTCGAACCAGCAGGCGGGACTTGCCAGCAGCGTCGCCGAAAACAGCGCGATGAACGCGAACAATATGGCGAGTGCCGCGGAAGAGCTGTCGAGCGCGATCGGCGAGATTCGCGCGCAATCTGCGCGCAGTGCGAAGATGGCGATGGAGGCCGTCGGGCTCGCCAATCGCGCGAACGGCATCGTGGAATCGCTTTCGGAATCCGTCGAGAAGGTCGGCTCGGTCGTCGGGCTGATCTCGCAAATCGCGTCACAGACCAACCTGCTTGCGTTGAACGCGACGATCGAAGCCGCGCGTGCCGGCGAAGCGGGCAGGGGCTTTGCGGTGGTCGCAAACGAAGTGAAGCAGCTCTCGACACAGACCTCGCGGGCGACCGAGGAGATCAGCCAGCAGATCGCGAAGATTCAGGGAGCGACCCGGCTCTCCGTGGAGCAGATCGCGGGATGCGGCGACAGCATCGGCAAGATCGCTGAGACGGTCGAAGCGCTTTCCAGTTCGGTCGATCAGCAGGCGGATGCAACGTCGAGCATTGCGCAGAATACCGGGCACTCGTCCGATCAGGCCAACACGGTCGCGGAAGCGATGCAAAGGGTCGCAAGCTCGGTCGCAAAGACCGAGAACGAGGCGCGCTCGGCGTTCGAACTGGCGGCGGGTCTCAACCAAAGGGCCGCTGAACTGAACTCCGCGGTGGAAGCGCTGCTCGAGGTGGCGAAAGCGGATTCCGATGGCGTGAAGCCCTTCGCCGATGTCGGTAGACGAGCTTCGGCCTGAGCCGGTCCAAGAATCAGCGACCTGACTGAACCCGGATTCGCGTTGCGTTACGCCATTACCGACCGGTACGGGGCCGCCGTCCCATTTGCGGCGGGTTTCTTCTAAGTCATTGAAATTATTATGTTTCCAAAATCCCAACCGTGGCGATTCTGCAACACAAGTAGGGAAAGCGAGTGCCTGCTGCCCCCAAAAGCGTCATTCCAATTGAATGGAAAGGGCCTTTCGCTAGGGTGATCCTCGCGACAGAGGGGGAGACCCGAGTGGGGGGAACCTTGCGTCGCACCCGTCCGGTTTGGACGACCGATTGCCAGTTTCGAGTACGAACAGACGAATAGTTCGAGGGCGGTCGCTAGGTCGGTCCGGGTGGTTTCGCGGGGAATTTGGGCGCTTTTTCTAAGGGGCATCAGCCCTCCGGAGTAAAGACCCGCTCCTCTAGGCAAGTTTGAGAGAGAAAGACTCTTTGGAGGTCACGATGAAAATGGTGAAAAGCCTCATCCTCGGCACCGCGGTCGCTTTTGCGGCTTCGGCTGGGGCGCAGGCAGCAGACCTTCCCGTAAAGGCCAAGCCGGTCGGTTACGTGAAGATCTGCCCGCAGTACGGCCCGGGTTTCTACTACATCCCCGGCACTGACATCTGCTTGAAGGTCGGCGGCTTGGTGTTCGCGGAAGCGGGCTACTATGCTTCCGGCGCGATCACGACGCTCGGCAACGGCCCGACCTGGGGCCGTGACGACGTTGATCTGCAGTGGCGTTCGCGCGGCTACATCTCGCTGGATGCCCGCCAGAACACCGCTTACGGCACGCTCCGCAGCTACATCCTCGGTGGCTTCGAACAGCGCGACACGTCGGCAAACAACGCCATCACCGCTGGTGCGTTCATTCAGTACGCGTTCATCCAGTTCGCCGGCTTCACCGCTGGTACTGCGAACTCGTTCTTCGACTTCGGCGTGAACTACCAGGGCATCTCGGTTGCTTCGAATCCGTGGAACTGGGCGAACGTGTTCGCCTATACCGCGAACCTCGGCAACGGTCTCTCGGCGACGATCTCGCTCGAAGAGCAGACCACGTCGGCTCTGACGGGTACCAACGCAGGTGTTGTCGGGATTCAGCAGGAATCGCCGGCTATCGTCGGTAACATCCGCCTCGATCAGGCTTGGGGTTCCGCGCAGGTCATGGCCGCTACGTATCAGCAGCGTTTCCACGGTGCTGTGCGTGACGACTGGGGCTGGGCAGTTGGTGCCGGTATCGAAATCAAGCTCCCGATGCTGGGCGCTGGCGATACCATCAAGTTCGTCGCTGTGACGGCTGAAGGCGCGACCGAATACACCGGCCTGTCGGGCTCGCCCTACGGCGGCATCAACGGCGTCGGCCTCGGCTACAATGGCGGCGCGACGTTCCTGACCGTCACCGACTACGCTGGCGCTGCTGGCACCCAGACGGACGCTTCGTCGGTCATGGTGCAGTTCCGCCACTTCTGGACCCCGACCCTGCGGTCGTCGGTTCACGCTGGCTACAACGAAGCCTATAACCTCAATGCAGGTGGCTTCGGTGGCGTGCAGGTCGTTCAGTACGGCCACAGCCTCGCCTGGTCCCCGGTTAAGGACCTGACGCTGGCTCTCGACGTCCTCTACACGGAAATCGATGCGAACAACAACGAGAGCGACAAGCTCGCGACGTGGTTCCGTATCACCCGTACCTTCTAATCTGACGAAAGTCTGATTGGAGAAAGCCCCGGCGGGAAACCGCCGGGGCTTTTGCTTTTTATACTCGCGCTCAGGAGAGCGGGTAGTTCTTCCCGCGCTTGTTCAGCCGCGGTCGCAGCGCAGGCAGAATTCGCGCACGGGCGCGATCGTGCTTTCGTCCCAGAACACAGGGGGATGACCGACGCCCGCAACTTCGATCGCCGCCATGTCCGGATGCCGCGCCTGCATCGCCGCCACCGTCTCGCGCGAGAACAGGTCCGAATGCTCGCCGCGGAAAACGAGGAGCGGCGCTGTCTTCAATCCGTCGAAGAACTCCCACGCCGCCGGTATCGGCTTGCTCGTGTCGATCTCGCCGAGGTTGACCGCGATTTGTGGATCGGTGCGGCCGGTAATGCCTTCGGAGGTTTCCTGCCACGACAGGCGCGCGTAGCGCAGCCAGTCGGCTTCCGAGAAGGCGGGAAACTCTTTTTCCATGACCGACTTCAAAATCCGCACGGCGTCGTTCCAGTCTTTCGGCTTCGGGAGTTTGCCGACGTACGACTGGATTCGGACTATACCCGGCACGTCAAGCACGGGGCCGATGTCGTTCAACACCGCGCCGGCGATCGCCTGCGGTTTTGCTGCCGTCAGCGCCATCGTAAGAATGCCGCCGCGAGACGTGCCGAAGAAAATCGCGCGCTCAATTCCGGTTTCGGCTAGCACTGCGAGCAGGTCGTTCAGTTCAACCGGCACTGAATAGTGATCCGGATTCGGATCGCGGCCGGAACGGCCGCGGCCGCGCGACGACAGCGCAAGAACATACCGCGGATGTTGTGCGTCGAAGGCGAGCGCTTCGATCAATTCGCGGAAATCCTCGTTGGTGCGCGCAAGTCCCGGCAGGCAGACTACGGGCAGGCGCGTGGTATCGCGCGGGCCGGCCTCGAGCGCATGCAATTTCATGCCGTCGCCCGCAATCAGGCATAAATCATTGATTATATTGGTCATTTAATAACCCGAGGATTCTGTGCGAGCGTTTTCCGATGCGCATTTCGCGCACCGGAAGAGACGAAAACATGAAATCCATTGTGAAGCTATTGTTTGGCATTGCCGTCCTCTGCGCGCCGCTTGCGGCCTCCGCCAACGCTCAGGAGACTTTGAAGGTACAAGTGATTTCCTACGGCGTGTTCACGTCCAAGTTCTCCGCCAAGGACGACAAGAACCGGCGCGATGTCGTGAAAGACGAAAAGCTGGTCTCGCAGACCGAGACCATCGTCGCAAAAATCGGCACCGAGTTCGGATTTACATTCCAGATCGATGGCGCACCGAAAGGCAAGGAGGTCGAGCTTCGCGTACTGACCAAATTTCCGCCCAAAGGCATCAAGGACGAACAGAACGACACTTTGTTCGAAACCGAGAGCAGGATCGTGGTGCGTGCAGGCGAAGCGTCCTACGAGGGTTTCCAGTTCGAAAGCCAAGGGGAGCTTGTGCCCGGCGAATGGAGCTTCGCGCTCTATGCCGGCGAGACCAAGCTCGCCGAGCGGAAGTTCAATGTCGTGCTGAAATAGCGCCTAGCCCGCGTTGCTGCCGCGTGCGAGGTCGGTTTCGATTTCGATGATATGCTTTTTAGTGAGCAGCGCGCGATAGACCTGCAGGTTCTCGAGCACGCGCAGGACATAAAGCCGTGTCTCGGTGAACGGAATGCGCTCGATCCAGTCGACGATCGCTTCGGTCTGACCGCCGCGGGGGTCGCCTCGCGCGTTCATCCATTGCCGGGAGCGGCCGGGGCCGGCATTGTAGCCGATGAAGGTCAGCACATAGGAGCCGTTGAAGTTCTGTATGAGCTGGCCGAGTTCGGCTGAGCCGAGCGTGACATTGTAAACCGGATCGCCCTGCAAGCGATCGAAGCTGAAGGCGATGCCGATGCGCTTTGCAATCGCGGCGCCGGTGGGGCGGATCACCTGCATCAGGCCATAAGCCTTGGCGGGCGAAACAACGTAAGGCTGAAATTCGCTTTCCTGCCGTGAAATCGCATAGACCAGCGCCTTCTCGATCGGCGGTCCGAGATGGTTGTAGGTCGGGATGCCGGTAAGCGGGAAGGCGATGGCGTCGACCGGCAGTCCGCGGTCGAGGCCCTGCTTGCCGATGATGACAAGCGCGCGGGTGTCCTTGTGGGCGCTCGCAACCTCGGCGAGGAGTGCCGCGGTCGCAGCCGTCGGCGTCCGATCGATCATGTCCATGTGGACCGGGATCACGAGATCGTCGGCGTCGGCTTCGTAGAGCAGCTTCAAGACGCGCGAGACCGGATTGGCGTTGAAGGCATGTCGCTCGGCGTCGGAAGCGCTCGGCATCGCCCGGAAGGGAAGCTGGTGCATATTCAGCTTGGCACGGGCGAGTTGCCCATAAAACGCGAGATGATGGCGCGCGGCGAGCGTATAGGCGGCGCGCGCGCCGATCGCATCGTGCAGTGCTTCGGCGGCGCGGCCCTGCCAGTAGAGCGCACGGGCGACATAAAAAGGCTGCGACGTACCGACGTCCTGCACGAAATGCTTTTTCGCGGTCGCGGCGTCTTTCAGGTAGCGAAGCGCCACCCATCCGGCGGTGAAGTGAATGTCGGCCTTGAGGATGTCGTTTTCGGGCAGTGCGGCCGCGGCGGCGACGCGATAGGCGAGTTGATACTGTTTGTCGTCGAGCAGCGCGCGGACAACCAGGCGGCGCTCGCGCCACCAGTCGTCGGCATCGGGCGTGTTCGCCGCGATGCGGGGCGCTTGCAGGAGTAGTTGCGCGGCAGCCTTCGGATCGTCGCCGCGGCGCTTCAGATAGGCCCGGGCATAAAGGTAGCTCGGATCCTTCCGCTGGGAGGCGGGGACGGCATTGAGCAGCGCGTTTGCGTTGCCGTTGCGCTGCAAGGCCGCGTTTCGCGCCCTGCTGAGTGCCGCGAAATCCTTGCCGGCGCGCTCCGCGTTGCGCTGCGCGGCTTCGAATTTTTCGAGATAAAACAGCCGGTCGGCGCGGGCCTTATGGTCCGCCGCGTTCAAGAGGTTGCCGCTCTGGCCGATGATCTCCTGCTCGAGCGTCATCGACAATTCTTCCTCGCGCCAGGCGCGGCGCAGCCACGGAACGGCGTGGGCCTGATTGCCGGAAGCCAGCAGTGCGCGGGCGAGTGCGACCATGCCTTCGCCGGAGACGGGCTGCGAACTGCCGAAATAGCCAAGGATTTCCTTGGGATCGCGCTTTTCCGAGAGGAGCAGGTTCTCCGCCCGGCGCTTGATCAGGACCATGCTCGGCCAGTTGGGATGCCGGCGGATGAAGTCCTGGGTGCGGTCGAAACCGACGTCCTTGGGCGTGTAGCGGATCGCGAGCCAGGTCATGAGGTCGCGTGCGACCGGATCGCTCAGGTTGGTCGAAAGAGACGTCGCCTGCGCGAAATCGCCGTCTTTGAGCTGCGCGATGATTTTTTTGATGGTCGCGGCATCGCCCGCCGATTGCGCGTGCGAAGCGGGCACGAACAGCGTGGCGGCTAGAATAATGGCTGCAATGACGCGGCCGAGTCGCGGTCGCATCCGGTCTCCCTCTGGTCCCGTGGCCCCCGAAAAAATGCGCTGACTGGTATGAATCGATGGTTACTGTAGCCATATGGCGGTGAAAGGGCAGCCGAAAAAGGCCCCGTTGCCTTCCACAGGACCGTTTTCCGCGCTATTTCAGGCGCCTTCGCCCGTCGGGCCCATCAGGAGTATCTGCCGTGAAGTTCCGGGGATCGTTCACCGCTCTCGTCACGCCGTTCAAGAATGGCGGACTCGACGAGAAAGCGTTCCGCGATCTCGTGGAGTGGCAGATCGCGGAAGGCACCCAGGGACTTGTACCGGTCGGCACGACCGGCGAGAGCCCGACGCTGTCGCACGACGAGCACCACAAGGTCGTCGAATGGTGCGTGGATCAGGCCAAGGGCCGCGTGCCGGTGATCGCGGGCGCGGGCTCGAACAATACGCTGGAAGCCGTTTCGCTCGCGCAACACGCCGAGAAGGCGGGCGCTGACGCCGTGCTCGTGGTGACGCCCTATTACAACAAGCCCACGCAGGAGGGCATGTACGTCCACTTCAAGGCGGTGAACGACGCGATCGGCATTCCGATCATCATTTATAATATTCCGCCGCGTTCAGTCGTGGACATGTCGGTCGATACGATGAAGCGGCTCTACGAGTTGAAGAACATCGCCGGCGTGAAGGATGCGACTGCCAATCTCGGCCGCGTCTCGCAGCAGCGTCACGCGCTTGGACCGGATTTCATTCAACTCTCCGGCGAGGACATGACGGCGCTCGCCTATAACGCGGCGGGCGGTCACGGATGCATTTCGGTGACCTCGAACGTCGCGCCGAAGCTCTGCGCGGAATTGCAGAACGCCTCGCTCTCCGGCGATTACGCGAAGGCGCTGCAAGTGCAGGACCGCCTGATCCCGCTGCATGATGCGATCTTCTTCGAGCCGGGTGTTGCCGGCGCCAAGGCCGGGCTTTCGTTGCTCGGCCGCGGCAATGAGATCGTGCGCTCGCCGCTCGTGCCCGCTTCGGCGAAAACCAAGGAAGCGATCCGGAGCGCGATGGTTCACGCCGGATTGCTGAACTAGGTTTCAGCATGGCCAAGAAGGCCGAGCCGAAAAACAAGGTCGCCGCCGACAACCGCAAAGCACGCTTCAACTACGCCATCGGCGAGACGTTCGAAGCGGGCATCGTGCTGACCGGAACGGAAGTGAAGTCGCTCAGGAACGGCAAGGCGACGATCGCGGAGTCTTACGCCGACGCCAAGAACGGCGAGATCTGGCTCGTGAATTCGAATATTCCCGAGTACCTGCAAGCCAACCGCAACAATCACGCGCCGAAGCGGCCGCGAAAATTGCTGCTCCACAAGCGGCAGATCAACAAGCTCGTCGGCGCCGTCGAGAAGGAAGGCATGACCATCGTCCCGCTGAAAATCTATTTCAACGAGCGAGGGCGCGCGAAGGTCGAGGTTGCGCTCGCCAAGGGCAAGAAGCTGCACGACAAGCGCGACACCGAGAAGAAGCGCGACTGGCAGCGCGAGCGTGGCCGTCTGATGCGCGACAAGGGCTAGTCGACATCTTCCTCGAGTGCGGCCGCGCGGATGCCGAGCGCTTCAAGCCCACCTTCCAGTTCGTCGGCGATGTCGGGCGTTTTCAGCAGATAATCGGCAGTCGGATTGGTGCGCTCCGACTTCGCAGTCCGTAACGCTTCATCCCAGTCTTCGGCATCGTAGGTGCCGCGCCCGATCCAACTCAGCGCGACGAGATTGGCGAGTTCGTCTTCGTTCAGCGCGGCAAGGAAGCCGCGCAGTTCACGTTCGGTGGCGTCGCGCGGCCGGTTTTCGAGAATGCCGCCGCCTTGCTCGTCCATGGCTTCGCGGTCGTTCATGAAGGGCGCGACCTTCGCTTCCATCTCGCGCGAGCGCAGGATGATCCAGGCGACTTTTTCTGCGGAAATGTCGAGTTCTGGCATGGGCTTCCTCCGTTGCGGAGAAAACCGCCAGCGAAGCGGGGAGTTCCGTCAGGCGATGGCGCCGAAGCTTGCGCGCACGTTTGCGAATACCTCGCGGAACATTTCTGTCGTCAGCACGCCCGTGTTCGTGTTGTAGCGCGAGCAGTGATAGCTATCGAACAGCCGTACCTTCTCGAAATCGTGGATCATGCCGTGGCCGAATTTGTGCCGGGCCATTTTCGAGCCGAGCGCGACCACGACGGAGTCGTGCGCGATCTTGCCGAGCGCCACGACGCGCTTGAGGTTTGGCATCTCATTCAGCGCGCTTGTTAGAAAGATGCGGCAGGTCTTTATTTCTTCGTTGGTCGGCTTGTTCTCGGGCGGCACGCAATGCACCGCGTTCGCGATCCGCGTATCGACCAGTTCGAAGCCGTCGTCGGCGCGCTCTTTATAATCGCCCTTGGCGAAGCCGAATTCCTTCAGCGTCGCATAAAGCAAATCACCGGCATAATCGCCGGTGAAAGGACGCCCGGTCTGGTTCGCGCCGTGCAGTCCCGGCGCAAGGCCGACGATCAGCAGGCGCGCGCCCGCCGGGCCGAAGGACGGCACGGGCGCGTTGAAATAAGACGGGTATTGTTTGCGGTTCGCTTTCCGGAACGCGACCAGCCGCGGGCAGAGCGGACAATCGCGGCCCGGCTCGGCGAGTTCGGCGGTCGTTTCGCTCAAGCGTCTTCGGTCTCGTCGTGCGGGTTACCGGAGCTTCCGGCCGGACGTTGCAGGAAGTTCGGCGCATTGTGCATACGGCCGGAGCGATCGCCAGGGTCGCGGCCGATTTTTCCCGCAAGTTCCTGGAGATCAATGAAAACGTCCGCCTGCCGGCGCAACTCGTCGGCGATCATTGGTGGCTGGGTGGTGATGGTCGAAATCACGGTCACGCGGACGCCCTTGCGCTGCACGGATTCGACCAGCGGGCGAAAATCGCCGTCGCCGGAGAACAGCACGACATGCTCGACGTGGTCGGCAAGTTCCATCACATCGACCGCCAGTTCGAGGTCCATATTGCCCTTGATCTTGCGGCGGCCCATCGCGTCGGTGAATTCCTTCGCGGGCTTGGTCACGACCGTATAGCCGTTGTAATCGAGCCAATCGAGCAGGGGGCGGATCGAGGAATATTCCTGATCCTCGATCAGCGCGGTGTAATAGAATGCGCGCAGGAGATTACCGCGGCTCTGAAATTCCTTGAGCAGGCGCTTGTAGTCGATATCGAAGCCGAGGCTCTTTGTGGTGGCGTAGAGATTGGCGCCGTCGATAAATAGAGCTGTTTTTTCGGCTACTTGCTGCATCACTTATTCCTAAAACGGGAAGCCCATTCGTCTGGGCGGGTCAGGTCTCCAGAATTGCCGGGCCGTCGCATGAAAACCGGTTATTTCGTCAGGTAACAGCTTATTGCGGCAAGAGGAAAGCATTACCTCCGGGCACATCGTCACGGTAGGGCCTGCTGCTTGCATCCGGCGCATAACTCGCGCTATAGGGTCCCCGATTCCGCACACTCAGAGCTTGGAGCCCCGCCGATGGCGCGCGTCACGGTTGAAGATTGCATCGACAAGGTTGAGAACCGCTTCGATCTCGTGCTGCTCGCGAGCCATCGCGCGCGCATGATCTCGTCGGGTTCCTCGATCACGGTGGACCGGGACAACGACAAGAACCCGGTCGTGGCGCTCCGCGAGGTGGCCGAAGAGACGGTTTCTCCGGGCGATCTGAAGGAAGACCTGATCCACTCCCTCCAGAAGTACACCGAAGTCGACGAGCCGGAACCCGAGGCCGTGCCGATGATTCCGGGCGCGGGTGGCTCGGACGACAACGTCGTCATGGACCGCATGAGCGAGGAAGAACTGCTCGCCGGCCTCCAGGGCCTGGTTCCGCCGGAACAGACCGAAGAAGACGAAGGCTAAACGCCTAAAAGCGTTAGCTATTTCGCCCGGTCTATTCGCCGGGCCGCTCCGACAATGCTATTTTGCTGTGCAGTCCCCAGATTCCGGGGGACCGGAGCCGTTTTGCCATGATGCGCCAGTACGAACTCGTCGACCGGGTTCGTCACTATAACCCTGCGACCGACGAGGGGCTGCTCGACAGCGCCTATGTCTACGCCATGAAGGCGCATGGCTCGCAGACGCGCGCGTCTGGCGACCCGTATTTCTCGCACCCGCTGGAAGTCGCCGCGATCCTCACCGACCTGAAGCTGGACGATGCCACCATCGTCGCCGCACTCCTGCACGACACCATCGAGGACACGAAGGCGACCAAGGCCGAGATCGGCAAGAAGTTCGGCAAGGATATCGCTACCCTCGTCGAGGGGCTGACCAAAATCAAAAAACTCGACCTCGTGTCGAAGCGCGCCGCACAGGCGGAGAACCTGCGCAAGCTTCTGCTTGCGATCGCGGACGACGTGCGGGTGCTGCTCGTGAAGCTCGCCGACCGGCTTCACAACATGCGGACGCTGAAGTTCGTTCCGGAAGAAAAGCGCAACCGCATCGCCGAAGAGACGCTCGACATCTATGCGCCGCTCGCCGGCCGCATGGGCATGCACGACATGCGGGAGGAACTGGAAGATCTTTCCTTCCGCCAGTTGCAGCCCGAAGTCTATCGCTCGATCGAGCAGCGGCTCGCGGCACTGCGCGAGCGCAATGCGGGTCTCATCAAAGGCATCGAAGCGGAACTGACCGACGAGCTTGCGCGCCGGGGCATCAAGGCGAAGGTGCGCGGGCGCGAGAAGAAGCCGTATTCGATCTGGAAGAAGATGGAGCGCAAGGCGGTCGGCTTCGAACAACTCTCCGATCTTTACGGGTTCCGGGTGATCGTCGGCAGCATCGCGGACTGTTACGCGGCGGTCGGCATCGTTCACACGAAGTGGCCCTTCGTTCCGGGCCGCTTCAAGGACTACATCTCGACACCGAAGCAGAACGACTACCGTTCGCTGCATACTACGGTGGTTGGGCCGGGCCGCCAGCGTGTCGAACTACAGGTTCGCACCTACGACATGGATCAGGTCGCCGAATACGGCATCGCCGCGCACGCCGTATATAAAGACAGCGAGAGGTCGAACGGCGAAATCCTGCCGCACGATTCCAACGCCTACGCCTGGCTCCGGCGGACGATCGAAATGCTCGCGGAAGGCTCGAGCCCGGAAGAATTTCTCGAGCACACCAAGCTCGAGCTGTTCCACGATCAGGTGTTCTGCTTCACGCCGAACGGGCGCCTCATCGCGCTGCCGCGCAAGGCGACGCCGATCGATTTCGCCTATGCGGTTCATACCGACGTCGGCAACAGCGCCATCGGTTGCAAGATCAACGGGCAGGTGGCGCCGCTTGTTTCCGAACTCCAGACCGGCGACGAAGTCGAGATCATCCGGGGCGATGCGAAGGCGCCGCCGGCGGCCTGGGATGCAATCGTCATTACCGGAAAGGCGCGGGCTGCGATCCGGCGTGCGACCCGCTCGGCGGTACGCGCGCAATATACCGGGCTTGGCCGCAGGATGGTGGAGCGCGCCTTTGCCAAGGCGTCGCTGCCGTTCTCGGACGAGAAATTGCAGGCAGCGCTGCCGCGGCTCGCGCGCCATACCGGAGAAGATCTTTTTTCGTCCGTGGGCCGCGGCGAGATCAAGCCCGAGGACGTTCTGCGTGCGATCGATCCCGAGTGGCGCGGCGAGCGCGTCACCGGGGTGAAGACTCCGAAAAGCGAAGGCGGCTGGTTCGGTCTGCGCCGCGCGAGCTCGCTGAAGTTCCGTATTCCCGAAGAGAAAGGCAAGGAAGAGAAGCCATCCGCGATCCCGATCCGCGGCATCAACGGTGAGTTGCCGGTGCGCTTCGCGCCGAACGGCGGTGCCGTGCCCGGCGACCGCATCGTCGGCATTCTAAATCCGGGCGAGGGCATTACGATCTATCCGATCCATTCGCCCGCGCTAAAGGAATTCGACGACCAGCCCGAGCGCTGGCTCGATGTGCGCTGGGATGTCGAGGACGCCGAGCCGCAGCGCTTTCCAGCGCAGATCGCGGTGACGGCGATGAACGAGCCCGGCTCGCTCGCGCAGATTGCAACCGTGATCGGCGAGCACGGCGGCAACATCGACAATATCCGCATGGACGGAAAGACCGCCGACTTTCACCGCATGGTGATCGACGTCGAAGTGTTCGACCTGAAGCACCTGAACGCGATTATCGCGCAATTGCGCGCGAAGAAAATCGTTTCCGGGGCGGAGCGCGTCAATGGCTGAGCGCACACCCATCCGTCTCGGCGTGAACGTCGATCATGTCGCCACCATTCGCAACGCGCGCGGCGGCTATCATCCCGATCCTGTCCGCGCCGCGCGGGCCGCGATCGCGGCAGGTGCGCACGGCATCACCGCGCATCTGCGCGAGGACCGCCGCCACATCGTCGATCTCGATGTCGAGCGATTGATGAAAGAGATCGACGCGCCGCTCAATCTGGAGATGGCGGCGACCGACGAGATGATCGGGGTTGCGCACCGTCTGATGCCGCATGCGGTCTGTCTGGTGCCCGAGAAGCGCACCGAGCGGACGACCGAAGGCGGCCTCGACGTGATCGCAGGCGGCGAGAAGCTGCGCGACGCGGTGAAGGCGCTGTCAGCGCATAGCCGCGTATCGCTGTTCATCGCACCGGACACGGGGCAGATCGAGGCGTCGGCGAAAGCGCGCGCGGCGGTGATCGAGCTTCATACCGGCACGTGGTGCGAAGCCGTCATGAATAGCGATGAGCGCGGCGCGGTCGAGGAATTCAAGCGGCTTGTCGAAGGTGCACAGCTTGCCGCGTCGCTCGGCCTCGAAGTTCATGCCGGTCATGGCCTCGACTTCGATACCGCCGAGCTGATCGCAACGCTTCCCGAGATCGCCGAACTCAACATCGGCCATTACATGATGGGCGAGGCGATCTTCGTGGGTCTCGATGCGGTGATCAAAAACATGCTTGCCGCGATGGCGCGCGGCCGCGCGCGTTCCGGAGCGACCGCATGATCATCGGCATGGGCTCCGACCTCTGCGACGTGCGGCGGATCGAGAAATCGATCGCGCGCTTCGGCGACCGCTTCCTCGACCGGATTTTTACGCCAAAAGAACGCGAGCGCTCCGAGCGCAGGAAGCGCCGCGCCGAATCCTATGCCAAGCGTTTCGCGGCCAAGGAGGCCTGCGCCAAGGCGCTCGGCACGGGGTTCAGGGCGGGCGTGTTCTTCCGCGATCTCGGGGTTGTGAACCTGCCTTCCGGCAAGCCCACGATGAAGCTCACCGGCGGCGCCTTGAAGCGGCTCAACGCCCTGATTCCGGCGGGTTTTGCGCCGCAGATCGATCTCACCATCACCGACGAAGGGCCGATGGCGCAGGCCATCGTCATCATCTCCGCAGTCCCCGAGGCGCCGCGTTAGCCGCATTGCTTCGCTGTTGGCCCGCGTCTATACGGGCGGCGCCCCCGCGAATTCTCCGGAGAAATTGCATTCATGAGCGCGACCACCGAGAAGAAAAATGAAGGCGGGATCGGCGAGATCATCAATATCGCCTTTCAGGCGCTGGTCATCGCGCTCGTCATCCGGACGCTCCTGTTTCAGCCGTTCAACATTCCTTCGGGATCGATGAAGGCGACGCTCCTGGTCGGCGACTACATTTTCGTTTCCAAATACTCTTACGGCTACACGAAGTTCTCGGTGCCGTTCGCGCTGATCCCGTTCGAAGGCCGCATCTGGGCCGGGATGCCGAAGCGCGGCGACGTTGCCGTGTTCCGCAATCCGAAAGACGAGGGCACGGACTACATCAAGCGCGTGATCGGCTTGCCGGGCGACCGCATCCAGATGAACAACGGCCAGTTGTTCATCAACGGCCAGCCGGTGAAGCGGGAACTGGTCGCTGACTGGATTTCCGACGATCCCGGTATGGAAGGCAAGGCGGTCAAGCGTTATCGCGAAACGCTGCCGAACGGTGTCACCTACGAAACGCTCGATCTCAGCGACAGCTATTACGACAACACGCCGGAATATCTCGTGCCGGCCGGCCATTACTTCATGATGGGCGACAATCGCGACAACTCTACCGACAGCCGCGTGCAGTCGGCGGTGGGCTATGTGCCGTTCGAGAATTTCATCGGCCGCGCCGAGATCATCTTCTTCTCGCTCAAGGAAGGCACCGCGATCTACGAGCTGTGGCGCTGGCCGTTCGATGTGCGCTGGGGCCGCATCTTCTCACTGGTGCGATGAAACGAAAGCCGCACGAACTTTCCGCGCTGGAAGAGCGGCTCGGTTACCGCTTCAAGGATGCGGCATTGCTCGCGCAAGCGCTGACACACAAGAGCGCGGTCACCGGGCGCAAGCACGCCAGCAATCAGCGGATGGAATTTCTTGGCGACCGCGTGCTCGGGCTCGCGGTCGCGGAAATGCTTTATGGTTCTTTCCCCGGCAATCTTGAAGGCGAGCTTTCGCAACGGCATACCGCGCTGGTGCGCAACGAAACTTGTGTCGAGGTCGCGCTGCTGCTCGGTCTCGGCGCGCATCTCAATCTCGGGCAGGGCGAGCGCAACACAGGCGGCGAGCGCAATCACTCCATCCTTGGCGACGCCTGCGAAGCCGTGATCGGCGCGATCTTTCTCGATGGCGGCTACGAGCCGTCGAAGGCGTTGATCGAGCGCTACTGGCGGCCGCTGATGCAGGCGTCCGCGCAGGCGCCGCGCGACGCGAAAGCGCTATTGCAGGAATGGGCGCTCGGCCGCGGTTTGCCGGTGCCGCATTATCGCGAAGTCGATCGCAGCGGACCCGATCACAAGCCGGTCTTTCGGGTCGCGCTGGAATTGCCGGGCATTCTTCCGGTGGAAGGCGTCGGCCCCTCCAAGCGCGACGCCGAGAAGGCCGCCGCTTCCATGATGCTTGCCCGCGAGGGCGTATTGGCCGATCCCCATGAATGAAGAAACACGCGCAGGCTTCGTCGCGCTGATCGGCGCGCCGAACGCGGGAAAATCAACGCTGCTCAATTCGCTGGTCGGCGCCAAGGTGTCGATCGTCACGCATAAAGTGCAGACGACGCGCGTGCCGGTGCGCGGGATCGCGATCGCCGGCAACGCGCAGATCGTGTTCGTCGATACGCCCGGCATCTTCGCGCCGAAGCGCCGGCTCGACCGCGCCATGGTTGGCTCGGCGTGGCAGGGGGCCGCGGACGCAGATCTCGTCGCGTTGCTCATCGACGCGCAGCGCGGGCTCGATGCTGAGAACCGTGAGATCTTGAGCAAGCTCAAGGAAGTGCCGCAGCCCAAGGTTCTGATCCTGAACAAGATCGACCTGATCGAGCGTGAGAAGTTGCTCGCGCTTACGGCGGAGGCAAACGAGCTTATCCGCTTCGAGCGGACCTTTATGATTTCGGCGACCAAGGGCGACGGTGTCACGGACGTGCGCGATTATTTCGCGAACGCGATGCCGAAAGGCCCGTGGCTCTATCCGGAAGACGAGATTTCGGACGTGCCGATGCGGCTGATGGCGGCCGAGATCACGCGCGAAAAGCTCTATCTTCGGCTGCACGAGGAGCTACCCTACCAATCCACGGTCGAAACCGATTCGTGGGAGGAGCGTAAAGACGGCTCCGTCCGGATCGAGCAGACCATTTTTGTCGAGCGGGACGGCCAGAAGAAGATTGTGCTCGGGCAGGGCGGGAAGATGGTGAAATCCATCTCGATGGATGCACGCAAGGAAATCTCGAAAGAGATCGAGAAGAAGGTGCATCTGTTTCTGCACGTGAAGGTGCGTGAAGGCTGGGGCGACGACCCCGAGCGCTATCGTGGGATCGGGCTGGAGTTTCCGAAGGAATGACGGCGGCGCACGCGCAAGGCACCTGCATTTTCTGCCGCATCGTGGGCGGGGAAATCCCCGCCGTGCGCGTTTACGAAGACGACGCGGTGCTCGCCTTCCTCGACATCCGGCCGATCCGCGAAGGCCATGCGCTGGTCATGCCGAAACAGCATTACGAATATTACGAGCAGATGCCGGCAGAACTCGCGGCGTCGGTGATGCACACCGGGCAGCGTCTCGGTAAAGCCGTGAAGAAACTTTACGGCGTGCCGCGGGTCGGCTTCATGTTTACCGGCACCGATGTCGCGCACACGCATGCGCATGTCGTGCCGATGGTGGAAGCAACCGACCTGACGTCGCGCCGTTACATCGTCGAGGAAAGCCTGACGTTCCGGCCTCTCGATGCCGCGGCGCCCGGCGACCTGCAAAAGACCGCGGCCAGATTGAAAGCGGCGCTCACGGACTACTGACATGGAATGGACCGACGACGGCATCATTCTCGGGCTTCGCCGCCACGGCGAAGGCCACGCCGTTGCGGAACTAATGACCGCCGAACATGGCCGTCATCTCGGGCTCGTCTATGGCGGTGGCTCGCGGAAGAAGGCGCCGGCCCTGCAGCCGGGCAACAGCGTGCGCGCGGTATGGCGTGCGCGGCTCGATGAGCAACTCGGCAACTACTCGCTCGAGATCACGCAATCGCGCGCCGACCGTATGATGATGGCGGCGCGCGCGAGCTTCGGCCTGCAGACGATCGCGGCACTTCTTCGGCTTCTGCCGGAGCGCGATCCGCATGACGATCTCTACGTCATGAGCGAATATATCCTCGACCGGATCGACGAGCCGGAAGCGGCCTCGCTGATCGCGCGGTTCGAGTTGCAGTTGCTGGCCGAATTGGGCTTCGGGCTGGACCTGTCGTGTTGCGCGGCGAGCGGGGTCACGACCGACCTCGTCTATGTCTCGCCCAAGACCGGCCGGGCGGTGAGCCGGACGGCGGGCGAGGAATGGCGCGAACGGCTTCTGCCGCTGCCGTCTTTTCTCCGCGAAGCCGAGGTAAGCGTCAGTCCTGCCGAGATCGCGGCGGCTTTCACGCTTACCGGGCACTTTCTGGCGGTCCATGTGCTGGAGCCGCGGGGCATGGAGCTGCCGGAGGCGAGGGCCTCCCTGGTCGCGGCGGCAAGGCGCATGCGGGCCGCCTGACAGTTGAAGAGCCCGCGCGGACTGAGTACCGCTAGAACATGACCAAGCGAATCGCTCCTCCTGCGCCCGGTGGCGGCGGAGGCAATATCGAGCCCGTCGAACTGAAAGAGGCGCTGGAAGAGCGCTACCTTTCCTATGCGCTATCGACGATCATGGGACGCGCGCTGCCGGATGCGCGCGACGGCTTGAAACCTGTTCACCGCCGCATCCTGCACGCCATGCGGCAGTTGCGCCTCGATCCGGGCACCTCGTTCAAGAAATCGGCGCGCGTCGTCGGTGACGTGATCGGCAAATTTCATCCGCACGGCGACCAGTCGGTCTATGACGCGCTGGTGCGTCTCGCGCAGGATTTCGCGCAGCGTTATCCGCTGGTCGACGGGCAGGGCAACTTCGGCAACGTGGACGGCGATAACGCGGCCGCCATGCGTTACACGGAAGCGCGCATGACCGATGTCGCGCGTCTCTTGCTCGAAGGCATCGACGAAGACGCGGTCGACATGCGCCTCACCTATGACGGCGAGGAGCAGGAGCCGATCGTGCTTCCGGGCGCGTTCCCGAACCTGCTCGCCAACGGCTCGACCGGGATCGCGGTCGGCATGGCGACTTCGATTCCGCCGCACAACGCCGCCGAAATCTGCGAGGCCGCGCTTTTTCTGATCGAAAAGCCGAAGTGCCAGCCGCGCGAACTCCTGAAGTTTGTGAAGGGTCCGGACTTTCCGACCGGCGGCATCATCGTCGACGACAAGGCGACGATCCGCGAAGCCTATAACACCGGCCGCGGCTCCTTCCGCGTGCGTGCGCGGTGGGAGCAGGAAGATACCGGGCGCGGCACCTGGGTCGTGGTCGTTACCGAGATTCCCTATTCGGTGCCGAAGTCGCGGCTGATCGAGAAGATCGCCGAACTCCTTACCGACAAGAAGCTGCCGTTGCTCGCCGACATTCGCGACGAGTCCACCGAAGACGTCCGCATCGTGCTCGAGCCGCGTTCGCGCTCGGTCGATCCGGTGCTGATGATGGAGCAACTGTTCAAGCTCACCGAGCTCGAAAGCCGCTTCCCACTCAACATGAACGTGCTGATGGGCGGGCTCACGCCGCGCGTCGTCAACCTGCAGGAAGTCATCCGCGAGTGGCTCGATCATCGCCGCGAGGTGCTGATCCGCCGTTCCAAGAACCGGCTCGGCATCATCGATCACCGGCTCGAAGTGCTCGGCGGCTACCTGATTGCCTATCTGAATCTCGACGAGGTCATCAAGATCATCCGCACGCAGGACGAGCCGAAGCCTGTGCTGATGAAGCGCTTCAAGCTATCGGACGTGCAGGCCGACGCAATCCTGAACATGCGGCTGCGCAATTTGCGTAAGCTCGAGGAAATGGAAATCCGCGGCGAGCATGCGGACCTGAAGAAAGAAAAAGCCGAACTCGAAAAGCTTTTGAAGTCGCCCGCCGGCCAGTGGAAAAAGATTTCCGATCAGATTAAGGAAGTCCGCGACCTGTTCGGTCCAAAGACCGAACTCGGCAAGCGGCGCACCGATTTCGGGGCGGCGGCGGAAGTGGACGAGGCGGCGGTCGCGGAGTCGATGCTGACGCGCGAGCCGATTACGGTTGTCGTGTCCGAGAAGGGCTGGATCCGTGCGCTGCGCGGCCACACGGATAAGGTCGCCGATCTCGAATTCAAGGGCGACGACAAGCTCAAGTTCTCTTTCCCGGCAGAGACGACTTCGAAGCTGATGGTGTTTGCGACCAACGGGCGCTTCTATACGCTCGACGCCGGCAAGCTGCCGGGCGGACGCGGGCACGGCGAACCGATCCGTCTCATGGTCGAGATCGAAGCGGGACATGAAATCCTGGTCGTGTTCCCCTACATCGAGGGCCAGAAATTCCTGGTCGCCTCGCATGCCGGCAAGGGCTTTGTCGTGAAGATAGAGGACGCGCTCGGCACCACGCGCAAAGGCAAGCAGGTTTTGAACGTGAAGGCGCCGGACAAGGCAACCGCGATCGCGCCCGCGGGCGGCGATCATGTCGCGTCGATCGGCGAGAACCGCAAGATGCTCGTGTTCCCAGCGAAAGACTTGCCGGAGATGGGCCGCGGTGCCGGCGTGAAGCTACAGCGCTACAAGGACGGCGGGTTGTCGGACGTCAAAACCTTCAATCTCGACGAGGGTCTGGTCTGGACCGACACGCAAGGCAAACCGCATACGATCACGAGAGGCGAGCTTCGCGACTGGCGGGGGAGCCGCGCGGACGCGGGCCGCATCGTTTCGGTGCGGGGCTTTCCCAAGACCAACCGCTTCCGCGGCGAAGTCTAGTTTTTCCCGAGCAGGAGCTTGTAGAGCGCGACGGCGTGGCCATTCGGCTGCGGGAAGACGGATTCGTTTTCCTCAAGGATCACAATGTCCGCGTTTCCGATCGGCAGGATGTCGGCGGCGGTCATGCGGCCTTTCAAAACCTTGTAATCCGGACCGCCACGCAGCCCGAGGTAAAGGTAATTGTAGCTCTTCAGGCCGTGCAGGCATGCGGCGCTCGCAAGCGTCTTCGACAGCGTGTGAACGAAACTTCCGCCGACGACGGCGACATCGAGCTTGGCTTCCGGTCCGCACTGGCGCGGCGCATAGCTGACAACCGGGATGGTATAGTCGGGCTGGGGCAGAAGAATATTCAGAAGATCTAACAGGTCGCGATCTTCCCCGGTGGCATCGCTGGAAACCTTGTAGGTCCACTCGAGCGGCGCGATCACGCGCGCGTTGCGCTGCCGGTCGATCTCCGCGATCAATGCATTCGCGGCGTAGGCGACGGCAAGCTGATTCCAGTGCACGCCGCCCTGCGGGAACAGGCCGAAGGAATATTTCGTCTTCATGGAATGCGTCAGCGTCGCCGTATCGACGACATGCACTCCGGCCTGTTGGAGCATGGCGACGAATGCCGGGACTTTCTGTTCGCGGTCGTGTTTCGAGGAGGCGCAAGGATAGCGATCGACGAAAGCTTCCGGAAAGTGTGCGACCTTCGAAGGCGTGATCAGATAGATGAAAACGTGTCCACGTGACTCCAGGAGGTCCTGCAACTCCCTGAGCTGCGAGGCCCATTTGCGAAGCGGCGCATCGATCGAGGCAAGATCGCGCGCGCAATATTCGTCGAGATAAGCCTTTTCGATGAGTTGTCCGCCGTTGCCGCGCAGAATGCCCGGCGCTCCGAATTGCCCGAACAGCTTGTAGCGAATCTGATTGTTGATCCGGATCAGCCCGTTGCGAATGGGAACGGCTTGCGTCGCGACATAGGCGATCGCGCGCTGGTTGTCGCCGTTCGCAAACGCTTGCCAAGACCACTGAAATGTTTTCGGCGGTTCGACCACGCCGCGAAGGCCACGGCCGACGCGAAGCTCCAGCTTGGGTGCAAAGCTGCGCGCAAACAGGTTCCATGCCGTTCCGGCAGGCAACGCGAGCAACACCGCGATCGCAAGCGCGAAAAGCTGCTTTCGAGTCAGCGATGGGAGGCGGAGCATCGTCATCGTCAGAACCGGAAATAGATGAACGGCGTGAAGGGGACCGCGAAGGCACGTGCGATAGCAATGACGTAAAGCGCGACCAGCGCGGCATTGCCGAGACGTTGCAGGGTTATCCGGTTCGCGTAAGCGCGGACGAGCGGTGCGTAGAGCGGTGTCGTGGGCAGCAGCGAAAGCATGGTGCCGACGAGCACAGCGAGCGGAAGCTCGGGCGGAATCTCAAAATAAGGCGCGGCGCGCGAGAAATCGAACATCGCGGTCAGGTAGCCCGCGATGTGTTCGGCGGAAGTCGCGCGGAAAATGACCCAGCCGATCATCACGATGAACAACGTGACGATGGTCGAAACGAAGGCGCCGGCGCGGTCGAGCCAGCGGATCAGAAAGATGCGGTCCAGCGTCAGGAACAGTCCGTTATAGGCGCCCCACAACACGAAATTCCAGTTCGCGCCATGCCAGACGCCTGAGAGTAGGAAACAGATCCAGAGATTGAGATACGTCTGGGCGGCCGAGCCGCGATTGCCGCCGAGCGGCTTGTAGAGATAGTCGCGGATCCAGGTGGTCAGCGAGATATGCCAGCGCCGCCAGAAGTCGGTAAGCGAGTGCGCGGCGTAGGGCATGTTGAAGTTTTCGCGCAGCCGGAAGCCGAGCATGCGCGCAAGGCCGATCGCCATGTCGGAATAGGCGGAGAAGTCGAAATAGATCTGGAGCGTGAAGCAGACTACGCCGAGCCATGCCTGTCCGGTGCCGAGGGTAGCAGCGTTCGCACCGAAAGCCTGATCGGCGAAGGCGCCGCAGGTGTCCGCAATCAGGAGTTTCTTCGCGATGCCGCGCGAAAAACGCAGAAAGCCTTCCCACGCGTCGTTCCAGGTAACGGCCGCGGGCTTCGCGATCTGATCCTGCATCTCATGATATTTGAGGATCGGCCCGGCGAGCAGCTTCGGAAACATGAAGACGAAGAGGCAGTAATCCGAAAAACTTCGCGCCGGTTTTGACGTTCCGCGATACGTATCGACGAGATAGCTGATCTTCTCGAAGACGACGAAGGAAACACCGATCGGCAGCGCGATCTTCAGAAGCGGCAGTTGCGATCCGGCGAAAGGCGCAAGCAGCGTGTTGAAGTTCGCGATCAGGAAGTCGGTGTATTTGTAGAAGACAAGGATGCCGAGGTTGGCGGCAATACCCAGCACGAGCCACGCCTTGCGGGCGCCGTCGCGGGTCTCGGGCTGAAGCCGTCTCGAGAGCACGTAGTCGAGCAGGGCCGAGACGAGCACCACCGGTACGAACAGCGGCTCGCCCCAAGTGTAGAAGGCGATGCTGCCGAGAATGAGCACCCACTTCTTCGCGCTCGCGCGGTCGTTGAACCAGAGATAAATCGCGTAGAACGCCGGGAATGCCAGCAGCGCAAAAAACGGTTCGTAGAAGAGCATTGGCCGCTTGCGCTTTCCTGCGGTCGGTGAAGGCGAGGTCTGCTTAGCGAACCCCCCGGGTCGCGTCCACGATGGGAACCCACCGGCGTCATTTTTCAATTGCAAATCATTCGCAACTGGATATGATGCTAGTTAGGAATCGTTCGCAAATCTGGAGAGCGCTTTGACCTCAGATGTTTCGCAGACCGCCAAGGCGGAGACGGGCGGTTGGCGGCATGAGCGGCGTACACCGTCGCTTGCGGAGGTATTCGGGACGATCAAGACACGCCGCTCCGGTTCGTTCTGGCGGCGGCTGGCGGCCTTCCTCGGGCCGGGCTACCTCGTCGCCGTCGGCTACATGGACCCCGGTAACTGGGCGACCTCGCTCGCCGGCGGCTCCAAGTTCGGTTACGCGCTGCTGACGATCGCTCTGCTTTCCAACATCATGGCGATCATTTTACAGGCGCTGTGCGCGCGCTTGGGCGTCGCAAGTACGCGCGATCTCGCGCAGGCGTGCCGCGATGCGTTTCCGCGCTACGTCTCCTGGCCGCTGTGGGCGCTGGCGGAGCTTGCGATCTGCGCGACCGATCTTGCGGAAGTGATCGGCACCGCGATCGGACTCAACCTCCTGTTCGGAATTCCGCTCGAGCTCGGGGTCATTATTACCGCGCTCGACGTTTTCATCATTCTCTGGCTGCAGAATATCGGTTTCCGCTGGATCGAAGCGCTGGTGATTGCGCTGCTCGGTGTGATCGCGCTCTGCTTCGGTTTGCAGATTCTGCTCGCCGATCCGGACTGGGCGGAAGTGATCAAGGGTTTTGCGCCCACCACCGAGATCGTCACGAATCCCGACATGCTCTATCTCGCGCTCGGCATTCTCGGCGCGACGGTGATGCCGCACAACCTCTATCTGCATTCGGCGATCGTGCAGACGCGGCAGGTGGGCGAGAGCATTCCCGAGAAGCGCGAGGCGATCACGCTTGCGACGATCGACTCCACGATCGCACTGATGTTCGCGCTGCTGATTAACGCTTCCATCCTCATTCTCGCGGCGGCGACCTTCAACAAGACCGGGCAGACCAACGTGCAGGAACTCGGCGAGGTTCACTCGCTGATCGCGCCGCTCCTCGGCTCCGCCTGGGCGCCGACACTGTTCGGCATCGCGCTCCTGTGCTGCGGATTGAATTCGACCGTGACCGCGACACTCGCTGGTCAGGTCGTGATGGAAGGCTTTCTCGACATCAAGCTGCCGCCTTGGGCGCGGCGGCTGATTACGCGCGCTATCGCGATCATCCCAGCAGCGGTGGTCACGATCTGGTACGGCGAAAAGGGGACGGCGCAGCTTCTCATTTTAAGTCAGGTCGTGCTGAGCTTGCAGCTTCCCTTTGCCATCGTGCCTTTGGTGCTGTTCACGGCGGACAAGCGGAAGATGGGCGAACTGGTCGCGCCGAAATGGGTGGTCGCGCTCGCGGTGCTGATCGCGATCACCGTCATCGCGCTCAATATCAAGCTGCTCTACGACTTCATCGCGGGCTAGCGCGACCTTCCAGTTGGCCCGACGCGAAAACCCGGCGCATCGCTGCGCCGGGCTTTTTTGTTGGTCGCAACCGACTCAAGCGTGAGTGGGCAATTGCCCCTCGCGCAGCGGCGTTCCGCTGTTCACGCTCAGTGGGCTGGTCAATGCGTTGGGCATTGTCGCCGTAATCAGTTGATTATTAAGACAGTTTAATGGTGGGCAATCTGCCCACCTATCTCGCCCAACTTTCCAGCGGGACGTTTTGAGGTTGACGAGGTTGCCTGATCGGGCGTCTCATTTGGCCTGCGCGAGGAGGCGGAAAACAGCTCCGGCGCGGGGAACGAACAAGGCAACGCCATGCAAGCCGAAGAAATACTTCAGGAAATCTCCGACTATTGCCGCCGTGCAGGGGTCGCGGAATCGACTTTCGGCCGCCGCGCGGTCAACGACGGCAAGCTCGTGAGCCGCCTTCGCGATGGCGGGCGCATCACCACCGTGACGCTCGATCGCATCCGCTCCTTCATGCACGAAGCGCCGCCCGAGCGGGGCGCCGTGATCGAGCGGCCCATGCCGCCGCGCCCCATCCGTTCGATGCCGCCCGCGCCGCCTTCGGGCGACGACGGCGACGATCCGCAACGCAATTTCCGCTTCTTCGACAACCGGCAGAAATACCTGTTGTTCGTGAATACCTGCGGCGAGAAGTCGGTGATCGCGAACCGCGTTGGCATGGAGCTTGGCAACATCCATCCGCGGCCGCCTGCGTTGCGCGTGTTCGATGCCGGCGTCGGCGACGCGACCGTGCTGTCGCGCGTGATGCGCGCGATGCACGAGCGCTTTTCGACGCTGCCGTTTTACATCGTCGGCAAGGAAATCAGCCTCGAGGATGTGCGGCTCGCGCTCGACAAGATGGCGGACCGCTTCTTCGAGCACCCTTCGACGGTGCTGGTGCTCACGAACATGTATTATTCGGAAGCGCCGTGGCTCACGACACATTCGCGCGAAGCGGCCTCGAGCATGGTCTGGCACGAGCTCGCACTCACCGGAAATTCGGCGTTTTCGTTCGAGTCGCAGATTTCCGCGTTGCAGCCGTTTCTTGCCGACAACTGGAAGGCGCGCGTCAGCCCGAAGAGCGGCAACCCGGTCTATGAGCGGCCGGTGGTGCTCGTGATCTACCGGCAGGATCACAAGTTCCTGCTCGACAGCATCATCCCGAAGCGCGGCGCGACGCATGCCGAATACGATCTCGTTATGGCCTCGCAGCCTTACCGGCTGCGTTCGTCGGTCGAGTTCAAGGCGAAAAAAGTGATCGCGCCGCTCGCACGCGCGCTCGGGCCCGGCGGGCGGATGATCGGCATTCATTCGCGGGGCGACGATCCGGGGCAGGAGATCATCCAGAAAGTCTGGCCGGGCGACGATCCCTATACGCAGGATCGCCACGCGATCCTGAAATCCGTGAAGCACGAACTTGGTGCGGCAGGGCGCGATCTAAATTTCAACGCGTATGCCGATAACCGCTCGATCTTCCGCTACGACATGCACACGCTGCCGACGGAAATCTCCGCCGAGACCGGCTCGTCGATCGGCACCTCGACGCTGTTCGCCGCCTGGAACGCCGCGATCTATGTCGCGCAGATCGAGGACGACCGGCTTTCCAAGGTGGTGATGGACGACCGTTACCTGCAGGCGACCCGCGAGGTGCTGCAGAAGCACGGCGGCCTCTGGTTCAACGACGAATCCTACGTCATCTCGAGAAAGCGGGATTAAGCCATGCTCAATCCGCACAGACTTGAAGGGGTTTCCGACGCGCCGGATTTCCATGCGGTGCTGGGCGACATCTCGCTCGAAGCCGTAATGCCGGCGGAAGGCGAGTTACATCAGGCCGCCTCGCTGTTGCAGACCGGCACTTCGATCTATCTCACCGACCTGCCGAACCGCTCCGGCGACCGCCTCGCACAGATCGCCACCGGCGTCTTCATGCGTGGCTTGCGGCCGGTGCCGCATGTCGCGGCGCGCAACGTGGCGTCGGAGAAGGCGCTCGGCGATCTGCTTTCAAGGCTTTCGTCGTCCGCAGGCGTGAAGAAAATCATGCTTATCGGCGGCGACCGCGAGCGTGCCGCCGGCCCGTTCGAGCAGGCAATCGACGTGATCGAAAGCGGTGTCTTGGAAGCAAGCGGCATTTCGGAAATCGGGATTGCCGCTTATCCGGAAGGGCATCCCGATATTGCCGAAGACATCTTACGCGTGTCGCTCCGCGACAAGCTGAAAGCGGCTTCGCGCGCGGGATTGGACGCGCATATCGTCACGCAATTTTCGTTCGACGCATGGCCGGTCGTGACGTGGCTGCGCGCGTTGCGCGCGAGCGGGATCCATAACCGCGTGCGGATCGGCATGGCGGGACCGGCGAGCATTCCGGCGCTCCTGAAATTCGCGCAGCGTTGCGGCGTGCGCGCGTCCGCGAAAGGTTTCGCGCGCCACGCGGGGTCGATCGGAAAACTGCTCGCCCGTGCGACGCCCGCCGAAATGGTCAACGAACTTGCGGAAGCGGCGGCGTCCGAAAATCTCGGCGAGATCGCCGCGCATTTCTATTCGTTCGGAGGATTGGTGCAGGCCGCGAAGTGGGTGCGCGACGCGAAGAGCGGAACGATCGCGTAGTTACTTCTCGAAGCGCTTCCAGCCGTCCTGCATCAGGCGTTCCTGCGGGAGGAAGCGCTTCTTGTAGTCCATCTTTTTCGCGCCATCGACCCAGTAGCCGAGATAGACGTAGGGCAGGCCCATCCGCCGCGCGCGATCGATGTGGTCGAGGATCAGGAACGTGCCGAGCGAGCGCTCACGCGCGATTTCCGGATCGTAGAAGGAATAGACCATCGACAGGCCGTCGGAGAGAACGTCGGTCAGCGCGACCGCGATCAGCGGTCCTTCGCCGCGTCCGGTGAGAAACGTATCCGGCCCGCGCGGGCGATATTCGATCAGCCGCGAGCGGACGTGGCTGTCTTCGACCATCATCGAATAGTCGAGCACGGTCATATCGACCATGCCGCCGTCGGCGTGGCGCGAGTCAAGATAATGACGGAATAGCGAATACTGCTCGGCGGTCGGGATCGGCTGGCGCGCGTTGCCGACGATGTCGGCGTTGGTCTTCAGCACACGCTTGAAGGTGCGGTGGGGCGCGAAGTCGTTGACCACCACGCGCACCGAGATGCAGGCGCGGCAGGCTTCGCAGGCGGGCCGATAGGCGATCGACTGCGAGCGGCGGAAGCCGCCGAGCGTCAGGATGTCGTTGATTTCGGGGGCGCGCTCGCCGACCAGGTGGGTAAAGACCTTGCGCTCTTTCTTGCCCGGCAAATAGGGGCAGGCGGACGGGCTCGTCAGGAAGAACTGGGGGGTATCGCGCGAATGCTTTGTCACCGGCCCGGAATCGCCCTCTGGCGCTAGTACGACTGAATCATCGCGCTTTCATCTTGCCCCGTCAAAGGGCGTTTTCATGACATGCTTTTTGCTACGGATGTCGCCGCAACGAGGCAGCGCGTGCCTCGTCATTAATCATGACGGAGCCTGTCAGATAGTCGTGAAGCGTCCGCCGCCGCGAATTGAACAGTGCGACAATCAGTATGAGCGGCGTCAGCGCGCTCGAAAGCACCCAGAAGAAAAGCGCGTGCACGGCGCCCAGCAGGAAATACATCGGCGCGCCGTACCAGGTCCGCATCTGAAGACCCATCATCCGCATGCCGTAAGTCGCCGAATGCGGCGAGCCGAGCGTGAGGCCCACATAGAGGACTGCCCAGATCATCGTGATGGGGCCGAGGAGGCCGAACACAACCGCGCCGAAGCCGAGCGTGACCACGGCGAAAATGAGCATGAAGAAGCTCAGGATGACGACCGGAACCAGCACGATGGTCGCGTCGATCAGGAACGCCACAATGCGCCGCGAGAGCACGCCCTCGAAAAGTTCGGGCTGTGTTACCGGGTCGTAAGCGTGCGGCCGGGGCTCGTTCGAGCTGCCGATCTGGGCCTGTGCGGACATGTAGTCCTCCGTTTAACCCGAACGTGGGTAGGGGCACCCGGATGCACAAGTCCGGCTTATTCCTTTTTTGTCTGCGGGATGCGTTCCGGGGCGACGTAAACGCAGCCGCGCGGTTCCTGACAGGCGGCGGCTTTCGTGCAGAGCGTCTTGCCGTTGCCGCAGTCCTGAATGAGATCCGGGTTGATGCAGGTATTTTTGCTCGAACAGACCCGGCCTGCGATGCAGCGCGTGTTGCCGCACGCGGGCCCGTTCGCCTCCAGCCCCTCGCACTGGCCATTCTCGGTGCAGGTACTGCCGGGCGGGCAGGCGAAACCGTTTTTGCACTGCTGATAACGCGTCGGCGCACAGGCGCCGGGACGATATCGATGCTCGACGTAACCCGGCTCGCAGAAGCCGCCGGTGGACGTTTTCGTGGAGCCACGCGGAACGTCGATCAGTTGTCCGCAGGTGCCACCGACGAGGCACGCATAACCGGCCGGGCAATAATTACCATTTCCGCAATCGACGGTTTCGGCCGCTGCCGGCGGCGCGAGCGATGCGAGCAGAACGAGCGCGGCCATGCCGGATGCAAGGCGAGACATTCAGCTTCTCCGATTCCGGTCGGCGCAATGCTAGGCGGCGACGCGCGAAATGCAATCACAGCCGCAGGACAATCCGACAGGTCAAACCCTCGTCGCGTAGTTCGCGCTCGACGGAGCCTTTAAGTCCTTTGACGGTGGCGTCGATCAACTGCGTGCCGAAGCCTGCGCGGTTCGCTGCCGGTTTTGGTCCACCGATTTCCTTCCAGTCGATCTGGATCGCATCGCGGTCTCCGCGCCATGCGATCTCGACTTTGCCGCCGGCTGCGGAGAGCGCGCCGTATTTGACGGCATTGGTCGTCAGTTCATGAATGACGAGCGACACCGCGCGCGCGATGTCGGAGCGCAGGCGCAGATCGGCGCCGCTAAAGGAGCAGCGGTTCAGATCGTAGGGCATCAACTCCTGCCGGACGATACTGCCGATGTCCGGCTGCATCTCCGGTGCGCGGGTGATCAAGTCGTTGGTCGCCTGCAACGTGCGCATCCGGCTGTTGATGAGATCGGCCGCCTCGCGATTGTCCTTGAGGGCGAACTGCACGATCGCAGCGCCGAGCGCGCCCATGTTGCGTGCGCGGTGCTCGACTTCCTTCAGAACCAGTTCACGTTGTGCCTGCTCGGCTTGCAACTGGCGCACGGCGGTTCTGAATAGATGGCCGAGCCAGACCGTGAAGAAGCCCGCGATCAGGTAGATCGCCAGGTTCGCGAGGAACGACGACGGCAGTCCGGCCAGAACGGCGGCAGGAATGAAGAAGTAGATGCCGATGGCGACGCTCAAGGCGAGCGCGAGCATCCCGGGCCAAAAACCGGCAAAAAGCGAGGCAATGATGACCGCCGGAAAGAACGCGACGAAATAGAGGGTCGCGCCGAACCACATGCCGAGCAGCCAGCGGATTGCAGCCGCGAACAAAATACAGCCTACCGCGAAGAAAAATCCGGCGGCGGTGTTCGGCGCAAAGCCGCGGCGCGCAAGCGCCGAAGGTTTTTCGATCAAGCAAAGGCCCCCGAAACAGTTCGTCAATTATAGATGGTATTGGCTTGCTATTGAGTCCGTTCCGCGACTTTCCGGGGTACGGCAAAAGTTGAAATAAACTTTCAGAAGCCGAAAGGCGGAATGGAACAAAACCATTGTTTCGCGCCTTTTCGCGGCATGCCGGATAAATTGAAGCAACCGCTTACCACCGATACCGAGCGCGACTGGGCCGACGAAGGTCAGGCGATCGGCAGTCCGAACGACCCCGCCATCGGGGAGGCGCCGAATCAGACGACCGGGCCGGGCGGTTCCGGCCTGCGCGCTCCACGCGCTGACCGTGGCAAGGCGCTCGATCACGATAAATACATGCCGGAAGCTTGAGCGCCGACGCTAACCGAATTGCCGCATCCCGACATCTACGGATAGCAGTGGCGATAGCCACGCTTACGTCTGCATCCTTGAACTGTAACTGGCAAGGATCATGACCAAAGGGAAACGCGACATCGAGAAAAACTACCCGCTCGATCAATTCGTCGAAAAGCTGCGGCGGCTTGCCGACGCGATCGAAAGCGGTGGGCGGTTCGAAATCCAGATCGCGGGCGAGCGCGTTTATGTACCGGCACGCGCGGCCTTCACTATCGAGCACGAGCGCGGCGAGGATGAAGAGGAGATCGAATTCCAGATCAAATGGAAGCCGCAATAGGCTCCTCGCAGTAAATCCATCCTACGGAACAAATCGTCGTTTCATGAGTTTTCGACCGTCGAGGCAACTGAGAGAGAAGGAGAGACAATCATGAAAAAGACCATCATGGCTGCCGCGATTTCCCTCGCGGCCATTGCGACGACCGTTCCGGCGAATGCCGAACCGAGTGGCGCCTTCACCGGCGCTGTGACGGGCGGCGTCGTGGGCGGTGTTATCGGCGGACCGATCGGCCTTGCCGTCGGTGCTGTTTCGGGCGCGGTCGTGGGCGACCACGTGACGGGTCCGAATTGCTACGTCGACAATGTCGGCCGTACGCTCTGCCGCTAAGGAAAGAGCCCCGCTTCGGCGGGGCTTTTTTCTAGCATCGCGTGCAGCTTATGGTAGCCTTCGCTGAAATCTCTGCGGCGGGGCGGCACCATGCGGCGGATTGCGATTGCAGCTTTCATTAGCGGTATTTGGATAACGAACGCCATCGCGCAAGGCGACGGGCCGGATTATTTCCGGATCACCGGTTTGCAGAAAGCGGACAACGTGAACGTCCGTAGCAAGCCGGACGAGGACGCAAAGATCGTCGGAAAAATTCCGAAGAACGCCGACGGTATCAAGAACCTCGGCTGCAATCGCGGCGGCCTCACGCAGAAGCAATGGGATAAAGCGAGCGCAGCGAAGAAGAAAGCGGCGCTGCGCAAGGCGTGGTGTGAGGTCGAATACGAAAGCGTGAAGGGGTGGGTGCTTTCGCGCTTCCTTGCTGAAGGTACGTCGCCGGCGGCTCCCCAGCAGCCGGAGACGCCTGCTGCGCAGGCCGCGCCCACGCCGCAAGCCGCTGTGCCGCCGATGCAGGGCGTGGTGCCGAGTTTCGACTGCGCGAAGGCGGAGAAGAATGCGGAGAAGCTGGTGTGCGCCGATGCCGGACTTGCCGCGGTCGATCGCGAGGTGGCGCGGCTCTATGCGCTCGCGGCGGATGCGCTGAACGCGACGCCGGGCTTCGAGCAACTGCTCGACACACAGCGCAAGTGGCTCGGGCAACGCAATACCTGTTTCGATCGCGACTGCGTGGCCGAGCTGTATGTCAGCCGCGTGCATCAGTTGCGCATGGGTTACGCGGATGCGCGCAAACCGAACGACAAGAGCATCAGCTTCGGGCCGCTGCTCGCGCGTTGCGAAGGCGTGCCGGTGCCGATCGCACTCAGCTTCGTCAACGCCGAGCCGGGCTATGCCTATGTCGGATGGACTGATCGTTTTCTCGTGCTGCCGCAGGTACCGTCCGGTTCCGGCACACGCTATGAGGGCAGCTTCGCGACGCTTGCCACCAAGGGGGAGGACGCGCGGATCAAGCTTCCCGAGATGGCGGCGGAGGCGGCCTGCAAGCTAATGCCCGGCGGCTAGCGCGGCGAGCGGAAAAAGCAAGCATCACTTATCCACGGCGGTGCTTTGTGCGGGCGCGCGAATCTCATAGCACTTAACCCTCAAGGCAATTCGCGTAAGGGCTAAGTAATGTCGAGGCAGAAGCGCGTCGAAGAAGTGGGCCGCTATTGGCTACAGATCGACCGGCAAACCAAATCCTCCTTTGACGATCTCGAAGCGGCGCAGGCTGCGGGCGAACAGATGAAGAAGAAGTTCCCGCAGATTCACGTTGCGCTCTACGACAAGCAATCCGGGCTGCATTCGGTGCTGCGCGTGGTGCCGGCCTAAATGGCACGCCTGGCCTATGCCGACATAGGCCGCGAGGAAGTCCGCGCGCTTGCCGCGCGGATCGCCGCCGAGCGCGGCGAGGTGCTGCATATCTATCGTATGCTTTTGCACAGCCCGGTGGTCGCGGAAGGCTGGCTCGCATTGATGACCGCGATCCGTCAGCGCGCGGCGCTCGCAGGCGATTTGCGCGAACTCGTCATCATGCGGATCGCGCAACTCAACGGCGCCAACTACGAAGCGGAGCAGCACCGCGCCTTTGCGCTGCGCGAAGGCATTTCCGAGGCGCAACTCGACGCGCTCGCCGCATGGGAGCGCTCGGACCTCTTTTCTCCGATACAGCGCGCGGTGCTTGCCTATACCGATGCGATGACGCTCGACGTAAAAGTGCCCGAAGATATCTTCGCGCAAACGCGCGAACATTTCGACGAGCGCGGCATGATCGAACTCACCGCGACGGTCGCGTCCTATAATATGGTGTCGCGCTTTCTGGTGGCGCTGGAGGTCGAAGGCAGCGACAAGGTCTAACGCAGGCGGTCGTATACGATGCCGGTTGTCATGCCGTAGATCAGAAGCATCGCGAGCATCATGAGCGCGGGCCAGACGCCGAGCGATGCGCCGGCGGCAAACGCGCCGAGCCCGATCGCCGGCAGAAACACGAGGCTCGCGATCAGCCAGCCGATCAGGCCGAAACAAAGACCCTTCACCACGCCGCTTTCGCCGGGAAGGCGCGGGTAGGCGACGCGAAACAGCGGCCCCAGCACGATCGAGCCATTCACGAAGGAAAGCAGCCAGGGCACGATGGGGTGCACATCGGCGCCGGTGAGCGCCGCGAGCGCTTTCTGCAATTGGGCATAGGGCACGAAGCCCGGCAGGATGCCGAGTTTTGCCTTCAGGAAAAACAGCACGTTCGGCGCGACCGTGCCGGCGAGGCCCGCGAGTACCGATTTCCAGAACCAGCCGATCTTCATGCGCGCAGTGCTAGCACCGCGGCGCGATTCCGGCCAAGGGCTTCGCTGGACGGCTCGTTACGGCGCGATCGCGAAGATCAGGCAAACATTTTAGCGATTTCAAACAGCACGCGCGCGCGTGCGTGCCCTTGAACAATTCGAGGGTTCGCGAAGCGCCACGGGACGCCACGTCTTCGTCTGTCCGTGTCCCGTAAGCGCGGGGACACGTATCGTCTCGCAGCGCTTCGCGCGCGCTTTGCGCTTGCGCTTTCATCTTGCGCGAATGATGGAAACATCAAGCGCGCTCGCGCAAACCCAAAACACTTCGGCGAGCTAACGATACGGGCCGCGCTTTTCGTGAGCGTTCCCGAAGGAACGCCGCTCCGTCAGCCGTGCTCCCGGCAGGCGAGCGTAGTCTCGCCGGGCGGTGCCCCGTATCGTCCCGGCGCGCGGCTGCGAACCGCGCACGGAGACGCCGGCCGTTCTCCACGCCTGTGACGCCTCATGAGCGCGCCCTCGACGAAAACGGCGCGCACAATTTACGCGCGCCCGGGCGAGCGGGGATAAGTTTTTCGGCGAAATCGCCGAAAGGCTTGCGGGCAAAGAAGAAAGCGCGGGGAGGCGAAAGCGCTTATCCCCGCACGGCGGCCCGCATCAGCCGTTCATCTCGAAGACGGCCGCGCCCGAAACCGGATCGGTGACGCCGAGGCCGCCGCCGAGATCCTCGAGCGTGTCGCGGAAGCTGTCGAGCAGCCCGATCATCTGCGGACGCGCGGCGGCGATGCTCGCCATGTCGTCCCATTCGCCGATGAAACAGAACGTGCGCTCGCCGGTCTGGACGAGCGAGGCCTTGCGGAAGCCCTTGGGCTTGAAGGCGGCTTTCCGGTCCGCCTCGACGAAGTCGCTTTCCCTGCCAGCCTTCGCGCGGAAACGAACGACATTATATGCGGTCATAAACACCCCCCCGAAATACAGCCCGCTCCGGCCAATGCGCCGGGCGGGGAGCAAGTGGAGAGCGGCTTTACTACGGGGTCAAGCTGCCGCTCTGCTGCCCGTGGCCGCACGGAAAGCCGGGCGCGCGCAAGGAAAAGGCCCCGCATTAAGCGGGGCCATTTCGGCGCTCATCCCAATCTTTATTTCGACGGCGCCACTTTCGGAAGCTGGATCGACACGGTCGAGGTGTTCTGCTTGCCGATGACGCCGGTCATCATCAGCAAGCCGCCACCGATGACCAGCACGAGAAGCGCGCCGATCAGAACGCCTGCGAGACCCGTTCCGCCACTATTGTCTGCCATTCGTTTCTCCCATTCCCTGCCGCCCGAAAAGCAACCGCGAAACCCTGCTTTTGGTTCCGGGGAAAATCAGCAAGGCTTCGACCGCGGGCCAAGGCCGCGCCCCCGCGGGCGGGATTCGCGGGACGCGCGAAATCGGTCATGATGCCGGGCGGGGAGGCGACTCATGATTACATTTCAGAACCCGGTCTTTTCGGCTTACGCGATCGCGGCCTCGTTGATGGTGCTCAAGGTCGTTGCGATGTCGTGGCTCACTGTCTGGCAGATGATGAAGGTGAAGGGCGGCTACCGCTCGCCCGAGGACCTGCGCAAGACGCCGCTGAACCCGAAGCCGAAGAAGAGCCAGTTGTTGCCGGACGAACGCGTGGACCGCGTGCGCCGCATCCAGCAGAACGATCTGGAGAATGTGCCGTTCTTTTTCGTTGCCGGATTTCTTTATGTGCTGACCGCGCCGCCGCTATGGCTCGCGCAGGTTTTGTTTTACGGCTACGCGATCTCGCGCTTCGTACATTTTGCGGCGTACTACACCGCGCAGACGCACGACATGCGCGCAACGCTCTGGACCATCGGCTCGCTCATCATCGTGTTTATGAGCGTGATGGTGGTGTGGGTGGGGATGGGAGTTTAAGTTCGCGCTTGGCTACATCTTGATATTCTTTGCTCTAGATAGAATATCGTCGCTTTCAATCTCTTCCATGAATCGCTCTTGTCCAGCCTCGATGTGAGCTTCTATCTCAAGCAGTTCTTTCATCCAGTTCCCTGGCTGAAAGGCATACACGTCGGACCAAGTCCACCTGCTAATGTCGTATTTTGTTGCTTCGGAAACATCTAGTCCTAGAACAATAGTGTCGTCTGCAATTAGATCGATTGTACCGTGATGCGAATAGTCGTCACCGAAGTTGTGGGATCCTTTGTCGTTTAGTATCACGCCATACTGATTGCCGTTGTATCGGAAGTAGATTCTTGTAATTGATCGAAAACCATCGCCTGTTTCATGTTCTCCGTAAACATCAGTAGCCGGAAAGTGTCTAAGTTCGGCGAAGTCTTCTCTTTCCGACCATGTATGCCAATGCTGGACTTCAAAGATTAGAATCGGTGCTAGTGCCCGACCTATCCCAGTCTCCGCAATTACTTTTCTTGCTTTACGTACTACCGCTTGGGCTGCTTCAATTTCAGAGCTTTGCGGACGAATAATGGTTGATGCAAAATCAGCCTGATACTTTTGAAGTGCTAAAATTATTTCGTCTTCGGGCTTCGGGTTTGCTTCGCCGAGGGTATCGACTAGCCCCTGCAGGGGATCAGGCTTTGTTTTTCGAAAAATCATCGCCGGATTAGACCTAAACGTGCTGCGCTACAGATAATTGTTTCGCCGCCTACAGCGAGAAGTAGGCATTGTCACTCGCCGTCCGCATGAATGTTAGATATTACGTTATAGCGTTGAGGCTGATGAGCCAACTGCTTGTCGTTGTGAAGCGGATAATTACTGTCTGCGACAATCGAGAAGCATGTGGTTATGCGTCCCCGCCTTCGCGGGGACGGTAATGGGCCCTGTCACCCGCTGCGTTGACCTTCCGGCCTAGGCCCGCATATTCCCCTGATGGATTTCGAGTTGTCCTCCGAACAGCAGGCTTTTCGCGATGCGGCAAAGGCGTTTGCGCGCGAGGAGATGATGCCGCGCGCCCGGGAATGGGACGATAAGTCGATTTTCCCGGTCGAGCAGCTGCGGGCGGCGGCTGCGCTCGGCTTCGGCGGCATTTATGTAAAAGAAGACGTGGGCGGCTCGGCGCTCACGCGGCTGGACGCCGCAATCATCTTCGAGGAACTGGCGCAGGGCTGCACCTCGACCGCTGCTTATATCTCGATCCACAACATGGCGGCCTGGATGATCGACAGCTTCGGCAACGACGAGGTGCGAAAGCGCTTCCTGCCGAAGCTTTGCACCATGGAGCATTTCGCGAGCTATTGCCTGACCGAGCCGGGCGCGGGCTCGGACGCGGCTTCGCTGCGCACGACTGCGCGGCGCGACGGCGACCATTACGTGCTGAACGGCGAGAAGGCCTTCATTTCGGGCGGCGGCTCCTCCGATATATATGTGTGCATGGTGCGGACCGGCGAGCCGGGCCCGCGCGGCATTTCCTGCATCGTGGTCGAGAAGGGGACGCCGGGTTTGAGCTTCGGCGCGCAGGAGCAGAAGCTCGGCTGGAAGTCGCAGCCGACTTCCGCCGTGATCTTCAACGACTGCCGCGTGCCGGCTGCGAACCTGATCGGCGCCGAGGGGCAGGGCTTCAAGATCGCGATGGCGGGGCTTGATGGCGGGCGGCTCAACATCGGCGCGTGCTCGCTCGGCGGCGCGCAGTTCTGCTTGGAGCGCACCATCGAATACATGCGCGAGCGCAAGCAATTCGGTTCGCGGCTTGCGGACTTTCAGGCGCTGCAATTTCGCGTGGCGGATTTTGCGACCGAGCTCGAAAGCGCGCGGCTTCTGTTATGGGCGGCGGCGCAGAAGGTCAGCGACAAGGCGCCGGGTGCGACGCGCATGGCCGCGATGGCGAAGCGCCGCGCCACCGATGTCGGCTTCGAGATCGTGAACGGCTGTCTTCAGTTGCACGGCGGCTATGGCTACCTGCGCGATCATCCGATCGAGCGCGTGCTGCGCGACGTGCGCGTGCATCAGATCCTCGAAGGCACCAACGAAATCATGCGCGTCATCATCGCGCGCGAAATGCTGGCGAATTGATATGAGCAGCGAGCCGGAGATTTTATTCGAGCGGCGCGGCTGCGCGGGCTTCGTAACCTTGAACCGCCCGCATGCGCTGAACGCCGCGACCGACAACATGGTGCGGCAGTTGGCGAAGCAGCTCGACCTCTGGGAGAACGACAGCGCCATCGACCGCGTGGTGGTGCGCGCGGCGGGCGAGCGCGCGTTCTGCGCGGGCGGCGACATTCGCGCGCTCTACGAGCAATACCGGGCGGGCGAGGTGCAAAAGTCCATCGACTTCTGGCGCGTCGAATACACGCTCAATCACCGCATCAAGCATTATCCGAAGCCTTATGTGGCGCTGATCGACGGCATCGTGATGGGCGGCGGCGTAGGGCTTTCGGTGCACGGCACGCATCGCGTCGCGGGCGACCGCTATTCCTTCGCCTATCCGGAAGTCGGCATCGGCTTCTTTCCGGATGTGGGTGCGACCCATGTGCTGCCGCGGCTCCCCGGCAAAATCGGCATGTGGATCGCGCTTACCGGCTGGCGCGTGAACGCGGAAGACGGGGCCTATTGCGGACTTGCGACCCACCGCGTGACATCCTCGCAGTTTCCCGAACTCGAGCGCGCGCTCGAAACCGACGAAAGCGTCGGCGAAATCCTGAAGACCTTCGCGATCTCGCATCACAAGGGCAAGCTCGAGGACGAGCATCCCCTGATCGACCGCATCTTCGCGCTGCCTTCGGTCGAGGAGATTCTCGCTGCGCTCGACGGCGAGATGAACGAATTCGCGTCCCAGCTTGCGCGCGCAATCCGGCAGAAATCGCCGACCAGCCTCAAGATTGCCTTCGAGCAGGTGCAGCGTGGCGGATCGCTCGACTTCGCCGAGGCGATGCAGACCGAATTCCGTATCGTCAACCGCGTGGCGAGAGAACCCGAATTTTACGAAGGCATCCGCGCCGTGGTGATCGACAAGGACAACGCGCCGAAGTGGAACCCGCCGGCGCTCGAAGCGGTGGGCGAGGCGAAGGTCGCGGGCTATTTCGCGCCGCTCGCGGCGTCCGAGGAACTGAAGCTGTGAGCCTCTACGAAGATCCGCTCGACGAAGCGATCGGCCGCGACTCGGTGAAGATCAAGCCGTGGCGGCAGAAGCTCATCTATTTCCACCGCATCGCCGGCGGCTTCATGATGGTGAAGGGCCTGATCGGCTTTGCGATCATCTGCGGCTTTGTCGGCGCACCGTTTCTGTCGCTGCCGATGGAAGGAAGAATCTCGACCGTATTCTTCGCGGTGATCGACATCGTTTCCGGTGTCGCGCTGTGGCTCGGCTCCGCCTGGGGCGCGACCCTTTGGCTGCTCGTCGTGGCCGCCCAGATTTCCGCCGACATCGTGTTCGCGGAGATCGCGGGCGTGATGGTGCTTTTGACGCTGATCGAACTGATGCTGGTCGCGGCCTATGTGCTGGTGCGGTTCAAGGTTTACGAAGAAGACAATCAATAAAATAATTTCGGGAGGCGGGAATGGCGAAAATCGGATTCATCGGGCTCGGCAACATGGGTTTGCCGATGGCGCAGAACCTCATCAAGGCGGGGCATGAAGTCACCGGCTTCGACGTGACGCCGGCGGGTCTCGCGAAAATCGCCGAGGCCGGCGGCAAGGCCGCGAAGGAAATCGGTGACGCGGCGGCCGAGATGGATTTCGTCATCACCATGCTGCCCGCGGGCCAGCATGTGCGCGACGTCTATCTCGGCAACGGGGGCGTGTTCGCCCGCGCCAAGAAGAGCGCGACTTTCATCGACTGCTCGACCATCGATGTCGAAACGGCGCGCGCGGTGATCGCGGAAGCCGAGAAGAAAGGCTTCCTGATGCTGGACGCACCGGTTTCGGGTGGCGTCGGCGGCGCGCAGGGCGCGACGCTCACCTTCATGGTCGGCGGCTCCGACGCAGCGTTTGCGAAAGCGAAGCCCGTGCTCGACCAGATGGGCAAGACCATCGTGCATGCTGGCGCGGCAGGTGCGGGCCAAGCGGCGAAGATCTGCAACAACATGATCCTCGGGATTTCGATGATCGCCGTCTCCGAGGCCTTCGTGCTTGCGGAGAAGCTCGGTCTCGACAAGCAGAAGCTGTTCGACATTTCCTCAAAGTCCTCGGGCCAGTGCTGGTCGATGACGACTTATTGTCCGGTGCCGGGTCCGGTGCCGACATCGCCCGCGAACCGCGATTATGCGCCGGGCTTCACCGCGGCGATGATGCTGAAAGATCTGAAGCTCTCGCAGGAAGCGGCAAAGAGCGCGGGCGCATCGACGCCGTTAGGGGCGAATGCCGCGTCGCTCTACCAGAAATATGCCGACAGCGGCGAGGCGGGGCGGGACTTCTCCGGCATCATCAACTACCTGCGGAAGTCGTAAGGCGCGATGCACGGCGGGCACGATCATTCGCATGCGGGACATTCGCACGGTCCCGCGCGCTATGACCGCGCCTTCGCGATTGGCGTGGCGCTCAATCTCGGCTTCGTCGCGGCGGAGTTCGTCTTCGGCTGGCTCTCCCAATCGCTCGCGCTGATCGCGGACGCCGGCCACAATCTTTCCGACGTCGCGGGACTCTTGATCGCGTGGTTTGCGGCGTGGCTATCACGTAAACCTGCAACCGAGCAGCGCACTTACGGCTACCGCCGCGTCTCTATTCTGGCGGCGCTTGCGAACGCCGCACTTTTGATCGCTGCCGTAGTCTGGATCGTCGTCGAAGCGGTGCAACGCTTTTTCGTGCCACAACCGGTCGCGACCACGACCGTGATCGCTGTTGCTGCTGTCGGTGTGGTTATCAACACGGCGACTGCGTTGCTCTTCATGCGCGGCCGCGAGCATGACATCAATATCAAGGGTGCGTTCCTGCACATGGCAGCGGACGCCGCAGTTTCGCTGGGCGTCGTGGTCGCCGGCATCCTAATTCTCTACACGAACTGGCTCTGGCTCGACCCTACGATCAGCATCGTCATCGCTATTGTGATGCTGTGGAGTACCTGGTCGCTCGCGCGCGACAGCCTGAACCTGTCGCTCGATATGATTCCGCCGCATATCGATCGGGTAGAGGTCGAGAAGTATCTCGCAGCGCTGCCGGGCGTCAGTAACGTGCATCACCTGCACATCTGGGCGACGAGCACGACGGAAGTCGCGCTCACCGTGCATCTGGTTCGCCCGGCGGCATCGCTCGACGACGCATTCCTGAAAGACGCATGCGAGGGCTTGAAACATCGTTTCGGAATTGTGCACGCGACGTTTCAGATTGAGGCAGGTCGCGGCGCGCGGCCGTGCTGAAACGCGACAAGACCGCAATTTAAAAGGCTTTTCGGCGCCTCATAAAGGAATTGGCAAGGCTGATTCCTGACGATCCATTTATCATTCAATTTAAGGCTTCCTTTTCGTGTCTTGTGTACAAAGATGCATCAACGAGCGGAATAAAATCCGCCAAGCAAGAACGAACACACGGGGCGTAGAACATGAAGAACGTAGCGCGCGCGGCGCAAGCCGCAGAGACGCTTGAATCATACGAGGAGCTGAAGACGCCGTATCTCGAGGCGTTGACGCTGGTGGAACGGCTGCACCGCCGCCTGCTCGACGTGATCAAGGACGAATTCGATCGTCGCGGCACCTCGGACATCAACAGCGTGCAGGCGCTCTTGCTGTTCAACATCGGCGGCAGCGAATTGACGGCCGGAGAGCTGCGCACGCGCGGCTATTATCTCGGCTCGAACGTTTCCTACAACCTCAAGAAGCTCGTCGAGATGGGCTATCTGCATCACCAGCGTTCGCGGGTCGACCGCCGCTCGGTGCGCATCAGCCTCACCGAGAAGGGCAAAGAGGTGCACGACATCGTCGAGAACCTCTACCAGAAGCACGTTCGCACGCTGGAGAAGGTCGGCGGCATCGGCTCGCAGGATCTTCAGACGCTCAACAAGGCGCTGCAGCGTCTCGAGCGCTTCTGGACCGACCAGATTCTCTATCGCCTGTAAGAATTCGGCGACGCATTACACGAAACAGCCCCGGCGAAACGCCGGGGCTTTTTTTATGCGGCCGCGTCCTTTGCGCTTGCGCCGCGCAGCCACGGACTCCACGGCTCCGGCGGCAATACGTCGCTGGAAATCCAGACCGGCTGGATCATCCCGTGCCTGTCGATGCGGCCGATCGCGGCGGGTTTGTGCAGATGGTGGTTCTCGCGATCCATCAAAACGCGGAAGCCGCTCGGTGCATCCAGCGTGAGGCCATTGAGTGCTTCGCGCACCTTGTTCGGATCGACGGTGCCGGCCTGCTCGACGGCCGCCGCCCAGAGGTTGAACCCGATCCAGGTCGCTTCCATCGGATCGTTCGCGACCGCTTTCGGATCGCGAGAGAAATCGCGCCACGCGGAAATGAAATCGCGATTGGTGCGTGAGTCCATCTCGTGGAGATAATTCCACGCGACATAGTGGCCGGTCATGTTGGCGCGGGGCAGCGCCGGCAATTCGGCTTCGCCAATCGAGAGGGAGAGCACGGGCAAGACTTCCGCTGTGAGGCCTGCGCGCGCGAACTCGCGGTAGAAATGCACGTTGGAGTCGCCCGAAAGCGTGGAGATCACCGCGGACTCGCCGCCGGCGGCGAAACGGCGAAGATCGGCGACCGTATTCTTCCAGTCGGTCTGGCCGAATGGCGCGAAGACTTCCTGCACGTCTTCGCCGGAGATTCCGGCCTGCGCGAGATAGCCGCGAATGATCGCGTTGGTCGTGCGCGGGTAGATGTAGTCGGTGCCGAGCAGGAAGAACTTCCGCCGGTGCATGCGCCGCAGATAGTCGATCGCGGGCAGGGCTTGCTGGCGCGGCGTGCCGCCGGTGTAGAAAATATTCGGCGACTGTTCTTCGCCTTCATACTGGCTCGGATAAAACAGAATGCCGTTCGCCCATTCGACGATGGGCAGCACCTGCTTGCGCGAGGCGGAGGTCCAGCAGCCGAAGATCGCCGCGACCTTGTGATCGGTAAGCATCGCGCGCGCCTGCTCGGCGTAGAGTTTCCAGTCGGAGCGCGGGTTCATGATGACCGCTTCGACCGGGCGCCCCAAGAGGCCGCCGCGCTCGTTCAACTGTTCGATCAGCATGACGAGCAGCGATTGCAGCGGGCGTTCGCTCGCGGTCATGGTGCCGGACAGCGAATGCAGAATGCCGACCTTGATCGCGCCGCTATCGAGGTTCGCGAAATAGCGCTCGACCGCGTCCAGCATCCATTGCGAGCGGTCGATCAAGTCGTTCGCGGTCGTGAGCACGGACTCGCCGGCATCCTCGACCTGAGACACGGCGGAAGAAATTTCCGGCAATGCGCCGCCGACGCCGCCTGCCACGAGCGCGGCACGGTCGGAGATATGGCGCAGCTCCTCGGCCTGATGATCGAGGCTTGCCGTCATCACGCGGCTGGTCTGGCTCATGGCGCCGACGCTTCCGGAGACCGCGTTGATCGCGCTCACGGTGTCTTCGACGGCTTTTTGAATATCGTTGATCTGGGCGTCGATATTACCGGTCGCTTTTGCAGTCTGCGCGGCCAGCGCTTTCACTTCGCTCGCGACGACGGAGAAGCCTTTGCCGGCGTCGCCCGCGCGGGACGCCTCGATATGCGCGTTCAGCGCAAGCAGCGAAGTCTTGTCGGCGATCGCCTGAATGGATTTGACGACCTCGTCGATTTCGAGCGCTGCCGCCGAGAGGCTGCGCACGATGCGGTCGGTGCGTTCGAGATTGGAGATCGTCTCGTCGGTCGCATTTTGCGCGGCGGAAATCTGGACGGAAGAGTCGTCGAGCAGCTTCAGGAGCTTGTTCGCGGAAGCGGCGACCGCTTCGGAGTCGCGCGCGGCGGAAGTGGCGGTCGCGGACGCGTCCGACACCTGCGCGCGCATGCGGACGTTACGCGCGGCAAGTTCGTTCGCGGTGACGCGGATTTCCTCTCCTGCGGCCGCGAAGGTCGTCAGCACTTCGTCGATCGCGGAGCGGAATTTCCTGGTGAAGAACACGCGGCCGGCATGGCGGAGGCGGGCTTCGTCCTGCTGCGAGCGCTGGTCGGCGGCGAGCGCGTCGGAATCGAGCAGGGTCTTTCGCATCGCTTCGGCGGCGGCGGCGAGCTTCTCGAACGTCGGGCTGTCGGAAGACGCAGGCAACTCCGCAAAGCGGTCGCCCTCGGAGATGCGCGCGATCGCGTCGGTGAGCGAGCCGTATTTGCGGTCTACGAGCCAGGCGCCGAGGAAGGCGAGCAAGCCCGCAGCGGCAAGGCCCGGCACGATGCCGAAATAAAGCGTCGCGTATCCGGTCAGCGCGGAAGCGAGGAACACCGGCAGCGCGATGCGCAGCGTGGGCAGCTTCAGGACAGGCAATCTCGTGCCGGTAGGGTCCGGCATCAGCATTCTCCGGCGAATCTGGTGGAATCAATTCTGTCCGATAAGACGTGCGAGTGCGGATTCGGTGAAGCCCATATTTTGAGCGTAACGCCAATGGTTTAGGCCCTGTGCCGGGTATCGCTTGCGGATGGTCGGCGCGCGCCGCATGGTGCTCGTGCAGCGACTCGGGGCTCACCAGCATGCCCAGCAAGGGCGAAGGCGAAGTCATCGTGGAAATGCGCCCGGTCGGGAGCGTCGTGCGGGTAGCCGCCGTTGACGTTGCGACCGGCACCGAGGTCGTGGTCATGGGCCCAGCCAGCGCCAGCCCGCAGAGCCTAGAACAGGTCGCGATCGCCAAGCTCCGGCGCAAGCTCGCAATGGATAGGGGCAGCTAAGCGCCGCTCATGCTTCATTTTGGGGGTCGGCTATGTTAGGCCGAAACCCGTTTTCAACCTTGTCTGGCCAGGAGGCCGAAATGCCCGCGACCGATCCGATGGCGGATCGCAACGATGCGAACCGCTTTTTCACCGCCACGCTCGAACAGAGCGATCCCGAAATCTTTGGCGCGGTGAAGGGCGAACTCGGTCGCCAGCGGCACGAGATCGAGCTGATCGCCTCGGAGAACATCGTCTCCAAGGCCGTGCTGGAAGCGCAGGGCTCGGTGCTGACGAACAAGTATGCCGAAGGCTATCCCGGCAAGCGCTATTACGGCGGCTGCGAGTGGGTGGATATCGTCGAGACGCTCGCGATCGAGCGCGCGAAAAAGCTGTTCGGCGCGGCGTTCGCGAACGTGCAGCCGAACTCGGGCAGTCAGGCGAACCAGGCTGCCTTCATGGCGGTGATGAAGCCAGGCGACACTTTCCTCGGTCTAAACCTGGCCGCAGGCGGACACCTCACGCACGGTTCACCGGTCAATATGTCGGGCAAGTGGTTCAAGGCGGTGCCTTACGGCGTGCGGCCTGACGATCACCGTATCGACTATGACGCGGTCGAGCAGTTAGCTCGGGAAAACCAGCCGAAGATGATCGTCGCTGGTGGCTCTGCCTATCCGCGGCAGATCGATTTCGCGCGCTTCCGCAAGATCGCCGACAGCGTCGGCGCGGTGTTCATGGTGGACATGGCGCATTTCGCGGGGCTGGTCGCGGGCGGCGCGCATCCGTCGCCGTTCCCGCACGCGCATATCGTGACGGCAACCACGCACAAGACGCTGCGCGGTCCGCGCGGCGGTCTCGTGCTCACCAACGACGAGGCGCTCGCGAAGAAGATCAATTCGGCGGTGTTCCCCGGATTGCAGGGCGGTCCGCTGATGCACGTGATCGCGGGCAAGGCGGTCGCGTTCCTCGAGGCGTTGCAGCCCGCCTACAAGCTCTATGCGAAGAACGTGGTCGAGAACGCGAAAGCGCTCGCTGAAAATCTCCGCGCGCACGGTTTCGACATCGTTTCCGGCGGCACCGATACCCATGTGATGCTGGTCGATCTGCGTCCGAAGCGGCTCACCGGAAAGATCTCCGAGAACGCGCTCGGCCGCGCCCATATCACCTGCAACAAGAACGGGATTCCGTTCGACCCCGAGAAGCCCGCGGTGACCTCCGGTATCCGGCTCGGCAGCCCGGCCTGCACCACGCGCGGCTTCGGCGTGAAGGAATTCCAGCAGGTCGGCGATTACATCGCGGAAGTGCTGAACGTGCTGTCGCAGAAGGGCGTCGAAGAAGATTCGATGATCGAAGGCGCGGTGCGCGAGAAGGTGACGAAACTGCTCGACCGTTTTCCGATCTATCCGTGAGCATGACGAAGGCGAAGGCATAGATCATGCGATGCCCATTCTGCGGTAACGCAGACACGCAGGTGAAGGACTCGCGGCCGACCGAAGATTCGGCCGCGATCCGCCGCCGCCGTGTCTGTCCGCAATGCGGCCAACGCTTCACGACCTTCGAGCGCGTGCAGTTGCGCGAACTCACGGTATTGAAGCGCAACGGCCGCCGCACGCCGTTCGATCGGGATAAATTGCTGCGCTCGGTGCAGATCGCGTTGCGCAAGCGGCCGGTCGATCCCGCGCGCATCGATCAGATGGTGTCGGGCATCGTGCGGCGTCTGGAGAGTTCGGGCGACGAGGAAATCACCTCGGAGATGATCGGCGAACTGGTGATGGACGGGCTGAAGCAGCTCGACGATGTCGCTTACGTCCGCTTCGCGTCGGTCTATCGTAATTTCCGCGATCCGAAGGATTTCGAAGACGTGCTCGGCGAGCTCGCCGACGGCGAGCGGCCCAAAGGCGCGGAATAGGCGCGCATGCGTGCGCTCTCGATTTCGAACCGCGCGGTGCAGGCCGGCACCGATGACGCGCGTTTCATGGATGCCGCGCTCAATTTCGGACGCCGCAACATGGGCATGGCCGCGCCCAATCCCTCGGTCGGTGCGATTGTCGTGAAGACCGGCAGCGCGGAGCCGGTGATCGTTTCGCGCGGCGTCACCGCGCGCGGCGGCAGGCCGCATGCCGAGACCGAGGCGCTGAAAGCCGCGGGCGATGCGGCGAAGGGCGCAACCGTTTACGTCACGCTCGAGCCTTGCGCGCACCAGTCGAAGACGCCGCCTTGCGCGAATGCGCTCGTCTCCGCGCAGGTCGGCCGTGTAGTGATCGCAATTGAGGACCCGAACCCGCTCGTTTCCGGCAATGGCATACGAATCTTACGAGACGCGGGCATCGAAACCATCGTCGGCGTCGGTGCCGCGCAGGCGAAGATCGATCACGCCGGACATTTCCGCCGCGTACGTGACGGCCGACCGCATATTATTCTGAAAATTGCCGCTTCCGCCGACGGCAAAAGCGGGCTCGCCGGGCGCAAGCCGGCGCGGATTTCCGGCCCCGTTTCGATGGCGGAAGCGCATATTCTGCGCGCGACGTCCGACGCGATCATGGTCGGCAGCGGCACGGTGCTCGCCGACAATCCCAAACTCGACTGCCGCCTGCCGGGCATGGAAGACCGCTCGCCGATCCGCGTCGTGCTCGACGGCGCGCTGCGCATTCCGCTCGACTGCGTGCTGGTGCAGAGCGCGAAGGCGCGCAAGCTGATCGTGATCGCAGGCGAGACGGCGGACGCGGCCAAGCAGAAGACGCTGGAACAGGCGGGCGCGGAAGTCATCCGCGTTCAAATCACGAAAGACAAGTACCGTAAGCCCGTGATCGCGGACGCGATGCGCGAACTCGGGAGTCGCGGCATCACGCGGTTGCTGGTTGAAGGCGGGCCGATGCTGTCGGCTTCGCTGTTGCAGCAGGATCTCGTGGACGAAGCGGTGGTTGTAGAGGCGCCGGTTTTGCTCGGTGCCGACGCGATCGATGCGATCGAGAATATGCGGCTTGACGCGTTGCTGGCCTCGCCCAAACTGAAGATGATCGAGGAGCGGATGCTCGGGCCGGACCGCATGGTCCGCCTGTTCCGGAAGTAGAAAATGTTTACTGGAATCGTCACCGACGTCGGCGTGATCCGGTCCGAAACCGGCCGCTACGATCCCGCATCGAAAGCCAACCTGAAGCGGCTTCGGATCGGCACGCGCTACGACGCGAAGACCATCGACCTCGGTGCGTCGATCATGGTCAACGGCATCTGCCTCACCGTGGTCGCGTGCGACGAGGACTGGTTCGAGGCGGAAGTCGGGCCGGAGACGCTTCGCGTCACGACGGCGGCCGAGTGGAAGCCGAATAAGAAGGTCAATCTCGAGCGCTCGCTGAAGGTCGGCGACGAACTCGGCGGGCATCTGGTCAGCGGTCATGTCGATGGCATTGCCGAAGTCGTGTCGCGCGAGGATTTCGACCAGTCGTCGAAGATCACGCTGCGCGCGCCTGACGCGCTCGCGCGCTACATTGCGGTAAAGGGTTCGGTGGCGCTCGACGGCATTTCGCTGACCGTGAACGAGGTGAATGGGAACGAGTTTTCCGTCCACCTGATCCCGCATACGCTCCATGTCACGAACTGGAACGGGCTCAAGGCCGGCGACAAGGTGAACCTCGAAGTCGATCAGCTCGCGCGCTACGTCGCGCGGCTTGCCGAATATAAATAAGCCCTGTATCGGCTCCGCCATGGCATTCAAACCCGCTCCTTTAGTCGCCGAAACTCCGATCCAGGGCGCGAAGCTTCTGGTGATCGACGCGCGCTTCCATGAAGCGATCGCGGACGAACTGGTGGCCGGCGCGCTCGCGCGGATCGAGGAAGCCAAAGCCAAAGCCGACCGCATCAGCGTTCCCGGCGCGCTCGAGATTCCGGTCGCGGCTTCCATCGCAATCGGCTCCGGCCGCTATGACGGTATCGTTGCGCTCGGCTGCGTCATTCGCGGAGAAACCGAGCATTTCGGCATCGTCTCTTATGAATCCGCGCATGCCCTGATGCGGCTCGGCGTTGATAAGCGGATTGCGGTCGCAAACGGCATTCTGACCGTCGAGAACGAGGAGCAGGCCTGGGTTCGCGCGCGGCGCACGGAAGGCAATATCGGCGGGCAGGCGGCGTCCGCCGCGCTCGCGCTGATCCGCATCGCCCGCGCCCAGATCGGCCGCTGAGATGGCGAAGACCTCGCTGAAGGAAAGAAGCGCGGCCCGCCTCGCCGCGGTGCAGGCGCTCTACCAGATGGATATCGCCGCGTCGCCGCTGCCGAACGTGCTCTCGGAATTCGAGCGGCACTGGATCGGCCGCGAGATTGAAGGGGAACGCTACGAAGAAGCGGAAGAGAAACACTTCCGCGACGTGGTCGAAGGCGTGGTGCGGGAGCAACTCACGCTCGATCCGCTGATCGACAAGACCTTGAACGACGGCTGGCCCCTGAAGCGTGTCGAAAGCGTGCTGCGCGCGACGCTTCGCGCGGGCGGTTACGAACTTTATCACCGCCACGACATTCCGGTGCGGGCCATCGTCAGCGAGTACGTCGATGTCGCGGCGGCGTTTCTCGACAAGGACGACGTCGGGATGGTGAACGCGGTGCTCGACAAGCTCGCGCGAACCGCGCGTCCAAAGGATTTCGCAAATTAGATGACCAAGCGGCAGCCGAGCGGCGAGGACAAGCTGATCGAGCGCTTCTTCAAACCGCTCGCTTCGCATCCCGGCGCGCTTTCGCTTTCGGATGACGCGGCCTGTTTCACGCCGCCCGCGGGGCACGATCTCGTGCTGACGGCGGATATGATCGTTGCGGGCGTGCATTTCTTCGCGGACGATCCGGCGGATAGCATCGCAAAGAAGGCGCTCCGCGTAAATCTGTCCGATCTTGCGGCCAAGGGTGGCGAACCCATCGGCGCGCTGCTTGCGATTTCTTTTCCGGGCGCTATCGAAGAAAAATGGATCGCGGAATTCTCGCGCGGACTCGGCGAGGACTGCATCTCGTTCGGTTGTCCGCTGCTCGGGGGCGACACTACGAAAACGCCCGGGCCGCTTTCGATCTCGATTACCGCAATCGGCAAGGTGCCGAGCGGTAAGATGGTGAAGCGGGCAGGCGCAAAGTCGGGCGATCTCGTCGTCGTTTCAGGTACCATCGGTGACGGTGCGCTCGGACTGCGCACTGTAAAGGGCGATCCGGTACTCGCGCAGCTTTCCTGGGATCAACTGGATTTTCTGAAGGCGCGCTATCGCGTGCCGGAACCGCGCGTCGCGTTGGCACCGCTGCTTCGCGAGTATGCCCATGCAGCGATGGACATTTCCGACGGGCTGGCCGGCGATCTCGGCAAGCTTGCGAACGTTTCGGGCGTGAACGCGCGAATCGAAACCTCCAAGCTGCCGCTCTCGAACGCGGCTTACGATGCGCTCGAAATCGCACCGGGCTATCTGAAAGACATCCTCACCGGAGGCGACGACTACGAGGTGCTGGCGGCGATTCCCGAGGACCGCTACCCGGCCTTTGCCGAGGCCGCGGGAAAGGGCGGCGTTCCGGTCAGCGCCATCGGCTCGTTCCGGTCAGGCGAGGGTGTGACCGTTCAGGGGCCCGATAATGAGGAACTCGCCTTCGGACAGGGCTCCTACAGCCATTTCTAGGCCGAAAGGACGCGGTTTCCGCCGCGAAAACCTGCCGATTTAACCTTCCCGCGAGTTGCGCCGTGGGGGCATTTTTGGCAAAGGTTGCGCGCTTTGGGGGGTGCCCTGAAGGCTATCGCGCCGGGTGAGATACCTGCGACGCGCAAGCAATTTCCGACAGAAGACTAGGGGCAAATCGATGCTAGCTTTATGGCTCATTCTCGCCTGCGGCGTCCTCTCGGTTGCATACGGCGTATGGGCGACGAATTCCGTCCTGTCCGCCGACGCAGGCAACCAGCGCATGCAGGAAATCGCGGGTGCAATCCGCGAAGGCGCGCAGGCTTACCTGCGCCGCCAGTACCTGACGATCGGTATCGTCGGTGTCGTCATCTTCGCGCTGGTCTGGTGGCTGCTCGGCCCGCTCGTTGCGGTCGGCTTCGCCATCGGCGCAATCCTTTCGGGCGCGACCGGCTTCATCGGCATGAACATCTCGGTGCGCGCCAACGTCCGCACCGCGCAGGCAGCGACCAAGTCGCTCGGCGACGGTCTCGAGATCGCGTTCAAGTCGGGCGCGATCACGGGCATGCTCGTTGCCGGTCTCGCGCTGCTCGGCGTCGCCGGCTATTACACCTTCCTTACCTTCGGCATGGGCCTCAAGGCCGAAAGCCGCACGGTCGTGGACGCTCTGGTGGCGCTCGGTTTCGGCGCTTCGCTGATCTCGATCTTCGCCCGTCTCGGCGGCGGCATCTTCACCAAGGGTGCGGACGTCGGCGGCGACCTCGTCGGTAAAGTCGAAGCGGGCATCCCCGAGGATGATCCGCGTAACCCGGCGACAATCGCGGACAACGTCGGCGACAACGTCGGCGACTGCGCCGGCATGGCGGCCGACCTGTTCGAAACCTATGCGGTGACAGTGGTTGCGACCATGGTGCTGGCGGCGATCTTCTTCGCCGGCTCGCCGTTGTTCAGCAGCCTGTTGATCTATCCGCTCGCGATCTGCGGCATCTGCATCATCACTTCGATCATCGGCACCTTCTTCGTGAAGCTGCCGGCGAACCAGTCGATCATGGGTGCGCTTTATCGCGGTTTCATCGCCTCGGCGGTGCTCTCGATCCCGGCGCTCGCGATCGCCACGCACTTCCTGCTCGGCTGGAATACGCCGATCACGGCACAGGGACTGACCTTCACCGGCACTTCGCTGTTCTGGTGCGGTGTTGCGGGTCTGGTAGTCACCGGTCTGATCGTCTGGGTGACCGAATACTACACCGGCACCGACTATCGTCCGGTGAAGTCGATCGCGCAGTCGTCGGTGACGGGCCACGGCACCAACATCATCCAGGGCCTCGCGGTCTCGATGGAAGCGACCGCGCTGCCTGCGATCATCATCATCGCCGGCATTCTCGTGACCTACTCGCTCGCCGGCCTGTTCGGCATCGCGATCGCGGTGACGACGATGCTTGCGCTCGCGGGCATGGTCGTAGCGCTCGACGCTTTCGGTCCGGTCACCGACAACGCCGGCGGCATCGCCGAAATGTCGGGGCTGCCGAAGGACGTGCGCAAGGCGACCGACGCGCTCGACGCGGTGGGCAACACCACCAAGGCGATCACCAAGGGCTATGCGATCGGTTCGGCGGGCTTAGGCGCGCTGGTGCTGTTCGCGGCCTATACGTCGGACCTCAACTACTTCATCTCGTCCGGCAAGTACGCCTACTTCAGCGGCGTGAAGGTCGACTTCTCGCTGTCGAATCCGTACGTCGTGGTCGGCCTCCTGTTCGGCGGCCTGCTGCCGTATCTGTTCGGCTCGATGGGCATGATGGCGGTCGGGCGCGCAGGTGCCGCGATCGTCGAGGAAGTGCGCCGTCAGTTCCGCGAGAAGCCGGGCATCATGCAGGGCACCGACAAGCCGGACTACGGCAAGGCGGTCGATCTGCTGACCCGCGCGGCGATCAAGGAAATGATCATCCCGTCGCTGCTTCCCGTGCTGTCTCCGATCGTCGTCTACTTCGCGATCTACTACATCGCGGGACAGGGCGCCGTCGGTAAGTCCGCGGGCTTCGCCGCACTCGGCGCGATGCTCTTGGGCGTGATCGTGACGGGTCTGTTCGTCGCGATCTCCATGACCGCCGGTGGCGGTGCCTGGGACAACGCGAAGAAGTACATCGAGGACGGTCACTTCGGCGGCAAGGGTTCCGAGCCGCACAAAGCAGCCGTCACTGGCGATACGGTCGGCGATCCCTACAAGGATACGGCCGGTCCGGCGGTGAACCCGATGATCAAGATCACGAACATCGTGGCGCTATTGCTGCTCGCGATCCTCGCGCACTAAACGGCGAGACAAGAAACAAAAAGCCCGCGGGGAGCGATCCTCGCGGGCTTTTGCTTTTCATCTCACCGGCGCTTTTAGCCGCCGAACGGATTGAGGTTGGTGACGTTCTTCAGGATGTTGCCGACGAGTGAAATGTCGGCGCCACCCGCGACGGTGCTGCGGCTGATGAAATCGAAAATCTTGCCGTCCTGGATGCCGTAATTGGCGATCCGGGTCACGCGGCGCTCGGGGCTGAAATAGACCGCGAGCACGCGCTGATCGACCACTTCGGGTTTCAGGAACGCGGTCTGCCGGGTCTTCTGCGAAATGTAATAGAACGCCTCGCCGGAAACGGTGGCGACGGTCGAAGGGGTGCCGAGCACGAGCAGCACCTGTTCCTGGCTTGAGCCGACCGGGACCTGCTGGAGCGCGTTTTCGTCGAGCACATAGCCGCGGTTGTAGGTCTGCGTGAGGCCGTTGATCGGTGTGTTCGTGCCGCTGCATCCCGCCAGTACCGCGCAGCCGAACGCAGCCGCAAGCGCGATGGCGCGGCCCGAATACGCTGGCTGGCGGATACTGAAGGTCATATGGTTAATCGCCGGATTGACTTGTCGCGACCCCGCGACTACCCCGCGCGGCAACGAAACGCAAACTGGCCCCGGACGGCATGTTCCTATTCAAACGACGCGACTCTGCGCGCAGAAAAACCATCGAACGGCTCTATGGCGCCATCGTGGCGCAAGCCCGAAGGCCTGCGTTCTACGTGGATTTCGGGGTGCCGGACACGGCCGAGGGGCGCTTCGATCTGCTGGTGCTGCACCTTCATCTGGCGAACGACCGGCTCGCCGCCGCGGGCGAGGACGGGATCGCGTTCGGGCAGGAACTCATCGACTACTTCTTCGGCGACATGGATGCGAGTTTGCGCGAGATCGGCATCGGCGATCTCAAGGTGCCGAAGAAAATGCGCACGCTGGCTGAAGCCTTTCTCGGCCGTTCCGCGCTCTATGGCGAAGCCATCAAGGCCGGCGACAAGGCGGCGCTCGCCAAGGCGCTGGCGCGCAACGTGGTCGGCTCGGATGACGCGGCAGCGGGGCAGGCGCTTGCCGCCTATGCGATGCAGGCTGAAAAGGGCCTGCGGCTACAGGCGCCCGAGGCGCTGTTTGCCGCCGAAATCCACTTTCCCGAACCCGTGAAGGCCGCAGCCCATGCCTGAAGATATTCCGTTCAGCCATGTGATCGAAGTTGCGGCGATTGCGCCCGAAGGCGAGCGCGTCGAACTCATTCCCGACGAAGCAACGCGCGCCCGGCTCGCGGCCGTTGCCGATGTCGTTGCCATTCCGGCGCTGAAAGTGCAGTTCGAAGTGCGGCCGGCCGACGCCGGGGGTGCGGTCGTGATCGGCAAGCTCGAAGGCGTGGTTCGCCAAGTCTGCGTCGTCAGTCTCGACGAGTTCGACAATCCGGTTTCGGAGGAATTCGCCGTCGATTTCGCGGCCGAGCCGGAACGCACGGAGACGGATGACGACGAGGAGGGCGAAGACCTCCCGGACCCGATCATCGACGGGAAGATCGATCTCGGCGCGCTCGCGACCGAATTCCTGATCCTCGCTGTGGACCCGTACCCCCGTAAACCTGGGGTCGAATTCGCCGGCCTGTCCTCCGAAGAGGCCGCGGCCGAGCCGAAGCGCAGCCCGTTCGACCAGCTTTCGGGGCTCAAAGATCGAATCAAAAAACAGTAGTAACCTACTGATATCGCTGCTGTAATTTCCAATAGTTGAACCCGCCCGCCGAACGGCTATTGTCGGACAAGCGCCGGAGCGGGGCCGGGCATTTCCAAACATCCGGCTGAGCCCGACAGCCTTTCCTCGATCTCAATGTCCAGAACCGTCCGCATCGCAATCGACGTCATGGGAGGCGATAACGGCGCGCCGGTCACGATTCCGGGCGCGGAAATCGCGGCCCTGCGGCGGCCGGACACCGAATACATCCTGTTCGGCGACGAGAAGCTGATCGCCCCGGTCGCGGCGAAGCAGGCGCGGCTCAAGAATGCGCAGATCGTCCATACCGACGTCGCCGTCCGCATGGACGACAAGCCGAGCCAGGCATTGCGCAAGGGGCGCAAGGTTTCCTCGATGTGGCTCGCGATCGAGGCGGTGAAGAAAGGCGAGGCGGATATCGCGATCTCGGCCGGCAACACCGGCGCACTGATGGCGATGAGCCTGTTCTGCCTCAAGCCGCTCGCGGGCATCGACCGTCCGGCGATCGCGGCGATCTGGCCCTCGATCCGCGGCGAAAGCATCGTACTCGACGTCGGCGCCTCGATCGGTGCCGACGCGAAACAACTCGTCGACAACGCGGTGATGGGTGCCGCGATGGCGCGGGTCGTGTTCGACCTGACGCGGCCGACGGTTGGGCTGCTCAATGTCGGCGTCGAGGAAATGAAGGGCGTCGAAGCGGTGCGCGAGGCAGGCCAGATTCTTCGCGAAATGAACCCGGCCAATTTCGAATACCGCGGCTTCGTCGAGGGCGACGATATCTCCAAGGGCACGGTGGACGTGATCGTCACCGAGGGCTTCGCGGGGAACATTGCGCTGAAAACCGCCGAGGGAACCGCGCGGCAGATCGGCGAATATCTGCGCTCGGCGATGGGCCGGACCTTGAGCGCCAAGATCGGCTATCTGTTCGCCCGCGGCGCGTTCCGGGTGCTGCGCGAGAAAATGGACCCGCGCCGGGCCAATGGCGGGCTGTTCCTTGGGCTGAACGGCCTGGTCGTGAAAAGTCATGGCGGAACTGACGCGGAAGGCTTCGCTTCGGCCATCGAAATCGGCTACGACGTCGTCCGCCATAATCTCTTGAAGGGAATTGCCGAAGGGCTGCGCCGCGAAACCGGAACTGCGCCCGTACCGGCCGAGGAATTACAACAGTGACCGTGTATCGTTCGGTCGTCCGGGGGGTGGGCTCCTATCTCCCGGCACGCACGCTGACCAACGCCGAACTGGCGACGATGGTCGATACCTCCGACGAATGGATTGTGCAGCGCACGGGAATCCGCGAGCGCCACGTCTCCGCGAAGGACGAGAAGACTTCGGATCTCGCGGTCCATGCCGCGAAGGCGGCACTTGCAAACGCTGGCATGACCGCCGACGACATCGATCTGATCGTGCTTGCGACCTCGACGCCGGACCTGACGTTTCCGGCGAGCGCCACGACCGTGCAGGCGGCACTCGGCATCACGCGCGGCGCGGCCTTCGATCTGCAGGCGGTCTGCTCCGGCTTCGTCTTCGCGATGGCGACGGCCGACCAGTATCTGCGCTCGGGCGATTTCAAGTGCGCGCTGGTGATCGGCGCGGAGACCTTTTCGCGCCTGCTCGACTGGGAAGACCGGACGACCTGCGTGTTGTTCGGAGATGGTGCAGGTGCGGTGGTATTGGAACGCACCGAACAACCCGGGACGAGGGAAGATCGCGGCATTCTGGTCTCGAAGCTGCGCTCCGATGGCCGCCACAAAGAGAAACTCTACGTCGATGGCGGTCCCGGCTCGACGGGAACGGTCGGTCACCTGCGGATGGAAGGTAAAGAAGTATTCCGTCACGCGGTCGGCATGATCACGGACGTGATCGAGGATGCCTACGCCGCCACCGGATACACCTCTGAGGACATAGACTGGTTCGTACCGCACCAGGCGAACCTCCGGATCATCGACGGCAGCGCGAAGAAACTTAAAATTGCTCCGAATAAGGTCGTTGTAACGGTGGACAAGCACGGCAATACGTCGGCCGCGTCGATTCCGCTCGCGCTTTCGACCGCAGCGCACGACGGACGGATCAAAAAAGGCGATCTTGTTCTACTGGAAGCCATGGGCGGGGGCTTCACCTGGGGTTCTACGCTGTTGCGCTGGTGATACGTCCCGCTGACCACGCGACAGTTTTGTTGCAAGCCGGTTGACCCGGCGGGCCAGCGCAAATAACGTCAATTTATCAGTACGATAGTTCACACCGCGGGGGCGGCCATGAGCGGGAAGACGATCACGCGCGCTGACCTGAGTGAAGTTGTCTATCAAAAGGTCGGCTTGTCGCGGACGGAATCGGCGGCACTCGTCGAATTGGTTTTGACCGAACTCGCCGATTCGCTGGCGCGCGGCGAAAACGTGAAACTATCCTCCTTCGGCTCTTTCATCGTCCGCCAGAAGGGCGAGCGCGTAGGCCGCAATCCCAAGACGGGAGAAGAAGTTCCCATTGAGCCGCGCAGGGTGATGGTTTTCAAACCATCGAATATTCTTAAGCAGCGAATCAACGGGCGGAACGGCGACGGGAAAGATCGCTGACGGCCTCAGGCGAGGCCCCGTCAGAGTGATCCAGTTCCGACATTCGTCTCCCGTTGCGGCAGGCACTTAACGGATGTCAGAACTAAAGGATCGCTCGAATCGATATTTGCTAGCGTGCTTTCGTATCCGACGTTCATACGGAAGGCGCGGCTTGGGAAAACGAACGTCGGATACGGCACGCTAGCGTGGAAAAAGGTCCGGACGCATTCCGAACGATCAGCGAGGTCGCAGACGACCTCGATCTGCCGCAGCATGTGCTCCGCTTCTGGGAAACACGCTTCGTACAGATCAAGCCGATGAAGCGCGGCGGCGGCCGCCGCTACTACCGGCCTGACGACGTCGATCTCCTGCGCGGCATTCGGCATCTGCTCTACGGTGAGGGTTACACGATCCGCGGCGTGCAGCAGATCCTGAAAGATCAAGGTCTGCGTTATGTGCAGACCGTCGGCCGTTCGGCGGAGACCGATCCGGCGCGGCTGCGCGACATTAATTTCGACGATGAAACGCACGAAGAGGACGCCGAGAACCTGAGCGTTTCCTCCGGCGCGCGCGGTGGCGTCGTGAACTTCGTTTCGCCGCAGCGGCCGCGGATCGAGCCTGAAATTTCGCGCAACGAAATGCCCCGCAGCGAGCCGGTGCGTAACGGCATGCCGCGCACGCTGGAGCCGCGCATCGTCGAAGTGCCGCGCGCGCAGCCCCAGCCGCCTGCGCCGCAAGTGCAGCAGCACGAACACGAATATGAGGACGAAGGTCCGGCAATTCCGTTCCGGAAATTCGCGCCCGCGCCCGACCGCGAGGAGCCACGCGCGCCGATGCGTAGCGTGCACGACGATCGCGCTTATGAGCCGCGTGTTGCACCGGAGGAGCGCTACGAGCCGCGCGCGGCCGAACCGCAGATGCGCGCGCCCCAACCGCGCGCGCCGATCCCGGAGCCGCCCGGCACGATGCGGCTTTCTTCCGAGGCGGTGCGTTTGCTGAAAGCCACGCTTTATGAACTGGGCGAATGCCGCCGCATGCTCGAAGCGAGCCGGAAGAGCAGCGCGTAAACTTCCGCTCAGCGCGGCAGCAGTTCCGCCTTGCCCGCGACGTTCTTCGAAATCAGCTTTCCGGTTCTGCGGTCGAAGATCCAGCGGCCCGCGAGCGGCGTCACTTCGAGCTCGGAGTCGTCGAGCAGGAACACGAATTTGTAGCAGGCGATGATCGTCACGCGCGGATTGCGCTTTTCGTCGGCGGGCGGCGCAACTTTATAGACGCCTTCGTTATCCTCCGCCGGAAGCAGTTTCGTCTTTGCCGTGGCGGCCTTCGCGGACGGGACTTCGATGTCCTTCAGGTCGTAGCGCCGGACAGTCGCGCCGATCACGTTGCCGAAGAACAGGTCGCAGCTCTTGCTGGTCTCGGACTGCTCGATGAACAGAATTTCCATCGAGAGAATCTTCGCGTCGCGCGAAGTCGTGTTGTTGAAATGCAGCCGGTGTTCGCCCGCGACCGAAACATTCGGCAGCGCGGCTTTCATCTCCGGTGGCGGCGAGATCGTGACCGTCACTTCGCCGCCGCGCTGCGCGAGTGCATTACTTGTCGAGATTGCGAGGAGGCAGACGGCGAGAGCGATGATGCGGGGCATGGAAAATTGCGGGCGAGGGAAGATTTTGAGTTTTGCGGCGGAGGCTTGATGCAATCCGCAAGAAAGAAATGGTCGGAGCGGCGGGATTTGAACCCACGACCCCTAGTCCCCCAGACTAGTGCGCTAACCGGGCTGCGCCACGCTCCGACAGGGGGCGGACTATAGTGATCCGGTCTGTGCGCTGCAACGACGCCAGCCCCGGTTCCGGGTTTTTTGCCGGGGAAATTCGCGGGATTTCAACGCGATAGCGGCTTGCGGCGACCGCGCCGCCCCACAGCACGCCCGCCAGAAGCCAGAAATGCCGCCAGTGGTCGGTGTCGATGATCGCGCCTTCGCCGACGACGCCGATAAAGGTGGCCCAAGTGGCAAGCAGCACCGGTCGCCACGGGGTCGCGCGCAGCGCGCCCTTCAAGCCGGCCCAGAGCGTCATCAGCACCAGCAGCGGATAGGCGAGGCCGCCCATCCAGCCGCCGGTCATGAAGGAATTCAGATAGACGTTGTGCGGGTCTTCCGGAAAACGCTTCGCGAACTGGAATGGTCCGAGACCCCAAGGCGTGTCGAGCGCAAGCTCGAAGCCGAGGATGTGGCGGCCGAAGCGGCCCAACTGGCCCATGTCGTAGCTTTGCTCGAGCGTCGCGCGCTCGGTGAAGAGCGAGCCGACGCCTTTCATCGACAACAGCGCAACGAGGATCAGCGCGAGCAGGCCGACGCCCGCGATGGTCGCGCCGACGATGCGGGTGCGCTCGCGCGCGTCGGTGCTGACGACGAACAAGAGCCCGATGAAAATCGCCGCCGACGCCGCGAAGTGACCCCAGGCGCCGCGCGAGAACGACAACAGCAACGCGATCACGATGATCGAAACCTGCGTGCCGCCGATGACGAGATCCTTCAAGCGGAAAGAAAGCGCGCGATGGATCGCGAGGAGACCGGGCAACACCAGAAACGGGCCGATCACGTTCGGATCATTGAAGGTGCCCTTGGCGCGGCCGTAGAGCAGGAACGAATCCGCGCCAGGGATTGCGTGAAAATAGGCGAGGACCGCAACCAGCGAGGCGACGATTGCCGCCGCCATATAGCCGCTCATCAGGATATTGAGCCGCCGCTCGGTGTCTTCGGCGATCACGCAGGCATAGAACAGCGCGGTTGCGGCCATGAACCAGGAGATCGTGACCCACATCGCGGTCTTCGGTTCCGAGACCACCGGGATCACCGCGATGGTCGCGCCGAAGCAATAGACGATCAGGATCGCCAGCAGCGGCAGATGCCCGCGCCGGATCGAAAGGCCGGTTGCGAAAAAGAAGAAGATCGCGGCGGCCGCGAAGATTTCGTACGGCGAAGGTTCGGTGAAAACGAACGCGCCGGAAAATCCGGTCATCCACAAAAGCAGGCTGCGCAACTTCTCGACCGTTCGCGCGGGCGAAATCGTGTAGGCGTGCGAAGCGGTAGCGGCCTGCGCCATCAGTAGGCGTTTTCCGTCTTCAGCAGCGAAACCGGCGTCTTCAGAAGTATGTAGAGGTCGAGGAACACCGACCAGTTTTCGATGTAATAGAGATCGTGCTCGACGCGGCGCTGGATTTTCTCCGGCGTATCGGTTTCGCCGCGCCAGCCGTTGACCTGCGCCCAGCCAGTGATGCCGGGCTTAACGCGGTGACGTGCGAAATAGCCGTCCACGACTTCGTCATAGAGCCGGTTCTGCGCTTTCGCGTGAACTGCGTGAGGGCGCGGGCCGACCAGCGAAAGGTTGCCTTTGAAGACGACGTTGATGAGTTGCGGCAATTCATCGAGCGAAGTCTTGCGGATGAAGCGGCCGACACGGGTCACGCGCGGATCGCCCTTGGTGACGAGCTTCGAAGCGTTCGCGTCGGTCATGTCGGTGTACATCGAGCGGAACTTGAAGACTTCGATCAGCTCGTTGTTGAAGCCGTAGCGCTTCTGTTTGAAAAACGCCGGGCCTTTGCTGTCGAGTTTCACAGCGAGCGCGGTGAGCAGCATCACCGGCGAAAGCGCGATCAGCATCAGCGAGCCGACGATCTTGTCGAACAGCCGTTTGAGGACAATGTTCCAGTCGGTGATCGGCCGGTCGTAAATGTCGAGCACCGGCACGTTGCCGATGTAGGAATAGGCGCGCGGGCGGAAGCGCAGCTTGCTCATATGCGCGGCGAGGCGGATGTCTACCGGCAGCACCCAGAGCTTGCGCAGCATCTGCAACACGCGCTGTTCGGCGGTAATGGGTAGCGACACGAGCAGGAGATCGATGCGGGTGCGGCGCGCGAATTCGACGAGATCGTCGACTGTGCCGAGCTTGGGCTTGCCCGCAATCATGGGCGCGGAGCGCTCGTCGCCGCGGTCGTCGAACACGCCGCGAATGTCGAGGTCGGAATCGGTCTGCGCCTGCAAGGCCTCGATCAGCGCTTCGCCGGGCGCGGCACCGCCGACGATCACCGTGCGGCGGATCAGGCGCCCCTCGCGCGTCCACTGGCGCACTTTCGCAACGATGAAAATGCGGAACGCAAAAAGCGCAATCAGGCCCGTGAAGTACCAGCTCGCGGTCCAGACGCGGGAATACTGTCCTTCGAGGCGGAAAAAGAACTGGAACGCAAAGGCTACGAGGAAGATCGCGGTCCAGGCGAGCGTAAGCCGCGCGAAGGTCGAGATCGCGCGGCGAAGTGCTGCAACGTCGTAGGTTTCGGCAAGCTGGAAGGCGAGGATCGCGGTGGCCGAAGTGCCCAGCGTCGCGATCACGTAGCGCCACAGAAAGCCTTCGTCGGGATAGACATAGGTCGCGTAGATCGCGAAGCCGACCAGCGACAAAAGCAGGAATTCGACCATGCGGATCGAGCCGCCGAGCACGACGGCGGACATCGCGGGGCGCACCGGCTCGCTCGCGATCATCTTGGCAAGCGGGCTCAACTCACGCGGCGACTGGTTCGTCTGCGCATTCGCAATCGCGCCGGCGGCAACCTCGGCGGAGCGTGCGTTTCTGTTTTTCTGTTCGGCCCCGATCATTTTCCGTCCCCGGCAAGGCATTACGGGCGGCCCGCGGGGCCGCCTAAAGACAGAGGAAAACTAGAGAAAATCCGTCTCGGAAGGCTTAATACTAATGCCGGGAACTAGCGGGACCGGAGACTAAGTGCGCGCTCGTAAGCCTCGAGAATACCGGTGGTCATGGCGCTCACGGTAAACAATTCGGAAACGCGGGCGCGAAGACGCCCGGTTTGCCCGCCGCCGCCGTCCCTACGGAATGCCTGAATGGCGGCGGCCAGCGCTTCCGCATTGCCCGGCGGGATCAGGGATTTTGCGTCCGGGCCGAAGATTTCCGGAATGCCGCCGACGGCGGTTGCGACCAGCGGGAGTCCCGCGGCCGCTGCTTCCAGCACGATGTAAGGCAAAGATTCCGCGCGCGATGGAACGGCGAGCAGCGTTCCTTTGGCGAAGGCGCTTCGCGCCGGCAGTGCGCCGGGAAATTCGATCTGGGTATCGAGACCGCGCGCTTTCGCGGGTACCGCGAAGGCTTGGCGATCAGGGCCGTCGCCGACGATGATCGCGCGCAATGTCTCGCCGCGAGTCTTCAGAAGCGCCAGCGCCTCGATCAGCACATCGACGCCCTTCAGCTTGCGCAACTCGCCGACGAAAAGAATGTCGGCGGGGCTCGGCGCCGGCGATACCGGCTCGAATTCCTCCGGCCGCACGCCGTTATGAACTACAGCGGAGATGCCCCTGGGGCGGCCGATCTTCTGCTCGAACACGGCGCGCGCATATTCGCTTTCAAAGAGCGCGAGATCGGTCTTGCCGAGCAGCATCCGCTCGACGCCGAGATAGGCGAAACCGATCGGGTTCGTGCGCGAGAAATGCAGACTGCCGCCGTGCGGCGTGTAAACGCGAAGTGCATGGCCCGCGGCGAGCCGCGCAAACGCGCCGCCTTTCGCGCCATGACCGTGCACGACCGAGGCTTTCAACTGTCGCGCGTGGGTTTCGACATAGCGGACAGCGGCGATGTCGCTAAGCCCCGCGTGACGGCTCATGGGAATGCGCGAGACACCGAGCGATATTTTCGAGGAGAGGGCGGAAAGCGCGCCTTCGGCCTTGTCGCCGCCGGTGGTCCGGTCCGCGATCACGCCGACGGCGTGGCCGCGAGCGCTCTGTTCCAGCGCCAGGTCGCAGACATGGCGAAACAGCCCTCCGACCGGGGCGCGAAGCACGTGGAGGATGCGAAGCGGCGGCAAAGGCGGCTCGTCAGAACCAGCGTTCGTGAACGGTGATGGTGTCGCCCGGCCGCACGTTGAAATAGGGCGGCACGCTCGCGCTCGAAGCCACGCCGTTGATGTTGCGGACGATGGTGAAGTTCGCGCGGTTGGCGCGCGGCGTGAAGCCGCCTGCGATCGCGACCGCGGTTTCGACAGTCAGGTTGTTGACGTAAGCGTACTGACCGGCGGCGGTCACTTCGCCGAGGATGAAGAACGGCCGGTAGGTTTCGACTTCCACCGCGACATGCGGCTCGCGCACGTAACCGGAGCGGAGCTTGCTCGTGATCTGGGCCGCGACCTGCGCGGTGGTCAGCCCGCGCGCATCGACGCGGCCGATCAGCGGCATCGAAATCTTGCCGGCGCCATCGACCGCGTAGGAATTGGTGAGGCCTTCCTGACCGAACACGGTCACGCGGAGCTTGTCGCCGCCGTCGAGCGTGTAGGGCGCCTCGAAAGAGGCGTCCGGCGCAGGGCGCGGATTACCCGCGCAGGCGGAAAGCGCGAGCGCCAGAGCGAGGAGGATGGCCGGGCGGAAAGACATGCGCGGACAGGACTTTCTTGGTTGCCAATTTCTTACCGCGACATGGTTAACGGAATCTGACTCGTGCGGCCGGGACGGGCGCCCTTAACCCAATGGCAACCCTAATGATTTCTTATACGGACAGTAGTTGCGTGGGAGTCGTTTGAAGCCAATGCGCCGTCCGTCCTCCAAAGCCCGCGCGGAAGCGATTCCCGCCCCAGCCGCCGAATCGGAGCTAGATCTCGCCGCCCTCGGGCGGGCGCTCTGGGCCCGGAAATTCCGCATTCTGGCGGTCACGCTTGCAGCGGGCGTGCTGAGCTTCCTCGCCGTCAACATGATCACGCCGCGCTACAAATCGGAAGCGCGGGTGCTGATCGAGAACCGCGAGACGCCGTACAATCAGGCGCAGGGCGAGCGCAACATGGAGCGCGACCGCACGCTGCTCGATGCCGAAGCCGTGCAGAGTCAGGTGCAGCTTGCGCTGTCGCGCGATCTCGCCCGCGGCATCATCCGCGACCTGAAATTCGCGGAGCGCCCCGAATTCAATCCGAACGCGGGCGGCTCGCTGCTCGACGGGTTGCTCGGTCTTGCCGGCATGTCGCGCGCGCGCGCGCCGATGAGCGACGAGGACAAAATCCTCGAGCGTTATTTCGAACGGCTCAACGTCTATCAGGTCGACAAGTCGCGCGTGATCTCGATCGAGTTTCAGTCGCAGGATGCAGAATTCGCCGCGCGCGTCGCGAACGCGGTCGCCGAAGGCTATATCAAGCTGCAACAGCAAGCGAAGCAGGACGCGATCCGCCAGGCCGGGCAGTGGCTCGCCGGGGAAATCGAGCGGCTGCGCACGCGCGTTGCTGAAGCGGAATCCAAGGTCGAGGAATTTCGCGTCAAGTCGAACCTCTATGTCGGTCCAAACAACAATTCCCTGAGCGCGCAATCGCTGGGCGAACTGAATACCCAGCTTGCGAGCGCCCGCACCAAGAAAGCCGACGCCGAAACCAAGGCGCGGATTATCCGTGATATTCTCAAGAGCGGCCGGCCGGTTGAAACCAGCGAAGTGCTGAATTCCGACCTGATCCGACGGCTGAACGAACAGCGCGTGACGTTGCGCGCGCAGCTTGCCGAGCAGTCTTCGACGCTCTTGGACCAGCATCCGCGCATCAAGGAATTGCGCGCGCAGATCGCCGATCTGGAGGCGCAGACGCGGATCGCCGCAGACAAGATGGCGCGCGGATACGAGAACGACGCGCGGATCGCGGCCGCGCAGGCCGACGCCATTCTGGTCGCACTCGACCAGCAGAAGAAGATGTCGGGTTCGCTGAACTCGCAGGATGTGCAACTGCGGGCGCTCGAGCGTGACGCGAAATCGCAGCGCGACCTGCTGGAAACCTATCTCTCGCGTTATCGCGACACGGTCGCGCGCGAAACGCCGGACGCGGTGCAGGCGGACGCGCGGATCATCTCGCGCGCGATCCCTTCGACAAAGGTACATTTCCCGAAGAAGTTGCCGATCGTGTTCATCGTGACCTTCGGCGTGCTGGTTGCGATGACGGGCTTCCTTGCCGCCTCGCAGCTCCTGCGCGGCGAAGTCTATCGTCCGGTTGAGGCTGTGCCGGCGCTCGCGGAAGACGAGGCGCCGATTGCGCCGGCGATGCCGAGGACAGCCCAGCAGAACTATGCGGAAAGTCCACGCGCTGGGCCGCTTACGGCACAAGTGCGCGCGATGGGCCGCGGCGTTGTGGTCGTGACACGCACGGCGTCGGAGCCTTCATCCGAACTCGCGCTCGATCTTGCGCGCGAGCTTTCTGAAGGCGGGGCGCATTCCGTATTCGTCGATCTCGACGCGGAAACGGCGGTCAGCCGCAAGGCGGGCGCGCAATCCGGTATCGGCGATCTTCTGCTCGGCAAGGTTTCGTTCGGCGAAGCGATCGAGCGCGATCCGAAGTCGCGCGCGCATATTCTCGGCGCGGGACGCATCACGCCCGACATCGCCGCGATCCTTTCGGCCGACCGGTTCTCGATCGTGCTCGGCGCGCTTGCGCAAAGCTACGATCACATCGTGATCGCGGCGCCGAACCTGATCGGCTATTCCAGCGCCTCGCGGCTTGCGCGCTTTACGCGCGGCACGGTCGTGGTCACGCTCGAAGGAAATTCGGACGCGGGGATTGCCGCCGCCGAGACGCTGCGCGGGATGGGCTTCCCGAATATCGCGGTGGTCGCGGTTGCGCCCGAGCCCGATCCGAAGGTTGCGCCGGAAGTGGCCGCCGCCTAGCGCGGCAACAGTCCCCGGACGGTTTTCGCGGCTTTCCAGAGCACCGGCGTCGTTTTCACGAAGCGCTTGAGGCTCGCCTGCGCGCGCAGGAGTGGTGCGAGTGCGTGGCCTTTCGGCGAAAGCGGGATGAAGCTGTCGAACAGCTCTTCCTTCTCGTCGCAATAGACGAACTTGTATTCCGCTTCGCCAACGCCGAGGTCCATGATCGCGAAGCCGCGGTCGGCGACGTTCGGCACGATATGCGACAGCGTGATGATGCCGGGGCTCCAGCGCGAATTTTCGCTCGCGGTGTAGGAACTGATCATGGTCGAGAGGCGCTTGCCGTCCGTGACGCCGGCATAAAGCGCGAGCACTTCGCTTTCGCATTCGAGCGCGTGGATTTCGAGCGCGCCTGCGTCCGCGGCCGCGCGCAGGAAGGCTTCGACTTCCGGCTCGTCGAACGGATTGGGAATTTTCATCATCGCCATATAGGCGCGCTTCTGCACGAAGAAGGCGTCCATGCAGCGCCGCACTTCATCCGGCGTCGAGGCGACGAAGTAACGGTAGCCCGGAAGCTTCGCGAGTTTCTTTTCCTTGCCGCGAATGCGGCCGCGGTAGCTTGTGGTGAGCTGGCGCGAAAGCACCGCTTCGCCGCTCTCGCCGAGTTTCAGGCGGTAGCCGAGGCTCGGTGAGGGCTGATGCGGAAACGCAAGCAGCGGGTTTTCCGCGCCGTGCCAGGAATAGGGCTGGTTGTGCAACTCAAGCGCGGCAAGTTCGGGCTCGGCCTTGGCAAGGGCATCGAGAAGCTGCTGCACGAATGCGCGCGGGAAAGACATACCGCGCCGCCAGAGTCCGAAATTATAGTTCGCATGTTTGCCCGCGAGAAAGCGCGCGACCGGGAAGGGGCCATGCGAGAATTTCCCGAGCGGCAGCAGGCAAAGCGGCTCGCCGTCTTCGCCGAAGACGGCGACGAGCAACGGTTCGACGCCTTCCTTCGCGCCGATATGTTCCTGCCAGAGATTCAGAAAATCGAATCGCTGATACGGCGTGAGGTCGGCGCCGGCCTCGAACGCGCGCCAGAGCGGCGCAATATTCGCGAAATCACGGAAGATTTCAAAACGGGTGAAGGCAGGAGCGCCGCCGGTAACAGCGGTCTCGTCCCACGCGGATGTGTTTTTTTCGACGCGCTTAAGCACGTTTCTTAACGCCTTTCCCCGGTGTTCCCCTTGGGACGCGCAGACTCGCAAAGATTTCTCAATTTTCCGTTGGTAGATTGCTTGAAATCGGGGGCTGTCCAAGCCATTGACTGAATTATGAATTTAAGAACCGCCGGCATCCGCATGGGCCTGGAGGCGCTCTATTTTTCGGGCGCGTTCAAGCTGTTGGGGCCGCTCTCGTCCGGCATCGGCGCGGTCTTCACGATGCATCACGTGCGGCCCGCGCGGAACGACGCGTTCCAGCCGAACGCGCTGCTCGAGATCGATCCGGAGTTTCTCGAAACGCTGATCGAATACCTGCGCTACAAGAAGGTCGATATCGTTTCGCTCGCCGAAGCGCGGCGGCGGCTGCGCGAGCAGGAATACGCGAACCGCTTCGTCTGCTTCACGCTGGATGACGGCTATCGCGACAATCTCGAATACGCCTATCCGATCTTCAAGAAGCAGGGCGTTCCGGCCACGCTGTTCGTCGCGACGAGTTTCGCGGACAAGATCGGGCTCTTGTGGTGGGCCGCGATCGAGCGCGTGATCGCCAAGACCGAGCGCATCGCGATCGAAGTGGACGGCAAGACGCGCTTCTTCGATTGCGCGGACGTTGCCGCCAAGCAGCGCGCTTATACGGAGCTTTACTGGTGGCTGCGCCGCATGCCCGATGAGAAGGAAATGCGCGGCATCGTAACCGATCTTTGCGAGCGCTATGGCGTCGATCCGCTCGAGCCTTGCAAAGAGTTGTGCATGGGCTGGAGCGAACTGGAGACGCTGGCGTCGGATCCGCTGATCACGATCGGCGCCCATAGCGTGAACCACTATATGCTGAAGAAGTGGCCGGCCGCGGTCGTGAAGCAGGAACTCGAACAGAGCGCTTCCGTGATCGAGAAGGCGCTCGGCAAGAAGCCGGTTGATTTCGCTTATCCGGTCGGTGATTGCACCTCGGCGGATGCGCGCGATTTCGCGCTTGCTTCCGAAGCCGGGTACGACCTAGCGGTGACGACACGGCCCGGCGTGATTTTCCCCGAACACCGCGAACACTTGACCGCATTGCCGCGTGTGTCGCTGAACGGAAACTTCCAGGCGCTGCGCTATGTCGATGTGTTGCGTTCGGGCGTGCCGTTTTCGCTCAGGGCGAATTTCCGGCGGCTCGACGTCGCGTAAGTTTAGGTCAAGCGTCCTTGCGGGCCATCCAGCGGATGATAAATCCCGCGGGCAGCACCCAGACCATCCCTAAAAACAGGAACACGAAGACCTGGGCGTAGCCCGGCAATTCGACCACGCGGCCCTGCGCGACCAGCATGCCGAACAGCGCCCAGAATATGACGAGCACGAGGAGCGCGACGGTGCCGATCAGTTTGCGGTTACGCTGGCGCATGAGGTGCGGCTTTGCGAGCATTGCGGGGAAGGGTGCCGCTCTATAAACGTCGCGCGGCTTCTTGTTAATCCGGATTTCCATCCCCCGATGCCGCAGTCAGACGACCCAATGAGCGACGTACGCCGCTGGCTTTGGGCCATTGCTGCGCTCGTCGCCGGTATGGTCATGCTCGGCGGCGCGACAAGGCTTACCGGGTCGGGGCTTTCCATCACCGAGTGGAATGTCGTGACCGGCGTTTTCCCGCCGCTGACGGACGCCGCCTGGCTTGCCGAGTTCGAGAAGTACAAGGCCATCCCGCAGTATCAGGCGATCAACCAAGGGATGAGCCTCGCCGACTTCAAGTTCATCTTCTTCTGGGAATGGGCGCACCGGCTCTTGGGCCGCATCGTCGGCTTTGCCTTCGCAATCCCGCTCGCGTTCTTCTGGTGGCGGGGAAAGATCGGCCTGGCTTTGCGCTGGAAGCTGCTGGTGCTTCTGTTCCTCGGCGGGCTGCAAGGCACGGTCGGCTGGTGGATGGTCGCAAGCGGGTTGTCGGTGCGTACCGACGTCAGCCAGTACCGGTTAGCTGTGCACCTGACGCTCGCCTGCATCATCTTCGTTGCGCTGGTCTGGGTCGCGACTTCGCTGCTGCCGAAGCACAAGCTTGGAAAGCGCGGGAAGATTTTCGCGGTGGTGTTGATCGTGCTTGCGCTGTTGCAGGTGTTTCTCGGCGCGATCGTCGCGAAGACCAATGCGGGTCTGACCTACAACACCTGGCCCCTGATCGACGGGGTGTTTCATCCCAAGGGCGCGCAACTCTTTCTGTTGCAGCCGTGGTGGCGGAATTTCTTCGAGAACGTGCTCGCGGTGCAGTTCAACCACCGCATGACGGCCTATCTCTTATGGTTCGTTTCGCTCGGCTACGTCATCTACCAGCGAAACCGGCCAGCGCAGTCGCAGGCGGTGATGCTTTTTCTTCTGATTACGGCGCAGGCCGCGCTCGGCATCGTTACGTTGCTGCTCGCGGTGCCGCTCGCGCTCGGCCTTGCGCATCAGGCCGGTGCGGTCGTGGTGCTGGCTTACGCCAGCTACCACGCCGCGAGGCTTCGGAACGTCTAGGCGTTCAAGCCTTTTTCCAGATCGGCGATGATGTCTTCGACATCCTCGATGCCGACCGAAAGGCGCACGACATCCGGGCCCGCACCCGCCTTCACCTTCTGCTCGTCGCTAAGCTGCTTGTGCGTGGTGGAAGCCGGGTGAATGATCAGCGAGCGCGTGTCGCCGATATTCGCAAGATGCGAGAACAGCTCGACGTTGGAAACCAGTTTCACGCCGGCGTCGAAACCGCCCTTGAGACCGAAGGTGAAGACCGCGCCCGCGCCCTTGGGCGAGTATTTCTGCTGGAGCGCGTGATATTTGTCGGTCTTGAGGCCGGCATAATTCACCCAGGCCACCTTCGGATGCTTGCTCAAAAATTCCGCGACTTTCTGCGCGTTGTCGGAATGCTTCTGCATGCGCAGCGGCAGTGTCTCGATGCCGTTGATGATCAGGAAGGCGTTGAACGGCGAAAGCGCGGGGCCGAGATCGCGCAGGCCGAGCACGCGCACGGCAATCGCAAAGGCGAAATTACCGAAGGTTTCCGCGAGCACGATGCCGTTATATTCCGGCCGCGGCGCGGACAGCATCGGGTAGCGCTTGTTGCCGATCCAGTTGAACTTGCCGCCGTCGACGATGACGCCTGCGATCGAGTTGCCGTGGCCGCCGAGGAATTTAGTCGCCGAGTGGATGACGATGTCGGCGCCAAACTTGAACGGCTGGATCAGGTAGGGCGAGGCGAGCGTGTTGTCGACGACCAGCGGCACGCCGGCCTTGTTGGCGATCTTCGCGATGCCTTCGATATCGACGACCACGCCGCCGGGGTTCGCGAGCGACTCGATGAAGATCGCCTTCGTCTTCGGCGAGATCGCCTTCTCGAAGGAGGAGAGATCGTCGGTATCGGCCCAGACGACCTTCCAGCCGAAATTCTTGATCGAGTGGCTGAGCTGGTTGATCGAGCCGCCATAGAGGCGGTTCGCGGCGACGATCTCGTCGCCGGATTCCATCAGCGCGTGAAACACGAGCACCTGCGCGGCGTGACCGGAGGCGACGGCGAGCGCGCCGGTGCCGCCTTCGAGGGCTGCGACGCGCTCCTCGAGCACGTTGTTCGTCGGGTTGCCGATGCGGGTGTAGATGTTGCCGAAGGTCTGCAGGCCGAACAGCGAGGCCGCGTGCTCCACGTCGTCGAATACGAACGAGGTGGTCTGGTAGATCGGAGTCGCGCGTGCGCCGGTGGTGGGGTCGGGCTGCGCGCCGGCATGGATCGAAAGGGTCGAAAAGCCGGGTTCGCGGTCGGACATCGTGCTGCTTCCTTCTGTGGCCGATTATACTCACTTACGATGTGAATATATTCGATTAGCGAAAATCAATTGTGATTTATGCAGAAGGCGGGTGGGCGGTCAACTGCGGCGCTTTCGCCGGGCTAACGCGCTTTCTTCTTCTCGCTGTTCAGCGCGACGGCTTCGCGGATCAGCGCCTTGAACGCGCGCTCGTCGATCTTGTCGCCTTCGCGAATGTCGATCGCGCGGCGCGTGCCGGCATCAAGGCTTGCGTTGAAAAGGCCGGACGGGTCATTCAGCGAAGCGCCGCGTGCGAACGTCAGCTTCACTTTGTCTTTGTAGGTCTCGCCGGTGCAGATGATGCCGTCATGCGACCAGGTCGGCACGCCTTTCGGGTTCGACGGCTTCTTCCATTTTCGTTCTTCAACGGCGTTGGGCGCGGCTTCTTGGATGAGTGCGCGGATGCGGGCGAGGGCGGCGGCGCGCCAGTCGTTCTTGCGCGCCGGGACCGTTTTCTTCTTCGCTGCCTTCTTTTTCGATTTCTTCGCCATTGCTAAGACTTCGGCGGAAAGTTCTGCCCGATCGACAATCGCTGCACGCCGCCTTCGAGACGCTTCGGGCGTTTGGAAGAAAGCTTCCGCGTATTCACGCCGGCCCAGCTGATCTCGCCGGAGAGGCGGCCGTATTCGATCTTGGGGCAGCGATCCATCACGACCTTCATGCCCGCTTCTTCCGCGCGCTTCGCGGCTTCCTCGCTCCGCACGCTCAACTGCATCCAGAACACTTTCGGGCGGGGAGAGAGCTTCAGCGCTTCGTCGAGTACGGCAGGCACCGCGTCTGACGAGCGGAAGACGTCGATCATGTCGATCGGCTCGGGCACGTCCGAAAGTTTCGCGTAAGCCTTGACGCCCGCGATCTCGCTGTCGCCCTGGCCGGGATTGATCGGGAAGACCTTGTAGCCGCGCTCTTTCAGATACTTCACGACGAAATGGCTCGGGCGATTGTCTTTCGGCGAGGCGCCGACAATCGCAACCGATTTCACCTCATGCAGGATGCCGCGGATGTAGCTGTCGTCGTATTTTTCGTGATCCATGGCTGTGCAGACTTTGGCTAATCGAATTTCTTTCCGAGCGCGTCGTTGAGCGCTGCCCGTAACTGCGCGTTCTCGGTCTCGAGCGCAATAATTTTCTGCTGAATGCCGGGCATCGCCGCCTGAATCTCCTCTCTGGTGAAGCGCTCGGTGATGTGCTGCGAACAGTTCACGTCCCAGGCTTCGATCCTGAAGAGCAGCACGCGCTCGGGCCGCGCTTTGTAGCCTTCGTCGAACAGTTTGCCGATCATTTCGAGGTCGCCTTCGACCGCTTTCAGGCGGCCCCAGAGCTTGATGCGCGAGCGCGTGGCGGGATCGAACAGAAACAAAAATGCGCGGTCGTTGTGCTCGATGTTCGAGATCGTGATGTATTGGCGGTTGCCGCGATAATCCGCGAAGCCGAGCGTCTTCTCGTCGACGACCTTGATGAAGCCGCGCGGGCCGCCGCGATGCTGGATATAAGGCGAGCCGTTTTCCGTGACGGTGCCGAGGAATGCCGTGTCGATGCGTGCGATGAACTGCGCGAGGTCGGGCGTGACGGTGTCGGGAAATCCCTGTTCGACGCGTCCGGCATAGGCCTTCGCGGAGCCGCGTTGCTCCTGCGCGCGGCGGGGGGAAATACAAGATCGCTGTTGTTGCTCATGCCAACCTATGTGGGCGCGGGAGGCGAGCGGCGCCAGTCACGGCCTAGCGGTCTTCCCATTTCGGCGCGCGCTTCTCGACGAAGGCGCCGATGCCTTCCTCGGCGTCGCGCGCGAGCATGTTCTCGGTCATCACTTCCGCCGTGTAGCGATAGGCGCTTTCGAGGTCGAGTTCGCGCTGGCGGTAAAAGGCTTCCTTGCCGATTTTCAGCGTATAGGCCGACTTCGACGCGATCCTGTTCGCCAATTCCATCGCTTCATGGCGTTCGGTCTCGATTTCCACTACGCGGTTGACGAGGCCGATCTCGTAGGCGCGCTGCGCGGGGATCAGATCGCCGGTCAGCAGCATTTCCATCGCATGCTTGTTCGTCACGTTGCGCGAGAGCGCGACCATCGGTGTCGAGCAGAACAGGCCGATGTCGACGCCGGGTGTCGCGAAGCGCGCTTCCTTCGAGGCGACCGCGAGATCGCACGACGCAACGAGCTGGCATCCGGCAGCACTCGCAGCACCGCCGACGGCTGCGATCACGGGTTTGGGCAGATGCACGATCGACATCATCATCTTCGCGCAGCTCTCGAACATATGTGCGAAGAAGGCGCGGCCTTTGTCGCTGTCCGCGCGGCGCGCGGTCATTTCCTTCATGTCGTGGCCGGCGCAGAAGCCGGGGCCGTTCGCGGCGATGATGAGGACGCGCACGGAAGCGTCGTCGCGCACTTTCGCGATTTCGGCCGTGAGCGTGTCGATCATGGCTTGCGAGAGCGAATTTCGCGCAGCGGGACGATTGAGAATCAGCATCGCGACCGGACCATGATCCTCGCGGAGCACGATGGGCGCGGCTTCTGCTTTTGCGGCGGTGTGCTTCGTCATTTGTCAGCTTCACGGCTTCTCGTTCGTTGCCCGGCATTGTATCGGAAAAGAAAGGGCGAGGTGAGGAGACTAATCGTGGCAGCCATGCCGGTAGTAATGACGGTCGAGGAACTGCGCGATTACCTCGCCAAGGAATTTCCGCAGGCCTATGCGCCGGGCAAGCCGAACAAGATCGTTTCCGTAGGGCCGGGGACGGCGGTGGTGCATTTCTCGGCCGGCGAGCGGCACCTGCGGCCGGGCGGCACCGTTTCGGGGCCGACCATGATGGGGCTCGCGGACGGGGCGATTTACGTCGCGATCCTCGGCGCGATCGGGCCGGTGGCACTTGCGGTGACCACGAGCTTCACCTGCAATTTCCTGTCGAAACCCGCACCCGGCGACCTCGTCTGCGAGGTCAAGATTCTCAAGCTCGGGAAGCGGCTGGTGGTGGCGGAGGCGACTATCCGGGGCATCGACGACGAGGATCCGGCGGCGCATGTCGTCGCGACCTATTCGATTCCGCCGCGATAGCAGCACTTAGCGGCTGGTATTAAATTACCATATTTATAAGTCATTGATATATAATGAAGTTATTTGCCGATAGTGCTTGACGCTATTGCGGCGCTTTCCTAGAACCCGCGCCAACGAATTCCCATCCAAGGAAGAACGTCATGACCACCTTCGTGGCGAAGCCCGCCGAGGTCGAGAAGAAATGGGTGCTGATCGATGCATCCGGTCTCGTCGTCGGCCGTCTCGCGACCATCATCGCCATGCGCCTCAAGGGCAAGCATAAGGCCATCTACACGCCGCACGTCGATTGCGGCGACAACGTCATCGTCATCAACGCCGAGAAGGTCGTCTTCACGGGCAAGAAGCTCGAGAAGAAGGTCTATCACCATCACACCGGCTACATCGGCGGCATCAAAGAGCGTTCCGCCAAGATGATCATGGAAGGCCGCTTCCCCGAGCGCGTTCTCGAGAAGGCCGTCGAGCGCATGCTCAAGCGCGGTCCGCTCCACCGCAAGATCATGGGCAACCTGCGCGTCTACAAGGGCGAGAAGCACCCGCACGAAGCGCAGAACCCGGTGAAGCTCGATATCGCAAAACTCAACCGCAAGAATGTGGGGGCCGCGTGATGGCCGAATCCGTTCAGTCTCTCGAAGGCCTCTCGCAGCTCAAGGGCGTCCAGCCCGAAGCTCCGGTCCACGTTCAGAAGTTGGATAAGCAGGGCCGTGCCTACGCGACCGGCAAGCGCAAGGACGCGGTCGCCCGCGTCTGGCTCAAGCCCGGTTCGGGCAAGATCCTCGTCAACGAGCGCACGGTCGAAGTTTACTTCGCGCGCCCGGTGCTGCGCATGATCATCCAGCAGCCGTTCGTGGCTGCGAACCGCGGCGGCCAGTATGACGTGGTCTGCACGGTTTCCGGCGGCGGTCTCTCCGGCCAGGCCGGTGCGTTGCGCCACGGCGTTTCGCGCGCGCTGACCTTCTTCGAGCCGGAACTGCGCGGCGTGCTGAAGAAGGGCGGCTTCCTCACCCGCGACAGCCGCGTGGTCGAGCGCAAGAAGTACGGCAAGAAGAAAGCCCGCCGCAGCTTCCAGTTCTCGAAGCGCTAATCTTCGGGGCTCGCTTGGCGAAAGCGACTAAAAAGAAAATCGAACACGAGGGCGGAAGCGATTCCGCCCTCGAACGTTTGAAATTGTTCTCGGACGCCGTGATGGCGATCGCGATGACGCTGCTCGTCATCGAAATACGGTTGCCGAACGAACATCACCTGACCGACGCGCGACTCCTCGAAATTTTAGGCTCGCTATGGCCGCGCTATCTCGGCTTCTTCGTCAGCTTCGCCGTGATTGCATTCCTGTGGATCGCGCATTGGCGCAAATATCAGATGATCGAGCGCGCGAGTTCGCGGCTGGTCTGGTTGAACTTCCTGTTCCTGCTTGCGATCTGCTGCATCCCGTTCACGACCGCGGTGCTCGGTGAGCACGGCGACCTTCGCGTCGCTGTGATCGTCTATGCGGCGACGATGGTTTTTGCCTTGCTTTGCTCGGCTACGCTTACGCTCTACGGCTATCGGGCGGGGCTCATGAAAGCGTCGGTCAGCACGGATGAAGTGAAGAAAAGCATTCTCAACTCGCTGTTTACCGCGACGGTCTTTGCAATTTCCATCGGCATTGCCTTTTTCGATCCGCAACTCGCCAAATATTTCTGGTTCGTATTGTTCGGTTCGATGATCTTCAGCCTGCGCGCGCCCGTGCATTAAGCACCCGTTCACCAAGATGATCCGCGCAATTTTATCGATTTCGCGTCCGGTTCCGTAGGGCTTTATCGACTACATCGCAGACAGCGAAATCTGCGAAAGTCATTGCCCCGTGCTCGATCTCGATGTGCGAACACTCTTCATCGTGTCGATTTCCGTCACGATCGTGCTCGGTTTCCTGCTGCTTTTCACCTGGTATCAGAACCGGCAGATTCGCGCGCTCGGCTGGTGGAGCGCGAGTCATTTCGTGATGTGTGCGGGCGCGGGTCTTCTAGGCGCGCGTGGCCACGTACCCGACGTCCTGTCGATGGAAATGGCGAACGTGCTGATCCTGCTCTCCTGCGGCATAGCATGGGGCGGCGCGCGGCTGTTCGACGAACGGCCGGCGCCGATCAGCGGCGTGCTCGCCGGCCCGATCCTCTGGATGATCGCGTCACAACTTCCGTTGTTGAGCGATTCCATCAATGCGCGGATCATGTTCAGCTCCGCGATCATCTCGGTTTACGTAATCGGCACAGGTTGCGAAATCTGGCGCGGCCGCGTGCAGGAGCCGTTGCTGTCGCGCTGGCCGCTAAGCGTCACTTTCTTCGTGCACGGCGCCGTCTATGCCTTGCGCATTTGGCTGGTGTTCGCATTTCCGGTAGCACAGGGCAGTACGTATTACTCGGTAGTCTGGTTCAGCATCATCGGGCTTGAATCGCTTCTGTTCCTCATCATCGCGTCGTTCATGATTCTTGCCATGGCGAAGGAGCGGAGCGAACTTGTACATAAAACCAACGCGATGCTCGATCCGCTGACAAATATCCCGAACCGCCGCGCGTTCCTCGACGCTGCGATGCGCCGGATGCGTCAGCGTTCGCGCAATCCCGAACCGGTGACCGCACTCCTGTTCGATCTAGACTATTTCAAGTCGATCAACGACCGTTTCGGCCATCACATCGGCGACGAGGTGCTGCGCATCTTTACGTCGAAGGCCGCGTCGGAGTTCCGTTCAACCGACCTTCTAGGCCGTATCGGCGGCGAAGAATTCGGCGCGCTGCTGTTCGGTGCGGGCGAGGGCACGGCGGTCTCCACCGCCGAGCGCATCCGCCGCGCGCTGATGATTGCGACCTCGGAAATCGAGGGCCATCACGTCGATGCGACGGTGAGTGTCGGCGTCGCGGTACTTGGCAGCGATATGAACGAAGACGTGATCGAATTGCTTTCGCGGGCCGACAGCGCGCTCTATCTGGCGAAAGAGCACGGCCGTAACCGTGTCGAGGTCGCGGGGCGTACTCATGCGCCGGCGCCGCCGCTCGAGGAGGCCAAGGCGGCAGTTGCCGCAATCGGAGCACTGCGCGTGGTCAATCCGGGACTGGCGCCGAAGCTCCAGGCGGCGGCGAACGAAGACGCGCTCGCGTGGCTGGACGCCCGGTCCGCACGCACGGCCGCCAAATAGGGCGATATTTCGCGTTCCCGCTTTCTCAATTTTTAAGCAGTTCGAGGACGGTTTCCTAAGCCGGCAACGGTAAGTTCGTGCGCAATTACAAAAATTCTTGGGACCTTGCGGCGCCTGCATGATTTTGGACGTACCGACGCTGCTCGTCGTTTCGATCTTCGTAACGGCGGTGCTTGGACTGCTTCTGATCTTCGCCTGGATTCAGGACCGGAGCATCCAAGCGCTTGGCTGGTGGGGTGCCGCCTATCTGGTCGGCGGGCTTTCCGCGGGCATGCTCAGCCTTCAGCAGTTCATCGAAAGCCCGATGCTGATCGATTTCGCGAGCGCGCTCTTGTTCGTTGCCTGCGGCATGTCGTGGAACGGCGCGCGGCTGTTCGACGGAAAAGCGGTTCAGCCGCTGGCGATGTTCGCGGGGGCGATCATCTGGCTCATGGCCTGCCAGATCCCCGGGTTTTCCGATTCATCGATCGGCCGCATCGTGGTCAGTTCGCTCATCATTTCCAATTATACGCTGTTCACCGCGTTCGAGTTGTGGAGCGGCCGCGGCGAGAAACTCAACTCGCGCTGGCCGGCGGTAATCGTTATCACGCTGCATGGCGTGGTGTTTCCGAGCCAGGTGCCGCTCACCATGGTACTGCCGGGCGACAGGATCGCGGCGACGCTGACCAACGGCTGGATCGCGACACTCGCAATCGAGTCCCTGCTTTATTCGATCGCGGCAGCATTCATTCTTCTGGAGATGGCGAAGGAGCGGACCGAGCGCGTGCACAAGGAAGCCGCGTTGATCGATCCCCTGACCGGCGTTCACAACCGGCGCGCGATCACGGAATTCGCGAAGCAAATTCTTGCGCGCGAGGTACGCCCGACCAAGCCGATGGCGATCTTCATGTTCGACATCGACAAGTTCAAGTCGATCAATGACCGCTTCGGCCATCCGGTCGGCGACAAGGTCATCCGGCTGCTGGCATCGACCGCGAAGAATACGCTTCGTCAGACCGACGTGTTCGGCCGGCTCGGCGGCGAGGAATTCGCGGCGTTCCTGGGCAATACCGACGAAAAGGGCGCGGTGATCGTTGCGGAGCGCGTAAGGCTTGCCTTTCTCGAAGCGGCGAAGGTCGTGGACGGCACCGAGATCGGTGCGACCGTCAGTATCGGCGTGACCTTCACGACGAACTACAAGGACGAAGTGGATACGCTGCTGTCGCGCGCCGACGAGGCGCTTTACGAAGCGAAGAATACCGGCCGGAACCGCGTGATGATCCGCAGCGAGCAGAATGTGCAGGTCGCGGCTGCGAGCATCGTGCCGGACCTGTCAGTAGCGGCGGCCGAGCCGGTTACCGCTCATTAACCTTCCCGGGCTTACGCTTTCGGCCATGGCAAGCGTCGAGTCACGCAACATTGTCGCCGAAGAAGCCCGCCTCGAGGCCATCGCCCGTGGCGCCGGAGCGGCACTCGCCTGCATGCACGAAACCGCCGAGGATTTGCACCGCGCGCTGGTTAGTGAATATCTCCAGCGCAAGCAGGGGCAGGGCTTCTGGTCCCGCATGCGCGCGCTCAGCATTTTCTCTCTCTAATTCAACCGAACGATCAGCGGCGCTAACGAGGGTTCTGCGAGGAGCCGTGTGATTGCGCGCCGTCGAAGACCGCGCGCGCGAAGTTCATGAGGTTCTGAATCTCCGACGGCGAGGCTGCGGGTCCCATCTGACCCTGCACCGCCAGCGTTGCGAAGCCATGCACCAGAGCCCATTCCCGCATGACGGACGGATCCGTGTCCTTGAACATGCCCTCGGGAAAGGCGACGTCGTTGGCCTGCATGTAGGTTTCGATGAAGACGTCGAACGCAGCGCGGCTCGCAGTCGCGAGACGTTCGTTCGCGTGATCGACGAGGCCCTTCTGGAACATCAGCTGGAACTGTGCGGGATGGGAGAGGGCGAAGCGGACATAGCCAAGCCCGGTTCCGATCAGCCGTTTCCCGGCAGGCTCTTCGTCACGCGCCTCGCGTTCGGATGCCGTCAAACGCTCGAATCCGAGTGCCGCGACTTCCGTGAGCAGTCCCCTGGCATCGCCGAAATGATGCGCGGGAGCGGCATGCGACACGCCGGCGCGGCGGGCGCATTCACGTAGCGTAAAGCCCTCGACCCCGCGCTCGGTGAGAACGGCTTCGGCTGCCTCGACGAGTGCGGCTGCCAGGTCGCCGTGATGATAGGTCTTCTCGCGTGCCGAGCGGCGCGCCGGCTTCTTTCTTCGTTGTTCCATGGGAACACGTTTACACCGTCAAGATTTAACTTGACAACAGAAAGATTGACCATAGTTTCCAACTTGTCAACGTCAAGATGGAGGAAGAGATGATCCCTATAGCGATATTCGGTCCGGCGAATTGGTTTGCGATGCTTGGCTGGCTGGTGCTGATCGCCGGAATCATCCTGAACCGGGCGTGGCTGCGCGACAAACTGGCGGGACTCTATTGGCCGCTGGCGCTCTCGGCCGGCTATTGCGTCGCCATCTATCTCGGCTTCGGCCAGAGCGGAGGCGGTTTCGATAGCTTGCCGGCTGTTCGGCAACTGTTTTCGAACGACTGGGCGTTGCTCGCGGGCTGGGTGCATTACCTCGCATTCGATCTCTTCGTCGGCGCGTGGATCGCGCGCGATGCCTCGCGCTCCGGCGTGTCGCGCTGGTTCATGATACCCGTATTGCCGCTGACCTTCCTGTTCGGACCCGCCGGCCTCCTGCTCTTTCAAGGTATCAAAGCCGTGTTCGGGAAAGGAGCGCAGTCATGACGGCGCGTAAGACGATGCTCAATTCCGGTTTTGCTGGCAGCGATATTTGGCGGACGCTTCATCGCGACGAGCCTGTGCTGCTCTACGCCACGGTTATCCTGGCGGCGATGATGTTCCCGGCGTTTCTTGCCTATCTCGCTGAAACACGGACGTTCAACGGCATCAATGTCTGGATCAAGCCGATGAAATTCATGTCGTCGGCCGCGATTTTCCTCGCCACGCTCGCGATCTTCATGCCGTATCTCGACCAAGCGGATCGCGCGCGAAAATCCGTGAATGCGGCGGTCTGGATCATCAGCGTTTTTCTGATCCTCGAGATTCTTTACATTACTTTCCGTGCGTCGCGGGCCGAGGCGTCGCACTTCAACCGCGAGAACGTGATCGGGATCGTTCTGTATGCGTGGATGGGCATCACCATCCTGATATCGACGGCGCTGGCGGGATGGATCGGCTGGCTAATCCTGATGGGCAGGGACAAGATTGCTGCCCCCGAACTGCGCTATGCGATCGGCGTCGGTCTTGTGCTCGGCACTGCGCTGGGCAGCCTTACTGCGATCTATATGAGCACGCAGACCGGTCACTGGGTCGGCGGCGTGCGGAACGACAGCGAGGGCTCCTTCTTCTTCGGTTGGTCGCGCACCGGCGGCGATCTGCGCGTCGCGCACTTCATCGGCCTGCACGCCATGCAGGGCATTCCGTTGATCGGCTGGTTCGCATCGTTCATCTCGGCAGCCGCGGCGAAACCCGCCGTGATTGTATCGGCTGCCTTGTGGGTGCTCGTGACGGCCGCGACCTTCGGACAAGCCATTGCCGCGCGGGCGTTGCTTCCGCTTTAGAACTCCTTCGCGAGCGTCACGCGGATCGCCAGCGGCTCGACCGGATGGAGGTGCCGGTCGTCTACGCCGGCCAGCGGCTCTAGGGCGAGGCGCGAAGGGTAGTAGTAGGCGATCTGGTCCGATTTCGCGTTGAACAGATTGATGGCGTCGAGCCAGAGGCGCATTCCGTTCTCGAAACGATAGCCGAGGCGGGCGTTTACGAGCGTGGTCGAACTCGAACGCACGCTGTCGTCCTCGATCAGCGGCCGCGGACCGAAATAGCGCAGCTTCACCGCTCCGAACCAGCCGAGCGGTTCGCCGAAGGTGAGGCCGGTGCTGATGACCGTGGTCGCCGCACCCGGCACGAAATTGCCGGCGGCGTCGTAGTCCGTGAAGCGCGCGCGGGTATGCGCGAGGTTGAGATCGAATGCGAGCCACGGATTGAACTGGTAGCGGCTGTTCCATTCAAAGCCGGTGCGGCGGCTCGGGCGTGACGCTTCGGTGGTGCCGGCGTCGCCGACGAACAGAAGCTCGGATTCGTAATCGAGCATGAAGAACGCGAAGGATGTCTCTAGCCGGGATACGATACTGGTGCGAAGCCCGATTTCGCCGCCATGCGACTTCACCAGTAACGGGACGCGATCCGCCGGAAGGCCGGTATTCGGATCGACGGTGATGGTGACGCCGCGCAGGTCGTTGGAGTGAAAGCCTTCGCCGGCGTTCAGGAAAAACTCCGTCTTGTTGAACGGCCCAAGGACGACGCTGCCCTTGGGGCTGAAAATGCCCGCGTTCGCGTCGCCGGAGTTCAGCGGGTTATCGCTTGCGACCTTGCCGCGATAGAGGTCGTAACGCAGGCCGCTGATGGTGCGGATCCACGCGGTCCAGCGCACCGTTTGCTGCACATAAAATCCAGTGCTCGCTTCCTGCACCTCGTCGGCACGCACGGTCGACAGCGTCATGCGCTGCGCGGTTTTGTAGAGGCCGAGGCTGATGTCGTCGTAGCGCGTCTGGACGCCAAAGGTGGTCTCGACGGGAAGGGAAGCGTAGTTTCCCTTGATCGTGTGCGAAGCGTTGATGCCGCCGAGCACGCGCCAGTCGGTCTGGCTGAACTGGTCGCCGTTCACGGGATCGTCGAGAAAATAGGTGAAGTTGTTGAACAACCGCATGTCCTGCCGGATCACGTAGCCGTTAATCTGCGTGACCGTGGTGTCGGTCGATGTGCTCCAGCGCGACGACAGGCTATAGCGCTTCGAGATGCCGCCGTCGGTCGGATCGAGCGTGCCGAAGCGGGTGATGATGCCCTGATCGATTGCGCGTTGCGCGACCTGATCGGTCGAATTCCATTTGTTGTCGAAGGCCATCGCGGTGACGGAAAAGCCGTCGAGCGCGGTGCCTTGGCTGTAGCGAAAGACGCCGTTGAATTTTTGCAGGCGATCCGGGTTGTCCCACGGGCCGTCATAGCCGGTCGCTTCAAGTGCAGCGAGCACGGTGCCGTCGCCGATCTGACCGGAGCCAACGGCGAGGCCGCGCTTGTAGCCGAAGCTGCCTAACGTCACCTGCACGAGATTTTTCGGGAGCCGGTCGACATAGTCGATGTGGACCGCACCCGCGGAAGCGAAGTCGCCTTCTTCGGCGAAGTATGGTCCCTTGCGGACGCGCATCGACTGGATGAGCTCGGGGATCAGAAAATTGATGTCGGCGTAGCCCTGACCATGGCCGTGCGTGCGCATGTTGATCGGCATGCCATCGACGAACAGCGCGATGTCGGTGCCGTGATCGAGATTGAAGCCGCGCAGGAAATACTGGTTCGCTTTGCCTTCGCCGGAGTGCTGGGTGACGATCAGGCCCGGCACTTGCTCGAGCGCCTCGCCCGGACGCGTCACCGGCTGCGCGAGGATGCGTTCGGGGGGAATCGTGAGTTCGCTTGCAGCGTTCGGCGGACGGTCGCGATCGCCGGAGCCTGCGAGCACTTCGATCGAGGGGAGAAAAATCGCCTGCGCGTGTAATTCGCCCGGCGCCAGGCACAGTGCTGCCGCGCCAATCAGCGAACGCATCCATACGCTACGAACAAAAGCCATCTCGCCCCCGCGTAAATTCTAAATGTACGAGCGCGGCTCGCAACGATTATCGCGGCTTTTCGATTCCGGCCGCGCGCCGGCCGAAAACAAAAAGGGCGCTTCTTGCGAAGCGCCCTTTAAAGTTGGACCGCGCAATCCCCCAATCGCGCGATCTCGGGAGGAAAGGTTAGTACGAGTAATACATCTCGAACTCGACCGGATGCGGCGTCATTTCGAAGCGTGCCACGTCCTGCATCTTGAGTTCGATGTAGCTTTCGATGAAGTCTTCGTCGAATACGCCACCGGCCTTGAGGAATTCGTTGTCTTTCTTCAACGCCTCGAGCGCTTCGCGAAGCGAGCCGCAGACGGTCGGAATCTTCTTCAATTCCTTCGGCGGCAGATCGTAGAGATCCTTGTCCATCGCCGAGCCGGGATCCATCTTGTTCTTGATGCCGTCGAGGCCGGCCATCAGCATCGCGGCGAAGGCCAGATACGGGTTCGCCATCGGATCCGGGAAACGCACTTCGACGCGCTTCGCCTTCGGGTTCGAGGTGAACGGGATGCGGCACGACGCCGAGCGGTTGCGCGCGGAGTAGGCGAGCAGCACCGGCGCTTCGTAACCTGGCACCAGACGCTTGTAGGAGTTCGTGGACGGGTTGGTGAAAGCGTTCAGCGCCTTCGCGTGCTTGATGATGCCCGCGATGTAGGAGAGGCAGGTGTCCGAGAGGCCGGCATACTTGTCGCCGGCGAATACGGGCGTCGAGCCTTTCCAGATCGACTGGTGGCAGTGCATGCCCGAGCCGTTGTCGCCATAGATCGGCTTCGGCATGAAGGTCGCGGTCTTGCCGTACATGTTGGCGACCTGGTGGATGCAGTATTTATAGATCTGCAAATGGTCGGCCATGGTGGTGAGCGGGCCGAACTTCAGGCCGAGTTCGTGCTGCGCGCTTGCCACTTCGTGGTGATGCTTCTCGACCTTCGCGCCCATCTTCGCCATGGCGCCCAGCATTTCGGAGCGCATGTCCTGCGCGGAGTCCTGCGGCGGCACCGGGAAGTAGCCACCCTTGGTGCGGATGCGGTGGCCGAGGTTGCCGGACTCGTAGTCGGTCGCGGAATTGATCGGCAGTTCGACCGAGTCGAGACGGAAGCCGGTGTTGTACGGATCGGCCGCATATTTCACGTCGTCGAATACGAAGAACTCGGCTTCGGGACCGAAATAGACCGCATCGCCGACGCCCGAGGATTTCACGAAGGCTTCCGCCTTCTTCGCGATGCCGCGCGGGTCGCGGTTATAGGGCTCGCCGGTGGTCGGCTCGAGCACGTCGCAAACCATGGACAGCGTAGTCTCAGCGAAGAACGGATCGACGCAGGCGGTGGACGGATCCGGCATCAGGCACATGTCGGACTCGTTGATCGCCTTCCAGCCGGCGATCGACGAGCCGTCGAACATCGTGCCTTCGGAGAAAATTTCTTCGTCGATCATGCCGACATCGAACGTGACGTGCTGCCACTTGCCACGCGGATCGGTGAAACGGAGATCGACATATTTTACGTCCTGATCCTTGATGAGTTTCAGGACATCCTTGGCGCTAGACATTGCGGTAGTTCCCCTCGTTATGAATTCCCGGGCCCGGGAATTTGTCGTGTTTGAGCGCGACTTTTTAAACGGCGTCGTCGCCCGACTCGCCGGTTCGAATGCGGATCGCTTCTTCGATGTTGGAGACGAAAATCTTGCCGTCGCCGATGCGGCCGGTCTGGGCCGCCTTGCGGATGGCGTCGATGGCTTTTTCGACCATCGGATCGGTGAGCACGATTTCGATTTTCACCTTGGGGAGAAAATCGACTACGTACTCCGCGCCCCGATAGAGTTCGGTATGGCCTTTCTGGCGGCCGAAGCCTTTCGCTTCTGTTACCGTGATACCCTGCAAGCCGACTTCCTGCAGCGCTTCTTTCACCTCATCGAGCTTGAACGGCTTGATGATGGCTTCGACCTTCTTCATGAGCTTCCATTCCTCTCCCGAGGGCTTCGTCGCGCGAGAAGCGCGCACTTTCGAGCCGGGGTCGCATTAGCAGGGTCCGTGCCAGCCTCCGGCAATAGCCGGCACGTTGATATCGCTTGCAAAATCGGCAGCCCGCAAGGGGCGCGATTTGCAGATTGCACGGCATAGCCTAGATTCTAGGCACTTCGCCTACGGAGTGTGCAGGTCCATTTCTGCAAGCTCCCTTGCGGCGCATCCACTTTAGGCAGCCGCGTAAAAGGCCGCCAGAGGCTTGTTGGAAAACCGGCGTGCTATGGCTCGGCAATGAACGAAGTTCTTGAGCCGAAGGAAATGGCCGAGGCCGACCGGCGCACGATCGCCGCCGGCACGCCGGGCATCGAGTTGATGGAGCGCGCGGGTGCGGCCGTCGCGCGTGAAGCAGCAGCCTCCGGCGTGACTGGCCGGCGCGTTCTCGTGCTGTGCGGTCCGGGCAACAACGGCGGGGATGGTTTTGTCGCCGCGCGCATCCTGCGGGAGCAAGGCTTCGACGTGCGGCTCTCGCTCTTGGGCGCGCGGGAAAAACTTTCAGGCGACGCTGCGATCGCGGCATCGCGCTGGCCGGGAAAAATCGAGGCGTTCGATTCCGGCCGGCTTGCGAACTGCGATCTGATCGTTGATGCGCTGTTCGGCGCGGGACTGGCGCGCGATCTTTCCGGCGAGGCGAAGCGCGCGGTCGAGGCGATTAACGCATCGGACGTGCCGGTGCTCGCGGTCGACCTGCCGAGCGGCATCGATGGTGCGAGCGGCAAGGTTCGCGGCGCGGCGGTGCGCGCGGCGAGAACGGTGACGTTCTGCCGGATGAAGCCCGGGCATCTCCTGCTGCCCGGACGCGTTCACGCAGGCGCAATCACGGTTGCCGATATCGGGATTCCGGACCGCATCGTGGCCGAAATCGCGGGCGGCATTTCCCTGAACACGCCGGAAGTCTGGATCAACGCTTATCCCTGGCCGCGGATCGACGGACATAAATACAAGCGCGGTCACGCGGTCGTGGTCAGCGGTCCGGCGCACGCGACGGGCGCGGCGCGGCTCGCGGCGCGCGCGGCGCTGTGCGCGGGTGCGGGGCTGGTGACGGTCGCGGCATCCAAGGCGGCGTTGCCGGTGCTCGCCGCGAGCCTCGAAGCGGTCATGGTCCGCGAGGCCAACGGCGCGGCCGGATTGAAGAAACTCCTCTCCGACGAGCGGCTCAACGCGGTGTTGCTCGGTCCCGCAAACGGGGTGGGGAAGGCGACGAAGGCCGCGGTCGAGGCCGCGGCGAAGGCGAAACGCGCCCTGGTGCTGGATGCTGATGCAATCTCAAGTTTCGCAAGAGAGTCTGGAAAGCTCGCGAAGCTTCTGAAAATGAATCGGATTCAGGGGTTATGCACACCCCATGATGGCGAGTTCGCGAAGCTCTTTGCCAACGACTCGGCGAAGATCCTTGGCATTGAATCGAAAATCGCGAAGACGCGCGCGGCGGCCAAGCTTCTCGGTGTTGCCGTGCTCCTCAAAGGTCCGGACACCGTGGTTGCGTCACCCGATGGCCGCGCAACTGTCGCGAACAATGCGCCGCCATGGCTTGCAACCGCGGGTGCGGGCGATGTGCTTGGCGGAATCGCGCTCGGGCTGATCGCGCAAGGAATGCCTGCCTTCGAGGCCGGTTGCGCTGCCGCCTGGCTGCATGGCGAAGCCGCGAAGCAGGCCGGCTTCGGCATGATCGCCGAAGACCTGACGCCCGCGCTGAAGAAGGTTCTGGAGCGGCTTTACGAAGCCTTCGGGCCGGAAAGCTGAGCGAGCGCGTCGGCGACGATTTCGTCGTGATCGAAAGCGAGCTTCTCGGCGCGATAGTTCGCGACGAATTCGGCGCTGGCCGCGTCGTCTCCGGCGATCGGCTGCTGGCCGTCAGCACCGACGAGATAGACCGCCGAGACGCAATGCCCGCGCGGGTCGCGATCGGGGCGCGAATAGACGCCAATCAGGCGGACGATCCGGCCGGTGATGCCGGTTTCCTCTTTCAGTTCCCGAAGCGCCGCATCTTCCATCCGTTCGCCGTAGTCCACGAAGCCGCCCGGCAACGCGTGCTGGCCCTGAAAGGGCGGGTTCTTGCGGCGGATAAGCAGCAGGCGGCCTTCGTCATCGAAGACCACGCAGTCGGCGGCGAGCGCGGGTTGCTTATGCATGGAACGGCGCTTTCGAGATGAAGCGAGTGGTGCGGGCGGAGGGACTCGAACCCCCACGACTTGCGTCACTGGAACCTAAATCCAGCGCGTCTACCAATTCCGCCACGCCCGCGGGGAATGCACGGGAGCTACCCGGCCGTTCGGCGAGCGGGGATATAGCATGGCGTCTTCGCGTTTCAACTCGGCCAAAAAGCCTTATCGGATCGCCATAATGATCATATTTTATAATATATTAGAGAAGAGTTCTAACGCGAAAGGCGCCCGAAAATTCTTCGGCAGAATTGCCGATGTCAGCGGCGGAAGTGGAAGCGTTCCGGGTGCCGAGCAAGCCGCAGCCGCCGACGTTGCTGCGCGACGCAAGGTTCTGTAGTAACGCGCGCATTCCAATTCCATGCAGTTTCTCTGGCCGCCGGGGCACCGGCAGCGCGAAGGTTTGAAATCGATGCAAGTCAAGGAAACCCTCTCGGAGGGTCTGAAGCGCGAATACGAAGTCGTGATCACCGCAGCTGACCTCGATCAGCGCGTGAACGCGAAGCTCGACGACCTGAAGGGCCGGGTGAATATCGCCGGCTTCCGTCCGGGCAAGGTGCCGGTCAGCCACCTCAAGCGCGTCTACGGCAAGTCCGTGATGGGCGAGGTGATTCAGGACGCGGTCAACGATTCGAACCAGAAGATCGTCGACGACGGCAAGTTCAAGCTCGCGATGGAGCCGAAGGTTACGCTCGCCGCCGAAGACGAAGCGTCGGTGAAGCAACTCATGGAAGGCAAGAGCGACCTTTCCTACAAGGTCGCGATGGAAATTCTGCCGAAGATCGAATTTCCGGATTTCAAGAAGATCAAGGTGACGCGCCCGACCACGCAGGCGAGCGAGGCCGACGTCGACCAGGCGGTTACGAAGATCGCCGAAGCTAACCAGCAATACGAAGAGAAGAACGGGAAGGCAGAACAGGGCGATCAGGTCACGATCGACTTCAAGGGCTCGATTGACGGCGTGCCGTTCGATGGCGGTGCCGCGGAAGACGCGCCGCTCGTACTCGGCTCGAACACTTTCATTCCGGGCTTCGAGGATCAACTGGTCGGCGTCGCAGCCGGCGACGAGAAGGACATCACTGTTAAATTCCCTGAGGACTACGGCGCGGACCAGCTCGCCGGCAAGGATGCCGTATTCGCGATCAAGGTGAAGAAGGTCGAGAAGCCGAAGAAGACCGAGATCGACGAGGATTTCGCGAAGAACGTCGGCGCGGAGTCGCTTGCGAAGCTCAAAGAACAGGTCCGCGAGCGCATCCAGCGCGATTTCAATTCGGTTTCGCGTGCGAAAGCCAAGCGCGCGGTGCTCGATTCACTGGACGCCGAGATGAAATTCGACGCGCCCCCGTCGCTGGTCGAGCAGGAGTTCGACACGGTCTGGAAGGCCGTCAGCAACGACATGACCAACCGCAAGGTCACCTGGGCCGACGAGGACACGACCGAGGACGAGGCCAAGGCCGAATACCGCCGGATCGCCGACCGCCGCGTTCGTCTCGGCCTCGCCATTGCGGAACTGGGGGAGAAGAACAATATCGAGGTCTCCCAGGACGAGCTGACCCGCGCCATGGTCGAACAGGCGCGCCAGTTCCCCGGGCAGGAACAGCAGATCTGGGACATGTTCCGGAAGAACCCGCAGGCCGTCGCGGGCATCCGGGCGCCGCTGTTCGAGGACAAGGTGATCGATTTCATCCTCGAACTCGCGGACGTCTCCGACAAGGCGGTCAGCCGCGAAGAACTGCTCGCGGACGACGAGGAAACGACTTCCCGCCCCAACATCGGGAAGAACAAGAAAGCGAAAAAGTAAGGCTTCGGATTAACCCACTCGATCCGGTGCCGGGCTAGATTCTGGCAACCGATTCGAGTGGCCTTGCTTTAGGAGAAGACGATGCGCGATCCGGTCGATACCTACATGAACCTAGTGCCGATGGTGGTCGAGCAGACCAACCGCGGCGAACGCGCCTATGACATCTTCTCGCGGCTGCTGAAGGAGCGGATCATCTTCATCACCGGTCCGATCGAGGACGGCATGTCGACGCTCGTGGTCGCGCAGTTGCTGTTCCTCGAAGCGGAAAATCCGAAAAAAGAAATCTCGATGTACATCAACTCGCCCGGCGGCGTGGTGACATCGGGCATGGCGATCTACGATACGATGCAGTTCATCCGTCCGCCGGTTTCGACGCTCTGCACGGGTCAGGCGGCGTCGATGGGTTCGCTGCTGCTCGCCGCCGGCGAGAAGGGCCAGCGCTTCGCGCTGCCGAACGCGCGCATCATGGTTCACCAGCCGTCCGGGGGATTCCAGGGGCAGGCGACCGACATCATGCTGCACGCGCAGGAAATCCTGAACCTGAAGAAGCGGCTCAACGAAATCTACGTGAAGCACACCGGCCAGCCGCTCAAGGTGATCGAAGAGGCGCTCGAGCGTGACAAGTTCCTGACGTCGGAAGCGGCCGCCGAGTTCGGCCTCGTCGACAAGGTGATCGACAAGCGGCCGACGGACGACATTTCGCTCGCGAAGGCGTCCTAAGCGCTCCGAATTGCGCACAATTTCGAGAACGAACGCCGCCAAACCTTGGCGGCGTTTTCGTATCCGACTAGCATCCGCGCCGATTTCGAATTGACGCGGGGGCGGGACGTTGTCGCATTTTTCCGATCCGAAGTTCGTGCTGCTGCTGCAAATTCTGGCGGTGGTCGGTCTTCCGCTCGTGCTGTGGCGCTATTTCCGGCTGGGGCGTTTTTTTCCGCTCGCCATCGTCCAGATTTTCGCGGGCATCGCGCTCGGACCGTCGATCCTCGGCGCGCTGTGGCCCGGCGCCTATGAGACGCTGTTCGGCCCGAAATATCTCAAGGACGGGCTGGATTCGCTTCGCACCGTTACCGACGTGCTGCCTTACACATTGCAGCAGCTATCGGCGCTCTCGCTGCGATCCGGCATCGAAACCATCGCGCAGATCGCCGTCATCCTGTTCGTGTTTCTCGCCGGATGCGAAGCCGACAAACAGATCCTGAACAACTCCGCGAAGATGGTGCTGCGCATCGGCATTACCGGCGTGTTTTTGCCGCTTGTGCTCGGCGCGGTCGCCGCGTGGTTTCTCGCCGGGCTGCCGCGCGCGGCGGGCGCGTCGGTCAGTATGCTCTCATACGGACATCTGCTTTATTCGGTGGCGTTCGGGCTCTGCATGGCCGTGACGGCGCTACCGATCCTCGTGATCGTACTGCGCGAACTTGGCTTCAACCAGAAGCCGATCGGCACCGTCGCACTGGCGGTGGGCGGCGTCGACGACGCGCTGTTGTGGGGGTCGCTTGCGATCCTGTTGCCGCTGGCGCCGTCCGCCATGGCGATTGCCGCGGGCGCGACCGGCGGCAATCCGATGCAATCGGCAATCGACTTCGGCTTTGCGATCGGCGGCGGCGTGGTGGCCGCGGCCGCGATCTATTATCTGCTCGCGCCCTTGCTCGAGCGGCTGCTGAAAGAGTCCGCGCCCGAGCGCATGCTGATGTCGACCGTCATCATCGGGCTGTTCACGGCTTCGGCGATCACCGAGTTCACCGGGCTGCACGCGGTGTTCGGCGCGTTTCTCGTCGGCCTGATGATTCCGGAAAAGCTCAGGCATCTCGCGCAAGACCGTTTCGACGTGCCGGTAAGCCTGCTGCTGCTCCCGTTCTTCTTTCTTTCGACCGGCTTGAAGACCAGCTTCGCCTTCGGCGACGCGAGTATGTGGACGATTTTCTCCGTCGCGATGGTCGTCTGCATCACCGGAAAATTCCTCGGCATCTCGATTCCGGCCTATCTCTCCGGCCAGTCGATGCCGTTTTCGATTACGCTCGGCACGCTCATGCAGTGCAAGGGCTTGATGGAAATCGTGGTCGTGACGCTGCTCTATAGCCGCGGCGTGTTCGGTCCCTCGACCTTTACCGCGCTGGTGCTGGTCGCGCTGGTTTCGACCGCTATCACCGCACCGCTATCGAAGCTCGCGCAGTGGTACTTCGGCGAGGCGGCAACGAAAACCCGCGAGCAGGCGAAGGTCGAGGTCAGCGTGCCGGCAGTGCCCGAACTGCCGCCGAGCGAGCAGGCGGGCACGGTGGTAGCAGAGGGCACGAAGGTGCACGGCGCGACGCTCGAATTCGACAATTCGATCGGCAAGGTGGTCGTCACCAATCCCGACGTGGTGATCGGGCGGCACAAGGACGACGGCATTCGCGTCAACGATGTCCGCGTCTCGCGCGGTCACGCGCGTCTCCAGAAGCTCGGCGACAACGTCTACGAAATCACGAACCTCACCGCCACGCGCTCGGAGCCCAACCCGATCACGATCAACGGCGAGGAGAAGGACAAGGCGATCCTGAAGGACGGGGACGCGGTCTCGCTAAACGGCGTGAACTTCAAGTTCCGGAACGCAGCGTGAGCCTCACGCCTGCTCGAGTTTCAGGGTGGTTTCGCCGAGTTTGATGAGATCGCCGAATTTCACGGCCTGATCGGCGGTGATACGGTTGCCGTTCACCCATAGGCCACCGGGCTTGCCGCCGTCATAGATGCGGACTTCTAGGTTCTTCGCGTCGTAGGTGATGACCGCGTGCTGCTGGCGCGAGATGGTGTCGTCGCCGAAGTTGACCTGAATCCGCATGTCGTTGCCGCGGCCGATCTGGTTCGTTCCGGAATAGACGTTCACCGAGTTCCCCGCACCCGGACCCTCGACCACGGTCAGCTTGCCGATCACCTGGTTCGATTTATCCCGGATGAGTTGGGTGGAGATGTCGTCCAGTGCCTCGCCGCCGCCGCTGGCTTCTCCCCGGCGGGTGATTTTTGTCTCGTTGGACATGGCTGGAGCGTTTCCCTCGCTACTTGAATGATCGAAAAGATACCGCATATAGCCGCCGCAGACCACGCGGAGCCCCATCACAAGCTTCGGCGGAACTTTTCGTTACACCAAAGTCGCAGATTGCCCCTCGCGGGCGGCGGATCGTCGCAATTCGGGCGTCCGGGGTGCCGCGGCGGCATCTGGTTTGCATCGTCCACAAAGGGCGCGAGTCTGGGGTTCTGGTAGCACTTGGATAGGATTTGGGTCGTAAGATCGTCATATCCGAATCGTGGAGGGCGGCCCCGTTAGAGTTAACGCAACCTTGATCATGTGAGCGGTAGCGTGCTTCGCTGTTGCAATGCAGGGTGGGGCGAGATTCTCGAACTACCCCGGGCCAAAATCGGTACCGGGACAACGCCTTGAGGGCAGAATGCGCTCAGGACGAAGGAACGGAGAAGTGGAATGAGCAAGGCCGGCGGCGAATCCAAGAGCACTCTGTATTGCTCGTTCTGCGGCAAGAGCCAGCACGAGGTCCGCAAGCTGATTGCCGGACCGACCGTCTTCATCTGCGACGAGTGTGTCGAACTGTGCATGGACATCATTCGCGAGGAGAACAAATCCTCGCTGGTGAAGTCGCGCGACGGCATCCCGACGCCGAAGGAAATCCGCAAGGTCCTCGACGACTATGTCATCGGCCAGGACCAGGCGAAGAAGGTGCTCTCGGTCGCGGTTCACAACCACTACAAGCGGTTGAACCACGCGACCAAGCACAACGACGTCGAACTCGCCAAATCCAACATCCTGCTGATCGGACCCACGGGCTCGGGCAAGACGCTGCTTGCGCAGACGCTGGCCCGCATCCTCGACGTGCCGTTCACGATGGCCGACGCAACGACGCTGACCGAAGCCGGTTACGTCGGCGAGGACGTCGAAAACATCATTCTGAAGCTGTTGCAGGCCGCCGACTACAACGTCGAGCGTGCCCAGCGCGGCATCGTCTATATCGACGAAATCGACAAGATTTCCCGCAAGTCCGACAATCCGTCGATCACGCGCGACGTGTCGGGCGAGGGCGTGCAGCAGGCGCTCCTGAAGATCATGGAAGGCACCGTTGCCTCCGTGCCTCCGCAGGGCGGCCGCAAGCACCCGCAGCAGGAATTCCTGCAAGTCGATACCACCAACATCCTCTTCATCTGCGGCGGCGCTTTCGGCGGCCTCGACAAGATCATCTCGTCGCGTGGCATCGGCACGTCGATCGGCTTCGGCGCGACCGTGCGCTCGCCGGAAGACAGGAAGCCCGGCGAAGTGTTCCGTAATGTCGAGCCGGAAGATCTGCTCAAATACGGGCTGATCCCGGAATTCATCGGCCGTCTGCCAGTGCTGGCGACGCTCGGCGATCTCGACGAGGAAGCGCTCAAGAAGATCCTCATGGAGCCGAAGAACGCGCTGGTGAAGCAGTATCAGCGGCTGTTCGAGATGGAGAACGTGCACCTCACGATCCACGAGGAAGCGCTCGGTGCGATCGCCCGCAAGGCGATCGAACGCAAGACGGGTGCCCGCGGCCTGCGCTCGATCATGGAAGGCATCCTGCTCGAGACCATGTTCGATCTGCCGAGCCTCGAGGGCGTCGAAGAGGTCGTGATCTCCCGCGAAGTGGTCGAGGGCGGGGCGCGTCCGCTCTACACTTACTCGGACCGCAGCGGCGAGCAGTCGGCCCCTGCCAGCGCCTGAGCCGGCGCTGTCCAGACAAGTTCCAAGCCACGGGGCCCGGTGACGGGCCCTGTTCGCTTTTGGCAGGCCAATGTTAGCCAAAACTGCCGAAAATCGGGGGAAAATGGCCCGAAACCTGCATTTTCAGGCACTTGAACCCCTATGGTTCGTCGCTACCTATGATGCCGAACAAGATTCCGGCAGGAATCGCCCGTAACCTCCGCTTCACGACCTTGAGGGCGAAAATCCCAATCCCCGGAATAAGGAAAGGGCCGAAATGACCGCCCAGAAACCGCGTCCCCCGCTAGTTCCGGGTCAGAGCCAGAACTATCCCGTTCTCCCGCTGCGCGACATCGTGGTGTTTCCCCACATGATCGTGCCGCTCTTCGTCGGCCGCGAGAAATCGATCCGCGCGCTCGAAGAGGTGATGAAGAACGACACCTACATTCTCCTCGCGACGCAGATGAATGCGAGCGACGACGAGCCGAAAGCCGATGCGATCTTCAAGGTCGGCACGCTCGCGTCCGTGCTTCAGTTGCTGAAACTGCCCGACGGCACCGTGAAGGTGCTGGTTGAGGGCGTCGAGCGCGCGAATATCGAGAACTATACCGACCGCGCCGAATATTTCGAAGCAGGCGCGATTACGTTGCCCGCCGATGATGGCGAGCACGTCGAGGTCGAGGCGCTTGCGCGCTCGGTCGTCAACGAGTTCGAGAACTACGTGAAGCTGAATAAGAAAGTGTCGCCGGAGGTGGTGGGCGTCGTCTCGCAGATCGACGACCATGCCAAGCTCGCCGACACGGTCGCTTCGCACCTCGCGGTCAAGATCGCCGACAAGCAGGCGGTGCTTGAACTGACGAGCGTTGCTGCGCGCCTCGAGAAGGTGCTCGCGCTGATGGAAAGCGAAATCTCGGTCTTGCAGGTCGAGAAGCGCATCCGCACGCGCGTCAAGCGCCAGATGGAGAAGACGCAGCGCGAGTATTACCTCAACGAGCAGATGAAGGCGATCCAGAAGGAACTCGGCGACGAGGACGGCAAGGACGAACTTCAGGAGCTCGAAGACAAGATCAAGCGCACCAAGCTGACGAAGGAAGCGCGCGACAAGGCGATGCACGAGCTAAAGAAGCTTCGCCAGATGTCGCCGATGTCCGCGGAAGCGACCGTCGTGCGCAACTATCTCGACTGGCTGTTGTCGATCCCCTGGAACAACAAGAGCAAGGTCAAAAAGGACCTGAAGTTCGCGCAGGACATTCTCGATGCCGATCACTACGGCCTCGAGAAGGTCAAGGAACGCATCGTCGAGTATCTCGCGGTCCAGCAGCGCGCGAACAAGCTCTCCGGCCCGATCCTGTGTCTGGTCGGCGCCCCCGGCGTCGGCAAGACTTCGCTCGGCAAGTCGATCGCGAAGGCCACGGGGCGCGAATTCGTGCGCGTGTCGCTCGGCGGCGTGCGTGACGAAGCCGAAATCCGCGGCCACCGCCGGACCTATATCGGCTCGATGCCCGGCAAGATCATCCAGTCGATGCGCAAGGCGAAGAAGTCCAACCCGCTCTTCCTGCTCGACGAAATCGACAAGATGGGCGCGGACTTCCGCGGCGATCCGTCGTCGGCGTTGCTCGAGGTGCTCGATCCCGAGCAGAACTCGACGTTCGCGGACCACTATCTTGAGGTCGATTACGACCTCTCGAACGTGATGTTCGTGACGACGGCGAATACGCTCAACATTCCGCCGGCGCTGCTCGACCGTATGGAAGTGATCCGGATCGCTGGCTACACCGAAAACGAGAAGGTGGAGATCGCGCGCCGCCACTTGATCCCGTCGGTCACGGCCAAGCACGGCCTGAAGCCTGAGGAGTGGTCGATCACGGATGATGCGTTGCTCACCGTCATTCGCCGTTACACCCGCGAAGCGGGCGTGCGGTCGCTCGAGCGCGAACTTGCGACTGTTATCCGCAAGGGCGTGAAGGAGCTGATCACCGAGAACAAGGAAAAGGTCTCGGTCACGGCAGAAAACCTCGAAGGCTATCTCGGCGTACCGAAGTATCGCTACGGCGAAGCCGAGCTCGAGGATATGACCGGTGTCGTGACCGGTCTCGCCTGGACGGAAGTCGGCGGCGAGCTGCTCACGATCGAAGGCCTGATGATGCCCGGCAAGGGCAAGATGACGGTCACGGGCAACCTGCGTGACGTGATGAAGGAGTCGATCTCCGCGGCGGCGTCTTATGTCCGCTCGCGTGCCATCGACTTCGGCATCAAGCCGCCGCTGTTCGAGAAGCGGGACATCCACGTCCACGTTCCCGAGGGCGCAACCCCAAAGGACGGCCCGTCAGCGGGTGTCGCGATGGTCACGGCGATCGTCTCGGTGATGACCGGTATTCCGGTTCGCCGCGACGTTGCGATGACCGGCGAGATCACGCTGCGCGGCAGGGTGCTGCCGATCGGCGGTCTCAAGGAGAAGCTCCTTGCCGCACACCGCGGCGGCATCAAGAAGGTGCTGATCCCGGAAGAGAACGCGAAGGACCTGACCGAAATCTCGGATCAGATCAAAGGCGGTCTCGAGATCGTGCCGGTGTCGCGGATGGACGAGGTGCTCGCGCATGCGCTGGTCCGCAAGCCGGAGCCGATCGAATGGGACGAAGCGGCGGAAGCTGCCGCCGCCAAGTCCTCGGTCAAGGGTGCGGAAGACGACTCTTCGTCGGTCATCGCGCACTGACCTGATGCCAATATAAACGCCCGCGGTGGGGAGACCTGCCGCGGGCGGTGTCTTATTACCGGTGCATATCGTCCCGTGGCCCGCGCGGAACGCTTGCATTTCAAGGCGAAAGAGGCGGAACCTCATCGCGATACCGGATCGGGAAGTCCGGCGCGACAAGACAAGAGGGAAGGAAATTCGGATGACCAAGAACGATCTGATCGTACAGGTTTCGGAAGTCTCGAATCTGACCCGTATTCAGGCGACCGCCGCGGTCGAGGCGACCTTCGATCTCATCACCAAGGCGCTGAAAGCGGGCGACGAGGTGAAGATCATCGGATTCGGCACCTTCACGGTCGCAGACCGCGCCGCGCGCGAAGGCCGCAATCCGCGAACCGGCGAGGCCGTGCAGATCCCGGCCTCCAAGGCGCCTAAATTCTCGGCCGGCAAAGGCCTGAAAGACGCCGTCAACCGCTGATCCCTGGCCGAGGTTGATAGCAAGGCCGCCGCGTCGTAAGCAGCGGCCCTCGATTTGGCGCGGTTAGCTCAGTTGGTAGAGCATCTCGTTTACACCGAGAGGGTCGGCGGTTCGAGCCCGTCACCGCGCACCATTTCGCTGCGTCAGCGGCGTCCGTATTTCGGATTCCGGAAACAGCGCTCGCCCGCCACGCGCGAGGCCATGCACTGCTGATAGGTATAGGCCTCGCAGACCATGACCGAGCCGCGTTCGAGCGGCATGTCGCGGCAATACATATCCGAGCGTGCGCCCTGCTGGGCGTAGGCGGCCGTTACGAGATAGCCGCTCATCAGAACTCCCGACAAAAGCAATTTCCATTTCATGGGACGTCTCCTTTGGTCGGCAACGTGCGGCGACAAAAGATGTTCCTTGCCCGGTGGCTTTGTCCGCTGGCGCACGTATCACCAGCGCAGCAGGCGCGATCCGATCGTCGCGCCGGCAAGCACCACGATTCCGATTGCGATCGGATACCAGGCCGCCACAAAGAGCGGGCTGTCGTTATTGCAGTTCAGCGCATAGAAGGTCGCCGCGATCCCGCCGGCAGCGAGACCGGCAATGGCACCGGCGAGCGTGGGCTGCGTCGGCGCGCCATAGCGGAGTGCCGCGAGCGCGGCGGCGAGCGGCAGGAGCGACAGCGCCGGGATGACCGTCAGGCAGAGGAAACGGTTCGTGCCTTTCAGGCTTGCGGCCCATTCGTTCGAGGGCAGCGCGACGAGTTCGGCCGCGACGCCCGTCAGAAGCAGCAGTACCGGTACACCAGCAACGAGCAGCCAGGAGCCGAATTTCGCGCCCGGCCTGCCTGCGCGCAGGAACAAGCCTGCCGCGGCGACCGCGACCAGCGCAACCACTGCGATCTTCAGCACGAAGCGCGGCGTTGCGATTGCCGCGTAGAAATCCTGACGCAGCCCGAAGAACGGGATGAAGAACACGAGCGTCGCCGCGACCGCGGCGGCGAGCGCAAGCAGGCCCGCTGGGCCGAATTGCGCGCGGCTATGCTCTGCGTCGGCCGCGAGCGCGCGAACCAGATCGTCCGTTTTCATTATTCCTGTTCCTTTCGCATTCCGGCCGCGAGTTTTTTCAGTGCACGATGCAATGCGACGCGTACCGCACCTTCGTTCATGCCGAGACGCATCGCGGCGTCGCGCATCGAATGGCCCTCGATCGAAACCGTGCGAACGATCGCCCGGTCGCGTTCGGGGAGCAGCGCGAGCGCGCGTTCGATGTCCTGACTCGCGCAAGGTTCTTCCGCCGTCTCGGCGGGCAGTTCCTGGCTCAAGCCGTCGATCTCGATTTCCGCGCGCCGCGTGCGGCGGCGCAGCGCGTCGATCAGCTTGTTTCGCACGATCGCGTTGACCCAGGGACCAAGCGGATCTTCCTTCCGCCAGGTGTGACGCTTCAGGTGTATTGCGATCAGGGTTTCCTGCACCGCATCCTCAACTTCCGAGAGCGGCGCGGAAAAACGGCGGCACGCGCGCATGGCGGTCGCGCGGATCACCGGCGTCAGCAATTCGAGCAGCCGGCGATATGCGCCGGCATTTCCGTCAACCGCGGCGATCATCAGCGTCGTCCATTCGAGTTCGCGCTCGGGACTTCTCACGAATTCTCCTCGCAGATACGCACGGCCGCAGGACTTCGTTACATACCGATTTGGCGGAAGGTGCCAGCGTGAAGGCGGCATCCCGTGCTCACAGCTTCGTGAGGGCAGTAACGAAGCAGCCCCGCCCGGCGAATAGCTTTCGTAGGCGCGATCAACGCGCACCAAATGGGAGCTATCACGATGACCAATACCGCGATGAAACTCGCAATCGCAGGGTCGCTGGCCGCGGCTTTGACGGCGGTTTCCCTTCCGGCAAAAGCGCAGGACGCTTCGAAGGAGAAGTGCTTCGGCGTCGCACTGAAGGGCAAAAACGACTGCAAGGCGGGCGCGGGCACGACCTGTGCCGGAACCTCCAAGGTCGATTATCAGGGCAATGCGTGGTCGCTGGTGCCGAAAGGTACCTGCGTCTCGATGATGCTGCCCGGCAACCGCAAGGGTTCGCTTAAGGAACTGATGCGCGACGTTCCGAAGACCTGATCACAACTTGCCGCGCCGGGGCCGCAGCCGCGGCGCGGTAATTCATTCAGAGATGATCGGAGGTTTGCATGTTGCATCATGCGAGCGCGCGGTGTGCTGCCGGCATTCCGGATCGCGCAGGCGTCGGGCTCAAGCCGGAACACTATCGGGAGATTCTCGAGCAGAATCCCGATGTCGGTTACTTCGAAGTTCACGCCGAGAATTACATGGGCGCGGGTGGACCACCGCACGCTTATCTCGAGGTGATCCGCAAACGCTATCCGCTGTCGCTGCACGGCGTCGGGCTTTCGATCGGCGCTGCCGGGCCGCTCGACCGCGCGCATCTCTCGCGGCTGAAAGCGCTGAACGAGCGCTACGAGCCGGGGCTGTTTTCGGAGCATCTTGCGTGGTCGACGCATGAATCCGAATTTTTCAACGACCTGCTGCCGGTGCCCTATACGCAGGAAACGCTCGACATCGTTTGCCGCCATATCGACGAGGTACAGACAACGCTTCGCCGGCAGATGCTGCTCGAGAACCCATCGGTCTATGTGCTGTTCGAGGAAAGCGAGATTCCGGAAACCGAATTTCTCGCGCTGATCGCCGCGCGCACGGGCTGCGGGCTTCTGCTCGACGTCAATAACGTCGAGGTATCGGCGAACAACGCGGGATATGACGCCGCGAAATACATCGACAGCTTTCCGGTCGAACATGTCGGTGAGATTCATCTCGCCGGAAACGCAGTCGCGGAAGGCGAGGGTGAGCGGCTCCTGATCGACGCGCATGGCTCGCCGGTCGAGGATTCGGTCTGGGGTCTTTATCGGGGGGCGCTTTCGCGCACCGGTCCGGTGCCGACGCTGATCGAGTGGGACAACGACGTGCCGTCCTGGCCGCGCCTGCTCGGCGAAGCGCAGAAGGCGGAAGCCGAGCTTTCGAGATCGGCGCGGCAGCGAAACCGCACGCCTGCGCGTGCCACGGCGCTGGCATGAGCACGCTCGGCGAAATGCAGCAGGCCTTCGCGCGCGCGCTGTCCGATCCCGAGGCGGCGATACCGGCGGGCTTGGGCGGCCGTCGTGCCGCGCAGGCGCAGCGGCGCTTTGCGATTTATCGCAACAACGTGACGGCAAGCCTGATCGACGCCTTGCAGGAATCTTTCCCGGTGACGGCTGCGCTGGTCGGCGAGGAATTTTTCCGGGCAATGGCCCGCGAATTCGTGCGGTGCGAGCGGCCGCGTTCGCAGGTACTGCTTTGCTATGGCGACACCTTTCCGGATTTCATCGCCGCTTTCGAACCAGCGCAGGCCTTGCCCTATCTTGCAGATGTCGCGCGGATCGAGGCGGCATGGATCGCTACCTATCACGCGGCCGATGCGGAGCCGCTCGGTCCCGCTGCGCTGGCGGCGCTCGGCGCGGACGCCGGTGCGGCGCGCGTGAAGTTGTTGCCGTCGGTACGGCTTGTCGTTTCGCAGTTTCCGGCAGGTTCGATCTGGCTCGCGCATCAGGCAGAGCACGCCGGCGAAGCCGGCGAAGGGCCGGAGACGGTTCTCGTGGTCCGGCCCGCGATGGAGGTCACGCTTCGCGTAATGCGCGGCGCCGAAGGCGTATTCGCAACCGCGCTTTATCGCGGCGGCAGTATCGAGGAAGCCGCTGCCGCGGCGCTCGGGGCGGACGGGTCTTTCGATCCGGGAACCGCACTGGTTTCGCTTTTGACACAGGGCGCGGTGCTCGCGTTCGAGATGGAGAACGATCGATGACGACGATAACCCAACGGACAACGGCAACCGTATTCGATTTCGCCACAGGCGCGCGATCGGTCGCGCTGCTGCTGCTGCGAATCTCTCTTGCGCTGCCGTTCTATTTTTCAGGACTTACGAAGTGGGACGGATTTCTGCGTCTTTCCGATAACGCGATCTATCTCTTCACCAACGAGTTCAAGCTTCACCTGTTCGGCCGCATGATCGATTTTCCGTTTCCCGCGGCATCGGCGCTCGCCTCGGCGATTTCCGAAATCGTGGTACCGGTTCTGCTGGTACTGGGTCTCGGCACGCGGTTTGCGGCTTTCGCGGCGCTCGGAATGACGGCCGTCATCCAGCTCGTCGTGCCGGATGGCTGGGTAAATTATCATCTTCCTTGGGCGGCGATGGCGCTTTCCATTCTTCTGTTCGGGCCGGGCGGGTTGTCGCTCGATGCGCTGATCCGCCGGGCCGCGGCAAAGAGCCAGGAATAAGCGGCTGCAAATAAAAACGGCGACGCGTGAATGCGCCGCCGTTTCCTTTGCCGGATTCCGGAATCTATTTCCGCATCGGTTTTAGCGCTTCGGCCCAGCGGACGAGTTCGTCGAGGAGCTTGGTCGAACCCTCCTTGACGGGATCGGTCGGCGCAAACACGTCGTCCTTGCCGATCATGCTGTTGAAGTTTGGCACGGGCACGCCTTCGGTGAGCGGCACCATCTTCAGCGTGGTGAGAATGAGTTTCAGCGACTGCGCAGCGCGCAGGCCGCCGGAAATGCCGCCGTAGCTGACGAGCCCGGCGGGCTTGTAGTTCCATTCCGCGAAAACGTAATTCAGCGCGTTCACGAGCGCCGGCGGCGCGAAGTAATTGTATTCCGGATGCACGAAGACGAAGGCGTCGGCGGACTTGATTTTCGCCGACCAACGCTTGGTATGGTCGTGTTCGTACTGGCCGGTCGCGGGATGCTTCGGCTCATCATAAACCGGAAACTTGAAGTCGGCGATGTCGACGAGTTCGACGTCGAATTTGCCATGCTGTTTCGCGAACTCAGCGAACCATTTCGCCACGATCGGGCCGCGGCGGGTAGGCCGCGTGCTGCCGATAATCACCTGAAGTTTGAGCGCCAATTTTTTCTCCTTGCGGGACGGACGTAAAGCCATGCCGTCGGTAAACGGCTTACGGCGGAGATAGTTCAGCAAGGCAAGCGCGCCTAAGCCAGCGCAGTTCGCGCAAGGCAACTACGCAAAAAACAACGGCGACGCGCTTGCCGCGCGTCGCCGCTTGAACTCTCAGTCCGTTCGCCGGAGCGAAGGAGTCTAGATCGACTCTTTCAGTTCCTTGGCAGCGCGGAAGGCGACCTTCTTGGAGGCCTTGATCTGGATCTGCTCGCCGGTCGCAGGGTTGCGGCCCATGCGGGCTGCACGCTTGCGAACCTGAAGAATGCCGAGGCCGCTCAGGCGAACGCGGTCGCCCTTCTTGAGCAGCTTCGTAATGAGGGTGACGAGATCGTTGAGGATCGCTTCGCCCTGTTTCTTCGAGAGCTGGTGGTCTTCTGCGATCTGCGCCGCGAGATGCTTCAACGTATGCGTCGGTGCAGTCGCCGGCTTCTTGTCAGCCATGGATGGGCTCCTTTGTCATCAAGCGGCGTAAGAAACATTGCAATTGCTGGCGTTTAGATGATTCTCGCTCCATGAGCCATGAGAAAAGCCCCATTTTCAGGGGTTTTTTGCGCCTCCCGGACCGGAAAGCGCCTTGACTAAGATGGGGCCGGTCTTTATCCCGGCCTCTCTCCCTTCGGGGGCGTAGCTCAGTTGGTTAGAGCGCCGGCCTGTCACGCCGGAGGCCGCGGGTTCGAGTCCCGTCGCTCCCGCCATTTCCATCCAATTCGTTGAAAATTATGTGATTTCCGGCGGACTTTACCGTCGCCGGGAAGCATGTTCCGTTACACCGGAAGTGCCGGATTCCGGCAAAATGCGGGGTGCGATTCATGCGTATGGGTTGGCGAGCCGCCGGTCTGGCGGGGTTTTTTCTGGCGCTGGCCACGATTCCCGTGACCTCCCAGCCGCGCGGACCTTCGGTGGTTTATGCACAGGATGAATTGCCCGATGTGGAGACGCCCGGCGTCGTCCCGCAACAGGAAGAGGCTTCGCCCCAGTTCCAGAAGCAGGTGGTGTTTTTCCGCACCAACGAAGAACCGGGCACCATCATCATCCATACCAGCGAGCGCTACCTCTATCTGGTGATGGGGAATAACCGCGCGCTGCGCTACGGCGTCGGCGTCGGCCGCGACGGTTTCACCTGGCAGGGGCTGCACAAGATCACCCGTAAGGCGGAGTGGCCGGACTGGCGTCCGCCGCCCGAAATGATCGAGCGCCAGCCTTATCTGCCGCGCTTCATGGCCGGCGGGCCGGGCAATCCGCTCGGTGCGCGCGCGCTCTATATCGGCACCACGATCTACCGCATCCACGGCACCAACCAGCCGCACACCATCGGGCACGCGGTCTCGTCGGGATGTTTCCGCATGGTCAATAACGACGTGATCGATCTGTTCGATCGCGTGCCGATCGGCACGCGCGTGATCGTCAAGCACGCGCCGGCGATGTGAGGCGCGAGGAGAGATAGCGATGTTGAAAATGAAAACGGCACTCTGCGCGACGCTCGCGCTGCTCGGCGCGGTGACGATGGCGAACGCACAGACGCTGAAAGCCGTGAAGGATCGCGGATCGCTCGTTTGCGGCGTCAGCCAGGGGTTGCCGGGATTCTCGCAGGACGACGGCAAGGGCAACTGGTCCGGCTTCGACGTCGATTTCTGCCGGGCGCTTGCGGCCGCAATCTTCAACGATCCGAAGAAAGTGACCTATGTTCCGCTCAACGCCGCGGAGCGCTTCGACGCGCTGAAAGCCGGCAAGATCGATATTCTCTCGCGCAACTCGACGTGGACGCTCGGCCGTGAGGCCGAAGGCATCACGTTCGCGGGCGTTACCTATTACGACGGGCAGGGCTTCATGCTGAAGAAGCGGCAGAACCTGATGACGTCGATGGATCTTTCGAACGTGAAGATCTGCGTGCAGGAAGGCACGACGACCGAACTCAATCTCACCGACTATTTCAACCAGAACGGCATGCGCTTCGAGATCGTGAAGCTTCCGAATGTCGGCGAGTTGCTGAAGGCTTATGAATCCGGGAAGTGCGAAGTCATTTCGGCGGACGTTTCGCAGCTCTACGCGCTGCGTCTCGAACTTCCGAATTCGATGAGCCACACCATTCTGGCCGACGTGATTTCCAAGGAGCCGCTCGGGCCGGTGGTGCGCCAGGGCGACGAGCAGTGGTTCAACATTGTCAAGTGGGTTCACTTCGCGATGCTGAACGCCGACGAACTCGGCGTGCACGCTGCAAAGCTCGACGACGCGCTGAAATCAGAGAAAGCGGACTTGAAGCGGCTACTCGGCCGCGATGGGGATTACGGCGAGAAGCTCGGGCTGACGCGCGACTGGGTCGTGCGCATCGTGCGTCACGTCGGCAGCTATGGCGACGTGTACGAGCGCAATATCGGCATGAAGTCGAAGGTGATGATCCCGCGTGGGCTGAACCAACTCTGGAGCACCGGCGGCATCCAGTACGCGCCGCCGATCCGTTAGTTGGGATTTCTCGGCGGCTCGGTGAAGACCGGCGTGTTCGGTTGGGGAGACTCGACCGGCGCCGGCTGAAGCTGCTTGGCCGGAGCCGCGGCCTTCGCTTTCGGCGCGGCTTTCTTGCGGGGCGGGGCTTTCCTCTTCGTCGCCGGAATGCTGTCGCAGCGGACGTAGATGGCGGTGCCGTAGCGCGATGCAACTTCGGCATCGACCCAGCGCAGGACCAGAACCTTGCCGTCGAAGGAAACGACTTCGCGGTCCTGTTCGCCGCCCGCGTCGCCTTCGGGGCCGATGAAGGTCTTGCCGCCCGCGGCGCCCTTGAGTTGCAATTCGGTGGGCTCCGACTGGTCGGCGAGGTGCATGAGCACGCCGCCGCCCGGACCCTTCACGATCTCATAAGGCTGGCGGCATTGCCGCCGGGCCTCGGCTTCGGTGCGCGTGCGATCCTCGTCGCGCTGGTAGGCGGCAAGCCCGTATTTCCCGACGATCTGATCGGCCTGATAGGCGGGCGGCGTGTTGGCCGGCCCGGTCAGGCTGTTCATGTTGAAACCGGTACTGGAACAACTCGCGATGAGAATCGCCACCGCCGGAATCCAGTAGATCCGGGGCGAGGGGTAAGCGCTTGTGAGGGTCCGCATCACATTTCCTTCGCAAAGCAGCGGGAACAGCCTAGCTGGCTTCGCGCATGGCGGGAAGTCGTTGGAATATCCCGTATTCGGACCTTTTGTACCCTTGCTTCCCCTAGGGGGCTGCGTTAACTCCCTACCGTCTTTCGAATTATTCGCATCTGCGAGATCGGAAGGCCCGCCTTCGCCCGAAGGTGATGTGCCCCGTGAGGGTTTCCTGATGGCCGTCCTTGTCCACGACTACCTTCCGGTCGTTGTTTTTATTGGCGTTGCGACCGTAATCGGCCTGGCGCTTCTCGTTTCTCCGTTCCTGCTCGCCTATCAGAATCCAGACCCCGAAAAGCTCTCCGCTTACGAGTGCGGCTTCAACGCCTTCGACGACGCGCGCATGAAGTTCGACGTGCGCTTCTATCTGGTGGCGATCCTGTTCATCATTTTCGATCTCGAGGTCGCGTTCCTGTTCCCGTGGGCGATCGTATTCGGGGAACTGGGTTCGTTCGGCTTCTGGTCGATGATGGTGTTCCTCGGCGTGCTCACCATCGGCTTTATCTACGAGTGGAAGAAGGGGGCGCTGGAATGGGATTAGTCGCGCCCGCGCCCAAAGGCATTCTCGATCCGAACACCGGCAAACCGGTAGGGTCGGACGATCCGTTCTATCAGGGCCTCTCGAACGAGCTCGCCGACAAAGGCTTCCTCGTCACCGCGACCGACGACCTGATCAACTGGGCGCGTACCGGCTCGCTGATGTGGATGACCTTCGGCCTCGCATGCTGCGCGGTCGAGATGATGCAGGTGTCGATGCCGCGCTACGACGTCGAGCGCTTCGGCTTCGCGCCGCGCGCATCTCCGCGCCAGTCCGACGTAATGATCGTCGCCGGCACGCTGACCAATAAAATGGCGCCCGCATTGCGCAAGGTCTATGACCAGATGCCGGAGCCGCGCTACGTGATCTCGATGGGATCCTGCGCGAACGGTGGCGGCTATTATCATTATTCCTATTCCGTCGTGCGCGGCTGCGACCGCATCGTGCCGGTGGACATCTACGTGCCGGGCTGCCCGCCGACCGCGGAAGCGCTGCTCTACGGCATTCTCCTGTTGCAGCGGAAAATACGCCGCACCGGCACGATCGAGCGGTGACCGATGCGTATGAGCGGCATTCCCTTTGGAACTACCGACTGGTCGAGCGTTGCCCCGATAAGTCACAAGGGCGACATGGGCGTCGCGACGTGGCGTACCCGCCAGTTCGGTGACATTCGCGTGCGCCTTGTCGATTACTCGCCGGGCTACGTTGCCGATCACTGGTGCGAGAAGGGGCACATTCTTTTCTGTCTCGATGGTCAACTCGATACCGAACTGAATGACGGCCGCAAATTCACGCTGACGCCTGGCATGAGCTATCAGGTGGCCGATGGCGTAGACGCGCATCGCTCGCGCTCCGAAACGGGCGCGCGGCTTTTCATTGTGGATTGAAGCAATGAGCGAAGCGCTGCGCGAACTCGGAGAACACATCGCACGCTCGAAGGGCGTGACCGGCTTCAACATCGCCTATGGCGAGTTGAACGTCGAGGCGGAGGCCGCGCAGATCGTCGCGGTGATGAAGTTCCTGCGCGACGACAAGAAGTGCCAGTTCATCAACATCATCGATGTCTGCGGCGTGGACTATCCGACGCGCGAGAAGCGCTTCGACGTGGTCTATCACCTGCTGTCGCCGAAGAAGAATGCGCGCGTGCGCGTGAAGGTGCAGACCGACGAACAGACTCCGGTGCCTTCGGTCTGCGATATTTTCCCGGGCGCGAACTGGTTCGAGCGCGAGGCCTACGATCTCTACGGCATTCTGTTTACGGGCCATCCCGAGCTTCGCCGGCTGCTTACCGATTACGGCTTCGAAGGCTATCCGCTGCGCAAGGATTTCCCGCTCACGGGTTTCGTCGAAGTGCGTTGGGACGACGAAGTGAAGCGGGTGGTTTACGAGCCGGTACGGCTCGCGCAGGAATTCCGCAATTTCGATTTCCTCTCGCCGTGGGAAGGCACCGACTACGTGCTGCCGGGCGACGAGAAGGCCAAAGCGGAGGCGAAGAAGTGAAAGCCTCGCTGAAGCCCGGACTGAAACATCGTCTCGTGTTCGAAGTGACGGACAAGCAAACCGTGCCCGCGCTGTTCGCGGATTCGAAAAGTTTTCTGGACATGCCTTCGGTGTTCGCGACCGGTTTCATGGTCGGCCTGTTCGAATGGTGCTGCACAGAATTGCTGGCGCAGCATCTCGACGACGGCGAAGGCAGCCTCGGTACGCAGGTGAATTTCTCGCATGACGCGGCGACGCCGCCGGGGCTGACGGTCACGGTCGATTGCGAGATCACCGAAGTCGACGGCAAGCGCGTGAAGTTCACGGTCACGGGCCATGACGGCGTCGATAAGATCGGCGGCGGCGCGCACGAGCGCTTCGTCATCAACCGCGCGAAATTCGACGAGCGCGTCGCGGCGAAGGCCGCAAAGGTGGCGGCATGAACGAACAGACGCCAACCAGAAACTTCACGATCAACTTCGGTCCGCAGCATCCGGCGGCGCATGGCGTGCTGCGCCTCGTGCTCGAACTCGACGGCGAGATCGTCGAGCGCGTGGACCCGCATATCGGTTTGCTTCACCGCGGCACCGAGAAGCTGATCGAGGCGAAGACTTACCTTCAGGCGATCCCGTATTTCGACCGGCTCGATTACGTCGCGCCGATGAATCAGGAGCACGCCTTCTGCCTCGCGGTGGAGAAGCTGCTCGGCATCGAGGTGCCGGTCCGCGGACAGCTGATCCGTGTGCTTTATTCCGAAATCGGCCGCATCCTTTCGCATCTTCTCAATGTGACGACGCAGGCGATGGACGTCGGCGCGCTGACGCCCCCGCTCTGGGGCTTCGAGGAGCGCGAGAAGCTCATGATCTTCTATGAGCGCGCGTCGGGCTCGCGGATGCACGCGGCCTATTTCCGCGTTGGTGGCGTGCATCAGGATATTCCGCAGCAACTCGTCAACGACATCCGTGCATTCTGCGATCCGTTCCTGAAAGTGGTCGACGATCTCGATCGCCTGCTTTCGGAAAACCGCATTTTCAAGCAGCGCAACGTAGACATAGGCATCGTGACGCTGGAAGAGGCGTGGGCCTGGGGCTTCTCAGGCGTGATGGTGCGCGGCTCGGGCGCGGCATGGGACCTGCGCAAGTCGCAGCCTTACGAATGCTACGCCGACATGGAATTCGACATCCCGATCGGCAAGAACGGCGACTGCTACGACCGCTATCACATCCGCATGGAAGAGATGCGCCAGTCGGTGCGCATCATGAAGCAGTGCCTCGACCGGCTCGATAAGGAAAAGGGTCCGGTTTCCGCGCGCGACCAGAAGATCGTGCCGCCGAAGCGGGGCGAGATGAAGCGCTCGATGGAAGCGCTGATCCACCACTTCAAGCTCTACACCGAAGGCTTCCACGTTCCGGCCGGCGAAGTCTACGCCGCCGTCGAAGCGCCGAAGGGCGAGTTCGGCGTCTATCTCGTTTCCGACGGTACCAACAAACCGTACCGCTGCAAGATCCGCGCACCCGGCTTCGCGCATTTGCAGGCGATGGATTATCTTTCGCGCGGTTACATGCTCGCGGACGTGTCGGCGATCCTGGGCTCGCTCGACATCGTATTCGGTGAGGTGGACCGGTGATGGCGCAGCACTATCGCGAACCGACGGCGTTCGCTCGCGCGCTTGCTAGCGGCTTGCGCTCGTATGGGACGCGAAGCGATGTGAACTGGAAGCGCTTTACGCGGCTCGCGAAACTCGCGAAGGCCGCGCACCTGCGCAACGGCCTCGCGCGCGTGCAACTCGGGCCGGAAAGTCAATTCATCTTCCCGCTAGGCGATCACTACTGGCATCCCGTGTTTCTCGGCCGGAAATATGAGCCGCCGGTCGAATGGCTGCTGCGCCGCGCGAGCGCGATGCGTTACGCGTTCATCGATTGCGGTGCGAACATGGGCTATTGGCCGTCGCTTCTTTCCGGCAAGGATTTTGGCGTGAAGCCGATCGTCGCGGTCGAGGCTTCGCTCGCCAATTTCCGCTATCTCGAAAACAACGCGATCGCGAATGGCGAGCGTTTCACGCCGCTGCATCGCGCGATTTTGGACGTTTCCGGCAAGAAGGTTCGTCTGTACGGCAAGATGCATTTCGGCCGCTCGCTGGCACAGGACTGGCACGCGGGAAAGCGGGACGGGCGGTTCGAGGAAGTCGAAACGATCACGATCGACGACCTTGCCGCGAAATATCTTTCGGCGCATAGCGGCCCGGTAGTGATCAAGCTCGATGTCGAGGGGGTCGAGGTTGCCGCCATGAACGGCGCCAAGAACATGCTGGATGCCGGCGCTCTCCTGATCTACGAGGACCACGAGAAGCAGGAAGACTGCGAGGCTACCGCGCACCTGCTTGCCATGGGCGACATGGAAATCTGGCACCTCGGCCGCGACAACGTACTCGTGCCGGTGACTTCGCTCGATCATGTCAATGCGCTGAAGCAAAGCGGATTCGATTTCTTCAGCTATAAGCGCGGCGCCGCGTGGTCGAAGCTCTTCAGCGAGGGGATGCACTAATGTCCGTCCGTCGTCTCGCAGCAGAACAGCCCAAGAGCTTCTCGTTCACGAAGAAGAACGAAGAGTGGGCGAAGAAGCAGATCGCGAAATACCCGGAGGGCCGGCAGGCTTCTGCCGTGATTCCGCTCCTGTGGCAGGCGCAGAAGCAGGCGGGCGGCTGGCTGCCCGAGGCCGCGATCCGTCATGTCTCGGACCTGCTCGGCATGGCGCATATCCGCGTGCTCGAAGTCGCGACCTTCTACACGATGTTCAATCTTGAGCCGGTCGGCGAGCATTTCATTCAGGTCTGCGGCACCACGCCCTGCGCGCTGCGCGGCGCCGAAGATTTGATGAAAGTCTGCAAGAAGCGGATCGGCGAGCAGCGGCAGGTTTCCAAGGATGGAAAGTTCTCGTGGCTCGAGGTCGAGTGTCTCGGCGCATGTGTGAACGCGCCGATGGTGCAGATCAATGACGACTACTACGAAGACCTGACGCCGGAACTGCTCGAAAAGCTGATGAACGACCTGAAAGCCGGAAAGAAAGTGAAGGTCGGCCCGCAGATCGACCGGCAATATTCCGCGCCTTCGGGCGGCCTCACCACGCTTACCGGCGACGCCAGTTCTGCGGCACCGAAGCCGCCGGCAGGCAACGGTTCTGGAAAAGGACGCCGCTGATGCTCGCCGATAAAGACCGCATCTTCCAGAATCTCTACGGCGTCCATGACTGGGGTCTCAAGGGCGCGATGCAGCGCGGCGCGTGGGACGGCACGAAAGCCATCATCACCAAGGGCCGTGACTGGATTATCAACGAGATGAAAGCGTCCGGCCTGCGCGGGCGTGGTGGCGCGGGTTTCCCGACCGGACTTAAGTGGTCCTTCATGCCGAAGGAATCGACCGATGGCCGCCCGAGCTATCTCGTCGTCAACGCCGACGAGTCCGAGCCCGGCACCTGCAAGGATCGCGAGATCATGCGGCACGATCCGCATCTTCTCATCGAAGGCTGCCTGATCGCGGGCTTCGCGATGAATGCGCACACCGGCTACATCTATGTGCGCGGCGAATACATTCACGAGCGCGAGCGCCTGGAAGCTGCGATCGAGCAGGCCTACGAAGCGGGTCTCCTCGGCAAGAAGAACAAGTGCGGCTGGGACTTCGATCTTTACGTTCACCACGGCGCGGGCGCGTATATCTGCGGCGAAGAGACGGCGTTGCTCGAAAGTCTCGAAGGCAAGAAGGGTATGCCGCGGCTGAAGCCGCCGTTCCCCGCGAACGTCGGACTGTATGGCTGTCCGACGACGGTGAACAACGTGGAATCCATCGCGGTCGCGCCGGACATTCTGCGCCGGGGTGCAGCGTGGTTCTCGAGCTTCGGTCGCCCGAACAACGCGGGCACCAAACTCTTCTGCGTCTCCGGTCATGTGAACCAGCCTTGCAACGTCGAAGAAGCGATGAGCATTCCGTTCCGCGAACTCATCGACAAGCATTGCGGCGGTATCCGTGGGGGCTGGGATAATCTCCTGGCCTGCATTCCGGGCGGATCGTCGGTGCCGATTGTTCCGGCCGCGCAGATTATCGACTGCCCGATGGATTTCGACGCGCTGAAAGAATTGCGCTCCGGTCTTGGCACCGCGGCCGTGATCGTGATGGATAAATCCACCGACGTGGTCCGCGCGATCGCGCGCATCTCCTATTTCTATAAGCACGAGAGTTGCGGCCAGTGCACGCCGTGCCGCGAAGGCACCGGCTGGATGTGGCGCGTGCTGACGCGCATGGCCGAAGGCCGCGCGCAGAAGAAGGAAATCGATCTTCTGCTTGATGTTGCAGGGCAGGTAGAAGGTCACACCATCTGCGCGCTTGGCGATGCGGCTGCATGGCCGGTGCAGGGCCTCATCCGCCACTTCCGGCATGAAATCGAAAAGCGCATCGACGACTATGCGGCGAACCCGCATAGCGAACCCGCGCTCGTGGCGGCGGAATAGGGGGCGTTCATGCGTGGCAGGGTAATCGCCTACGACAACGATCAGGGCCGCGGCATCATCAGCGGCGACGACGGCAACCGCTACGAATTCGTGCGCGGTTCGCTCGGCGGCAACGTGCGTTCGGTGCGGCCGGGCACCGATGTCGATTTCGATGTTTCCGGGCGGCAGGCGACCGATATTTTTCCTCTCGGTCCGGCGGCGGCTTCGACCGGTCAGGTCGGGCAGAAATCGAAAATCGCGGCGGGGCTGCTTGCGATCCTGCTCGGCGGTCTCGGTATTCACAAATTCTATCTCGGTTACACGGGTGCCGGCATCATCATGCTGCTCCTGTTCATCTTCGGCTTCATCCTGCTTGGCATTCCGACCATCATCATCAGCGTGATCGCTCTGGTGGAAGGCATCATCTATCTGACGAAGTCGGACGAAGAGTTCTACGAGACCTATGAAGTCGGATCGCGAAGCTGGTTTTAACATGCGTATTTGCAGCAACAGGGGCAGTTCATGAGCACAGATTTCGGTTCGGGCGCGGGCGCGCTCTTTTACATTCTTATTCTTGCGTTCTATTTCGCGATCTTCGGCGTGCCGGTGATGCAACTGCTTGCGCGCACGGGCCACTCGCGGCTCTGGATACTGGTTGCCTTCATTCCGCTCGTGAACCTGATTTTCCTCTGGGTCTGGGCATTCAAGCGCTGGCCGACCGGCGCGTAAGAGAACCGAACAGGAAGCCGAAGCTGTGACGAAAATCGTCGTCGACGGAAAAGAGATCGAAGTACCGGCCGAGTACACGCTTCTTCAGGCGTGCGAGGCGGCGGGTGCGGAGATTCCGCGCTTCTGCTTCCACGAGCGGCTTTCGATCGCGGGCAACTGCCGCATGTGCCTGGTCGAGCTGAAAGGCTCGCCGAAGCCGGTCGCGTCTTGCGCCTGGGCCGTGCGCGATTGCCGCCCCGGTCCGAACGGCGAGCCGCCGGTCGTCAATACCAAGACGCCGATGGTGAAGAAGGCGCGCGAAGGCGTGATGGAGTTCCTGCTGATCAACCATCCGCTCGATTGCCCGATCTGCGATCAGGGCGGCGAGTGCGACCTGCAGGATCAGGCGATGGCCTACGGCGTCGACAAGTCGCGCTATCACGAGAACAAGCGCGCGGTCGAAGACAAATATATCGGCCCGCTGGTGAAGACGATCATGACGCGCTGCATCCACTGCACGCGCTGCGTCCGCTTCACCACGGAAGTCGCGGGCGTCGCCGAACTCGGCGCGATCGGACGCGGCGAGGACATGGAGATCACGACCTATCTCGAGCAGGCGATGACCTCCGAGTTGCAGGGCAATGTCATCGACCTTTGCCCGGTCGGCGCGCTGACCTCGAAGCCCTACGCCTTCCAGGCGCGGCCTTGGGAACTGACCAAGACCGAGAGTATCGACGCGATGGACGCTGCGGGCTCCAATATCCGCGTCGACGTGCGCGGGCGCGAAGTGCAGCGCATCCTGCCGCGGCTCCATGAAGACGTGAACGAGGAGTGGATCTCCGACAAGACGCGCTTCATCTGGGACGGGTTGCGCACGCAGCGGCTCGACAAGCCCTATGTCCGCATCAAGGGCAAGCTCGTGCGCGCAAGCTGGTCGGATGCTTTCGCGGCGATCGCGGATAAGATGCGCGGGCTGGATGCGAAGAAGGTCGGCGCGATTATCGGCGACCTTTCGACCACGGAAGAGTCGTTCGCGATCAAGGCGCTGATGGACAAGATCGGCTCGCCGCACCTCGACTGCCGTCAGGACGGCTCGGTGCTGCATCCGAAATACGGACGCGCGAGCTATCTCTTCAACGCGACCATTGCCGGCATCGAGCAGGCCGACGGCCTGATGATCATCGGCGCCAATCCGCGCCGCGAAGCGCCGGTCATCAATGCGCGCATCCGCAAACGGTGGCGCGCGGGCGATTTCAAGATCGGCGTGATCGGCGAGAAGGCCGATCTCACTTATGATTATGCTTATCTCGGCGCAGGCCCGGAAACGCTCGCCGATTTCGTGAAGCACAAGAAGGCGCAGCTCAAGAAGCAGATCTGGCTGATCGGTCAGGGTGCGCTCTCGCGGCCAGACGGCGAAGCGGTGCTTTCGATGTTCGCGAAGTCCGTGCATTCGGTCGGCGGTATCGCCGAGGGCTGGAACGGTTTCTCGGTGCTGCACACGGCGGCGTCGCGCGTCGGCGCGTTGGACGTCGGCGCCGTACCGGGCGAGGGCGGAATGAGCGCGCGCGAAATGGCAAAGTCGAAGTCGCTCGACGTGCTGTTCCTGCTAGGCGCGGACGAGATCGAAGTCGAGAGCGATGCTTTCGTGGTTTACATCGGCACGCATGGCGACCGCGGCGCGCATCGCGCGGATGTCATTCTTCCGGCTGCTGCTTACACCGAGAAGTCCGGCATCTTCGTCAATACCGAAGGCCGCCCGCAGCTTGCCAAACGCGCTGCGTTTGCGCCGGGCGATTCCCGCGAGGACTGGGCGGTCCTGCGCGCGCTGTCCGACGTGATCGGCCACAAGCTGCCGTGGGATTCGTTGAGCGCGCTGCGCCAGCAGATGTTCGCGGCGCACCCGCATCTGGCGAAGCTCGACCAGATCGTGGCGGCAGATGCTTCTGCACTTGCGGCGCTCTCGAAGATCGGGGGAGACGCGAAGAAGACCGGCTTCAAGTCGCCGGTGACGGATTTCTATCTCACCAATCCGATCGCGCGCGCGTCGGCCATCATGGCGGAATGTTCGCGGCTGGCCGCGGGCAAGCTCCCGCAAGCGGCGGAGTAACGCGCGATGGTTGATTTCTTCTGGCAGACCCTTTGGCCGATCATCATCATTCTCGCGCAGAGCGTGTTGCTCCTCGTCGCGCTGCTAATCTTCATCGCGTATATCCTGCTGGCCGACCGCAAGATCTGGGCGGCGGTGCAGATGCGTAGAGGTCCGAACGTGGTCGGGCCATTCGGCCTCTTGCAATCCTTCGCCGATCTTCTGAAGTTCGTGCTGAAAGAGCCGATCATTCCGGCGGGCGCAAACAAGGGCGTGTTTCTGCTTGCGCCGCTCGTCACCTGCGTACTCGCGCTCGCGGCATGGGCGGTGATCCCGGTGCATCCGGGCTGGTCGATCGCCGAGATCAATGTCGGCATTCTTTATATTTTCGCGATCTCGTCGCTCATGGTCTACGGCGTGATCATGGCCGGATGGGCGTCGAACTCGAAGTATCCGTTCCTCGCGGCCCTTCGGTCGGCGGCGCAGATGGTGTCCTACGAAGTTTCGATCGGCTTCGTGATCATCACCGTCCTGCTGTGCGCGGGCTCGCTCAATCTGACCAAGATCGTCGAAGCGCAGAACGGGCCGTGGGGCATGTTCCAGTGGTACTGGTTGCCGTTACTGCCGATGTTCGTGGTGTTCTACATTTCGGCGCTCGCGGAGACGAACCGTCCGCCGTTCGATCTCGTCGAAGCGGAATCCGAACTCGTCGCCGGCTTCATGGTGGAATATTCCTCGACGCCGTATCTGCTGTTCATGCTCGGCGAATACGTGGCCATTGTGACCATGTGTGCGATGGGCACGATCCTGTTCCTCGGCGGCTGGCTGCCGCCGTTCGATGTCGCGCCGTTCAACTGGCTGCCGGGCATCGTCTGGTTCGTGATCAAAGTCTGCTTCATGTTCTTCCTGTTCGCGATGGCGAAGGCGATTGTGCCGCGCTACCGCTACGACCAGTTGATGCGGCTCGGCTGGAAAGTGTTCCTGCCGTTGTCGCTGGTGATGGTCGTCGCCGTCGCCGCCGTTCTTCACTTCACGGGGTGGGCACCGAAATGAAACTCGACCGCGCCGCCCGCCAGATTTTCCTTTGGGAGTTCGTTTCGGCGTTCTTCCTCGCGATGCGCTATTTCTTCGCGAAAAAATCGACGCTGAACTATCCGTTCGAGAAGGGCTATCTTTCGCCGCGCTTCCGCGGCGAACATGCGCTGCGCCGCTACCCCAACGGAGAAGAGCGCTGCATTGCCTGCAAACTTTGCGAGGCGATCTGCCCGGCACAGGCCATTACCATCGAGGCCGGTCCGCGCCGCAACGACGGTACGCGCCGCACGACGCGCTACGACATCGACATGGTGAAGTGCATCTATTGCGGGCTTTGCCAGGAAGCCTGCCCGGTCGATGCGATCGTTGAGGGGCCGAACTTCGAATTCGCGACCGAGACGCGCGAAGAACTCTACTACGATAAAGAGCGGCTGCTTGCGAACGGCGACCGCTGGGAGCGCGAGATAGCGAAGAACATTTCGCTCGACGCGCCATACCGGTGATCATGATGACCGTTCCGGCTTTCTTCTTCTATCTGTTCTCGGCGATTGCAGTTGCCAGCGCCTTCATGGTGATCGCAGGCCGCAACCCCGTGCACTCGGTGCTGTGGCTGATCCTGACTTTCGTGAATGCGGCGGGGCTGTTCCTGCTGGTCGGCGCGGAATTCCTCGCGATGATTCTGGTCGTGGTTTACGTCGGCGCGGTCGCGGTGCTGTTCCTGTTCGTCGTGATGATGCTTGACGTCGACTTTGCGGAACTTCGCGAGGGCTTCCTGCAATATCTCCCGATCGGCGCGCTGGTCGGTTTCGTGTTTCTGGTCGAACTCGTGCTGGTGGTCGGCACCTGGGTCGTGGGGCCGGGGATTGCGAGCGCGATCAAGGCGCCGATCCCGAATGCGGCGCAGGTGACCAACACCGAAGCCATCGGCCGCGTGCTCTACACGACCTACGTGCATTACTTCCAGATCGCGGGGCTCGTGCTCCTGGTCGCGATGATCGGTGCGATCGTGCTGACGCTGCATCACCGCGTGAACGTGAAACGGCAGAGCATCTCGTCGCAGAACGCGCGCACGCGCGACACCGCGATCGAGGTCGTCAAGGTCAAGACTGGCGAGGGCATCTGATGATCGGGTTGCCGCATTATCTCACCGTCGCCGCGATCCTGTTCACGCTCGGGATTCTCGGCATCTTCCTGAACCGGAAGAACGTGATCGTCATTCTGATGTCGGTCGAACTGATCCTGCTCGCGGTGAACATCAATCTCGTGGCGTTCTCGGCGTTCCTGAACGACATCGTCGGGCAGATTTTCGCGCTTCTCGTGCTGACCGTTGCCGCGGCGGAAGCCGCCATCGGCCTTGCGATCCTTGTCGTATTCTTCCGTAACCGTGGCTCGATCGCGGTCGAAGACATCAATGCAATGAAGGGCTGATTGCCGCGATGACGATGTATCACTTCATTGTATTCCTGCCGCTGGCCGGCGCCTTGATCGCGGGCCTGTTCGGCCGCGTGCTGGGCGCGCGTCCCTCGGAAATCGTTACGACCGTCTTCCTGCTGATCGCGGCCGGCTTGTCGTGGGTCGCGTTCTTCGACGTCGGCTTCTACGGCAAGGATCTTCGCGTTCCGCTGTTCACCTGGATTTCTGCGGGTGATCTCAAGGTCGAGTGGGCGCTGCGCGTCGATACGCTGACCGCGGTCATGCTGATCGTCGTCAACAGCGTATCCGCGCTCGTGCATCTCTATTCGATCGGCTACATGCACGAAGACCCGCACCGCCCGCGCTTCTTTGCGTATCTCTCGCTGTTCACCTTCGCGATGCTGGCGCTCGTTACCGCGGACAACCTCGTGCAGCTCTTCTTCGGCTGGGAAGGGGTCGGTCTCGCAAGTTACCTGCTGATCGGTTTCTGGTACCAGAAGCCGGAAGCGAACGCGGCCGCGATCAAGGCCTTCGTCGTGAACCGCGTCGGCGACTTCGGCTTTGCGCTCGGTATCTTCGCGGTGTTTGCAATGATCGGCGCGGTCGGTTTCGAGACGATCTTTGCCGAGGCGAAGTCGCTCACCGGCAAGACCATTCATATTTTCGGCGGCAATTTCGATGCGCTGACCGTGATCTGCCTGCTTCTTTTCGTCGGCGCGATGGGCAAGTCGGCGCAGTTCCTGCTGCACACATGGCTGCCGGACGCGATGGAGGGTCCGACGCCGGTTTCAGCGCTCATTCATGCGGCGACTATGGTGACGGCCGGCGTGTTCATGGTCGCGCGCCTGTCGCCGCTCTTTGAGCTTGCGCCGACCGCGCTCACCGTCGTGACCTTCTTCGGGGCGACGACCGCGTTCTTCGCGGCGACGGTCGGCCTGGTCCAGAACGACATCAAGCGCGTGATTGCGTACTCCACCTGCTCGCAGCTCGGCTACATGTTCGTCGCGATGGGCGTCGGCGCCTATTCGGTCGGCATGTTCCATCTCTTTACGCATGCCGCCTTCAAGGCACTCCTGTTCCTCGGCGCAGGCTCGGTGATCCACGCGATGCATCACGAGCAGGACATGCGCAACATGGGCGGGCTCTGGAAGAAAATTCCTTTCACCTACGCGATGATGTTCATCGGCACGATCGCGCTCACCGGCTTCCCGTTCACGGCCGGATACTTCTCCAAGGACGCGATCATCGAGGCTGCCTTCGCGGGTCATAACTCGATGGCGGCCTACGCCTTCTACATGACCGTGATCGCAGCGGCGCTGACCTCGTTCTATTCGTGGCGTCTCGTGTTCATGACGTTCCACGGCGAGACGCGCGCCGATCATCATACCTACGATCACGCGCATGAATCGCCGCTGGTGATGCTGGTCCCGCTCGCCATTCTTGCGACCGGCGCGCTGGTGCTCGGTTTCGCCTTCAAGGGCGTGTTTATCTACGAGGAGGGTGTCGAGAAGTTCTTCCGCCACTCGCTGTTCTCGCACGACAACTGGCACATCCTGCATGCGATGCACGAAGTGCCGGGCTGGGTGCCGTGGCTGCCGACGGTAATGATGGCGGGCGGATTTCTGGTCTCGTACTGGTTCTACATGGTGAACCCGCGCCTGCCGGTTGCGCTCGCGAAGCAACAGGATGTGCTGTACCGCTTCCTCCTGAACAAGTGGTACTTTGACGAGATCTACGACTTCCTGTTCGTGCGTCCGGCGAAGGCCATCGGCCGCTTCCTTTGGAAGAAGGGCGATGGCTGGCTGATCGACGGCTTCGGCCCGAACGGCATCTCCGCGCGCGTGCTCGATGTGACGCGCGGCGTGGTGCGGTTGCAGACCGGCTATCTCTATCACTATGCCTTCGTGATGCTGATCGGCGTCGCGGCGCTCATCACCTGGTTCCTGTTCAGGGGAGCTGTGTGATGGCGACCTGGCCCATTCTTTCGGTCACGACCTTCCTGCCGCTGGTCGGCGCGGTCTTCATCCTGCTTCTGCGCGGCGACGACGAAGCGGCGAAGCGCAACGCGCGCTGGGTCGCGCTTTGGACGACCGTCGTCACCTTCATCGTTTCGATCTTCCTGATCACAGGCTTCGACAAGAGCAATCCGGGCTTCCAGTTCGTCGAGGATCATCCGTGGTTAGGGGGCACCATCCGCTACAAGATGGGCGTCGATGGCATTTCGCTTCCCTTCGTGATCCTGACCACGTTCCTGATGCCGATCACGATTCTTTCGGCGTGGCATGCGATCGAGAAGCGGGTGAAGGAATTCATGGTCCTTTTCCTGATCCTCGAGACGCTGATGGTCGGCACCTTCTCGGCGCTCGACATCGTCTTGTTCTACGTCTTCTTCGAAGGCGGCCTGATCCCGATGTTCCTGATCATCGGCGTCTGGGGCGGCGCGCGGCGCGTCTATGCGAGCTTTAAGTTCTTCCTCTATACGCTCGCGGGCTCGGTCTTGATGCTGCTCGCGATCATGGCGATGTATTATCAGGCGGGCACGACCGACATCGTGAAGCTGCTTACTTACGGCTTCCCGCGCGAAATGCAGACCTGGCTCTGGCTCGCGTTCTTCGCTTCGTTCGCAGTGAAGCTGCCGATGTGGCCGGTGCATACCTGGCTGCCGGACGCGCACGTCGAAGCGCCGACCGCGGGCTCCGTCATTCTGGCGGCGGTCCTCCTGAAGATGGGCGGCTACGGTTTCCTGCGCTTCTCGCTGCCGATGTTCCCGCATGCGTCGGAGCTGTTCGCGCCGATGATGTTCTTCCTTTCGGTCGTCGCGATCATCTACACCTCGCTGGTCGCGCTGATGCAGGAAGACATCAAGAAGTTGATTGCCTACTCGTCGGTCGCGCACATGGGCTTCGTCACGCTCGGCATGTTCACCTTCTCGAATGAAGGCGTGCAGGCGGCGGTGTTCCAGATGGTGTCGCACGGCATCGTGTCGGGCGCGCTCTTCCTTTGCGTGGGCGTGGTCTATGACCGCATGCATACGCGCGAGATCGCAGCCTATGGCGGCCTCGTGAACCGGATGCCGATTTACGCAGCCGTGTTCATGCTTTTCACGATGGCGAATTGCGGCTTGCCGGGCACGAGCGGCTTCGTCGGCGAATTGCTCGCGCTGATTTCGGCGTTCAAGGCAAATACCTGGGTCGCGGTGTTTGCGACCACTGGCGTGATCCTGTCCGCCGCTTACGCGCTCTGGCTCTATCGCCGGGTCGTGTTTGGCGCGCTCGAGAAGGACAGCTTAAAAAGCATCACCGATCTGGAGACGCGAGAAATCGCAATCCTCGCGCCGCTCGTGATCCTGACGCTCCTGTTCGGATTCTATCCCGCGCCCGTGCTCGACATGAGCGCGGCTTCGGTCGCCAATCTCGTCGCGCAGACCAAGGCGGCACTCGCGCCGGCCAAGGCTGCGCTACTTGGAGTGCAATAGCCGCCATGACGCTCAATTCCCTCATGCCGGTTCTGCCCGAGCTCGTCGTCGTCGTCGGCGCGATGCTGCTTCTGATGTTCGGCGTGTTCCGGGGCGAGGACAGCACGCCCATCGTCGAAGCCGGTGCGCTAGTCGTGCTCGCGATTGCGGCGGTGCTGATCTTGATGCAGCCGTCCGCTCCGGCCGAACTCTTCGGCGGCAGCATCGTGATCGATGCCTTTGCGCGCTTCTTCAAGATTTTGATCCTGATCGGTGCAGCGGCAGCGCTCGTCATGTCGATGCCGTTTTGGCGCAACCACAAGCTCAACCGCTTCGAGTTTTCGGTCGTGGTGCTCCTGTCCGTCGCCGGCATGATGGTGATGGTGTCGGCGCGCGACCTGATCGCGCTCTACCTCGGCATCGAATTGATGTCGCTCGCGCTCTACGTGATCGCGGCAATCGATCGGGAAAACGTGCGCTCGACCGAAGCCGGCCTGAAGTATTTCGTGCTCGGCGCGCTGTCGTCGGGCATGCTGCTCTACGGCGCGTCGCTGGCTTACGGCTTCACCGGCACGGTTTCGTTTGCCGGAATCGCCGCGGCGGCGAAATCTCCCTCGACCGGCCTCGTGTTCGGCATCGTGTTCCTGTTCGCGGGGCTCGCGTTCAAGGTTTCCGCCGTGCCGTTCCACATGTGGACGCCGGACGTCTATGAAGGCGCACCGACGCCGGTGACCGCGTTCTTCGCGGCCGCGCCCAAGGTCGCGGCGATTGCGCTGTTCGTGCGCGTTGCGATCACCGCGTTCCCGAACATTACGCTGAGCTGGCAGCAGATCATCGTCTTTATCTCCATCGCTTCGATGGTGCTCGGCGCATTCGCCGCGATCGGCCAGAAGAACATCAAGCGCCTGATGGCCTATTCCTCGATCGGCCATGTCGGCTACGCGCTCGTGGGCCTTGCGCCCGGCACGGCGGAAGGCGTCTCGGGCGTCTTGATCTACATGACGATCTATCTTGCGATGACGCTCGGCACGTTCGCGGTCGTGATCGCGATGCGCCGCGACGGCGGCCAGATCGAGGAGATCGATCAGCTTGCGGGACTTTCGCGCACGCAGCCGGTGATGGCCTTCGTGCTCGCAGCACTCCTGTTCTCGCTCGCAGGCATTCCGCCGCTCGCAGGCTTCTTTGCGAAATTCTACGTCTTCCTCGCCGCGATCCAAGGCAAGTTCTATGCGCTCGCCGTGATCGGCGTGCTGGCGAGCGTGGTCGGCGCTTACTATTACCTGCGCATCGTCAAGATCATGTATATCGACGAGCCTGCGCAACGTTTCCTGCCGATGCCGAAGCCGGTCGCAATCGTGCTCGCGCTCTCGGGCATCTTCACGATCCTGTTCTTCGTCTATCCTGGACCGCTGGTCGCGGCGGCGAATGCCGCGGCGAAGTCGCTGTTCTGACGATGACGGAATTTCCGGCTCTCGCAGGCGGACTTGCCGTAATTCATTTTGCCAAAATCGGTTCGACCAACGCGGAGGCGCTGACGCGCGCGGCGTCCGGCGCACCGGAACAATGGATCGTCGCGGACCGGCAGATATCAGGGCGCGGACGGCGTGGCCGGCAATGGATATCCGAGCCCGGCAATCTCTACTCGACGCTGCTGCTCTATGATCCGGCACCGCCCGCGCAGAGCCCGCAGATCTGTTTTGTCGCGGCACTCGCGTTGCATGACGCAGCCTGCGATTGCCTGCCTTCACTCGACGCCGAGCGGCTTCGTCTGAAATGGCCGAACGACCTCTTGCTCGACGGCAAGAAGCTCGCGGGCATTCTGGTCGAGGGCGCGCTTGCCGGAGACAATCAGGCGGTCGTCGTCGGCATGGGCACGAATTGCGCGCATCACCCGGAGGGCACACCTTATCCGGTGACGGATTTCAAAGCCGAAGGGTTCGCGCTTACGCCGCCGCAGCTCTTTTCGCGCCTCGCCGAGCGGATGATGGATCGTCTTGCGCAATGGCAGAAGGGTCGTGCATTTGCCGAGACACGCCGTTCGTGGCTCGCGCGCGCGCAGGATCTCGGTTTTGAGATCGAAGTGAAGCTGCCGGAGCGGGCGATCAAAGGCCGCTTCGAGGAAATCGACGGCGAGGGCGCGCTTGTCTTGGCGCTTCCCGGCGGTCATCGTGAATTCATTCGCGCCGGTGACGTGTTCCCGGCCACAAGCCGGTAGATATTTTGAACAAGCCGCAACAGGAACTGCTGTTTGCGCCGCTCGGCGGCGTTGGCGAGATCGGCATGAATCTCGCGCTCTATGGCCTTGCGTCGGGCAACCGCCGCGAATGGCTTTGCGTCGATATGGGTGTTTCGTTCGGCGACAATGACACGCCAGGTATCGACCTTATCATGGCGGACGTCGCCTTCGCGGAAGAAGAGCGGCGCGACCTCAAGGGTATCGTGCTGACGCACGGGCATGAGGACCATGTCGGTGCGCTGTTCGATCTCTGGCCGAAGCTCCGCGTGCCGGTCTATGCGACGCCGTTCACCGCGACGCTGATCGCGTCGAAGAAGATGATGGAGCCGAACGCGCCCGAGATTCCGATCACGGTCGTGCCGGTCGGCGGGCGCGTGACCATCGGCTCGTTCGACGTGGAGTTCGTCCCGGTCGCGCATTCGATTCCGGAAAGCCATGCGCTTGCGATCCGCACCTCCGCCGGCATGGTGGTGCATACCGGCGACTGGAAGCTCGATCCGACGCCGATCGCGGGCGAGATCACTGACGAGCGGAAGTTCCGCGCGCTCGGCGAGGAGGGCGTGCGCGCCGTCATCTGCGACTCCACGAATGCGGTACGCGACGGCACCTCGCCGTCCGAGGCGGATGTCGCGGAAGGTCTCAGGAAAGTCATTGCGCGCGCCAAGGGCCGCGTCGCGGTGACGACATTTGCGTCCAACGTCGCGCGGCTGCGTTCGGCGGCGCTCGCGGCGGAAGCCTGCGGGCGGCAGGTGATCGTGGCCGGCCGGGCGATGGAGCGCGTGATCGGGGTCGCGCGCGAACTCGGCTATCTCGAGGGTGTGCCGCCGTTTCGCGGCATCGACGCGTACCAGACACTTCCGCCGAACAAGGTCATGGTGCTCTTGACCGGCAGCCAGGGCGAGCCGCGCGCCGCGCTTGCGCGCATCGCCAACGAAGATCATCCGGCGATCGAATTGACACAGGGCGACATGGTGATCCTGTCGTCGCGCACCATTCCCGGCAACGAAAAGCCGGTGAACCGCATCATCAACGCGATCATCTCGAAGGGCATCGAGGTCGTGACCGACCGCACCGATCTGGTGCATGTGTCGGGTCATCCGCGTCGGGGCGAACTCAAGAAAATGTACGAGTGGTTGAAGCCCGAGCTCGTCGTGCCGGTGCACGGCGAGGCGCTGCATCTGCACGAGAACGCGCTCTTGGCAAAAGAAGCCGGGATCCACGAAGTCGTCTCCTGCATGAACGGGGACATCGTGCGGCTCGGCCCCGGCTCGGCTGGCGTGATCGACCAGTTCCAGTCGGGACGGCTCTACAAGGACGGCGCGCTCCTGATTTCGGCGAACGATGCCGCGGTGAAGGACCGTAAACGTCTCGCATTCGCGGGCGTCGTTTCCGTTGCCGTCGCGCTATCGCGCGGGGGTCAGCTTGCCGACGAGCCGGTCGTAGAGTTTGCCGGGCTACCGGAACATGCCGGCAAGGACGGTTCCATGTTCGACCTGATCGTAGACGCGGTGCATTCCGGCTTCGAGAGTATGCCAAAGCCGCGGCGGCGCGATTCCGAGCAGGTCGAGGAAGCGATCCGCCGCAGCGTGCGGGGTGCGGTCAATGCCGCATGGGGCAAGAAGCCCACCTGCCACGTGCTCGTGCTAGAGGTATAAGCTTCTCGGTAGAGGTGGATCATGATCGGCCGGCTCAATCACGTCGCGATTGCGGTGAAGGACATCAAGGCGGCGTCGGAGGTCTATAAGACCAAGCTCGGCGCGGAAGTTTCCGAGATCGTGCCGCAGCCCGACCACGGCGTTTCGACCGTCTTCATCACGCTGCCGAATACGAAGATCGAGCTGCTCGAGCCGCTCGGCGACAATTCGCCGATCGCGAAGTTTCTCGAACGCAATCCGGAAGGCGGCGTGCATCACGTCTGCTACGAGGTGGATGACATCCTCGCGGCGCGCGACCAGTTGAAGGCGACGGGCGCGCGCGTGCTCGGCGACGGCAACCCGAAAATCGGCGCGCATGGCAAGCCGGTGCTGTTCCTGCACCCAAAGGACTTTCTCGGCACGCTGACGGAGATCGAGCAGGCGTAACCCCATGAGCATTGGACTAGGCGTCGCGATCTATTTCATTCTGTGGTGGACTGTGCTGTTCGCCGTGCTGCCGTGGGGCGTGCGCTCGCACCGGGAGGCGGGCGTTACGCTGAGCGAAGGCGTCGATCCTGGCGCTCCGGTGGTGCCGCAGCTTTTGAAGAAAGTGGTCTGGACCACGATCGCCTCGACCGTGCTCTTCTTCTTCGGCTATCTGGTCTGGAAGGCGGGCTGGATTTCGCTCAACAGCTTTCCGCTGCCCTTCAAGATCATCGACCTCTAGGGCTGCGGCCCAAAAGATAACGGGCGAGCCTTGAAAGCTCGCCCGCTTCCGGTGACCGCCTTTTCCATCGTCGCGTAAACGCGCCGGACGGGGGCGGTTTCTCTTCCTCCCGAGACCTGGGCCTACGGCTTTCCGCCGTCTTCCCAATCGGTCTGGAAACGTAGAACACCTTGATCGGCCTTGTCATTCTTGCGCTGCAACATACTGTAATGGTTTTGATGCCAACGATCCCCCGCAATCTCCGGGGCTTGTCATTCGGCGTCGTTATGCGTTCATGCCCTCAGTTCCGCCGCACCTTTGAGTCGAAAGTCCCTTCCTGATGCGCCTTTCCCGCTATTTCCTGCCCATTCTCCGCGATACCCCGAAGGACGCCGAGATCGTCTCGCACCGGCTGATGCTGCGCGCGGGCATGATCCGGCAGGAGGCGGCCGGAATCTATGCCTGGCTGCCGCTCGGGCACCGGGTGCTCGCCAAGGTCTGCAACATCATCCGCGAGGAGCAGAATCGCTCCGGCGCGGTCGAGATGCTGATGCCGACTATCCAGTCGGCGGACCTGTGGCGCGAAAGCGGGCGTTACGACGACTACGGCAAGGAGATGCTTCGCATCCAGGACCGGCATGAGCGCGAAATGCTCTACGGCCCCACTAACGAAGAAATGATCACGGAAATCTTCCGCTCTTACGTGAAGTCATACAAAAACCTTCCGCTCAATCTCTACCATTTGCAGTGGAAATTCCGTGACGAGGTACGCCCGCGCTTCGGCGTCTATCGCTCGCGCGAATTTCTGATGAAGGATGCTTACAGCTTCGATCTCGATGCGGCGGGCGCGAAACATTCCTACAACAAGATGTTCGTGGCTTACCTGCGGACGTTTGCGCGCATGGGTCTGAAGGCGATTCCGATGGTCGCGGACACAGGGCCGATCGGCGGTAATCTCAGCCATGAGTTCATCATTCTCGCCTCGACCGGCGAGAGCGAAGTCTTCTGCCACAAGGACTATCTCGGCTTCGACGTGCCGGCTGCGAACGTGAACTTCGACAGCAGGGACGAACTCGAAAATCTCGTCGGCAAATGGACTTCGCTTTATGCCGCGACTTCCGAGAAGCACGACGCGGCGGCGTTCGGCGCGATTCCTTCGGACAAGCAGATGTCCGCGCGCGGGATCGAAGTCGGTCACATCTTCTATTTCGGCACGAAATACTCGGAGCCGATGAAGGCAAGCGTGCAGACACCGGATGGCGCGATGCAGCCCGTGCACATGGGCTCCTACGGCATCGGGCCGACTCGGCTTGTCGCGGCGATCATCGAAGCGAGCCACGACCAGAACGGCATCGTCTGGCCGGAAGCGATCGCGCCGTTCAAGGTCGGCATCCTGAATCTCAAGCAAGGCGACGGCACGACCGACGCGGCTTGCGAAAAACTCTATAACGAATTGAACGCGCGCGGGGTCGAAGTGCTTTACGACGACACCGACGATCGCGCGGGCGCGAAGTTCGCGACCGCCGATCTGATCGGGTTGCCGTATCAGATTCTGGTCGGGCCGAAGGGCCTCGCGGAAGGCAAGATCGAGTTGAAGCAGCGCGCCGGCGGGGCGCGCGAGATGATTACGCCTGAAGATGCGGTGAAGCGTCTCGTCGGCTGAAGGGCCGAGGGACGGTCAGGAGGGATCATGGCTGCGAAGAACGGAACGGCGCCGTTCTCGCGATACGAATGGATGCTTGCCGGCCGCTACCTTCGTTCGCGGCGGCGGGAGGGATTCATTTCCGTCATCGCGGGCTTTTCTTTCGTCGGCATCATGCTCGGTGTTGCGACGCTCATCATCGTCATGGCGGTGATGAACGGCTTTCGCTACGAACTTCTGAACAAAATTCTCGGCCTAAACGGCCACATGCTGATCCAGCCGATCGGCTCGCCGCTGACCGACTTCGACGCGGTCACCGAGCGCATTCTCAAGATCGACGGCGTGAAGGCCGCGATCCCGCTGGTCGAAGGACAGGCGCTGGCATCGTCGCCGTTTCATGCGGGCGGCGTGCTGGTGCGCGGACTGCGCGAGAAGGATTTGAAGTCGCTTCCCGCTATCGGCCCGAACATCAAGTTCGGCTCGCTCGAAAATTTCGACGAGGGACAGGGCGTCGTGATCGGCAAACGGCTTGCCGACCAACTCTCCGTGCGCGCAGGCGATAACGTGACACTGGTGTCGCCGCGCGGTGCGGTGACGCCGATGGGCACGACGCCGCGGATCAAAACTTACAAGGTCGCGGCGATCTTCGAGATCGGCATGTCGGAATACGACTCCGTGTTCGTGTTCATGCCGCTGAAAGAAGCGCAGGCCTATTTCAACCGCAACGGAGACGTGAACGCGATCGAGGTCTATACCGATAACGCCGACAAGATCGTGCAATATCGGCAACTCGTGAACGACAAGGCCGGGCGGCAAATCTACATCGTCGACTGGCGGCAGCGAAATTCGTCGTTCTTCAGCGCGTTGCAGGTGGAGCGCACGGTCATGTTCATGATCCTGACGCTGATCGTGCTGGTCGCGGCGCTCAACATCATCTCTGGGCTTATCATTCTCGTGAAGGATAAGGGCCACGACATCGCGATCCTGCGCACGATGGGTGCTACCAAATACGCAGTGATGCGCGTGTTCCTCATAACGGGTTCGAGCATCGGCATTGTCGGTACGCTGGTCGGATTCGCGATCGGGCTGCTCGTTTGTCTCAACATCGAGGAAATCCGGCGCTTCGTGTCGTGGCTGACCTCCACGCAGCTGTTCCCGCCCGAGCTTTATTATCTCAGCCGGCTGCCGGCTCGGATCGACAGCGGAGAAACTACGGCCGTCATCCTGATGGCGCTGTTTCTGTCCTTCATCGCGACGCTTTATCCGGCGTGGCGCGCGGCACGGCTCGATCCGGTTGAGGCGCTTCGGTACGAATAGATGGAAAAGGTACCGGCACTTCATCTGGAAGACGTTCGCCGCAGCTATCAGCAGGGCGAGCATGAGCTTGCGATATTACGCGGCGCGACCTTCTCGGTCTGGCCCGGCGAGTCGGTCGCGCTGATCGCGCCGTCCGGTGCGGGCAAATCGACGCTTCTCCACATGGCGGGACTGCTCGAGCATCCCGACGGCGGCGAGGTCTATATCAACGGCAAACCGACCGCGAAGCTTTCGGATGCGGCGCGCACCGCGATCCGACGCAGCGACATCGGCTTCGTCTATCAGTTTCATCACTTGTTGCCCGAGTTCACCGCGACCGAGAATGTGACGCTGCCGCAGATGATCGCGGGTCTCGACAAGCGCGAAGCGGCGAAGCGCGCGAACGAGCTTCTGAATTTCCTCGGCCTCGGCGAGCGGCTCGATCACCGGCCGTCGGAGCTTTCCGGCGGCGAGCAGCAGCGCGTCGCGATCGCGCGCGCGGTTGCGAACGCGCCGCGGCTCCTGCTTGCGGACGAGCCGACCGGCAACCTCGATCCGGGCACGGCCGATCATGTGTTCGGGACGCTATCGAAGCTCGTGGAGGCGACCAAGCTCGCCGCCGTGATTGCGACCCATAACCTCGAACTTGCGAGGCGCATGACGCGGCGCGTTACGCTGCGCGAAGGCACGATCGTGGAACTCGAGTAGTCCACAAGGCCGGTTTGCGTCGCGCGTGTCAAACCGGAAAATAGCTTTCCAGAGTCGTTGAGGCCGCCCGTGGCGAAATCGCCGTTCGTCCATCTTCACGTCCATTCGTCCTATTCGCTGCTCGAGGGCGCGCTGTCGCTTGCGCGGCTCGCCGAGCTTGCGAGCAGGGACCGGCAGCCGGCGCTCGCCTTGACCGACACCGGCAATCTGTTCGGCGCGCTGGAATTTTCCGAGAAGATGGCGTCGGCCGGCGTGCAGCCCATCGTCGGTTGCTCGCTCGCCGTCGACTTTGCCGACGAGCCTCCGGCGCGCGCGGGTGCGGTGCCGCCGCCGTTGCCGCGTATCGTACTGCTCGCCGCGACCGAGGACGGTTACCGCAACCTGATGACGCTGACTTCGCGGAGCTTCATGGAGAGCGAGGACTCCGCCGAGCCGCGCGTGCCGGTGGAGTGGTTAAGCGAAAACGCAGAAGGGCTGATCGCGCTCACCGGCGGACCGGCAGGGCCGATCGACCGGGTCGCCGTCGAGAAGCCGGAGCTTGCGCGTGCGCGTCTCGAGGCGCTGAAGGCGATCTATGGCGATCGTCTCTATATCGAGTTGCAACGCCACAGCCTTACGCAGGAGCGCCGCGCGGAGCCGCAGTTGCTCGCATTTTCCGACAGCATGCAAATTCCGCTGGTTGCGACCAACGAACCGTTCTTCGCGTCGCGCGATGATTACGAAGCGCAGGACGCGCTGCTCGCGATTGCCGAAGGCCGCCGCATCGCGGAGACGGATCGCCGCCAGCTCAGCCCCGAACACTATCTGAAATCGCAGAAGGAAATGGCGGAGTTGTTCGCCGACCTCCCCGAAGCGATCGCCGCGACCGCCGAGATTGCACAGCGCTGCTCCTATCGTCCGACTGCACGCAAGCCGATTTTGCCGAATTTTGGCGGTGCGCGTACCGACGAGACGGAAGAACTGCGCCGCCTTGCGGAAGAAGGCCTGCGGCGGCGCATGAACGCCTTCGGTATCGCGGAAGGCTATAGCGAAGCGCAATACCGCGAGCGGCTCGAATTCGAGCTGAATGTCATCGCGAAGATGAAATACGCGGGCTACTTCCTGATCGTCGCGGACTTCATTGTCTGGGCGAAGCAGCAGGATATTCCGGTTGGGCCGGGCCGCGGCTCGGGCGCGGGTTCGCTCGTCGCTTATGCACTGACGATTACCGATCTCGATCCGATCCGCTTCGGTCTGCTGTTCGAGCGCTTTCTCAATCCCGAGCGCGTGTCGATGCCGGACTTCGACATCGACTTCTGTCAGGACCGGCGCGACGAAGTGATCCGCTATGTGCAGGAGCGCTACGGGCGCGATCGCGTGGCGCAGATCATCACCTTCGGTTCGCTGCAGGCGCGCGGCGTATTGCGCGATGTCGGCCGTGTGCTCGAAATGCCCTATGGGCAGGTGGACAAGCTCTGCAAGCTCGTGCCGGTAAACCCGACGAGCCCGGTGACGCTGGAAAAGGCCATCGAGGGCGATCCGCGGCTGCAACAGGCGGCGAAGGAAGAGCCGATCGTGCAGCGCGCGTTCGACATCGCGCTGAAACTCGAAGGCCTGCATCGTCATGCGTCGACGCACGCCGCCGGTATCGTGATCGGCGACCGGCCGCTCGGCGAGCTGATCCCGCTCTATCGCGATCCGCGCTCGAACATGCCGGTGACCCAGTTCAACATGAAATGGGTCGAAGTCGCGGGGCTCGTGAAGTTCGACTTCCTCGGCCTGAAAACGCTGACCGTGATCCGCACCGCGACGGAGCTGCTTGCCAAACGCGGTGTGGAAGTGGACATCGACAAAATTCCGCTCGACGACAAAAAGACATTCGAGATGCTGGCGCGCGGCGAGACGGTCGGCGTATTCCAGGTCGAAGGTCAGGGCATGCGGCGCGCGCTCGCCGACATGAAGCCGGATCGCTTCGAGGACATCATCGCGCTGGTCGCGCTCTATCGTCCCGGCCCGATGGCGAACATTCCGACCTATTGCTTCCGCAAGCTCGGCAAGGAGAAGCCTGAATATATCCACCCCAAGCTCGAGCCGGTGCTCAAAGAGACCTTCGGCGTCATCGTCTATCAGGAACAGGTGATGGAAGCCGCGCGGGTGCTCGCGGGCTATTCGCTCGGCGAAGCCGATCTATTGCGCCGCGCGATGGGCAAGAAGATCAAGAAGGAGATGGCCGCGCAGCAGGACCGCTTCGTGCGGGGCGCGGTCGAACAGGGCATCGACAAGTCGCAGGCGAATTCGATCTTCGACCTGCTCGCGAAATTCGCGGACTACGGCTTTAACAAGAGCCACGCCGCGGCCTATGCGCTGGTCGCCTATCAAACCGCTTATCTCAAGGCGAATTATCCGGTCGAGTTTCTCGCGGCGTCGATGACGCTCGATATGGGCAACACCGACAAGCTCGCGGAGTTTCGCCGCGAGGCGCAGCGCATGAAGATCCATGTCGAGCCGCCGTCGATCAACAAGTCGGGCCGCGCCTTCGACGTCGAAGGCAATACGATTTTCTATTCGCTCGCGGCGCTCAAGGGCGTCGGCGGGCACGCGGTCGATGCGATGGTCGCCGCGCGTGGCGACAGGCCGTTCAAGGACCTTACCGACTTTGCCTCGCGGATCGATCCGAAGTCGCTGAACAAGCGCATGCTGGAAAGTCTCGCGGGTGCCGGTGCCTTCGATGCGCTGGAGAAGAACCGTGCGCGCGTGTTTGCCGGATGCGAAGCGATCCTTCGCCACGCGCAGAGAAGTGGCGAGGATCGTGCTTCCGGCCAGAGCGAGTTGTTCGGTGGAAGCTCGAATACCGTCGCGCTCAGACTGCCGGACGCGGAGCCGTGGCTTCCTGCGGAGAGGCTCTCGAAGGAGTTCGACGCGGCGGGCTTCTATCTCTCCGGGCATCCGCTCGACGATTACGCAAATGCGCTCAAACGGATGCGCGTTCAGTCCTGGGCCGAGTTTCAGCAGAGCGCGCGCGCGGGACAGGGCGCGGGAAAATTGGCCGCCACCATCGTGTCGCGTCAGGAGCGCCGCACCAAGACCGGCTCGCGGATGGCCAATATCCGCATGTCGGATGCGACCGGCTACTTCGAAGCGGTGATCTTTCAGGAGGGGCTCGCGCAATATCAGCGCGATCTCGAGCCGGGGAAAAACGTGCTGGTGCAGGTCGGCGCCGACGTGCAGGGCGACGAAGTGCGGCTTCGCATCGGCAGTGTCGAGTTGCTCGATCAGGTGGCAGCGAAGAACCAGCGCGGTCTGGTCGTCACCGTGCGGCCGGACGCCTCCATCGAGCAGATCGCAAAGCGTCTCCAGAACGGCACGAACGGAAACGGCAACAGCAAGGCCGAAGCGAAGGCCGAGACCAAGGGCGAAGTGAATATCGTGGTCTCGCTCGAGGAGGGGCTTTCCGAGGTCGAGGTGAAGCTGCCGGGCAAATATCCGATTTCGCCGCTGGTCGCGGGCAACGTTCGGGCGGTTGAAGGCGTGCTGGAAGTGCAGGAACTGTAATAAAATCAGTTACTTATGCTGATTTTCTGACGCCTGCGCCTGCCGGTTGCGCGAGTCAATCACTCCGCCTATATAGCCGCCATCTCGCACGCGGGCGTTTCGATCCTGAGAGGGATCATCCGGTGCAGAACCACCCGGTTCTGCTCTGCCCGCGGAGGCAAACCGGAGTTTGGACTATGTCGCTGCCCGACTACAGCATGCGTCAGCTATTGGAAGCTGGCGTTCACTTCGGCCACCAGGCCCATCGTTGGAATCCGAAGATGCAGTCGTTCATCTTCGGCACCCGCAACAACATTCATATAATCGATCTCGCGCAGACCGTGCCCGCGCTTTCGCGCGCGCTGCAGGCGGTTTCTGACGTTGTCGCCAAGGGCGGCCGCGTGCTGTTCGTCGGCACCAAGCGCCAGGCCGCGGAATCGATCGCGGACGCCGCGAAGCGCTCCGCGCAGTATTTCGTGAACTCGCGCTGGCTCGGCGGCACGCTCACGAACTGGAAGACGATTTCGAACTCGATCTCGCGTCTCAAGAAGATCGAAGAGATGCTGAACTCGAACGAGTCCGGCGGTTACACCAAGAAGGAAAAGCTGACGCTTTCCCGCGAAAAGGAAAAGCTCGAGCTGGCGCTCGGCGGTATCCGCGATATGGGCGGCATTCCCGATCTTCTGTTCGTGATCGACACCAACAAGGAAGACATCGCGATCAAGGAAGCGCGCCGTCTCGGCATTCCGATCGCGGCGGTGGTCGACACCAACTGCGATCCGGACGGCATCACCTTTCCGATCCCGGGTAACGACGACGCCGCGCGCGCGATCAACCTCTATTGCGACCTGATCGCGAAGGCTGCGATCGACGGCATCTCGCGGGCGCAGGGCGAAGCCGGCGTGGACCTCGGCGCTGCCGAACGTCCGCTGGAAGAAACGCTGCCGGCCGCGACCGAGTGGGAGAAGTTCGAGCCGCTGCCGGGTCCGCGCGGTGCGCCGGACGATCTCAAGAAGCTCGGTCACGTGAGCCCCGACGTCGAAAAGCAGCTCAACGACCTCGGCATCTTCCACTACTCGCAGATCGCCGAACTCACCCCGGCCGACGCACATCGCGTTGGCGAAGAAGTCCGGCTTCCGGCGCGTATCGCCGGCTGGATCGAACAGGCGAAGAAATTCCAAGCCGACGCCGAATAATTTTCGGCGGAACGGAGAAAACAGATGGCTGAAATCACCGCGAGCGCGGTCAAGGAACTGCGCGAACTCTCGGGTGCAGGCATGATGGACTGCAAGGCCGCGCTCACCGAAACCAAGGGCGACGTGCAGGCTGCCGTCGACTGGCTCCGCAAGAAGGGCCTGTCGAAGGCCGCGAAGAAGGCCGGCCGCGTTGCCGCCGAAGGCCTCGTCGGCATGGCCGTCGATGGCAACAAGGGTGCCGTGGTCGAGGTCAACTCGGAAACGGACTTCGTCGCGCGCAACGACCACTTTCAGGGTCTCGTAAAGCTGATCGCCGAAGCCGCTCTCCATAACGGCAGCGACGTCGAGAAGCTCAAGGCCGTGAAGGTCGGCTCGCACACTATCGAGGAAGCGATCTCGTCTGCGATCGCGACCATCGGCGAAAACATGACCTTCCGCCGCGCGGCCGAACTTTCGGTTGGCGAGGGCGTCGTCGCGCAGTACATGCACGGCGCGATCTCGGACGGCCTCGGCAAGATCGGCGTGCTCGTCGCGCTCGAATCGAAGGGCGACAAGGTCGAGCTCAACCGGATCGGCCGCATGGTCGCGATGCATGTTGCGGCTGCGAACCCGCTTGCCGTGGAATCCAAGGGCATCGATGCCGCCGCGGTCGAACGCGAGCGCGGCGTTCTCTCCGAGAAAGCACGCGCCTCTGGAAAACCCGACAACGTGATCGAGAAAATCGTCGATAGCGGCCTCAAGAGCTTCTACAAGGAAGTGAGCCTCGTCGATCAGCCCTTCGTCCACGATCCGTCCAAGACCGTGGCGCAGGCGCTGAAAGAAGCCGAAGGCAAAGCCGGCGGCCCGATCGCAATCAAGGGCTTCCTTCGCTTTGCGCTCGGTGAAGGCATCGAGAAACAGGAACAGGACTTCGCCGCGGAAGTCGCAGCCGCCGGCGGTAAAGCCTGAGAGCCGCAAACAGAGCGCATAAAATGCCGAAACAACGCTTCGCCCGGGTACTCGTAAAGGTCTCGGGCGAAGCTTTGATGGGCGGCCGCGAATTCGGGCTCGATCCGAAGACGCTCGAGCGCATCGGAAAAGATCTCGCCAAGGCGCGCAAGGCGGGTGCTGAAATCGCCGTCGTCGTTGGCGGCGGAAATATCCTCCGCGGTGCCGAACTCGCCACCACCGGAATGCCGCGGGCGACCGCCGACCAGATGGGCATGCTCGCGACCGTCATCAACGCGCTTGCGCTCGAGCGCGCGATCGAAGCGGCGGGCGCGCCGGCGCGCGCCTTCTCCGCGCTCGACATGCCGACCGTCTGCCAGCCTTATGCACGGCAGCCCGCGATCAAGGACCTTTCCGAAGGGCGGATCGTCGTGCTCGCTGGCGGCACCGGCAATCCGTACTTCACGACCGACACGGCGGCCGCGTTGCGCGCGGCCGAACTGAACTGCCAGGCGATTTTCAAGGCCACCGATGTCGACGGCATCTACGATTCCGACCCGCACAAGAACGCCAAGGCCAAGCGCTTCAAGACGCTGACCGCGAGCGATGCTTTGTCGAGAAATCTCAAGGTGATGGACGCGGCGGCGTTCGCACTTGCCCGCGACGCCAAGCTGCCGATAATCGTATTTTCGATCAAGCAGGCCGGGGCGATTTCGGCGGCGATTGCCGACCCGTCTCGCGGTACGATCGTTACCGCCTGAGCCCAATCCATTCCGGCCCTCGCGGCCTTAAGAACCGAGAGCAAGACCATGGCAGCGTTCGACATCGCCGACCTCAAGCGCCGGATGCAGGGCGCGCAGGGCGTCCTGAAAAACGAACTCGCGGGCCTTCGCACCGGTCGTGCGACGCCGTCGCTGGTCGAGCCGATCACGGTCGAAGCCTATGGCTCGAACATGCCGCTGTCGCAGGTCGCGACCGTCGCGATCCCCGAGCCGCGCCTGATTTCGATTCAGGTCTGGGACAAGTCGGTCGTGACCGCGGTCGAGAAAGCGATCCGTGATTCCAACCTCGGCCTCAATCCGAACACCGAAGGCCAGGTGATCCGGCTTCGCATTCCCGATCTCAACGAGGAGCGCCGCAAGGAGCTGGTGAAGGTCGCGCACAAATACGCTGAGGCCGCGAAGGTTTCGATCCGCCATGTTCGCCGCGACGGCATCGACCTTCTGAAAAAAGCCCAGAAGGACGGGCACGTCTCGGAAGACGAGACCAAGCGCCACGAAGCGGATGTGCAGAAGGCGACCGACACGGCGATCACCGAAGTCGATCAGATGCTGGCGCACAAGGAAAAGGAAATCCTGTCGGTCTGACGGGAAACAGCGATGCCGCACCCCGACGCCGCGCCACAGGAAGATGCCGGCGTTGCCGCGCCTCCGGCGCATGTCGCGATCATCATGGACGGCAACGGACGCTGGGCCGCGTCGCGCGGCCTGCCGCGCCGCGAGGGTCATCGCCGCGGCGTCGAAGCGTTGCGCAACGTCGTGAAGGCGGCCGGCGAACTCGGCGTCAAATACCTGACCATCTACAGTTTCAGTTCCGAAAACTGGTCGCGCCCCGCGGAAGAGATCGAAGATCTCATGGGGCTTCTGAAGCGCTTCGTGCGCAACGACCTTGCCGACCTGCACAAGAACGACGTGCGGGTGAAGATCATCGGCGAGCGCGCGAACCTTAAGCCCGACATCCGGGCACTGCTCGATGAGGCTGAGGAGCTTACGAAAAGCAATTCCAGTCTCACGCTGGTGGTTGCGTTCAATTACGGCGCGCAGCAGGAAATCGCGCGCGCGGCGCGGATGCTTGCCGAGCAGGTCGCGCGGGGCGAACTCGCACCTTCGGAGATCGACGCGGCGAAGATCGCCGCCAATCTTCTGACGAAAGAAATTCCCGATCCCGATCTCATAATTCGCACCAGCGGCGAGCAGCGGCTGTCGAACTTCCTGCTCTGGCAGGCGGCCTACGCCGAGTTCATTTTCGTGCCGACGCACTGGCCAGATTTCGGCAAGGCCGAGTTGGAAGCCGCGATCGACGAATTTCACAAGCGCGAGCGGCGTTTCGGCGGACTGAACGCGAAGGCGAGGGCGTAAGGTGAGCGAGGCCGGTTCGTCCTCATCCATGGCGAGCGATCTCAAGCGCCGGGTGCCTTCGGCGATTGCGATGATCGCGCTCGCGCTCGGCGCGACCTGGTACGGCGGCATTCCGTTTCTGTTTTTCTGGACGATCGCAGCACTCGCGGTCTGGTACGAATGGGCGACGATCGTCGGCGCGGAGCCGCGTACCAACGTGGTCGCGTCCGGGGCGGTCGTAATCGTCGCGGCTGCGATTTTTCTCGGCATGGGCATGACCGGAGCAGCCGCGGCGACGATGTTTCTGGGCGCGCTCGGGTGTGGATTTCTCGCGAACGGCAACGAACGCACCCAGATGTGGACCGGCGCCGGCATGCTCTACGCCGCGCTCGTGTTCATTCCGGTGGTGCTGCTGCGCGCCGATGTGAAGTTCGGATTCTTCGCCGTCATCTGGCTTTACGCGGTGGTCTGGCTCACCGATATCGGCGGCTATTTCTTCGGCCGCTTCATCGGCGGGAAAAAGCTTGCGCCCGTACTCAGCCCGAAGAAGACCTGGTCGGGTGCGATCGGCGGCACTTTTTTCGGCGTGCTGGGCGGCGCCATGGTCGCAACGCTTGCCGATGCGCGCTTCGCGTTCATGTCCATCGTGATCGCGCTCCTCGTATCGGTGTTTTCACAGGCCGGCGATATTTTCGAATCCTTCGTGAAGCGGAAATTCGGCAAGAAAGACGCGTCCGGGATTCTGCCGGGCCATGGCGGCGTGATGGATCGCATCGACGGCTTCCTCGCAGCCGCGACGCTCGCGTTGTTGATCGGGTTGATCCATCGCGGTGCTTCGGCCCCGGCAATGGGCTTGCTGCAATGGTGACAAGCGTCAGCATCCTAGGCGCGACCGGTTCGATCGGCACGAGCACGCTCGCTCTCGTGCGCGAAGGCGGCTTTCGCGTCGTCGCGCTGACCGCGAACAGCGACGCGAAGAAACTCGCGGCGCTCGCGAAAGAATTCGACGCAGAGATCGCCGCGGTATCGGACGAAGGCGCCTACGCCGAACTGAAATCGCTGCTTTCCGGTACGCGGACGAAGGCTGCCGGCGGCGCGAGCGGCACGATCGAAGCTGCGAGCGCGCGATCGGATATTCTGCTTTCTGCAATCGTCGGCGCCGCGGGCCTCGCACCGACGGTCGCGGGCTTCGCACCGGGCCGAAAAATCGCGCTCGCGAACAAGGAGTGTCTGCTGACTGCGGGTTCCTTGTTCATGCGCGAGGCGCAGAAGGCGGGCGCGACCGTGTTGCCGGTCGATTCCGAACACAACGCGGTGTTTCAGGCACTTGCCTGCGGCAAGCGCGATGCGGTCAAGCGCGTGACGCTGACGGCATCCGGCGGTCCGTTTCGTACCTTGAGTCGCGAGCGGCTTGCGCTGGTGACACCGGAAGAAGCGGTGCGTCATCCGAACTGGTCGATGGGCGCGAAAATCTCGATCGATTCCGCTACCCTGATGAACAAGGGCCTCGAACTGATCGAGGCGCACTACCTGTTCGATCTTTCGTCCGATCAGCTCGAGACTCTCGTGCATCCGCAATCGGTCGTGCATGCGCTGGTCGAGTTTCACGACGGCTCTGTGGTCGCGCAGATGGCGCATCCGGACATGCGGATTCCGATCGGCTTCTGCCTTGCCTGGCCGGAGCGGCTGGAATGGCAGGCGCCCCGGCTCGATCTTGCGAAAGTCGGCTCGCTGCATTTCGAGGCGCCGGACCATGAGCGGTTCCCGGCGCTGTTTCTGGCGCGCGCCGCACTGGATGCCGGCGGCTCGGCGCCGAACGTGCTGAATGCCGCAAACGAGGTAGCGATCGACGCCTTCCGGGCGCGGCGGCTGTCATTCCCGGGCATCCCGGCGCTGACCGGCGCGGTGTTGGAAAAAGCGGAGAAGGAAGGGCTTTATCGCGAGGTTTCTACGGTTAACGACGCGCTCGGCGTTGACCATGTCGCGAGAAGTTTAGCCGCGACCCTCTTGCCTCAATTCGCCGCAAAGGCATCCTAACGCAGTAAGAGATCAGAAAGGGCGGCACGAAATGGAACTGTTGAGTTTGTTGGGCGCCAAGGCCGGCTGGATCCTTGGGTACGTCCTTCCGTTTCTGTTCGTGCTCACCGTCGTCGTCTTTTTCCACGAATTGGGGCACTTCTGGGTTGCACGCCGCTGCGGCGTGAAGATCGACGCGTTCTCGGTCGGCTTCGGCCCGGAACTTTTCGGATTCAACGACAAGCACGGCACGCGCTGGCGGCTCGCCGCGATTCCGCTCGGCGGTTACGTGCGCTTTCATGGCGACGATTCCGCTGCGAGCACGCCCGACTTGCAGAAGCTCGAGAACATGAGCGCGGCGGAGAAGAAGATTTCCTTCTTCCACCAGCCGGTGCGGAACCGTGCGGCCATCGTGGCCGCGGGTCCGATCGCAAACTTCATTCTCGCGGTCGTGATTTTCGGCGGCGTGCTCTATGGCTTCGGCCGTAACATCACCACGCCGGTTCTTGAGGTGGTGCGGGCGAACAGTCCGGCGCAGAGCGCGGGGCTTCAGCCCGGCGATCGCGTGGTCAGCATCAATGGGAAACAGATCGAAGGCTACGAAGACGTTATCCGCGTCGTGAGCCTGTCGACCGGCGAGAAGCTGGCCTTTGTTGTCGAGCGCAACGGCAAGGACGTGGCGCTCACCGTCACGCCGACGCTGCGCGAGATCAAGGACAACGTCGGCGCGGTGCACCGGATCGGCGATATCGGCATCTCGCGCTGGCCGGCGCTCGTGAAATCGGTGCGCGCGAACAGCGCGGCGATGGAAGCGGGGATCCAGCCGGGCGACCGGATTGTCTCGGTGGACGACAAACCGATCGAAGCGTTCGAGGATTTGCCGCGCGTCGTTGCGCCGGCGCTCGGCAAGAAACTTGCGATTGGCGTGCAGCGCGGCGATCAGCGCCTGACGCTTTACGCGACGCCGAAGCCGCATCCGAACAACGCGAAGCTCGGCGTGCTCGGTATCGAGAACCCGTCCAAGCCGGAGGACGCGTTCCGCAAGCATTACGGTCTGCTCGAGTCTGCGCGAATGGGCGCTTCGGAGACCTGGTTCGTCGTCGAACGGACCATGGCCTATATCGGCGGTATCATCGTCGGGAAGGAATCCATCGATCAGCTCGGCGGCCCGATCCGCATCGGTCAGGTCGCGGGCGAGGTCGCCTCGCAGGGCTTCCATGACCTCCTGCGGCTGACGGCGGTGCTTTCGGTCAGTATCGGCCTCCTGAACCTGTTCCCGGTGCCGCTGCTGGATGGCGGTCACCTTCTGTTCTATCTGATCGAGGCCGTCCGAGGCCGGCCGCTCAGCGAGCGGGCGCAGGAATACGGCTTCCGGATCGGGCTGGCTTTCGTGATGCTCCTGATGATCGTCGCCACCTGGAACGATATTTTCCAGCTTTTCCTGCGCGCACAGGCATCCTGATACCGCTCGGGTTCCGGCCGGTAATGGCCCGGTAACGGCAGCGCCGCCATATTTGCGCTGCGGTGATGGGGTCTTTGCCGGTCGCGTGAGGGGGCAATCGGGGGTGCCGGAGTGTGCGTTTCACGGGGCAATGCGTCGCGTGGCCTATCGGCAACGCGGGCCGGAAAACCCCAGCAATAACCGCCCACTTCGTTTGCAAGCCTCTGGAAAGTCTGTAAAACCTGACGCGAGTGAAAGACGATTCCACTTGGGTTCCCAAGTGGATGGGGGAGCGGTCTTGTCCAGATCGCTTTTTGGAATTTGCGGTCAATGAAATTCGGTGGGGTAAGGGTCATTCGTAAGCTCGGCGCAGCCGCGGTGCTGGCGGTGGCCCTCGTTTGCGGCATCGCAGCAGGTTCAATCGCGACTTCGACAGTTGCGCAGGCGCAGACGGTCACCGCCGTCGATGTCGTCGGCAACCAGCGCGTCGATGCCGATACCATCCGCAGCTATGTGAAAATCCGTCCGGGCGAGCGCGCCGACGCGCAACGCATCGACGACGCGCTGCGCGCGCTGTTCGCGATCGGCCTGTTCGAGGACGTGAACATCCAGATGCGCGGCTCGCGCCTGGTCGTGACCGTGCGCGAAGCGCAGATCATCAATCGCGTGGTGTTCGAGGGCAACCGCCGCGTGAAGGACGACATCCTGACCGCCGAAGTGCAGTCCAAGCCGCGCGGCGCGCTTTCGCGTGCGACGGTGCAGGCCGACGTTCAGCGCATCATCGAAGTCTATCGCCGCAGCGGCCGCTACGACATCACCGTCGAGCCGCAGATCATCGATCGCGCGAGCAACCGCGTCGATCTCATCTTCCAGATCAAGGAAGGCGACAAGACGACGATCAAGACGATCAATTTCACCGGCAATAACGTCTATTCGAGCGCGCGCCTGCGTGACGTGATCAACACGACGCAAACGAACTGGCTCAGCTGGCTGCGCAACAGCGACGTGTACGACCCGGATCGCGTCAACGCCGACCAGGAATTGCTGCGCCGTTTCTATCTCAAGAACGGCTACGCCGACTTCCGCATTCTTTCCGCGACGGTCGATCTCGACCGCAAGAACAACGGCTTCGTACTCAATTTCGTACTCGACGAGGGCGTGCAGTACCGCTTCGGCAATGTCGACGTGGTCTCGAACGTGCGCGACCTCGATCCGTCTTCGGCGCGGGCGCTGATCCGCGGCCGCTCGGGCGAAGTTTACAACGCCGAGCAGGTCGAGAAGACCGTCGAGTTGATGACGATCGAGCTTGCCAACCGCGGCTATGCCTTTGCGCAGGTACGCCCGCGCGGCGACCGCGACTTCCAGGGGCGTCTGATCAACGTCACCTACGTGATCGACGAAGGCGCGCGGGTCTATATCGAGCGGATCAATATTCGCTCCAATACGCGTACGCGCGAATACGTCATTCGCCGCGAATTCGATATCGTCGAAGGCGATCCCTATAACCGCGTCATGGTCGATCGCGCCGAGCGGCGGCTGAAAAATCTCGGCTACTTCAAGAGCGTGAAGATCACCAACGAGCCGGGCTCGGCACCCGATCGCGTCGTCCTCAACGTCGATGTCGAAGAGCAGCTGACCGGCGAGTTCTCCATCGCCGCGGGCTATTCGACCGCGGACGGCATCATCGGCGAATTGACGATCGGCGAGCGCAACTTCCTCGGCCGCGGCCAGTATGTGCGCACGTCGCTGCAATACGGCGAGCGTGTGAAGGGTGTCGAGTTCTCTTTCACCGAGCCGTACTTCATGGATTACCGGCTCGCGGCGGGCTTCGACCTCTTCTACAAATCGACGCAGCCGTCGGAATTCGTGGCCTACGGCATCGATACGGTCGGCGGTACGCTGCGCGCGACCGCACGACTCAACGAAGAAATCACGATGCAGGTGCGCTACAGCGCATTCCAGCGCGAGATCGTTGCCGGCAGCACGACCTATCTGGTCTCGAACGCGATTCTGTCGTCGCTCTTCACGCCGTACCTGACCTCATCGGTCGGTTACACGCTGATCTATAACTCGCTCGACAACAATAAAGAGCCGACCAGCGGATTCTACGCGCAGTTCGCGCAGGATTTCGCGGGCCTTGGCGGCGACGTGAAGTATGTGAAGACGACCGCGGAAGCGCGTTACTACCGTCCGATCACCGGCGATTTCGTCGGCATGGTGCGCGCGACCGGCGGACACATCTTCGCCTGGGGCGGCGATACGCTGCGCTTCTCGGATCACTTCAACAATTCGCACACGCTGGTGCGCGGTTTCGCGACCCAGGGCTTCGGTCCGATGGACGTGACGAGCGGCCTCTATTCGAACGCCAATACGATCGGTGGCGCCACCTATTGGGCCGCGACCGCCGAGTTGCAGTTCCCGCTTTGGTTCATGCCGAAAGAGATCGGCATCAAGACGGCGTTGTTCACCGACGTCGGCCAGTTGTGGGGTTACCAAGGCAACTTGAATCCGGCAAACCTCAATCTTCTCGCCAGCAGTTGCGGTGGACCGACCGTCTGTCTGTACGATGCCGACAAGATTCGTGCTTCGGCCGGCGTCAGCCTGATCTGGTCGTCGCCGTTCGGGCCGCTGCGCTTCGACTTCGCTGTGCCGCTTTCGAAGGACGACCGCGACCGGACGCAGTTCTTCCGCTTCGGCGGCGGTGCCAAGTTCTGATTGCCTGATTTCGGTTCTGCCGGACGGGAGTCGACGGTTTTCGTATGACCGACCCGATATTCTTTCGCTCACGCGGGCCGCTTGCGCTCGCCGCAATCGGCGAGCTGACCGGCGCTGCGGTGCCGGAAGCAAGCGTTGGCGCCGTTGTAAGCAGCGCCAAGCCGCTCGATATCGCGGGGCCGGAAGACCTCACGTTCTACGAGGACCCCGCGTATGCGGCGGCGCTGTCTTTCTCCGATGCGGGCGCATGCTTCGTCACGGCGAAGCTCGCGGACTCCGTTCCTGCGCATATCGTTCGGCTGATTGTCGATAAGCCTTATGCGGCGTTCGTGAAGGCTGCGCGGGCGCTGTTTCCGGATGACTTGCGCCCGCTTTCGATCGTCGGGACGCGCGGCGTCGATCCGGAAGCCTCCGTACACGAGGAAGCCCGTCTCGAGGACGGTGTCGTGGTCGATCCGGGTGCGGTGATTGGGCCGGACGCCGAGATCGGCGCGGGCACGATCGTCTGCGCGAATGTCGTCATCGGCTCGAATGTCCGCATCGGGCGCGATTGCAGCATCGGACCCGGGGCAAGCATCACGCATGCGCTGATCGGCGACCGGGTCATCATTCACGCCGGCGTTCGGATCGGGCAGGACGGGTTCGGCTACATTCCCGGCAAAAGCCATCTGAAGGTGCCGCAGCTTGGCCGTGTCGTCATTCAGGACGATGTCGAAATCGGCGCCGGCACCACTGTCGATCGCGGCGGCGGACGCGATACGATGATCGGCGAAGGCACCAAGATCGATAACCTCGTGCAGGTCGCGCATAACGTGTCGATCGGCCGGCACTGTATCATCGCGGGTCATGTCGGGCTTTCGGGCAGCGTGACGCTCGGCGATGGCGTAATGCTCGGCGGCAAGGTCGGCATCGCCGATCACCGGACAATCGGCGACCGGGCGCAACTGATCGCGCTTTCCGGGGTCATGCACGACGTTCCCGCGGGCGAACGCTGGGGCGGTGCGCCGGCGAAGCCGTTGCGCGAGTTTTTCCGCGAGCAGGTCGCTTTGCAGCGCCTTGCCGGAAAAGGTGGTAAAGACGCCGGCGGCAAAAGCAGCTGAAGCGAACGGTCGGACGTAAAAGACAATGAGCGCGGAAAAGAAATCCAATATCATCGAGCCGGCGGAACTTCTGAAACTCCTGCCGCACCGCTATCCGTTTCTGCTCGTGGACCGGATCGTCGAGGTCGATGCCGACGAGTCCTGCATCGGGATCAAGAATGTCACCTTCAACGAGCCGTTCTTTCCGGGTCACTTTCCCGAGCGGCCGGTAATGCCGGGCGTGCTTCTGATCGAAGGCATGGCGCAGACCGCCGGCGCGATCTGCTCGCGGCATGCGGGTCACGAAGGCAGCCCGCCGAATGTGTTTTTTCTCACCGTAGACAAGGCGAAGTTTCGCAAGCCGGTGCTGCCCGGCGACACGGTCGAGTATCACATGAAGAAAATCCAGCAGCGCCGCACCATGTGGTGGTTCAAGGGCGAAGCGAAGGTGCGCGGCACGACCGTATGCGAAGCCGAAGTCGGCGCGATGATCGTGGAAGACTGAGCGGTCGTGGCGAAGATCGATCCGACAGCGAGAGTTTCCGACGGCGCCAAACTGGGCGCCGACGTTTTTGTCGGCCCGTACTGTATTATCGGTCCTGATGTCGTTATCGGGGATGGCGGCCATCTCGCCGCGCATGTTTCGATTCAGGGCGTTACCGAAATCGGCGCCGGCGCGAAAATTCTGCCTTTCGCGTCGCTCGGCAGCCCGCCGCAGTCCGTCCATTATAAGGGCGAGAAGACGCGGCTTATTGTCGGCAAGAATTGCGATATTCGCGAAGGCGTCACCATGAATACGGGTACCGCCGGCGGCCGCATGGAAACGCGGGTCGGTGATAACTGCATGTTCATGACGGGCGCGCATGTGGGGCACGACTGTATCGTCGGCAACAACGTGATTTTCGCGAACTGCGCGACGCTCGGCGGGCATGTCGAAGTCGGCGATTTCACGTTCATGGGCGGCTTTGGCGCGATGATCCAGTTCGGCCGGATCGGCGAGCAGGCGATGATCGGCGGCATGGCCGCGGTCCGGCGCGACGTGATCCCGTTCGGATTGACCGGGCCGGATGGCAGGCTCGACGGATTGAATCTGGTCGGCTTGAAGCGCCGCGGCTTTACGCGATCGGAAGTACAGACGCTGCGTGCGGCCTATCGGGATTTGTTTTTCGGCAGCGGCTCTTTTGCCGAAAGGCTTGATGGCGTTGCCGCGACCTATGCCGGGCAGTCGGGAGTGGAGAGAATAGTTTCGTTCATCCGTGCTGCCGGAAAGCGCGGCGTGAGTACGCCCGCGTCGCCGCACGAGGCCGACTAGTCGTGACCGCGACCGGCGCAACCATCGGCGCGCCGCTATCGGCAGCGGATAAATCTCCGGTTGCGATCATCTGTGGCGGCGGGGCCTTCCCGGCGGCCGTTGCCGAGGCGGTCAGCAAACAGGGACGCCCGGTCTATCTTTTTCTGCTGCAAGGTTTCGCCGACGCGGCGCTGGAACGCTATCCGCACACATGGGTCAAGCTTGGCTCGCTTGCGAAATATGCCGCCGCGCACAAGCGGCATAATCTGAACGAGATTGTTTTCATCGGCAGCGTGGTGCGGCCTCGGGTTTCGCAAATCGGGCTGGACTGGCGCTCGGTGCTGCTCGTGCCGCGGCTTGCAAAGCTCTTTCTCGGCGGAGACGACAAGCTGTTGTCCGGCGTTGCGAAGATCTTCGAGGAGCACGGCTACACGCTGCGCGGGGCGCATGAAGTTGCGCCGGAAATTCTGGTGCCCGAAGGTCTCGCGACGAACCTCAAGCCGGGCGCGCGCGAGCAATCCGATATCGAGGTCGGTTTTGCGCTCCTGCATGCGATCGGGGGGTTCGATGTCGGGCAGGCCGTGGTCGTCGCCGGCAGGCGCGTAGTTGCGATCGAGGGTGCGGAAGGTACCGAAGGCCTTCTCGCGCGCGTCGCGGAGATGCGCAAAAGCGGCCGGCTGAAACTCGCAGATCGTGACGGCGTGCTGGTCAAGACACCGAAGCCTTCGCAGGACCGCCGCGTCGATCTTCCGGCGGTCGGAACCGATACGATCCGGCAGGCGAAGGAAGCGGGCCTTGCCGGCATCGCGATCGAGGCAAGGGGTTCGATCGTAGTCGATGCGCAGAAATTCGTCGAAGAAGCGGACAAGCAGGGCATGTTCGTCGTCGCGTTGCCGCCTTCGAAGCGGAACGTGCCGTGAGCGAAATTTTTCTCGTCGCCGCCGAAGCCTCCGGCGACCGGCTCGGCGCGAGCCTGATGGCGGCGTTGAAGCGCAAGGATGGCGGGGTTGCGTTTCGCGGCGTCGGAGGCGACGCCATGCATAAAGAGGGGATGACCAGCCTCTTTCCCATGAGCGAGTTGTCGGTGTTCGGCTTTGCCGATGTATTCAAAAGTCTGCGGCGGTTGCGCGCCAGGATTCGGGAAATCGCGGACGCAATCATTGCGAAGCCGCCGGCGGCGGTCGTTCTGATCGACAGCTTCGGTCTCAGTTTGCGCGTGGCGCAGCGCGTGCGCCGCGCCCGGCCCGATATTCCGATCATCAAGTACGTTGCGCCGCAGGTCTGGGTGTGGCGCTCGGGCCGCGCGAAGGCAATGCGGCCCTATTTCGATCATACGCTCGCGCTGTTTCCGTTCGAGCCGGAGGTGCATCGCAATCTTGGCGGGCCGCCCTGTACTTACGTCGGCCATCCGCTGCTGGAAGAAGTGCCGCAAATGAGGCCGGGCGAATCCGGACGCAGGCGGCGCGAGGAAAAGCCGCCGCTTCTGATTGTCATGCCGGGAAGCCGGCGTTCCGAGTTGCGCTCGCTAATGGATACCTTCCGGGATGCGATTGCCTCGCTTTCCCGAACGCATGGTCCGTTCGAGCTGGTGCTGCCAACGCTGCCGCATATCGAGCGCGAGGTGCGCGAGGCCGCGGCAAGCTGGCCCGTGCCGCCACGGATCGTGACGACGGAAGCCGAAAAGTTCGCTGCCATGCGCAGCGCCCGCGCAGCGATCGCGGCGTCGGGAACGGCGACGCTCGAACTTGCCTTGGCACGAGTGCCGCATATCGGCGCCTATCGCGTACGCTGGTGGGAGGCGATGATCGGCAGGCTTCTGGTGAAGGTGAAGATGGCGCTTCTGCCGAATATCCTGCTGAACGATCGCGTGGTGCCCGAACTGTTGCAGGAAGATTGTACCGCCGAAAAGATCGTTGCGGCGGTCCAGCCATTGCTTGATCCGGGGGAGGCGCGATCACGCCAACTCGAAGCATTTGAACGCATCGATGCGATTCTCGCGACGCCGGAGCCGCCGAGCGACCGCGCCGCCGCCATCGTTCTGGAATTGCTGACGAAATAACGTGCAAAGCTGCCCTAGCAAATCGGCAATGGCCGGTTAACCTTGTAACGGCTAGATTTCGACGAGTTCTTCGCTGGCTGACGGGGCCGGCAGATTGGGGACCTTTCGTCCGATGAAGACCGGCCGCGCAGCGATCGCCGGCGTCTGCGGTTACGTTCCGCCGGACGTGCTGACGAATGCCGAACTCGCGAAGATGGTGGACACCACGGACGAGTGGATCACCGAGCGCACCGGCATCAAGGAACGTCACATCCTGAAGGGCGCGGGCCTCGGCACGTCGCATATGGCGGCGAAAGCCGTGTTCGGGCTGCTCGAAAAGACCGGGACTTCTCCGAAAGACGTCGATCTCCTGATCTGCGCGACCACGACGCCTGATATGGTGTTTCCTTCGACCGCCAATCTCGTCTGCGACATGGTCGGCATCCGCAATATTGCGAGCTTCGATATTCAGGCGGCGTGCTCCGGCTTCGTCTATGCGTTGACCATCGCGAAGCAGTTCGTAGAAAACGGCACCGCGAAGAAGGCAGTGGTCGTCGGCGCGGACAAGATGTCCTCGATCATCGACTATACCGACCGCGCGACCTGCGTGCTGTTCGGCGACGGGGCCGGTGCGGTGCTCGTGCAGCGCTCGGAGAACGGCACCGGGATTATCGATACCGAGCTCGGTTCGGATGGTGCCGGCTGGGTGCATCTGCACCAGAAGGCCGGCGGCAGCCGCATGCCGCCGACCAAGGAGACGATCGAGAAGCGTCTGCACTACGTCCATCAGGAAGGTGCGCAGGTCTATAAATTCGCGGTCCACAACATGGCGGAAGTCGTCCGCACGCTGATGGACCGCAATTCGCTGACCGGCGCCGACATCGACTGGCTGGTGCCGCATCAGGCGAACCGCCGCATCATCGAGGCGACCGCGGAGCGCATGCAGCTTCCGATGGAGCGCGTGATGATGACGATCCACAAATTCGGCAATACGACTGCTGCGACGATTCCGCTTTCGCTCTGGGATTACGAGAGCAAGCTCAAAGAAGGCGACCGTCTCGTGCTCGCGGCTTTCGGCGGGGGCTTCACCTGGGCCGGGGCCTACGTGAAGTGGGCCTATGACGGCGCAACGAAAAAGGCGGCCTGAAGAGGCCGCCTTTCGCATTTTTCGGATTTCGATTTCTTACTTTCTGCGCGAGATCGGCAGATAGTCGCGGCGCGTGGCGCCGGTGTAGAGCTGGCGCGGACGGCCGATCTTCTGGCCCGGATCCTCGATCATTTCCTTCCACTGCGCAATCCAGCCGACCGTGCGCGCGAGCGCGAACAGGACGGTGAACATGGTGGTCGGGAAGCCCATCGCTTTCAGCGTGATGCCCGAATAGAAGTCGATGTTCGGATAGAGCTTTTTCTCGATGAAGTACTCATCCTTGAGCGCGATCTTTTCGAGCTCCATCGCGACGTCGAGCAGCGGATCGTCCTTGATGCCGAGTTCGGTCAGCACCTCGTGGCAGGTCTTCTGCATGATCTTCGCGCGCGGATCGTAGTTCTTGTAGACGCGATGACCGAAGCCCATGAGGCGGAACGGATCGTTCTTGTCCTTCGCGCGCTTCACGTATTCCGGAATTTTGTCGACGCTGCCGATCTCGGTGAGCATCTTGAGCGCAGCTTCGTTCGCGCCGCCATGCGCCGGACCCCAGAGACAGGCGATGCCGGCGGCAATGCAGGCGAACGGGTTCGCGCCTGAGGAGCCGGCGAGACGCACGGTCGAGGTCGAGGCGTTCTGCTCGTGGTCTGCATGCAGAATGAAAATCCGGTCCATCGCGCGCGACAAGACCGGATTGACCTTGTATTCCTCCGCCGGGACCGCAAAGCACATCCGCAGGAAATTCGACGACAGGTCGAGTTCGTTGCGCGGATACACGAAAGGCTGGCCGACCGAGTACTTGTAGGCCATCGCGGCGAGCGTCGGCATTTTCGCGATCATGCGGATCGACGCGATCATGCGCTGGGTCGGATCCGAAATGTCGGTCGAGTCGTGATAGAACGCGGACAGCGCGCCGACCGAGCCGACCATGACCGCCATCGGATGTGCGTCGCGGCGGAAGCCCTGGAAGAAGCGGTGCATCTGTTCGTGAACCATGGTGTGGCGGTTCACGCGATAGTCGAAGTCGGCCTTCTGCGCGGCAGTCGGCAACTCACCGTAAAGCAGCAGGTAGCAGGTTTCGAGGAAGTCGCCGTGCTCGGCGATCTGTTCGATCGGATAGCCGCGATAGAGCAGCACGCCCTCGTCGCCGTCGATGTAAGTGATTTTGCTTTCGCAACTCGCCGTCGAGGTGAAGCCGGGGTCGTAGGTGAACATCCCGGTCTGCGCGTAGAGCTTGCCGATATCGACAACCGACGGGCCGATGGTGCCGTCCTTGATCGCCATGTCGAATTTTTTATCGCCTACGGCAAGCGCAGCGGATTTGGCCGTGTTCTTGGCGTCCATCCGGATCTCCTGTTTTTAATTGCGGACCGGCTCTCCCGCCCTTGGGCTGGAAGCCATGCCGGAAATGTGGGCGCCGGAGCGCATGGCCCGGCAGATCGGGCAAAACTAAACCCTTCGCTGCGCCGCGACAAGCGGACGAAAGGCGGGGTTCAACAGGGTTCCGGCCTGTTTACGCTGGCTTTTGGGCCTGATCGCGGAGGCGGGCGAGACTTTCTTCCTTTCCGAGCACACTCAGCACGTCGAAGATGCCGGGCGAGGTCGATTTCCCCGTCAGCGCCGCGCGCAGTGGTTGTGCGACGGCGCCGAGCTTCATGCCGAGCTTCTCCGCGAGGTCCCGAATGGTCGCTTCGGTGGTATCAGCGGACCATGGGCTTGCTGTTTCCAGGACTGCGACGGCTTTTTTGAGCGTTTCGCGGGCTTCGCCGGTGAGCAACGCCGCCGCCTTCTCGTCGAGCGGCAGGGGGCGCTCCGCGAACAGGAAACTTGCACCGTCGATCAGTTCGATCAGCGTTTTGGCACGCTCCTTCAGGCCTGGCATGGCGGCGACGAGCTGTTCGCGCCGCGATTTCAGGAGCGCAGCGGTACGGCCGCCGCCGGGAAGATCCGGCAGCAGCGCCTCGATCTGCCGGACGATCTCTTCGTCGGGCATCGCGCGCAGGTACTGGCCGTTGATGTTCTCGAGCTTTGCGAAATCGAAGCGCGCCGCGGCGCGGCCGACCTTGGTGATATCGAAGAGTTCGATCATCTCCTTGGTGGTGAAAAGCTCCTGGTCGCCATGGCTCCAGCCGAGGCGCACGAGATAATTGCGCAGCGCATCCGGCACATAGCCCATGGCGCGGTAGGACTCTACGCCGAGCGCGCCGTGGCGCTTGGAGAGCTTTGCGCCGTCCGACCCGTGGATCAGCGGAATGTGCCCCATGCGCGGCACCTTCCAGCCGAGCGCCTCGTAAATCTGGGTCTGGCGCGCGGCATTGGTCAGGTGATCGTCACCACGGATGATGTGGGTGATGTTCATGTCGTGATCGTCGACCACGACCGAGAGCATGTAGGTCGGCGTGCCGTCGGAGCGCAGCAACACGAGGTCGTCGAGGTCCTTGTTCGGCCAGGTGACCTTGCCCTGCACCAGATCGTCGACCGTGGTTTCGCCTTCCTGCGGCGCTTTCAGCCGGATCACGGGCTTTGCGCCAGCCGGCGCCTCGGAAGGATCGCGGTCGCGCCAGCGGCCGTCGTAGCGCGGCGGCCGGCCTTCGGCGCGGGCCTTTTCGCGCATCTCCTCGAGTTCCTGCGGGGTGGCGTAGCACTTGTAGGCGCGGCCGAGGGTGAGCAGCGCTTCGGCTGCTTCGCGATGGCGGGCGGCGCGCGCGAACTGGTAGACGATGTCGCCGTCCCAATCGAGGCCGAGCCACTTCATCCCTGCGATGATCGCGTCGATTGCTTCCTGGGTGGAGCGCTGGCGGTCGGTGTCCTCGATGCGCAAGAGCATCTTGCCGCCGGAGTGGCGCGCGAACAGCCAGTTGAAGAGCGCGGTGCGCGCCCCGCCGATGTGGAGGAAGCCGGTCGGAGACGGCGCGAAGCGGGTGATTACGGGTTCGGACATCATGCTCTTGAGAAGTGGATCGAAGCGGCGGCCCGTGTAGCATAGCGATTGGGCTGCGAGTAGGGCGGGGGACGGATGAACGAGCCGCAGCGGAAGCGGCCGCGCGCCGCCCGCAAGGCCGCAGTGCTGGCAGGAACCGGCGCGGCGGACGGCCTTCTGCTGCCGGATATTTTACGCGCGCTGGGAGCGCGGCTCCGCGCGGCGCTTTCGGAGGAAGTTGAGCAGGCAAGGCTCGCGCCGTGGCTCGCCGCGGGCTTCTGCGGCGGCGTGCTCCTCTATTTCGTGGCGCCGCGCGAGCCTTCGTGGCTCGCAGCATTCCTGCTTTTTGGGGCAACCGCGTGGCTGAGCTTCGCCTTGCGTGCGCGGCCGGCAGCCTGGGTGCTTGCGACCATGATCGCGGCGATCGCAGCCGGGTTTGCGACCGGCGCGGTCCGGGGCGCGATGGTCTCGCATCCGGTGCTGACCGCACCAACCGCAACTGTGACGCTCGCAGGCTTCGTCGAGAACCGGGATTCCAGCACGCGCTCCGACCGCATCGTGCTTCGCGTCACCAAGACCGATCCGAAATCGAAGCAGCAAATTCCGGAGCGGGTGCGGATCGCATTTCGTAAAGGGCTCGCGCCGGCGGTCGGCGAGCACGTCGAACTTCGCGCGCGGCTGCGGCCGCTGGTCGGGCCGATCCGGCCGGGCGGCTACGACTTCGCAGTCGGCGCTTATTACGCAGGTCTCGGCGCAACCGGATTTGCGCTCGGAAAAAGCAAGCAGGTTGCCGCGGGGGCCGAGGCGCCACTTGCGATCCGCTTCAACTCGGCGATTGACGGCCTGCGGCGGTCGCTCGCCGAGCGGATCCGTCTCACGTTGCCGGGCGATGCGGGCGCGATCGCAGCCGCGCTCGTGACCGGCATCCGCGATCACATCTCAAACGAAGCCAACGAGGCCATGCGTATTTCCGGCCTCTATCATGTCATCTCGATTTCCGGGTTGCACATGGCACTTGTCGCAGGCGTGCTGTTCGCGGTCATTCGCGGCGGGCTTGCGCTCATTCCGGGGCTCGCGCTGCGACGGCCGATCAAGAAATACGCGGCCGTGCTCGCGCTCATTGGCGTTACCTTTTATCTCGTCTTGTCGGGCGGCGAGGTCGCGACCCAGCGCTCCTACATCATGATCGCGATCGTGCTTCTGGGCGTGCTGATCGATCGACCTGCGCTCACCTTGCGAACGCTTTCCGGCGCGGTCGTCGTCACACTCCTGATCTCGCCCGAAGCCATCCTCAATCCCGGCTTCCAGATGTCGTTCGCGGCGACGCTCGCGCTGATCGGCTTCTATGAGCGCGCGGTGCCATTTGTTTCCGCGCCGCCGCCGCAGGGCGCGTCGGCTCTTGGCGGCTGGGCCGCGCGTGCGGGAAGGTGGGTTCTCTTGGGTGCCGCGACCTCCTTCATCGCGGGGCTTGCGACCGCGATCTATGCCGCGTTCCATTTTCACCGGCTTGCGCCTTACGGCGTGCTCGCGAACGTGCTCTCCATGCCGCTGATCGGGCTCGTCATCATGCCGGGCGCGCTCGTGGGCGTGCTGCTATTACCGTTCGGCTTCGATTTCATCGGCTGGACCGCAATGGGCTACGGCATCGAAGGCATGATGCAGATTGCGAAATTCGTGAGCGGGCTGCGCGGTGCCGAGGGCCGCATCGCGGCGTTCGGCGTTTCGGCCGTGCTGCTCGGTACGGCGGCACTTCTAATCCTGACTCTGCCTGCAACAAGGTTGCGGCTGATCGGCGTTCCGGTTGCATTGCTGGCAATGTTCCTGATGTGGAACGGCCCGCGCCACGACATTCTGATCGACGCGGAGGGCGATGTCGTCGCGCTACGCATGGCCGACGGCAAGCTTGCGATCTACACGAAGAAGAGCGACCGCTTCACCACCGAGAACTGGCTCGCAGCAGCGGGTCTGCCGCCAGCCGACCGCAAGACACTCACGCAAGGGTTTACTTGCGACGCCACGGGATGCACCGGACGGCTCCACGACGGAACGCTCATTGCAATTCCGAAGAACGCGGAAGCCTTGCTTGAGGATTGCGGACGCGCGGCTCTCGTGATCTCACAACGGCGCGTACCATCGGCTTGTGCGTCGGCGGTGATCGACCGCGAAGTGCTTGCGAGCACCGGCGCGCTCGCACTGCAAAGAACGCCGGACGGCTGGAAGGCATTTCCTTCGCGCTCGCCCGGCGCGGACCGCCCGTGGTTCGGTCGCGCGAAGGCCGCGGAGGGAAACGCATTCGCGCGCCTCAACCGGCCGGAAACGAAACAGGCGGTGCCGCTCGCACCGCCTGCCGAAATTTCAGGTGAGGTTCCGGCGCCGGATGCGCCGGAAGAAGAACCCGCCGATCAGTAGCGGCGATAGAGGCCGACGAGCTTGCCCTGAATCTGCACGCGGTCGGGACCGAAGATGCGGGTCTCGTAAGCCGGGTTCGCGGCTTCGAGGGCGATGGAAGCGCCTTTCTTGCGAAGGCGCTTGAGCGTCGCTTCCTCGGAATCCACCAGCGCGACCACGATGTCGCCGGTATCGGCGACGTCGGCTTTCTTGATGAGAGCCAGATCGCCTTCGAGAATACCGGCCTCGATCATGGAGTCGCCCTTCACTTCGAGCGCGTAATGATCGCCGGTGGAGAGCATCTCCGGCGGAACGTGAACGGTGTGGCTGCGGTTCTGGATTGCCTCGATCGGCGTACCGGCGGCGATGCGGCCCATGACCGGAATGGCGATCGGCCTCGTGCCGCCGCCGTCTTCCTTGTCGGAAGGCACCTTCGCGACCTTGCCGAGCGAGCCTTCGATGACATTCGGGGAGAAGCCGGTTCGCCCACGCGCGCTGCCCATGGCGGGCGCGACCGTTTCGGGAAGGCGGATGACTTCGAGCGCGCGGGCGCGGTTGGGGAGGCGGCGGATGAAGCCACGCTCCTCGAGCGCGGTGATGAGCCGGTGGATGCCGGATTTGGAGCGCAGGTCGAGCGCGTCCTTCATCTCGTCGAAGGAGGGCGGCACCCCGCTTTCCTTCAGGCGCTCATGGATGAATCGGAGCAGCTCATACTGTTTTCGGGTCAGCATCGTCGGAAAATCCCTGCTTTTCGGGCCTTTTCAGGCGGTCTTACGAGTCGGTACAAATCAGGAACAATCTGTATCTGTTCTAGTTGTGTTCCGCAAGGATTAAGATCGGGTGAAGGACCGCGCTAGGCTTGCGCTCTTATGGAGTCGGCACTCTTGAATTTAGCCGGACGCATGAAAGCAATTTGGGGTGCCGCGGTCATCGGACTGTGCGCGCTGTGTTTTGCTAGCGCAGCTCGCGCGCAGACGGTTCAGCGCGTTGATATTTCGAATGCCGGAATCTATCGCGTCGAAATCCAGGACGTGGAGCAGTCGCCGAATTCGGCGCTCGGGGTTTTCAAGATCGTGCGCAACCCGACGCTCGTCGAACGCACCGAGCGCATCGCCGGCGTGAAGGGCGCGAACTTTGGTTTCAATTTTCAGATAATCGGTGCGCCGCAGGGCGAACCCGTCACTGTCCGGTTCATCACCCGCTTTCCGCCGCCGGGTCTGCGCGATCCGCGCACCGGCAAGGTGCTGCTCACCAGCGAGAACGACCGCCAGTACCGGATCGGCGAACTTGCATTCCGCAGCTACGGCTTCGACGAGGAATGGGAAATCGTGCCGGGAACGTGGTCGCTCGAATTCTGGTACGGCGGGAAACTCCTCGGCGCGCAGAAATTCCAGGTCGTGAAGGCGGAGGCCGCGCCTGCGCCCGCGCCGCAATCCGACCGCGACGACCGGCCTTCGGACAATCCGACGCGCTAGCCGCTTCAGTCGAGCGGGATGATCTCGCAGCGCTCGCCTTTTTTCGCAGCGGGCGCGCCGGCGGCGCGGATCAGAAGACAATCGGCCTTCGCCAGTACGGACGTGAAAGAAGAGTCCTGCGACTTTTTCAGGAACGGCGTCACTACGCGGCGGCCCTCTCCGTCGTAGCGGCTGACCGAGCGGATGAAGTCGGCGCGTTGGTCGTTCTCCCAAACATCCTCGCCGAGGATCGCGGGCAGCGGCTTCTGCACCGGCTCGCTCATGCCCTGCAATTTGCGCAACAGCGGCACGAGGAAGATCACGCTGCATACGAAAGTGGAAACCGGATTGCCGGGCAGGCCGAGCACGCGTGCGGAGCCAACGCCGCCCGAGAGCGTCGGCTTGCCGGGACGCAGCGCGATGCGGTGGAAGTCGATGACCGCGCCCGCCTTGTCGAGCGCGGGGCGAATGAGATCGTGTTCGCCGACCGAAGCGCCGCCGAGCGTCACGATCACGTCCGCGCTTTCCTTGGCACCTTCGATCGCTTCGGAAATCAGATCGAGTTTGTCTTTCAGCACGCGCGCATCGACGACTTCGGCACCTTCCTGTTCGCAAAGGGCTGCGACCGAAAAATGATTGGAAGCGACGATCCGCTCCGGGGGGCCGCCCGCGCCGGGGGCAACCAGTTCGTCGCCGGTCGACAAGATCGCGACACGCGGGCGCTTCGCGCACACGAGCGTTGCATGATCCATTGCGGCGGCAAGACCGACGGCACGGGCCGAAAGCCGCAGGCCTTTTTTCAGGATCACATCGCCTTCGCGGAAGTCCACGCCGGCGGCGCGGATGTTCTTGCCGGCTTCATAGGCGGGAAGCGTGACGAGATCGCCGTCGCGCTTCGCCGATTCCTGCTCGACGACGACATCGGCGCCGCCGGGCACCACCGCGCCGGTGAAAATGCGCGCGGCTTCGCCAGCTTGAAGTTCGCACTTCAGCCTATGGCCCGCAGCGGACTCGCCGACGAGCTTGAGCGGCTTGTTCGCGGCGAGATCGGAAGTGCGCGCGGCATAGCCGTCCATCGCGGAAACGTCGAACGGCGGCTGCGAGCGCAGCGCCTTCACGTCGGCGGCAAGGACGCGGTTTGCCGCGAGGTTCAGCGGCACATTCTCGGAAGGAAGGGGCTTCGCGCCGTTTACGACCTTCGCGAGCGCTTCCGTAACGGGGACAAGGGGCGGGGATTTCATTGCGGACTCATGTTAAGCGATGATAGCGCAAAGGCGAATAGGCATTCCGGAATTTGACGATGGCGAGAACTAAGCCAACCGCAGCGCAGCAGTCCTGGGCCGAGCTGTGGCCGAGCCGCGAGCCCCGGAAATCGGAACCGCTTCTGCAAGCGCTCCATATCCTTACGCGCGATGGCAAGCTGAATGCGGACTCGCGCCGCAAGCTGAAACAGGTTCTTCATCTGGTTCAGTTTCTTCGCCCGGCTATCGAGGCCGCGCTGGCGCGATCGGAGGACCCGGTGTTCGCCGATGTGGGCGCGGGGAAGTCCTATCTCGGCTTCGTGCTCTACGACCTGATCCTCGCGGAAGCGGGACGCGGGCGCATGGTCGGCGTGGAAACGCGGGAAGATCTGGTTGCGAAGTCGCGCGCGCTTGCCGCCGAATCCGGTTTCGAGCGCATGAAATTCATCTGCGCGCCGATCGCGGAAGCGAAGCTCGATACCGAAATCGAAATGGTCACGGCGCTTCATGCCTGCGACACGGCGACCGACGACGCAATCCGTTTCGCGCTTCGCCACAAGGCGAAGACGATTGCGCTGGTGCCTTGCTGTCAGGCGGAGGTGGCGCGCCTGCTCGAGGGAAAGAGCGGCGCGATGCATCAGCTATGGCGGCATCCGATCCAGCGGCGCGAGTTCGGCGCGCATGTCACGAACGTGATCCGTGGGTTGTTTCTGGAAGCGCACGGCTACAAGGTGCGCGTCACCGAGTTGACGGGGCTCGAGCATTCGCTGAAGAACGAGTTGATCCTCGCCGAGCGCCATCAACTGAGTAACCCGCGAGCGCAGGCGGAGCTCGACAAGCTCGTGGCGGAGATCGGCGTTCGTCCGGCGTTGTTGGATGCGGGCGAGTAATCAGGCGCGATAGTCGCCCGACTTGCCGCCGGATTTTTCGAGAAGGCGAATCCCTTCGATGCACATGCTTTTCTCGGCGGCCTTCACCATGTCGTAGATCGTGAGGCAAGCGACCGAAACGGCGGTCAGCGCTTCCATCTCCACGCCGGTCTGGCCCGTGATCTTCACCGTCGCGCGCACGACAAGGCCGGGCAGCGCCTCGTCGGGCGCAATTTCGACTTCCACTTTCGAGAGCAGCAGCGGATGGCAAAGCGGGATCAATTCGCTCGTCTTCTTCGCCGCCATGATGCCGGCGATGCGCGCGGCACCCAGCACGTCGCCCTTCTTGGCGTTGCCGGAAAGCACGAGATCAAGCGTTGCCTTCTGCATCACCACGCGGCCTTCGGCGACGGCTGTGCGCTCGGTCGCGGCCTTGCCGGAGACATCGACCATGCGGGCTTCGCCGTCGGCGCCGATATGCGTGAGCTTGCTCATGCGCTTGCCTTTGCGGGCACTTTCGTCAGCAGCGCACGCGTCGCCGCTTCGACATTCTCTTGCCGCATCAGGCTTTCGCCGATCAAGAAGGTGTTGACGCCAACGCGCGCAAGCCGTGCGAGATCGGCGGGCGTGAACAGACCGCTTTCGCCGACAACGATCAGGTCCTTCGGAATCCGCGGCGCGAGCTTCTCTGTGGTTTCGAGCCTGGTCTCGAAAGTCCGCAGGTCGCGGTTGTTGACGCCGATCATTTTTCCGTCGAGCCGCAATGCGCGGTCGAGTTCGGCCTCGTCGTGGACTTCGATCAGCGCATCCATGCCGAAGTCGCGCGCAGCGGAAAGCAGGTCGCGTGCAATCGCGTCGCTCACCGCAGCCATGATGATCAGAATGCAGTCGGCTTCGAGCGCGCGGGCTTCGGCGACCTGATAGACGTCGTAGAAGAAATCCTTGCGGATCGCGGGCAGGCGGGTGGCGTTCCTCGCCTTGGTCAGAAATTCCGGTGCACCCTGAAAGCTCGGGGTGTCGGTCAGTACCGAAAGGCAGGCGGCGCCACCGGCTTCGTAAGCCTTCGCGAGCGCGGGCGGATCGAAGTCGGCACGGATCAGTCCTTTCGACGGGCTTGCCTTCTTGATCTCAGCGATCAGCGCGTAATCGCCGCGCGCAAGTTTCGCTTCGAGCGCCTTGATGAAGCCGCGCGGCGGCGGCGCGCGCCGCGCATCGACCTCAAGCTCGCGATAGGACCGTGCGCGCTTGGCCTGCTCGATTTCCTTGCGCTTGTAGGCACCGATTTTTTCGAGAATGTCGCTCATGCCGCGTTCGAGACAGAGACGAGCTTTTCAAGCCGCGCCTTTGCCGCTCCGCTTTCGATGGATTTCTCGGCGAGGGCCGCTGCGTCTTTCAGCGTGTCTGCCTTACCCGCCACGAGAAGTGCCGCCGCTGCGTTGAACAGTGCAACATCGCGAAACGGACCCATCTGGCCGTCGAGCACCGCACGGAGCGCCTCGGCGTTATAGATCGCTTCGCCGCCTTTTAATTCGCCGGGCTGCGACGGCTTCAGGCCGACGTCGGCGGGCGAAATATCGAACAGCTTCACCTTGCCGTTCGAGAGTTCGGCGACATGCGTCGGGCCGGTCGTGGTGATTTCATCGAGACCGTCGGAGCCGTGCACGACCCAGGCTTTCTCCGAGCCGAGCTGCGCCAGCACCTTGGCGAGCGGCTCGATCCAGTGGCGCGCGAACACGCCGACCATCTGACGCTTCACGCCTGCGGGATTGGAAAGGGGGCCGAGCAGATTGAAGATCGTGCGGGTGCCGAGTTCGACCCGCGTCGGGCCGACATGCTTCATCGCCGGATGATGTGAGGGAGCGAACATGAAGCCGATCCCGGCTTCGCTGATGCACTTCGAAATTCCTTCCGGCCTAAGTTCGATATTCACGCCGAGCGCCGCGAGCACATCGGCCGCGCCCGATTTCGAGGAGAGTGCGCGGTTGCCGTGCTTCGCTACCGGAACGCCGGCGCCTGCGACGATGAAAGCCGCGCAGGTTGAAATGTTGTAGCTGCCCGCGGCATCACCGCCGGTACCGACGACATCGACCGCGTTCGCGGGTGCGTCCACCGTCGTCATCTTGGAGCGCATGGTCGCAACCGCGCCCGCGATCTCGTCCACGGTCTCGCCGCGAATGCGAAGCCCCATCAGGAACGCACCCATCTGCGAAGGCGTCGCTTCGCCCGACATCATCTTGTCGAAGGCGTGCGCCGACTCTTCCTGGCTCAGTTGGGCGCCGGTCGCGACCTTGCCGATCAACGCGCGAAATTTTTCCATTATCTATTCCTCACGCGCGCTGGTTTGGGTTCTTGTCCGCGTTCCATGCGGCGGCAAGATCGAGAAAATTCTTCAAGATCACGCGGCCATGCTCGGACGCGATGCTCTCGGGGTGAAACTGCACGCCGTGTACGGGATGCGTTTTATGCGAGAGCGACATCACCAGACCGTCGTCGGTCTGCGCGGTCACTTTCAGATCTTTCGGCATGGTGTCGCGGTCGACTACGAGCGAATGATAGCGCGTCGCCTGAAACGGCCCGTTGATGCCGCGCATCACGCCTTCGCCGGAATGCTTCACGACCGAAAGCTTGCCGTGCACGGGCGAGGGCGCGCGGACGACATTGCCGCCGTATGCCTGGCCGATGGATTGCTGGCCGAGGCAGACGCCGAAAATCGGCGTGTCGGCGCCGAGCTTCTCGATCACCTCGAGGCAGATGCCGGCTTCGTTCGGCGTGCAGGGCCCGGGCGAGAGCACGATGGCGTCGGGTTTCCTGGCTTTAAGTTCGTCCACCGTGATCGCGTCGTTGCGATAGACGTCGACGGTCGCGCCCAGTTCGCCCAGGTAATGGACGAGATTCCAGGTGAAACTGTCGTAGTTATCGATCAGAGCGACGTTCATAGGCACTATCTAAACGGTCCCGGTTTTGGCTGCCAGCGGCCTCGAATTTCAGGGTTATTGGCCCCGCTTTGCGGCGGAAGCGAAGCGCCTGGCCTCTTCGGCGGCGCGGAACAGGGCTTTCGCCTTGTTCTCGCACTCGAGCTGCTCGGATTTGGGGTTGGAATCCGCGACAATGCCCGCACCCGCCTGCACGTACATCTTGCCGTCTTTCACGAGCGCGGTGCGCAGCACAATGCAGGTGTCCATCGAACCATCGGCGGCGAAATAGCCGACCGAACCCGCATAGACGCCACGCTTTTCCTTCTCGAGTTCGTCGATGATCTGCATGGCGCGCACCTTCGGCGCGCCGGAAACGGTGCCGGCAGGGAAGCCCGCGACGAGCGCGGAAAGCGCGTCGTGCTTCTCGCTCATTTCACCTTCCACGTTCGAGACGATGTGCATGACGTGGCTGTAGCGCTCGATGAAGAACTGGTCGGTGACTTTCACGGTACCGATCTTCGAGACGCGGCCAACGTCGTTGCGGCCGAGGTCCAGGAGCATCAGATGTTCAGCGCGCTCCTTCGGGTCGGCAAGCAACTCGTTTTCGAGGTCCTTGTCTTCGTGCGGGGTTGCGCCGCGCGGCCGCGTTCCTGCGATCGGACGGATCGTGACCTTGTTGTCGCGTGCGCGCACCAGTATTTCCGGGCTCGAGCCAGCAATCGCGTAGCTGCCGTAATTCAGGAAATAGAGAAACGGCGCCGGGTTTACGCGGCGCAACGCGCGGTAAAGGGAGAACGGCGGAAGCGAGAATTTCGATTCAAAGCGCTGCGAAAGCACGACCTGAAAAATGTCGCCCGCGAGAATGTATTCTTTCGCCCGCGCGACCATCGCTTCGTATTCTTGCGGGGTCGTATTCGAAACTGCGTTCGCGCCGATCGGCTCGTCGGCATAGGCCGCGGTTTCCTTGTTCAACGGCATGTCGAGCGCGTCGACCACGCCGGTCAGGCGCTCGACCGCCTGCGCATAAGCCGCCTTCGCGGTGACGCTATTTTGCGCGCGCACCGGCGTAATCACCATCATGGTGTCTTTGACGGCATCGAATACGACGACGATCATCGGGCGGATCAGCACGGCGTCCGGCGTTCCGATCGGGTCGGGATTCGGCGCGGGCAGCTTCTCCATCTGCCGCACCATGTCGTAACCGAGATAGCCGAAGATGCCGGCCGCCATCGGCGGCAATCCGAAAGGCACTTCGAGTTTGCTCTCCTCGATCAGCGCGCGCAGCGCCTCGAGCGGCGGCTGTTTCGCCGGCTCGAATGCGTCGGCGTTCGCGCGCGGATTGCGGTTAATGTCGGCCTTGCCGCCATGCACGCGGAAAATGAGATCGGGGTCGAGGCCGATGATAGAATAGCGGCCGCGCACAGCACCGCCTTCGACGGACTCGAACAGGAACGATGGAAAACGCTCGCGCGCGAGCTTCAGATAGGCCGAAACCGGTGTCTCGAGATCTGCGACCAGCGTCGTCCAGACGAGTTGCGGCTTGCCATTGGAATAGTGCGCGCCGAACGCGCCTTCGTCGGGCAAGACCTCCATGGGATCATCTCTGCTCGCCTGCGCCCGTAACCTGTCGCATCAGGGCTTCGTTCACGCTGAGGCCGAGATCGGTCTGGAGGCGCGAAACATATTGCACCTGCAAGTCTTCCTGTACCGACTGCGTGATCTGCTGCACCAACTGCGCCGGCGGCGGAGTGGTGGGAAGATCGACCGACGTTACGCGGAACACGATGCGCGAGGTGCTGTCCGCAATTCCGACGCCGGATTTGCCGTTCGCGGTCAGAAACACGCGCGCGACGGTGTTCGCGTCGATGCCGGGAATCGTCGCGCTGCGGTTCAGCTTTTCCGCCTTCTCGACTTTCGCGTTCGGTGCGGCGTCCGCGAAGGTCGCACCTTCGTCCAGCTTCTTCTGGATCGCGGCGGCAAGCTCGGTGAGCTTCTTGCCGGTCTGTTCGTCCTTCCAGCGCGCTTCGACGGCGGATTTCGCTTCCTCGAAAGTGCGGTCGCGGGCGACTTTAATATCCACCACTTCAAACCAAATCGTGCTGCGTTGTTCGCGCAGTTCGATGGCGTCGGCTTCGACATTTTTCTGTGTGGCGAAAGCAGCGCTCAGAAGCTGTTCGGGGGCGGGGAGGTTTGTAAGCTTGGTGCCGTCGGGCTTCGCGCCGCTGCGGTCCACGGCGTCTACCGTAATCACCGCGATGTTCAGCTTCTTGCCGATTTCCTCGATGGTCGAACCGGCGCCGCGCTCGTCTTCGATCTTGTCGTGCAGATCCTGCACGCGCGTGATCGCGCGGCGAAGCTGCAAGTCCTCGCGCAATGATTTTGACACTTCCTCGAACGATGGCGTGCGCTGCGGGTCGATCTTGGTGACGCGCAGGATCACGGGACCGAAGCGGCCGGCGACCGGCTGGCTCGCAGTATTGAGTTCGAGTCCGAATGCAGCCTGCGCCACCGGCGCGTCGAGAATTTCGGTCTTCGCGAGGCTGCCGAGCGAAACGATTTGAAGCTTGAGATCCTTCGCGACGGTTTCGAGCGTTTCGCCCTTGGCGAGGCGCTCGGATGCGGCCTTGGCGACGTCGATCGAACCGAAGGAAACCTGCTCGATCTGGCGGCGCTCCGGAATCGTCAGGCGCTCCTTGACCGTCTCGTAGGTCTTCTTCAGGTCGTCGTCGCTGATGACGATGTCCTTCGCCACCATCGCGGGCGTCAGGTGCAGGATGCGCAGCGCGCGATACTCGGGCGCGCGGAAGCCAGCCTTGTTCGCTTCGAAATAGGTCTTGAGGTCTGCTTCGCTCGGCGCGGGAATCGTGCCGGCCTGATTGGGTGCAAGCCGGATATATTCGATGGCGCGCGTCTCGCTCTGGAGCCGCCAGAAGGCGTCGGTCAGCACTTTCGGCGGAACGACTTCACCTCCGATCGCGGAGAGCAACTGCTGACGTACGGCGAGATTTTTCTCGGCCGCCAGATAGGTCGCTTCGGTGAAGTTATTGTTGCGCAGGAGCACCTGATACTTCACGGGGTCGAAATTGCCGTCCGCACCCTTGAAGCTCGGAAAGGACATGACGCGGTCCTTGACCGTCTGGTCGGTCACGGCGAGGCCGAGGCTGCGCGTCTTCTCGTTGAGGGCGGCTTCCGAGACGAGTTCGGACAGCACCTGCCGGTCGATGCCGAGCGCGCGCGCCTGATCGGCGGTGAAGGGGCGGTTGATCTGGCGGCCGATCTCCTGGAGGCGCTCGTTGAACGCGCGGCGGTAGTCCTCGATCCGGATCTCGGTCGAGCCGACTTTCGCGACCGTCTGCGAACCGAAGCCGCGGAACACGCCGCTGATGCCCCAGAAGCCGAAGCTGATGATGAGCAGGCCCATCAGAATCATCAGCACGATCTGGGTCAGTAAACTGCGCGAACCGGCGCGAAAGCCTTGAAGCATCTTGAATTCCAGGGGGTTAGCGAAAGCGGCCGGGATAATAGGGACCGCTTCCCTCGGTCGCAACGGGAGGTATCGCCGCAATTTGCGGAGCGTCAGGCGCTCTGCTACGCGGCTGGACGCCCCAAAACAACAAGGAATTTGCCCCCATGAGCCGCCGCCCGCTGGTCGCCGGAAACTGGAAGATGAACGGACTGAGGGCGAGCCTTTCCGAACTCGATGCGATTGCGGCCGGCTATTCGGCCGACCTTAGGGCAAAAGCCGATTTCCTGATCTGTCCGCCCACGACCTTGATCGCCGAAGCCGCGGCGCGGGTTGCCGGCAAGGGGGTCGCGATCGGCGGCGAGGACTGTCATCCGAGGGCGTCCGGCGCCCATACCGGAGATATTTCGGCGGAGATGCTCAAGGACGCGGGCGCGACCTACGTCATCGTCGGCCATTCCGAGCGCCGCGCGGATCATGGCGAGACTGACTCGATGGTGCGCGCCAAGGCCGAGGCGGCGCTGCGGGCGGGTCTGATTGCCATCGTTTGCGTTGGCGAGCGCAGGGAGCAGCGGGAGGCCGGGCAGGCGGTCGCCGTGGTCCGCGAGCAGCTTGCCGGTTCGATTCCAGATGGCGCAACCAGCGCGCGCCTCGTGGTCGCCTATGAGCCGGTCTGGGCGATCGGGACAGGGCTCACGCCGACGAAAGCGGACGTGGCGGACATGCACAAGGCGATGCGTGAGACGCTCGCCGGGCGCTTCGGAGTGGAAGGGCAGAACACGCGGATTCTCTATGGCGGCTCGGTGAAGCCGGAGAACGCACTTGAGCTCATAATTCAGCCTGACGTTGACGGTGCGCTGATCGGTGGTGCGAGCCTCAAAGCGAATGATTTTCTTGGAATCGCATCGGCTTATCGTTGAATATTAGAGTCTGGAAACGCACGTAACTGCTTTATTTGATTTATGAATTTTCAGGATTAGCGATTCCGGTTGCACGATTTCCCGCCCCGTAGCCTCTCGCTTGGCTTTTAGGGGCTCCCCATGTATGGCTTCGCGCGAATTTCCGGGCTGCCTTGCGGGCGCCCCTGACGGAATCCGGACATGCATACGACCCTGATCGTTCTTCACCTCCTGATCGTGCTCGCCCTGATCGGCGTGGTGCTCCTGCAGCGCTCGGAAGGCGGCGCGCTGGGCATTGGCGGCGGTGGCGGCGGCTTCATGAACAGCCGGGGCACGGCAAACATCCTGACCCGGGCGACCGCGCTCTTGGCGGCCGGCTTCTTCATCACGAGTCTCCTGCTTTCGGTGCTGGCCGGCTGGCGGCCGCAGGGGCCGACGCTGGTCAATCCGAACGCCGCGCCGACGCAGGTGAACCCGCAGGGGCCCTCGATCCTCGAGCAGCTCCAGAAGAAGGGGCCGCAGGGACCACAGGTTCCGCAGTCGAAGTAACGAGACAAAGGGCCGGGAAACCGGCCCTTTCTTTTTGGGTGGGCGGGCCGCCCAATTTTTCAGTGCAGGGGTGACGTTTTAGCCCTCGCAGAATCGAATCGAGGGGTTTAAGGCTTAAATCCCATGGCGCGGTACATTTTCATCACCGGCGGCGTGGTCTCCTCCCTCGGCAAGGGTCTCGCTTCAGCGGCGCTCGGCGCGCTTCTGCAAGCGAGAGGCTATTCGGTCCGTCTTCGCAAGCTCGACCCGTATCTCAACGTCGATCCGGGCACGATGAGCCCGTATCAGCACGGCGAAGTCTTTGTGACGGACGACGGCGCGGAGACCGACCTCGATCTCGGTCACTACGAACGCTTCACCGGCGTGCCGGCGAGCAAGCGCGACAACATCACGACCGGCCGCATCTATCAGGAAATCCTCTCGAAGGAGCGCCGCGGCGATTATCTCGGCGCGACCATTCAGGTGATCCCGCACGTCACCAACGCGATCAAGGATTTCGTGCTCGAAGGCAACGACGGCTTCGATTTCGTGCTGGTCGAAATCGGCGGCACTGTGGGCGACATCGAGGGTCTGCCGTTCTTCGAGGCAATCCGGCAGATCAAGAACGAGTTGCCGCGCGACAATTGCATCTACATCCACCTGACGCTGCTGCCGTTCATTCCGAGCGCGGGCGAATTGAAGACCAAGCCGACGCAGCATTCGGTGAAGGAGCTGCGGTCGATCGGTATTCAGCCAGACATCCTGCTCTGCCGCACGGATCGTGAAATTCCGAAGGAAGAGCGGCGCAAGCTCGGGCTGTTCTGCAACGTGCGCGAGAGCGCGGTGATCGAAGCGCGCGATGTCGACAACATCTATGCGGTGCCGTCCGCTTATCACGCGGCGGGACTCGACGACGAAGTGCTCGCCGCGTTCCACATCAAGGATGCACGCAAGCCCGACCTGTCGCGCTGGCAAGTGATCGAGGATCGCGTCCGCAATCCGGAGGGCGACGTCACGATCGCCATCGTCGGCAAATATACCGGCATGAAGGACGCCTATAAGTCGCTGATCGAGGCGCTTTCGCATGGCGGCATCGCCAACAAGGTCAAGGTCAGGCTCGACTGGATCGAGTCCGAGATTTTCGAGAACCAGGATCCCGCGCCGTATCTGGAGCATGTCAACGGCATTCTCGTTCCGGGCGGCTTCGGCCATCGCGGTGCGGAAGGAAAAATCCGCGCGGCGCAGTTCGCGCGCGAACGCAACGTGCCGTATTTCGGAATCTGTTTCGGCATGCAGATGGCGGTGGTGGAAGCCGCGCGCAATCTCGCCGGCATCAACAGCGCGAACTCGACCGAATTCGGCGCGACGCCGGAGCCGGTGGTCGGCCTGCTCACCGAGTGGCTGCGCGGCAACGAACGCGAGCGGCGCGAAGCGGGCGGCAATCTCGGTGGCACCATGCGGTTAGGGGCCTATCAGGCGGCACTCGGCAAAGGCAGCCGGGTCGCGGAGATTTACGGCACCACCGAAATTTCCGAGCGGCATCGCCACCGCTACGAGGTGAACACGCAGTACCGCGCGCGCCTGGAGGACAAGGGCATGCGTTTCTCCGGCATGTCGCCCGACGGCGTGTTGCCGGAGATCATCGAATATCCGGATCACCCGTGGTTCATCGGCGTGCAATTCCATCCGGAACTGAAATCGCGTCCGTTCGAGCCGCACCCGCTGTTCTCGTCGTTTGTGGGTGCCGCGGTCGAGCAGAGCCGTCTCGTCTAGTTTTTATGTCGCGCGGGATCGACCACGTCATTCATCTCGTCCGCGACCTCGATGCGGCGGCAACGACATACGAGAAGCTCGGGTTTCTTGTCGGCAGCCGCAATAAACATCCGTTCGGGACGCATAACCGTATCGTGCAGCTCGACGGCTCCTACATCGAGATTCTTGAAATCGCGGAGCCGGAAAAGATCAAGGGCGAGGGCGGGCCGACCTCGTTTGCGCATTTCCATCGCGAATTCCTGATGCACAACGGCGAAGGCTTGAGCGGGCTCGTGCTTGCAAGCGCGGACGCGAACGCCGACAAGGCTGCGTTCGACAAGGCGGGCTTCGGCGGCTTCCCGGTGTTCGATTTTAGCCGCAAGGGCAAACGCCCCGACGGCAGCGAAGCCGAGCTTTCCTTTTCGCTATCGTTTCTGCGCGAACCCGGTTCGGCGGATGTGATGACCCTCGTATGCCAGCACAGGAACCCGGAGAATTTCTGGTTCAGAGAATTGCAGGCGCATCGGAACGGCGCGGCGCGCGTTTCGGAGGTGGTGTTCACCGCCGACAGCCCGACCGATCAGCAATATTTCTTCCAGGCATGGACCGGCATTCGCGACCCGCGTTCGACGTCACTCGGCATTACTTTCGAGACCTCGCGCGGTGTCGTGCAGGTAACCGAGCCGAAGCCGTTCGAGGAGGCGTTCGGTATCGCGCCGCCGCTGTCCCAAGGCCTGCGTCTTGCGGCTGTCACGTTTGCCGGAGATGCCGTCAAAATCCGCGCGGCTGTTTCAAACAGCGGAATGGCTGCGCAGGAACGCCATGGCCGCCTCGTGATCCATGCGCACGGCGCAGTGCTTGGCTTCGACGCCGGTTGACCGGACCCTTGGCCCGACGCAAGGTCCGCCCGCGATGAACAAGCCGATCACGAATCCCGCCCCGAATGCCGTTGTCGCGGCCGGAAATGCACGCTTCGGCAATGACTTGCCGCTCGCGCTGATTGCGGGTCCGTGCCAGATGGAAAGCCGAGCGCACGCACTGGAAGTCGCGCAGGCACTGAGGGAAATCGCAGGCCGATTGAAGATCGGACTCGTTTATAAATCCTCGTTCGACAAGGCGAACCGCACCAGCGCGAAGTCTGCGCGCGGCATGGGTATCGATGCGGCAATTCCCGTCTTCTCCGAAATTCGCGAAAAGCTCGGGCTGCCGACGCTGACCGACGTCCATGAAATCGAACAATGCGAGCGCGCGGCGGAAGCCTGCGACGTGTTGCAGATCCCGGCGTTTCTCTGCCGCCAGACCGATCTTCTGATCGCCGCGGCAAACACCGGCCGGATCGTGAACGTGAAGAAGGGCCAGTTTCTCGCGCCGTGGGACATGAAGAATGTCGTCGAGAAGGTGACGGGCGCCGGCAATGCGAACGTGATGGTCACCGAGCGCGGCGTTTCCTTCGGCTACAACACGCTCGTGTCCGACATGCGCGCGTTGCCGGTGCTGCGCGAGACCGGAGCGCCGGTAATCTTCGATGCAACCCACTCGGTGCAGCAGCCCGGCGGGCAGGGCACCTCCTCGGGCGGCGAACGCAAATATGTCGGCGTGCTTGCGCGCGCGGCGGTCGCGGTGGGCGTCGCTGGCGTGTTCATCGAGACGCATCCCGATCCGGATAAGGCGCCGTCCGACGGGCCGAACATGATCGCACTTCGCGATCTCGAGGCTTTACTCACCGACTTGATTGCATTCGACAGACTCGCGAAAGCGAAGCGCTAGGCGCCGCCCGTACCAAGAACAACAACATGAACCGTGCGCTTCTCGTCGTTGGCTTCATCGCGTTTTCAACGAGCCTGTTCATTCGCGCGATCGATCCAGTCGTGCCGCAGATCTCCGGAGAGTTCGGCATCCCGGCGGCCGACGTCGCGCTGCTCGCAACCGCTTTCGCCTTGCCGTTCGCGATCATACAGCCGCTGCTCGGTCCGATCGGGGATTTTTTCGGCAAGACCAAGCTGATGCTCGGCGGCCTGGTCTTTCTGGTCGCTGCGACTTTCGCTGGAGCGCTCGCACAGAGCTTCACCTGGCTTCTGCTGTCGCGGCTGCTTGCGGGCATCGCCGCCGGCGGAATCTTTCCGGCCGCGCTTGCATTCGTGTCGGACGCGGTCGCAGTCGAGCGGCGGCAGATCATGCTCGGACGCTTCGTGGCGGCGGCGCTCGCCGGAAATCTCACCGGCGCCTGGGCCGGCGGCATCGTCGGCGACTTCACGAACTGGCGCGGCGTTCTCGTCGCGGCGGGAAGTTTCGGCACGATGGCGCTCTTGCTCGGCGTCTGGGGTTTCCGCGGCGTGAAGCATGAGCCGGGCGAGCGCTTCGACCTCGCCTACGCGCTGAACAGCTACAAGGCGATTTTTTCCAACGCACGCGCGAAGTTCACCTATTTCGGCGTGCTGCTCGAAGGCATCGCCGTTTTCGGACTGTTTCCCTTCGTTGCGATCCTCTTGCACCAGAGCGGCGAGTATCGCGCGACCATCGCGGGGTTTGTTATCGCAGGTTTTGCGATCGGGGGCGCGGTTTACGGACTGATCGTGCCGGCGATGCTCAGGCTGTTTGGAACGCGCGGGCTGATGATCTGGGGTTCGTTTTTCGTGGCGGCAATGATTTGCGTTTCGACGCTGCGGCTGAGCTGGCCGTTCGAATTTGCGGCCTTCGCGGTGATGGGCACCGGTTTCTATATGATGCATAGCTGCTTTCAGGTTGCCGCGTCCGAGCTTGCGCCGAAAGCGAGGGGCTCGGCGCTTGCGTTGCACTCGTCGTTCTTCTTTATCGGACAGGCGATCGGCCCGCTGTTTTACTATTACGGTCTCGCGCATGCCGGGCTGACCCCGACGTTTATCGGTGCGGCGGTAATCATCGTCGCAACCGGAGTCATGGGCGCGCGGGGACTCTATCCCAAAGGCGAGTAGCGCTTAGCGCAGTTGCGTTTCTATCGGCGCAATACATTCGCGTTGTTGAGATGCACGCCGCCAATCCAGCGGTCGATGCCGTTCAGCTTCACGAAATCGGCACGCCCTTCGAGCGCGGCGTGACCCGTGTCGGTCAGCTCGATCAGCGTCTCGGTATATTCCACGGTCATGTTGCTTTGCGCGGCCCGTGCAATGCCCCCGGCGGGCAGTCCGTGAATGAGCGGCGACGCCCCGCGGCCGAGCGCTTCGAGCCGATAGAAGAATCCGAGATCGCCGAGAAACGGTAATGGCTCCGTCTGCTGGTAATGGCGGAAGGCGAGGCCCGGCGTGAGTGCGCCGTCGCGGACGGCAAGCAGTCCGTTTCGCTCGATGCGCCCGAGGCCGTCCTGTGCACCGGGATACTCCTCAAGCATGCGCGCGAAGGCGTTTCGTGCGTCCGGCAAAGCGCCGTCGCCGCTCGATGCGTCGATCATCGGGCCGGGCTCGGCTGCGCGGAATGCCGCCCAGAGCGCCGCGCCTTCGGCAAGCTGCGCTTCGGTGACGGGCGCAAGCGTCTGCGCCATCGCGTCGATATGGTTCAGGAGCGGCGGTGCTGCGAGTGTGAGCGCAAGCGCGGGGCGCGACGGCTGCGCGCGGAAGCGCGCCAGAATCTGAATCAATTGTAACTGATCGTGCAGGTCGGTTTCGAACCAGAGTTCGACACGATCCGACGGATTGATTTCATCGAAAGCACGGTCGCGGCGCGTGAAGTCGGAGCGCACGTCGCGGACTCCAAAAGCGCTCTCGATATGTTGCGCGCGAATATCGGCGAGCGCTTCGTCGTCGACCCCGCCGGGCACCGGCCCCTCGACCAGCACGTCGCGCCAGATCAGGATTTCGGCGTCGGGAAAATGGGCGGCGAGCGCGTTTGCTGCGTGATCGCCATTCGTAATCAGGATTCGCCGTGCCACGGCTCAGCCGCGGCCGCGATAGGGCGCGACGCCCTGCTCGGGAAGCCATACGCCGGACGGCAGCTTGCCATGTTGCCAGAACACGTCGATCGGTATGCCACCACGCGGATACCAGTAGCCGCCGATCCGCAGATACTTAGGCGCCAGCAATTTTACGAGTTTCTTGCCGATCGCGACCGTGCAGTCCTCGTGGAAGGCGCCGTGATTGCGAAAGCTTGCGAAATATAATTTGAGCGATTTCGACTCTACAAGCCATTTGCCCGGAACGTAATCGATGACAAGATGTGCGAAATCCGGCTGGCCGGTGATTGGGCACAGAGACGTAAACTCTGGTGTAACGAATCGAGCCGCATAATCAGTGTCCGGATGCGGGTTAGACACGCGGTCAAGCGTGGCCTTCTCCGGGGAGGAAGGAACAGGGGCGATCGAACCGAGTTGAAGCTTTTTGCGAGGCATTGCGCTATGAAGCTTGAATATCGCGACCTGTCCAGTTCAAGTCCCGCGCGCCCGAAGCGCTCCGGAATTTCCTCTTTCGGCTTTCTCGATTTCTTCGCCGGCTCACTTCTGCTTTTCGTTGCTTCCGCTTATTTCGTGATGCCCCGGCAGATCGACCGCGCGGTCGATTGGGTCGTCTACGAATCCTCGGCCAATACCTTCGCGTCGTTGCGCTGTATCCGCGATAGGACGACGAAATATCTCTTCACTCAGACCCGCGACGTGCTCGAACTGAAGAACTCGGTCCGGCTCGTCCGTCAGGCCGAGCTCGACCGGTTTGGCAAGCCGCAGCCGGACGCGGCCTGCTACGCCGTAGGCGGCTTCGTCGAAAAGGTGCCGCGCTGGGATTACTTCTTCGGCTGGCTGACGCGGGCCGTCAGCTAAATCGCCGCAGGGTCTTTGCGCGGGCGGGGGAGTTCGGGTAGAAGCCCGCTCCATCATGACCGCAATCACCGACATCCGCGCCCGAGAGATTCTCGACAGCCGCGGCTTTCCCACCGTTGAAGTCGACGTTCTGCTGGAAGACGGCACCCTTGGCCGCGCCGCGGTGCCTTCGGGCGCCTCCACCGGCGCGCATGAGGCGGTCGAACTCCGCGACGGCGACAAGAAGCGCTATGGCGGCAAGGGCGTGCTGAACGCGGTCGCCGCCGTGAACGGCGAGATTTTCGACGCCATCGGCGGTCTCGACGCCGAAGAGCAGACCAAGATCGACGAGGCGATGATCGCGCTCGACGGCACCCCGAACAAGGGCCGCCTCGGCGCGAACGCGATCCTCGGCGTGTCGCTTGCGGTCGCGAAGGCCGCCGCGAAAGTGTCGAACATGCCGCTTTACCGCTATGTCGGCGGCACGAGCGCGCGGGTGTTGCCGGTGCCGATGATGAACATCGTCAACGGCGGCGCGCATGCCGATAATCCGATCGACTTTCAGGAATTCATGATTATGCCGGTCGGCGCGGACTCTTTCCGCGAAGCGCTGCGCATGGGCTCGGAAATCTTCCATACGCTGAAGAAGGGCCTCAAAGACGCGGGCCACAATACGAACGTCGGCGACGAAGGCGGCTTCGCGCCGAACCTGAAGGACGCAGACGCCGCACTTGGCTTTGTGATGAAGTCGATCGAAGCGGCCGGTTACAAACCGGGCTCGGACGTATTGCTCGCACTCGACTGCGCCTCGACCGAGTTCTTCAAGAACGGCAAGTATGAGTACGAAGGCGAGGGCAAGTCGCGCGATCCGGAAGCGCAGGCGTCCTATCTCGCCGATCTCTGCAAGCGCTATCCGATCATCTCGGTCGAAGACGGGATGGCCGAGGACGACTGGGCCGGCTGGAAAATTCTCACCGACAAAATCGGCAAGAGCGTGCAACTCGTCGGCGACGATCTCTTCGTCACGAACGAGAAGCGCCTGCGCGACGGTATCGAGAAGGGGGTTGCCAACGCGATCCTCGTCAAGGTGAACCAGATCGGCTCGCTCACCGAAACGCTGGCCGCGGTCGATACCGCGCACCGCGCCGCCTATCGGGCGGTGATGTCCCACCGTTCCGGCGAGACCGAGGACTCGACAATCTCGGATCTCGCGGTCGCGACCAACTGCGGGCAGATCAAGACCGGCTCGCTCGCCCGCTCGGACCGGACGGCGAAGTACAACCAGTTGCTCCGGATCGAGGAGGAACTCGGTTCCGAGGCCCGCTACGGCGGTAGGGCGGCGCTGCCGCGTTAACGCCGAAGCAACCGCTCGCCACTATCTAGGGTGGCATGGTCACGCGCACGCGGCTCGGCCGCTTCTTCCGGGTTCTGGGGCTCTATTGCATTGCCGCAGGCATGATCGCGTATTTCGCGTTCCATGCGCAGCATGGCAATTACGGCATCGAAGCCGGCAAGGCGCTGAAGGAAGAAATCGGGACGCTAACCGCCGAGCGCGACGAACTCATCATCGAGCGCACTCGGATCGAACATCGCAACCAGCTTCTGCGTGCGACCCAGATCGACCCCGACCTTCTGGAAGAACTCGCGCGCCGCGACCTTTCGTTCGCAATGCCCAACGACCTGATCATGGTGTTGCAGCGCCGCTAAAGCGCATACCAGCAATCCCGTTTCGCAAAGCCCGCCGGCGGCGAAATTTCCTTTAGTTGCAAGCGCATCCGTCATGTATTCCAGCAGGAACGGTGGCGCGTCTTCCGGATTTGCGCTAAGCAAATCGAGACGGGAGACAACAACAAAAATGCCTGCCGCAGCCAAAGCAGAAAAAACCGGTAAAGCCGTTTCCGGCGCAACCAAAGACGCGAGCAAGATCGCGTGGGGCAAAGAGCGTGAGCTCAAGTCCTACCGCGAGATGCTGCTCATCCGCCGCTTCGAGGAAAAGGCTGGCCAGCTTTACGGCATGGGCCTGATTGGCGGCTTCTGCCATCTCTACATCGGTCAGGAAGCCGTCGTCGTCGGCATGCAGATGGCGCTGAAAGACGGCGATCAGGTCATTACCGCTTACCGCGATCACGGCCATATGCTCGCCTGCGGCATGGACGCAAAAGGCGTCATGGCCGAACTGACCGGCCGTCGCGGCGGCTATTCGAAGGGCAAGGGCGGCTCGATGCACATGTTCAGCGTCGAGAAAAATTTCTTCGGCGGGCACGGCATCGTCGGCGCGCAGGTTTCGCTCGGCACCGGCATCGCGTTTGCGAACCGCTACCGCGAGAACGGCAATGTCTGCCTGACCTATTTTGGCGACGGCGCCTCGAACCAGGGGCAGGTCTACGAGAGCTTCAACATGGCAGAGCTCTGGCGGCTGCCTGTCGTCTACATCATCGAGAATAACAAATACGCGATGGGTACGTCCGTCGAGCGCTCGTCGGCGTTACAGGAATTTTCCAAGCGCGGCGCGTCGTTCAACATTCCGGGCGAAAAGGTCGACGGCATGGACGTGCGCGCGGTGTATGAAGCCGGCGCACGCGCAGTCGAGTATGCGCGCACGGGGCAGGGCCCCTTCATTCTGGAGATGAACACCTATCGCTACCGCGGTCACTCGATGTCCGATCCGGCAAAATACCGCGCGAAGGAAGAAGTCGAGAAGATGCGCACCGAGCGCGATCCGATTGAGCGCGTGCGTAACCGGATTCTGGAAGAGAAACTCGCGAGCGAAGACGAGATCAAGAAAATAGACGGCGAGATCCGCGTGATCGTGAACGAGTCCGCGGAGTTCGCGACCAACGATCAGGAGCCCGATGTGTCGGAGCTCTACACCGACGTATTGCGGTAAGGCGGGCGGGATGCGGACGCTCGGCTTGCTTGTCGCTTATGCCTCGCTGATCGCCATGGCCTTGAGCTGGATTACCGCGCTGTTCTTCTACATGAGGACGTTCAGCGCCGTCACGCCGGAGCAGTCTTACCTGCGCGGGCAACTCGTATTCAACTGGCTGTTTGCGAACGGCAAGTTGACGGGCGAAGCGCGCGAACACGCGCGCAGGGTCAACATCGCGATGGCGGTGTTTTTCGTATGTCTGATTATTTCCGGCGCTGCGTTCATCGTAGCGGTAGCGCCGCGCTAAGCAGGATAAGCAATGCCGATCGAAGTTCTCATGCCCGCGCTTTCGCCCACGATGGAAAAGGGCAATCTCGCCAAGTGGCTGAAGGCCGAAGGCGACGAGGTGAAGGCGGGCGATGTGATCGCCGAAATCGAGACCGACAAGGCGACGATGGAAGTCGAAGCGGTCGATGAGGGCAAGCTCGGCAAGATTTTGGTTCCCGAAGGCACGCAGGACGTCGCCGTCAATACGCCGATCGCGCTGATCCTCGGCGAAGGCGAGAGCGCTTCGGATGCGCCCGCGAAATCCGCGCCGAAGAAGAACGAGGCGCCGGCAAAGACGGCAGAGGCGACGGTCGAGAAACGCGAAGCGCCGGTCGAAAAGCCGGTCGAGGCCGCGCCGGTAGAACTGGACGTTCCTGCCGGTACCGAGATGGTCAACATGACCGTGCGTGAGGCGTTGCGCGACGCCATGGCCGAGGAGATGCGCCGCGACGCAGACGTCTTCGTGATGGGCGAAGAGGTCGCGGAATATCAGGGCGCCTACAAAGTCACGCAAGGTCTGTTGCAGGAATTCGGCGCGCGGCGCGTGATCGACACGCCGATCACCGAGCACGGCTTCACCGGCGTCGGCGTCGGCGCGGGCTTCACCGGCCTGAAACCCATCGTCGAGTTCATGACGTTCAATTTCTCGATGCAGGCGATCGATCAGATCGTGAACTCGGCGGCGAAGACGCTTTACATGTCGGGCGGTCAGGTCGGCTGTTCGATCGTGTTCCGCGGGCCGAACGGTGCCGCCGCGCGGGTCGCAGCACAACACAGTCAGGATTTCGCGTCGTGGTACGCGCATGTTCCGGGGCTGAAAGTGGTGTCGCCCTATACGGCGGCCGACGCCAAGGGTTTGCTGAAGTCGGCGATCCGCGATCCGAATCCGGTCGTGTTCCTCGAGAACGAGATACTCTACGGCAAGACCTTCCCGGTCCCGAAGCTCGACGATTATCTGGTCCCGATCGGTAAGGCGAAGGTTGCGCGTCCGGGCAAGGACGTGACGATCCTCGCTTGGTCGATCGGGATGACCTGGGCGCTGGAAGCGGCCGAGGAACTTGCGAAGAAACATATCTTCGCGGAAGTGATCGACCTGCGCACGATCCGCCCGCTCGATATCGCGACCATCGTGGAGTCGGTGAAGAAGACTGGCCGCTGCGTGACGGTCGAGGAAGGCTGGCCGCAATTCGGCGTAGGCTCCGAAATCGCCGCGCGCATTATGGACGAGGCGTTCGACTATCTCGACGCGCCGGTCCGCCGCGTGACCGGCGAAGACGTGCCGATGCCTTACGCCGCCAATCTCGAAAAGCTCGCGCTGCCAACGGTCGCGAAAGTCATCGAAGCGGCGCGTGCCGTCACCTATCGCTGAGTATCCGCAATGCCCGTAAATATTCTCATGCCCGCGCTTTCGCCCACGATGGAAAAGGGCAATCTCGCGAAGTGGCTCAAGAAAGAGGGCGACAAGGTTAAAGCGGGCGATGTGATCGCCGAGATCGAGACCGACAAGGCGACGATGGAAGTCGAGGCGGTCGATGAGGGTACGATCGCGAAGATCATGGTGCCGGAAGGCACCGCCGACGTTCCTGTCAATCAGGTGATCGCGGTGCTTGCCGAGGAAGGCGAGGATGCGAGTGCTGCCGCGAAGGCGGCGCCCCCGGCGCCGAAACCGCAGGCGGCTTCCACGACCAAAGCCGAAGAACCCAAAGCCGCTCCGGCTCCGGTGCAAGCTGCTCCTGCCGCGGCCTTCGCACCGGTAACTAACGGCAGTGGCGGGCGCGTGTTCTCGTCGCCGCTTGCGCGTCGGCTGGCAAAGGACGCGGGCATCGACCTCTCTCGGGTCAGCGGAAGCGGTCCCCATGGCCGCGTGATTGCACGCGACATTGAGGCGGCGCGTTCGGGCGGCGCGCAGATGCGCGCGCCTTCCGGCAGCGTCATGCCGGGCGTTTCCGCGCCGGGCGACGACCAGATCCGCGCGATGTACGAAGACGGCAGCTTCGATAGCGTGCCGCACGATTCAATGCGCAAGACGATTGCGCGGCGTCTGCTCGAGTCCAAGCTCACCATTCCGCACTTCTACCTGACGACGGATTGCGACATCGGCTCGCTCCTTCGCGCGCGAGAGGAAATCAACGCCTCCGCGCCGCAGGACAAGGACGGCAAGCCCGTGTTCAAGCTTTCGGTGAACGATTTCATCATCAAGGCGATGGCGCTCGCGCTCCAGAAAATTCCGGACGCGAACGTGACCTGGACCGAGAGTGCGATGCTGAAGCACCGTCATTCTGACATCGGCGTTGCAGTCGCAATCCCCGGCGGTCTGGTCACGCCAGTCATCCGCCATGCCGAAGGCAAGTCGCTCTCCGCGATCTCGAACGAGATGAAGGATTACGCGGCGCGCGCGAAGGCGAAGAAGCTCAAGCCGAACGAGTTTCAGGGCGGAACGACCGCGATCTCGAACCTTGGCATGTATGGCGTGAAGGACTTCGCGGCGGTCATCAACCCGCCGCAGGCGACGATCCTTGCGGTCGGCGCGGGCGAAAAACGCGCGGTCGTGCGCGGCGGCGAAATTGTCGTTGCCGACGTCATGACGGTCACGCTGTCCTGCGATCACCGGGCGGTAGACGGCGCGCTCGGCGCGCAATTGCTCGCGGCGTTCAAGACCATGATCGAAAAGCCACTTTCGATGATGGCGTGATATAGTCGCGAGGCCTGTGGGGTCCCGATTATGGCGAATGGCGAAAAGCCGGTAAGCGGCAAAAGCAACGCGAATACGCTCGCCTATGTGTCCTTTTTCGTCGCGGCGCTGTCGCTCGCGACTTCAATGTATCAGGGCTACCTGAATACGCGCTTCGTCGATATCGTGCAGTCGAACGTCGCGCGTGGCGAGACGGCGCGGGTATGCAAGGACCTGATCGATGCGTTCTTCCAGATCAAGTTCACGGCGACGGTGCTCGCCTCAACAGTCGCGCGCGAGAAAGACGCTAATGCGCCTGCTGTGATTTCCGCGTCCGCGGCGGCGCAGAACGCGGTGAGCCGGTTCTCGGCTTACGGCACTTATCTCGCGAACTTTCAGGGCGAAAAGAAACGCGAGGAATATACCGTGCTGTCGCGCGAACTTGAGCGCATCGTCGGCACGGCGCAGCAGATGCCTCCCACCGATGCGGCAAAGCTGTTCGAGAAGGCCGACGGGCTTTTCGGCGGGATGAACGACGACTGCGTGCGCAGCGCTACCGAGCGCTTCTAAGCCGCGAACGGCCTAGCGCCACTCCTCTTTCACCGGTGCTGCGACGACATTCCTTCGCTCCAGCCACTGCCAGCCAAGAACACTGCCGCAGATAAGGAAACCGGCGGCGTCGGTCCATAAGGAAGGGGCGACGAGCAGCAGGCCGCCGCCGACCAGAAGGATGCGTTGCGGCAGGTTCGCGCGCCCCAGGAAGAAGCCGTGCAAGCCGCCAGCGAGCAGCATGATGCCCATTACGGCGAGCAGGAAGCGCCAGATGATCCAGAGCCAGCTATCATGGATCATCAAGAGCGCCGGCTCATAGACGAACATGAACGGCACGATGAAGCCGGCGGCACCAACTTTCACGGCGGCCCACCCGCTACGCCAGAGGTCTGCTTTCGCGATGCCGGCCGCAGCGAAGACAGCGAGCGCGACCGGCGGCGTGATCGCGGAGAGCACGGCGAAGTAGAACGCGAACATGTGGGCGGCCGGTTCGATCACGCCGAGCTTGATGACGGCCGGGATCAGGAGTGCGGTCAGGATGATGTAGGCAGGGGTCGTCGGCATGCCCATGCCGAGTACGATCGCTGCCACCATGGTCAGCACCAACGCGAGCAGCAGCGTGTTCTGCGCAATGTGCGTTACGTATTGCGTGAAAACGATGCCGAGATTGGTCTGGGTAATGACGCCAATTACGATGCCGGCGCAGGCGCAAGCCATGGCGACGCCGAGCGCATTCTTCGCGCCGTCGTAGAAAGCCTCGATCAGGTTTTCCCAGGTGCAGTTCACGCGCGTCGACTTGCGGAGCGCCGCGACCGGAAAGCAGGCGACCGTGCCTGCGAGTGCCGCAAGCGGCGCGCTAAAACCCGAATACATGACGACGAGGATTACGATGATCGGCAGAAAGAGATGTCCGCGTTCGGCCATCACGACGCGGAATTTCGGTAATTCGGAACGAGGAACGCCGAGGATGCCGTGGCGTTTCGCCTCGAAATGCACCGCGCAGAAGCACGCGACGTAATACAGAATCGCGGGAATGATTGCCCAGATCACGACCTGGCCGTAGCTGACCTCCAGATTCTGGGCGAGCAGGAAGGCCGCAGCGCCCATGATCGGCGGCATGATCTGGCCACCGGTCGATGCGGTCGCTTCGACCCCGGCCGCGAAATGCGCAGGGAAGCCGGAGCGCTTCATCAGCGGAATGGAAATCGGTCCATCGACCATCACGTTCGCGACCGCGCTGCCCGAAATCGTGCCGAACAGGCTCGAGCTCACGACCGAAACCTTTCCGGGTCCGCCCGCGGTATGGCCGGTGAGAGACATCGCAAAATCCATGAACAACTGTCCGGTGCCGGTGCGTTCCATGAACGCGCCGAACAGCACGAAGATCAGGACGTAAGTCGCCGAAACCGAGATCGGGATACCGAAGATGCCCTCGGTGCCCATGTAGAGCTGCTCGAGCACGCGGGTCGGCTCGGCCCGGAACAGCCAGAAGCCGTAGATCAGGAAAACGATTGCGGTGAGCGGCAGAGCCAGGCCGATCACGCGCCGGGTCGCTTCCAGTACGACGAGGATCATGATGACGGACATCACGATGTCCGCCGGGAACATCGGATCGATGCCGAAGGGCGTGCGCTCGTCGATGTATTTCTGGTTCAGCAGAAGATAGAGGATCGGCGCCAGACTGACCGCGAGGACCGCATAGTCTAGCAGTCCCGGCGTTTCGCTCTGTTTGCGGGCGAACATCGGGTAGAGCAGGAGCGATAGCGTGACCGCAAAAAGAACGTGCGTGCCGCGGAACAGCAGCGCCTCCGACGATCCGAAGACAATCGCCCAGATGTGATACACGCCCATCGCGATCGCGATCAGGATGGTCACGATGCGGAACAGCGTAGCGTGATTCAGCGTCGATCTCGCCGAACTGGTTGAACTCATCGGACGCCCCCGGAGAAGATAAAAGAACGGCGCGGAGTTTGTCCGCGCCGTTATCGTTGTTCGCTTTAGTTGGTGGCTACGTCGATGCCGGCTTCCTTGTAGAAGCGAGCGGCGCCCTTATGGAACGGAACGCCGATGTTCTCGGCCATGGCCTTTGGCGTCAGCTTGCCGATGCCTTTGTTCACGGTCGCGAGAGTCGAAATGTTATCGGCGATCGCCTTGGTCATCGCATAGACCGCGGCTTCAGGCATGCTGCACGATACGACGATATGCGTGGCGTAGCCGATCACCTGAACATCCTTATCGTTCTTCGGATAGGTGTTCGCCGGAACGGTGACGAGCGTGTAGCCGGGGTTGAGCTTCTTCATGCCGGCGTGGCTGCTGGAAAGGTCGAGCAGCTTCACGTCACGCGCCGCGGCAAGGTCCATGACCGCGCCCGACGGGATCGCGGTGCCGAGCGAGAAGGCGACCGCGTGGCCGTCTTTCATCTGCGCAACCGAGTCCGTGTAGGAAACGTAGCTCATCTTTACGTCGTTGTAGGTCATCTTGTTGACCTCAAGCAGCTGCTTGGTGATGAGCTCGCCGGTATTGCCGCGCTGCTGCGTGGTGATGCTCTTGCCCTTCAGGTCGGCGACGGAATTGATGCCGGAATCGGCGAGCACCAGCATCTGGTAATACTGCGGGTAGAGCGTCGCGATGTTGCAGACTTTCTTGTGCGGCTTGTTGAACGGCGGATTTCCCGCGACCGCGTCGACGGTCGAAATCGAGTTGCCGAAACCGATCTCGGCCTTGCCTTCCTCGATGCCGCGTACATTCGCGATGCCGGCGCCGGGCAGGTTCTGGATTTTCAGACCGGGCACCGCCTTTTCCCAAAGGTCCTTGAGCTGGCCGCCGAGTGGCACCCAGACGCCGCCTTGCGGGCCGGTCATCAGGCGGACGTCCTGCGCAACTGTGGGCGTAGCGAAAGCGGCGACAATCCCCAAAGCGAGTACAGCCGCGGTCGTGTGGCGTTTCATCGTTCTCTCCCAAGATGCGGAAGACGCGATGGTCTCCGCTTGTTTTTCTTGAATCGGAGGGTACGCGCGCGCAGGGCACGGGCACAAGGGTTTTTGGCCTTAGGATGTGCGTATGCGGAACCAGCAGGGCAGTCGTTCCGCGATGCGGCTGACGAGACGCCGATTGCCTGCTAAATGCCCATCTGAATTGGATTGGGCACTGCAACATGGCTGAAACGAACTTTGACGTGCTGATTATCGGAGGCGGACCCGGTGGCTACGTCGCGGCGATCCGTGCCGCGCAACTCGGCTTCAAAACTGCCGTTGTCGAACGTGCCCATCTTGGCGGCATCTGTCTCAATTGGGGTTGCATTCCGACCAAGGCGCTGCTGCGCTCGGCGGAAATTTATCACTACATGCAACACGCGAAGGACTATGGCCTGTCTGCGTCGAATGTGTCGTTCGACGCGTCGGCGGTCGTTGCACGTTCGCGCGCGGTGTCGAAGCAGCTCAATAGCGGCGTCGGCTTCCTGATGAAGAAGAACAAGATCACGGTGATCGACGGCGAGGCGAAGATCGCGAAGCCTGGAACCGTGAGCGTGACCGGGAAGGGCGCCGGCACCTATCAGGCGAAGCACATCATTATTGCCACCGGCGCGCGGCCGCGTGTGCTGCCGGGGATCGAACCCGACAAGAAACTGATCTGGACCTATTTCGAGGCGATGGTGCCCGAACAGATGCCCAAGTCGCTGCTCGTGATCGGATCGGGCGCGATCGGAATCGAGTTCGCTTCGTTCTATCGCACGATGGGCGCCGAGGTGACTGTCGTCGAAGTGCTGCCGCAGATTCTTCCGGTCGAGGACGAGGAAGTGGCGGCCTTCGCGCGCAAGCGTTTCGAGAAGCAGGGCATCAAGGTGATGACCGGCGCCAAAGTGACGAAGCTGGATAAGAAGTCGAACTCGGTTGTTGCCACTATCGACGACGGCAAGGGCAAGACGCAGACGCTTGAAGTCGATCGCGTCATTTCCGCGGTCGGCGTCGTCGGCAATATCGAGAATCTCGGCTTGGAGGCACTCGGCATCAAGACCGACCGCGGCACGATCCAAACCGACGCTTACGGCAAGACAAACGTCGCCGGCATTTACGCTATCGGCGACGTCGCGGGGCCGCCGATGCTCGCGCACAAGGCCGAGCATGAAGGCGTAATCTGCGTCGAAGCGATCAAGGGCATGAAGCCGCATCCGATGGAGAAGAACCGGATCCCCGGTTGCACCTATTGTAACCCGCAGATCGCTTCCGTCGGGCTCACGGAAAAGCGCGCGAAAGAAGAAAAGCGCGAAGTCCGCATCGGCCGCTTTCCGTTCGCGGGCAACGGCAAGGCGATCGCGCTCGGGGAGCCGGAAGGCTTTATCAAGACCATCTTCGACAAAAAGACCGGAGAATTGCTCGGCGCGCATATGATCGGTGCGGAAGTGACCGAGCTGATCCAAGGTTTCGTGATCGCGATGAATTGCGAAACCACGGAGGAAGAACTAATTCATGCAGTATTCCCGCATCCCACGCTCTCCGAGATGATGCACGAGAGCGTCATGGATGCCTATGGCCGCGTGATTCATGTATAATGGGCTCGACTGCTTTCGTAACAACGGGGTGACACAATGAACGACGCACAGACGCTGCTCGGCAATCCGGCGGCAGGCTTCTTTCTTACGCTGATTATCGGGCTGATCGCAGGCTGGATCGCGGAGAAGGTGACATCCAGCAATCACGGGCTTTTCACGAACCTGATCGTCGGTGTCGCGGGTGCGTTCGTCGGCAACAAGCTCGCCGAAATCGCGCAGATCCCGGTTTACGGGTTCTGGCGCGGGCTGATCTCTGCGAGCATCGGCGCGATCATCCTTATCTTCGTGTGGCGCGCGATCACCAGCCGCCGCTCGGCAATGTAAGCGGAGCCAATGGCCGTCGTCATCGACACGCTGAAGAAAGCCGCCCGGCCGCGCCATCCCGAGAAGGCGCACCGGGCGGATACCGCGTTTCTTCCGAAACCGGACTGGATCCGCGTGCGCGCGCCCGGTCCGGGTGCGTTTGGCGAGACGGCGCGTCTGGTGCGCGGCAACGGCCTGCATACGGTTTGTGAAGAGGCCTCCTGCCCGAATATCGGCGAGTGCTGGGCGCAGAAGCACGCGACCTTCCTCATCATGGGCGATACCTGCACGCGCGCGTGCTCGTTCTGCAACGTAAAGACTGGCCTGCCCGGTGCGCTCGACGCCGACGAACCGCAAAAGGTCGCCGACGCAACCGCCAATCTCGGGCTGAAACATGTCGTCGTGACCTCGGTCGATCGCGACGATCTGGCCGACGGGGGTGCTGAGCACTTCGCGCGCACAATCCGCGCGATCCGCGAGCACAACCCTGAAACTACGATCGAAGTGCTGACGCCGGATTTTCTCCGCAAGGACGGCGCGCTCGAAGTCGTCGTCGCGGCCGCGCCCGACGTGTTCAACCATAATCTCGAAACCGTGCCGTCGCTCTATTTACCGGTGCGGCCAGGTGCGCGCTACTTCCACTCGCTGCGGATTCTTCAGCGCGTGAAGGAACTCAATCCGCGCATGTTCACCAAATCCGGTATCATGGTCGGCCTCGGCGAGCAGCGGAACGAAGTGTTGCAGGTGATGGACGATCTGCGCTCAGCGGAAGTCGATTTCATCACCATCGGCCAGTATCTCCAGCCGAGCCGCAAGCATCACCCGGTCGCGCGTTACGTCACGCCGGATGAGTTCGCGAATTACGCCTCGATTGCGAAGGCGAAGGGCTTTCTCATGGTGTCGTCGTCACCGCTGACGCGCTCGTCGCATCATGCGGGCGAGGATTTCGAGCAGCTTCGCGCCGCGCGCGAGAACGCGCATAAGCGCGGCTAAGTTCGATGCAATCATACCGCACAACGCGCCGCGTGAAGCACTCGGCGGCGAAGATGTTCGATCTGGTCGCGGATGTAGAGCGCTACCCGCAATTCGTGCCGATGTGCGAAAGCCTGCATGTGCGCAAGCGCAGCGGCGAGGCGGAAGGCGTTGAAATCATCATCGCCGACATGACCGTCGCCTATAAGATCATCCGCGAGACGTTTTCGAGCCGCGTTACGCTGGACCGGCCGAAACTCTCTATTCTTGTCGAGTATCTAGACGGGCCGTTCTCGCATCTCGAGAACCGCTGGCGCTTCCGGCCCGAAGGCGAAAAAGTGTCCGAGGTGGATTTTTTCATCGCCTACGAATTCAAGTCAAAGATGCTCGGCATGGTGATGGGCGCGCTATTCGACTCAGCGTTCCGGCGGTTTGCCGAGGCGTTCGAGAAGCGCGCCGATCAGGTCTATCGGGAAGCGCCTAAGACGGCTTGATCGGCCCGGCGAGCATTTCCTCGAGCAGCGCAAAAGCCGCGATCACCGAGCGGCGGCGGACTTCGCTCCGGCCGAGATCGCCGAAGCGGCATTCGCGGATGTGAAATTTCCCCTCGCGGCTGGCGCAGCCAAGGAAGACGAGGCCGACTGGTTTTTCCGGCGTGCCGCCATCCGGGCCAGCGATGCCAGTGACGGAGACCGCAAGACTCGTCTCGGCCGCATTGAGCGCGCCGAGTGCCATCGCCTTTGCCACTTGCGCGCTTACCGCGCCGTATTCGTCGAGCAGATCTTTACTGACGCCGAGCAACACCTGTTTCGCCTTGTTAGAATAGGTGACGAAGCCGCGGTCGAAAATTCCGGAGGAACCCGGAATATCGGTGATCGTTGCCGCGATCAGCCCGGCGGTACACGACTCTGCGGTCGCGAGCGTCAGTCCGCGCGCGCGGCAGATGTCGAACACGCGTTGGGCTGCTTCTTTCGCTTCCTTGTCGATCATTCGCTTTTCCAGGGCAGGCGCACGGTGGCGGTTGCCATCGCGGCGATGCCTTCGCGGCGACCGATGAAGCCGAGGCCTTCGTTGGTCGTCGCCTGAACGCCGACGCGGGTCATTTCGATCCCGCAGATTTCCGCGATTTTCGCGCGCATTGCGTCGCGGTGCGGACCGATCTTTGGCGCTTCGCAGATCAACGTGCCGTCGAGATGGGCGATCATGCCGCCGAGCGAATGCACGCGGTCTGCTGCGAAGCGCAGAAAGACTGAAGAATCCGCGCCGCGCCATTTTTCGTTCGACGGTGGAAAATGATGGCCGATGTCGCCGTCGGCGATCGCGCCGAGGATCGCGTCGGTGATCGCGTGCAGGAGCACGTCGGCGTCCGAATGGCCGGAGAGCTTTTTCTCATAGGGAATGCGAACGCCGCCCAACGTGACATGATCGCCGTCGGTGAAGGCATGCACGTCATAACCGGTGCCGGTGCGCACATCGCCGAGTGTCTGTGCGTCGTGTGCCGAAGCGCGCATGAAATCGTCGGGCGTCGTGAGTTTGAGGTTGCCGGTATTACCCTCGAAAGTCGTGACCGCAACGCCGGCCCATTCCATGAGCGCGGCATCGTCGGTGAAGTCGTTCAGTCCCGCGACGGAAGCGCGGCGGTGCGCGATCAGGAGCGTCTCGAAATCGAACGCCTGCGGCGTCTGCACCGCGCGCAATTCGCTGCGCTCGACGTTGGCAAGAATCCGTCCGCCGGGATCGACGCGCTTGATCGTGTCGGAGACGGGGACTGCCGGAATCGCGGCGCCGTATTCGCGGGCGGCTTTCAGCGTGCGTTCGATCAGTGCGGGATCGGCAAAAGGACGCGCCGCGTCGTGCACGAGCACGAAACGCGGCGCAGTACGCACGAGACTTTCCAAGCCCGCGAGGACGGATGCTTGGCGTGTCCTGCCGCCGGGGACGGCCGGCAGACACTTCGGCAGGCCCGCGGAGGCTCGCTCATACTCGGCGACATCCTCGTGACGGATGACGGCCTGTACCGCGCCCACCTCGCGATGATCTGTGAATAACCGGAGCGAGCGGCGCAGGACGGGCTCCCCGCCGATCAGGCGGTACTGCTTGGGCTTTCCGGCGCCTGCCCGGGTGCCGCCGCCTCCGGCGACTACAAGAGCGGCAAATTCCATCGAAAACCCCGATCAAGAAGGCTGATTTGAGCCTTTTCCTAGCCGATTTCCTTTGCCCGGTCGCGCTAGTTGCATTGCAACAAAGCCCTTGCCTCCGAAACAGACTTGACTAAGATGTGGGCACGAAATTTCGGGCCTAATTTATAGGCAGGGTCTTTTGGATACGTCGCCGACATCGAAACCGTTGCATATCGGGCCTTTGGAGATCGCCTCGCGGGCGTTTCTCGCGCCCATGGCCGGGATTACCGACCTTCCGTTCCGCCGCATGGCGCATCGCTACGGGGCCGGTGTTGTGGTCTCCGAGATGATCGCCTGCGAGTGGCTCGCGGGTGGCAGCGCGGAAGCGCAGCTCCGCGCCGAGGGGGATGGCGTGGGCTATCGCGTCGTCCAACTCGCCGGCTGCGAGACGCGATGGATCGCCGAAGGGGCAAAGATCGCGGAAGCCGCGGGCGCCGATATCATCGATCTCAACATGGGCTGCCCGGCGAAATGCGTGACCGCCGGCGCGGCGGGGGCAGCGCTTCTGCGCGACGTCGATAACGCCGTACGCCTGATTGAAGTCGCGGTCGGTGCGGTGAATATTCCCGTGACGCTGAAGATGCGGCTCGGCTGGGACGATGACTCGATCGTCGCACCGGAGCTTGCGCGGCGTGCGGAAGCGGCGGGCGTCAAGCTCGTGACCGTGCATGGCCGCACGCGGCAACAATTCTATAAAGGGCGCGCAAACTGGCGCGCAATCTCGCGGGTGAAAGCGGCCGTATCGATTCCGGTCGTCGCGAACGGCGATCTCGGAAGCTACGAAGATGCTGCGGCAATGCTTTCGGAATCCGGCGCCGACGCAGTAATGGTCGGGCGCGCGGCGCGCGGGCGGCCGTGGCTGCCGGGACAGATCGGACGCTTCATCGCAAGCGGCGTTCGCGCAAGCGATCCTGCGATCGAGGACCAACGCGACAACCTGATCGAACTCTACGACGCCTGGCTCGGCCAGTACGGCCATGCGCGCGGCGCCAAGGAAGCGCGCAAGCACATCGGCTGGGCGCTCGAAGCGGCGGCGAATGCCGTCAATCTTTCGACGGAATGGGTGAAGGGCTGGCGCGCGCAACTCCTTGCCGAGAATGCACCGTCGCGGGTCGTGCTCGGGATTCACGATGCTTTCGACGAACTCGGGTGGAAGGCCGCGGCATGAGAAACGCACGCGCGGAAAAGCCGTTGGCGCAGGTATCCGGTGTTGCCGATGCAGTGCTCGATGCGCTGCCGCATCCGGTCGTGACGGTTGCGCCGACCGGTATCATCACGAATGCCAACGCGGCGGCGGAAGCCTTCTTCGAAGCCGGTGCGCCGGTGCTGCGCCGGCATCGCATCCATGAAATCGTTCCGTTCGGCAGTCCTCTGCTTACGCTGATCGAGCAGGTGAGGGCGCGCAGTGCGGCGGTCAACGAGTATCGCGTCGATCTCGGTACGCCGCGTAACGGCGGCGAGCGTGTGGTTGATATTCACGTCGCACCGATGCCGGAAAATCCGGACCATGTCGTCGTCATGCTGCAGGAGCGGACGATGGCGGACAAGATCGACCGCCAGCTTACGCATCGCGGCGCAGCGCGCTCCGTGACGGCGCTTGCCTCGATGCTCGCGCATGAAATCAAAAACCCGCTCTCGGGCATTCGCGGTGCTGCGCAACTTCTCGAACAGTCCGCGGACGACAGCGACCGCGCGCTCACGCGCCTGATCTGCGACGAAGCAGACCGGATCGTGAAGCTCGTGGATCGCATGGAAGTGTTCTCCGACGAGCGGCCGATCGAGCGCGACGCGGTCAACATCCATGCCGTGCTCGAGCACGTCAAAAAGCTCGCGTCGGCGGGTTTTGCAAGCCGTATCAAGTTCTTCGAGGAATACGATCCGTCGCTACCGCCGGTGTTCGCAAACCGCGATCAGCTGGTGCAGGTATTCCTCAATCTCGTGAAAAACGCGGCCGAAGCCATCGGCGACGCCGACGACGGCGAGATTCATCTGACGACCGCGTTCCGTCCGGGCGTCCGGCTTACGGTCCCGGGCTCGTCCACGCGCGTCAGTCTGCCGCTCGAATTCTGCGTGCGCGACAATGGCCCCGGCGTGCCGGAAGACGTGCGGCAACACCTGTTCGATCCCTTCGTCACGACCAAGGCCAGCGGCAGCGGTCTCGGGCTCGCGCTGGTTGCAAAAATCATCGGCGACCACGGCGGTATCGTCGAGTGCGACAGCCAGCCGAGGCGCACGACATTCCGCGTGCTGTTGCCGACCTATTCGCAGAACGGCGCGCAGGCGCATATGGATAAGTGAGGACGGCGGAAATGCCTTCTGGAAATATTCTTGTTGCCGACGACGACGCCGCGATCAGGACGGTGCTCAGCCAGGCGCTGTCACGCGCGGGCTACGATGTGCGTTCGTGCGGAAACGCCGCCACGCTGTGGCGGTGGGTGAGCCAGGGCGACGGCGACCTCATCATCACCGACGTCATGATGCCGGACGAAGACGCCTTCAGCATGCTGCCGCGGCTGAAGAAGATGCGCCCCGAACTCCCGGTGATCGTCATGAGCGCGCAGAACACGTTCATGACCGCGATCAAGGCCTCCGAGCACGGCGCTTATGAATATCTGCCCAAGCCCTTCGACCTGAAGGAATTGATCGGCATTGTCGGGCGCGCGCTATCGGAGCCGAAGAAGAACGCCGCGGTGCCCGCGAAGCCGGAAGACATGGATGCGATTCCGCTTGTCGGCCGTTCGCCGGCGATGCAGGAAATCTACCGGCTGCTCGCCCGGCTGATGCAGACCGATCTCACCGTGATGATCACGGGCGAATCCGGCACCGGCAAGGAACTGGTCGCGCGCGCGCTGCACGACTACGGCAAGCGCCGCACCGGCCCGTTCGTGCCGATCAACATGGCAGCGATCCCGCGCGACCTGATCGAAGCCGAACTGTTCGGCCACGAGAAGGGCGCCTTCACCGGCGCAAACACGAAGAATATCGGCCGCTTCGAACAGGCCGAGGGCGGCACGTTGTTTCTCGACGAAATCGGCGACATGCCGATGGAAGCGCAGACGCGGTTGCTGCGTGTGTTGCAGCAGGGCGAATACACGACCGTCGGCGGCCGCACTCCGATCAAGAGCGACGTGCGCATCATTGCCGCGACCAACAAGGATTTGCGGATTCTGATTCAGCAAGGGCTGTTCCGCGAGGATCTGTTCTTCCGTCTCAACGTCGTGCCGTTGCGTCTGCCGCCGCTGCGCGAACGCTCGGAGGACGTCCCCGATCTTATCCGGCACTTCTTCACGCTCGCCGCGCGCGAAGGGCTGCCGCAAAAACAGATCGAGAATGCCGCGCTCGATCGCCTGCGCCGCTATCGCTGGCCCGGAAACGTCCGCGAGCTCGAGAATCTCGTGCGCCGGCTCTCCGCGCTCTACCCGCAGGAAACGATCAGCCTCGCGATCATCGATTCGGAGCTCGCGCAGCCCGCGTCCGAGCCTTCGCTCGACGGAAATTCGAAAGACGAGACGCTAAGTACGTCCACCGAACGGCACCTCTCGAAATATTTCGGCGGCTTTGGCGACAATCTTCCGCCTCCCGGCCTTTATCACCGCATCCTGCGGGAGGTGGAGACGCCGCTGATTTCGGCCGCGCTCGCCGCGACCCGGGGCAATCAGATCAAGGCGGCCGAGCTTCTGGGGGTCAACCGCAACACGCTCCGGAAGAAGATTCGGGATCTCGATATCCAGGTCATCCGCTCGACCCGCTAACCCTAAGATTTTGAAGGGCTTGCTTCGCGGGGCGGCCTGTCACATTTTTGCACCAGTGTTGTTCGTATGCATCAGGCGCCGGGTCGTCCGGTCCTCTGATGGCGGTTTATGGCCGATTCACTGACTTCTCCGGAAAGCCTGGCGGGCCAGTCCCCGCCGTTCCCGAAGCCGCCGCGGCGGCTGTCGTCGTATTTTGCGCCGATCGTGGTCGTGTTCGCGCTGGCCTCGGCACTCGTCACCTTCCTGATCCTGACCGGCCTGACCCCGATCTCGCCGACCCACAATGTCGTCGTCAGCGTGCTGCTTGCGAACGGCGCCGTCGTGCTCGTGCTGCTCGCCGTCGTCTCGTGGGAAGTCATCAACGTCGTTCGTGCGCAGCGCCGCGGCCGGGCAGGCGCGCGGCTTCATGGCCGCATCGTGCTCCTGTTCGGCATCGTCGCAGTAGTGCCGGCGATTCTGGTCGCGGTGATCGCGAGCATCACGCTCGATCGTGGTCTCGACCGCTGGTTCTCGCAGCGGACGCGCGCGATCATCGGCAATGCGATCACGGTCGCGGAAACCTATGTTCGCGAACACGGCCTCGGCATCCGGCAGGACCTCGTCGCGATCGCGAGCGACCTGACGCGCCTTAAAGAAATGTACGACACCGACAAGCCGAAATTCCGGCAGGTGCTGACCGCGCAGGCGCAAATCCGCGGTGTGCCGAGCCTGATCCTGATGCGCGGCGATCTGACGGTGCTTGAAAAAGCCGACATCAATATCGGCCGCGAGTTTCTGGTTCCGCAGAACATCATCGTCAAGGAAGCGACCGCGCAAAACCCGATCGTCTATGTGCCGCCGTCCGCCGACTACGTCGCGGCGATCATTCCGCTGATCGGCTACGACGATACCTATCTCTATATCGCGCGGCCGATCGATCCGAAGGTGATCCAGTATTTGCGGCAGACGGAAGCAAACCTGCTCGAATATCGCGGGCTGGAGCAGCGGCGTTTCGGCGTGCAGATCGCGTTTGCGCTGATGTATGCGGTGATCGCGCTGATCCTGCTTTTGTCTTCGGTATGGTTCGGGCTGAATTTTGCGAACCGTCTGGTCGCGCCGATCCGCCGCCTGATTACGGCCGCCGATCTCGTGGCTTCCGGCAACCTTTATGTGCAGGTGCCGGTACGGCAATCGGAAGGCGATCTCGCCAATCTCGGCGAAAGCTTCAACAAGATGACGACCGAGTTGCGCAACCAGAACGCGGACCTGATCCGCGCACGCGATCAGGTCGACGAGCGGCGCCGCTTCTCGGAAGCGGTGCTTGCCGGTGTCGGCGCGGGCGTAGTCGGCCTCAACGCGGCGGGAGCCATTACGATCCTCAATCGCTCCGCCGAGCGTCTGCTCGGCGTGCAAGAGGCCGACATGATCGGCAAATCGGCGCTCGATGTGTTGCCCGAGCTTGGCACTCTCATCCGTGATGCCTTCGCGGATAACCTTCGTGTCAACGGTACGGTGACGATGTCGCGCGGCGGGCGCGAGCGCACCTTCAACGTCCGCGTGACGACCGAGCAGGCCGACGAAACCGAACACGGCTATGTCATTACGCTCGACGACATTACAGAGCTGGTGACGGCGCAACGCACGTCCGCCTGGGCCGACATCGCGCGGCGCATCGCGCATGAAATCAAGAATCCGCTGACGCCGATTCAGCTTTCGGCGGAGCGGCTGAAACGCAAATACGGCAAGACACTGGTGCAGGACCGCGAAGTGTTCGAACAATGCACCGAGACCATCATCCGCCAGGTGGGCGATATCGGCCGCATGGTAGACGAGTTTTCGTCCTTCGCGCGCATGCCGAAGCCGGTCGTGGAAACGCAGGATCTCGCCGAGACGATCCGGCAGGCAGTATTCCTGCAACGTGTCGGTCATCAGAATATCAAATTCGACACCGAGCTTCCGCAAGGTCCGATGACCGCGCGCTTCGACCGCCGCCTGATCTCGCAAGCGCTGACCAACATTCTGAAGAACGCGGCGGAAGCGATCGAGGGACTGCCGCAGGAACAACGCGATCAGGGCCGCGTGTTGGTACGGGCGGGATTGCACGGTGCGATGGCGGTGATCGACGTTTACGACAACGGCCCCGGACTGCCGAAAGAAAACCGCGAGCGGCTGCTCGAGCCTTACGTCACAACGCGCGAGAAGGGCACCGGCCTCGGCCTCGCAATCGTCGGAAAGATTTTCGAGGAACATGGCGGGCGGATCGAACTCAACGATGCGCCGGCCGAGTTCGCGGCGGGTCGCGGAGCGTGGATCAGGCTCACGCTCGCGGCCGGTGGAGTGAATACCGCGGCAAACGCGGACGAAAGCAAGAAACAGGGCGTGAGAGCGATCTGAACATGGCCACGGACATTCTCGTCGTCGACGACGAAGTTGATATTCGCGAACTGGTAGCGGGCATTCTCGAGGACGAGGGCTATGTCGTCCGCACTGCCGGCAACGCCGACGATGCGATTGCCGCGATCGAAACGCGGCGGCCGCAATTGGTCCTGCTCGACATCTGGCTCGAAGGCAGCCGGCTCGACGGGCTTGCGCTGCTCGATGCGATCAAGGCCGATCACGCCGACCTGCCGGTCGTGATGATTTCGGGCCACGGCACCATCGAAACCGCGGTCGCCGCGATCAAGCAGGGCGCTTACGATTTCATCGAGAAGCCGTTCAACGCCGACCGTCTTGTGGTGGTCGCGAGCCGCGCAATCGAAACGCTGCGCCTGCGGCGGGAAGTGAACGCGCTGAAGCAAATGAGCTCGCATGCGCAGAAGCTTGTCGGCCAGTCGGCGGCGATGAATACGCTGCGGCAGACCATCGAGCGGATCGCGCCCACGAACAGCCGCATCATGATCGTAGGTGCTTCGGGCTCCGGCAAGGAACTAACGGCGAGGATGATCCACGCGGCTTCCGCTCGTGCGCAAGGCCCGTTTGTCGTCATCAACGCCGCCGCGATAACGCCGGAGCGGATGGAGATCGAATTGTTCGGCACCGAGGGCGGTGCGGACGGACAGCCCCGCAAGGTCGGTGCGCTCGAGGAAGCCGACGGCGGCACGCTCTTCATCGACGAGATCGCCGACATGCCGAAGGAAACGCAGAACCGGATTCTGCGCGTACTTACCGAGCAAACCTTCCAGCGCGTGAACGGTACGGTGAAGGTGCAGGTCGATGTGCGGATCATTTCCTCGACCGCGCGCGACATCGAGCACGAAATCGCCGAGGGACGCTTCCGCGAGGATCTGTTTCATCGCCTGAGTGTCGTGCCGATCCGGATTCCGCCGCTCGCGGAACGGCGGGAAGACATTCCGGAACTCGTGCAGCATTTCCTCGATCAGATTTCGCTCACGACCGGTCTGGCGAAGCGCTCCATCGGCGACGATGCACTTGCCATTTTGCAATCGCACGACTGGCCCGGAAACGTTCGGCAGTTGCGCAATAACGTCGAGCGCTTGCTCATTCTGGCGGGCGGCGACGCACAGAGCGCGATTACCGCAAACCTTTTGCCGCCGGACGTCGGCTCGCTGGTTCCGAGTATGCCGAATGGCAACGGCGGCGAGCAGCTCATGAGCCTGCCGTTGCGCGACGCTCGCGAAGTGTTCGAGCGCGAGTATCTGGTCGCACAGATCAACCGCTTCAGCGGCAACATCTCGCGCACGGCGGAGTTCGTCGGCATGGAACGCTCGGCGCTGCATCGGAAGCTGAAAGCCCTCGGCATCGACGAGCGCGCGCGCTAGGCCATGTCCCGCATTGCCTATGTAAACGGGCGATACGTTCCGTTCGCGCAAGCCTGCGTTCATATCGAGGACCGCGGCTATCAGCTCGGCGACGGCGTGTATGAAGTTTGCGAGATCAGGGACGGCGCCTTCGTAGACGAGCGGCGGCATCTCGAACGGCTCGCGCGTTCGCTCGCAGCGCTTCGAATTTCGGAGCCGATGCCGTTCGCCTCGCTGCGTCATGTGCTGCGGGAAACCGCGCGGCGCAATCGCGTGACCGACGGATTGCTCTACTTGCAGATCACGCGAGGGGTCGCGCGCCGCGACCACGGTTTTCCGGATAAGCCGGTAAAGCCTTCGCTGGTCGTGACCGTGCGCGCGCTCGACCGGAAGAAGATCGAGGCGAGTGCCATGGCGGGAATTTCCGTGATCTCCGTGCCGGACGATCGCTGGGGCAGGGTGGACATCAAGACCATCGGCCTTCTGCCCAACGTGCTCGCGCGTCAGGCAGCGAAAGATGCCGGCGCGAAAGATGCGTGGCTCGTGGACGAGGATGGGTTCGTCACCGAAGGCGCGTCCTCCAACGCATGGCTCGTGACGAAGGAGGGCGTGCTGCTGACGCGGCCCAGCTCGAACCGGATTCTGACGGGCATCACCATGACGGTGATCAAGGAGGTCGCCGCGAGCCTCCAGATAAGGGTCGAGGAGCGCGCCTTCACCGTCGCGGAAGCCAAGGCGGCGGCCGAGGCGTTCCTTTCTTCGGCCACGCAGACCGTGATGCCGGTCGTCGCGATCGACGGCAGCCCGGTCGGATCGGGCAAGCCGGGGCCTGTGACTATGCGGTTACGGGAAGCGTTCCACCGGCGGGCGGAAATTGGCCTGCGGATTATCTAAGCCTTTAAGCGGCCTCCTCAAAATACTGCCGCAAATCGCCCGCAGACAATCTTGCGTGACGAAAGGAACGCGCTTCTAATAGTACCGTCACGGGCGAAAAACGCCCGGACGGGACGGCTGGATGGGGCCGTTCGATATCGCTCGCCCGAACCAAGAAGGAAAATCCCCATGGCGGCGGATAGAACTCAAAATCTCCAAGACACTTTTCTCAATTACGTCCGCAAGAATAAAACACCGCTCACGATCTTCCTCGTGAACGGCGTGAAGTTGCAGGGCGTCGTGACGTGGTTCGACAATTTTTGCGTATTGCTGCGGCGGGACGGTCACGGCCAGCTCGTTTACAAACACGCGATTTCGACCGTGATGCCGGGGGCTCCCATTTCGCTGTTCGAAGGAACCGACGACAGCATCCCGGCCGGGGACAAAGCCTAGTTGGAGCCACGCAAATCAAGACGCAAGCGATCGCAGCCGCCGGATAATACGGCGGCGGGCGAGGCGGGTGCGCGCGACGCGACGAAAGTCGCGGTCGTGGTGCCCGTGCTTGCGCGCGGCAAAGACATCGGGAATGCACGCGATCCGCAGGCGCGGCTCGAGGAAGCGGTCGGGCTCGCCGCTGCGATCGAACTGCATGTCGCGAGCGCCGGCATCGTTACGCTCGGCACGATCCGGCCCGCTACCTATATCGGTTCCGGCAAGGTCGACGAGCTTGCGGGCATCATCCGCGCGGAAGACGCAGGCGTCGTGTTTGTCGATTGCGCGCTGTCTCCGGTTCAGCAACGCAATCTCGAGAAGGCGTGGGGCGCGAAAGTCGTCGACCGCACCGGGCTTATCCTCGAAATCTTCGGTGCGCGTGCGCGCACGAAGGAGGGCACGCTACAGGTCGAACTCGCGCATTTGAATTACCAGCGTAGCCGTCTGGTGCGCTCGTGGACGCATCTCGAGCGGCAGCGCGGCGGCTTCGGCTTTCTCGGCGGTCCGGGCGAAACGCAAATCGAGGCCGACCGGCGGCAGATCGACGAACGCATCATCCGCATCGAGCGCGAACTGGAATCGGTGAAGCGCACGCGCGCGTTACACCGGCAGAACAGAAAGCGCGTGCCGTATCCGGTCGTGGCCCTGGTCGGTTACACCAACGCCGGCAAGTCGACGCTGTTCAACCGCATGACGGCCGCGAACGTGCGCGCGGAGGACTTGCTGTTCGCAACCCTCGATCCGACGCTGCGCGGCGTCGAGTTGCCGGGCGGGACGAAGGCCATTCTCTCCGACACCGTTGGCTTTCTCTCCGAATTGCCGACGTTGCTCGTTGCGGCGTTCCGCGCGACGCTCGAGGAAGTCATCGAGGCCGACCTGATCGTGCATGTGCGCGACATTTCCCATCCCGACACGGCAGCGCAGGCGACCGACGTTCTCGGCGTGTTGCAGGATCTCGGCATCGACATCAACGACGAAAAGAAGATCATCGAGGTCTGGAACAAGTGCGACCGCCTCGATGCGGAATTGCGCGCGAACGCCGAAAATCATGCGCAGCGCCAGCCATTGTCGCGCAGGCCCATCCTGATTTCGGCGCTGACGGGTGAGGGCATCGAGAAGCTGCTTCGGGCGATTGCGGACAAGATCGCGACCGGATGGCCCGTGATATCGCTCGTGCTCGATCCCGCGGACGGCGCGAATTTGAGCTGGCTACATCGCCACGGCGAAGTACTTTCGCAAGAGCTCAAGGGCGACGACGAATTGCGCGTCGAGGTGCGCATGGCGCCTGAGAAGGCCGAGGAGTTTGCCCGCCGTCTAAAGCCGAAGTCGTCGGCCGCCTGACGTTAACCGATCAGGATCTTGCTTCGGCCTTTTCCGCGCGCCAGAATTCTTCCAGAGCATCGAGCGGCGTCTGTTCGAACGGCGTTCCGGTTTCCGTCACGCGGCGTTCGACGCCGCGAAAGCGCCGCTCGAATTTGAGGGTTGCGTTACGCAGCGCCGTCTCCGGATCGATGTGCTTCCGGCGCGCGTAGTTCACGAGCGAGAACAATAGATCGCCCAGTTCTTCTTCCGCGGCCGCGTCCGTATCGGCCGCTTTCAATTCGTCGATTTCCTCGACAATTTTATCCAATACGCCTTCGATGTCCGGCCAGTCGAAACCGACACGCGCGGCACGCTTCTGAATCTTCTCGGCGCGCGTCAGCGCAGGCAGAGCAGGCGGAACGCCGTCGAGTGCGCTTTCGTGCGCCTGCGCTTTTCCGCGCCGTTCCTCGGCCTTGATTTCTTCCCAACGGCCTTTGACTTCGTCAGACGAAAGACCGGCTTCCGAGCCGAACACATGCGGATGCCGCCGCACGAGTTTCTCGGTGATGGCGAGTACCACGTCGCCGAAGGCAAAGTGTCCGGCTTCTTCCGCCATCCGCGCGTGAAACGCGACCTGCAATAGCAGGTCGCCGAGTTCATCCTTCAGGCCCGGCATGTCGCTGCGCGCGATGGCATCCGCGACCTCGTAGGCTTCTTCTATGGTGTATGGCGCAATCGTCGCGAAGTTCTGCTTCAGGTCCCACGGGCAGCCGATTTCGGGCGTCCTGAGGCGGGCCATGATCTCGATCAGGCGGCGGATATCGGAAGACGGCTGCATTATCCGTGCACTCCAGAAGGCTTCATGCCGCCCGCGACCCTTGATTCGCAGAAGACATATTATGGAATATCTATCGGTGATGTTTCACTTGACATACCCAGCCATATAGGTACGATTCTGGCCTATTGGAGCACCGTTATGGCTAAATCCGTCCTTTCCGAGCCTCATTTCCACAATGAAGAAGCGGCTTTCGCTTACGTCGAAAGCCACCTGTGGCCGCATGGCCCGGTCTGCGCTCATTGTGGCAATCACGGCGACAAGATTGGCCGCCTACAGGGCAAAACGACACGCACAGGCCTCTACAAGTGCTACGCCTGCCGCAAGCCGTTCACCGTGCGCATCGGCACGATCTTCGAGGACAGCCATCTAGCGCTGCATCTCTGGCTACAGGCCATTCACCTGCTTTGCGCTTCCAAGAAAGGCATTTCCACGCGCCAGCTTCAGCGCATCTTAGGCTGCGGAATGAAGACGGCTTGGCACCTTAGCCATCGCATCCGTACCGCTATGGCTCCCGGCTCTTTCGATCAGCTTGGCGGCGAAGGTGTTACGGTTGAAGCCGATGAAACAGCGATTACCAACTCTCGCAAAACGAAGCGGCAGCCCGGTCGCAAGAAACCCAAGATGCACGTTCTCGCGCTTGTCGAGCGCGGCGGACGCATGCGTTCTATGACCATCGGCAAACGCATGGTTGGCGGACTTGTGCGCGCCCACGTTGATCAGCAGAGCCGTCTTGTTACCGACCAAGCGCAACATTACAAAAAAATCGGCACGTACGATCACGGCGCCGTCGACCACTCCAAGTTCGAATGGGTGCGCGGCGATATTCACACTAATACGCTTGAAGGCTTCTTTTCTGTTTTCAAGCGCGGCTTGGTAGGAACTTACCAGCACATGAGCGAGCGCCATTTCGATCGCTACCTCGCGGAGTTCGATTTCAGATATAATACGCGCGAAAAGATCGGCATTAACGATGCCCAGAGGACAGCGCATGCAGTTCGTGGTATGGTTGGAAAACGCCTGACCTACCGGGACTCATCGGCACCCGGCGACGTTGGCTAGAAGCGATGCCACAGCGAATTAAAATAACAGTTCGACCGTCTGCCGGGCACCCCGATGTGTTGACCATCGATGACGCCATGCAGCAGGTGTTGGACGTTTTCCGATTGCTTGATCACGCGCCGGGCGTTGAATGGAAACTTGTTAGCGCCACAACAAACAGTCCGCTCAGCATCGAAGCTGAAGCGACTAGCTTTGACGCGACCGTTGACGTCAGCGTTGTCGCTCGCGGTCAAAAGCAGGAACTGGCAAAGAATCTTTCCCAACTCGAACGAGGCGAACTGCCAACTGATCCACGCTTCAACGTCGCTCTTGCAAAGCGTCTTTTCGCTCGCAATCAGAACGGGATTGGTGAAACAGTGATTGAATTAGAGGGCGTGCGAAAGCCGCTTTCTATTACGCCCCGTGTTGCAAAACGCGCCGTCGAGGCAATCGAACAAAAGACAGATAACGACCTTTATGCAAGTTCTGTTGCTCGCGAAGAGATAGGCTCTATCGAAGGCAAATTAAGCGACGTTGGTACACATCGCAATTTTCCGGCCGTGAAGATTGTTACCAAGTTTGCTGGCGACGTCTGGTGTCGGCTCAGCGATCAGCTTCAACACCAATTCCACAACAAGGCCGAATACGCCGACGTATGGGAGCATCGCAGAGTTATTGTTACTGGTCGCATCCGCTACAAAGCGGACGGCGTAGATTTTGTGAATGCTACAGACGTCAGATTGATCGACGAAAAGCACGTTGACGTCGATGCTATTGCGGTTCGTGATTTCACGAATGGATTGTCTATCGGCGAATATTTAGATCGGTTTAGGGACGGAAAGCTTGGCTGATAAGCCTAAATACTACTGGGATGCCTGCGCCTGGATCGCATTGATTCAGCAAGAGCCACAAAGATTCGATTCTCTGAATTACGTTATTGAACTTGCGCGAAAAAACGAAGCAGCCATCTGGACTTCTAACTTTACGTTAGCTGAAGTCTACAAGCCTTATTCGGGTGAAGACGGCAAGCAATTGAGTCTTCTGCCGCAACACGACAAGACATTCGAAGATTTTATCCTTCAGCCGTTTGTCGAGCGTGTGCAGGTAGATTTTGATATTGGAGTCTTGGCGAGGAAGTTGCTGCGTAAGTATCCAGCGATAAAGAAGCCGCAAGACGGCATTCATCTTGCGACAGCGCTGCTAAATAATATCGATGAACTCCACACTTACGACCGCGAAAACCTGCTCGACCTTAGCGAAAAGATTGAGCGGCGCGATGGCAAGAAGCTGAAGATTTGCCATCCTCCAGTGCGACCGAAACCCAAACCGGCGCCAGCGCCACTGTTCGACGGGATTGAAAATGAAGACGCAAAGAAAGCAGCCGAAGGTGGCGGGACAGCCTAATGCCGAACAATCGAAGCGCTTCATAGAAGCTGCTAAGGCCGCTGGCGCGGACGAAACGAAGGAAGGCGCTGACCGGGCCTTCAAGAAGGTTGTGAAGCCCCTGAAGAAGCGCTGATGGCACGTAAACCGAACAACGGACCATCGTTTTCCAAGGCGCCTGCAAAGAAGGTGTCTAAGGCCGCACCGGCATCACCAGCAAGGGCACTGGCTCAGGCTGAACAGACCGCGCGAGACGCAGCAAAAAGCAGGCAAATCCACAAGGCGCTGAATAGCGATCCGGCAAAGGCGCTGGAAATGCTCGGTCTGGTACCGAAAAAAAGAGCCCAAATAGCTATATTTTGAGCCTAGGTACGTGAAGTGAAACATCACCTATCTATCTATAGCCGAGGTAGATCAGGTCGAATTCGCTCAAATTTGAATCATTCACGGCGGCTCATTTTAACGTGTCTCGGGCATCCTTGCTGCCAAGGGAAGTTTCTGGGGCTGGTTTGTTTTCATGGGAATGGCGGATTTTCAGCGTGGGCCCGCGCGGCTACGCTGGCTATTGGTTGCGATCGTCGCGTTGGCGGCGCTGCCGGTTTTTGCGCTGTATCTTTCGCGGCTGAATGCGAGCAGCGAGCGCGCACTCGATGAAGCGCGCGAATTTGCATCGTCGCTCGCCAAATCCGGCGCCGCGCAGCAACTCGGCCTGGTCCGCAATGCACGTGGCTTCGCCGAAGCGCTAAAGCACATTCCCGCCATCCAGCGCCCCACGGCAGCCTGTGACGCCCTGTTCGCCGAAGTAAATTCCAAGGCCGGCTGGGCGGCTTCACTGTTTTTGTTGAACGATCAGGGCATCGGCATCTGTTCGAGCCGTCCGAGCGCGCGGGGCATGAACTTCTCCGACCGGCCCTATTTCAAGGACGTGCTGAAAACGGGCGACTTCGTCGTGAGCGAGGCGATCATCGGCCGCGTGACCAAACAGCCGGTAGTCGCCGCCGGATTGCCGATCAAGAACGCAGCCGGCCAAATTACCGGCGTGCTCGTGGTCGGCATCGAATTGAGCTGGATCCCGGCGCTCGCGGACGCGGCTTACGAGCGCTATCAGGGCTCGGTGTTTGCGATCAACAAGGACGGCGGCCTTGCGTCGCGCCATGTGCACAACGCCAAGCGTGTAAGCGTGTCGGAGACCGGAGCCAGCGACGCGACGTTGCGCAAACTCGTCAGCGCGCAGACTCCTGTGGTCGAAATCGAAGACGGCAATACGCAGCGCATTTTCGGCGTCGCGCATGTCGGCGACACGCAACTTACCGTGGCGGTCGGATTTGACCGGGCCGCGGTGCTTGGGCCGATCCGGCATCGCTTTTTCGTCGACGTGATGTGGCTGCTGCTGGTCGCCGCCGGTTCGATCGGCCTTGCGCTTACGGTCGCGGAATTCAGCGTGCTTCGCGGCGTGCGGACACTCACGAATACGGCGCTGCGGCTGAAAGCAGGCCGCATGGGTGTCCGCGTCAATCTTTCGCCGCGGGTCGCCACCGAGCTTCACGACCTCGCCGCGAGCTTTAACTCGATGATTGCGGAGTTCGAGCGCCTCGCCTATCTGGACCGGCTCACGGGCCTGCCGAACCGCCGCTATCTCGAGCGCCAGATGCTTTCGCGCGGCACCGAGCGCGACAAGCGCGGCAACCTCATTCCCGAGGCGCTGCTTGCCATCGACCTCGACGGCTTCAAGCCGGTCAATGACATCTTCGGCCACGCCATGGGCGACAAAGTGCTGACCGCGGTCGCGCGGCGCATCGCGGCGGTCGCGAGCGACCGCGCCACCATCGCGCGGCTCGGCGGCGACGAATTCGTGGCGCTGATTGCCCTGCCGGGCGCCGTCGATCCGCGCGCGTCGGCGCGGGCCTTCGGCGAGGAAATCCGCCGCTCGCTCGATGAGCCGGTCGAGATCGATGGCAATCGCTTTCCGGTCGGTGCGAGCATCGGCGTTGCGGTGGTGCCCTATGACGCGGAGACGCTTGCAGGCGCCCTCGTGATCGCGGACGCGGCGCTCTACGAGGCCAAGCGCACGGGCCGAAACCGGGTAATCGATCAGGCGCCGTCGCTTGTTTCCGAGGGCGAAGCCGATCAGGATGGTTTGCTCGAAGGCTACTGGACCGGCCTCGATCTCGTTGGGTACGGTATAGAACGTAATTAAATCAGTAGCTTACTACTATTGTCGCAGTTTATGCGTATGTAAATCTGCCTAAGAGGCTGCGGCTGTATACATTCAGCGCAGTCCGCTGACTTACATCATTATTTTCATTCCGTCGTAGGCCGGCTCGACGTTGGCGGGCAGCCGTGTCCGCAGCGCCTCATAATCGAGATCGTTGTGCAGGTTCGTTAGCACCGCCCGCCTCGGCTTCATCCGCTCGATCCACGCCAGCGCGTCGTCGACCGAGAAGTGGCTCGGATGCGGCCGGTAGCGCAGCGCATCCACGATCCACAGGTCTAGGCCTTCGAGCGCCGGGAGACTGGCCGGAGGCAGGTCGTTCACGTCGCAGGAATAGGCGGTGCCGCCAATGCGGAAGCCCAGAGCGGTGGTACTGCCGTGCTGCATCGGAAACGGCAGCGCCGAAATCTCGCCGCCCTTCCCCGAAATCGTTAGTTCGCGGCCTTCGTGCAGCCGGTGTTCGCGCAAAATCGGCGGATAATCGCTGCCGAGCGGCGTCTCGAAGCAATAGCCGAAGCGCTCGTGCAGAAGCGCGGATGTGCGTTCGTCGGCGTATACGTCAAGGCGCTTTCTTTGCGTGAGCGCGAGCGGCCGCAGGTCGTCGATGCCATGGGTATGATCGGCGTGATCGTGCGAGTAAAGCACCGCGTCGAGCGCGCCGACATTTGCGCCGAGCAACTGCTCGCGCAGATCGGGTGACGTGTCGATCAGAACGGTCGTGCGGCCTTCCGCGCCTTCGCGCTCGACCAGCAGCGAACAGCGGCGACGCCGGTTTTTCGGATTGGCGGGGTCGCAGTCGCCCCAGCCCTGACCCACGCGCGGCACGCCACCGGAAGAGCCGCAGCCGAGGATCGTGAAGGTATAGGTCATGCCGGCAGCAGTTTACGCTGCCTTGGGAACCTTGGAGAAGAGGCGGAAGAAGTTTTCCGTGGTCTGCTTCGCGACGGTATCGAAGTCGGTGCCGCGTGCCGCCGCCAGCGCGCGCGCGGTATTCGTGACGAAAGCAGGCTCGTTGCGCTTGCCGCGATGCGGCTCCGGCGCGAGATAAGGCGCGTCGGTTTCGACCAGCATGCGGTTCTGCGGCACGCCCGCGGCAACCGCGCGCAGCGCCTCGTTCTTCTTGAATGTGATCACGCCCGAGAACGAGATGTAGCCGCCAAGCGCCAGGCCGCGTTTCGCAAGTTCCGGACCGCCGGTGAAGCAATGCAACACGAAAGGAAACGCGCCTTTCGCGGTTTCCTCTTCCAGAATCCTTGCGACATCGTCGTCCGCTTCGCGTGCGTGGATCACGAGCGGCAGCCCTGTTTCGCGCGCGGCGGCGATATGGCGGCGGAAGCCCTGCTCCTGATTTTCGACCGAACTGTTGTTGCGGAAATAATCGAGTCCTGCTTCGCCGATCGCGACTACTTTTGGGTGATCGGTCAGCTTCACAAGATCGGCGGTCGTGATTTCCGGCTCTTTGTCCGCGTAGTGCGGATGCGTGCCGACCGAGCAGAACACGTCGTCATAGCTTTCCGCGATCGCGCGGATGTCCGGAAATTTGTGGACCTTGGTGCTGATCGTCACCAGCCGTCCGATGCCCTGTTCGCGTGCGCGCGCGACGATGGCTTCGCGCTCGGCCGAGAAGTCGGGAAAATCGAGATGGCAGTGGCTGTCGACCAGCATCGTCAGCCCTTCTTTTCCTCGTCCGCATCCACGTAGCGCGGAAAAATGCCGCTCGGCGCGGGCAGCGGCGTGCCGGCCTTCAGGCGTCCCGTCTCGCCGAGTGCTGCGAAATCGCGCGCGCCTTCCGGCACCGCAAGCAGATCGAGCAGTTTCGCCGCGCCAGCGGGCACGAATGGCTGCGCCAGAATCGCGACCTGCCGCACGACTTCGGCGGTCGTCCACAACACCGTCGCCATCTTCGCGGGATCGGTTTTGCGCAACTCCCACGGCGCGCTGGAGGCAAAATACTGGTTTGCGTCGGCCACGACCGACCAGACCGCTTGCAACACAAGATGAAGCTGCTGCGTCCGCATCGCCTCGCGGGCCTGCGCGAGCAACGCGTCGGTTGCGGTGAGCATGGCCTTGTCGGCATCCGAAAGCGCGCCCGGTGTGGGCACCTTGGCGTCGCAGTTCTTTCCGATCATCGAGAGCGAACGCTGCGCCAGATTGCCGAGGTTGTTCGCGAGATCGGCGTTGGTGCGGTTCACGATCGCTTCGTGGCTGTAGCTGCCGTCCTGCCCGAACGGCACTTCGCGCAGGAAGAAATAGCGGATCTGATCGACGCCGTAATGCTGGGCCATATCCAAGGGGTCGACGACGTTGCCGAGCGTCTTCGACATTTTCTCGCCGCGGTTCAGCAGAAAGCCGTGGCCGTGGATGTGTTTGGGAAGTTCGATGCCGGCCGACATCAGGAACGCGGGCCAATAGACTGCGTGAAAGCGCACGATGTCCTTGCCGATGATGTGCAGGTCGGCAGGCCAATACTTCTTGAACGTCTCAGAATTCGTGTCGGGATAGCCGACGCCGGTGATGTAATTCGTCAGCGCATCGACCCAGACATACATCACATGCCCGTCCGCGCCCGGAACCGGCACGCCCCAGGTCAACGTGGTGCGCGAGATCGACAGATCCTGAAGCCCCGCCTTCACGAAGCTCTCGACTTCGTTCCGGCGCGTCTCCGGCAGGATGAAATCGGGATGCTTCTTGTAATGCGCAAGCAGCTTGTCGCCGTAAGCGGAGAGCTTGAAGAAGTAGGTCTTCTCCTCGGTCCATTCGACCGGCGTACCCTGTGGGCCGCGGCGAACCTTGTCCTCACCGACAGTCGTCTCGGACTCGGCATAGAACGCCTCGTCGCGGACCGAATACCAGCCCGCGTAGGTGCCAAGATAAATGTCGCCGGCCTCCTCCATCTTCTTCCAGATCGCCTTGCTCGCTTCGTAGTGCGCGGGCTCGCTGGTGCGGATGAAACGGCTGTAGGAAATGTTGAACTTGTTGCACATCGCACGAAACAGCGGCGCGTTCCGGTCGGCAAGCTCGTTCGGCTTCATGTTCTGCGCGGCGGCGGTCTGCGTCATCTTCAGGCCGTGCTCGTCGACGCCGGTCAGGAAGAACACGTCGTAGCCGTCGAGCCGCTTGAAGCGCGCGATCGCGTCGGTCGCAATCGCCTCGTAAGCGTGACCGATGTGCGGCGCGCCGTTGGGATAAGAAATCGCCGTGGTGATGTAAAAGCGCGGCTTCTCAGCCATCGAAAATTTCCTTGCTCCCAAAGCTGCTTCAGCCGCGGGCCGCTTCCGAGAGCATTGTAAAAACCTGAAACACCAAAGGCTTACGGTCGAGATTATAGGTCTCGGCGGTCGCCGTGGCGCGGCGGACCTTGTCCCATGCCTCGGCAAAGCGCGCAAGGCGCGCGGGCTCGTCCTCTCCGGTCGCGGCGTCCGCCAGCCAATCCTCCACGGCCTCCGCGAAGACACCGAGGTTATCACCCCGGAGCTTGTCGCCGAGTGCCGCGACCGAGCCGGATTCGATGGAAGGCAGCTTGCCGAGAATGGCCCGCGTCATTTGCAGGATTTCGAGGCCGTCCTCGCCGCCAAGGATCAGCGAGAGCGCGCGGCCGATGCTGCCTTGGCTCGCTTCGGCGGCATTTCCGATCTGCGACTGGTCGAGCTCGGGAATATCCTGCGCGAGCGAATTGAGCGCCTGCGCAACCTCGCCTTCCAAAAGCGGCTTCAGGTCCATGCGACGGCAGCGCGAGCGGATCGTCGGCAAGAGCCGCCCCGGCGTATGTGAAACCAGAATGAACAGCGAGCGCGCGGGCGGCTCCTCGAGCAGTTTCAGGATCGCGTTCGCGCTCGACGCGTTCATTTCCTCGATCGCATCGACGATGCAGACGCGCCAGCCGCCGTAGGCCGAAGTCGAACCGAAGAACGAGGTGATGCGCCGCGTATCTTCGACCCTGATGACCTGCGAGAGGTTCTTCTGGTCGTCGGCTTTCACGCGGCGAAGCACCAAGAGATCGGGATGAGAGAGCGAGGCTACCTGCCGCGACACCGGATGATCGGGCGACAGCGAAAGGTCTATCGCGCTGTCTCCGCCGCCGGCGAGCACGAAACGTGCAAGCCGATATGCGAGCGTCGACTTGCCGATACCCTGCGGTCCGCCAAGCAGAATTGCATGCGGCATGCGCTTCGATTGCCATGCCGCGAGCAACGTGGCTTCCGCGTCGGCATGGCCGATGAGATCGAAGCGCTCGCGCGGATGCGGCGCGCCTGCAAGACGGTCGCCTTCGATCGGATCGGTAATCAACTGGCAGCCCTCGGCGCCGTGCGCGCGACGCGATCCTTGAGAAGACGTTCGGTCACCGCAAGCCAGATACGCGCAGTGACCGCGTCGGCCTGTTGCGACGCGTCGATCAGCACGCAACGTTCCGGTTCCGCCTGCACGACGTCGCGGAACGCCTCGCGCAACTGGATATGAAACTCGGTGTCTTCGGATTCGAAACGGTCCGAGGCTTCACCGCGGCCCTTCACGCGCGCAAGTCCGACTTCGACCGGCACATCGAGCACGAACGTAAGATTGGGCATTGCATCCGCGATGGTCACGCGCTCAAGCGCACGAATGATCCGGCGATCGACATTGCCGAGTGCACCCTGATAGACGCGTGTGGAATCGATAAAGCGGTCGCAGATCACCCAGGCGCCGCGCGCAAGCGCAGGCTCAATGACGGTATGCACATGATCATCGCGTGCGGCGGCGAAGATCATGGTTTCCGCGGTCGGCCCGAGCGGCTTCACGACGCCTTCGAGCAGCAACATTCGCATCGCTTCCGCGCCGGGCGAGCCGCCGGGTTCGCGCGTGGTCACGACTTCGATGCCGCGCACGCGCAGCCGATCGGCAAGGCGCGTTACCTGAGTGGATTTCCCCGCGCCCTCGCCGCCTTCAAAGGTGATGAACTTGCCGCGCATCATGAATTCCGGGTGAAGACACGCCGCACCGCCGAGCGCACGAGTCCTGCCGCAAATTCGTATGCCGAATCCATGGCGCGACCAAGCAGGCTGCCGGTCGCCACATCTTCAGCGGCGTAAAGCGGCACCTCGAGTGCGAGCTGATCACCCCGGAAAACGCGGAGCTTCGCGACCTCCGCTCCCTTCGCAATCGGCGCGCGCAGCGGCCCGCGATAGACGACCTTCGCCGTGAAGCGTTCGTTGGTGCCTTGCTGCGCGAGAATATGGATATCGCCCTTGCCAACAAGCGGCACGCTGCCCTGCGCGCCGCCATAGACGCTCGCATAGGCGATCTGGCTTTGGGCCGAGAACAGCAGGCGGTCCCTGAACGAGCGGAATCCCCACTCGAGCAGGCGCCGCGCATCCTCGGTGCGATCCTTTTCGGATTTCGCGCCGTGAACGACGGCAATCAGGCGCTGCCCGTTCTGCACGGCGGCAACGACGATGCCGTAGCCGCTTTCCTTGGCGTAGCCCGCGCCCAAGCCATCGACGCCAAGTGAAGAACCCAGCAGCGCGTTCTTGTTCGATTGCTTGACCTTGCTCCAGGTCATCTCGGGCACGGCGAAATACCTGTAGTAGTCCGGGTAGTCGCGGATCAGCACAGCAGCGAGCATCGAGAGATCGCGTGCGGAGATTTTATCCGCAGCCGGCGGCAAGCCGGTCGGGCTCTCGAAACGAGCGCTGACCAGGCCGAGTTCCGCAGCATAAGCGTTCATGCGCGGGACGAAGGCCTGCTCGCTGCCCGCGAGGCCTTCGGCAAGAACGATGCAGGCGTCGTTGCCCGCGAGTGCCGCTGCACCGATGACGAGATCCTCGACACGCACATTGCTTTTTACCGCCGCGAACATCGTCGAAGTTCCGGACGGTGCGCCACCCGTGCGCCACGCATGCACGCTCACGGGGAATTCGGTATCGAGCGAAATCTTGCCGGATTTCAGTTCGCGAAACACGGTTGCGAGCGTCATCAGCTTGGTGAGGCTTGCTGCGACCAGCGGTTCCTCGGCGCCGCGCGAGAACAGTACGCTCTGCGATTTCAGGTCCATCAACACGATATGCGGCGCGGTGATCGAGACCGGCTGCGGGCGTGCGGGTGTCGCGAACAGCAGCGCGGCTGCGAGCATCAAGCCCGCAGCAGTCATGTTCCGTGGGGTGGCAAAATTGTGCATGGCGCGGCGAAGGCTTACTAGGCGTAGCGCCGCCGATCAACGCCGCCTCTCGCGGGGTCAGTAAAGCCCGCGGCCGCTAAGCGATGCCGGTGAATAATCGGAAGGCGCATTCGGCGTGGGCGGCTGCCGCTGCGGGCGAAGGCTTGCGACCTGAGTCGGCTGGCGCTTGAGCACCTGTGGCGTATCGGGCTGCCGGATAAAGGGGCGCTGTTGCGCGACCCTGATCTGCGCTGGCTGGCCGTCATGGCGCAAGGTCGAGGCGAGTTGCATGTCGTCGGAGCCTTCGAGCGGCGCCTTGCCGACATACTCGACGCGCACGCGCGCGGTGCCGCGCTGCTTGAAGCCGAGGAGGTCCGCGGCGCGCACGGAAACGTCGATCACGCGGCCCGCATGGAACGGTCCGCGGTCGTTTACGCGCACGACCAGCGACTTGCCGTTGGAAAGATTGGTCACGCGCACGTAGCTCGGCAGCGGCAGCGTGGGATGGGCGGCCGTGATCGAGCGCATGTCGAACACCTCGCCGTTCGAGGTCATGCGGCCGTGGAAGGCGTCGCCGTACCAGGAGGCCGTGCCTTCGGCGCGGTAGTTCGGGTTTTCCTGCGGATAATACGTGACGCCCGCGATCACATAGGGCTTGCCGACGTGATAGCGGCCATTGCCCTTCGGGATCGGATCGCCGTCTTTGTAGAGACGCGGGCTCGCGGTGACGCCGTACGGGTTCAGCTTGCCGCCGATCGTCGTGTTGCACGCGGCAAGCGACAGCGCTGCGCCGGCAAGGAGTGCCGCGCGCGCACAGAGAACCGCAATCGAGGAAAACTTCCGCCCCATCCGCCGCCGATACGCTACTTGAACCGGGCTTGATCGCCCTTTCCGCCGTTATCGCCCGAAATCGCCGCCAAATCGGGGCACGTTCCACGCAATCGGAAAGTTTGGTTAAAATTTTCCGATAGGCTGGCCGGGATGCTTGCCGAAGCCGCGCCAATCCCGCATTTGTCGCGCAACGGAGAGGTGGCCGAGTGGTTTAAGGCAGCGGTCTTGAAAACCGCCGTGCCTGCAAGGGCACCGTGGGTTCGAATCCCACCCTCTCCGCCAGCGTTCCAGTACCGATCCCGCAACGCGGACCCGCCCATGGACATCGCATTTTTTTCCGAAGACCGTTCCGAAGACGCCGTGCTCTCGCGCATGGCGAACTGCGGCGACGAGCGCTTCAAGACGATCATGAACGCCGTCATCCGCCACCTGCATGCCGCGGTGAAGGAAGTAGAACTCACGCAGGAAGAATGGTTCGAGGCGATCCAGTTCCTGACCCGGACCGGACAGCTTTGCGACGAGCGCAGGCAGGAGTTCATTCTGCTCTCCGATACGCTCGGCGTTTCGATGCTGGTCGATACGATCAACCACCGGAAGCCGGGCAGCGCGACCGAAAGCACGGTACTCGGACCGTTTCACGTCGCAGATGCGCCGATGCGTAACATGGATGACAACATCAATCTCGATGGCAAAGGCGAACCGCTCTTTATGAGTGGGCGCGTGCTCGATGCATCCGGTGCGCCGGTCGAAGGTGCGATGCTCGACATCTGGCATTCGAACGCCGAAGGCTTCTACGATGTGCAGCAGCCCGGCGTGCAGCCCGATTTCAATCTGCGCGGACGGTTCAAAACGGGCGCGGACGGCCGCTATGCGTTTCGCTCGGCGAAGCCGGAGTATTATCCGATCCCCTACGACGGCACCGTCGGCAGGATGCTCGAAAAAATGAAACGGCATCCGTACCGGCCCGCGCATATCCACTTCATCGTGTCAGCGCCCGGCTATGAGAGCGTCACGACGCATGTCTTCGTGCGCGGCGGAAAATATCTGGAAAGCGACGCGGTGTTCGGCGTGAAGGAAAGCCTCATCATCGACTTTCCCCGGCATGACGATCCGGCGCGCGCCAAGGCGCTCGGCGTCGGCAATCCGTTCTTCACCGCGGAGCACGATTTCGTGCTGACGAAAGCCTAGCGTGATCCTTTCAGGCGGCCTTCGCTTCGCCGTGATCCCATAAGAGCCGGTTGATGAATTCGGATGTCGCCGCGAGCGTCGCTTCCGGCTTCTCCCGGTGCGGCGCATGCGCGGCGCCCGCGATCACGACATGATCGACCGGGCAATAACATTCGCGCTCGGCAAGCCGCACCTGCTCCAGCGTCGCATACGGATCGTTCTCGCCCTTCACGATGAGAATCGGCACGCGAATGTGGATCAGTTCCTCGCGCAGATCGAGCACGCGGTTGAAGTCCGGATCGAGCCAGGCACCGCTCCAGCCAAGAAAGGCGTTGTCCGGATCGCTGTGATGACGGCCAAGCTTCTCGCGCAGATCGCTGGTCTTATAGTCCGCGGTGATCTTGCGGATGGATTTCAGGTTGAATTCCTCGACGAAGAAATGCGGCTCGATCAGCACCAATCCGCGCACGCGGTGATCCTGCACGCTGCCCGCGTAAGCTGCGGCAATCGTTCCGCCGTCGCTGTGCCCGACGAGAATGCCACGCTTGAAGCCGATCTTGTCGAGCAATTTCGGCAACACGTTCCTTGCCTCGCGTTGCATGAAGTCGAGCGGGCGCGGCAATTGCACCGGATCGGACTTTCCGTATCCCGCGCGCGAATAAGCGAAGACGCGCGTATTCGTCGCCTTCGCGAGTGCTGCCGGATAGTCGCGCCAGATCGAAACCGAACCAAGACCTTCATGCAACATGAAGAGGATCGGCGCGTCCTTCGGCGCGTCGCCGAACCACGCATATTCCAGTTTCACGCCGTCGATTTCGATGAAGTCGGTCATTTCAGTTCCGCCGCTTGCTGCCTAGGTCTTTCAGGATTTCGCGCGCCGCGTTGTGGCCGGGTGCGCCGGTGACCCCGCCGCCTGGATGCGTGCCGGAGCCGCACATATATAAACCGGGGATCGGTCCGCGATAATTCGCGTTGCCTAGCGCGGGGCGCGCAGAAAATATCTGACCAAGATCAAGTGCGCCGTGAAAGATGTCACCGCCGACGAGTCCGAATGTGCGCTCCAGATCGAGCGGCGAAAGGCTTTGCCGCGCAACTACCGACGCCTTGAAGTTCGGCGCGTAGTTGTTGACGGTTTCGATCATCAAGTCCGCGACTTGCTCGCGGTGATCGTCCCATGATCTTCCGTCCGGCAGCGCGGGCGCGACGTGCTGGCAGAACAGGCTTGCGACGTGCTTGCCTTCCGGTGCGAGCGTGTCGTCGAGCGTGGAAGAGATGACCATTTCGACAATCGGTGATTTCGACCAGCCGTGCGTGCGCGCGTCGAAATAAGCCTGCTCCATGTAGCGCAGGCTGGGTGCCATGATGATACCAGCGGTGTGATGCTCGGCGAGCGTCTTGCCGGGCAGGCACTTGAAATCCGGCAATTCGGAAAGGGCCACGTTCATGCGGAACGTGCCGGAGCCGCAGCGCCAGTTCTCCATGTGATGGCGGAAGTCTTTCGGCAGCGCGCTCGCGTCGACTAAGCCCAGATAAAGAAGTTTCGGATTGAGGTTGGAGACGACCGCGCGGCCGCGGAAGACGTCACCGCTTTCCGTCACCGCGCCGACCGCTCTCCCCTTCTCGATCAGGATTTCCTTGACCGGCGCGTCGAGACGGATTTCCGCGCCGCTCGTGGCGGCGGATTTCGCCATCGCGAGCGTGATCGCGCCCATGCCGCCGATCGCGTGACCCCACATGCCTTTCTTGCCGTTCACTTCGCCGAAGCAGTGATGCAGGAGCACATAGGCCGAGCCGGGCGTATAGGGGCTAGCATAGTTTCCAACGATACCGTCGAAGCCATAGACTGCCTTGATCGGCTCGCTTTCAAACCAGCCGTCGAGATAGTCGCCCGCCGAATTCGTGAAGAGGTCGAGCAGCGCGCGCTGGCCGTTCAAGCCCATCTTGCGGAGGCGGTTCGCAAGCGCGCCGGCGCGGATCAGTTCGGGAATGGCGGAAAGCGGATTGCCTTCGACCACATTCGGCGGCGTCTGCAAGACGAGTTCGCGCAGTACGTCCGCGACGAGATCGAGTTGCGCCGCGTAGCCGTCGAGCCTTCCTGCGTCCTTTGCCGAGAACTTTGCGACCTCGTCGACCGTTCTGTCTGCGCTGGTCTTCAGATAACGGCCATCGGGGAGCGGTAGGAAATTCGACACCTTGCGCTCGACAATCTTCAGGCCATGGGCCGCCAGATCGAGGTCTCGGATCACCTTCGGGTTCAGCAGCGAAACCGTGTAGCTCGCAACCGAATTGCGAAAACCCGGATGGAACTCCTCGGTGATGGCCGCGCCTCCGACCACCCCGCGGCGCTCCAGCACCACGACCTTCAGCCCCGCTTTGGCGAGGTAGGCCGCGCAGACCAGCCCGTTATGGCCGCCGCCGACGATCACGGCATCATAGGTGGTGGCGGATTGGCTCATCTTCACCCGGCATTTGCATTTGGTGGCCTGATTAGGCCACAAAGCGCCCGCATGTGAACCCCGCGCGCGGCCGATGGCGGCCAGCGGCGCCAGAACCCTTACGAGAATGAACGAAAACCCCTCTCCCCGCGTGAGTTTCGTTTCGCTCGGCTGCCCCAAGGCGCTGGTCGATTCCGAACGCATCGTGACCCGCCTGCGGGCCGAGGGCTACGAGCTTTCGCGCGAGCATGAGGGCGCGGACGTGGTGCTGGTCAACACCTGCGGCTTTCTGGACAGCGCCAAGGCCGAGAGTCTCGCCGCGATTGGCGACGCGCTCGCGAAAAACGGCAAGGTGATCGTCACCGGCTGCATGGGCGCGGAGCCCGAAAGCATCACGGCGGTGCATCCGTCGGTGCTCGCCGTCACCGGCCCGCAGCAATACGAGGCGGTGGTTTCAGCCGTGCATGACGCCGTGCCGCCGAAGCACGATCCGTTTCTCGATCTCGTGCCGGAGCAAGGCATCAAGCTCACGCCGCGCCACTACGCCTATCTGAAGATTTCCGAGGGCTGCAACAACCGTTGCACCTTCTGCATCATTCCAAAATTGCGTGGCGATCTTGTGAGCCGGTCGGCGGCCGACGTGCTGCGCGAAGCCGAGCGCCTGGTGAACGCTGGCGTGAAGGAACTGCTCGTCATTTCGCAGGACACGTCCGCTTACGGCATAGATCTGAAATTTGCCGAGAGCAAATTCCGCGACCATGACGTGCGCGCTAAGTTCGTCGATCTTGCGCGCGAGCTTGGCGAACTCGGCGCGTGGGTGCGGCTGCATTACGTTTACCCCTACCCGCATGTCGATGACGTGATGCCGCTAATGGCCGAAGGCAAGGTGCTGCCTTATCTCGACATTCCGATGCAGCACGGCAGTCCGAGCGTGTTAAAGCGCATGCGCCGCCCGGCTTCGCAGGAGAAGCAACTCGCGCGGATTACGAAGTGGCGCGAGGAAGTGCCGAACCTGACCCTGCGCTCGACCTTCATCGTCGGCTTTCCCGGCGAGACGGAAGAAGAGTTCGAAGAGCTGCTCGCCTTCCTTGACGAAGCGCAGCTTGACCGTGTCGGCTGCTTCAAGTTCGAGCCGGTACGCGGCGCGCCCGCGAACGAGCTCGAAAATCCGGTACCGGACGAAGTGAAGGCGCAACGCTATGCGCGCTTCATGGAAACGCAGCAGAAGATCAGCGCCAAGCGCCTGCGCGCGAAAGTCGGCAAGCGCGAGCCGGTCATCATCGACAGCATCTCAGGGAATACAGCCATCGGCCGCACGCGCGGCGACGCGCCGGAGATCGACGGCGTCGTGCATGTGACGAGCCGCCGTCCGCTAAAAGTGGGCGAGATCGCAACCGTGAAGATCGAGCGCGCAGAAGCCTACGATCTGCATGGCACAGTCGCCGGATTCTGAGAACTAGCGGCCCAGTTCCTGAAGGCGCTTGCGCGCCTCGGTATGCGCCCAGTCGCCGATCCGGTTCTTGGACGGCACTTCGAGCGACAGCTTGTAGCTCGCGACCGCGTCGTCGAGCTTGCCGAGTTTCTCCAGCGCACGACCGCGGCTGTAATAGGCCGCCGGATAATCGGGATCGACGCGGATCGCCTTGTTGTATTCATCGATCGCTCGGTCGTATTGGCCCAGATCGAGAAATACATCGGCGCGATAGTCGTAGCTTTCGACATGATTGGGATCGAGTTCGATGGCGTAGCCGAATTCGCGCAGCGCGCCGTTATAGTCCTTCTTGCGGTGCAGCCAGTTCGCTTTCTGGCGGACGTAATAAGCGAGATCCTTGCCGCTGTAGCGCCTCGACTGGATGAAACGCTCGCAGGCAGCCAAGCCGATGTCGTAGAAATTCGGATCTTCATAATTGCGACTGTCGCTAGAGAAGCAGTCGCGTCTGTCCTGCTCGGACTGGGCCGACGCGTGCGGCGTCAGTGCAAGGCAGAGAAATCCGACGAGCACGACAAGCGCCACCCGGGCGCGCGTGGAAACAGCCATCATGGGTTTGCCCCTCCCCGGTAGAGGCTAAGCTAATCGCGGAAATTTCCGGCTGTCGAGCGGGGGCGCTATATTCGCCCGCTACGTAAACGCTGCATCAAATCCGGTAGCCGGCGCGGAATGCGCCCCAGTGGCGGCCGAGCACACGGATCGGAGCCACGATTTCCCACATCATGAAGATGTGCCCGCCGCCCATATCGCGCGGGTAATACTGGATCATGTAGGGCCGCGTGTTACGCGCGGCCGACAGACCGGCACGGTCGTCGAAGATACGCTTGTTGCGCGCGTTGGCCGTATTCCATTCGATTTCGCCGGGACGCTGCGCCAGCGAGTACTTCTTGTTGTGTACCGGAAGGTAGGCGTTGCGATCGACCGCGCCGCAGAACACCATGCGCTGGTCCGCGGCAAGCAGCGGCTCCTGTATCGGCCACAGTTCCTGCTCGAGCGCGGCCAGATAAGGCTTGTCGTACTGCACCGGGTTCGTGCCGGGGATCGGCTCGTAATGGTTGTCGAACATCATTTCGGCAGTGACCTTGCCGGAATGAATCAATCGTTCGATTGCGCCGCCGATCTTGTCCGCCGTCGTAATTGCAAGATCGATGAAGTCCTTGTTGTCGTCCCTGATCTTGTCGAGCTTGCGCTTGAGCGATGCGGCGGAGTCCTGAGCCACGTCGAAAAAGGCGCAGTGAATGCCGAGTTCGGTGCGATTCACGACCCGCGCCGCGATATTTCCGGCGCCGGGAATATCGATATGGATGTTCTCTCCCACCCGGAGATTCCAGGTATCCGACGGCTTGAGCAGTACGCCGCCGTCGCCGACATCGACAGTCACCGCATCTGACTTCATGCCGGCCGCGGTCACCGTGACGCTCCAGTCGCAAGGCAGCCGGTCGAACTGACGACGGTCGCCGATTTCGGTCGCCCGCAGGAAGATGCTGAGTCGTTTTCTGAGCGTCGCCGCAAGGTCCGAAGCGGTATGCGCGGAAGCGTCGATTTGCGCGCCTTCCGTGCGCGCGCTCTCGGCCGCACCGCGGATCTTCTCGACGCTCCGCGCCACCGTGCCGATGAAATTCGAATTGTCGGATGCGTTCACCGACAATTCCGCGGTGGTCGCGACCTGTTGTTCGACGGATGACGATACGGTCGCGAACAGCGGGCGAATTTCCTCGATGACATTCGCGATCCGGCCGAGCATGGCCATCGACTCGTCGGCGTCCTTGCGCAGCGCGTCGATCTTAGACGTGATTTCGGAAATCGCCTGCTGCGTTTCCGCGGAGAGCGCCTTGACCTCGTTTGCAACCACCGCGAAGCCGCGGCCTGCATCGCCTGCGCGCGCGGCTTCGATGGAAGCGTTCAGCGCAAGCAGATGTGTCTGCTTTGCGATCGTGGAAATGAAGGTCACGACCTTGCCGATGTCGGCGGACGACGCCTGGAGCCGCTCGACCTGCTTTCCAGTTGTGCTTGCTGCCTCGCTTGCCTCGGCTGCCAGATCGTTTGCCTTGTGAATCTGCGTGCTGATCAGGGTCGAGGATTGCGCAAGTTGCTCGGTCGCGGTTGCAAAAGCGTTGACGTTGGTTTCGGCAATGCCGACCTGTTCGGAAAGATTTGCGGCGGAACCGGTGATCGCTTCGAGCGACCTTGCGGAACTGCCGATGCCTTCATGCACGCTTTTCGCGGCGTCGCCGACTTTCAGAATCAATACGCCGAGGTCGGATTCAAGGAGATCGAGGGACTCGCGGACACGATGCAGCGTGTCTTCGCCGTGCTCCACGCGCGTCACAGCTTCGTGGTCCGCCGCAGCATCATTGCTGCCGCCGGCCAATTCCCTGCCGCCGTCCGTTTGCCGCCAAGCCTGCGCCACGAGTCCGTCGTTTCCTATCCCCGGCAAAGGATAGGCTGATTCTCTTGCCGGGCAGCGCGCCTTTCGCCGCCCGCTACGAAAATTTGACGTTCGTCAGGGCAATAATACCGTCTGACCGGTAGTATTGCGGGCCTCGAGATCGCGGTGCGCCTGCTGGGCTTCCTTCAGCGGATAGGTCTGGTTGACCCGGATCTTCACCTTGCCCTTCTCGATGACCTTCATCAGGTCCTTCGCACCGGCTTCGAGTTCCTTCCGGGTCGCAAAGTAGTGGGCCATGGTCGGACGGCTGACGATCAGCGAGCCTTTGGTGGCGAGGATGCCGAGATTGACGCCTTCGACCGCGCCCGACGCGTTGCCGTAGCTGACCAGCATGCCGCGCGGCTTGAGGCTGTCGAGCGAACTCATGAAGGTGGATTTGCCGACGCCGTCATAGACCACGTCGCACTTCTTGCCTTTGGTGATTTCCGCGACCCGCTTCGCTACGTCTTCGTCGCGATAAAGAATGACGTGGTGGCAGCCGTTCGTCTTAGCGATCTTCGCCTTGTCCTTGGATCCAACCGTGCCGATCACGGTGGCGCCGAGTGCGTTTGCCCATTGGGTGAGGATCTGGCCGACGCCGCCGGCGGCCGCATGCACCAGCACGACGTGCTTCTTCTTTACCTTGAAGAGCGAACGCAGCAGATATTGCGCAGTCAGGCCCTTGAGCATCATCGCGGCGGCGGTCTTGTCGCTGATGCCTTTCGGCAGCTTGATGAGCTTGTCGGCCGGAAGATTGCGCTCGGTGGTGTAGGAGCCCATCACCGTGCCGTAGGCGACGCGGTCGCCCTTCTTGAAGCCCTTTACGCCCTTACCGACCGAGGCGACGACGCCCGCGCCTTCGTTCCCGGGTATGAAGGGATAGGCGGCGGGTTTGTAGAGACCGGTGCGAAAATAGGTGTCGATGAAGTTGAGGCCGATCGCGGTCTGCTTGACGCGAACCTCGCCCGCTCCCGGCTCCGGCAGGGTGACTTCCTCATACTTAAGAACTTCAGGACCGCCGGTCTCATAGACCCGAACCGCAAACGCCATTGCTTCCTCCACCTCTACGCCGCCGTCTTCGCAGCGGACGATGTTCTAGCTTCTTTGTTTGTCACATACGAGGGCGGCGGCGTGCAAACGCTCCGGCGCTAACGCCCGCCGGAAACGCGCATGATCGTGCCCGCGACATAGCTCGCCTGCTCCGAAAGCAGGTAGAGGATCGCGTCCGCAACCTCTTCGGCGCTACCTGGGCGGCCCATGGGGATCATCGAGCGAAGGCGCTGGACCCGATCGGGCTGGCCACCGGACGCATGGATTTCAGTGTCGATCATGCCCGGCGCGACCGCATTGACGCGAATGCCCTCACCGGCGACTTCCTTCGACAGGCCGACGGTTAGGGTATCGATCGCGGCCTTGCTCGCGGCATACCAGACATACTCGCCCGGCGCGCCGAGGAAGGACGCCATCGAGCCGAGATTGACAATGACGCCGCCCTCGCCGCCCCGCGCAGTCGACATGCGGCGGACCGCCTCGCGCGCGACAATCATCGCGCCGGTTACGTTGACGTCGATCACGCGGCGCATCATCTCGGTCGGCGCGTCGGCGAATTTGCTCGCGGTGCCGATGATGCCGGCATTGTTCACCAGATGCGTGAGCTTGCCAAACTTGTCGACCGCTTCAAACATTCTTTGAATGTCGGCGTCTTTTCCCATGTCGCCCTGCACTGCGATCGCGCGCGCATTGCTTTGCTCGATGTCGGCAACGACTTCGTTGGCGGCCTTTTCGTTGCCGACATAATTGACGACGACGTCATAGCCCTGACGTCCGGCAAGACGCGCCGTCGCCGCACCGATGCCGCGGCTGCCGCCGGTTACGAGCAGAATCTTCTTTTCCATCCCGGTCTCTTACTTCTTCTTCGTCCGCTTTTTCGTCTTTGCGCGCGCGCTCTTCGCAGGGGCGGCCGCTTTCGCCTTACGGGTATTCTTGCGCGACGCGATATTGATGCCTTCCACGAGACCCGCGAAGGCCATCGAGAAGTAGATGTAACCGCGCGGGATCTTGAAGCCGAGACCGTCGGCGACGAGTGCGATGCCGATCAGGAGCAGGAACGCGAGCGCGAGCACCTTCGTGGTCGGATGCCGCGAGATGAAATCCGAAATCCAGCCCGACGCGGCGTACATGATGACGACCGCGATCAGGACCGCGATCACCATGATCTCGATGTCCTCGGCCAGACCGATCGCGGTGATGATCGAGTCGATCGAGAATACGAGGTCGATCAGGATGATCTGGAAGATGATGGTCCAGAATGCGCCGGACGCGACAGAGGGCTTGGCGGCGCCGTGCGCGCCTTCGACTTCCTTGTGCAGTTCTTGTACCGACTTGACGATCAGGAACACGCCGCCCGCGAACAGCACGATGTCGCGCCAGGAGAAACCGTGGCCGAACAGCGTGAACACCGGCTCCTTCAGCGCGATGATCCAGGTCAGCACGAACAGCAGCGCGATCCGGAAAATGAGCGCGAGGCCAAGCCCGATCTGTCTTGCGCGCTTCGCCGCCTGTTTGCCGAGACGCTGCACCAGCAAGGAAATGAAAATCACGTTGTCGATACCGAGCACGATCTCGAGCACGGTCAGCGTAATCAGCGCGACCCACGCAGAGGGGTCAAACAGCCATTCAAATAGGGGAAAGCTCATAGGCGGGTCCGGAGGAATCCTGCGGCAAGAAAGTAAAGTCCTATCACGCCGAGAGCAATTACGGCATAGGCCGGCGGGGCAAGGTCATAGCCCAGTGCAAGCAGCGCGAATACAGCCCACGCACCGAGCAGTATCATGGTCAGCGAGCGAAACCGTTTCACGCGCAACGGATGCAGGAAGGCGACCGGCACGAAAGTAAGCGCGCAGAACACCGCCACCGCCGCGGCAGAGATCGCGGGAGACGGTTTCAGCAGGAACAAATAGAACACGACGAGGTTCCAGCAGGCCGGGAAGCCGCGGAAGTACGCGTCCGCCGTCTTCATCCGCAGATCGGCGAAATAGAGCGCGCCGGTCATCGCGATTGCAGCGCTGGCGGCGTAGCTCCAGAGCGGCGGCATCAGTCCGCTCACCGAGAGCGCATAGGCCGGCACCATCACGTAGTTCAGATAATCGACGACGAGATCGAGAATATCTCCCGACCAGTGGGGCAGCACCTCCCTCACCCGCAGCCGCCGCGCGAGCGGACCGTCGATGCCGTCGAGGATGAGCGCGATTCCGAGCCAGAGAAACATCGCGCTGAAGCGGCGTTCGTGCGCGGCAAGGAGCGCGAGCAGACCGAACGCGACCCCGCTTGCCGTCAATACATGTACGGCGAAAGCCTGCATCCGCTCGGCAAGGCCGTAAGGGCTGCGCGGGTCCATGCCGGATTCTTAAACCATTAGGTCGCGGACGCATATTTCGCGGTACGCGCAAAAATGAGGTAGTTTCCCCGCATGTCGAAACCCATCCTAAATTGCGATGCAGCCGTCGTCGGTGGCGGTCCGGCCGGCTTGATCGCAGCACTCGCGCTCGCCCACGCCGGTACCAATGCAGTGCTACTCGCGCCCCGACCGTCGCACGCCGACCGTCGCACGACCGCGTTGCTTGGTGCCTCGGTCGATATTTTGCGCGCGCTCGGGATATGGGAATCCATTTTTGGCAAGGCGGCGCCGCTTGAGCGGCTTCGGCTCGCCGACGGCACGCGGCGGCTGATCCGTACGCCGGAAGTTACGTTCGACGCTTCCGAGATCGGTCTTGAGGCGTTCGGTTACAACATCGAAAACGAGACGCTGCTTTCAGTGCTGCGCGAAGCGCTCGGCCGTTACGAAAACCTGCGCGTGCTGGAGCGCTCCGCCGCGCGCGTCGAAACCACTGAAGAACGCGCCCGCCTTGTGCTCGACGACGGCGGCGAAATCGAAACGCAGCTCGTGGTTGCCGCCGACGGGCGTAATTCGCTTTGCCGTGCGAGCGCAGGCATCCGCACGACCAAGCGCGCGCTGCCGCAGACGGCACTGGCGCTGAACCTGCGCCATACGAGGCCGCATAAGAATACCTCGACGGAATTTCACACCGAGAGCGGCCCCTTCACGCTCGTGCCGCTGCCGGGACTTCGTTCGAGTCTGGTCTGGGTCTGCACGACCAGGGATGCCGAGCGGGTCCGCACTGCATCGGATGCGGAACTCGCGCGCGAGATCGAGGCGAAGTCCCATTCGCTGCTCGGAGAAATCGCTCTCGACGGCCCGCGTGGAATCTTCCCGCTCGGAATCGAAATCGCCGAAAAGTTTGCGGCGAACCGGATCGCGCTCGTCGGCGAAGCCGGTCACGTAATCCCGCCGATCGGCGCACAAGGCCTCAATCTCGGCATCCGCGACGCAAATGCTATTGCCGAGTTGGTTGCTGTCGCGGTCGCCCAAGGCCGCGATCCCGGCGGCAGCGATGTGACGGAAGCCTATGATTTTACCAGGCGCGGCGACGTGCGCGCCCGTGCGGTGGCGGTCGAAGCGCTCGGGCGCTCGCTGCTCAGCGGCTTCCTGCCGGTGCACATGGCGCGCGGCCTCGGGCTCGAAATCGCGTCGCGCGTGCCGTTTCTGCGGCGCGGATTGATGCGTGGTGGCCTTGGTGGCAGCCTTTCGGCGCGAGAGCGGTCCGAAATCGCGTAAATTTTCGGACAAAATGCCGATTTTGCGGAACATTCTCCGCATCCAGGAATCGTAATCGAGGGGTTATCTCCGCAAATTGTGATTACTTGCCGCGATCGAATGCGGTCACAATATGCGTTCCGACTGCATCATCGCCAACGCCCCAAGCAAAGGCTTTGCCATGACCGTGCCGGCTGCCACGCCTTCGACCGAGACCCTGCTCAGCGAATACCGCCGCGTGCGCGGCGACACCGAGAAACTCGCCGAGCCGCTTTCTCCCGAAGACCAGATCTTGCAGTCGATGCCCGACGCGAGCCCGGCAAAGTGGCACCGGGCGCACACGACTTGGTTCTTCGAAGCCTTCATCCTGAAGCAGTTCGACCCGGAATATCGCCCGTTCGATGAGCGCTTCAATTTTCTTTACAATTCCTATTACGAAGCGATGGGTGCGCGGCATCCGCGTCCGCAGCGCGGGTTGCTCAGCCGCCCGTCGGTCGAGGAAGTCGGCCGCTATCGCGCTCATGTCGATGCCGCGATGGAAAAACTGATTTCGCGCGATGCCGGCAACAAACAGAGCGAGCTGTCGACGCTGATCGTGCTCGGCTGTCACCACGAGCAGCAGCATCAGGAATTGCTGCTGACCGACATGTTGCATCACCTCTCCTGCAACCCGATCAAGCCCGCCTATATCGAGCGTAAAGCGGATGCGCCGGGCAAAGCGACTCCGGCTAAATTCGTTTCGTTCGAGGGCGGGCTGGTCGATATCGGTTTCGAGGGCGACGGCTTCTTCTATGACAACGAAGGTCCGCGCCATAAAACGTACTTGCGCCCTTTTGCAATCGCCGACCGCGCCGTGACCAACGGCGAGTGGCTCGAGTTCATGCGCGACGGTGGCTACGAGAACGTGACGCTGTGGCTTTCAGACGGCTGGTACAAGTGCGGCGAGGAAAGCTGGCGCGCACCGCTCTATTGGGAAGAGCGTGACGGCGCGTGGCACTCGATGACGCTCGGCGGCTTGCAACCGGTCAATCCGGCGGCCCCAGTCACGCATATCAGCTACTACGAGGCGGACGCGTTCGCGCGCTGGAGCGGCAAGCGCCTCCCGCTCGAAGCCGAATGGGAAATCGCATCCGCGGGGTTGCCGGTGAAAGGCAACACGGTCGGCACCGGCGCGCTGCGTCCGTTGCCCGCGAAGCCGAACGGCGTGCCGCTGCATCAGATGTTCGGCGACGTCTGGGAATGGACTGCGAGCCCCTATCAGCCCTACCCGGGTTTTCGCGCGGTGCCGGGCGCGGTCGGCGAGTACAACGGCAAGTTCATGGTCAACCAGTTTGTGTTGCGTGGCGGCTCCTGCGCGACGCCCGAAGGGCATATCCGCGCTACCTACCGCAATTTCTTCTACCCGCATCAGCGCTGGCAGTTCACGGGTGTCCGGCTCGCGCACGACATCGAAGGATAATTGCTTGCTCGATAAAACGCAGGACAAAGCCTTTTACGAGGACGTTGTTGCAGGACTTTCGCTTCCGCAGAAAGCGATTCCGCCGAAATATTTCTACGACGAGCGCGGTTCGCAACTGTTCGACGAAATCTGCGACGTGCCGGAATATTATCCGACGCGCACGGAAGCCGCGTTGCTCGCGCGCGTAGCCTCCGAACTTGCGGCGCGCCTCGCAAACTTCGACCATCTCGTCGAATACGGCAGCGGCGCGAGCCGCAAGACCCGGATCGTGCTCGACGCGCTGTCGCGGCTGCAGTCCTATGTGCCGATGGATATCAGCGAGGAGTTTCTACTCGGCGTCGCGGACAAGCTGAATGGCGACTATCCGAAACTGGAGGTCGTGCCACTGGTCGGCGATTTCACGAACGATCTGACGCTGCCCGCGGAGGTAAGGCACGGGCGCAAGATCGGCTTCTTTCCAGGTTCGACCATCGGCAATCTCGGTCCCGAGGGTGGCAGGGATTTTCTCGCGCGGGCGCGGAAGCTGCTCGGGAACGACGCCGCTTTCGTTCTTGGTGCCGATCTCGTGAAAGATGCCGACGTGTTGCGGGCGGCGTATAACGACCGCGCGGGAGTCACGGCGAAATTCAATCTCAATCTCCTGTCGCGCATCAATCGCGAACTCGGCGCGAATTTCGACGAATGCGCGTTTCATCACGACGCGGTCTGGAACGGCGAGGAAAGCCGGATCGAGATGCATCTGGTGAGCGATGCCGCGCAGTCGGTTGCCTTGAACGGACACACCTTCCGTTTCCGGCCAGGCGAAACCATCCACACCGAAAATTCCTACAAGTTCACGCCGGCGCGGCTGACCGCTCTTGCAAAGGATGCGGGCTGGCATGCGGACGAAATCTGGACGGACAAGGAATTTCCGTTCGCGGTGGCGCTGCTTTCGGCGGCTTAGCTATTTGATGCGCGGATAGCTTTTAGCGCCTGTCGCACGAAACACCGGCGAGATCGGTACCGGCAAGGCCGGAATGGTTTTGTCGCCTGCCCCGGAAGCAATCTTTTCGGTAAACAATCCGCGCTTGACGAAATGCTCGTCGGCAAGCGCCTCCTCAAGCGTCGCCATGATCGTCACGCAGCAATCGGCGGCGGCGAATTTCGGCTTCCAATACGCGGCGGTTTCCTTCGCGATGATCTCGCGGACGGCGTGTTTGGTCGCTTCCGGGTTTTTGAAGTCGTTGGTCAATTCCCGCGGCAGGCCGATCACGCCGCAAAACGCCATCCAGAATTTCTGCTCCAGCGCACCGCAGCAGACGAATTTCCCGTCGCGCGTCGGATAGATCTGGTAGCGCGGCGAGCCGCCGCTCGTGCTGAGCGAAGCCGGTCCCGGTTCCTTGCCGGTTGCGTGGAGGGTTGCGAGCGCCATCCAGCAGAAGGTGAACATCGCGTCCGCCATTGCGACGTCGATGTAAGTGCCCTTCCCGCTTTTGCCCCGGGCGATCAACGCAAGCAGGATATTCGTCACCGCCGGAAACGTGCCGCCGCCAATGTCAGCGATCAGCGCGGGCGGAACGACCGGCCTGTCAGCAGGACCGGGCGCGACCGAAAGCAATCCGGTCGAGCCGATGTAGTTCAGATCGTGGCCGGCCTCGTCGCGCTTCGGACCTTCCTGCCCGTAGCCGGTGATCGAGCAATAAATCAGCTTCGGATTTATCCTCGAGAGTTCGTCATAACCGAGGCCATGCTTGGCCATGACGCCGGGACGGAATTGCTCGACCAGTACATCGGCACGCGCCGCAAGATCGCGCGCGGCTTTGCGGCCTTCTTCCGTGCGCAGATCGACGACGAGACTTTTCTTGCCGCGATTGAGCATCGCAAACGCAGCCGAAACACCGTCCCATTGCGGCGGATAGGCGCGCATGTCCTCGCCGCCCGGCTTTTCGACCTTGATTACCTCCGCGCCGGCTTCGGCGAGCATCAGCGTTGCGACCGGACCGGGAAGCAGCGTCGTGAAGTCGGCGACGAGGATGTCTTTCAGTGGCGGTTCTTGCGGTGCACTCATTGAAACAAAACGACCGGCAGGATTTTCCTCTCAATGAGATAGAGCAATCCGGTGACCGTCAACACCGAAGCGATGGTCCCGATCAGAATGCCGTTCGAGGTCTGCTCGATATAGACCTCGTATTGGCGCGCCATGATGAAGGCGTTGAGCGCGGGCGGCAGGCCCGCGAGCAGGATCGCGGTATAGACCCAGACCGGATTGATGCCACCGAGCGATCCCATCACGAGCCAGACCAGCAATGGGTGGATCAGCAGGCCGATCACCAGCAGCGCCGGGACCTCGCGCGGAATGCCGGTGAAGGGTCGTAGTGCCACCGTCACGCCAAGCGTGAACAACGCGCAAGGCGCTGCGGCGTTCTTGAGAAACTCCAGCATGCGATCGATCGCAGTGGGCGGCGTCCAGTGCGCCCAGGCCGCGACCACGCCGAGGATGGTCGCGACGATAAAGGGATGCGTGAAGACGCGGCGCAGCACGAACAGGACGGTCGCAAACGTCCCCTTCTTCTCGACGCCTGCGGCGGCCATCAGAAATGGCACCACCGCGAAGAAGAAGGCGGAGTCGAACGTGACGATCAGTGCGACCGGCACGGTCGCCTGCGGGCCGAGCACCGCGAGCGCAATACCCGGCCCCATGTAGCCGACATTCGCATAGGCGCCGACGACGCCGGCGATCGTCGCTTCCGGCCAGTTGCCGCTCCGCGCCCAGTGCCCGACGAGGAAGGCGAGCAGGAAAGACAGTGCCGTGCAGAACGTGGTCGCGGCGACGAAGCGCCAGTTCGCCAGTTCCTCGATCGGCGTCCGCGAGATGAGCTGGAAGAACAGCGATGGCAGCGCGAGATACAGGATGAAGAAATTCATCCAGGCCATCCCGCCTTCCGGAATCTTGCCGAGCTTGCCGCTGACGAAGCCGAGAAAGATCACGCCGAAAAACGGCAGCGCCAGCGCGAGAATGTCCGCCATGATGAATACCAGTGAGGATTTCGGCGGCCAGCTACCGGCTTCGTGGTGGCCCGGTCAACACATGTTGCAGCGCACTAGCCCGGCGCCCGGCGCTCGGCTAAACCACTCCAGATCGACCTTGGGGGCCTTTCCATGAGCGTTTCGAAACTGCCACGAAATTTCTACAAGCCGCTCGCCATGGGCGCGCCGGAGCCGCTGCGCGAAGTGCCGGTGCGGCTCGAGCGCGTGATCCAGTTCGTGCCGGGCCACAACGAGAAGGTGCTCTCCAAGGTCCCTGAGCTTGCGAAGCAGGTCGATGTCGTTCTCGTCAATCTGGAAGACGCGATCCCGGCGGACGCGAAAGACGTCGCGCGCAAGGGCGTGATCTCGGTCGGGAAAAACGTCGATTTCGGCTCGACCGGCTTCTGGATCCGCTGCAATTCGCTGGCCAGCCCCTGGGCTTTCGACGACCTCGTCGAGATCGTCGGTGCGGTCGGCAACAAGCTCGATGTCGTCATGCTGCCGAAGGTCGATGGCCCGTGGGACATTCACTACCTCGATCAACTTCTTGCTCAACTTGAAGCCAAGAACGGCGTAACGAAGCCAATTCTCATTCATGCGATACTTGAGACAGCGGAAGGCGTGATGAACGTCGACGCCATCGCCAGTGCCTCGCCGCGGATGCACGGCATGAGCTTCGGGCCCGCCGACCTTGCCGCCTCGCGCGGCATGAAGACCACCCGCGTCGGTGGCGGGCACCCGGGCTATCAGGTCGTTGCCGATGCCGAGGAAGGCAAGAAAGAGCGCGCCCGCTTCCAGCAGGACCTCTGGCACTATTCCATCGGCAAGATGGTCGATGCCTGCGCCGCGAATGGCATCAAGCCGTTTTACGGCCCCTTCGGCGACTTCGCCGACCCGGAAGCCTGCGAGGCGCAGTTCCGCAACGCCTTCCTGCAAGGCTGCCTCGGCGCATGGTCGCTCCACCCCTCGCAGATCGAGATTGCGAAGCGCGTGTTCAGTCCCGATCCGCAGGAAGTGGCGTTTGCCAAGAAGGCGATCGACGCGATGCCGGACGGCATGGGCGTCGCGCTGGTCGACGGCAAGATGCTCGACGACGCCACCTGGAAACAGGCCAAGGTCATGGTCGATCTTGCACGGCTGGTCGCGGAGAAAGACCCGTCGCGGGCGAACCTCTACAAGCTCTAGCCCGTTCTGCTAGCTTCCCGCGCGGGGAGCATTCGCGCGCATGGGCATTTTCGTCGTCGTCAATCCAGCGGCTGCGGGCGGCCGCGCCGGTAAGCACTGGCCGAAGATCGCGCGCGAATTGCGTGCCGCCATCGGCGATTTCGATTTTGCGCTGACGACGAAGCCACGCGAGGCAACCACGCTTGTCCGCAACGCGGTTGCCGGTGTCGCGAAGACCGTGATCGCGGTCGGCGGCGACGGCACGATCAACGAGGCGATCAACGGCCTCTGCAACGGCGAGCAGCCGCCCGCGCGTGACATTGCCTTCGGCTTCGTGATGTATGGCACCGGCGGCGACTTTCGCCGCTCGTTCGATATTCCGAAAGGGGTCGCCGCTGCGATCGCGCGGCTCCGCAGCGGCCGCACGCAGGTCGTCGATCTCGGCCGCCTGCGCTACACGAACGCGGGCGGCGAACAGGCGCTGCGCTGGTTCAACAACATTTCGAGCTTCGGTTTTTCCGGCGAAGTCGTGCGCGCAGTGAACGCCGCGCGCTTCAGCAAACTCCTCGGCGGCAAATGCTCGTTCCTCTGGAACAGCTTCTGGGAGTTGCGGAAATACCAGGGATGCCGACTCGACCTGACCATCGATGGCACCACGGTCTCGGATGACTTTCTGACGGTCGCGGTCTGCAACGGACGCTATTTCGGCGGTGGCATGATGGTCGCGCCGGATGCGGTTACGAGCGACGGCGTGTTTGATGTCGTTGCGATCCGGCAGAACCCGCCGATCTCGGTTTTCGACATGCGGCTGCTCTATTCCGGCGCACACCTGACGCATCCGAACGTCGCGGTCTATCGCGGTCGCAAGGTGGAAGCGAAGCCGCTTTCCAACGCCCCGATCTATCTGGACGTCGAAGGCGAAGCGCCGGGCTCGCTGCCCGCGACCTTCGAGATCGTGCCAGGGGCGCTCACGCTCCGCTGCTAGCCGTTCGCGAAATCGTGAAGGCGGGCGGTAGTTTAGCGTGTTTTCCGCCCGAGTTTGGCCGGAATGTCCGCATGGTCTATGGAGGAGCCATGAGGAAAGACGTGACCAAGCCGCGCGAAGCGAAGTTCCGGATCGGACAGGTGGTCCGGCACCGGCTCTACCCGTTCCGCGGCGTGATCTTTGACGTCGATCCGACCTTCAACAATACCGAGGAATGGTGGCTCTCTATTCCGGAGGCCATGCGGCCGTCGAAGGACCAGCCGTTCTATCATTTGCTCGCCGAGAATGCCGACACCGAGTATTCGGCCTATGTCTCGGAGCAGAACCTCTTGCCCGACGACTCCGGCGAGCCGCTGCGCCACCCCGATCTCGAGGAAAAATTCGAGATCGACGGCGAAGGCAATTTCCGCGTGCGCGGCCGCGCGAACTGATTTCGAATTAGAGCAAAGAAAAACGGCGCGTCCTGCGACGCGCCGTTTTCATTTTGGTTCGTGGCGGCAGTGTTACTTCTTGTTTTTCTGCTGCTCTTCGAGGCGGCGCTTCAGCGCTTCCTTGGCCTGGTTCTTCACGGCCTCGTCGAGCTTCTGCTTCTGCGCCTGAATTTCCTTCGGGTCGATCGCCGGACCGTCATAGGACTTGCCGAAGTCGGTCAGCGGGAACGTGATGTTCACGGTGCGGCCGACGTGATTGATCGTCTGAACGATCAGTGCCTTGCCCTTCTTCAGATTGCCGACAAAGTCGTCGTTGATCTGGAGGTCGGCGAAGCAGCCGTCCGGGACGCAGATCGCGTATTTCGCTTCGAGCGGCGGGTTCTGGTCGATGACGACGCGAAGGCCGGGCTCGAGCAGCATGCCGAGGGGCACCGCGATACGGAACAGTTTCTGCGCGCCCTTCTCCTCGATCACCGTGACCGCGGCCAGCATCTGGCCGGTTTCGGAGTGAAGGTTCTGCGTGACCACGCAGGTTTCCTTCTTGGACTGGTCGTTGGTCTGGCAGAGCTTGGTCCACTTGGTCGCGAGCACGTTCTGCTGCGGCGGCTGCTGCGTGTTCTGTTTCGGCGCTTCATCCTTTTTCTTGGGATCGGCCTTTTTCTTTTCCTGCGCGTAGGCGGGCGTGGTGCCGCCGACGATCGCCGCCGAGCCGATGCCGGCCAGCGCGAACGCGCAAACGAGCGCAGTGAACGAACGGAACTTCATGAATATTCCCCTGTGAATTGGGCCGGTACGCAACTTTCCGGGCGGCTCGCCAGATCGAGCCCCGGGCCCGTGCTGTGCTGATTTATTCTGCACCCTGTCTGCGGCAAATAAGGCGAGACCGAGGCCTAGCGCAAGGGTTTCCGAGGGCCTGCGTGATAAGGTCCCAAAAAGCGGCTCACGATTCGAGCGGGGCCAAAACGGAGCATGCATTGCGGTGCTGAAGGCAGCCAGGACGCACGAATCGGCGTGGCGGTACCGGGCTCGGGCTGCCGCGTTCTTGTGCATGCTGGCGGTTGCGGGTGGCGCTGAGGCGGCGCCGCGCCACGCTATCGCGATGCATGGCGAGCCGGCCTACGGTCCCGGCTTCGCGCACTTCCGTTACGTGAACCCGGACGCGCCGAAAGGCGGCAGCCTCACGCAAGGCATCGCCGGCACCTTCGACAGCATCAATCCCTTCGTGCTGCGCGGCAATCCGTTCCAGCAAATTCGCGGCTATGTCGTCGAGAGCCTGATGGTCCGCTCGCAGGATGAGCCCTTCACGCTCTACGGCCTGATCGCGAACGCGGTCGAGACCGACGACGCGCGGAGCTTCGTCGCCTTCACCATCGATCCGCGTGCGCGGTTCTCGGACGGGACGCCGGTGACGGCGGACGACGTGCTGTTCTCGTGGAAGCTCCTGCGCGAGAAAGGCCGCCCCAATCATCGGCTTTACTACGGCAAGGTGACGAAGGCATCGAAGGTGGCACCGGACAAAGTGCGGTTCGATTTCGGAGACAGCGGCGACCGCGAACTTCCGCTGATCCTCGCGCTCCTGCCCGTCTTGCCCGCGCACGCGACGGACACCGCGCAATTCGACGAGCCGTCGCTCTCGCCGCCGACCGGCAGCGGGCCGTATCGGGTAAGTGAGGTTCGCGCCGGGAGCTACGTCGTTTTGAAGCGCGATCCGAACTATTGGGGCGCGGCACTCGCGGTCAATCGCGGGCAATACAATTTCGACGAGCTTCGCTTCGAGTTTTATCGCGACACGACAAGCTGGTTCGAGGCATTCAAGCGCAAGCTCTACGACTTTCGCCTCGAGGAAGACCCGAGCCGATGGGCGATCGACTACGATTTTCCGGCGGCGAGGAACGCAGGCCTCGTGCGCGAACAACTCGAAACGCGGGTGCCCGCACCGATGATGGCGCTCGTGTTCAACACGCGGCGTCCGATTTTTTCCGATGTGCGCGTGCGCGAGGCGCTGCTCGAGCTGTTCGACTTCGAGTGGATGAACGCGAAACTTTTTCACGCACTCTATGCACGGACTGGAAGTTTTTTTGACGGCTCGTCGCTCTCGGCGCGCGGCATTCCGGCAAGCGACGCTGAACGAAAGCTGCTTGCGCCTTTCGCCAAGGAAATCCTTCCGGACGTAATGAGCGGCAACTATCAGCCGCCGCGTTCGAACGGCAGCGGCCATGATCGCGCGCACATCAAACGCGCGCTCGCGCTGTTCGCGGAAGCCGGCTGGGTTCTGCGCGAAGGCGTGCTGGTCAACAAGAAAAGCGGCATGCCTTTTGGTTTCGAGATCCTCGTGACCAAGCGCGAGGACGAGCGGATTGCGACGATCTTTGCCACCATGCTGCGCGCGGCCGGCGTAAGCGCCGAAGTGCGCCTGGTCGAAGGCGGGCAATTCGAGGCGCGGCGGCAGCAATATGACTACGACATGATCCCGGCGACATGGCAGCAGTCGCTCTCGCCCGGCAACGAACAGTATTTCTATTTCGGCTCTGCGAGCGCGGACCAGACCGCGACGCGCAACTATATGGGCATGAAAAGTGCCGCGGCCGACGCGATGATCGAAGCGCTGCTGCGCGCGCGCACGATCGAGGAGCTGACGACCGCAAGCCGCGCGCTCGACCGGGTGCTGATTTCCGGGCGCTACGTCATTCCGCTCTACCATCTACCGAAACAATGGCTCGCGCGCTGGCCGGAGATCGAGCGGCCGGCACAGCTTTCGTTCTATGGCGCGCTGCCTGAGACGTGGTGGCGCAAGGAAGCGCGGCCATGAGCGGGTTCGCACCTGATATCGCTTTAAGTGCGCTGTTTCAGCGGAATGCCGCCGCGCGCCCCGGAGACTGCGCGTTGATCGCCGCCGACGGCCGCTACACCTATGCGGAAGCAGCGAACGCGGTCGCGCATCTCGCCGCGCAGATCGCTTCGTTCGGGCTGCCTGCGCGCAGCAGCGTCGCGCTGTTGTTGCCGAATGGATGCGAGCTCGTGCTCTCGCTGCTCGCGGTCATACAGAGTGGTCATATTCCGGTGCCGATGCCGGTAGCGTGGCGCAAATCCGACCTCGTGCGCGCCTGCCGCGAAGCGGAAGCCGCCGCGCTGATTACGACCGCGCATTTTTCCGATGAGCGCCTGCCCGCGCTCGCGGCGGAAGCAGCCATCGAAGTGTTCGAGCTTAGCTTTCCTTGCGCGTTCGGCGCGGACTTGCCCGACGGAATATTGCCGCTTTCTATTTCAGGTGAAGCCGTCGCCGTCGCCGTCAGTCCCTCGCCCGGCATAGCGACCTTGCACCCGTCACCGGGCGGTGTGTCCTTTTCGCTTCACGGCGACGAGGAACTGCTGGCCGCAGGTCTCGGCGCGATGCTTGCCGCCGATATGCGTAACGGCGACAGGATCGTTTCGGCGGTCGCGCCCTCCAATCTCGCCGGGCTTGGGTCGGGTTTCGTGCCGTGGCTCTTGTGCGGCGGCACGTTCTCGTTGCTCTCGGACATCCCGGAATACATCGACGCAAGCGGCGAGCGCTGTCATGTGGTTGCGCCTGCCCCGCTACTCGAGAGAGTGTGCGCCGCCGCCGAAGCATCGCTCGCCTCCGCAATCGCTGTGCATTTCGCCGGAACGGCGGAGACCGGTGGTGCGGATATCGCGGCCGAAAGGGTCGTCGATGCATTCGCAGTTGCGGAGATATGCCTGATCGCGCTGCCGCGAGAAGACCGCGCGCAGCCACGCATGATTCCGCTAGGGCACATTCAGGCCGGCAACGGCGCCGCCGCGCCGGTCGTGGTTGAGACTTCCATTTCGGAAAGCGGGCGCATGCTGGTGCGCGGCGCGATGATCGCGAAAGACGCAGTCGGCGAAAGCGGCTGGTGTGATACGGGATACGCTTCCGTTTCCTCGGGGCCGTCCGGATTTGCGATTTTGCCTCCGGACGAAATCGTCGCCATCGGCGCGCTTCGCTTCAGCTTTCCGGATATGGAGCGGCGCATACTTGCCGCCGCGCTCGTGACCAGCGTTGAGACGATTGCGGACTCTGTTCTCGGCAGCAGACTCGTGATCCGCAGCGAGCGGCCTGCGGAAACCTCGCGCGCGCTGCTCGACGCAGGTCTGCCGCGCATTATTGCGTCCGCTGTCCGAAAGGCGGACAATGCGCGTACTGCCGCCGGATAGGAATTGAACATGGCCACGCCGCTCACGATCGATGTCGTCTCCGACGTGGTCTGCCCGTGGTGCTATCTCGGTAAGAAGCGGCTGGAGGCGACGCTCGCCGCGCGCCGCGACATTGTTCCGGAAATCCGCTGGCGTCCGTTCTTTCTCGATCCGACGGTGCCGCGCGCGGGCAAGCCGCGCATTGAATACATTACCGGAAAATTCGGCGGCACCGACAAGATCACGCCCGCGCATGAGCGCCTGACGGGTCTCGGCAAAGCCGTTGGCCTCGACTTCCATTTCGAGAAGATCGAGATGCAGCCGAATACGCTCGATGCGCACCGGCTGATCGGCTGGGCGATGGAGGACGGCAAAGCCGATGCGGTCGTCGAAAATATCTTCGCCGATTTTTTCGTGAACGGCGTCGACCTCAGCGATCCCGCTTCGCTGGCGGCTGCTGCGGGGCGCGCGGGGCTGGACGCGGACCAAATCGCCGCCGATCTTGCGTCGGACAAGGATGAAGATCTTGTCGCGAAGCAGGCGCAAGCCGCATCCGCGAGCGGCATCGGCGGCGTGCCGTTCTTCGTTTTCGGAGGCAAGGTCGCGGTTGCGGGCGCGCAGGAAGCGGAAGTGCTGTCCTCGGCAATCGACCAGGCGCTCGAGGCGCTCGCTGCGAAGTAGTTACGCGGCCTTCTTCTGCTGTGCGAGTGCGACGAAACTTTCCAGCAGACGTTTCGCGCCTTTCAGACGCGGCTCCATGCGATCCCAGCCGCGCAGCACGACGAGCGATTGGTCCGGCCGCACGCGCGCGGTCGAGCCTTCCTTTGCGATCCACGAGATCAGCCCGGCCGGATTGTCGAAACGGTTGTTGCGGAAGGCGATCACCGCCCCCTTTGCGCCGGCCTCGAACTTCGCGATGTTCGCGGCACGGCAGAGCGCCTTGATCGCCACGATCTCGATCAGCATCTTCACTTCGTCGGGCATCGGGCCAAAGCGGTCTACGATTTCGGCCGCGATCTGGTCTATCTCGGCACCCATGTCGAGTTCGGCAAGGCGGCGATAGAGGCCGAGACGCACGGCGAGATCCGGCACGTACTCTTCCGGGATCATGACCGGAGCGCCGACATTGATCTGCGGCGACCACTTGTCGCTCGCAGGCGCATCGACGCCCGCTTTCAGCATCATCACGGCTTCCTCGAGCATCTCCTGATAAAGCTCGTAGCCGACTTCGCGGATGTGGCCCGACTGCTCGTCGCCGAGCAGGTTGCCTGCGCCGCGGATGTCGAGATCGTGCGAAGCCAGCTCGAAACCCGCGCCAAGCTGGTCGAGCGATTGCAGGACTTTCAGTCTGCGTTCGGCCTGCGGCGTGATTGGCTTGTCGGCGGGCACCGTCAGCAGCGCATAGGCGCGCGTTTTCGAGCGGCCGACGCGGCCGCGCAACTGGTAGAGCTGCGCGAGGCCGAAGCGGTCCGCGCGATGCACGAGCAGCGTGTTCGCAGTCGGAATGTCGAGACCGGATTCGACGATTGTCGTCGAGAGCAGCACGTCGAACTTTCCGTCATAAAAGTCCGTCATGATGCGTTCAAGTTCGGTCGGCGCCATCTGGCCGTGTGCGACGGCCGCTTTTACCTCCGGCACGTGCTGGTCGAGGAATTCCTTGCGGCCCGCAAGGTCCTCGATGCGAGGGCAGACATAGAACGCCTGCCCGCCACGATATTTTTCGCGCAAGAGCGCCTCGCGCACGATCAAAGGATCGAACGGAGAGACGAAGGTACGCACCGCAAGCCGGTCGACCGGCGGCGACGCGATCAGCGAGAGTTCACGCACCCCGGTCAGTGCAAGCTGCAAGGTGCGCGGAATGGGTGTCGCGGTCAGCGTCAGCACATGCACCTCGGTGCGAAGCTCTTTCAGCCGCTCCTTATGCGCGACACCGAAATGCTGCTCTTCGTCGACGATGACGAGCCCGAGATTTTTGAATTCGACGGATTTCGCGAGCAGCGCATGCGTGCCGATCACGATGTCAATCGAGCCGTCCGCCAGCCCTGCGCGGGTCTTCGCGATGTCGGCGGAGGAAACGAGCCGGCTCGCCTGCCCGATCCGCATCGGAAAGCCGCGGAAACGCTCCGAGAAGGTTTTATAGTGCTGGCGCGCAAGCAGCGTCGTCGGCACCACGACCGCGACCTGCGCGCCGTTGCTCGCCGCGAGGAACGCCGCGCGTAACGCCACTTCGGTCTTGCCGAAACCGACGTCGCCGCAAACCAGCCGGTCCATCGGCTTGCCGGCGCCGAGATCGTCGATCACGGCATTGATCGCGGCGTCCTGATCTTCCGTTTCCTCGTATGGGAAGCGCGCGCAGAATTCGTCGTACTGCCCTTCGGGCACGGTGAAGCGCGGCGCGTCGTGCAGGCTGCGGGCGGCTGCGACCTTCACGAGTGCGGCCGCCATCTCGCGGATGCGCTGCTTGAGCCGGGCCTTGCGGTTCTGCCAGCCCGCGCCGCCTAGGCGGTCGAGTTCGGCGCCGGTTTCCTCCGAACCGTAGCGCGACAAGAGGTCGAGGTTTTCGACCGGCAGGAACAGCCGGTTGTTGTCGGCATAATGAATTTCAAGACAGTCGTGCGGCGTGCCGAGCGCCTCGATGGACTTTAGTCCTACGAAGCGGCCAATGCCGTGATCGACGTGCACCACGAGATCGCCCGCCGACAGGCTCGTCAGTTCCGCGATGAAGTCCTGCGCGCGGCGCTGCTTGCGTTGCGGTCGCGCGAGCCGGTCGCCGAGAATATCCTGCTCGGCAACGATGACCGTGTTCGCGGTCTCAAAACCGGATTCGAGGCCGAGCAGCGCGAAGCCGGTTGCGCTTTCGCTTAGGCGCTCGGCGTCGCTCCAGCTTTCGACACGGGAGGTCTTGTCGAGGCCATGATCGGCCAGCACCTGCTGCAAGCGCTCGCGCGAACCTTCGCTCCAGGTCGCGATGATTGCGTGCTTCCCCTCAGTGCGTTTCGCCGCGAGGTGTGCGACCACCGCACCGAACAGGCTTTCGGTCTGGCCGGTACGTTCCGGCGCAAAGTTTCTTCCCGCGCGAATGCCCGGATCGAACACACGACCCGAGTCCGGAACGCCGAAGGGCGTAATGCGCGCGACCGCTGCTTCCTCGATCTGCTTTCGCCATTCCTTCGGCGTGAGATAAAGCCGCTCGGCTGCCAGCGGCTTGTAGAGCGGCAATTGGCCGGCATCGAGCGCTTCTTTGCGCGCGTCGTAATAGTCCTCGATCTGTGCGTGACGCTCCTGTACCGCTTCTTCGGAAAGCGGCTCGAAGACGATAGGCGTATCCGGCAAGTAATCGAACAGCGTTTCGAGCTTGTCGTGAAACAGCGGCAGCCAGTGCTCCATGCCCGGATAGCGGCGCCCGGCACTGACCGCTTCGTAGAGCAGGTCGTCGCGCGTGTTGCCGCCAAAGAGCGTCGTGTAGCCTTTGCGGAAGCGCGAGATCGAGTCTGCGTCGAGCTTGAACTCGCTATTTGCGATCAATTCAAGCGCGGAAAGCGTATCGGCGGAGCGCTGGGTCTGCGGATCGAAGACGCGCATCGTTTCGATGCTGTCGCCGAAGAAATCGAGCCGCACCGCGCCGATCCCGCCCGGCGCGAACAGGTCGATGATGCCGCCACGCACCGCGTAGTCGCCGGCATCGCGTACCGTCGACGCGCGGCTGTACCCGTTCTCCTCCAGCCACGCGACGACGCGGTCGAAGGCGATATTCAGGTTCGGCTTCAAGCGCAACGAGGCTTTCGCCACGAAGTCCTTCGGCGGCGTGCGCTGTATGATCGCGTTCACGGTCGTGAGCACGACAAAACGCTCGCTCTGCTCGGCGACGAGACGGGTCAGCGCCGCCATGCGCCGCGCAGTAATTTCGGCGATTGGGGAAACACGGTCGAACGGCAGACAGTCCCACGCGGGAAAAACGAGCGTCGGCAATTCCGGCGCGAAGAAGCGAAGCGTGCTCGCGAGAGCGTTCATCCGTTCGGCGTCGCGGCATAGGATGAGAAGACGTTTCGCGGCACCCGCGCGGGCGAAATGCGCACGCGCAAGATCGGCAATAACCAATCCGTTCGCGCCTTCCGGTACGCCCGCAACGGTGAGTGGCTGCTGTGGCAGCAGAGCCGCCTGCGAAGTATTGGAGCCGGTTTTCACTTCGGCCCGCCGCGGTGAAAGGCGACGATTTTCCGGAAAAGCGGCGAATCGTAATTCGGCGGAACGTCGGCCGTTTCGGCGATCCAGAGATAAAGCTCGGGGTCGGGCACTTCCATCAGCGCTTCGAGCACGTCGATTTCGGCGTCGGTCAGCGACGCGACCTGCGCGTCCACGAAGCGGCCGAGCACCAGGTCCATTTCCCGCGTGCCGCGATGCCAGGCGCGAAAGCGCAGCCGCTTCCGCCGTTCGTCGAGATTATCCGTCGCTTCGTTCACCACATCCGCTCCAACGCCAAAAGCCCGGACGTGCCGGGCGTGCCTCTCTTGCCGCGCGCGGCGCGAGATTTCAAGCGCGTTCCGCGCATGGTTGCGCGGCGATTTCGGTTCGGCCACCTTGGGCGGCAATGCGTCCGCCGATCCTCAATCCGCTTTTCGCCGGTCTCACCCGCGTTTCGGGCGTGGGGCCGAAGTTCCTGAAATTGTTCGAGCGTCTGTTCGGCAGCAACGAGCCGCGTTTCCTCGAGGCGCTGTTCCACCTGCCCTACAGCGCCATCGACCGCCGCGAGCGTCCGAAACTCAGCGAGGTGAAGCCGGACAGCATCGTCACGGTCGAAGTGCATATCGACAAGCACAAGCCCGCGCCGCCCCGGGGCCGTGCGCCGCATCGCGTCTCGGCCCATGACGAGACCAATGACATCGAGTTCGTGTTCTTCGGCATGCCGCGCGAGCGGATCGAGAAGATGCTTCCCGTGGGCGAGAAGCGCTTCGTCTCCGGCAAGGCCGTGCTCTACGACGGCCGCCTGCAAATGACGCATCCGGATCGCGTAACCGGCGAAGACGGGCTCGATAAGATCGCCGAAGTCGAGCCGGTCTATCCTCTGACGCAAGGGCTTTCGAACGCGATGGTTCGCCGCGCGTGCGCGGCTGCGCTCGAACGCGTTGCGGAATTGCCCGAGTGGATCGACGCAACGTTCCTGAAATCGAAAAGCTATGAGGGCTTTCGATCTTCGCTCGCGCATTTGCACAAACCGTCCGAACCGGCCGACGTAGAGCCTAGCTCTCCGTTCCGCTCTCGCCTCGCCTATGACGAATTGCTCGCGCATCAGCTCGCGCTGTCGCTGGTTCGAAGCGACATGAAGCGCGATCCGGGTCGCGCGCATCTCGCTTCGGGCGCTTTGCAGGCCAGGATCGAAGCGGCGTTGCCGTTCTCGCTGACGAATTCGCAGCGGCAGGCCGTCGAAGACATCAAACGCGACCTTTCTTCGCATGAGCGCATGCTGCGTCTTCTCCAGGGCGACGTTGGTTCAGGCAAGACGCTGGTGGCGCTGCTCGCCGCTGCTCATGTGATCGAAAGCGGCAAGCAGGCTGCGATCATGGCGCCGACCGAGGTACTTGCGCGTCAGCATTACCAGCGCATCGCACCGCTCGCGGCCGCCGCCGGTATTCGCGTCGAGATTTTGACCGGCCGCGAACGCGGCGCTTCGCGCGAAGCGATGCTCGCCGATCTAGCCTCAGGCGCGGTGCAGTTGCTCGTCGGCACGCATGCCGTATTTCAGGATGACGTGATCTTCCATGATCTCGCGCTCGCGGTCGTAGACGAGCAGCATCGCTTCGGCGTGCACCAGCGTCTCGCGCTCGCGGACAAGGGCGATGCGACCGATGTGCTGGTGATGACGGCGACCCCGATCCCGCGCACGCTGGTGCTGACCTATTTCGGCGACATGGATGTTTCCGAGTTGCGCGAAAAGCCCGCCGGGCGCCAGCCGATTGAAACCGTCGCGGTCGCGTTGGAGCGGCTCGACGAGGTGGTCGACGCGGTGCATCGCGCGGCGGAGAGTGGCGCGCGGGCCTACTGGATTTGTCCGCTGGTCGAAGAGTCGGAAGAAGTCGACTTCGCCGCCGCCGAAGCGCGCTACGCACACTTGCAGGATATTTTCGGCACGCGCGTCGGGCTCGTCCACGGCAAGATGAAAGCAACCGACAAGGACGATGCGATGGCCCGCTTCGCGAGCGGCCGGACTCCTGTGCTGGTCGCGACGACGGTCGTTGAAGTCGGCGTCGATGTGCCGGAGGCGACGATCATGGTGATCGAGCACGCCGAGCGCTTTGGGCTCGCGCAGTTGCACCAGCTTCGCGGCCGCGTCGGACGCGGTAAGGACAAATCGACCTGTGTCCTGCTCTATCGCGCGCCGCTCGGGCAAACCGCGAAGCGGCGGATCGAAACCATGCGCGCGACCGAAGACGGCTTCCGGATCGCGGAGGAGGATCTCGCGCTACGCGGCGAAGGCGAAATCCTCGGCACGCGGCAGAGCGGCTTGCCCGGGTTCAAGCTCGCCGACGCAAGCGTCCATCGCGGTCTGCTGGAAGTGGCGCGCAAGGACGCGGCGCTGATCGTCGCAAACGATCCACAACTGAAAGGCGCGCGCGGCGAAGCGCTGCGCGTGCTCCTGCATCTGTTCGAGCGCGAGGATGCGGTGCGGCTGCTCGACGCCGGCTAGTTCACGCGCCGGCGTAACGGTTCGGGCCGTAGCGGTTGTTGCCCGGGTTGCTCGGGATGATGCCGAATACGATGTAGATCACGATGAAGCTGACCAGCGTCAGCAGGCTTGCCACCAGGATCAGAACCAGGCCTGTACCCTGAAACGGATTGAACGGGTTCGCGGAGAGTGCGGCGATGAAAGCGCCGAACAGCAGGAACCAGCAGGCGATCGGCAGGAGGATCCACCATCCGCTCCGGCCGATGTCGTGAAGGCGGCGAACGGTGACGGTGAGCGAGGGGAAAAACAGCGCAAGCCCGATGACGAGGCCGAACGGACCCATCTCCCAGCCGCGGAAGATCGCGAAATCCAGTACCGCCGCGACGATGCTGACGATGAAGGCGAACAGCATCCACCACCAGTATTCGGCGCGCGACGCGCGGTCGCGGAAATTCATGTAATTGAAAAACGTCTCGCCAATCGCTTCGCCGAAGCTCATCGCCATGAGCAGCCCCCGTCTCGAATTGATGGCGCGAACCTTAGCAATGCTCCCGGAAAATGGAAGTAGCGGGCCTCCTGGAGTCGTTCACATCGGCGGCATTATCCCCGTGCGGCGCGGGTCCGGGCTTCCGTCTATTCGACGGTGACGGACTTCGCCAGATTCCGGGGCTGATCCACGTCCGTGCCGCGCATGACGGCGACGTGATAGGCGAGCAACTGCACGGGAATCGAGAATACGAGCGGCGTCACGGTCGCCGGCATCTCGGGCAGCACCAGCACGGCCTCGGCCTTCACGCCGGCATTGGCCGCGCCTTTGGCGTCGGTCACGAGCACGATCCGGCCGCCGCGCGCCAGCACCTCCTGCATGTTGGAGGCGGTCTTCTCGAAGATGAAATCATGCGGCGCGATCACGACGACCGGCATGTTCTCGTCGATCAGCGCGATGGGACCGTGCTTGAGTTCGCCCGCGGCATAGCCCTCGGCGTGGATGTAGGAAATTTCTTTCAGCTTCAGCGCGCCTTCGAGCGCCAGCGGATAATTCGTGCCGCGGCCGAGATAGAGCACGTCGCTCGCGTCTGCGATCTGCTTCGCGAGCCGCTCGATATGCTCCTCGAGTTTCAGCGCCTCGGACATGTGGCGCGGCACTTCGATCAGTGCGTGTACAAGCTTGCGCTCGTCGTCGCGGGAAAGGTTTCCGCGCACCTTGCCGGCACCGATCGCGAGCACCGCAAGTGCGGCCAACTGGCAGGTGAAAGCCTTGGTCGAGGCGACGCCGATCTCGGGTCCTGCGAGCGTCGGCATGATTGCGCCGCTCTCGCGTGCAATCGTCGAGGTCGGCACGTTCACGATGGAAAGCGTATGCTGGCCGTGGTCCTTCGCGTAGCGGAGCGAAGCGAGCGTATCGGCAGTCTCGCCCGACTGCGACACGAAGATTGCAAGTCCGTTTTTCGGCATCGGCGCATCGCGATAGCGGAACTCGGACGCAATATCGACGTCGACGGTGATGCGGGCGAAGCGCTCGAACCAGTATTTCGCAACCAGTCCCGCGTAATAGGCCGTGCCGCAGGCCGAAATCGTGATCCGCTCAACATCCTTGAAGTCGAACGGCAGCTTCGGCAGCCGCACTTCCTCGCGCGCCATGTCGATGTAATGCGAGAGCGTGTGGCCGACGACTTCGGGCTGCTCGTGAATTTCCTTCGCCATGAAGTGGCGATGGTTGCCTTTGTCGACAATGAATGAACCTGCGGCGACGATCTGCGTTGGACGATGGACGATGACGCCCTTCTCGTCGCGGATTTCGACGCTTTCGCGCGTCAGCACCGCAAGGTCGCCTTCCTCGAGGTAGGCAATCTTGTTGGTCATCGGCGCAAGCGCGATCGCATCCGAGCCTAAGAACATCTCGCCGTTGCCGTAGCCGACCGCGAGCGGACTGCCGCGGCGTGCGCCGATCAGGAGATCGTTTTCGCCCTTGAACAGGAATCCGAGGGCGAACGCGCCGCGCAGTTTCGGAAGCGATTCCGCGACCGCTTCCACCGGGCCTTTGCCCTTGTTCATTGCATTGGTAACGAGATGCGCGACGACTTCGGTGTCGGTCTCGGTGAGAAACTTCGCGCCTTCCTTCTCGAGTTCTTCGCGCAGTTCGCGGAAGTTCTCGATGATGCCGTTGTGGACAACGGCGAGTTTCTCGGTCGCGTGCGGATGCGCGTTAATCTCGTTCGGCGCGCCGTGCGTCGCCCAGCGGGTATGGCCGATGCCGATCTTGCCGTTCAGCGGCTCTTTATGCAGGCGCGTTTCGAGTTCGCGCAACTTGCCTTCCGCGCGGCGGCGCGTCAGCGCGCCGTCTTCGAGCGTTGCGACGCCCGCCGAGTCGTAGCCGCGATATTCGAGCAGCTTGAGCGCTTCGACGAGTTGCGGCGCGACCGCCGATTTACCGAGAATGCCAACAATGCCGCACATACGAGCGGTGACCCCTCTCCGAATTTCCCAAAGAATCTACCTGAAACCCGTTTAAGAGGGGTTCCGTCGAAGCATGAAATCAAAATCCGTTGCGTAGGATTTCGGCGTTTCGTTAATCGTGTTTCTTGGCTTTTCCGCGTGTTTTGCGCACTTCCGCGGCCCAGCCTTCCTTAACGGCCTGGCGCCCGCGCGCAACCGCAAGCGCGTCCGCGGGCACATCATCGGTCACGACGGAGCCGGTACCGACATAGGCACCCTTGCCGATTTTCACAGGGGCCACCAGCGCGGAATTCGAGCCGATGAAGGCGCCCTCGCCGATCTCGGTCTTGTGCTTGTCGTAGCCGTCGTAATTGCAGGTGATGGTGCCCGCGCCGATGTTGGCATTCGCGCCTACCGAGGCATCGCCGACATACGAAAGATGGTTCGCCTTTGCGCCGTCGCCGAAGGTCGCCGCTTTCACCTCGACAAAATTTCCGATTTTGCTTTTCGCGCCGAGTCTCGTGCCGGGCCGAAGCCGTGCAAAGGGACCGACCGACGCGCCCTCGCCGACTTCCGCGCCTTCAAGATGCGAGAAGGCCTTGATGGTCGCGCCGTCTTTCACCACGACGCCAGGACCGAACACGACGTTCGGCTCGATGGTCACGTCCTTGCCGAGTTTGGTGTCGGCGCTGAAGAACACCGTCTCGGGCGCGGCAAGCGTAACACCGTTTTCGAGCGCGGCCTTGCGCATGCGTTTCTGCAGTTCGGCTTCGGCTTCGGCGAGCTGCGCGCGATCGTTGATGCCCATGACTTCCTCCTCCGGCGCTTCGCGCACCGTGACGTTCAGGTTTTTGGCGCGCGCGAGCGCGACCGCGTCGGTGAGATAGAATTCGCGCTTGGCATTTTCATTGCCGATCGCCTCGATCAGCGAAAGCGCATGCTTGCCGCTGAATGCCATGATGCCTGCATTGCAGAGGCCGATTTTCTTTTCGTCGTCGCTCGCATCTTTCTCTTCGCGGATCGCAACGAGATTGCCGTCCTTTTCGACCAGACGGCCATAGCCATGCGGATCCTTCGGCCGGAAGCCGAGCACGGCGACCGCCGCATCCTCCAGCGCCTCGCCAAGCACCGCGAAAGTTTCGGCGCGCAGGAGTGGCGTGTCGCCAAAAGCCACGATCAGATTGTCGCCGCCACCGAGCGCGGCTTTTGCCTGCAACACCGCATGCGCTGTGCCGAGCCGCTCGCGCTGCACGAATACCCCCGCGGACGGCGCGAGCTTCTTCACTTCGGCAGCGACGTCCTCGCGCTCGGGTCCGATCACGACGTCGATTGCGGACGCCCCGCTGGCATTGGCGGCGGCGAGCACATGGCCGATCAGCGAGCGCCCGCCAACCTTGTGCAGCACCTTCGGCAGCGCCGAGCGCATCCGGGTGCCTTCGCCGGCGGCGAGAATGAGGATCCTGTTCGTGGTCAAAAAATGCCTTCCCGGGTGGGTCCGTCCGCCAGACCGGCGTCGAGTGAGCCAGGTCGGGCGGTTTAGCCGATGCCCGCCCCCGCAGGAAGCGCGGCGAGGTCTGGTGGGCCGACTCTGGTAAATTGTGCCTAGCGATTCGCAATCCGGCCCGGCACCCATGACGGTTACGCCCAAAATCGACCCACGCAAGGACCGAAAGCCCCAGAAGGCGCGCAGGAGCATGGCTGGGGCCTATATGGTCTGGGCGATTGCCGCGCTCGGGGCCATGAGCGTCGCAGGCTCGGTATTCATCTGGCGCGAGGGGGTCGCGCCGGTCGCGCAGGCGCCCGTCATGCAGGTGCCAACCGCGCCCCAGATCGTGTCCAACCCGAATTCCGAGCGCGAGATCAATCGCCTGAACGAGGCAGTCCGGGTGCTCGCTTCCGAACGGGACCGGCTCGCGACCCGGCTGGAGAGCCTTGAGCGCTCGGTCGGGGACATTACAGCCTCGATCCCGCAGAAGAAGCAGATGCCGATCGCTGACGAACCGCCCGCGCCGCCGCAGGCGCCCCCGGTTCAGGTGGTTACGCCGCCGAACCCCGAGCCGCGGCCGCAGGGGCATAACCAGATCATGCCGCCGCAGACGACGACCCAGGTGGTCCGCAATACGCCGTCGGCCGAGACGCCAAAGGCAGCACAGCCAGACGCCACCAGAACCGAATTCGCGATCGATCTCGGCGGCGAAAAGACGGTCGATGGCCTGCGTGCGCGCTGGGCGACACTGCGCGGCAATCACGGCGCAACGCTCGAAAAGCTGCGTCCGGTCATCAGCGTCAAGGAAGGCCCGAAGGCGGGCACAGTGGAACTGCGGCTCGTCGCCGGGCCGCTCGCCAATGCGGCAGATGCCGCGCGGGTCTGCGCGAGACTGCAAACCAGCGGCGTGCCCTGCATACCGACCGTATTCGACGGCCAACGGCTGTCGCTGCGCTAAGCCCTGCATTTCCGGCGTAGCTCGCGCCCGCGCGACCGGCTAAAGGCTCGCGCGATGAACGCACCTTCCCGCCTTGGCATCTACGCGCTCCTGTTTGCGATGCCGCTATTCTTCGTCTCGAACCTCGTGATCGGCCGTGCGGTCACGCACGCGGTCGAGCCGGGAACGCTCGCGTTCTGGCGCTGGCTTCTCGCGAGCCTGATGCTCCTGCCGTTCGCGTGGCGCGGGCTCGTCCGGCATGCTGCGGAGTTTCGCGCGCTCTGGCGCGAATTGTTCTGGCTCGGCGCGCTCGGCATGGTGATCTGCGGCGCGGGCGTCTATCTCTCGCTGCGCTACACTACCGCGAGCAATGCAGCGCTTATTTATTCGTCTTCGGCAATTTCCATCGTGTTGCTCGAAGCGCTGTTTTACCGCGAGCGGCTCTCCGCTTCGCGGCTCATCGGAACGTTGATCGGCTTCTGCGGCGTGGCGGTTATCATCTTGCACGGCGAATGGAGCCGGCTCCTCACCTGGCAATTCGGCGTCGGCGACATCGGGATTGCGGTCTGCGCCTTCGCTTGGGCGATCTATTCCGTGATCCTGAAGCGCAAAGAATTGAAAGCGCTGCCGACGCTGCCGTTGTTCGCGGCGATCACCATTGCCGGATGGGTGACGGTTGCACCCTTCATGCTGTTCGAGCTTTATGCCTACGGCGCGTTCCCGCGCGGTCAGAAGCAATGGATTGCGATCTTCGCGCTCGCGCTGTTTCCTTCCGTGATCGCCTTCGGGCTGTACCAGATCCTGGTGAAATACGCGGGGCCGTCGCTTACCGGCATGTCGCTCTATCTCTTGCCGGTATACGGCGTCGCGCTCGCCGTGCTGACTCTTGGCGAACGAGTATACGCCTATCACGCGATCGGGCTTGCGCTCGTGCTTGCAGGCATCGCGCTCGCGACGGAACCCTTCAAGAAGAAGCGCGTGGCTTAAGCCGGCATCGCCTTTTCGACAAGCCGCACCCAGTACGACGCGCCGTAAGGAATTGCGCTGTCGTCGAAGTTGTAAGCCGGATGATGCAGGTTTGCGCTGTCGCCGTTTCCCATGAAGATAAACGCGCCGGGCCGCGCTTCGAGCATGAACGCGAAATCCTCGCCGCCCATGACCGGCGGCGTTTTGGTTTCGACATTTGCGTCGCCCGCAACCTCGCGCGCGATCGAAGACGCGAACTCGGTCGCCTTCTCGTCGTTTACGACGACCGGATAGTCGCGTGAATAATTCACCTTCACCTTTGCACCGTGCAGTTTGCCGATGCCTTCGGCAACCTCGACGATGCGCTTCTCCAATAGATCGCGCACGGCGGGACGCAGGCTGCGCGCGGTGCCGCGCAGGAGTGCCGTCTGCGGGATCACGTTGTCGGTGTGTCCCGCCTGAAACAGCGTGATCGACACGACCGCGCTTTCGAGCGGATCGACGTTGCGCGCAACGATGGTCTGCAACGTATTGATGATCTGCGCTCCGATCAGCACAGTATCGACTGCGAAATGCGGGCGCGCCGCGTGTCCGCCGACGCCTTCGATCTCGATGGTAAGCCGGTCGGCCGCTGCCATGATCGCGCCCGGACGCATCGCGAACTTTCCGACCGGAAGGCCCGGCATGTTGTGCATGCCGTAGACTTCGCCGATCTTGAAGCGTGTCATCAGGCCATCGTCGATCATCGCCTTCGCGCCGGCGCCGCCTTCTTCGGCCGGTTGGAAAATCACGATCGCAGTGCCTGCGAAGTTTCGTGTCTCGCAAAGATGGCGCGCGGCACCGAGCAGCATCGCGGTATGACCGTCATGGCCGCAGGCGTGCATCTTGCCGGGAATCTTCGAGGCGTAAGGCAACCCGGTAATCTCGTCGAGCGGCAGCGCGTCCATGTCCGCGCGCATCCCGATCACCTTGTCGCCGGGCTTGTTGCCCTTGATGACGCCGACGACGCCGGTGCGGCCGATGCCCGGCACCACTTCATCGCAACCGAAGGCCTTGAGCTTCTCCGTGACCGTCTTCGCGGTCTCGTGCACTTCGTAGAGCAGCTCGGGATACTGGTGGAGATGACGCCGCCATTCGGCGACCTCGCCAGCCTGATCGGCGATCCGGTTCAACACGGGCATTTGCAGGAACTCCGTAAAAGGCGATTCAATCGAAGCGGACGCGGAGGGTCAACCGCGGCCGAATTCGCGGATTTTTGATCCGGAATCGTCGTACCACGAGCGATTTCGCACCGAAATTATCCGTTTTCGACTGGAAAGCGCACCCAAATCGGTGTTTCTCTCCGATTTCCGAATTGCCGAATTTCTAGGCAGGAATAAATGGGCCCGAAAACGCATATCCGCGTCTGGACGAAATCCAAGGTCAATTACCGCGACTATCGCCTTCACATCCGCGCATCCATCGGCGCGATGATCGGCATTCTCATTACCGGCTACGTCACGAAACTCGCGCTCGGCATCGACAGCATGGACAAGATGGACATGATGGACGGCGTGGCGCTGCCATTGCTGATCGCGCCGATGGGCGCGTCGGCGGTATTGTTGTTCGCGGCGTCCCATAGCCCGCTCGCGCAGCCGTGGTCCATTCTCGGCGGCAACACGATCGCGGCCCTCGTCGGCGTATTCACTTACATGTGGCTGAAAGATCCGATCGCCGCCTGCGGTGTCGCGGTCGCCGGCGCAATCGGACTGACGTCGCTCCTCGGTTGCCTGCATCCGCCCGCAGGCGCAGTCGCACTGACCGCGGTGCTCGGCGGGCCTGCCGTGCACAATCTCGGCTACAAGTTCGTGTTGTGGCCGGTCGGCGTGAACTCGCTGCTGCTGCTTATCGCGGCGTTGATCTTCAACAACCTCACCGGCCTACGCTATCCGCCACGGAAAGAACCGGTTGCGCCAATGCCCGCGCCGATGCCGGCTGCTACTCCCGCGTCCGAAAACTAGAATCCGGTCCAGAGCTGGTAGTTGCCGACGGCGGCGTTGCCATTGATCGCAAGCGCGGTGCATGGCGCGAATTCGGTAAGCTGCGCCTGCTGCACCTCGACGCCGTAGCCGTTCAGCACTTCGGCGACGCGCTCGGTCAGTTCCGCATTGAAGCCGAGGCGATCGGCCTGGATCGACTCGATCGTGTGCTTCGAAACGGCTGCAAGGATCGCCGCCTGCGAGCGTTCGATCACGTCAGAAGCAAGGTCTGCGATATGGACCGCGGCCGCGATCACGTCGTTGATGTGATAAGTGACGAGCGAACCGACGGTAACCGTCTTCAGATCCTTGGTCATGATGACCTTCGACTGAATCCGGACCGTCTGGCGCACGACGACCAGCAATTTGTACGTCGTGACGACCGGCCAATAGACGTGCAGGCCCGGACCCCATTCCTTCACGCGATGCCCGTGCACGAAGGCGACGCCGCGATGCGTGGCCGGCACGATCACCAGTGCCGGGATCACTTTGAGAAGTGCCTGGAATATTTCGCCAAGCCAACCGAACGCTTTATCCACGCTTCGCTCCCATGCGCTAGTCGATCACTGTTGCCGTGCCGGCATTGGTTATCACGGCAATGCCGTAGCCGTTCAACGTAATGCGTCCGGCGAATTGTTCCGGCGCGACCTTCTCGTCGGTCGATTCATCGAGACGGAACAGTTCGCCGCAGGTATCCAGTTCGCCGTCCCAATCGGCGGGCGTTATCGTTACGCACTCGCGCGTTGGGTTCACGAATACGGCGCTCAATCGTTTGCCTTCACGCGCGATGATCGTATCGAGCTTCGGCGCTCCTTCGAAATCGGCCGGAAATCGGATCTCGTCGCCGTGCCGCACATGCTGCGCGAACAATTGCTTCGCCAGCGCCGCGGGGCTCGGCTTGCCGTCCATGTAAATCAGACCATAGGCGTCGGTATGCGCGGTCGCGGTCCAGCGCATCTCCAGATCGGCGCCGCCGCGAATGAGATGGATCAGCACGGACGCATAATAAGCGGCACCGAGCAAATTCTGATTGTAGCCGAGCGTATAATAATACTCGTGATGGGACATCGTGTTGAGTTCCCCGCAGACGTTCAGCACATCGCGGTCTTGCAGCAGACGCTCGACGCCGCGCGCCGCCGCTTCATAGACCGGCGTCTGCGCGAGCAGTAACGGCTCGAACGCCGCGCCGTTCGGAGAATCCGGCGAGCCCCACATCACCACGCCCGGAAGCGAGTTGCTCGGCACCGCCGGACGCCAGTCGCCGTAGCGATGCCACGACACGAAGCCGATCTGCCGCTCGTCGATTTCAGCGAGCAGCCGCGCGATCCAGTCCATCCAGAACGCGCGATGGGTTCCGTCCGCTGCCGGCCCGCCGATCAGCGCCTTGCGGCTGCCGAGAAACGGCGAAAGCTGTTTCAGGATTTCCGACGAGATTGCGTCGTAAATTTCGATGTATTGATCGATCGTAAGATCGCCGCCGACTGCGAGATTGTTCGGCTCGTTCCAGATACACCAGTACCACTGGCTCACCTCCTCGCCGCCCCAGCGCTCGATGCAACTCCATACGATCTCGGCGGAGCGCGCGACATATTCCGCGATATTGCGCTTGCGGTCATACGGCGGCGGAAATTTCGCGAAGGTGATCATCGGCTTCGCGCCGAGATCGAGGATCGCCTGCAACATGCCCTCGAAGGCGTGCCACTCCTTGAAGGGATCCGGCACCGGCTGGTCGAACACGAAAACGCGCACGACCTTCGTGTCCATCAGGCGAAGGCGGCGCTGGATTTCGTCGCGATGTTCGCCCTGCGAGAGATGCCACCAGCCGTAAATTTCATTGAAGCCGTAGCGCATCTTCATGCGCCGCGCGGGCATGCGGGGTGCCTGCGCGCCCGCGAATGCATTGGGTTGAGGACTGCGGCCGAGCAATGCCCGTTACTCCTCAATAATCTCGATCAGGCGTTTCAGGCGCGCTTCCGGACTGTGCCGGATTGCGAAGTCTCGGCGGATGTTCCGCACGATATCCGCATAATGTTCCGGACGCGCGAGTACGTCGAGAATCTTCTCCGGCCGGTCTCCTTCGGCAAAGGTTAGCGCAAGTGCCGGTTCGCCGAAGGTATCGGCGACATAACGAGGGTCGAGCAGGAACAGCGGGATGGTGCCAGCCGCAGGCGTCTCGAAGGTGCGGCAGGTCACGAAGTCGAGCAGTTCGAACAGCGGACGATAAATTACCGGGTTGAATACGCCCTTGTTCATGGTCGCCGTCACTTCGCGAAACGGCACCGCAGGAAGCGCCTCGAACTTATTCTTTCGCAGCCAATCGCGGTCGACGTAATAGTCGGCCTTGATCTCCTGATACTCGGTCCATTCCAGCGGATGGTCCCAGCCCTCGCCGACCAGTCCGACGCGGCCGACCTTATCGCGCACCGGCGCGATCGCTTCCAGAACCTGCGACATGCCGTGCCAGCGGAACTTGGTGTGGCCGACATAGATCATGCTGAATTCCTTGTTCGAGAAATCCAGCTCCGACTCCCAGGTCGGATCGTAGATGTGAAACAGGAACGGCCGTACGTTCTTGCGCTTCGGGCGCAGCGTCGGCTGGCAGATCTTGTCGGAGATGCTGTCGCAGACCTCGCTCCAACGACGGCTCAGATCATCGGTCTTGTGATTATAGTCGCCGCGGAATTCGAACTTCTCGTTATAGGCGCCATCGCAGTCGATCACGACACGGCGGTTGCGCGGGACCGACTGCAACAGCCGCACCCAGTCGAGCCTGTCACCGAACTGTAGCTGCGTGGTCCATTCGAATACGAAGACCACGGCATCCGCGCTTTCAAGATCGAGCGAATAGTCGAGCGCAAAGGCCGCATTCGGCGGCCCGTAGATCGTGACTTCGTGACCGAGCGCCTCTGCCGCGCGCGCATAGCCGCGCAGGTCGAGCATGCTGCCCGCGTTCTCGTAACCCCAATAGACGAATACAATCTTCATTGCAGGTTCAATCCGGCAACGCGGAGACAAGCTCGGCCACGCGCTTGTCGTAGGAATTGTTCGCGGCGAGGTGCTTGCGGACGGCGCTCACGACCTCGCGGTAGTGGTCGGGTCTTGCCAGTGCGTCCAGTATCTTCTCGCCGATATTCTCGCGCAGCATCAGTTCGCGCGCGGCCGGCCCATAGACTTCGAGCGCAATCGCCTCGTCGAGCATCAGGAGCGGAATCGTGTCGGCGTAGAACACCTCGAAATATTTCAGCGTGATGTGTTTGAGATGATGCAGCACCGGGCGTTGCGTGAAGATGTTGATTTTCGCCGTGCTCATCTTTCGCACGACATCGGTGTACATCACCGAGTCCTCGGTCTTGATGCGCAGCCTATTGATCAACGCGGGATCGGATTCGAAGGCCGCTTCCGGGCCGGCGTCCTTGCCTTCCGCCGGCGGTCCGTCCCACCAGAGCCCGATGAAACCGATCTCGCCAATCCTGTCGCGCACCGGCTCGATCGCGGGCAAGAGCTTGCCGCCGATGTCGCGCCAGCGCCACCAGTTATGGCCGAGATGCATGATGTCGTATCGCTTCGGCGCGCTGCCGAGCGATGTCTCCAGCGCAGCGTCGTAGCCGTAAAAGATCATAGGCCGCACGCGCGGATTTTCGGATTTCGCCAGCATCGGCTTCATCACGACATCGGCGAGCGCGTCGTAGTATTCCTGCCAGCGCCGCTGCTCTTGCTCGCTCGCGTGGTTGAAGTCGTAATCGTCAACTTGCGTAACCGGATTATACATCCCGTCCATATCGAAGATCATGCGATGCCGCTTCGGAATCGCGCCGAGCATCGAGACTTCCTCAAGACGGCTTAAGCGATAAATCTCCGACTCGAACAGGTAGGCTGTGCGATCGAACGACTTTACGTCTTTGGAGAACGTGATCTCCGGCAGATGCGGCTGCGGGTCGCCGTACATCGCGACGTGATGGCCGTATTGCGGCGCGACGCGGATGTAGTTCGCAACCGCATGCGTGTTGCCGGCGTTGCCGCGATGCTTCATCACGAACAGGATGTTCACCGCGCGGCCACCTTTTTCAGCTCGTCAATGCGAACCGCGTAGGAATGTTTCGCGGCGAGATGCGCTCGCGTTTTCAGCACCGCGTCCCAATAACCTTCGGGGTTGGCAAGCGCGCCCGTGACAAATTTCGCTACACCTTCGGAGGGAATGAGCTTCAGCGCCGCCGCGCCGTAAATCTTCTCGACAAAATCGGGCGCAAGCATCAACACCGGTATCGTGTCGGCGTAGAACGTCTCGAAGCTGCGGTTGGTGACAAAGCCTAGCGCGTTGAAAAGTGGCCGGTGTATGACAGGCGCGAACTTCGCTTGCCCGAGCAGCGGCACGATCTCGTCGAAGCGCACGCCGTTGCGGATTTCGACACCGCCGCGTTCGAGAAACGCCGGATCGGTGTCCACGCCCATGATCGCTTTCTCTATCGCCCAGTCGGGCCGTGCGCCCCAATCCCAGCCGATCAGGGAGGCGGGCCCTGCCTTGGCGCGGACGCTTTTATAACCGTCAAGAAGCGCGCGGACCTGATGCCAGCGCATCCAGTTGCTGCCGACATAGATCGCGCCGTAGGGTTTGCTTGCCCAAGCGGCCGCGGCTTCCGATGCGCTCTTGTATTTCTTTTGGACGGCGCTTTCGTCGAAGCCGTGAAACAGGAACGACTTCACGCCTTCGCGCTTCGGCGCGAGCGCCGGTTGCAGAATGACGTCGGACACCGCCGCAATCGCCTCCTGCCACTCCCATGCCTGATGGCCGTCGAGCTTTTCGAGATGATTGAAGTCGTGATCGACGCGGATCGTCTCGTTATAGTGCGCCCAGAGATCAACGATGGCGCGGCGCTCGCGCGGGATTCCGTCGAGTACGCGCGCGAGATAAGGCATGTCCGGGAAATCGGACGGCACCTGCACCACGAACAGCGCGACATCGGTATTGCTTAAGTCTGTCGTGAATTTGAGCCTCGGTAATTCGGGATTGGCTTCGCCATAGACCGCGATATCGTGGCCGAGCGCACGCCCGGCATCGATCCACTTGTGAATCGTCGAGACGCTCCGCGTCCATGCGTCGACCGAAGTAACAAGCAGGATTTTCATGCGCGGCGTCCCGTGCTGGCCGCCGACGGCGCGCTTTTTGCGAACTCTTCCCTCGCCCATGCGACGGTCCTTTGCAGCCCTTGCTCGAAAGTCGTCTTTGGCTCCCATGCCAGCAATTTCTTCGCCTTGCCGATGTCGGCCTGTACCGCGCGCTGTTCGCCCGCGCGCCCGGGCGCATGCCGGATTTCGTAGTCGGGCTTGCCGAAAGCGTTCGCAACCGCCTTCGCAAGCTGATTGATCGAAGTCGCGCGGCCGCCGCCGAGATTGATGACCTCGCCCTTCGCGGCTTTCGCCGTCAGCGCACGCGACCAGCCATCGACGATGTCTTCGACGAAGACGAAGTCGCGCGTCTGCTCACCGTCGCCGAAAATCGTGATCGGCTCACCGCGCAGCACGTTGCCGCTGAAAATCCCGAGCACGCCCTGATATGGGTTGTTGTAAGACTGGCCCGGTCCATAGACGCTGAACATGCGCAGCGACGTCACCGAAAAATCGAATCCAAGATCCGGCCGCTCGCCGGTCGATTGCACGTAGCGTTCGCCCGCGAGCTTGGTAATGCCGTAATAGGCGTCGGGGACGCAGGGTTCGGTCTCGAGCGTCGGCACTTTCGCGGCGTTGCCGTACAGCGTCATCGAGCTTGCGTATAGAAAGCGCGGCACCTTGTGCTTCACGCAGAGCTTAAGCATCTGCACGGTGCCTTCGGTATTCGTCCTGAGATCGGCGACCGGATCGGAAAACGCCTTGATGATCGAAACCTGTCCGGCGATGTGACAGACGGCGTCGAAACCTTGCGCGAATACCGGCTCGACTTCCTCCGGCTTCGTGACGTCGCCGCGCGAATATTTCGCGGCCACCGGAACGAGTGCGGGATCGCCATTCGACTCGTTGTCGACGACGAACACTTCGTGTCCATCCGCTAGCAGTCGCTTGGTCAGATGGATTCCGATAAAACCCGCGCCGCCCGTCACCAATACTTTCATTCTGATTTCCTTGCGCGCCTAGAACGCATCGCGATTGGCTTCGACCCATTCGATCAGTTTTCCGACGCCACTCTTCGCGTCGATCTGCGGTTTCCACCCGAGAATCTTGTCGAGCTTGCGAACGTCGCTGACATAGACTTCCTGATCGCCCGGCCGCCATTGATCGAATTTCAGCGGAATTTTGCGCTTGAAATGCTGCTCGAGCAGATCGACCAGTTCGAGCAGCGACAACGTCTGTGCGGTGCCGCCGCCGATGTTGAACGCCTGCCCGCGAATTTCGTCGGGCGAGCGGATCGCAGCCTCATAGGCGCGGACGAGATCGTCGACATGCAGCACGTCGCGCACTTGCTTGCCGTCGCCGTAAATGGTGATGTTCTTTTGCAGCAGCGTCGCGATCGCGAACCAGGCGACCCACCCCTGATCCTCGATGCCGAACTGGCGCGGGCCGTAAATGCAGGACTGGCGAAACGCCGCGGCGGGAATTCCATAGATGCGCGCAAAGTCGAGCACGTATTGGTCGGCGGCGCCCTTCGAGCAGCCATAGGGCGACAGGAAATCGAGCGGCTCGGATTCCGGAATGCCGTGCGGCCGATTGGTGTAGGCGTAACGGTTGCCGCGCAGTTCCGATGAGGCCCCAGTAATCTTGCCGTATACTTTATTCGTCGATGCGAACAGAAACACTGCTTCCGGCCGATGGCGGCGCACCGCATCCAGCAGATTGAAGGTGCCGAGCGCGTTCACGTCGAAATCCATGCGCGGGTCGGTGACCGAGGTCGTCACCGCGACCTGCGCCGCGAGATGGATCACGGCATCCGGCTTCTTCTCCGAAATCACCCGATCGACCGCCCCGGTGTCGCGCACGTCGATCCTGGCAAGCTCGAACTCGGCTTCGTCGCGTAGCCAGGCGAGATTGCTCTCCGTGCCCGCGCGCGAAAGGTTGTCGAGCACGGTCACCTGCCAGTTTCGCTGGCCGAAATAGCGCGCGGCATTGCAGCCGATAAACCCGGCGCCCCCGGTAATCAGGACGTGTTTCGTCGTCATTCAGGTCTTCCGTTGAGTAATTTGCCGGGGTCGTGCGAGATAGTCCGATGCGAGACGCCGATTATATCCGCCGCCTGCGGAAGTCCTATCTCGATCTGATGCGCGAGAGCCTGATCGGCGCGCTGAACGAGGACCCGCCACTGCCTGCGTCCAAGGTCGAAGGCTACCGGCAGGACTACCGCGAACAAGGCTGGGACTGGCCGTCAAAGGCGCCCTCCATGATCGGCCGGCTGCGCATGGAAAACGTGCGCGCCGAATGCGAGCGTGTAATCGCGGAAAACGTGCCGGGCGATTTCGTTGAGACCGGCGTGTGGCGCGGCGGCGCGTGCATCATGATGCGCGCGGTACTCGCCGCTTACCAGCGCTCCGACCGGAACGTGTTGGCTGCCGACTCGTTCGCGGGATTTCCTGCGCAAGTCGCGGCCGACAGGAATTTCACCGTCGGCGCAGTCGCCGATTTCGTCGTTTCGCTCGACGAAGTGAAAGCGAACTTCGCGCGCTACGGGCTGCTCGACGAGCAGGTCGTCTTCCTCAAGGGACTTTTCAAAGATACGCTGCCGAAAGCGCCAACGGAGAGGATCGCACTCCTCCGCCTCGACGGCGATCTCTACGACAGCACGCGCGACGGCCTCACCCATCTCTACGGAAAACTTTCGGCCGGCGGCACGCTGATTGCCGACGACTACTTCCTTTTCGAAGGCCAGCGGCAGGCTATCGACGAGTATCGCGACGCCCACGGCATCAACGAGCCGATTATCCGGATCGATCATTTTGGCGGCTACTGGATCAAGCGCTAGACCGGCAAGACAGGCGTTTTGTTCGCCGAGAGCGCCCGCTCGAAGTATTCAATCGTGCGCGAAAGACCTTCCTTCAGCGGCGTCACCGGCTCCCAGTCGAGCAACTCGTTCGCGCGGCTGATGTCAGGCCGGCGCTGGCGCGGATCGTCCACCGGCACGGGATGGAAGGCGAGCTTCGACGCCGAGCCGGTCATGGCAATCACGATGTCGGCGAGCTCGCGCACGGTGATCTCGTGCGGATTGCCGAGATTGAGCGGGCCGGTCACCTCATCCGGCGCGTCCATGAATTTCACCAGACCGCTGACTAGGTCATCGACGTAACAGAACGAGCGCGTGCGGCTACCGTCGCCATAGATGGTGATGTCGCGGTTCTGGAGCGCCTGCACGATGAAATTGGAAACCACCCGGCCGTCGTTCGGGTGCATGCGCGGGCCATAGGTATTGAATATGCGCACGACCTTCGTGCTCAGCTTGTGCTGGCGGCGGTAGTCGAAGAACAGCGTCTCGGCCACGCGCTTGCCCTCGTCGTAGCAGGCGCGCGGCCCGATCGGGTTCACGTTCCCCCAATATTCCTCGACCTGCGGATGCACTTCCGGATCGCCGTATACTTCCGAGGTCGAGGCCTGAAGGACCGGCACATGCAATCGCTTCGCGAGCCCGAGCACGTTGAACGCGCCGAGCACGCTGGTCTTGGTCGTCTGGATCGGGTCGTGCTGGTAATGGATTGGCGACGCCGGGCAAGCGAGGTTGAAAATCCGGTCGACTTCTACGAACAGCGGATTGCAGATGTCGTGGCGCAGGACCTCGAACTCCGCGTAATCCTGCAAATGCGCGATGTTCTGGCGGTCGCCAGTGAAGAAGTTATCGACGCAAAGCACGTTGTCGCCGCGCTTGAGCAGCCGCTCACACAAATGCGAGCCGATGAAGCCCGCGCCGCCGGTTACGAGAACGCGCCGCTTCTTCAGATGGGCTGCCGGTTCGCGCATGAAATTCTACCTTTACGAAATTCGTGGGCGGCACGCTTGATCCGCTTCACGCGGGTCGTTGGTACCGTGATGCTTCAATCGAACTGAATGCTGTGTGAATTCCGGCCGTGCCCCGACGATCTGCGAACGCTTTCGCTACACATTTCGGTGATCGTCTGGCTGCCGCTCTGGCGTTCAAATGGATGCCCGTAAGCCGGTTGCTGGAGAGATTATGAGCCAATCTCGGAAATTAGATAGTGCAGCCGGAAACGCCGCTCGCCCGGCGCAAGTTCCAGCAGCGTCGCGGTATTTTTGCAGCAAAATACGACAAGTCGGGAGGAGAGGTCGGCGGCAAAGTCGGCGGGAGGACTTTGGTGAGCCCGGATGGGATCGAACCATCGACACCCTGATTAAAAGTCCGATCTGGCCCTTTTTGATATGCCTTTCAAAACTGCGGACACAGCCGCGGGCTTGTGCAAAACCGCTGATTTATCAACGAAATTCATTGACCATCGCCTGACACGGCACGACACTCCCAGCCACAGACTACAGCCTTAGCGGCGGACACTGTGCGGACACGGAGTTGCGAATGCCGACCCGGTTGACCGAAAGAATTGTCAGTGATCTCGCCGTTCCAGAACGCGGAAATCGCATCACATACGACGCGCCAAATCAGCGCGGCGGCGACTGGACCGCGGGCTTTGGTGTCCGCGTAACCGCGTCAGGGCATCGCAGCTTCATTCTGAACTACCGAACGAAGACTGGGCGCGAGCGCCGTTTCACGATCGGAGCGCCGCCCGCCTGGACGCTCGAGGCCGCGCGGCTCGAGGCAGCGAAGTTGAAAGCCAGAGTCGACCTGGGAGAGGATCCGATGGGCGCGGTTCACGCCGGCCGTGAAGCGCCGACGGTGGCAGATCTCTGCGACCGCTTCGAAAAGGAATGGCTGCCAAAGAAGCGCGACAAAACCCAGGACGATTATTCGCGCTATATCAAAAACGACATCAAGCCCGAGCTCGGCAAATTGAAAGTTGCTGAAGTCTCCTACTCTGACGTCGAGGCCCTGCATCGCAAGATCACGAAGCGAGCGCCGACTTCGGCAAACCGGGTAATCGCGGCGCTCTCCAAAATGTTCGCGCTTTCAATTCGCTGGCACATGCGCGCGGACAATCCAGCAAGGGGCATCGAGCGGAACGAAGAAACGAAGCGGAAGCGCTACCTTTCCGGCGAAGAGATCGCGAGACTCTCCGAAGCCCTCTCTAACGCTGAGGACAAGCAAGCCGCCAACATAGTCCGGCTTTTGCTCCTGACCGGCGCTCGCAGCGGCGAAGTCATGGGCGCGCGGTGGGATCAATTCAATTTCGAATCCGGTGTGTGGACGAAGCCCGCCAGCACAACGAAGTCGAAGGCCGATCACGTTGTGCCGCTCTCCGGCCCTGCCCGCCTGCTGCTCGCCGAATTGGCAAAGGAAGCTGCGGAAGGCGCGGAATATGTCTTTCCCGGTCGCGGGAGCCCGCACCGTGTGGACATCAAGAAGGCGTGGCCAAAATTCTGCAAAGCGGCAAAGCTGACGAACGCTCGACCCCACGATCTTCGCCACACATACGCATCGATTCTTGCAAGCGCCGGCCAATCGCTACCCGTCATCGGCCCCCTACTCGGCCATTCCCTGCCGATCACAGCTGCGCGTTACGCGCACTCGTTCGACGACCCCCTGCGCAAGGCAACCGAGCGAGTCGGCGCAATCCTTAAGCAATTGCCGAAAAGAGCAACCTCCGGATGAGCCCAAATCTAGAAGGCGCTAGAAAGGATGCTGAGCTATTCGCTCCGCTCATCGTGCAAGCGTCAGTTGCGCGTTTTGGTGGAGAGACGGCCATCATCGAGGCGACCTTCAATGCAGCCTCCGCACACTTCGACCATCGGTCCGCCTCCGAAGTTGTGACAAAAGCAGAGGCCGGAGAGCCAGAGGCTCAACAAGCGATCGCCAAGGCTGTTGCGTGGTATTTTGCGAACGAAATGCCGTTACCTCCTGCCCTGATCAACTATGCCACCGAAGCGGTATCGGATGGACCGCGGAAAAAAAAGCGCGGGCCGAGTTCCCACACGAACGACATTCGCGACAATTTAATCCGAATTGCCCTGGGCGCGATCGTTGCCCATGGCCTAAGCCCCACGCAGAACCGGGAGCCGGGAAACGAAGTTGTTCCCTCCGCCGCGATAATTCTTGCTCAAGCGTTGAAAGAACACGGACTTTGCCTCAAGCCTACTGCGCTTGAGGCGATATGGGCGGCTCGGTCCGACAAGTAATCGCAATAACACATCGTACGACAAAAATGGGCAGTAGGTACAGATAGGCACCCGTTAACGCGAAACGGGAGCCCAATGTGAGCGAGATCCTCGAAGACTACCTGCCGCGCGCTGAAGCTGCGAAGCAGATCAACCGAACCGAACGCACTCTCCAGCGCTGGGCAAATCAGCGCGTAGGACCGCCAGTTACGCGGATCGGAAATCAAGTTCTCTACCGGAAGGACGCGCTGCGCGATTGGCTGAAAAGCCTCGAGACGCCGATGGTACGCGGCCGGCGCGGAGCCTGAAATGCACCCGCCAAACGAAAAGGCCGCGCCCTATGCCTCTGTGCGCGGCCTTCTAGATGACGATCAGTCGTTGGGGACGAAGATCGATGACCGCGAATCTAAGCTGTCATCCGACTTGGCGCAACCCGCGTGCGCCAACTGCAGTCGAGTTTTCACGACGCGAAAAGGTGGCAAGCCGAAGAAGTTTTGCTCGAGAGAATGCCGTAGGGCATTTCACGACTCTTCCGAGCAACGTGCGCAACGTGCGGCAACGTGCGAGGCGGTCAAAACGAGCAACCTTAGCAAACGCACCCCCAAGCCGGAAAACGCTGCCAGCGAGTTCGACTGGGGCGACGCTGCAGAAGACACGGTTCAGCATAGTTTTCGTAGGATCGCGGTTTACGTAAATCCAGACGGCGACATCGTGTTCCGCGGCGAACGCGAATGGGATGAAGACGACGACATCTGGCTAGTCATTTCGCGCGAACACTTACCGCGCCTGCTTCGGCATCTTGAGGGCTTTCTCTGATGGCCCCGCGCCACGATCAAACGGGCAGAACGAAAGCGGGTTTCGATACGAGCCGCGAAGCCAAGCTCAATCGTCCACCGCCGGCCGCGGAATCGGGCGGCTTTGTCTGGATCACACGCGAGATGATGGAATCCGCCGCATGGCGAGCGTTGCGTCCCGCCGCGCGCCGCGTGCTGGATCGAATCTGTATTGAACACATGGCACACGGCGCAAAGGAAAACGGGCGGCTGAAAGTTCCTTACGCACATTTCGAACGTTACGGCCTTCGCCGCGCAAGCATCTCCGATGCAATTCACGAACTTGAGGCGTTGGGCTTTATCGAAGTGAAGCGCGGAGAACTTTCGCAGGCCGATCACAGAGAGCCTTCGCAGTATGCACTCGGCTGGCTTCCACAGGGCCAGGCACCCGCGCTCGACCGATGGCGCAAGTTTCAGTTTCCCGGAGAGGCTATTAAGGCGAGAAACATTGCGATTGCGGCCGCGCGAGAAAAGCCGGACGCGAAAACGTACATTGCCGGACGCGAAAACGAGCCTAGGCCTATACAAAAGCCGGACGCGAAAACGAGCCTAAGTAAAGAAAAGCCGGACGCGAAAACGGGCCAACTATCTATATCTAGGATTGGGGATGCCGCTTGATTGGTCCTCTCACCTGCTCAGCGTGCGGCCGAATGTTCTTCGCAAAGCGGCGGGACAAAAAGTTTTGCTCTTTTGGCTGCAAGCAGCTGGCGCATCGCAAGCGAACTGCAAACGGGGAATGTTTCGTCCGTCTGGACCAAGACGTCGGCGATGAACTCCAACCCGACAACCGAGACACGATCGTAAATGCAATTTTGCGCCGTCACATCTTTCGGAAAGATCCGTAACGAAACGTAACGGCGCCAATGCTTTAAGTATGCAATCAAGACACGGCCGCAACTGTTCGACGAACGGGTGGGATATGAAGATGCAAGGCAAGTATCTCGGAAGCTGGATCAAGATAACCTACTCACGAGGAGACTACGTGTCTCACAACGGCCAGCTCTTTCAGTGTCTCGCCGCGAGAAGTTCGCGAAATCCACCGTTTCGTGGAAGCAAACAGTGGCGTGATTGTCTGACGCAGCAATTGGTCAGAGTTCATCGCAAGAGCTCCAACAGCCAAAATTGGTCTTCGAATACCTCGTATCAGACGGGTGCTACGTGCACGCACCGAGGTATTCGGTGGAAATGGACTGGCCGCTATGGCTCAGGATCGAAGGAGCCCGGCACCGGCAGTGGCTACTGGAAGGCGATTTAATCGTGCGCTGGACAAAGGAAGATCGACAAAAGCGCTGCGAGGAACTTCACCGCGAGGAAGCCGAGACCGTCGTTCACCGCGTCTTAAAGGCCTCAGAAGAGTTCAAGCCAGAGCACGGTGAAAGCGCACTGAGCATGGCTCTCATGGAAGAGCTGATTGCTCTGGGCGTCATTCAGCGGGTGCAGCGAGAACACATAGATTTGCTTGAAGCTCAACTCGAAACAATCGAGCAGAAGGGCTTTTCGTATCAAGGCGTCTGGAAGCAAGGCGCCGTGCTCAAGACCGGCGACTGGATCACGCACGGAGGAAGCCTTTGGCATGTAAAGCGCGATCACCTTGCCGATCTGCAGCCTGGAACCTGTGACCTGTATCAGCTCGCAGTCAGGAAGGGCCGTGACGCACCAACGCCAAGGAGCGAGCGGTGAACGCAGTCCATTCGATTGAAGATCACGAAGGGATTGAGCGTCTCGTCGCCCGTGCGATGGACAGCTACTTCTCCAACTACGGCCGGCATCAAGTCGACAAGCTCACCGCCGCAATGCGGTTACTGGGAAGGCCCGAGGAAGAGATCGAAGCACAGGTCGAGTTCCTTCACCGCGCAATCGAACGCTCAGCCCCCGAGGTCGAACTGCAAATACGAGAAGCGATCACCGATTACTTTACTGGGTCAAAGCAATTCACAAAACACTGACCCCTTGGGGGGAGGATCAGAGCAAGCGGACACGCGACAGGACACCGGCGGCCTCCCAACAAAAGCATTACGGCCTCCCCCGTTCGTCCCACACCAAGAACTGACGCATGAAAACCACGCCACGCGCACCGGAACACCTCGCTGAAGCCACCCGAAAGTGGTGGCAAAGTGTAGTCAAACAATACGAACTCGAGCCGCATCACCTGCGATTACTGCAGCTTGCCGGCGAGTCCTGGGACCGATCGCAGGAAGCCCGTCTTCTGATTGCCAAAGATGGCGTTACGTTTCGAGATGACCGGGGAAACATCCGTGCGAATCCTGCGGTTGCCATCGAGCGGGATTCTCGGATCGGTTTTGCGCGGCTTCTCCGAGAGCTCGACCTTGACGTTGAGCCGCCTTCTGCGAACTCGCGGCCGCCTGCGCTGCGCTCGAACCGCGGGGTGCGTTGATGCCGCGCAAACGCCGCTTCTCCAAACGTAACCTCTCTACAGAATCCGAACTCGAGATTTGGGGGCCGGTCTTCGAGTGCGGCCACACCTTCACGGGTGATCTCGATGACGTTGGCGTGATTGATCCCGCCGGAATCATTCCCCCGGATCAAAAGGAAGCCGTGACCGCAGCGTTCATGAGCGCGGCCCGGGACGCCTGGAAGCGCCTCGGCCCGACGTTCCTCGAGCAGACCGATCGGAAAGACCTTTGGGCCGTCAAACAATTCGGGGAGCCGTCATGCCGGTGAAGCGCCGATCGACCAAAGCCCGCAATCTCACGATCACGCCCGAGCTCTTCGCGGCTTATCGCCGGCACAAAGAGCTCGAGGCGATCGGCTGCAAATGCATTCCGCAGCAACCCCATAGCCCGATGCCGCCGCGTTGTTCGGTCTGCGAAGAACTGCACGACGTTCGAGGGGTGATCCACTCGCTGACGGACGGGCGCCCCTGGCTTCCCGATTTGCTGGAAGTCGACAAGCCCGAGCCTGATACGGACGCACCGTGGCCGATACTCGATCCCGAATACTGGCGCGCGCTCTGGGATCTTCGGCAAGAGCTCGAAAATGAGTTGGCGAAAGAGAGCAAAAACAAGCGCGGCGACGGAATGCGCACCGAAGATTTCGGTCCGTTTCCGCACGAGGGATAGCGCATGCCCGGCAACTCAGTAATCGGCGCCTTACGTATCGTTCTCGGAGCTGACACGGCCGAACTCGAAACCGGATTGAAGTCCGCTTCAAAGAAGCTGGACGCTTTCGCGGCGAACGTGGCGAACGCAGGCAAAATCGCTGCAGCCGGCTTTGCAGCCGCCGCGGTCGGCCTTGGCCTTGCGATGAAAGGCGCGATCAACGAGGCCGACAAGCTCTACAAAATGTCCCAGAGCTTCGGTGTGCCGATCGAGCAGCTTTCTGCTCTGAAGTACGCCGCTGATCTCTCCGGGGTGTCTCTCGAGGCTCTCGGGAAGTCGCTAGGCAAACTTTCCAGAAACATGATGGACGCCGCGGCGAACCCCACCGGCGAAGCGGCACGCGCCTTCCAGGCGTTGAAAATCAGCGTGACGAACGCGGATGGGACGCTGAAAACGTCTTCCGGCATCATGACCGAGATCGCGGACAAGTTCGCGAACATGAAAGACGGCGCGGGCAAGACCGCCCTCGCGATTGCGATCTTCGGCCGCGCTGGCGCCGATATGATTCCGATGCTCAATCAGGGCAAGACCGGACTTCAGGGCATGATCGATGAAGCCCGCGCGCTCGGGCTTGTTTTTGATACCCGCACCGGCGCTGCGGCAGAAGCCTTCAACGACAACCTGACACGGATGCGGAAGATCTTCGACGGCATCGTCGTAAAGGTCACGGCGGAGATGCTTCCCGCCTTCCTCAAGTTTTCACAGATCATGGTCGATGCCGCGAAGGACGCGGATACTTTGAAGACTGCCGCAAACGGGATCATCGGCATTTTGAACGGCGCGATCACGACAGTCCTGACGCTCTCTTTCGCCTTCGATCGCCTTGTTGCTGAGCTGAAGGCCGTCGGCGAGGCTATTTCGCTCTTCGGACAATTCAAGTTTTCCGAAGGCTGGGCGGCGTACATGAAGGGCCAGGACGAAACGGCCGCGAAGTTTCAAAAGCTGAACGAGTTTCTGCAGAAGTTTAAGGACGAGTCGATCGCCGCCGCCGACGCGCTCGCGAAGGGCAACAACGGACCCAAGAACGACGCCCCGAAATATCAGGCCGCAAAAGACGCGCTCGACAAGTACCTCGCGTCACTCGCGAAGAAGAACGCGGCGACCGAGGCAGAGATTCAGACAATCGGCATGTCGGAAGGCGCGCACCAGCGCCTGAAAACGATTCTCGAAGGCGAAGCGATCGCGAAAGAAAATCAGATAAAAATGACCGCCACGCTTCGCCAACGGCTCGAGGAAGCGGCGAACGCGGCGGGAGCCCTTGCCGATAGGGTTCGCTTTAATCGGGAACAGTGGGACAACTTCCGCGGCGTTGTCTTGAGTGTGCGCGGATCGCTCGAAACCGCCTTCACCGACGCGATCACGCAGGCGAAGACGTTCAAGGACGTCATTAAGTCTCTGATCGGTGAATTTGCCCGCCTTGCCGCGCAGCAGGCCTTCCGTTCCATGTTCGGCGGTACCCTCGCATGGGAAGGCCTTGCCGGGTCCTTGTTCCGAGGTACGGGTAGCGGTGCTGGCGTAGGTGCGCTTGCAGGCTTCGCTTCTGGCGGTTCGTTTCAGGTCGGCGGCTCCGGCGGCATCGACTCTCAGCTTGTGGCCTTCCGCGCCTCTCCGAATGAGCGCGTGAGTGTCACGAAGCCGGGACAGGACTTCGGAAGCGGCACGACCTACGCGCCGGTCTATCAGATCGACGCGCGTGGCGCCGATGCCGCTGCCGTCTCGCGTATTGAGTATGCGCTGGCAAAGCATGACCGGGAATTCGGAAGTCGTGTGATCAGCACGATCCGATCAGCAAACAACAGCAACGTGAAACTATGACCGACGAAGACGTCATGAACCACGAGCTCGCAAAAATTGCGATCCGATCTGCGATCAAGTCGGCGCGAAATGTCGGCGTTACCGACACC
>JAHBZB010000004.1 GCA_019635635.1 Xanthobacteraceae bacterium
GACTTAAAATCCCTCGGAGGGAAACCTCTGTCCCGGTTCGAGTCCGGGCGCCGGCACCAAATCAATCCTCGAACACCACCGGATTTTTCGGCCGCCGATCGACCGAAAACGAAAATACGTCGGGCCGCGAATAATGTCCCGATACGTCGAGCGACTTGCGCGAGCGGCGCGCCGCTTCGGCGTCGATCTCCGCGTAAAGAATTCCCTTTTCCCGATGCATCGGTCCGGCGGCTATCGCGCCGAAGGGCTTTATCACGACGGCGTCGCCGTCGTTGATCCATTCGTTCGCGTCGAACAATTTTCGCAGTTCGGGAATGCTCTCGGGAACGTCGCTGCCTTGCATCGCGGTCGAGGTACCGATCACCCAGCAGCCGGCTTCCTTCGCGATGTGGCGCATGGTGGCGAGCCAGCTTTCTCCGGTGTCCCAGGTCGGCGCGACATAGATGTCGATGCCTTGGGCGTAGAGCGCGTAGCGCGCGAGCGGCATATAGTTTTCCCAGCAGATGAGGGAACCGAGCCGGCCCGCGGGCGTATCGACGACCTTCAGGCCGGACGCATCGCCCATTCCCCACACCATGCGCTCCGGGTTGGTCGGCATCAGCTTGCGATGGCGGTTGAGGATCGCGCCATCCGGACCGATCACGACGACGGTGTTAAACAGCGTCGTACCGCTCACCTCCAAATCGATCTCGTTGATGCCGAGCACGATCGTGACGTTGTGGCGCTTCGCGGCTTCCTGAATCGGTTTCAGGTCACCGCGCGCGAGCGAAACCGAATGCAATCTCAGGCGCGCATGGATTTCGTTGCCGAGCGCCATGTCGCTGCCGGGCTTCAGGCGCCAGATCCAGGTCGGATAGCCGGGGATATAGGCTTCGGGAAACACGAGCAGAGAAGCGCCTTCGCGAACCGCTTCCTTGATCGACTCGACTGTCTTTGCGACGGTCGCCTCGCGGTCGAGCAGCATCGGCGGCTTTTGAATGACGGCGGCTTTCATGTCGGGCCCCTCCATTCACGCAAATGTCGCGCGGGGAGGGCCGGTAAACAAGTTCTATTTCGCTGAGAACCTTGCGGCTATGCTTCGGGGAGCGTTTTCGCGAAAGAGCGCGATCCGGCGCGGCGGCGCTGACGCTGCGTTCCCGCAAGCCGGAACGGTTGCGGCCACGTCACCCTTGCACAGCCTCGCGAAAGGCCGATTAGTGTCTTCGCAGGAAGCGAAGACGAACGATGCATCCACTCGACGCCGCGACAAAACTGGAAATCTCCGGCGATAAATTCACCGGCGCGACCTCCGACGCCTACTGGAATTTCACCGGGCCGTTCGGCGGCGCGACCGCGGCGACATTGCTCAACGCGGCGATGCTGCATTCGAAGCGGCAGAATCTCCCGCTTGCGATGACGATCAATTATTGTGCGCCGCGCTGCGTCGCGCGCGACAACGGTTTTTTTGAACGAGAATTATTTCCGTAAAAAGGTTGCCGATTCGCACCGAATCGATTCGGGCGATTCGCGAGCCTTCGATTCGGCGATTTCGGCTAGCGACTCTTCCGCTCTGCTTCAAGAAAACGAATCTTCTTGCGGATTGCGAGACTCAGATACTCTCGCGGCGATTGCGGGAGGCCTCTACCATGCGTGCGGAAGATCGGGTCGCAGTAACTGCACTGATGGAAGCGAAGACTTTCGAACTGCGCGACACGGCGGCGAAAGCGCAGGCGGAAGCGCTCGCCGCAGGCAGGCAGCGCGAGGCTCTTTCATGGGCCGCGCGGTTGCGGAGCATGGATCAAAGAATCGAGAAGTTCGGTTTGCAGCGCCGGGAGATTCCGAAGGAGATTCTCGATCGTGCGCGCAACGTTATTTACCGGTCCGTTTCGCAAGGCTTGTGACCGGGCTTGAAAGCAGGAAACACGGCGCGTCTCGGCGCCGTGCTTGTTCGCTCGTATCGGTCCGTCAGGCCGCCGCGCTCGCGCGCCGCGAATGCTTCCACATCGCGAAAATCTGCAGCTCCGCGAAAATATCGACCGCAATCGCCTGTGCGATCACGAAGGCATGGCCGAACCATGTCGGCGAAACGTAGCCTGACATCAGGAGCGCGGCCGAGCCGATCACCCAAGCAACATTCGCGACGATGATCGTCCAGACGAAGCCGCTCGCGATTTCCTCGCGCAACGAAGCGAAACCGAGTGTCAGCGCCCAGCCGACACAGAAGACGCCGGCACAGGCGAGGAGCGAGCCGGGAAGGTTCAGGAGCCCGGGCAGAAAGCCCATCCCGCCCAGCAGCAGAAGTCCGGTCGAGCCGGTCGCAACCGCATCAAGTCGCAGGACGCGCCGTAAAAAGAGCGAAGGAGCAAACGTCATGGCGATTTCCTTTCCTCGTTGACGTGGTGTCATTCTGTGTTCTTGCGCGGCGTGGATCGATTACCTGCGAGGTAAAAGGCCGGGAACGACCGAACTGCTATGAAGTATTACGGTTATATTTTTCCTGATGTTGCAGCGTGCGAGAGAATCCGCTTGATTGGACCAGCGAATAGTGAGCTTTATTTTTATTTTTTGTAGTTCGTGAGGGGCAGCCGGGCGTGAACTCAAGCGGTGTCGCCGACGTAAAGCCGACAGCAATTGAGGAAAAGCCGCCGCGTGCCATTCTGGACGCTGTGCTGCTCGGACTGTCCATCTTCCTCTGGGCGCTGTTCGGAATTTATACACGCGAGGCCGGAACGCTCGCTTCGCTGTGGCCTGCGAACGCATTCCTGTTGGCGATGCTGGTGCGCTTTCCTTCGCTTGCGACGCGCTATGCGTTTCCGGCGGCGCTGCTCGGTTACTTCGCAGCCGATCTGCTGACCGGCGGAACGCTGCTTTCCACAACAATTCTTACGCTTGCGAATCTCGCTGGTGTCGCTCTGGGCTATTTTCTCTTGTCGCGGATACAGGAGGATGATCGGCATTTGCGGCGGCCGCAATCCGTTCTTCTGCTCATGCTCATTCTTGCGGCGTCTTCGGCGGCGGCAGGATGCGTCGGCGCTTTCGCAAACAAAATCCTGTTCGAACGCGGCATGATCGGTGGATTTTTCTGGTGGTTCGTAACCGAGTTCGTCAACTACGTCGCGATCGTACCCGTCATCCTGACGATACCGCATGGTTTTCGCCTGCGCGGCGAACGCAGGCGGCTTCGTATTCCGTCGCCGTCGTTGACGAGGTTGGCTCCATTCTTGGCCTTCCTGTTGTCGGCGGCGGCGTCGGTCGCAGTAGGCGGGCCGGGCGCGCTCGCTTTTCCGGTGCCCGCGCTGTTGTGGTGCGCGGTAACCTACGGGCTTTTCGGCACGTCGGTGCTGACGTTCCTGTTCAGTGTCTGGACGCTGCTCGGTATCGCGAACGGGGTGTTGCACGTTGCGCCGGACGCGGACAGGGACACCATTTCGCTGCGTCTCGCGGTCATGCTCGTTGCGCTCGCACCGCTCATGGTCGCTAGTATTTTCGAAGCCCGTAACCGGTTGATTGAACAGTTGCGCTATCGCGCTGCGCACGACGACATGACTGGAGTTTTGAACCGGGTCGCATTTTTCGAGCAGGCGCGGCAGATGCTTGCGAGCGCAAACCGGGAGGCGCAACCCTTCGTGGTCCTGATGCTCGACCTCGATCGCTTCAAGTCCATCAACGATACCCACGGACACGAGATAGGCGACCGGATTCTGACTTCGTTTGCCGATTGCCTGCGCAGTTGTCTTCGCAAGAAGGATATTTACGGGCGGATCGGCGGAGAGGAATTCGCCGCGCTGCTGCCGGATTGCGGCCGGGCGGAAGCCGAACTTGTCGCGGGAAGAATTATCGACACCTTCTCGCGCGCGCAGTTCGATCTCGAAACGGTATCGATCAATGCAACGGTCAGTATCGGATTCGCGGTACGCGATGCGGGTCAAACGCTCGAGGCGCTTCTTTCGACAGCCGACCGCGCGCTCTATCTAGCGAAGAACGCGGGACGCAATCGCGCCGAGTATGCCGAGAGCCGGCTGCAGTAAGCCGTATTTCCCTTGCGTAATGGTTGCTTGCCGTGGCGTCACTCTTGCGCCGCGCGCGCCTTTGGCCGATTACCTCCCGGGTAATCGGCGCGAGAGAAAATCCGCGTCATGTTTGCGAGGAATGAGGCGATCCGATGCACCCGTTAGACGCCGCGACGAAACTCGAAACATCCGGTGACAGACTCGCCGGCGCGACGTCGGACGCCTACTGGAATTTCACCGGGCCGTTCGGCGGCGCGACCGCAGCGACGCTGCTCAACGCAGCGATGCAGCATCCGAAGCGGCAGAATCTTCCGCTCGCGATGACGATCAATTACTGCGCGCCGGTCGCCAAGGGCGCGTTCGACGTGCATGTCGCGGAGAAGCGCACCAACCGCTCGACGCAGCATTTCTCCGTCGAGATGGTGCAGGGCGCGGATGTGATCGCGACCTCGACGCTCGTCTTCGCCGCGCGGCCGGAAGGCTTCTCCCATGTGTCCGCGCAAATGCCCGCGGTGAAGACGCCGGAAGAAATTGACGCGCCGAAGGCGACCGCGCCGCTCGCCTGGATCGGCCGCTTCGACATGCGTTTCGCAAGCGGCTTTCCGGTCATGCGCAAGGACGAGAATGCGCCCTTGGGCAGCCCACGCACGGAAGTCTGGATGCGAGACAACCCGGTACGGAAGATGGATTTTCTCGGGCTGATGAACATGAGCGACGCGTTCTTCGCGCGTCCGTTTCATGTGCTCGGCCGGCTCATTCAGGTCGGCACGGTTTCGATGACGACCTATTTCCACTGCGACGAGAGCGATCTCGCGGAAGTGGGCGAAGACTACCTGCTTGGCGTTGCCGATGCGAACGTTTTCAACAAGGGCTATGCCGACCAGACGGCCTGGCTCTGGTCGCGCAAGGGAAAACTGCTCGCGACCTCGCAGCAGATTCTCTATTTCCGCGACAAGGCCTTCGTGCCGGGCGGGAAGAAAGCCTAGCGCGCCACCAGCGGCGAAAAACCGAGATGCATGCCGGCGTCGATCATCAGCGTCTCGCCGGTGATGTGACGCGAGTGACCCGACAGCAGGAAGAGGGCGGGATCGGCGACGTCTTCCGCGGTCGATGCCGCCTTGAGCGGCGCCTGTTTCGCGACGTTGTCGCGCAGCGCGGCCGCGGCCTTCTCGCCGACGCCCTTGGTGAACCACGGCGTATCGATGAAGCCGGGACAGATCGCATTCACGCGGATTTTCGGCGCGAGCACGCGCGCAAGCGACAGCGTCATGGTGTTGAGCGCGCCCTTGCTCGCGGCGTAAGCAACCGAGGAGCCGACGCCGGTGACAGCCGCGATCGAAGACGTCATCAAGACGCTCGCGGCGCCCGAGGCTTCCAGGAGCGGCCGCGCCGCGCGGATCATCTGGAACGGGCCGACGGTGTTCACGCCATAGACGCGAAAGAAATCGTCCTTGGAAAGTGCATTCAGGTCGCCGTGGTTCGGTGCCATCTTGGTGATGCCGGCGTTGTTTGCGAGTGCGTCGATCTTGCCGAATTTCGCGGCGGCTTCCGCGATCTTCTTGCAGTCGCCGTCTTCGCCGACATCGCCCTGCACGACGACTACATCCGCGCCGGCCTTGCGGCACAGGTCGGCGGTTTCGTCGGCTTCCTTGGCGCTGCTCGCGTAATTGACGACGATTGCCTTCGCGCCGCGCTTTGCCGCGCCGATTGCAATCGCAGCACCGAGGCCTGTCGAAGAGCCGGTCACCAGAACAATCTTGCCGTCGAAATCGCCCGCCACGTTACGCTCCCTGAAAGATCATGTTTTATTAGCGCAACGGCATTTCGGCGGCCAGTATGGCCGAACTTGCGCCAAGACCGCAGTGCGGCCCGCAGGGCTGCTCTTCGTTCGCGCGGGCTTGCCATTGAATCGATTTCTCCCGCACACTTTGCAAGCCGATCCTCTCAAAAGCTTCCGTGAACGATGAATTATTCCGTTTCCGCTGCCGGCATGCCGCGCGGCACCAAGCTCGCACTGTTCGCGCTTCTGCTCGGAAATCTTTTCACCGGTATCGCCGTGCTCTCGCCGAGCGCGATGATGAGCGAGTTGTCGTCGAACCTCGGCGTCACGATTCCGCGGGCAGGCCTGCTGATTACCTTCGGCGCAGTGGTGCTGACGATCGGCTCGCCGCTGATGGCCTGGCTCGCCTCGCGCTTCGACCGGCGGCTTCTGCTTGCCGGCACGATGTTCGTGAGCGCCGCGCTGCACGCGGCGATGGCGCTGGCGCCGGAATATTTCTCGCTGCTCGCGTTGCGCCTCGTCATGCTGGCGGTCGTGGCGCTCTTCACGCCGCAGGCGGCGGGCGTGGTTGCCTTGATCGAGCCCGACCCCGCGCGCCGGGCAGGGGCGATCTCATTCGTGTTTCTCGGCTGGTCGCTCGCGGTTGCGATCGGGCTGCCGCTGATTACGCTGCTCACGCATCATATCGGGTGGCGTATGACGCTCGCGCTGCTCGCGGCCTCGATGCTGGTCTGCGCATTTCTTCTGTTGCGCGCGCTGCCCGCAAAACTCTTCGCGGCGCCGGTTTCGCTTTCGACCTGGCTGTCGGTCGCGCGCAATCCGTTCATGCTGCTCGTGCTCCTGATCACCGTATTGCAGACCAGCGGGCAGTTTCACGTCTTTCCTTATATCGAGCCGCTTTCCACGAAACTCGCCGATGCCACGCCCCGCGAGGTCGGTGCGCTCTTTGCGATTTTCGGTGTCACCGGCTTCATCGGGAACGTGATCGCCGCGCGTATCGTCGGCGGTCTCGGGCCGATGAAGACTTCGGTGATTTTTCTGGGTCTTATTTTTCTCGGCATTCTGGTCTGGGCGTTCGGCGCGCATTATTTCGTGATGCTCGCGCTCGGAGCGATGCTGTGGGGCATGGGCTTTGCCGCCGCCAACTCGATGCAGCAGGCGCGTCTAGTCGGTGCCGCGCCCGCGCTGGCCGGAGCCACGGTCGCGCTCAATACCTCGGCACTCTATATAGGGCAGGCCGTCGGCTCCGGAATTTCCGGGTTGCTTTATTCGCGCGGCGACTTCGATGCCATCGGCTTTTCGGCCGCCGCTTTCGTGGCCGCGTCGATCGCGGCCGCGGTTCTGTTCACGCGGAGCGTGCGTTAGGCGCTAGCCGCGGCCTTTCTTCCTGACTTTCTTCGCGAGCTTTGCCGGTTCGATCGGCTCGCAGCCCGCGCGTTCGCGAATGACGTCGTGCAGCAGTTCAAGTTCCTTGTCGGTCAGGTCCTCGATCTGCGCGAAGTCGTTGCGCGCGCCGTGCATCTTGATGATGAGTTCGGATAGCTTCACCTGCACCGCGAGCGCATCGCGGTTTTGCGTGTTCTGGATGAGAAACACCATCAGGAAGGTGATGATGGTGGTGCCGGTGTTGATGACGAGTTGCCACGTATCGGAATAGTTGAAAATCGGTCCGCTGATCGCCCAGACCGCGATCACCAGCACCGCGAACACGAAGATCCACGGGCTGCCCGCAAAGCGCGAAGTGTGGTGCGCAAATTCAGTGAACCAGGTATCGACGCGGTCGCTGAAGGAAGAGGGTGCCGGCATCGAAAAGATTGCGGCGCCTGAAGACTTTTTACTTTTCGATTTTGCCATCTGTGCGTTCCGGAATAAGCCCTCCGTAACGCAGAGTAATGCCAATCTGTTCCTTCTCAGCCGCGATAAATCCATTCGTTCTGGCGCATCAAGCCAGCGCCGCCGATCCGCTCCATCACCAGATCCCGGCCGAAGCTGAGCGGCATCGGCAGATGATAGATGCGGCCGACATTGCGCGCGGCACTCTGCATTTCGCGGGTACGGGGCAGGCGGAGGCGCTCGTAGGCGCGAAGTGCCGAGGGCACGTCCTCGGCGTCTTTCATCTTTTCGCCGAGCGCGACCGCATCCTCGAGCGCGCTCGCGGCGCCCTGTGCGACGAACGGAAACATGCCGTGCGCGGCGTCGCCGAGCAGCGTCGTTGCGCCTTTGCCCCAGGATGAAAGCGGCGGCGCTTCGTACAGCGACCAGCGGCGGAATTGTGCGGCGGAGCGCAGTATCTCGTGCGGTGTTTTGTTCCATTGCGCGAAGCGGCTCACGACATCTTCAGTCGCGGCTTCTTCGCCCCAGGATTCCGTCTGCTGCCGGTCCATCGTCACGGCTACGAGGTTGACCTCGCTGCCGTCGCCGACCGGATAGTGGACGAGATGTGCGCCGGGTCCGAGCCAGACACGGACTTCGCTCTTGCCGCGCATTTCTTCCGGCAACGAAGCAGCGGGAATCGTAGCGCGCCATGCCGACATGCCGCCGTGACGCGGTACAGCGCCCGTGTGAAGCTGCGCGCGGATTTGCGAACGGATGCCGTCGGCACCGATCAATGCCGCGCCGAGAATTTCTTCGGCCTGCCGCCCGTGCTCGATCTGCGCGGTGATCCCGCGACTATGGCTTGCGAAATCCGCGATCATGCTGCCGTAGCGCATCTCTATGTCGGGATGGTCGCCCGCAATTTTCGCGAGCGCCTCGTGCAGATCGGCACGCAGGCAGACGAGATAAGGTGCGCCGAATTTCTCGCGCATCGTGCTGCCCAACGGCATCTTTGCCAGCAGCGCGCGGCTGATGGCATTCGAGACGACAAGCTCGGACGGTTCGACCGTTTTCGGCGCAAGCGCGTCGAGTACGCCGAGCGTTTTCAATGCGCGGGTTGCGTTCGGCGAAAGCTGGATGCCGGCGCCCGAAGTATCGGGCTTGTAGTTGCGCTCGAACACGAGCACGCGGAAACCGCTATTCGCGAGCGCGATGGCGGAGGCGAGACCGCCGATCCCGGCGCCCGCTACCAGAACCGTGCGCGAACGCGACACGGCCAAAGAGGACTTAGACGGCCGCGGGCGCGCGGTAGGCGCACTCGGGCGGCACGGACTCGTCGGCTTTCAGCTTCGGATTGTAGCGGTAAAGCGTCGAGCAATAAGGGCAGATGATCTCGTGATCTGAACCCATGTCGAGATAGACGTGCGGGTGATCGTAAGGCGGGTTCGCGCCGATGCACTGGAATTCATGCGCGCCGATTTCGATCACGGGAATTCCCGCGTCGTTGTGGAAGTGCGGAACGACGGAAGCGGCCATGGCGATGCCCTTGATTTGCGGGGGCACCATAACGGCATAATGCGCGCCGAAACAAGCGGGCAGGCTGCCTGCCGGGAGGATCAAAATGCCGCGCGTGGTTTACGAAAAAGACGGGCGCATCGCCCGCGTTACGCTGAACCGCCCCGAGGCGATGAATGCGATCGACATGGAGTTGCCGGGCGAACTCGCGGCGGCAATCGAACAGGCGAACGCCGATCCGAAGGTGCATGTCATCGTGCTTGCGGGCGCGGGCAAGGGGTTCTGCGCAGGTTACGACTTGTCGCTGTTTGCGGAAGCCGGCGGCAGCAATCCCGGCGTGCAGGAAATGCCGTGGGACCCGATGAAGGACTATCAGTTGATGATGGGCTTCACCGAGAAGTTCATGGCGATCTTCCGCTCCTATCGCCCGGTGATCTGCAAGGTGCATGGCTTCGCAGTGGCGGGCGGTTCCGACATCGCGCTCTGCTCCGACTTCGTCATCATGGGCGAGGACGCGCAGATCGGTTACATGCCCGCGCGGGTGTGGGGCTGCCCGACGACGGCAATGTGGGTGTACCGGCTCGGCATGGAGCGGGCGAAGCGCATGCTGCTCACCGGCGACAAGATCAACGGCAAGGAAGCCGAGCGTCTCGGACTGGTGCTGAAAGCGGTGCCGTCGATCGAACTCGACCGCGAAGTCGATGCGCTTGCCGAGCGCATGGCCTCGGTTCCGGTGAACCAGCTCATGATGCAGAAGCTGATGATCAATCAGGCCTACGAGAACATGGGGCTGAAGACGACGCAGATGTTCGCGACGATTTTCGACGGCATCACGCGCCACTCGCCGGAAGGCATGGCTTTCAAGCGGCGCGCGGAAGCGGTGGGCTGGAAAGAGGCCGTGCGGGAGCGCGATCTCGGCACCTACGACTGGACGCAGGACCGGCCCATTAACCGCGCGGAGTGAAATTTTGTCATCCCGGACGCGCGAACAGCGCGATCCGGGATCGTTCTGAAATTAAACCGAAAATGGTCCCGGCTCTCGGCGAAGCCGCCTCGGCCGGGACGACAATGCGACTTAAATTGCCGCAATCGCACCCCATATGCGGCGGCATGAGAGGTTTGCTCATACGCTTGGCCATCGTCGCCGCGTTCGGAGCGGGCGTGATCTACACGCTGCCCGAAGCCTGGCGCGGGATGGAACTCGCGCTCGCCGCGGAGAAAGACCCGGCGACGCTCGCGGACCTGCGCCTCAAAGGCTTCGACGCGGAGGCCGCGACGAACGAGATCGAAGCAGCGTTGAAGGTGGGCGACGCCGAACTCGCAGCGAGTTTCGTGGCGCTCGCGGGCGAGCGCGCGATCGAACTTCCGAAAGAACTCTTGGCGAAGGTCGAGCAGGCGAACTCCTCGAGCGAAGCCACCAAGCGCGGCATCTATAATTTCGCGCATGGCTTCATCACCGGCGAGCCGCAGGACCTTTCCGGCTTCGCGGGTGCGGCGACCGGCGATCTTATGATCTTCGGCGACATTCGCGATCTCGCGCGCGAAGGTTCGCGCTGGCTGCGCGGTGTGGACAGCGATCCGCTGATCATGGGTCTTGCCGCGGCCGGCCTTGCCGTCACCGGCGTCACTTATCTCTCATGGGGCACGGCTGCGCCCGCGCGCGTCGGCTCGACGCTGGTGAAAGTCGCGCGCCGCACCGGCAAGTTGTCTGCGAAACTCGCGGACGACGTTACAATCCTCCTGAAAGCGCGCCGCACCAACCGCGTCGCGGGCGCGCTCACCGATGTCGCGCAGATCCAGCGCAAGGCCGGTACGCGCGTGGCACTCGAAAGCATGCGTCACGCGGAGCATGTCGGCGATCTGACGAAGGCGACCCTGCTTGCCGAAAAGAAGGGCAAGTCCACGCTCGCGATCTTCAAGACGCTTGGCCGTGGCGCGATCGCGCTCGGCGCGGGCGCGCTTGCGATCACGGGCTGGGTCGTGGGTGCGGCGAGCAGCCTGACGTTCTTCGTCATCGCGGTGGTGAGCTTCTTCGCGGCAGTGCTGCGCTGGTTGTGGCCGTCCCGCAGCGCGGCACCACAAACGCCGCGCCGCCATTGGACGATCCGCTCGGTGCGCTGGCTTTCCGAGCCGCTCTGGGCGCGCGTGCCCGCGAAATCCTCCTGAAAATTCGATAGCGCGTCGTAGCGTCATGCCGTCAGCGCATGGATTTGCGCTGGCGAATCCTGTTCCGCGTGGCTAGACCATCCGCGCGATGAACAGCTTTACGCACGACGGAACCACGATTTCCTATCTCGACGAGGGCGCGGGCGACCCGGTCGTGCTCGTGCACGGCTTTGCCTCGAACAAGGAAACGAACTGGGTCTATCCGGGCTGGGTCAAGCCGCTCGTGGACGCGGGCTTCCGCGTGATCGCGCTCGATAACCGCGGCCACGGCGCATCCACCAAATATTATGAAACCGAGCGCTACCACATTCCGGAAATGGCCAGGGATGTGATTGCGTTGCTCGACCACCTGAAAATCGCGAAGGCCGACCTTGTCGGCTATTCGATGGGCGCGCGCATCTCGGCTTACGCCGCCGCGCACTATCCGTCGCGCGTGCGCTCGGCGACCCTCGGCGGCATGGGCATCAACCTCACGCAGAGCGTGTCGAGCGGGAACCGTGTGGCGAAGGCGCTGGAAGCGCCGCGCATCGAGGATGTCACCGAGCCGGTCGGGCTTTCGTTCCGGAAATTCGCCGAGCAGACCAAAAGCGATCTGAAGGCGCTCGCGGCGCTGTCGTATTCGCACCAGCGCATCGTGCCGCGCGAAGACGCGGCAAGAATCCGCGTGCCGGTGCTGGTCGTGGTCGGCACCAAGGACGACATCGCAGGCTCCGGCGAAGAGTTATCCGAACTGATCCCGGGCGCGAAGTTTGTCTCGCTCGAAGACCGCGACCACATGCGCACCGTGGGCGACGCGAAGTTCAAGAAAGCCGTGATCGAATTTTTGAAGGAGCGGCCCTAGATGCTCGACAACGCACCGCGCAGCGAAACTTTCACCGGCGCCGACGGGAATGCGCTTGCGGGCGATTTCTACGGCAAGGGTTCACGCCCGGTGTTGCTCTTGCACGGCGGCGGACAGACGCGGCATGCCTTTGCCGGCACCGCGCAGGAGCTTGCGAAAGCGGGCTGGAGCGCGCTCGTGCTCGACCAGCGCGGGCACGGCGACTCCGATTGGATCGAAGGCGGCTCCTATGTGGTCGCCGATTTTGCGCGCGACACCATCGCGGTTGCGGCCGAGCTGACGAAACGCTTCGGCCGCGCGCCCGCACTGGTCGGCGCTTCGCTCGGCGGCATGGCGGGAATGCTCGCCGAGGGCATGGCCTTCAACGAAAAGCGCGCGCCGAATTTCGCGGCGCTCATTCTGGTCGATGTTACGCCGCGTTTCGACGCCGAGGGCGCCTCGAAAATCCGCGACTTCATGCGCGGCAAGGCGTTCGAAGGCTTTGCCACCATCGACGAGGCGGCGGATGCGGTCGCGCAATATCTGCCACACCGGAAGCGGCCGTCCTCGACCGAAGGCTTGCGTAAGAACCTCCGCCAGCGCGACGGCCGCTGGTACTGGCATTGGGACCCGCGTTTCTTCGACGGGCCGAAGCCGGTCAGCGATCACCGCGAGCAATATGAGGCAGAGCGGGTGGAGGCGGTGCGCAACCTGCGCATCCCGGCGCTGCTCGTGCGCGGCGGCTCCTCGGAACTGGTCAAGGAAGAAAACGTGAAAGAATTTCTGGCGCTTGCGCCGCACGCGAAATTCGTCGACGTCGCGGGCGCGCGGCACATGGTGGCGGGCGACCGGAACGACGTTTTTTCGGCGGCGATCACTGATTTTCTGGCGGCATTGCCGGAATAATTCGCGACGCGAATTCTCGAATCTTTTGAATCGCTTGCAGCCTGCCGCTGAAGGCGGAAGTTTACGCCGGCTTCTTCAAGTTCTGAATCAGATTCAAGTGAAGTTGAGATTCAGATTCACCCGAATTCCGAGTCTTTACAGGCCAATTCCGCTTCAGGTTCCGATTCAGATTCCGGCGCGCCCGGGACGCCGATTCAGGCGCTATTCGCCCTTGAACTGCGCCTTGCGCTTCTCCAGAAACGCGCTGCGGCCCTCGCGATAGTCGGCGCTGTCGAAGCAACGGTCGGCGGCGTCTTTCACCGCTTTCATGTCCTGCGCAAACTCGTAACCTGCCGCGTAGTTGATCGCGAGCTTGCCGGCTTTGAGCGAAAGCGGCGCGTTCTCCGAAATCACGCTCGCCAGCTTCTCAACTTCCGATTCAAGCGCATCTTCCTCGGTGAGCTTATTGATGAGGCCGAGCTTTTCCGCCTCGACCGCCTTCACGCGGCGCGCGGAATAAAGCAGATCCTTCGCGTTAGACGCGCCGATGGCTGCCACGATGTAGCGGATCGCGGAAGGCGGATAGGCGAGGCCGAGCTTGCCGGGCGGAATTGCGAACTCCGCGCTCTCGGCTGCCACGCGAAGATCGCAGGCCGCGGCCAGCCCCATGCCGCCGCCCATGCAGAAGCTGCGGATCATCGCGATCGTCGGCAGCGGACAGGCGGCAATCGCGTCGAAAGCGACCACGTTTGCGTCTTCATAGGCCCGCGCGCCTTCGGCATTCGCGCGCACGGTCTCGAATTCGGAAATGTCGGCGCCCGAACAGAACGGAAGATCGCGCGCACCGCGCAGCACGACGACGCGCAGCGCGCGGTTCGCGGCGAACCCGTTAATCAGGCGCGTCACCTCCTTCCACATGTCGAAAGAGAGCGCGTTCTTGCGCTCCGGGCGGTCAAGGATCAGGTAACCAACCGGGCCTTTGATTTCGGCGCGGACCTCGGTTTGGACGGACTGCGTGGCGTGCATGGCTGGAACAACTGAATTTGCTAACGGTTTTCAGGGTATCACCCCTAGCAGATTTTCTGCTAAAAGCGGCTAACCCTTTCATTCCAAAGCCGAACCGGAGCAGCGCGTATGGCCCTGCATAAGAAGCTTCCCCAAGGCGTCCAGGCAATCGACCCGGTGTGGTCGCGCGTGCGCGAGGAAGCCGAGGAATGCGCGCGCCGCGAGCCCGCGCTGGCGAGCTTCATCTTCACGACGGTGCTGAACCACGACTCGCTCGAGCACGCCATCGCGCATCGCGTGGCGGCGCGCCTCGGCTCGTCGGACGTGTCGAGCGAGTTGATCGTGCAGGGATTCCGCGAGGCGCTGGAAGCCGAAATTTCCATCGGTGCCGCGATGCGCGCCGACATCGTCGCGGTCGCGGAGCGCGATCCCGCGACCTCGCGCTATCTCGAGCCGGTGCTTTACTATAAGGGCTTCCATGCTTTGCAGGCGCATCGCCTCGCGCATTACCTCTGGCATCGCGGGCGCAAGGATTTCGCGCTCTATCTCCAGAGCCAGTCTTCATCGGTGTTCGGCGTCGACATCAATCCGAACACCAAGGTCGGCAAGGGCATCTTCATCGACCACGCGACCGGCGTCGTGATCGGCCAGACCGCGGTGATCGACGACGACGTTTCGATCCTGCAAGGTGTCACGCTCGGCGGCACCGGCAAGGAGCAGGGCGACCGCCATCCGAAAATCCGCCGCGGCGTGCTGCTCTCGGCGGGCGCCAAGGTGCTCGGCAATATCGAGATCGGTTCCTGCGCGCGCGTCGCCGCCGGTTCGGTCGTACTGAAGCCGGTTCCGGCGAATGTGACGGTCGCGGGCGTGCCTGCGCGCGTCGTCGGCGACGCCGGCTGCAAGGATGCGGAGCCGTCGCGCTCGATGAACCAGATGTTCGATATGCCCTTCATGGGCGAGGCGATCTGACATTTCTTCCGGCTTGCCGGATTGTGCAAGGCGCGGGTAGGTTGCCCGCGCCTTCGTTTTTTCTACCCGGAGATTCTCGTGGAACGTGAAGTGCTCGACCGGTTGCAGGATTTTCTTCGCCGCAAACTCAATCCGGAAATCGGTCTTGCCGAGCGTGCGCGCATGAAAGACATGGCCGAGATCATCCTAAACGACGAGCCGATCGGGCGCGTGACGGTCGACGATGAAGACGGCGAGCGCGCTTATAACGTGACCGTGCCGATCGAAATGCCGCCGAACCCGAACCTGAACGAATCCATTCGCAACAAGTTCGGCAACCAGAAGCTCCGGGTCGTTCCGCGCCCGAAGAAGACCGACTCCTCCGAAATTTATCTGGACGACGAATATATCGCCGTCCTGTTCCGCGATGACGCGTCCGGGCGCTCGTGGACCTTCGAAATGGCGGTGCTCGACTTCGACCTCGATCCGGACGCCGACGACGAGGAAGGGTAATCTTGTCATTCCGGGGCGCGGGCAAAGCCCGCGAACCCGGAATCCAGAAACTACATTCGTCGGCTTTTCCATGTTGCCCTGGATTCCGGATCGACGCTTCGCGTCGTCCGGAATGACAGCTTTTTGGCCGTGTCGTTCGCCATTAACGCTGCTGCCGGAATCGGCTTGCGCGCGCCATTAAGACTTCATTAACCTCGCCGCCAAGGGCCAAAGAGCCCTCGTTTGTGGGTGGCGTTCTCGTGATTTCTCAGGAAGCGTTGCAGTCCTTGTATGCGTTGGCGTTCGGCTTTTGCTTCGCCGGGATGCTGTGCTCGGGCTATCAGGTTTTTGCCGAACGTCCGGCGAGTTTCACGCTTCTGAATGCGACGCGGCTGCGCGCGCTTTCGGCCATTCCGTTTCTCGTTTTCGCGGCACCCTTCATCATCCTGCGCAACACCATCCGCGGGCGCATGCACGAGGACCGCAACATCGGCTTCGTCGCGCTCGCGACCATCATCGCGGGGCTGTGGAGCCTGTTTGCGGGGACCGCGGTGGTGGATGCGCTGCGTTTCGCGGCGGGTTTGAACTAACTCGCGCTTTTCGATTTCGCGTGGCATGTTCGCCCGCGAAACGACCAAGAGACAAGCAATGCCCGTCTATGAATTCGAAGGCGTCCGCCCTGAATTGCCGGCTGCGGACAAGCACTGGATTGCGCCGGACGCAAACCTCGTCGGCAAGGTGCGGCTCGCGGAAAACACCAGCGTCTGGTTCGGCGCGGTGCTGCGCGGCGACAACGAGTGGATCGAAATCGGTCATTCGTCGAATGTGCAGGACGGCTGCGTCTTGCATACCGATCCCGGTTATCCGCTCAAAGTGGGCGAGGGCTGCACGGTCGGGCACCGCGCGATCCTGCACGGCTGCACGGTCGGCGATAACTCGCTGATCGGCATGGGCGCGACCGTGTTGAACGGCGCGAAGATCGGGAAAAATTCCATCGTCGGCGCGAACGCGCTCGTCACCGAAGGCAAGGAATTTCCGGACGGCTCGCTGATCGTCGGCTCACCCGCGAAGGTCGTGCGCGCGCTCGACGACAAGACGATCGCGTTCCTGAAAATGGCGGCCGCGAGCTACTACAATCGCTGGCCGAAATACGCGCGGAGTTTTAAACGCGCCGATTAGTGTTCTCAAGCAAACAAGAAACCCGGCTTCGCGAGAAGCCGGGTTTTGCTTTCTTTGAATCCGATCAGCGGAACAGCGAGAACAGCCCGACGGAAGGCGTTTCCGCCTGCCGCGGCGGGCCGGCAGTATTCACCGGCGGCGGGTTAATGTAGTTGCGCGCCTTCGCCGTCTTCGCGTCGCCGTAGTTCCGGTACTGGTTGGTTTCGAGATAGATGAAGAACTTCGCGTTCTGCGGGGTCCACCAGCGCGCGAGCTTCGCCTGATAGCGGCTGAGCCGCACGCAGCCGAGCGAGACCGGCGCGCCGAAGGTGCCGCCGGAGTCGAGGCCGCCCGCGATCTGGTGAATGCCGTTCGCGCGCTCGCCGACGTAACCCTTCTGCGGCAGGAAGTGCATGAAGTTCGGCATCTCGATCGGGTTGCCGCCGTTCTCGAACATCGCGATATGCGGCACGCCGCCGCCCATGCGCAGGTCACGCTTGGCGTCGGCGGGCGTGTAGCGGCGGTCCGAGCTCCAGTTGCGCTTCGCGATGAAGTTGATCGGCGCGTAATAGTTGTTGTCCGGCCGTTGCTGCCAGCGGCTTGACGAAGTGACGAAGCGATAGACCAGCTTCGGCTTGCCGTCCTTGATCTCGCAGAAATTCAGCGTCTGGCCCACGCACCAGCCGTTATAGACGCGCGCCTTCACGACGTGGTCGGTCTTATATTTGTTGACCTGCGTGAGGTAGTTGTTGAGATCTTCGAGTTCGACCGTGAGGGCCGTGACTTCGTCTTCGGGCGCTTCCTCGGAGTCGAGCAGCTTTTTCGGCGTTTCGTTCGCAAGCGTTGCGAGTTCGACGTTGCGCGCGGCCGCGATCTTGCGCAGCCGCGGAAATTCGGAAAGCTCGTCGAGCCGTGAGATATATTCGACCACGCCCTTGCAGGTGCCGTTCTCGTCGGTGGTGTTGAAGTCGGCGACGATATAGCGGTTGCGGATATGGTCCGGCAGCTTGTCGTTCTCATTGATCGCTGCGTCCAACGGGAACGGCTCTTTGGTCTTCACGTCCTTGAGCTTCTCGAAGGGAATGCGGCACGGCGCGTCGATGTCCGGGGTCTTGGTGGAGGACATCGAGGTGATGGTCGCCTGGCCAAATGCAGGCGAGGCGACAGCGGAAAGGGCGAATAGCCCCGCGAGTACGGATACCCTGCGCATACGACCCCCCGGTTGCACGCCAAGAATCCATGGAACTTTGAGCTTCGCACTGCAACTTGGCAAGCTGAATGCCTGTGCAATCCGATCACATTCCTGTTGGTGCGCGAGAGGCTTGCAGTGCTGCATTGATGCTTCCCTTCAAAAAGTTGAGGCCGGCTTCGGGGGGACGAAGCCGGCCTCCGCATGTCCGGTCAGGGGACGGGGAGGGGTGGGGACGTGACCGGGCCTGCGTTTCCTTTTTTCCGTTAGCGCGCCGCGACGAAGGGCGTCGGGCGGTCGTCGCCGAGCGAGACCCAGAGGTTCGGGTCATTCTGCGCCTGGCGCTTGATGTAGCGGTAGCCGGTTTCGGCCCAGGGCAGGATTTCCTCGACCTGATTGTCGAGAATGAATTCGCCCTTGTCGGTGCGGACAGTGAGAACCGAGTGACCTTCACCCTTCTTGTCGCGCACCACCGTGATCAGAAGGGCCGAGCGCGGCCAGCCGAGTTGCAACAGCATGCGGCGCTTCAGAAGAACGTAGTCCTCGCAATCGCCGTAGCCGTCTTCCGGATAGGTCCACTTCTCGACCACGCCGTAATGTTCCTGATCGGTCATCGGCTTGATGCGATCGTTCACGAAGCGATTGATACGATCGAGTTCGCGCCGCGCCTGCGTGGTGTACTGCACGTCGCGCGGTTCGATGCGCTCGACATTGCATTCCCAAGGGCGAGCTTCGCAGAACTGCACCCAGCCGATCGGCGGACGAGCGGTATCGCCGACCGCCACGAAAAGCATTTTCTTTTGCGCATGCGCGGAAGTCCCGAAGCATGCGACGATGGCGAACGCAGCCAACACGACTGCGGCACGCACACCGATACCCTGATACGCAACCATACGACGCCCCAAACCCTGTTTTTCTTGTTGGGGCGACTATGGCAGTAACGTTTTGAGACTCGTCTAATTCGCGCCACGAAAGTCGCGGCTTTCTTTCCGAAAATCATTCTCGAATTTTCGGAGTGCTTGAATCGCATTTATCTAAAATTGTACGCAACGAGCGTCGCTTGGTCTTCGTGCGACGCGAACAACAAAAAAGCCGCCCGGTGGGGCGGCCTTTTCGTATTCGTTTTTCCGTCGATCGCTTACTGCTGTTCGTTGACGCTGATGTTGTTTTCCAGCATGTCGACGGTCTGGACGCGGGCGAATTCGATCGCAAAACCAGTGTCCAGATGGCGCACCACGCGGCCCGGCGTGCGGCCCAGCGTGACCGGAGTGCCGATCGGCGGTTTGTCGCGCGCCTGGATCGCAGCACCCGAAAGCGAGACGTCGAGCACGCGCGCCGGCACCGACTCGCCGGTCGCAAAGGTCAGCATCGAGCGCGGGTTCCGGAGCGTGAAGCGCTCGTGGCGTCGGTCTTCGGGCAAGCCGAGCGAGTTACGGTTTGCAAACCATGTCAGCTGATCGGCGAGCTTATCGCGGCGGCGGATCGTGCCCTGAATGGTCATGGCGAAGCCGTTCTCGATCAGGCGTACGCAATGGCCTTCGAGGCGGCCGAGATGGTCGATGTAAGCCACTACCGGCTCGCCCGGACGCGGCTGCGCCGGTGCAAGCAGCGCGACGCCGCCCGGCGACATATCAAACGTACGGCAAGAGAACTCGCGCCGATCGGCGAGCATGTAGCGACCGGTGAGGTCGACTTTTACACGCTGGCTGCGGCGTCGCTCCTGATTGAGGGGAAGCGTGACCGCTCTGTTCAATTGACGCATGATATTGGCCGGCTTTCGCGGGAGAATTCACGAAAACCTACGGGAGCCGTAGTTAACGCACCGTATCGGCGCGTGGCGGCTTTTTGGCGTGGTTAATTGAGGCCGCCCTGTACCAGCCGGAGACGCGCGGAGCCGGGGCGGCGAAGTCCCGAAAAGTCGTCCTCTTCGCCGGATGCGGCGTGAATAATCCGCAGCGTCCTGATCCGAAGCCGCGCGAGCGGCGCGGTGCCGGTCCAATATGGGACATCGAGCGGCACAATCGCGCCGAACATGCGCGCGTGGGTCTTGCCGCGGTGGCGCAAGGGCAGGAGCACCATCTCCAGATCAATGGTCCGGCCGTCGTCGGTCTCACCGGTCAGGGAAGCCACTGCCGGCATCTGGCCGTCGGCGACGCCTTCCAGCAGCCCGAACAGGGTCGCGCGGTCCTCGGCCGCGAAGAACGCGCCGAAGCTCCGGCCACGCATTTCATGGCCGATCAGCGCGCAAAGCCTCGTTCCGGCGAGCCGAACCGCCTGCCGCGGATTTTCGCTGTTCTCCAGCAGGAAGATGTCGCCCAGGAGCCGCCCGATCTGCGCCGGATCGATCTCGGCACGTTCGGGCGCCGAGCGGCCGCCGCGCAGGCGATCCCAATAGGCGTACAGCGCGCGGGCTGACGGATGTTTCATAACTCGGTCCCCAATTCGATCCGTCCCGTTACAAGTTGGGACGGTGCCACGCCTGAGGAGCAGGGGCTGTGCCGTCGTAAGCGCGATCAACAGGCCGCGCGAGGTAGGGTTAACGGGCGCTTTCGCTTCCCGCCCAGAATGGAACGGCTATGGTGGCAATGGCTCAAGGCTCTGTTGCTTTCGCGGACCGGCCGGCGGACTTCCTCACGGGAGACGGCGGTCAACAAAGCGGCCCGCGCAGACTGAATATCGAATCTGGGGATGTGACCGGCCCGCGAAATGGGGATTTCGCGGGCCAATTCTTTTCCCGCATTTGCCTCAAATCGGTGGAACCTTGCCGATGGCAGTCGCGCCCTCTAAGGGAGGGCGGTGAATTACCAGAACTTTCCGCTGGAAGCGCAGCGCCGTCGCGAGCCGGTGTTCAATCTTCCTCCCGTCATCGTCGCACTCTCCGCGGTTCTGATCGCAGTGCATGCGCTGCGCCAGTTCGCCAGCGAAAACACCGACCTGCAAATCCTGCTCTGGGCCGCGTTCATTCCCGCGCGCTACGGCAATCCGGGCGTGCTGAAGGATCTGCTGCCGGGTGGATTGCCCGCCGACATCTGGACTTTCGTCACCTACGCATTCCTGCATGGCGACTGGGTACATCTCGGCATCAACCTGATCTGGTTTCTCGCTTTCGGCAGCGCGGTGGCGTGGCGCTTCGGCGCGGCGCGATTTCTGGTTTTCTTCGCGGTCACAGCCGCCGCGGGCGCGCTACTCCATCTCATAACGAGCGCGGGTGCCTCGCAGACCGCGCCGCTGGTCGGCGCGTCGGCTGCGATTTCCGGTGCAATGGCGGCGGCGATGCGCTTCGCATTCGAGGCCGGCGGGCCGCTCAGCGCGTGGCGCAATTCCGGCCCTGAAGTATTCCGTGTGCCGGCGTCGCCATTGCGCGTTGCGCTGCGCAACCGGCAGGTGCTCGTGTTTCTCGGGGTCTGGTTCCTGATGAACCTGTTGCTCGCCTTCACGAACTGGATGACGCCGTTCGCCGAAGGCACGATTGCCTGGCAGGCGCATATCGGCGGCTTCCTGGCGGGACTGCTGCTGTTTCCGCTGTTCGATCCGGTGGCAAAGCCGACGTTTCACTGAGCGCTGCGGCGCAGCTTGCGGCGAAACCAAAATCGCTCAATCATGGTTGTCTATCGGCCCCCTTTGGCGGAGGACCTGATGACCGTTCGCAAGATTCTGAATCTGAAAGGCTCCGGTGTCGTGACGATCGCGCCGGAAAAGTGCCTGAACGAAGCGATCGCGCTGATGACCAAAGAGCGGATCGGCGCGCTGATCGTGACCGGAAAGCAGGGCGAGGTGCTCGGGGTATTGTCCGAGCGGGACATCGTTCATTTGCTGGCGAATACCGACTCAAGCCGTTTCGAGAAACCGGTCTCGTCGGCGATGACGACCGAAGTCAAATCCTGTGGACCGCACGATACCATCCAGCAGGTCATGTATGTCATGACCATGGGCCGCTTCCGGCACATGCCGGTAGTGGAGGGCGGCAAGCTCGCCGGCGTCATTTCCATCGGCGACGTCGTCAAGCATCGCCTCGAAGAAATGGAACGCGAAAGCGAACACCTGAAGCAGTATATCGCGACGGCGTAAGTCGAATTAGGCGCTGAGCGCCGCGACCGCCTCGGCAATATCGGCGAGCGCGCGCTCGGCGGCTTCTTCGCCGGCCTTGATCGACTCCTCCGCGCGATAGAACTCGAACAGTCCGACGCCGTTCAGGCGCGGCGAGATCATCACATCCGGCGGATCGCCCGCGAGACGCGAGCGCGAGATTCGATCTTGCGTGATGTTGAAGGCATCCATCATCACCGCGGAAATGCCGCGCGGACCGTCGGCGGGCGTCTGCACGCGCGGGCGCGGCAGGCCGAAGACGTTGCCGAACAGATTGCGCGGCTTGGTCGCGGGAGCGGGGAGCGGTTCTTCCTCCTCGCCGTAGTCGATGGTCCTGCCGTGATCCTGAATCACGGTGCCCTTGCCGAAGACATCGGAGTGCAGATTAACCGCGATCACCACGCGCGCGCCGAGCGCACGCGCGGCGGAAACCGGAATCGGATTGACGAGCGCGCCGTCCACCAGCCAGCGGCCGCCGATCTTGATCGGCGTGAAGATGCCGGGCAGGGCGTAGCTCGCGCGCATCGACTGGATGAGATTGCCGCGGGTCAGCCAGATTTCGTGGCCCGACGAAAGCTCGGTCGCGATCGCGCCATAGCGCACCGGCAGATCTTCGATCAGCGTCTCGCCGAAATTCAGCTCCAGCAGTTTTGCGAGGCGACCGCCGGAAATGAGACCGTTGCCGCCGATGCGCCAGTCCATGAATCCGAACATGCGCCGCTTGGTCATCGAGCGCGCGAATTCCTCGAGCTGATCGAGCCGGTCCGCGGCCCATGCGCCGCCGGCAAGTGCGCCCATCGAGGTGCCCGCGATCACGTCCGGCTTGATGCCTGCTTTCTCAAGCGTGCGAAGAACGCCGATATGCGCCCAGCCGCGCGCAGCACCGCCGCCTAGCGCAAGGCCGATGCGCGGCGTGGCCGCTTTGGGCTCCTGACGATCTACGGAAATATTGCGGTCGGAATCTTCGGGAGGCTTGCGGTTAAAAACATTCAAGAACATGGCTGGTACCCAGAACGCTACGGCTGCCTGCGAAGTTCCTGCACGCCCTGCGGAATCGTCGCTGCATCGCAACGCAGTAGCCGCAAACCTTGGCAGGATCGCGTCATAAAGAGTGTGGCTTTAATCCAAGGTTAGCGCCGGGTTTGCGCCTCCGAGCGGGACCTCGCGGTAAAAGCAGGAGCGGCGGCCGGTGTGGCAGGTATTGCCGTCGCCGGTAACGCTCACTTTCAGCAGCACTGCGTCCTGATCGCAGTCGATCCGCATTTCAGACACGCGCAGTACGTTGCCGCTGCTCTCGCCCTTCTTCCAGAGGCTCTTGCGCGAGCGCGACCAGAACCAGCCCTCGCGCGTCTCGATGGTGCGTGCGAGCGCTTCCGCGTTCATGTGCGCGAGCATCAGCACTTCTCCCGTCGTCTCGTCGGTGACGATCGCTGAGATCAGCCCGTTCGCGTCGAAGCGCGGGGTGAGGGCAGTACCTTCTTCGAGTTCTTTGTCGTGCATCGGAATCGTCCTGTAAGCTGTCGTCTCTTTTTATCACGGCGCAAAAGAAAACGGGCCCCGCGAAGGGCCCGTTTCTGTCTTTGCTGCGCTCGCGGCTCAGTCCTTGCGGCTACCGCGCACCAGCGTGAAGAAGCGGACCTGTTCGGCCGGATCGTCGCGGAAGACGCCGGTGAACTGGGTGGTGACGGTCGATACGCCCTGGCGCTGCACGCCGCGCATCGCCATGCACATATGCTCGGCTTCGATCATCACGGCGCAGCCACGCGGCTTCAGATGCTCGTCGATCGCGTCGGTGATCTGCGAGGTGAGGTGCTCCTGCGTCTGGAGACGGCGGCCGAAGATTTCGATCAGACGCGAGAACTTCGACAGGCCGACCACGCGATCGACCGGGAAGTACGCGACATGCGCCTTGCCGATCATCGGCATGACGTGGTGTTCGCAGTGCGAGAAGAACGGGATGTCGCGCACGACGACCAGATCGTCGAACGTGCCGATTTCACCGAAGGTGCGGCCAAGAATATCATCCGGGGTTTCGCCATAGCCCGCGAAGATTTCCTCATAGGCCTTCACCATGCGGCGCGGCGTATCGAGCAGGCCTTCGCGGTTCGGGTTGTCACCGATCCATGCGATCAGGGTGCGCGCGGCGGCTTCCGCCTCTTCGCGCGAGGGACGCTTTACCGGAGCGAGTTCGGGTGCTGCATCCGGCTGCTTGTGCAGCGACGTGACGACGGCATCCATCTTGGTCTTCTCCTTCGTGCCGGCGACGCCCGTCGTCCGGCTGGCTTTTCCATTTTGCAGTCCGGCCTCCGGGCGGAGGGGCGGCTATGCAGGAGGCACATCTCTTCCCGGCTGCCGGGCGCCTTCCAACCCAGCATCTTCGGTCTTATTTTTCCGGGGAATTCGACCCGCGAATGACGCCCTTATGGCAGTTTCCCGAAACCTTCCGCCTTCTTATGGGCGGTCAGCACCCGAAAGAACCTGCACCCCCGTACAATAGTTCCCGCAAGTCGTAAGTAAATCTGGTGTTGGATTGCGGCAAATTCGCGGAGTAAGGCTAAGGCCCTAACATGCTGAACGATGTCTATAACCGCCGCATCCTGGAACTGGCGGCCGATATCCCGCGGAGCGGACGCCTGCCCGAGCCGGACGCCTCGGCGACCGCCCATTCCAAGTTGTGCGGCTCGACCGTGACCATCGACCTGAAGATGGACGGGGATACCGTCACCGATTTCGCCCACGATGTCCGGGCCTGCGCGCTCGGGCAGGCGTCGTCCTCGATCATGGCGCGGCACGTCGTCGGTGCGACCGCGGCCGAACTGCGCGGCATCCGCGAGCAGATGTACAAAATGCTCAAGGAGAACGGCCCGGCGCCTTCCGGCAAATGGGCCGATCTCGAGGTGCTCGAGCCCGTGCGCGACTACAAGGCGCGGCACGCCTCGACGCTTTTGACCTTCGACGCGGTGGTCGATGCGATCGGCCAGATCGAGCAGAAACAGGGCAAATAGGCCCGCCAGACAAGGGGAAACGCATGGCGCCGAGAATGCGCAGGGTCGTCACCGGACACGAAGCGAACGGGAAGGCCATCGTCGTCGAAGACGGCGAACCGCCGGTCGTTTTCACGCGAGCCGAGACGCCGGGCCTCGCGTTTTACGAAGTCTGGAATACGCAAAGCGCGCCAGCGAAGATCGCGGCGAAGGGCGATCCGACCAAGGATCGTCCGGTGCGCGTGCCGCCGCCCGCAAACGGCACCATCATCCGCGTCATCGACTTCCCGCCCGAAGATCCGAACAAGCCGAAGCCGCCGATGGCACTCGCGGGGAAGTTGTTCGAGTTGATGGGGCTGCATCCGGTGACCGACCCGAAGCTCTACGAGCGGCATCAATTCATGCACCGCACAAAATCGGTCGACTACGGCATCGTGCTCGAGGGCGAGGTCACGCTGTTACTCGACGACACGGAAGTTGATCTGAAAGCAGGCGATGTCGTCGTCCAGAACGGCACCATCCACGCTTGGAGAAACCGCTCCGGCGCGAACTGCCGGATGGCCTTCATCCTCGTCGACGGCGAATACGAGCCGGACGTGAAACCCGTCTCGGGATGATGGCGGCCGATCTCGACACACTGTTCGATGCAGCAGCGCGGGCGCCGCGGCAGGCGGGGCGGGCGCTGATCAAAGGCTACCGCTACACGCTCTCGCCCCTGATCGGCTTTCGTTGCCGGCATCTGCCGACCTGTTCGGAATACGGCGACGAGGCGCTCGCGCGTCACGGGCTCTGGGCGGGCGGCTGGATGACGCTCGCGCGCTTCTGCCGCTGCGGCCCGTTCGGGACTTCCGGCCTGGACTTCGTGCCCGGCGCTTTACCCGCGCGCGCGCATTGGTATATGCCGTGGCGCTACGGACGCTGGCGCGGCACGAATCAGACGCCGCCCGCGAAATTGGACAAGTAGATAGCCGCTTACCTGCCTTGGTTCGCAGGAGTGAGCAGGAGGACGACGATGGTCACGCTGACCTTTCCCGACGGCGCACGCCGCGAATTTCAAAACGGCATTTCCGGATTGGATATTGCGAAGGGAATCTCTCCTTCGCTCGCCAAGCGCACGATCGCGATGGCGCTCGACGGCGAGGTCATGGACCTCACCGATCCGATCGACCGCGATGCGAAGATCGAATTCATTTCGCGTGAAGATCCGCGCGCGCTGGAAATGATCCGGCATGATGCCGCGCATGTGATGGCCGAAGCTGTGCAGGAGTTGTTTCCCGGCACGCAGGTCACGATCGGCCCGTCGATCGAGAACGGCTTCTATTACGACTTCTTCCGCAATCAGCCGTTCACGCCGGAAGATTTTCCCGCCATCGAGAAGAAGATGAAAGAGATCATCGCGCGGGACAAACCTTTCACGAAAGAAGTCTGGACGCGCGAGCAGGCGAAGAAAGTTTTCAAAGACAAGGGCGAGAACTTCAAGGTCGAGCTGGTCGAAAGCATTCCCGCCGATCAGGAACTGAAAATCTACAAGCAGGGCGAATGGTTCGATCTCTGCCGCGGGCCGCACATGCCTTCAACCGGCAAGGTCGGCAACGCCTTCAAGCTGATGAAGGTTGCGGGCGCCTATTGGCGCGGCGACGCCACCAAGCCGATGCTGACGCGCATCTATGGCACGGCTTGGCCCGATCAGAAGCAACTCGACGATTACATTCACCGTCTCGAGGAGGCGGAGAAGCGCGACCACCGCAAGCTCGGACGCGAGATGGATCTCTTTCATTTCCAGGAAGAGGGGCCGGGCGTCGTGTTCTGGCACGCGAAAGGCTGGTCGCTGTTCCAGTCGGTCGTCGCCTACATGCGCCGCCGTCTGCGTGGCGACTATGAGGAAGTGAACGCGCCGCAATTGCTCGACAAGGTGCTCTGGGAAACTTCCGGGCACTGGGAATGGTATCGCGAGAACATGTTCGCGGCGCAGTCGGCGGGCGATGAGGCGGAAGACAAGCGCTTCTTCGTCTTGAAGCCGATGAACTGTCCGGGCCATGTGCAGATTTTCAAGCATGGGCTGAAAAGCTATCGCGATCTTCCGGTTCGTCTTGCCGAGTTCGGCATCGTGCATCGCTACGAGCCTTCGGGCGCGATGCATGGTCTGTTGCGCGTGCGTGGCTTTACCCAGGACGACGCGCATGTGTTCTGCACCGAAGAGCAACTCGCCGCCGAGTGCCTCAAGATCAACGATCTTATTCTCTCGACCTATGACGATTTCGGTTTCACCGGCGAATTGACGGTGAAGCTCTCGACCCGGCCCGAGAAGCGCGTCGGCGCGGATTCGTCGTGGGATCACGCGGAAGCTGTGATGACGAAGGTGCTCGAGCAGATCGCGGCTGCCTCCGGCGGACGCATCAAGACTGCGATCAATCCGGGCGAGGGCGCGTTCTACGGGCCGAAGTTCGAGTATGTGCTGCGCGACGCGATCGGCCGCGACTGGCAATGCGGCACCACACAGGTCGATTTCAACCTGCCGGAGCGGTTCGGCGCGTTCTATATCGACGCCGACGGCGGCAAGAAGACGCCGGTGATGGTCCATCGCGCGATCTGCGGTTCGCTCGAGCGTTTCACGGGCATCCTGATCGAACATCACACCGGGCATTTCCCGCTGTGGCTCGCGCCGTTGCAGATCAAGGTCTGCACGATCACGCAGGACGCGGACGACTACGCCAGCGAAGTGCAGAAGGCGGCGTTCAAGCTCGGCCTGCGTGCGGAAGCTGATCTTCGCAACGAGAAGATCAACTATAAAGTGCGCGAGCATTCGCTTGCGAAAATTCCGGTGCTGCTTGTCGTCGGCAAGAAGGAAGCGGAGGAGCGCACGGTTTCGATCCGCCGTCTCGGTTCGCAGAACCAGACCTCGATGCCGTTAGACGCCGCGCTTAAAGCGCTCGTCGATGAAGCGCTGGCGCCGGATCTGAAGCGCGAAAAAAGCGAAGCGGCCTGAACGTTACCGCTTCGTCTGCGACTGCTGGGTGGTCGCGGCATTCTCGGGACGCGCGAGCACTTCGACTTCGCGGTCGCGTCCCGCCACGACCTTGAAGTTCGCCTGATAGGTTTTGCCGTCGTGGCGCGCGACCGCGACGTATTCGCCGTCGGCAAGTACGATCGACGGAAATGCGCCGATGAACTCCTTGATGGAGTCGCCGCCCGGCGTCAGCACCGACCAGGAAGTGTTGGCCAGCGCTTCACCGCCGGAAGCATGCACGAGGCGTAGCGTGATCTGTGCCGCACGATGATGCACGGTCGCATCCGTCAGCCGTCCGGCTTCGATGCGCACATCGGCGGTGATCGTCGAATTGCCTTCGCCGTAGGTCGACTGCACGTAATAATTTCCGGCCGGCAGCAGCACGAGATCGCCGGGCACCACACCGCGGATGACGGCGGGCCGATCATTGCGCGAGGCGCGTTTTTTCTTGCCGTCATTCGTCGCGCGCTGGAGAAAATTTCCTTCGTAGACATCGTAGCGGAGCTTCGCCGCCGGGATCACGGCTTCGCCGACGCGGCCGGTCAGACGAAGGCCGCCCGCCGCGACGATCAGCGTTTCGCGCGTGTTTTCGGTCAGCGTGACGCGCTGCGCGAAGCTCGCGAGTCCATAGGCGACATGCACGACATAGCGGCCGGGCGGCAGCGAAAAGGTCGGCTGCGCGTCTTTCGATTCTGAAACCAGAAACAATGGCTGCGCGGTGCCGGGGCGCTCGACGAAAATGCGCCAATAGAGCGCCCGGTTGACGTTCTGTCCTTCGGCCGAATAGCGCGCGGCGAGTGTCAGCGCATAACGAAGCGGCGCGTTGCTCGGCGGGTTTTCCTTGGCGGCGGGGCGCGGCGGCGGCGGGGTTTGCGGCTGCTGTTGTGGAGCAGGCGGCGGCGCGAGCGGCGTCGGCGGGGCCTGCGGCTCGGGGGGATTCGGGATGTTCGCAGGCGGCACCGGCGGCGGATTCGGGCCCTGAAACTGGGTGAACTGGGCAGGCACGGCCCCCGCGCTCAAAAGAAGCGCCAGAAGGCCCGCAAGCGGGCCGCGAAGGCCGTGAAAGCGCGTCATGGCGGTCTTTTAGTCCTGAAGCCCCTGAATGCAAGCCGGGAGGTCCGGCCTTGCCCGGTCCGTAATTGGACGGTGCGGACGACCGTGCTACCGCTCCCCGGCTTTTTCGAGACCGGGAATCCGAATGACTGACGCGCTGGAACTGCTCAAGACCCGCACTTCACCCAAGGCCGCCGACCTCGTGCCGCCCGCGCCGAGCGAAGTGCAACTCCGGGAAATGCTGACGATTGCCGCCCGCGTGCCGGACCACGGCATGATGAAGCCGTGGCGTTTCATCGTGCATCCGATGGAAACGCGCGCGGCACTGGTCGAGAAACTTGCCGCGAATTTCCGCGCTGGCAATCCGAATGCCTCGGAAGGCGAAATCGACAAGCAACGGCTGCGCTTCGGCGGCAGCCCGCTGATCGTCACCGTAGTCTGCCGGATCGTGCCCAACGTGAAGGTGCCGGATGTCGAGCAGCTTCTGTCGGCGGGTGCGGCCTGCATGAATTTGCTAAACGCCGCGCAGGCGCTGGGCTTCGGCGCCAACTGGCTCACCGGCTGGGCCGCGTTCGACAAGTCGAGCAAGGAATTGTTCGGGCTCGCGGACAACGAGCAGATCGTCGGCTTCATTCACATCGGCAGCGTGAAAGGCGAGATCTTCCAGCGCGCGCGGCCCGATCTTTCGCAAATCGTGAACAAGATCTGATGTTTTACGAACCGATCAAGCGCAATCATGGCCTGCCGCACGATCCCTTCAAGGCGATCGTCGCGCCGCGACCGATCGGCTGGATCAGCTCGGTCGACAAGGCGGGCAAGGTCAATCTTGCGCCCTACAGCTTCTTCAACGGGGTCGCGACCTTTCCGCCGATGGTGATGTTCGCAAGCGACGGCTTCAAGGACTCGGTCCGGAACATCAGCGAGACCATGGAGTTCGTCTGCAATCTCGCGACCTGGGATTTGCGCGAGGCAATGAACAAGACGTCGGAAAGCGTGCCGCATGAAATCAACGAATTCGAGCTTGCGGGGCTGACGCAGGCGGCTTCGAAACTCGTTGCTCCGCCGCGCGTCGCGGAAAGTCCGTGCGCGCTGGAGTGCAAGGCGACCCAGATCGTGCAGATGCGCGGCGCGGACGGAAGCGCGCGCGACAACTACGTCACCTTTGGCGAGGTCGTCGGCGTGCACATCGACGAGAAATACATCGAGAACGGGATTCTGAACGCGGCGGCGCTGAAGCCGATCGCACGGCTCGGCTATCGCGACTACTCGGTCGTGACCGAGCTGTTCCAGATGGTGCGGCCGGACGAGAAGCGGCGCTGATTATTTCGCGACGCGCGCGAGCAAACGCTGCGCGCGCTTCAAATGCGGCTGGTCGTACATCTGGCCGTCGAGCGAAATCACGCCGGCGTTGCCTGCTGCCTTGAAAGCATCGATGAGCCGCCGCGCTTTCCCGATTTCTTCCGCGCCCGGCGTGTAAATCTCGTTGATGACCGGCACTTGGTCGGGATGGATCGCCATCTTGCCGGTGAAACCGTCGCGGCGGCCTTCCAGCGTCTCGCGCCGCAAGCCCTCCGCGTCGCGAAAATTCGGGTAGATCGAGTCGATCGGCGCGACTTCTGCTGCGACCGCCGCGATCAGGCATTGGGCGCGGGCGAGGCGATAGGGGTCGGTGTAGTCGCCTTTCTCGTTGCGGTTGGTTTCCGCGCCGAGGTCGGCGGATAAATCTTCCGCGCCCCAGGTCATGCCGTCGAGACGCTTGCTCGAGCCGCGATACTTGTGCAGCCCGAAGAGCGCCTGCGCGCTTTCGGTGACCAGCACGAGAATGCGGGTCGCACCTTCGTCGATGTCGTAGAGCGCCTCGCGTGCGGTGATTTTTGCGTCGAGATGCACGACGTCGCCGCCGTTGCGGCTTTTGGGAAACAGGATGCCGTCGGGCTTTGCTGCGATCACCGCATCGAGATCGGCGTCCGTCACGCCGGTATCGAGTGCGTTCACGCGTACGAACAAGCGCGGGCGATCGCTTTTCCCGATATGCGCGTTCAGGTAATCGCGCACGATCTCGCGCGCTTTCGGCTTATTATCGGGCGCGACAGAGTCCTCAAGATCGAGCAGGAGCGCATCCGCGCCGCTCGTCAGACCCTTTTCGAGTTTGCGCGGCGCGTCGCCGGGAACGAACAGGTAGGAACGCATCAGACGTTTACTTTGCGCTTCAGCATGAAAGCCTGCCGCTTGCATTCGGCGACCAGCTTGCCGTCCTGATTATACGTGCGGTGGTGGAAATCGACGATGCCGGCGTCGGGCCGCGACTTCGACTCGCGCTTGCCCAAGACTTCCGTCGTCACATTGACGGTGTCGCCCTCGAACAAAGGGTTCGGGAATTTCACGTCGGTCATGCCGAGGTTCGCGATCGTGGTGCCGACCGTGGTGTCGTTGACCGAAATCCCGATCATCAGCCCGAGCGTGAACAGCGAGTTCATGAGCGGCTGGCCCCACTGGGTCTCCTTCTCGCAGAACTCGCGGTCGATATGGAGCGGCTGGGGGTTCAGCGTCATGTTCGAGAACAGCATATTGTCCATCTGGGTGACGGTCCGCCGCAGGCGGTGCTCCATCAAGGCGCCCGCCTGAAAGTCCTCGAAATACATGCCGCCGCGGGGGTGGCGGGCCGCGTCCGATATCATCGTTTCTCTCCCGGATTGCGTTGTTAAGGTTCCGTTTACCATAAGACGCCAAGTTCCAAGCGGGTCTTTCCGCGAAGGGAGTCGCGGCGGCCCTTGGGGAACGGACGCCATGCTACTCGACTCGCTCCTGAATACGGGTGAACGCGTCACCGCCGCGATCAAAAGCGCGAGCCAGCAGACCGGCATTTCCTTCGATTATCTCCTGAAAACGGCTTACCGCGAATCTGCGCTCAACCCTTCGGCGCAGGCCTCGACCTCGTCCGCGGTGGGGCTGTTCCAGTTCATCGACACGACCTGGCTTGCGACCGTCAAGGAAGACGGGCCGTCCTTCGGCTTGCAGGCGCAGGCGAACCAGATCGAGAAGACCGCTGACGGGCAATATTTCGTGCGCGATCCCTCGGTTCGCGCGGAGATTCTGGCGCTGCGGAAAAATCCGGAAATCGCCGCCAACATGGCCGCGGCGTTTTCGAAGCGCAACGCTGAGCAGATCCGCAGCGTGCTCGGGCGCGAGCCGACCTCGGGCGAACTTTACATCGCGCACTTTCTCGGTGCGAACGGTGCGAAGCGTTTCCTGCAACTGCGCGCGGCCAATCCGAATGCTTCGGCTGCGAGCGCATTTCCGGAAGCCGCGCGCGCGAACAAGAGCATCTTCTACGGTCCGAACGGCGCGAAGAGCGTCGAGGAGACCTATCGCGGACTGGTCGCGAAACACGACAACATCCAGAACATCGCGCCTGCGGCTGCTGTCGCCAATCTACAGATCACCAATCCGCGCGCCCCGGACGAAAACAATTCGCCGATTCCGAATTTGCTGAACCGGATCGCGTCACTCTTCATGCCCCGCCGGAGCGAACCCACGAACGGCGTGCGGCCGTTGCAGCCGGTGACGGCGAACACCGCGACCGCGTTCGCGCCGATGATTTCGCCCGCGACCCGCGCGCTCGTTGCCAACAATGTGCGGCCGGTTACGCCAACCGACGCGCAGACGCAGAACACGACGCTCGCCTACACCGCGCCGCAGGCGCAGAACGACGCGCCGATCTTCCGCGGCCTGTTCCAGAACGGCCCGGTCGATCCGATCTCGCAGGACGTCCGCTCGCTGTGGGGCGGGGTCAATCCGTTCCTGCGCCGCACGACCTGAAGCGCCGCGCTTTTCCGGTTAACGATTCCTGAAAATTCTCGGTGAACGCTTTGTTAAGCGGGCATGCCTAGGCTGATCGCGAATTCAATTCGCGTGGGGCCGGTAATGATCGTTCGCCAGTTTCTGATGTGGATCCAGACGGCGCCACCGGAAGAACGAGCGGACGCAACCAGCGCACTCGCGCGCGCCTATCTCTATTCCGAACTTTCGAGCGGCGACCGGCTGGCGGCGGAAGCGGCGATGACGGTGCTGCTCGACGATCCGTCGGTGCTGGTGCGCCGGGCGCTCGCGGAGTCGCTTGCGTCTTCCGAATACGCGCCGCGCACGGTGCTGCTCGGTCTCACGCAGGATCAGCTCGACATCGCCGAAATCGTCGCCGAGTGTTCGCCTGCGTTGCTGGACGTCGAACTCGTCGATCTCGCGGCAAGCGGGAAGGAGCGGTTGCAGCTTGCGATCGCATCGCGCGAAAAGATTTCCCGCGCGGTAGCCGCAGCGATTGCCGAAGTCGGTTCGGCCTCCGCCTGTCTCGTGCTGCTCGAAAATCCGGCGGCCGATCTTACGGGTGCTGCGCTCGCGCGCATCGCCGAGCGCCACGGGCATCTCGCCGCGATCCGCGACGAACTGCTCGCGCGCGAGGACCTGCCGACCGAAACGCGGCAGGCGCTGGTCGCGATCCTCGCCGAAACGCTTGCGCGCTTCGTCACACATAGGGAATGGCTGCCGGAAGCGCGCGCCAAGACGGTCGCGCGCGAAGCCTGCGACCGCGCGACGGTCGCCATCGCCGCCGGGCAGACGCCGGAGCAGGTGGCGGCACTCGTGCGCCATCTCGCGCAGACCGGGCAATTGACCGGTGCGCTTTTGATGCGCGCGCTGCTTTCGGGCAATACGCAGTTTCTGATCGATGCGCTTTCGGAGCTTTCGGGGCTTTCGGCGCGGCGCATTTCCTCGATCCTCGCCGACCGCTCGGGCCACGGCTTTCGTGCGCTGTTCGAGAAGGCGGGGCTGCCGCAGGGCGCCTACGGCGCGTTCCGCGCGGCGATCGAGGTCGTGCACGAGATGGGCTTCGCAGGCGCCCCCGGCTATTCGGCGCTCGGGCGCGGCATGGTCGAGCAGGTGATCGCGCGCTACGCGCCGGAGTCTTTCGGCGAGCTCGACGAGCTCTACGCGCTCCTGCGCCGCTTCGCGGCGGAAGCCGCGCGCGACGAAGCGCGGCACTTCACGGCCGATCTGGTCGCGGCGGCGTAAGCGGAATTACTGCTTCTTCTCGGGGAGTGCGATCCGGGGCGCGGCGTCGCCGGCAATCGCGGCGTAGCCGTCTTTCATTTCGGCGGCGAGAAAGTGCTCGACCATGACCGCGAGGCGCTCGGAAATCTCGAGGCCGTAAGGATTGAGCGGATCGTGGACTTCTTCGCGCACCAGCGCGCGGATCGCATCGACGTGGTGGTCGATGATCGCCGGAGAAATCTTCGAGGGGTCGGGAGCGTGCCGCAGCAGGCGGCACAGGCTGGTCGCAAGCCGTTCGGCCAGCGGATAGCCGAGGGTCGCAGCGCCCCCTTTGATGTCGTGCGCGGGCATGAACAGTCCGTCGGCGGAGGAGCGGCTCAAACCCTTTTCACGAATGATCTGGCGCGCGGCGTCGATGCGGTTGCACTCGTCCATCATCCAGGCGCCGAATTCGCTTTTCAGTTCGCCGAGCGCGGCTTCCGCCTTCGCGACCACGGACATATCGATATGGCCCGGTTCGCGCGTCTGTTTCACGACGCTTCTGAGCTTGTGCGGCGGCACGATGACCGAATGATCGTCGAAGCGCTTCTCCGGCGGATTCTGGTCTTGCGGCGGCTGCTGGGACTGCTGCGTCATGGCGGGTTACCTAACTCGCTTGCCTACGCGGCGTTCCCGGGCCGCTGTGATGCGGCGTCGGCCTGCTTGCGCTGTTGCTGGAGACGATTGTCGAGCGGCGCGACTTCGATGATTTCCGCGTCCGCCGTGCCCTTGCGGCGCTCGGGGCCGGCATATTTTGCGTTCACGGTGCGGCGGCGGTCAGGGCCGAAATAATCCTTGGTGCGGATAAAGGGCCGCGGCGAGAGCACGACGGAGAGGATGCGCTCGTAGAGCGATTTGGCGGCGACCGGCTTGGTCAAAAACTCGGTCACGCCGGCATCGCGCGCTTCCATCACGCAGCGCTTCTCGGAGTGACCCGAAAGCATGATGATCGGCACGAAGCGCGTCACCGGCGAATTGGAGTTGCGTACGGTCTTGGTGAACTCGATGCCGTCGTAGACCGGCATGGCCCAGTCGGTGATCACGATGTCAGGCTTCTGCGAGGTGAACATTTCGAGGCCGTTGGCGCCATCTTCGGCTTCGAAGATTTCGCGCGAACCGAAGCCGTGCAAAAGCTGGCGGACGATGCGCCGCATGTGGGCGTTATCGTCGATCACCAGGAATTTCAGACGGTTGAAGTCGATCCGGATCATGGTCGCCTGGACTCCGTGGCTCCAGGACGAGCCGAACGCGGATACCGCCCGCCATTAGGGGGGCGCAGGCTTAATTTTCGGTTGAAATGGCCGATCCGGGCTCAATAGCCGAACTGTTCGTTCAGGATGCGCTCGTCGAGGCTGTGGCCGGGGTCGAACATCATCACGGCCGAGGAGGCGGTCTCCATCCATGCCTTCACGCGGACGACCGAGCGGACCTCGAAATGATCGGCGACCGCGTTCACCGGACGCTTGTCCTTCTCGAGGATCTCGATCTCGATCCGGGCGCGATCGGGCACCAGCGCGCCGCGCCAGCGGCGCGGCCGGAACGGGCTGATCGGGGTGATCGCGAGGAAGGGCGCGGCCAGCGGCAGGATCGGGCCGTGGGCGGAGAGGTTATAGGCGGTCGAGCCGACCGGAGTTGCGACCAGCATGCCGTCGCAGATCAGTTCTTCCATCCGCACCTTGCCGTCGATGGTGATGCGGAGCTTCGCGGCCTGATAGGACTGACGCAGCAGCGAGACTTCGTTCAGCGCCGGCGCGCTGTGCACGACGCCGTTCGCGTCGGTCGCTTCCATCATCAGCGGATGGATCACGCTTCGGGCTGCTTCCGCGAGCCGCTCGCGCAAGCCGTCCTCGCGAAACTCGTTCATCAGGAAGCCGATGGTGCCGCGGTGCATGCCGAAGATCGGAATGCCGGTGTCGCGGAAACGATGCAGCATCTGGAGCATGAAGCCGTCGCCGCCGAGCGCGACCACGACGTTCGCGTCGCTCTCCGGGGCGTCGCCATATTCCTTCGCGAGCCGCTCACGCGCGGCGATCGCATCCGGCGCGTTGCTCGCGACGAAGGCGATCTTGTCGTAGCGTGGGCTGGCGTCGGTCATCGGAATACGCAGGGTTACGCTTGAACAGGAGTGCGGCAATGGAACGGCCGGTTCTCGTCTATACGACCTATCCTTCGCTTGTCGAGGCGGAGCGCGCGGGACGGTTACTGGTCGAGAAGGGCCTCGCGGCCTGCGTGAACATCCTGCCGCAAATGCGATCGATCTATCGCTGGCAGGGCGAAGTCGAGCAGGCCGAGGAAGTCGTGATGATCATCAAGACGCGGGATGCGCAGAAGGACGCGGTCGGGACGGAAGTGAAGCGCGGACATTCCTACGACACGCCAGCGATCCTGTTCCTGCCGGCGGAGGGCGGCGACGCCGATTACGTGCAATGGATCGTCGCGGAGTCGAACGGGCAGGCGATCTAAGCAAGGCTCGCGGAAGGAAAATGGCCGGTCCGTGAGGGCCGGCCATTGTCTCTTACTGGAACGTGGGATTGAGTTCACCGAGCCTCATGCGAAGGCCGATATAAGCGGACGCACCCGGCGAGCGATAGCTGTAGACCTCCTCATACTTCTCGTTCAGGAGATTCTCGCCGCGAACATAGAACTGCGTGCTGGGATTGACCTGATAGGTCACGATCGCATTGACGAGCGTATAGCTTCCGAGAATCGTCGATGTCGTTGCGAAGAACGGCGGCGGGAAAAACTCGTCGCGCATTTTTCCATTATGCGTGACGATAACGCTCGCCCGGGTCTTGTTGTCGGAAGCGCGATAGGTCGCGGTGAAGGACGCCGCGTTCTTCGGGCGGCGGACTTCCTCGATGCCGGCTGGCGTTTCCGCGTCGGTATAGGTGTAGGTCGCTTCCAGCGTGAGCCACGACCACGGATTGAGTTTTCCGGTCAGTTCGACGCCCTGCCGCGGCGAGATGCCGGCAATGTTCGCCGCCGAGATGCCGCCGATCACGGCGACACGCGCGATACGATCTTCGAAACGCGAACTGAAATAGGTCGCATCGAAGACGAACAGGCCGTTCCATAGTGTCTGTTCGACGCCGATGTCCCAGCCGATCGAAGATTCCGGTTGCAGGTTCGGATTGGGGATGAAGCTCGGCGAAGTCGAAAACATTTCGTTGAAGTTCGGTAGCGTTACGCCCTTGCCGACCGCCGAGTGAAGCCGCGTTCCGGGGAACAGGCGTTGCGATACGGCGAGACGCCAGGTGACGTAGTCCGCGAATTTGTCGTTGAAGTCCTTGCGGAGCGCGCCCGAGATCGAGGTGCCGGTGGGCAGATCGAAGATGTGTTCATAGGCGGTGCCGAAGCGGTTGCGCTGCGCGTCGTCGCCGAAGCTCGTCTGGAAGCGCTCGTCGATATAGTCGACCACGAAGGTCGAAGTATTCGAAATCGCGCCGGTCGAATATTGGATCGACGCCTTGTAGTCGCCGCCGCGCGTCTGGCCCGCATTCGTGAAAGGCGGTGGACCGAACAGCGCGTTGTAGTTCGAGTAATTCAGGTCCGTGCTGAAGATACCGAAGCGCTGCACCAGATTTCCACCGAACGAATTCAGCGTTGCGTTCAGGCGAGCGTTGGTCTGCTCGAAGGAATCGACGCCGTAGCCGTCGGGCAGGGGGATATCGTTTTCCGGATCGAGTTGCGCCTTGCGGTTCACGTGGCGCAGCACACCTTCGATATTCAGATGTTCGGAAATGTCGATACCGGCCTTGCCGTTGAAGAGGAAAGCGCGGTGTCCGTCCTTCTCGTTACCGAGCGGCGAGATGCTGAAGCCGTCGGTTTCGCGGTGCTGAAACGAGAGCGCGCTATAGAACGCGCCGGTGTGATGCGCGAGCGTGCCGGAGAGCCAATGGCTGCGCTGCGTGCCGCCTTCGGTGCGAAATGTCAGTTCCGGCTTTTTCAGGCCGCGTCCGGATTTTGTGTAGATCGAAATGACGCCGGTATGCGCGTTGCCGCCATAGATGCCGGATTGCGGTCCGCGAATGACTTCGATGCGGTCGATGTCATCGACCAGAAAGTCCGCGAAATCGAAATCGCCGGCGTCGAGACGATTGGTCGGCACGCCGTCGATCTGCACCAGCACGTGGTTGGCGTCGCCACCGCGAATACGGATTTGCGTGATCGAACCTTTCGAGCCGGAAGTCTGCACATGCACGCCCGGCACCGTACGAAGCGCATCGGCGACGGTTTCGACGCCTTGCGCGCGTAATTCGTCGCCTTTCAGCACGGTGACGCTTGCGCCCACGCGATCGGCGGGCTGCGGGACCTGGTTCGCGGAAATGACGGTTTCCGGCAGCGCGGATGTTTGCGCGAAAGCCGGCGACAGAGAGAAGGGAAGCGCGAGCAGCGCGAATGCGCTTACGCGCGAGTTTCGAAACATGGATGGCCTCCAGCGATTTTTCTGGTCGCGGAGGCGCGCGAAAGCGCGGAGCGCAATGCCCCGTTCGTCCGGTCAGCCTTGTCGAGATGCAGCCCCACCTGCGCCCCCGCAACGGTTCACGTCTTCACGTGTCACCGCTGCGGATAGCCGCACCGATCGCACGCCCCGCGCGCCGGTAGGGTGACTGATGCGGTCGGTCTCCTGGCTTGCGGGTCGTTGCGTCTCGCTCCGCCTTCCCAGACTTTCGTCCAGTGGCACTTGAAGCGAGGGCTACCGCTTACAGTTGCGGGGGCAGCTATGGATTTGGCCAGAACGCGGCCTCACCATATTCCCATGTCCCTTGAGGCTTTCGCAGCAAAGAACACCGTCATCAGTCTTCATCTAAACGCGCGAAGCGCGGCGGAGTCAATTCTCCGCAAAGACAGGGTACAAGCGCGGGACAGGAATCGCGCGGAATCAGCAGGGAAACGATGACGAGGAAAATCGCAGCCGTAATTCCTACCGAAGTCGCCGCTGTATTTCGCGCCTGTCCCACGAAGCTGCGCACCGCACTCCTCGCGTTGCGCAAGCTGATCCTGAAGACGGCGGCAAAGACCGAAGGCGTCGGTGCCATTGAGGAAACGCTCAAATGGGGGCAGCCGAGCTACCTCACGAGCGAGACGGGAAGCGGCAGCACGATCCGGATCGACCGCATCAAGGGTAGCGACGAAAAATACGCGCTCTATTTCCATTGCCAGAGCGGGCTGGTGCCGGCTTTCCGCGAGTTCTATCCGAAGAAATTCGGCTATGAAGGCAATCGCGCGATCCTGTTAGATGCGAAGAAGAAGCCTGACGAAAAGGCGCTCGCACATTGCATCGCGCTGGCGCTGACGCATCATGCGCGAAAGGCGGGCAAGCGGAAATGATTCTGGAAGCTGCGATCCTGAACGTGAAGCCGGGGCAGGAAGAAGCGTTCGAGAGTGCGATGCGTGCCGCGCGTCCGCTGATTGCGGGGACGCCCGGCTTTCTCGGCATCGACGTGCGGCGCTCGATCGAGCGGCCGAACGCTTACCTGTTGCTCGTGCGCTGGGAGAAGCTCGAGGATCACACCGTCGGCTTCCGGCAGTCCGCGCGTTATCAGGAATGGCGGGAAGCGTTGCATCGCTTCTACGAGCCGTTTCCGGTCGTCGAGCATTACGAGGAAAGTTTCCTCGGCAAATGAAAAGGCCGCCATTCCCGGCGGCCTTTCTTTTTCGTTTGTGTTCGCTACGCCGCGACGAGGTTGTAGCCGGTCGCAGTCTTTTCGATTCGGCCGAGCGACGGGAAGGGGAAGTGGAAACCCTGCACGCGCATCTTTTCCGCCGAGACCATGTCGTAGGTCTTGCGGCGGGTTTCTTCCGCCATCTTCGCATCCTGATCGAACATCGCGTGCCAGCCGGGGTTGGCTACGAACAGCGCGGGAATGTTCGTCACGTCGGACTGAATGAACAGCTTGTCGCTGCCGGAGGCGAGAACAAACGAAGTGTGGCCGGGGGTATGACCGAAGGTTGCGAGTGCGGTGAGGCCCGGCACGACTTCCTTGCCGTGCTCATATTGCGTGACCTTGTTCTTGAGACCGTCCGCGAAAATCCGCTTTACGTTGGCAAAGGCGCCCTTGCGGGCATCCGGTGCGCGGCTCAATTCGCCGTCGTCGGTCCAGTACTTCCACTCTGCGGCGGGTACCCAGACCTGCGCGTTCGGATAGGTCGGGTTGGCGCCGTTCAAGAGGCCGTTGATGTGGTCGCCGTGGAAATGCGAGATCACGACGTCGGTAATCTTCGAGGGATCGTAACCGGCGGCACTGAGGTTCTTCACCGCGTTGCCGACGGCAGGCGTCTTCTCGTTCGCGGCCGGGCCCATGCCGGTATCGATCAGCACGACGCGGTTTCCGTTCTGGAACACGAAAGGATTGAACGGGATCGAGAGCTTCTCGGTATCGAGCTTCGCGGCGGCGAGCGCCTTCTGCACTTCTTCCCTGGGCTGGTTGACCACGAATCGATCCGGAAGCGGGAAGGTATTCACGCCGTCGGCGATGCCGGCGGCCTCGATCGTGCCGACCTTATACTTATTGAACCCTGCGCTCTGTGCCATTGCGGATGAGAAGAATCCCTCGAGAAAAGCGGGTGCGACGGACATTGTTCCAAGTGCTGCGGTACTGGTCGTCAGAAGCGTGCGGCGGGAAATATCGGACATAGGCGGCTCCCTGAACGGCCTCGTTGATCGAGGCTTCGCAGGAAGTTTATCAGGAATTTTATTGCGGCGATGCAACGGAACGTGGCGTCCGTGCCTGCAAGAGACGGTCTGCGGAAAACGGCCGGGCAGGGCTGGACCGCAATCGCCGGTTCCGCGATGATCTGCCGCTTTCCATTTCCCGCCGGAAGCCATACTCGCCCAAATTCATCCCGCTTCGAGCGCTGTTCTTTCCGCCCTGCGGCTGCGGTAAAGGATGTACGCCGACGTGACCGTTAGTTCGAAGGATTTCCCATGAGCGCGAAAAAAACTCCCAAAGAGAAGAAGCCGGCCGCGAAAAAGAAATCCGAGACCGTCGCCGAGAAGGCCTCGAAAAAAAAGGCCGCGGCCGTAGCCGAAAAGCCGGCGTCCAGGAAAAAAGCGGTTGCGGCGAGCGAACAGCCCGTGGCGCGACGCATGTCCTCGCGGACGCAGTTCGCGGGCGTGCTGTTGCCGCTCTTCATGTTTGCGATTTTCGTAAGCGCGGCGCTCCTGTTCTTCGTGCAGCCGATGTTCGCGAAAATGGTGCTGCCGCGACTCGGCGGCACGCCCGCGGTGTGGTCGGTCGCCATGGTGTTTTTCCAGACCGTATTGCTCGCCGGGTATGCCTACGCGCATTTCATCACGAAGAATCTGCAAGGCCGTCAGGCGGTGATGGTTCATCTCGCGATCATGGCGATCGCGATCCTGTTCCTGCCGCTCGGCATCGCCAGCGGCTGGACCAAGCCGCCGGCATCGGGCGAAGCATTCTGGCTGCTCGGCCTGTTCACGGTTTCGATCGGCCTGCCGTTCTTCGCGCTCTCCGCGAACGGCCCGCTGTTGCAGGCGTGGTTCGCGCGCACCGATCATCCGGCGGCGAAGGATCCGTACTTCCTCTATGCCGCCAGCAATGTCGGTAGTTTTCTCGCGCTGCTCGCCTATCCCTTCGTGGTCGAGCCGCTCACGCGCTTGCAGCAGCAGACCTTCGGATGGTCGGCGGTGTTCATTTTCCTGATCGTGCTGCTCGCAGGCTGCGGCTATCTGATATGGAACACGAAAGACCTGAAGCAGGCGAAAGCCGAGGCAGGAGAGAAGACCGACAAGCCGGCCTGGTCGGACGCGGTGGTGTGGATCGCGCTCGCGGCCATTCCCTCGGGTCTTCTGATTGCGGTCACGAGCCATATCTCGACCGACGTCGCCGCGGTGCCGTTTCTCTGGGTCGTGCCGCTTGCGCTTTATCTTTTGACCTTCGTGCTCGTATTCTCGCGCTTCGCGCCTTACGTGCATCAGATCGCGGTGATAGTGCAGCCGCTCTGCATCGCGGCGCTGATCGCGAGCCAGGTGTTCGAAGGATTCGATTCGATCTTCTGGATCCTCACGATCCACATCGCGGCGTTCTTCTCGACCGCGCTCGTCTGTCACGGCGAGCTGGCGCGGCTGCGTCCCGCGCCCGCGCATCTCACCGAATTCTATATGTGGATGTCGGCGGGCGGCATGCTCGGAGGCATCGCGGCCGCGCTCATTGCGCCGCAGATTTTCAACTGGGTTGCCGAATATCCGATCCTGATCGTGCTGGCGCTCCTGTGCCGTCCCGGCTGGGTCTGGCCGACCGGACGCTATTCGGCGGTGTTCTGGATCTTGCTCGCGCTGGTCGCAGCGGCGGCACTGGCGCCGGCCTTCGGCTACAAGGTGCCGCTGCTCTCCGATCTCGCGCCGGGCAACTACACCTACATGAAGTGGGTGATCGGAATCCTGCTGGTGGTTTCGATCCTGCTTTCGTTCGACTCGGTGAAGTACGCCTATGTGATCGCGTTGTGCTTCCTCACGATCAAGGCTTACGAGAACATCGACTCGCGCACGCGCTTCACGGAGCGCAGCTTCTTCGGCGTGCACAAGATCAACGACAGCTATGACCGGCGCTTCCGCGTGCTCCTGCATGGCACGACGATTCACGGCGCGCAGCGGATACTCACCAACGACTACAAGCCCTATGTCGGGCGGCCGGAGCTTACGACCTACTATTATAAGTCCGCGGCGATCGCGCAGGCGGTAGCGCAGGCGAGGGTGAACAAGAAAGGTCCGATCACTTACGCAGTGGTCGGCCTCGGCACGGGCACGCTTGCCTGCCACAAGATGGAGAAGGATCAGGTCCACTATTACGAGATCGATCCGACCACGATCCGGATCGCGACCACGCCGCAGCGCTACGGCTTCAGCTTCATTTCGCAATGCGCGCCGGACGCGAAGATTACGCTTGGCGACGCGCGGCTGACCATCGCAGACGCGCCTGACGGCATCTACGACCTGATTGTCGTCGATGCGTTTTCGTCCGACGCGATCCCGATCCATCTGATGACCAAGGAAGCGATCGAAATCTACAAGAAGAAACTCGCGCCGCAGGGCATCCTGGTGCTGCACATCTCGAACCGGCACCTCGAGCTTGCCTCGGTGGTGGCAGGCGTCGGTGCCGCGAACGGCATGGTCGCGCGCACCCACAACACGGTCGATGACGACGACGAGGTGAATGACGACGACTACAAGTTCTCCGGAACCGTCACCGCGCTCGTCAAGAAACCCGACGACTTCGGCGCCATGAACGAGGCCAAGCACTGGAAGGATGAGCCGGTGGACCCGACGCAATGGGTCTGGACCGACGACTATTCCAACGTGCTCGGCGCGATGATCCGCCACTCGCGGGGGTATTAGATAGGGCCGCAATTACTCGACGATCAGGCCCCCTGTTCATCTCGACGAGCTTGTGCCTGGGCAGTTTGCATCAGCTCACTGCGCATGATTGTATACGCCTTGAAGTGGCGGGGATGCGAGACCAGTGAAGGCAATCGCAGCTCCCGACCTCCGGCTTTCTTACCTGCATCTGGTCAGGGGCGGAGGTGTGCTATGAATTTCGCCAAAACCGCGGGTGTCATGATTTGATGAATTGGGCAGTGCTCCGTTCCAGCCGCTCTCGCGCCGCCTCGACATCCTTCGGCCTGATCGCCTTGCGGTAGGAAAAATCCTTCACTTCGTACTTCTTCGGCATCAGCCGCTTTTTGAGGAAGAGGAAGGGGTCGAAGTGATAGGGTACACCAAGACGGCGCAGACCTTTCAGCTTAGCGGCTTTGCGGCGATCGGTGCGGGTCAACTTCGTCCAGTCGTGCGAGCGGCTTTTACCGAGCGCGGCAGCGATTACGCCCGCGATTTTCTCGCTCGAGGTGCCGTCGGGCGAGGCGCACCACGTTGCGAGATGCTTCTCGCGTGCGCGCTGAATTTTCGGATCGAGCGGCTCGTTCAATTGCTTGTCGATGAGCTGCACAATCTCAGCCGGATTGTCGCACGGTACATTCGCCTCCGCTTGCAGCGGATGGAACCAGAGCGGGTCCTTGTCGAACAGCAATTCGATCGTCGGCTTTCTCGCAATCCAGCTTTCGAGCGCAGTCGTGCAGGTCTCGCAGGAAACCTGAAGGTCGCAGCCGAGGATCAGCGGCGTGATGTTTGTCTTGCCGTCGAGCGAAATATGCCGGCGCTTGTCGGCGGGCAATTCTTCAATCCAGCGCTTATAGTATTCCGGGTTCTCCATCGGGTGCGGCCGCAGCAATAACTCGTATTTGTCTGCCGCGACCAGCGCCTGAAAGTGCTTGTAGAAGCCGTTGCGGCTGTTCCACTGCGCTTCGATCGATTGCCAGTAGTTAGTGTAAATCGGAATGCGTCCTGCCCACGGCGCGAACAGCTTGTCTGCAAACTCGCGTGGCAATTCGAAGTAGGGCGCCGTGCCAAAGTTCGTACAAAGCAGGATTTTTGGACGGTTCGAAACCCGAGGCGTAGGCTTATATACCACGCGCGACCACGGCTCGAAGTAATAGTCGAAGCGCGGAACGCCGACGACTTCGACGGAGGTATTCTTAAAGTGTCCCTGTTCCTGAATCATCGCCTTGTGGCGTTCGTTCCAGCAGAAGAAGTAATCGATGTGCGCGCTGTTGTGGTGGCGGCCGGCATAGAAGCGCGCCTGCTCGTCGTCGTAGTAGATGCCTTCGTTCGGCAGGACGGCAACAAGCACGCCCATTTCGCGAAGTCGCTTGGAGTGAGCCACCAAATGGCTTGCCGCGAGATGATTAAAAATGATCATGTCCGGCTTGTAGGCGGCAACGACCGCGCGATCCGCTTCCAGCGGTTCGAGATGGCAGGCGATGTTGCGCTCGCGGAGATGAAAGGCGATCAAGGTCGCGACGTCGAGGTCGCGTGTCTTGCTATCGACGAGAAGGACTACGTTTTTCATTTGCCGGGTAATACTGAAGTCCGGGGTCTAGGACTTTGCAGTGTCCGGGGCAAGGCCCTCTGGCCGGGGTAGATCGTAGAAACGCTTCGGAAGGAGAGGCGTGAGGTCGGTCTCGAGCAGAATACGCACGATTTTGGCCGAGGCACCGCCGCGCCCGTAGGGCGGTTCTTCTCCCTTGATCTTCTCAAGGAAGTTTTGCGAGGTGGCGGTTCGCAATGCGGAGAGAATCGCAGCCGGCTCCGGCGCGCAATCGAGGACTGATTTTGCGAAGAGTCTTCCCCGCTGACGATCGCCGATGTTCACGGTGGGAACCCCGGCGGCCGGCGCCTCCGTGATTCCGCTCGACGAATTGCCGACAATCGCATCCGCGTTGCGGAGCGCGTTGATGTAGGTTTCGCTGCCGAGCGAAGCAAAGATTTTTGCACGGTCGCCATGACTGCTGACGAAAGCGCGAATTCGCGCGCCAATCGATTCATGGCCCGGGTCCGCGTTTACGCCGGTGAAGATCAGGGCGCGATCTTTCATGTGTTCGAGCGCCGCGAGCAGGGCCTCGACCGCGGGAATGTCGCTCATCGGCATCATTGTGGAGGGATGAAGAGTAATGAGCAGGAATTTCTTTCCGGGCCCAATCTCCAGCCGCTTCTCGACTTCGGGGCGACTCAGCCGCTTCACCCGATCGAACTGATCGAGGCCGGGCGCGCCCACCGTGAACACGCGCTGGGGGTCTTCGCCCATCTGAATCACGCGCGTGCGGTATTCTTCCGCGGCGACGAAGTGAAGAACGCACATCTTGGTAAGCGCATGACGGATCGCGTCATCGAATGCGCCGAGTGTGACTTCGCCGCCGTGAATGTGGACCGCAGGGATGTTCAGAAGCAGTGCCGCGGTGCCGGCTGCGAGTATTTCGTAACGGTCGCCGATCAGCACGACGGCATCCGGAGAAAGTTTCGTCAGGGCTTCCGCAAAACCGGACGTCGCCGCGCCGGTTGCGCGCGCCACGTCAAGCGCGCTGTCGCTCGGCAGGTCGATTGCGACTTTCGCCGCTATCGAAAACCCGTCGCGCTCGATTTCTGCGACGGTGTTGCCAAATCCGCCGATCAGGTGAGAGCCGGAAACAATAAGCTGCAACTGCGCGCGCGGATCTTCTTGCAGCAGCCGAAGCAGCGCGCGCAGAAGTCCGTAATCGGCGCGCGATCCGGTGACGACGGCGATTTTGCGGGGGGCTGGCATTTTCTATGTTTGCCAGGGCGAGGTATCGAGTAGTCCGCGCTCGACGGCGAATTCTGCGAAGGCAAGATCGTAGAGCGTTTCGATTTCGATGGAGTGCAGCCGGTCCATCACGAGCCCGAAAGATTTTTTCGGATTCGAGTAGACCTTTCCGGTTTCCTTCATCGCCCGCCAGCGGATCAGGTAAAGCGCGCCGTTCATCGTCACTTCCGGCTTCTGATCCTGCCGGCGCACTTTCTGCATTCGTAAAAGGTTTTCGACAATCGTTGAAATCGAACCGTCGTCGCCGAGCGTGCCGACGAAATCCGAGGAAATTTCGGTTTCGCGCATGCCGACGACTAGGTCCGCGTCGCGTTCGCAAAACAGTCTTACTGCTTCGTCGAAATGCTTGGGGCTGGCGAACGGAGAGGAGGGTTCGAGCAGCATGATCGCGTCATAGCTGCGGCCTTCGGTCTTCTCGATCCATTCGATTGCATGCAGGATCACGTCATTGCTGCTTGCCGTATCCGTTGCGAGTTCGGCAGGCCGCGTAAAGAGAACTTCCGCGCCAAAGCGTTTGGCTTCCGACTGTATTTCCGCGCTATCGCTGGAAACGATCATGCGGTCGCAATAAGAGGATTTTTTCGCGGCAATGGCCTTGTGGCCGATGAGACTGAGCCCGCCGATCCTGCGCAGATTCTTGCCGGGGACGCCCTTCGAGCCGCCGCGGCCGACGAGAAGAAATAGTACGGAAGGCACGCGTGACATTGTGGCTCCGACTTCACCAAGCGCTGGTTTGCGTCTGGCCTCCCAGTCCAGTACGAAGAATTTCGCTTTCCGGCAATCCTGACAGTCTGGCTTCATTGCCAGCTAAGTAGCTGTAAAGATTATATGTTCAAGGGTCGCACATTCATTATTGCTGAGGCCGGTGTCAACCATAACGGCGACTCACTCCAGGCGCTTGAACTGGTTCGGGTCGCGGCCCTTGCAGGCGTTGACGCGGTTAAATTTCAATCTTTCAAGGCAGATCGTCTTTCTACAGCGACAGCAAAAAAAGCCGCCTACCAAGAAGTCGCTCTTGGAGCCAAGCAGTCCCAGTACGAAATGCTGCGCGCTTTAGAGTTAAACGAAGCTTCCGAACTCGCCATCGCTGAGGAGTGTCGCAAACAGTCAATCGTTTTTATGTCGACGCCATTTGACGAATCTAGTGCGGACTTCCTCGTCAAGCAGGCTGGAATGAACATTGTGAAAGTCGGCTCGGGCGAATTGACGAATGCGCCACTGCTTCTTCACATTGCCCGACTTGGGAAGAAAGTTATCCTTTCGACTGGCATGGCGAGTATGGATGAGATTGCTGAAGCGCTCTCCGTACTAGTATTCGGGTTTAGGGAAGCTGCCAGACGCCCCGACATCAGTGAGATTGAGAAGATAAAACGAGTTGCGGACTTCGCGTCGTTATCGGGGCATGTTTCGCTTCTTCACTGTACTACGGAATATCCAGCTCCGATCGAAGAATTGAATTTGCGAGCGATTCCTACGATGCGAGACGCCTTCAGATTACCAGTTGGATATTCCGACCATAGTATAGGCATAACTATTCCTCCGGTTGCGGTCGCAATCGGCGCTGAGATTATCGAGAAACACTTCACTCTTGATCGTGCTCAAGTAGGACCCGATCATCGTGCGTCACTCGAGCCATCCGAACTAATTGCAATGGTGCGGGCGATACGCGATGTCGAGAAGGCCCTGGGAACCGGAAGTAAAGTACCTACAGAATCGGAATTGAGAAACCGAGAGATTGCAAGGCGGTCCATCGTGGCCGCTAACCAAATTGCGAAAGGCGAAGTGTTCACAGAGTCGAACTTGACTACTAAGCGACCGGGATCCGGCCTCCGACCAATAGAATTGTGGAATCTGATAGGCCGTAAATCCGCGCGCGATTACGATGCAGATGAGGCGATTGACTGATGAAAGTTATCGTACTCGGAACAGGCGGTCACGCTCGCGTTCTCATCGAAGCTTTTCGAAGTAGAGAAGTTTCTGTTTTTGGTGTGGCGGGTCCCGATTCTTTCGGAGGGGCGGCGATGCCGAGCGTTGATTTTATCGGCCACGATGAAGTCGTTGCAGCCATGAATCCAAGCGAGGTCTGGCTAGTTAACGGATGTGGGAACAAGGCCAGCGCTCAGGGACCCGGTCTCTCTGAAAGAAGACGCCTATACGAGAAATTCTCGTCCTTGCGTTTTAAATTTCCGCCGGTTGTTCATGCTTGCGCCGTCGTGGCGACCGACGCAACCTTAGAAGATGGATCGCAAGTAATGGCGGGCGCAATCATTCAGTCGGGAGCACACATAGGGCGCAACGTCATTCTGAACACGGGTTCAATCGTTGAGCACGATTGTAGCATAGGTGCTCATTCGCACATTGCTCCGGGTGCGGTTTTATGCGGCGCCGTAAAGGTCGGTGAAGAAGCCCATGTTGGGGCCGGAGCAATTATTCTTCAGGGTAGATTTGTTGGGGAGGGAGCTGTAGTCGGAGCGGGACAAGTAATCCGTTCCAATGTTGCCAATTCAGCAGTACTGGTTCAGCTACCCACAAGTAGCTGAAAATAAGAACAAATGAACTCACTAAAAACCTACCCCGTCGTTTCGGAGACCACTCCGATCCTCGATGCGATCCGCACGATGGATGAAGGGCGCTTGCAGATCGCGTTGGTCGAGCGGCAGGGGCGGCTGGTCGGCACGCTGACGGACGGCGACGTGCGCCGCGCGCTGCTGTCGGGGGCGACGCTGTCGCAGCCCGTGCAGGCCATCATGAACAATTCGCCGATCGTCGCGAACGCCGGCATTACCAACGAGGCCGCGCTTGCGCTGATGCGCAAGCACTCGATCCACCAGCTTCCGATCATCGATGCGAACGGAATGATCGCCGAGATCAAGCTAATCGACGATCTGACCCGCGTCTCTCACGCCGACTACTGGGTTGTGCTGATGGCGGGCGGGCAGGGCACGCGTCTGCGCCCGCTGACCGAAGACCTGCCGAAGCCGCTGATCAAGGTCGGTGGAAGGCCGATCCTCGAAACTATTCTCTCTAACTTTATCGCCGCAGGCTTCGCCAAATTTTTCTTCTCGGTGAACTACAAAGCGGAGATGATCCAGGAGTATTTCGGCGACGGCTCGAAATGGGGCGTTGATATTTCCTATCTCGAGGAAAAAGCGAAACTGGGAACGGCAGGCGCGCTGTCGTTGCTGCCGTCGCGGCCGGTCAATCCCATCGTCGTCATGAACGGCGATCTCCTGACCACGATCAACTTCCAGCAACTGATCAAGTATCATCAGGAGCACAAGGCGGTGGCGACCGCCTGCGTGCTGGAACACACAACCACTATTCCCTACGGCGTGGTCGAGATTTCCGAAAATGCCGTCACCGGCATCCGCGAGAAGCCGACACTGAAGCAGTTCATCAACGCCGGCGTTTACCTGCTTCAACCGGAAGCGTTCAATTTTATCGAGGCTGGAAAGCCGCTCGACATGCCGAGCCTTCTGAATATTCTCGTCGGCAAGAAAAAGACCACGGTGGCCTTCCCGCTGCGGGAATACTGGATCGATATCGGCAGGCTCGACGATCTGAAGCGGGCCTCTGACGAGTACCAACACGTTTTCGGCGAATAGCGGGAGCTTACCGTGATCGTGACGAAGCCGCTCAAAGAATTAATGTCGCTCGAAGGGCGGGTCGCGCTGATTACTGGCGGAGCGGGTCACATTGGCTACGCGATAGCAGACGGGTTCGCCGAACTCGGCGCGACCGTTGCGGTCGCAGATCTGAGCCTCGAGAAGGCGGAAGGGGTCGCGGCTGCGATTGCCAAACGCTGGTCCGGCAAGGCGAAGGGCTTCACCGTCGATCTCGAAGACAGCGAGCAGACCGCGGCGATTCCCGCGAAAGTGGGCAAGGAGTTTGGCCGGCTCGACATTCTCGTCAATTGCGCGGCGCTAGTTGGCACGAGCGAATTGCAGGGATGGAACGTGCCGTTCGCGGCGCAGTCGGTGGAAACCTGGCGTCGTGCGATGGAAGTCAACCTGACCGCTCCCTTCGTGCTCGCGCAGGCAGCGACCGGTCTTCTGCGCGACTCGGGTCACGGCAGCGTCATCAATGTCTCGTCGATTTATGGAATTACGGGACCGGACTGGCGCCTCTACGACGGCACCAAACTCGGCAATCCTGCGGCCTATGCCGCGAGCAAGGGCGGTCTCCTCCAGTTCACGCGCTGGCTCGCAACCACGCTTGCGCCGGACATCCGCGTAAACGCGATCGCTCCGGGGGGAATCGAGCGCAACACGCAGGAGCCGTTTCGCTCGCGCTATCTGGCGCGAACGCCGCTCGGGCGTATGGGCAAAGAAGACGACATGAAGGGCAGCGTTGCGTTTCTCGCAAGCGACCTATCCGCCTATATAACGGGTCAGGTTATCGCCATCGACGGCGGCTGGACCGCGTGGTAATAGCTACCGCAACGCAATAAACCACTGGAAATCGGGCTCTTTTCATGCTCAGCTGCACTAAATGCATGCTGCCGGAAACGGCTGAGGCGACGACATTCGACGACAGCGGCACCTGCAGCGTCTGTCGGCAGATTGAAGTCCGCGACAACATCGATTGGGACGACCGCCACAAGCAACTGCTCGAACTCGCCGATCAGTATCGCGACAAAGGTCTCTACGACTGCATCCTTCCGTATTCGGGCGGCAAGGACAGCGTATTTCAGCTCTGGTATGTGGTTCATCAACTTAAGCTGAAGCCGCTCGTCGTGCGGTTCGATCATTGGTTTTATCGGCCGCTGATCGAGGAAAACAACACGAAGGTGTTCAAGCAACTAGGCGTCGACGTGCTGAACTTCACGCCAAATTGGCATGTCGTGCGCGAACTGATGCTAGAATCGCTCAAGCGCCGCGGCGATTTCTGCTGGCACTGTCACACCGGCATCTATGCGCACACGATGCAGATCGCGATCCGCTACGAGACGCCGCTTCTCATCTGGGGTGAGAGCCTCGCGGAGTATCAGTCGTTTTATTCCTACGACGAGATGGAAGAAGTTGACGAGAAGCGGTTCAATCGCGCGATGAATCTTGGGATCACCGCCGACGATATGTACGAATTTCTCGGCGGCCGCGTTTCGAAGCGAGATCTCTATCCTTTCGCTTACCCCGCGCGCAAAGACCTGATGCGGATCAAGTGCCGCTCAGTATGCCTCGGCAGTTACATCAAGTGGGACACAAAGAAGCACGTTGAGATCATCAAGCGCGAACTCGACTGGAAGGGACAGGAAGTTGAAGGCATTCCGCCGGAGTACGACTACGAAAAGGTGGAGTGCTTCTTTCAGGGTGTTCGCGACTACCTGAAATTCGTTAAGCGCGGCATGGGCCGCACCAACCACCTCGTGAATATCGATATCCGAAACGGCCGCATCACGCGCGAGGAAGGTGCAAAACTTGTCGCCAAGTACGACGGCAAGCGACCGCCGAGTCTCGATCTATTTCTCGATTATCTCAATATCTCTGAGGACGAGTTTCTCGAAGTCGCGACGCGCCATGAAGTGAGCCCTTGGCAGTTCTCGCCGAACCAGGTGGAAACCGGAAAGCCGATGCCCGATATGGCGAAGTGGGACAACACCAAGGTGGTGTGGCCCAATCACCCCGGTATCGAGATCGGCGGCAAAGGCAAAGAGAAAGTCTGAGCGGAGAGCGCGTACATGCCCGGCGTCGCGATCATCGACTATGGGATGGGCAATGTGCGCTCCGTCAAGAACGCGGTCGAATGCCGCGGCTATGATGCCGTGATCACCGCCGATGCGGCGCAGATCGCGGACGCATCGCATATAATCCTTCCCGGCGTCGGCGCGTTTGAGAGCGCGATGATCAACCTGCGCCGGGGCAATTTGATCGAAACTCTTGAAGGCAGCGTGCGTCGGCAAGGCAAGCCCATGCTCGGCATCTGCCTCGGCATGCAGGTGCTCGCGAAGGGGTCAACCGAGCACGCGGAGTCACGTCGGGAGCATCAGGGCTTCGGCTGGTTCGACGCGGACGTGGTTCGCATCGAAACCGTGCGCGCGGATCTCAAGATTCCGCACATGGGCTGGAACAACATCACGAAAGAGCGCGAGCATCCAATCCTCGCGAACATCGGCGACAAGAATCTGAATTTCTATTTCGTGCATAGCTATCACATGAAGTGCCGCAATAAGGCCGATGTCGTCGCCTTCGCCAACTATGGCGTGCCGGTGACCGCGGTAGTCGCAAAAGACAACATCGTCGCAACACAATTCCATCCGGAAAAAAGCCAAGACAGCGGGATCGAGCTGCTTGGCAGCTTCCTGTCGTGGAATCCCTGAGCGCTCAGATGCTGAAAAAGCGGCTGATCCCGAAATTCCTGCTGCGCGACGGAAAGCTCGTGAAATACACGAGATTCGTCGACGACGAACGCATGGCGGGCAATCCTGTCACGACAGCCAAAGTGTACAACGATTACGGCGTGGACGAATTGATCGTACTCGACATCGTTCCGAGCGAAGCTCCGCGTGCGGGCGTCGTCGGCATAATCGAGCGCATGTCTGAAGAGATTTTCGTGCCGTTTACTGTCGGGGGAGGGGTGCAAAGCCTCGAATCCGTCAATGCCCTGCTGCGCGCAGGAGCGGACAAAGTGTCTGTGAACTCCCACGCAGTGCGGCAGCCCGCTTTCGTAAGCGAGGCAGCGAGACAATTCGGCGATCAATGCATCACGGTGTCTATCGATTACAAGCAGGTTTCGCCCACCTCCCGGCGCGTCTTCATCGATGGCGGCCGCGAAGCGACCGCGCTCGATCCCATCGAATGGGCGCAGCGATGCCAGGACATGCACTGCGGCGAGATTCTCATGACCTCGATCGATCATGATGGCACGATGCGCGGCTACGATCTCGATGCCATCCACGCGCTGAGCGCGCGGCTCGATGTACCTTTGATCGTTTCCGGCGGCTGCGGTTCGCTGCAACACGCAATCGACGCACTCGAGGCTGGAGCCTCAGCGGTTGCGATCTCCTCCATGTTCCTGTTCACAGATAACAGCCCAATCAAGTTGCGCAGCCATCTCGCATCGCGGGGGCTGGATGTGCGGGTCAGCACGAGCAGCAGGAACTGAAGATGAAACTATCGCTCGATCGAACGGCGCTGGCCGGTTACCTGAAGCGTCAGTTCGAAGCATTCTTTCCGGATGGTGCGGCGCTCGGTGCGCTGCCGAAAATAACGGATCTTGCGTTGGGCCGCGCCGAACACTGCTTCTCGAAGATCGGAATTAAAGGCTATTCGGATTCGGATGGCGCGCGCTTCAATCACCTGCATACGGATCAGTATGCTGTCTTTCTTTATTACTTGGCAAACAGCGCCTTCAAGGCGGGAGAGGGCTCGATCGCCGAGCGCGCCTACGCGCTGAACAAAGCGTTGCATGGCTTCGATGCGTTCTACGAAGTCGAACTGCCCGCCGTCATGCTGCTGGTGCATCCGGTCGGCACGGTGCTCGGACGCGCGGCTTATGGTGATTACTTCTGCTGCTACCAGAACTGCACCACAGGTGCGAACGCCAGAGACGTCTATCCGCGTTTCGGCTGCGGGGTGGTTATGTATGGCGGAAGCCGCGTGATCGGCGACACGACGATAGGTGACAATACGTTCATCGCGACAGGGACGATCGCAATGGACAAGGGTATCCTGCCCGCGGATGCGGTGCTGCACGGCGTATACCCGAAGGCGGAAACGTCATTGACCAAGCGGAGTGTGATCCGCGAAGTGTTCAAGTCAACCGGCTGAATCCGGAATGCGCGACCGGCCCGCGCAGAAGCTGACGCACAGAGCTGTTGTCGACCGCCTTTTTCAATTCAAGAAATACTTCGCGCGTCGCCGTCAGATAGCGGTCGACGTGCTCATCGGTGTGCGCGTACATCGAATAAAAGGATGAGCCAGCAAGAATTCCGCGATCCAGCATCATCTGCGTGAACAGCGTGCGAAGTTCCTGCGCGCCATCAACCTGGAACGAGAAATGTCCGAGCGGCGAAATGCCGGAGGCTTCGAGGGGGAGGTTGGCGGCGGCGGCATGTTCCCGCCAACCGGTCATGACTTTCCTGCCGATGCGCTGAAGGTGCTTGCTGACGTCGCGCTCGCGAAACTTTCGCAATGTCGCGAGTGTCGCTGCGAAGCCTACGCGCTCGGTCCAGCTCGTGCTGCTGATAAAGGTATCCTGCGCGGAATCCATGAATTTCTTGCGTCCGATGATCGCTGCCATCGGAAAGCCGTTGGAGATCGCCTTCGCGAAAACCGCGAGATCCGGCTCGATGCCATATACGAGATGCGCACCGCCGTTGTTGATGCGGAAACCGGAGGTAACTTCGTCAAAAATCAGCACGCAGCCGCTCTGGTCGGCAAGCTTGCGAACGGCATTCAGGAATGCGGGCGTAGGTTCGCTCGAACGCACGGGCTCCATGACGATGGCCGCTAAGCGCGGACCGAATTCTTTGCCGATCCGCTCGACTTCTTCCACGTTGTTGAAGTGAAACGGTTGCATCAATCCGGTCAGTCCGCGCGGCACACCTTTGGGCTTGAGACCCGCTAGCAGGTGGCCATCGAGCGCACTGTCCTCCGCGAGGTTCGCGCTCAGATACCAGTCATGCCAACCATGATAGCCGCAGAAGGCGACGACTTCGTTTCCAGTAGCGGCGCGCGCGATACGAATGGCGATGGACAGCGCTTCGCCGCCGGCGCGCGAGAAGCGCGCCATTTCCGCCCACGGATGAAGTTCGAGAAAGAGTTCCGCAACCTGAACTTCTTCTTCGCAGTTTAGTGTAGCCATCGAGCCCTGATCGATAGCGGCTTTTACCGCGGCATCGACATCCGGATCGGCAAAGCCGAGAACAGTCGCACCGATGCCTGCCGCAGTCATGTCGAGAAAGGTATTTCCGTCGAGATCGACGACTTCAGCGCCTTTGGCCGAACGATAATAGGTGGGCCATTGCTCCGGCAGCATCAACTCGGGACGCTTGGACAGCAGCTGCGTGCCGCCCGGAATGATTTCGCGCGCGCGCCTGTAAAGCGCCTGAGCCTTGCCCGTCACGGATAACCTGCAAATTAGGGATCAACTGGCGGGAAGGAATACCGAAAAGCCTAGGAATCTGCAATGGTTAGCCCGGTTTCATTCCGGCTTTCCGGGGCCGGTTGGGGCTGCTAGTAGTGCCCGCAATATGGCTTGCAATTAGGTGTGTGGTGCCGAGCTCAGCTGATCGAATTCTTGTAACCGGAGCGGCGGGCTTTATCGGTTCGCATCTGACCGAGGAGCTTGTTCGCCGCGGCGGCAAGCTGCGCGCGTTCGTGCACTACAACAGTAGGGGAACGCGCGGCTGGATCGACTCCTTGCCGAAGGAGATCCAGCGCGAGATCGAGATTTTCAACGGCGACATCCGCGATCCGCACGGCGTGCGCAAGGCGATGCAGGGATGCCAGCAGGTCTATCACCTGGCATCGCTGATCGCGATTCCGTTTTCGTATCACTCCCCCGACACCTACGTGGACACCAATATCAAAGGCGCCCTGAATATCGTGCAGGCGGCCCGCGAACTGAATGTCGAGCGCGTGATCCACACTTCCACCAGCGAAGTTTATGGTACCGCGCGTTTCGTGCCGATCACCGAAGAGCATCCACTGCATGGGCAGTCGCCCTATTCGGCGAGCAAGATCGGCGCAGACCAGATTGCAATTTCCTTCGAGCGCTCGTTCGACACGCCTGTAACGATCGTGCGGCCATTCAATACCTTCGGTCCGCGCCAGTCGGCGCGCGCAATCATCCCGACGATCATCACGCAGATCGGCGCCAGCATGGAGACGATCAAGCTCGGCAATCTTACGCCGACGCGGGATTTCAATTTCGTCGCGGACATCGTTGCGGGTTTCATCGCTGCCGCTGAATGCGACGCCGCGGTTGGCGAGACGGTCAACCTTGGCACCGGCTTTGAAATATCGATCGGCGATACGGCGAAAACGATTGCCGAAGTCATGGGGCGCAAGGTTTCTGTCGTCACCGAAGATGAGCGATTCCGTCCAGAGAACAGCGAAGTCGAACGCCTCTGCGCGAGCAATGAAAAGGCGAAGAAGCTCCTGAACTGGACGCCGCGTTACGCCGGCCTCGATGGTTTCAAGCAGGGCCTTCGCCAAACCATCGACTGGTTTCGCGATCCGCACAATGCGAAATGGTATCGGGCGGACGAGTATGCAATCTGAGGCGCGCAAGCCCGCTCCCGTAAACCCGTCGCGAATCGTTGCGAAGGCCGAGGCGGTGCTCGGCTCGGCGCCGCGCCCCATCGCATTGCATGAGCCGAACTTCGGGCCGCGCGAGCGAGCGCTCGTCATCGAGACGATAGATACCGGGTGGGTTTCTTCCGGCGGAAGGTTCGTCGATCAGTTCGAACAGACGGTTGCCCGTTATGTCGGCGCAAAGCACGGCATCGCGATCGTAAACGGCACCGCCGCGCTTCACCTCGCGCTTATCCTTGCGGGCGTGCGCTCTGGCGACGAAGTGCTGGTGCCGACGATCACCTTCGTCGCAACTGCAAACGCTGTGCGCCATGCGAACGCCACGCCGCATTTCGTGGACGTGTCGTGGAAGACGCTCGGGATCGATGCGGACGCGCTGGATCACCACTTGCAAGAGGCGGCGACGATGCAGGGCGGTGTGCTTGTAAACTCCCGGACGAAGCGGCCGATCCGCGGCGTCGTTCCGATGCATGCCTTTGGCCATCCCGTCGATTTCGATGCGCTGCAGAAGGTCGCGGCAAAATATAACCTCGTCATTGTCGAAGATGCCGCCGAGGCGCTTGGTTCGCAGTATGTAAATACGCCATGCGGCTCGCTGGGGCTTTGCGCGGCGCTGAGCTTCAACGGCAACAAGATCGTCACCACCGGCGGGGGCGGGATGATCGTCACAAACGACGACGCGCTTGCGGTTCGCGCGCGACACATCTCGACGACGGCGAAGCTCCCTCATGCGTGGGAGTTTCTGCATGACGAGGTCGGCTACAATTATCGTCTGCCCAATCTCAATGCGGCGCTCGGCTGCGCACAGATGGAGCGGATCGACGAGTTTGTGACGGCGAAGCGGAATCTCGCTGGCCGGTACATTGATGCCTTTGCAAAGTCCGAGGATGGAACGATCCTGGCTGAGCCTTCCGGCACCAGAAGCAATTACTGGCTCAATACGCTGGTGCTTTCTTCCAGCAATTTCGCCGAGCGCGATGCCGTGCTGTCGGCGCTTCACGCAGCGCGCATACTGGCGAGGCCGGTTTGGACGCCGATGCATCTGCTTCCGATGTATAAAGAGTTGCCGCGCGCGCCCCTGCCGGTCGCGGAAGACATTCACCGCCGTTGCATTAATTTGCCGAGCAGCGCTGCGCTCGCCGCGCGGCAGTAATCTTTTCGACCTGGTGACCGCATGCTCCTGAAGGAAATCGGCAAGACCAAAGCGGGAATCCTTGGCGCGTTCGGTCTCGAGCCTCCGCGCATTCTCGAGCCCGAGCAGAACGGCGAATACGCCTTCCTGCGCTGGCTTTCGTCTTTGCCCGAGATCGCGCAGCGAGACTCGGTGATCGATGTCGGCGCGAATAACGGCGACTGGACGGAGGCCGCGCGAGCAGCGCTTGGCCGCAACGGCACCCGCACGTTCCACTGCATCGAACCGATACCGTGGCTCGCCGAGACCATCCGCAAGCGTTTCGACGCGCCGCCGCCGGTCAAGGTGGTAGAGACCGCGCTATCCGACACGAGCGGCGGTGAAGTGACGATCTATAACTCCGCGGGCGGGGGCACGATGTACCGCTCCTACCGCGGAAATAGTTCGGAAGTTGCTTCGACACAAAAAAAGCATGTCGAGTTTCAGGTTAAGCTGATGAAGGGCGACGAGCTTTTCCCGGCGTCGTCGAACAAACCCTGTCTGCTTAAGATCGATTGCGACGGTCACGACTACCGCGTGCTCGCGGGATTTCCCGAGTTGCTCGCGCGTTCGCGGCCGGTATTGCAGTTCGAATATTGTGATTTCTGGATCGGCTCGAATACGAGGCTTCGCGACGCCTGCAAGCTTCTCGCAGGGCTCGGTTACTGGACCTACAAGATGTTTCCGGACCGGCTGGTGCGGTTCAAATTTAACCCGATATTCGAAACCTTCGGCTATCAGAACATCGTCGCTGCGCCGTCTGAGTTTGCGTCGTTTGCGTCCTCGACGCTCAAGTTCTCCGCGGGCGGCCGGATGGCATGAGCGGCGGCGTCCTCTTTCTACAGGGTCGCACGCATCGTGCCGGTGCGCAGACCTGCCTTGCGCGCCTGTTGAAGCACGAGCAGGTGCGGGCGTGGAATCCTGTGGTGCTTTGTTCGAAGCCGGGCTGGCTTATCGAGGAATGTGCACGCCTTTCAGTCGAAACGCTGATCGAGTCGTTCCAGCGTTCGCGTTCGTTGACCGCGCGGCTTTGGGGAACCCGAAGTTTTTCCAGACGCGTGGCAGCGATGCTCCGCTCCCGCGAGTTTAATCCCGGCATCGTGCATGCCAACGATCATCAGGAAGCGCTGCTCGCTTTGTCGCTGGCGCGCAGGATCGGCGCGAAGGCCGCGATCGTCCTGCGCTCGCCCGGCACCCGGCGCGAAGACTACTTCAAATATCGCTGCAACGAGTTCGATTACATCAGCGCGATCGGCGACGAATTGACGGCACGCATTCAGGCCTGGGATCCGAGGCGCAAGATCGAATGCGTCTACGACGGCATATTCGAGGATGAATTCATGCCGGCGAAGGGTATTGCGCCGCCACTTTCAAAAATTCTCGTCATCGGCTCGCCGCTAGCATGGAAAGGCTGGGCGGACTTAACGGAAGCGGTGTTTCGTCTCGAACAGGAGAAGTCGCTGCCGCGGTTGCAGTTCGATTTTACGGGCGACGAACCGTCCGCGAGCGAGAACGATCTCAAGATCGGCCGCCTGGTGTCGCGCTGTAATTTTCTTGGCCGCGTCGAAGCATTCCGGGAACTGATTCGGTCCTACGATCTGGTCATCAATCCGAGCCGCATGGAAACCTTCGGCATGGCTGCTGTCGAGGTGCTTGCGGCCGGCGTGCCGCTGCTATCGAGCCGCAGCGGCGTCATGGAGGAAGTGCAGACCGACGCTGGGATGCTGTTCGAACCCCGCAATCCGGAATCGCTCGCGCAGGCGCTGAGGGCCGTTCTCGCGCGTTGGAATAAGGCGTGCGATTTCGGCATCGTTTCGGCCCAGCGCAACATCCGGCAGAAATTCATGATCGACCACGCCGCGGCCGACCTGGATGCGGCGTATCGGGCGTTGCTGAATTCCTAAGCGGGAAGGAGTGGTGCCGGCGGAGAGGATCGAACTCCCGACCTTCGGTTTACAAAACCGCTGCACTACCGCTGTGCTACGCCGGCATCTTGTTGGCGCATAACCTGGACCGAAAACCGGTATCCACTTTTCGGGGTTATGCGCCGGGTATTTGCGACGCTTCGGGGGCATACGCAAGGCACTAACCATAGTTTCAAGAGTTAAGCAGGTGGTAACCGGACCCGAAGGCCCGCCGTGCAAGGATCGGCGGTTTTTACAGGAAACGCCGTCATGCTGCGCCGAGCATTCCTCATTGCCGCCGTGGGCACCATCGCCCTGGCCACAGCCGCCACGCCTGCGAGCGCGGACAAGCGTCCCGTCATCCATCCGGACGGAACCGTGGTCTATGGCGACTGGGGGCTCGCCGGCGACAACAATGTCGTGCCCTACGCCGAATACTGGGGCCCGCAATACTATTACGGCCCGGCTGCGCCGCGGGGCTATTACTTCCCGTCCAACGCAGGCGATCCGTTCGCCTATCGATCACGCGCGACGCATCAGCCGTCCGTACCGGGGCCGCGTTACCGGCGTACCTGGAGCACACAGTCGAACGAGCCCGCCGATCTGCCGCCGCAGGCGGCACCGCAGGGGCCTTACGTCATTCCCGCGCCGCGGAGCGGCGACAAATAAAAAAGCCCCGGCGCGAAGGCCGGGGCGAAGGCTGTGACGGGGCGGCTTTTTCGAGCCGCCCCGTTTTTATGTTTGGCTTAGTGCCACTTCGAAAGATCGCGATCCTTCGTTTCCGGCAGGAACAAGAGCGCCACGACGAAGCTCATCGAAGCGATGATGATCGGGTACCACAGACCGGAGTAGATGTTTCCGGTCGCAGCGACGATCGCAAACACGGTCGCCGGCAGGAAGCCGCCGAACCAACCGTTGCCGATGTGATAGGGCAGTGACAGGCCGGTGTAGCGGATGCGGGTCGGGAACAGTTCAACCAGCCAGGCGGCGATCGGTGCATAGACCAGCGTGACGTAGATCACGAGGATCGTCAGCAGCAGGATCGTCATCGGGTAGTTGATCTGCGCGCTGTCCGCCTTGGCGGGATAGCCGTGCTTGGTGATCGCTTCGCCAACCTGCTTCACGAAGTCAGGCGTGCCGGTCACGATCGTCTGGTCGCCGATTTTCACCGACGCAGGCGTGCCCTTCGGCGCGGCCTGGTTCGAGTAGTTCACCGAACGGGCAACGAGCGCAGACTTTGCGACGTCGCACGAGGAGGTGAACTTCGCGGTGCCGACCGGATTGAACTGGAACGAGCACTCGCTCGGATCAGCAATCACGGTCACCGGCGCGTCACGCAGCGCCTTTTCGAGAGCCGGGTTGGCGTAATGGGTGAGACCCTGGAAGATCCAGAAGTACGTCACCGCACCGAGCAGGAAGCCTGCGAGCATGATCGGCTTGCGGCCGATCTTGTCGGACAGCCAGCCGAACAGGATGAAGAACGGCGTGCCGAGGGCGAGCGCGGTAGCGATCAGGATGATCGCGGTCACGCTATCGACCTTCAGCGTCTGGGTGAGGAAGAACAGCGCATAGAACTGTCCGCCGTACCAGATCACCGCTTCGCCGGCGGTAGCACCGAAGAGCGCGAGGATCGCGATCTTGGCGTTTTCCCACTTGCCGAAGGCTTCGGAGAGCGGCGCCTTCGACTGCTTGCCCTGGTCCTTCATTTCCTGGAACGCCGGCGACTCTTCGAGTTGCAGACGGATCCAGATCGAGACCGCGAGCAGTACTGCCGAGAGCAGGAACGGAATGCGCCAGCCCCAGTCAGCGAAAGTTGCTTCACCCATGTAGGTGCGGATGCCGAGGATGATGAGCAGGGCCATGAACAGGCCGAGCGTCGCCGTCGTCTGAATCCACGAGGTGTAGTAGCCGCGCTTGCCGTTCGGCGCATGTTCCGCGACGTAGGTCGCAGCACCGCCGTATTCGCCGCCGAGCGCCAGACCCTGCACGAGACGAAGCAGGATCAGGATGATCGGCGCGATGATGCCGGCCGACGCATAGGACGGCAGCACACCGATCAGGAAGGTGCCGAGACCCATCAGCGTCATGGTTACAAGGAAGGTGTACTTGCGGCCGACGATGTCGCCGAGGCGGCCGAAGAACAGCGCGCCGAACGGACGGACCGCGAAACCCGCCGCGAAGGCGAGCAGCGTGAAGATGAAGCCGGCGGTCGGATTGACGCCGGAGAAGAATTGCTTGGCGAGAATGACGCCGAGCGTGCCGTAAATGTAAAAGTCGTACCACTCGAAGACAGTGCCGAGCGAAGAAGCGAAAATAACCTTCCGTTGTTCGGCGGTCATCTTGCCGCTGGCGGCGCTGCTACGAGCATCGGATGCCGTTGCCATTGAACGTCCCCCATTTGTTGTTGGCGTAATCGAGCGCGCGAAACAGAATCTGTCACGCGATCTCGGCGCAGACGCTACGCGCGGGTGTGCGGCGGGTCGTGCTACCAAGTCGTATTAGGCGAAAGGATGATGTGCGCCGCGGTAGCTGCTGGAAAACAAAGAACAAACGTGAAAATTATTCGGGCGTCGGAAGGTCGTGCGTTCCGCAATATTTCGAGCGCCGGACGCCGTCAGCGAATAAATTTTTCGTATCTTATTTTGCCTCGTGAGTTCGAAGCAGGAAGCCGACCGTTTCCAGAATTTTTGCGCGTTCGCGCCAGCTCGAGTTCGCCCAGTAGCGCGATCGCAGAAGTTCGTTTGCTTTGGTGACGAAAGGGGCGGCGGCGTCCTTGGCTGCGAACTTGCCGATTTGCAGCAGATATTCGTTGCGAAGCGCGATCACATCGCGCTCGTCTACCTTCGTGCTCCGTTGGAGCAGAGCTTCGAACTTTCTTCTCGGCATCGCGTCGTTCCCCGACGGACGACGCTAGAGAACGCTCGCGATTTAGCGCGTAATGATTTTTCCGTATCGTGTAACTTTTTCGTACTCTATCCGTGAGTTCCTTTTTCGGAACTTCACAGGCCTCGTAACAGAGGCGTCATGTTCGCGACATCCATCCGCTGCGTAACCTGCTCCTGAACCGAAACGAGATGCAGTTGCATGAAGCCGCGGGCCGTCGGCGCATCCGGCGTGAGAAACTGCTTGTCGAACGGCATCAGCGCGAAATAGCGATCCGCGAACGGTACCGGAATGTCGATGATGCGCTTCGGCGGATGCGTAGAAAGCCGCTCGAGGTGAAGTGCGAGTTCGGCGCGGCCCTCTTTCCACTCTTCTTCCGTCAGTTCGGGTGGCGGCGCGTATCGATCATAAATCGACAGCACGAGCCGGATCAGCGGATCGAGTATCGCGCGGCGATCGTTCCCGGCGTGCGGGGCAAAAACCGTCTCCACGGTTTCGCCGACCATCGCAAGACCGAGCGGGAAGGCGCGCCAGCGCGCGCGGTTGAGCGCGGATTGAAAACCTTTGTCGGCCAGCATGACCTTCGAATAGTGGCCAGAGCGCGCACGCGAATAATCGTAGATGCCTTTCTGGACGAGGAAGGCTGCCTGTTCGTCGATGAAATCCGCGAGCGCCGCCGGCGTGCGAATGGCGGGTTTTCGACCGACCAGAAAATTGAAAAAGCCCATCCGTTTCCCTTGCTTTGATTCCGTTCGCTGCATTGCGGCCATTTCGTTTCGCAGTTGCGAGAGATGGAAATGATAACAAAATCAGTGCCGTAAAAGCGTAGATTTGGCCAAAAGTATTATAAACCGGTTCCCGACCTCAGTGTTACTTTTACATATCGTTCTGTAGACGCGGCGAAAAGATCGCGTGGCAGACCGCGGTTAAAGTGGGGGACGCCGCAGATCGCCGGATCGACGACCGGCTCTCCTCGCATCGGCATATCCGGACGCATCCGCGTCCGCTTAACTGGGAGGGCATCGACCTATGTCATCGACGACCAAAGGTACGTCAGCCAATGACCAAGCTCATTGGCGCAAGACGACCAATCTGATGTGGACGCATCTCGCAATCTGGTTCTTCTTCGGATACGTGATCCACTTCTTCGCACCGGCGCTCAACAAGATCGTCATTCTGGGTTTCCCGCTCGGCTTCTACATGGCCGCGCAGGGCTCGCTCATCGCGTTCGTGGTTCAGCTTTTCCTGTTTGCCAAGCAGCAGGACAAGATCGACCGCGAATTCGGCGTCGCTGAAGACTGAGGGGGACAGCAACATGGCTACTCAGACCTCAAACGACGGCAGCTTTCTGCAAAACCTCGGCAAGATCTACGGTCTTTATACCGGCGGCTTCCTTGCGTTCGTAATCCTGCTCGCAATCCTCGAACAGATGGGCGTGCCGAACCGCGTGCTCGGCTACCTGTTCGTGTTCTTCACGATTGCGGTGTACGCCATCATCGGCGTGCTCTCGCGCACGGCGCAGGTCTCCGAATATTATGTCGCGGGCCGCAAGGTTCCGGCGTTCTATAACGGCATGGCGACCGGCGCCGACTGGATGTCGGCGGCTTCCTTCGTCGGCATGGCCGGTACGCTGTTCCTGCTCGGTTATGACGGCCTTGCCTGGGTGCTCGGCTGGACCGGCGGCTACGTGCTCGTCTCGGTCCTCGTCGGTCCGTACCTGCGCAAGTTCGGCGCCTATACCGTTCCGGACTTCATGTCGTTCCGCTTCGGCGGCAACTTCGCGCGCTTCCTCGCGGTGGTCGTGCTGGTGTGCTGCTCCTTCACTTACGTGACGGCGCAGATCTTCGGCACCGGCATCATCGCATCGCGCTTCCTCGGCATGCCGTTCGAGCTTGCGGTGTTCGTGGGCCTCGCCGGCATCCTGCTCTGCTCGATGCTTGGCGGCATGCGCGCCGTTACCTGGACGCAGATCGCGCAATACATCGTGCTGATCGTCGCCTACCTGACCCCGATCGTTATCCTGTCCACCAAGAAGTACGGCATTCCGATTCCGGAACTGACCTACGGACAAGCGATCGCGGATATCACGGTACGCGAACAGCAGATGTTGAAGGACGGTCTGGCGACCGCGGCCAATCTCAAGCCGCATATCCAGCCGTGGCTGACTTATACGCAGCTCAACTTCTTCGCGATCATCCTGTGTATGATGGTGGGCACCGCCTCGCTGCCGCACATCCTGATGCGCTACTTCACCACCCCGTCGGTGCGTGAAGCCCGTCAGTCGGTGGCGTGGTCGCTGTTCTTCATCTTCCTCCTGTACTTCTCGGCGCCGGCCTATGCGGCGTTCTCGAAGCTCGAGGTTTACACGAACATCATCGGACGAAATGTCTCCGACATCCGCCCGTGGATGTTCACGTGGGGTGAACTCGGCCTGATTCAGGTTTGCGGCAAGAATGCTGCCAGCCTGGATGCGATCGTGGCCGCCTGTAAGGCGATCGCCGGTCATGCCGGCGTGGTCCGCTTGCAGGACTTCTCGATCAACACCGACGTGATCGTGCTGTCGACCCCGGAAATCGCGGGTCTGCCGTATGTCGTCTCCGGCCTCGTCGCCGCCGGCGGTCTTGCCGCCGCGCTGTCGACCGCTGACGGCCTGCTGCTCGCGATCGCCAACGCGCTCTCGCACGACATCTATTACAAGATGATCGATCCGAATGCGCCGACGGTGAAACGTCTGACGGTTGCCCGTATCCTGCTCGTGGTTGTCGCGGTTGCGGCAGCCGCTACGGCGGCGACACGACCAGCCGACATTCTCGCGATGGTAGGCTGGGCGTTCTCGCTCGCGATGGCCGGTAACTTCCCGGCGCTCGTGATGGGCATCTGGTGGAAGAGGGCAACGACGCCCGGCGCTATTGCCGGCATGATCGGCGGTTTCGGAATCGCGATCTTGTACCTCGTCGTGACGCGCTACTTCCCCGGCTTTGGCGTTTCGTATCTCGGCATGTCGTCCCTGACCAATCCGGCCGGCGCTCCGCTGGTCGATCTGGCCAAGGCGATGGCCGCGCCGAATGCGATGGACGGCTGGGTTGCCGCAAGTCACCCGCTGGCCAGCAAGGTCGGCTGGTTCGGGATCACGAACATCGCCGTGGGTCTGATCGGCATGCCGGTCGGCTTCGCGCTGATCTACATCGTGAGCTTGATGACCAAGGAACCGTCTGCGGAAATGCAGGCGTTCATCGACGAAATCCGCAAACCGCGCGGTCGCACGGTTCTGCAGGAAAAGGACTAAGCCTCACCAAGAAGGCGTCAAACAAGCGGGGCTCGGCTTTGCCGGGCCCCGTATTTTTGTAAGACGCACAGGTTTTTCGAGACGCCAAAGACGGCGTGCGTTAAACCAGAACCAATCCGGGGATGTGTCGAATGCAGTCGTTCTGGAGCCTGTGGTATTTCAACCTGCCGAACTTCGTTCTGGCGGTGGTGATGTACACGATGCTCGGCCGCGTGTTGCTGAGCCTGTTCCTCGAACCGGACTCGAAGAATTATATCTGGCGTGCATTCTGCGCGATCACCGATCCCGCCTTGAAGCTGATCGCGCCGCTGACGCCGAAGGCGACCGCACCGGTCGTGTTCTGGCTGTTCGGCTTCGTGTGGATGTTCTGGCTGCGGGTATTGCTGCTGCTCGCGTTCTTCTATTTCGGCTTGATCGGGAAGGCGGCGCTATGAACGAACGCAGCCCGTATTACATCGGCATCGCATTTTTCGGCATGATCAACGGCATCTTCAATCCGCTGTTCTTCTTCGTGTTCCAGATTTCCGTCTATCTGATGGCGGAGCCGTTATTCAGCTCGACCGCGGCGATCGCCTATTTCACATCGCTGATGCTTTCGACCGCGACCGTGATCGCAGGCGGCATTCCGGCCGCGATCTACGAGCGGTTTGCCGGGGCAAAAGACGATTCGACCTCCGTGTCGCTTTGGATCTGGCTTGCCTGCACTGCGATCCTGACCTTGCCTTCGATCGGCAATTTCCTGCAAATCGGTCTTTAGACACCCGCCGTTCCGCGCTTTCGCGAAGCAGGCGGGGACGAAAACGAGGGCTAGGCGCAACGCAACGGATCGTGAACTGCCGCGCCGGGGTTTTCGTGTAGGCTTGGCCTGCTCGAAGCGGACCCCGAGGACTCGCATGGAGTATTTTCGGCAGATCGCCTACCAGACCGTGCTGCGCGCATGCAGTTTCGCGACGCTCGGCATTTTCTCTTTCATGGTCGGCATGTCGTTCGACCCGAAAGTGGCCTTTCAGTCCGGCGGCTTTCTCACGACGGTCATGGCATTCGTCCTGATCCTGAAGGCGCGCGGCGCACTCAATAAAGACTGCCGCCGCACCGAAATGTGGCTGTACATCGAGAAAGACGACCAGCTGCCGCTCGACTACGCGCAATGGGCGATCTCGACCGTGCTTTACGAGACCTACCTGACGTTCGCGAAATGGACCGCACTGGTTTCCGCCGTGATGTGGGGCTTGGCATTCCTGTTCGCGCTCGGCACGAACTAGGGCTGGAAAAGGAAAAAGCGGCGCTCTAGCGCCGCTTTTATTTGTCCAGCAAGACACCGTTCAGTGATGGATTGCCTTGCCGTTCTCTTCGGTGGCGAGGCGATAACCGACGCCGAGTTCGGTAAGCAGAAGTTTCGGCTGGGTCGGGTCAACTTCGATCTTCTGGCGCAGCTTGCGCACGAAGATGCGCAGGTAATGCGAATCCTGATCGTGACCGGCGCCCCAGATTTCCTTCAGCAACTGGCTATGCGTGACGACATTGCCGGCGTGCTGCGCAAGGATCTGCAACAGGCGGAATTCCTTGCGGGTGAGAGAAAGCCGTTCGCCGTCGATGAACACCGCGCGGTTTGCGAGATCGATCGAAAGGCGGCCGAGGTTTACGACCGGGTCGCCGCTCTGGTTGCGGGTGTGGCGGCGGATCGCGGCATGCGAGCGCGCGAGCAGTTCGGCCATGCCGAAGGGCTTCGTCACATAATCGTCCGCGCCCATCTGCAAGAGTTTTACCTTCTCGTCTTCGCTCGAGCGCACCGAGAGCACGATTACCGGCACGTTCGACCAAGTGCGAAGGCGCGCAAGCACTTCGGAGCCGTCGATATCGGGCAGCGCGAGGTCGAGGATCACGAGATCCGGCGGCCGCATGGTCGCGTTCTTGATGCCATCGTTGCCGTTGTCGGCGTCCTGAACGGAGAAGCCGTCCATCTCGAAACCGGCGCGGAGGAAGCGGCGGATCTGCGCCTCGTCGTCGACGACCAGGACCGCGGGATTGTTCTTAGTCATCGGCATGCGCGTCAGCCTCTTGCGGCGGTTGAACGGGTATAGGCAGCTTGATGATTACGGTGCAACCATGACCGAGCCCCTGGCTTTGCACCGACACGGTGCCGCCGCTGGCTTCGATGAAGGCCTTGGCGATCCAGGCGCCGAGACCGGAACCGGTAGTCGTATGCAGGTGTTGCGGCCCGCGATAAAAGCGCTGTCCCCAGCGCGCCTCGTCCTCGAGAGTCATGCCAGCACCTTGATCGGCCACGCGAATTTCGATCATCTGGCGGTGCTGGCCGACCTCGATCGAAATCGGAGTCTTAGCCGGCGAGTATTTCGCGGCGTTACTCAGGATCTGGCCGATGGCCTGATCGATCAGAACCGGGTCGCCCTGAAAGAGCGGGGGCGCATCGGAGAATTTTACTTCAATTTTATGCCCCGCAAGCACCCGGTGCCGGCGCTCGATCGCGATGTTCACGAGGTCGGCGGGGTCGATCCACTCGCGCTTCGGACGGACGCCCTCGCTCGAAATCCGCGTGGCATCCAGCAGGTTCTGGATGTCATGGTTGAGACGGTCCGCTTCCTCGCGAATGACATTCGCAAGCGTGGAAAGATGCGCGTTGCTTTTCACGCTTTCCGCGTTCGCGATCACGGACGACGCGCCGAGAATGGATGCGAGCGGAGTCCGTAGTTCGTGCGAGACCGAACCGATCAGCGCTTCGCGAAGGCGGTCGATCTCGTCGCGCCGCCTGAGCCGCGTGGCAAGGTGACTGGTGACCGCGGCGATGATGGTGAAGAGAACCAGATCGACCTGGTTGTCCCAGTTGTGCGCGCGGAGATCGTAGATCGGCGGATAGAAGAAATATGCCGACGCGGCGACGCTGACCAGCGCAGCGAACATCGCCGGCAGAAAGCCCCAGCGCACCGCAACGATGAAAACCGGCAGCAGATAGATGATACCGACGTTCTGGAAATCGAGGTGGCGCAATACGAACGCAATGCTCGCGGTCGTAAGCGAAATGAGAGCGACCCCGGATAGATAGGGAAAGACATAGCGCTCGCTCCAGTGAGCGCGTTGATGACTGGGTGCGTTCAACCAGTATCCGAACGGCATGGGCGGAGTCCGCTACCCGTTTCGTACCGCGCGATCGGCGATGTAGAGCGCTAGCGCCGCCGCGTTGGATACGTTGAGGCTACTGATCGCGCCGGTCAAATCGATCCGCGCAAGCACGTCGCAGGTCTCGCGCGTAAGCTTGCGCAGGCCCTTGCCTTCGGCGCCTAACACCAGCGCGACCGGGGCGCGTAGTTTGGTCTCGCTCAAGTCCGCGTCGCCTTCCTCGGCAAGCCCGACCAGCGTGAAGCCGCGCTCTTTGAGTTCATTCATGGCGCGGGAGAGGTTCTGCACGAGTGCTATCGGCACGTGCTCGAGCCCGCCGGAGGCGGATTTCGCGAGCACGCCGGTCGCTTCCGGAGAATGCCGCGCGGTGGTGACGATCGCGGAGACGTTGAATGCCGCCGCGGTGCGGACGATGGCGCCGAAATTATGCGGGTCGGTAATCTGGTCGAGCACGAGCACGAGCTTGTCGAGGGCAAGTTCGTGCAGGCCGGGCGAGGGGAGCGCGTCGGTGACCGCGAACAGGCCCTGATGCACGGCGTCGGGGGTGAGCTTCTTGTCGAGCGCGTCGGGCCGGACAATCTCGGGCTCGACCGGCAGCGCGATGTTTTCTTCCCTGAGCCGACGCAGAGCGTTCTCGGTCACGATCAGGACGCGGAAGCGGCGCGCAGGGTTCTTCAGCGCCTCGGAAACCGGGTGCCAGCCATAGAGAATGGTGTGGTCGAGCGGGATTTTGCGGCCGTCGGCGCCGAAGCTGCGGCGGCCGCTGAGCGCGGCGTTCTTCTTGGGCGGCTTTGGGGGGCGTCCGGGCATCGGAATGATCTCGCTGGGGCGGGCATCTAGGCCGCCGGAACGGGGCTTGGCAATCGCGCAGGGGCAGGGGCTAAGCCTCCCGAACTAAAGCGATTTCACAGGGTTGACACCCCTGATAGCCGCCACCATAAGTCCCGCCGCTGGGCTTCGCGGTCGCGGGGCCTCGTTCTGTTTCTGCTCTATATAGAGAGAAACCCGGGCTAACCGGGGGAGTGTCCCGAGCGGCAAAGGGGGCGGACTGTAAATCCGCTGGCTATGCCTTCGTAGGTTCGAGTCCTACCTCCCCCACCAGCCTTCGCGCCAATACAGCGGTTAGGCAAAGGCCCGGATCGTTCTTGGCGAGACTTAGCGTTCCCGTTAAAAGACCGCCGAATTCGCGGGTGTAGCTCAATGGTAGAGCAGCAGCCTTCCAAGCTGAATACGAGGGTTCGATTCCCTTCACCCGCTCCAGTTCAACAGGACCAGAGGAAGTAAAAGAGACAGGGCC